>OZ243954.1:0-2893303 GCA_965214395.1 Tepidiformaceae bacterium
GCGGATGGCGTCGGCCTGCGCACCCAGCGGGGTGCGCAGGAGGCGGGGGAGGGGTATCCCGCCATCGGAGGGCCGGTAGCGGGGCGGGTAGGACTCCACCACCCGCCGGGCGATGGCGTCGCGGTACGTATCGATGAACTCGCTGAGGTCCATGGTTCCTTCCTTCTGCGTGAGTGGTCGTGATAAAGCGAGGCCCCGGCGCTCCGGTAGGGGAACGGCGGGGCCTCGTGGTGCGGCTCTGGCGAGCCGTCTATGCGGCGATGTCGGTGATCTCGCCGAGGTCGAGGTCGAGCGCGACCACGGTCGTGCGCAGTCGCTCCCGGTAGACCTCCTTCTCGCGCGTCGTCTCGACGAGGAGCATCTCCTTGGAGGTGCGGCCCTTGACGAGGATGCGGTTGCCGTCGCCCTCAAGCTGGAGGTTGTCGAGGAAGCCCGCCGCGACCAGCATCGCGAGGTGCCCGCGCCGCAGCGGCATCAGCGGCCGCGTGCGGGCGTCCTCGGACGGCCAGAGCGCGTCGGTGACGGTCGTGCTCACCCAGAGCCCCGAGCGCCGTGCTTCCCCGGAAGCCGCAACTGGGTCGACCGTGCGGGTGGCGAAGAGCACCTCGCCGTCCGCCGTCGCCGGGGCGTTGTAGACCGGGTAGCGCTGGTGGCGTAGCTCGTCGAGGTTGCCCTCGATCGCCTCCTGCAGCGCGACGGCCGCGTACTGGTCGTACTGCACCTCGGCCTTGCGGAGGCCGGTGACGACCACCTGGCCGAAGGCTTCGCGCTCGGGGTCCGGGAAGGCCCAGACGCGCAGGCTCCGGTAGTGGGAGGCGAGGTAGCGCGCCGACTCCGCCAGCCGCCGCAGCGGCACGACGAAGACCAGCAGCCCGCCCTCCGTGAGGTAGCGCGTCGTCTGGCGCAGGAACGCCTGCTCCGTGCGCTTCTCGTCCTCCGCAGCGTCATCGTCGTATGGGGGATTCAGGAACAACATCCCGAAGGCCCCGTTGGCGATGGCGGTCTGGAAGAGGTCCGTGCCCAGCGCGTGGTCGAGGCGGCGCTCCGCCTCCTTCGCGCGCTCCGCGTGGAGCTCCACCCCGAAGGTCTCGACCGAGGCCCCGTCGGGGCGCTCGATGCAGGCGGCGAGTTGCGCGAGCGCGTCCCCGGCCCCGCAGCAGGGGTCGAGGATGCGCAGCGTCGTCTCGCCCCGGGTCACCGTGCGAGCCTGCATGAGGCTCGCGACCATCTCCGTGATGCGTGGCGGCGTCGGGTAGAAGCCGCCCTTCGCCTGTGCGGCCAGTCTCATCGTGTGTCTCCTTCCGTTCGGTCGTTGCTTGCTGTCTCACGCGCGAGCGTGAGCGTGCCCGCCGCCACGGCGGCGGCGAGGTCGTTCCTGAGCGCCTCCGCGTCGGGAACGCACTGCCAGGCCGCGACGCCCGCCGACTGGAGCCGCGAGATTTCGCCGCTGGCGAGTCCCCGCTCCCACAGCCACTGCGCCCAGCTGCGGTGCAGAGGGAGCGGATTGCGGCGGTCGAGGAAGCGGTGGTGCAGGGCGGGCGCCTCCGCCTCACCGGGGGCGAGCAGCAGGAAGGCGTCGCGCTCGAAGGCGTACTCCGCCATGCGCGTGTAGACCATCGCGTGCCAGCCGCCCGAAACCGGGAGGCGGGCGATCTTCGTCGTCCACGTACCGATGGTCTCGTGGGGCACCTCGCAGCGGTGGAAGCCGCCCGAGAGCGCGAGTCCGTCGGCGCCGGCGAGCAGGTGGGCGCTCTCCAGCGGCCGCTTGAGGAGGGCGACCCAGATCGCCTTGAGGGCGGACTGGGCGCCGACCATGGAGAGGAACCAGAGTCCCTCCGAGTCGGGATCGCGCGCGAAGGCGTCGGCCGTGGCCGAGAACCCTCCCGCGCTGATCGTGTACAGGTCGTCCGGGTTGATGGCGGCGTCGGCCGCGAGCATGGGTGTGCTCCTTTCCTGGGTGCCGGGTTGGTGGATGCGCGGGGTGTCCCGCGTGCGCCGGGCCTAGAAGAGGCCGCGGTCCTTGAGGCTCGTGGCCTCGCCACTGCCGATGACGACGTGGTCGAGCAGCTCGACGCCGAGCAGCTTCGCCGCCTCGGCCAGGTCCTTCGTGACCTTGATGTCATCGGGGCTGGGCGAGGCGTCTCCGGAGGGGTGGTTATGGGCGATGATGATGTGAGGCACTGCCGCCACCACCGCCGGGCGCAGCACCTCGGCCGGCCTGACGACGCTGGAATAGGCGTTCCCTTGGTAGATCACCCGTTGTCCGACCACGCGGTTGCGGCGGTCGAGCAGCAGCACGCGCACCTGCTCCTGGGCGAGCGCCCCCATCTCCGGCCCCAGCAGGCGCTGCACGTCCTGTGGGGAGCAGAGGGCGGGGGCGTCCGGCTCGCGCTCGGGCAGCGTCTCGACCTCGTAGCGCACGGCCAGTTCGCCCAGCACGTGCAGGTTCTGGCGGAGGGCGTCCAGCAGGGCGTCCTCGTGCTTCGCCGTCACGCCGCCACCTCCACGGGGATGGCCTGCCCGAGGGAGCAGATGCAGTCGTCGTGGTCGGGCGAGGCAGGGTCCTCGCAGTCGAGGCAGAGGCCGCAGTTGCGGCACGCCACCCGCTGGTGGGCGAGGTCGCGGGCGTGCCGCCGGGCGACCGTGGCCTCCCAGCAGCAGTTGCACTCGCAGTTGTCGCCGTGGTCGTCCTCGACGGCGGCGTCCTCGCAGGTACGGCAGTGCGTCTTGCCCTTGATGACGGGGTAGCCACAGCCCGCGCAGTCGCCGCCGTACTCGCCGTGCCGCTCCAGCTCGCGCCGCACGATCGTGCGGGCGAGCGGGTGGTCGTCGGGTCCGCCGGACTCGGCGACGTAGTGCCAGGCCCACCTCGCCCCGAGGTCGTCCCAGTCGTCGGTGCGGTAGGACCAGCGGTCGCAGGTGCAGTGGCCGTTGAAGTGGTCGGGACCCTCCAGCAGGGTCATGACCAGCGTGTGCGCGCTCCAGGTGGGGAGCGCGTCGCGTTCGGTTGTGCGCGCCATGTTCGGTTCTCCTTCGTGGTGTTGCTGATCGGGTGGAACGAGAGCGGGGCCGCCCCCGATGAGGGAGCGGCCCCGTGTGCGCCGGCGCTCAGGCGGGCGTCTCTGTGCGCCTTGGTTTAGAAGGGCTGGTCGTCCGCGACCCCGGCGGCGGCCTCGCGGCTGCCGTTGCCGTTGCCGTTGCCGTTGGAGCGCCCGTTGCCGCCGTTGCCGTTCGAGTCCAGGAAGATGACCTCCTGCGCGTGCACCTCGGTGCGGTGCCGGCGCTCGCCGTCCTGCGTCTCGTACGTGTTCTGGGCGAGCGAGCCCGCGACGAACACACGGTTGCCCTTCTTGACGTACTCCGCCACCGCTTCCGCCTGCTTGCCCCAGCAGACGACCGAGTGCCAGTCGGCCTCGGTCTCGCCGTTCTGGCGGCGGCGGTCGGTCGCCAGCCTGAGCTGGCAGATGGCCGTGCCGTTCTGCGAGTAACGCAGCTCGGGGTCGGTCCCGACCCGGCCCAGCACTTCGACGCGGTTCATCGTGCGTGACATCGTTCAAATCTCCTTCTGGTGTTGGTTGTCACCGTGGTGGTGCGGCGAGAGCCGCACCTGGTTCGAAACGACGGCGGGGCCGCCCCGCAGGACGGCCCCGTTCGCGCTCCCCGTCGGGAAGCGTCTCTGCGATCTGGCTGCGTTCACGATGCTCCGATGCGTGCCTCCTCTCGTTGGCTTGCCGGCCCCGTGGGGCCGTGGTTCCGTCGCTGCGGTGGAGGGCCTCAGGCGGCCCTGGGCGTCTCGTCGGCGCGGGACTCCTCGCCCGCGTTGTCCTGCTGGAGCTTGCGCGCGGCGGCCTCCACCAGCGGGGTGAGGGCCGCCACCGGCAGCTCGTCGAGGTCACGGCCCGTGCGCTCGCGCACGGCGGACCGGACTTTCGCCTCGTCGAAGCCCCGGCACTGGCCGAGGTCGACGAGGGTCTTGCGCAGCGACGGCGCGAGGTCACCCGTCGCGCCGTCGCCGTAGAGGCTGTTGCCGAACTGGTCGCCGTAGCTCCGCAGCGCCCGCTTGAGCGCGTCCGTCACCGAGCCCTTGTGCGCGGTCTCGTGGCCCTCGACGGTGTCGTCGGCGACGGCCTGGAAGCCGGTGTCCGTGCGTGGCTGCGAGCCGGGAACGGTGACGCGGACGGTGGCGGCGTAGGCGCGCCAGGGCTTCGCCTCGCCCGTCTTCGGGTCGACGCTTTCGCCCTCGCGGAGGACGACGTCGCCGACGAGGTCATACCCCCAGCCTCCGTGCCCGAAGACGCGGTTCGCCTGTTCGATGGCGACCCGGCCCTCGAGGTAAGCGAAGCTGCGGCCCTTGCGCCCCTTGCGGTGCGAGACGAGTCCCTCGTCGAGGGGCTCGGCCAGCTTCGTGGTGACGGCGGGCGGGAGGCTGTCCCAGAGCAGGTCGTGCTCGCGGATCGGCTCCGGGTGGATGCCGTTGGCGCTCGCGCCCTTGCGGCGGCCGTTGAGGGTGGTGGTCTCTGCCATGTCTCTCTCCTTCGTGCTGTGCGTTGCCTGGGTGGACTGGTGCGGGTCTCCCGGCGGGAGGCCCGTGCGCGGGGCGGAGCCCCGTCGGTCATCGGTCATCGCGCCCCCTTCCGGTCGGCGGTTGGTGCGGCGGCATGCGGGGGCGGCCCGGCTCGTGTGAGCCGGGCTGTCCGGTGTCCGCCGCGTGGGATGGGTGGATTAGCGGGCGGCGCGGGCCGCCCGTTCGAGCAGGCGCAGGAAGACCCTGCGCCCGTCCGGGACTGTGGCCAGATCGGCCACGTCGGAGATGCCGTCCGGCAGGGTGACGACGGCGGCGCGGCGGCCCAGCAGGCCGCTGAGCGCCGCCGCGGCCTCGTGTCCGGCGGCGTCATGGTCGAAGCCGAGGAAGACGTTGGGGCAGCCGCGCAGGGCGGCGGCCACGCGCTCCATGCCCTGCGTGCCCAGGGCGGCGCAGGCCGGGATGCCCCACTCGCTCAGGACGAGCCAGTCGAAGACTCCTTCGGTCACGATCGCCCCCGAGGGCGCGGGGCCGAGTTGCCCGAGCCCGAGCACGGGCTTGGGGCCGGGTACCGCCTGGAAGCGCGGCGAGCGCTCCCGCTCGATGGCCCGTCCCGCCAGCCAGCGGACGCGTCCGCCAGCCGTCTCGGGGACGGTCACCATCCCGGCGAAGCGCTCGCCCCGCTCCGTGAACAGCCCGCTCTCGCGGACCCGTGCGGCATCGAAGCCTGCCGCGGCGAGCGCTTCGCGCAGCCCGCGCCCCGGCGCGAAGCCGAGCCCGAGCCGCGCCGTAGCGACTCCGACGCCCCGCGAGGCGAGGTAGTCCCGCGCCTCGCGGCTGCGCCGCAGCTCCCCTGCGTAATACCTCGCTGCCGCCGTGAGCAGCGCCGAGTCGGGCGGCGCGACTGCCTCGCGGCCGCGCCGCTCGCCGGTCGTGTGACGGACGGCTGCGGTGGTGGGCGGGGAGGCGTCGAGCCTGCGGATCGCCTCCGGCAGGCTCAGGTCCTCTGTGCGCCGGACGAAGTCCAGCACGTCACCGCCCGCGCCGCAGCTCGGCTGTGGCTACGCCGCCATGCACGAAGTCGTTGCGCACGTGCCGGAAGTCTCCCATGACCGGTACTTCGGGCCGGATGGCATCATCAACGGAGGACGCCTCGAAGGCCGCCCTCAACGCATTGCGGTACTTGTGCTCCCAGAGTCCGTAGACGTGGTCCACCCAGCCCGTGTAAACGATCTGTTCGGGACTCACTTGGGGACCGCGCTGGTGATAGGGCGTTGTCCGGAGGATCGTTGGGTAGAGGCTGACACCGTTCAATTCCGGAACGGCCACGAGCTCCTTTTGAGGTAGCGAGGCATTCCGGTACATGTCAACGCCAGCGAGGCCGTACATGAGCATGGCTGTCGCTTCGCGGACTTCGAAGAGGAACGAGGTCACGAGCGAGTGAATTTCAGCTTCCAGGCCGTTGGGGGTCGAAGCCTCCGAGGGCTGCTCCATCGTACTTCCTCGCCTTCTGACTCCCTCCGCCGGTGAGCCTCGGCCGCTTCAGGCCGCGTTATCGCCAGAGCCGAACATCACGGTCAAGTGGCGGCCCGTCCGGGGATAGTGGGCACAAGCCCCGAGCGCGTCAGCCCAGCTGGCCGCTGACCCTGCCCGGTCGTCCGGTTCCCTCGCCGAGAGCGCGCCCGCGGACCGCGCTTTCACGCTGCTCGGATCAGAGGCCCATGTCAGGGACATCCGCCACCGTGGTGCTCCACCAGCAGCACTACGCTCCGAAGGCGGTGCTCACCGCGCAGACGAAGCCGGGCAGCACATCGAGGCCGTCGAGTGAGCCTTCCTCGCCAAGCGTGACGGCGACTTCATCGGGCCGATGCACATCCACCGTTCGGGTAGCGGGGTGCACGACCCAGACGAGGCGGACGCCATAGCGTAGCCACATCAGGGCCTTGTCGTTGAGTTCGCGGCGGCTGTCGCCGGGTGAGGCAACCTCGACCACGAGATCGGGAACCACCTCGGAGTAGCCGCTGTTCCATGCGTCCAGCGGGAGTCGTTCGGCCGACGTGAACGCGATGTCGGGCTCGCGCACCGTGTCCGGGTCGCGCTCGAGCCACACGCCCGAATCCGAGGCGAGCAGCGTACCCAGCCGCCTGGGCTTGACAAAGGCCCCGAGCTCGATGACCAGGTTCGTCACGATCTTCCCGTGGAGCTCTCCCGTGGACATGGTCTCGCAGAGTACCCCCCGGATCAGTTCGCCGCGCACGCCCGTGCTGTCGAGCCGCTGCAGGTCGCCAGCAGTCAGCAGCCGTGTCTCAGTGGTCGTCATCTCTGATCGCTCCCGCGCCCTCCGATTCTACAACGCCCGAACTCGCTGCAGATTACATCTGCGGGCCGGGCGGCGGCGGGACAGGCGCGACGCACACACGATCAGGCCCGCAGCCAGTGCGTTCGCGCGCGAGGCGGAGGCGAGACTGGTCTCCGCCATCAACTCGCGCGCACTCGGCGGGTAGCCGTGCTCCGCCTGGTGGCGCGCGATCACCGGGACCAGCGCGTGCATCCGCTTGTCCCGCTTCCTCGAACGTCTCATGGTCACCTCCCGAACACTCGTCTCCCGGCGGCCCGCCACCGCCGGCCTGCTGCTCGCTCGGCACCGCCACGCCCGGCAGCAGGCAGTGCAGCAGCCCGCGCTCCGCCGCGAACGCGAACAGCCGGTAGAGGTGGCCGGGGCCGGGCTGCGCGCCGTTGCGCCAGCGTCGCAGCGTGCGCGCCTCGACGCGCAACTCCCGCGCGAGGGCGCGCCGGCTCAGGCCCGCCTCCCGCCTGAGGCGCTCAAGACGATCGGGAAAGTCCGGCGGGAAGCGCGACGGCTCGACGTGGTAGACGTGGCGCTGGCGCCGTCCCATCAGCGCCTCCGCTCGCGGCGCACGACGACCAGGTCCTCGCCCAGCAGCTCGCCGAGCCCCTCCGGCACCCGCGTCGCGAAGCGCACGAGCGCGAGCATCGCCCCGCCCCCGGGCGAGGCGCCGTGGCGCCAGCGCCAGAGCTGGCGCGGGTCCACGCCCAGGCAGACCGCCAGCTGCTCCCAGGGCAGCCCGCTGCGCTCCTTCAGCGCCACGAGCCGCTCCGCGAAGTCCTCGGGCAGGAGCGCCACGCCGGGCGGGAAATCCCGCTCCGCGGCCCGCCTACTCATCGTGGTGCACCACGTAGAAGAGATCGTCGACGTTCGCCCGCAGCACGCGCAGCATCCGCCCGCGCAGCGAGGCCGAGGGGCGGCGCTTCCCGCACAGGATCAGCGAGATGTGGCCGGAGGTGATGTCGAGCAGCTCCGCGAACGCGTTCTGGCTCAGGCTGAGGCGCGCCATGCGCTCCCAGAGCTCCTGCACCTTGACCTCGACCGTCGAGTGGGCGGTCTTACTCGGCATGCCCGTCCTCCTCCCGGGACGGCTCCGCCTCCCGCTCGGGGCGCGCGCCGTTGCGGGACGCCCCGCCAGGGCCTCCGGCGTCGAGGTGGACGCGCGCGATCAGCCGCGCGAGGGCGCGCAGTCCGCGCAGGCGCAGTTCGTCCTGCTGCTTCGTGAGTGGCTGGCGGGGTGCTGCGTCTGGGGTGCGCATGGTTGTATCCGGGCGGTGGGTAAGTGCTTGATACTGTGTGAAGACTTACGTGCGGTGGTACTCGAACGTAGCAACGCAGCCGGGGCCCAACAATGCGTTTCGGGTCCGTTTCGCAGGGAAAGGTCCGAATCACTTACTCCGCTGTGACAGGAAGCAGACAACCGTGTGACTGGCCGCGCTACCATGTGAGAGAAACCCGCTCCCCGCACATCACCAAGGAACGCGACCGATGCCCGACCACCACCCCGAACCCACCCCGGCAGCCCTCTACGCGCGCGTCTCCAGCGACCGCCAGGACGTCGACCTCTCCGTCGCCGCCCAGCTCCGCGCCCTGCGCGACCATGCCGAGAAGAACGGCTACCTCGTCGTCCGCGAGTACGTCGACGAGGCCGAGAGCGGCCGCGTCGCCGACAGGCCGCAGTTCCGCAGGATGCTCGACGAGGCGGGCGCCGACGACGCGCCCTTCGAGCAGATACTGGTGTGGAAGTTCAGCCGCTTCACGCGCAAACGCGAGCACGCCGTCGCCTTCAAGTCGATGCTGCGCCGCCGCGGCATCCGCGTCGTCTCCATCACCGAGCACGCCGACGACTCGCCCACCGGCAAGCTCATGGAGGCGATCATCGAGAGCGTCGACGAGTTCTACAGCGAAAATCTTGCGCAGGAGGTCGCGCGGGGCATGCGCGAGGCCGCCTCGCGCGGCTTCTGGGTCGTCAGCCGCACGCCCTACGGCTACACCCGGGTCTACGTGCCCGACGGCGCGAAGAAGCGCCCGAAGCTCGAGCCAAACCCCGCTACCGCGCCCGTCGTCGAGCGCATCTTCGCCCTTGCCGAGTCAGGCAAGGGCATCACCGAGATCGCACGCGCCCTCAACGCCGACGGCATCGCCAACCCCACGGGACGCCCCTGGTCCAAGAACGGCGTCCACATCCTGCTCACCAACGAGGTCTACACGGGCACGCTGCTGTGGGGCGTCGGCGCCCGCGATGGCGCGCCGCCGGTGCGCGTCGAGGACGCCTTCCCCGCGATCGTCTCGAAGGAGCTGTTCGGCCGCGTGCAGTCGCAGCTGCGCTCACGCGCGCCAAAGCGCGCCCACCCGCGCCGCGTGGGCAGCTCCTACCTCCTGAGCGGCTTGGTCAAGTGCCGCAGCTGCCGCCGCGCCCTCTCCGGGCAGGACTCCAAGAGCGGCAAGTTCTCCTACTACGTTTGCCAGTCCCTCATGAAGCGCGGCCGCGGGGCCTGCGACGCGCCACGGCTCAATGCGCGCCGCTTCGAGCGCCTCGTCGTCGACCAGCTCCGCGCCAACGTCCTCACCGACTCCAACATCCGCGACCTGGTGCGCCTCGTCGGCGAGGAACTCGACGGAGTGGCCCATGAGCAGCGCCAGAAGCTGGAGACGATCGAGGCCGAGCTGGCCGACGTGCGCCGCCGCCTCGACCGCCTCTACCACCTCATGGAGACGACGGAGCTGGACATCAGCGACGTGCTGCCGCGCGTGCGCGAGCACAAGGAGCGCCGCGAGCGGCTGGAGCAGGCCGCCTCGGAGGCGCGGGCCGCGCTCTCGGAGCGGCGCGAGGTCCTCGACGACGTGGACACGATTACGGCCTACGCCGAGGAGATGAGCGAGTTCCTCGCCTCAAGCAAATTGACCGAGTCGAAGGCCTTCATCAACTCCTTCGTGAAGGAGATCGCCGTCGCCCCCGGCCAGGCCACCATCCGCTACACAATCCCCATGCCTGAGGACGGTCCCCTGCGCGGTGGCGCAGCCGAGGAGGTGGCCCTCGGCCGCCCGGTACTGTCTACCGTCAAGTCTGGTGGGCCGGACTGGACAAAATCAAGAACTCCCGCCCGCTCGCTCGTGACCCCGCCCGCCGGCATCGGGATGGTGTACGTCAACTCGGCCTCGTCGCCCGAGACCTCGATGCCCTGCACGAAGTGGCGGATCAGCGCCTTGCGCTCCGGGATTGTTCCTTCCGCCAGGAAGCTGCGGAAGTCGGCCACGTACGCCTTGATTTCCTCCGAAGTCGGCAGTTCCACGCGGCGCTCTTCGAGCTGCCGTGCCGCATCCTCGCGCGCCGCGGCCAGCTGGTCCTCGCGCTGCCTCAGCGACAGGATGCGCGGCGACAGCGCCTGCATCGTCAGTTCCGTCGTCTCCAGCGCCTCGTAGAGCTTCCCCAGCCTGCTGCGCACGCCCTGGAGCTCCGCCTCCACCGCCTGCAGCTTCCCGTCCAGTTCTCCCGCCAGCGCGTCGATCTCCTCGGCCACCAGCGTGACCAGCTCCGTGATCGTCTCGTCGGTGAGGATACGCTCGCGGATCTTCTCCACGATGAAGCCCTCCGCCCGCTCGGCGTTGAGGTAGCGCGCCTCGCACATGCCCGCGCCCTCGCGCTGCAGCGTCGCGCAGACGTAGTAGCCGTACTGGCCGCTCTTCGCTCCCTGCCCCACATAGGCTTTCCCGCACAGCCCGCAGCGCAGCAGCCCGCTCAGCAGGAACTTGCTCCCGACGCGCGCGGGGCGCTGCACGTTCGGCGCGCGGCTGCGCAGCGCCTCGCGCACGCCCTCGAACAGCTCCTTCGAGACAAGCGGCTCCCAGGCATGCTCCACTCGTACCGGATTCGGGGTCTTGCCGACCCTGCTCGTCTTGCCCCACACGGCCGTGCCCGTGTAGGCCTCGTTGGTGAGCAGGTAATGGATGGAGTTCTTCTGCCAGCGCCTGCCCCGGTTGGTCACCCCTCGCTCGTTGAGGTCGCGGCAGATCTCCTTCAGGCCCTGCCCGCGAAGCGCGCGCTCGAAGACCTCTTTCACCACCGGAGCGGCTGCCGGGTCGACCTCGAGCGTGGGGCGCTCCTTGCCTCCGTCTGAGACCTTCACGGGCCGGTAGCCGAAGGGGGCGCGGGAGGCGAGGAAGAAGCCTCGTGATGCGGACTCGCGCATGCCCCGGACAACGTCCTGCGCCAAATTCTCGCTATAGAATTCGTCGACGCTCTCGATGATCGCCTCCATGAGCTTGCCAGTGGGGGAGTCGTCGGCGTGCTCGGTGATCGAGACGACGCGGATACCGCGCCGGCGCAGCATCGACTTGAAGGCAACGGCGTGCTCGCGCTTGCGCGTGAAGCGGCTGAACTTCCACACGAGGATCTCCTCGAAGGGCGCGTCTGACTCGCCGGCTTCGTCGAGCATCTTCCTGAACTGCGGCCGGTCGGCGACGCGTCCGCTCTCGGCCTCGTCGACGTACTCGCGCACGACGCGGTAGCCGCTCTTCTCGGCGTGCTCGCGCAGGGCGCGCAGCTGGGCGGCGACGGAGAGGTCAACATCCTGGCGGTCGCTGGAGACGCGCGCGTAGAGCGCGACGGGCGTGGGGTCGGTGCGTTCAGTCATCGGTTCGTACTCCTTGGGTTCCGGCTGCGGCGCGTCTCGCTTACCGGAACAGGGGAGATGCCTGGCATGGTATCAGAACAACCGTGCGCCGGAGGGGGACGGCTCAGGCGCGGCCCTCGACGTCGTGGGTGCGCACGATCCTGTCTAGGAGGGCACTGGCGGCGGGCCGGGGCTCGTTCACGATTGGGGTTGTTCCGCCCCGGAGCGCTGACCGGCCGGTTGCGGACCGAAGACGGCGCTCACGTTGCACGTGAAGCCCGGCAGCACATCCAACCCGTCGAGGGCGTCCTGCTCGCCGAGCGTCGTGATGGGCTGGCCAGGCCGGTACACGTCGACGCTGCGCGTCTCCGGCTGCACGACCCAGACGAGGCGCACGCCGTGGTTCAGCCACATGTGTGCCTTGTCGTGGACCTCGCGGCGGCTGTCGCTCGGTGAGGCGACCTCGACCACAAGATCGGGGGGCACCTCAGCGTAGCCAGTGATTCGCGCGTTCAGCGGCATCCGCTCCGCTGAGAAGAACGCTATGTCCGGCTCACGTACTGTGTCTGGATTGCGCTCCAGCCAAACGCCCGAGTCGGATGCGACCAGCGTCCCCAGTGCTGTCGGACGGACGAAGGTTCCAAGCTCGATGACCAAGCTCGTCACGATTCTGCCGTGCTCAATTCCAGTCGCCATGGTTTCGCAGAGCACCCCCCGGATCAGTTCGCCGCGCACGCCCTCGCCGTCGAGCCGCAGCAGATCGGCAGCGGTGAGCAGCCTCGCCTCGGTCGTGGTCGTCATGTCCGCTCGCTCCTGCGCATCCCCATTCTAGCCTGTTCCGCACCTACGGCGCGTCCTCCAAGGTTCTCGCATCCGTGTTGTCGTCACTCCCGCCCATGATGATGTCACCCCAATCGAGCGGACCTCCAGACTCGTCCATCATCCTGAGGATTGCCTTACGGCACAGGTCTTGCGCACTCCGCAACACTGACCAGTCCTCACTATCTTGTGCTACCGACCCTGCATGGATAACTTTCGACGCGGTGTCGTACGCGCTCCTCAGCTCCCGAGCGATGCGTGTCCGTTCCTGGGGATCACTCCCGAGGTACCATGCGCCCCGGGTGGCGAGGCGGAACCTTATCTCTCCCTTGTCGCCGCCCCCGAGGAACAGCGCCTCCAGAGCGATCCGCAGATCAATAAGCCGATCCGCAAGCTCGCGCGGCCCCTTGGATCGGACCCAGCGGTCGATCGCGAGCGTAACGCCGCGAGTCCGTCTGTTCCCTCGCAACTGCGAGAGCCTCGGCAGCAATTCCAGCGCTCGATCGAGATCGGACTGAGCCATAGTGACAGACTCAGCGTGGCTAACTCGGCTTCGGTAGCCGTAGCCGCTACCCAACGACAACCCGAAGGGCTCCACCTCGGCACAGTCCGTCCACTGCATTACCCAGTCCACATGGCCGTTGCATACCAGGGACAGTGCTTTGCAGAGATCATTGACGAAGTCGTCGGGGAGTGGTCCCTGTGCCCAAGTTCGCCCAACTCCCAGCGCAACATCCCGCCGGCTGGGAGGAAAAAAAGCTGGCCCCGCCTCGCAAGCGATCGCCACTCTGAGGTTGCCGCGGACGCTATCGTGCGCGACACTCCATTCTGAGCCGAACGGCAGGAAGACGAATGGATCCGGCGACCTGGGCAACATATCAAATCGGAAACGGTCCTTGTCTCCCAGCATCTCGTTCACAGACAAGCCAGTGAGAAGCGCATACAACTTGTAGCTGATGCGCTCCGCGCTTGCCCACCGCCCGACCGTCGTAGCCGCATGATCTGGACCGCGAATCGCTGCTGCGCGAATCACGCTATCGGCGAGATCGGCGACGGTGATGACCGCACTTCCACCGCTTACGTACGCGAATCCGTTTCCGATCGACCCTTCTTCAATGGACTCGGCGAAGATCGTGGACAACGTCTCCTCTATCGCTAACCGCGAGTTTCCATCCATCGTGGGTTTCGCGGAAGACATCTCTGGAACAATTCTTCTCTGCGCATAGCGTGTCCGATACTCGGACACGCCAAATGAAGAAGCCTGACCGCGCACCTTGATCTCGAATGTTGCGGAAGAAAGGGCATCTCGGAGACTGTCAGCGAGTCCTTGAAGCTCGATGGCGGAGCCGTGCTCGTGCTCTGTCACTCCGCTACAACTCTTCTATGAGCAGGAAAAACATGGTCCGCATCCTCCATGATTGGCCGTTCCCCCAGCTATAGCAGATCGGCAAGCCCCAACTACCTATTGCGTATCAGATTGTCCTGCATCTCGAACCACTCCTGACGATTTCGTTCGTCTCCGCCGACGATACCGATGGTACCTCGGAGTTGCGATGCACGATGCCGTCTTTCGGCCCCAATGGCGGTGGGCGTGCTCGCGGATTGAGCCAGGGGACTTCGCCACACCGGCCCGAGCGACCCAGCGTCCTCCAGATCGTCACGCGAAGCTACCCACAGAGGCACATCCACGCCGCTGCGGCCGATCTCTTCGTGGGCGACGCGCAGGAAATGCGCCGGCGCTACGGTATCCTCGAACACGACGAGGACGGCGGGCGCCGTGCCTTGATCGGCAACGGGGCGTCCGGTGGCATGGTAGCGGAGGTAGGGAGCGAGCCGGGCTGCCATCGTCGAGGGGTGGAGCGCACGCCGCTCCCATTCCAAGAAGAACGGCCAAGCCTCATCCCCGCGCCCCAGCACGCCGAACGCATCCGGGTGGATCGAGCGCAGCGCGCCTTCGTACCGGAAGTACCTGGCCGCGCGGTGCGGCGGGTCGAGTTGCACGACGCGCCAGCCGTCCGCGGCCCGCGCCTGCGTCGCGAGCCGCGTCAGGAACCAGTGCACGCCAGCCGTGTGCTCGATGTGCCGCGCGAGCTGGCGGCTGCGCGTCCCGGGGATCGCCTGCCAGTCGATCGGTTCGGCACCGTCGATAACCTCCGCGCTCCAACGCCTACGTGCGAGCGCCACGGATGCGCGGTCGCGGCGCGCGAGCAGCGCCAGCGCCTGGTCGCTGAGCGCGATGCGCCGCCTGTCGAGTGGAACGCTGACGACCAGCCCCAGCCCCTCCAGCCGCGTCAGCACCCGCGAGAGCCGCGAGGCGGAGACCCCGAGCAGCGCCGCGAGATCGCCGGGTGCGATCCACGGCCAGTCCGCGATGAAGTCGAGCGCGCGCTTCTCGGCAGGCTTCAGCAACGCAGGGAGTAGCTGATCGGCGGAGCTGGCGCTGACCAGATCATCCGGAAGGACGGGCCGCGCCTCGGGCCGCTCGGCGGGCATCCCGCCGCCCCGGCGCACAGCGGCGAGCGCCGCGTGCAGGCCCAGCGGGGCAGGGGAAGAGGCCCCCCGCCAGACGGCGGCGCGCCCATCCGCCGCAGTCGCCTCCGCCTCGAGCGCGAGGAAGGCGGGGCCGGGCAGGCGCGCCAGCAGCGCTGCCGTGCGCCGCAGCCGCACCTCGTCCGGGATCAGCGCCAGGAGCGCGCGCGGCATCGCCTCGCCGTGGTGCCTGGCCTCGGCCAGCCGCCCGACGCGCTCGCTGAAGGCGGTCCACTCCGCCGTCGCCCCCAGTCGCAGCACCCCGACCGTGCGCCCGTCCTCAAGCTCGATCGCGGTGCCGAGGGGGTGACCGCGGTACCAGCGGAAGCGCCCGATCGCACCCGCCCCCGAGATCGCCGAGGCGAGCCGGTAGACGACCGCGACGGCGTCAAGGCGCTCCAGAAGCACGCGCCGCCAGCGCGTGGAGACGGGATACCGGCGCAGCAACTCGCGCTCGCCCAGCCTCTCCTCGCGTCTCAGCCGATGCAGCCCGTCCGCAGTGAGCAGCCAGCGCCGCGTCGAGGCGTTCAGCGTCCCCGCATGGCGGATAGGCGTGGCCAGCCCCTCGCGCTCAAGCCGCCGCAGCGCCGCGTGCGCCGCTCCCTCGGACATCGCGCCGACGGCCGCCAGCTCTAACCGGTCGAGCAGCGGCATCGCCGCCAGCAGCCGCAGCGCCCGCCCTGCGGCAGCCTCGGACACTGGCCCCGCTCCCCGCTCCCCGCTCCTACGCCGCCTCCGGCCCGCTCCGCTTGCGCGTGCGCGGCCTCTTCTTCTTGCCCTTCGCCGGGGCCGGCGCAGTGCCGTTGCCCTGCTTCGCAGCCTCCTCGTCGAGCTCCTCGAGTCCCTCCTGGAACTCAGCCAGCAGCGCCTCATCCTCGCTCTCCAGCTCCGCCATGGGCGTGGTGTACGAGGCGGTCCCCGCGCGGATGCTCGCGGCCACGGCGGGGTCGCCAGGAGCGGGCTTCATGACCTCCATCGAGAACGGCGGCTGGCGCTCGGCCCCCACGGTCGCCCGCACGTAGGCGTGGTGCACCGGCAGCGAGGTGATGTCCTCCTCCGAGAGCCGCTCCTTGCTCAGCTCCCAGACCAGCTCGCGCGCGTCGGCCGCCGCCACTTGGAAGACGGCGAGGCAGCCGGCGTTGGCGAGCAGCGTGTCGCGCAGCGTCGGCGAGAGCTCGGAGAGCCGTGAGAGGCTCTGCGTGGCCAGCACGAACGACCCTCCAAACTTGCCCAGCTCCGAGAGCATCGACTCGTAGTCCACGCCGGGCAGCGCCTGCATCTCGTCCACCACCACGAGCGCGCCGCGGCGCTGCTCAGGCGGCAGGGCGCCCTGCTCGCGGATTACCGCGTCGACGAGGTTGAGGATCGAGGCCCCGACGAGCGCCGAGACCTCCTTGCCGGCCGTTGCCTGCGAGGTCGAGACGAAGAGCACGCCGCCGTCCGCGATCAGCTGGCGGAGGTCGAGCGTCGAGCGTCGCTGTCCGAGAATCGCCCGCGCCCGCTTCGAGCCTGCGTAGTAGGCGAGCCGGGTCTGCACGGGCGCGAGCGCGTCGGCGCGGTAGTTCCCGGTCCAGGAGGCGAACGGCCCGGCCCACCAGGCGAGCAGGTGCGGGTCGCGCACCTCGCGCAGCACCGTCCTGCGGAACTCCCGGTTCGAGAGCAGCCGCAGCCCGTCGAGGATCGTGTACTGCTCCTCGGGCGCGCGGCGCTGGTTGGCCTCGTGCAGGCTCTTCACCGTGTACTCGAGGATCGACTGCATGCGCGGCCCCCACTGCTCCCAGAGCCCCTTCGCCACGCGCACGACCGCGTCGGCGGTGCGGTCGCGGTCACGGAAGACGCGCGCGTCGAGCAGGTTGATGCCGGGTGCGCGCTCCTCGTCGGCGAGGTCGATCAGCCGCACCCGGCTTGCCAGCTCCGGCGGCACGCGCTCCAGCAGGTCGGAAACAAGGTCGGCGTGGGGGTCGATCACGACGATCGCGTCGCCGTCGCGCCCGGCCGCCTTCTCCTGGAGCTTGTGGGTGATGATGTGCTGCATGAGCGTCGACTTGCCCATGCGCGTGCGCGCGGCGTAGAGGTGGTGGCGGCGCAGCAGGTCCTCGGAGAAGCGGATCTCGCGGCGCTTGCCCGCCGTCGTCTCGCCGACGAGCGCGCCTGAGCCAGCGCCACGCGCTGTGGGCAGCAGCACCTTCGCGCCGGAGCGCTCCACGAGCGGCAGTTCATCGCGCGCGCCCGGCGGGTGCCAGAGCCCGGCCAGCTCGCGCACGTCGAGCACCTCGCGCGAGCGCAGGAAGCCGCGCCGCGGCGGGGCGAGCGTGCGGTCGGGGACGGCCTCCCGCACCTTGCTGGCCTTGAAGCGCGCGCCCGCGACGTTGTCGTAGTGGGCGTAGGCCGAGGCGACGCCGTCGAGCAGCTCACGGGCGCGGTCCTCGGAGCCGTGCTCGGAGAGGATCGCGAACAGCTCCAGTTCTGCCTCGAAGGCGGTGCGTGACGCCTTCTCCTTCATCAGCCGGTTGTCGTGGACGGCGTAGCGCTTGCGGTTCCAGCGCGCCAGCGCCCAGCCGCCGATGCCCAGCACGGCGGCGATGCCGAGCCCGAGCAGCACGGTCTTCCACCACTCGCCCGCCTGCCACCAGCGCCAGCCCTGGAAGGCGATGGCGCCGGCGACGGCGAGGAAGACGAAGGGCATGAACTCGGCCGGGTTCGCGCGCGCCTGCCCCCCGGAGGCGGAGGGAGGCGCAGTAACCGGCTGCGGCGGGCTAAGCGCCTTCTGCAGGTGCGCCTTCGACCAGTCCGGGCCGAGCGAGCGCAGCCGCAGCCGCGTCACCAGCCGCTCTCCCCGCTCCAGCCCGGAGAGCGCGCCGACAACGGAGATCAGCGGGTCGGAGCCGGCGTCGAGGGTGTCGTCGTCCTCGAAGGTGCGCAGCGGCAGGAACTCCGGTCCCTCCACGCGCAGCCGCCGCGACCAGGCACGCTCGCCCTCCTCCAGCCGCAGCGGGTCCTCGTCATCATTGAGCTCGGCGATGCGCGCCTGCGGGTAGTACGCCTCGAGCTGCTGGCGCGCGAGCGAGCGCTCGCCGCAGCGGCTCAGCACCGAGACGCCGTCGGCGTCGCCTGCGATCTCCAGCGCGAACGGCTCGGGCAGCGCGATCGAGCCGAGCAGGTTCTCGACGGCGACGAGCGTGCGCTCGCCGGTGCGCGGGGGCGTCACCGCGAGCAGCTTGACGGCGGGCGGCTCGCGCCGTCCGAAGAGTTTCTTGAGGGGGTTGAGTTGCATGGTGGGAACCTCCAACGAATGAGAACGTACATTCTAAACACTTTGCCACGCCTCTGCTGGGCGGCGCAAGGGGGATGGCATCGGATCCTTCTGTTGCCCAAACGGGCGCCTTTCGTCGGTTGCTGAGTCGATGAAATGTGCCGCCATCGCTCGCCCGTCGTACTGCCTCTCGCTTTCCGCAACCGGTGCCGGCGACCGCAGTCGAGTGTGCGGGGGCGGGCATGGCGACGGAATGCCCTATAAGGGGGGCCACGCGTGGCCCCCCTTATAGGGCACGTCACAGAGCACAGACCTGACCTGATCCACGAAGACCCGGCACCAAGAACGTCCGCAGGGATCGTGGCACCGGAGTGGATCAACATCCGGCCGCTGATCTTGTCAATGGTCAGCGATTCGGCGGTCGGGCGCCGCGCGGCGGACCGTTCCGTACCTACCGGAGAACGAGGATCGCGGCAGCGCGCGGCCTCGGCGGGAGTGCGAGCGGGATCGGAAAGTGCAATCGCCGGTTTCCCTGTTTGGAGGCCGGTGGCCTGTAAGAGAGATCAGACGTTGGTGAAAAGTGCAATCGGGGGTGAAACGCCTTGTGTCACAAGGGCATTCGCCGGGTGCCGTGAAGCAATAGCGCCCGGGGCGAGTTGCGCCTCGGTGTCACGCCGATTGCACGAATTGCATTGCACTTATTGCACAATGGAGGGCGTGAGGGGAGTGGCATGGAGTCCGGTGAGCGGTCTGGCGGCGGTGCTGAGAACGGTGGCGAGCGCGTCTCCGACGACGAGCTGCTGCGCTGGGCCGGCGCCATCGCGAAGGCGCGCGGGCGGGTGCAGGCGGCACAGGACGTCGGCCTCAACTACCGCACGCTGGCGCGGGCGCTCGACGACCGGGCCCTCACGCGGTTTGTGCGCAAGGCGCTGCTGGAGGCGCACCAGGCCGGGTCCGCCACCCACGAAGCCGAGGCGACGGGGGAGACGAGCGAGGAGCTGACGCAGAGAGTTGAGGGGACGGAGGCGCAGCTCGCGGATGCGCTCGACGCGCTGGAACGGGAACGGGAGCGGGCGGACGCGCTGGAGCGCCGGCTGGAGCTCGTGGAGGAGCGGCAGGCCAGCGAGCCGGGCACGGAGCAGGCCGTCGGGGAGACGGAGGCGCAGCAGCCGACCAGGGCGCCGGGCATGGAGCAGACAGCTCCCGAAGGCACGGCGGCACCCGGGTCCACGCCCGGCCACAGCAGTACACTCCGGCCCGGCGTGGTCACGCTCGAGCCACTCGACGGTGAGGACGCCGTACTCGGCGAGGCAGCCCTACTCGTCGCCGAGTGGCGGCGGCTGCGGGGCGAGGATGCCCAGCGGGGGAGCGCCGTCGAACGGGCGCGTGCCGAGGAGCGCCGCTGGGAGCTTGAGGTCGAGCTGATTGCTGAGCACGGGCTCGCGCTGCCGCCCGAGACGGAGCCGCTCCATCCCTCGCGCCGCGACGAGCAGTTGCGCTGGCGCCGGGTCACGCTTCGGCGTGTGCATGGGCAGCGCGTGCGCGCCGAGCGGCTGCGCCTGCTCCGCCGCGTCCTCACCCTCGGCTTCTGGCGACGATAGGGCGGCGCTCCGGCGAGACGGCCGCATGGTGGTGCGCAATGGTCAGCCCGCGCCTCATGAATCCGACTCCGCGTCAAACATCGGCTCGGAGTGTGAGATCCCGGCAACGCTGCCGTCCAAGAAGACAATGGTGATCTGCTGGGTAGCACTCGGGAGCCGCTGCATGTGCGACTCGCCCCAACGGGATGGGATATCGCACAGGCTCGCTGGCTCCATGACGGTCTGCAACCACTGCAGATGTGCATGCTGGACAATGGGTGATTGAAGAGCCTCGCCTCGGGCTTGACTGACCGATGGCCAGCACCCGCCCGAGCGATACTGGCTACGATCGCGTATCCACAAGCACACGTCTCCGGCGTGGCCCAATGGGAGGGGCTGGCCGCCCACCGTACCCAGATACCCGAGTTCTGCAGTTGCTTGCTTCGACGTGATCGCCTGGACGATCCGGTTATTCCTCAATGAGATCGACGACATCTCAGTGTTTCCTCCTTGGGGAGCGCAGTGGCGTTATGCGGACTCATCTACCGCCGCGTCCGGTGGGAGCGCAATGGACGAACACTCTATTCGTGACGCAACCGGCGAATTGGCGGTGACAGACTCCACGACCTTGGAGAACCATGGAGTGGAATCTGGTGGCAAGACAACAGCATGTACTAGGACTTCGAGATCGACTGGAATGTAACGCCCTCTCCACTCGGCGACGTCTGGATCGAGTTGGACGGGGGCCGCGATCTCCTTTGCATGAACGGGCGGGCCAGGGAGGACGACGCGAACTTCCGCTTCCTCACGGTATTCCAGTCGCTTATGAAAGAGCGGTGCTGGTCCGAACCGTGGTACCTCCGTCTGGCGGTAGTCCACGTATGTGACGCCCCCGGAGACGATCGGCAGTTCCTCGGACGAAAGGATGGATCTCCCCAGAGACCGGAAGTCGGTGCGGATCGCCACTCCTTCGGAGCCAGCGTAGCTCTTCCACATCAGGCTGGACTCGTGCTCGGATTGGGTCCAGCAATTGACCAGGGAGGCTCGAGCGAATAGATGCAGGACATCCCGTCCAATGCTCTCGGCCTGTCGCAGATGGTCGTCGCGAGAGGCCGGCGGGTAGATGAAGCCTTCGTACCTATCGTCCATGTCCCCGACCAGAGAGAAGAACAGTGCCCGATGGTCCAGCAGGGAACAGAACTTTGCGAAGCTCATGTAGCGCCAGAGTGTCGCCGCTGGATTGGGTTCCGACGGCTGCCATGATTCGTTCGCAGCGAGCAACGGGCGATCACCAAGGTACATCGCGCCCACAAACTGTCCATACTCGTGACGCACTTCCCTTGCTCCCGTCGAGGCGAGGCCCTGGCACGGATCGCCGCCTTGCGCCAAGTCTACTCCCGGCCCGTCGCAGAAGGCCGCTCCGGCCGGGCTGACCCGATGCGCGTCAGTGGTGGCGCGATCGATGGAGCGGTGGCGCGTGGCGCGCTGTCCGGTCGCGTCGGCTGCGGCCCTCTGCTCATGCTCCGCCCCAGCTGTCCTGGTGCGATTCCCCTCGGCTGCGACCAGCTACCCTGCACCACGTGACGCCCAACGAGGCACGCCGGGAGTGCGTGCGCGTCGAGCGGCCACGCCGCCGCCGCCACGCCCACCCGGCCTCCGTTTGGGGTAAACGACACCTCAGATGACAAGCAGCGGACCGATCTCGCGCAGCCGCTCGCGGCGCCGTCGGTAGTCGGGCACGGCTTGCGCCACGACCGCCCAGTACTCCGGCGTGTGCCCGCGCACGCGCAGGTGCGCCAGCTCATGGGCGACGATGTAGTCGACAAGCGCCGGCGGGGCCATGATGGCACGCCAGTTGAAGCGCAGCGTCCCGTCGGGGGCGCAGCTCGCCCAGCGGCGGCGCTGATTGCGGACGAGCACCTGCTTCGGCCCGACGCCAAGGAGGCTCCCGATTCGCTCGACGCGCGGCGTGAGCTTGAGGGCGGCGCGGTCGCGGTACCACGACTCGAAGGCCGCGCGCACCTTCGAGAGCCGCTCGTCGCCCTCGAGGGCGCGCGGGATGTCCACGTCGAACTGCCAGTGATGGAACCGCACCCGGACCTCGTCGTCGTCGGTCGGGTGGACGGTCATCAGCACGGAACGACCGAGGTAGTGGAGGGACTCGCCGCTGACGAAGCGGCGGGGCGGCAGCGCGGCTGCGGCTTCACCGTCGTGGCGGATGATCCAGCCAGCGCGGCGACGCACGGTCGCCTCAAGGTTACCGGCCGGCGTGTCCGCCGGGGCGGCGACGGTCACGAGGCCCGGCTCATCGACCGTGATCTCGACGGTCTTGCGACGCCTCGGGCTGCGGACGACCCGGTAGCGGATGCGGGCGTCGCCGAAGCGGACCTCGCCGCCCTCGGTCATGCCAGGCGCCGCCGGGCCACCTCGACGACCTGCCGCACCAGCTCGTCGAGATCGTCCTCCTCGTAGCGACTCGTGCGGCGAAGCAGCCGCTTGATGTCGCGCCGCATCTCGCGCTGAACATCGAGATTCTCCCACCAGTCGATGATCGAGCGATGCTTGTCGAGGATGGCGTCGATGTCGCGCGCGGCCTCCTTCAGCGAATCGTCGAACTCGACGCGGTACCCCGCTGGCTCCTCCGAAACACGGCCCGGCGCGCCGCCGCCCGCACCTTTGGAACCGCCGCCGGCGAGGAGGCCGCAGACGGCGAACGACACCGGTGTCAGGCCGAGCTCCGTGGCAATGGCCTCCTCGCTCGTGATCTCTGCCCCGAGCGGGGCCATGCGCCGAGAGCTCTCGGCGTCGTCGATCAGCTTCGCCCGCAGCTCCTCGATGATGCGCTCGAGCGCCTCCGAGAGACGCTCGTAGAACGCCGGGTTCTCCTCGATGCGCTCCTTGATTTGCGCCCGCAGCGCGTGCTCCATGAGCGAGGCGCGCGCCTCGTCGTGAGGGAGGCGCGCGATGGTCTGCTCGAAGTCCCGATCGAGGACGGAGACGGGCGCCATCAAGTCGACGACATCGGCGTCGATGCGCGAGTCGAGCAGGCCCTTCACCTTCGCGCTGATGGCCGTCCAGTCGATGTCGGCGCGTTCCCTCAGGAACACGGCGCGGCAGTACGAGCGGATGACGGTGAGCCGGGCCAGGCGGTCGACGTAAGTGAGCGCCGCAGGGTCGGGCAGGAAGCGGTCCATCAGCGAAGAGAAGCCGCGGTAGTCGCGGTCGAACAGCTCGTAGGCGTGGGCCCTGTAGTCGCCCTCGGTCGTGGCGTCGGCGTCGAAGTGGTGGACGCACAGCCAGGGGTCGTCGAGGTCGAGCCCGCGGAAGTGGGACTCGGCCCGATCGGCGGCGGCCTGAATGACCGGGCCGGGGTCCTCGGGCAGCTCGGCGAGGGCCTGCTCGAGGTCGCCGCGCTCGAAGCTGGCGAGGGCGCTCTCCAGCTCCCGCGAGACGCCGTGGTGGTCGATGACCAGGCCATGCTCCTTCTCGGTCGGGACGCCGTCCTTCACGTGCGAGAAGCGGCGGTTCACGCGGGCGATCGCCTGCAAGAGGGTGTGCTCGCGGATGGAGCGGTCGAGGTACAGCACCTGCTCGACGGGCGCGTCGAATCCGGTGATGAGCCGGTCCACGACGACCAGGATCTGCGGGCTGCCAGCGGGGTCGATGAAGTCGCCGACGATCGCGTCCGCATCCACTTCCCGGGCGACATCGAACTCCGGGCCGTCGTTGTGGGAAGTGGTGATGACCGGGTAGGCGTCGAGGTCGAAGTCGTTGAGGTGCTGCGCGTAGCGCAGGGCGGCGGCGCGGCTGGAGGCGACGACCTGCGCCTTGAAGCCGTTCGGCTGGACCTTCTCGCGGAAGTGCCCGGCGATGTCGAGCGCGATCGTCTCGATCCGCTTGGCCGCCTCCGCGACGCGCTCCCGGTTCGCGTAGCGGCGGCGGATCTCCGCACGTGTCTCCTCGGACTCGTTGCCGAAGAGCGCCTCGAACAGGTCGTCGAGCGTCTCCGGCCCCTCGACGTGCAACTCGGGGAGGCGCGCCTCGTAGTGGATGGGCACGGTCGCCCCGTCCTCGACCGACTGCGGGATGGTGTAGGAGTCGATCAGCGCCCCGAAGACGCCGAGCGTGGTGCGCTTGAAGCCCTTGTCGACGGGCGTGCCGGTGAAGCCGATGAACGTCGCCTGCGGCATCGCCGCGCGCATCTTCGCCGCCAGCTTGCCGTACTGCGTGCGGTGCGCCTCGTCGACCATGACGACGACGTTGTCGGCGTCGTTGACGGGGCCGGCCCCGCCGGGGGCGTTGAGGACGTCCTCGAACTTCTGGATCGTCGTCATGATCGTGCGGCCGTTGTTCGTGCCGAGCAGCTCGCGGAGCTTGCTCGTGCTGGTCGCGCGTTCCGGTTCAACCACGGACGTTCTCTTGAAGGTGGCCGTGATCTGCCGGTCGAGCTGCGTGCGGTCGGTCACGACGACGATCGTGGGGTTGCGGAGGGCGGGCGACCGCCGCAGCTTGATCGCCAGCCAGAGCATCGTCAGCGACTTGCCCGAGCCCTGCGTGTGCCAGACGACACCGCCGCGCTCCTCCGGGGTGCGCCCTCCGAGGATGCGCTTCACGGCGTGGCGCACGGCGCGGTACTGCTGGTGGCGCGGCAGCTTCTTCACAAGCCGCCCGCGCTCGTGCTCGAAGACCACGTAGTCGCGCAGGATGTCGAGCAGCGCCGCGGGGTTGAGCAGTCCGGCGATGAGCCGCGCCTGCCCCTCGGGGGGCGCGCCGAGGCGGCGCTCGAAGTCGCGCTCGATGAAGGGTTCGATCGACTTCCAGCCGGCGTAGGCGTTCTCGGGCGCGCCAACGGTCCCGAAGGCGGCGTCGGCCCCGCAGTGGGCGACGCACAGCAGGTTGGTGTCGAAAAGTTCGGGAGCGCCTGCCCCGCGCCACTCCGGCCCGGCCTCCTGGTAGCGGCGCAGCTGTTTGACCGCCTTCGTCTTCCAGACCTCCATCAGCGAGGGGGACTTCGCCTCCATGACGACGAGGGGGATGCCGTTCACGAAGAGGACGAGGTCGGGCTTGACCACGCGCTCATCGTCCTCGCTCGCCCGGCGCGCGCCGCGCTCGCTGCCGCGGCGCACGCGGAACTGCGTGGTCACGACGTACTCGTTCAGCCCGACGCCGGGCTCGGGGTGCTCGAAGTCGAAGAAGCGGACGGTGGGCGTCTCCTGCCGGTCCCCGCGGTCGACGGTGAGGGGCATGCCGTAGGCGAGGTACTCGTGCACCGCCTGGTTGCGCGCGATGCCGGTCGCGTCGAGGTGCTGGAGGTTGAAGACGACGCGCTGCGCCTGATCCTCCGTCATCCATTCGTTGAGGCGCAGGAGCGCGGCCGTCAGCCTTCCGTACAGGAGCACGTCCCGGTCGTCGTCGCGCTCGGCCGCCAGCTCCTCGCGGGGCACGCAGGTCCAGCCGAGGCGCTCCAGCAGTTCGCGGGCGGGATTCTCGGCGTGGTTGAGTTCGTTCAGCTTGTCGGGGTAGGTCACCGGGAGCCGCTCGCTCCGTCGTCCGCGGCCTCCTCCTCGAGGATGTTCCTCAGGTGGGGCAGCAGCTCCGGGATGGCGTCCTCGACGATGGACCAGATGACGCTGTCGCTGATGTCCAGGTAACCGTGCGCGAGGCGGTTGCGGACGCCCTTGATCGCGTGCCAGGGGATGACCGGGTGGGCTTCCTGCACGTCGCCGGGGATGTTCGTCGCCGCCTCGCCGAGCAACTCGATGTTGCGCAGCGTGGCGTCGTACGTGCGTTGGTCCGCTACGAAGTCACGTTGGTCCAGCCCCTCCGTGTAGGCGAGAACCTTCTCCCCGAACTCCAGCATGTCCCTCACGTAGAAGCGCCACTCGCGGCCTTCCCGCGGCGCATCAGACATTGATGGCGTCCCGCTCGACGTAGGGGCGTATCTCGGGCCGGACCTCGCCGGCCGTCATCAGGTCGACGGGCCGCCCCAGCACACCCTCGAGGTAGGCCTGGGCGCCGAAGTACTCACGCCAGCCGGGGCCGGAACCGAACTCGGCGAGGATGTCGATGTCGCTCGCGTCCGTCGCCTGGTCGCGGGCGACTGAGCCGAAGAGGGTGAGGCTCGTCACGCCGAACTGCTCGGCGAGCGCCTCCCTGTGCGTGCGGAGCGTCTGCAGGACTTCGGCGCGGTTCATGTGACTCTCGAGACCGTCGGTAGATTCCAGGGTATCGGGCTGGACGGTGTTGGGGACACGAACCCGACCGGTCAGGAGCGCGTCCGCCGCTGATGCCTTCGACGATTGTAGGGCCGCGCGCTCCGCGCGCGCCCCCTCGATGACGGCGTCGACGCTGTCGAGGGTGCCCACGATGGCCTGCTGCTCCCGTAGCATGGGCAGGGGTATCCGCATACCCTTAAGTTGCGTGGAGTTGATGGACGCGAGGTTAGTCGTCTGCTTCGCTGCGCCCAGGAAGTAACGTCTCCCAGCATGGCTTGTCGCAAAGGCTGACAGGAAGTTGGGGAGTAGGGTGTCCCGGTGGGGCCGCACTACGAAGACATGATTTTGGTGTAGGCACGGGTCGAGTTCACCTCGCCACACAGTCCCGCGTCCGAGCTTGTCCGCGTCGCCGCCCTCAGTAAACAGAACATCGCCTGCCCGAACCGCGTAGCGTTCAATTTCTTCCTGCGAGACTCGCATCCTCTTTACAATGTGGAGATCGACGTACCCGTCCTTGACATTCGCAACGCTCAGATAAGGGACCTCCATACCGCCGTTCTGGGATGTGTTTCTGTTCACTGCCCGCCCGGTCTGCACCTCCGCCACATCCCCCAGCCGCACCATCTCCCAGTCGGCAGGGATGGTGCCGAGACCAGGGACCTCGCGCCAGACGGTGTGGTGGCCGGGGAGGCCGCGCGTGAGGAGCTCGTGGAGGAGAGCGTCGCGGAGGCGTTCGGTGGCGGCAATGACCTCGTCGGTGCGCTCGATGGCCTCGTCGATGGAGTCGAGCACGGCGGCGATGGCGCGCTGCTCGGGGAGGGGTGGGAGGAGGAGGGAGTAAGCGGCTACATCCTCTGGGCGGACCGCTGGGTAGGCCTGGCCCGTCATGTTCCCCTCAAGATGGCTAGCAAATGCTGGTGCCATCACATGGTGGTAGAGAACTGAGCCTTCGACTTCGGGTCGGGGCCTCAAGACTGCGAAACCTGTGGACGCAATCAGGTTGGTGGGAGCTTGAGCAACTCGCGCGAACCCTCTGAGGTACGGCCGAACAGTGCTGACTAGGATGTCTCCGGACTCCACCCGCCGGCGTGCTCGGCTGGGCGCATCCTCGGCCGCCAACTCCTTTGGAGGGGAGAGCCTTCCTGGAGAAGCAACCGCAGTTAGGTCCAGGTACAAGATGGGGTTCCCGTCCGCGGGATCCCACTGGCCGCTATTCATGTCGGCCAGCTCTCCCAATCGAACAGCGCGCCAGCCGCCGGGAACTGGCGTTCCTCGGCTACCGGCCATAGCCCAACTCCACGAGCAGTTCATCCATGTGGGCGGCCGCCTCGTCGCGCTTGCGCTCGGCCTCGCGGAGCTCTGTCAGGGCTTCCTCCACACTCAGGACCTCGACGGGCTCGGTCGTATCGACGTAGCGGCTGATGTTCAGGTTGTAGTCGTTGGCGGCGATCTCCTCCAGGTCGCCCACGTGGGCCAAGCGCTCGACCTCGGCGTAGGCGCGGAAGGCCTCGGCGATGCGCGTCCAGTGCTCCTCGTCGAGGTAGTTCTGGGCCTTGCCCGCGCGGAAGTAGTCCTCCTGGGCGGCGTCGATGAAGAGCACCTTGCCGCGCCGCTCGGGGGGCTTGCGCTTGTTCAGGATGCAGACGGCCACGGGGATGCTGGCGCCGTAGAAGAGGTTGGGCGCCAGCCCGATGACCGCCTCGAACAGGTCGGCCTCGACGATGCCCTTGCGGATGGTCCCCTCGGCGCCGCCACGGAAGAGGATGCCGTGCGGCATCACCACGCCCACCATCCCCTCGGGGCTCGTGACGGCGAGCATGTGCTGGAGGAAGGCGAGGTCGCCCCTGGTCTTGGGCGGGATGGCGCCGTAGCGGTCGAAGCGGTGGTGGGGGTCGTTGGGGGCGAAGTCGCGCCCCCACTCCTTCAGGCTAAAGGGGGGATTGGCGATGACGCGGTCGTAGGAGTAGAGGGAGCCGCGCTCGTCCCGCAGCTGCGGCTCGGCGATGACGTCGCCGCCCTCGTAGCGCGCCGAACGCAGGCCGTGCAGGAGCAGGTTCAGCTTGCCGATAGCGAGCGTCCCGAGGTTGCGCTCCTGGCCGTGCAGCACGAGGTTGCGGGGGTTGCCGCCCTGCTCAGCGACGTACTGGGCGGCGTAGATGAGCATGCCCGCGGACCCGGCCGTCGGATCGCAGATGCGCATCCCCTCGGCGGGCTCCAGCAGCTCGACGATGAGGCGCACAACAGAGCGAGGCGTGTAGAACTCGCCACCCTTCTTACCGGCGTCGTCGGCAAACTGGCGGATGAGGTACTCGTAGGAGTCGCCGAGGACGTTGACGGCGCCCTGCTCGCCCTCCCCTGTGAGGTTGGCGTCGCTCAGGTCGAGGGCGTCGAAGTGGCGCAGCAGGCTGGCGATGATGCGGTCGCGGCTGGCGGGGCCGCCGAGCTTGGACTCGTCGTTCCAGTTCGTGTTGCGCAGGACGCCGTCGAGGCGAGGGGCGTTCGCCTCCTCGATCTCAGCACTGGCGCGGTTGACGACTTCGCCCAGATTCATCGACTCGCCCACGATGGCGCTCCAGCGGGCCTCGTCCGGAACGAAGAACTCGTGCTCGTCGGGATCGGTCTCCGCCACATCGCGCGAGACGCCGGCGATGACTGCGCTGTCAACCTCCTCGGCGAAGCGGTCCGAGAGCCGCTTCAGGAAGAGCATCGAGAAGATGTAGTTCTTGTAGTCGCTGGAATCGATCTGGCCGCGCAGGATATCCGCGGCGCCCCACAGCTTGGATTCGAGCTCGGTGGTCGTAAGGGGCATGTCTAACTCCTCCCGCTCTCCGGCGCGGAGACAGCGCCAATGATGGCATCCCGAAGTAGATCGTGCCGCACGCGCACAGCCTCAAGCGCGGCGGTGCGCGACGCCTCCGCAGCATCGACGAGATCGGCAAAGCGCCGCAGCTCCGCGGGGTTGGGCACTACGACCGGCACCTCGCCCAGCGCTCGCGCGGAAAGCGTCGGCAGGGATGTCGCCGTCAACCTCGATGCCACCTCCGTGCGCCCGCGCGACGAGGTCAAGTAGTACCAAAGAAAGTGCGCCAGCCCAGCGCCAGGATCGGGAACGCGAACCACGAGTAGCGTTGCCGCGGCCGCCGTGCGGCTGATGCCCGGTGGGACGAGCGCGACCTTTATGGCCTGAGACCGGGCCGTAACCAGGATGTCGAACGGCTCCAACAGGTGGGCCTCGCTCCGGCGATCCCGTTTGACCTCGATCTCGGACAACCTGTGCGCACACAGTCGGTCGTCGAGAATGTTGGCGCTCTCCACGAGGCGAATGGCCCAATCCCCCGGCCGGGCACCGACAGCCCTGCCCGCAGTCGCCATGCCTTGCCGGACATCCGCGAGGTCAACTAACCTATTCATTGTCTGATGATAGCGTGCTTCGATTCTATTGCAAGAAGTTGGCGTGCTTACATCGACCACGACTGGCGCGGGATCCGGGAGCGAGGCCTCCTCATGAACCAAGGTATCGATCAAGACGCTCTGCCAGATCTCGTCGCTGCCGTGAGGGACTCGATCGACAACATCAAGCTCGGCGTCAAGGCCTACGTCTTCGACGGTCAGAGATCGGCCTACCGCACGGTCGCCGTCGAGCTGCGCAAGCTCATCCTGGATGCGGACTCCGCCCGTTCGTTCGATGCCAGCCGCAAGGCTCCGACCCTCTTCGGGCTAGGGCCTGTTCACGTTAGCTGGAGGGCGTCGTAGATGAGGGCGAGGTGGATGAAGGCGAGGAAGACACAGTCCAGCTTGTCGTAGCGGGTGGCGATACGCCGGAAGCGCTTGAGTCGACGGAAGAAGCGTTCGACCTCGTTGCGTCGCCGGTAGAGGACGCGGTTGTACTGCCAGGGCTGGGCCCGGGTGCGCATCGGCGGCACCTCCGGGCAGTAGCCCAGTTCTTCGGCAAGGGCCCGTGTCTTGTCGCCCTCGTAGGCACGATCCATCAGCAATGCCGGGCTCCCCGACTGTGGACCACGCCGACGCAACAACTCCCGTCCCCAGGGGGCGTCGTGCGCTTGTCCGGGCGAGAGCGCCAGCCTCAGGACCGTGCGGTCGTCGGCCACGAGGGCGTGCAGCTTGGTCGTCAGACCGCCACGCGACTTTCCCGTCGCCTGGCGCCCCTTTTTCTCAGAGCGCCGCTGCCGTCGGCGTGCAGCTTGATGATCGTGCTGTCCAACGACAGCACATCCAGGTCGAGGGCCTCCACCTGGTCCCGCTGCAGTTCGGCGAAGACCCGTTGCAGCACACCCCGTTTGGCCCAGCGGTTCAGTCGCACGTAGACCGTGTGCCAGTTGCCGTAGTACGTCGGCAACCCCCGCCACGTGCAGCCTTGCTTGGCCACGTAGAGCAGCGCGTTCAGCGCCTGACGGTGGGGAATAGTGAGGCTGCCTCGGGGTTTCGGCAGCAAGGGCGCGATCCGCTCGTACTGCGCATCCGTCAGTTCCATCGGACCCTCGGGGCCCACCGCCTACCCCAGCAAAATCCTGCCAGCTCTCCGCGTTAAGGTGAACAGGCCCTAGTCTTCGGAAGACTCGACAGAATCTACCTCCAGTCTCTGTTGCCGGGCCCAGGTTCGGAGCGCGAGGACGGATGGGTGGATGTGGGTCCGCCTCTGCATCGTGACCCGAGGGACATACTCCGGCGCGCAAGCAGCGACAACCATCTCGTATCGCTGCGCGAGTGGCTGAAAGAGTCCCCGGTACGCGACGCTCATGGAGCGGTACGGAACACGAGTAGCACGCTCCGGGACATTGCGGACAAGGAAGGCGCCCACGTGATCCGCAACTGGGGGAAGAAGGACTGGAGGGCGCAAGCTGGCATAGCGTGGGCCCCGATCGCGCAGATTGAGTCGGGCGACGTCGCTGATCTCCCCTTCGGAGCGAACTGGGAGCAATTCGTGATCGGGGCCGGTTCGCGGCTGCTCTACACGAGGAGCTGGCGCAGGAATCAGTGGGAGTCGCTCATCGACACCAGCGATCTTCCCGCACTTGACGGCCCTATCGGCACGCCTGTGGTCGTTCAGCGGCGCACAACTTGACGGTCTCGACATTGCTGCCAGCCTACGGAACGAACCGGAACCTCAGCATGAAGGTTCCTCGACTTTGTCCAGTCTGGTAGGGGTAGGTAGCAGTGTCAGGATCGGGCTCGATGGAGCCATACCCGGAGCCCTCCAAGGGCGAGATCGCCGATGAAATGGCCCGAAGGGTGCTAGCCCTGATGCCAGGCCTTGGCGCTCCAGCCGCCGCGCTGATCAACGTAGTGTTCACGCCCGTGCTCGAGAAGCGACGCGTACGGTGGTTCAATGAGCTGGCAGACCTTGTGAATGACCTGCAAGCCCGGGATGCGAACCTGACCCTGGCGTCGCTATCGGCCGACGACGAGTGGATCGATGCGGTGCTGGCAGCGACTCGCGTCGCTCTCGGCACGCACAGACAGGAGAAGTGGCAGGCGCTGAAGAGCGCCTTGGCGCACGTCGCCTTGAGCGACGGGTCAGATCGCGATCTCGATTCCACGCTCTTGAACCTGATAGACGTGCTTACTCCGTCTCATCTACGGGTGTTGCACATGCTCCAGAGCACGCGGGCATTCGCAGCCCGGCACGGGACGACCGTGCCACTGACGATCGATCGCTCGTTCAGCCGGGTTGTTGAGCGACTTCTTCCCGATATTCCGCTCGACGTATACACGCTGCTCAGAACCGACCTCGAGAGCCGGGGCCTCGTCATCACCGGATCTGCCGCAGTCGCGGCGTCCAGAGACCCGGTCGACCAACGGCTGACCACGCCACTCGGCGACAAGTTCCTGACCTTCATCAGCGAGGTCGATGTCTGAGCAGTCGGTCATCGTCCAGTACTTGTGATCGTCGAGGAAGAGATAGCGCCGGGACCGCCCGAAGAAGCGGCACTCGCCGCCCTCCCCGCGCGCGATGCGCGCACAGAAGCGCTTGCTGCCCATCGCGGCCGACGACGGCGTACTCGTGAGACCACGTCTCGCGATAGGTCACGGCCTCGCGCCACGGGGGCGGGCGATCAGCGTCATTGTCTCGGACGCGGGCGCCGAGACCATGTGGCGCGTTCTGTCACGCCGCGAGCTGCAACGACCAACTGCTCAGCGGTCGGAAGCCGATCGTCGCTGGCATCATCCGCTCTCGACCGCCCGAGACATTGCACGGATGCAGTCCCTTCCGAGGGGTTACGTTCCGCCCCTTGCCCGCCCACGCTGGGGTCAGTGGAGCAGGGCGCCCCTCGGTCGAAGTACGGCGCGGAGCGTCCTCTTGGAAGACGAGCGTGACAATGCGGCGAGCACCGAGCGACGAGCACGAGCGAGTGCGCCTCGTGGGGTTGCGCATCCTGGCGCGCATCATCGCTCGTCGCGCGCTCGTTCACCCCGGGCCTGGTGCCGGGCGCCCGCCGGCGAAGGGCCATGCTTCGCCTCGGAGCGGGCGTCCCCGTCCGGCCGGAGAGCGAGCCCGCGGAGATGGCGCACCATAAGGCGCGGGCGGAGCGCCGCTCCGTAGCACCCGCTAGCTGGCTCTGCGGGCGGACGCTTCTGCAACCACGCCGAAGTGGTCAGAGAGCGCCTTCCCGTCGTACGTGTTGCCGATCGCGTCCACGGACTCGGCGACCAGGTCGGCACTGAGCGCGACGTGGTCGATGTTGTGGCGGCCCTCGAACACGAGGCCTGATGCCGCGATTACCACCGTGAGCGCCTGCTCGCGGCCGATGCGGCCCGCGCCTTCCTCGCTAAGGTGGTCGCCGAGGATCGGGGCCGACGGCTGCTCTCGACCGAACGCTTCACCGTCGACCGGACGTTGATCGAGGCGCGGGCATCGCTCAAGCGCTACCGCCCGCGCGACGACCAGGTGCTACACGCATGTGGCAGAGTCACACTGACCTCGAGCGTCGAGGGGGGCAGTCTTACTCGGCATACCGGTCCTCCTCCCCGGGCGGCTCTGCTTCCCGCGCGGGGCGCGGCTCCGCTCTGGCTCGCCGGCCCGCCCGACGACTCGCCGCTGCCTCGGATGGCACGTCGTCGTGCGAGAAGACGAACAGCTACAGCGTGGGCACGCACCGCAACACCCCGCAGGTGACCTACCAGACGATATTCGAACCCGAATGCACGCTGACCGTCACGCACGACAAGGGCGGTACGGCGAGTCAGAGCGCCGCGAGCGTAGCCTGTGGCGGCTCGATCACGGCGACCGCAACGGCGAACGCGTGCTACGACTTCACCGGCTGGACCGGCGATGTCACGATCACGTCGCGCTCGGTTGGCAGCACTATGGACCGCAGCAAGTCGATCCACGCGAACTTCGCGCACGACGGAACGAAGCACACGCTCACGGTGCGGGCGCACGGAGGCGGCACTGCGACCGGCGCTGGTACCCACGACTGCGGCACGATCGTCGTGGCAAAAGGCCACGGCCAACCTCGGCTGGCGCTTCAAGACGTGGGAACCCGACCGCTTCGGCACGAAGAGCACGACGCGCGTGCGCATGACGAGGAGCGGCTGGATCGCCGCGCATTTCGAGCGCGATATCGTCGCCTGGGGAGCTTCACCGTGACCGGTACGGGCTCATCGCAGTCGGCAGCCGCGGGTGACACTGCCGGGCGCGCGGCGACCGAGGCGGCGCGGCTCGGTGCGGACCGGCACTGGCGTACGGCGATCTCCTACCAGACCACGACCTCCACGACGGTGACGTACCGGTCCACGGTGACGGCCTCGTGGTCGAGAACGGGAACGACGGTCGGCGAGGCGTACGGCATCCTGCCCAACAGCAAGGGCGAAGCCTCGTCGGTCGGATTGCAGGTGGCCGTCGCCGCTGCGAAGTCGCGTGCGTACCGGGGCATCCCCTCGGACGCGACGTTCCGCGGGTACTTGAGCACGGTGTCGAGCGGCTACAACGCCGACGCGAAACTCGGGCCCGTAGGCCACTGGGCGCTCGCATGGGCGCGTTGGGTACGCACGGGGAGGTCACGGGCAGTGGCTCGGGCGAGACGAAGGCGGCCGCCGAGTCTGCTGCGTTGGGGGACGCAAGATCGAAGGCGGCCGGTTTGCTGTCGGGCATCTCGTACAGCACGTCGAAGATCACGGAGACGGTGGTCACGGTCACCGCCACAGCGGCTACACGTGGGTGCAGTACCGTGCGCAGGAGGCCGCTGCACAGTCTGGAGTCGGCGTCGGCACCGCTGCCGAATCCGCTATCCCGGCCCACGAGCCGGAACCGGAATAGCGCTCCGTGCGGCTACACCCCAAGGCGGAACCTCAAAGCGAAGGTTCTCGATTTTGTCCAGTCTGGTGGGCGATACTGGATTCGAACCAGTGACCTCTGCGATGTCAACGCAGCGCTCTAACCATCTGAGCTAACCGCCCACGGGCTGATCAGCCTAGCGCGTTTTTCGTTCAAACGCCTCTGCCGGGCGGGCGGTCGCCGGAGTTGGCATACTCCTGCGTCGTATGCGTAGGGGTCGACGGTATTACGAGCCCGAGGATCTCGGCGCCGAGCAGGATCGACGGGATGCGGCCATCCCCAACCGGCGGTTTTACGTCTACGTGCTCGACACCGACTACGGTCACTACGTGGGCCACACGGCGCACGTGGGCCGGCGGTTCCGGGAGCACCAGGACGGCGAGACGGAGTCCACGGCCGGCAGCAACCCGGAGCTGGCGTGGACCTCCGGGCCCCTTCGCACGCGGGCGGACGCTGCACGCTTCGAGGCGGCACTGAAGTCGCTGCGCGACCAACGTGCGCGCCGCTTCGAGGAGATCACGGGACTCGATGCCGTCCCCTTCGAGCCCGTCCGCTACGCATCCATCGAAGAGGACTGGGGCTGGGTTAGGCCAACCATCGTCGTCGCAGCAGCGGTTGGGGCAGTTGTGCTGCTCCTAAACACCGGAGCATGCTGACCCCTCGACCGCTCCGCGCGGCTGGCTATACTCGAAGGCGGACAGTCACAGACTTGAGAGGCGACGACCGGGACGAGTAGCCGCCAACCCCCAGAGAGCCGCGCCACTGGCTGGAAGCGCGGCGACCGGCGGCGAACACCACCCGCGAGCCTGCGCCCGAAGCCCCCGGCGGATAGGCGCGCACGGTTGGCCCCGTTAGCGGCCAAAACGAGCCCGTGCATGCATGAAGTCACAGCGCGGGGAATCAGGGTGGGACCACGGACCGCGCGCCGTCCCTGAGGCGGCGCCAGAACGTCCGAGGGAGTCCCAGCCATGCCAGAACCGATCGAATCCCACGTCGACCTTGCCGACCTCCCGCAGGAGGAGCGGCTGGCGCGCATGCGCCACTCGGCCGCGCACGTCCTTGCGGAGGCGATGGTCGAGCTGATGCCGGAAGCGGAGCTCGGCATCGGGCCGCCCACGGCGACCGGCTTCTACTACGACTTCCGCCTGCCACGCCCGCTCACGCAGGAGGACCTGACGTGGCTGCGGCGGCGCATGCGCAAGTCGATCGGGCGGCGGCTGCCCTTCCAGATGGAGGCGATTACGCGGGACGAGGCGGAGGACCGTTGGAGCGACCAGCCCTTCAAGCTCGACCTGCTTGCCGACCTCGAGGACGGGGCGATCACGCAGTGTACCCACGGCCAGTTCACCGACCTCTGTCGTGGCGGGCACGTGAACCACACGGGCGAGATCCCGACCTTCAAGCTGATGAGTATCGCCGGCGCCTACTGGCGCGGCGACGAGGCCAACCCGCAGTTGCAGCGCGTCTACGGGGCGCTCTTCGAGACGGCGGATGAGTTGGAGGCGCACGAGCGCCAGCTCGAGGAGGCGCGCAAGCGGGATCACCGTCGCGTCGGCCGCGAGCTGGGGCTGTTCACCTTCTCCGACGTGGTGGGGCAGGGCATCCCCCTCTTCCTGCCGAAGGGGGAGACGGTCCGACACCTGATGGAGAGCTACGTGCGCGAGATTCAGGAACGCGCGGGGCACCAGCATGTCTGGACCGCCAATTTGGTGAAGGGCCAGTTGTACGAGCGCTCCGGCCATCGCGAGCACTACGCCGATGCCATGTTCCCGCCGATGGTGGACGGCGAGACGGAGTTCCTGCTGAAGCCGATGAACTGCCCCTCGCACATGATGCTCTTCAACGCGGAGCCCCATAGCTACCGCGACCTTCCCCTGCGCTACGCCGAGTTCGCGACGCTCTACCGCTACGAGAAGTCAGGCGAGCTGAGCGGACTGACGCGCGTCCGGGCGCTGACGCAGGACGACATCCACGTCTTCTGCACGCCGGACCAGATTCAGGAGGAGTTCGCTCTGGGCCTCTCGCTCGTGCGGGAAGCGCTCGAGACGTACGGCTTCAGCGATTACCGCGTGGCCCTCTCCCTTCCCGACACCAGTGGAGACGGCAAGTTCGTGGACGCGCCCGAACAGTGGGCGCAGGCCGTTACCGCCCTCCGCTCGGCCATGGAGGCCTCCGGGCTGGAGTTCGCGGAGGAGGAAGGCGAGGCCGCCTTCTACGGCCCCAAGGCCGACTTCATCGCGAAGGACGTGCTGGGGCGGGAGTGGCAGCTTTCGACGATCCAGGTCGACTTCATCCAGCCCGGGCGGTTGGGGTGCGTCTACACGGGCGAGGACGGGAAGGAGCACACGCCGGTAATGCTCCACCAGGCCGTGACGGGCGCGACGGAGCGTTTCATGGGGGTGCTGATCGAGCACTTCGGAGGCGCCTTCCCGCTCTGGCTGGCGCCCGTGCAGGCGACCGTCATCCCCATCGCCGACCGCCACCAGCCCTACGCCGACGAGGTTGCCGCGACGTTGCGCGAGGCCGGCTTCCGCGTGGAGGTGGACGCCCGCAGCGAACGCATGAACGCGAAGATCCGCCACGCCCAGATGCAGAAGGTTCCGTACATGCTGGTCGCGGGGGACCGCGAGGCGGAGGCGGGCACCGTCGCGGTGCGCGTGCGCACCGGAGAGGACCTGGGCGCAGTGCCCCTCGCCGACTTCATCGCCCGCATCGAAGAGGAGCGCGAGACGAAGGCGCTGGCGCCGTAGGGGCTAGGCCAGGACGGCCTTCAGCTTTTCGGCGGACTCCTGGGCGGCGTTGGTGGCGTCGTCGAGGACGCCGTGCATGCCGTAGAAGGCGTGGATCTGGCCGGCGTAGCGGGTCTGCGTGACCGATACGCCCGCCTCCTGCAACCGCTTCGCGTAGGCCTCGCCTTCGTCGCGGAGGGGGTCGTACTCGGCGGTGATGACGTGCGCGGGCGGGAGGCCCGAGAGGTCGTCCGCGCGCAGGGGCGAGGCGTGGGGATGGGAGCCGTCGCCGTCGGGTCCGAGGTAGTGGTCCCAGAACCACTCCATGCCGTCGCGCGTCAGCAGGTAGCCATCGGCGTTGTCGCTGTAGGAAACGGTCTCGTAGCTGTGGTCGGTGACGGGGTAGACGAGCAGCTGGAAGCTGATCGCAGGGCCGTCCTCGTCGCGGGCGCGGAGCGACACGACGGCGGCGAGGTTGCCGCCCGCGGAGTCACCGCCGACGGCCAGCTTGCTGGCGTCGGCGCCCAGCTCGGCGGCGTTCGCGGCGGCCCAGACGGTGGCGGCGTAGCAGTCCTCGTGGGCGGCGGGGTAGCGGTGCTCCGGGGCGAGACGGTAGTCGACGGACACGACGACCGACCCGCTCCGGTCGGCCAGCTCGCGACAGGTCACGTCGGCGCCGTCGAGATCGCCGATGACCCATCCGCCACCGTGGTACCAGACGAGGAGGGAGTGGTCGGAGGCGTCGGTGGGGCGGTAGATGCGCACGGGGATGTCGCCCGCGGGGCCGGGGATGTTGCGGTCCTGGACGTTGGCCATGGTCGCGCCCGGAACCGCCGGGGGCAGTCGATTGGCTTCGCGTACGGCCTCGGGCTCCTGCTCATGGATGGGGGGCATGCCCATGGCCGCCATCTGATCCAGAAGGAACTTCGCTTGCGGGTTGAGTGTCATCTGCTGCCTCCTCGGGTCCCGCGAACCGTAGGAGCGAGGGGGGAAGGCGTCAACCGGTATGAGCGGAGAGCGCCCGCAGGAACTCGCCGGACGTCACGAACTCGACGGCGCCGTAGCCGCGCATCCGGAGCACCTCGCGGTCGGCGGTCACGAGGTAGCTGGCGCCGCCTGCGTGGGCGGCCTCGACGAGCCTGCGGTCGCCCGCATCCTTGAGCGTGAGCTCGTCGAGCACGGGGGCGGCGACCATGACCGAGCGTTCCCGCAGCTCGGCGAGGAGGGCGTCGCGGGCGCCGGTGTCGGCGATGCGCGCCACCCAGCGCGCCCCCACGACCAACTCCGCCTCCCGCAGGGTCGCCGCCGAGGCGATGTGCTCGAAGTCGCCGGCGCGCCAGTGGTCGAGGATGCGCGCGGACGAGCCATCCGGCCGGACGAGGGCCCCGACCAGCAGGTTCGTATCGACGATGGCCCGCAGGGGTTCGCGTTCGCCCGTCAATGCGCGACCGCGTTGCCCCCGCACACGTTGATGGACTGGCCCGTGATCCAGGAGCCCTGGTCGCTGCAGAGGTAGACGGTGGCCCAGCCGATGTCCTCGCCGAGGCCGGCGCGGCCGATGGGGATCATCGCCGCGCGCGCGGCGAAGTCGGGGTCGTCGAACACGTCGGACATGCGCGAGGTATCGACCAGACCGGGACAGATGGCGTTCACGCGGACGCCGTGGCGGCCGATCTCCCGGGCCATGCCCCCGGTCATCCCCTGGAGGCCAGCCTTGCTGGCCACGTAGGCGGCCATGTTCGGCCCCAGCACCTTCCCCGCGATCGAGGAGATGTTGATGATGACGCCGCCGTTGCCCGCGTCGATGAGCTGCTGCCCGAATATCTTCGACATCAGGAAGGGACCGCGCAGGTTGACGCGAATGACCGTGTCCCAGGCGTCGATGGGCATGTCGACGACGGGGACGCGGTCGGGGCCGCGAGCGGCGCCTGCGTTGTTCACAACGAAGTCGACGCGCCCGAACTCGGCGAGCGTCTTGTCGAGCAGTTCCTGCACGGAGTTCTCGTCGGCGGAGTCGCTGACAACCGGCAGGGCACGGCGCCCGGCCTCCTCGATCTCCTCGGCGACGGAGGCGATATCGCGCCAGCCAGCGGCCTTCTCGTCGTCGGGATAACGCTCGGGCGGACGCCCGGTGCCGGTGATGACGACATCGGCGCCGGCCTTGGCGAGCTCGACGGCGATGCTGCGCCCGATGCTCTTCATGCGTCCCGCGCCCGTCACGACCGCGACCTTGTCTTCGATTCCCGTGAGGTTCAGTCCAGCCATCGCAAATCCCCTTCCGGGCCAGCCGCCCGGCGGCGCGACTATGCCGCCTCGGTCCGGTTCTCACAAGGTGGGGGCATCTTAACGTCAAGACCAACCATTCGTGGCTACAAACTGGTAGAGTTACACACGCTAGGAAGCCTGGCACCAGAGGGAGACTGTCCGTGGCGAGTGAGAGAGGCCTGTCCCCCGAGACGCCTGCTACGCTGGGCGATGTGAACGCTGCTATTCAGGCCCTCTCGGACGACCACAAGGGGCGCTTCGATCGGATCGACCGCGCCCTTACCGTGATCGCCGAACAGGTTGGGGTGGACGTGCCAACGGCCCAACGGGGAATTACGTGGGCGGATGTGATGGGGATCGTCGGGGTGTCGGGCACGGTGTCGGCGAGCAGGCTTCGCACGATGGAACAGGACCTTCAGCAACTGCGGGACCGCGTCTCGGATTTGGAAAGCCGCTCCGCCTGACGAGGGAGGGCACCTGGCCCCAAAGCGGTTGGCGCTTGGCCCTGCGAGCGGGGCGGCTACAGTGGTCGGATGCGGCTGCGGCCCTCGATTCGGACGTTCCTCCCGGCGGGACTGGCCCTGGTGCTGGGGCTCGCGGCCGCGCTGTTCTTCCTGCTGGACGAAGCCTCCTCGCCGGGCGAACCGCAACCCATCGCCCCGGCCGCGACCCCCACGGCCACGGAGGCCGCCACCACCACCACCACTGCCACGGAGGCCGTCACTCCTGCTCCGACGCCTACTGCGACCCCTACCGCGAAGAACACTCCCGTCCCCACGCCGACGACGCCTCCGGAGACGCCCTCGCCAAGCCCTACGGCGACGCCCTCCCCTGCCCCCACAGCCACCCCTCCCCCCGTCACGCGGACACCGGTGGCAAGGGGGGCCGACCCGGGGCGCGTCGAGACGCCCGAGTCGGGCGAATCGAGAGAGGGCCGCCCCGAGCGCTGCATGAACGTGGCCGGGCGAGGAGCGGCGCTCATCGAGGCGGTCGAGGACGCCATGGCCGACTACCAGGGGGTGTGGGGGCTGGCGCTCATCGACCTCGACTGCGACTCCGCCATCATCGTCCGGCCCCAGCACTCCCAGTACCCCGCCTCCGCGGGCAAGATCGTGATCCTCACGGCCGCGCTCCGGGCGGTGCAGGACGGTTTGCTCGACTTCGCCGCTATCGAGGAGAACGTCGAGCTCGTGCTGCACTACTCCCTGGACAAGAGCACGGACGAGATCGCCGAGCTGATCACGCCCGAGCAGGTGGGGGCGGTGATGGAGCAGGCGGGCGTCTCCTGGTACTCCTCCCTGGAGTGGAGCTGGCGGCATGCCTGGTTCAGGCCGCACGACCTGGCGCTCGTGTGGGCGTCCATCCTGCGGGGGGAGCAGCTCGACGAAGCGTGGACGACCCACCTGCTGCAGCTCGCCTCGGAGGTGGTCCTGCCCCAGGGTGTGGAGACGTTCCCCGCCGACTTCGGCGCGGAGGGCTACCGGTACGGCCAGAAGGCCGGCTACTGGACGCCCGAGGATGACACGGACCACTTCGTCGGCGCCGGGTACGTGTTTCCCGAGGACAGGACCAGCGCGGGCTTCACCTTCGCCTTCCTCCTCGAGAGCTGGGAAGAGGAGGTCGAGGAGCGCAAGCGGCGGGCGGTATTCCCGCTCGTCCGGGACTTCGTGGTGGGTGAGGTGGAGCTGAGCCGCGAGGCGCAGGCAGCGGTGGCGGAGCGTTAGTCGCCGGAGAGGCGCGCCTCCAGGTCTGCGAGCCTGTAGGCGCCCGGGCCCTTGCCCGACGCCGCCACCTCGGTGGCGACCTCCTGCAGGAGCGCGTTCACGGGGGTGGGCACGCCGTGCAGCCTTCCAAGCAGGACGACCTCGCCGTTCAGGTAGGCGGCCTCGATGGTGCCGGAGCCGCGCGTGAGGCTCTGCCAGGATGAGTTTCCGGCGCGCGCCGCCGGGCTGTTCGAGAAGATGCGGTTCAACGCCTGGAAGCGCTCCCGGAACACGTCATCCCCCACCAGCTCGATGCCGGCGGCGGCGAAGCAGGCGAGCGCCTCTTCGTGGGCCCGCGCCATCAGGTTCTCCGCCTTCTCCTCCAGGCCGAGGATGGCCTGCGTCGAGTTAGCGAGGTTGCGCAGCAGCTTGCCGTACTTCCAGGGCATGATGTCCTCACTCGCCACGGCGCTGAAGCCGGCCTCGGTGAGGTCGCCGGCGATGCGTTCCGCGCATGCGTCGCTGCCCTGGGGATAGCGGCCGAGGTCGAGGATGCCGTAGGTGGGGCTAGCGCTGGCGATGACGCTGCCCGGTTCCAGGTGCGTCCCCGGCAGGATGACGAGCTGGCCGTAGACGTTGGGGAAGCGGCGCAGGGCCATGCGCTCGTTGACGACGCCGTTCTGCGCGCAGACGACCGTGACCGCGGGCGGGGCGGCGGCGAAGAGTGCGTCGAGGGCCGCCACCGTGTCCTGCGACTTCATCGCCAGGATGACAACATCTTCGGCGGTCAGGTCGAGCTCGGCGGGGGAGCCGGCGGCGGGGATGGGGAGCGTCTGGGTACCGTCGGCGCTAGTGAAGCTGAGGCCGTCCTGGCGCAGGGCCTCCAGGTGTGCGCCGCGCGCGATGAGGGCGACATCCTGACCGCTCAGGTGCAGCCGCGCCCCCATCACCCCGCCGATCGCTCCGGCGCCGTAGATAACGTAGCGCAAGCTTCAGGCCTCCCCGCCGGCGGCGGCGCTCAGTGGTGCTCGCCGTAGTGCCGGGCGAGGAGATCTTCGCCGAAGTCGCCCTCTGGGTCGCGCCAGACCGCATGGATGTGGTTGGCGCCGTTCTGCGTGCAGTCGTACTCGACGAGGAAACGGGGGCCCTGGAGCCGGTAGTAGTGGGGCTCGCCCGGCTCGGCGCCGCCCGCCCACGCGAAGTGCATCTGGGCGAGCGCGCCTCTCTCCAGCGCTTCCCGCTGGCTCGCCGCGAGCTCGTCGGGGAGGCGATCGACGTAGAGCGCGACCAGCGCCTCCAGCATCTCGCGCTGGGACTCGCGCAGGGCGCCGGCAGCCAGGCCAACGGGCGTGACCGAGTAGCGAACGGCCGCTTCCTGCTCGGGCCCGAAGCCGAGGCCGTCGCGCTCTGCGCGGCCGCGTTCCTCCCAGGTCTCGGTGCTGGGGATGCCCATCAGGCGGGCGGTGGGGATGGGCACGGCGCCGTCCTCAACCCGAGGCCGGTTCGACTGCACGATGTCGGGCGGGGCCGCCGTGGAGATGAGGGCGGTTTCGCGCTGGCCCCCGTCGAGTGCGTGCAGCAGGTCGCGGGCGAGGTCCTCCTCGGCGGCGAGGGGGCGCAGGCTCCCGGCACCGCCGAAGGGCGCTTCCGCCGGGTTCGCCCCGAAGAAGGTCGGGTTGGGGGCGACGACGCTATCGCCCTCGATCGTGTAGTGGAGGGAGACGTGATGGCCCTCGAAGCGCCAGCCCCAGGTCTCGTCGCCGGGTTCGCCGAAGATGGTGGCGAAGTAGAGCTGCGGGTCGCGCCAGCGGTCGGAGCCGACATCGACGCCGAGCCGCCCCCCGCTCCATGCCTCTTGCGCATCGAGGATGTTCTCCAGGCTCATGATGACGGCGGCGGTGACGTAGCCCGACTGGCTCAGACCGGTGGCGGCGAGGCGGTTGGCGGCCTGCTGCTGCAGGGGCGTCATGGCGAGGAGGGGCAAACCCTCGCGGGCCATGGGCGCGTAGTTCCAGTGGCGGCGTTCGTCGTCATCCGTAAGGGGGCGCAGGACGCGCGCACGCTGCTCGGGCTCCAGCAGGGCGAGGAAGGCGCGTGCGGCGGCGGCCATGCGTGCGGCGGTCTCGGGCGCGTTCGTGGCCGGCATGGCCGCAAGGATACGCTTCGGGCACGGGGCTGACCCCACGCCCTGAGCACGCCGCTAGAATGCCCGCACGCGCCCTGCGCACGGAGGCCAGCCATGACGGCAACCGAACCCCGAACCGAGACCGATCGCGAGGCTGCGATCGACGAACTGCTCGCGAAGCAGGAGATCCGCGATGCGCTCATGCGCTACTCGCGGGGCATCGACCTGCTCGACCCAGACCTCGTGAAGTCGGCGTACCACCCCGACGCCTACGACGACCACGGCACCTTCAAGGGGAACGCCTTCGAGTTCGCCGAGCACGTGATGGTGGGGCTCTCCAACCTGGAGTGCACGGAGCACTTCCTCGGCAACTCGCACATCGAGGTCGAGGGCGACCGGGCCTACTCGGAGACCTACCACGTGGCCTACCACCGCATTCCGGCAGGCGAGGACGGCGTGGCCAAGGATTTCACCTGGGGCGGGCGCTACGTGGACGTATTCGAACGGCGCGACGGCGGTCCCTGGCTCATCCTGCACCGCACGGTGGTGCACTCGTGGAGCCGCATCGACCCCGTGCTCGATACGAATGCGGACATGGCCGCCAATTTCACTAAGGTGGCGCGCGGCGATCGCAGCGACCTCATCTACCGCCTGCGCGAGGTTGTGGGCTAACCAGCCCCGGTTCTAGGGGGTATCATTCCGGAGGATGAGCGCGCGCGGCGCCCTCGCATCAGGAGGCCAACCATGACGGCAGAAGCAACAACGGAACGCCCCTTCTACAAGGATCCGACGCCAGACCAGATCCGGCGTGACCCGCCGCACCGCTACCTGCCCGTGAGCGAGCGCTCGGACTGGCGCGAGAACGGCATCGACATGCCCTCGATCCTGCTGCGCGACCCCGAGAAGCTGCCCGTGAAGGTGCTCCTGCACTCGATGTACGGCGGCGAGATCGGCGGCTCCGAGGCGTTCGGCCGCCGCTACGTGCTGGCAACGCAGGAGGGCGTCGACCAGCTCCCCTGGGAGCTGGCGCTGGTGAACGCGCGACTCACCTGGGACGAGTGCCGCCACACGGAGATCGTGCTCGAGCAGATGGCCAAGAACGGCTGCACGCTCGGCGACTTCGTCGATGGCTACACGGCGGGCGGAGCCCTCACGGCCTCAAGCGAGAACGGGAACCCCCGCAGTGGACTCGACATGATCAACAGCATGGCCTCGGTGCACCGCGGCGGCGAAGGGCTCGCCATGAACCTCTTCACCGCCCTCATCGACATGGGCCGCAACATCGGCGATCCCGAGTGGGAGCGCGCCTTCGACTTCAACCACGCGGACGAGGTGATGCACGTCGAGGTCGGCAACTACTGGGTCCCGCGCCTCACCGAAGGCAACGACAGCAGGCGCCGGGAGGCGATGCAGGCCCAGCAGGCCTTCGAAGAGCTGATCATGGCGTTGAACACCGGCGACGAGGTCGTGGCTCCGAAGGAGTTCGCCCTCTAGGGGCATCCGCACCCGGCGCGTCGCGCGCGGCGCGCAGTTCCAGCAGCTCACGCAAGCGGGGAGGAATCCATGTCCGCCAGCGAATCCACCGAACGACCTTTCTACCGCGCCCTCGGGGCGGGTGACCACCGGCGCGACCCGCCACATCGCTACCTTCCCGTGGACGACCGCGAGAACTGGCGCGAGAACGGCATCGATCTCGCCTCCATCCTCCTCCGCGACCCCGAGAAGATGTCGCGGCGGGTTCTGTTGCACGCCATGTACAACGGCGAGATCGGGGGCGCCGAGGCGTTTTCGCGCCGGTACGTGATGGCCACGAAGGAAGGGGCCGGCGAGGAGCTTCCCTGGGAGCTGGCGCTGGTCAACGCGCGCCTTACCTGGGACGAGTGCCGCCACGCCGAGATCGTGCTCGGGAAGATGCCCGAGCACGGCGTCACGCTGGGCGACTTCGCCGACGGCTACCGCGCCGACGATGGCAGCGTCTCCCAGACCGGTGAACAGAACATGGTCAACAGCATGGCCGCCGTCCATCGCGGGGGCGAGGGCATGGCCATGAACCTCTTCACCTCGCTCATCGACATGGGCCGCAACATCGGCGACAAGGAGTGGGAGACCGCTTTCGACTTCAACCACGCCGACGAGGTCATGCACGTCGAGGTGGGCAACTACTGGGTGCCGCGACTGACCGAGGGCGACAGCGCCAAGCGCCGGGAGGCGATGGAAGCGCAGCAGGCGTTCGAGGAGCTGGTGATGGCGCTCAACACGGGCGACGAGGTGCTCCCGCCCGAGGACTTCGCCCTCTAGGCGCCGCCGGCAGGGAAGACGATGGCGAAACGCTGGCGACCGCCCTTCGATTTCAAGCGCTACTGCGGCGACTCGGCGTCGATGGTCATACACGACCTCGTCTGCGAGAAGCCGGAGTGTTCCGTGTCCACGCTCGAGGACGAGCAGATCACGATGTGGGACACGGACGAAGAGGTAGCGGCCGCCCTGGAGAGCGGCGAGTGGCAGCGCCATGAGCCGTGCGAATCGGGGGCCCTCTACTTCACCCCCCGCGAAGAGTTGAAGTAGCAAACGCCAGGCCGCCGGGCCGGGAAGCGAGACACATATGGTCGAACTCTGGGTGCCCGAGCGGAAGCTGGGCGGGGCCTTCTCCGTGGACGAGTGCGCGCGACGGCTGATGCACTACCGCTACGCCGAGGTCGAGATGATGCGGGCGCTCCTGCAGTGGATCGCCACGCAGCCGCAGGTGCACCACAAGGTCGAGTTCGGGCCGATCGCCTACCACTGCGCCCAGCACGCCGACATGCTCGGCAAGCGGCTCCCGGAGCTGCGCATGACGGAGGGCGCTGAAGGCCCCTACCCGCTCATGACCTCGCCCAAGATGGACCCGCCCAACGACGAGTTCCGGGCCTTCATGGAGGCCATCCAGGACCAGGATGACTCGGTCCTGCGGGTCGTGGGCATCTTCGGGGTGCTCAAGCCGCACCTCGCTACGCACTACCTGTACCACATGCGCGCCACCGACCAGGTGGTCGACTCGCCCACCGTGCGCATCCTCAAGTTCATCCTCGTCGACGAGGAAGAGCACATCCAGTGGGGCCGCGCCCAGATCGAGGAGCTGGCGGACACGCCGAAGAAACGTCGCCGCGTGAACGAGTGGCGCATGCACCTCGAAGAGCTGCTGACCGAGGCGGGCGGCGTGATCGGCATCCGCGGGAGCGACGACGAGGAGTGACCTACGTCATCGACAAGGCGCTCTGCATCAACTGTGGCTACTGCCGCCGCGTGTGCCCCACCGAGACGATTCACTACTTCGATACGGACGACTTCATGCACACCATCTATGCGGAGGAGTGCATCGACTGCAACGCCTGCGTGCCCGTCTGCCCCGTCGACTGCATCGACTACGACGAGGCGAACGTGCTCGAGGGCGAGGCGCTCGAGCTGGCGCTTGAGAAGGCGCGCGCGTGGGCGCGCAAGCGCAATCAGGACGACCTCCTGAAAGAGCTCGCGCCGCGGGCCAAGTTCCGCCCCTCGGTGATGCCCGAGAAGGCACGCCGCGGCGCGCGCAAGGAGTAGGGCCCATGGCCCTCAAGATCATCGCGGGCTGCATCAACTGCGGGAACTGCCGCCACGTCTGCCCCACCGACACCATCCGCTACTACGACACCCCCGACCTGCAGCACACGATCGACCCGGCTGGCTGCATCGACTGCAACCTGTGCGTGGACGCCTGCCCGGTGGAGGTGATCGAGCCGGACAACGCTTACGTACACGACCCGGAGGAGCTGGCAACGGCGAAGGCGCTCGCGGCGGACGTGTGGAAGGAACGGGGCCCCATGATCCAGACGGTGCTGAAGGTGATGCGTCAGCGCAACGCGCGCTGGGCGCGGGAGCGCGAGGACCGCCGCGACGACCCGGACCGCTACCGCAGCGGCAACCGCCAGCAGTAGCGCTGGCCGCTCCGGACATCGTCGAAAGCACGCTCAGCGCTATACTGAAAGTCAGGGTAGGCGCGTTCGTCTAGAGGCCTAGGACACCGCCCTTTCAAGGCGGAGATCGCGGGTTCGAATCCCGCACGCGCTACCACTAGGTACTGTATTGCGAACTCCCTCGCTCAAAGCCACCTCGGCAGCGTCCGCGCCCGCGATGGGGCTGTCCTGCGGCGTCGGCAGCGTGTAGTGGATGACGGCCTGCCCGGGTCCCACCAGCACCTGCTTCACGAACGACCGCACGAAGGCCCGGGTCTCGGTGATCTCGCTTGTCCGCAGGAACTCGCTCATGTCCTCGGCGAAGGTGGCGATGGTGTCGGCGCTGTCCAGGAGCACGCGTCGCTCTGCCAGCACCTCCCGCGCCTCCCCGGCGGCGCGCTCCAGCTGCTCACGACGCTCCCGGTGCTGCTTGATGCGCTCGGAAGCGTCGGCGTAGTCGAGGTCCGTGCTCTCGACGAATCGCCAGATGCGGTCCAGCTTCTTGCTCTCCTCGGCCAGCTCCGACTCGATGGACTCCAGCCGCTCACGCTGCTCGCGTGCCACGCCGTCCATCTCCTCGTCCAGCATCCGCACCAGCTCGCGGATGTTGCTCTCGGTGAGGATGTGATCGCGTAGCTGGCCGATGATCGTCTCCTCGAAGCGCTTCGCGTTGAGCCTCGGCGTTCCGCAGGCTTCCTTGCCCCGCTTGAGGAGCGACTGGCAGACGTAGTAGGTGTACTTGCCGCTCTTGGCCTCCGCGGCGGTGAGCGCCCTGCCGCAACTCTCGCACTTGAGCAGACCGCTGAGGAGGTAGGGGCTGGAGGCGCGCCGGGGGTGGACGGTCTTCGGTGCGCGCGACTGCAGCAGCTGGTTCGCCCGCTCGAACTCGTCCCTCGTGACGATGGCGGGGAAGGCGTCCTCGACGCGCACCGGCGGAGCCTTGTCCTTGCTCCTCACGCCCCAGAGGAGGGTGCCCGTGTAGGTCTCGTTGGTGAGCATGCCGTGCACGGTGTTCCTCCCCCAGCGCCCACCCCTCATCGTCGGCACGCCGTCATCGTTGAGCACCCTGACGATGTCGAGGACGCTCTTACCCTGGCAGGCCATGCGGAAGATGCGGCGCACGACCGCGTCGGCGGGCGGGTCGAGGTCCAGGCGGGGGCGCTGCTTGGCGCCGTCCTGCACGTGGACGCGGCGATAGCCGTAGGGGATGTGGGGTGAGACCCAGAAGCCACGCGAAGCCGCCTCGCGCATCCCCCGGACAACTTCCTGGGCAAGATTTTCGCTGTAAAACTCGTCGACGCTCTCGATGATCGCCTCCATGAGCTTGCCCGTGGGGGAGTCGTCAGCGTGCTCGGTGATGGAGACGACGCGGATGCCGCGCCGGCGGAGCATCGACTTGAAGGCGACGGCGTGCTCGCGCTTGCGCGTGAAGCGGGAGAACTTCCAGACGAGGATCTCCTCGAAGGGAGCGGCGTCAGCGCTCGCCTCATCCAGCATCTTGCGGAACTCGGGCCGGTCCGCGATGCGTCCGCTCTCCGCCTCGTCGACGTACTCGCGCACGACGAGGTAGCCGTTCTTCTCGGCGTAGTCACGCAGCGCGCGCAGCTGGGCGGAGACCGAGAGGTCGACGTCCTGGCGGTCGCTGGAGACGCGGGCGTAGAGGGCGGCGGGTGTGGGGTCCGGTCGGTCTGGCATGGGGCGGTTCTCCTCGTCGGTTGTCGTTCAGCGTAGCGGGCTCCAGCCCGCTTGAGTGAAGAAAAGTGAAAGCGCTGTCACATTGGAGCAAGCGATTTCCGGGATTGCTTGCAAACCACCCCTGGAAGGGATTGTCGGAGGCGGAAGGGGCTGCTAGGTTGCCAGAACCGATGTTCCAAAGACGAGAAGAGCCTACATCACAAGCGGGTGCGCCAGCCACCCCGATCTCGCGGGGCTTTGCGCCCGCGGGAGTCGACCGTGAGTACCCAGCAACGGCTAAGCGACGAACAGGAGCGGATGCGCCTTGAGGGCCTGCGCACGCTGGCCCGCATCATCGCGCGCCACTACCTCGCCCACCCCGAGAAGTACGGCAGCAGCGCCAGGGAGCAGGAGGCTTCGCCGCCCAACGGCCGCCTGACCTCAGGAGACGGGCCGCCCCGCGAGGACGGCACGACATGAGGCGCCACCGGAAGTCCCGACCGCGGGTGAGGCTCAATCCCGAAGCCGCGTGGGAGCACCTCAGCCGGCGCAACATGTCGCAGAACGAGCTGGCCCGCGCCGTCAACGTCAGTTCGGGCCACATCTCGCTCCTGATGAACGGCAAGCGCTCACCCTCCCCTCAGGTCAGGCGGCACCTGCAGGCAGCACTTGGCGTCGCCGACTTCGACGAACTCTTCATCATGGAGGTCGTCTCGTGAGTAGGCAGTCTTTCCCTCCCGACCACCTCCGCGTCGACTGGACCCTCGTGATCGCGAACCTGCCCGCGTGGCTGGAGTGGGTCAAGGAGACCACCGGCTACTCCGACCACACGCTGGCCATCTGCCTGGGCACCGACGCCCGGCAGGTGAATCGCTGGCGAAACGACGGCGTCGTGCCCGGCGGTCGCGCGATGGCCACGATCATTCTCCTGGCGGAACGCATCCCCGGCGCCCACGACAGGCTGCTGTACCCCAGGGGAAGGCCACGGGCGGCAGTCGTCCGGGAGGTGGTACCCGGCCCTGGGGATGTTCCACCCTTCCACCCTCGCGGCGGCAAGGCGGCGTAGCAGCATGTCGGTTCAGCAGCATTCCTGTTGGCTTGTCGGTGATGGCTTCCCCGAGGACTTCGGGGAGCGGCTGGAAGCGTTCATGCAGGCCAGTGGCCTGGGTCCACGCCCCCTTGGCCGTCGCCTGGGGGTTAGCCCCTACCGGGTCCGCGAGTGGCGGCGGGGCGTCGTCCCTTCCTGGCGCCACCTCTCCCGGTTGCTGACGGTCGCCGAGGACATAGGACTTGGGGAAGTACTCATGCACCCTGAGTGGGATATGCAAGCACGGGCGGCAGCCTCACCTGGGGAGGCTGCGAGGGTAACTGTCAGCCGACCAAGACGGTCATAACGCCGGCTGTGGAGAGGATATCGGAGAGCGAGGATGTTCCTGCTCTTGGCACTGGGTGAGTTCCCCAGCCTGGTTCCTGAGGAGAATCTGGCGCCGACGCGGGACTCCACCCCCCGCCAGCTTCGGTGGCGGCCTCTGGCTCGGCCAGTGGGAGCTCTCCTGGGCAAGCCGCGCTCGGGTTCAGTTCAATCCGGCGGATGAGGGTGCCTTGCTGGTCCATCACCATCAGCATCCGGTTGTCGCCAGCGGGCGCAAGGGCTGGCGGCCGGTCGAAGAGGGTCTCATCGCAAGGGCCATCGGCGTGGCCCCACAGGAATTACCCGAAGGTCTTGATTTGGCCAGTGTGATGGAGGGTTCGCTAGTGAACCCCCTCCGAGGCAGTTCCGCCCGGCTGTGCCGCTCCCAATACTGAACGCAAGAGCTGAAGTGCGACCAAGTCTGGGCCGCTGTGCGCCAGCCACCCCGATCTCGCGGGGGTTTGCACCCGCAGGAGTCGATCGTGAGTACGAAGCAACGGCTAAGCGACGAGCAGGAGCGGATGCGCCTTGAGGGCCTGCGCATCCTCGCCCGCATCATCGTGCGCCACTACCAGGCCCAACCCGAGAAGTACCCCGGCAGGGCCGCCGGGGAGCAGGAAGCGCTACCGGCTAGCGGCCGCCGGCCCCCGGAAGGCGAGCCGCCCCACGAGGACGGCACCAGATGAGGCGCCGGCGCACGTCCCGACCACGGGTGAGGCTCGAGCCGCAGGCCGCCTGGGAGCACCTCAGCCGGCGCAACATGACGCAGAACGAACTGGCCCTGGCGGCGGGCATCAGCTCGGGCCACATCTCGCTCCTAGTGAACGGCAAGCGCTCACCCTCGCCGCGTGTCAGGCGGCGCCTTCAGGCAGCGCTGGGGATGGAGCCACCCGCAGGCAATGGCTCGCTGCTAGTTCGTCGTCGAAGACGACCAACACCCACTGGCTGCACCCAATGGTCGTCTGTGGGTCGGTGGGAGGCGTAGTAGCGCAGGCGGGGGACGAGGCGGGCGGCCACCGTGACCGGGCGCAAACCAGGACGCTCCCACGCTCAGCAAGTCCTCGGTGGGGGCGGTCTATACTCGAACAAGAACCCTCGGCGTCTAGGGCGTTTGTTCGCCCACGGGAGTAGTAGGTGCTGGCTCTTGGCATCTGAAGCCCAGCTAGGCGGGAGAGATGGGGAACGGCTGATCTTCCTCGGTTTCCCCTACCGCGAGCCGTACCAGTCCCGCTACGGGGACAAGGTAGCCTCTGCGGCCCGAGAGGCCGGGTGGACTGTGGCGATGCCACTGGGTGAAGAGCCCCAAGGACTGCTCCTAGATCAGGTCACCTCGATGATCGCCGGCTCCCAGCGAGCGGTGTACGAGGTTGGCATCGAAAACGGAAACGTGTCGTTCGAGCTGGGCTTCAGTGCGTCACTTCGGCAGCCCACCGCGCTGATGTCCGTTCGAGATCCGAAGGAACTCGCCAACATCTTGCGATCGCCCTGGTTACAGCTCTACCAGGGTGAGGATGCCTGTGCCGACGCGGTAAGGGGTTTTCTCGGTTTGGAAAACCCCGCGCCACTTGTCCCAGCACCGCAAGGTCTTGGGGACCCTGCTTTGGTAGTAGTCGTCGGCAAAGGAGAACGCGCCGAGGCTCTTGAGGAGTCGATTTGCGATTCCGGGAGATCGGTGATCCTACGTCGACCAGGTTCCGTTCGCTCCCTGGCAGAAGCAGTTGAGCTTGCCGAGTCCTGCGGCGTGCTGGTGGCAGTACGACCGAACGGTGACAGTTGGGATGGACACGACTCGACAGCAACGCTGGCCACGACCGGGGCGGCACTCGGTCTGAGGCGGGAGGTAATTCTTGCTGCCGGCCTAGACGAGACAGTCCCGACTGACTGCGAGCAACTGACGGTGCGCGGTGAAGACGACGTCAGCCTCTCGGCCAACGTGCTGGGCCAGATTGGCCGTGCCCCGGAGACACCGCCGCCCAGTGGTACAGCCCGCCCGCGGATTCCGGCTTCGCTGCAGCGGAGCATCCGGACTCCGATAGCTGAAGCACTCCGCAACAGTGGCCACGTGCTTCTCTCTGCCGAGCCCGGGTACGGGAAGACCACGCTCCTCGATCAGGTTGCCACCGAACTTGCCCATCCCACCGCTTGGGTGACGATGGAGACCAGTGGTTCGATAGCGCAGTTGGTCGAGCAGATTGTGTTTGCAGTCGGGCAGCACGTGCCTGGTTTCGGATGGGAGGCATGGGCCGCACTGCGACGATCGCAACAGGCCGCCCGCCAGGCGACCAGCAGAGTAATGCCACCGCCAGCTCCCCAAGTGACCAACTAGCGGAAATGCTCGCACGCGATAAAGCAACTAGGGAACCGGTCCTTCTGGTGGTTGACGACATCCAGAGGGCGACTGATGACGCAGCTCAGCTGTTGGCTCGCCTCGCCCGCTCGGGACCGCCTTGGTTGCGGATCGCCTTCGCTGGGCGAGAACCACCCGCCGAGATCCAGATTGACGCTGCGTCTGGCCTGCTCCCCTCGTGGGGGTCAGAAGAGTTGAGGTTCTCTCGGGACGAGACAGGGGAGTATCTCCGCGCGTCAGTCCCTAGCCTTGACGACCAGCGAGCCGACCTCCTGCACGAGCGCACCGAGGGGTGGCCAGCGGCTCTCGCCGTAGTCCGCGCGTGGCTGTCCACACACCCCAACGCCACTGTCAACACACTGAGAGAGATGGCGAGAGGGGACCGGCACCAGGTCTATCGCGTCTTCGCAAACGACTACTTCGCTGCGCTGCAGGAGGACATACAGCGCGACCTCCTAACCTCCTCCCTGCCTATACGTCTGGACGCCGCCGTGGCACAGCACCTGCTGGGTTCACAAGGTGGCGCTCGGCTGCGGACCCTGGTCGATGGCCCCCACTTCTTTGCCGAGGAAGAAGTGGGGACCTTCAGACTCCACACCCTTTTTCGCGAGTTTCTCCACCAACGCTGGATTGAGGAGCTTGGCCGAGACTCGCTTCAGGCTGCCCAGTCGGATCTAGCTCGCTGGCATCACGAGAAGGAAGACCCTATCTCTGCCTACGAGATCGCGTGCGAGGGAGAAGACTGGGAGACGGCGGTGGCCGCCCTTGAGCCACTTGCCCCGGGGATCGCTAATCGAGGGGACGCTGGCTTCCTTAAAGGGCTCCTCGACCCGATCCCGCCACAGTGGATCCGCAAGAAGCGGGCTGTCTGGGAGTCGTGGGTACGCGCGCTGGCCAAGACTGGATCCGCGAACGCAGTGGCTGAAGCGCACGCGCTGGCGGCTGCGGAGGGGCCGACAGTCGTAGATCAAGCGGTTGCCGACCTTGTGCTGGTTGTTCTCCAGCACAGTCTCGGTCAAGTGAGCGACCACGGGATGGCAGCTGTGTGCGATGAGGTTGCAGCCAACGTTCCCCACTATGATGCCACGCTGAGCCTCAGTGCGCGTCTTCTCTCGCTTGATGCTCGCGCGACTCGAAGCACCGATTCTGCTCAATGGGAGCAATTCCTTGAGGAGGCGCAGCAGCTCGTCTCGGAGGCTAAAGCAGCTGATGCCCTAACGGTGGCGGCCGGCGCCTGTGCTACCGCCGCTGATCTCGCCAGCCGCATTGCCCAGGATCGACTCTCATCAGACTTCTTCGAACTGCAGATGGCGAGCGCCCTGGGGAAGGATATGCCCCTAGCGACCCGGATGGAGCGTGCCGAGCGCATGCTGGCGCTTCAGGACGAGGTTCTCAACCTGTTCAGGATGGCATTCAAGCTGGCCGAGGCAGCCGACTCCCCAGTCGCCCTGGCGGGTGTCGGGCTAAGGTATGCTCGCTTCCTGACTTTCAGCACCGGGTTGTCCATCGTTCGTTCCGGGCACTCTGAAGCGGCGACGCACCAACTTGAATCCGCGATTGGCTTTGCGATGAGAGCGGCCAAGATGTACGAAGGGTTGGGGATTCCACGTGATGTCGTGATCGCGCTCAACGCGGCCGCCGAGGCGGCATCGGCGCTCGACGATGGCGATCGGCTGGATGCCTTCACCCGTGAGTCGGCAAGGATCGCAGAGCAGTACGGGTACGCCGACCTTGCCCAGACGGCCGTGCAGATTCGTGAACAGCCGACCCTTCTAGAGCAGTACCAGCGTGTGCAGCGTCCACTTCCGTACAACCAACTGACCCCGCAGCAGAGGGAAGAGGTCATTGACCGGGTACTCACCGCTTCTGGTCTTGGGGCAGCCGACATGGAACGAGTTCGTCCCTATCTCCGGCGGGAAGTGGCCGATCGCGCAGTCTTGGATGAGCAGCGTGAGGAGGTGTGTCAGCACCTAGCCCTCTTACAGGACCTTACTGGCCCGAAGGTGGGCCCCATCTTTGTGGATTTGGACTGGAGGGTTACTTGCCGCAAGCGCGGTCTAACCTCAGTGGCGTCTGGAGCCCAGGCCGAACCCTTGCTGGACAAGTTCACTTGCGAGTTCTGCTCTGAGTGTGAGTTCCGCTCCCCTGGCGTCGCAGGTGGTGAACCGGGCAATAGCGATAAGGAGGTATATGCCCCCCTCCTCCGGTGGCTAACCCCGGGGGCGTGAATCCTAGCTCGGGAGTTGCTCCCGGTAGCCGGTTGCCACCATCAAGCTTACCTGACTCGCAGTCAGACAGTTGGTGTAGCAGGCCTGCCAAGGCTGGGGCTGTCGCCCTAGCTAGGCGCGCCCAGAGGATCCAACGCGCTTCGGCTGATCGAGCTGAACCAAGCTCGCCCCAGCGGCCCGTCCTGCTCCAGCGCACGCCCGTGCGAGACCCGCAGCGGCACTTCTACCCGGGCGCGCTCCATCTCCTCCCGTGCCACCCGCAGGAAGTGGCCGGAAGCCAACTCATCCTCAAACACCACCAGCACGTCCGGCTGCGCCCCGTGGTCGTCGGTGGGACGTCGGGAGGCGTAGTAGCGCAGGTAGGGGGCGAGGCGGGCGGCCATCGTGACCGGACGCACGGCCCGCCGCTCCCACTCCAGGAAGAAGGGCCACACGTTATCTCCCCGGCGCAGGATCCCGAAGGCGTCCGGCTGGACGGAGTGGAGCCGCCCATCGTGCTGGAAGTACCTCGACGCCCTTCGGGGCGGGTCCAGCTGCACCACCTCCAGCGAGCGCTCGCGGGCCTGCGTCGCCAGCGCCGCCAGGAATCCGTGGACCGCGTCGGTGTGCTCGATCGGGCGGAGAAGCTGGCGGCTGCTCCTACCCGAGACGTTGCGCCAGTCGAAGGGGGTGCCGGGGTTCAGCGGCGCCACGCTCCAGCGCCCTCTCGCCACACCCACGGAGGTGCGGTCGCGGTGGCTAAGGACGGCCAGCCCCCGGTCGGTTACGGCAACACGCCGCTGCGCCCTCTTCGATGCCATCGTGGCCTCGGTGGTGCGGGTGGCCGACGGCACATTCGTCGGCTGGTGAATTGAGCTGCCCAGCGCTGGCGCGGGATAACACCGCCCGGAATTGGCACCATCGCCTAGAGCGCGACGTCAGGTTCGCTGCGATCTCACCGTGTTCCTGTCCAACAGGGCATCACACTGGCTTGCTAGCAACGTCGAGGTATACCCAGAAGTTGTGGATCAGCCAGGAGAGAGAGGCGGCGTACCCTCCCTGTATCCAGTAACAGATGGCCGGAGGAAGCCGGCCGGGAGGAGTACGCCGGATGTTGAGGGTAGTGCATGAGCGAGGCGAGCGGGAAGCAGGGCCCGGGCCGCAGGTTGGCCTGGACGAGCTCTGTCGCCTGGCCGCCCAGGAGATGCTCGCGTTGGCGCTGGAGGCCGAACGTCAGGCCTACCTCGAGCGCCACGCCGCCGTGGTCGACGCGTCGGGCCGGCGGCTCGTCGTGGGCAACGGCTACGCCCGACCGCGTGAGATCACGACCGCCGCGGGCCGCCTCGCCGTGCAGGCGCCGCGCGTCGACGACCGTCGCGACGGGGAGCGCTACCTCTCGGCGTTGCTGCCGCCCTACATGCGGAGCTCGCCGAAGGTGAGCGAGGTGTTGCCGCTGCTCTACCTGCGGGGACTCTCGACGGGCGACTTCCTGCCCGCGCTCTCGTCCTTCTTCGGCTCGGAGGCGGGGCTCTCCGCCTCGACCGTGGGCGGCTCACGGAGTCGTGGCAGGCCGAGCACGAGCGCTGGCGGCAGCGCAGCCTGGGTGGGGTCGACTACGTCTACCTCTGGGCGGACGGCGTGCACTTCAACGTGCGCATCGAGGAGGACCGGCTGTGCTGCCTGGTGCTGGTCGGGGTGCGTCCCGACGGTCGCAAGGAACTCGTGGCTGTTGTGGACGGCTACCGCGAGGACACGCAGTCATGGCTCGACCTGCTGCGGGACCTGCGCGCGCGCGGCATGCGCGACCCCGAGCTGGCCGTCGGTGACGGCGCGCTCGGCTTCTGGGCGGCCCTCCGCGAGGTCTTTCCCCGCACGCGCGAGCAGCGTTGCTGGGTGCACAAGACCCAGAATGTGCTGGCGGCGCTGCCGCAGCGCGTGCAGGGAGAGGCGAAGCGGGCGCTGCACACCGTCTCGGGAGCGGCGACACGCGCCGAGGCGCTCGATGCGGCGCGCGCCTTTGGCGAGCAGTTCGCACAGTGGCCGAAGGCGACGGCGAAGGTCAGCGATGACCTTGAGCGGCTGCTGGCCTTCCACGACTTTCCCGCTGAGCACCACGTGCACCTGCGCACGACGAACCCGATCGAATCGACCTTCGCCACGGTGCGGCTGCGCCAGCGCGTGACCAAGGGCGCAGGCTCGCGCTCAGCGGGTCTGGCGATGGCCTACAAGCTCCTCGACTCAGCGCAGCAACGCTGGCGGCGGGTGAACGCACCGCATCTCGTCGCCGTCGTCCGGTCCGGCAGCGTCTTCGTGGACGGGGTGCTCCAGGAACGAGCGGTCAGCCCGGACGGCCGCAACGAATCAACTCACGAGAGGGACGCCGCCTGATGTCTCCAGGTGGCGATCCACAACTCTTGACGATATCTCAGCAACGTCACGTTTTCTCTCCACAGACCTGACCACCCACCAGACTGCTACGGCGTATACGCCAATGGCGCCGCCCCCAGCAGCTGCGAGGGCAATTTCCCGCGCTCGTGAGGGCGGTTCATAGAGAAGGACGGGGCAGCGAACGGCAAGCTGATCGAAGAAGGCCTCCACCGCACGGGTGCCCTCACGAGGAGGGATGTGGCGCACCAGCTCGCACGTTAAGCCGTGCACGCAGAACGAAACCCACGAGCCAGTGGTCACTTCAGAGAGGCCCACTCCAAACGGGCACCCGCCCTCGCTCACCCACGCCCCGCCACCTTGTACACGCATCCCGTCGGGGATGATGAACGGGCGGACGAGGCCGTGATGCCTCCACAGGGTCAGTCCATCACCCTCGACGAGCTGCCTGGGGCCAATCTCTCGGTTGCCCACGCTGGCGGTGATCCCCTCTGCACTGTTTGAGGGCGCACCTGCCTTGGCACCTGTGAGCGGACGCACCTGGATTTGGTAGCCCACCGGGGTGCGCAGGCCCGTGAGCCGGTAGCTGTGCGTGCTTCCATGGCTGCCCCCCGGAACACTCAGCCATTTGCTCCAGGGCAAGAAGCCATGGAGCCTCCTCCACTCGCGCGTGCGGTACTGCCATCTCGTGGCGTTGGCGGCACCTCCCGCCCACTCGAGGACGAGGGAATCCGGCAGCCCATCAGTGATAACGACGAGCTCCGGCGGCTCAGGCTCCGCCGCTGACTCAGTGCTCGTGCAACTAACCATCGTCGCGCTCAGCAAGACCGCGACCACGGCACATGCGACGGCGCCCGAACGTAGAGCATCGTCAACCGCAACGCCCAGCGACTGCCGGGCGCTCACGGGTGAGGCCGTGGAGTTTCGCAGGGATCTGGCAGCAGCCGAATGACCATGCCACTCAAGCCCGCAGCGTCAATCTTTCCCAGTGGCAGTTCGTGCGTGTTGTAGATGCTGCGCTCGCTGCCCTCAAACCCCAGGCCTGGCTGGCAGTGGCCGTCTAGGAGACTGAGGACGAGCCAGCCCCCAGGGGAAGCTACACTGAAAGTCCCGTCGCTCCCTGTTGTGTCATACCACGCCCCGTTACGACCGGGGTACAACTCGGTCACCCACACCAGCACGCCCGGCACGGGCGCGGCGTCGGCATCGAGCACAACACCGTGGATGAGCGACCATGGTGCTGATGTCACCTTGCGGTTGACCTCGAAGGCCAGATAGAAGTCGTCAACGCTGGTCCGAAAGACCACCTCGAACGCCACCTCCCAGGACTCGCTCTGGGCGAGCTACCGGTAGAAGCCCCACAGTGCTTCCTCGCCTGCAAGGAACACTAGGTACTGCGCGGCCAGAGATGCAAGTGCGTACTTGTCGCCATCGCCCGCCCCCATGTCATTCTCGGTACTCTGGAGCGTACCCGTTGCGTTGCGGGCCAACTCGCGCGCGCCCTGAAGCTTCGCTGTTGTGTAGGCCTCTATGTAGACGGACGTGAAATACTCGGCGATGCCTTCATCTAGCCAGCGCGGCGCGTAACTCCCTTCGACATGTCAGACTGGAGGGCATGGACGTACTCGTGGGCCATCCCGTGCATCAACGACTGCTCGCTCAGCGCGATCATGCGATGGTTGTGGTTGTACCAACCCTGAAGGCCCGCGAGATTCAAAGGATTATCAACGACCCGCAGCCGAAGCCCCGGTTCCACGACCAGGCCGTAGCGGGCGGCGAAGAATCTGACGACGCGGGTGAACTCGGCGAGGTAGTCCGCCTCTACCGTTGCCGAAAACTCCCCCTCGAACTCAATGGTCACCGACTCGAGAACGTTGACGACCGCCTCTTCGTATGCGGCCGCAGGCGTGGGCGTCGCAAGCTCGAACGTGACGGGCACGGCCACGCTGACGATGTCGCTCCGCCGGAAACTGCCCGATTCGCTCACCGTGCTCATGTCGAGGGCGGTGCCCTGGGTCCTCCACTGGCCACCCTCAGGGCGTGTGCTCAGGTACAGCGTGTCGTCGGCGATGCGCTGCCAGACGGCAACCTCGACGGTGGTCACTGTTTCGACCGTGCGCGACGCGGAGTACGCTCCCAACGCCCCGCCGACAGCGATGATGGCGACCAAGGCTCCGATAACCAGGTTCTTCATGAGAGGCGCTTTCTAGCCCCGCGCCCGGGTTCGCCGAACAAGGCCAAACGGATCACCACCACCCCTGGCCGCTAGCAGGGCGCTGACAGGGTCTGGTCGCTGTTCAGGCAACCACCGATGGGGAGACCAGCGCCCCTCCACCTGGCCTGACCCAGGCCTGCCCCAGCGGACCCTCCCGCTCCAACATACCCCTGTTGGAGACCCGCAGCGGCACTTCCGCCCGGGTGCGCCCCATCTCCTCCCCTGCCACCCGCAGAAAGTGTGTCGCCGCCAGTTCATCGTCGAACACCACCAGAACGGCCGGCTGCGTGCCGTGGTCGTCGGTGGGACGTCGGGAGGCGCAGTAGCGCAGGTAGGGGGCGAGGCGGGCGGCCATCGTGACCGGACGCACCGCCCGTCGCTCCCACTCGAGGAAGAACGGCCACACATCATCCCCACGCCGGAGTACCCCGAAGGCGTCCGGCTGGACGGAGTGGAGTCGCCCGTCGTGCTGGAAGTACCGCGACGCCCTTCGGGGCGGGTCGAGCTGCAGGACCTCGCGACCGCTCACGGGGCCTGCGTGGCAAGGCCGGGTCGCACCGAAATCAACGGCGACACCAACGAGTTCTGATAGCATCGCGAGCCATGGATGGGCCTGAGTTCATTGCAGAAGTCGTCGGACATCTTGCTTGGCCCGCGACAGCAGTGATCGTGCTGTTCGCTTTCAGGAGGCCGCTCACGAACCTCATAGAGAGATTGCGGCACGTGAAATTCCAGTCCCTTGAGTTGGAAGCAGGGTTGACCGATCTTATTGTCAAGAGTCCTGATATCGAAACCACGCCCGAGATTGCCAGGCGCTACGCCTCCCGGGCAGCCAGGGTAGTCCGTTCATTGGCGCAAGAGGATGCCGGCGTTCCGGCCTCGATCCACCATGATGCTGCTGAGTACGTTGAGCCGTTGAGCGAGACGCTTGTCACCGTCACCGTCGTTGATGAAGAGGGTGTCCGTGTCCGCGCAGTTCCCATCGACATCGTCATGGTTGAGGGCGACGGTCTGTTTGTCGACAGATCTGGGAGCTACACGTCCGATGGGCGCGCTACCTTCACCTACCTCGCTCCGGTCAGCCCCGGCGAAGCGGTATTCGTGGTGCAGGCTGGAGACGCTGCCAAGGGCCAGCATATCCAAGAAACCATGAGGTTGGCCATCAGCCCGGAGCCTCCACCAGCAACGTGGAACACTCGGCTGAAGGCTGGAAGCCAGGCTGTCGTCTGGAACGGTGAAGATGGGGCTGCACCTTCCGAGGGAATTGTCCCGGGCGTGGTCGCCATCTGGCATTGGAACGGTAGCAACTGGGATTGCTATTTCCGGGACGCTGCCGATGTGCCAGGTGGGGTCACCCTCCGCTCCCTCACCAACGGGGCGGCCTACTTGGTTGTCGTAGAGGCTCGTTGATCTCGGGCTTCCTGACACTCTTGGTTCGCTACTCAGATGTGGGCACGTTGTGGCCCCTATTGCTGGTGCTCAACTCGCGCATGACTCTCCAAGGGATGCCGGCATGCGAACCTGAGCTTGTAGGATTGCGTTCGCGCGGGGTGCGGGCTGATGAACTGGTGGGTATACGAGGACGATGACACCAACTGGGTGCGGGTCCACAAGGCGACCTGCTCGGACTGCAACGACGGCCAGGGTAGATACGGGTCTCGCCGCACCGACAATCGGTGGCACGGACCCTTCCCGACGAGACAGGAAGCGATCGACAAGGCGCTGAGCATCGGGAGGAAGGATGCGAAGGGCTGCGGACACTGTTTGCCGGAGCTGCGTTTCCTTGGACAGGGGAGTGACAGCTTGACGTCAGCGGGGTAGGCACCCGCCGGCCCATGCGAAGTCTGGCGCCCCGCCGTCTGGCCTGACCCAGGACCGCCCCAGCGGCCCCTCCCTCTCCAGCAGTCGCCCATGGGAGATCCGCAGAGGCACTTTGACTCTGACACGCCCCATCTCCTCCCGCGCCACGCGCAGGAAGTGGTTCGCCGCCAGCTCATCGTCAAACACCACCAGCACGGCCGGCTGCGCGCCGTGGTCGTCGGTGGGCCGGCGGGAGGCGTAGTAGCGCAGGTAGGGGGCGAGGCGGGCGGCCATCGTGACCGGACGCACGGCGCGTCGCTCCCACTCCAGGAAGAACGGCCACACGTCGTCTCCACGACGCAGCGCGCCGAAGGCATCGGGCTGGACGGAGTGGAGCCGCTCGTCGTGCTGGAAGTACCGCGACGCCCTTCGGGGCGGGTCCAGCTGCACGACCTCCAGCGACCGTTCGTGGGCCTGCGTCGCCAGCGCCGCCAGGAAGCCGTGGACGGCGTCGGTGTGGTCGATGGTACGGAGCAGCTGGCGGCTGCTCCTGCCCGAGACGTTGCGCCATTCGAGCGGTTCGTCCGGGTTCCGAGGCGTTACGCTCCAGCGCCCCCTAGCCACACCGAGCGAGGTGCGGTCGCGGTGGCTGAGGAGGGCCAGCCCCCGATCAGTCACGGCGAGACGACGGCTCCCCTCGACCATCTCATCGAGGATGAGTCCCTGCTCTTCCAAGCGTTGCAGCACCTCCGACAGGCGCGAGCGCTTCACCCCGAGGAGGGCGCTCAGGTGGGGAGGCGTGATCCAGGGCCAGTCCGAGACCAGGTCGAGGGCGCGTTTCTCGACGGGCTTGAGCAGCGCCGGCAGCATCCGCTCATCCTTGCCGGCCCGATCGAGCCCCGGAATCGGCCCGGGCAGGGAGCGCCGCGCCAGCGGCCGCTCCACCGGCCACGCCCCACCCGGCCGCACGTGCGAGAGCGCCTCGTCCAGCCCGAGGCGCGTCGCCCCCGACGGTGTGCGCCAGATGCGGGTGCGAGTCCCCGCCGTGGCCACGTCACGCTCGAGTGCGAGGAAGGAGATGAAACCCGCCCCCTGCAGGAGCCCGCGGGCGTGGCGGAGGCGCACCTCATCGGGCATGAGCAGGAGGGCGGCCGCTGGTTGCGGTCCCTCGCGCAGCCGCCAGATGCGCTTGCCGAAGCCCGTGCGGTCCGACGTGAGGCCCTGTCGCACGATGGCGATCGTGCGCCCGTCGGGCAGGGCAATGGCGGCGTCCATGGGCATGGCCCGGTACCAGCGGAAGCGGAGCGGGAAGGCCACGCCTGAGAGTGCCGAGGCAAGGCGGTAGATGACCGCCACAGCGTCGAGGCGCTCGAGGAGGATGCGCCGCCAGCGCCGCGAGACGGGCCGCGAGCGAAGCAGCTCGTCCACCCCCACACCCTCCTTCCGCGCTAGGTGCCGCACCCCCTCGGCAGTGAGGCAATAGCGGCGGGTGTGCGCGACGAGCGTTGAGGCGTGGGGCACCGACTCCACAAGCCCCTCCCCCTCCAGCGCCGCGACCACCTTGTAGACCGCCCCCCGCGACCAGCCGGAGAGGGCGACCATCTCCAGCCGGTCGGGGAAGGGCATGGCGGAGAGCAGCCGTAGGAGGTCAGCCTCAGGGCTCACTCGTCACCCTCCGCCGGCACGTCTGCCGGCGGCCGCTTGCGACGGGTCCGCTGACGGTCCCGGGGCACCTCGCGGGGATGGTCGCGCCCCTTCTCGGGCCCCGGCTCCTCGCCCTTGCGAAGAGCTTCCAGACCAGCCTGGTACTCCTCCACGCGCCTGCGCCCCTCCGCCTCCTGGGCGGCGAGCACATCTGGCGAAACGACGTAGGAGGCCGTGTTCGCGCGGATGCGTGCGGCCGTGTCCGCGTCCCCCTCCTCCGGTCTGTGCACCTTCACGGAGAAGGCCGGCGCCCGTTCTGTACCCACCGTCGCGCGCACGTAGCAGTGGTGGACGGGGAGGGAGACGATGTCCTCCTCGGAGACGCGGTCGCGCCCCAGCTCCCAGACGAGGTCCCGCGCGTCGGCGCCCGCCACCTGGAAGACGGCGAGGCAGCCCACGTTCGCGAGGAGCGTGCTCTGCATGGAGGGGGAGAGGTCGGCGAGCTTGTCGAGGCTCTGCGTGGCGAGCACGAAAGAGGCCCCGTACTTGCCCAGCTCCGAGAGCATCGACTCGTAGTCGACCCCCGGCATGGACTGCATCTCGTCCACGACGACCAGCGCACCGCGCCGCTCAGCCAGCGCGAGGCTCTCCTGCTCGCGGATGACCGAGTCAACGAGGTTGAGGATGGAGGCGCCCACGAGCGCCGCTACGTCCCTCCCCGCCGTGCCCTGGGCGGTGGAGACGAAGAGGATGCCCCCGTCGAGGATCACCCTCCGCAGGTCGATGGTGGAGCGGGGCTGCCCGAGGACGGCGCGCGCCACCTTCGAGGAGGCGTAATAGGAGAGGCGCGTCTGCACCGGCGCGAACGCCTCGGAGCGGTACTCCCTTCGCCAGCCGGAGAAGGTCCGCGCCCACCACTCCAGCAGGTAGGGGTCGGAGACCTTCTCCAGAACCTCCTGCCGAAACTCCTTATCCGCGAGCAGGCGCAGCCCGTCGAGGATGGTGTGCTGCTCATCCGCGGCGGTGGAGGGGTGAGCGTTGGCCTCGTGCAGCGTCTTGACCGTCTGCTCGAGGATGGATTGCATGCGCGGCCCCCACTGCTCCCACAGGCCCCTGGCCACGCGCACGACCGAGTCGGCCGTGCGGTCGCGGTCGCTGAAGATGCGGGTGTCGAGGAGGTTGATGCCGGGGAGGCCGCCCTCCGCGCCGAGGTCGATGAGGCGCACCTGGTCGATGAGGGACTCGGGCACGTGCCCGAGGAGATCGGCCACGAGGTCGGCGTGGGGGTCCACCACGACGATGGCGTCGCCGTCGCGACCCGCGGACTTCTCCCGCAGCTTGTGGGTGATGACGTGGTGCATGAGGGTGGACTTGCCCATGCGCGTGCGGGCCACGTAGAGCTGGTGGCGGCGCAGGAGGTCGCCGGCGAAGCGGACGGGGCTCGGCCTGCCCGCCGTCGTCTCGCCCACGAGCGCGCCCTCGCGCACATCCCTCGGGGAGGGAAGGAGCGCCTTCGCCCCCGAGCGCCCCACGAGGGGCGTCTCGTCCTTCGCCCCCGGCGGATGCCAGAGGGCGGCCGCCTCGCGCACGCCGAGGACGCTGCGGCTGCCGAACAGTCCCGAACCCGACGGATGTAGCCGCTCCGGGTCGGGGAGAACAGACCGCACGCGGCTCACGTCGAAGCGCGCCCCCAGGGGATGGTCGAAGTGGCGGTAGGCGGCGGCCACTCCCTTGAGCAGCTCCCGCGCCCGCTTGCGGGCGGCTTTGGGGTCCGTCGCGGGGAGGATGGCGGCCACCTCGATCTCCGCCTCGAAGGCGAGGCGTGAGATCTTCTCCTTGACGAGGTCCGGGTCGTGGATGCGGTTGCGGTTGCGCTGCCAGCGAGCCTTCGCCCAGCCGGCGAGGCCGAGGACGGCGACGATGCCCAGACCCGCCAGGACTGTCTTCCAGAGTTCACCCGCCTGCACCCACCGGTAGCCCTGCACGGCGCCGACCAGCGCCACGGCGAGGAAGGCGGCGGCCATACCGCCGTTCGCAGAGTTGCGCTCCTGGCTGACAGGGGCGGCCGGCTGCTGCTGGGGAGGGAGTGGTTGCTCGAAGGCCTTCTGCGCATACCCCTGCGCCCAGCCCGGTCCCAGCGAGCGCAGCCGCAACTGCGCCACGACGCGCTCGCCTTTTCCGGGGGCGGAGAGCGCCCCGAGGAGGGCGATGAGGGGATCGGAGCCGGGGTCGAGGAGGTCGTCGTCGCGGTACATGCGCAGGGGCACGTAGTCGGGACCGCTCGAGCGCAGCGTCAGCGACCACGCCTGCTCCCCCTCGCGCAGGCGCAGGGGGTCGTCCATGGGCGGCAGGTCGTCGACCACGGCCTGGGGGTAGTGGGCGGCGAGCTGGTTGCGCACGGCCTGCTGGTCGAGGCAGCGGGCCATGAGGGTGACGCCGTGGGCGTCGCCCGCCAGCTCGAGGGAGAAGGGTTCGGGGACGGCGATCGAGCCAAGAAGATTCTCAACGCCGAGGAGGGTGCGCTCGCCGCTGCGTGGGGGCGTCACCTCGAGGATGACGGCTGGTTTGGGTTCGGACCTGCGGGAGAGCAGGCTGAGGGGGTTGAATCGCATGGGGTGGTTTCCTTCCCTATCGGTTTTTCTGCGCCTGCCCGGCGCTGCGGCAGGCTCCGAGAGACAGGAGCGACAGGCTCGCTAACCGGGGGGCGCGGACGATCGAGTGTGGGAAACCGGGGACCAGTGGGTAACGTCCTGCAAGGGGGCACGCGAACGAGCCCCCTCGCAAGGCCTGCCGTTGCCGAGGGGGATGTGATGTCATGGGCGTGTACAGAGAAAAGAGGGAGATTGCAGAAAGGCAATCGAGGCCAGAACCCCAGTCCTTACAGGGGAAAACGGCCCCTACCGGACGTATTCAGTAAGCAATTTCGTTCCGGAGCGGCTTCCACGGGAAATTGACCAATGCCGAGGCGAGAATTGACAAAAGGCAATCGCAAAGGCGGGCCGGAAAAGGCCAGATTCCCTGCGGGAACCCACGAGGGAGACCAGCCCGTCAACGGTCAGGAGCACCTCCGCGACGAGGGAGGCAAGAGCCCGGAGCACCTGCGACACGAGCGGCTGGTGGCGTTGCTGCGCGACGTGGCTAAGGACAAGGGCAAGGTGAAGGCGGCGGAGGCGCTCGGCGTCAGCTTCCGCACGTTGGCGCGGGCGGTCGAGTCGGGCCGGCTCACGGGGCGCATGGCGGACGCGCTGGAGCGGCACCTGCGGGAGGTCCAAGGCTCGGCCAAGGAGCCCGTAGAACAGAAGGAGGCGGAAGGCCGGGAAGGGCTTGTGGAGCGACTGGAGGCTGACGTGGTGCAGCTGCGGACCCACATCGAAACCATCGAGGCGGTCGTCGGAGCGCTGCAGGAGGACCAGGTCCAGACGCTGGAACGTTGGGAGCGCCGGCTGGCCCGGGTCGAAGCGCGGCGAGAGTCTGGGAATGGGTCAGCTGCACCGTCCACGCCCAACGTGAAGGGCGCTGCAGGGGTGCGAGAGCAACCGCCGGTGAAGCCGCCCTGGCGGCCCTACCCCCAGTTGCTGACAGTTGAGGCCGAGGAGGGTGAGGAGCTCATCTACGGTGAGGCGATGCCGGCCATCACCGAGTGGCGGAAGGCCCGGGAAGTGCTCGAAGAAGCGAGGCGTCGGCTGGACAAGCTGGACGCTCGGAAGCGCGTGGTGGAGCTGGAGGTGAGGCTGGTCGGGGACCACGAACTGACCCTGCCCCCGGCCGTCTATCCCTGGGACCGCGCCGACCGGCGCGACGAAGTCTGGCGGCGGAAGCAGTCGCTTGCGGACCTGCGGGTCGAGCGCAACCGGGCAGTGCTGTGGCGCTGGGTGCGGCGGGTGCTCACACTCGGGCTCTGGTGGAAGTAGGTTCCTGGGCGACCAGGCAGGCCGAGGAACAGCACAGAGTGCTTCTCAGGGCTGCCGCTGAAGCGGGGGGACTTGAGTGAGCTGGTGGGCATACAAGGACGGTGGAAGGGAAGCCGTGCGGGTCCACGAAGCGGCGTGCGGGCACTGCAGCGCGGGTCGGGGTGCCGGGGTTCGCGGCTCCCCGACAACCGCTGGCACCGCCGTCTCCGAACGATGCAGGCGCCCATCGGCAAGAACTCCGAGCACCGGCCACGAGGATTTCGGCGGATGTGGGGCTGTCTGTGGGAGTTGGGGGGCCTCGCTAGACTCCACTTCGCCCCGCCGTCCGCCGCTCGGGTGTGGAGGGTAGGGGCCGGGCCACGCGCCCGCCGCACCGCACGCAGCACTGGCTAGGCCTGCTCCCTGTCTCAACTTCGGGCTAGGAATCACCGTCGCCGTGCAAGTCGCATTGGGGGGCTCCGTCACGGGCGGTTCCGTCCAAGCGGGGCCGCCGCCGCCGTCCTCCACGTTTGCGCAGGCGGGGAGTAGCCGTCAGACCCTCTTGGGCGGCAGCGGTCGTCGTATTCACGCCATTCCTCCGGGCCGCCGCGCCAACGCTCACGGAAGCCCGGGGCGGGGCGGGGCGAGTCCGCGATCGCATCGAAGCGTGCGTCCACGTCAGGGTCCGCCAGGTTGCCGACCATGAGGCGATCGCGCTCCCACCGTCCATGGCGTCGAGCATGAGTACCGCACCGCTGGCAACGTCGACTAACGGAATCTCCGAGCCAATGCCGCCCCCTCCACAGCGATACGTCGTGGTGAAGCGGTGCGGGTCTCTGTAAGTGCGCCGGTCATCCCTTTGGGGATGGTGAGCAATGTGTGCCCGAGCAGCCAGGCTGTGCGGCCGTCCCCCTCAACGTTCGTCCCGATGGGCGGCTCGGGGCAGCAAGGCTCACCCTCGTTAAGGAGCCACAGCAGTCCGAAACCGGCGGCGAGGGCGCTGGCCAGCGCGAGCCACCTCCACCAGAACGGCATAGGCGCAACATCCCATAGACCAGAATCCAAGTGCGGGGCGCGCGACCCCGGCGGGCAAGCACCCCTCAGTGCTCAGCAACGGCGAGCGCCTGGGGCACGTGACGCGAGTGCGGTATCCCTACGCGGTCGCGGCGGCGAGACAGCCGCCGCTCCGCGGGCATGTGCTCCCTGTCCTAGCGATGGCGCTCCCGGAGCATGAAGCGGTGAGTGGCTACCGCGTGCTTGAGGGTGGCGACGCCGCCTACCTGGCCTGCGGGACACGCACTGAGGGCGGTGCGTGCACGGCCCTTGCGCACGTCCTCGCCACGCCCGTATGGGGGCGTGTCTGAACGCCCGATCCTTGAACCTGGCCATTATGCTGTGAGGATGGCCGGGACCTACTGGTCGAGATTCTCGGGTCGGGGGTTAAGCAGGCGGCGGTTCCTTGTCGGAGGTGGGGTCGCGGCGGTAGGTTCGGCCACACTGTTGGCGGGGTGCGGGGCCAACACCCCAAAGCCAGCGCCGGTCGTGACGCAGGCTCCCACGGCAACGGAGGAACCTTCGCTGGCAGCAACCGCGACTGCCAAAGCGACCGCAGCGCCATCGGCCACCCCCAGCCCCGCGGCCACCCTCACACTTGATCCATTTGCCTACCGTCGTGGCGGGACGCTGCGGCTGTGGAAGAGCGGGGAAGACCAGGGCCTAGATCCCGGCATCTTCCACGTCAGCAACAGTGACGTCACCTCTTCGACGCTGACGCAGCCGCTCACGTACCAGCCGAGCAAGAACCTGTTCGCCATGGACGGGATGGTGGGATACGAGCAGGTCGATCCCGTCACGCTCGTGTGGAGCATCCGTCCGGGAATGAAGTTCCACAATGGAGACTCCGTCGACTCCGAAGCCGTGGCGTTCAGCTTCGGGCGGCTGGCGAAGCTGAACGAGGTGCTCGAGGGCACACATGTGACGCCCGCAGGCTTCGACTTTGTCGACAGCTTCGAGTCGACGGACGAACTCACGCTGACCGAGCACTGGAACCGGCCGAATGCTGATGCGCTCATCCATCGCGCTCGCCACTACTACTCGTTTCTCAACCCGCGGGTGGTGCAGGACCAGGGCATGATCGAGGGCACGTACACCGCACCGGACGGCACAACCGAGGACGTACTCAGCATCCAGGACCTGCCATTCGGCTCCGGGAGTGGCCCCTACATCCTGACGAAGCGAGACGAGACCGGAACACGCGTCGAGCGCTGGCCCGACTACCACAGGCACGCCCCGGCGGATGACGGCTTCGTCAGGGACGGTCCGTACATCGACGCCTGGGAGGCGCGGGCGTTCGAGGGCCCATGGGCAGCGAAGCAGGCGTTCCTGTGGGGGGATCTCGATGTCTATGGCCGGATTCACCCCCTCGAGGCTCCTGAGTTCGAGCAGGAAGAGCACGTCACTGTCGTCGAGACGCAGAGTGGCGGCTTGTCCCACCTAGGCATGGACGGCGCCAAGTTCCCTGACGGCAGGGCACGGCAAGCCCTGCAGAAGGCCATCGACTACGAAGGCTTGATCGAGGCCATCCACCCGCTCGGGGGACGGTTTGCGGCGCCAATATCCAGCCTGCTCCCGCACTTCCAGCAGTTGAGCCAGGAGAAGCTCCAGGAATGGCTTCGCTTCGATCCGGTGGAGGCGCGAGCCCTCTGGGCAGCGGCGAACTTTGATGTGCCTGTCGACAGCATCGGAATCCGCGTGCAGCACTCTCCCCAGGAGATCGAGATAGGCGAATTCGTGGCGCAGTCGCTTGGCGGGGCGCTTGGTGTCGGCGCCGAAGCCTGGTCCCGAGACAGCGCTTGCGGCTGGTGCGTGCCTCCGCCCCCTACAGGGGAACCGAAGGAGTGGGATCTGCTCAGCTACGGAACGGGTGAAGCCGGTTCGACCACCGGTATCCCCCATGACTCGCACCTCGTCCACTGGGACCCCGGAGGGTATGGCTACTCAGCCTTCAACCACTCCCACCTCCTGGATACCGTGCACCCGGAGATAGATCAAGATTCCCGCACGCTTGGGGGCATACTGGAAGCACAAGAAGCGGAGATGGATTTCGACACCCGCGTGGAGCTGTTGACCGACGTCCAGCGCTGGATTCTCGACAACGCGTGGTGCGTCCTTCCACTACCGGTAAGTCAGGTGCAGCATTACGGGTTCAGTGCGCGACTACAGGACTTCGCGCCGCAGGACTGGGCGACCCCCTACGCCCTCAGGCGCGAGTCCATGTGGCTCCTCCCCGACTAGGGCATGAACACTCGCTGGAGTGTTGCAGCCGCTGCCTGTGTTTTCCGGGGAGGGTGTGGTCGCCATGTCCAATCCTGCCGATGGAGGCAAGCGGGCGTCTCCCGCCGTGGGCCTGCGCTGCCAGAAGGTGCGTGGGCGCTTAGAGCCCACCAGCCGCGCTGAGCGACCTCATGGGCAGCCTTCCTTGACGCAGGCCTCGTCCGGGAGACCGCCCTCCGGAACGCGGTCCTCGCATAGCCCCGAGAGGATGCAGGCCTCGTCCGTCACTTCTGTGTACTGCTGCAGCAGCCCTGCGTTGCTCTCGCTTCCGAAGGAGATGAGCGCCCGATCGATGTTGGTGATGTTCTCGAACGCGAGCGCGCCGAGGCTGGGCCCGGATCGGGGCATTAGTACCCGCTGCTCCCGTAGCGCGCTGGCTTCCAGGTGCGGGCCCGCATGGTACCCGGCGTCCGCCAGCGTCAGCGGCGTCCGCACCCCCGTCTCCGCCTCCGCCCGCTCCAGCATCGCCGTCAGGGCGCCCGCGTCGTTGACGCTGGCGACGACATCCACCGCCGTCACGAGCATGCCACTCGTCTCCTCCCCCGCCAGCGGTGAGACCATGGCTTGGGCATTCTAGCCTGTCATCGATCCTTGGCGCAGCTTGAGCGCCCGCGCGTCCGGCGGCAAAGATCGGGCGGTCGTACCGGCGCAGGCTCTCAATCGCTCGTTCGAACCCATCCGACTCGCCCCGCCCACGGGGAGGCCACCCGCCAGTAGCGCGTTTCCACAGCAGTACCGAACGCTTCGACGAGATCCCATGTCCCGCGTTCACACGGCATCGCGAGCAGCAGCTCGACCTGTTGCTCCGGCATCCAGGTCGATGCGACGCCGCGGAGCTTCTCCTCTGCCCCGTCCCTCCGCAGCACACCGACCACTTGCGAACCCTCGGGCGAAGCACGCGAGCGCAGGATTCGCAAGAGCCAGGTGATCGTGAAGGAGTTCATCTTCTTGAGCGACGCTGCTGCGACCGACGACGTTCCCGAGCGTGTCAGGACGCGCCACGCTCGGGCTAGGGCCTGTTCACGTTAGCTGGAGGGCGTCGTAGATGAGGGCGAGGTGGATGAAGGCGAGGAAGACACAGTCCAGCTTGTCGTAGCGGGTGGCGATACGCCGGAAGCGCTTGAGTCGACGGAAGAAGCGTTCGACCTCGTTGCGTCGCCGGTAGAGGACGCGGTTGTACTGCCAGGGCTGGGCCCGGGTGCGCATCGGCGGCACCTCCGGGCAGTAGCCCAGTTCTTCGGCAAGGGCCCGTGTCTTGTCGCCCTCGTAGGCACGATCCATCAGCAATGCCGGGCTCCCCGACTGTGGACCACGCCGACGCAACAACTCCCGTCCCCAGGGGGCGTCGTGCGCTTGTCCGGGCGAGAGCGCCAGCCTCAGGACCGTGCGGTCGTCGGCCACGAGGGCGTGCAGCTTGGTCGTCAGACCGCCACGCGACTTTCCCGTCGCCTGGCGCCCCTTTTTCTCAGAGCGCCGCTGCCGTCGGCGTGCAGCTTGATGATCGTGCTGTCCAACGACAGCACATCCAGGTCGAGGGCCTCCACCTGGTCCCGCTGCAGTTCGGCGAAGACCCGTTGCAGCACACCCCGTTTGGCCCAGCGGTTCAGTCGCACGTAGACCGTGTGCCAGTTGCCGTAGTACGTCGGCAACCCCCGCCACGTGCAGCCTTGCTTGGCCACGTAGAGCAGCGCGTTCAGCGCCTGACGGTGGGGAATAGTGAGGCTGCCTCGGGGTTTCGGCAGCAAGGGCGCGATCCGCTCGTACTGCGCATCCGTCAGTTCCATCGGACCCTCGGGGCCCACCGCCTACCCCAGCAAAATCCTGCCAGCTCTCCGCGTTAAGGTGAACAGGCCCTAGCCGGATGAGCCCCGGGGGACCGGCCTCTTCGTAGACGTGTGGCTGCGGCTACCCGCGTCTCGATGAGTGTACCCTGCTGTTCGGGGCCACGCAGGCCCGCGCGACGCCGCTCTCGCGAGACATGACATCTCGGGACGTCATCATCGGTGCAGTGGCGGTCGCCAGATAGCAGGGAGATGACGAGATGACCCCTACACCGACGGAGCGAGCGAGTCGTGGTCCACGCTTCCTCCGCGTAGCGCTTGTCGCAGCAACTCTCGCAGCCAGCACTGCGTTGCTAAGCCTAACCCCGCAGCACGCGCAAGCACAGGGTGACCGTGACCCGGGTGAGCAGGACCAAGACGCGCTGATCGCCCTATACCGCGCCACGAACGGAGACAACTGGACGAACAATGCGAAGTGGCTCAGTGGCGCACCGCTTGGCGAGTGGTACGGGGTGAGGACAAACCCAGACGGTCGCGTCACTGAACTCTACCTCGGTCACAACGAGCTACGTGGCGACATACCTCCTGACCTCAACAGCCTCACGAGCCTTGTGGCAATGGACCTCTCGGCCAACAGGCTGACAGGAGAGATTCCGGCAGATCTTGCCGACCTTGAGGATTTGCAGGAGTTCTACCTTGGCTCCAACGACTTGCTCGGCGAGATTCCTCCCCAGCTCGGGCAACTCGGGAGCCTCAGAGTGTTGGATCTCTCGGGCAACATCCTGGAGGGCGATATCCCCAGGGAACTTGGAGACCTCAGCAGGCTCCACTGGCGTGAGACGGGCGCCGTGCGCAGCAGCCCGTCTCCGCCGCCGCTGGCCTCGCAGGCTGCGGCCACGCCCTCTGAGGTGGGGAACCAGCGCCGCTGGGGGCGCTTGCCCAGCTCGGCGAGGCGGTGCGGGCGCCAGTCCGCCAGTCCGCGCCGACGCAGCCGGTCGAGGCGGTCACGTAGGCTGGAGGCGGGCTCGCGCGTGAAGCGCGCCAGCTCGGAGACGGTCACAAGCGGCGTCGCGCAGAGGTCGAGTAGCGTCTCCTTGAGGCGCTTCGGGAGGTAATCCCGCCGCGCTGTCCGCTCGTACGCCGGGGCCGGGCACGCGAGGAGGGCCTGCGTCGCCGCGTCGCCGCGTCGCCGCGTCGCCGCGTCGCCGCGTCGCCGGCGTCCTGGCTCTTCCCCACGCGGTCGAGTACCGCCTGCGGCAGGGCGCGACCCACCTGGCCGCGTTTGAGGAACCGCCACAACGTGTGGCGCGAGACCCCGAACGCCTCGGCCGTGCGCGTGCGGCCGTGGCGCTCGATGTGCGCGTGCAGGTAATCGCCGATGGCGTCGGCCAGTCTCGGTTCCACCGCTTCTCTCCGGCATGCACCTTCCAGCGTACATACGCCCTGCGCCTTGAGCATTTCGTTTGGCTTCACGAACGACCTGGACCGCCGAGAGGCCGAGCATCAGGAGGGATTCCTTGCCGTGACCATCGAGCAGACTGGGGCACCCGCGGTAGAGGGCCACCTTGCGCAGGCGTTGGGGTCAGGACGCGCGTCGTCCGTCCGCTCTGGCGGCCCTCCCGTAACACGCTCATCGCCGGGGGCGGTTCCGGCCCTGCTTCGCGGTGGGTGTCCGGAAATCCCGTGAAGGCGTGCCGAAGCGGCGCGGGCAACTCATGGCGGGGTCGGGCCACCCCGGCAATCGTGACAAGGAGCGCGACCGTTCCTGCGGTGGCCGTGGTCCTGTACTGGGCAAGGCGCCGCCCGTGGTTCCTCTGTGCCGACCCTAGCTATCCCGCTTCCGCTTCTTCTCACGCTCCCGGAACTCAGGATCACGGGCATAGCGCTCGCGGCGTCGGGCGGCCCTTCTGGCACGGTGTTCCGCGTCCCCGGCCCACTTCTTCCGTTTCCGCTTGGCCTCCCGCTCTCGGAAGGCCGCGGACCCCGCAGATAACTTCCGGTATCTGCCCCTCGTGCGATCGCGGATGCGGTTAGCCTGGGGTTCATCCTCAGCGTAGCGGTCGCGCTTACGGTCACGATCAAACGCCCGGAACTCAGGCGTGCGCCGCCAGCACTTGTAGCAGAGACCGTCCGGGCGGAAGGACCCAACCCTCGGTGGGTACGTGCCGCCACCGCACTCCAGGCACCGTTCCAGAGGGAAGCCAGCCACGGGAGACTGTCTCCTTCGAGAGTGGATGAGCGACAGTACGAACTACTCAGTAAAGCAGTCAAGGAGTGGGTTGGTCTCGGCGGGAGGCATGGTCACGAGTTGTGGACCGCCAGCTGGAGAGATCAGGCGGCGTCCTTCTCGTGGGTTGACTAGTTGCTCCCGTCCGGGGTGACCGTTTGTTCCTGTAGGACCCGGTCTACGAAAATGCCGCCGGACCGGACGACGGTGACGAGGTGCGCCGCGTTCACCCCCCTCCAGCACGCATCTGTAGGCCCGGGTTCAGCCCGGACCTACAGGCGTCGGGGCATTCTAGCGGTCCGGTCATATGGAGTAAGCTGGACCCATGAGTAAACAGAATCAGCAGCCCCCGCCAAGCCGTGAAACCGACCCCAACGCCACTCCCGAGTCCGTCGCGAAAGCCCTCTCAAGCCCGGCCCGGGGACCGAAGTGAGTGATGCGCGGGCCGAGCAGTGTGTCGAACGCGGCAAGGATCGCTATCACGAGTGGCGCCTGATTGCAGGAACCGGAATCGCATTGCAGGACAAGGTGTATTGCGTCTACTGCCTGCGGACGGAGTCCATCAAGGACGCCCAGGAACTGACAGAGGCGCAGATGAAGTGGGATCGCGACCGCCCCAGAGGGCCAACGTCAGACCCAGCGCTACAGAGCATCGCCGCATCATTGCAGTTGATCCTCGAACACCTTGAGCGCCGCCGGTCAGTCCCTGTCAACTAATCTCTATAACTCCCATTGCGAGGGCCGAGGACTACGACATCGTCGTCACCACCGACCAGAACATGCGCTACCAGAAGAATGTCACCGGCAGGCGGGTGGCAATCGTGGTGCTGCTGTCCACGGCATGGCCGTACGTGCGCCTGCGGACCGAGGACATTCGTGTGGCTCTCAGTGAGGTCCGCCCCCGGGGAGTTCAAGGAAGTCCCCATTCCACGCCAGACTCTTCTGCCGAGGCGACGGATGGCGCACCACCCCGGCCAAATCTGCGCAGCGTTCCCACCTCACTTGCGAGGGAAGGCCGAGGCGAAGTCGTTGCTCTGGGGAGCTGGCTTGGCTGAGTGGTAGTACGTGCCCAATCCCCTACCCCTAGGCCCCGATCCACCGAAGAAGAAGGCGCGAGCCGCTGTCTACAGCCGCTCGCGCCAGCATGCCCGCGCACGCCTTGCGCACCCGCACGCTCGTCCCTCAGCGCCCCCGATCGGCGCTGAGCCACGGCTTCCCGGCTCCGCCGCCGCCCGGCGAACGCCGACACGCCCGCCCCACTCCTGGGCAGTCCCGCATCCCGCCCCGTCACGCTTCGATCGGTGGATTTCGGGTAAGACGTGAGCCCGTCTTGTGGTACCACCGAAAGGCGTCACCTTCCCAGCGGTTGTCGTAGTCGTGGCCAGTCCTTCCCGCGGTTCCCACGTTGGCGAAGATCAGGAACTGCCCGTCATGCTTCACGATCCCCGTGTCCCAGGGCCCACCCTTAGCACTCCGGGGCAGCCCTGCCAGTTCCTTGACGTCTGCCCGGGTGTATTCCCCACCTTGGTTGAACTCGAGCATGCCTTCTCAATGCCTCTCCTTCTTCTTGCCGACGACTCCCTTCGCTGCCGCTGCGGTCCGTCCTGGGGTCAGACCCCCTGGCGCCACTGTGCCCTGGCAAGGACGAGACCGTCGACAGCGGCAGCACCTGCCAGCCTGAGCGCCCTGGCGACCTCGAGCATGTCGTGCCCCGTCGTGAAGACGTCGTCGATGACGACGATTTTCTGACCGGACACCACAGAGCCGTCCGGCACTTAGAGCAGGCCGCAACTGCGCAACCGCGATCGTGTGGCGGGTCGACCAGCCCTTCTTGGTCATCGTGTCAGTGTCAGCGGTCTTCACGACCACAGCGGAATCCCGGCGAAAGGGCCAGCCAAACGAGTCTTCGGTTGAGGCGTGTTCCACAATCAGGTCAATGTGCGCCCAAGTACGGTGCGCGCCGGGGCCTGTATAGGCGGGCATCGGGATGATCATGTCGTATTCGTTGAACTCGTCCGCGCGCTCGTCCAGGTAGCCGAGTAGGACGCGTCCGAGGATCTGTCCCCAAGCCTTCCTTTCGTCGTACTTGTACCAGCGGATGACTCGCTGCATAGCCCCGGAGTGGGGTGCGATCGCGCGTACCCGCCCAAACCAGCGCTCTTCCGAGTCCCAATCGCAAATTACGTTGAGGCAGCGTGCGTTGGGCCCCTGGAGTGCTTGGCCACAGAAGTCACACTGCGCGGGCGGATTCGGCTCGGTGTGCTCCAGCACACAGGTGAAGCAGATTGCGGTGGAACCAGAACGCCGGTAGGCGCATGTCCCGCACCTTCCGAAGCCCGGAGGCTTCGGGTCGAGACGGTCGAACCTCCTTGGCATTTCTGCGGCCTGTCCTCAGTCCGCCAGGCTGAGCGCCAGCTGCCGGCGCTGGTCCGTAACCGCCTGGATGCGCTCGGGCGGACGGAGGCGCTGCAACACGTCATCGAGCTCCGACACCTCCACCGCCCACCGCGGGTGTTGCCGAAGATATTTCTGGGCCCATGGCTGGCGCGTGACGAGCGACCGGAGCAGGAACGCGTACTTGCCGTGCTCAAGCGCGAGGCGGGCTTGCATCTTCGCGCCCGAGGTACTGCTCGCCTCGATGACTACCGTGCCCTGGCTGATCCCCGACATGGTGACGTTGCGCTTCGGGAAGTTGTACCGCGCCGGTGGGCTGTCTGGCCAGAACTGCGAGACGACGGCCCCGGTTGCGGCGATCCGCTCGGCGAGGGCCTCGTTCTCACGCGGGTACGTGCGCAGGATCCCACTGCCCACTACCGCGATGGTGCGGCCGCCCGCTTCGAGCGTCGCTGTGTGAGCTGCCGTGTCGATGCCGCGCGCCAATCCAGAGACGACAGTCACGCCCTGGGCGGTGAGCAGGGTTGCCATCTTCCCCGCCCGCGACAGTCCCTCCGCCGAGGCCTGCCGGGTCCCTACGACCGCCACGGAGCGTGCGTCCTCCGCAGACATCGTGCCCCGCACGAAGAGGAACGGGGGCAGGTTGAAGACAAGTTCAAGATTCACGGGGTACTGCTCGTCGAGCACGGTGATGAGCTGCGCACCGGCACGCTCGGCGCGCTCAACCTCCTCACCCACACGGTCAAGGCGCTCTTGCAGTGTCTCCTGGGCCGCGGCAATCAGCCTGCGCGCCCGTTTGGCGACAGCTGAGCGTTCTGCCGGCTGCCCCTCAAGGAGGTGCGAGACCGCTCCTCGTGCCAGCGCCTCCCGGGCGAGGAAGTTCCAGTCGATGCCCTCGATGGTGCAGAGCGCCAGCAACTGGCGTCGAGCGGGGTCTTCGGTTTCACTCGCCATGCAAAGGTGCCGTCCTGCCTAAGGGCCCAGTATCAGAACTTGTGTTCGTAAGTGGAAGTTTAGGGAGTGGTCCCCAGCGTGTCCACCACTTTGAGGGCAACTGTGTGTGCGAGAGTGTACCCGGGCTGAGGCGGCGCCGACCCCGATGCTAGGGCCGTTCGCTGCGTTTACGGGCACAAGACCCTTCTGCTCTTGGACTATCGAGCGGCACTGCGGTTAACAACCTAGTGTCCTGAGTCGGGAATGCGATTGAGATAGCTGGTGAGGTTGTCGAATACCTGGTCAGCGGTCTTGTGCCAGATGAAAGGGCGCGGATGCTCGTTCCAGTTGGCGATCCAACCGTGGAGCGAGTTGACGAGGTCGGCAACGCTGTGGTGGGTGCCGCGCCTGAGCCACTTGGTGGTGAGTTCGGCGAACCAGCGCTCGACCAGATTCATCCACGAACTGTAGGTCGGGGTGTAGTGCAACGTGAACCGCGGATGGCGCTGCACCCATCGCTGGATCGCGGGCGTGCGATGCGTGGCGACGTTGTCCAGGACCACGTGCACGGCGAGCTCGTCGGGAACGCTGCGGTCGATGAGGTCGAGGAACCGCCGGAACTCCAGGCTGCGGTGTCTTGGGGTCATCTCCGCGATCACCCGTCCCGAAGCGGTATCGAGCGCGGCGTAGAGATTGGTCGTACCGTGACGGACGTCGCGAAGCGAGTGCGGCCCTCGCGACACCTGCCGGGGAAGAGGGAGTGCGATGGGAGGATGAAGCGCTGGCACTTGTGATCGAAGAGACCAAGGGGTACCCCTATTTCCTCCAAGAATTCGGGAAACAACATGGAGTGTCGCCCAGGATCACCTGCGGCTCGTCGTCCACCACCAGCACCGTGCCCGTCGACGGCTGCCCGTCGCAAGAGCGACGGGCGGCGGGCGGGGCGTCGCCGGTCAGCGGCAGGGTAGGCGAAGCGCGCGCGCAGGCCGGCTCCCTCGCTCTCTGCGCGGATGCGGCGCACGTGGCTGTTCCCTGTCCCTCGGCGAAGAACAGGGGGATGTCCATCGTGACCTCCGCCAGCGTCGTGACGGTGCGGGAACTGCTGGCGGAGCGTATCGTGAGCGCAGCGGGGAAAGAAGGGGCGCTTGGACCGTAATAGGCGATTGGAGCAAACTCCCGCGGTAACCTTTAGGGGTTGGCGGCGTTGTAAGCACCATCAGCCCCAGTACACGCTGGACGGTTGAGGCTTGCGCCGAGAGGCAAAGAGCATCGCAGGGGGTGCTGAATAGGTACAGAGGCTACCAGCGGAGAGACATCCAACAACGACGTCCGGCCCCTTGCGGGCAACGCCCAATCATTACCTGAAGAGAGGTACCTGATTTGAAGAGCAATTTCATTAGCGCCATCGCTGGCTGGAAGTCCGCCGCGCTGCTGGCGCTCGTAGCAATGGTGGCGGCCGTCGCGTTCAGCGGCGTCCTTTCCACCACCCAGACGGCGGAGGCGGCCAAGCTCCCAGACGTGGCTGCTGGCGCCAAGACGACGATTGCAAACAGTGGTGTCGACGCGGGCGGAGGGGTGCAGTTCGCCATCCTCTCCAGCAGTACGGCCAGCGCCTCATTCGTCTTCAATGGCAAACAGGCGATCTTCTGTATCGACAACACGCCGTGCGACAAAAACAGCGACCCAAGTGCCGTCAGCGTTGAGGTGATTGTCGCCGCTGACGCCGCGGCGAACACGGCTGTCGTCATCAGCAGAAATGAACCCGGGGACGACGTGGTTACCGACTACTTCATCGTGACGCGAGCTCCGGTTCCGACGAGGCTGACGATAACGCCATCCCCCAAGGCGATCAGCGCAGCGAGCACTGATGAGGCCACCAACTCCACCCAGATCACCATTCGGCTCACGGATGAAAACGGCAAGGGCATTGGTGGCCAATCGCTGGATGTCACCGCTGGCCTAGGCACGCTTGGTGATGGAACGCATCCCTCCACCGTTAGCGATGAATATCAAGGTCTCGCTTTCTCGGGTGGCACTCAGTCTGGTACCGTTACCACTTCTACCGATGCCGGTAGGGCCGAGAGCGTTGATGGGGCTGGCTGGGCCACGGTCGAGCTCACCGGCGCTGGTGCGACCGGTACCGCCACGGTGACGGTCAAGGTCACGCGCGGCACCCTGAGCAACACATCCGAGGTCGTCCTGTACGGCGGCGTTGCGACGATCACCGCTTCGTCAGAGCAGGGCGCGATTGCCGTGGGCGAGAGCACCTACATCGTCGTCGAGGCCAAGGACGGCAACGGCAACCCCGTCGCCAATGCGGAGATGAGCCTCAAGACGGCGACCGGCAACGTTCCGCCGACCAAGCTCGCCAACCCCGTTGAGGTCGACGATGACGCCAACAAGGAGATGACCGCAGGCAGCCTCAATCCGGCTGTTGGCGACATCCCCTCCTGTGACGCGCATGTCGCCGACACAAATGATCCGTCAACATTCGCTGCATCAACTGGTACCGACAGCAACGGCAAGTGCGTCATCAAGGTGACCGCTGGTGCTGGTGCCCCGGGCCCGGCCGATGATGCAGCTCGTGGGACGCATACGATCACGATCGTGGCTGGCGCGACTGGCGCAGGCACGCCGGGCGTTACAGAGGCCGTGGTCGAGATCCAGGTCGGCGGCGCGCCGGCCACCGTGAGGAGCGACGCTCCTCCGCGCATTGACACGTCTGCTGAAGTCACGGTGAACCTCACCGTGGTCGACGACGAGAATGTCCGCGTGGGCGAGGTCGATATTGAGGTCCTTCAGACCGCTGGCGACGGCACGATCATCACCGAAGCGCCTGCGAAAACCAAGGACGGGCGTGCGAAGTTCACCTACCTCGCGCCTTCCACACCGGGCAAGGTTGAGTTCCTCGCCCGGACGAAGAACGCGCTCGGTGGAGTGACGGCCCAGTTGCCGATCATCATCGACATCGGCCCCGATCCGGAAGAGGCACCCGACGCTCCTCCGGCCACGTGGTCGCAGCCTCTGGCTACCGGCACCCACAACCTCGTCTGGAACGGCGACGACGGGGCCGACCCGTCCGCCGGCGCCAGCGAGGGCGTGACCGCAATCTGGCGCTGGAACGGCAGCAGCTGGGACGGGTACTTCCCGCTGGCAGCTGATGTCCCCGGCGGCAACACCCTCGAGTCGCTCACCAACGGCGCGGCCTACTGGGTCATCGTCGAGTAACCTGTCCGCATCCGCCCACCCCTGGCCCCGTTCGCGGGGCCGGGGGCCGGGGACGGTACCGGGCTTTCGCCAAAACGGACAGCTAGTCAAGGAGCAACAAGAGCATGAACAAGACTCTCAAGTGGCTCGGAGGGGGTATCGCGGCAGCCATGCTGCTCGGCCTCGTCGGCCTCTTCAGCGGAGAAGTGGCCGATGCGCAGCCGACGGTGCCGCCGCACCGCTTCGCCGGCACCGTCAGCATCGATGGTGAGGCAGCGGCCGCCGGTACCTCCGTCACCGCCCTCGTCGGCGATGTCGAGTGCGGTTCCGCTACCGTCATCACCGGGGCTGCTGGCTCCACCTATGCGGTCGACGTTCCCTCTTCCTGTGCGGATGAGGGCGACACCGTCACCTTCAAGGTCATGGGCTATGAAGCGGCCGAGTCCGGGACGTGGTCCAGCGGTGCCCGCACTGACCTCGACCTGAACGCCACGACGCACATGCCCGAAGAGGACATGAGCGAAGAGTGCCCCGACGAGTCCATGGACGACATGGGCGACGACATGGGCGATGACCCGGCCGAGCCTGCGGAGCCCGCAGAGCCCATGGACGACATGTCTGACGACATGGCCGACGACTGCCCGACGGACGACATGGATGACATGGACGATCCCGACGAGCCGTCCGAGCCCGGCGACGTGGACGACATGGACGACGACATGGATACGGGAGCCCCGGCTCCCGCCGAGACCGGCACCGGCCTCGGCTCCACCAGCACCAGCACCTCGCTGGCCGCCATCCTCGGCGTCATGGCCCTCGCCATCACCCTCGGCGGTTATACCGTCGCTCGCCGCCGCCGCTAAGCGCGTCGCTACGGCCTAACACGACACGAGAGGGGCCCTCGCGGGCCCCTCTCGTGCGTTGGGGAAGGCCTGAACAGATCGGTGGATTCGGGCTTACTGGGCGATGGTCACGAAGCCCTCGCACACGAGGCCGTCGCGGTCGTGGTCCTCTTCCAGCGGGACGCGGTAGTGCGGGAAACCGTTCGTCGTGATCACACCCCCCTTGCCCCCTTAACGCCGATGGAGCGCGCTGCCTCGTCGCACGACCGAACCCGGTCACGATGAGGATGAGCCTCTGGTCCGCGGCCCACTCCTCGAAATCGGCATAGAAGTGGTCCAGGGGCGCTTCGAAGGCGCCGGCAGGCTGCTGCCCCGCTAAGGACCCTGCCGTAGAACGAAAGCCACTCCGAGAACTCCCGTACTCATGGATGGCGTAGGCGACCGCCGCCCCCATCAGGCCCTCGCTCGCTTCGCCTAGGCGCAGGTCGCGGCCCCGGTCATTGAAGATTGCCCTTCGATAGCGATCCTCGGTTAGCTCGGGGGTGTCGCCCGTCACGTAGTGGGAGACGACGTAGTCCATGGTACCCGTGCCCACCCACGGAAGGGATACGGCATCCGGGTTTAGCGCCCTCGTAAAGAACTCCTTCGCGAGCGCCCGCCGGTCGGACCGGCAAGCCGGTGTGAAGAACATGTGCTCCCCCTCCTGGAACGAGCATTCGTCGGGCAGTTCGTCCAGACGCTCGCCGATGGCTTCGCGGCATCGCACCAGGAGGCCGCTCGCCGAGTGGGAGATGTGGAGAGTGATTGGGCCCTGGTGGCCGAGGCCGTAGGTGTCTCTCGCGAACGAGACCACCCTTGCCATGTCCAACAGGAGTGCGTTCCGTATGCCCGTGGCACCGTCCATTCCCTCCACATCGCAGCACGTACCCAGTTGCGTTGTCGTTGTGAGGCCAGGCCCCAACCCTTGTTCCCCTCCCTCGGTCAGCGATGCTCCCGCCGGCACCTCCACCTCCACCTCGATGGGCACTGCCACCATCACCGCGCTGCTCAGGTGGTAGCTCCTCGACCGGCTGAGCTCGCTCATGTCCAATACTGTGTCATGTGTCTCCCAGTCCTCGCTCCCCCCTGCCTACGCGTGCTCAGGAAAAGCCCCGTCGGAGACCCGCTGCCAGACTCGAACCTCCACGTTCGCCGTCGTCTCCACCTCACCACCACCCAGACGGCCGACGCCCAGCTTGGCGACGCCCAAACCGTCGCTCCGGGCGCAACGGTCACCATTAGCGGCGACATTGACGACCTCGATGCCAACGCTTGGACCACCTGGACGCTCACCACCACGGGCGGGGCGAAGGCCACGTTCGAGTCCGGTGGCGGTACCACCCTGGTTTGCCAGGAAGTCGCCCGTGCTGGCACCTGTGATGCGGACCCCGACGGCAATGCCATAGACGTGAAGGTGAAGATCGCCAGTGACTCGGGCGCCGGCGCTGTTGTCGTGAGGGCAGGACTGCTGACGGCCGCGCAGACCACGGACGCCGTGGTACTGACGGTCGATCCGGGCCTCGTGCCGGCGAATATCTCACTCACGCCAAGCGTGAAAGCGCATTCGGCGAGTTCGACCACCGCCCTGCCCGCCATGAACGTCAAGGTAACGAACAGCGCAGGCAAAGGGGTGGCGACCACCGTCAGTCTGACCACAAGCCTGGGGCAGTTCACTGCCAACTGCACGACCGGCAATGGCACCCTTGCATGCACGGTTGCTACGGTAGCAACGCCGGACACTACGGCGACTGATGGCATGCCTGGGACAGCACCGACCTTGTCGCCCGTGTCCTCCCGGCCAGGGGTAGCGACCGTGACGGCTACGGTTGTGGGCTACCCCTCGGTGACGACCACAGCCACGGTCACGTTCTTTGGCCCGGCTAAGAACATTACCGTCGCTCCTGAACAGGGCTCCATCCAGATCGGCGGTAAGACATTCGTGGTAGTGACCGTGACTGACGCCGCCGACTCTCCCGTTGCCGGTGCGAATTTCGGCGCGGGCGGCGGCGCGGTGACGACTGCAGGCCCGACGGCGGCGGCGCAGACGCTGACGACGAGCACGGGCATGCCGAAGGAAGTCGGAGTCGCGGACGGTGATTTCGCTGACAAGGGCGAGATACCGCACTGCGACAACACGACACCGACCACACCTGGTGGCGTCGACACTCCTGGGAACTACCTTGCGGGCGGCACGAACGGTGATGGTAAGTGCGTCATTGAGGTGAGTTCAGCAGCAGGTCCGCCGGCGACCACGCGCGGGCCACACACCGTGAAGGTGGTACTGGACGCGACGACATCGGCGACGGCGACGATCAACGTTGGCGGACCTCCGGCCAGCATCGAGCACGACGCTCCCGCCCGGGTTGACCCGTTGACCGAGCACAAGGTCACGGTAACCGTGACTGACGATGACGGTGTAGCGGTTGGAGCCCAAGCCATTGAGGTTATCGCCATCGAAGGCCAGCTCCGAGGTACGATCACGGCTTCGGCTCCGGCGACGACTACGGACGGCAAAGCGTCGTTCTCGTTCCTCGCGCCTTCCGGCAGTGGCAACCTCTCGTTCCTGGTCCGCGCTGGGACACTCCCCGGCCGCATCCAGCACCTCATCGAGGTCGCTGTGGGCCCCGATCCGGAAGAGGCACCCGACGCTCCTCCGGCCACGTGGTCGCAGCCTCTGGCTACCGGCACCCACAACCTCGTCTGGAACGGCGACGACGGGGCCGACCCGTCCGCCGGCGCCAGCGAGGGCGTGACCGCAATCTGGCGCTGGAACGGCAGCAGCTGGGACGGGTACTTCCCGCTGGCAGCTGATGTCCCCGGCGGCAACACCCTCGAGTCGCTCACCAACGGCGCGGCCTACTGGGTCGTCGTCGAGCAACCTGTCCGCATCCGGCCCCACCCCTGGCCCCGTTCGCGGGGCCGGGGACGGTCCCGGGCTTCGCCAAAACGGACAGCTAGTCAAGGAGCAACAAGAGCATGAACAAGACTCTCAAGTGGCTCGGAGGGGGTATCGCGGCAGCCATGCTGCTCGGCCTCGTCGGCCTCTTCAGCGGAGAAGTGGCCGATGCGCAGCCGACGGTGCCGCCGCACCGCTTCGCCGGCACCGTCAGCATCGATGGTGAGGCAGCGGCCGCCGGTACCTCCGTCACCGCCCTCGTCGGCGATGTCGAGTGCGGTTCCGCTACCGTCATCACCGGGGCTGCTGGCTCCACCTATGCGGTCGACGTTCCCTCTTCCTGTGCGGATGAGGGCGACACCGTCACCTTCAAGGTCATGGGCTATGAAGCGGCCGAGTCCGGGACGTGGTCCAGCGGTGCCCGCACTGACCTCGACCTGAACGCCACGACGCACATGCCCGAAGAGGACATGAGCGAAGAGTGCCCCGACGAGTCCATGGACGACATGGGCGACGACATGGGCGATGACCCGGCCGAGCCTGCGGAGCCCGCAGAGCCCATGGACGACATGTCTGACGACATGGCCGACGACTGCCCGACGGACGACATGGATGACATGGACGATCCCGACGAGCCGTCCGAGCCCGGCGACGACATGGGTACGGGAGCCCCGGCTCCCGCCGATACCGGCACCGGCCTCGCCTCCACCAACACCAGCACCTCGCTGGTCGCCATCCTCGGCGTCATGGCCCTCGCCATCACCCTCGGCGGTTACACCGTCGCTCGCCGCCGCCGCTGAGGGGCCAAGCCCCACCAGGGGTCCCCTTTGACGTTCCAACACAGATGCGGTGCAGAGACTGCGGGGAGCTGTTCGACGGGCCGGGGGTGCGGTGCCCGGACTGCCGGGTGGCGCGGAATGCACGAGAGCGCGCGGCGGCGGCTGAGTTGGTGGAGGCGGGCTGGTGCCGGCGGAACTGCGGCCGCCGCGCGGTGCCTGGAAGGACGCGCTGCGACGAGTGTCTGGCAAAGGCGCGGACGGACAGCCAGCGGCGGCGCGCACGGCCACGGGAGCGTACGCGGGCGGACGGCCCCCTGGCGGAGCAGTGCAGCGAGTGTGGGGGACCGATGGGACGGCGGCCCCGGCGTGGCAGCGGCCGTCCGCTCGACGTGTGCACACCGTGCTGGGGCCGCCACAGCGAGGAGGAGCGCGGCCGGGCGCGCAAAGTGGCAAGGCGGCGCGAGTTGCAGCGAATGCGCTACGCCGAGCGCATGGCGACCGATGCCGGGTACGCCGAGGCAAAACGCCGCTACATGCGCGAGTACATGCGGAAGCGACGAGAGGCGCGCCGCCGGCCGTGATGAGCGAAGCCCCCGGAGAACCTGTGGGTGGGTACTCTGCCCTGCTCGTGTCCTGATTCGGGGATGCCGATGGCTGGTGGGGGTTGTCGACCAGTGGCAGCCGCCATCGCCCTTGACGAGGAGAGTCCCGCCGCCGCGACCGCGGCCTGCCAGGCTTCCGCGACGGCCACGTACGGCTCGGGCGGGGGCGGCTTCACGCCGGGGTGGACCTGGGCACGCCGCTTGAGATGGAGATCTCCTGCGAGCTGCCGACGGACAACTCCTTCCATTGATGCGGGCCGTCGTCAGGCGCCGCCTCGCGGACGCGCCTCCGGTCTCGCTTGCGGCGAGCAGCATACTGCGGCTCCGCAGCCCTGCTCCTGTAGGATAGGAGCGCGGAAGCGAGACCGGACATGACGACCACGACCGAAGCGAGGCTGCTGACTGCCGATGATCTGCTGCGGCTCTACAGCGGGGGCGTACGCGGTGAACTGATCCGGGGGGTGCTCTGCGAGAGCATGCCAGCGGGACAACGACACGGCAAGATTGTGGCGAAGCTGGTGGCTGCGCTGGTCAACTTCGTTGACGTTGAGGGAGTGGGAACCGTCGTCGCTGCGGACTCGGGTGTCTGGCTGGAGCGCGAACCGGACACGGTACGAGAACCAGACATCGCCTTCACGTCCGTGGACCGGCTCCCGCTGGGTGAAGACATCCCTGGCTACGCTGAAGTCGTCCCCGACCTTGTCGTCGAGGTCGCCTCCCCGAGCGATAGCCGCCGAGAGGTCAACGACAAGGCTCACATGTGGCTCAGCCACAGCGTACGCCTCGTCTGGGTCGTGCACCCGGAGACGCGCACGGTCGACATTCACCGCTCCGATGCAGCAGTCTCGACGCTCGCCGAGGACGACGCCCTCGACGGCTTGGACGTGCTGCCCGGCTTCGCTTGCGACGTGAGCGCAATCTTTGGACTGCGTGTCGCAGGGGAATGTAGCGGACGGTAGGCTCGGCAGGTTGTTGAGCCTACGCTCTTGAGCAGCGGCCTCGCTTGGCCAAGTGTGGGAGACCATCGCGGGTGCAGGTTAACACTGTGGTCTGCCGCCGTAGCGACCTTCACATTCGCCTTGCTCGCTGCTTGCGGAGGTTCGTCACTCACCGTTGAGGAGTACGCTGCGTTGGTCTGCAGTGCTCCCGGCGAAGGTGGGGCGTCCCTCGCATACGTCGAGAGGCCCTTCGAAACAGTCAGTCCCCCCGCGATGCTGGAGCGCTTCCACCAGTACCACTTGGACAGTGTGGGCAGCGACGCACAGGCCTCTCTTCGCTCGCCGGTGCAGAGCGGGTCCATCTTTGAGGACGTCCTGCTAGACCTTCCATTGGGCGTGGCTGCTGCGCTGGCCGAAGCCTGCGAATCCAACTGGCTGATCGTCGTCTCGGATGGCGCCCCTGACGCCCTCATTCTGGAGTGGGCGGGCGGGCCGGACGACGCTACGAAGTGGCAGTACAGGCATCGCATCTGGGTAGATGGTTGGCCGCAGTCGTGGAGCCGGTGGCAGGATGTGCCGGACAGCAACGGGGTGACCCGCCGCTACCGTCTTTCTGGCCTCTCCGCTGACACTGCGTACGACGCTCAGGTGCGATGGGTGGTAGGCCGCGTGCACGGACCGCCCTCGAACATGGGGCAAGGTGTGACGCCTCGCACGGGTAGGCCGGAGGTGTCCTTCTACATCCTCGAGGGTGACGGAGAGACGCGGTGGCGGGTCTTGGACGCTTACGTGACCATCCCCAAGGGAATGCGCCTGCGGGAGGGGAGGCCTTGGATAAATGGGGGAACGTGCCCGTTTGGAACCAGCCTCAAGGAAGTGACCAGCGGCTCTGTGCTGAGCGTCTGTCTGTACCCGACTTGCGAAATCGGACGCTCCATCTACCCTGGCAGTGATCAAACCCCCGACGTGGGTGCGTTCTTCGATCGACTCAGCCTCCGCCATCCTCTTTGCCTTGATCGGCCGGCTTGGGAAGAATCCACCAACAGGGCTGCCGACCTGGGCCTCGCAGCCGTCGGCGTCGCTGTGATGGCAGCGTATGCGGTAGCTGTGTGGTGGGGGCTCCGGGTCGCTGGTGGGAGGAAGCTGGGGAGATAACGAATTCACTGGGGTTACCGGAATCGCTACAGGTGCGTCAAGTATATAAGCCCCGATTCACTCTTGCGCCCTTGAGACCTGGGTCCGGTTACGCACGTGGGCTCCGGGAGTCGGGGGAGAGCGAGTGCTGGGGAGCACCGGGGGCGTACCTGCGGTCCTGTGCTAATTCACCCTGAAGCGCTCGCTTCCCTGTCTCGCCGGGGGGGGGGTAGACTTCCCCGCAAGCGAGGGGAGCGCGGCATGAGGACGGAGAGCAGGCGGAGTACCGGGCAGATGGCGCACGGTCACTGCGAGCGTTGCGGGAGGGACTGGGTTGCCCCCAGCGCCAGCGCTCTGAAGCTGGTGATGGAGGCCCACGCCAGGCCGCTACCCGGTTTGGTGTACTCCGAGTGTGATCGCGTGCTGCACCCGCCCACGGGCATCTGTCCAACGCCTTCAGCCTCCTGCGAACGCTGCAGCCGGGAGAAGGCAGGGTAGGCTGCGGCCGACGGCAAGGGGCTATGCCCACACTTCCAGCACGACGACGAGGGTGACGACGGCCACGATCGCACTGCCCAGGGCGATCAGGAGCCACTTGGCGATGCCCAGCCCGATCACTCGACGTAGCCCCCGGCCAGGTGCCGGTGGGGGTCCAGCACGGGATCACGGTCGCAGCCGGGGTGGCGGCGTTTGTGCTGGCTGCGGCGTGCGGACACCCGGTTGGAGCAGGTCGGCGAACAGGTGCGCGCGAGGGGGCGACCGCCCTCCAGCGTGTGCCCGCAGCCGGGGGCTTCGCACAGACGGAGGCTCACGCCGCACCCCTGCTGCGGTCACGCCGCTCCAGCTCGGCGGCGGCCGCCGTGGCGACGCTGGACATGGCCATCTGCACGGTCAGGGCTCCGGCGGATGCGCCGACCCCGCCAGCCGCTGGCCGCAGCGTCAGCAGGCGGCGCAGGCAAGCAGTGCAGAGAGAGCGCGTGAGTCCCATCAGCGTCGTCAACAGCCACGCCGCCAGCCTCCCGGTTGGCCGTGCAGCCGGTGCACTCCCTAGACACCTCCCGCCTCCTGCCGTGTGGCGTGCACCGCCTCCCGGTCCCCACCCACGGCCGTTTGCCACGTTCCCCTGCTTTCTGCAGGGTGGACCTGGGTGCACACGCGTCCCGCCAGCGAGCGGTCCCGCGAAGACACGGAGTGTCCGGAAGCTCGCGCTCCCGCAGGCTGGGTGATGGCATCTTTCGGCCTGCGTACCCTGTCGCTCATGAGTCACTCCAGCCCTCGCAGTGTACGTGAGGCCAGGTGGCAGCAACACCGTCCGGCTGCTTGGCCTGGGGAGTGTGTTCGGGCAGCAGCGGTGGCCCTTCAAGCTGGCACGTTGCCCAGGCTGAAGAACGCGCTCGCGGGTACGCGGTAGACGAAGCTTGGCATCGTCTGCATCCCGTCCAGGATCGGCGCCGGATGCGGTCTAGCCGGTCGCTCTGCGAGGTCCACACCCCCACCGGCACCCGCGAGCGGGATCGGCAGGGTCACCGTGACCGCCATCAACGCAACCGTCTCCATGGTGCTGTCCCAGAGACCGGAGGCCGCCAGCAGCGTCAGAGTAGGCGGCCACCCAGAAACCAGTCGTCCGCCACGCGAGCTCGCGCTCCGTGTCGCCTGCGCCGCTAGACGCGTGGGGAAAACGGTGGACACCCCATCGTGCTGGCTGTGGCGCTGGGCGGGCCGTCTTCCGCTGGGCGGGCGCGCCCTGGGCTGCACACTGCCCCCACGAGCCGACCAGCGGGCACTTCTCCAGCGTGGGCGCTGGCATGCCAACCAGCATGGCACATGCCCCTGAAGCCCCCTGTTCGCAGTGCCAGGCGGGTGCGGGCCTGCCGGGAGCCCAGCGCGACGGCTAATCGTCCAGCTGGGTGCGGGCCATCCCTCCTACGCGCTGCTGCGCTCGGCGCGCCGCCGCATCCTCGTCGTCTCCCACAGCCCGCCTGACGCCGGCGCGGCCTCGCGCCCGGCCCTACGTGGGCGACCGGACCCGGTCGGCCCGGCAGCGGCATCTCCTCATCCGCCCACGGAACCACCACGAGCGCGCAGGCGCCGCACATCGCCTCTCCCACACTCCCGGACCCGCGCCGCACGAATCACGCCCGCACTGCCCCACAACGGGCGCCGGTGGTGAATCTGGGTGCACGCCCCACGCAGCCTCGGGTCCGCTCTCAGCGTCCCGAGCGTCGCTGCGCGATGGCTTCCAGCTCCGGCAATCGCCCCGCGAACGCCGGCACGCCCGCCGAACGCTCCGGCAGCCGGCCAGCCCGCCCCGTCACCCTTCTATCGGTGGATTTGGGGTAAGGATGGTCTGAGCAAGTAGGCAATGCCGCCGCGTTGGCCGGGGGCGGGGCGCTTAGCGCGTCGTTACCGCCCGGCGGGGCCCGCCAGGCGGCTCAGGCGCCCGGGTGGGGGCGGGACGGTCAGGCGACGCGCGAATGAGTAAAGCGACCGGGCGTCTGCACTTCGCCGGGGGACTCTGTCCCAGCGCCCCGGGTGGACGAATGGTACAGAACTTGCGTTTACCTGCGACAGACCGAGCGGATGAACACGCTGCAGGCGGGCGCTATCGAAGGGAGTGGACGCACCCCGCGCGAGGCGGAGTCCCGTTAGAGTGCGATGGCACGGGAGCGATGACGACGATGACCGAGACGAAGCTGCTTCCCGCTGACGACCTCCTGCGGCTCGAGGCTGAGGGTGTGCGTGGCGAACTTATCCGGGGGTTCTCTGCGAAACCATGCGACCGTACACCGACACGGCAAAGATCGTAGTGAAGCTGAGCGCTGCCATACTGAACTTCGCCGAGCCTCGCCTCCTTGGGGCCGTGGTTGCATCCGATCCGGGTGTCCTCCTGGAGCGCTCCCCCGACACGGTGCGTGAACCCGATATCGCGTTCTTCTCCACCGAGAAGATTGCCATCGACGCCGAGATTAGGGGGTACGCCGAAGCAGTCCCCGACCTGGTCGTCGAAGTGGCCTCGCCGAGCGACAGCCGCCACGCGGTGCACGACAAGGCGCACATGTGGCTGAGTCACGGCGTGCGCCTCGTCTGGCTCGTGCAACCGGAGACGCGCACCGTCGACGTGTACCGGCCAGACGGCGACATCGTAACGTTCGGCGAGCAGGACTCCCTCGACGGTCTGGACGTGCTGCCGGGCTTCAGCTGCGACAGGAGCGTCATCTTCGGGTCGCGCGCGCCGGAGGAAACGGCCCGGCGCGTGCCAGCCTGACCGTGACCCCCTTCAAGATGCGGCGACCCCTAACTTGCTTGAAGCGGTACCCGGTGATGGCCATCGTAGCAGTGGCCGCGGTGCTGACGCTTGCATCTGCGGTCAGCGCAGAGGGGGTGGAGTACGGGCCGCCGAGCGCGCGGGTGGAGATTCGGGTCTGGCAGGGCGTGGGTGACGAACTTGACATCCGCGTCAGCGCGAGGCCCGCAGACGGTTCGTGGCGCACGCTGGGCACGATCCCGTTGGCGCTCGACGACGGCTTGAGTTCCAGCGGCCAGTACCGCTACGGCGACATCACCCTTTCGACGCTTCTGACAGGCTCCGCGTCTTCGGCAACCGTGGAGGTGCGCATCTGGCAGGACGTGGACGATAGCGGCGCTGTCTTCGTCAGCGCGCGTCCGGCAGGTGGTTCGTGGCGCACGCTCGGCACGGTCCGCTTGCTCCTGGGTGATGGCTTCAGCAGCGATGGCCGGTACCGCTTCGGCGACATTGGACTTGAGGTCCCGCTCAGCGGACGCGTTCTCTCGCTGGCGGGACGCGCCGGGGTCCACGGTCTTTGGGATGGGCACGGTGACGGGGCAAGGTTCGGACAGTGGGATGAGGTAGCCGTCGGCCTGACGGTTGACCGTGATGGAAGCGTGGTTGTGGCTGACTTCCGCAATCACGCGATCCGGCGCATCTCGTCCGACGGCACTGTCAGGACGATCGCCGGGAGCAGTGGATTCCACGGACCTTCGGATGTCGCGGTCGACTTCGCCGGGGCGATCTACGTTGTCGAGTCCTATGAAAACCGCATCCGAAAGATTGCACCGGATGGCGTGGTGACGACGGTCGCCGGTGCTGACCAACCCGAAGAGTGGCTCAGGCGGGACGGGCCCGCTGATGAGGCCTTGTTCGTGTCACCCGGCAAGATTGCCCTCAGCGCGGATGGTGACCTCTACATCACGGAGCAGTTCTCGGTCAGGCGCCTCTCGCCCTCCGGGTGGGTGACCACGTTCGCGGGAGGTGGCGGCCTCGGCTACAGGGACGGCCCCAAGGAGCAGGCGGAGTTCGCCTTCCTACGGGACATTGACGTGGACGCCGAAGGCAACGTGTACGTCCTCGACGCGAACCCCTACGTTCCGGAGAAGAAGGGGACGCACTATCTCGTTCGCAAGATCGACACGTCTGGCCATGTGTCAACGCTGTTCCGGGGCGACCCGCTAATCGCTGGCGGGCCGCTGGCCTCACCCTGGGGAGTGGCGGTCAGCCCGGAGGGCGAGGTCTACCTGAGCAACACCGGGCTCCACCAGATCGTGAAGGTCCTGGGCCTCACCCGTCTCCAGGCGGTAGCGGGCACGGGCGAGGACGGCCACCGTGACGGCAGCTACAGCGAGGCTGCCCTCAGCGAGCCCGGGGCGCTTGCCCTCTCACCGGGGGGAGCGCTGGTCGTGATGGACCAGGCTGACAGCGTGGTGCGCGTCGTTCTCCCTGACGCAGACGGGAATTTCCCTGGCACAGAACTGATCCGACCCGCTGGCATCCCGAGATTGGAGGGGGTTGGAGTCAGCTTGTTCGCTGGTAGGGGCTATCGTGGCTTTGCCGACGGTCCAGCAATCGGGGCTCTCTTTAGTTCTCCCGAAGGCTTGGCGTTTGCCACGGACGGAAGCGTGATCGTCGCTGACGCGGGCAACCGTGCGATTCGCCGCATATCGCTGGCCGGTGACGTGTCCACCCTCACCGGCGGCAACGGACCGGGCCTTCGCGACGGTCCGCCCGACGAGGCTCAATTCTCCTGGCCGCGGACAGTGGCAGTGGCTGGCGATGGAACAATCTATGTTGGCGATACCGGCAACGGGCTCATCCGCCGCGTGACGCCCGATGGTGCGGTTGAGACGGTCAACGCCGAGGGGTCACCCTACTCCGTCCCTGAAGGCCTAATCCTTGATGCTGAAGGAAGCCTCCTGTTCACCGAACTCACCGCACACGGCTATCGGGTTCGGCGCCTCTCGCCCAAGGGCGAGCTGTCGGATGCGTTGGACGAGACCACTGTTCTCACCCGTGCGTTCGCGCTGGATGAGACGGACACCCTGTTCTTCGCGACTCACCTGAACGACAGGACCTCCATCCGCAAGGTCGCCGAAGGTGGAATCATCTCCGTCGTGTTCGAGGACACACCGACCCACTACGGCGGCGTGCTCTCCTGGGAGGTGCCTGCCTTGGCCTTGGCTCCGGGCGGAACGCTGTACGCCGCCGACCCGAGATACGGTCGAGTGGTCCAGATCACGCCCGATGGGAAGGCCGCGATCGTTGTTGATCGGGACTCATTCAATTCCCAGCAGTTCCGGCCTGTGGCGATACTCATCACGCCTGAGGGCGATCTTCTCGTCGCGGACCCGGGCATGAGCGTCATCTGGAAGATCGCGCTTCCGCCGAACGAGGACAACCCCGACCGTGATGTGGAGGCACTGTTCGACCAGATCGTGGACTCCCTGAGGCGAGTGCCTGCAGTTGACGAAGATGGTCCGCAGTGAGAGGCGACGAAGGGACCAGCAGGTGTGCTTGGGGGCTCCCCATCTACACGTAGTAGCGCTGCTATCGGGGCTACCTGCCAACTTCTCACGACCAGCCTGACGGGCGGAGAGGCCTCCCTGCCAGCCTCACCGCGATGTCCTTGAGCCAGCAGGCCCATCGCCGTTCGAGCGACGGGCCAAGCACCATCGAGACCAGTTGAGAGATCGGGGCGCCCAACTCCGGGATGAAGGGTACCAACCCCTCAACCGAGTCTGTACACGACTGTTCTCGCGATTCTCGAGGATGTCCCAAGCGTCGTTGATGTTGAGAGACACGGAACAGAGCGAGGGACGGTGGTGCCCGGTGGCCGCGGCATCGCCGTCGACCGCCCACGTGTCCGGGTCGTGGACGGTGCCGAGGCGTGCATCCCCCTGCAACGAGGAGACCCGCAAGACCGACCTCCTGAACGAGCACACCCTGGCGGCGGTGCTTGCCGACGTATCGACACGCCGCTACGGTGCCGTCCCGGAGCCGGACGGCGAAGAACTCGCCGGGAAGGCACGCGACGGCGCGCGCTCCTCGGTCTCCCGGCGGGACGCGACGGCTCCTTCTCGCTGCCAGTCCATACGTCGAGTACCTCCTGGAAGCCCGCCCGAAAGCGAGGGGGACGCGGCATGCCAGATTCCCCGCTGTGAGAGCAAGTTTCCCCACACAATACCCTGCGGCCTACTCCATCTCGCTCGGCTCCGCCACCCAGAACGCGCCTGTCATCGTGTCTGGATGAAACTCGCACCAGAACGTGTAACGGCTCAGCGGCCCGGATCTGTAGACCAACGGCGGCGGTGTCGTGAAGGTGAACGTGTGACTGGTTCCGCCTTCCACCGTTAGCGATCTGAGTTGCTGCGGGTCACCATCCCATCCCTCGCAGCCGCAGAGGCAACCACCCGGGTTGTGGGGATGGACCACCTCATCCCCGAGATACGAGACGATGAAGTTATGGTTGATGCCCTCGTCTTGGTTGTCGAGCGTCAGGACCACTGTGACGCCCGGTGGCAGGGTTATGTCGGCGAGATCCAAGGCGCTGTCCTTGGCTGTGATCGTGACAGCGTAGGGGGCCGGTTGATCGCAAGCGGGCTGGCGCGGCGCTTCGCCCCTCTGGCAGGCACCCACCAGCGCTCCAAGCGCCAGCGCGAGGATCAGGCAGCAGGCTGCGACGAGCAGGCGCATGGCGTAAGTCTCTTATACCTGGCCAAGGGCGCCGCCTCCATTGCGGGCTGGGCAGAACTCGACCCGTTGAGGATCCCCCCCACCGCACTCGTCGATCGGGATGCCCCGTCCGCCCAATAGCCGTTTAACTGCGGTCCGCGTGTGGAGGTGCGTTAGACATCACCATCCCCGCCGGGGCGCGAGTGGTGGTCAGCGACGTCCAGTGCCTGCCCTGGTGTGGCTGGCCCTACGGTGCCAAATTCCTGACCACCACCGTGCAGCACGAGGACGGGGCAGCGTTGGTGTTGGTGCTCGAAGAGCTTGTCGAACGGCCGGTGGGTCTGGTGGTGGTCGGGGATGGGTGGGGCGGCAGCTTTGAGTTGGTGCGGTCTCAGGCAACCCGAGGGTTCTGCGGAATCGCAGGAAGTGCACGCCCTCTTCACAACGTCATCCAGGCCGAGGTTCCACCCGACAGTAGGGTGCATACCCCTACCACCCCAGACCCGACGTAGAGCACAATCCACCCCAGCACGAGCCAGCCGATGAGCGTCCACGGGTTCATGCCGTAGTCCCCATTTGTGAGCCGCTAGCACAGAAGTGAGCCCCGCCAACGGAGGAGTTCTGGCAGCAGCAACTGCCGGGTTGAGCCTACAACACCTGCCCACCTCTCATCCCCACATTGGAGGCGGGATGCCTCTCCCCCTAACGGATTTCTGGAAGAGCGCGGCCTGCGTTGCTGGTGGCCGGTCCACCTTTGGGGCCGCGACCTGGGAGGAGAGGTTCCTCTAGGAACTGCTGGAGCGCTAACCGACGAAGTGACTGGTACGCTTAGTGTGCGCGGTGGCGGCGCGTCTGCCGGGCGAGGAAGGCAGCGGCCACGTTGCCGAGAAGTGTGCGGTGTGCTCGGCAATCGGGAGCGAGGTGACGGTATGACGGATTGGGAGACCTGCCGGGCAGTCGAGAGCGTGCGCGGCAGGGTTAGCGGCACCTCTATCTTCACAGGGACGAGGGTGCCGGTCTCGGCCCTATTCGAGAACCTCGCGAGCGGAGCCACGGTTGAAGAGTTCCTGGATTGGTTCCCAGGAGTCGAGGAGTGGCAGGTACGCGCTGTTCTCGAGCACGAGGCCGAGGCACTCCGAAGGCCCGCCTAGTCGTGAGAGTCCTGTTCGATCAGGGCACGCCTGCGCCGCTGCGGCGGCATCTCGGTGGACACACGGTCGATACCGTGGCGGAGCGAGGGTGGTCGGAGTTGGGCAATGGAGACCTCATCGCCAAGGCCGAGGAAGAGGGCTACGACATCGTCGTCACTACCGATCAGAACATGCGCTACCAGCAAGACCTCACCGGCAAGCACCTAGCTATCGTAGTGCTTCTGTCTACGGCATGGCCGTACGTGCGTCTGCGGACCGAGGAGATTCGTGAGGCCATCAGTGAGGTCCGTCCCGGGGGGTTCAGGGAAGTCCCTATTTCACGTTAGACCTACGCAATTGAAGCTGAGCGAGGCTCAACCCACGTTGGCCGTTGGACGGAGCGTGGGCCTCTGTGGCCTTAGTGTGCGACACACGGGTGGAGGCACCCGTGCGTGACCAACTACAGCGCCACGGACCAGCGGAAAGTTCGCAGTACCGTACGGGTTGGCCTACCACCCCTTTGCGTGCGGGGGTACGTCCCGGCAGTTGAGGCGAGCTGCGGCTTGCTTCGCACTGAGTACCGCCTGGCCCACCAACATGTTGCCTGGGGGTCAGGCGGCGAAGGTGTCGACGACGAGCCAGATTGCGACCAGCAGGAGGGCGGCCGAGAGGACGCGCAGGATGGTGGCGCCGCGCACGCGCAGGGCGAGGCGGGCGCCCAGCTGCGCACCGGCGATGGCGCCGGCGGCGATGAGGGCAGCCTCGGCGAGGTCGGCCTCCAGTCGGAGGCCGCCGGTCACGAGGTGCACGATCGTGGCTTCGAGCGCGATGAGGGCGTAGGCGAACTGGCTGGTGGCGGTGGCGATGTGGACGGGGAAACGCAGAACGATCGTGAGGAGCGGTACCTGGAGGACGCCGCCGCCCGCCCCCAGCAGGCCGGAAACGAACCCCATCGCGCCGGCGATCGAGAGGCCGTGCCAGAGGCGGAAGGTGTAGAAGAAATTCTGGCCGCGACGGTCGCGGATGCGGCGGGAGATGGCCCCGCGACCGCTGATGGGCTCGCGGTAGCCGCGGAACTGGCGCCGCAAGATGAGGTGGGTGGCGACACCGGCAAGGGCCACGGCGAACACCAGCACGAACGCGGTGCGGGGGATGATCCCGACGAGGAGGGCGCCTCCGAGGGCGCCGGGGATGGCGGCCAGCGCCCACCAGAGCCCGCTACGGTAGTCGATGCGCTTCTGCCAGGCGTAGGCGATGGCGCCGGAGCTGGCGTTGGCGAACACCACGGCGAGGGACATGGCCGTGACCGTCGCGGGGTCGCGGTCGGGGTAGGCGACGAGCAGGATGGGGACGAGGAGGAAGCCGCCGCCGGCCCCCACGATCGCGCCGAACACACCCACGCCCAGCCCCAGGAGGACAAGGAGTACCGCCTCTAGCACGCGCCAGCCCCCTGTGCGGTTGGCGGAACGGTGGCGGGAGCGGGGCGAGTCACAATCGAACGATACGCCGACAGGGCCGGTCAGCCCGAGCGGGGCGGCGTACACGGCCCCCGTACGGGCCGTTAGAATCGGATGGCTTGAAACACAGCCGGAAATGAACCGGCAAGGGGGACTCATGGCAGCGCGAGTAGTGATCTCGGCCGACAGTCACACCGAGAGGTTCCTGGACCTCTCCGAGTACATCGAGCCCAAGCACCGTCCAACCATGGAAACGCTGAACAAGCGCGACGAAGAGCGCCTGCAGAAGATCCTCGCCAACATGCGCGCGCGCGGGCAGGAAACCTCCTACTCCGGGCGCAAGAACACCATGGAGGAGTTCCGCATCACGGTGGATCTGGGCGACCGCATGGAGGCGATCACCGAAGACGGCGTCTGCGCCGAGGTCGTGATCGAGCGCGGGGGCTCGCGCTCAACGGACATCGAGTTCGTGCGGGCCTGCAACAAGGCCTACTACCGCTGGTTCGCCGAGCACTTCGCCGGGGAGGCGTATCGCTTCATCGGGGTGGCCGCCATCACGATCGCCGACATGGACGTGGCCGTGGCGGAGCTTCGCGAGACCCACGACCTGGGCTTCCGCGCCCTCATCCTGCCGGGCTCCCACTACTGGTTCCCCGGCGCCCTTCCCTTCCACGACCGCAGCTACGACCGGCTCTGGGCGGAGGTGCAGGAGATGGGGATGCCCGTCCTCTTCCATCCCGGCTTCGGCCGCGAGAACCCGGTCCTCGAGGCCGACCCCGAGAGCCAGGTCTTCAAGTACGGGCCGTTGACGACGCTGGAGCTGCGGGGGGCGCTGAGGCACTTCCTGCTGGGCGGCATCGCCGAGCGCTTCCCCACCCTCAACTTCGGCTGGGTCGAGTCGGGCAGCCTCTGGGTGCCGCCGTTGCTGGATGAGTACGACGCGCTGGTGAAGCGTCGCCCCGGCGGCCAGAGCCAGGAACTGCTGCCGAGCGAGCTCTTCGCGCGGCAGGGATTCTGCGCGGGGCCGCTGACGCAGTCGGAGGTGGATGCGCGCCACCGCCTCGGGGTCGACAACCTCATGTTCGGCACCGACTACCCGCACCCCGAAGGCACGTACCCGCACACGCAGTCGATGATCGACGAGATGTTCGAGGGCGTGAGCGAAGAGGAAACCGAGAAGATCCTCGCGACCAACGCGGCGCGGGTGTTCAACCTCGACATCGAGAGGCTCGCCTTCCAGCCCGCCTCCGTCAGCTAGGAGCCACCGGCGAGCAGCCAGGAGCCCCGGCCAGTCGACCTGGCCGGGGTTCTTCGTGTGCGAGTGTCTCGCTCAGGAGCTGCGGCGCGCGTAGGGGCTGATGGCCTCGTTGATGGCGTCCGCGAAGAGATTGAGGCAGAGGAGCAGGAAGGCGAGGATGGCGCCGGGGAAGACGGGATACCACCACGCGCGCTGGAGGTACGGCCTGCTGTCGTTCACCAGCCCGCCCAGGGAAGGCGTGTCCGCCTCGATGCCGAGCCCGAAGTAGCCCAGGGCAGCCACGATGAGCACGCCACTCGCGATCGCCAGGGCCACCTGTACGAGCAGGGGCGGAAGCGCGTTGATCACGATGTGGCGGAAGATGATGCGGGGCGTGCTGGCCCCGAGTACCTGCGCCGCGAGCACGTAGTCCTTGTTCCGCTCGCCCAGCATCTGGGCGCGGGAGAGTCGCGTGAAGCCGGGGATGGCGAAGACGACGATGGCGATACCGATGTTCTCGAGGCCCTCGCCAAGGATGGTGAGGATGGCGAACGCGATGAGCAGGCCGGGGAAGGCCAGCAGGGCATCCACCAGGCGCATGACAACCGAGTCGGCCCAGCCCCGCACGTACCCCACCGTGAATCCGGTCATGGTGCCGATGACGGCGCCGGTCAACACCGACACGAAGCTCAGGGCGAGGGCGGTCTTGAGTCCGTGAAGATTGCGCGAGAAGAGATCGCGCCGCAGTTCGTCGGTGCCAAAGGGGTGGTCCCAGGAGGGTGAGAGCAGCCGCGCGGAGGCGTCCTGGGCGATCGGGTCGTGCCAGGCGATGACGGGGGCCGCGATGGCAGCGATGGCGATGATGAGCAGGCCTCCCACGGCGATCGCGCCCTGGGGGTTGCGGAGCAGGCGACGTAGCGTGTCGGCCCACATCGACTGGGTGATCCCGGACCTGACCATCGTCAGCTCTTCCTGGCGACTCGCAGCAATGCTCATCGGACACGTACCCTGGGATCAACGAAGCCGTAGATGATGTCGGCCAGCAGGTTCACGGTCACGAAGATGACGACGAGTACGACCAGGACGGTCTGCACGACGAGGTAGTCCAGGCGCTGGATCGCTTCGACCACCACGCGGCCGAAACCGGGTCGGGTGAAGACGGCCTCAATGATCACGACTCCGGTCAGCAATTCACCCACCTGCAGCGCCATGATGGTGATGACGGGAATGAGGGAGTTGCGGAGCGCGTGGCGCACGATGACGGTGCTTTCCCCAAGGCCCTTTGACCTCGCCGTGCGGACGAAGTCCTGGCCGACAACGTCCGTGATCGTGGTTCGCGTGTAGCGCGCGAGCACGGCGCTGATTGGCATCGCCAGGGCGATCACGGGGAGGGCGAGGTGGTGGAGTGAATCCACCGGGTCGTCCAGGAATGAAACACGCCCGTGCGAGGGGAACCAGCCAAGCTCGGCCGCGAAGATCCAGAGCAGGATGATGCCGAACACGAAGCTGGGAACGCCGACAGCAACCATGGTGTAGCCCGAGAGGAGCCAGTCCCAGAAGCTTCTCGGCTTCACCCCCCCGAGGATGCCGAGTGGAATACCGACCAGGATGGCAAAGGCATAGGCCGCAATGCCAAGCTCGATCGTGGACGGGAAGTTGATGGTAAACAGGCGGTTGACGCTCAAGCCGCTTGTGAAGGAATACCCCAGGTCACCCGTGACGAGGTCGCCAAGCCAGCGGATGTACTGTTCGGGCCAGCTGTCGTGCAGGCCGAGCTGTTCGCGGATGGCGTAGAGATCCTCCGCCGTCGCTTCTTCGCCCGCGATGACGTGTGCAGGATCTCCGGGGATGAGCCGCAGGACCAGGAAGGCGAGCACCGTACCCAGAAAGAGAATGGGAATCGTCTGCACGAGCCGGTTCACGATGAACGGAGCCATATCCCTCGCCCTTTGTCCCGGGTCCTGGCCGTCACGTCAGCGCTGGATCGGGCATGAGGATACACACCCCGGGATGGCCGGTGGCCACACTCGTTAGGCGCCCAGAAGAACGCCTGGGCCGTACCACCCCCATTCGGGACAGGTATAGTACCGGCCCACGCGTCAGAGGCTGCCCGGCCGGGCTTCAGGCGAGGCTTGCCACCCGGGCCGGCGGCACAGAGACAGACACCAACACGCGGAGGATCACCATGACGTCTACCTGGAAAAGGCCTATCACGCGCCGGCAGATGCTCGCCGGCTCAGGAATCGCGGTCGGAGCGGGCGTCACCGCCGCCCTCATCGGCTGCGGCGACGACGACGACGCCCCGCCGGCAGCGACCGAGGCGCCCGCAGAGGCGACCGAGGCCCCGGCCGAAGCAACCGAGGCGCCCGCAGAGGCGACCGAAGCTCCGGCGGAGGCCACCGAGGCGCCCGCAGAGGCGACCGAGGCTCCGGCAGAGGCGACCCCCGAGCCCACGGAGGCTCCCCAGACGGGCCCGAAGCAGGGCGGCACGCTGCGGTATGCGGTCCAGGGAGACCTGCTGCTGACGAACGGCGCTCCGTTTACGCGCGCGCAGGGCATTCCCCTCCTCGTCTTCGAGAGCCTCATCCGCTACGAAGACTCGCCTTCGCCGACACACGTCCTCGTTGACCAGTACGAGGTGTCCGAGGACTTGACCACGGTCACCATCCGGATCAAGGAGAACGCCGTCTTCCACGACGGCTCGCCGGTGACGCCGGACGACGTCTTCTTCGGGATCGACGCGATCGTCAACCCCGACCAGTACGGCTTCAGCTTCCGCGGCCAGTTGCTGGCCTTCGCCTCGCTCGTGACGGACATGAGCACGATCGACGACCGCACGATGGTCTTCACGTTCGGGACACCGCTCGCGAACATCAACGACTTCTTCGCGCAGTTCCCCGTCACCAAGCGGGACACCTACGCCGAACTTCAGAGCGGCGAAAACATCCAGGGCACGGGACCGTACAAGATGGGCTCCTGGACGCCGGGGGTCGGCTACACGCTCGAGCCGAGCGACAACTGGCACGACGACCGTGGCGGTCCCTACCTCGACGGGGTGCAGGTGATCCAGTTCGCTGATGCCGAAGCCGTCGGCCAGGCGTACGACGCAGACGACATCGACATCGCCACTGGCGTGAGCCCGGTGTTCGGCAAAGCGCACGAGGACGATGTCAGGCTGGCGGCGAAGTGGGGCATCGTTTACGTGGGCCTCAACGTCACCAATCCGTACTTCGCCGACAAGCGCGTGCGGCAGGCGCTCTTCTTCGCCATCGACCGCGAGCGCATCGTGAACGAGCTGATGGAGGGGCTGGTGGAGTTGACGACCCAGCCGTGGGATCCGGGCAGCCCCGCCTTCGACCCTTCCCTGGAGCAGCCGTTCTACGACCCCGATCGGTCACGGGCGCTCCTCGCGGAGGCGGGCTTCAGCCAGACGGAGCCCATCACCTTCGACCACTACGCCAACCACCCCGTGGTGGGCGCGCAGCTCGCCTCGCTGATCAAGAACAACTTCGCGGACGTGGGCGTGGAGATCGAGCTTGTCGGTCACCAGATCCCGGACATGAACCAGAAGCTGTTCCAGCGGGACTTCGAGGCCGGCTGGTTCCTGATGACGGGCTTCTCGCCGTTCTCGCCGGTCACGGTGATCACGCAGCCGCTGCCCTTCCAGGACAACAACCCGAGCCAGTACACGAGCGAAACGTTCCTGGACATCAGGGCGAAGCTGAAGACGCTCGATCCGTTCTCGGAAGAGGCGCTGGTGCAGTACGAGCGCTTCAACGAACTCTTCCACGACGACCCCTGGCTGCTTCCCTGCGCACCCTTCCGCGGCATCAACGTGGTGAAGCCGCGCGTGCAGGGTTACAACAGCTTCATCGAGCCGCTGACCTACCTCGGTTACGTCTGGATCGACGACGAGGCGTAAGGGGATCAGGCTGCGGAAACCGTTCTGTCGCACCGCCACCGGGAGTCACCCGGTGGCGGTGTGGCTCGCGACACCCGGTCGGGCACACGCCCGAGGGAGGAACCATGCCTGACGCCGCCGAGTTCTCGGGCCATGCCATGCTCGAGTCCACGGAGTACTCCGGACCGTGGCCGCAGCAACCCGACCCCCGGGGCCTGCCCAACGTCGTCTACATCGTGCTCGACGACGTTGGCTTCGCCCAGTTCGGCAGCTACGGCTCCACGATCGACACGCCGAACATGGACCGGCTCGCGGCCAACGGCCTGCGCTACACGAACTACCACACGACCACGCTCTGCTCGCCCTCGCGGGCGTGCCTGCTGACCGGTCGCAACCACCACACGGTGGGCATGCGTTCGGTCTCGAACTGGGCGCGCGCCTATCCGAACGGGCGCGGGGCAATCTCGAACCGCGCGGCCACGGTCGCGCAGGTGCTGCGGGACCAGGGCATGGCCACCTTCGCCGTGGGCAAGTGGCACCTGGCGCCGATGTCGGAGACCTCGGCTGCGGGGCCCTTCGACCACTGGCCGCTGCAGAAGGGCTTTGACCGTTACTACGGCTTCCTCGACGCGCTGAGCGACCACTTCGCCCCTGAGCTGACGTACGACAACCACCGCATCCCCACGCCCGACACGCCGGACTATCACTTCAGCGAGGACATGGTCGACCACGCCATCGAGTTCGTCCGGGACCAGGGGGCGATCTACGACGACAAGCCGTTCTTCCTGTACGTGGCCTTCGGGGCCTGCCACGACCCGCACCAGGCTCCCCCGGAGTACCTGGAGAAGTACCGGGGCCGCTTCGACGAGGGCTACGACGCGGCCCGCGAGGCGTGGTTCGAGCGGCAGAAGGCGACGGGGATCGTGCCCGCGGACACAGAGCTGCCGCCGAGCAACCCCGGCGTCCCCGCCTGGGACAGCCTCACGCCCGACCAGCAGCTTGTCGCCAACCGCCTGCAGGAAGCGTTCGCGGCCATGCTGGACCACACGGACGTCCAGATCGGGCGGCTCGTGGACTACCTGGAGCAGATGGGCCAGCTCGACAACACCCTCATCGTGCTCACCTCCGACAACGGGGCCAGCGACGCGGGCGGCCCCTTCGGGACGGTCAACTGGCTGCGGGGCATGAACGGCCTCGACATCGAGTCCTTCAACCTCGAGAACCTGGACGAGATCGGCGGGCCGCGGTCGCACACCAACTATCCGTCGGGCTGGGCGCAGGCGGGGAACACGCCGCTGCGGTGGTACAAGCAGACGTTGCACGCGGGCGGCATCCGGGCGCCGCTCGTCTTCCACTGGCCCGAGCGCATTAAGGAGGGCGGCCTGCGCCACCAGTTCCATCACGTCACCGATGTGACGCCCACGGTGCTGGACCTGCTCGGGATTGAAACACCGGCGGTGTTCGAGGGCATCCCCCAGCTTCCGGTGGCGGGCCAGAGCATGGCCTACACCTTTGAGGACGCGGATGCGCCGACGCGCAAGGTGACGCAGCACTTCGAGATGAACGGCCACCGTTCGATCTGGCACGAGGGCTGGAAGGCCGTGACGTACCACGTCGTCGGGGACGACTTCCAGACCGAGCCGTGGGAGCTCTACCACCTGGACGAGGACTACGCCGAGAACTACGACCTCGCCGAGGAGGAGCCGGAGCGGCTACGGCAGCTGATCGACCGCTGGTGGGCGGAAGCGGGCCAGCACGACGTTCTTCCCCTTGAACAGGGGAACGCCGCCTCGGCCGTCGGCAACGTCCCTCCGGGCAGCCCCCAGGACCGCAGCACCTTCGCGTACGCGCAGGGGATGGCGCACGTGCCCACGGTGGCCGCGGCGGACATCCGCAACCGCTCGCACCGGATACGGGCCACCATCGTGCGCGAGGGGTCTGGCGAAGGGGTCATCCTGGCGCACGGGGGGTACGCCGGCGGGTACGCCCTCTACGTGCGGGACAACCGCCTTGTGTATGAGCACAACTGCGCCAGCGACCGCACGCGCATCGTCAGCGGCGACGAGCTTCCCGCCGGCCGCGCCGATATCGAGTTCGCCTTTACGAAGACGGGCAACAACCGGGGCGTGGGCGTGCTCAACGTGGATGGCATCGAGTCGGCTCGGGGCGAGCTCCCGCGGATGCTGGGGGGGCTGTTCACGATCGAAGGGCTGGACGTTGGCCAGGACACGGCTACGCCCGTGAGCGATCAGTACGAGTCGCCATTCCCCTTCAGCGGGGCGATCGAGTCCGTGGTCATCGAGGTCGATGACGACCAGTTGCTCGATCCCACCCAGCTGGTGCGGGCGGAGGAAGAGCAGCAGTAGCGCCCGTTACTCGGGAGTAGCCGGTGGGGGATCGCGCTTCTCGTACCAGAAGTCGAGCACGTCGTCGACGGCTGCTATTGCCTCGTCCGTCGCCCCGGCTTTGAAGGCAGCTTCCACGTGGCAGGCCCCGAGCCTGGTGCCGCTGCACTCGTCTGAGTCGTCATCGACCTGGGACTTCTGGTAGAGGAGTCTCAACCCGTCCCAGAAGTCCTCACCAAGCTCGCGATAGAGATCCCGGAACAGGCGGAATCCAAGCGAGTAGGAACACCGGAATTCGAGGGACCGCTGCTGCGGGCCGGCATCTTCGAGGTCGGAGAGCCGGCGCGCGTAGGGGCAGGGGAAGACCGTGTCACGCTCGGGCAGATCCTCGAACGAGCCATCCACAACCGTCTCCAGGAGATTCGCCACGCCCTCGTGCAGCCACGGTTCGTGGCCTGCCCAGTAGTAGTGGGCGGCTTCGTGGACGATGGGCCGGAACGCCTGGGACTTCGAGAATCCCCCCGAGTCGACCTTCGGCGAAAGCGCGATGTGCGTCCCGAAGTGTGTGCCGAAGAAGGTGGTCGTAATGGCCTCCTCAAACAGGTAGGTGACTTGCCCACGCGGCAGAGGCGCTTGCATGAGCTCTTCGACGGATCGAACGGCGTCCTCCACGAGGTCCATGGTTCGTTCCTGCCCTTTCGCCGTGCGGATAATCGTGAGCGTCACCTCGCCGCTGTAGGGAAGCTCGATAATCCGCTCCTCGAGCATCACCTGCGCGGGATCCAGGAGCGTCTCGATGAGGTCCGGGTTGGTGCGCTGCACGCCCCAGAGCGTGGACACGACGGCGGCTTCTTCGTCGGTTATCCCATCACTGATCGCCGGGTGCTCCAGGATGGCTGGGAGAGCTTCGGGAGCCCAGAGCGCCAGGTTGCGCAGGGCATTCGTGGCTGCGGCACCGGCAGGCGACAGCGCCTGGAGGAACGGCATGCCGACAATCGAGCCGGCGCCGGCTCCAGCAAGCTCTCGGAGATAACGAACCGTCCCTGCTTCTTCCCGCGTAAGTCCATCCTGCAGCCACGCGAATTCACCGACTGTCTCGGCGAACTGGAGATGCTCTGCCGCAAGATCCGACAGGTGACGGATAGTCCAGCGTTCCCCGCTGGTGATGTCGTCCTGGATCCAGGGGTACGTGGCGACCATCCCTGCAAGGTCCGGACTTGCTACTGCCAACACTCGGACGTTCCGCACGGTCCAGCGCTCGTCGACGGTGACGTCGTCCTGTACCCAGGGGAACGCCAGGACGAGGTCTGCAAGGTCCGGATAGACCAGCGCTAACTCCCGGAGGTCCCAGAACAGCCAGCGCTCGTCTTCGGTGATGTCCTCCTGCACCCAGGGGAACGCCAGGACGAGGTTCCCCCACTGTGAATCGCCCACGGCAAGCTGGTCCAGGTTCCTCAGCAGCCCCCGCTCGGCGTCGGTCATGTCATCGACGACCCACGGGAAGGCCGCGACTTGCTCGAGCCACGGGCTATGCCTGGCGATCGTCCGGAGGTAGCTGAGGCCCCACCGCTCGGACGGGTCGATGCCATCCGCTGTCCACTGGAGGCCGGCGGCGAGTCTCGTGGCGGTCTCGCTGGCGCCCGCCAGCAGGGCCAGGTCCCGCAGGCCGAGCCACTCCTCAGCAGTCACGCCATCGGCCAGCCAGGGGAACGCCGCCACCCGTCGCGCGAGCGGAACGTCTTCGCGAGCAAGGGCGGCCAGCTGTTGCAGGGTCCGCAGCCCCTCCCCCCGGGGCCCCTCCCGCACCCATGACAGCGCCGCCACCGATTCGGCCAGCTCCGGGTCGGCATCCAGCAGCCCGGCGAGGGCCAGCAGCGCCACCTGGGAGTCATGGCTCAGGGGGCCTTCGGCCCATTCCAAACCGTCACGCAGCGCGGCAAAGGCGCGCGTCTCGGGTATCTGCCTGTCGATGATCTCGAAGCTTCTCCCGGCAATGATCTCGCCTTCGACCGTCAACACGGCGTGGTAGGTACCTGGCTGCCAATTCGCTGGCGCCGCGTAGCCCCAGCCATGGCTGCGCTGGCTGTTGGTCCAGTCAGGCCCAATGCCGCTCGCTGTTGTGAACTGCGCCAGAACGCTCCCATCCGATCGGAAGATGGATGTTTCGATGTCAAACTCGACCCGGCTGGATCTCGGAGTGTGGATGAGCTTGATCTCCCAGGCGATCAGGCGCGTCGTCAGTTGGTCGAACGTGGTTGCGTAGATGCGCTCCTCGGGGTGGAACGGCCCAGTGGGCCTCTCGTAGAGCTTCAAATCGACGACAGTCGCATTGAGGGAGGGAATCCAGGTGAGGGCGTCGGGAGCGGGGAACTCCGGAATGAGGTTCCCCACCTCCACCTCGACGCGCACAGCATTGCTCTGGTGGAAGTTCCTGGAACGGCTCCGCTCCGACATGTCGAGCGCGGTGTCCTCCGTCCGCCAGGAACCCCCTTCCGCTCGTGTGCTCACATAGAGGCGCTCCGGATTGCTTACGGAGCGCCACACCGTCACCTCGACGCCCGCCGTTGCGCCTCCCTCCAGCGCCACCTCCAGCCGGATCGCATTGCTCTGGTGGTAGTTCCCGGAGCGGCTCCGCTCCGACATGTCGAGCGCGGTGTCTTCAGTTCGCCACCCTCCCCCTTCCACCCGCGTGCTCAGGTAGAGGGCGTCAGGATTGGAGACTGACCGCCACACCGTCACCTCCACCACAACCGTCTCGGAGGTGGAGGGGTCGTCCACGGCGCTGGCAGGTGCCGCGCTGACCGCAACCATCAGGGCGATTGCGAGAGCGCCAGCGAACCACCTGGGCAAGGACACTCCCACTGCTGTACTGGTCTCCCTGTAGCGGTACCCGCCAGCCCCGTTTTTCGGGGTCCGCACTGTAGCAGAGGGGGACGGAGCCGCGGAGGAAGGCACGAGGAACAGTCCACACCCCGAGGGGTTCCCGGTAGAGTAGCGTCCATGTTCGGATCGGGGAACGCGGGGAGGGATCATCCTTGAGCATGGCCATGATCGCGGCATTTCTGTCGGCAGCAGAGTTTGGCGTCTACGCCATGTCGCTGGACCAACGGATCGTGTTCTGGAACCAGGGAGCGCAGCGGATCCTGGGGCACCAGGCGGGCAAGGTCCTCGGCCGCCATTGCTATGAGGTTGTGGCCGGCCTGGCGCCCGGGCGTCTCACCCCGGCCTGCGTGAAGGGGTGCCCCTCCCTGCTGTCGCTGCAGGCGGGCGCCGTCCCGAGCGCGGTCAGGATGCAGATGCTGTGCGCATCGGGAGAACGCAAGACCGTGGCGCTCACGCCGATGGTCGTCTCGGGCGCCGTGGGCGACGCGCCACTCATGGTCCACGTGTTCGAAGAGCAGGCTGGCGGGCGTTCCTCGAACCGGATTCTCGCAACCGTGAAGCGTGAACTCTCGCGAGGCGGCGCCGATATCGTCTCGGACCGCGTGGTCGGGGCGCCCTCCCCGGCGGACGGGGAGCCACTGACAAGTCGCGAACTGGAGGTGCTCAACCTGATCGCCCTGGGAGGCACGACCTCCTACATCGCGGAGGCGCCGGGCATCAGCGAGCACACGGTACGCAACCACGTGCGCAACTTCCGCCGGAAGTTGAACGCGACGACCAAGCTGGAGGCGGTCCTGACCGCCCTGCGGCGGGGAATCCTGGATGGGGGGTTGAGCGCCCGAAGCGGCGGGTGAGCGCAACCGGTGACGGCAGCACACGGCGAGAGGCAACGAAGTGGTTGATGACGTGACCGGCGCGGCCTACCAGAAGGCCTGGGAAGCGTGGATGAAGCAGCTTGAGCGGGTCCACGAGGTGCTCCTGGAAGGGGAACCGCTGACCCCGGACCGGCTGAAGGGCCTCCTGAACCGGGAAGCTCGGGCCAAGCAGGCGTACGACGAGGCGCGTCTGAGGCTTCTCGGGCTGGACGAAGGCCCCTCGCCATCGCCCTCGGGCGACGAGAACCCGTTCCGCTAGCCGCCGCGGGCGGTGAGCAGCCGGGCAATCTTGCCTGCGTGGTAGACTCGCGCGGCATACCTGTTTCCTGGAGATGCCCCATGGTCGAGACCAAGAAGTCGTTCTGCCGCTTTTGCCACGCGTTCTGCCCCATCGAGGTGGACGTCGAGGACAACAAGGTCATTGAGGTCCGTGGCGATACGAGCAATCCCATCTACGGTGGGTACACCTGCATCAAGGGACGGCACCTGCCGGACCAGCACAACCACGAGGATCGCATTCGCACCTCGATGAAGCGCATGCCCGACGGCAGCTTCCAGCCCATCTCAAGCGAGCAGGCGCTGGACGAGATCGCGGAGCGCATGAGCGCGATCATCGAGGAGCACGGGCCTCGCTCGGTGGCGACGTACAACGGCACGTACGCCTTCTGCAACGCGATCACCCTGTCGGTGTCGCGCGCCTGGCACGCGGGCGTGAAGTCGCCCTCGTACTACACGAGCGTCACGATCGACCAGCCGGCGAAGGCGATCGCCGCCTCGCGGCACGGCACCTGGATGGGCGGCAGCCACGGGTTCGACACGGCCGACGTGGCGATGCTCATCGGGAACAACCCGGTCGTCTCAATGTTCGGCGGCATTCCCCCGTTCAACCCCTGGAAGCGGCTGCGGGACGCGCAGAAGCGCGGGCTGAAGCTGATCGTGATCGACCCGCGCAGCTCGGACGTGGCCAAGCGCGCCGACCTGCACCTGCAGGTGAAGCCGGGCGAGGACCCGACCCTGCTGGCGGGCATCATTCGCGTGATGTTCGACGAGGGCCTGGTCGACGGCGACTTCCTCGCCGGGAACGTGGCTCACGTAGAAGAGCTGCAGCAGGCCGTCGACAGCTTCACGCTGGACTACGTGGAGGAGCGCACGGGCGTGCCGGCGGCGCAGGTGGAGCGCGCGGCGCGGATGTTCGCCGAGAGCCCGCGGGGCGTGGCCTCGAGCGGGACGGGCGCGAACATGGCGCCTCACCCGAACCTGACGGAGCACTTCGTCCACACGTTCAACACGCTCGGCGGGCGCTACCTGCGCGAGGGCGAGGTGGTCCCGAACCCCGGCGTCATCGGGCCGGAGCGGCCGTGGCTGGCGCAGGCCAACCCGCCCAATCCCGCCTGGGGCAAGGGCGAGCCGAGCCGCGTGCGCGGTCTGGGCGAGGTGTTCGGCGAGATGCCGACGGCGGCCCTGAGCGACGAGATTATCGAGCCGGGCGAGGGGCGCGTGCGCGCGCTCGTGAGCGTTGGCGGCAACCCCGTGGGCGCGTGGCCCGACCAGCTCAAGACGATCGAGGCGATGGGCAAGCTCGACCTGAACGTGAGCATCGACATCCGCTGGTCGCAGACGGCGAAGATGGCGGACTACGTCATCGCGCCGAAGCTCTCGCTGGAGCGCCCCGACCTGACGGTCCTGACCGACTCCTGGTACCCGGAGCCGTACGCGCACTACACGCCCGCGATGGTCGAGGCCGAGGACGACGTCATAGAGGAGTGGGAGTTCTTCTGGGGCATCGCGCAGCGCATGGGCAGCGAGATCAAGCTCGCCGGCGGCCCGATGCCAATGGACGAAAAGCCCAGCACGGACGACGTACTGGACCTCATCACCGCGAATTCCCGCATCCCGCTCGATCGCGTGCGAGAAGCGGACGGCGGGGCGATCTTCGAAGGCGAGGAAGTACGCGTCGGCGCGAAGGCTCCGGGCACGGACGCACGGCTGGACGTGGCGCCGCCGGACCTGGTGGAGGAGATCCACGAGGTACGGGCGGAGCCGATCATCGAGGGCGCCGGCTACCTGCCGGGCGAGGAGTTCACGCACCGGCTCATCAGCCGCCGCATGCGCGAGTTCTACAACTCCTCGGGCCGTGACATCGCCGGCCTGACCGCCCGCGACGGCGGCACGAACCCGGCTTTCATGAACCCGGTCGACGGGGCGGAGTTCGGGATCGAGGAAGGCGCGATCATCGAGATCGAGTCGAGCCGGGCGACCATCCTGGGCGTCGCGGCCTTCACGGACGACATTCCCACGGGGGTCATCTCGATGGCGCACTCGTGGGGTGACACGCCGGAGAACGACAAGGATGTCCGCAGCATCGGCGGCAGCACCAACCGGCTCGTGAACAACGAGGAAGCGTACGACCCGATCACGGGCATGGCGCGGCAGAGCGCCATCCCGGTGAACATCCGACCGGCCAGGGAAGCGGTCCCGGCCGGCTAGCCCAAGGAGGCACCATGGCGGACATGAAGTCCGGCACGAACGACGTCTGGGAGGCTATCTACACGCAGCGGGCCATCCGCCGCTGGAAGAGCGACCCGGTACCGGATGACCTCATCTGGAAGGTGATCGAGGCGGGCACGAAGGCGCCCTCGGGGAGCAACACGCAGCCCTGGCGCTTCGTCGTGATCACGGACCAGGAGACGCGGGACGCGATCTCGGCGCAGCTGAGCAAGGGGCTCGAGAACCCGGGCCTACAGGCGATGATCGACAACGCCATCAAGTCGGGGAGCAAGGGCGAGCGCCTGATGATGACAGGCGCGCGCGGGCTCTTCGAGAACCTGGCGCAGGCGCCCGTCTTCATCGTGCCCTGCCTGTACCAGGTCACGTCGCCGACGCAGGACCCGTCGACACTGCTGGCGGGCAGCTCCATCTACCAGGCGGTGCAGAACATGCTGCTGGCCGCACGGGCGCTGGGCCTCGGAACCGTCATGACGACGTTCCAGGGAGCGGTCGACGATGTGCTGCGGGAGCGCTGCGGCATCCCCGCGGAGGCGACACCGGTGGCCATCATCCCGATGGGGTTCCCGGACGCGAACTTCGGTCCGACCAACCGCAAGCCGGTGGACGAAGTGACCAACTGGGAGCGCTGGGACGTCACGAAGGCGCGCGACTAGCACCGGACGCGATCGTCGGGGGCGAGGTGCCGAACGATGATCGCGCTCTACCGATTCTGGCCTGAGGCGCGCGCGTCCGTGCGCGAACGGATTCAGACCCCGACAACGGAGCCCGGGGCGGGAGCGCCGCTGCCGCTCCCGGAGGTCGCTACGACCCTCGGGGCCTACGACCTCGCCATCGACATCGGGGAGGCGGGGAGCGCGGGCGAGACGGCGTCGCGGGCGCTGGGGGTGGTTGAGGCGGTCGTGGCGGGCCGGGTGTGGCGCGGGGGGAGCGGCTGGGAGGCCGGGGTAGAGGCGACGGGTATCACGATTCCGGAGCCGGAGATCGACGCGTTCGAGGGGATTCCCGGGGATGTGCCCTTCCTGCTGCTGCGAGCGATGGGGGGCTGGAACCTGGTGGCCTCGCCGGACCGCGAGACGTGGCTGACGCTCTCGATGACGTTCCTGAACCGCCGCGCCTACCAGCGCTTCGACACGGAAGGCGCGTGGTTCAGCCCGGACGTGAACGAGCTGGCCTCGCTGGTAATGGGGACGCACAACACGCAGGACGTGGAAGGCACGTGCCTCACGTACGGCATCCCCGGGCTCTCGCTGAAGGACTGGGAGGACGAGCGGCAGGCTGCACTGGGCGGCGGCGAACCCGAGGCGACGCGGAGCGCAATGCTGGCGGAGGAGCTGCACTACGCGGCCCTGCTGCGGACTTCCTCAGGTTCGCTGCGGGAGGCGCTGGCGCCGCTGGGCTCCGAGCTGTTCGTGGAGGCGTGAGCCCGCCGGCTACCGATCGGGTCTCGCGAATTCGTCCAGGTGCTCCAGGTAGTGAGCGGAGCCGTTCGCTTCCGCGATGAACGCCCCAAGCCCGTCGTGCGCGGCGAGCAGCTCATCGGGGAGCTCCGCGACCATTGCCAGAAACCCCTCACGGGCGGCCCGGGCTTCCGCCTCGACATCCGACCAGCTCCGATCCCGAACCTCCTCGCGGACCCGCGCATTGAAAGCGTCGATGGCAGGAGGCGGGAGACTCTCCCCGGCGCCAAGCCGCTCCAGACGGTGGGCGGCGGCGCGATGCCAGGCGGCAAGGTGGGCGACGACTTCGCGTAGCGTCCAGCCGTCAGGGCGGCGTTTGTCCGGCGGAAGGTCCGCGACAGCGGCAGACCAGCGCTCGAACGCCTCCTCCTCCACCGCTATCAGCCTCGCCTTGTCCACGGCCCGGCGCTAGCGCAGCGGCTCGATGACCATGACGGCCTGGCCGACGATCTCGCCTCCCTCGAGCAAGGCGGTGGCTTCGTTCACCTGCTCGATGGTGCAGCGGAAGGTGACGATGGTGGGGATGGGAAGGCGGCCGTCCTCGATCCATGCGAGGAGGGTGAGCACGTCCTCGTCGGGGCTGGGTGGGTCGGGGAGGGTGTAGCCGTTGGAGGAAACGAGCGTGTCGAGCGCCTCCCGGCGTTCCCCCGTGCCGGGGCTGGCGACGACTATGGCGGATCCGCCATCGCGGACGGGGGCGCGGCCGGGGCGGGAGGCGGTCTCGAACTCGTAGACACAGTCGAAGAGATGGTCGACGCCGCCCGGGGCGAGCTCGGCGATGCGTTCGACGGCGGCGGCGCTACTCAGGTTCAGGGTCTCGGTGGCGCCGGCAGCGCCGGCGGCCTCGAGGCGCTCGTCGTCGCGGGCGACGGCGATGATCGTGCCGGCGCCTGCCACCGCGGCGGCGGCGATGGTCGAGAGGCCGGCTCCGGCGCAGCCGAAGACGGCGACGGTATCGCCCTCGCCCACCCCGGCCGTTCGCACGGCGCTGGCGGCAAGGAGGGCGGTGTTCCCGAGGATGGACGCGCCCTCCTTGTCGGGCAGGTTGGGGATGGGGACGACGAACTGCTCGTCGAGGATGAGGTTCGTGCCCCACGCTCCGGCGGGGGGCACCTCGGTCTCGGTACCGTCGTCGAACTCGACGAGGGGGAGGTCGGGTTCGCGGGAGGGGTCGGCGCTCCAGGGCGTAATCAGGACGACGTCGTCGACCTTGCAGCGGGTGACCTCGCTGCCGACGGCGAGGACGCGGGCCGTGCCTTCGCGGCCGGGAATGACGGGGATAGGCTGGGGCTCCTCGACCTGCTGGAGCTGGCCATGCTCGATGCCGGCGGCGTAGATCTCGAGGACAGCCTGGTGGGGGCCGGGGTCGGGCAGCTCCAGCTCCTGGATGGCGCAGACGCCAAAGTCGCCTTCGAGGACGACAACGCGGGCGGTGGTGGGCATGGTCGCGGCGGTCCTAGCGCTCGACGTAGGGCGCGAGCAGCTCGGGCACGCGCAGGTTCTCGGGGATGCGCTCGCGGCCGACCATGCGGTCGACCTGCTCGGCGCAGTTCCAGATGCGCCGCTCCTGGTAGCTCACGGGCATGCCAACGAGCCCGGGGGAGTTGAGCGACTTCTGCATGGGCGCCATGTTGCGGGTGTCCTCCTCCATGACGACGTCGAACCCATCGAGACGACCCCGCCAGACATCGGAGGTGACCGGCGAAGGGCCGTCCCCCCAGTCGACGCAGAAGGTGATCCACTCGAAGCGGGTGGTGCCCACATCGAGGGGCCAGGCGAGGAGGAAGGGCATGCCCGTGGCGCTCACCGGGGTCACGAGGTTGGGGAAGGCGCTGAAGGCGGTGCTGGTGCAGCGGGTCATGCCGTTGACGGTGGGAATCTCGGCCATGCCGTCGTGCAGGGCGCCGAAGGCCTGACGGTCGAGGTCGACGCGCCAGTCGAGCTGGTGATCCATGCCGGTCATCTCGGCGGCGCGCTTGGAGAGGGGGGTGATCATGCGGGAGTGGCCGTTGGGCAGGACGCCCATGGTCGCGCCGCGCTGGTCGAGCCCGGAGACACCCGCCTTCTGGTGGATGTGCTTGAAGTGGTAGACCTCCTGGAAGGCCTCGACGGTGACCTTCCAGTTGCAGGGGATGATGGTCCAGCGCTTGTCGATCATGCGCAGCTTCGCGCCCTGGAACATGGCCATCTGCTCGGGCAGGGGGTGGAGCCAGTCGAGCAGGGGCTCGGCGTCCGGATCCTGGTTGATGAAGACCCAGCCGTCCCAGCTCTCGCAGCGGAGCTCGCGAATCCGGCGCTTTTCTTCGGGGATGCCGGCCTTATCGCCAACGAAGCGGCCGGTGGTGTAGTCGTAGAGGTGGCCCTCCTCGGGGCAGCGGAAGATGCCCTCGGGGAGCTTCCGGCGGGGGAACTCCTGCTGGAACTGGAGGTTGTTGCCGGCGGAGTCGAACTCCTTCCAGTGGAAGAGGTGGCTATCGTCGGGGACGTTGAAGAGGGGCGAGCCGTGTGCGCAGGCGTTCTCGAAGGCGTGGATGGCGCCGTCCTCGCCGTGGATGAGCACGACCTGGATACCGAGGTGGTCCCAGAGCTGGTAGGAACCGGGCTCGGGCATCTCCTCTTCGCGGTTGGCGTAGACCCACGTGGATGTCCACAGGTGCTTCATCTCCAGGTCGAAGAACTCCTGGCTGCGGTAGCGTCCGGCGGGGAGATCGGGGAACTTGGGGAAGCCTTCGGGCGGTCCCTCGCGCGAGAACTCGTACAGGATTTCCTGCTTCAGGCGTTCGACGAGCGCTTCCTGCATGGGGCTCCTCCGGGGGCCGGCACTGGCCGCGCCGGTCGCGTCCTGCGATTCTACGCGCTGACCGCGGGCTTGCAGGCCATCCGCGGAGACAGGAGACGCCCATGATCCGCCACATCGTCACGATTACGTTGAAGGAAGATGCCCCCTCGGAGGAGATCGAAGCGTTCTTCGAGGAGCTCGTCCCGATTAGCGAGCACCCGAAGGCGATCGACTACTACTGCGGCTGGAACTTCCAGGACCTGGGCGAGCGCTGCGACATCGGCATCTCCTGCTCGTTCGCAACCCGGGAGGACTTCGACGAGTACATGGCCTCGCCGCATCACAGCCCGCCGGGGGCGATCATGAACCGCATCGCCGATCACTGGAGCGTGATCGACTTCGACGAGGGGTCGCCGGCGGAGGCGCAGGCGGCCACGCGGGCGGTGCGGGGGTCGGCGTGACGGAACGACCGCTTATCGCTGTCACGCTCGGGGACCCGGCGGGGATCGGGCCGGAGGTGGCGGTGAAGGCGCTGCAACGCGACGACCTGCGCTCACAGGCGCGGCTGTTCCTGCTGGGCTCGCCGACGAGCGCGGCTGCGGCGCTGCGGCTGGTTGGGTCCACCGATGAGCTGCGGCCGGTGAGGCGCGCGGGGGATGTGCGCGGGGAGGCGGGGACGACGGAGGTGCTGGTGGTCGGGGGGTTCCGCGAGGACTATTTCGCGATGGGTGAGCACTCGGTAGTGGCGGGGGAGGCCTCGCACATCTGGGTGGAGGAGGCGGCGCGGCTGGCGCTGGCGGGGGAAGTGGAGGCGATCGTGACGGCGCCCATCAACAAGGAGTCGTGGCAGCTCGCGGGGAGCTCGGATACGGGACATCAGGAGGTGTTCAAGCGGCTGTCGGGTTCGGAGCACGTGGCCACGATGTTGATCAGCGGGAACCTGCGCTGCATGCACCTCTCGACGCACAAGACGCTGGCGGAGGCGTGCGCCTACGTGACGCGCGCGAACGTGCTGGAGGCGATCCGGCTGACGGACCGGTACTTCCGCGAGTGGGGGTTTGCGGAGCCGCGCATCGGGGTGGCGGCGCTCAACCCGCACGCGGGGGACGGGGGGCTCATCGGCACGGAGGAGCTGACGGAGATCGGGCCGGCGGTGGAAGACGCGCGGGCCGAGGGGATCGCGGCGACGGGGCCGGTCCCGGCGGACTCGGTGTTCCCCCAGGCGATCGCGGGGCGCTACGACGTGGTGGTCGTGATGTACCACGACCAGGGGCACATCGCGATCAAGGTTCACGGCTTCGAGGAGAGCATCAGCGTGAACCTGGGGCTGCCCTTCATCCGCACATCGGTCGACCACGGGACGGCTTTCGACATCGCGGGCAAGGGGGTGGCTGACGAGACCAGCATGGTGGAGGCGGTCACGACGGCGATCCGGCTGGCGAAACGCCAGGGGCTTTCTCCAGCCGCCGAAGCGTTCAAGCCCTCGGAGTAGTCAGCGCCGTAAGGGCGCACTTCCGAAGCCTCGACACGGCCGCACGTTCACCCCCCGCGGCACCCAGCGTTCGGCGGCTTGAACGACTGGCCGCCTCAGAAAATCGCGAGGGGGTTGGCGGGGCTGCCGGTGCCGCCGCTGACGCGCAGGGGCGAGAGGACGAACTGGAACTCCCAGCGACCGAGCCGTTCGCAGGTCTCGGCGAGCTGTTCGAGGTTGCAGTTATCGATGAGGTGGAGGCCCATGGCGGTCAGGCTGACGATGTGCACGGGCTGGTTCATGGCGGTGTAGCCGGAGGGCATGGCGTCCTGGGCGGTGTCGGCGCCGATAACGGCGGCGCCGCGCTCGTGCAGCCAGGGGAGGCTGGCGGCGTGCCAGCCGGGGTAACCGGCGGCGGGTAGCTGCTCGCGGCCAACCTCGCCTTTCTTGCGGCCGTAGCCGGTGCGGAGGAGGACGGCGTCGCCGGGCTCGACGCGCACATTCTGGCGGGCCTCGGCGGCTTCGAGGTGCTCGGGGTGGACGCCCTCGCCGGGGTCAAGCCAGGGACGGTCAAGGGCGGCGGCGACATCGAGGAGGACGCCGCGAGTAACGATACCGTCCTTGAGGGCGGTGACGGCATGGTGGGTCGCGCCGAGGCCGGAGGTGACGAGCTCGGCGGGCTTCCCGTTGTACATCTTGCCGTCCCAGAAGAAGTGGCAGAGGCCGTCGATGTGGGTGATGGCGTAACCGTGGAAGATGAAGCCGATGAACTCGAGTGCGCCGGCGTTGCGGGCGCCGGTGGCGCCGACGCGGTGCTCGTCGTTGAGGCCCTGGCCGGTGGCGAGCATGTAGCGCTGGGGCGTGCCGAAGGCGTGGTCGGGCTGGGGCCGCGTCTCGATCTCCCAGGAGCAGGAGACGCTGACGCCCTCCTGCACGAGGGCGGCGGCGGCGCGGCGCTTCTCGGGGGTGATCAGGTTGAGGGTGCCAAGCTCGTCGTCGTCGCCCCAGCGACCCCAGTTGGAGAGGGTATCGAGATAGGTCAGGACCTCGTCTTCAGTGGGTGGGGTGGGCATAGCGGGCCTCCGGTGCGGGGGATGCGGGGAGGATGGGCGGGGGCGGGGGGCGGGTCAAGGGGTCAGCACTCGCCGACGGGCGCGACGCCGGAGGCGCTGCTGGGGAGCTCGATGACAATGTCGGTCATGTCCGAGGTCTGAACTACGATCGCAGTGGCCTCACTGCCTTCGGTGGTGAAGCCGTTCTCGCCGCCGTACCACCCGAGGACGGTCCGGCCCTTGTAGACCGCCAGCGTCACCGAGCCGGGCCTGACCCTGAACTCGAATCTCCCGTCGGGCTGCGAATATTTGAACGCGCGGACACCGTCTTGGCACAGCCACACACCTATACCCGATCGCCCCTCGCCAGCAGGGCTGCCCACGGTGCCTCGCACAAGAAACCGCCGCAGCGCGGGGTCGGCCCTGGCGGGTGCGGTCTCGGGGTACGCGCCCAGGTGGCAGGAAGATGGAACGGGCACCTCGCCGAACACCTCGCGGACAAGGGCCGCCATGCGGGGATCATAGATTTCAAGCTCGGCACGTGTGTCAACGCCGTTGTCGTCCGGGCCCACATCGAACCAGGTCTGGACGGCCACTGCCCAGTACTCTTGAAAGTTGGTCGCGGCGTAACTATCTGCCCACAACCCCTCTTCCATTGCGAATTCGAAGAGGTCGCGGACCCTCACCCAGAATTGCCCGGACCACCACTCAGCAGGCCTGTCCAGAGCGCCCCGATCAAGACTCATCACGAGATGCGCAAATTCATGGACGAAGATATCCCCGTGGCTCTGATGATCGAACCCTGGTCCGCAGAGGACGTTTTCCGTCCCTACCGTCGACACTGGTATTGGAACCGAGGCGCCCACGTCAAGCGGCTGGACCTGGAAACTGTAGTGGCGGTATTCGGGAAGGTCGGTGACTGTTTCAGACGGGGCCCTCACGGCAACCCGCCCCCCTGAGGCAATAATCGCCTCCCGCAGGTCCGGCCTCTGGACCAGCATCTCGTCGATCATCGCGGCCACACGGAGGAGCGCCTCGTCGGGAGTTCTTACCGAGGAGACAACGGGTATCCCGCCAGCGTCCACGTACTTTTGGTAGAAGGGGTCCAGCCCAAGAAGCGCTGGTGGGGCGTGCAGTCCCGGGGTTTCGGTTGGCGTGGCAGTCGTCGTGGGTGCGGGAGTCGACGTCGCGCGAAGCGATGTGGGGGTGGCAGCCGCCGCAGTCGCCACAGCGGGATCCGCGGCGGGAGAAGAGGCGGGAGGTGAGAGGGCGCGCTCCGTGCAGCCAGCACCGATGGACACGGCGAGAGCGACGACCATGACGAGCCAGAGTTTGAACCTCACATGGCGATTCTAGTGTTCGCTTCCGGGAACGGTCCTACTTGTTGGCGACGCTCTCCATGGAGCCGTGCTCGACGCTGGTGGGAGTCACGCGGGAGACGACGAGGAGGAAGATGGCGCCCAGCGCACCGGCGATGAGGGAGCCGGCGAGCACCCCGATCTTGGCCTGGTCGAGCAGGTGGGCAGCGGTGTCGAAGGAGAGTTCGGCGATGAACAGGGACACCGTGAAGCCGATACCGGCGAGCAGCGAGGCGCCGAGGACGTGTCCAAGGTTGACGCCGGCGGGCAGGCGTCCGAGACCGAGGCCCGCCCCGGCGAGGGTGGCGGCGCTGATGCCGACGAACTTCCCGGCAACAAGGCCGAGGATGATGCCCCAGGCGATGCTCCCTTCGAAGGCCTTGCCGAGGGCGTGGGGCGTAACCTCGACGCCGGCGTTGGCGAGCGCGAAGAGGGGCACGATGAGGAAGCTCGAGTAGGGGAGCAGGGTGTGCTCGAGGGTGTGCATCACGTCGCGGCCGCGGAAGGGGTTGGCCGGGGTGAGGAGACCAAGCACCACACCCGCGATCGTGGCGTGGATGCCGGACTCGTGGGTCGAGTACCAGAGGATCACACCGATCACGACGTAGACAGGAATGTGGCGGATGCCAGCGCGCTGGGCGGCCACAACGAGAGCGATAAGGCCGATGGCAAGGCCCAGGTGGGGGAGGGACAGGTCGCTGGTGTAGAAGATCGCGATGATGGCGATGCCGCCGATGTCGTCGGCTATGGCGAGGGTGAGGAGGAAGACTCGCAGGCCGGCGGGGAGGCGCCGCCCGAAGAGGGCGAGCACGCCTATGACGAAAGCAATGTCGGTGGCGACGGGGATGCCCCAGCCGTCGATGCCGGCGCTTCCCTGATTGAGGACGGCGAAGATCGCGGCGGGAACAAACATGCCGCCGCCGGCGGCGATGATGGGGAGGGCGGCGCGGCGGGGGTCGCGCAGCTCGCCGACGACGAGCTCGCGCTTGATCTCCATGCCGACGACGAAGAAGAAGATGACCATCAGGCCATCGTTCACCCAGGCCTTCAGGCCCTCATCGACGGCGAAGACCTCACCGAAGAGGGTCAGGCCGAACTCGGTGTGGTAGTCCCAGAAGTCGTGGTAGGAGCCGGCGTGGACGTTGACCCAGACGAGGGCGGCGATGGCGCCGACGAGCAGGACGATGCCGCCCGCGGCCTCGAGCCGCATGAACTCGACGATCGTGGAGCGAACGCGGGTGGCGGGCACCCACCAGACGGGGCTGGCCCCGCGCCCTCTGCGTGATCCCGTAAGCATCATGGGTTGCTGTGTGCTCGCACCACTACGTTCCGCGCCGCAGACAGGCTACGCAGCGCCGCGCGCGAGCGTAGCACAGGCGCTGTTGTGGTCAGCTAGCGGCGCCCCCCGCGGAAGATCCCGCTGATCTGGTCCCAGAGGGACTTGCCGCTGGCGCCGGCGAGGAACTCGCCCCAGGCCTCTTCGGCGGAGGCGGAGCGGTTGAGGCCTCGGACACGTTCCTCCATGACGTCGCGGATGCGGCCCTCCTCGCCCGCGTCGACCCAGAAGCCGTGCTGGTCCTCGCAGGTATCGAGCTCCAGGTTGTAGGCGCGGTAGTTGAAGGCGCGCATCTGCTTGCCGCAGGAGGGGCAGTTGAGGTCGCTGGGGCGCTTCGCGTACTCGATGGTGGCGCGCCGCTGACTCTCGTCGGGGGCGGTGCGCGCTTCGAGCTCGTCGAGCTCGTGATGGTCGAGCCAGCGCCCGTTGCAGGTGGGGCAGTGGTCGACCTCGATGCCCTTGTGGTGTTCAATCTTGAGGGTGGCGGAGTCGCGGGGGCACTGCATGCGTTAATCGTACGCGAGCCGTGGGAAGGCGCAGGTTCAGGGCGCGGGGAGGCGGCGGGCGCCGGGGACGGGGTGGTCGCCGGTGGGGTCGGCGAGGATGGCGCGGAGGGCCTCGATGCCGTCGAGGAGGCGGGGGCCGGGACGGCTGAACCAGGCGTTCGCGTCGAGCGGCCAGACAGCGCCGTTGGCGACGGCGGGGAGGTCGCGCCACTCGGGGCGGGCGGCGAGGGCGGCGGCTTCAGCCACAACCTCGTCGAGGGAGAGGCCGCAGGGGAGGAGGAGGGCGACGGCGGGGGTCGTGGCGGCGACGGCCTCCCAGGTAACGCGCTCCGACTTCTGGCCGGGGCGACCGAGCACGCCTTCGCCGCCGGCGCGGGCGATCTGCTCGGGCACCCAGTGGCCGGCGGTAAAGGGTGGGTCGAACCACTCGAGGGCGAGCACGCGGGATGGGGTCGCGGGAACAGGGTCGGGGGCGGCCATGCGCTCGCGCAGATCGGCGGCCAGGCGGACGCCCTCGGACTCGCGACCGGCGGCCTCGCCGACCTCCTCGACGGAACGGGCGACGCCCTCGAGGTCGAGGGGGGTGAGGGTGAGGACGCGGGCGCCGAGCTGCTCCTCGTGGACGACGCGGTGGACCTGGCCCTCGCTCACAGCGCAGACGTCGCAGAGGGCCTGGGTGATGACGAGATCGGGGCGGAGCTCGCGCAGGCGGGGAACGTCGATGTTATAGGTCGAGCCGCCGGAGGCGAGGAGGCTGCTGATGGCGGCGTCGATCTCGGCCTGGGGGAGGCCGCGCGTCTCGACGGCGGGGCCGGTGAGGACGGGGAGGTCGCGGGCCTCGGCGGGGTAGTCGCACTCGTGGGAGACGCCGACGACCTCATCGCCGGCGCCGACGGCGAAGACGATCTCGGTGGCGCTGGGGAGGAGGGAGGCGATTCGCATGGCTGAGGCGAAGCTTGGCCAGCCTCGCGGGCGGGCGCAAGCGGCGACAGCGGCGGCCGCGCTCGGCTAGTCTGGGGTCGCCACCGCAGCGGTGGCGGGAGCAAGCCATGCGAAACGGCCGGCGAGCGGCGATCAGCGGGACGGCCGAGTGGGCGCCGCAGCGTCGCTGGGACACGCCCATGTTCGGGCTGGAGGCGTACGGGAAGCTGGCGCGCGAGGCGCTGGACGACGCGGGCATGGAGCTGGGCGAAATCGACGGCATCCTCTGCACGCGCCTGGGGGACGCACCCATGTTCGCGCCGGCGGCGGTGGCGGAGTACCTGGGTATCGAGGCGAATTTCGGGGAGGTGGTGGACCTGGGCGGGGCGAACGCGACGGGCATGGTGTGGCGGGCGGCGGCGGCGATCGAGGCGGGCGTCTGCGACGCCTGCCTCTGCCTGTTGCCCTCCGTGCCGGCGCCGCCGGAGCCGGGGGCGCCGCGGCGGGCGCAGAACTGGATGCTGGGGGCGGACGCCTGGGGGGCGCCGCACGGGCAGTTCGACGCACCCTACGGGCTGATCAACCCGAACTCGCACTTCGCGATGGTGGCCCAGCGCTACATGCACGAGTACGACCTGGAGCCGCGGACGCTCGCGAAGATCGCCGTGCAGGGCCGGGAGAACGCGCTCCAGAACCCGAAGGCGATCTTCCGCGACCAGCCGATCACGATCGACGACGTGGTGAACTCGCCGCTGGTGGTCGACCCGCTGCACCTGCTGGAGATCGTGATGCCGTGCGCGGGCGGGGCGGGGGTGGTGGTGACGACGCTGGAGCGGGCGCAGCGGACGGGTCTGCGGCCGGTGGTGGTGAGCGGCTTCGGGGAGCACATCACGCACAAGTCGATCACGTACGCGCCCTCGCTCACGCAGATCCCGATCGTGGCGGCGGCGGACCGCGCCTTCGCGATGGCGGGGGTGGGACGCGAGGCGATCGACGTGGCCTCGATGTACGACTGCTACACGATCACGGTGCTGGTCACGATCGAGGACTCGGGGTTCTGCGCGAAGGGGGAGGGGCCGCGGTTCGTGGAGGAGCACGACCTGCGCTTCAGCGGCGACTGGCCGCTCAACACGCACGGGGGCCAGCTGGGGATGGGCCAGGGCGGGGCGGCGGGCGGCATGTCGCACGTGGTCGACGTGGTGACGCAGCTGCAGGGGCGGGCGGGGCAGCGGCAGGTGGGGTCGGCGGAGCGGGGGTACGTAACGGGTACGGGCGGCTGCATGTCGGAGCAGGTGGCGCTGGTGCTGGAGGGGGCCTGATGGCGGAGTCGCCGCCGCGCATCCTGCCGAAGCCGACGGCCGCGACGGCGCCCTTCTGGGAGGCGGCGCGGGAGCACCGGCTACTCCTGCCGCTCACGGCAGACGGCCAGCCGTACTTCTACCCGCGCGCCTTCAGCCCGGGGAGCCTCGCGCCGGGGACGGAGTGGGTGGAGGCGAGCGGGCGGGGCGTGCTGTACTCGTACACGGTCGACCGGCGGGGGACGGCGCCGGCGTTCGCGGCACGGGCGCCGTACGTCATCGGGATCGTGGAGCTGGAGGAGGGGCCGCGCATGACGACGAACATCGTCGAGTGCGCGATCGAGGACGTGCGTATCGGGATGGCGGTGGAGGCGGTCTACGAGGACGTGGACGACGAGGTCACGCTGGTGCAGTTCCAACCGGTGTAGGGGTGGGCGGCCTTTGCCCAACAGGAGCAGTGGGGCGGAAGTTCATCGGGAAACACTTCCTAGGGGTGGGTTGTTCTCTTCAGCGATTTGGCGCGATGTGATTGGCTGGGCGACCAGACCCTCTGGGCCAACGCGCACCAGGACTTGTAGGTCCGAGCCGTCCGCCGCGACCGTGTACAGCACGATCGGTTGCCGCTCTCGTGGCGCCATGACCACGGCCAGGCGGGACCCGTCGGGCGACCACGCCATACCGTGAATGCCATGCAACTCCGCAAACGTGCGCTGTTGCTTCGTCGCGACTGTTACCGCAGTAAGGGCACGACGAGTCGTGAGCTGGAACCACACCTCCGAGCCGTCGGGCGACCAGAGCAGTTGCGAGCGGCGGTCAGGTCGGCGGTCGGTGTCGAAAATCCTCCGCGGGTTGCCGCCGTCGGCATCCAGCACATAGATGCCCCACTGCGGCTCCCCGTCGACCTCCAGGAAGCCCCCGCCAACCGCAATGTGGCGACCGTCCGGCGACCACACCGGGCGTGTCGCGGCGTCTCCCACTGCGGTCACCGACGACCCATCCACGGCCGCGATGTGGAGGATGAAGCCTTCGTCTTCTGACGCTGCAGTGAAGCCGTAGTTACCAAAGGAGCGGAATGCCAGGAGCTTGCCATCGGGCGACCACGATGGCCGCTCATGGGACGGGATGATGCCGCGCGCAATCACCCGGCGGTTCGACCCGTCAGGCTCCGCGATATTGATGCTTCGCGTGGCCCCGTATAACCCACCGACAAAGGCGAGCGTCTTCCCGTCGGGAGCCCACGCCGGAACGCTGAGATGCCCGTGGTATCCATCGATATCGATCCTCCCCTTGCCCCGTCCATCCAGCTCAAACGTCACAACCTGCAGGCGGTTGCCGTGACGATGGGTCGCCTACGCCAACCAGCGCCCATCCGGGGACACCTCCGGCGAGATGTCGTAGGCGGCCTTCTCCCCGCCGAGCCCGCGCCCGTCCCCGATGCTCGGGCTGAGCCGCTTCAGCTTCGTGCCGTCGGCGCGAACGACGTAGATGCTGCCGCCATATGCTGCGGGCAACCCGCCCGATACCCGAAGACGATGACATCTTCGCCATCGATCCTCCCCCAGCTCGGTCCGTAGTGGCGGGAAGCCACTACGAAGCGTTGGAGGGTCGTGTAGCTGAACGGCTCCCAGGCATCGCTGGCTCTGGGAGGATGCTCCCGGAACGGCCCGCAGCTGGCCAGGAAGACGAGGGCCGCGAGGACAAGCAGTGCCGCTACGACCTTCCCCACCCGCGCAGAGCTGAAGGTCACGATGCTGCTCCTGACACGTTTGGTGGGCGCAACTGCACCTGGCGGATGGTAAGCGGGCTGTCAAGCGAGCGAGCCGCCCAGACCGAGTAAAGGGCTGGCGCCTACGGGGGCGGTGGGAGCGCGTTATCCTGCCCGCCACGGCGGCGGGAGCCGCCGGGGAGGGTCGCATGGCGACGGTGGTCGAGCGGATCAAGGTGATCGACGCGGATAGCCACATCTCCGAACCGGAGGACCTGTGGACGAGCCGCGTGTCGCGCCAGAAGTGGGGCGACCTGGTCCCGCATGTGAAGTTCGACCCGGAGATTAACGAGGACCGTTGGTACATCGGCGGTCATCGCGCCGTCCCCACGGGGAGCGCGGCGATGGCGGGCTGGACGGACCCGCCGCCGAGTCATCCGCCCTCGCTCCCGCAGGCGGACCACGGGGCGTTCAGCGTCGAGGCGCGGCTGCAGCGCATGGACGAGTACGGCATCCACGCGCAGGTGATCTACCCAAACGTTGGCGGCTTTGGCTCGGGGAATTTCCTGCGGCTGAAGGAGCCGAAGCTGATGGAGGAGTGCGTCCGCGCCTACAACGACTTCCTCATCGACTGGACGGCGCCGGGAAAGGAGCGGTTCATCCCGATCATGGCGACGCCTTTCTGGGACGTGGAGCTGTGCGTCGATGAGATGCGCAGGGCGAAGGATCGCGGCCACAAGGGCGTGCTGATGACGAGCCAGCCGGACGTGTTCGACTTTCCGCGGCTGAGCGACCCGCACTGGGATCCCGTGTGGGCGCAGGCGCAGGACCTGGGCCTCTCGGTCAACTTCCACATCGGCTCCGGCGACCTCACGGCGATCCGGGACACGGAGGTTCACAACGGGCGGCAAGCGGCCTTTGCGAAGGCGACGGTGCAGTTCTTCCTCGACAACTCGAACGCGGTGATGGACATCATCCTCTCGGGCATCTGCCACCGCTTCCCGGACCTGAAATTCGTCTCCGTCGAGAGCGGCATCGGCTGGGTGCCGTTCCTGCTGGAGGCGATGGACTGGCAGTGGATCAACAGCGGCTGTCCCGCCGAGCACCCGGAGATGGGCCTGCTCCCGAGCGAGTACTTCAAGCGGCAGTGCTACGCCTGCTTCTGGTTTGAGCGGGGGAGCGCGATCAAGGCGATCGAGCAGATCGGGGCGGACAACATCCTCTACGAGACGGATTTCCCGCATCCGACGAGCATGTCCCCGGGACCGAACACGACGGCGATCTACCCGAAGGACTTCATCGAGCAGGAGTTGAGCGGCCTGCCCGAGGACGTGCTGCGCAAGATCCTGCACGACAACTCGGCGGCGGTGTACGGGGTGGGCGAGTGACGGCGGTCGAGCCACGGGTGGACTGGGACGCAGCCTTCGAGGAGGCGCTGGGCATCCTGCAGGAGTACCTGCGCATCGACACGTCGAACCCGCCCGGACGGGAGCGGCTGGCGTGCGACTTCCTCGGGGGCATCCTCGAGCGGGAGGGGATCGAGTACGAGCTGTTCGACCCGGGGGACGAACGCGTGTCGCTGCGGGCGGTGCTCAAGGGCGACGGCAGCAAGCAGCCCCTGATGCTGCTCAACCACACCGACGTGGTGCCCGTGGAGCGGGAATACTGGGACGAGGAGCCGTTCGCGGCGGTCATCCGCAACGGGGAGATCTGGGGGCGGGGGACGCTCGATATGAAGGGGCTGGGGGTGGCGGAGCTGCTAACGGTGCTGCTGTTGAAGCGCTCGGGGGCGCCGCTGGCGCGGGACATCGTGTTCCTGGCGGTGGCGGACGAGGAGGCGGGGGGGATGCTCGGCATCGAGTGGCTTGAGGAGCACCACCCCGAGGCGCTAGTGGCGGAATTCGTCATCAATGAGGGCGGGGGCGGCTCGACGGAGCTGTTCGGGGTGAAGCGGCCGGTCTTCACGGTGACGACGGCGGAGAAGGGACCGCTCTGGCTGCGGCTGGTGGCGGAGGGACGGGCGGGGCACGGGTCCGTTCCCCACAAGGACAACGCCCTCGACCGGCTCGTGCGGGCCCTGGGGCGACTACAGGAGTGGAACCGGGAGCCGCGGCTCTCGCCGGTGCTGGGGGAGTACTTCGAGCGGCTGGAACGGGCGGGCATCTACCGGAACGGAACGAGCATCGAGGCGCTGCGGGCGACGGCGGAAACCGACATGCGCGTGCGGGCGCTGCTGACGAACACGATCAGCGCGACGACGGCAAGCGCGGGCATCAAGCACAACGTAATCCCGGGGCGGGCGGAGGCGACCATCGATTGCCGCCTGCTGCCGGGGGTCGATGCGGACTCGTTCGAGGCAGAGGTGTCGCGGGTGATCGACGACCCGAAGGTGCAGATCGAGCGGGTATTCGCCGGGGCTTCGGATACGAGCTCGCACGACACGGAGCTGTTCGCGACGATCGAGTCGGTCGTTCGGGAGCTGGTGGAGGACGCGGTGGTCACGCCGGGGGTGACGGCGGGGTTCACGGATAGTCGGGTGTTCCGCAATCAGGGGGTTGTGGCGTACGGGTTCTCGGGTGGGCTGACGCCGCCGAACCTGGCGCGCACGGTGCACGGTCACAACGAGCGCATGACGCTCGACAGCTTTCGGCTGAGCTGCCAGATGATCTACGAGGTCACGCGGCGAATGTCGTGTAGTGATTAGCGATTAGTGGTTGGTGGCCAGCCCCTGCCCCGCCTCCCAACCGATGGGGGCGGGGGACCAGTCACTAGCCACTTATCACCAGGGACCAGGCCGCTACTCCCAGGGATCGCCGGGGTTGAGGGGCTTGCCGCGGCCCTCGGGGTCGAATTCGTCCATGGGCCAGGGGCCAGCGGAGTAGCCGCGGCTGGCGGTGAGCCCGCCGTCAAGCGGGAGGATGGCCCCGCTCACGAACTGGGAGGCGTCGGAGGCGAGGAAGACGATGGGGCCGACGAGGTCCTCGATCTGCCCGATGCGGCGCATGGGGGTGCGCCCTTCGAGCATCTCCATGACGCCGCTCTGGATGAGGCCGTCGTGGGTCATGGGCGTGTCGAAGACGTGGGGGGCGAGGGCGTTCACGCGGATGCCGCGGTCGCCCCACTCGGTGGCGAGGAACTCGGTGAGGCGGGTGACGCCGCCTTTGGCGGCGAAGTAGCCGGGAGTGCGGCCCTCGAAGCCGCCCACGCCGAAGATGGAGCTGAGGTTGATGATGTTGCCGTGGCCCTGGCGGAGGAAGTACTGGGCGGAGGCGCGGCAGCAGTACCAGAGGCCGGTCAGGTCGGTGTCGACGATCTGGCGGAACATGTCGTTGTCGGAATGCTCGGCGCGCCAGGCACTGAGGTCGGAGATGCCGGCGTTGTTAATGAGCACATCGACAGTGCCGAACTCGTCCCACGCGGACTTCATGAGGTTCTCGACCTGCTCGTAGTCGGTGACATCGCACTCGACGGGGAGGAAGCGGCGGCCCTTGCCCTCGACCAGGGCAGCCGTGTCCTGCAGGCGGTCAAGGCTGCGCGAGGTGCCAACGATGTTGGCCCCGCGTTCGGCGAGGGCATCCGCCCAGGTGACACCGAACCCGTAGCTGGCGCCGGTGACGATGACCGTCTTGCCTTCCATTGAGAACACGTCGTCTGACATAGCGAAACCCTCCGGGGCTGGGATTGTACGGACGCCTCCGTTGCGCGCACGGCTTCACCCGGAGGCGCGGCGCAGGCGGTATCCTGCGCCGCACGAACCGCTGGAGGTACCCCATGCCCGCACGACGCGTCCTGACCGAGCTTGACGAGTGGCCCCGCCACCAGACCATCGACACGTTCGACATCGTCTCCAACCCGAGCCCCGGCTGGAGCGACGGCTACTGGCACTGCGTAGGCGATCCCGACGGCGAGGTGAACCTGATCACGGCGCTGCGGCTCTATCACAACACGAACACGATCGACGCCTACTCGATCCTGAGCACGGGCGACGGGAAGCAGTACAACGTGCGCGCGACGCGCAAGCTGCGCCCGGACATCGACGACCTGACGGTGGGGCCGTTCTCGCAGGAGATCATCAAGGGGTTGCGCACGCTGCGGCTGGGCCTGGAGGAGACGGATGTCGACTGCTCGTTCGACATCCTCTGGGAGAGCTCGGCGCCGCCGTACGACGAGTGCCAGGGCATCCGCATGTACCAGGACGGGAGGATGGTGGGGGAGCGCTCGAACCTGGTGCAGCTGGGCGACCTCTCGGGCTGGGTGAAGGTGGGGGGCAAGGAGTACCACTTCGAGGTGGAGGACGGCTGGGTGGGGGCGAAGGACCACTCGTGGGGGCAGGCGAACACGGGTGAGGGCGAGCAGCCGAACCGCCACGCCGCGCCGAGCGAGCGGCGCGGGTCGGTGTGGGGCACACCGGGGGCGCGCTGGTGGGCGCTGGTGCGCTTCGCGGACCGCTCGATGTATTGCTCCTTCCGCCACCACAACGACGGCACGATCGTGGCCTCGGGCACGGGCGGGGCGAACCTGGCCGAGTTCGGAACGGTGCATAGCCGCATCGACTATCCCTACGGCTCGGGCAAGGAGGGGTGGGCGTACACGGACGTGGACGTGGTGAGCACGGAGTTCGAGGACGGGTTCCCGCGGCTGAAGAGCGCGCGGGTCGACCTGACGCGCCCCGACGGGGGTGTCGACCGCTTCCTGCTGGAGACGGTGAGCAAGCCGGTCTACATGCAGGGCGGCGGCTACTGGGGCGGCTGGGACGACGGCCTGGGGCGGGGCGTGTACCGCGGCGATCTGGTGGAGGGGGAGGTCTGGGACGTCTCCCACCCGGTGATCGTGCGGGACCTTGAAGGGAACGAGGTGAAGCAGCGACCGGGCGGCCACTTCGCCGAGCTGTACACGCGCTACACGAACATCGACGACCCGAGCGACGTCGGGCTCGGTCTCCAGGAGTGCGTGTTCTCCCAGGAGTACCAGGGCATCAAGGCGATGTGACGGTAGTGGGTAGTGAATAGTGGCTCGTGGTTAGTCCCCGCCTCCCGGTGGGTCCGGCAGGGCGAGGGACGAGCCACTATTCACTAGTCACGAGCCACTAACCGGCTACATGCCCGGGAGGATGACCAGGGTTCCGGGGGCGCCTTCGATGCGGAGGCCGCGGACGGCCGCGTAGCCGTCGGAGTTGTACCAGGCCTTGGCCGTCTCGACGTCTGCGAATTCGATAAGGACGAAGCGGTTGTTCGGGACTTCGCCCTCGATGACCTCGGGCTCCTCGGTGTAGGCGAGCACCTTGGCGTTGTGCGGGGCAAGGGTGCCACCCGCTCCGGCCAGGTATTCGTTGAGCTTGTCCCGGTCTTCGACTCGACCCTGCGCGAGCACGTATGCGGCCATGGAATCCTCCTCGATCGGCGTGAATGCCGGGGAATGCTACCAGCGATCTAGTGGCTGGTGGCTAGTGATCGGTGATCGGTGATCGGTGGCCGGCCCGGCGGGGTGGGGGCGGGGACTAGGGCCTGTTCACCTTAACGCGGAGAGCTGGCAGGATTTTGCTGGGGTAGGCGGTGGGCCCCGAGGGTCCGATGGAACTGACGGATGCGCAGTACGAGCGGATCGCGCCCTTGCTGCCGAAACCCCGAGGCAGCCTCACTATTCCCCACCGTCAGGCGCTGAACGCGCTGCTCTACGTGGCCAAGCAAGGCTGCACGTGGCGGGGGTTGCCGACGTACTACGGCAACTGGCACACGGTCTACGTGCGACTGAACCGCTGGGCCAAACGGGGTGTGCTGCAACGGGTCTTCGCCGAACTGCAGCGGGACCAGGTGGAGGCCCTCGACCTGGATGTGCTGTCGTTGGACAGCACGATCATCAAGCTGCACGCCGACGGCAGCGGCGCTCTGAGAAAAAGGGGCGCCAGGCGACGGGAAAGTCGCGTGGCGGTCTGACGACCAAGCTGCACGCCCTCGTGGCCGACGACCGCACGGTCCTGAGGCTGGCGCTCTCGCCCGGACAAGCGCACGACGCCCCCTGGGGACGGGAGTTGTTGCGTCGGCGTGGTCCACAGTCGGGGAGCCCGGCATTGCTGATGGATCGTGCCTACGAGGGCGACAAGACACGGGCCCTTGCCGAAGAACTGGGCTACTGCCCGGAGGTGCCGCCGATGCGCACCCGGGCCCAGCCCTGGCAGTACAACCGCGTCCTCTACCGGCGACGCAACGAGGTCGAACGCTTCTTCCGTCGACTCAAGCGCTTCCGGCGTATCGCCACCCGCTACGACAAGCTGGACTGTGTCTTCCTCGCCTTCATCCACCTCGCCCTCATCTACGACGCCCTCCAGCTAACGTGAACAGGCCCTAGCCACCAATCACTAACCACTAGCCACTAATTGACTCCAGGCTGGGAGGGGTGGGTGGCGAAGCGGGCGAGCTCGCCGCCCTGGCGGAGGAGCACCTGACGCCAGAGGTCGGTGGGTTCGGTGGCGAAGGGGTCGTCGGGGAGGGCGGCGACGATGAACCAGCCGTGGGTCGCGATCTCGCCCTCGAGCTGGTCCGCCCCCCAGCCGGCGTAGCCGGCGAAAAAGCGCATGCGTCCGAGGCGGCCCTCGAAGTGCTCGGGACCCTTGCCGGGGTCGACGAGGCCGAGGCCGGGGGAGATGCGCAGACCCCAGCGGTCGACCGGAAGGTCGTCGCCGGTGGCCATGGCGAAAACGGAGGCGGTGGAGACGGGGCCGCCGCGGAAGAGGACGGCGGGCTCGACGGCGTGGCCGTCCCACTCGGGGAGGTGGGCGGCGACGGTCTCGCCGTTCATGGCGTGGTTCAGCACGAGCCCGAAGGCGCCCTCGGCGTCATGCGCGCAGAGGAGGACGACGGTGCGCCAGAAGTTGGGGTCCTCGATGTTGGGGGTGGCGACGAGGAGGCGGCCGGGGTGGAAGTCCGGCATCAGGAGGTAACGGCGGCGAGCGGGGCGGGCGTCTCGGACCAGACGACGCCCCTGGCGCGGAGGGCTTCGATGGCGGCGGGGTCGTAGCCGAGCTCGGCGAGGATGCCGTCGGCCTGCTCGCCGGCGAGGGGGAAGCCGCCGAGCTCCAGCGTGTTCTCGCTGAAGTCGGTGAGGGGGCCGTAGCGCTCGTAGTCACCGAAGTTGGTGCTGTAGGCGGGTACGCGCAGGCCGTTGGCGGCGACGTGGCCGTCCTTCGCGATGAATTCGTGGACGGGGGCGGCATCGGCCCGGACGCAGCCGAGTCCCTCGGTCGCAAGCAGGGCCTCCCACTCGTCCGCGGGGCGCTGCGCGAACAGGACCGCGAGCGCTTCGGCGAGGGCGCCGTCGTTGGCGGTGCGGGCGTCGGGGGTGGCGAAGCGGGGGTCGGCGGCGAGGTCGGGGCTGCTGGCAAGCGCGCAGAAGCGCTCCCACTCGCGCTGCACGGCCAGACCGAGGAAGACCCAGCCCTCGGCAGCGGGGTAGAGGCGCCAGGTCGCACTCAGGCCGTAGAGGCCGGCGTCGGGTTCGGGGCGGGGCGGCTTGCCCTCGTAGGCGATGAAGTCGTCGGCGTTGGCCCAGGCGTTCGCCCCGAACATGTCGACGAACACCTCCTGGCCCTCGCCGAAGCGGCGGCGGGCGTAGAGGCCGAGGAGGGAGGATGAGGCGACGACGACGGAGGTATTGGGGTCGGGGTTGAGTTCGTTGGCACGGAAGAACTTGCGCGCGACCTCGCGCAGCTCGGGGATGGTGGTGCAGGCCGGGGGCATGCCCTCGCCCATCTGCATGAGGGCGCCGCCGAGGCCGGCGCCAGGGATGGGGTGGGTGGAGGGGCGGTGGGCGCCCGGCCCAAAGCGTCCGTAGCCGTTGACGTAGACGTAGACGAGCTCGGGCCGGATGGCCTTGAGGGTCTCGTAGCCGATCCCGAGGCGCTCGGGCACGCCGGGTCGGTAGTTGTGGATGACGATGTCGGTTTCGCGGGCGAGGGCGTGGACGATCTCCTGGCCCTCGGCGCTCTTGAGGTCGAGGGCGATGCTCTCCTTGCTGCCGTTGCAGCGGCCGGCGCCCATGGAGGCGAGGCCCATGGCGCGGAAGGGGTCGCCGCCAATGGGCTCGACCTTGATCACGCGGGCTCCTAGGTCGGCGAGGATAGCGGCGCCGAGGGGGGCGGCGATGACGGTGGCGAACTCGAGGACGGTGACGCCGTCGAGGGGTGGTCCGGAGGCGGGCGTGGTCGAGGCGGAGGGGCGGGGTCGGGTCGGGTCGGCGAGCACCTGGTTGGTGTGCTCGCCGGGCTCCGGGCCGGCCTCGCCGGCGGCCCCGGGGGTGGCGGTGAGGCGGGCGAGGGCGCCGAGCTGGCGCACCGTTCCGAGGGTGGGGTGCTCGCGCTCGACGACGTGCTCGTTGAGGACGAGGTCGGGATCGTCGAGGGCCTGCTGGGTGGTCTGGAAGGGGGTAGCGGCGACGCCGCCGTGCTCGATGAACGTGTCCATCCACTCTTCGGCGGTGTGTTCGAGCATGCGCTCGAACATGCGATCGCGGAGGCGCTCGCGGGCATCGTCCGACCACGTCGCGGGACTGCCCTCGTAGTCGGGGTCGGCGAAGACGTCGGCGAGTCCGGCAGCGGCGAGGTAGTTATCGAAGAGGTGGGCCATGAGATTGCCGAACTGGAGCCAGCGCCCGTCCTTCGTCGGGAGGGCGTGGTAGTTGAGGGTGGGCATGGCGGGCATGGCGATCCCGGCGAAGAGCTCGGGGAAGCGCTCGCCGAGCTGTGCGCGGAAGAGGCCGCCGAGGTCGTAGGAGAAGAGACCCTGGAGGAGGCTCGTCTCGACGAGCTGGCCGCGGCCCGTTTCGCCGCGGGCCATGAGGGCGGCAAGGATGCCGTGGAGGGCGGCCTGGGAGGTGGCGTGGGATCCGGCCTGGACGGCGGCGTAGGCGGGGCCTTCGCGGTCGGGGAGGCCGCTGAAGGTGAGCATGCGTCCCATGCGGGCAGCGACCACGGCCTCGTAGCCGGGATAGTCCGCGTAGGGACCCTTCGCACCGAAACCGGTGATGTCGCAGTAGACGAGGGCGGGGTTGGCGGCGCTGAGACGTTCGTAGCCGGCGCCGAGGGCCTCGGCCTTGCCGGGACGCATGCTCGTCACGACGACATCGGCGCCCTCGGCGAGGCGGGCCAGCGACTCGCGGCCCGCCTCAGTGGTGAGGTCGAGCACGGCGCTGCGCTTCCCCCGCAGCCACATGGGTGCGTTGGCGACGGTGCGCCAGGGGTCGCCGCCGGGGCGCTCGACCTTGACGACGTCGGCGCCGAAGTCGGCCAACACCATGGTGGCCATGCCACCGATGGGGCCTTCGCTGAGGTCGATAACGCGGAGATCGTCGAGCAATTCCGGCATGGCGACGCCGTCGGCGATGATACGCCGCTACCCGTTGTCGACGGTGCGGACCTCGCCCGCCTTCGAGTCGTCGCGGATGAAGTCGAGGACGGCCTCGGCGATGGCCTCGGCGATGGCCTCGGGCGGCAGGATCTTGTCCTTGTTGCGTTCGACCGCGGGGAGCAGCCAGGAAGCGGGACGCGTGCCATCGCCGGTCTTGCGCTGGAACGCGGTCCGGACCATGCCGGGGGAGACCGCGTTGACGCGGATGTTGTCGGTCTCGGCGAGCATGGCGCAGCTCTGGGTGAAGGAGGTGACGGCGCGCTTCGTGCCGGAGTACATGGGGTCGAAGGCGATCTGGTGCTCGGAGGCGGTCGAGGCGGTGTTGACGATGACGCCGCCGCCGCGCTTGCGCATGGCCTGGACGGCCTCGCGGGTGCCCATCATCACGCCGGTGGCGTTGATGTGGGTCTCCTCGGCGATGCGCTCAAGGGAAGCATAGGGCCAGTGGGGCTCGCCGCTGGAGATGCCGGCGTTGTTGTAGACGATGTCGACGCCTCCGTAGGCGACCTCAGCCTCGGCGAAGAGGTTAGTGATGCTCTCGGGGCTGGTGACGTCGACATGGACGAAGGCGGCGGAGCCATCGGCGCCGGTGATCTCGCCGACGGTGGCGGCGCCGCCCTCGGGGTCGATGTCGGCGACGACCACGCTGGCGCCCTCGGCGGCGATGGCGGTGGCACGCCCGATGCCGGACCCGGCACCCGTGACGATCGCGACTTTCCCTTCGATCTCCATGACAAGCCCCCTTGTGAGCAGGGGCATTCTAGCGTGGGGGCCGGGCGTCAGGCGGGGAGGATGCCGGTCTCGCGCATGCGCTGGGCGAGGGCGGAGCGGCCGAGGCCGACGTAGCGCTCCTCCTCGGTATCGAGGCCGTAGACGATGTCGTGGAGGCCCATGGTCCAGTAGTGGAACTCGACGCGCTCGTGAAAGCCATCGCCGAGGGGGCGGTCGTAGAAGCGAACGATGTCGTCGACGGCGTGCCAGCCGCCATCGGCGAGGATGCCGGCGAAGTCGGCGGCGGGGTCACGCAGGGCGGCGTCGCTGAAGTCGATGACGCCAGCGAGGCGGCCGTGGCGCTCGATGATGTGGTCGAACCAGAGGTCGGCGTGGACGAGGCGGGGGGGCGGGTCGAAGTTGTCACGGGCGTAGCGGGTGAAGCCGCTATCGACGGCGACGCGGAGGGTGGCGGAGAGGCGGGGGAAGACGCGCATACGGATCTCTTCGAGCCAGTCGCGGGGGTCGGGGATGTGCTCGGGGAGGGGCAGGCGGAGGGCCTCGGCGGCCTGCTCGGGGGGGAAGTCGTGGAGAGCGGTGAGGAACTGGCCGATCTCGCGGGCGATGTTTCCGCCCCCGGGGCCGAAGAGCGTGAGGCGGCGGAGACCCCGACCCTCGATCACCGGGTAGCCGGCGAAGGGGCGCCCATCCCACTCGCCCACCCACTCGGGGACGGGGACAGGGGCGGGGAGGTGTGGGGCGAGGATGGGGAGGAGGCGCATCTCGCCTTCGAGGAGGCGGGCATCGTTGGGGGTGCGGGGGAAGCGGAAGACGCGGTCGCCGTGGGCGAAGGTCCAATGCGACCAGCCGTGATCGAGCGGCCGGACGGGCGCCTCGTCGAGATCGGGGAAGGCGGTGTGGATGGCTTCGGCGGCTTCGCGCGCTTCCATGGGATTCGACTGCCTAGAATACGGCGTGCCTCTCTTACTCGGCGTCACCGGCTCGATCGCGGCGGGCAAGAGCCTGCTCTGCACGCACCTCGCGGAGGCGCACGGCGCGCTGCACGTGGACGCGGACCGCGAAGTGCATCGCATGTATGCGCCGGACACGCCCGGATTCGAGCGCGTGGTGTCGGAGTTCGGCGAGGAGATCGTGGGCGAGGACGGGGTCATCGACCGGCGCGTGCTCGGGGGGATGGTGTTCGGCAAGCCGGAGCGGATGGAGGCCCTGCGAACGGCGATCGGGGACATCCCGGCGTACTTCATGGCGCTGCTCGACCGCTGGCGCGAGGAGCTCCCGGAGGACGGCATCGCGGTGCTGGAGGCGGTGAACCTGCTTGAGAACGCCTACATGACGAAGGCGGACGCGGCCTGGCTGGTTGTGACGCAGGACGAGACGGCGGTTACGCGGCTGATGGAGACACGCTCGCTCTCGCGGGAGGAGGCGGAGCAGCGGCTGGCCTCGGCGCGGGACTGGCGCGAACGCGCGCCCGCGGCGGACCGCATCTTCCACAACGACGAGACGGAAGAGGCGTACCTGGCAGCCGTCGACGAGGCGATCGCGGAGACGGTCGCGGCCTTCCGCGCGGGCACGCTGCCGCGCCCTCGCTGGTACGAGGCGCAGGGGTCGGAGTAGAGCTCAGTCGAGGCGCTTGAGGAGGGGCTTGACCGCCTTGCCGCGGTGGCCGAGCCGCTCACGGTCGGCATCGTCGAGCTCGGCGAGGGTCTTGCCGTTCAGGATCTGGGTGACGGCGTCGAGGCCGTAGCCGCCTTCGCCCCGCGGTTCCATGGGGATCTCGCACTCGATGATGGAGACGGAGACCGCGACGTTGGGGTCGCCGGGAGTGGCGAGGGCGGCGGCGGCGCGCCCGACGGTGATGCGCTGTCCAACAGGGGTCTGGGCGAGGCGCTGGAGCAGGGCCTGGCAGCGCTGGTCGTCGGGGAGGCCGGCGTGGAAGGTCTCGGTGAGGGCTCCCGGCTGCAGGTCCATGGGGTAGACCTCGAGGCCGGCGCAGAGGGCGATGGCCATCTCGCCAGTGGCCTCGGCGGTGGTGCGGGCGCGGTGGGTGGCGCGGGCGGTGTAGTCGCCGCCGCGCGGCTCATCGGGGGGTGTCTCGGGGTCGACGCACTCGACGGGGGCGTCGGCGAGGAAGGCGCGGAGGTCGGCGCGCTCGTCGGGGTCGGCGGAGGCGAGGATGAGGCGGGGCAGGTCAGTCATGCGCGCATCGTGAGGGGGCAACGGGGATCGCGCAACGGCCGTCGGGGAGGGGTGTTCGTTTGCCGCTCACCCACCCCGCGCCGATTATGGCCGGATGGCAACGCGCGGATCGGGGACGGGGGAGGCGACACCGGGGAGAGGGATCGGGCTCGCGAAGCGGGCCTCTTTCATCTCGCTCGTGGTCCTGGCGGCGTGCCTTGGCGCCCTCGCGGTGCTGCTGTTCGACCGGTCGATGAACGGCGACGAGGGAGCGCCGCAGCCGGCAGCCGCGACCGAGTCACCCACCGCGGCCACGGAGACGACGCCGGCGACGCCCGATTCCCCGGACACGCCCACGGCGACCCCCACGGAGGCGGCGATGGCGCCGAAGGTGCTGTACTCCGGAGAGCTGCCGGCTGAGGTCGAGGGCGTGACCTTCGAGCCGGCGACCGAGGCCACCGACCTCGCCTTCCTGCCGGAGGGCGGCGAGGTGTACCACGTGGTGAGTCGCTACTGGGTGCCGGTGGCGGCGATGGGGGTGGGCGTGGACGCGCTCACGCTGACGCAGATGGAGGATCTGTCGCGGGGGGCGATCACGGACTGGGCGGAGGTCGGGGGGATCGCGGGGCCGGTGCGCCCGTTCGCGCTCGCGACGACCGCGGAGGAGGAGACGGGGGCCACGTTCGCACCCTTCTCCCCGGTGCAGACGTTCGCGACGTACGAGGAGCTGCTGGCGGCGATGACGCTCGACTCGGGGGCGTGGGCCTTCGTGCCGATCGAGATAGTGGGTCCGACGGTGACGGCGATCGCGGTGAGCGGCATCGACCTCGTGCGGGGGCGGGGCGATGCGCGCGAGTGGCCGTTCGTGGAAGGGGCGACGATGGTGGCGCTCACAGAGGAGGGGCGGATGGCGGCGGAGGCGCTCGTGGCCGAGCACTCGGTGGCGCTGCCGGAACCGGTCACGGTGATCGCGACCGGCGACATCCTGCAGTCGCGCTGCTCGTTGACGCAGATCCGGGCAACGGGGGACTGGGGGGCGGCGCTGCGGGGGCCGGTGGGGGAGTACCTCGCCTCAGCGGACCTGACGCTGGGGTCGGTGGACGGCAGCATCCAGGACATCGCGGAACCGCTGGGCTGCTTCCCGCACGTGAACCTGAGCTCACCGCCGGAAGTGATCGAGGCGCTGACGCTCTCGGGGTTCGACGAGGTAACGGTGGCGACGAATCACGTGTTCGACTGCGGGGCCGTGCCGTGCGGGGCGGATGCGTTCCTGCGCACGATCGAGCTGCTGGAGGGGGCGGGGATCGCGGTGGTGGGGGGCGGCGAAAACCTGGATGAGGCGCTGGCGCCTGCCATCTTCACGGTTGGGGAGACGACGTTCGGCATCCTCGGCTTCGACGACGTGGCGGCCTACTTCCTCGAGGCGGGCGAAAATCGTCCCGGGACGGCGCCGCTGGACGACGACTACAGCGAGGAGAACGCGGCTGGGGAGCCATCGTTCTTCCGGCCTGCCTCAGAGCTCGGGCTGGACCGCTTCCGGTCGCGCATCGGCGCGCTGGCGGCGGAGGTCGACGTGGTGATCGTGCAGGTGCAGTCGGGCACGGAGGACACGCACGACCCGAGCCCGCGCAGCATCAAGGCGCTGCGGGCGGCGGCGGAGGCGGGGGCGACCCTGGTGGTGGGGAACCAGGCGCACCACGTGCAGGCGATCGAGCCGGGGGCGGAGGCGTTCGTCGCCTACGCGCTGGGGAATTTCATCTACGACCAAACCCGGCTGGAGGGCCACATGCAGGGGTACCTGCTGGAAGCGACGTTCTGGGGAGACAGACTGGTGAACCTGCGCTTCGCGCCGTACGTGATCGAGAACCTCTACCGGCCCGTCTTCGCCGAGGGCGAGCTACGGACGAAAATCCTCAACGACGTCTTTGAGGCATCGATCCGGCTGGCGGAGGGGCGGTAGAGCCAGTGGGGTGCTCAAGAGTCGCGCCAACTGCAAGGCCGGGGGGCGATCCGGCTGGCGGAGGGGCGGAAGCGGGCGGTTAGCGGCCTGATCGCGGAGAATCGACGGCCATGCGCATCTTCTTCGATGTCGACGACACCATCATCACGTGGGACGTGCGGCTGCGGCCGGGCGTGATCGAGGTGTTCGAGCGCCTGCGCGAGGAGGGGCACGAGGTGTACCTCTGGAGCGGGAACGGCCCGCGCTGGGAGATCGTGCGGCGCTTCGACCTGCACGAGCACATCATCGACTGCTACTGGAAGCCGCTCTATCGCCACCACGAACGGCTCGAGGAGTGCGGCGTGCCCTTCACCCCGGACTACGTGATCGATGACCACCAGGAGGTCATCGACGCCTTCCCGGGGGTGCGTATCGCCCCTCCCTCGTATCCGCTGGAGAAGGACGGGGAGCTGTGGCGCGTGTACGACGCCATCCAGGAGTACGTGGGGAGCGTGGCCGAGGGGGCGGAGTAGCCCTCAGCCGCCCAGCCGTTCGACCAGGTCCGTAAGACCGCTGGAGAGGCGCACGGGGTAGACCCCCGCGGGCGCTTCGAGCTCCCTGGCGGACTCGGGGAGGCGAGCGACAGCTGCGGCGCGGCGCTCCTGCAGCGTCGCAAGGGGCTCCGGGGGCGCGAGGCGGCGGCCCGCAGCCATCACCTGTGACAGGAGAGGCCGGCCAGCTGGGGGGGGCTCATCGGCAAGGGCGATCGTGTCGGCGACGGACGTTCCGTCGCGTTCCTCGCGGTAGACCTGCTTCACGCCGGGGAGGCTGGCCTTGCCGGCGGAGCGCTTCATGACGGGGCCACGCGGACCCGCGACGAGCTTGTAGACGCCACCGAGGGAGGGTGCGTCGGCGCTTGTGCCGAGGCGCGTGCCGACCCCGAAGGCGTCGATGGGCGCGCCCTCCGCCACCAGCCCGGCGATGCGGTACTCGTCGAGGTCGCTGGAGGCGAAGATGCGGAGGTCGGGGCAGCCCGCCTCATCGAGCACTGCGCGGACCTCGCGCGCGAGCACGCCGAGGTCGCCGGAATCGAGACGCACGGCGCGGATGGCGATGCCCTCGGGGCGCAGCTCGTTGGCGACGGCGGCTGCGCGACGGGCGCCCTCGACCGTGTCGTAGGTATCGATGAGGAGGACGGCGCCCTCGGGGAAGTCGCGGGCGTAGGCGCGGAAGGCGTCGGTCTCATCGGTGAAGGAGAGGACGTAGGAGTGCGCCATGGTGCCGCTGAGGTCGAGTCCGTAGAGCTGGCCGGCGAGCACGTTGGAGGTGGCGGAGGCGCCACCCACGAAGGAGGCGCGCGCGGCCCTGAGGGCAGCGCCCGCGCCATGGTCGCGGCGGCCGGAGAAGTCGACGAAGGTGCGGTCGCCGCAGGCGAGGGCGATGCGGGCGGCCTTGGTCGCGATCATGGTCTGGAAGGCGATGGCGTTGAGGAGGAAGGTCTCGGCGAGCTGCGCCTCGATCAGGGGGGCGGTGACGCGGAGGAGGGGCTCCTCGGCGAAGACCGTTTCGCCCTCGGGCAGGGCCCAGACATCGCCGCTGAAACGCAGGCGGCCCAGCGCCTCAAGGAAGGCAGCGTCGAACGTCCCGAGGGCGCGCAGGTAGTCGATGGTGTCGTGGCTGAAGGCGAAGCCGTCGAGGAAGGCGACGGCGTCTTCGAGGCCGCAGGCGACGAGGAAGCCGCGTCCGTGCGGCAGCTGCCGCACGGAGAGCTCGAAGGTGGCGGGCTCGTTCATGCCCTGGGCGAACTCGCTCGCCGCCATCGTGAGCTCGTACAGGTCGACGAACGCGGAGGCGTTTTCGTCGTTGACCCACGGCATGGGGGCAGTATGCAGTTCTATCGGGCTGGCGGCATGGAAACCATCACGAAGCGGCTGGCGCGGTGGTACTCTGGCCGCACAGCGATCCGGCCCCTTGTGGCGGTGCGGATCGCGCGCAACGCACACCTGGAGGCGACCCCCAAAATGTTCGACACCATCATCCGCGGCGGGACCGTGATCGACGGTCTGCGCACGCCGCGCTTCCGCGCCGACATCGGCATCAAGGACGGGCGGGTCGCCTCGATCGGGCGCATCCACAACGAGAACGGGGCGCGCGTGATCGACGCCGAGGGGCTGATCGTGGCGCCGGGCTTTGTGGACCTGCACACACACTACGACTCGCAGGTGTACTGGGATCCGTGGTGCAGCATCTCGGGCTGGCACGGAGTGACCTCGGTCGTGATCGGGAACTGCGGCTTCGGGTTCGCGCCGGTGCGCTCGGAGGACCAGGAGCGGGCCATGCTGACGATGGCTCGCAACGAGGCCGTGCCCATGGAGTCGATGCGGGAGGGGATGGCCTGGGACTGGGAGACGTACCCCGAGTTCCTCTCCAGCCTGGAGCGCACGCCGAAGGGCGTGAACCTGCTGAGCTACGTCGGCCTGAACCCGCTGATGTCGTACGTGATGGGGCTGGAGGAGGCCAAGGGCCGCTCCGCCACGGAGGCCGAGCGCGACGAGATGTGCCGCCTCTTCGAGGAGGCGCTCCAGGCGGGCGCCTGCGGCTTCTCGGTGCAGCTCGGGGGCGAGGAGAGCGTGCAGCGCGACTACGACGGCACGCCCATGATCACGGACCTCATGTCGGAGGACGACCTGCTCGCGTTCGCGGGGGTGATGGGGAAGGTGGGGCGCGGGTTCGCGCAGATCTCGGGGCCGTTCGAGGCGGCGGAGAAAGTGGCGGCGGTGAGCGGCCGTCCCGTTATCTGGAACCTGCTGGCGCCGGCGACGGACCAGCACGGCCAGAACACGCCTCCGCACCGGCTCATGATCGAGAAGCTGGACGAAGCGAACGCGAAGGGCCTGCGCATCTTCGGCCAGGCGCTGACGGTGGACGTCGGCTTCGAGTTCAACCTGGAGGACTGGAACCTGTACGACTCCAGCCCGATCTGGCGCGAGGTCACGATCGGGACGCGCGAGGTGCGCATGGCGAAGATGCGCGATGGCGACGTGCGTCAGGCGCTGCGCGACGAGTTCGACGCGGGCCACGGGCCGATCGCGGGCGGCGGCATCGAGTCGCAGATGAAGGCGGCGGGCGGGGGCGCGAACGTCTCCGGCATCGCCCAGCTGACCGTCGAGGAGGTCGAGAGCCCGGAACTGAAGGAGTACGAGGGTCACGGCCTGGCGGAGCTTGCAGAACGGGAGGGGAAGCACATCATCGATACGTTCCTCGACCTCTCGCTGGCGGATGACCTGCAGGCAACATTCGTGACGCCGCCGCGCCCGACGGACCCGGAGGCGATGGCGGAAGTGGCCAACTCGTCGGTCGCGATTCCGGGGGTCTCGGACGGGGGCGCGCACACAAAGTTCATCACGCTGGGCGCCTACCCGACGGAGTTCCTGGCGCGGTGGGTGCGGGACGCGGGGATCATGGACCTGGAGCAGGCGCACTGGCGGCTGGCGGCATATCCCGCACTGGCGGCCGGCTTCCGCGACCGGGGCTGCATCCGCGAAGGGGCTCCGGCGGACATCGTGGTGTACGACTACGAGAAGCTGGAGATGCTGCCGATCGAGAAGGCCTGGGACTTCCCCGCGGGCGCCTGGCGTCGCGTGCGCAAGGCAGAGGGGTACCGCTACACGCTGGTGAACGGCGAGGTCACGTTCGAGGACCGGGATTGCACGGGCGCGACGCCAGGGCAGCTCCTGCGGCACGGGTCGGCGTAGGGCGTCACGGTGCGCGAGCGCAAGTGGGACAGGCAGCCTCGGCCGGACGATCCACCACCCCCTCCTTACGGGGGTCCCATGCTCTATTGGTGGGAAGGCGAGGATGGAGGGGGCGCGGAGCTTCGCGACCCTCACCAGCACGACGGCGTCTTCAGCGCTCTGGCCTGCATGGAGTCTGCACAGCGCGAGTGGCAAGCAACCGACCCGGGTACAGGACCAAACCTCCACCTGACGCAGTTGGACGGCTGTATTGCTTCCGCCATGCCCGAAGACAGCGAGGCCCAGATTCGAGCCGCCTTTGACAAACAGCGAAAGTCCGGAGAGGCACAGCGCTAGGATCTACCGGCCTATGCCTCGTAGCGGGAGAGGACGAGGCAGCTGTTCTGGCCGCCGAAGCCGAAGCTGTTCTTCATGACTACGCTCGCATCGACGCGGCGCTGGCCCTCGGGGATGTAGTCGAGGTCGCAGGTGGGGTCGGGAGTCTCGAGGTTGATGGTGGGGTGGGCGAGGCCGGTCTCGAGCGTCTTGATGGCGGCCACCGTCTCCATGCCGCCGCTGGCGCCGAGGCCGTGGCCGATGAGGCTCTTGGTGGCGCTGATGGGGATGTCGTAGGCGCGCTCGCCGAAGACGGTCTTGATGGCGCTCGTCTCAGCGGCGTCGCCGGCGGGGGTGCTCGTGGCGTGGGCGTTGATGTAGCCGATCTCGCCGGGGCCCATGCCCGCATCGTCGAGCGCTTCCTGCATGGCGCGAGCGGCGCCCTCGCCGCCCTCCGGGGGCGCGACCACGTGGAAGGCGTCGGAGGTGCAGCCGAAACCAGCGACCTCGGCGTAGGCGCGCGCGCCGCGGCGGAGGGCGTGCTCCTCGCTCTCGAGGAGGAGGGCGCCGGCGCCCTCGCAGGGCACGAACCCATCGCGGGCGGCGTCGAAGGGACGGCTGGCCCTGGTGGGATCGCCCTCGGAGCTGGTAACGGCCTTCATGACGCAGAAGCCGGCCAGGCCGAGCTCGCTGATGCCGGCTTCGCAGCCACCGGCGAGGACGACGTCGGCGCGGCCGGTGCGGATCATGAGGGCGGCCTCGCCGATGGCCTGTGTACCGGCCGCGCAGGCGGTCACGACCGTGCCGTTGTAGCCGCGCAGGCCGAACTGCATCGCGACCTGGGCGCCGGCCATGTTGGCGAGCTGTTTGGAGAAGAAGAGCGGGTCGATGCGCATGCCGCCGCGCTTGAAGAGCGTGTGGGCGGCCTCCTGGATGCCGGGGTAGCCACCGCCGCCGTTACCGACGAGCACGCCGGTGCGTTCGAGGTTCTGCGCCTCCAGGTCGAGGGAGGCGTCGTGGATGGCCTCGCGCGCGGCGGCGACCATGAGCTGGGAGAAGCGGCCCATGCGGCGGGCGGCCTTGCGGTCCATGAAGTCGGCTGGGACGAACTCGGGGATCTCGCCGGCGAACTTGCAGGGGAACTCGGTCGTGTCGAAAAACGTTATGTGGTCGATGCCGGAGCGACCGGCGAGCATGCTCTCCCAGAAGTCGGGCACGTTCGTGCCCGCCGGGGTGACCGCCCCCAGGCCCGTGACGAGAACTCGGGTGCGGGAGCGCAACAGTTCGTTCATTGAAAGCTAGGGTACAGGCGCGCCGGACCTCCCGCGAGCGACGGCGCGCCCTGAGCGCCTGCCTGCTACGCTTCCTGCATGGTCGATGCTGCTCTTCCGAGCCACGTGGCGGCGCGCCGCCGGGACGGGCGGTACGAGGTGCTGCTGCATCGCTCGCTGGCCCTTATCGGCGAGGACAGGGTCGAGATCCGGAGCGCAAGAAGCACGATCGTGCTGCCGGCCCTGGGGGTGGCGCTGGGGGGAGGCGCGGGGGCGCTGATCGCGATCGAGGCGGGCGACCTGCCGTTTGGGCTGCTGGTGGGGCTGCTGCTGTTCGCCCTCCTCGCCTTCCCGATCTCCGTGATGGCGCTCGTGACGGCCGTCATGGGGGCGGATGTCGTCATCGACGGGCGCAAGGGCTCGGCGACGTGGCAGCAGGGGTACCTGGGGATGGGCGTTGGCACGCGCGAACTGGTGCCGTTCGCGAAGATCGACCACCTGACCATCACGATCGAGGGGGACACGCCCGATCGGTGGCGCGAGGAGCGGGACACCCTGCGGCAGTTCGCGCTGGTGCTGGTGAAACAGTCGGGCAAGCGGCTGACGTTGACGCAGGTGCCCGTTCCCGCCGGGGACCAGACCGACGGCATGGACCGCACGCTCGCCGTTGCCACCGCCGTCGCAAACCTGACCGGGGCGGAGGTCAAGCTCCCGGAGGGCTGGGAGCTGGTTGAACTCTCCGAGGAGGAAGCCGTGGAAGGAAGAGCGGATGAGTAGCGACGCCGCTCTCGAAGCGCTCCTGGGGGCGAAGACGATCGCGGTCGTGGGGCTCGATACGCGCACGCACCGGCCCGCCTACGAGGTCGCGGCCTACCTGCAATCCCAGGGGTACCGGATCATCCCGGTGCCGGTGCAGCAGCCGGCGGACGAGGTGCTGGGCGAGCGGGCCTACGCCTCCCTGCACGACATCCCCGGGCAGGTGGACCTGGTCGACGTATTCGTGCGGCCCGACCGCACCGGTCCCTTCGTCGATGACGCCATCGCGATCGGGGCGGGGGCGGTCTGGCTGCAGCTGGGCATCAGAAACGAAGAGGCGGTGGAACGGGCAAAGGGGGCGGGGCTCGTGGCGACGCAGGACCGCTGCACGAAGGTCGAGCACCAGCGCGCGAGGGCCCTCGGGCTTACCTAACGGGGGTCGGGGCCACCAGAGGCCCGCGCCCGTAGAATGCGCCCACCCCGATCCACGGAGCACCCATGACTGCCACCCACGCCTTCGAACCGCCCCCGGGGATGGAAGACGTCTCGCTGCGACTCACGCCCCATGTCCTGCAGCCCCTGCCGCCCCTGGCGCAGGAGATGTTCGAGACCTTCATGCTGGCCTTCGGTGGCCGGGCGATTCACCTCAAAGGGTATTCGTTCCTGGGCGGCGGCAGCGGCGAGCCCGCAGCCGCCCTCGAGCCCTCTCCCTACCCCGACGGTCGGGGCGCCTGGGAGCGGCACGCCCTGCCGCGGGTCCGGCAGATCTGCGACGGGCTGCGGTCGGAGGACTACGACTCGTGGCCGCTGGAGCAGATCGCGCAGGCGATGCCGGGCTACTTCGCGGAGGCGGGGCGGGGGTTCGCGTACACAATGCAGCCGCTCATGTTGGCGGCGGGCCCGGCCAGCGCGCTGATGGTCTTCTGCGGGGAGAAGCTGGGGGACGTGGGCAACCGCGACCAGCTGGTGGCGGCGCTTGTGCAGGGCGTGGATAACGAGTCGGCGGCGAGGGGCCTGAAGCTGGAGGCGCTGGCGCCACTGGTACAGGCCTCGCCGGCGTTGCTGGCGGCGGCGCGCGAGGGCGACCTCGAAGCGGCGCGGGCGGCGGAGGGCGGGGAGGCCTTCGGGGAGGCGTTCGACGCCTACCTGGAGGACTACGGCCACGGCTCGCAGACGTGGTGGGAACTGCACACACCCACGTGGAGCGAAGCGCCGGGGGCGGCCCTCCGGTTGCTGGCAGGCTACGTGGCGGACCCCTCGCGCGGGCCGGTCGCGGCGCATGCGCGGTCGGCGGCGGAACGCACCGCGACGATCGCGCGCTGCGAGGCCGCCCTCACGGACGAGGGGGACCTGGCGAAGTTCCGGGAACTGGTGGAGGGGGCGGTCGACTACGTCTTCGTGATCGAGGGGCGCGCGCACTGGCAGCAGAATTGCGTGGGGGCGCTCCGTCCGGTGTGCCTCGCGCTGGGACGGAAGCTGGTGGAGCGGGGGGCGCTGGCCTCGCCCGAGGACGTGTTCCAGCTGCGGGTGGGTGAGTTGACCGAGCTCGTAGCGAACCCCTCGGGGGCGATGCTGGAGACGATCGAGGCGCGGAAGGCCGAGCTTGCCTCGTGGGCGGATCTCGCGCCGCCGATGACGCTGGGGCCGCCGCCACCGCGACCGCCTGAGGGCGCTCCCCCGAACCCGATCGCGCTCATGTTCGGGGGACCGGCGGAGGATACGGGCGACCCCCTCCTGCTGAAGGGGAAGGGCGCGAGCCGGGGCGTGGTCACGGGCAGGGCCCGGGTGGCGTTCAGCCTGGAGGAGGCGGAAGCGCTGCAGCCGGGCGAGGTGCTGGTCTGCCCCTTCACGGCACCCTCCTGGATGCCGGCCTTCACCACTGCGGCGGCCATCGTCACGAACCAGGGCGGGGTGCTCTCGCACGCCGCCATCGAGGCGCGCGAGTACGGCATTCCCTGCGTGACCGGCACGCAATCGGGCACGGAGCGGATCCCCGATGGGGCGACGGTCACGGTCGACGGCCTCGAGGGGACCGTACGGATTCACGCGGACTGACCGCCCGGAGGGAGCGCGTGGCGGAAACGCAGGAGGTCGCGGGGTACGTCTCGCCCTACCCCTACGTGCAGCGGCTGCAGGACCGCATGGACGAGATCCTGGACCGGCAGGTGCCAAACTCGGGACGTTTCTGCGGGTTCTGTTTCGCACGGCTGGCGAACGACGCCGAACGCTGCCCCTACTGCCACACGGAGACGGCGGAGCGCGGAACGGTCGATGCCGTGCCGCGGGAGGCGCTGATCATCTACCGGGAGAAGAAGCGCACGGAGGAGCGGTGGGTGTACGGGGGGGCGATGATCGGGCTGCTGATCGCGGCGGGCGTGTTCGTGGCGCTGGTGGTGTGGGGGACGGACCTTGTGGGCAGCCGGAGCATCGCGCTGGGGATCGCCTTCCTCGCGCTCATCGGCGGGGGGTACCTGCTGGCGCAGCTTTTCGGGCCGCTCATCTGCGGGCAGGTGGGGTACCGGCGGGGATCGCGCAAGCGGGACGAACTCTGGGGGCGGTTCCTGGAGGAGCGAGAGGCCGCGGAGCCGGGCTAGGACTCGACCCGCACGAGCGTCTGGCCTTCTTCGACGGTCTCCTCGGGGGAAACAAGCACCTCTGCGACGGTGCCGGCCTCGGGGCTCTCGACGGGGATCTCCATCTTCATCGACTCCAGGACGATGACCTCCTGGCCCGCGCTCACAGAGGCGCCTGGGCTGACCAGCACCTCGAAGACGGACCCGGACATGGGGGCGGGGATGTCGACGGTAGCCACGGCGGCACTCTACCGCGCCGGGGGCGGGGGATGCGAGGGTGGAGCGTCAAGATTGCGGGGGTATGTGGCGCTGCCCATACTGGAGTGCAGCCATGACAGAGATAGCCCCTGCCGTTGTCGAGCGTGCAGACGAGCTTGAAAGGCTCTGCCGGCTGCATCGCGTCCAGCGCCTGGACCTGTTCGGGTCGGCGGCGACGGGCGCCTACCGCGCCGGCGACAGCGACCTCGACTTCCTGGTCGAATTCGAGCCGACCGACATCCCGGGGGCTCGCGCCGATGCCTATTTCGGACTGCTGGAAGGGCTACAGAAACTGTTCGGGCGCCCGATCGACCTGGTAGTCGAGTCGGCCATCAAGAACCCGTATTTCCTGGAGTCGGTCGAGGGGTCCAGGACGCCGATCTATGCGGCTTGAGTCCAAGACCTACCTCCACGATGTCCAGCAGGCCGCCCGCCTCACAGCGGACTTCGTCGCTGGCAAGTCGTTCGCCGACTACCAGAGCGACGCCATGCTCCGGGCAGCCGTCGAGCGCGAGTTCACGATCATCGGTGAGGCCATCGCCCGACTGGCAAGTCGTGACCCAAGCCTCGCCAGCCGCATCAGCCAGTACGAACGGATCATCGCCTTTCGCAACGTCCTGATCCACGGCTATGCAGCTGTGGACGACGCCCTTGTCTGGGACGTGCTCGAGAGCGAGCTCCCGACCCTGGCCAACGAAGTCGAGGCGCTGCTCGCTGAAGAGTAACTGTCCTCGCAGGCCCACTCGCGCGGGAGACGAGAGGCTGTACACTTTCTGAACGGGCCAGCTCCCCGGTAGCAGGGAGCGCCCGGAGCGAGTCCACCATGCCTGCTGTTGTGGTTGTCGGTGGGCAGTGGGGCGACGAAGGCAAGGGCCGGATCGTCGACCTGCTGGCCCGAAAGGCGCGTGTCGTCGCGCGGTACTCGGCGGGGAATAACGCCGGGCATACGATCGTGAACGAACTCGGGGAGTTCAAGCTGCACCTCGTGCCCGCTGGCATCTTCTACACGGAAAAGACGTGCCTCATCGGGAACGGCGTGGCCGTCGACCCCGAGGTGCTGCTGGGGGAGATCTCGCAGCTGGAGTCGCGGGGCATCGATACGAGCAAGCTGGCGGTGAGCGCACGCGCACAGGTCGTGATGCCGTGGCACCGCTTGATCGACCGGCTGGACGAGGAGCGGCGCGGGGCGGACGCCATCGGGACGACGGGCAAGGGCATCGGGCCGTGCTTTACGGACAAGGTGGCGCGGCGCGGCATCCGCATCGTCGACCTGCTGGAGCCGGAGGACCTGCTGGCCCGGATGCGGGCGGTGGTGGACTACCAGAACGCGGTCATCACGGGCGTCTACGGCGGCGAGCCAATCGACTTCGACGAGTGCTTCGAGCAGTACCAGGAGTACGGCCAGCGGCTGCGCCCCTTCGTGGCGGACACGCAGGCGATGGTGGTGGAGGCGCTGCACTCGGGCGAGTACGTGCTGCTCGAGGGGGCGCAGGGTTCACTGCTCGACCTCGACCACGGGACGTACGAGTACGTGACGTCGAGCGTGCCCAGCAGCACTGCGGGCGGCGCCACCCTGGGCGTGGGCATCGGGCCGACGGACGTGCAGCGGGCGATCGGCGTGTTCAAGAGCTACTGCACGCGCGTCGGCAACGGGCCGTTCCCGACAGAGCTGTTCGGGGAGATGGCGGACAAGCTGCGCGACCACGGCAAGGAGTTCGGTCGCGGCGAGTACGGCACGACGACGGGCCGTCCGCGACGCATCGGCTGGCTCGACACGGTGGCGGCGCGCTACTCGGTCGGGTTCAACGGGCTCTCGGCGCTGGCCCTGACGCGACTCGACGTGCTCGACGGGCTGCCGGCGCTGAAGCTGTGCACGGCGTACGAGATCGACGGCGAGATGGTGAAGACGATGCCGGCGAGCGCCTCGGCGCTGCGCCGCGCGAAGCCGGTCTACGAGGAACTGCCGGGCTGGAGCGAGCCGACCTCCGGGGTGCGGAACTTCGACGACCTGCCCGCGGAGGCACAGGTCTATATCCGGCGGGTGGAGTCGCTGCTGGGCGTCCCGGTGGACCTGATCTCGGTGGGTCCGGAGCGCGAGCAGGCAATCATCGTCAACCCGATCTTCTAGGCTGTTTGCGTTCAGGAAACCCACTTGCCAGAGGCGTAGCCTGTGGCCATGCGCGCGGTGCTATTGGTGATCCTTGTTTTCGCCCTCGTGCTCCCCGCGGCGCTGCAGCCCAAGGAGGCGAGCGCCTGCTCCTGTGGCGGCATGGAGGATGTGGAGGCCGTGCTTCACGGGCGGGTGGGGCGCGTGCTCGACAGCACGTCGTATCCCCGCGGCGGCCAGGCGTGGACCGTCGAGATAGAAGTGCTACGTGTCTTCACAGGTAAGCCGTACGTCACGCGGTACGCCGTCTACACCGTGAACCACTCCGACTGCGACGTAACACTGATCGAGGGCCAGGAGTACATCTTCCTACTCGCGTACGACGAGCAGGAGTTCGGCGTCGCGAACTGCTCGGTCCGGTTGGCCACCGAGGAGGACATCAGGGAGTTGGGCACAGGGTTCCCACCCCAGCCGAACTTCGGGCAGCCGACGAACCTTCCCCTCTCGACCTGGGGCATCGCGGCCATCCTCGGCGCCTTAGTTGCAGCTGGTTTCGCCGTTGTGTTGATTCGGAACTGGAGAGCTGCCCGGTGAGGGCAAGGGATCTAGAGGTCCGTCAGGAATAACGCGAGGGCGGCTTTGCGTTCGGGGCTGGTCATCATGGTGTTGGTGACGGCGCAGGTGAGGCCGAGGGCCTCGACTTCCGGGGCGAGGGCGCGGTCTTCTTCGTCGATGACCATGACGTCGACGTAGTCGCGGTAGATGGCGGCGACGCCAGCAGCGGAGACTTCGTGGCCGAGGCTGGCGAGCATCTTCGCCGCCGGGCCCTTGATCGCCTGGCCGCCAACGATGGGGCTGATGGCGATGCGGCGGGCGCGGCTCTCGCTGACGGCCTCGCGCACGCCAGGGACGGCGAGGATGGGGCCGATGCTGACGAAGGGGTTGCTCGGCGCGATGATGAGCCGGTCCGCATCGCGGATGGCCTCGATGACGCCGGGGGCGGGGGCGGCAGTGTCGGCGCCGGCGAAACGCACGCCGGTCACGTCGGGCTCGGTGGCGAGCCGCACCATGTAGTCCTGGAAGTCGAGCTCCCCCTCGGCCGTAACCACGTGCGTGGCGACGCGCTCGTTGGTGACGGGCAGGATGGTCGCCGCCACGCCGAACGCTGCGGTGAGTTCGGCGACGATCTCGTGCATGGGGCGGCCTTCCCGCAGGAGGCGGGTGCGGTGGACGGCGGTGGCGAGGTCGCGGTCGCCGAGGTTGAACCAGCGTCCGTAGCCGAAGCGGCGGAGCGCGTCGACGACGTCGAAGGTGTCGCCTTCCAGCCCCCAGCCGGTATCGGAGTTGATCAGGCCGGCGAGGGAGTAGATCACGATGTCGGTATCGGGCGAGACGTGCAGTCCGAACATCTCGACATCGTCGGCGACGTTGGAGATGACGGTGACGGAGGCGGGGTCGACGACCTGCACCAGTCCCTGGAGGAAACGGGCAGCGCCCACGCCGCCAGCGAGAACGGTATCCATGCGGGATCATTGTAGGGGCGGAGGACAGAGGGGTTCGCTGGCGCCCCCGGCAGGAGTCGAACCCACAACCCCCTGGTCCGAAGCCAGGTGCTCTATCCATTGAGCTACGGAGGCGTGCTTCAAGCTTACTACGACGCTGTTCACGCGCCCGACCGCGTGAGAGGCGGCTAAGCTGGGGGGCATGTCGGGGGCTTCACCGTTCATGCAGCGGGCGCTGGCGGCGTCGCGCGGGGTGCGGGGTCGCACGAGCCCGAACCCCTGGGTGGGGGCGGTTCTGGTGCGCGGGGGCCGGGTGGTGGCGGAGGGGGCGACGGCGCCGGACGGGGGTCCGCACGCGGAGGCGCAAGCGCTGGCGGGGACCGAGACTGGCGGGACGCTCTACGTGACGCTTGAGCCGTGCGCGCGCTTCCCCGGGAAGCGCACGCGACCCTGCGCGGAGGCGATCATCGAGGCGGGGGTGGAGCGGGTGGTGGTGGCGCTGCTGGACGCGGAGCCGCGAGTGCGGGGAAGGGGCGTGGAGCTGCTTCGGGAGGCGGGGATCGAGGTGGAGGTCGGGGACGGGGCGACCGAGGCGGTGGCGCTGCTGCGGCCCTACCTGAAACACCGCGAGACGGGGCGCCCGTACGTGATCGCGAAGTTCGCGGCGACCCTGGACGGGCGCATCGCGGCGGCGGGGGGCGATTCGCAGTGGATCACGGGCGAGGCGGCGCGGGAACGGGCGCACGAACAACGGGCGTGGGTCGACGCGATCCTGGTGGGGAGCGGCACGGCCCTGGCGGACGACCCGTCGCTGACGGCTCGTCCGGGAGGGGAGCCGGCGAAGCGCCAGCCGTGGCGGGTGGTGCTGGACGGGCGGGGGCGGCTCTCCCCGCAGGCGAAGCTGCTCTGGCAGCCTGGCCGTACGCTGGTGGCTACCTCGCACGAGGCGAGCGACGAGTGGAAGGCAGCGATCGCGGGGGCGGGGGCGCAGGTGGTCGAGTGCGAGCGCGACGGGGCGGGGCTGAACCTCGACCAGCTGCTATCGGCACTAGCGGAGCGAGGGGTGCTCTCCGTCTGGGCGGAGGGGGGTGGAGCGGTGCTGGGGTCGCTCTTCGAGGGCGGGCACGTAGACGAAGTCTGGGCGTTTCTGGCCCCCAGCATCATCGGCGGGGACGGGGTGGCGGCCGTGGGCGGGGCGGGCGTGACGCGGGCGGCGGACGCGTTCCGCCTGCGCGAGCGCAGCGTGGAAGTGCTGGGGGAGGACATCCTCGTGCGGGGGTATGCGGGGGACTGGTCGCCGCAGCTACAGTAGGAGCATCAGGAAGACGTACCGGGAGGAGCAGCACCGTGGCGAAGTACTGGATGGTGACGCAGGGGCCCGAGATCTTCGGGAAGACGCGCGAGCTGGGGTTCGCGCGGCACGCCTTCAAGAGCACGCGAAGCAAGATGGTGCACCGCATCGAGCCGGGCGACGGGCTCGTGTTCTACGTGACGGGGAGGAAGCAGATCGCTGGGGCCGTGCGGGTCACCTCGCCAATCGCGGAGGAGAGCACGCGCATCTGGCAGAGCGACAAGAAGCCGGACGAGATCTACCCCTTCCGCGTGGACACGGAGCCGCTGGTCGAACTGGACGAGGACCACTGGCTCGACGCGGAGCCCTACCACGACGGCATGGAGTGGACCCAGCGGTGGCCGCGGGAGCACTGGACGCTGGCCTACCAGGGCAACCTGCGAGAGATCCCGGAGGACGACTTCGAACTCTTGCTGGCGGACCTGCAGGTGGCGGCGCGGACGGCTCCGGCGAAGGCGTAGGGCTGCCAGGGGCTATGGCAGCACAGCCGGAGAGATGAGCTTCCGGAGGTCTTCCCGAAGCTGGTCTTCGGTGGAGAATCCTCCCGACTGCTCAAAGCGAAGCCCGATGACCTCGTGGGCCAGGTCAAGCACGTCCCGGGGCCCATCTTCGTCCCACACCATCGGGACAAGGCGGGACTCCAGTTCGGAAGCGTCGATCTCTCGGGCCAGGTACCGCTCGACTTCTGCGCGTACATCAGCCAGCGTGTAGTCGCTCATGGCAGCGCCTCCCCGTCGAAAGGTATCTGCAGCACGTCTCCGGGAGATTTTCGCCGAGGACGGCCTAGGCGCGCAGATCCAGTCTGGACATCTTACCCCGGCGCCGGCGTTCCGGCGGGACAAGGAGCCCGAGCGACTGCCGCCAGGGGAACCGCGCGGGACACGAAGTCAGATCCTGGACTACCTGGACCCCAACGGGGAGCGAGTTGTCACGGTCCACCGATACCTGAGGCCAGACGGTACGCTCGGGGGCTCAGGGCAACCGGACCCCAAGTGGATCCGACGAGAGGGGACGATTTTCATCCTCGGGTAACGGCCAGGGATAGATCGACCCAGGGGTGGCGGCCGTTGCCGGAGAAAGGGGCGGTTGGTAGGATTCCGCGACTACCAAGGGATGGGGTGGGGGAATGGACGAATTTCCGCGCTGCCGTCGGTGTGACGACGGCGATCTGGTGCCCTTTTCGGACTTCGGAAGTCAGGGGGCGCCGATTCACTACAAGGCATGGGCGTGCACCAATCCGGAGTGCGGCTACAACATGAAGATCCGCAACGGCGATCTGTTCATTGATGAACCGATCAACGACGGGGCGTACTACCAGGGCCGGCGCTAGCGTCTGGACCGGGTCGCCCGTAGGCTGAACGCGATGCCCGCCGAACATTCGACCAAGGTCTACGAAACGCTGCAGCTTCACGACTTCACGAGCGTGGAGGAGGAGCTGCAGCAGAACGTGCTCGTCACGAGCGTGGACCAGGTCCTGAACTGGGCGCGGCGCTCGTCGCTGTGGCCGGCGATGTTCGGTCTGGCGTGCTGCGCGATGGAGATGATCGCGACGGCGATGCCGCGCTACGACATCGCGCGTTTCGGGGCGGAGATCTTCCGGGCCTCGCCGCGACAGGCGGACCTGCTCATCGTGCCGGGCACGGTGACATGGAAGATGGCGCCCGCCGTGCGGCGTGTCTGGCTGCAGATGCCGGAGCCGAAGTGGGCAATCGCGATGGGCGGCTGCGCCACCATGGGCGGCCCCTTCGCCTACGCCTACAGCGTGACTCCCGGCGTGAACGTGCTGCTGCCGGTAGACGTGTACGTGCCGGGCTGCCCGCCGCGGCCGGAGTCGCTGTTGACCGGGCTGATGCTCCTCCAGGACAAAATTAAGGAAGACACGATCGAGGGCGGCTGGCAGCGTCGCGACGTGGAGCCGCAGTTCCACCGCTACCTGCCGGAGGGCGACCCGATCCGGCAAGAGCTGGAGTCGCTCTGGCCCCCATACCTCGACTACGACAAGCCTCCAACGGACCCGTTCGAGGGTCGCTAGCCAGCACGCTCCCCGTATCTCAGCACTACCGAGGGGAACTCCAGCGGACGGGGTCCAATAGGCGCCGAGAACCTGTATCCCTTCCCTGGGCCACTGAGGGTTACAGCCCTCGCGTAGCCCCTCAGGGCATGGGCGCTATACTGAGGGCGCGAGGCGACGAAGCCACGCGCGAAGGGGCCAGCCTTTGAGCGAGGGCAGCGACCATCCGCGCGAGGCCTGTGGCGTTTTTGGCGTCTACGGGCCCGGGGAAGATGTCGCTCGGCTTACCTTCTACGGTCTCTACTCACTCCAGCACCGCGGCCAGGAGAGCGCCGGCATCGCGACGAGCGATGGCGGTCCGGTGCGGTTGCGCACGGGCATGGGGCTCGTGTCCCAGGTGTTCGACGAGCCGGACCTTGCGCGCCTGCAGGGGGATATCGCCATAGGGCACACGCGCTACAGCACGTCGGGCGGCTCGCTGGCGCGGAACGCCCAGCCGATCGTCGTGCACGACCGCAAGAGCGGCACGGAGATCGCGGTCGCGCACAACGGCAACCTCGTGAACGCCGATGTCCTGCGCGAGGACCTGGCGGCGATGGGCGTAACCCTGCACGGCACGGCCGACACGGAGCTGATCGCGCACCTGCTGACGCTGGCCCCCGCGGACTCCTGGGAGGAGCGTTTCCACTACGTGATGCGGCGGGTGAGCGGCGCCTACTCGCTCACGATCATGACGCCGGACACGCTGTTCGCGGTGCGCGACCCGCTGGGCGTGCGACCGCTCTGCCTGGGGCGGCTGGGCGAGGGCTGGATCGCGGCCTCGGAGACGTGCGCGCTGGAGCACCTGGGGGCGAACATCGAACGGGAGGTGGAGCCGGGCGAGGTGGTCCAGATCGACGCGACGGGTATGCGCAGCTTCTTCCCGCTTGGACCGTCGGAGCGGACGGCGGGATGCACGCTCGAGTACGTCTACTTCGCACGGCCCGATAGCCGCCTCTCGGGCGAGCTGATCTACCTGGCGCGGGAGCGGCTGGGGGAGGAGCTGGCGCGGGAGCAGCCGGCGCCGGAGAGCGCGGACCTCGTGATCGGCGTGCCCGATTCGGGCATTCCGGCGGCGATCGGGTTCGCGCGGGAGGCGGGGCTGCCGTACCGCGACGGGCTCGTGAAGAACCGCTACGTGGGGCGCACATTCATCCAGCCGGACCAGCGCATTCGCGAGGCAGGCGTGGCGCTGAAGCTGAACGCGATGCGCGAAGTGCTGGAAGGGCGGCGGGTAGTGGTGGTAGACGACTCGATCGTGCGGGGGACGACGAAGCCGCGCGTGATGGAGCTGCTGCGCCGGGCGGGGGCGAAAGAGGTGCACGTGCGCATCGCCTCGCCGCCGATCATCGCGCCCTGCCACCTGGGGGTGGACATGGCGACGCGCACGGAGCTGATCGCGGCGAACAACTCGGTGGCGGAGATCCGCGAGCACATCGCCGCGGACTCGCTCGGCTACCTGAGCGTGGAGGGCCTGGTACGGGCGACCCGCCGGCCCGAGAACGCGCTCTGCAACGGCTGCTTCACGGACCACTACCCGATGGACGTGCAGGACCAGCTGCCGCTGGTGGCGCCACGCGAGCCGCGCGAACTGGCGGCCTCGCGCACGTCGAGTGGCGGCTGACCGGCCCGGCCGCAACGCGAAGGACGGCATGAGCGCTTCCGAGGAACCGAGTACGCGCGCGCGGCTGACCGCGGCCTATCCCCAGCTCTTCACGGCGGACATGGAGCGCGCTGCGCGTTTCTACGGCGAGGAGCTGGGCTTCGGGGTCCGCTTTCTCTTCGGCGATCCGCCGGTCTACGCGCAGTTTTCACGCGATGCGGTGCGTCTGAACATGCGCTTCGTCAGCACGCCCGTCCTGGACCGGGAGGCGGCGGAACGGGGTGAGCTCCTGGCGGCCTACCTCGAGTCGGACGACATCGAGGGGCTCTACCGCGAGTTCGCCGGCAAGGACGTTGACTTCTACCTCCGGCTGACGACGAAGCCCTGGGGTCTCAAGGGCTTCATCGTCCGCGATCCCGACGGGAACCTGCTCAACTTCTCCGAAACCCCGCCCTCGGACGAGTGATCACGCGCTAGCGCTCCAGGTAAGGCTCGAGGAGTTGGGGCACGCGCAGGTGCTCGGGGATGCGCTCGGGGCCGATGGCGCGGTCGAGCGTCTCGGCGCAGTGCCAGATACGCCGCTCCTGGTAGCTGACGGGGATGCCCAGCAGGCCCGGGGAGTCGAGCGACTTCTGCATGGGGGTCATGTTGCGGGTGTCCTCCTCCATCACGATGGTGCGCTGGTGGAGGCGGTCGGCGCGCATCTGGACGATGGCGGGGTCGTCGTCGTCGCCCCAGTCGTTCATGAAGGTGACCCACTCGAAGAGGGTGTGGCCGATATCGATGGGCCAGCAGAGGAGGAAGGGCATGCCAGTGGCGCCGACGGGGGTGATGAGGTTGGGGAAGATGCTGAAAGCGGTGCTGGTGCAGCTCACCATGGGCACAACGGTGTCGATCTCGCGGATAGGGCCCATGTCGCCGAAGCCGCGCATCATGCTCGCGCCCGGTCGCCAGTCGAGGGGGTCCTCCATGCCGGCGGCGGAGGCGGCGCGCTTGGTGATGGGCGTGATCATGCGCGAGTGGCCGTTGGGGAAGAGCCCCATGGTGGCGCCACGCTGATCGAGCATGGTGACGCCTTCCTTCTGGTGGATGTGCTTGAAGTGGTAGACCTCCTGGAAAGCCTCGACGGTGACCTTCCAGTTGCAGCTGATGACAAGCGAGTCCTTCTCGAAGAGGCGCAGGTTCTCGCCCTGGAACTGGGCCATCTGGCGGGCGATGGGGCCGAGCCACTCAAGCAGGGGCATGGCGTCGGGGTCCTGGTTCACGAAGACCCAGCCGGCCCAGACCTCGCAGCGGTACTCGGTGAGGCTGCGGTGCTCGTAAGGGATGGCGTCGATCTCCTCGCCGAAGGGGATGGAGACGAGGGCGCCGTTGGTGTCGTAGGCCCAGCCGCGGCGCTGGCAGCGGAGAAGGCCCTCGGGAAGGGTGCGGCGGGGGAAGTGCTGCTGGCGAAAGAGGCGCCCGGGGGCGTCGAACTCGACCTCGGTGCGGAGGCCGCTGTCGTCGTGCCAGGGGACGAGGGGGGCGCTGTTGGCGCTCTCGTTGCGGAAGGCGCGGATGCGGCTGTCGGCATCGCGCACGAGGACGACGGGGGTGTCGGGGAGGGAATCGAAGAGCCAGTAGCTGCCGACCTCGGGGAGCTCCTCCTGGCGCCCGGCGATGAACCAGGTGCGGGGCCAGAGGTGCTTCATCTCCAGGTCGAAGAACGCGGGGTCGGTGTAGCGCTCGCCGGGGATGTCGGGGAACTTGGGGAAGCCCTCGGGGGGACCCTCGCGGGAGAACTCGTAGCGGATCTCGTTCTTCAGCTGCTCGATGAGGGTGTCTTCCACTGGGGGCCTCCGGGGGCACGACGCGACGCGATGCGGGCCATGCGCTGGTAGCGTGGCAGGCAGTCAGGGGCGAGTCAACGAAGGGGGCGCGGGGGAGGCGGCCTACGACAACTCCGACGCCAGCAGCTCGCGGCTGAACTCGCCGATCGCGTCGCGGATGCCCCGGAAGACGTCCGTCATCTCGGCCTCGCTCATCCAGGGGTAGTTGGGGTCTTCGAAGGCGTGATGCAGCGTCCGCCGGGCGCCGGGGAAAACGGGGCAGGCCTCGCGAGCGGTGTCGCAGACGGTCAGGACGAGGTCGAAGTCGTCGTTGAGGTACTGGTCGACGTGGTCGGAGGTGTGGGCGGAGATGTCGATGCCTACTTCGGCCATCACGCGGATAGCGATGGGATGGACCGTCTTGGGCTCGGTGCCGGCGCTGAACACGGAGACCCGTTCGCCGCCGATCGACTGGAGCCAGCCGTGGGCCATCTGCGAGCGAGCGCGGTTGCCGGTGCAGATGACCAGCAGCCGGTAGGGTTCGGCGTCTGCCATGGGGAGCCTCCGGGGGCAGGACGGGCGGGGTTGAGAGGCTAGCGTCGCAGAGGGGCGGGAAAACGGTCAACAACGGTCAATGGGGCGGTACGGGGTTGCGCACCTCCGTATCATCATGGCGGTCGAGGAGGACGTGATGACCAGCTTCGAGAACGTGAACATCGACGACGAGCTGGAGCCGCTGGAGCGCACGCCGACGGAGGACGACGCGCTCCGCTTCATGGGCCAGGATCCCGCCGCGAAGAGCCGCTTCAGCGACTCAGCGACGGCGCAGCGAGAGGGCTTCCGCGGCGCGGTCGTGCCGGGGCTGATGAAGCTGGCCTGGATCACGAGCTACGCCAGCGACTGGGCGGGGCAGGGCGCGACGGTTCGCAGCGTGCGTGTCGCCTACCGGCGGCCGGACTTCGCCGGCAATCCCCTGATGGTCGCGGGGCGGGTGGTGGACAAGCGGGAGGAAGACGGCCACAAGCTGGTCGACCTGGAGGTGGTGACGCTCATGGAGGACGGGCAGCCATCGGTGCGGGGGAACGTGCAGGTGGAGTTCGACGCGTAGGGATGGGGGAGGCCGGGGCGGACGTGCTGGCGCGGGTGCGGGCGGTCTGTCTGGCCCTGCCCGAGGCGGAGGAGAAGGAGGCGTGGGGAATGCCCACCTTCCGCGTGCGGGGGAAGCTGTTCGCGCACTTCGCCGATGACCACCACGGCGACGGACGCACAGCGCTCTGGCTGAAAGCGGCGCCGGGGGCGCAGGAGCTGCTGGTGGAGGCGGCCCCGGAGCGGTTCTTCGTGCCCGCCTACGTGGGGCCGCGGGGATGGGTAGGGGCGCGCCTCGACGGGGAGGTGGACTGGGAGGAGGTGGAGGAGCTGGTGGAGGAGGCCTGGCGCCTGATCGCGCCGAAGCGGGTGGTGGCGGCGTTCGAGGGGCCGGGGGCCTAGCGGGGCCAGCCTCCAAGGCCGAGCCAGACGCCAACGGAGCCGGCGAGGGAGAGGGCCACGAGGAACATGCCGGCCCAGAAGAGGGATGCGCCCTGACCCACCAGGCCGGGAGTCCCGCGGCGGCGGGCGGCGATGGTGCTGAGCACAACCCCGGGAAGGACGAGCGCGAGCCAGGCGAGGGTGGCCGCGAAAAGCGCGATCGACCAGGCGCGCAACGCGTCGCGCGCGACGTTCTCGGCGGTGGCGTTGAAAGCGCCTCCCCAAGCCGCGAAGGCGACCGCCAGGGGCGCGATGACCGCGACGATGATGGCCCACTGCCAGAGCGGGCCCAGAAGCACGCGGCGCGCTCCACGAGGAGCGGTGACCCTCGTCATGGGCGCGATCGTACCGCCGACCGGTGTTGTGGGGGTGGCGGCGCTCGCCCGGGAAGGGTGAGCAAGGCGGGGCGGCCCCACAATTGGCAGGGCCGCCCGACCCGCTGCTTGGGGCCTAGATGGCGTCCTTCAGGTTCTTCGCGGCCTTGAAGGCGGGGGCGCGCTTGGCGGCGATCTGAATGGATGCGCCGGTGGCGGGGTTGCGGCCCATGCGGGCGCCCCGCTCGCGCGTCTCGAACTTGCCGAAGCCGCCGATGGAGACTTCGCCACCACCCTGGAGCTCACCCGCGATGAGGCCCTGCCCGGGGACGGTGCTGAAGATCGCGTCGACGACCTCTGCAGCCTTGGATTGCGTGATCTCGGTCTTCCTGGCCAGCTCGGCCACCATTTCGGTCTTGTTCATGGCGTCTATGGCCCTCCTGAACAGTGAAACTGCTGAAAGACTATAGCGAATAAGCGCTTTCGTCACCCCCAGTCACGCGGAAGGAGCGGTTGGATGGAGGCGCGGGTATCATCTGCGGCCTGCCAGAGGGGCGAGCCAAGCCCCCGGCAAGGCGGAGGGAAGCAGGCGTGCGACCGACAAGCGACGAGCTGATCGTGGGCATCCGAAACGTGCTCGAGGACGTGCTCATGCCGGAGCTGCAGTCCGACTGGGCGCAAACGATGGGCGCGCAGATGGCGCTCATGCTGCAGCACCTGGAGGGGCGCGCGGAGCGCGAGCCGGTCTTCCTGGCCGGGGAGAACGGGAAGCTCGAGGGCGTGCTGGCGAAGGCGAATGAGGCCCTGGGGGAGGCTGCGGTGGCGGTTCCAAGGCGGCCGGCCGCCGAGACGCTGGAGGCGCTGCGGGAGCACAACGAGGCCTTGCGGGAGGCGATCACTGCGGCCATCCACGCCGCCTACGAGCAGGGCGAATACGGCTTCAACGATCTGCCCGCCGACCGGCTGGGGATCACGGACGCGCTCATGGAGATCAACACGGGGCAGGCGGCCTTCTGGCAGCCGATCGGGTTCAGCTACCCGGGAAGGCAGCGGAGGTAGGACGATGCCGTATCAGCCAGAGGTTCGCAGGGAAGATGCGACGGCCTTCCTCTCGCACGCGCTGGGGAAGCCCGTGCAGGTGGTGGAGCTCAGAAGGCTCGCCTCGGGACAGTCGCGGGAGACGCTGGTGGTCAAGACGGACCAGCCGGACGAGCCCGAGCTCGTGTTTCGTATCGAGCAGGGGGGCGTGCTAGGCACCACCAGCGAGCCCGAGTTCAAGCTGTTGCAGGCGCTTCACGGGGGGCCGGTGCCGGTGCCGAGGCCGCGCTGGCTGGTGGAGGACCCGCGGTGGTTCGGCTATCCCTTCATGGTGACGGAGAAGGTGGAGGGGGACGGCGGCTTCGGCTACCTGGCCGAGCCGGAGAAGGCGCAGACGATCCTGCGCACCTACATCAAGTCGATCGGGGAGATGCACCGCTATTCCTGCGAGGAGCTGGGGCTGCACGAGCTCGGCATTCCGAAGGACACGCGAGAGAGCACGCTGGAGCAGCTGGACCTGTGGACGGATCGCTACGAGCGCTACCGCTACGGGCGCGAGCCCCTGCTGGAGGAAGCGATCGCGTGGCTGCGGCGCAACATTCCGGAGCCGAAGCGGCCCGTGCGGCTCAACCACGGCGACCTGAGCGCCGGCAACTTCCTGCTGCACGAGGGGAAGATCATGGCCCACGTGGACTGGGAATGGTCGAACCTCGGCGACCCGATGGAGGACGTCGCCTTCTTCGCCTACATCAAGGGGCGCATGTTCGGGCCGCCGGAGCCGATCCTGGACCTGCTGCAGGAGGTGGAAGACTTCGAAATCGGTGGGGACGAGCTGCGCTACTGGGAGATTTTCAACTACTTCAAGGCAGCCTGCGCCAACATCGCGACGCTGAAGGTATTCAACGAGGGACGGAACTATGGCCTGAATATGGTCGCGATCGGCACAGGCGGATTCCTGGGATTCACGCGGCGCACGGCAGAAGCGCTGCGTACGGTGTCGATGTAAGCGACCCGACAAAAGAGGTAGGGGCCACTGGCCGGATGAGGCGGGGGCGCATACACTTTGCCCGCTACACGCCTGAGAAACTGAAGGGGGATCTATGAAGAGAATGCGCTTTAGCCTGCTCGCCATCGGCTTGGTGGCGATGCTGGCACTCGTCGCAGTGGCCTGCAACGGGGACGACGGGGACGGGGACGGCGCCAGCGCCGGCAACACGGTCCAGACGGTGAAGGATCGCGGAGAGTTGAAGTGCGGCGTCAAGCAGACGCAGCCGCTCTTCGGGTTCCGCGAGGCGGACGGCACGGTCGTCGGCTTCGACATCGAGTTCTGCAAGGCGATCGCGGCAGCGGTGCTGCAGGACCACACGAAGGTCGAGTACGTCGACGCTTCGGACGCGTCCACCCGCTTCGAGCTGCTGGCCGAAGAAGAGATCGACGTGCTCATTCGCACGACGACGATCACGGCCTCTCGCGACCGCGAGCTGGCTGTGGACTTCGCCCAGACGACGTTCTACACGGGCCAGGGCTTCGCCGTCCGCACCGACTCGGGGATCAACTCGACCTCGGACATGGGCGACGCGATCATCTGCGTGCAGACCGGTACGACGACCGAGCAGAACGTGGCCGACCACTTCACGGACATCGGGCTTGAGTACGACCCGCAGGGTGGTCTGAGCGCCGACGTTGCGGCTGCGTTCTTCGACGGTCGCTGTGACGTGCTGACGGCTGACGCTTCGGACCTCGCCTCGCGAATCGCGGTTCGCGACGACGCGGCCGACTACAAGATCCTTCCGCAGATCATCTCGAAGGAACCGCTCGCTCCCGGCGTGCGGGACTACGACAGCGAGTGGAAGGACGTCGTGAACTGGGTCGTCCACGGCCTGATCAGGGCCGAGGAGATCGGCATCACGCGCGACAACGTCGGTGCGATGGCGGCGGACCCGCCGAACACCGAGGTTGCGCGTCTGCTCGGCGTCCCGTTCCAGGGCGGCGAAGTGGCGGCTCTTGGCTTCGACAGCGTGGATCCGCAGTTCATCCAGCGGGCGATCGCAGCCGTGGGCAACTACGGCGAGATCTACGCCCGCACGATCGGGAACAACATCCCGCGTGCGTGCACGCTGAACGACCTCGTCATCAACAACTCCGGCTGCCCCGACGGGCAGGGCGGTATCCAGTACGCACTGCCGTACCGCTAGGCCCAGCGACTGCGGGCCACACGGTTCGCGGGAAGCAACAGCGTGAAGGGGGCGCCCAAATGGGCGCCCCCTTCCTATCCCGTTTTTTCCTCAGTTTCGTTATCGTGGCGCATGTGGTGCTGGCGACGCGCGGATGGAAGGCTTTCGCAGTGACCCGGCAGACACGGCGCCCCGCAGCGGGCACCAACTCGGGTTGGCCAGTTTCAGACGGCAACCCGCAGGAGGGTAGGAGCGCATGGCAGTAGCCGCTGGCAGCGCGCCACCTCCACCATCGAACGTCCCCCTGTTGTACCGGCGCGGAGTGCGCCGGCTGCTGACGCAGGGCATCTACGTAGCCATCACGGCGGTCGTGATTGGCTACGTCTACACCTCGCTGGACCTGCGCGAGTTCGGTTTCGGGTTCCTGGACGAACCGGCGGCGTTCAAGGTTGGCAACCAGTGGCTCGTCGATGTCGACGGGGTCACGAACTCGCGTCTCACGATGTACCTGGTGGGGGTGTGGTCCTCGCTGCGGGCGGTGCTGGTTGCGATCGCCCTCTCGACGGTGCTGGGCGTGCTCATCGGCGTCGCGCGGCTCTCATCCAACTGGCTCGTCGCGCAGATGGCGATGCTGTACGTGGAGATCTTCCGGAACACGCCGTTGCTGGTGCAGGTGGTGCTGGTCTACACGGTCCTGCTGGTGGGGGCGCCGCTCATCGAGAACGTCTTCAGCGTGGGCGACTTCTTCTTCGTCTCCAATCGCGGGATGGCCATTCCCTGGCCGGTTCCGGATTCTGGTTTCTGGGGCGCACCGGAGTGGTTCGTGTGGGTGTGGGTGGCGGTCCTGCTGCTGTTCGCAGCCGCGGCGCAGCGGGTGCGCGCCAACCGCCAGGAGCTTGAGCGCGAGACGGGCCAGCCGCACTACGCGAACCGCTGGGCGTTCGCGCTGTTCGCGGTTGGCGCACTGGTGTCGTTCTTCGCGCTCGGGGCGCCGGTGAGCATGGACTTGCCGGTCATCGTGGGCACGCACTACATCGAAGGGATGGTGATGGAGCCCGAGTTCACCGCCCTGGTGGCGGGACTCACGCTCTACACGAGCGCCTTCATTGCGGAAATCGTGCGCGGCGGCATCCAGGCGCTGCCGAAGGGACAGTCGGAGGCGGCGAACGCGGTCGGGCTTTCGGGCTATCAGCGGCTGACGCTGGTGATCCTTCCGCAGGCGCTGCGCCAGATCATTCCGTCGGTCACGAACCAGTACCTCAACATCAACAAGAACTCATCGCTGGCGTACGCGGTCCTGTACGACGACCTGTTCCGGGTGGCGAACATCGTGCAGAACAAGGCCGGGCACGCCCTGGAGATGTTCTTCGTGATCATCGTCACCTACATGCTGATCTCGTTCGCGATCTCGATGGTGATGAACTTCTTCAACGCGCGCGTAACGGCGCAGAGGATCTAGGGAGGGTGCGCTGATGGTCGACATGCCAGCTCCAAATCCACAGCGCATCGTGCTGCCGCCCCACCGCGAGCGTGCCCGGCGGCCACGCATCGTACGTCTGCGCGAGTGGGTGAAGCGCAACCTCTTCCACTCGAGGATGGGGACGCTCCTCACCGTCGTTACGGCTGCGATCGGCGCGCTCCTCCTCTATGGCATCATCGATTTCGTCTTCGTCGACGCGAACTGGCGGGTGATTACGGACAATCGCTGGCTGCTGTTCGCGGGCGGCTACCCGATGGACCAGGAGTGGCGGCTCTGGTTCAGCGTCAGCTTCGTATTCCTGCTCATCGGGATGACCTACGGCACCTGGGCAAGCCTCGGGAGGCGCGACCACATCTTCATCGTGCTCGTCTCTGGCTTCGCCATCCTCCTGCTGGCGCACGGGGGCGCGGCCCTCTGGTCGACGCTCTGGTACCTGATCGCGATCGGGCTGCTCTACGTCGGTTATGCGATCACGATCCGGATGCCGCGGGAGGCGGGGCCGAGGCGGACGCTGCAGCAACGGATCGTGACCGGGCTGTTGATCGCAGCGCTCCCGATCGTGCTGATCGTGCTGCTGGCCTTCGGCGGTGCGCGTCCGCGCGAGCTCGATGGCTTCGTATTGAACCTTATCCTGGCGCCCGTGGGCATCGCCGGCGGACTCGTCCTCGCGATCCCACTGGCTCTGGGGCGGGCATCGCGGATGAAGGCGATCTCGTGGACGTGCACGACCTACATCGAGGTGGTGCGCGGGGCGCCGCTGCTGGGCTGGCTCTTCGTCGCGCTCTTCATTCTGGACGACGTGATCGGGGGCGAGCTGATCGTACGGGCGATGGTGGTGCTGGCGGTGTTCACCGCCGCCTACATGGCCGAATACATCCGGGGCGCCCTGCAGGCCCTCCCCCACGGGCAGGGCGAGGCCGCGCACGCGATCGGGCTGAGCCAGCTGCAGTCGACGCAGCTGATCGTCATGCCACAGGCGCTGCGCATCTCCATCCCGCCGATGGTGGGACAGGCGATCTCCATCTGGAAGGACACGACGCTTGTGACAGTCATCCTGCCGTTGCGGGAGCTGAAGGGGAACGCGGACTCGGCGATCGCGCAGTTCGAGTTCACGCCCGACCGGATCGAGGCCTACGTGTTCGTGGCCGTGGTCTTCTGGGTCGTGGCGTTCATCATGTCGCGCATTTCGCAGCGCGTTGAGGGCTCGCTGGGCATCGGCGAGCGGTAGGATCGAAACAGGAGCAGGACCATGAGCAGCGAGACGACAACTCCGGCCCCCGCGGTACGCGAAGAGATCGCGCAGGCAGATGACATCATCATCACCGAGCACGTGGATAAGTGGTTCGGCGACTTCCAGGCGCTGGACGACATCTCCCTGAACGTGCGCGAGCACGAGATCGTGGTCGTGCTTGGCCCTTCGGGGTCCGGCAAGTCGACCTTCATTCGCTGCCTGAACCGGCTGGAGGAACACGACGCGGGCAAGATCGTGATCGACGGGATCGAGATGAACGACGACGTCCGCAACCTGAACGCGATCCGTTCCGAGGTTGGGATGGTGTTCCAGCAGTTCAACCTGTTCCCTCACCTCTCGGTGATGAACAACATCACGTTGGGGCCGCGCAAGGTGCGGCGCATGCCGAAGCTGGACGCGGATGCGCTGGCGACACAACTCCTCGAGCGCGTGGGCATCCCGGAGCAGGCGGATAAGTATCCGGCGCAGCTCTCGGGCGGGCAGCAGCAGCGCGTGGCGATCGCGCGGGCGCTGGCGATGCAGCCGAAGATCATGCTCTTCGACGAGCCGACTTCGGCGCTGGACCCGGAGATGATCAAGGAAGTGCTGGACGTGATGCAGGAGCTGGCGCGCTCGGGCATGACGATGATCGTGGTGACGCACGAGATGGGGTTCGCGCGCGAGGTGGCGGATCGCCTCGTGTTCTTCGACGAGGGCAATGTGGTGGAGCAGGGCACGCCCCAACACTTCTTCGAAAACCCCCAGGAGGAGCGCACCAAGCTCTTCCTCTCCCAGATCCTTTAAGGTCGGCGCCAGCTCAAGCCTTCCCAACGACCTCCGCCGCGAGGGGTGGATGGGGGTGGCCTTCGTTCAACCCCTCGGGCCAGGTTTCGCCGCCAGGGGGTTTTCTCGAGGCCGGCGCTGTCTTAAGCCGCTCGTCTGAGTTTCACCGCGAGGGGTGAAGGTGTTGGAGTGCGGCTCACTTCGGTGTAGGTCGGCGCCCGGGTGCGGCTGCGGGGCAAAGTCCGTACGATTCCCGACCACGCCCCGCAGGGGCGACTGGAGTGAACCGCAATGGCTGTTGCCGATTTCAACCTGATCGCGCCGGAGACGCTGGAGTTTCCGTACCCCTTCTATGAGGCGCTTCACAAAGAGGCGCCCGTGCACTTCGTGCCCGAACTGGGGATGGCCGTGGTGAGCACGCACGAACTGCTGACGGAGGTCGTGCATGACCCGATCACGTACTCCTCGTCCATCCCGACGGGGCCGGCCGACCTGGTGATGCAGCAGGACGAAGATGTGGACGAGGAGCTGAAGACGCTGCGCCAGACCGTGAACCGGTCGAACGCGCCCACGCTCCTGGCCGCCGACCCGCCCTATCACCAGCGCTACCGCTCGCTCGTGAACAAGGCCCTCTCGGCTCGGCGCGTAGCCGGCATGGAAGGCTACGTGCGCGAGATCGTGACGGGGTTGATCGACGAGTTCATCGACGACGGCAAGGTGGACTTCACGAAGAAGTTCGCCGATGAGGTGCCGATGGCGGTGATCGCCGACCAGATTGGGGTGCCGCGGAAGGACCTGAAGGACTACAAGGCGCGCGCCGATACGGCCATCGGCGGCATCGAGCGGCAGATCCCGCCGGAGGAGGAGCGGAAGTACCTGAAGGCCGGGGTGGAGCTGCAGGAGTACTTCCTGATGCGCGCCCAGGAGGCGCGGGAAAACCCCAAGGACAACATCATCACGACCCTGGCGACGGTCGAGATGGACCACCCCGACGACGGCAAGCGTCCGCTCAACGACTCCGAGATCCTGAGCATCATCCAGCAGTTGCAGGTGGCGGGGAAAGAGACGACCGCGCACTGCATCGGCAGCACGATGCTGCTCTTCGTCGAGAACCCGGACGAGCTGGCAAAAGTCCAGGACGACCCTTCGCTGGTCACGAACATGGTGGAGGAGACGCTGCGCGTGGAGACGCCCGTGCGGGCTCTCTTCCGCCGCACCACGAAAGCGGTCACGCTCGGCGGAGTCGACCTCCCCGAGGGCCAGCTGATGATGCTCATCTATGCGGCGGCCAACCGGGACGAGTGCCAGTTCGAGAACGCGGCGTCGTTCGACGTGGCGCGCGAGAACGCACGCGAACAGCTGGCGTTCAGCGCGGGGCCGCACTACTGCGTGGGCGCGGCGCTGGCGCGGCTGGAAATCCGGGTGGCGTTCGAGGAAGTCCTGAAGCGGATGAAGAACTTCCGCCTCGACCCGGACTACCCGGCCCCGACCCACCAGCCGAGCTACATCCTGCGGGGCCTGAACAACCTCCACATCCTCTTCGACAAGGCGTAGGGGAAGACCGCCGGAGTCCAGAAACGGTCCCGGCGGTTTTCTTTCTGAAGGGCTGTTGGCACTCTCTTGACAAGAGTGCCAGTCAGGTCGATACTGTTCCCAGACTTCACAACGAGATTGTGAGAGGAGTGACAAGAGACATGGCAGGAATGGTTCGGTACGACCCCTTCGACTCGCCCCGCGACTTCGTGGAGCGCTTCTTCAACCGGGCGTTCAGCACGGAAGCAAACGGCTACGACGAAGGCGCCCTCGGCGTGGACATCTCAGAGACGGACCAGGAGCTGATCGTGCGCGCGTCGCTCCCCGGCTTCTCCGAGGACGAGATCGACGTGCAGCTGCACCAGGGCGTGCTCTCCACCAAGGCCGAGCACACGGTGAGCGAGGCGCAGGAGGACGAGCGCTACCACCGTCGCGAGCGGCGCTGGTCGACGCTGAGCCGGCGGCTCGCGCTCCCGGGTGTGCTCCACGACGCGGACGTGAACGCCGACCTGAAGAACGGCGTGCTCACGCTGCGCATCCCGGTGCCGGCGGCAGCCAAGCCGAAGCAGATCAAGATCGCGACTGCGTAGTTAGCGGTCCGGTCGCCATCCCTCCCCCGGAAGGGGCCGCTCCAGCGGCCCCTTCCTCTTTGCCGGGGTGGCCTAGGCGTTCTGGCGGGGTAGCCAGGTGTGGTCCATGTCGAAGTAGTCGGACCAGCGGGCGATCTTGCCGTCGCGGATGACGAAGACGCCGCAGACGGGTACGTCCCAGCGCTTGCCCGCCACCTCGAAGCTGTCGGTGCGCTCGTTCAAGACGGTGTCGCCGTTGGCGGCCTGGTTGTGGACGACCCAGCCGAGGTTCTTGCTGCCGCGCTCCTCGTCGGGGGCGCCACCGCCGCCGAGCATGGCGGCGATGGCGGCGCCGCCCTCGATCGGGGGCAGGGGGATGTTGTGGTAGACGGCGTCGTCGGTGAAATAGGGGGCCATGGCCTCGGTGGCGAGGTAGGGGGCGTCCCACTCGCGGCAGAAGCGGGTAACCAGGTCGTTGTTGGCGCGCTCTTGTTCGTCCATGCGGGGTTCTCCTTGGGGTCGTGATTGGGCGGGGATGGTACCGCCTGGCGCACGGCGGCGAGCGGCGCGCTAAGCTCCCCGCGAACACGAACGAGGGGGACGCCATGCGCTTGCAGGACAGGGTCGCGATTGTGACGGGTGGGGGACAGGGCATCGGGCGGGAGTACAGCCTGCGCTTCGCGGCGGAGGGCGCCTCCGTCACCATCGCCGACATCCGCGCGGAGGAGGCGAAGGAGGTGGAGTCGGAGATCGAAGCAGCGGGCGGGTCGGCGCTGGCCATCAACGCGGACGTGGCGGACGAGGCGGGGGCGGAGCGGATGGTGGCGGAGACGGTCGAGCGCTTCGGGCGGGTCGACATCCTCGTGAACAACGCGGCCATCTACTACGACCTGGAGTTGGGGGACGCGAGCATCGACTACCTGAGGCGAGTGCTCGACGTGAACCTCGTCGGCATCCTCGTGTGCGGGCGGGCGGTGTTCCCGCAGATGAAGGCGCAGGGCGGAGGCTCGATCATCAACATCTCCTCGATCGCCTCGTACATGTTCAACAAGCCGCCGGGGGAGGTGGAGAACTTCCCCAACTACGCCTACGGGCTGTCGAAATCGGGGGTGGTGTACCTGACGAAGTCGATGGCGAAGACGGGAGGCCCCTCGAACGTGCGCGTGAACGCGATCGCGCCGGGGGTGATTATGACGGAGGCGACAAAGCGGGTGGTGCCCGAGGCGTTCGCGGAGACGATGCGGCAGCAGGCGGCGCTGGGGACGGCGCTCGAGCCGGGCGACCTGACGGGCACGGCCGTCTACCTGGCCTCAGACGAGAGCCGCATGATGACGGGCCAGACGCTGATCGTCGACGCCGGCATCTACGCGAACGGCTAGGCCATGAGCGGGGAGTTGCTGGCGGGGAAGGTCGCGGTCGTCACGGGTGGGGCGGTGGGGATCGGGCGCGCCTGCGTGGAGGCGCTGGCGGCCGAGGGGGCGGCGGTCGTGACGTGCGACCTGCGTCCGCTCGTGGAGGAGGTGGCGGCGGAGGTGACGGCGCGGGGCGGGGGCGAGGTCGCGGGGGTGGTCGCGGACGTGTCCGAGCCGGAGGACGTGTACGCGACGGTTGACCTGGCGACGGAGCAGTTCGGCGGGGTCGACATCCTCGTGAACAACGCCGCCCTCTGGGCCGACCACACCGTGCGCGACCCGCGCTCAAAGGCGCTGCGGGAGTACGAGGCGATTATGGGGACGAACCTGCGGGGGTGCTTCCTCTTCGGGCGGGCGGTGATGCCGATCATGATCGAGCGGGGCGGGGGCGACATCGTGAACATGAGCACCTACTACGTCGTTCCCCCCAAGCCGCTGCTGCCGCGCACGCCGGAGGAGCTCGCGATCGTGGGCGAGCGACCGCCCTTCACCGATCTCTACAGCGCCTCCAAGTTCGCGCTGACGGGGCTGACGCAGGCGTGGGCGGGGGCGCTGCGGGAGCACGGCGTGCGCGTGAACGCGATCTGCATGGGCGAGACGGACACGCCCATGCTGCGCGCCTACTGGCACGGGCGGCCGTTCCCGTATCGGGTGGAGACGTGGATGCGGCCGGAGCAGATCGCAGGGCTGGCGCTCGACCTGCTGCGCGAGGGTCCCGGTGGACGCACGGGCGAGAACATCGGCGTGTGGGTGGGCGTCCCCGTCGAGCTGCCTCCGCGCGACGGGGATTGAGCCTCGCTAGCTCTGCCAGCCGTTCCAGTGGATGACTTCCTCGACGGGCTTGCGCGTGACCGGCCCGAAGCGGCCCTTCGGGTAGCCGACGGGGATGGTGGCCCCGATGGAGACGTTCTCGGGGACGCCGAAGCGCTCCTTGATGGCCCCTTCGTTGGCCATCTGGAAGGTGGTCATGGCGGCGCCGAGGCCGAGGGCGCGGGCGGCGAGGAGGAGGTTCTGGGTGGCGGGGTAGATGGTCGACCACATGAACAGGGGATTGGGCTCGCCTCCGGGCGGGTACGCGTTCTCGACGCAGGGGAAGATGATCGCGGGCACCTGGTCGAAGCCGTTCACGAGGTCGGCGACGGCGCGCATCATGCGGGCGGGCGGGTCGTTGCCCTCGGGCGCCTGGAAGCGGGCGCCGAACTGCTCACGCATGAGGTCGCCGAGGAACTGCTTACCCTCGGGCTCGTCGACGATGAGGAAGCCCCAGAGCTGGGTGTTGCCGGCGCTGGGGGCGCGGGTGGCGGCGTGGACGAGCTTGCGCAGGAGGTCGCGGTCGACGGGGTCTGGCTTGAGCCGGCGCATGGCGCGGCAGGTGTCCATGACTTCGAAGATGTCGGTTGTAGCACTCATGGCGGGAGTGTAGCGCGGACGGCTGGTGGTGGCGTGGCAGTGGCCGGGGGCGAGTACACCGCTGCTGCCGATTTGGTGTCGCCGGCCATGAGCGGGCGCCTATCGGGCATGCCGTTCGCGTTGACCAACCTGCCCTTTAGGGCAGGACGCACGCGTCAGAGGGAATCTACACGTGAAGGTCAGAGATGTCCGAGTCGGAAACCCGAACACTAGTCGCCTCGTGCCAAGCGCCGGCCGGCTCCGCCCGCTGGTAGTAGACGGAACAGTCACCACTCAGGTTGACGCCGATGCGATACCAACCCTCTCGGGGCACTGTCAGCGTGAAACCCCCATCGCTGCTGGCGCGCTGGCTCTGGAGCCACTCGTTATCGATGCCCGTAATCCACACCTGTACGCCTGCGAGCGGCCCGAATTCGGGAGACACGACCGTACCTTCGACCCTCTTACAGAGGTCAGCATGAAATGGCAGGTTCAACGGACTCTGTGAGGAATTGTCGAACGTGAACTCTCTACCATCCTCGCGGGAGACCGGGTCCGAACTTTCCCCGACCCAATAACCACATCCATCTAGTGGAAACACCTGAATACGTTGCCGCTCCCCCGCAAACACCTGGACGACAAAATTTCCTTCTGCGTCAGTGACTGCATTGCTGACATATCCGGCTTGAACGCCGGATGACTGTGTAAGAGCTACTCGCACACCAGCTACCCCCTCGCCGCCATCGCCCCGAACGTGCCCTTCCACAAACGTAGTTACACTAGGGTCACGTCCATAGAAATCCACCCTGGGACCAGGACTGCTGCGTTGCGCACCGTATCGGTCATAAAACTCTTCCAGGGGAAGGCCGAATGCGAGGCCGAATGCATCTTCCCAACGACTGGCAGCCTCCCACGAACCATTTGGGCCGATCGCTCGTGGCACCATCTGTCGCCAAAATTCGACGAGATGTTCCACTCCCACCGACTCATCCAGGAACTTTGCAGCGAGGACGCCCAGAGGGTACTCGCATCCGAAGGTAGAGTGTTGAGCGGCTTGCAGAGTCACATGCCCACAGATTCCCGCTTCTGATGCAGTATGGAATTCCCAAGGATTAGCCGGTCCCGTAAAGTTGTATTTGTATTCCATCCACTGAGCGTGACCTTCTACGATCCATATTGGTGCACTATAGTTTTTCCCGGAGAGCTGCTGCTGTACCGCGTGGAAGTACTCATGCAGCATCACCGAGGCATATACTTCTCTTCCTGTGAGTAGTGGAGAATCGCCGACGGGAAACACTACTCTCTTCCCACTGCCAGTGGCAATCCCCCTTGATACGTGGTAAGCCAGTACTTCCCTGACTTCGTTTGATAGTTCCGCGCTGTCCAAAACCTCGTCTTTAAATATCCACATCTCCAAGGCAGTTGGGTCTGCTTCCACTCCAAACGTTATTCCCGAATAGTCGACCACCTCCCGGACGATATCGGTGTAGTAGGCTTGCCGTTCTTCGGAGAAGTCTCCGAAGAACGAAATCTTCGGCAACGAGCCCGTGGGCTGCAGCCAGGGCACGTCACGTGCCACTTCGACGACGATGGGATCGCCACGCAGGATGGTCCGCGACTGGACCTCCTCGGGACTCCGTGAAGTACGAGAATCGTGCTCGCCTACCTCAATGTGGAGGAGCGACCGGCCGATGCCTCTTGCCACATCTTCAATAGACCAGCCGCTGGGGCCTGCCCAGGACACCCAGTTCGTCCCTTGATGAAGCTCGATCCGCCCAAAGGCAGGCTCAGTCTGGGCTACCCAGGGAACCGATTCCTCACTGCCATTCCAGACCAACACAGCCATACCAGGGTTGATGGCGTCCAGCGTCCAAAGCCTTGCGGGCGCAGCCGGAGCGGCCCAGCGCCAGTATCGCTCTGCCGCATCCCAATACCAGACGATCTCAATCTCGGGAATCGCTTCGAAGAGGTCTCCAACAGCCATCGACTCGGCAATCCACCCAACGAAATTGTAGCCCGGTTCCAAGAGGACGGGAGAGTCGGATTCGACGTCGCTCTCATCCGCCGAGGCCAAGCCGGGGCCCATCGCCAGCGAGGCGACCAAGACGATGAATAGCGCGGTCAGCAGGCGCCGCGCAGACCCTGCGAGGGTGCCACCCGTGATGCTCATGGCGGGAGTGTAGCGCGGCCGGCTGGTGGTGGGGCGGTCAGACGCGGTTGTTTCAGGGGTTGAGGACACGGTCCGGGTCGGTCTCTGCCTCCCACTCCACGTCGATCGGCTCGATGATGTCGCCGTGAATAACGATGCCATCGCCGCGCCCGAACCAGCTGGCAGGCTTGTCCTCGTAGGGAGCTAGCTTCGCCACGGGTTTGCCGCGCTTCGTGATGATGACTTCCTCGCCGCTCTCGGCGATCTCGTCCATGAGGGCGAGGCACTTTGCCTTGAACTCGGACGCCTTCATGGTGCGCGCTCCGTCGCCCTTTTCCGTGACCATCTTTGTTCGTTCCCGTGTCGATGTGACCACTACCGTACCAGTATGTGACCACTCCGGGATGGGGCGGGGTCCCCGGCGAGTGTCCAGGGGCGCTACACTGCGGCGTATGCCGATCAACCTGGACCTGCCGGACATCCTGCGGGACGACCACGACGCGACCTACACGGCGCATCAGCTGGAGCCGACGATCGCAAGGCTGCAAGACGCCGTAAGCGACCTGGGCAGCGACGGCACGACGCCGCAGGCGCTGGCGGCGGCGTGGACGCGCATCGCGGAGCTGCGACTGCCGCGGAAGGCGGTTCCGGGGCCGGTGCTCGACACGATCGAGGACCTGGTGGTGGAGTGGGGCAGCCGGGGCATGGGGGGCATCGCGCGGTACGCGTACTCGCTCACGCCCGACGAGGTCGAGCGCGAGGGTGAGCGCATCCGGGAGATGCTGGAGGCGACGCGGGCGGCGGCCGCAAGCGCGCCCCCGGGCCCGATGTTCCTGAGCGAGTAGCGGCCTCCGGGTCAGCCGCCATGAGCGCCGAAGCGATTGCGGCCACGGAAGGGTGGTTCCGACGACGAGGTATCCCGCACTTCATTGAGGAACACGGCGCTCACCGCAGCGTCCTCACACGGGCGCTGCCCTTCCTCATCTTCATGCTGGTGGTCGAGATACTCTTCGTCTTCAACCTGGCGTGGGCCTGGTGGATCAACGTGCTGGTGGTTGCGGGCGCGTGCGGCGCCATGGCGGCGACCTGGGCGGGGGTGAACGCCCTCCGCCGACGGCCGCTGCTGGCCCTGCCACAGCAGATGGGCGGCGTGGAGTTGCTGGTATTCCTGATAGCGCCTTCGGCGATCTCCGCCGCTGTGCTGCAGGAGTGGGCACTGGCGCCCATCATGGCGGTACTGAACGCCCTTATCCTGGCGGTCGCGTACGTGACGGTGAGCTTCGGCCTGCTGCCGATCCTGGGCTGGGCGGGGTGGCTCCTCGTCCGTAACGCCCGCGACGTGGCGGGCCTGTTCGCGCGGGCGCTGCCACTGCTGCTCCTGTTCGTGACGTTCCTCTTCATCACCGAGGAAGTTTGGAGACTGGCGGGCGGGCTCGAGGGGCCCCTGCTGGGGCTCCTGATCGGCCTCTTCGTTGTGGTGACCGGCGCCTTCCTGGTCTCCCGGCTGCCCGGCGAGATCGGGGAGCTGGAGACGTTCGACAGCGCCCGGCGGGTGGAGGAGCTGGTACGGGGAACGCCCGCTGAAGGGCTGCCGGTGGCGGCGGGGGCGCTGCGGCTGGATGTGGCGCTCAGCAGGCGGCAGTGGTTCAACGCGGGGCTGGTCGTGCTCTTCAGCCTGGCGCTGCAGGTGGCCTTCGTGAGCCTGGTGCTGGGCGCCTTCTTCGTCGTCTTCGGCATGATTGCGATGGACGAGACGCTGGTCCGGGACTGGGTCGGCCGCGAGCCCCAGGTTCTCCTCGGAATCCACGCGACGACCGAAGCCGTGCTGACATTGGAACACGTGAAGGTGGCAGCCTTCCTCACCACCTTCTCGGCCTTCTATTTCACCGTAAGCATCGTCACGAGCTCCGACTACCGCGCGGAGTTCTTCGAGGACATCGTGCGCGACCTGCGGCAGGCGCTGGCGGTGCGCACGGTGTACCTCGCCGCCATCGAGCAGGAGCGCGAAGCGGCGAGTGCGCCAGCCGGAGGCGGTGGCGGCGGCTAGGCGCCGGTGATCTCTCCGAGCTCCTTCCAGGGGCGGGCGCGGCGCGCGTTCCAGTGGGCGACCCAGCTGTCGGTCACGCCCTGGGGGCCGTGGTGGTAGTCGACTTCGAGGGTGGCCTTGCCTTCGTCGTTGAACTCCAGGCGGGACATGCCCTCGAAGGTGACCCACTTCGCGTAGTTCTCGTTCTCTTCGTCCATGATCTGGCCGTAGGCCATCCAGAGGATGGCGACGCCGCGGTGGCCCTCGGCCACGTAGAGCTCCTCGACGGGGACGCGGAGGGTGATGCCGACCTTGCGGCTGGCCCAGAACTGGCGGATCTCCTCGTGGCCGTGGAGGGGCTCGGCGTGGCCGACGACGTCGCGCATAACGGCGTCTTCGGCGAACCACTGGTCGGGGCCGTAAGGGTCGCCGCTGCCCCAGCCGCCCTCCTCAAAGAGCTTGCGGGCGGTCTCGAGATCGTTCGGTCCGACGGGCATGACGCACTCCTCAGCCGCCGTCTGGCGGGGCGGGCATTCTAGCGCGGGGGCGGGCGCTGCTGGGGGCTATTCGCCGGTTATCTCGCCGAGTTCCTTCCAGGGGCGGGCGCGGCGGGCGTTCCAGTGGGCGACCCAGCTGTCGGTCACGCCCTGGGGGCCGTGGTGGTAGTCGACCTCGAGGGTGACCTTGCCCTCGTCGTTGAACTCGAGGCGGGACATGCCCTCGAAGGTGATCCACTTGGCGTAGTTCTCGTTCTCTTCGTCCATGATCTGGACGTAGGCCATCCAGAGGACGGCGACGCCGCGGTGGCCCTCAGCAACGTAGAGCTCCTCGACGGGGACGCGGAGGGTGATGCCGACCTTCTGGCTGGCCCAGAACTGGCGGATCTCCTCGTGGCCGTGGAGGGGTTCGGCGTGGCCGACGACATCGCGCATAACGGCGTCTTCGGCGAACCACTGGTCGGGGCCGTAGGGGTCGCCGCTGCCCCAGCCGCCTTCTTCAAAGAGCTTGCGGGCGGTCTCAAGATCGTTCGGTCCGACGGGCATGGCGCACTCCTCAGCCGCGCTCTGGCGGGGCGGGAATGATAGCGCACGGGGATGGGCGGTTGGGGACGCGGTGGTCAGTCGGAGGAGTCGCCCGCGAGAGCGGTCTCGACCTGTACGCGGTCGTCGTCCAGCACGAGGTTCACGATCAGTCCAAACCCATCGCCTTCGAGGTCGATGCCGATGTCGTCGATGTCGTTTATGGCGGTGGCCAGGAGTCCCCAGATGTCGACGTAAGCGAAGGTGGCCAGTGGGGTCTGCAACGCGGCGACGGTGCGCGTGTAGCGCTCGGAGCCGGCAAGGCCGGTGGCGCCGGCGGTCTCGACCGCGGCGGCGCTTGTCCCGACGGCGGCGACGCCGTCGTCAACGGACAGGAGCAGCTCGCCTGCGGCGAGCGGCTCGGCGAAGAGCTCCCCCAGGAGCTCGCGGGCGCGGTCCTCGTTGTCGACCTCGGCGAGGAACACGAACTCGAAGTCCTCGGCTTCATCCGCGTGCCACATGGCGAACGCCACCTCGCCGTCCAGCAGCGAGAGGGTGTCCTCGACGCGGGCGAGGTCGCCCTCTTCGTCGGCGGACTCGAGGACGGCGTCGCGGAGGCGCTGCTGGGCGGCGCCGGAGCCGAACAAATCGTCGACAAGACCGGCAACGTCGTAGGTGGAGACGAAGATGGCCGTCTCTTCGGGCACCGCGCCGGCGAAGCGGGACTCGCGGGGCCGGAGGAGGGAGAGGATCGGGCCGGGGTCGCCGAGTGCGGCGGCGCGCACGCGCAGGGCATCGTCGCCGGCCTGCACCAGGACACCCATGGGCCTGGAGAGCAGGTCATCGAAGCCGAGGAGGGAGAGGAGGGCGGGCTCGCCTTCCTCCGAGGGCTCTTCCCGTACCTCCGGCGCCAGGCTCGCTGGGTGGATGTAGACAAACGCGAGGGCGTCGCCTTCGAGGGTGTTGCGGAGGCGGCGGAAGTCATCGGAGTCGGCGAGGGCGCGGGTGTCCCCGAGGCGGGCATCGACGATGGCGTGCAGGGTTGGCTCGTCAGCGGCGTACACGAAGTGGTCGCCGATGACGGCGAGGACCCCGCCTTCCTCCATGACCTTGTAGGCGACATCGTGGTAGTCGCGTTCGTCGAAGCCGTCGCTGCGGCGGCGCAGGATGACGGCCTCGGCGGCGGACGCATCGGGGACGCGGAAGATGACGGCGCCGGAGGGGCCGTCATCGCCTTCGGGATCGAGGCTGGAGATGAAGAGGACGGCGGCGCCACCGAGGAAGGGCTCGATGTCCTCCTCCCAGCTGAAGTCGCTCTCCTCCTCGACTCCTTCACGGGCCTGGCCCACGGGATCGTCCGCGCCGAGGCGGTCGAATGCGTCGCGCCAGTCATCGGAGTCGATGTCGGTGCTCACGCCGACGTAGAGGGCGACGTCCTCGGGGACGAGGTGGGCGGTGGGGATGTCGCCGATGCCGTCGGTGGGGGTGGGAACGCCACCTTCGCGCAGCACGAAGGAGAGGACGACTATCGCAGCGATGGCCAGGGCAGCGCCTACGACGAGGGCCAGCCTCGTTGAGATGCGTTGGGAGAGGATCGACAACGGGAGAGCCTCGCTGGCGGCGGTAGCCGCGTGCTGTGCATTCAACTATCGCAGGTCCGCGCGGCAGGGGGTGGGGCGCGTCCCCCCCCAGGGGGTGCGGCAGGGGCGATAATGCGGGTCGCCGGCAGTTGCGCGGCAGGGGGACGAGATGCTGGACCTGACGGGAAAGGTCGCCTTTGTAACGGGATCGGGGAGCGGGATCGGGGAGGGGTCGGCGCTGGCGCTCGCGCGGGCGGGGGCGGACGTCGCCTGCACGGACCTCGACGGGGAGCGGGCGGAGGCGACGGCGGCGCAGGTACGGGCGCTGGGGCGGAAGGCGATGGCGGCGGCGGTCGACGTGCGCGACCTGGGCGCGCTGGAGGTGGCAGTGGAGGGCACGGTCGCGGAGCTCGGCCGGCTCGACATCGCCGTGGCGAACGCCGGTATCTCGCGGGGATCGAACGTGCTCACGCTCACGGAGGACGACCTCGACACGGTGTTCGACGTGAACACGAAGGGGGTCTTCCTGACGGTGCAGGCATGCGCCCGCGAGATGGTGCGGGAGGGGCGTGCGGGGCGGGTGGTCGTGATCTCGTCGGTGAGCGGGGAGCGGGCGGAGATGGGGTCTTCGGCGTACTGCGGGAGCAAGGCGGCGGTGCGCATGATGACGCGCTGCTGGGCGCTCGACCTGGCGCCGTTCGGGATCACGGTGAACAGCATCGCGCCGGGGATGACGGAGACCCGACTGTGGGGGGCGGTGGCGGCGCGGCGGGAGGCACGGGAGATGCTGGAGCGGGAGCTGCCCTTCGGGCGCGTGGGTCAGCCGGCGGACATCGGGAACCTTGTCTGCTGGCTGGCCAGCGACGAAGCCGAGTACATGACGGGGAGCTACAACATCATGGACGGCGGCCTGCTCGACGGTCGCGGCCTGACGTTCCGCGACCTGCCGGAGCGCATCATCGCGATGCGCGACCGCGTCCGGTCCGAAGGCGGGGAGCAGGTGCTGGCGTCGCTGGACGCGGAGGCGGAGGCGGGGATGGAGAGGGCGGTGGAGCACCGGGAGCGGCACGGGCTGTTCTAGTGGCTGGTGGCTAGTGGTCGGTGGTCGGTGGTCGGTGGTCGGTGGTCGGTGGTCGGTGCACAGGCGTGGTTCAAGGGACTGGGTCGGTCAAGCGGGATCACTCGGTGGCGGCGATCACCAGCGGCACGACGGCGCGAGGCGGCGGGAAGCCCTCACCCCCGGCCACGTCCTCCTCGAACACCTCAAGGCGCGCGATCTGGCGCTCGGCTGCTTCGTACTCGACCGCGAAGACGAACGGCGCGGGGCCATCCACTCCGCCGCCCATCGCGAAGCCGCTCGCCAGTACCTCGCCCGTGCGGCCAAGGAGTCGCCACTGCACGTTCGACTCGAACGTGCGCGAGCAGCCGCGGACCGTGAACCCGTTCGCGACCTCCTCGCCGCCGGCAGGCGAGCTCACGATCACGAGCGCGGCGTCGGGGAGGCTGTCGTCACACGCGAACGCGTCAGCACCGCTGATGCCCGCAACCTCCTCCAGTGCCTCGCCCGCGAGGCCGAACCGGCGAATGACGAGGATCGAGGGGGTCTCGGAGTACGGCGCGTCGGGCGGCCTCTCGACGAGCGCGACCGTGATGATGCCTTCATGGATCGAGAGGCCCGCAACGCGTATTCGGTCGCCGAGGAAGACGGTGTCGATGTCGCGGAGGTCACCCTCCTCGTTCAGCAACGCGTGCAGGTAGCGGAAGTTCCCGCTGCCGCCCGGGGCCTCGATCGTGATGGCGGCGGCGTCCGCGAGGCCGTCGCCGTCGAGGTCGCCGAGGGTCCACTGGCTGAGGCGGATCACGAGTTCGCTGGCCGAGCCGGGCGCGACCGGCGCCCGGAACTCGCCGTCCTCGAGCGTGGCCGTACCGGTGTCGGTGTGCTCGGTCAGGATGGTGGCGGCCTCGAGGCCCACGGCATCCACCCAATCAGTGTCGGCTACGTCGCAGGACGCCAACAGCGTGGCTGCGACGAGCAGCGCGCCCACGGCCGTCGCGCGTCCAGCGGTATTCCGACTCCAGTTTCGCATCGACCTATCGGCTCCCTCGCGGTCGGGTGTCAGCCAAGGGTAGTCCCAACGCATAGCCGCTCCCCGTCAGCCCTCGGGCACGGTATCGAGGGCGGCCACAGTCTGCGAGCGTTCCCCGCCAGAAAGGCTTCGGCCAACGGTCCGAACGTACTCTATCTCGGGGAGTCATTCGCATCAGCCATCGCGGACCAGCCACCGACCACCGATCACTGGTACATTCCCCAACGCCAACGACGGAGGTGCAGCCGTGGTAACTGAGACACGAGAAGCGCTGGGCGACGCGGAGATCGATGAGCTTCGCGATCGGACCAAAGCGTTCATGGATGAGCACATCTACCCGAACGAGGAGGCGTTCTCGGCGCACGACGATGCGGCCGATGCGCTCATGCGCGACCTCCAGGGGCAGACGAAGGGGATGGGGATGTGGGCGCCGCACCTGCCCGCGGAGGCGGGGGGTATGGGCATCGGCTTCATGCCGTACGTCTATATGAACGAGATCCTGGGTCGGAGCCCGTTCGCCCCGAAGTCGTTCGGGGCGCAGGCGCCGGACTCGGGGAACGCGGAGATCCTCTGGCAGTTCGGCACCCCCGAGCAGCAGGAGCGCTGGATGAAGCCGCTTGTGGAGGGCGATATCACGTCGTGCTTCTCGATGACGGAGCCGGAGGTCTCGGGGGCGGACCCGACGAACCTGCAGACGACGGCCGTGCGCGACGGCGACGAGTGGGTGATCAACGGGCACAAGTGGTTCACGAGCGGGGCGCTGAACGCCTCGTTCGCGATCGTGACGTGCGTGACGGAGCCGGATCAGCCGCCGCACAGCCGCATGAGCCAGATCATCGTGCCGACGGACACGCCGGGGTTCGACATCATCCGGCCCGTCAGCGTGATGGGGGACATCGAGGGGCACCACTGCGAGATTCGCTACAACGACGTGCGCGTGCCGCTCACGAACGTGCTGGGCGAGGCGGGAGGCGGCTTCCGCATCGCGCAGAAGCGGCTGGGGCCGGGGCGCATCCACCACTGCATGCGCTGGCTGGGCCAGAGCCAGCGGGCCTTCGAGATCATGTGCGACTACTCGCTCAAGCGGCAGGTCTTCGGCGGACCGCTGGCGGACAAGCAGACGATCCAGAACTGGATCGCGGACTCGTACGTCGAGATTCAGGCGGCGCGGCTGCTGACCCTGCGGGCAGCGGAGAAGATCGACACGGGCGACGAGGCGCGGGTCGAGATCTCGGCCATCAAGTTCTTCGGGGCGAAGGTGCTGCACGACGTCATCGACCGGGCAATCCAGACGCACGGGGCGCGGGGCGTGAGCGGCGACACGCCGCTGGAGTCGATGTACCGCGCGGCTCGAAGCGCGCGCATCTACGACGGTCCCGACGAGACGCACCGGATGGTGGTCTCGAGGCGCATCCTGCGCAGCTTCCGCGAAGGCTCGGGCTGGGACTTCGCCGAGCTCTAGGGGGCGGCAGGCGATGGCGGACGGAGATACGGACGGGCTGATCGACGTACCGGCGCTCGAGCGGTTTCTGGCCGAGCGCGTGCCGGGCGAGGACGCGCCGCTCGAGTGCGAGCGGCACGTGGTGGGCTCGTCGAACGTGACGTACTACGTGACGCGGGGATCGCAGCAGTGGGTGCTGCGGCGTCCGCCGCCGGGACCGCTCCTGCCGACCGCGCACGACGTACTGCGCGAGCACCGCTTCATCGCGGCGCTGCAGGGGCAGGCGCGGGTGCCCGCGCCGGTCATCGCCTGCGACGACGAGTCGGTCATCGGGGCGCCGTTCTACCTGATGGAGCGCTGCTTCGGGGCGATGCTGCGGGACGGCATCCCGGAGGCGTACGACACGCCGGCGGAGCGGCGGCGCATCGCCGAGGACCTGGTGGCCTCGCTGGTGGAGCTGCACGCGGTCGACTGGGAGGCGGTGGGGCTGCGGGGACGCGCCTCGGGGTACCTGGAGCGGCAGATGCGGCGCTGGATCGGGCAGTGGGAGCTGACGGCCCCGCAGACGCGCGACCTGCCCGGGCTCGACGGCATCGTGGAGTGGCTGAAAGCGCGCATGCCGGAGGACGCGGGCGCGACGGTGGTGCACGGGGACTACCGCCTCGACAACGTGATGTTCGCGGCGGAGGAACCGCACGTCGTGGCGATCTTCGACTGGGAGATGGCGACGGTGGGCGACCCGCTGGCGGACGTGGGCTGGCTGCTCTCGTACTGGGGCGACCCCGGCGACCCGCCGCCTCCGCCGGGCTGGGATCCGCCGGCCCTCCTGAGCGCGCGCGAGGGCTTTCCCGATCACGAGGAGCTGATCGCGATGTACGAGGAGGGGAGCGGCCGCTCGATGCGGCACGTGGCCTTCTACCACGTGTTCGCGGTGTTCAAGCTGGCCATCATCCTGGAGGGGCTGTACATGCAGCACCTGCAGGAGACCGCGGCCAATCCCGACAGCGCTCGCTTCGAGTGGTTCGTGCCGGTACTGGTAGATCGGGCGCAGCGGCTGATGGCAGCGGCGAGCTAGCCGCTACTCGGGCACAAGCGAGGCGACGAGGTCGCGCAAACCCTCCTCTTCGAAGGGGCCAAGGGCGGCGTGGACCACCTCACCGTTAGCGTCGATCGCGACGAAGCCGGGGTGCCCGCGGATGCCGTAGAGGTCCGAGAAGTCCGCGCCTGCGCGCGTGTTGGCATCGACGGTTACGAATTCGATCTGGTCCGCGTATTGGGCCTGCAGCGCCGCCCACACGGGGCGGAGGCGGTTTCACGGGCCTCAGGTATCGATCTGGACGAAGAAGACCTGCGGACCGGTGACCGGTGCGGGGGCGGGGGCGGTTTCGCCACCGCCACAGGCGAGGACCGCCATCGCGAGGGAGGCGGCGGCGACAACGGCGAGGGGGCGCATGGCTCGCTACTCGGGGACGACCGAGAGGACGAGCTCGCGGACGCCACTCTCGCGGGTTGGACCGAGGCCCGCATAGGTGACCTCTCCGGAAGCGTCGTAGACGACGAAGCCGGGCTGACCGATAGGCACTCCGTGGTCGCGGATGAACTCGCGGCCTTCCTCGGTCTCGCGGTCGACCAGGGTGAACTCGACCCGGTCGCCGTATTCCTCTTCCAGAGCCGCCCACACGGGGCGGAGCGCACGGCAGGTTGGTCACCACTCGGTGTGGATGAAGTAGACCTTCGGCGTGGAGGAGACGACGGCGTCATCGGGGACATCCGCGGCCTGCTCGGTGGCGGCGGCGGTGGGCGCCTCGGTCGGGGCTGGAGGTGCGGGATCGCTCCCGCCGCAGGCGAGGAGCACGAGTGCGGCGAGGGCGGTGGTGGCGGTAAGGGCGATCAGACGCATGGTTACCCCTCCTCAAGGGCTGAGGCGACGAGTTCCCTCAAGCCTCGCTCGTCGTAGGGGCCAAGGGCCGCGTAGGTGACCAGGCCGGCAGAGTCCTTGACGACAAAGGCGGGTTGCCCGAGGGGAAGGTCGTGTTCGCTACGAAACTCACGTCCCTCGCGAGTCTCCCGATCGATCTCGAAAAACTCGATCTGACCGGCGTACTCCTGCTCCAGGTCCGCCCACACGGGGCGGAGCGCGTTGCAGCGTGGTCACCACTCGGTGTGGACGAAGTAGACCTTTGGCAACTGGGCGACGACCGCTTCCTCAGGCACGTCGGCGGCGGTCTGGGTGGGGGCGGTGGTGGCCGTGGCGACGGGCTCCGTGGCCTCGGGGGTGGGGGAGGGCTCGTCGTCGGGGGTGGATTCCGGGGTGGGGGAGGGCGCCTCGGTGGCGGCAGCCTGCGTTGCCTCCGGGGTGGTGGCGGGGGTTCGGGCGGGGGTGGCCTCAGGGGTTTCGGTGGCAGCGGGCTGCGTGGCGGCCGCGCGGGTAGCCGCTGCCCGAGTGGCGGCGGCGGTAGCGGCAGGGGTCTGCGTGGCCTGGCTGGTCGCCTGGGGCGCCTCGGTTGCGGCGGACTGCGTGGCCCCCGCCGTAGCGGTGGGTTGCGGGGTGGGGTCGGGCGCCTCCGTGGCGGCGGGCTGCGTGGCCTCCGCTGTCGCGGTGGGCGGCGGGGTGGGGTCGGGTGCTTCGGTTGCCGCGGACTGCTGGGTGGGCGTGGAGGGGGGCGGAGATGCGGGGGCCTCGTCGCCACCACAGGCAACAAGGGCGACCGCAAGCACGGCTGCCAGGCAGAGGGCTACCCAACGCATGCGCCTATCGTGACGGAAGAGCGACCGTTGCGCGAGCAGGCGGGAAAGACCGGGACAAGGGTCCGGCGAGCGGCAAGGCGCGGTTCGCAGGACAATGGTGGAATGCGCGGGGGACGGCTGGTGCTGATCATGGTCGTGGGGGCGGTGGCGTTCGTCCTCGTGTTCCAGGTCCTGAGCATCGTGGAGTAGGGCTGTGTTCCTCCCATTGACCGCAGGAGCGTCTTTCTTGACACTCGAACGGCGGAGGCCCCATGAGTAATCTGGGTCGACGCATCCGCCCCCACCCCATGGCCCTGCTGATCGCCGTGCTGGCGCTCGGGGCACTCGCGGTGGGAAGCGCGGACGCACTCGTTCGCCCGCCGCACAGCTCGAGTCTTCCGTACCGGATCAACGCCGCCCTCTCCCCCGACAGCCGGGAGAACACGAGCGTGATCGTGCAGAACAACAGCTCCAGGCCGACCACGATCGTGATGGACTTCTACACGCCGCCGGGCGTGATGATTCCGCTCGCGAGCCAGATCCACACGGACGTGCCGGGCTGGAGTACGCGCACCTTCGCACAGGCCCTGAACCAGGGGTTGCTGCCGGGCTTCCGGGGGGTGGGCGTGCTCTCGAGCGACCAGCCCCTGAATGCGCTGCTCCTGCGCGAGGTCACGGGGCCGGAGGCGGGCAGGTCGTACTCGATTCACAACGCCGATGCGGGCAGCGGGGTGCGGGTTGCGCTTCCCTACGTGGCCAACCAGCTCGCGGAGGGGGATGACGGAAGCATCCTCAACACGCGTTTCTCGATTGCGAACGCCAGCCTGGAGGTCGCCTGCGTCACGATCACGTACCAGCTCATGCCGGGCCGGGGCTCCGCTTCAGCGGTAGGAGGCACGTCCGTCGTCAGCTCCCCATCAAGCGACGTGTGCCCGGAGGGCGGCCATGAAATCGCCCCGGCGGGGCAGCTGACGCTGGCCCCGGGCTCAGGGGACATGGTCCTGGGCATGCCGGCGAGCACGGTGAACTCGCTGATGAGCGTGATCATCGACTCGACGAAGCCGGTGACGGTGGCGGCGGATATCTACCGCGGCGACTCCGGCAGCGCGCAGCTTGGCTCCTACGACGGCTTCCTCGTGGCCGGGAGCGGCTCCAGCCAGGACGACATTTCGAGGCGCGTCATCCTGCCGCTCGCGCAGAAGATGGCCGGCGGCTACTGGACCGAATTCGCGATCACGAACCCGTGGAACCAGCCCGTCAGCGGCACCATCGTCTATGAGGGCAAGGTCGCCGGGCAGGCGGGCAGCGAGGTGGAGGTCACGATCGACATCGAGGTGCCCGCAGGGGGCGGCATCACGCACAGCGTGCTCGACAGCGAGGCACTGCCCGCGGGATTCACGGGATGGGCGACGGTGCGGGCAGACGAACCGGTGGCGGTGCTGCTGTTGCGCGCGAAGTCGGGAAGCTCGGGAACCGAGCACTCCTATGCCGCGGCGAACGGGGTTCCCTGGGGGCGCGCCTCGACGAGCGCGAAGTTCCCGCTCATCTTCCGGAACGCACACGGGGAAGGGGACGCGCGGGGGTACAACAGCTGGCTGAGCATCGCGGTGGAGGACGGCGGGACGGCGAACATCCGGATCGTGGCCGTGAACAACCCGACCTCCGGGGCGGAGGGATGCGAGATCCTGCAGCTCTACCAGACCTCGTTCACGATCACGGGATCGGCCCTCTTCGACCAGGGGTCTAGCGACCGGAAGCTCACCGGGCTGGACGCCAGGCCGGAGTGCCTGACCGGGGGGATGGCGATCACGAGCGACAAGCCGATCGTGGCCATCGGGGGCGTCACCTCGGACCTGCAGAGCGGGGACAACGACGGCCTCTACAACGCCTTCCGGTAGGGGCGTGGCGACCGGGTAGGGTCGCTACCCGTTCGAGTTCGGGGCCACGCCCTCGGGGTAGCGGGGCAGGGGGACGGGCAGACCGCTCTCGGGGTCCTCGAGGACGACCATGGGCACGCCGAAGACCTCCTCGAGGGGCTCGGGGCGGAGCACCTCGCCGGCAGGGCCATCGAAGGCGATGCGGCCGTCGCGCATGCCGATCACCCGTTGCATGAAGCGCCCGGCCAGGGCGAGGTCGTGGACGACGGCGATGATGGTCATGCCCTCGGCGTTGAGGCGGCTGAGGAGGGCCATCACCTCGACCTGGTGCTGCACGTCGAGGAAGCTGGTCGGTTCGTCGAGGAGGAGGACGCGGGGCTGCTGGGCGAGGGCGAGGGCAATCCAGGCGCGCTGGCGCTCGCCGCCGGAGAGGCTGCCGAGGGGCCGGGCGGCGAGGTGACTCACGTCGGCGGCCTCCAGCGCCCAGGCGACGGCCTCGTGGTCGGTGGCGGTTGCACGCTGGAGGATGCCCTGGTGGGGGGCGCGTCCCCGCCAGACGAGCTCGTGCACGGTAATGTCGACGCCTTCGGGGTGCTCCTGGGGGAGGACGGCCAGGCGGCGGGCGACATCGCGGGAGCTGATCGCGCGGATGTCCTCGCCATCAAGCAGCACATGTCCGGCAACGGGACTGAGGAGGCGGGAGAGGCCCCGCAGGAGCGTCGTCTTGCCGCTGCCGTTGGGGCCAACGATGGCGATGAGTTCGCCGCTTTCGAGGTCGAGGGAGACCTCGTGGACGGCATCGCGGCCGTTGTAGCGCAGGCTCAGGCCCTGGGAAGTGAGTCGCACGGCTACACCTTGAATCGCACGAGGTAGAGGAGGAAGGGAGCGCCGATGGCGGCGGTGATGATGCCCATCGGGATCTCCGAGGGCATGATGATCAGCTTGGCGACGAGGTCGGCGCCGGCCACGATGATCGCGCCCACGAGGGCGGACGCGGGGATGAGGTAGCGGTTGTCCGAACCGGCGACGTAGCGGGCGATGTGGGGGCTGAGGAGTCCGACGAAGCCCACGAGGCCGGCGACAGCCACCGCCGAGGCGGTGAGAACGCCGGCGACCACGAGGATGGCGAGGCGGGTGCGATCGGCGAGCACGCCGAGGCCGGTGGCGACTTCGTCGCCGAGGGAGAGCACGTTGAGGCGTCCTGCGAGGGCGACGGCGGCCGCGAGGGCGGGGATAGCGTAGGGGAGGATGGAGCGGAGGTCGGACCAGTCGGAGCCATAGAGGCCGCCCGCGAGGAATCCGAGCGTGGTCTGGATGAAGGTGCGAACGCTGGCGATGAGGCCGACGATGATGGCCCCGAAGAGGGCGGAGAGGGCGACGCCCGCGAGGGCCAGCCGCACGGGCGAGACGGCGCCGCGGTAGGCGATGACGAAGAGGATGCCGGCGCCGCCCAGCCCTCCGACCATGGCGGCGAGGGCGATGCCCCACTGCGGAATCTGGGGGTTGATGGAGATGGAGACGGCGGTGGCGAGGCCGGCGGCGCCGGTGAGGCCAAAGATCGTGGGGTCGCCGAGGGGGTTGCGGGTGACACCCTGGAGCAGCGCGCCGGCCACTCCCAGCGAACCGCCAACGAGGACGGCATCGAGGAAGCGGGGGAGGCGGATCTGCCCGACGACGAGCCCGGAGAGGGAGTCCGAGCCGGCCGTGAGCCCGCTCAGGGCCTCGCCGGCGGAGAGGTTGACGGCGCCGAACATCATGGTGAGCAGGCCGATGACGGCGAGCGCGAGGACGCCCGCGCAGGCGAGGGCGACATGCCGGCGGGAGCGTCCGCGAGGCACCAGGAACGACATTCCCGTACGCACCTCGGCCGTGAGTCCCGCCATGGGTGTCTCTCTCCGGCTACTGCCCGCCGGCGGCGACCGCCTCGACGATGGCGGCGAACGCCTCGACGACGCGGGGGCCGGGCGCCTGCACGAGCAGCTGGACGTCTAGCTCGACCACGCGCCCGTTGACGAATGCCTGGAGCCCACTGAATCCGGGAAAGAGGCCGAGCATGCCGCTCAGCCGGGGCGCGGGGGGCGGAGCGGGCGTGACGGTGAAGATGTAGGTCGGGTCGAACTCCAGCATGGCCTCGGGCGCTACCCGGGTGAAGCCGGGGAAGGGGCCCGAGTCGGGCTGCACGTCGGCGGGGTTGGCGATGCCGAGGGAATCGAGGATGGAGCCGCCGAAGGCGCTGGCCTTGGCGGCGTAGAGGTTGCGGTCGCGGTCGCCGATGAGGATGACGGCGGACAGCTCCTGCCCGGCGAGCGCCTCGCGGGCGGCGGTGCGGGCGGCCTCGATGGCGGCGACCGCCTCGGCGGCGCCATCGGGGTTGTCGAGCACCTCGCCGAGGAGGGTGAGGCCGGTCAGCACCTCGTCGACGCTGGCGGCGCCGGCGAAGATGACGGGTACGTTGAGCGCCTCCAGGGCGTCGCGGATGGCGGGCTGGATGTGGATGGTTGAGTCGGCCACGACGAGGTCGGGCTCGAGGGCGAGGATGGCCTCCAGGTTCGGCTGATAGGCGCTGCCGACATCGGTCGCCTCAAGGGCCTCGGGCGGGTAGTTCACGGTCTGGGTGCGCCCGACGATCGTCCCGCCGACGGCGTAGACGAGCTCGGTGGCGGTGGGGCTGATGGCGACGATGGTCCCGGGGATATCGGGGATGGTGACGGTGCGCCCGAAGAGGTCGACCACGTCGCGGGGGTAGCCGGGCGCGGGCGGGGCCTCGGTGGGAGCCTCCGTCGGGGCCTCCGTGGGTGCGGGCGTAGCTGCCTCGGTGGGAGCCTCCGTCGGGGCTTCCGTGGGTGCGTGCGTGGCGGCCTCGGTCGGCGCCTCCGCGGGGGCCTCGGTGGGGGCAGGGGTGGGCTCCGGCGCAACGTCTTCGTCGCCGCCACAGGCCACGAGCAGGGCCGCGCTGAGGAGCCCGACAACGGAGAGCGCGAGGAGCAGGCGAGGCTTTCGCGAGAAAAGCTGCAAAACTGTCATTACGGGTGGTTCTGGTCCTGTTGTTGGGAGGTTTGCGGGGCAATACTAGGGTTTGGCGATACAAGCGGCAACCGCCGGTTTCGCTCCTCTTGCGCGGGTTCGGCTACAGTGTTCGTAGCCGGCGCCTACGGCGGAAGCCCGGCCCGAGACGGGGTCCGGCCGCCGGGGACGCCAGGAACGGACAGCAGCAGTGACACAGCAGCCCTACCCCGGATCGGAGTTCCCCAGCATCCCCGGCGAGCCACTCAACCTCGAGCCAATTGAGAAGGCGCTCCTGAAGATGTGCTACGGCGTGCACGTGGTCGGGTCGGTGAACGCCTCGGGCGAGCGCAACCTGATGATCGCGGACTGGGTGATGCAGGTGTCCTTCAAGCCGCGGCTGGTGGCGGCCTCGATCGAGAACGACGCGCGCACACTGCGCTTCGTGCGCGAGACGGGGGCATTCACGGTGAACCTGCTGCATGAGCGCGACGGTGACGAGATCGCGCGCAAGGTGGTGATGCCGGCGGAGGGGAAGAAGATCAAGGGGCGGTCGGCGGAGGCCTCGGCGGCGGTGACGGACAAGCTGGCCGGGCTGGAGCACTGGCTCACGCCGGAAGGGGCGCCGGTGCTGGTGGAGGCGCTGGGCTGGTACTCGTGCACGGTGGAGAACTACCTGGAGACGGGGGACCACACGATCGTGGTCGGCCGCGTGACCGACGGGGACGTGACCCGCAGCGGGGACATCCTCACGGAGAAGGAACTCGGCTGGGAATACGCCGGTTGATTCTTTCAACGGCGCCGGTGGATGCCGCTCCTGCGGTCGGCGCCGCGAGGGGGACATGCTGGTGCTGACGGCGACCGTGGGGCAGGGAGGGAGATGAGGTGACGGGCTCGGAGGAGGTGGCGCGGGAGGGGAACGAGTACGCGTTCCGCGACGACCGCGGCCAGTCCTGGATGCTGTCGTGGCACCCGCCGGAGCTCCCCCCTCCCGAAGGCACGCGGCATGGGTCGGGGGGCATCTGCTTCACGCCGGACGGATCGGTCGTCCTGGTGAGGCAGCCGGATCTCGACTGGGAGTTCCCCGCGGGGCGGCCTGAAGGCGACGAGGACTGGCGCGCGACGCTCGTGCGGGAGGTGCTCGAAGAGGCCTGCGCCGTCGTGCGGGATGCGACGCTGCTCGGCTACTCCCGGGGCGCCTGCCTCAGCGGTCCAGAGGAGGGCCTCGTGCTCATCAGGTCGCTGTGGGTCGCCGGTGTCGTGCTCAAACCGTGGGAACCCCGGCACGAGACGACGGAGAGGCGCACCGTCCCTCCGAACGACGCCGTGGAATACGTGCGTCTCGGCGAGCGACACATCCTTCGTCGGTGGGTCCGCGAGGCGCTGGCGTCCCGAGGGCTGGCCTGAGCGCTTCCCCCTGTGAGCAGGGCTCCCGCGCGGCTGGAGTGCGATGGGCCTAGAATCCCCGCGCGGGGAGACACCCCCAAGGGAGCCGGATGCGGTACCTGACCATGGAGCGGACGCCCGAGCCCGCGTTGCGGTCGCCGGTGGTGGTGATGGCCTTCACGGGCTGGAACGACGCGGCCAACGCGGCGAGCAACGCGGCGCGCTTCGTGGTGCGACGGCTGGGAGCGCGACGGTTCGCGTCGATCGCATCGGAGCCGTTCTACGCGTTCACGGAGACGCGCCCATCGGTGCGGCTTGATTCGAGCGGCGAGCGGCAGCTCACCTGGCCCGGCAACGAGTTCTACTACGCGCGCACGCCGGGGGCCGGTCCCGACTACGTCATCGGCATCGGGGCCGAGCCGAACCTGCGCTGGCGCACCTTCACCGAGGAGTGCATGGACCTCTTCAACACGCTGGACGTGTCGATGGTGGTGTCGCTGGGGGCGCTGATCGGGGAAGCGAGCCACCGGCGGCCGATCGGCGTGACGGGCAGCGCCGCCGACCCGGAACTGGCGAAGCAGCTGGACCTGCAGCGGTCGCGCTACGAGGGCCCCACTGGCATCGTCGGCATCCTGCACTACGCCCTGCAGGAGGCGAAGCTGCCCTCCGCGAGCCTCTGGGCGACGGTACCCCACTACATCACCGGCGAGCAGTGTCCGCCGGCGACGCTGGCAGTGCTCGAGCGGCTGCAGCGCCTGCTCGGCACGAGCTTCGAACTGGACGAGCTGGAGGGCGCCTCGGACCGCTTCCGCGACCAGCTCGACACGACGATCGCGGGCGATCCGCAGATGCGCTCCTACCTGGAACGGCTCGAGGGCGCGCTGGCGGAGGCCGAGGCGGAGGAAGCAGCGGCCGACCCGCTGCCCGAGGCCACCGACCTGGTGGGCGACATCGAGGAGTTCCTGCGCGGGAATTCCGAGGACGCCTGACGTTCGAGCGGTCGGAGGCGGTAACGCCGCGAGGGGGGAGGCGGCGGTGGTGGGGACGGTGGGGAAGAGGCTGGGGTAGACTAACATCGAACGGGTGTTCGGATGAGTTCGCCGGGCGTGCTGCATGTCGATCTCGACGCCTTCTTCGTGGCGATGGAGCTGTTGCGCCGGCCTGAACTTGTGGGGACGCCGGTGGTGGTGGGGTTCGACGGGCCGCGGGGGGTGGTGAGCACGGCCAGCTACGAGGCTCGCGAATTCGGGGTGCACTCGGCGCTGCCGATGGTGCAGGCCAAGCGTCGCTGCCCGCAGGCGACCTATCTGCCCGTCGACTTCGCCTACTACGCCCCCGCCTCGGAGCGCTTCCACGCCATCCTGCGCGACTTCACTCCCGCCTGTGAGTCCGCCGGTACGGACGAGGGGTACCTCGATGTGGCGGGTTCGGTGCGGCTGTTCGGAGACGCCGAGACGATCGCGGGCCTGATTCGCGAGCGGGTGCGGTCGGAGATCGGGATCACGGCCTCGGTGGGAGTGGCGACGAACAAGCTCATCGCGAAGGTCGCGAGCGACGCGGCCAAGCCGGACGGGGTCTGCGTGGTGCCGGCGGGGGAGGAGGCGGCATTCCTGGCGCCGCGGCCCGTGCGCGAGCTTCCGATGGTGGGGGCGAAGCTGGAAGAGCGGCTGTTACAGCTGGGACTGCGCACGATCGGGGAGGTGGCGCGCTACCCGGCCGAGGCGCTGCGCCAGCGCTTCGGGGGGATGGGGGAGGAGCTGCACGCACGGTCGCAGGGGCGCTTCGAGGCGCCCGTGCTGATGGAGCGGGGCACGGCGAAGTCGGTCAGCCGCGAAACCACGTTCGGAAAGGACGTGGGCGACCGGGCGCGTCTGCGGGCGATCCTGCGGACGCAGGCCGAGCGGGTGGCGCGGGACCTGGCTCGCAGCGAACTGGCCGCGCGCACGGTGGTCCTGAAGCTGCGCTTCCCGCCCTTCGAGACGCTCACGCGCTCGTGGACAGGTGTAGGGCAGGTGGCGCTCGCGGACGAGATATTCGAGGCGGGGGCGGCGCTGTTCGAGCGGGCCTGGCAGGAGGAGGGGGAGCGACCGGTACGGCTGATCGGCCTGGGCGTGATGAATCTGGGTCAGCCGGCGCGGCAACTGAAGCTCGGGGAAACGTTCGTGGCGGACCGCCTGGCGGACGCCGTAAACGCCCTGCGCGATCGCTTCGGGGAAGACACCGTGAGGCGGGCGACGGAGATCGCGGAGGAGGGGGGCGAGCGAGGGGAGTAGCGGGGTGGGGACGGCTCGCCTATGCTTTGGGCAAGGTTTGGGAGGTTTTGTGACGGACGAATCGCAGCCGCAGTCGTGGCTCTCGCTCGGGCGCGCGAGCAAGCTGCTGGGGGTGAGCCACTCGACGGTGCGCCGCTGGGCGGACGCGGGGGAGATCCGGTCGTACCGGACGAGCGGCGGCCACCGCCGCATCCTGGAAGAGGACGTGCGCCAGTTCATGGCGCAGACGAGCCAGGCCAGCAGTGCGGTCGACACGGACCGCATCAGCGAGCTGGCCGTGGGGCGGGTGAAGCGCCGCCTGAATCGCAGACGCCAGACCCACGAGATGGATGTCTTCGCGGGCCTGGAGAAGTCGACACGCGAGCGGCTGCGCTTCATCGGGAGGCAGCTGGTCGACCTGTTCGCGCGGTTTGTGTCGTCGCGAACGCGCCCGGAGCGGTTCATCGACGACGCGCGCGGCATCGGCGGGGAGTACGGACGCACGCTGGTGGCGGCGGGGGTGACCCTGACGGACGCCGTGATGACGTTCAACGCGCTGCGGCACTCGCTCGAGGAGACGGCGGCGCAGCTCGCCGCGGAGGCGCAGCAGGGCACGGACGAAGCGGTGGAGGCAATGGAGAGCATCCTGAGTCTGGCCGACACCGTGCTGGAGGGCATGGCGCAGGTGTACGAGGAGTCGCTGGCGGGCGCCTGAGGGCTCCATGGGACCGGGCGTGGTCCTATACTTGGCCCGAATGAGCTTCTTTGACCGTGTCCGGGACACCGTGCGGGAGACCGCGACAGCGACATCTGGGGCCACCAGGAAACAGGCCCGGCGGGCGCAGCTCGAGATGCGTGAGAGCCGCCTGGAAGCGCGCGTGCGTCGCGAGAAGACGGCCATCGGGGAGGCGCTCTACCCCCTGCTGGCCTCGGGCGAGCTGGAGAGCGATCTGGCCCAGGTGCAGACGGCGCTCTCGCGGATCGAGGTGCTGAACCAGCAGCTCGCGGAGAACGCGGCCGAGCTCGACGCGCTGCTGTCGGCGCCTCCCGGGCAGCCGCCACAGGGCGGGAGCTAGCGCGTGGCCGCCTCGTCGAGCAGCGCCATCGGACTGCTCCACCCGGGGGCGATGGGCGCCTCGGTGGGGGCGGCGCTGGCGGGGCGGGGACACCCCGTGCTCTGGGCGAGCGAGGGGCGCAGCGGGGCGACGCGTGAGCGGGCCGGGGCGGCAGGTCTGGAGGACGCGGGCGGCATCGAGCGGCTGGCGGAGTCGTGCGGGACGCTGGTCAGCGTCTGCCCGCCGGACGCGGCGCTTGCGCAGGCCGAGCGGCTCGCGGGGACAGGATTCGCGGGCGTGTACGTCGATGCGAATGCGGTATCGCCGGCGCGGGGGCGGGCGATCGGGGAGGCGGTGCTGGCGGGCGGGGCGGGGGCGTTCGTGGACGGGGGCATCATCGGGCCGCCGGCGTGGAAGCCGGGAGTGGCGCGGCTCTACCTCTCGGGGTCCGAGGCCGGGAGCGTGGCCGCGCTGTTCGAGGGGAGCCCGCTTGAGGCGATCGCGATCGGGCCGGAGCCAGGGGCGGCCTCCGCGCTGAAGATGGCGTACGCCGCCTACACGAAGGGCACCTCGGCGCTGCTGGCCGGCATCCTCGCGCTGGCCGAGCGCGAGGGGGTGGCGGAGGCGCTTCGGGGGGAGTGGGCGATCTCGCAGGGGGAGCTGGCGGCGGATGGGGAGGCGCGGGCGCTGGGGACCGCGGCGAAGGCGTGGCGCTTCGCGGGCGAGATGGAGGAGATTGCGGACACATTCGCGGGGGCTGGGCTCCCGGACGGGTTCCACCGTGCGGCGGCGGAGATCTACCGGCGCCTCGCCGAGTTCAAGGACGTGCCCGAGCCGCCCGCGCTGGAAGAGGCGCTGGCGGCCCTGCTGGCCGAGCGCGCGGGGGTCGCGCGCTAGCGTGGCGGGCGCACGCAGCGCCGCCACCCGAAAGAAGCAGCCCCGGTCCCGTGTCCCCTCCCTGCGCTGGGAGCGGGAGGCGTGGCGCGAGGGCGCGGCGACGGTCGCGGGGGTGGACGAGGTAGGGGTGGGGCCGCTCGCGGGTCCGGTGACGGCGGCGGCGGTGCTGCTCGCCCCGGACGACAAGCGGAAGTGGTTCCGGCGGGTGCGCGACTCGAAGATGCTGACGGCGGCCGCTCGCGAGGAGCTGGCGGCCGAGATCGAGGCTTCGATCCCGTTCGGGGTGGGGTGGGCGACGAGCGCGGAGGTCGACAGCAGAGGGATCGTCGAGGCGCGACGGCTGTCGGTGCTGCGGGCGATCGAGGGGCTTCCCTGCGAGCCCGGCCTGGTCATCTCGGACGCGCTGCCGCTGCCCCTGCCACGGGTGCGGGTGGAGCCGAAGGCGGACGCCCGCAGCGTCTCCGTGGCGGCCGCCTCGATCGTGGCGAAAGTGGCGCGCGACCGCTGGATGACGGAGCTCTGCGAGCGCATCCCCGGGTACGGGTTCTGCCAGAACAAGGGGTACTACACCCCCGAGCATCGCGCGGCGATCGACCGGCGGGGTCCGTGCGAGGCGCACCGCGTGAGCTGGGCGCCGTTCGCACAGGGCAGGCTCGAGCTGTGAACCGGCGCCAGCAGCTGGGAGCCTTCGGCGAGCGCGTGGCGGGGCACCGGCTGGAGGCGGCGGGCCTGGAGATCGTGGATCGCAACGCGCGCACGCCCAGCGGCGAGATCGACCTCGTGGCGCGGGACGGCGAGGACGTTGCCTTTGTGGAGGTGCGGACGCGGCGGGCGGAGCGAGGCACGGCGGCGGAGTCGCTGGACACGCGCAAGCTGCAACGCATGTGGCGCTGCGCGATGGAGTACTGCGAGGAGCAGGGCCTCGACCCCGAATGCGTCCGAATCGACCTCGTCAGCCTCGACATCGGGGCGGGCGACTCGGTGGCGCACATCGAGCACTTCCGGGGGCTCGAGATTCCCGACGAATAGCGCCGCGCGGCGTGCTACCATCCCCACGTTATGCCGATCTACGAGTTTCGGTGCGACGACTGCCGGCGCATCACGAACCACTTCGCGCGCAAGCCTGATCCGAAGGCGACGGCCGCCTGCGAGCATTGCGGCAGCGAGTCGACCCAGCGGCTGGTCTCCAGCTTCGCACGGACCTACTCGCGCGAGGACATCCTCGAGCGCTACGGCGACCCGGGGGTCGACGGCGACAAGGCCGACCTGAAGGACCCGCGCCAGATCGGGTCGTGGGTGGAGAAGCGGTTCGACGAGTACGGCGTCGACATGCCGGAGAGCGCGCGCGAGATGATCGACGCGGCGCGCGAGGGCGACCTACCGGACCCGGTCAAGAACCTGTGAGCGCGGGCGGGGGCGACCCCCGGCCGGATACATCGCCACTGGCGGAGATCGCTCCGCGCATCGTCGCGCACCTGGAAGAGAAGCACGCGGCCCGGGAGAAGGCGCTGCGGGCCTCGCGGGCACTGATCCAGGCGAGTGCGCGCAGCATCCGCCAGGTGCATCGGGGGGAACTGGCGGAGGCGGAGGCGCGGCTGGACGCGGCGCGGGCGGAGGCGGACGAGGGGTTCGGGGGGCTCTCGGGGCACCCGGACATCGAGCACGCGGGCTTCGTGCACGACGCGGAGAAGGAGTACGCGGAGGCGCGGGCGACGTTCGCGCTGGTCTCCGGAGCGCCGTTGCCCTCGCCGGAGGAACTGGGCGTGAACGCGGCGGCGTGGCTGAACGGGGTGGCGGAGGCGGCGGGGGAGTTGCGGCGGGTCATCCTCGACCGGCTGCGCCAGGGCGATTTCGAGGGGTGCGAGGCACTGCTCGACGCGATGGACGACATCTACGCGCTGCTGGTCACGATCGACTTCCCCGACGCGATGACGGGCGGACTGCGGCGCACGACGGACCAGACGCGGGGCATCCTTGAGCGCACGAGGGGCGACCTGACGATGGCGATCGTGCAGCGGCGAGCGACACCCGAGGGCTGACCGCTCCAGCGCCCCGGAAACACAGGCGTCACATTGAACGCAGGGGGGCGGAGCGCTAGAGTGCCTAGCGGCCCATATCCTGCTGCGATTGCCGTCCGTGGGGGCTCCCTCGCGGTGCGCGACGCCGTGCAGCACCTGCTTCTGGGGGAACCATGGAGATCCTGATCGTCGCCATCATTGCGGGCGTGCTCGCCCTCATCTTTTCCGCCTTCCGCGTATTCGCGGTCGTGCGCGAGGACGAGGGGAACGAGACGATGCAGAACATCGCCCGCGCGATTCAGCTTGGCGCGGCTGCGTTCCTGAAGCGCGAGTACGCGGTGCTGGCGATTTTCGTCGCCGCCGTGTTCGTCGTCCTGCTGCTGTTCATCGACCTGGACGTGCTCGACAAGAGCCCGATGGACAGCCGCTTCTGGAGCTTCGACAGCGCCGCACCGGCCATGTCGATCTCGTACCTCGTGGGCGCGATCCTGTCGGCGAGCGCAGGCTACCTGGGCATGACGATCGCCGTGCGGGCGAACGTGCGCACGGCCGCGAAAGCGCAGGAAGGGCTGAATCCCGCCCTCCGCGTGGCCTTCAACTCGGGCACGGTCATGGGCATGACGGTGGTGGGGCTGGGCATTCTCGGCCTCGGGATTCTCTACCTGCTCTGGGAAAGCGCGGTCCCGCTCGCGGGCTTCGCGTTCGGCGCCTCTTCGATCGCGCTCTTCGCGCGTGTGGGCGGCGGCATCTACACGAAGGCCGCTGACGTGGGCGCGGACCTCGTGGGCAAGGTCGAAGCGGGCATCCCCGAGGACGACCCGCGCAACCCCGCGACCATCGCCGACAACGTGGGCGACAACGTAGGCGACGTGGCCGGCATGGGCGCCGACCTGTTCGAGTCGTACGTGGGTTCGATGGTGGCCACGATGGCGCTGGCTGCGATCGCGATCGTGGGCGTCGAATACACCGGCGCGATCGGCCTCTTCGGCGAGGGCGCCTATTCATTCAAGGGCGACGCGGTGATGCTGCCGCTACTGGTGGCGGGAATCGGCATCTTCGCCGCCATCCTCTCGACCTTCCTGGTGCGGACGGGCGAGCAGGCGAGCCAGGGCCGGCTGCTCTGGGCGCTGCGGGCGGGCGTGTACGGCGCCTCCGGACTGGTGCTGGTGGGCGCAGCGGTCGCGATCGCCGTCATCGACCTGCCCTGGGATCTCTTCTGGGCGATCCTCGTGGGCCTTGTCGCGGGCCAGATCATCGGGACCGTGACAGAGGGCTTTACCTCATCCGAGGGCTTCGCCCTTGGGCCGTTCCGCTACAGCCCGACGGTGAACCTCTCCCAGCAGGCGGAGACGGGCTCGGGGCCGGTGATCATCGGCGGGATGAGCCTGGGCATGCTCTCGACGGCGATCCCGCTCATCACGATCGTGGTCGCCATCATCCTGGCGAACGAGTTCGCCGGGTTCTACGGCATCGCGCTAGCGGCGGTGGGCATGCTCGCCCCGCTGGGCGTGACCCTCGCGACGGACGCCTACGGGCCGGTGGCCGACAACGCCGGCGGCATCGCCGAGCAGGCGGGTCTGGAGCCGTCCGTGCGCGAGCGCACGGACGCGCTCGACCAGCTGGGCAACACGACGGCGGCGACGGGCAAGGGCTTCGCCATCGGCTCGGCGGCGCTGACGGCGCTGGCGCTGCTGGCGACCTACTCGATCACGACCGGCGTGGAGATGTTCAACCTCCTCGACTGGGACGTCATGGTGGGCATCCTCATCGGCGCACTGATGCCGTTCGTGTTCTCGGCGCTCTCGATGGGCGCGGTGGGGCGCGCGGCGCAGGCGATGGTGGAAGAAGTGCGACGCCAGTTCCGCGAGAAGCCGGGCATCATGGACGGCACCGAGGAGCCAGACTACGAGCGCGCCGTGAGCATCTCCACGAACGGGGCGCTGCGCGAGATGGTCATCCCGGGGCTGCTGGCCGTGGCCGTTCCCATCTTCGTGGGCGCGGTTATCAGTGCGGAGTCGCTGGGCGGCCTGCTTATCGGCTCGATCGCGGCGGGCGCGATGCTCGCCATCATGATGGCGAACGCAGGCGGCGCCTGGGACAACGCGAAGAAGTACATCGAGGAAGGACACTTCGGCGGCAAGGGCTCGGAAGCGCACAAGGCCGCCGTTGTGGGCGACACCGTGGGCGATCCGTTCAAGGACACCTCGGGCCCGTCGCTCAACATCCTTCTGAAGCTGATGTCGATCGTGGCGGTGGTCTTCGGCCCGCTGTTCATCTAGCGTAGCCGCCGGCCGCGCCCCCTCTGGCGGGGGGCGGAGAGGAGGCGAGCGGTGATCGTGGCGCAGCTCGCGATACCGCTCGCGGCGGTGGTCGCCGCCGTCTTCGCCCTCTGGTTCGCGCTCGACATCCTGCTGCGCACGCGCCCGAGCGAGGCCGTGGCGGCGGCCGCGGCGCGCACCCGTGAGCTGAGTGGCTCGTTCATCTGGCGGCTAGTCACGATCAGCGTGACGGCGGGACTGGCAGCGGGAGTGGGGTACGGTGCGGCGGTAGGGGCGTATCGCGACGGCGTTGAGTCAGGGGCGGTGGCGGGTCTGGCGGTGCTGGCGGGGGCGGTGGCGGGTCTGGCGGTGCTGGCGGGAGCGCTGGCGGCAGCGGCGACGGCGGGCGCGGGGGCGGCGCTGGGACAGCGCGCAAGCGAACGGGCGGCGACGGCCGCCGACCGAACCCTGCGGCAGGCGCTGGCGATCACACTCTGGTCGGGCACAGCCCCCGCGTTGCTGGGTGGGGCGCTGGCGGTGGGGGGCGTGGCGGGTCTCTACGGCATCGCGACACGGTTCGCCGATGTGCCGAGCGGGGAGGCGGGGTTCCTCGTGCTGGGCGCGGGGGCGGGGGCGGCGCTCACGGCGCTGGCGGCGCGGCTGCTGGCGGCGAGCGAAGACACCGAAGACGAAGGCCCGGAGGCGGAGGCGGTCGAGTCCGCGGCGAGCGCCGCGGGCGGGGCGGATACGGTCGCGCTGCTGGCGGCGGGGGGCGGAGCCGGGCTGGTGCTGGGGGCGCCGATCGCGCGCCTGACCGATGAGAGCGCCTGGCTCGTGGCGCCGCTGGTGGTAGTGGCGCTGGGGCTGGCCGCCGCGACGATCGCAGCGATCACGCTGCCCTTCTGGGCGCGGACGCTGCGGAACGCGGGGCGGTCGGTGGTGGCGGGGTACTGGATCGCGGCCGTTCTCGGCGGGGCGCTGGCGGTCGTGGCGACGGTCGGGCTGCTGGAGGAGGGGCGCTGGTGGTTCGCGGGGGCGGCGCTGACGGGGGCGGGGATGAGCGCGCTGATCTTCCTGGCCGGACGGACGATCGTGGGGGATGGGTCGAGCTACCGGGGGACGGGGGCGGCCTTCGTGCTGCTGGCGGGGGCGGCGCTCGTGGCGGCCTTCGTGCTGGGGTGGCAGGTCGAGCTTGAGGGAGTGAGCCGAACCTCGACCGCGCTCTACGGGGTGGCGTTGGCGGCGGCGGGAGCGCTGGCGCTGGCGCCTTCGGCCAGCGCTGTGCGCTGGTTCGGGTCGAGCGCGGCGAACGCGGCGGCGCTGGCCGAGCGCGCGCGCGAGGGAACGGAAACGCCCGAGGGAGGGCCGACCCCGATGCCGCTAGGTCCGTTCGCGGCGACCGCGCGGCGGGCGCTCGCGCCGGGGTGGACGCACGGGGTCGGGTGGACGGCGCTCGTGGGGGCGGTCCTGGTGGCGGGGCTGCTGCTGGCGGTGCGGGCGGAGCTGGGGAACGTGGCGGCGGCGGATATCCCGCGATACGGGGGGCTCACCGCGGACCTTGGCGTTGCGCCCAACTTCGAGGACTTCGAGGCGCAAGCCGCATACGAACTTGCGTCGTACCGCGACCAGCTCGATCGCAACGACGTGCGGGCAGCGGACGTGCCGCAACTGCTGCTGGCGGGCGAGGGAGAGACGAGGCGCCTCATCGCCCTTCGCATCGAGGAGGGCCGCCTGGACGAGGGCGCACGGGTTCTCGCGGGCGCGCCCCGGCCGTTCCCGGCGCTGCCGCCGCTGCGACTCGACGGCCTGGCGGGGGTGGGGGCGCTGGTGGCGCTTGTCGCGCTGCTGAGGGCGACCGGGGTGGCGGTGATGGGAGGAGGCCAGGCGGCAGCGCGGGCGCTGGGGGCGCTGGTGGTCCTGGCGGTACCGCTGGCGGCGGGGCTGATCGCGCGGCCGCTGGCGGGGGGGAACGCGGGCTGGGAGGTGGCGGCCGGAGCAGCGCTGGCGGGGCTGGTGATGGGGTTGGCCCTGGCCGGGCGGGGCGGCGAGAAGCAGGGGGTGACGCGGGAACTGGGTCTTGCGCTGGCGGTCTGGCTGGGGGCGTCGGGAGCGGTGATCGCGCCCGCCCTGGTGGGGGTTTAGGCGCCGGACGGGCTATATCAGACGAATATCGAGGAAATTTCGCGATTATTTGTGATTTCCTTCCCAAAGTCCTTGACAGGCCGATCTCGGGGCTGCTAGCTTCGGGGTGCCCCGAAAGGGGTATGCGCTCGGTGAAAACCGAAACCTGCAGAGTGCGCCTCAAAGGCGCAGCGGGGGAACCACTTTCCCGGGGTGAATGGGACATCTCCAGTCCCTAGGGCAACCTTCCGCCCGAACCCGTCAGCTAACCCCGTATGCACTAGGAAGGCCTGGCGAGCAGGATGCTCGCTTCGAGGCCGAGAAGATCTTGCCTCACGGAACCCAGGAGTAGTTCCCCATGCCTGCCTTGCAAGAGGCCCCGCCCCAGACGTGCCCGAAGTGCAGCGGCTCCATCATCGTGGAGCGTGACTGGCACGGCACCTACGGCAGCTGCATCATGTGCGGCTACGTGCACGAAGTGCTGACCCGTCCGCCTATCGACCTGGCGGCCGAGGAAGCGGCTCTGCCGCAGCGCCAGCGCCGGCGCCAGCCGTCGCACGGCAAGCTGCGCCTGTAATCGCTCGCCACACGTTCGGGACTTGAAGCCCCCGCTCAGGCGGGGGCTTCGCATGCCCGTTGCCGGTGGACACCCGCCACCGGGAGCGGGCATGTTCGCGTCCACGGGGCTGGCACGCGACCGGCCGCGCCGATTCCCCTATCCTCTCCGCGAGGAAGCATGCCGGACGAGCGAACCACTGAACCCGACCTGGACGGGGCGCGCGCGGAGGCGGAGCGGCGGGGCGTGGGCGGCTACGGCCGGCACGTGTTCATCTGCACGGGTCCGGACTGCTGCACGCCGGAGGAAGGCATGGCCGCCTGGACGCGGCTCAAGAGCGGCGTGGGCGAGTTGAACAAGCGCGAGGGCGCCACGCCGATCTACCGGACGAAGGTCGGGTGCCTGCGCATCTGCGAGAGCGGCCCGACGGCGGTGGTCTACCCGGAGGGGCGGTGGTACGCGGGGCTGGCGCGGGAGGCGCTCGACCGCGTGATCGCGGAGGACCTGGGGGAGGGGCGGCCGGTCGAGGATCACCTGATCGGCGAGAACCCGCTGGGGTGAGAAGAGCGCCGCGGTGGCGCGCGGCTGAGGAGAGAGTGGGGCACCGGCGGGACCTGCCGACCACAAGCCGCCTAGTTGACGCCCCGCTCGTAGCCTTCCCACCAGGGCGCCCGCAGGTTGGTCTTGAGGATCTTGCCCGCGCCGGACTTGGGCAGCGGCGTTTCGTGGAACTCGACGCTCTTGGGGGACTTGTAGCCGGCGATGAGCGAGTGGCAGTGCTCGATCAGGTCGGACTCCGTCGCGCTGACGCCTTCGCGCAGGACGACGGCGGCGTGGACGGCCTCGCCCCAGCGGTCGTCGGGGATGCCGAAGACGGCGGCTTCGAGGACGGCGGGGTGCTCGTAGAGGGCGCCCTCGGTTTCGGTCGTGTACACGTTCTCGCCGCCGCTCACGATCATGTCCTTGGAGCGGTCGACGATGTAGATGAAGCCCTGCTCGTCGATGCGGGCGACGTCTCCCGTGTGCATCCAGCCATCGATGAGGACGTCGGCGGTCTCCTCGGGGCGGTTCCAGTAGCCGAGCATGACGTTGGGGCCGCGGGCGACGATCTCGCCGGTGCCACCGGGTGGCACGGGGGCGCCGTCATCATCGACGACGCGGACCGCAACGCCCTGGACCTGGCGCCCGCAGGAGGCGAGTCGCTCGATGCCCTCGGGGGTGTCGTAGTCGAGCCATTCCAGGCGCTGGGCGCAGAGGAGGGGGGCGGTCTCGGTCATGCCGTAGGCCTGGGCGAGGATGGGTCCGAATATCTCACGGGCGGCGAGGATGCGGTCGGTGGGCATGGGGGAGGCGCCGAAGAGGAGGGCGCGGAGGGAGGAGAGGTCGTAGTCGCCGACTCCGGGGTGGTTCACGACGAAATTGATCATCGTGGGGACGAGGATGGTCGCGGTGACATGCGCCTCCTGGACGACGGCGAGGAAGGGGTCGGGGGCGAAGGCGGGGACGAAAGCGTGCGCGCCGCCGGCGGCGGTCACGGAGTAGCAGGCCCAGGCGTCGGCGAGGTGGAACATGGGCGCGGCGTGGAGCCAGACGTCGGGCTCCTCGAAGGCGAAGGTCATCTGGATGTGCTGGGCGTTGGCGACGACGTTGCGCTGGGAGAGCATGACCCCCTTGGGGAGGCCGGTGGTGCCGCCGGTGTAGCAGAGGTTGAGCATGTCGTCCTCGCTCCAGTCGCGGGCGGCGGCGGCGAGGGGCTCGTTGCCGGCGACGAGGTCCTCGTAGGCGTGCATCCCCTCGGGGGCTTCGCCGGCGAGGAAGATGACGTGCTCGAGCTTCGGGAGGCGGTCGCGGAACGACTCGAACAGCTCCACGAATTCGGGGCCGACGAGGAGGGCACGGATGTCGCCGTCGTTGATGATGAACTCCAGCTCGGGACCGGAGAGGCGGATGTTCAGGGGGGCGAGGGGCGTGCCCGCGTAGTGGGCGGCGAAGTAGGTCTCGAAGTAGCGGTGGGAGTTGCTGGCGAGGATGCCGATGTGCTGGCCGGGCTCGACGCCGAGCGAGAGGATGCCCGCGGCCAGCGAGCGGATACGCGCGGACGTCTCGGCGTAGGTGCGTCGCACGTCCCCGTCGATGACGGCGGGGCGGTCGCCGTAGAGGAGGACGCTCCGCTCAAGGATGTCGCCAACGAGCCATTCACCCATGGTCAGGCGACCTCGAAGAGACCGGCGGCGCCCATCCCACCTCCCACGCACATGGTGATGACGGCGTAGCGGGCGCCGCGGCGTTTCCCCTCGAGGAGGGCGTGGCCGACCATGCGTGTGCCGCTCATGCCGTAGGGGTGGCCGATGGAGATGGCGCCGCCGTTCACGTTGAGGTTCTCGTCGGGGATGCCGAGCTGGTCGCGGCAGTAGACGACCTGGCAGGCGAAGGCCTCGTTCAGCTCCCAGAGGTCGATGTCGTCCATGGTGAGGCCGGTGCGCTCGAGCAGCCTGGGGACGGCGTAGATGGGGCCGATGCCCATCTCGTCGGGCTCGCAGCCGGCGACGGCCATGCCGCGGTAGTAGCCGAGCGGTTCCAGGCCGCGCTTCTCGGCGGCGGACGCCTCCATGAGGGCGCAGGCGGCGAAGCCGTCGGAGAGCTGGCTGGCGTTGCCGGCGGTAATGAAGCCGTCCTCGCCCATGACGGGCGGGAGCTTGGCCAAGCCCTCGGCGTTGGTCGAGGGGCGGTTGCACTCGTCCAGGTCGATGGCGACGTCCTGGCGGCTGGTCTCGCCGGTTTCGCGGTCGACGACGACCTTGGTGACGTGGCTGGTGATGATCTCGTCGGCGAAGAGGCCGGCGTCCTGGGCGGCGGCGGTGCGGCGCTGGCTCTGCAGGGAGTACTCGTCCTGGGCCTCGCGGGAAACGTTGTAGCGCTTCGAGACGACCTCGGCGGTGGTGATCATGGGCATGTACATGTCGGGGGTCGCATCGAGGACGTTGGGGTCCTGGGCGCGGAAGGTGTTCTGGTTCTTGTTCTGGACGAGGCTGATGGACTCGATGCCGCCCGCGATGACGGTCTCCATACCGTCGACGATGATCTGCTTGGCGGCGGTGGAGACGGCCATGAGGCCGGAGGAGCACTGGCGGTCGATGGACTGGCCGGAGACGCTCACGGGGAGTCCGGCGGCAGCGGCCACCTGGCGGCCGACGTTGAACCCCTGCGTTCCCTGCTGGAGGGCGGAGCCGACGATGACATCGTCGATCTCGGCGGGGTCGATGCCGGCGCGGGCGACGACCTCCTTCACAACCGGGGCGGCCATGGAGGGGGAGGGAGTGTCGTTGAAGGCGCCGCGATAGGCCTTGCCGATGGCCGTGCGGGCGGTGGAGACGATGACGGCTTCACGCATGGTGGTGGACCTCCAGGGGACGGGCATGGTGGCCTCATCCGCAGCGAGGCGAGCCTACCAGAACCCGGGGCGGTAGCGGACGCCGCGATGCTCGTGGCCGGCGTCGCCGGCCTTGCGCAGGCGCAGCAGGTGCTTGCGGCAGAGCTTGATGGTGTCGCGGCGCACATCGGAGGGGTCGTCCGTCCACATGGAGACGGCGACCTCCTCCAGGGGAGGGGCGGGGCAGAACTTGCAGCGCCGCAGGGGCACGGGCTTCTGGTTTCCTACGGCCTACTCGCCGTCGTCGTAGGCGACCCACTGGTCGTAGAGGTGGTGGAAGTGGCGAACCTTCCCCTCCTCGTAGGCGGCCAGGTAGATGTAGGGATCCTGCTTGGTCTTGAGGCCCTTCTGCACCTTGGGCAGGTTGTAGCTGTCCTGGTTGAGGACGCGGGCGAGGCCGCCCATCTCGGGGGCCTCGGTCCAGGGGTCGTCCGGGCCAAGCCAGTGGATCTGGGCGGCGGGCGGCTTGGGCTTGTCCTCGGGCCAGGGGGCGAGGTAGATGACCTCCATGATGCTCATGTCGGGGTCGTCGCCGTAGGGGCGGAAGCGGTAGACGATGCGGCTGAACGAGCCCCAGGGGTGGAAGTTGGGGAAGAGGTTGTTGTACTGGCCGTCGATGAGCTCGGCATCGGCGTAGACGTCGACGCGGTCGCCGATGGTCTCGCGCAGGGTCTCGCGCATCATGTCGGCCATCTTGTGGCGGGTGGCGAAGATCTCGTCGCGAGGCGGGTGGATGTTGCGGTGGGCGCTCGTGCGGGCGGCCACGGTGACGGCGCGGGACCAGTTGCCGAACGAGTCGTACTGGTGGTTGGCGCCGTCGCCGCCGTAGATCATGAGCTGGGGGTGGGTGGCAATGATGTGGTAGCCCTCCATGAAGGCTTCCTGGTTCGCCTTCCAGTTGGCGCGCACGACCTTCGCCACGTGCATATGCTTGTACTTCTTCTCGTACTCGTACTTCTCGTAGTGCTTCGGAAGGTCGCCGAGGTAGTCCTCGAAGGACTCGCTGTCGGGATCGGGGTTGATGAAGACAAAGCCGCCCCAGGTCCCCGTCTTTGCCTCGCGCAGGTGGCTGGCGTCCTCGCGCACCTCGGGGAAGTCCCACTCCGAGGGGATCTCGCGGAGGGAGCCGTCGATCTCCCAGCACCAACCGTGGAAGGGGCAGCGGAACTCGGTGGCCTTCTTGCCGTCGAACTCGCGTATCTGCCGGCCACGGTGGAGGCAGGCGTTGTTGTAGGCCTTGAACTCGTTCTCCCCGGTGCGGACGACAAGCCACGAGAGGTGGGCGACGTCGTAGACGATGTAGTCGCCGACCTCGGGGATGTCGTCGACGTGGGCGGCCATCTGCCAGACCTTCATCCAGAGGCGCTCGACTTCGAGGTCGTGCCACTTCTTCTGGGTGTAGCGCTCGGTGGGCACCTTGCGGACGCCACCTTCGAGGGAGTTCTCCATGCGCAGCGTCTCGGGGATGCGCTCGGGGTATTGGTCGCCTTCGAGCAGCTCTATGAAGGAGATGCCGGAGGAGCGGCGGCCGGCGGGGGTGTCGCGGCCGGGGTCACCGGTGTAGCGGGTGAAGGTGTCGTCGATCTCGCCGGCGAGGGCGGTGCCGCCGGTGTACTGCGCCTCGGCGGCGGCCGCGTCGCGGGTGGTCTGGCTCTGCATGCGGGCCGAGCGGCGGGGGTCGTTCTCGACGAACTCGGGGGGCAGCTCGGGGCCGCCGACCCACTGGAGGAGGTGGGGATCGGCGTACTGCAGGTCACCCTCGATGTGGATGCCGTCCCACTGGAAGATGCCGTACTTCTTCGCCTTCTCGACCCGGACCTTGCCGTCGCCGAGCTCGGTGTAGGTGGCGCCGCTGAGGGGGTGGACTTCGGTCTTCATGGATTCTCCTGTGGCGTTCTCGTGATGTGGTGCCTGGTCGCGCTCAGGCGACGTCGAACTGGACCCAGAGCTCGCGGGGGGCGCGGAAGCCGCCCTCGTTGATGTTGGGTCCGCTGATGCCCTCGTGGGTGGGGAACTTGAGACGGGGGTTCTTCATGGCCTCGCAGAGGCGCGTGCTCGCGATGATCGCCTCCTGGCGGGCCATCGCGTAGCCCATGCAGAAGTGCTGGCCCATGCCAAAGCCGAGGTGGCCGGCGCGGCCATCGGGGTAGCGTCCGGAGCGGAGTTCGCGGCCCATGTGGAGGTCGTCCCGGAAGATATCGTAGGTGTCCGGGTCCTTGAACACACGCTCATCGCGGTTGCCGGCCCCGAGCAGGAGCGAGACGGAGGCGCGTTCGGGGATGACCTCGCCGTACATCTCGATCTCGCAGGTGGTGCGCCGCCCCTGGCCATGCACAACCGGGTCGTAGCGCATCATCTCGGTGAAGACGTTGGTCCAGAGGGAGTGGTCGCGCTGGACCTCCTGGAACTGGTCGGGGCGGGTGTAGAGCATGTGGTACCACATGTTGGCGATGGCCTTGTCGGTGGTATCGCCGCCGGCGGCGAGGAGGAGGGCGACGAAGCCCTTGACCTCCTCGGTGTTCATGCGCTGCCCCTGCAGCTCGGCGGTGACGATGCGAGACACGAGGTCCTCGCCGGGGTTCTCGCGCCGCTCCTCGATGATGGGCTCGAGGTAGTCCCAGATTTCGTCGCGGGCGTGAATGCCATCGACGTAGTACTGGCCCGAACCCATGCCGGCGATGAGGCGCTGGTACCAGCGCACGAAGGTGTCCTCGTCGGAGCGGTCGAGGCCGAGCATGTTGGAGATAACGCGGACGGGGAACTGGTTGGAGAACTGCTCGACGAGCTCGACCTCGCCCGTATCGGCGAAGCCCTTCGCGATGTCGTCGGCGGCCTTCTCCGAGATCTGCTGGAGGAGCTCGCGGGCGATCATCTCGATATAGGGGAGGAAGGCCTGGAGGCGGTTACCGACGAACTGGTCGGCAACGATGTTGCGCATCCAGCGGTGCCGCTGGCTGTTGCCGTACTCGAGGATGTTGGGGCCGAAGACGGAGCGCTCGCCGAACTTGTAGGCACCGTCGGGGTTGTAGGTGGCGCGGTCGTAGTGTTCGTTGTCCTGGAAGACGTTGACGATGTCCTCGTAGCGGCTGAGCACCCAACGTCCGTGGAAGCCGTCGCGGAAGAGGGGGCGGTGGTCGCGCAGGCGCTTGTAGAGGGGGAAGGGGTCCTTGCGGTGCTCGGGAGTATCGAACTCGCGCGGGTCGATGTTCGTCTTGAGGCATTCAGCCGCCTTCGGTCCTGCCTTCATCACCAGGCTCCCCGCGAGCCGGGGGGCTCGCTGTGACCGGTCAGGATACGCCTTCGGGGAGGGCCTGGGACATCAATCGAAGGCGCTGATGACTTCCTCGTCGAGGCGCTGGTAGAGGGCGGGGTTGTTGGGCAGGCGGGCGAAGATGGCTTCCTCGACGCCGGCCTCCTCGTAGCGCTGGAGAACCTCGACGATGCGCTCGGGGGGACCGATGGCGAGGTCGCGCTCTCGCTCCTCTGGCGACATGTTTCCGCCGTAGCGCTCGCGCCACATCGCGGCCTTCTCGGGGTCGTCCTGGATGACGCAGGTGAGCTGGATGGTCTTCTTGATCTCGGCGGGGTCGCGGCCGATATCGGCGCAGTGCTGTTCGAGCACCTCGATCTTGCGGCGGACGAAGTCGGGCGGGCCGTCGACGTTCATGATGTCGCCGTAGCGGGCGCAGGTGCGGAGGGTGCGCTTCTCGCCGCCGCCGCCAACCATGATGGGGGCGTGGGGTTTCTGGATGCACTTGGGCTCGAAGGGCGTGTCGTCGAGCTGGTAGTACTCGCCCTCGAAACTGACGGGGCCCTCGGTATCGAAGAGGAGGCGGATGACCTGCACGGCCTCATCGAGGCGGTCGAGGCGCTCCTTGAGGGAGGGGAAGGTCCAGCCGAAGGCGGTGTGTTCGCGCTCGAACCAGGCGGCGCCGATACCGAGGTTCATACGGCCGCCGCTCATGTCGTCCATGGTCGCGATCATCTTGGCGACGAGGGCGGGGTTGCGGTAGGTGTTGCCGCTTACGAGCGTGCCGAGGCGGACGCGGTCGGTGGTGGCGGCGAGGCCGGCGAGGAGGGCGTAGGCCTCGAAGGTGGGGATCGCGTTGCCGAGGTTGGCGACGGGCGGGAAGAAGTGGTCGTAGACCCAGAGGCTGGACCAGCGGCCCGCATCGACGGCGCGGGCGACGGCGGAGATGTCCTGCCAGCTGGTGGCATTGTTGTGGAGCTGGGAGCCAATTTGCATCGGGGCCTCCTGTGGGATCGGCGCGAGTCTACAGGGGCGGCGATGCGCCTATACTCGCGGCGAATATCGGGCGGGCCGGGATGCAACCACGGTTCGCCGACAGGAGGACCGCCATGGGCGTTTCCCACACCGTCTTCATGAGCTTCAAGGAGGGCGCCGACGAGGGCCTCATCCAGGAGTTCTGGGACAAGCTCGACGAGTTCCCGTCGAAGAAGCCCGGCCTGCGCCGCTGGATCTCGGGGAAGCCCGGGAACTACTACCCCATCTCCAGCGACGCATACGACCTCGCGTTCTCGGTGGAGGTTGACTCGCCGGCGGCGATGGTCGACTACGCGAAGCACCCGTTCCACATGGACGCGGCGGCGTTGATGGGGCCGATCATCGACGACGTGCTGGTGGTGGACTTCGAGTTCACCGCCGTGCAGCAGAGCGCGATCGCCTACAGCGCGCCGCGGGAGGGCGACGACAACGTCGCCATCGCGCACGTGACCTGCCTGGCCTTCAAGGACGATGCGAGCGAGGAGGCCATCGAGGAGTTCACGCTCGCGCTCGATCGCTTCCCGCGGCAGAAGCCGTTCATCCGCCGCTGGATCCTCGGGATCCCGGGGCCGTACTACGGCTCGGCGACGGACCGGTTCGACCTGGTGTTCATCGCGGAGGTCGACTCGATCGAGGCGATGGAGGCGTACGCCTCGCACCCGTACCACACGGAGATTGTGGGCCCGATGCTGGGGCCGATCATGAAGGACGTGCTGGTGGTCGACTACGCGTACTCGCGCGTGATCGAGAGCGCCGTCGACTACGCCCAGATCATCCCCTACCGGTAGGGGATCGCTCAGGGGTAGCGGTACTCGCGCAGGGGCCGCCAGAGCCGCCAGATGAGGAGCGTCGCGCCGAAGGCGAGGAAGGCGCCCAGCATCATGGTGGCGCGCTCGCCAATCCAGGCCGACCAGAGGCCGACCCAGAGCGTTCCGATGTTGTTCGCGGTGACGGCCGCGAGCACGAGGAAGGCGGAGGCGCGGCCGCGCATGTCGTCGGGGGTCGTGAGCTGCACGGTCGTCTGGCGGACGGCGACGGTGACGGCGTCGGCGAGTCCGAGGAGGGCGATCGTGATGGCGCCCGCCCAGAGGGCGGTCACGTTTGAGAAGAAGAGGAGGGCGACGGCGTAGCCGAGGGAGGCGTAGATGACGAGCATCCCCTTGGAGCGGTAGCCGGCGAAGAAGAGGGCGCCGAAGGAGCCGGCCACCGCTCCGGCGCTGTTGGCGGAGCCGAGGACGCCGACGGCGCCCGCGCCGCCCTGGAAGAGGCCCTTCGCGATCACCGGCAGGATCTCGCGGTAGAAGGAGACGACGGTGATGCCGATATCGAGGAGGAAGAGGCCGGGGAGGATGGGGTGGCGGATAACGAAGAGGAATCCCTCCCAGACGCGTCGCACGGTCGAGCCTTCGGGGGCCTGCGCGACCTGGCCGCGGGCGTGGATAAAGAGGGGCAGGGCGGCGGCAGGGGCGGTCGTGCCCGCGGCCACGAAGAAGGCGGCGGTGAGGCCGAACGCCTCGGCCACGCCGGCGAAGAGGAGGGGCGCGAGGATGGAGCCGGCGTTCATGGTGGCGGTCTCGCCGGTGATCGCGAGCATGAGGTGGCGTCGGGGGACGACGGTGGGGGTGAGGGCGGCGGCGGCGGGCTGGGAGATTACCTGCGTGGCAGCGGTGATGCCGATGGCCACGTAGACCTGCCAGACGCTGAGGGTTCCGGCGGCGGCGAGGAACCCCATCACGAGGAGAACGACCAGGGTGACGGCGTGGGCGACCGCCACCAGGTGCTTGCGGTTCATGTAGTCGGCGAGGGCGCCGCCCCAGAGGAGGGCGGGGATCTGGACGATGAGCTGGACGGCGCCGATCAGGCCGAGCTGGGCGGGTGAGCCCGTGACCTCGAACAGCCACTGGGCCGTAACGAGGATGCGCATCCAGCGGGAGACGACGGTGGAGAGTCCGGCTGCCCAGAGGTAGCGGTAGTCGCGGTAGGTGAAGGCGGCCCAGGGCCGCAGGTTGGGCGGCCCGCTGTCCTCGACTTCGACCTGGTCCGTGGGCGGCTGTGTCAGTTGTCGGGACCTTCCGCGACCGCATCGACCCGGAGTTGGTCTAAGCGCCGGAGGACGGCGGTCAGCATGCCGGACTCGAATGCGCCCGCCAGCGCTCCGGTCGAGAAGCGGTCCTGGCGGATGACCGTCGTGAGGAGCTTCTGGAGCTGCTCAACGGTGGCTTCGGGGATGGCGGCGGGGTCGTCGCGCAGGTGACGGGCCTCCGCGGTCTCCATCCAGGAGGGCCAGTCGACCTCCGGGCTTACCCAGCCGTCCTCGTAGGCCGTCTCGACGAAGCGGGACATTGACTCGGAGTAGTCGAAGTGCACCGGATTCGCAATCTTGCCGACCGAGAAGTCGCTAGCCTCGAACACAGGAAGGAGCGCGGCGAGATTGTCGAGGTGGGGCGGGGCGGGCTGACTCTCCTCAGTTGTCATGGTGGGCCTCTTCCACGAGTGGTGTCCCAGCTAGTGGCCGGCCTCGACTTCGGCGCCTTCGTCGAGGAGGCGGAGGATGGTGGTGGCCAGCTCGCGCGCGTCCTCGGGGGTGAGCTCGACGGCGACACGGGCGCCCGTGCCCAGCGCCTCGTTCACGAAGTCGAGGTTGAGGGCGTGCTCGCGCTGGAGATGGAAGGGGTGGTCGTAGGAGACGTAGGTCTGGGCGATGGGGAACCAGCGGTCGCGGGACTTGCCGCTGCCGGCGATCTGGACCTTCTCGGCGATCATGGTGCACATGGCGTGTCCTCCTTTCGCTAGCCCAGGTTCCGGGCGAGGAAGTCCCATATCTTCTCCCAGCCGTCGACGGCCGCCTCGGCGGCGTAGGCCTGGGGGTAGTGGTAGTAGAAGAATCCGTGTCCGGCGTCCGGGTACATGTGGAACTCGTAGTCCTTGCCTTCGCGCTGAAGGGCGGCTTCGTGCTCGGCGACCTGCTCGGGCGTTGGGCTGAAGTCGTTCTCCCCGAAGAGGCCGAGGAGGGGGGCGGCGAGGTCGGCGGTGTAGTCGATGGGGGCGACAGGTTGCTTCTCGGAGAGCTTGTCGGCAGGCATGACGACGTTTCCGCCCCAGCAGTCGACAACGGCGTCGACGCCCTCGCTGGAGCGGCAGCCGACGAGGAAGGAGTGGCGCCCGCCGGAGCAGGTGCCCATGACGCCGACCTTGCCGGTCACGTAGGGCAGGGAACGGAGGTAGGCGATGCAGCCGTCGGCATCGCCGACGACGCGGTCATCGGGGGCGCCCCCTTCGGCGCGGACCCTGGCGGCAACGTCCTCGGGCTCGCCCTGGCCATCCCGGTAGTAGAGGTCGGGGCAGATGGTGACGTAGCCGTGGTGGGCGTAGCGGCGGGCGGTTTCGCGGTACCACTCGTCCCAGCCGGGGATGTGATGGAGGAGGAGCATGGCGGGGAAGGGGCCCGCGCCGAGGGGGCGGGCGAGGTAGGCGTAGATGGAGTCCCCGCCGTCGCCCTGGACGGTGATGGTCTCGGCGATCATGCCTTCGTAGGCGCGGGTGTCGGTCATGGGAAGCCTCCTGCGGTGGTGGGGGCGAATCCTACGGGGCGTGCAGCCGGCTGTGGGGGCGCGAGGGGGAGGCGCGGTGCGGTAGGCTGCGGGCCAGCGAGGAGGACGACATGGGAGCACCGACGGTTGAGGACTACACCGCCCTGCGGATGGTGGCGGAACGCTACGTGGACGCGGTCAACCGCTTCGATGCGGAGGCCTGGGGCTCCACCTGGGCACCGGACGGGCAGTGGATCACGCGCACCACGCGCACGGGTCGCGAGGAGGTCGTGGCCGACTGGACGCGGATCATGGCGAGCATCCCGAACGTGTACATGCACGTCTACTCGGGGGTGATCGACGACGTGACGGGGGACACGGCGACCGGTCGCTGGTACATGGGGGAGTTCCTGAACCGCGAGGCGGGGCGGACGATGAACTCGCTCTGCTACTTCGACACGTACACGCGCATCGACGGGCAGTGGTACATCCAGACGCGGCAGCTGGAAGCGCTCTACCGCGGGCCGGCGGACCTGAGCGGCGAGTGGGGCAAGCTCTCGATGTGAACCGGGCGGGCGGGGGCGCCGCTCGCCTAGAATCGATCCATGGCTGACGAGGAACCCAGGGAGGCACGCCTCACGGAAGGCGCGGGGGCGACGTCGCGGCTGCTCAAGGAGCTGCTGGCCCAGGGCAGGCCGGTCGCGGAGATCGCGGTGCGGCTGGGCATCAGCGTTCCCGATGCACACGCGCGCATCAGCGGCGCGCCTCCGGGGAGAGCGGCGCCGGACGAATCAGCGATTCCGCCCCTCCCGGGGCAGGGTCCGCCGGAGACCGTGGCCGGGACGCCGCCAGCGCGGCCCGGCGGGCTGGCGCCTGCGACACGGCAGCCGCGACCGCCCGGGACGCCACGCCGGGGGCTCTCGCGGCGGGCGCTGCTGGCGCTGACGGCCGCGGGGGTGGCGGGGGCGGCGACGGGGGGCTGGTTCCTGGCCACGCGGGAGACACGCGAGACCGAGACGGTCGTGCGGCCGCCGCGGCCCGTCCCGGTGCCTCCCACCCTTACACCGGTGCCACCACCCCTGGCGGCGCTGCGTCCGGCGACGAACGTGTTCAAGGAAATCGTGTTGCCGCCGGGGACGCCGGTGTCGGAGGGGCACGGCATCTTCTTCATGGAGACGCGGGGGGAAGGGGCGGGGAGCGTTCGCGGCTGGCAGCTCACCGAGCCGGGCAACGGCGAGGCGCCCGTCTACCGGGCAAGCACGGGAGGGCGCTTTTTGGCGGCGGGGAACGCCCTGCACGATCGCTTTTCCGGGCGGTCGTGGGAGTGGTCGGAGGACCAGCTGCGGTTGGTCGGGTTCTCGGACGATGCGGTGCTCTTCGAGAAGGTAGACCTGGAGCGGAAGCCCTACCCGGTGAAGGTCGCGCGGTACGTTTTCGCCGACGAGAACCTGGAGGAGCGGGCGGTATTCGAGCTGAAGGGAGCGCAGTTGCCCTCAACGCCGCCATTCTTCGAGCCAGGCGGGCGGCGCGCGTTCCTGGCGCTTGAACAGCCCCAGCAGTACCCCGCCCTGTTCCTGCTCGATGGATCGACGGGACACGCGACGACCATCCTCGCGCCCCAGCGGCAGCGAGCCCTGCAACGGATCCTGTTCCACGCCCCGACACCGGCGAGCGACGGGGATTCCTTCCTGTTTCCATTCTCGTACTGGCCCACGCGGCCTCCCCTGACCCTCGGGTACGGCATCTTCGCGACGTTTGTGGCGCGTGTGGGCTGGACAGGCGATCATCGGGGGGTGACGCGCGTGCGGGTGGACCGCGCGTTCGTCTCCCCGGACGGGTCGTTGGTAGCGGGCGAGCGTGTCCTCGCCATCCAGGGAGCCGCGCCTGACACCTTTGAGGAGACGAGCACGGTGCTGGTGATGGACGGAGAGAGCGGGCGGATTCGCTTCCGCATCCGCTCGGCGCGGCTCAACTACGGTGACGAGCTGGGCGGCTTGCGCTGGCTCGCCGACTCCTCAGGGCTGGTCGTGCAGTCGCGCATCGATGGGAAGGTGGGGTACAGCCTGGTGAGCGCGGACGGATCGAGCATTGAGCAACTTCCCGACCCACCGAACGCCTCCAGCGCGTGGTTCCAGCACCGGGACGTGCGCGGGGCGGCTCCCTCGCCGGATGACCCCTCCCTGTTCGCCTTCGGGCGCACGGATGTGTATGACCGCGCGTCGGACCGCTGGCTGGGCGTGGAGCTGACGGAGTCGGACCCGTCACACGTGGGTCCATGGGGGGGCAGCGGGAGCAAGGAGGCGGTGCTGGCGCTTCCCCACCAGCCGCATCGCGTCTATCCCCTCCTGGCGAGTCTCGACGAGACACACATCGAGCAGAACGTGCCAACGGAGGGTGGGGGTGCTTAGCGCCGAGACCCCGGGGACGCAACGGGCCTGGCACTGGGCAAAGGGACGGCTGCCGTTCCTGTGGATCACGGTCAGCCCGGTGCTGACGTTGCCGCTGGCGGCGCTGCTCATCTTTACGCTCGGGGGGGAGCACGGGGGCGAGGCGCTGGGCCTGCCGGAACACGATCTCTGCAAGTTCGACGGGTTCATCGCCCAGACGTGCAACTACTACTTCGACTTCTGGCGCATCGGCCTGCTGCTGGCCATTCCCGGGATTCTCAACCTGGGCGTCTTGCTGTGGTTCCTCAAGCGGAACCGATACATCCAGGTAGCGGCGATCGTGGCGCTCGTGCTGGCGCTCATCCGGACGCTGATCGTGCCGCTAGCGACCATCGCCATGTCGCAGTTCGACGTCATCAGCGACGGGGGCCTGTTCTTCCGGGTGGAGGTCATGGCGACGGGCGTCGTTACCGAGGTCGACCCGCCCTCCGACGGGGTGGCGATCCGGCGCCTGCTGGTGGCGGCGTGGACAGGCGGCCTGGTGTTCTGGGCGGTTACCCTCGTCATCTGGAGGGCATACGAGCCCCTGATGGCGCGGTTCTGGCGGCACCTCGACCCGCCGAGCGGCCCTCGCCAGGATGCGCCCCCACGCTGGACCGGCTTCCTCAGCCGGCGCTAGCCGATGCCGGATGAGGCGACGGCGGCGGACGGGACCGGTAACGGGACGGTCTGGCGGCGGCTGCGGGCTCGTTCGCCCTTCGTCCTGCTCCTGCTGACGCCGGTTGTGACCCTGCCTGTGAGCGGCCTGCTCATCTTCACCCTGGTTGGTAACGTCGACGCGGAAGCGCTGGGGCTGGTCCAGGTCGAGTGGACGCGGGAGGACGGCCGGCTCGACCGGACGCACTACTTCTACTTCGACTTCTGGCGGGTATGGCTGCTGCTGACCGTGCCGGGCGTTATCAACCTGCTGGTCGCGTGGTGGCTGTTCCACAGACTCACCTACGTACGGCTGGCGGCGGGGCTTGGCCTGCTGCTGGCGCTGTTGCGGACGTTCGTCGTGCCGGTGGCGGCGATCACCTGGCTGACGGCAGACGTGATCGGCGATGCGGGGCTGCTCCTGCAGTTCTCACTCGGGGAGAGCGGCCTTGGCGGGTCGAACCCGTCGCGGGCGCTGGCGACATCCAACCTGCTGACGACCGCCTGGATGGGTGGTCTGGGAATGTGGCTGGTGACGTTTGGTCTCTGGCGGGGCTACGAGCCCCTGATGGCGCGCTTCTGGCCGGCCCTGAAGCCCCCACGTGAACGGGTCGAAGGGGAGCCGCGGCGCTGGCACGGGTTCGCCAGCCGGCGCTAGCCGCCCTCAGCGGGACGGTGGCTAACCGCTCGCGACGTTAGACTCGCCGCATGGCAACTGCGCCTCCCCGCTTCGCTCCACCCGCCGCCGGGTCCCGGGGCGTGATCGAGCGGTTGTGGCGCTGGATGGCGAGGCGATCACCGCTCGCGCTGCTGGTGGTGACACCGGTGGTGACGGTACCCCTGAGCGCCGTGCTGGTGCTCACCTTCGGCGAGCAACTCAACGCGAGGGAACTGGGATTGCCCATCTGGCGGGATGAAGCGATCCCGGCCAGCCTCCACTACTTCGACTTCTGGCGGACCTGGTGGCTGCTGACCGCACCCGGGCTGCTCAACCTGCTGGTGATCCTGTGGTTCTTCCAGCGAAACGGGTACGTCCGTGTGGCAGCCGGCCTGGCGCTCGTGATTGCGCTGGCGAAAACCTTCGGCATCGTGCTGATCTACTTCGCGGTGTCGCAGTCCGACCTGATCGTGCACGAAGGGGAACGGCTGATGCGCCTGGAGGTGGAGCGGTCGGGCCTGCTGGCGCTCGAGCCGGTAGCTTCGGCGCGGGATGCGCTGTTCCGTCTGCTGGCGACGATGTGGCTGTTCGGCGCCTTCGCGTGGGGGCCGAGCGTTCTGATCTGGGGGCTGTACAACCTCGTGATGGACCGCCTCATGCCGCACCTCCACCCACCCCAGGGACGACGACAGCTCGGGGAACCGAGACGCTGGGGGGATTTCTTCAGGCGGCGCTAGCGGGGGTGTGGGGAAGTGCGCAGCTTCCAGCCCTAGACTGCGGTCATGCCGGACGAGGATGAACCGCAGCCCACGGGCGTGACCGACAAGTTCCGGGCCTCGCTGGGAACGCGCTCCCCGTTCCTGTGGCTGGTGCTGATGCCGGTAGTCACGCTACCGCTGAGTGCGCTCCTTGTCTTCGTGGCCGTCGACATGGTCGACGCGAGGGCACTGGGGCTGCCGGGAGGAGCAGTGGCGCGCCTGCCGAGCGGGCAAAGCCAGTGGACCGGATACCTGTACTTCGACTTCTGGCGTACGTGGATGGTCCTTACAGCACCGGGGCTGCTCAATTTGCTGGTGGCACTGTGGTGGCTCCACCGGCTCCGCTACGTGCGGGTGGCGGCCACAGCGGCCTTCGCCATCGCGATCGTGGGTACGTTTGTCCTGCCGCCACTGCTGTTCGTGATAGGGGAGGACAAGGTCATCAGCGAAGCGAGCCTGCTCATCCGCGTGCGGTTCGAGACCACGGACGTCGCCGAGGATGCGTCATGGGACTCGCTGGACTCCGCCAGGATCCGCCTGCTGACGACGGTGTGGATGGGTTGGGCCTTCACCTGGATGGCGAGCCTCGCTGCGTGGAAGGGCTTCGACCTGCTCATGGATCGCTACTGGCCCGAACTGGAACCGCCACGCAAGCGGCAAGCGGGCGAACCCAGGAGCTGGGGCAGCTTCCTTGAGCGGCGCTAGCGGGTGGGGTCGAGCATGACCTTGATCACGCCGTCCTCGCGGTTGTCGAACATCTCGTAGCCGCGGGGGCCATCGGACATGGGCAGGTAGTGGGTGAAGATGCGCTCGGGGTGGATCTTGCCTTCTTGCAGGAGGGGGACGAGCTCGGGCCATGCGTACTGGGGTGAGACGAGACCGACGCGGTAGGTGAGGTCCTTCCCGAAGAGGGCCATCAGGTTGATGGTCATCTCGGGGTCGGCGGTGGCGCCGACCTGCGAGAGCGTGCCGCCGTGGGCGAGCACGCCGAAGGCGATGCGCACCGTGGCCTGGGGACCGGCGGCCTCGATGACGTGCTGGCAACCCTTGCCGCCGGTCTGCTCGAGGACGGCCTCGACGGGGTCGACCTGGCTGGCGTCGATGGGGATGGCGCCGAGGCGCTCGGCTTCATCGAGGCGATAGGGCACCTGGTCGATGGCGAACACCTTTGAGGGGCCGAAGAGGAATGTCGTTTCAAGGGCCATCTGACCGACGGGCCCGGCGCCGACGACGGCGACGGTTCCGCCCGGCTGGATGTCGGCGCCGCGCACGCCCTTGTAGCCGGTGGGGAGGATGTCGGTGAGGAGGACGGCCTGCTCGTCGCTGACGCCCTCGGGGATGGGGAGGAGGGAGGAGTCGGCGGCGGGGACGGCGATGGCCTCGGCCTGGCCGAGGTTGAGCACGCGCCCGACGGTGCTCGGGCAGCGGGCGGTGAGGAGCCCCTGGCAGGACTCGCAGCGGCCACACCCAACGACGGCGGAGACGGCGACATGGTCGCCGGGACGGATGGTGCGCACCTCGGGGCCGACCTCGACGACCTCGCCGATGGCCTCGTGGCCCATGGTGGCGCCGATGCGTTCCTCGTTGACGGGGCCGTGGTAGCCGTGCAGGTCGGACCCGCAGATGGCGAAGCTGGTGGTGCGGACGAGGGCGCCATCGGGGGCGGGGACGTTGGCGTCGGGCACGTTCTCGAGCTCGACGCGCTTGTGGCCGCGGTAGACGAGCGCTCGCATGGCAGTCCTCCTGGCGCCGGGCGGGGGCGCGGAATCGGATGGCGCAACCTTACCGGGTTGGGAGGGGCCGAGGGGGGGGGGGGTGGGGAACGGCGATCGGGGGGTCGCTCGTGTATCGTTTCCGGCGCCCCTCATGGGCCGCCTGTCGCGGCGAACGCGGGGCGAAGAAGGAGAAACGCGCGTGACTGACGAACTCACCTTCGGATGGGTATCCCCGGTGATCGGCCTGCCCGACAGCGACAACGAGCCGATCGTGATGTACCAGGAGCGGAACATCCTGCCGACGGCGTTCGAGCACTTCGACTGCGTCTGGCTGGCGGACCACTTCTACGGCTTCGCCAACGAGAACGACCCGTTCCTGGAATCGTGGACGACGATGACGTGGCTGGCGGCGAAGTTCCCGACGGTGAAGCTGTGCCACCACGTGATGGGCCAGGGTTACCGGAATCCCGCGCTGACGGCGAAGATGGCATCGACGCTGCAGGCGCTCTCGGGCGGGCGCTTCATCCTCGGCATCGGGGCCGGCTGGCGGGGGGAGGAGTTCGAGCGCTACGGCTACGAGTTCCCCTCCACGGCCACGCGCATCCGGCAGCTAGAGGAGACGATCCAGATCTGCCGGCTGATGTGGACGGAGGAGTCGCCGAGCTTCGAGGGGCGCTACTACACGATCAAGGACGCAAAGGCGCCGCCGCGGCCCGACCCCATGATCCCGATCATGGTGGGGGCGCAGGGCGAGCAGCTCTCGCTGCCGATGGTGGGACGCCAGGCCGACGGCTGGAACACCTTCTGGTGGCCAACGGACGACTGGGAGCAGAACTGGACCCGGAAGCGAGACATCGTGCTCAAGTCGGCGGAAGAGGCGGGGCGCGACCCCTCCGACATCACGATCAGCGTGACGCGCGAGGTGGGGCTGCCGAACAACAGCCAGGAGTCGGAGTCATGGCGCGAGACGCTGGAGCGTTTCCGCGAGCTGGGCGTGCGGCACTTCACCTGCGACTTCGGGCACCCGACCTCGACGGAGCCGGTGCTCCGCTTCGTGGAAGAGGTGCTGAAACCTATGAAGAGTGGCTAGTGAATAGTGAGTAGTGGTTGGTGATCGGTGGCCACTGAACACCAGCCACTAATCACTAGCCACCCCTAGCCAGTCTTGCTGAAGCGGCGCATGTCCGGGGGGCCGGCCATATAGTCGCCCAGGCTGGGGCCACCGCGGCTGCCGGAGTTGGCGAGGTGCGCGTTCAGGTCCTCGTCGCTCTCCCACTCCTCGACCATGGCGAAGACGGTGGGATCTTCGTTGTCCTGCCAGAGCTCGTAGCGGATGCAGCCCTTTTCCTGCTGGCTGGGGGCGACGACGAACTCGTTCGCGACACGGGCGAACTCTTCGGTCTTGTCGGCCTGGATGGTGAAGCGGGCGACGACTCCGACGGTGGGCATGGGTGCTCTCCTGCGCCAGATTGCGGGCGGCTGGCGCATGGTAGAGGACGGCGGCGGGAACGCGCATCCCGCCCGGCGCGCGTCCCGACCGCGAAACTCCCCGCCCGCATTGACGCGCGGGCGGCGCAATGCCACCATCGCGCTACCGAATACCCCTGCTCCCGGCAGAGGCAAGGAGGGGCCTGCATGGTCACCAAGAATCAAGAAATGCCGATGACTCCGCTGGAGCGAGTGGACGAGCCCGACATGGGCACCGGCCTCATCGACCAGACGCGCTACACCGACCCCGAGTTTGCCAAGCTGGAGTGGGAGCGGATGTGGACGAAGACCTGGAACATCGCCGGGCCGCTGTGCGACATCCCCGAGGTTGGCGACTACTTCACGCACACGCTGGGGCGGGAGTCGTTCATCTTCATCCGCACGGGCGAGGACGAGGTGAAGGGGTACTACAACATCTGCCCGCACCGCGGCAGCCGCATCCGCCCGAGCGTGGGCGTGGGCCACGCGGAGCAGCTGCAGTGCCCCTTCCACCTGTGGACCTTCGACATCGAAGGCTCGCTGCAGAATGTCCCGGACCGCCAGCACTTCGTGAACGGCATTCCCGAGAACAAGCAGCGCCTGGCCGAGGTCCGCGTCGGTACCTGGGCGGGGTTCGTCTGGTTCAACATGGACGACGAGGCGGAGTCGTTGACGGACTTCCTGGGCGTGATGCCGGCGCACCTCGACCCGTACCACTTCGAGGAGTACCACCTGGTCCAGGACTACCAGCTGGTGTGGGACTGCAACTGGAAGTTCGCGGTGGACCAGTTCGCCGAGATCTACCACCTGCCGGCGCTGCACCCACAGCTGATCGAGTGGTGGGACACGGCGGGGACGCCGCTGGACGTGTACGACGGGGGCAGGCACAGCCGCCAGCTCATCCGCCAGGGCTACCCGGACGGGGGCGCCTGGACGGACGAGATGGCCCGCCGCCACGGCTACACGGACAAGGAGATGATCACCGACTCGCAGTGGCAGCAGCTGGCCGCGGTCGGGATCGAGCAGGATGAGTTCGAGGGCGGCGTGAACGACGTTCGCCCGGCGATCATTGCGGCGCGGCGCGAGCTTTACGAGCAGATGGGCGTGGATGTCTCGGGCCTGCACGGCGAGCAGTTGATCGACGACTACCACTACATGATCTTCCCGAACATCACGCTGAACATCGGCGGCACGTCGCTGACGTACTTCCGGGCACGGCCGCATCCGACGGATGTGAACAAGTGCCTCTGGGACTACCAGACGTTCGTGCGGCTACCGGAGGGCACGCCGATCCCGCCGCGCCCGCAGACGGTCCGCGGGTCGGCGCACGAGGTCGAGGTGTTCGAGGCGCTGGCGCAGGACATGGCGCAGGCGCAGATCGTGCAGGAGTCGTACCACTCGCAGGGTTTCAACGGCATCCTGCTGAACAGCGAGGAGCGCCGCGTCCGGGCGATGCACTACGCGCTGGAGCAGTACCTCTTCGGCCCGGACCGCTAGGGTTCCGGGAACGTCCGCACAGTCAGGGGGGCGGCCCAGTGGGCCGCCCCCTTTGGCGCCCTGGCGGGTGTGCTAGGCTGGAGGCAGCTTGGTTGCACGGAGCATCCTCCATGAGGAACGAACGGCTCGACCGCGAAATCGCCGCCTACGAAGCGCGCCAGGATGAGATGGAGCGCGAGCACATGGGTAAGTGGGTTGTGTTCCACGACCAGCAGTTCATTGGCGCCTATGACACCTTCGAGGTTGCCGCCGAGGATGCCATGGACCGTTTCGGCTACGGTCCCTATCACATCCGAGAAGTGGGAGCGTCGCAAGTCGTGAGGCTTCCTGCTCGCCTCTACTACAGCCTGACCTAGAGCAGCTCTCGCAGGGCTATGGCGACAATGCCCCGATGATGCCCGCCGACACCATCACGGCAGTAAAGGCCGCCCAGAGGTAGCGCCTTTGCCGGGGGGTGGCCTGTCCCTGTTCCGTGAACTCAGGCCTTCGAAGCCTCCGCCACTTCTCCGAGGGCCCGCGTGCCATACGTGCGCCTGGCGGCTTCTTGCGCATGTATTCCCGCTCGATCAACGGCACTCAGGACCCCCCGTTAGCGCGGGATAACCGGCAGGGTGACGTAGGACGGGTGCTCGGCGTCGTGGAGGACCGCCTGGGCGGCGGGGACGAGGTTGGCCTCGCTCTCGACGGGAGTGCCGGTGTTGGGGTTGCGATCGAAGCGGGGGAAGCAGGACGAGCTGATCTCGATGCGGATCTGGTGTCCGGCAAGGAAGACGTGGCTCGTGGCCCACAGGTCGATTTCGTAGCGGTAGGGCTGGCCGGGGGTGAGCAGCGTGGGGTTGCTGGCGGAGTCGCGGTAGCGCGCCCGGATCATGCCGTCCTGGAGGTTCTGGGCGTAGCCGTCTGGGTAGACATCGACGAGCTTGGCCGTGAAGTCGGTGTCGACGGCGGATGACGTAGCCCAGAGGGTGACGCGCAGCGGGCCGGTGACCTCGAGGTCCTCGCTGAGGACCTCGCTGCTGTAGACGAGCACGTCGTCGCGCACCTCGGCGGGGCGTTGGTCGAAGGCGCCGCGGGCGATGATGAGGTTGTTCCCGCCGAGGCTGGGGACGGGGTCGTTGGGGTCGTAGACGAAGCGGTCCGGGGGTTCGATGGCGGGCGCCTCTGGGCTGAGGGTGCCGTCGCCGTTGAGGCTGTTGGCGGAGCCGCCGCTGTGCAGGTACCAGGGGGTGTACTCGGTGCGGGCGAGGGGCCATTCCTGCTCGTCGCGCCAGCGGTTCTCGCCCATCACGAAGATGCGGACGGGGGCCTCGTCCATGATCCCCGTGTCCTCGCCCTTCAGCCAGTGGCCAAACCAGCGCTTCTGGATCTCCATGAAGTCGATCTCGGCCTCGGGGCCGAAGTCGAGGTCGCCGCAGCCGTCGCTGGTGGGGAGGGAGTAGCCGATGTGGCCCCAGGGGCCGACGAGGAGGCGCTGCTTGCCGCGGGCGTTGGGGCCGCCGAGCGTGTTGACGCCTTCGAAGGCGGAGATGGTGCCCTCGAGGAAGATGTCGTACCAGGAGCCGAAGTGGAGCATGGGCATATCGACCGTGTGGAAGCCGCGGCGGACGTTGATCTCGTGCCAGAACGGACCGTCGTCGGGGTTGTTGAGGTAGTCGGCGAAGTAGGGGGCGCTGTCCTCCATGCGCGGGATCCAGTCGGTCAGGGGGACGTGGGCGTAGCCCTCGGGGGTGAGGGGCTGGGCGAAGAAGCCGTGCTCCTCGGGCGGGTCGAGGTAGCTCTCGAGAGTTTCCATCTCCTCGCCGGTGAGGCCCTTGCGTTCGAGGGTGTTGCGGCCCTTGAGGAGGGAGTAGGGCACCATCCAGCCGTGCTCCAGGGCGCCGCCGGCGTGGCGGGTCCAGCTCTGGCGGTGGTCGGCGGTGCCGGAGACGGGCGCCATCGCCTTCAGGTGGGGAGGGGAGTGGGGGGCGAGCTGGTACTGGTCGGCGCCGAGGTAGGACTGGCCCACGGTTCCGATGTTGCCATCGCACCAGGACTGCTCGGCGAGCCACTCGACCGTGTCGTAGCCGTCGGGGCCCTCGTAGAGGTGGGGGGTGTACTCGCCCTCGGAGCCGAAGCGCCCGCGGCAGTCCTGGGTGACGTAGGCGTAGCCGAGGGGCACCCAGAAGTCGGCGCCGGTGCCGGGGCGGCCGCCGGGACCCCGCCCGTAGGGGGAGCGGGTGAGGAGGGTGGGGAAGGGTCCCGGGCCGTCGGGGCGGTAGATGTCGCACTCAAGGCGCACCCCGTCGCGCATGGGGATCATGACGTTCTCTTCGACGTTCACTTCGACACCAAACAGCTGGACCATGGCAGTCCCCCTCCCATCCCTGTATGCAGGCGGGGGCAGGGTACACGACGGGCAGGGGGCGATGGCGGGTCAGTCCGGGGAGGCGCCTTCCCCGATGAATTCGTCGGGCGTGGCCATGAACTTGAGTCGGCATTCGAGGGAGCAGAAGTAGTACCAGCGGCCCCGGTAGAAGCGCTTGGCGCCCCTGCCGCTGCCGCGCTCGGGCGCGCCGCCGGGGACGTGGCCGGTGACGGCGTCGACGTCGCCCTCGGCGACTTCGCGGCCGCAGACGAGGTCTAGCGCCAGGGCTGCACCTCATCGAGGGTCCCGGCGGCGAGGCGGAGGCACTCATCGGCGCTGCCCCAGGCGAGGGCGCGCTCCTTGCCGTGGCGGCTGAAGAAGTGGAGGTCGTACTCCTCCGTGTAGCCGATGCCGCCGAAGAGGATGTGGGCCTGCATGGTGACCTCGGTGCCGGCGCGGGAGGCGAGCGCCTTGGCCTTGGCGATCTGCCGGTCGCTGGCGATGCCCTGGTCGAGGCACCAGACGGCCTGGTAGGTGAGGAAGCGGGCGCCGAGGGTCTGGGTGGCCATGTTCGCGCAGTGGTGCTGCACGGCCTGGAAGGAGCCGATCGGGCGGCCGAACTGGACACGCATGCCGACGTACTCGACGGTCATGTCGAGGGCCTGCTGGGCGTTGCCGACGCACTGGATGGCGCAGAGGGCGCGGCCCGCGCGGCGCAGGAACTGGAGCGCCTCGGCACCGCCGGCGCGGCGGGCGGGAGCGCCGTCGTAGGTGCAGTGGGCGAGGGGGGTGCGCGCGATGGTGCTGAGCGAGTCGGTGGTCACGCCCTCGCCGCGGGCCTCGACGAGGTAGAGGCCAGGCTCGCCGTCCTCGGTCGCCTCGACGAGGTGGTGGCTGACCTCGGCGCCGTAGTCGACGAAGCGCCGTTCGCCCGTGAGGGCGCCACCCGACACACGGGGAGCTGCCCCGTTGTCGGGAGTCGAGCCCTGGAGGGCGGGCGCGATGGTGACGGCACCGCCGATGACGCCGCGCACGACCTCGTCGGCGAGCGCCTCGTCGCCGTGGCTCTCGATGGCGAGGGCGGAGGCGGTGGTCTCGAGGAAGGGGATGACGCAGGCGCGGCGGGTCAGCTCTTCGAGGAGGATGGCGGCGTCGGTGAGCTCGGCGCCCTCGCCGCCGTGCGACTCGGCGAAGGGGAGGGTCAGGTAACCCGCCCCCTGGAGGTACTCCCAGAGGGGCTGGTCGGCGCCGCCCTCGCGTTCGAGCTCGCGGATGCGGTCGAATGGCACCTCGTTGCGGAGGTAGTCGCGGACGGAGTCGCGGAGGAGTCGTTGGGTTTCGCTGAGGGTGGTGTCCATTGGATGCTCGCTACCGGGGGAGGCCGAGGCCGCGTCGGGCGATGATGTCGCGCTGGACCTCGTTGGCGCCGCCGCCGAAGCGCTGGATCGGGGAGGCGCGGTAGGTGCGTTCGAGCTCGCCGCCGAGGGGGGCGAAGCCGTCGGCCTCCTCGGTGAGGGCGCCCTCGTGCCCGAGCAGGTCCATGGCCACGTTGCTGATGTGGTAGCGCAGCTCGGAGGTCCATATCTTCGACATGGAGGCTTCCATGGTGGGGGTGTCGCCCGAGGCGACGATTGAGGCGTTCGTGAGCACAAGGCCTTCCATGACGTCGAGGTCGAGCTCCAGCTCGACGAGGCGGAGGCGGACGACGTCGTCCTCAAGCAGCTCGGGGCGCTTCTCGCGGATGTGCGCGAGAAGGCGGTCGAAGATGTGGCGCAGGCCGCCGCCGGCGCCGATCCAGACGCGCTCGTGGTCGAGGGCGTTGGCGATGATGTACCAGCCCTGGTTGACCTCGCCGATGAGGGCGTCGCTGGGGACGCGCACGTCCTCGAAGAAGACCTCGTTCGTGCGCCCGCCGGAGATGGTCATGATGGGGCGCACGGAGATGCCGGGCGTATCCATGGGCACGATGAAGGTGGAGATGCCGCGGTGCTTGGGGGCGTCGGGGTCGGTGCGGCAGGCGAGCCAGACGTGGGAGGCGGTGTCGGCGGCGCTCGTCCAGAGCTTCTGGCCGTTGATGAGCCAGTCGTCGCCGTCCTTGACGGCGAGGGTTTCGAGGGCGGCGAGGTCGGTGCCGGCGTTGGGCTCGGAGTAGCCGAGGCAGATGGTGATGTCGTTCGCCCAGATGCCGGGCAGGTACTTTTCGCGCTGGGCCTCGGTGCCGAAGCGATGGATGGCGGGGCCGACCATGGTGCCGAAGCCGGCGCCGTAGGGGATCTCCTTCTTCGCGAACTCCTCGGTCATGACGAACTGGAACCACTGGGACTTGCCCTCGCCGCCGAGCTCCTCGGGCCAGCACATGCGCACCCAGCCGCGATCCTCCAAGGCCTCGCGGAGCCCCGCCTGCCGGGGGCCGAGCTGGGCGGTCTCGCCGCGGTTCGCGAGCTCGGAACGGAGCTCGGGCGTGTCGTGTTCGCGGAGGAACTCGCGCACCTCGTCGCGGAAAGCGTCGAGCTCCTCGTTCCAGCCGAATTCCATGCGGGTCCTTCTCCCTAGCCCGAGTTCCGCCAGGCGCCGGTGCCGGGGAAGCTGTGGTCGATGGCGTCGTGCACGGTCTGCTCGCCCGTGCCGATGATGCGCTTGTGGACGAAGCGCCAGCGGCCGTCGTCCTCACGGCGGAGGCGCTCCTGGTAGATGCCGCCACCGGGGGCAACGCCGGGTTTGGGTCCCGTGCCGACCTCGAGGTAGCTGATGACGGTGGCCTCGTCGCCATCGATCTCGATGTGGACGTTGGTGGTGCTGTGCTTGCCGGAGAAGATCCCGCCTTCTTCGAGGCGGCGGTAGAGGCTGCCGATCTGCTCGCGCCCGGTGAGCCTGCCCTCAAGCGACTCGCCGTAGCCGCTTATGTCGAGGATGGCATCCTCGGTGAACAGCGAGATGAGGGTCTCGACGACGTTGGGGATGTCGTGCATGAGGAGGTATTCGTAGACGGTGCGGCGAACGCCCTCGACCGCCTCCAGGTATTCGATTCGCTTCTCGAGCTCTTCAATCGTGGCCATGTGCTTCTCCGTGTACTGGCGGGGCCGTTCGTGACCTTCCGCGAGACTGGCGCAGGGACGCGGACAGGCGCAACCGCGCGGGCGTCCGGGGGCATGCTCGACTGCCGCAGGCAGCCTGTCAACGCCGGGGACTCGCGAAGGCGTGTCTCCCCGCACACTCGTTGACCGACCCCCTCCAAAAGCGCCATGATGCGGGGGCATTTTCCTAGCCGGGAGGCATCGCTCGATGGTGCTCGAAAACCGCCCCGCCCCAACCCCCACGGGGCGAACCGAAGAGCCCGACATGGGCACGGGCCTTATCGATACGGAACGGTACATCTCTCCCGAGATCGCGCAGCTTGAGTGGGAGCGGATGTGGACGAAAGTCTGGCTGAACGCCGGTCCGCTTTCCGACATCCCGGAGGTGGGCGACCACTTCGTGCACGAGATCGGGCGGGAGTCGTTCATCTTCATTCGCACGGCCGAGGACGAGGTGAAGGGCTACTACAACATCTGCCCGCACCGCGGCAGCCGCATCCGCCCGAGCGTGGGCATGGGCCATGCGGAGCAGCTGCAGTGCCCCTTCCACCTGTGGACGTTCGACATCGGGGGCGCCCTCCAGAATGTCCCCGACCGCCAGCACTTCGTGAACGGCATCCCCGAGAACAAGCAGCAGCTCTCCGAGGTGCGCGTGGAGACGTGGGCCGGCTGGGTCTGGTTCAACATGGACGACGAGGCGGAGTCGCTGGAGGAGTACCTCGGCGTCATCCCCTCGCACCTCGAGCCGTACCGGCTGGACCAGTACCACGTGGTGGACGACTACGTGCTGGAGTGGGCGTGCAACTGGAAGTTCGCGGTGGACCAGTTCGCCGAGATCTACCACCTGCCGGCGCTGCACCCGCAGCTGCTGGAGTACTTCGACCACCTGGCGACGCCGCTGGACGTGTACGACGACGGCAAGCACAGCCGCCAGCTGATCCGCATGGGTCTGCCCGATCCGAGCTGGACGGACGACCTGGCGCAGCGCTTCGGCTACGACAACAAGGATGAGCTGACCCGCCAGCAGCGGGCGAACCTGGAGGACTGCGGGGTCGACCCGGACACGTTCGAAGGGAAGGCGCGGGAGCTGCCGCCGTTCATCGCGCAGGCGCGCCGCGAGTGGGGCAAGCGCATCGGCATGGATATGGACCTGCTGGTGGACGAGCAGCTGACGGACAACTTCCACTACATGGTCTTCCCCAACCTCACGTTTAACTTCACCTACGGGTCGTTCCTGTTCTTCCGGCCACGGCCGCATCCGACGGACCCGAACAAGTGCTACTGGGATTACCAGGTGTACGCGCGGGTGCCCGAAGGGGCGCCGCCGCCCCGACGGCCGGCGACGGTGTACGGGACGGCGCGGAACCACCCGGAACTGTTCGAGGCGCTGGAGCAGGACATGGCGCAGGCGCAGATCGTGCAGGAGTCGTACCACTCCAAGGGATTCACCGGCATCCTGCTGAACAGCGAGGAGCGCCGCATCCGGGCGATGCACTACGCCCTGGACCAGTACCTCTACGGTCCCGACCGCTAAGCCGGTCGCACACGGTCCATTCCGAAACGGAGGCGAGAAGCAATGGCACATCCAACGGACGCAACGGCGCCAGCCGCCGGCATGGTCAACATCCTGAGCGTGATCCGGCGCTACCGGCTGCGGGACTTTCCGCGGCGGTTCAGCCCGGATGATCTGCACCACGTGGGCATCCCCTTCATCGACGTGGACCGCACGATGCACGCTCTGCGGCTGCTGGACCTGGTCAGTCCGGCCGACACGCCGACCGAGCGGTTCCAGAAGATCCAGGACTGCGAGTCGGAAGAGGAGTACCACGCGGCGCTCGAGGAGCTGCTGCGGGACGTCTACGAACCGGTCTTCGAGATGGTTCCGGACCCGGCGAGCGCGAGCGACATGAAGCTGCGCTCGGTCTTCCGCGAGTACGAGCCGCCGGAGGAGCGGGAGCGCATGGTCTCGCTGTTCCGGGCGCTGTGCGCGGAGGCGGGGCTGATCGACCAGGCATCGGGCCTGATCCCGCCGATCCTGGGCACGTCATCGCGTAACCGGCAGGTGATGCAGCAGTACCAGAAGTCAGAGTCGCAGTCGTAGGCGGTGGCGAGCGAATCGGACGGAGGGACGGAAGGCGCCCTCGGCGACCTGCGCATCGTTGAGTACGCGCAGGGCATCACCGGGCCGTTCTGCGGCAAGGCGTTCGCCGACCTGGGCGCGGACGTGGTCAAGGTCGAGCCCCCCGGGGGCGACCGCAGCCGCGCCGACGGCCCCTTTCCGGGCGATGAGCCGCATCCCGAGAAGAGCGGGCGCTTCCTCTACCTGAACACGAACAAGCGCGGCGTCTCCCTGGACATCGAGGACGAGGCGGGGCGCGAACTGCTGCGGGAGCTGGTGGCCAGCGCCGACATCTTCATCGCCGACCTGCCGCCGGCGGCCTACGGCGAGCTCGGGCTCGACTTCGAGTCGCTGAGCGCGCGGAAAGCGGGCCTGATCATGGTATGCGTCAGCCCTTACGGCCTGACGGGGCCGTACCGCGACTACCGGGGTTCGGCCTTCACCGCGTTCCACGTCGGGGGCATGGGACGGGAGACGCCCTATAACGAGATCACGGACTCGGAGGCGTTCCCCCCGCTCGTGGACGGCGCCGACCAGGGCGACTATCTGACCGCCTGGACGGCGGCGACGATGGCGCTGATCGCGGTGTTCCATCGCAGCACGTACGGCACGGGTCAGTTGCTCGATGTCTCGGCGATGGAGGCGGTGGGGGGGATGACACGCATGCCGATCGCGAGCATCGGCTACGGGCAGGAGCCCAAGATCTCGCGGGAGAAGGCGAACTTCCCCTGGGTGATGCCGTGCAAGGACGGGCACGTCTCCTTCGCGCCGTTCCTGATGGACCACTGGTGGCGGGCAGTCGTCGACATGATGGGCAGCCCGGACTGGGCCGTAAGCGAGGCGTTCGCGACAACGATGGGCCGGGTGCAGAACGCGGACGTGGTCGAGCCGTTGACGGTCGAGTGGCTGATGGAGCACACGAAGCAGGAGATTTACGAGATGGCGCTGGCGCGGAACGTGGCCTGCTTCCCGGTGAACACGATGGAGGAAGTGCTGAACTCGCGGCAGTACGCGGCGCGGGACTTCTTCGTGGAGGTGGAGCACCCGCAGGCGGGCACGCAGCGGCAGCCGGGGGCGGCGGGCATCTACTCGAGCACGCCCTGGGCCGTGCGGCGGCCGGCGCCGTTGCTGGGCGAGCACACCCGCGAGGTGGTCTGCGGGGAGCTGGGGCGGTCGGAGGCTGACCTGGCGGCGCTAACGGCGACGGGGGCGGTGGGGGAGGGGGCGGGATGAACAACCGTCCGCTGGAAGGCGTGCGCGTGGCCGACTTCGGCTGGATCCTGGCGGGGCCGTACGCGACGGCGTGGCTGGGGAGCCTGGGGGCGGAGGTGATCCGCATCGAGTCGCAGAGCCGCCTCGACTTCCACCGCCAGAACCTGGGGGCGGGGGCCGACGGCGTGCCGGGCATCAATCGCGGGGCGGTGTTCAACTCGCTCAACTTCAGCCGCAAGAGCCTGCGGCTCAATCTCGCGACGCCGAAGGGGCTGGAACTGGCCAAGGAGCTCATCCGCCAGAGCGACATCGTGACTGAAAACTACGCGGCGGGCGTGATGGAGAAGATGGGCCTGGGATACGAAACGCTGAAGGCGATCAACCCCGGCATCGTCATGATCGCGACCTCGCCGCTGGGGCAGGTGGGCCCGGACCACGCGGCCACGGGGTGGGGTCCGAACGTGCAGGCATACGCGGGCCTGCCGCACCTGACGGGCTACGAGGGGGGACCGCCCTCGGGCCTGGGCGGGCTCTACCCGGACTTCATGATCGGCACGGTGATGGCGTTCACGGCGCTCTCGGCGCTGCACGCGCGCAACCGCACGGGCGAGGGCCAGTACGTGGACCTCTCGATGGCGGCCATCGTCTCGACCATGATTCCGGAGGGGATCATGGAGTTCGCCATGAACGGGCGGGAGCCGCCCCGTCCGGGGAACCGCTCGCCGAAGCACGCGCCGCGCGGCGTCTACCGCTGCTCGGGCGACGACAAGTGGGTCGCCATCGAGGTCGAGAACGACGAGGCATGGCGGGGACTGGCGGGGGCGCTGGGCAAGCCCGAGTGGGCCAGCGACGAGCGCTTCGCCAGCACGGAGGGGCGGCGGGCCTGTCACGACGAGATCGACGAGGCGATCACGGCCTGGACACGGGAGCGCTCGCACTACGAGGTCATGCACACGCTGCAGGCCGTCGGGGTGGCGGCGGCGCCCTGCCTCGACCCGCACGAGCTGCTGGAAGACGAAGGCATGGCGGACCGCAACCTGTACGTGGAGATGGACCACCCCGAGGTCGGTCCGCGCAAGGTGGCGGGTCTACCGGGGCGCTACAGCGACGTCGAGGACTACGACTACGGTCCGGCGCCGCTCTTCGGCCAGCACAGCGAAGAGGTCTGCCGGGGTCTGCTGGGGTTGAGCGCGGAGGAGTACGAGCGACTCGTGGAGGAAGAGGTCATCTGGTAGGCCGGGCGTAGATGTTCGTTACCAAGCCGTACTCATCTCCCTCAAGCGCCGTGAGCGGGTGCACGATGTCCCACTGTGTTCCCAGCTTGCTTGCCCAGCGACCATCCCCGCGCTGAACGGCGATGTGGGAAGGGCGGGAGCCCTTTGCGAACAGGGCAACCTTGGAGACGCCTTCCACTAACGCCTCGCCATCCGCTGGTACGAAGCCCATCCCCTCAAGGGCAGCGCGGAAACCCTCAAGCGTTTCTGCGCGAGGAACATCGGGAGGCCAGTGCGTGCTTGAGGCCGGGAGGGCGAAAGGCCACCACCAACGGGACGTATCGCCCAGGGCGAAGGCAACGCAGTTGTAGGTGGGATCCTGGGGGCTCGAAATCTCCCACGGTGTGCCGACGAGTGCCGGAAAGACTTCCTCGAGCTCTTCCTCAGGCGCTGGCGGCACTGAGGGGAATCAGTCCCTTGGAACGGCCCCAGCGTAGCCACGACTCGGCCATAGCTTCGACCTTGCCTGCATCTGCAGGATCGACGGGATCCTCGCCGGAGATGGCGGCCAGGGCCCAGAACCAGTGCTCGGTCCGCCTGCTCAGACGGTCGAGGATGAGTGGCAAGGCGGTTGGGCCCATCCCGATGATCTGCTGGTAGGCAGGATGCATCGCGATTTCAGTCGATGACGACTGGAAGCGAGTGGCGCGCGCCCACTCGTCAGCAAGGGTCTCGAAACGGGAACTGTGGTCCTGCATCGATGCAGCCATCAGCGCTCTCCTGCCTGCGACACCTACGACGAGTTTAGCGCCCCGTGAACTTCGGGGGGCGGCGCTCGACGAAGGCCTTGCGCGCTTCGGCGGCGTCTTCGGTCTTCGTGAGGATGGCCGTGCGGGTCTGTTCGAAGCGGTAGCCGTTCTTCACGTCCATGTTCTCGATCATGTGCAGGCTTTCCTTGGCGAGCCGGATGCCCTGAGGCATCTTGGACGCGATCAGGCGGGCGTCCTCCATGGCGGCTTCCATGAGCTGGTCGGGGGGGACGACCTTCAGCACCATGCCGAGCGCGAGCGCCTCGTGGGCGTCGAGGCGTTCGGCGGTGTAGTGGAGGCGACGCACCAGGCCCCAGTTGTTGAGGAGGCGCATGAAGTGGCGCGCTCCGCCGAGCAGGCCGACGTCGATCTCGGGGAGGCCGAAGGTGGCTTTCTCCGAGGCGATGAGGTAGTCGCAGGAGGCGGCGAGGGCGAGGCCGCCGCCAAGGGCGGGGCCGTTGATGGCGCCGATGACGGGGACTGCGCACTCCTGGATCGAGTAGAGCATCTCGCGCATGCGGCGGTTGCCGGTGCCGCTGGCAGGGGGCGGTGCGTCGGGATCGCGGTTTGCCGCGCGGGCCTTGATATCGGCGCCGGCGCAGAAGGCGCGCTCGCCGGCAGCCGTGAGCACGGCCACGCGCACGTCGAGGTTGTCGGAGAGGGCATCGAAGACGCCCATGACGTCCCAGTCCGGCGCGAGGGCGTTCACGGGCGGGTTGTCGAGCGTGACGACGGCGATGTGGTCATTGATGTCGACGTGGATGGGCATGGTCGTGCTCCCTGGGCCGGTAGGGGTCAGGCGCCTTCGAAGGCGTCCTTGATCCTGGCGTAGCGCTCGAGCTGGGGGATGACGTCGGTGGGCGTGCCGATGTTGAGCCACATGATGAGCCGGTCGAAGCCCATCTCGATGAGGCTCTCGGCGTGCCTCTCGTCGGTGACGGGGCCGAGGACGTTGAGGTCGATGGTGTCCATCGAGCGGCCCCTGTCTTCGGCGATCTGGCGGATGCGCTGGATGCCCTCGCTCAGCATGGCGGGGGTGCCGGGGGGCGCGAGCCAGCCGTCGCAGTACTCGACGACGCGGCGGTGGGCGGGCTTCGAGTTGGTGCCCAGGAGGAAGGGCGGCCCGCCGCGACGCATGGGCTTCATGTCCATCCAGCACTTGTCGAAGTCGACGAACTCGCCGTGGTACTCGGGCTCCTTCTTGGTCCAGAGCTCGCGCATGGCTTCGATCTTCTCGCGTGCGATCTGCCAGCGGTGCTCGAAGGGGATACCGTGGTCGGCCATCTCGTCGGGAAACCAGCCGCCGCCGAAGCCGATCGACAGCCGCCCCTGCGAGAGGCGGTCGAGGGAGGCGAGTTCGCGGGCGAAGGTGATCGTGTCGTGCTGGTTGATGAGGGAGATGGCGGTGCCGAAATTGAGCCGGTCGGTGACGGCGGCGGCGGTGGCGATGGCGATGAAGGGGTCGTAGAGGCTGATGTACTCCTCGGCGAAGGTGAAGGTGTCGAGGTCGGAGGGGCGGCCGTAGGGGCGGATGCCCTCGCGGTTGAGGGTGACGGTGCCGTAGCGGTCGGGGGGTTCGCCGTTCCAGCGGCGCATGGGGATGTGGGTGTGCTCGGGGAAGTAGAGGGACTCGAAGCCGAGGTCCTCGGCGGCGATGGCGAGCTCCGCCGGCTGCATCGTGTTGGCCGTGCAGAACATGAACACACCGAAGTTGACCACTGGAATCCCCCTGCGCCGCCGGTCGGGTGTCGGGGCCAGCCGCAGCGAGTAACGACGGGCGCGGCGGCTCCGGCGAACCTTACAGCACGGGGCGATTCGATTGACGGGCGGGGGGCAACCTGCCAGCATCGCCGTCCCCGGCGGGCCAACGTTGCAGCGCCGGAATGGCACGAGGAGAGGGGCAAGAATGCTCTCAGCGGAAGACCAACTGGCGATCATGGATCTGAGCGCGCGCTACTGCCACGCGACGGATTCGCACGACTCGGAGGGGTGGGCGGACACGTTCACGGCGGACGGCGCGATCGAGGCGCCACAGGGCACCTCGCAGGGGCGGGATGCACTGGTCCAGTTCTCGCAGGGCGTCAACACGGGCATGCCGAACGTGCGCCACCACATCAGCAACATCGTCATCTGCGGCGAGGGGGACAGCGCGACGATGAAGTCGTACCTGAACCTGATCAACACCGAGAGCAACGCGACCGCCTTCACCGCGACCTACGAGGACCAGATCGTGCGCGTCGACGGCGAGTGGAAGTTCGCGCACCGCAAGATCGTCGTCTAGGGCCGGGTCCGGCCGGGCCGGAACCGGAGGACCAGCACACACGAAACCGCACGAGCGCGCGGGAGGCGAAGCATGGATATCGGGTTGATGGTGGAGGGCCAGCACGGCCTGAACTGGGAGAACTGGCGGCGCATCCTTGCGACGGCGGAGCGGCTGGAGTTCCCCACGGTGTTCCGCTCAGACCACTTCTTCATGCTGCCCACGCACCAGCAGGACAGCCTCGATCCGTACCTGTCGTTCACGCTGGCGGCGGCGGAGACGGAGCGCATCCGCTTCGGTCCGCTGGTCACGCCGATCACGTTCCGGCACCCGTCGAACCTGGGGCGCATGGCGGCGCAGATCGACCTGCTCAGCGGCGGTCGCTTCGTGATGGGGCTGGGCGCGGGCTGGAACGTGGGCGAGCACGCCGCTTACGGCCTCGACTTCCCAGGAACGAAGGAGCGCTTCGACCGCCTGACAGAGGCGATCGGTGTGATGCAGGGCATGTGGGGCGAAGGGCCGGCCTCGTACGAGGGGGAGCACTACCAGCTCAAAGACGCGGACTGCCTGCCCAAGCCGGCAGCGGGCCGTCCGCCGATCCTGATCGGGGGGGGCGGAGAGAAACGGACGCTGCGGCTGGTGGCGGAAGTCACGGACGAGTGGAACACGCCGGCGATGCCGCTCGACGCCTACCGCGCCAAGTGCGAGGTGCTGGAGCGGCACTGCGAGGCGGTGGGTCGCGACCCGGCGAGCATCAAGCGTTCGATGATGAGCTTCGGGCTGGTGGGGCCGAACGAGACCGCGATCGCCCGCATCGGGGCGGTGCTCACGAGCAAGGGGCTGGGCGGCGCCGCTGCCGGCCCGGCGGGGGTGGTCGGGGGCACGACCGACCAGGTCATCGACACGCTCGGGCAGTTCGCGGAGCTGGGCCTGGACGAGATCGAGTTCCAGCACTTCGACTTTGACTCGGACGAGGTGCCCGAGTACCTCGCCGCCGAGGTGGCGGGGCGGGCCCGTGACCTCTAGCGGAGCGCACCGGGCGCGGGGGGCGGGATCATGACGCTGCTGGCGGACCTGGAGGCGCGGCTGGCGGAGTCGGGCGGGGAGGCCGTGCTCGGGTTCCTGTCCGAGCGCCTGGGGGATGTGGAGGCGATGGCGGCGGAGCTGGCCGACGCGGATGCGGCCATCGAGGCGGCGGAGGCGGAGGAGGAGCGCTCGACGACCTGGATGATGGATGCCTTCGAGCAGTTCCCGATCGTGAACGCGACGACCTTCCCCCACAGCTCGCACGTGGACCCGCGGGCGCACGCGGTGCTGGCGACGCACCGGCTGGGGCAGGGCTCGGGGCTCTACCTGCCCTCGGAGGTGCGGGAGATGCAGGAGCGGGGCGAGGTGTCGCGGGCGTGGCAGGCGCGCGAGGGGCTGCGCTTCTGCCTGTTCGCCGCGATGATGCGGGCGCTGGGGGAGGCCATGGTGGAGGGGGGCGTGGGGCCGGCGGCCTACGTCTCGACCTGTCAGGAGACGGCGAAGGCGCTGGGCGCGATCGAGATCGCGGCGCCGCAGGTCTAGCTAATCAGCCTGTCGAGGTCCTCGCGCATTTTCTCCATCGCGGCGGGAACATCATCGTCCTGGAGCTTCGCGAGGAAACCCTCGCGGCCCATCATGAGGCGGGTGACGCCGATCTCCTCGAGCTGCCCGAGGGGCATGCGGTCGAGGACGGCGGTGCTGCACTGGATCTGGGGTCTTGGCTTGCCCTGCTCCTCGGCCAGGCGCATGAGCTTGGCCGCTTCGTCGGCGAGCTCCTCGACGGGGGTAAAGCGGCCGCGCAGGTCCTCGGTGAAGCTCATGTGGACGGCGGGGAGCCAGCCGTCGCAGTAGCTGACGACGCGGTTGAGGACGTTGGGGCCGGCGCCCCCCAGGATGATGGGCGGGTGGGGGTCCTGCACGGGCTTGGGCCACTGCCACGTAGGGGGAATGTCGACGTGGCGTCCGTGGTACTCGGCGACCTCCTCGGTCCAGAGCACCTTCATGGCCTCGACCTTCTCGCGCATCAGGCGGAAGCGGGTGGATGCGTCGACGCCGTGGGCCTCCATCTCCTCGATGTTCCAACCGGCGCCGATGCCGAGGACGACGCGCCCGTTGGAGATCTGGTCGAGGGTTGAGGCTTCCTTGGCGGTGTGGATGGTGTCGCGCTGGGGGATGAGGGCGAGGCAGGTGATGACCTTGATGTTCTCCGTGACGGCGGCCGCGGCCGCGAGCGAAACGAAGGGGTCGAACATGCTCTTGTAGCCCATGGGCGTCTCGGCAGCGAGGGGGAAGTCGGTGGCGAGGGGCATGTGCGAGTGCTCAGGCACGCCGAGGCACTCGAAGCCGACGCGCTCAGCCTCGCGGGCAACGTTGACGATGCTCGCGTTGAAGTGCGTGGGGGCGTAGTTCAGGCCGAATTCCATACGGACCTCCCGATTGTTGGTGGCGGGTCTCCCGGCGGCCTCAGCCGGTCAGCTGGTCGACGCGCTCCCGTGCGCGCTCGAGGGCGGGGCGGACCTCGTCGTCGGTGACGCCCTCGAGGGCAGGTCCGCCGAGGCCCAGCATGAGGCGGGTGACGCCCATCTCCTCGATCTGCTCAAGGGGGATGCGGCTGGTCATGTCGACGCCGCACTGGACCTGGGGCCGGGGCTTGCCACGCTCCGCGGCGAGGCGCTGGAGCTTCGCGACCTCATCGGGGAACTCCTCGACGGGGGTAAAGCGGCCGCGCAGGTCCTCGGTGAAGTTCATGTGGACGGCCGGGAGCCAGCCGTCGCAGTAGTTGACGACGCGGTTGAGGACGTTCGGTCCGGCGCCACCCATGAGGATGGGCGGGTGGGGGTCCTGCACGGGCTTGGGCCACTGCCACGTGGGGGGGATGTCGACGTGGCGGCCGTGGTACTCGGCGACCTCCTGCGTCCAGAGGGTCTTGATGGCCTCGACCTTCTCGCGCATGACGCGGAAGCGGGTGGAGGGGTCGGTGCCGTGCGCCTCCATCTCCTCGGCGTTCCAGCCGGCGCCTATGCCGAGGACGACGCGTCCGTTGGAGATCTGGTCGAGGGTGGCGACTTCCTTGGCGGTGTGGATGGGGTCGCGCTGGGGGATGAGGGCGATGGAGGTGCCGACCCTGAGGTTCTCCGTGACGGCGGCGGCGGCGGCGAGCGCGACGAAGGGGTCGTACATGCTCTTGTAGACCATGGGGGTCTCGGGGGCGAGGGGGAAGTCGGTCGCGAGCGGCATGTGCGAGTGCTCGGGAATGAAGAGAGACTCGAACCCGAAGCGCTCGGCCTCGCGGGCGACGCTGACAACGCTCGCGTTGTAGTGCGTGGGGGAGTAGGTAACGCCGAATTGCATACAGACCTCCTGGAATGCGGGTGGGTTCCTAGCCGGTGAGCCCGTCGATGCGCTCGCGCGCTTGCTCAAGGGTGGGGCGGACCTCTTCTTCGGTGACGGGGCCGGCGACGTTCGTCACGAGGCGGGTGACACCCATCTCCTCGAGCTGATCGAGGGGGATGCGGCTGGTGATCTCGACCCCGCACTGCACCTGGGGCCGGGGCTTGCCCCGCTCCGCGGCAAGGCGGTGGAGCCTGGCGACGTCGTCCGGGAACTCCTCGATGGGTGTGACGCGGCCGCGCAGGTCCTCGGTGAAGTTCATGTTCACGGAGGGCAGCCAGCCGTCGCCGTAGTTGACGACGCGGTTGAGGACGTTGGGCCCGGCGCCGCCCAGGAGGATGGGCGGGTGGGGGTCCTGAACGGGCTTGGGCCACTGCCAGGTCGGAGGGATGTCGACGTGGCGGCCGTGGTACTCGGCGACCTCCTGCGTCCACAGGGTCTTGATCGCTTCGACCTTCTCGCGCATGAGCCGGAAACGCGTGGAGGGATCGGTGCCATGCGCCTCCATCTCCGCCTCGTTCCAACCGGCGCCGATGCCGAGGACGACGCGTCCGTTGGAGATCTGGTCGAGGGTCGCGACTTCCTTGGCCGTGTGGATGGGGTCGCGCTGGGGGATGAGGGCGATCGCCGTGCCGACCTTCAGGTTCTCCGTGACGGCGGCAACGGCGGCCAGGGAAACGAACGGGTCGAACATGCTCTTGTAGAGCATCGGAACCTCGGGGGCGAGGGGGAAGTCCGTGTCCACGGGGATGTGCGAGTGCTCGGGAATGAACAGAGACTCGAAGCCGAAGCGCTCAGCCTCGCGGGCGACGGTGACGACGCTCGCGTTGTAGTGCGTGGGCCAGTACGTCAGGCCAAATTCCATGCAGACCTCCCGTGCGGGCGGGGGATTGCCGCACGTTGCGCGGCGCCTAGCCTACCGGTTCGGAGGTTCCGCCGCGCCGCCCTGGGGTTGCCCGGGGATCAGGATGGCGGCTCCCAGATGGCCCCACGGGGGTTGAAGGCAGCCCACGCGAACCAGAACGGGGTGGCGTGGTCGAAGGGGGGCAGGCGCGAGCCGGCGAGGGGACCGGAGACGGCGAGGCCAGTCACGTCCCAGAGGGAGCCGGTCTCCTCGTCGCGGAAGCGGCCGGGAGTGCCGGGGACGGGGGCGAGCGTGAGGCGGCGGCCATCGACCCGGGGGAGGTAGGCGGCGGCGCTGCCGATGTCGCGGGAGTCCGAGATCTGGAAGTCGTCGAGGGGGGAGAGGGTGCCGGGGGCCCAGAGCACGACCACCTCGGTCCCGGCGAGGTCGACGGCCGCGAGGGCGACCTCGGCGAGCGCCGAGAAGGGAACGGCGAGATTGAGCTCCCCGGAGGAGAGCGTGACAACACGTTCGAGGGCGGGCAGGCGGGAATCGGAGCGCCAGAGAAAAAACTTGGGAGTGTTTCCCTGGTCGTAGTTGGGGAAGGGGTTGGTGCCGTAGAGGAAGCGGAAGCCCGTCTCCTCGGTAAGGATGTCGGCATCGGGGAAGGCGCGCCGGAAGTCCCCGAAGGAGAGGACGCTCATCGGCAGGGGGCGCAGGAAGACGCCGGCGTGGCGCCCGACGATGCCTTCGCCCGTGGCCTGCTGCCACCAGGTCTCGGTCTGGCGATCCCACATGATGAGGTCGGAGTGGCGCAGGTTGCCGGAGACGCCGAAGTCGAGCACGGCGCCATCGACGCGGCGGTCGAAGGCGAGCACGGTGTTGCAGAGGGGGCAGAAGGAGGCGGCGACGGGCACGCCCGCGACCTCGTCGTTGACGATTTCGTGGAAGGTGAGGATGTGGAGGGGGTAGCCGCGAGCCACGTCCCCGATGCGGAGGACAGCGATGGGCAGGTTCTCCGCGTAGTCGACGGCATCGACGGGGGCGAAGCGGGCGACGCCGTAGTGGCCCTCGGTGGAGACGGCGCCGGGCGTATCGAGAGCGAGGATGCAGTCTCGGGCCCCGCAGCCGCGGATGATCTGGCCGAAGGGCACGGTGTGCCGGGACCAGTCCTGGTTGGGCCAGTCGCGGCAGAAGTCGGGGGGCAGGCGGATGATGTCGACGTAGCCGGAGGGGTCGGTGTGGTGGGCGTAGGGGCACTCGTCGATGTCTTCGTCCTCGGAGGCGACGGCCGGGGAGGTGGGGGCGGGCGTCGCAGCCTCCGGGGATTCGGCGGCAGCCTCAGTGGCCACGGGCGCGGCAGGGGCAGGGTCGGTGGAGTCGCCCGCGCAGGCAGCGGCGAGGAGCACCACAGCGACGGCGACAACGGGGAGAAGGCGGTTCACCGGGACGATGCTACCGCCCCGGCGGAGTCGTGCACGCGGAACAGGTAAAGAAAGGCCCGCCCAATGGGCGGGCCTTCTGTGCTGGATGGGCGCCGGGGGGCGCCCAGGGGTCGTAGCGGCTAGGCGTCGTCTTCGAGCCACATGGACTCGCGACGGAAGGCGTAGGAGTTGAGCCAGTCCTCGAGGCCGAAGTCGCGCATGCGCGAACTGAAGCCGTAGTACGACACGGAGCTGATGGGGAGGCCCCAGTTGCACCAGTGGTTATCGAGGATCCAGCGCTGGACATCCGTGAGGATCTCGGCGCGAGCCTCGACGTCGGTCTCCGCTTCCTGTGCCTCCAGCATCCCGATGAGGGTCACCGAGTCTTCGGCGATTTCCTTGCGGGGTGAGTCGGCACGGTGGTTGAAGGCGACGTACCCGTAGACGCGGGGGTCGTAGTTGATGAGGTGGCTGTCGTTGGGGAGACCAGTGGTACCGCCGCTATCGCCGGTGCCGTAGCTGAGGATGTCCCAGTCCTTCACGTCCTCGCTCTGGTCGTTTGCCCGCGCCGCCCAGCTGTTGATGTCGACGGCCTCGACCTCGGTCTCGATGCCGAGCGAGGTGGCGAGGGACTGGGCCATGTAGTCGCTGATCTCCTGCTGGAGAGGCGGGCCGCTGTACTGGAAGACCTTGATCTTCTCGACCGGGTGGATGAAGTCCGCCGCCGCCCAGAGGGCCCGGGCTTCGACGGGATCGTGGCGGTACCAGGTGGCCAGCTCCTGCTGGCTCAGCTTCTGGTAGTGCGGAAGCAGGTCCGAGATGGGGGCGGCCAGCTGGCCACCGCGCGGGCGAATAGCGTTGATGAAGCCCTCGTAGTCGAAGGCCTTCTGCAGCGCCTGGCGGGAGCGCTTGTCGTGGAACTTGCCCCCGTCCATACCCTGCGAGGCGCGCCCACCCGCGGGAACCTCATACACCTGCACGTGGTCCTGGCCCTCGAACTCGCTGAGCTCGAGGGGGTCAACCGAGGCGAAGACGTCGAGATCGCCGGCGAGGAACGCGGCCTTCGCTCCCACCTGGTCGGGGATGATGCGCGTCTCCCAGGCGTCGATGTAGGGGCCGTCCTCGACGAAGCCGTCGTCCGCGGGGGTGTGCTTGTGGTAGTCCGGCCAGCGCTCCAGGCGGGTGCCCGTGGCGGTGCGGCTGGCGAGTCTGTAGGGGCCGCTCACCGTGCCGTCGGGCAGGTTGTGGATGCTGTACATGTCTTCCGTCGTGCCGTCGGCCAGCTCGACCGCACTCTCGAACTTCCCGTGTTCCTCGACCATGCGGGGGTTGAGGAACGAGTAGTAGTGCCGCGAACGGTAGACGGTCGCGTCGGCGTTGGGGCGGCTCCAGTGCTCGACGACCGTATTCTCGTCGGCCGCCTCGAACTCATCCACGAAATCGAATCCGGAGCTGGTGACGTGCGTACCACCCAGAGCCTGATAGAGCTTGGGGAGGCGACCAAAGCTAAAGGCCACCGCCTCCGAGGTCACGGGGTCGCCGTTGTGGAACTGCATGCCCGGGCGGAGGCTCCACACGAGGGTGGTGGAGTCAACCTGCTCGAAGCCGGTCATGCCATCCATCGCGAAGAGGTTCTTCGTGGGCTGGTAGGTGTAGGGCTGGGTCATCGTGGCGTGCGTCACTTCGGTGTTGAGCACGTGGAAGATGCCCGGGTCAAGACCGGCGTCCTCGCCCGTCTTCCACCACCTGAGCGTGCCGCCGCGCTTGGCGTCGGGGGCGGGCTCCTGGGAAGTAGTCTGTTCCTCACCGGCGGCCTCGGTAGCAGCGGCAGCCTGCTCCTCGGCAGCGGCCTCGGTGGCGGCGGCAGCCTGCTCCTGGGCGGCGGCCTGAGTCGCGGCGGGGGCGGCCGTGTCGTCGTCGTCGTCATCATCGCCGCAACCGGCGAGGATGGCGGCGGAGCCGGCGGCGGCTACACCACTGCCGACGAGGAAGCTGCGGCGGCTGACCGGCCGGCGCCGGAGCCTCTTCCAATAGTTCTCGTTGTCACGCATGAGGGCGGACCCCTTCCCAAATGTGGGATTGGAGGCAGTATACCCAAGCGCGCACGGGGTGGGGTACCCACGAAGAGGCCCGCCCTTGCGGGCGGGCCTCGCTGTTCTGGTTGAGCGCTGGAAGGCGCCCAGGGGCCGGAAGGATTACGTCCGCTTCACCCACATGGACTCGCGGCGACGATCGTAAAAGTTCTGCCAGTCGGCAACGCCCTGATCCTGGAGCCGGGAGCTGAAGCCGAAGTAGGAGACCTGGCTGATGGGCAGCTTCCAGTTGCACCAGTGACGATCGAGGATCCAGGTCTGCACCTCGGTAAGGAGGGCAGCGCGGGCTTCGACGTCGGTCTCGGCCTCCTGCGCGTTGAGCATGTCCGCGATCTCCTGGGCATCCGCGGCGATCTCCTTGCGAGGGGACTCGATGTAGTGGTTGAAGGCGTTGAAGCCATACGCCCGGGGGTCGTAGTGGATGAGGTGGGTGTCGTTGGGGACACCGCTGGTGCCGCCCGAGTCGCCCGTCCCGTAACTGAGAAGCTCCCAGTCCTTCACGTCCTGGTTCCGGTCGACCGCACGAGCGGCCCAGGTGTTGGCGTCAGTCGCCTCGACCTCGGTCTCGATGTCGAGCGCCTTCGCCAGGGACTGGGCCACGTAGTCGCTGATCTCGAACTGGAGCGGTGAACCGCTCGACTGGAAGAGCTTGATCTTTTCGACGGGCACCTCGAAATCGGCGGCCGCCCAGAGGGCCCGAGCTTCCGCCGGGTCGTAGCGGTACCAGGTCGCCAACTCTTCCTGCGAGAGCTTCTGGTATCCGGGCAGGAGGTCGCTGATGGGGGCGGCGAACTGGCCGCCGAAGGGACGGAGGGCGGCGATAAAGCCCTCGTAATCGACGGCCTTCTGCAACGCCTGCCGCGAGCGCTTGTCGTGGAACTTGCCGCCATCCATGCCCTGCCCGGCAAAGCCGCCCGCGGGAACCTCGACCACGGAGATGTGGTCCAGGCCCTCGAACTCGCCCAACTCCAACGGGTCGACTGCCGCGAAGACGTCGAGGTCGCCCGCGAGGAAAGCGGCCTTGGCCGCGACCTGGTCGGGAATGACGCGGGTCTCCCAGGCGTCGAGGTAGGGCCCGTCCTCGACGAACCCGTCGTCGGCGGGGGTGTGCTTGTGGTAGTCGGGCCAGCGCTCGACGCGCGTTCCGGTCGCATCGCGCCTGGTCAGCTGGTAGGGGCCGCTGCCGGAGCCGTGCGGGAGCTCCTGCACGCTGGCCACGTCCTCGATGGTTCCATCCGGGTGCTCGTAGGAGCCCTCGAACTTGCCGTACTCCTCCACTATGCGGGGGTTGAGGAAGGAGTAGTAGTGGCGCGCGCGGTACACCGGCGCGTCGGCGTTCGGGCGCGCCCAGTGCTCCGTCACGGTCAGTGGGTCGGTGGGCTCGAAGCTGTCGACGAAGGCGAAGCCGGTACGCGTTGTGTGCGTGCCGTCGAGCGCGCGGTAGAGCTTCTCGAGGCGGCTGAAGCTGAAAGCGACGGCCTCGGAGTCCACCGCGTCGCCGTTGTGGAACTTCATGCCCGGGCGAATGCTCCACACGAAGGTGGTGGGGTCGACCTGCTCGAAGCCGACCATGCCGTCCATGGCGAACAGGTTCTTGGTCGGCTGGTAGGTGTAAGGCTGGGTCATCGTGGAGTAGAGGACCTCGGTGTTGTTCACGTGGAAGACGCCGGGGTCGAGGCCCGCATCCTCCTCGGTCTTCCACAGCTTGAGGGTGCCGCCTCGCTTCTCCGCGTCGGGATCGACTTCAGCGGCCTGGGTGGCGGCAGCCTCAGTGGCAGCGGCAGCCTGCCCGTCGTCGGCGGCCTCGGTCGCGGCGGCAGCCTGCTCTTCGGCGGCCTCCGTCGCGGCAGCGGCCTGGGTGGCGGCCGGCGCAGCGCCGTCGTCGTCATCGTCGTCGCCACAGCCGGCGAGGATGGCGGCAGAGCCAGCAGCGGCTACGCCACTCCCCACCAAGAAACCGCGTCGGCTAACCGGCCGGCGCCGGAGCCTCTTCCAGTAGTTCTCGTTGTCACGCATCCGCCCGCTCCCCTCCCTGAATTTGGGATTCGCCCAGTATACGCATTCGCGCAAGGGGGCAATGCGATCCTGTAAAGGAGGGACACGCAAAAGGGCCCGCCCTTGCGGGCGGGCCCTTCGTTGCGTGGCCGGGCGTTCTACGAGCGCCCGCGGGTCGGAACGGTTAGCTCTGGAGCCACATGGACTCGCGACGGCGTTCGTAGAAGTTGAGCCAGTCGTCGACGCCCTGGTCCTGCAGCCTCGAGCTGAAGCCGTAGTAGGACACGGTGCTGATGGGGAGGCCCCAGTTGCACCAGTGGTTGTCGAGGAGCCAGGTCTGAACGCCGGTGAGGAGCTCGGCTCGGGCCTCGGGGTCCGTCTCCGCTTCCTGGGCGTTCAGCAACTCGATGATCTCGGCGGCGCCGGCGGCGATTTCGGGGCGAGGCGACTCCGCGTAGTGGTTGAACGCGTTGAAGCCGTAGGCCCGCGGGTCGTAATGGATGAGGTGGGAGTCGTTGGGGACGCCCGTCGTGCCGCCCGAGTCGCCGGTGCCGTAGCTGAGAATCTCCCAGTCCTTCACATCGGTGCTGCGGTCGACCGCGCGGGCCGCCCAGGAGTTCGAGTCAACGGCCTCGACCTCCGTGGTGATGCCCAACGGCCCGAGGGCCTTGGCGATTGACTGCGCCATGAAGTCGCTGATCTCGTGCTGCAGGGGCGCGCCCGTGGCCTGGAACACCTTGATGTTCTCGACGGGGACGACGAAGTCCGCCGCCTGCCAGAGGGCCTGCGCCTCCTGCGGGTCGTAGCGGTACCACTGCGCCAGCTCCTGCTGGCTCAGCTTCTGGTAGGCCGGCAACAGGTCGGTGATGGGGGCGTTGAGCTTGCCGCCGAGGGGGCGGATGGCCGCGATGAAGCCCTCGTAGTCGAAGGCCTTCTGCAGGGCCTGCCGCGAGCGCTTGTCGTGGAACTTGCCGCCGTCCATGCCCTGCGAGGAGCGGCCACCGGCGGGGACCTCGACCACGTTGACGTGGTCCAGGCCCTCGAACTCGGGAAGCTCCAGCGGGTCGATGGAGGCGAACACGTCGAGGTCGCCGGCGAGGAAGGCGGCCTTGGCCGCCACCGCGTCGGGAATCACGCGCGTCTCCCAGGCGTCGATGTACGGTCCGTCCTCGACGAAGCCGTCATCGGCGGGGGTGTGCTTGTGGTAGTCCGGCCAGCGCTCGACCCGGGTCCCCGTGGCATCCCGCTTGGTCATCGTGTAGGGACCGCTGCCGGAGCCGTGGGGCAGCTCCTGGATGCTGTACACGTCCTCGAGCGTGCCGTCGGCATGCTCGTAGGAGCCCTCGAAGTGACCGTTCTCCTCCACCATCCGGGGGTTCACGAAGGAGTAGTAGTGGCGCGCGCGGTAGACGGGAGCGTCCGCGTTCGGCCGCGCCCAGCTTTCCGTCACGGTCAGCTCGTCCGTCGCGTCGAAGCTGTCGACGAAGGCAAAGCCGGTGCGGGTGGTGTGCGTGCCATCGAGGGCGCGGTAGAGCTTCTCGAGGCGGCCGAAGCTGAAGGCCACGGCCTCGGCGTCCACGGGGTCGCCGTTGTGGAACTTCATGCCCGGGCGGATGCTCCACACGAACGTGGTGGGGTCGACCTGCTCAAAGCCGACCATGCCGTCCATCGCGAACAGGTTCTTGGTGGGCTGGTAGGTGTAGGGCTGGGTGAGAGTCGAGAAGTGGATGTCGTTGTTGTTCAGGTGGAAGACACCTGGGTCGAGGCCCGCGTCCTCTTCCGTCTTCCAGATCTTCAGGGTGCCGCCGCGCTTGCTGTCGGGGGCCTCCTGCTGGGCGGCGGTATCCTCGTCGCTGGTGGCCTCGGTGTCGGCAGCGGCGGCCTGGTCGTCGGCAGCAGCCTCGGTGGCAGCGGCAGCCTGCTCCTGGGCGGCAGCCTGGGTCGCGGCGGGCGCCGCGGTGTCATCGTCATCGTCGTCATCGCCGCAGCCCGCGAGGATGGCGGCGGAACCGGCGGCGGCCACACCGCTGCCGACAAGGAAGCTTCGGCGGCTGACCGGCCGGCGCCGGAGCCTCTTCCAGTAGTTTTCGTTGTCACGCATACGCGAATTCCCTCCCAAAGTTTGGCATTCGTGCAGTATACGGATTTGCGGGTCACGCAAAAGCGGAGGGCCCACCCTCACGGGCGGGCCCTTCGCTGTCTGGTCGAGCGCCCTAGGAGCGCCCGGCGTTCGGAGAGGCTAGCTCTGGAGCCACATCGCCTCGCGGCGCAGGCTGTAGCCGTTGAGCCAGTCCGCGGCGCCCTGGTCCTGGAGGCGTGAGCTGAAGCCGAAGTACGAGACCGAACTGACGGGCAGCCGCCAGTTGCACCAGTGATTGTCGAGGATCCAGCGCTGCACATCCGTGAGGAGGACGGCGCGGGCCTCGGGGTCCGTCTCCGCCTCCTGGGCGTTCAGCATCTCGATGATGGTGTTGGAGCCCTCGGCGATCTCGGGGCGTGGCGACTCGGCGTAGTGGTTGAACGCGTTGAAGCCGTAGGCGCGCGGGTCGTAGTTGATGAGGAAGCCGTTGTTGGGGATTCCGTCCGTGCCACTGCTATCGCCGGTGCCGTAGCTGAGAATCTCCCAGTCCTTCACGTCGGTGCTGCGGTCGACCGCACGGGCCGCCCACGTGTTGCCGTCAACGGCCTCCACCTCGGTCGTGACGCCGATCGGGCCCAGCGCGGTCGCGATCGACTGCGCCAGGAAGTCACTGATCTCGTGCTGCAGGGGCGCGCCCGTCGACTGGAAGATCTTGATGTTCTCCACCGGGTGGACGAAGTCCGCCGCCTGCCAGAGGGCCTGCGCCTCGGCGGGATCAAAGCGATACCACTCCTGCAGTTCCTGCTGGCTCAGCTTCTGGTAGGCCGGAATGAGGTCGGAGATGGGGGCGGCGTACTGGCCGCCAAGCGGGCGGATGGCCGCGATGAAGCCCTCGTAGTCAAGCGACTTCTGCAGGGCCTGCCGCGAGCGCTTGTCGTGGAACTTGCCACCGTCCATGCCCTGCATGCAGAGCCCGCCGTCCCCGGTAATCTCAACGATGTTGACATGGTCCTGGTTCTCGAATTCGGGAACCTCGAGCGGGTCGACGTTCGTGAAGATATCGAGGTCGCCGGCGAGGAAGGCCGCCTTGGCTGCCACCGCATCGGGGATAACGCGCGTCTCCCACGCGTCGATGTAGGGCCCATCCTCGACAAAGCCATCGTCGGGGGGGCTGTGCTTGTGGTAGTCCGGCCAGCGCTCGATGCGCGTACCAGTCGCATCGCGCCTGGTCATCGTGTAGGGACCGCTGCCGGAACCGAAGGGCAGCTCCTGCACGCTGGTGACATCCTCGATCGTCCCGTCTGCGGCCTCGTAGGAGCCCTCGAAGTGGCCGTGCTCCTCCACCATGCGGGGATTCAGGAACGAGTAGTAGTGGGCCGCGCGGTACACCGGAGCGTCCGCGTTGGGCCTGGCCCAGTTCTCGGCCACGGTGAGCTCGTCGGTCGCCTCGAAGCTATCGACGAAGGCGTAGCCGGTGCGGGTGGTGTGCGTGCCGTCGAGCGCGCGGTAGAGCTTCTCGAGGCGGCCAAAGCTGAAGGCCACGGCCTCGGCGTCCACGGGGTCGCCGTTGTGGAACTTCATGCCCGGGCGAACGCTCCACACGAAGGTGGTGGGGTCGACCTGCTCGAAGCCAACCATGCCATCCATGGAGAAGAGGTTCTTCGTGGCCTGATAGGTGTACGGCTGCGTCATCGTGCCGTTGTGGATCTCGCGGTTGTTGAGGTGGAAGACGCCCGGGTCGAGGCCGGCGTCCTCCTCCGTCTTCCAGTTGAGCAGGGTGCCCCCGCGCTTGTCCGGGCCAGCCTCCTCCTGGGCGGCGGCCTGCGTGGCAGCAGCCTCGGTGGCGGCAGCGGCCTGCTCCTCGGCGGCAGCCTCGGTGGCAGCAGCGGCCTGCTCCTGGGCGGCGGCCTGCGTGGCAGCAGGGGCGGCCGCGTCGTCGTCGTCATCGTCGTCGTCGCCGCAGCCGGCGAGGATCGCGGCTGAGCCAACTGCGGCTACGCTGCTCCCCACCAGGAAGCTACGGCGGCTGACCGGCCGGCGCCGGAGCCTCTTCCAATAGTTCTCGTTATCTCGCATGACCGCCATTCCTTACCTGAATTTTTGGGATTGGCGCAGTATACGCAATCGCGCAAGACCGCACAGTAAAGAAGGCCCCCCGCGAGGGCTGGCCTTCTCGATGGCTGGCCGAGCGCTCTTGCGAGCGCACGCTGGTCGGAGTGGTTAGCTCGTGAGCCACATGGACTCGCGGCGCAGGCCTCGGGGTCCGTCTCCGCTTCCTGGGCGTTCAGCATGTCGATGATTGTCGCGGAGTCTCGGCGATCTCCTTGCGCGGCGACTCGGTGTATACGCATGCGGCCCACGGAACGCATGCGGCCCACGGAACGTTCCCCTATGGGCAAACGCTGGGGAAGAAGGCGCTCCGGGCTAGATGCGGCCCCTCAGCCGTGGGTCGAGGGTATCGCGGAGCGCGTCTCCAAAGATGTTGAAGCCGAAGACGGTGATCGCCAGGGCGAGGCCGGGGAAGACCGCCAGCCACGGCGCCACGCTGAAGAAGCGGCGGGAGCTGCCGGAGAGGTCGGCGCCCCAGGATGGCACGGCATCGAGCCCGCCAATGGGAACGCCCAGACCGAGGAAGCTGAGGCTGGCCTCGGCGAGGATGGCAGCCGGAAGCGAGATACTCGTGATCACGATCATGAGCCCGAACATGTTGGGGGCGACGTGCCGCCACATGATGCGGAAGTTGCTGGAACCGACGACCTGGGCCGCCTCGACGTAGGTGGCCTCACGCAGCTCAAGCACGGTGCCTCGCATGATCCGGTAGGTACCGGGCATGAAGAACAGGGAGATCGCAACGACGAGGTATAACTCCTGGCGCTGAAGCCCCGGCAAATCGGGCAGATCGGCGCTAATGGAGGAGTGCAGCACGAGTGCTAAGAGCAGGCCGGGAATCGCAATGAACATGTCGGCGACACGACCGACGGCAAAGTCGACGGCGCCGCCCGCGTAGGCGGAGAGGAGCGCGATGAGGGTGCCGCCGAGCGTGCCCAGAAGCACGGTGGCGACGCCGATCTTGAGCGAGATGCGGCCACCGAAGATCACGCGGGACCAGACATCCTTGCCGCGCGCGGTGGTGCCGAACCAGTTCGAGGTGCTTGGGCCCTCAAGGGGCGGGCCGACGGCGAACTCGTTCGGTGGCGAGGTACGGAGAACCGGAGCCGCGAGCGCCAGGATCACGATAAGAGCAATAAGCACGAGGCCGAAGGCCCCGAACGGCTCGCGACGCGCCCACTTGAACGGATTGAACCGCTGGCGCGGCGGAATCGCATACTCGACCGCAAGGGCTGCTTCGGCGGCCCGGTCTTCCTGAGCGGTGGTCTGCTCCTGAGACATAGCTAGTACCGAATCCTTGGGTCAACGACGGTGTACAGGATGTCGACGAGGAGAGTTACGAGGACGAAGACGAAGGAGAAGACCATGATCGTGGCCAGCACGACCGGGTAGTCCTGATCGGTTACGCCTTCAAGGGAGAGCCGGCCCAGACCGGGGACCGTGAAGAGCTGCTCGGCGATGACAACGCCGCCCAACACCGCACCCAGCTGCAGACCGACCAGGGTGATGACAGGAATGAGCGAGTTGCGGAAGACGTGCGCCCAGATGACGCGGCGATCGCGCAGGCCCTTGGCCCGAGCGGTACGGACGTAGTCGGAGAAGAGCACCTCGAGCATGGAGGTGCGCACGAAGCGCGCGATGCCGGCGGCGCTGGCGAGGGCCAGGGTCATGGCCGGCCAGATGGCGAGGGAGAGGTTGTAGATAGGGTCATCGGTGAAGACCACCCACTGGCGAGCGGGTGTCCATCCCCACCAGAGCGCGGGTAAGTAGATCACCAGGATCGCAAACCAGAAGTTGGGGATGGAAATCCCCGCGATGGTGATCCCGCGGAAGGCGTAATCGAGGAAGCTGTTTCTGCGAACGGCGGACAGAACCCCCACGGCGATCCCGGCGACCGCCGAGATGAAGATCGTCAATAGCCCGATCTCAAGCGTGTTGGGGAGCACTTCGATGATGTCCCCCATCACATCGTCGTGGGGCGGGGTGAGACGCTCGCCAAGGTCTCCCTGAACTGCGCCCCAGAGCCAGTCGCCGTACTGCACATACCAGGGGCGGTCGAGGCCGAAGCGCTTCTCGAAGTTCTCGAAGGCTCGCGGGTCGGCATCGCCCACGGAACCGATAGCGGCAAAGGCAGCGCTGCCCGGGCGGATGTAGAGCAGCATGAAGAGAATGAAGGAAATGCCCAGCAGCATGAAGGGGACGGCAATCAGTCTGCGGACGATGTAACGGGTCATAGCTGTGACTTGGAGCGGCAGGGCTTCGCGCCGCGGCGCGGGAGTTTCCCTGCCCGTCTCGCCATCCCCCTTGGCGAGCGCAGCCAACTGGCCGCTCTCGCGCGATGCACGGGATTCTCTGCGATCCGTTCGGCGATCGCAACCATCCGCGGGTTTCCCTTTACGCGCCGGCGGGGCGAGGCGCTCGCGCCGCCGTACACTCTGCAGCAGGCCAGCGAGGGAGCAGGCGTTATGGCTGAGGGAAGCGCAAACGACGAAGCGGGCGATCAGCTCGGGGAGATGGTGGTGGCGTGGGCGGAGGCCTACTGGGAGCAGGAACGGCAACGCGGCAGCGAAACAGGCGACGCCTTACGGGAGGCCGTGATGAAGGCGTTCACGGCGGGAGCGGTGACCGTGTTCCAGCGCTGGGACGAGGTGCGTCCGCTGGTGCCCCGCCGTCGTGTCTCCTGGCGCGACCTGCCTTCGCACCACGGATAGGGACGGGCCGTATCATCGCCGCTGGCCGGAAGGAGGCGTCATGAGCGAAGTGGCGGAGTTGTTCGACCTGAGCGGGAAGGTGGCGCTCGTGACGGGCGGGAGCCGGGGCCTGGGGGCGGCCATGGTGCGCAGCTTCGCGCGGGCCGGGGCGGATGTCGTGATCGCGAGCCGCAAGCTGGACTCGTGCGAGGCGCTGGCGGAGGAGGTGCGGGCGGAGACGGGGCAGCGGGCGCTGCCGGTGTCGTGCCACGTGGGCGAGTGGGAGCAGGTGGACGCGCTGGCGGAGGCGGCCTACGCCGAGTTCGGCAAGGTGGACGTGCTCGTGAACAACGCCGGCCTGTCGCCCCTGTACGACCACGTGAGCAACGTCAGCGAAGCGCTCTACGACAAGGTGCTCGACGTGAACCTGAAGGGTCCGTTCCGGCTGACGGCGAACATTGCGACACGCATGGCGGAGGGGGAAGGGGGCTCGGTCGTCATGGTCTCGAGCACGGCCTCGCAGAGCCCCGGTCCGAACGCGCTCGCCTACGGGGCGGCGAAGGCGGGACTGAACAACCTGACGATCGGGTTCGCGCGGACGTTCGCGCCGAAGGTGCGGGTGAACTGCATCATCCCGGGGCCGTTCCTGACGGACATCTCGAAGGCATGGGACATGGAAGCGTTCGAGGCGCGCGCGGCGAGCACGATCCTGCTGGCGCGGGGCGGCCAGGCGGAGGAGATCGTGGGGGCGGCGCTCTATTTCGCCTCGGAGGCCTCGAGCTTCACGACGGGGGCGCTGCTGACCGTTTCAGGGGGCTCGGCGCGCTAACGGGACGGGGCGGGAGCCCTGTCATACTCGCTATAATCTCTTCACTTTCCAACGACTGCCGGAGCGGTTCAACGCGCATCCGGCCGGAATGAGGACAACCATGGCCGCGAACCGCGAAGACTTCGAAGCGATGCCCCAGGCGGCATGCCCGATGAGCGTGGGCGAGGTGGACCTGTTCGCCCCCGGCGCACAGGAGCACTGGTACGACTCCTACAAGCTCTTGCAGGACGAGGAACCGGTCCTGCGCCTTCCCGGCCAGGGCCATGAGCCGGGCGCGGACGCCTACGTGCTGACGAAGTACGAGGACATCCGGCGAGTGGTGCGTAATCCCGACCTGTTCCCAACGCGCCAGGGGCCGGGCTCCTCGGGCACGAGCAAGATTCACGACGAAATCTTCGAGGAGGAGGGCTTCGGCGAGGTGGTGACGGCGCGCAACCGGCTGCGGCCCGACATCGAGTCGCACAAGCTGCACCGCGAGCAACTCACGGAGCCGTGGGTGGGCGCCTCGGGCGCGCTCCAGCACCGCGACATGATCACGGCGCACGCCAACCGCCTGATGGACAGCTGGATCGACAAGGGCGAGGTCGAGTTCGTGACGGAGTTCGCGGCGCCGCTGCCGCAGGCGGTGATCTCGACGATCCTCGGGTTCCCGCTCGAGGACATGCCCATGACGAAGAAGTGGGAGGAGGCGCAGGTGCGCCGCTTCGTCTACGGGTTCGGTCCGAAGAGCCAGATGGAGGATCCCGACGAGGAGGACAACGCCAAGGCGCTGGTCGCGTTCAACCGCTACATCCAGGAGCAGATCGACGAGAAGCGGCGCAATCCGAAGGAGGACATGATCACGTTCCTTACGAACGTGGAGTTCCAGGGGAAGCCGCTGAGCGACGGCGACATCATCAGCGTGGTCTCGGGGATGCACATCGGCGGGAACGAGACGACGCAGTACGCACTCACATCGGAAGCAATGCTGCTGGCGCAGCACCCGGAGATCGTCGAGGAGTTGCGGGCGGACCGCTCGAAGGTGCGCTTCTTCGTGGAGGAGGCGCTGCGGCTCTACGCGCCCACGCAGGGGCTCTCGGGCCGCATGGTCGCGCGCGACACGGAAATCCGCGGGGTCAAGATCCCGGCGGGGTCGCTGCTGCACCTGCGCTGGGCGGCGGCGAACCGCGACCGGAGCTGTGCGAGGCGCCGGACGAGATCCGGCTCGACCGCAAGAGCCCGGGGAAGCACCTGACCTTCTCGATCCGCCCGCGGGGCTGTCCGGGAGCGGGTCTCTCGCGTCTGGAGCAGAACATCGCGGTGGACGTGATGCTGGACCGCATGGACGAGATCAAGCTGGCCACCGGGAAGAACGACTTCCAGCACCAGCCGGGCATCATGCTGGGCCTGTACGAGCTGAACCTGGAGTTCACGAAGGCGCGGGAGGCTGTGGCCGTCGGGTAGGGAGCTCGGCTCAGGCCGACTCGATCGTCAGGCCTTCAACACGGTCGAAGTGCCTGAGGTTGTTGGTGAGCAGCGTGAGGCCGTGCCGCAGGGCGGTGGCGCCGATGAACAGATCGAGGTCGCCGATCATCTGTCCGGCTGCGCGCAGGCGCCCCCGCTCCCTCGCGAAGATGCGGGAGACTTCCTCATCGATGGACACGAGTTGCACTTCGGGCAGGAAGGCTTGAGTTTCCGCTCATCGTCCTCGCGCTCCCGGGACCAATAGATGCCCTCGTAGACCTCGGCCAGGGCAATCATGCTCATCCCCACGCCGGCGGGAAGCAGTTCGCGGAGCCGAGTGCGGACCGGCTTGACCGCGTGCAGGTAGTCAATCACCCAATCTGAGTCAACCAGGTACTGCACGAGTTACAGGTTCGGCCTCTCGCGCGAACCCTCGATGCGAGCGAGGTAGATCATCCGCTTGAAGGCTTCGTGGTCATGGTTCTCCCGCCACGCCTTATCCGCTGCCATGAGCTCATCGCTGGGGCGGGGCGGGTCTTCGCGGGAGGTCCGAATTCTCTCTGACAGCTCCTCCCGGACTGCATCTTCTTCGATGACGGATGTTTCCAGCGGCCGTTCGCCGATCGACAGGACGACTTCTTCGCCCTCTTCGAGGTCGAGCGCCTCAAGCGGTTCCAGCTTGCCGTCGCAGTACTTGGCCCTGATCGTCCTGATCACGTCGTACCTCTTGCTCCCTCCAATGATGACACACCAGGGGGGCCTCAGGGGCGGACGGCGCGCTTGGGGCGGCTGGCGAGGCGCGCCAGCGCGGGCTGCGCGAGCTTGACGAAGGTGCAGGCGAGGCGGCGCGTGTCGCGCGGGTCGATCAGGTCGATGACGTCGCCGCGGTGGGCGGCGCGGAAGGGCGAGCGGAGGCGGAGGAGGCGCTCCTCGATGGCCTCGCGGTGGGCGTCGGGGTCGGTGGCGGCCTCGATCTCGCGCCGGTAGGCGGCGGCCACACCGCCCTCGATGGGGATGCCGCCCCACTCGCCCGCGGGCCAGCCGAAGCGGAGGTTGAGTCCGAAGGGGAGGCCCACGCTGTTGGGCGCGTCGGCGGCGACGCCGTAGGACTTGCGCACGTTGAACTCGATCTTGGGGACGTCCGCCTCGGCGCTGGCGATGAGGGCGCGCACGCCGCGCCGCATCGTCGCCTTGCGTTCGGCGTGGGAGCCGAGCATGAAGCCAGGCATATCGAGGAAGATGACGAGGGGCAGGTTGAAGGTGTCGCAGAGGTCGACGAAGTGGGTGTACTTGTCGGCCACGTCGCCGTCCATGGCGCCGGCGAGCTTCATGGGGTCGCTGGCGAGGACGCCCACGGGATAGCCGTCGAGGCGGGCGAAGGCGGTGATGAGGGCGCCCGCGTAGGGGCGGCGCATCTCGAAGAACTCGCCGTTATCGACCACGTGGGAGAGGAGGGTGCGGGCGTTGTACCCGCGCTTGCGGTTGGGCGGGATGATGTTGAGGAGCTCCTCGGGGCGGCGGTCTGGAGGATCGCCGGTCTCGACGCGGGGGGCGACCTCTCCGGTGGTGTTGGGGAGGTAGGAGAGGAAGCGCTTGATCTGGTCGAAGGCGTCCTCCTCGGACTCGGCCTCGTTGTCGACCTGGCCGCTCTCGTGGACGTGCATGGCCGCGCCGCCGAGGGCCTCCTTGTCGAGGTCTTCGCCGATGGCGCGTCGCACGACGGGCGGTCCGGAGGGGAAGATCTGGGACTGACCCTTCACCATGACGGTGAAGTGCGACATGAGGGCGAAGGCGGCGGGAGCGCCCGCCACCGAGCCCATGACGCCGGCGGCGACAGGCACGGTACGCAGCATCTCGATGGCGCGGTGCCACATGTCGCCGGCGGGGAGGCCCATGTGGCCCTCGGCCTCGTCGGCCTTGGAGCTGTGGCCGACGCCCTCGACGAGCTGGACGTAGGGGAGGCCGTACTGGAGGGCGAGGGGCTGCATGAAGTCGCGGGGGTGCTTGCGCACGTTGTGGGGGCTGCCGCCGGAGATGGTGAAGTCGTCGCCGCCGATGGCGACGGGGCGCCCGTCGAGCTCGGCCAGGCCCATGACGTAGGCGCCGGGTGTAAAGCCGACGAGGTTGCCGGCGTCGTCGTACTCGGCGGCGCCAACGAGGGGGCCCGCCTCGACGAAGCTGCCGGGGTCGACCATCTTCTCGATGCGCTCGCGGACGGTGTAGCGCCCACCGGCGTGCTGACGGGCGATGCGCTCCGGTCCGCCCATCTCGCGACCGAGCTCGCGGATGTACTCGATGTCCTTGATGGCGTGCTCCCAGGGCATGCCGGGCTTCCAGCTTTCGCGGTCGGGATCGACTTGCATTCGGGGGCTCCTGAGCGGTTTCTCGAACGCTACGCGATGGGGGCGGCTGGCGCACCGTTTGGCCCCTCGGGGCGGCCAACCGGCCCGTAGCCCACTCACAGGCAGCACGGACGACGCGCCGGAGGGTGACGCGCGCGCCGCCGCCTGCGCTAGTCGCGGGGTGGCAACATCTATGGGCGCCGGATGACGCCGCAGGCGACACGCTCGCCCGTGTCGGCCTCGCCTTCTTCGTAGGTGTCTGCCCGTTCGTGCACGATGATGGCGGAGCCGTCATCGTCGAAGAGGGAGTGCCGCGGGCCCGTGTCCAGGGTGACGCCGACGGTAAAGAAGTCGGCGCGCGCGGAACCATCGGAGGCGGCGTAGATGTTGGGCAGGTCGCCACCGTGTCCTCCGCCGGAGTCGTCGCCCTGCCAGGCCCCGTGGATGAACCCGTGGTCCGCGTCAGTAGGATCGAAGTGGTCGCCAGCGGCGGCGAAATCGGGGGTACAGGCTCCGACCTCGTGGATGATGAAGGCGTGGCCACCCGGGGCCAGCCCGTTCACCTCGGCAATGACAAGAACCCCGCCGGCGGTCTGAAGGAATCTGATCACGCCCATGGCATCGCCGGCCGGCGATACCAGTGCGGCCTCGGCGGTCAGGCCGGGGGTGCGTTCATCCTCCCCGCCGCCAGACCGGAGGATGAGCAGGATCGCGCCGGCAACCAGGACGATCACAATTGGCGACAAGGAGAGAAGGACGAGCCCAAGCCGACCAGGCATACAGCGGCTCCTGTCAATTGCGATACTCTATCTCACATAGTAGCGATTCCTTCCCAGCGATACCACATTTCAGGGGCAGCGAAGGACACGGCCCCGCTCGCGGCTTCTCGACACCCAACCTGTTCGGCGACGCGATACCATGACGCGCGAATCCGCTTGCGGCCGGACGTCGCGGCAGGAGTACGTGCGATGACGATGACGAAGCCGGAGATCGATCCGGAGATCTTCTTCAGCCAGGAGTACGCGGATGACCCGTACCCGACCCTGAAGGTGCTGCGCGACCACTATCCGGTCTACTACAACCCCATCGGGGACAACTGGATGATCTCGCGCTACGACGATGTCTGCGCGGCCTTCCGGGACCTGGAGAACTACTCGGCGCAGCCGAACGCGCTCGGCATCGGGGCGGTGTTCGGGCCGACCCTGATGGAGTACGACGGGGAGCAGCACAACAAGCTGCGCAACATCGTGGCGCCGGAATTCGTGGGGAGGAAGCTGGAGGCGCTCCTGCCCATCATCGAGCGCAACTCGATGGCGCTCATCGAGAAATACACGGAGAAGCACGCGCGCCGCATGGCCGAGGAGGCGGCGAAGACCGGGCAGATCGACATCGTGGACGACTTCGCCACGCGCCTACCCCTGAACGTCATCCTGGACGTGCTGGACCTGCCGCAGGACGCCCACGACATGTTCCACGAGTGGTACCCGGCGATGATGAACGGGATCGGCGGCCCGCCCGACATCCGCGCGGCGGGGATCAAGGCGAACCAGGAGTACCACGACTACCTGGAGCCGCTCCTGCAGGAGCGCAGCAAGCAGCCCGGGGACGACCTGATCTCGCGCCTCTGCGTGGCGGAGGTGGACGGGCACCGGATGACGTTCCAGGAGATCAAGTCGTTCGCGAGCCTGCTGCTGGTGGCGGGCGCGGAGACGACGGACAAGGCGATCGCGAACCTCTGGTACGAGATGCTGGCGAACCCGGAGCAGTGGGAGCTGGTGAGCAACGACCCCTCGCTGCTGGACCGCGCCTTCACGGAGATGATGCGCGTGCACGGGCCCTCGGGCGGACAGGCGCGGCGCGCGATCCACGACATCCCCTTCCCGGAATACGGCGTGACCATCCCCGAGGGGGCGTACGTGAACCTCTCGATCTACGGGGGGAACCGGGATGAGCGCGTGTTCGCGAACCCGGACAAATTCGACATCATGCGGCCCGACCTCTACGTGGGAAAGGCGCTGCGAGCGGGCTACCACGACAACGGGCAGGCGAGCCACCTCGGCTTCGGGCTTGGCAAGCACTTCTGCGTGGGCTACCAGCTGGCGCAGACGGAGACGGTGATCGGGAGCCGCATGCTCATGGACGTGATGCGGAACCCGCGCTTCGCCCCCGGTTCGAACCCGAAACCGATCGCGATCAGCCTCAACCCGTGGGAACTCCTGGTCGAGTTCGACCCGGCCTGAGGCCATGCCCACCGCCGAGCGCGTCATCGAGGGGACGTCGCCTTCCAGCTTCGCGACGGTGACGCGGGCGCGCGAGTTGTTGCACGGCGGCGACGAAGCGCTCGCCCCGCTGGCGGGCGACCTGGCGGCGGGGCTCGCGGGCGGAGCGGGGGATGTCGAGGTCGAGCGCTACCGGCGGCTCCTGTACGCGACGGACGCCTCGATCTACGAGATGGAGCCGGTGGCGGTTGTCTACCCGCGTTCGGCAGGGGACGTGGGGCACGTGATGCGGGTGGCGGGGGAGCACGGTGTGCCCGTGCTGCCCCGGGGCGGTGGCACGAGCCTCTCCGGGCAGACCGTGAACCACGCCATCGTGCTCGACTTCACCCCGCACATGGCGGACGTGCTGGGGATCGACACGGAAGCGCAGACGGCGCGGGTGCAGCCCGGTGTCGTGCTCGCGGAGCTGAACAAGGCCTTGCGGCCGCACGGCCTGCAGTACCCGATCGACCCCTCGACGGCGAACCGGGCGACGATCGGCGGGGGCATCGGGAACAACTCGTGCGGGGCGCACTCGGCGGTCTACGGCAAGACGGTCGACAACGTGGTCGCTCTGGAGGTGGTGCTGGCGGACGGCTCGACGGCCACGCTGGGGGCGCTGGGCGGGGACGGGGCGGCGGAGCGGGAGGCGCGGGAGGGACTGGAGGGGGACATCTACCGGGGGGTGCGTGCGATCGCACGGGAGCACCGGGCGGAGGTCGAGAAGCGCTTCCCGAAGATCCTGCGGCGCGTCTCCGGCTACAACCTCGACGAGGTGGGGGAGGAGGGGCCGCTCAACCTGGCGAAGCTGGTGGTGGGGTCGGAAGGAACGCTCGCGACGGTGGTCGAGGCGACGGTGCGGGTCGTACCCATCCCGCCGGTGAAGATGCTGACCGCCCTGCATTTCCGCACGGTGGTCGAGGCAGCGGCGGCGACGGTTCGGGCGAACGCGCACGGGCCCTCGGCCGTCGAGCTGGTGGACGACACGATCATCGAGCGCTGCCGCGAGAGCGCGGGCTTCCGGAACCTGGTCGAGTTCGTGGAGGGGGAGCCTGGGGCGCTGCTGCTGGTCGAGTTCGCGGGGGAGCGGGCGGAGGAGGTGGCGGGCAAGGTCGAGGGGCTGCGGGCCGACCTCGTGGGGGAGGACGGGGCGTTCGCGGCGGTGGTCGCGCAGGAAGCGGCGGAGCAGCGTCGCATGTGGCGGATGCGCGAGGCCGGCCTGGGGCTGCTGATGAGTCTGCGCGGGGACGCCAAGCCCGCCTCGTTCGTGGAAGACACGGCGGTCGCGCCGGAGCGGCTGGCGGAATACGTCGCCCGCTTCGATGCGCTGGTGAAGGCGCGGGGGCTACGTCCCGCCTACTACGGGCACGCGAGCGTCGGCTGCCTCCACATCCGTCCGATCGTGGACCTGAAGGACGCGGAGGGGCTGGCGCAGGCGGAGGGGCTGGCGGAGGAGGTGGCAGACCTCGTGCTGGAGTTCGGGGGATCGCTCAGCGGGGAACACGGGGACGGGATCGTGCGGGGCATCTTCACGGAGCGGATGTTTGGTCCGGAGCTGACGCGGGCCTTCCGCGAGCTGAAGGCGCTCTGGGACCCGCAGGGCCTGCTCAACCCCGGAAAGATCGTCGAGACGCCGCCGTTCGCCGACAACCTGCGGCTGAGCCCCGCGACGGCGAACGCGGAACTGCACACGGAGCTCGATTTCGGGTTCGAGGGGGGGCTGGCGCGGGCGGCGGAGCAGTGCAACGGACAGGGCGCCTGCCGCAAGCTCGACGGGGGGATGTGCCCCTCCTTCATGGTGACGGGGGATGAGGAGCACTCGACGCGCGGTCGCGCCAACCTGCTGCGACAGGCGCTCAACGGGGCGCTGCCGCTCGAGGACCTGACCAGCGAGCGGATGCGCGAGGCGCTCGACCTGTGCGTCGAGTGCAAGGCCTGCAAGACGGAGTGCCCCTCGGGGGTCGACTTCGCCAAGCTGAAATACGAGGTGCAGGCGCAGGCGAGCGCCGCGCACGGTGCGCCCCTGCGGGACCGCGTCTTCGCCCGCATCCGGCTGCTGAGCGCCCTGACGAGCCCGGTGGCGCCGCTGGCGAACGCGGTCGCGGGGCTAGGACCGGTACGGGCGCTGCTGGAACGCCTCGGCGGGGTCGACCGGCGGCGGCCGCTGCCGGCGTTCGCCTCGCGGCGCTTCGGGCGGTGGTGGTCGCGGCGGGGGGCACGGACGGGGGAGGCGCCGCGCGGGGAGGCGGTCTACCTGGTCGACACGTTCACGGAGTACTTCCACCCGGAGGTGGGGCGGGCGGCGGTGAGGGTGCTGGAGGCGCTGGGGTACGCGGTGACGGTCGTGCCGAGCCTGGAGTGCTGCGGGCGCCCGGCGATCTCGAAGGGGCAGCTCGGACTGGCGCGGGGCTGGGCGGAAACGAACCTCGCGCGGCTGGAGCCGTACGCGCGGCGGGGCGTCCCCATCGTGGGGACGGAGCCCTCGTGCCTGCTCACGCTGCGCGACGAATACCGCGACCTGCTGCCCGGCGAGCGGGCGGAGGCGGTCGCGGCGCAGGCGGTCCTGCTGGACGAACTGGTCCCCCGGGTGGCGGCTGAAGATCCGGGGGTACGGGAGCGGTTCAGCGCCAACGAAGGGGGCGAGGTGGTCTTGCACGGGCACTGCCACCAGAAGGCGCTGGCGGGGGCGGAGCCGTCGCTGCGGGCACTGGAGATCGCGGGGTACGCGCCCTCGCTGGTCGACTCAGGGTGCTGCGGGATGGCGGGGTCGTTCGGGTTCGAGCGGGAGCACTACGAGGTCTCGCGGCAGATGGGCGCGTACCGGCTCTTCCCGGCGGTGGAGGCGGCGGGCGGGGAGGTCGCGGTGGCGGTCACGGGGGTGTCCTGCCGGCAACAGATCGGGCACTTCACGTCGCGCACGCCGCGCCACGTCGCGGAGTTGCTGGCGGAGGCGCTGGGGGGGTGAGCGGGAGCTAGCTTCGTTCGCGAGGCGGCTGGTTCAGGGTGCGCCACTGCTGCTCGTCCGTGACGACGGAGGGGCGGACAGGCTGGGCGCGCAGCTCTTCCATCAGTTCGACGAGCTTCCGAACCTGGTTGATACCGCCCTGCACGGAGGTGTCCGTCTGCCAGTCTTCGTAGAAGTTCTGGTGCAGGGAACTGCCATCCCGGAAGAGATCGCGAATTTCAGCACGGCCCGTGTCGTCCGCCATCTGGCCGGCGACCGCGAAGAGGTGAGCGTGGCGGTTGTGGTTCCAGTTGCGGCGTTCGGCGGCAGCCTTCATGGCGTGCGCGGCTGCGCCCCAGGCCTTCTCGGAGGCCTGCAGGCGGTCGCCCTTGTCGAACTCTTCCTGCGCCTGCCGGAGCAGTCGGAGACTCAATTCCGCGTACTTCTCTTCGCTCTCGCTCTGCTCGCTGACGGTGACCATCTCAGTTGCTCCCATGCATCATAGATGCTGTCCGCAAACAGTGCAACAGGATCAGGCCACGGAAAGCGGCTCCAGGGCGGCGATCGCAGTTCGAACGGCCTCACGAATGCGAGCCGCGTCCTCGGGGTCGATACCATCCAGCGAGACGCCCGCGCTCACGAAGAGGAATTCGTAGGCGTAGACGTTTCCGGCCTTGTCGATGCAGCGGATAGGACCGCTGTCGAGGGGGTCGGCGTGGGAATCTCCGTCCTCGGGAAGGCGCAGGCTGACGTACATGGCGTCGGCCAGCGCGTCATGGCTGACGTACACGGTTTCGCTCCAGGGTCTTGCACCCGCACTGCGGGCAGGTCAGCGCCTACGGGCCCTTGACGCCCTCGAACTCGGTCATGATGGCGCACTCGAGGATGCCGACGCCGGTGTCGCTGGGGTCGTCCATGTTGGTGTAGACGGTGGAGAGCTCGGCGTAGGAACCGCCGCCGCTCATCTGCGGTATCTCGTTGCCGTCGGCGTCGAACACCTTTGTGGGGTGGGACACGTCCCAGACTTCGCCCTCGACGAGCAACTCGCCGCGGAAGACGCCGCGGCCAAGGCGGTCGTTCCAGCCGTGGGCGTAGCCACCCGCAAGCATGTAGACGGGCTCGCTGACCACCTCGAGCTGGAAGTTGTCGACGCCACCGTCGGGGCGGGTGAGGTGGATCTTGCCGCGCTTGAAGCGGGGGAAGCCGTCCTCCCACTCGTGGTCGGAGATCGAGATGTCGGTGTAGGCGAAGCTCTCCTTGTCGGAGTCGTAGGCGTACTCGACCCAGGAGTGGACGCCGGCCCCGGCCTGGCGGCCGGTGCCGGAGGCGGTGTAGACGCCATCCTCGCCGAGGCGGAAGGCGTAGTAGAGGCAGCGGTCGGGCATGTTGACGACGGCCCAGTGGCGCATGCCGTCGGCGCGGAAGCTGCCCTGTTCGGGCGGGGTCAGGGGCGGGGCGACGTAGGGGTTGGGCTTGGCGCCCGTGCCGGTGCCCGCGCCGATGCCCCAGGAGTGATCGCGCGTGCCCGCCCAGCCGTCGCCGAAGTCGAACTTCCACTCGCGGCCGTTGATCTTGATCCGGCCGGAGATGTCGGCGGCCTGGATGTAGTTGGAGCGCTCGGCGACGAGGCGGCCGTCGAGGCGGTACTGGACGCCGGGGGCCTCGTCGTAGGCGGGGGCCTTGCTCTCCCAGAGGATGTCGAACTCGATGCCGTGGGCGTTCTCATCGCAGCCGATGCGGACGGTGCGCATGCCGCGGATGATCTCCTGCCAGAAGGGGCCGACGCGGAGGTCGTCGATGCGGGGGCGGAGGCGGCGGCTGGCGCGCAGGTTGTACTGCTTGCCGTCGTCGAGGCTGACGATGGCGTAGGCGTCCATCACGTCCGTGTTGGGGTAGAGGCGGATGGCGGTGATGAGGTTGACCTCGCCGGCGGGGTCGCCGAAACAGAACCAGTAGCCGTCGCTCCACTCGGGGCTGGCGGTCTGGACGGAGTTGAAGGTGTCGATGGTCTGGTGGCGGGGCCACTCGTCGAGCTCGGTGAGGACGCGGGGCTTGGGCATGGTGGTTCCTTTCTGTTGCCGGACTGGGGTTACGGGCGGCGGATGACGATGACGGGGATCTCGCGGGTGGTCTTGGCCTGGTACTCGGCGAAGGCGGGCATCTTCTCGGCCTGCTGGTCGAAGAGCCGCTTGCGTTCCTCGCCCTCGGGGACGATGGCGTTCGTGGTGAAGGTCTGATCGGGAAGTTCGATCGTGACCTCGGGGTTGGCCTTGATGTTGTGGTACCACTGCGGATGCTTCGGGTTCCCGGCGTAGGAGGCGATGATGATGATGTCGTCGCCGTCCGTGCTGTGGGCGAGCGGGGTGGTGCGCTTCTCACCGCTCTTCGCGCCGGTGGTGGTGAGGAGGAGCAGGGGGGCATCGGCGAAGCGGCCGGTCACCTTGCCGCTGTTGGCGCGAAACTGCTCGATGAGCCGGTTGTTGTACGAGATCATCTGGGCGATGGGATCTTCTGAAGTCATCGGGCTTCTCCTGCGGTTGCGTCCGGAGAGTCTAGCGGACACCGACGTTCTGCTAACGAAGGGCCCGCAGACTGTAGCGAAGGCGGGGGAGGAATGCGCCAGAGGCCGTGCCCCCGTTGCACACGGTTCGCGCCGCCTACGGCCGCGGGATAACCACCACCGGGATCTGGCGTGTCGTCATGGCCTGGTAGTCGGCGAAGCGGGGCATCTGGGCGGCGTGCTGGTCGTAGATGCGCTGGCGCTCCTCGCCTTCGGGGATGATGGCCTTCGACGTGAAGGACTCGCCCGGCAGTTCGATCGTGACCTCCGGGTTGGCCTGGATGTTGAGGAACCAGGCGGGATGCGTCGGTGCGCCGCCGAACGAGGCGATAATGACGACGCGGTCGCCATCGAGGGTGTGGACGAGGGGGTTGGTGCGCTTCTGACCGCTCTTCGCGCCGGTGGTGGTGAGGAGGAGGAGGGGTTCGTTCGCGAACATGCCCGACACCTTCCCGCGGTTCGCGCGGAACTCCTCGATCACGTTGACGTTGATCGCGAGCATCTCCTCAAGGGTCACCCGCGCGCCGGCGTTACGGGCGTGGGCCTCGTTGAGGGACGTCGGTTGATCGGGGTCGGACGACATGGCGCCTCCTGTTGCGCTCGCGAGTCTAGCCGAGCCCGGCCCTCTCAACCGATGCGGAGGACGGCTGCGCCCGCGACCCTTCCCCCCGCGAGGTCGGCGAGGGCCTGGTTGGCGTCGTCGAGGGGGTAGACCTCGGTCTCGGTGCGGATAGGGATCTCGGCGGCGAGGGCAAGGAACTCGCGCGCGTCCCGGCGGGTGAAGTTGGCGACACTGCGGATGCTGCGTTCCCAACAGAGGTGCTCGTAGGCGAACTCGGGGATGCGGTCGAGGTGGATGGCGTTGACGGCGACCGTGCCCCCGCGGTCGACGGCCTTGAGGGCAGCGACAACGACCTCGCCGGCGGGGGCGAAGGTGACGGCTGCGTCGAGGGGCACGGGCGGGGGCTCGTCCGTGCCCCCGGACCAGGCAGCGCCGAGTTCGCGGGCGCGCTGCCGGTCGCGCTCGGAGCGGGTGGCGACGAACACCTCGCAGCCCCAGTGGGTCGCCACCTGGAGTGCGAGCCGCGCCGAGGCGCCAAAGCCGTACAGACCGAGCCGCCCGCCCGGCTCGATGCCGGAGAGGCGCAGGGCGCGGTAGCCGATGATGCCACCGCAGAGGAGAGGCGCGACATCCACGGGGTCGAGGTTGGCGGGGAGGGGGTGGGCGAAGGCGGCGCGCACGGTGAGGCGCTCGGCATAACCGCCGTCGCGATCCCAGCCGGTGAACCGGGCGGCCTCGCAGAGGTTCTCGCGGCCCGCCGTGCAGCGCGCGCAGGCGCCGCAGGCGCCCGCGAGCCAGGCGACGCCCGCGCGATCGCCAACACGCCACCCGTCGACGCCCTCGCCAAGCGCCTCGACGCTCCCGACGGCCTGGTGGCCGGGGACGACGGGGAGGCGGCGGGCTTCGATGTCGCCCTCGCAGATCTGGAGGTCGGTGCGGCAGACAGCGCAGGCGTCGAGGCGCAGCAGCAACTCGCCGGGCGCGGGGACGGGGTCGGGGAGGGTGGTGACGGCGAGGGGGCCGTCACCCGCGGGGGCGGGGCGTTCGAGCACGGCGGCGCGCATGGGGCGATCCTACGAGCGCGAGGAAGCGGGTGGGGGTCCGAGGAGCTCGGCCAGCGCCTTCAGGAGGGCGAGGCGCTCGCCGTGCCAGCGGCTGGCAAGTCCGCTGGAGGAGGGGACGACAAAGGGGATGGTGTCGCCGATACGCTCGGGCTGGACGCCGTCGGGGCGGCCAGCGAGAGCGGTGCGGGGGAGGTCGAGGGCATGGCGGGCGAAGTGGACGTAGATGCCGCGCCCGCTGAAGACGGCGTAGGCGGGCTGGGTCTCCCGTAGCTGGCCGAGGAGGCGTTGGGCGCCCTCGGCAATCTCCTCCGGGGTGAGCTCGTCGGCGCGCACGGTGGGGCGCGGGCAGAGGTCGACGAAGCCGATGCCGGCCTCGTCCATGAGGGAGGCGTCGTCCTCGGGGCCGGCGGGGCGGGCGAGGAGGCCGCTCTCGTTGAGCTGCTTCCAGAAGACGTTCGCGCGGCGAGCGTAGTAGTGGCCCGCCTCGGCGGAGTAGACGGCGGGGTTGTAGCCGATGAAGACGACGCGGAGGCCGGGGCGGAGGTAGTGGGGCAGGGTGGCGAGGTCCGCCGTCAATGATCCTCCTCCGTGAGGGCGAAGCGGGCCTTTGGCTCGGCGAGGCGGATGGCTCGGGCTTCGGCGTCGCGTTCCGCCCCGACGAGGGCGAACCGGAACACGACCGTGCCTTGCTTTCCCACCTGCAACACGTCGGGCGCGGCGACTTCGGCGACGGGGATGGGATCGCCCTCCGATAGCTCCAGCTCGATCTCCTGGGGTTCGAGGCTCCAGGGCTCGGACGTGCGCACGGCGAGGGTGACGGTCACCACGCGGGGCGGTCCCTCATCGACCTCGTAGGAGTTGACCCAGATGGTGAGGCCGTCCTCGCTGTAAGCGCCGTTGACGGGGACGGTGGGCTCGTCGAAGAAGACGTTGAGGAGGGCGGGGAGGCCGAAGACGCCCAGGGGGATGCCCACGATGACGCCGAGGATGGCGGCCATGCGGAAGAAGCTCCGGCGCTCCTGGCGAACGCTCTGCTCGGCAGCGACGGGGACGCGGCGGCGGGGTGGTTCGGTCACGCGGGGCTAGCGGATGCGGGCGGCGAGCACGCCGGCGAAGTCGAGCCCCGGGCTGAGCAGGTAGCGCTCGTCGGCGGCGAGGAGGGCGAGGTAGCGGCGCAGGGCGTCGGCCTCGGCGCCACCGGGAGCGTCCGCGAGGGCGGCGGCGTTGACGACCGTGAGCGAGCCGCCGATACGGAGCAGGCGGGTGAGGTCCTCTTCCATGCGCTCGTACTCGCGCCAGCGGCCGCTGAGGACGACGAGGTCGTAGGGGCCGTTGAGGGCGTGTACGACGGCGGGGGGCTTGCCGGAGTGGACGCGCACGTGCTCGTCGAAGGCGTGGCGCTCGGCGGCCTCGCGGATGCCGGCCGCGACCTTCGGGTTGCGCTCGACGACCTCCACCTGGCCGGTGTGGCCGAAGGCGCCGGCGATGTGGAGGGTGCGGTAGGCGGCCAGGCTGGTGGCGAGCTCCAGGGCGGCGGCGGCATCGAGGCCGTCCGGGGGTGGTTCGCCCTCGACCAGGAGGACGTAGCTGGCGCGGGTGGCGCGCACAAGCGTCGCGATCTGGCGGGCGGTGGCGGTGGCGGCGAGGGTGGAGCCGCCGGGGGCGCCGGCGAGCACGGAGGCGAAGCGGTCGGGCTGGGCCTTCAGCAGGTCTCGTGCGAAGTCTTCGCCGTCGGACATACCAGCATTGTAGGAGGTAGGGAGGCGGGCGGGGTCAGGCGAGGGCGCGTTCGATGAGGGCACGGTCCTCGGGGGCGAGGTCGGAGGCGAGCGCCAGGTCGCGGGCGGCGGGGCTGATCTTGCTCCACGTCTTGCGGATGACGCCGGCCATCGTGTCGGCGTCGGTGCGGAGGGCAAAGTCGTGCAGCTGGGTTTCGAGGAAGACGAGCGTGAGGCCATCCTCGAAGGCCTGGCCCTCGGAGTCGCCCTTCGGCGTCTCCTTGCGGATGAGGCGCTCGACGTGGGCGATCGTGTCCTCTTCGTAGCCGGATTCCTCAAGGATGGCGCGCGCGTGGGCGGCGTGGCGGCGCTGGAGGTCGCGGCGCCAGCGGAGGTAGCCGCGGCGGCCGGCGGGGAAGGTGTCGCGGGGGGATTCCCAGCGGCGGATGTGGTGGGCGCGGGCGGCGAGCAGGAGCGCCTCGCTCGGTTCGGGCAGGAGGCGTTCGACCCATTCCGTGAGCATGCGCGCGTGGGTGAGCTCCTTGGGCACTGGTTGGCCGTCGACCTCAATCGTGAACGGGTCGGCCGCGTTCGCCTCGTCGATGCGGGCAATGGCGCGCTCGAAGCGGTCGCGGGTATCGGTCACAGTGTCCGTCTCAGTCACGGCCAGCCCAGCATGGCACAGCGAACCTACAATGACTCCATGAACCAGCGGGAAACGATCAGGTTCCTCGAGTCGTTCGTCGACATGGAGCGGGATCCGGGGGCGTCCGCGAGCCCGCCGATGAGCCTCGCCTCGATGCGCTCGCTGCTGCGCCGGCTGGGCGACCCCCAGCTGGGGCGGGGGACGGTCCACGTGACCGGCACGAACGGCAAGGGCAGCGTCTCGGCGATGGTCGAGGGCATCCTGCGGGCGGGCGGGGAGCGGACGGCGCTCTTCACGAGCCCCCACCTGCACTCGTACGCGGAGCGGGTCCGCATCGACGGGGAGGCGGTGGAGATGGCGGAGCTGGCGGCGGGGCTGAGCGCCATCCGGCCGGCGGTGGAGGCGGAGCAGGAGTCGGCGGGGGGCGCGGTGAGCACGTTCGGGGTGCTGACGGCGCTCTTCCACTGGCTGGCGCGGGAGAAGCTGGGCGAGGGCGGCTGGCAGGTGGTGGAGGTGGGGCTGGGCGGCTCCTACGACGCGACGAACGTGTACGGAGGCGCCGAGGTCTCGGTGATCACGCCGATCGCGCTCGACCACACCGCGGTGCTGGGCGACACGACCGTCGCGATCGCGCGGGACAAGGCGGGGATCATCGGGAAGGGCGCCACCTGCGTGCTCGCGCCCCAGCCCGACCCGGCCGTGACGCAGGTCGTGCGCGATCGCTGCCGCGAGGTGGGGGCGGAGCTGCGGCTGGTGGACGAGGAGTGGAGCACGGACGTGCTGGAGCGGTACGTCTTCGGGCAGTCGTTCCTGCTGCACGGGCCGGAGGGATCGCGGGAGCTGCGGACGCCGCTGCTGGGTTCGCACCAGGTGGGGAACGCGGCGACGGCGGTGGCGGTGGCGCACGAGCTGCGCGCGCTGGGCGCGGCCATCGACGACGAGGCGATCAGCGGCGGGATCGCGCGGACACGGGTCGCGGGGCGGCTGGAGGTGATGGGGCAGCGTCCGCTGGTGGTGGCGGACGGGGCGCACAACCCGGCGGCGGCGGCGGCCCTGGCGGAGGGGCTGCGCGAGTACCTCGAGTGGCGGCGCTGCTTCTTCGTGCTGGGGGCGATGGGGGGCAAGGACCTGCGCGGCATCGGCTACAAGCTGGCGGGGCTGGCGAGCGGCATCTGGTGCTGCCGGCTCCAGTCGCGGCGGTCGCGCGACCCCGCCGAGATGGCGGCGGAGCTGGCGCCCCTGACGCCGCACGTGGAGGTGGCGAGGAGCGTGGCGGAAGGGATCGCGCAGGCGCGGCAGCGGGCGGAGGAGGCGGACCTGATCTGCGTCACGGGGTCGCTGTATGCGGTCGCGGCGGCGCGGTCGGCGGTGCTGGGCGAGAGCGTGACGCGGCAGCAGGGCTAGCGCCGCTGGACTCGTACGCGCCTTCGCGACAGGCTGGTTCGATGTCCTTCGTGGAAGCCATGACGAGCGGGGCGTTCCCCGTTTCGCTCGAGATCACGCCGCCGCGCACCTCGAAGCCGGCGATCCTGCGGCGGCGCGCGCGGCTGCTCGAGGCCTGCACGCTGACCGTGAACGTGATCCAGCGCCCGGAACGGCAGTCGAGCCTGGAGGCGGCGCTGGCGCTGCGGCGGGAGGGGCTGGAGCCGATCTGGCACCTGGCCACGGGCGGGCGCTCGCCGGAGGCGATCGCAGCCGACGTGGCGCGGGCGCGGGAGGGCGGGATCGGCCACGTGCTCTGCCTGCGGGGCGACCACGCGGCGGCGACGCCGGGGACGCGCGTGCCGGACGCCATCGGGATCGTGCGCGAGCAGGCGCCGGGGATGGCGATCGGGGCAGCCCTCGACCAGTACCACGAGGACGAGCGCGCCGACCGGCTGCTGGCGGCCAAGCTGCACGCGGGCGCGGCCAGCGTCTGGACGCAGCCGGTGTTCGAGATGGCGCCCCTGCTGCGGTCTGCGGAGTTCGTGAAGACGCAGCGGGCCGGGGCGCACGTGGTGGCGATGGCGATGCCCCTGCTGACGTCGGAGTCGCTGGACGCAATCAGCGAGCGGCTGCGGATCCCGGCGCCGGAAGGGCTACGGCGGCGCATCGCGGCGGGCGAGGGGGAGGCCTGGCGCGCCTTCGAGGAGACGCTGGCGGCGCTGGCGGCGACCGAGATGGTCGACGCGGTGGCGATCATGACCTACCGCGCGGACCCGCCCGAGGGGACAGGCGAGCGCATCGTCGAGGCGCTGCGGCGGGCGGGCATCACGGAGGCGGCGGGGGCAGCGACCGACCGGTAGACTCGCGCGCATGGAAACGCGAATGTTCGGGACGCTCGGGCCGGTCAGCGCCCTCACGCTGGGGGGAGGCGGCACCGGCGGGGTCTGGGGGCGACGACGCGGGAGGAGGCGGTCGAGACGGTACTGGCGGCGGTCGACGGCGGCATCACCTTCCTCGACGTGGCGCCCGGGTACGGCAACGGGGAGGCGGAGCGTGTGGTGGGGGAGGCGTATGGGGGGCGGCTGCCGGAGGGGGTGCGCATCTCGACGAAGCACCACCTCGGCAACGTGCCCGCGGGGGAGGTGGCGGGAGCGCTGCGGCAGGCGCTGGCGGCCAGCCTCGACCGGCTGCGGATGGAGCGCGTCGACCTGTTCTTCCTGCACGGGATGGTGGTCCCGGACGGGTTCGAGGGGCGGGGGACGCCCCGCAGCCTGTTCGTGGACGCGGTGCGGCCGGCCTTCGAGGCGATGGTGGCGGACGGCACGATCGGGGCGGGGGGGGTAAGCGGGGTGGGTGTGCCCAGCGCCCTGCTGGAGACGCTCGCGGAGGACCCCGCGCCGGCGGCCATCCAGTGCGTGGCCAACCTGCTCGATTCGCCCGGGGGGATGCGCGCTTACGAGGAGGAGCCGCGCCCGCGCGACCTGATCGCGGCGGCAACGGCCCGCGGCACCGGCGTGATGGGCATCCGCGCGGTGCAGGCGGGGGCGCTCACGGACGCGATCGACCGCGACCTGCCGGCCGAGCACCCGGAGGTCGTCGACTTCGAGCGGGCGGCCCCGTTCCGGGCGCTGGCGCGGGAGGTGGGGGAGTCGGCCGCCTCGCTGGCGCACCGCTACTCACTCTCGATGGAGGGCATCGCGACGGTGATCCTGGGGGTGAAGAACCGCGCGGAGCTGGCGGAGTGCCTGGAGGCGGAGGCGAAGGGGCCGCTGGACGCGGAGCTGATGGCGCGCATCGACGCGTCGGTCGCCGGGGGCCAGGGCTGATGGAATACGACGTCATCGTCGTCGGGGCGGGGTCTTCGGGCGCGGTCATGGCCTCGCGGCTGAGCGAGGACCGCTCGCGGTCGGTGCTGCTGCTGGACGCTGGACCGGATTACGCGACGCTGGATCAACTCCCGGACGACATCAACAGCATCCACGAGCCCTCGACGGTGAACCACGACTGGGGCTTCAAGGCGACGTTCGTGCCGGGGCGGGTGGCGCCGCTGCCGCGGGGGAAGCTGGTCGGGGGTTCGTCGGCGGTCAACAGCGGGGTCGCGATCCGGGGGGCGCCCGGCGACTACGACGCGTGGGCGGAGCTGACGGGCGACGAGCGCTGGAGCTGGGAGCAGTGCCTGCCCTACCTGCGCGCGCTCGAGGACGACCAGGACGAGGGCGGCGACTTCCACGGGCAGGGCGGCCCGATTCCCGTGCGGCGCTGGAAGCGGGAGGAGCTGGAGCCGGTGCAGCAGGGGTTCTACGACGCCTGCCTGGCCTCTGGATTCGAGGCGGACAGCGACCAGAACGATCCCGAGACGACTGGCATCACGCGCATCGCGATGAACCGCGGCGGTCCGAACCTGATGACGCGCTGGTCGGCGAATCTCGGGTTCCTCTCGCAGGCGCGGAACCGGCTCAACCTCACGATTCGGGGCCGCTGCCTGGTCGACCGGGTGCTGGTCGAGGACGGACGCGCGGTGGGGCTGCGGGTTGAGTGCGACGGCGAGCTGCAGGAGGTGCGGGGCAAGCAGATCGTGCTCTCCGCGGGGGCGGTCATGAGTCCCGCCATCCTGCTGCGGAGCGGCATCGGGCCCGCCGGCGAGCTGGCGGAGCTGGGGATCGACTCGACGGTCGACCTGCCGGGGGTGGGCAAACACCTGATGGACCACCCGATGACGCCCATGCTGCTGCGCCCGACGCCGGGCGCGGTGAACCCGGAGAAGCCACTGCTGCAGGCGCTGCTGCGCTACACCTCGGCCACGGGCGAGTTCAACGACATGCAGGTGTACCTGCTGGGACACGTGCTGCTGGTGCCGGGCGGGCGCTTCGGGGCCTGGCGCCCGGATGCGGGCGACGAGAACGCCGAGCCGGAGTGGGTGTTCGGGATCGCGCCGGGCGTGCAGCTCCCGAACTCGTACGGCTCGGTCACGCTGGCGAGCACGGACTACACCGAGCGCCCCACCATCGACCTGCAGTTCGACGAGAACGAGGCGGACCGCGTGCGTCTGCGCGAGGGCGCGCGCCTGGCGTGGCGGCTGGCGCACTCTGAGGAGATGGCGGCTTTCCACACGGGGCCGGTCGATATCGACGAGGAAACGATCGACGACGACGAGAAGCTCGACGAGTGGATCCACGCCACCGCCACGAGCATGGCCCACCCGACCTGCACCTGCCCGATGGGCCCCGACCCGTCCGCGGGGGCGGTCGTCGATACGGAGGGGCGCGTGCACGGCGTCGAGGGGCTGCGGGTGGTGGACGGGTCGATCATGCCGACGATCATCCGGGCGAACACGAACTTCACCTGCATGATGCTCGGCGAACGCGTCGCCGAGTGGATGGCCGCGGACCTGGCCTAGCGCGCGACTGGGCTGCGGACCTCGCCAGGGGCGGCGCCGGTGAGGGTGTCGGGCGGGACGACGTTGCGCAGGCGGTCGTCGATAGCCTCGTTCCAGAGGCGGGCGGCCTCAGAGTCGTCCTGCAGGGAGAGCCCCTGGCGGGCGGGCTCCTTCATCTCGTCCTGGACGCCGGCGAGCTCCGCAGCCACGGCGTCGATCTGCGCCTGGGCCCACTCGATGCGCGCACTCCAGGCGGGGTGATCGACGGGGGCGTCCTCCTCGCCCCAGTCGGGGGCGAGCCAGGTCGCTTCGAGCAGGGTCGTCTCCTCGTCGCCGGGCCAGACGGAGTAGTTGAAGATGCCGCTGGGCGTGTAGGTGACGAAGAGGTTGGGGAAGAACACGTAGGTGGTGGCGGTAGAGCTGAGCATGGGGCCGAGGCCGGCGATGGTGGGGAGGTCGGCGTCGGTGGGGTTGGCCCAGGCGAGGGGACCGGAGAGGCCAAGCGCCGAGGCGCTGGCGGCATCGAAGGGAGCGACGATGCGCAGGTGGCCGCCATCGAGCAGTTCGACGTCGGCGTCGGTGATCGAGGGAGCGCCCAACGCGGGGCGGGGCGGGGCGGGGGGCGAGGCGAGCAAGCGGCCCACGACGCGCTTCCAGTTGACGGGGATGGTGACCGAACGCTGGTCGAGGGTGTGCAGCCCCTCGCTCTCGACCGTGAGCTCCTCGGCGGCGCCGCCGATCCAGCTCCCGAGGTCCTGCTCGGGGTTCTCGTTCACGAAGATGGCGCTGTTGGCGATCGCGGACGCGACCGGTACGAGGCTGCGTTCCTCGCGGTGAAGGTCGACGAAGTCGCGTTCGTCGGGAACGGAGACGAGCTTGCCGGAGGTGTCGTACGTCCAGCTGTGGTACTGGCAGCGGAGAGCGCGGTTGCGTCCGCGAGGCACGCGCACGACGGGGGCGCCGCGGTGGCGGCAGCTGTTGTAGAAGCAGCGGATGACGTCGTCGACGGCGTGGACGATGAGGAGGGGGACGGTGGTCTTCTCCCAGGTCATGTAGAGGCCGGGGCGGGGGATCTCGTCGAGGCGGCCGGCAAGGAGCCAGGCCTTCCCGAAGATCTCGGCGCGTTCGGCCTCGTAGAAGGTGCGGTCGACGAAGCGTCGGGCGGGGAGCCGCACGGGCTCCCGGTCGCTGGAGTGAGCGGGCTGCTCTTGCAGCCGGCGGCGGATGTCATCGGTAAACGTCACGAGCGGCTCCTGCCCGAAGCGATCGGCGTGACTCTACGCGACGGTGGGCGCAGGGGCACCGGGAAAGGCGCACAGGGGCCGCGTTCGCTAAGCTCCGGTCGGTGAGCAGCGCGACACCGGCCACGCCACGACCCCCCTCGCTCCTCGACCGGCTGACCCGCGAACGGGACATCGGGCGCGAGCGGCTGGCGCTGCGCTACGCGCGGCGCACGGTGACCGTGCCCATCTACCTGGCGTCGTTCCTGATCAACACGGCGGCGGCGCCGATCTTCCTGGTGGTCGCGCTGACAGGGGACCTGGCGCGGGGCCGGGGAACGATCTTCGTGCGCTGCATCCTGGCCATCTGGGCCTACCTGGCGGTGGAGACCTTCGGGATCGTCCTGTTCCTGCCGCTCTGGGTGCTGGGGCAGGGGAGCGAGCGCCGCCGGCTGGCGCTGCACCACTGGTTCGCGCGGGTGTGGGCGCGCTGGGTGTTCTGGAGCCTCGTGCGGCTGTTCGAGATGCGCGTGGCGGTCGAGGGGGACGAGGAGGCGGCGGAGGGGCCGGTAATCGTGTTCTGCCGGCACGTCTCGCCGGTCGACAACCTGCTGCCGCTCGTGTTCCTGGAGGGGCGGCACGGGCTCTGGCTGCGCTGGGTCATGAACTCGTGGCTGGTGCGCGACCCCTGCATCGACTTCGTCGGGCACCGGCTGCGGAGCACGTTCCTGACGGTCGGCTCACGCGAGGGCTCGCGCCAGATCGCCAAGGTCTCGGCGCTGGGCGACAACCTCGAGCCTCGCGAGGGCGTGCTCGTCTTCCCCGAGGGGGCGCTCTTCACACCGATGCGGCTGGCGCGAGCAGTGAGGCGCATGCGGCGCAGCGGCGACGAGGAGGAGGCGCGGCTGGCGGAGGGGCTGCGCCACGTGCTGCCGCCGCAGCTGGGTGGGGCGCTGGCGCTGCTCGAGCGGGCGCCCGATGCCGACGTGGTGTTCTGCGCGCACACGGGCCTGGAGGGCGGCAGTTATCGATCGCTGCTGGCGGGGGGCATCCTGCGGCGCGAGGTTCGCATCGCCTTCTGGCGCATCCCCCGGGACGAGGTGCCGGCGGACATCAACGGGCGCACCACCTGGCTGCTGGCGCAATGGCGGCGGGTCGACGGCTGGATCGAGGAGAACGCCCTCATCCAGGACTGAGCGTCCGTCCGCAGGGGCTAGAAGACGACGACTCCGCGCGCATTCTTGCCCGCCTCCATGTCCTCGTAGGCCTGGGCCACGTCCTCGATGGGATAGGTGGTGGTGACGAGCGAGTCGAGGTCGAGCTTGCCCTGGCGGTACCAGTCGATCAGGCGGGGGAAGTCGCGCACGCTGGCGCCCTTGCCGCAGAAGGAGCCCTTGAGCGTCTTCTCCATGATGGCGACGAGACCGGCGGAGAGGGAGAAGGTGTCCTCGAAGCCGCCCACTCCGACGATCGTGGCGGTACCGCCGCGACGGGCGGCCATGTAGGCCTGCTCCATGCAGGCTCCGACGCCGATGGCTTCGAAGGTGTAGTCGGCGCCGCGGCCGCCGGTGATCGCCATCACCTGCTCGACGGCGTTCTCCTGCGAGGCGTCAATGACGTGCGTGGCGCCCAGCTTCTTCGCGTACTCCAGCTTGGCCGGGTTGGCATCGATCGAGATCATCGTGGAGGCGCCGGCGATGCGGCAGCCCTGGAGGACGCTCAGGCCGACGCCGCCGCAGCCCCAGATGGCGCAGCTCGTGCCGGGACGCACCTCGGCCGTGTTGATCGCGGCCCCGACCCCGGTGATGACCCCGCAGCCGATCAGGGACGCGCTGACGAGGGGGATGTCCTTGTCGATCTTGATGGCGGTGTTCTCGGCGACGACGGTGTACTCGCAGAGGCCGCCGATGGAGGCGAAGGGCATCAGGTCGAGCCCGTCGATGTGATAGGGGAAGTTGCCGCCCATGTTGAGGGGCATCTGCTCGCACTGGGCGTACATGCCCTCGACGCACATGGGGCAGCGGCCGCAGAAGGCCGTCGTGGTCATGACGACGTGGTCGCCGGGCTCGAGCGAGGTGACACCTTCGCCGACCGACTCCACGACGCCCGCGCCCTCGTGTCCGAGGACCACGGGATTGGGGCGGGGAAGCACCGAATTCATCACCGACAGGTCGGTGTGGCAGAGGCCGCAGGCGGTCAGCTTGACGCGCACCTGGCCGGGGCCGGGATCGTCGACGGTAACGGTCTGAACTTCGAGGGGACTTCCGGAGCCACGCAGCACGGCTGCCTTCGCTTGCATTCGATACCTCCGGGCGCACCCGCACTGGGCGTCGCGCCGGGCGAAATTGTACGGGGAAGGCGGCGTAGGGGCGGCGGGGGCGGGGTATCATCGGGCGGCGGAGGGCGGCGGGTGATCATCGTGCTGCACGGCCTGGATGAACTGCGCCTGCGGCGGCGGCTGGAGGGGCTGCGCGGCGAGGCGGGCGGGGACGCGGGAGCGGCGGGAGCGGACGTGGCCCTGCTCGACGGACGCGACGCGAAGCCGGACGACATCCTCGGGCCGGCGCTGACGGTCCCGTTCCTCTCGCCGCGGCGCCTCGTGATCGTCGAGGGGCTGCTGGGGCGGTTCGAGGGGGGCGGCGGGGGCAGGGGCGGCGGTCGCGGGCCGCGCGTCGACGCCTTCAGCCCGCTGCTGGAGGGGCTGGCGGGGGGCATCCCGGAGACGACGACGCTGGTGTTCGTCGAGGGCGTCCTGAACGCGGGCCGCAACCCGCTCCTGCGGCGCCTGGACGAGGTCGGGGTGGAGGTGGAGCACTTCCCAGAGCTGAAGCGGGGTGAGCTGGTGCAGTTCGTGCGGGAGGAGGCGCAGCTGCAGGGGGTGGACTTCCAGCGGGGGCGCTCGGTGCGGCCCCTGCCGGAGGACGAGGAGTGGCGGCGGCCGCGCGAGGACGACCCGGCGCAGCTGCTGGCGGCGCTCCACCCGAACACGCTGGAGCTGGCGCGAGAGCTAGAGAAGCTGGCGCTCTACACGATGGGCCGCCAAGCGACGGTCGACGACATCGACCTGCTCTGCGGGGGCGAGCGGGAGACGACGATCTGGGAGCTCGTCGACGGGGTGCTGGACGGGGACACGGCGAAGTCGTTGCAGGCGCTGCGCTTCCTGCTCTCGCGGGGGGAGAGCGTGAGCAGCCTGCTGGGCCAGCTGGCGGCGGCCTACCGCCCCCTCGCGACGGTGCTGGACCTGCTGGACGAAGGGGCGAGTCCCGAGGAGATCGGGAAGGCGATCCGGCGTCCCTGGCCGCGTCTGCGCGACGCCGCCATCCGGCGCGCGCAGCGGCTGGGCCGGGAGGGCGTGCAGGGCGCCTACGAGGTGCTGGTCGCCGCCGATCGGGGCATGAAGCTGGGCGAGGTGCGGGACGAGCTCGCGCTGGAGGTGGCGGTAACACGGCTACTGGCGCTGGCGCCGGCCCGGGCGGGGCGGCGGGCTTCCTAGCTGGCTGCCTGACGGGCGCCGCCTTCCTAATCGTTCTCGTCCGGCCAGCGGCGCTGCAGGAGCGTCCCCACTGCCTCCACGGCACGGAGCGTGTCCGGGACACAGCCCTCCAGGTTCCCGTTGCGGGAGAGGCGCAGCTCCTCGAGATTCCCCAGGTTGCCGAGTTCGGCTGGGAAGGCGCCGCCCACGTTGTTGTCCTGGAGCTTCAGGACGCGCAAGTCGACCAGCGCCCCCAGTTCTCCCGGCAGGGGACCGCTCAACTGATTGTGGGACAGGTCCAGGAGCTCGAGGTTCGTCAGGCGTCCCAGCTCGGGCGGGATGGCGCCCACGATGAGGTTGTAGGAGAGGTCCAGGGAGCGAAGCTTCGCCAGGTCGCCAAACTCCCGCGGTATCTGGCCACGGATCTCGTTGTGCCAGAGGTCAAGCCGCTCCAGGTGCTCCAGCCTGCCGAAGCTGCCGGGCATGCGACCCTTGAGGCCGAGGCCCCTGAGCACCACTTCCGTGACCCGTGCCGGTTGCCCCGCAACGGTCACGCCCTCCCACTCCTGGATAGGCAGATCGCCGTGCCAGTCCAGGAACACGCCTTCCGCGACCCAGTCCCTCGCCATCAGCAGCGCCTCGCAGTCGGCGATGAGGCCGGGGTTCGCTTCAGGGTCCTGAATGACGATCCCGTTGGAGCAGGCCGCCGGCTCCAACGGCGGGTGGGGCGGGCGGGGATTCGCGGCGACAAGGGCATGGCGCTCGTCGAGGCGTGCAGATTCCCCCAATACAGCCAAGACCCGCCTATCCGTGCCGTCGGGAGCCATGGTTATCACGCCGCCGCCGGTTCGAATTGCGATTCTGGCGCCGTCGGGTGACCACCGAACACGGGATCCACCCCGGCGGCCGAGCCTCCTTACCTTCAGATCGGTGCCGTCCTGGTTGACCACATAGAGGTCCTCTACCCCGCTTCGGCTACCGTCGTCGCGGGAGTACAGGAACACGATCAGAGGGCCAACGGGGGACCAGTGCAGTTCCCTCACGTCCCCCCCTTGGAACTCCGCACTGGGAAACTCCGCAACCTTCCTCTTGCTGCTGCCATCAACCGGCCCGACGTACACCACGTGTCCACCCTCCCCGCTTCCGCCCAAGCCATGTGGTTGCCATCCGGGGAGAAGGAACCCTCCTTGACGAACCCCCCTTCGGGCGCGTCAATGCGGACTCTCTCGTTCGTCTCTAGGTCCACGATGTGCAGGGACCCGAACGTGAACAGAACCCTGCTGCCGTCCCGTGACCACCGCAACCCTCCCCATCCGGCGGTAAGCCAATCGCGATGTACGGGTTCTCGAAGCACTGTGTGTGTTCCCGATCCTTCTTCCGCGATGACCAGGCCCTCCTTCTCCTGTTCATGGGCGAACCGCGTGCCATCAGGCGACCACACGGGCTTGAGCTCCAAGTCGCCTCCTGTGTAGGTCAGCCTCCGCTTATTGGCGCCATCGAAACCCACGACTGCGAGTTCGTAGTGGTACAGGCTCCTCGGTTCTACGAGGGTGCCGCGCTCCTGCTGAAATACCCAGTGGATCCTCTGCGACTCGGCCAGGGGTTTGAAGGGATACTCGCAACTTGAGTAGAGGATGTCCCCGTTGGCTGGTGACACGCTGGCATGAAAGCCGTGCTTGAACAGGAAACTCTCGTTCGCATCAACGACCGTCCGCACCCTGGTCCCTTCATCGTCCACCACCAGTAGCTTCGTGCCGCTGAACTCGGCGTCCCCGTCGTCAAACAGCAGGTAATCGCCCCTGTGCCCCCACTCCAGAATGTACCCTCGGGCTTCGCCGCCGTAGCCCAGGCCCTGGTACTGGCGGCAGTCAGAGTTAGTCCGGTCACTCCACCGCTCCCCCGTGAAGGAAGTTGGAACGGGAGCATCTGGATTTCCGTCAAGATAGTCGACAACTTCTATATCACCGTTGTCGGCCTCCTCCGAACACGCCACGACGAAGCACGCCACCAGCACCAGGGCGCACCCGGCCCACCACCACGGGCGCTTCCACCGCTTCACATTTGGCATGGAACACCATCGTACCGAGCTGGCGTTGGAGGTGGCGGTCACGCGGCTGCTGGCGCTGTCGCCGCCGCGGGCGGGGCGGCGGGCTTCCTAGCGAATCAGGCCCTGGCCCTCGAGGACGGCGGCGTGGATGGCGAGGGCGGTTTCTTCCTCGTTCCAGCCAGACGTGTCGAGGTCCAGGCCGAGTCCGAGGCACTCCTGCTCCATGAGGTCGTAGAGCCAGAGGTACTGCTCGGCGACGGTCTTGTCAGGGCGGCGGCGGTCGCGTTCGAGGACGACGGCACGGGGGGGCGCCAGCAGGGCGTAGTGCAGGGGCGAGGCGCGGAGCGCTTCGAGATAGTCATGGAGCCGCCCCTTCGTGACGATGACGTCGTCGAGGATCACCGTGAAGCCTTCGTCGAAGAGCTCGTTGGCAGTGGCGGCGGTTATGCGCATGACCAGGCTGAGCTGCCGTTCCGCCTCGTCGTCGGGGGACCCACCGGGGTTCACGCGGCCCTCGCGGATGGTCTCGCGCAGGGCATCCGCCTCGACATGGGCGCTGCGCGGGAACAGGGCGGCGAGCGCCCTCGCGACGGAGGTCTTACCGGAGCCGGGAACGCCTGTGACGATGATCAGGCGGGGTTGGTCCTCATCCACCCCTCAACCCTGCCAGAGGGGGTTGTAGCAGGCGACGCGGCGGCTGGACTGGCCGGGGACGGGAGTGAGCTGGGGCGGGCGGACGTCGCGGCACTGCTGCACGGCCTTGCGGCAGCGGGGGATGAAGGGGCAGTGGTCGGCGGGCTCGTTGAGGTCGGGGGTGGTGCCGGGGAGGGCGTAGAGCTCCTGGCCGACGGAGTCGAGGCGGGGGCGGGCGGCGAGGAGGCCATGGGTGTAGGGGTGGAGGGGCGCGGAGAGCACGTCCCGGACCGTACCCGTCTCGACGAGGTGGCCCGCGTACATGACCCCCACCTCATCGGCGATCTGGGAGACGACGCCGAAGTCGTGGGTGATCAGCAGGATGGTGGTGCCCTGCTCGCGCCGGAGGGTGTCGAGCTGGTGGAGGATCTGGGCCTGGACGGTGACGTCGAGGGCGGCGGTGGGTTCGTCGGCGACAATGAGGTCGGGCTTGAGGGCGGTGGCGATGCCGATCATGACGCGCTGGCACATGCCGCCCGAGAGCTGGAACGGGTACGACTTGGCCACGCGCTTGGGGTCGGCCAGTCCCACGCCGGCGAGGATCTCGATGGCCGCCTCCCTCGCCTCCTTCTTCCGCCAGTTGAGGTGGTTGGTCAGCATCTCACCCACCTGGTCGCCCACGGAGATGACCGGATTCAGCCCGGCCACGGGGTCCTGGAAGATCATGGTGACGCGGCGGCCGCGGATCTCGCGGAGCGATTTTTCGTCGAGGTCGAGGACGTTCTGGTCGCCGAACCAGACCTCGCCGCCGAGGATGTCGCCCTCGTCGGGGAGGAGGTTGATGATGGACATGCCGATAGTGGTCTTGCCGGAGCCGGACTCGCCGACGAGGGCAAAGACCTGGCCGCGCTCGATATCGAAGGAGACCTGGTCGAGGGCGTAAGCGGCTTCGTCGCGCGAGCGGTAGCGGACGGAGAGGTCTCGAATGCTGACGAGGGTCTGGGCCATGGCCATGACTCTGGCCCGCGACCCTGCCGGAGGGCTAGCCGCTGGGCCGGATAGATGAGATGAACCGGCCCTGAATCCTAACGTCCTCGGGGTCGACGTAGATAGGGGGCATGGTGGAGTTGGCGGGCTGGAGGCGGATGCGGTCCTGCTCGCGATAGAGGCGCTTGAGCGTCACTTCGCCGCGATCCTCCAGCCAGACGGCGACCTTCTCGCCGTCGTCGGCGGTGGTGGTGGGCTCAAGGAAGACGATGTCGCCATCGTCGATCAGGTCCTCGACCATCGAGGTGCCCTTCACGCGCAGGGCGAAGACGTTGTCGTGGCCGCGCACCATCTCCTCGGTGACGGTGACGGTGTCCTCGACATCGCTGGCCCAGCGATCGCTGGTGGGGACGGGGATGGGCTGGCCGGCGGCGATAGCGCCGAGCACGGGCACATCGACGGTGCCGCGACGGCGGCGGCCTTCGAGCAGCTCGATACCGCGGGAGACCTCACGGTCGCGCCGGAGGAGACCCTTCTCCTCGAGCCGCCGCAAGTTGTAGTCGACGACGGAGGTGCTGCTGATGCCGCATCCGAACTGGATATCGCGGATGGAAGGGGGGTAGTCCTTCTCCTCGATGAAGTCGCGGATGTACTCCATGATGTGGCTCTGCTTGGTCGATAGCTCGCTCATGCCTTGCCTCGCCTCGCGAACGGATGTTCGCTCGTATTGAACAACGGTGGAGGTTTATCGTCAAGGGCGTTCGGAACACCGCGGGGTTGTGGCGCGGGGGCGGGTGCGGTTTGCTGGGGGCATGGATGCACGGGCGCGGATCGAGGAGCTCGCCGGGGAGGGCGGCTTCGACCTCGTGCGCTTCGCCGGGGCGGAGACGCTGGAGGGGGCGCGGGCGGCAGCGCTGGAGTCGCGGGCGGAAGGTCGCCTGGCCGACCTGCACTGGATGACAGACGAGTGGATCGAGCGCGCGACCGAGCCGGAGGCGTTCCTGGCGGGGGCGAAGACGGTCGTGCTACTGGCGATCACGGGGCACGCGCCCGACCCGGAGCGGCCCGAGGGGCCTGCGCGGGGGCGGGTCGCGCGGTACGCGCGGGGCCGCGACTACCACCGCCTGTTCGAATCGAAGCTGCGGCGGATGGCGCGCGCCATGCGCGAGGAGCTGGGCGGGGAAGCGCGGGCGACGGTCGACTACGGGCCGCTGCTGGAGCGGCCGCTGGCGGCGCGGGCGGGGCTGGGCTGGCTGGGCAAGTCGACGATGCTGCTGGCGCCCGGGTTCGGGCCGTGGGTGCTGCTGGGGGCGATCGCGACGACGCTGGAGATCGCGCCCGACCCACCCCTGCGGAAGACGTGCGGCTCCTGCACGCGTTGCATCGTGGCCTGCCCCACAGGCGCGATCGCACCGGACGGGGGCGTGCTCGATTCGCGGCTCTGCATCAGCTACCACACGATCGAAAGCCGCGAACCGATTCCGCGCGAGCTGCGCCCGAAGTTCGGCGACTGGATCTTCGGGTGCGACGACTGCCTCGACTCGTGCCCGGTGGGGTCGGGCAACGCGGCCAGCCACCCGGACCTCGCGCCCACGACCCCCAACGACGCGTTCCCACCGCTGGCCGAACTGCTGGCGCTCGACGATGCCGCCTTCCGCGAGCGGTTCCGGGGGCGTGCCGTACAGCGGGCCACACGGGACGGGTTCCTGCGGAACGTCTGCGTGGCGCTGGGGAACGTGGGGTCGCCCGAGGACGCGGGGGCGCTGGCAGGGGCGCTCGGGGACGGGGCGGCGCTGGTGCGGGGTCACGCGGCCTGGGCGCTGGGGGAGATCGCGGGGCGGCACGGCGGGGTCGGGGAGGTGGCGGAGGCGCTGGCCGCGCGGCTGGGGATCGAGCGGGAGGGTTGGGTGCGGGAGGAGGTCGAGGCGGCGCTGGCGGTCGCTTCGGCGGGCAGGCGGTAAGCTCGCCGGATGCCAGCGATAACGCCTGAATCCTCCGTCACGCTGCGCGAGATCACGCCCGAGAACTCCGAGGCCATCTTCGCCCTGTCGGTTCGCGACTCCCAGAAGCACCTGGTGGCCTCGAACGAGCGCTCGATCGCGCAGGCGCACTTCGAGGAGTCGGCGTGGTTCCGGGCGATCTATGCGGACGAGGAGCCGGTCGGGTTCGTGATGTTGCACGACGAGACCCTGCGCGCCGAGCCACGCGAGCCGGGCTACGTCTTCCTCTGGAGGATGATGGTCGACCAGCGCTTCCAGGGGATGGGGTTGGGCGCACGGGCAATGGCGCTCCTCATCGACCACGCGCGGACGCGCCCGCACGACGGCAAGCTGCGCACGAGCTGGCATCACGGCGATGGCAGCGCGGAAGGCTTCTACCTGAAGCTGGGGTTCAGCCCGACGGGCGTGGACGACGAAGGCGAGATGCAGGCCTACCTGGACCTGTAGGCGCGGGGCTAGACACGCAGGCCCAGCAGCTCGCGGGTGACGACGCCGTCAGACGCGAGCTCGACGACAACCCAGGTGATGCGCAGCTTGATGCGGCCACTCTCAGTGTTCAGCCAGACCTCGTCGCCCTTCTCCCAGCGGTAGTCGGAGTCGATGGTGGCGAAGTGCTGGCCCTTGCTGCCGGTGAACTCGTCGGCCTCGAAGAAGTCGGTCCTCATCAGTATCAGTCGGCGTCCTGGCCGTTGGCGGCGCTCGTGTCGATGAGGCCGCGGGCGGGGACGCGCTCGGCAATCTCGTGCATCTGCGCGAGAACGCCGTCGTGGACGGCCTCGCCGGCGGCGCGGATGCCCCCGAGGATGGCGCGCGCGTCGGAGCGCCCGTGGGAGATGAAGACAACGCCATCGACGCCGAGCAGCTGGGCGCCGCCGTATTCGGCGTAGTCGAGGCGACGCTGGGCCTTGCGCAGCTCGGGCCGCAGGAGCATCCCCGCGACGAGGTTCCAGGGGGTTTTCTGGACGGCGCGTTTGAGCTCATCGAAGAAGAGTTCGGCCACGCCCTCGACGGTCTTGATGAAGACGTTGCCGGTGAAGCCGTCCATGACGGCCACGTCGGCGACGTGGTGGGGGATCTGGCCGGCCTCGATGTTCCCCACGAAGTTGAGGCCGCTGGCGCGGAGGGCGCGGTTCACCTCGATGATGAGCTGGTTGCCCTTCGAGTCTTCCTCGCCGATGGAGACGAGGCCGATGCGGGGCGAGCTGACGCCATGTGAGCGTTCCATGACGGCGGCGCCCATGTGCGCGTACTGGATGAGGTGGGCGGGGCGGGCGTCGGCGGTGGCGCCGACGTCGAGGAGGATGGTGGGACCGAGCTCGCTGGTGGCAACGACCATGCCGAGGGCGGGGCGGGCGATGCCGGGCACACGTCCGAGCCGGAGAAGGGCGGCGGTGAGGGTGGCGCCGGTGTTGCCGGCGGTGACGAAGGCGTCGGCCTCGCCATCCTTCACGAGCTTCATGCCAACGTTGATGGATGCCTCGGGCTTCGCTTTCACGGCATCGATCGTGTCGTGCATGGTGATGACGTCGGCAGCATCGATGATGCGGAGGTTGGCAGGAGCGTCTTCGGTCTCGACCCGCACCTCCCGCTCGCGACCAACGAGCAGCACTTCGACTTCGAGGCGTCGGGCCGCGAGCAGCGCGCCCCTGACGACCTCGGCGGGGCCGTGGTCGCCACCCATGGCATCAACGGCGATCCTTGGTGTCATTCGACGGGTCGCTCGACTGCGGCGCTGCGCTCCGCGCTCGCTTCCCGGCTTCGCCGCCGATGCTTGCTCGCTGGACCGATCCGCTTCATGTCATCTCACCAGCCTCGGTCGTTGGTCAGCCAGCCTTCACGCTCGGCCCCTCGCCCACCCTAGCTGATCAACGCCTCAGGCTCGCTGCTCCTTTCCGCGAGTTCGGCGGTAACAATCAGCCGCTCGCTGTCTTTCGTCAATGCTCCGAGCGAGTAGTCGCCCCAGACATCGAGGACACGCAGGCCGGCGGAGTCGAGCATGGACGCGATCTCGGTGCGGGTTACGTAGCGCAGAACGTGCTCGCTCGCGGTGGTCCGAAGGGCGCCCTCCGCGCCGGTCAGCTCGTAGCGAATGCGAAGAAGGCGGGCCTGGGTGGCGAGGTCGTCCTGCCGGGTGTGCCAGACAGCCAGGGACTCGCCTTCGAGGTCGCCGGAGAAGGCGAGGATGGGCTCGCCGTTGCCTTCCGGATCGAGCCAGTGGCCGGGGCCGGCAACGTCGAGGGCGAGGCGTCCGTGGGGGGCGAGGGCGGTGGCGGCAGCGCGCAGGACGGCCGCCTGCTGGTCGGGGGTGGGGCAGGCGAGGAGGACATCGTTGGGGAGGATGATCGAGGCGAAGGCGGCGGGCGGAAGCCCGGCTCCGGGGAGGCGGCCTTCGAGGAACGTGAGCGCGAGACCCTCCATCGAGGCGCGCTCACGGGCGATGGCGAGCATCGCGGGGGAGGGGTCGAGAGCAGTGACGGCGTGGCCGGCGCGGGCGAGGGGCAGGGCGATGCGGCCGGTGCCAGCGCCGACCTCGAGGACGGGGCCGCCGTGCTCGGCGACGAACGGCAGCCAGAAGTCGAGGTCGTCGCCACCTTCGCCGTGGATGGCGTCGTAGTAGGCGGCGTCGATGGCGTAAGGGTCGGCGGCCATCGCGCGAGCGTACTACGGGCGCTGCGGGGGGCGGGGTTGTGGGGCGGGGGACCAGGGGCGAGAATCGCCGCCCCACGGGAGGCTTCGATGACTGCGGACGAGAACGGCATGGAGCAGGCGATCCGCGACGCGGCCGACGAGCGCGCGATCAAGCACGTGCTGACGCGCTACACGCGGGCGATCGACCGCTTCGACATGGACCTGCTGCGGACGGTCTACCACCCCGACGCCTACGACGACCACGGGGGTTACAAGGGCGATGTCGAGGGGTTCATCGTCTACCTGCAGGACGTGCTCCCACGGTTCGAAGGAACGCAGCACTTCCTCGGGAACATGCACGTCGAGCTCGACGGGGACGTGGCCCACACGGAGACCTACTGCCAGGCGTGGCACCGCATCGCCGGTGACGGCGGGGCGCCCGACCACGACAGCGTGGCGGGGCTGCGCTACATCGACCGCTTCGAGCGGCGGGACGGGGAGTGGCGCATCGCCGCGCGGCAGATCGTGCTGGACTGGACGCGCGACGACCCGGTCGCAGGCGGGAGCGGGGAGAAGTCGCCGGATACGCAGTACGGCCGCCGCGACCGCGACGACCCCGCGTACACGTTCGGGAGGGAGTAGTGGCCAGTGGTTAGTGACTAGTAGCTGGGAGAGGTTCGCGACGCCGGCCTGCTGGGTGGGGGGGACGAGCCACTAATCACTACTCACTAGTCACCGCATCACCAGCCATGAACTCGAGCTGGCGGTCGGTCATGCGGTCGACATCGAAGAGGCGGAAGACGATGCGGGCAATGGCCATGATCGCGCGAGGCCCCTTGAACGACTCCACGCTCGTCAGGACCGCATCACCGTTGGAGGATTCGACCTCCCAGGCGTGGACGGCATCGACCCAGAGGTAGCGTGCGCTCCAGGCGACGCGGCGGCCTTCTTCAACCTGGACGACGGTGAGGTTGAACACTGGCAGGAAGGGTCCGCGGCGGACCTGCTCGCGGTAACGACGCCCAACTACCCACCAGCGCCCGTCCGCAGGCGGGGGCTCGCCGATGGGGCGCACCCAGCGAATGTAGCGGTCGCGCACGGGCCAGCGGGGGAGGTCGATGAGCGCCTCCCAGACAGCCTGCTTGGGCGCGGCGATGCGCAGGCTGCGCCGGATCACGAGGTGCGGCGCGAAGAGGCGAGCGACGGCTTCGCGCAGCGGCGGGAGCCGGAACGAGCCTCTCCGGAAGGCCTGCGGGCTGGCTATCATGGCGCGCATCGTACAACCGCACGGGGGGAGGAAGCATGCCTGCATCTTTACCGGGGCAATCGGCGATCGTGACGGGGGCGGCGCTGGGACTGGGCAACGCCTTCGCCCGGGCGCTGGCGGCCGAGGGCACGAACGTCACCGTCTGCGACGTGCGGGAGGAGGTCAACGACCTCGTGTCCGCGCTGGAGGAGGCGGGCGGTTCGGCGCAGGCGTTCGTGGCGGACGTGGGCGTGGCGGAGGACGTGCGGCGGGTCGTCGACGGACACGTCGAGCGCTTCGGCGGGGTGGACGTGCTCGTGAGCAACGCGGGGGTCTGGCGTGCAAGCACCGCCACCGATGACCTCGACAAGACGCTCGACGACTACGACTTCGTGGTAAACACGAACCTGAAGAGCGTGTTCATGTTCGGGCGGGCGGTGATCCCGCACATGATCGCGGGCGGGGGCGGCAACATCGTCCACATCGCCAGCGACCACGTCTGCACGTGCGGCACGCCCTACCTTCGCCCCCACGAGGACACGCCCAACTGTCCCTTCACGGGGCAGGGGCCGCGACCCACCGGGGGTGGTCCCGACATGGACCTGTACGACGCCTCGAAGTGGGGCATCAACGGCTTCACGATTCCCTGGTCGAAGGCGTTGAAGGAGCACCGCATCCGCGTGAACGGCCTCTGCATGGGAGCGACCGACTCGCACATGGTGCGCACCTTCCACGAGCGGAACCCGGGCTCGGGCATCCTCAACAACGCCATGCGCGCGGAGGACGTGGCGGCGCTCATGGTCGAGCTCATCGAGGAGGGGCCGGAGGGGCGCACGGGGAACAACATCAACATCGCCGTGGGCCACCCGATCGAGCTTGCCGCCGCCGGGCTCGCCCTACATCTACACGGAGGCGACGGCATGAGCGGGCTGCTGGACGGGCAATCGGCGATCGTGACGGGGGCGGCGCAGGGAATCGGCGCGGGCTTCGCGGAGGTGCTGGCCGAAGAGGGCGCGACCGTCACGCTCTGCGACGTGAAGGAGACCGTGCTGGAGGTCGCGGCCGGCATCCGCAAGCAGGGCGGCAACGCGCAGGCCATCGTGGCCGATGTCTCCCGGCGGGAGGACGTGGAGCGCGTGGTCGCGGCGGCGGTGGGCGTCGGGGGCGGGCTCGACCTGCTCGTGAACAACGCCGGCCGCTGGACACAGAGCCCGGTCACGGACGAGTGGGAGAAGGCCCTCTCGGACTGGGACCTGATCATGGACACCAACTTCAAGGGCGCCGTGATGTTCGGTCGCGCCTGTGTGCCCCACCTGATCGCGCGGGGAGGCGGGAACATCATCAACATCAGCACGTACTACGTGCTGCCCGCCCGCAGCAACGGCACGAACCCGGCAGGCACCGACCTCTACGCCTCCTCGAAGTGGGCGATGAACGGGCTCACGCAGGCGTGGTCGCAGAAGCTGGCCGAGCACGGCATCCGCGTGAACGCGCTCTGCATGGGGGCGACGGACGCGCCCATGCTGCGCGGCCTCTTCGACGGCGACCCACCCGCGGACTTCGCGGCCACATGGATGACCCCGCGCCAGATCGCGGGCCTGGCGCTCGACATCATCCGGGAGGGTCCCGAGGGCCGCACGGGCGAGAACGTCGGCGCCTGGGTGGGCGTCCCGGTCGAGCTGGGCCCGCCCAAGCCACCGCACGAGGCGGTCGCCGGTTCGCCGGTGGAGTAGGGAGGATGAGCGAAGGAGTTCCCACGCGGGAAGAGTTGCCACTGCCGACCCTTCGCGTCCTTCAACAGAAGGGCGGCTCGGCCTCCATTCGGGAGATTTCCGAGGATATGGCCTCACTCTTGGGCCTTACGGATGCTGTCCGTGAAGTGATCCATGGCAGTGGCCCCCAATCGGAGTTTGATTACCAAGCTGCCTGGGCGCGGACCTATCTGAGGGTGATGGGCGCCGCCGAGAACAGCAGTCGGAGTGTGTGGTCGATAACCGACTACGGGAGGGAGCTCATCGCACGGGCCGCCACAAGCGATACCGACGTGAACGCGAAGATTCTGGAGCACATTCGAGACTACCGTCGGAGCCTCGGCAGGACGCGACGCACCACGGTCACCGACGAAGGCGAGCCCACAGACACGAAGAGCGCGGATGAGGACGCTGGAGCGGAGTGGACAGCTGAGTTGCTGAGCACACTCAGGGAGATAGCACCCGACGCATTCGAACGGCTCTGCCAGAGAGTCCTCCGGGAGAGCGGTTTCACGAAGGTAGAGGTCACTGGTCGCTCCGGCGACGGTGGGATCGACGGGATCGGGGTGTTGAGAGTCAACCTCATCTCGTTCCAGATCGTCTTTCAGTGCAAGCGCTACGCCGGTTCCGTGGGGTCCGGCGCGATTCGTGACTTCCGAGGGTCGATGGTGGGGCGGGCGGACAAGGGGTTGTTCATGACCACGGGGCGCTTCACCTCGAGCGCGGAACTGGAAGCTGTGAGAGACGGAGCGCCGGCGATCGACCTCATTGACGGACTCGAACTCTGTCGGCTGCTCAGGGAGTTGGAACTCGGGGTCAGGTTGGTTCAAGAAGTAAGGGTCGAGCCCGCGTTCTTCGACTCGATTTGATGTACGAGGCGTTGTGGCGACGGTAACGCGAGCCGACACGGCGCCCCCGCGCTCGGAGCGGCGGCTCTCGCTGCAGACGTTCTCGGCGTTCCAGTCGCGCAACTTCACGCTGCTGTGGGCGAACAACCTCACGTTCGCGCTGTCCCAGTCGTTTCGACAGTTCGCCTTCACGTGGCTCGCGCTGGAGCTGTTCGATACGGGGCAGGCGCTGGGACTGATCATCTTCGCCCTGGGACTGCCCATCCTCATCTTCGGGCTGCCAGCGGGGGCGCTGGCGGACCGCATCGACCGGCGCCTGCTGCTCTTCGCGAGCCAGGTCGGCGGGATCGCCGTGACCCTGCTGACAGCGGCGCTGATCTGGGCGGACGCCATGACGACGCCGATCACGATGGGGCTGGCGATGACCCTCGGCGCGACGGTCGCGTTTGGGCAGCCCGTGCGGGTCGCGATCGTGCCCTCGCTGGTCGAGCCCTCGAAGCTGCTGAACGCCGTAACGCTGATGAGCCTGAGCCAGAACGTCTCGATGATCGCGGGCCCGGCCATGGGCGGGGCGATGGTGGCGCTGGGCGGGGTGGGGGCGGCCTTCGCGGGTCAGGCGGTCTTGCTGGGGGTCGGGCTGCTGGCGCTGCTCCCGCTGCGCGTGCCGGCGGTCGACCGCACCGGGCCGCGGCGCAACCTGCTCGGGGAGGTGCGGGAGGGTCTGGCCTTCGTGGCCGGGCACCCGGGGATCCGCACGCTGATGCTGGTGCTGATGACGACGGCGCTGGTGATGGCCGGCACCTTCATGACGCTGCTGCCCAAGATTTCCCTGGAGGAACTGGATGTCGGTCCTTTCCAGACCTCCATGTTCTTCACGGCCATGGGCGTGGGCATGCTCATGAGCTCGCTGTTGCTGGCCTCGTTCTCGCGGCTGGACCGGGCGGGCCTCTGGTTCATCGTGACGCTCATCTGCGGGGGAACGCTCAACGCGGCGTTCGGGTTGTCGCTCTGGTACGTCCTGTCGCTCGCGATCATGTTCACGACGGGCTGGAACGCGGGCTTCTTCACCAACCTGAACCTGACCCTGATCCAGGCGAACACGCCGCACGCGGTGATGGGCCGCGTGATGAGCATCTACACGCTCTGCATGGCGGGGGGCATGCCCCTTGGCGGGCTGCTTGCGGGCCTGATGTCGGACGTATGGGGGTCGCGGGAATGGTTCGTGGCCTGCGGGCTCTCGCTGGTGGCCATCGGGGTCGCGGTGCTCGTCACGCAGCCGAACCTGCGTCGCATGCGGTCCAGCGGCGGGGAGGCCCCGGGGTAGCGCCCCTACTGGCCGGCGACGTTGTCGCTGACGTGCTCGGCGCCGTCCACGTGGAGGGAGACGCCGGAGATGAAGCGGGCTTCGTCGGAGTGGAGGAAGAGGGCGGCGTAGCCGACGTCCCAGCCGGTGCCCATCTGGCCGCCGAGGGGGATGCGGCTGTTTCGTCGGGCGACAAGCTCGTCGCGGTCGGCGCCGGCGGCGACGCGCGGCTCTATGGCCATGGGCGTGTTCATGGCGCCGGGCAGGATGGCGTTCACGCGGATGTTGTCGCGGGCGTGCTGGGCGGCGAGCTGCTCGGTGAGGGCGAGGAGGGCGGTTTTCGTGGCCTTGTAGCCAAGGAAGGGGTAGGCATGGCGGGCGGCCATCGAGGAGATGTTGACGATGGAGCCGCCGCCGCGTTCGCGCATGGCGGGGATGGCCTGGCGCGAGGCGAGCCAGTGGCTCTTCAGGTTGAGGGCGACGATGCGGTCGAAACCCTCCTCCGTCATCTCCATGGGGGAGGCGTCGCCCGCGCCAACGCTGGCGCCGACGTTGTTGTGGAGGATGTCGAGACCCCCGTAGCGGCTGAGCGTGTCGGCGACCATGGCGGCAAGGCTCGCCTCGCTGGTGGCGTCGACCTCGCAGGCGGCGGCGGAGCCGCCCTCGCCGGCGATCATGGCGACGGTTTCCCCGGCGGAGGCGAGGTCCCGGTCGGCGACGACGACGGTGGCGCCCTCGCGGGCGAGGAGGACGGCGGTGGCGCGTCCGTTGCCGATGGTGGCGCCGGGCGTCTGGCCCGCCCCCACGACGATCGCGACCTTGCCTTCGACTCTGCCTGGCATGCCCTGGCCTCCGCTGGGACCGCCCGTGGGCGGGAAGTGGCGTTCACGCTGGACCGGGGGGCGCGTACGCGTCACCCTTCCCTGCTGAACCCTTCTTCAGGATAAGGAGCCTGGCTTGCCAGTATCACTGCTCGAACGCGTCGCCCTTGTTACGGGCGCGGGCCGCGGAGTCGGCCGCAGCATCGCCATGGACCTCGCCCGCCACGGGGCGAAGGTCATCGTCAACGACCTCGGGGGCACCCTCGACGGCGAGGATGAGGACATTTCCGTGGCCGAGTCCGTCGTGCGCGAGATCGAGGCGGCGGGCGGAACCGCCGTCGCCAACACCGGCGACGTCACCAGCTACGAGGACACCTACGAGATGGTGAAGCAGGCGATCGACACGTGGGGCCGCCTCGACATTCTCGTCTCGAACGCCGGCATCCTGCGCGATCGCGCACTGCACAACCTGCCCGAGGCGGACTGGCTGAAGGTCCTCGCGGTGCACCTGAACGGCGGCTACAACCTGCTGCATCACGCCTGGCCCGTTTTCCGCCAGCAGCATTACGGTCGGGTGGTGCTGACGACCTCGAACTCGGGATTCCTGGGCAACTTCGGCCAGTCGAACTACGCCGCCGCGAAGGCCGGGCTGATCGGGCTGATGAACGTGGCCAAGATCGAGGGCGACAAGTACAACGTGATGGTCAACTGCCTGAATCCGGGGGCGGCCACGCGTATGACGGTCTCGGTGGGCTCGATGACGCCCGAGCGGGAAGCGGCGATGAGCCCCGACCGCGTAGCTCCGGCCGTGACCTACATGGCCAGCGACTCGTGTACGACAAGCGGCATGGTCATCAACTCCGGGGGCGGGTCCTTCGGGCGGGCCGCGATCGTGCAGAATGAGCGGGTCGCCCTCACGGACGCGACGGCGGACGACGTGGAGGCGCACTGGGAGCAGATCACGAGCCTCGACAACGCCGAGGTGTGGTGGTCGGTCCGCGAGACGCGGGCCGCCTTCGAGGCCAGCAAGCAGGAGTAGGGACATGGAACTGTGCGGATTCGCCTGTGCGGGCTGGGCGCTCGTGGGAGTAGGCATCGTGCTGGGCGTCTCGGCCTTCCTGCCGGAACGCTGGCGGTTGCGCGGCCTTTAGGCGTTCGACGCGCCCTCGAATCCCGCTAGAATCACGCGCGCCGCCCTCGCGCGACGGAGGTGTTCCCATGCGACCGTTCATCCTGGTACACGGACCGTTGATCGGGCCGTTCACGTGGGTTCCCGTGGCAGCCGAGCTGCGCAAGCTGGGAGCGACGGTGATCATCCCGGCGCTGAACTCACCGGCCGCACGCCAGGGGACGTTCTGGGAGCACCACTGCAAGGAGTTCGCATTGGAGCTGGGGGGCGTGTCGATGGACACCGGCGAGGCAGTGCTGGTGGGACACAGCGGCGCCGGCCCGCTGCTGCCGAAGCTGGGTGAGCAGCTTGAGAACGGTCCCGCGGCGTACGTGCTGGTGGACTCGGACCTGCCCCGGGACGGCGCAAGCCGCTTCGACCTCTTCGAGGATCCCGCGCATGTGGAGGACTTCCGTCGCATCGCGGGGCAGCCCTACTCGCCTCGCGGACGGCTGACGCCACAACCCGGCCTCCAGCGCAGCGACGAGGTCGTGCGCGAGTGGCCGGGCGATCTCTTGAGCGAGGCGCTCACGCAGAACCCCGACAACACGCTAGACGTGGCCTCGACCGTGTTCGCGGGGAAGCGCCCAACCCCCATCGCAGTGCTCGACGAGCCGCTGCCCGTGCCGGCAAGCTGGCCGGAGGCGCCGGTCGGCTACCTGCACCTCTCGCCCACGTACGACGGGCCGGCGAAGGCGGCGGGGTCGCAGGGTTGGGCGGTGTGCGCGCTGGCCTCAAGCCACGTGCAGATGCTGCTGGAGCCGGAGTCGTTCGCGCGGGAGCTGGCGGCCTTCGCGGAGGAAGTCGCGGGGTAGGGAACGTGTAACCGGCCCGTTTGGCTGCTACAGTAGTTGCAGCTCAGAACGGGGGCCGTCGGTCGGTGGTTACTCAAGACGTGGACACGCACCTGCGCACCCTCAGCCGCCTGCACCGAATTGCGAGTGAATCCCGGAAGCGGGGCTCGGGCGTGACCGCCGAAGTCGAGGCCCGGGCGAAAGCAGTACTGGACCGGGTCTGGGAGTCCTCCGCCGCTTCGGACGGCGCATTCCGAGACTCAACCTTCGTGACGATTACGGGCGACAGGGCAGTGCAGTTCGAGTGGGAGTCGGGCACGGTGGCGATCGAGGTGGTCGTGGAACCGGAGGGTGGCTTTACGGTGTATGTCCACCGGGGGGACGACGATCCGGAGGAGTGGAATCCGGCTGAGCTGGCGGATGCAATAGAAGCGATAGAGCGAGGATGGAGCGGCACACGAAGGGCCGCCCGTGGAGTTTGAGCGAAACGACCGCTTCCTGCGGGACCTGAACCCCGATCTGCATTTCAAACGAGTTGATGGGGGCTACCGGCTAACGTCGGCCGTATTCCGCGACCGGAGGATGGGCGGCGGGCTCTATGCCTGTTCGGTCGACTGCGAACGGCTCGCTGGAGACCAGGCCGTCTCCGGACGCGAGGCTCGTGGCCACGGTAGCTGGGGGGTGGGGCGGGTCGGCCTCGGGGCTGTCCGCGAGATCGGGGAGGGGGATGTCAGTCACGACCCGGAACCCGGCAACGAAGCCCACTGCACCCTCACGGTGCGGGGCACAAGGGCACGGGCACTGGCGCTCGCCTGCGAAGTGACCGTCGAGCCCAACTCCGAACGCTGGCGCGGCGAGTTCGCACGGTAGGAGTTGTCACTCACCCACTGGCGGCCGTGCGGCCGCTCCTTCGGCCTCGCTCCGTGCGAAAAACCTGACGCTCACCGGGGTGAGTGGAGCGAGTCCAGCGGGGACCTCCCGGGTCAGCGCGTAGGCGACGGCTGCCATCTCCGCGGCATCGGTGTCGGCTTCGGGCCAGTGCCAGGCCCGCACCTGGTCCTCGAATGGGAGGGAGCGCCAGTTCTCTGGAGGGGGCGGGGGATCCTCCACGGTGAGCTCGATGACCACGCGCGGCGGTTCGGTCCGCCAGTCGGGGGACGGTTCCCAGAGGAAGTGCCGAAAGGCGACGGGCACCACCGCGCCGAAGCGCTGCGTGAGGAGCCACTTCCCGACGCTCGTGGCGAACTCGTCAATCGCGTGCTTGCCGGCGAACTCCGTCACCGTGGTCCTCGCGGGAGGGTCTCCGCCCTACGCCCCGAAGTCCCAGGACATGCCGTCGCGGTAGCGGCGGAGGATGTTCTTGGCGATGACGATGCGGTGCACCTCGTCCGGGCCGTCGAGGATGCGCAGGGTGCGGGCGCCCCGGTACATCCCCTCCAGGGGCGTGTCGGTGGAGACGCCCTTCGCCCCGTAGACCTGGATAGCGCGGTCGACGACGCGTTCGAAGGCGGCGGGGATGGCGATCTTGATGGCGGAGATGTCGGTGCGCGCGTTCACGCCCGCGTCGATGCGCTCGGCGCAGTGGATGGTCATGAGGCGGGCGGACTGGATGTCGATGTAGGAGTCGGCGATGAAGCCCTGGATGAACTGCTTGTCCTGCATGGGGCCGCCGTGGACGTTGCGGGTCATGACGCGCTGCATCATCACGTCGAAGGCGCGCCACATCTGGCCGACGGAGTTCATGCAGTGGAAGACGCGGCCGGCGCCGAGCCGGTCCTGGGCGGCCTGGTGGCCCGAGCCCGTGCGTCCGAGCTGGTTGGTGACGGGCACGCGCACGTTGTCGTAGTCGATCTCGCAGTGGTCGCCGTCGTGACCCCAGACGGGGACGCTGCGGATGATGTTGAAGCCGGGGGCGTCGGTGGGAACGATGATCTGCGTCATCTTGTCGCGCACACCGCCCTCGCCGTCGTCCTCCTCGGTGCGGCACATGACGATGGCGAAGGCCGCGCGGTGGGCGCCGGAGGTGAACCACTTGCGCCCGTTGATGACCCACTCGTCGCCGTCACGGGTGGCGCGGGTCTGGATGGAGTAGGGGTCGGAGCCGGGCTGGTCGGGCTCGGTCATCGAGTAGCAGGAGCGGATCTCGCCGCGGATGGACGGTTCGAGCCAGCGCTTCTTCTGCTCCTCGGTGCCGTACTTGATGAGGATGGTCTGGTTGCCCGAGTCGGGGGCGACGACGCCGAAGAGGGGGTTGGAGAAGGGGCTCCAGGCGAGCACCTCGTTCATGTAGGCGTGGCCGAGGAAGCCGACGCCCATGCCCCCGTACTCGATGGGCAGATGGGGCGCCCAGAGGCCCTCGGCCTTGACGCGCTCCTGGATGCGTCCGCGGAGCTCGCCCGACTGGGCGACGTCGCGGCGGAGGAGGTCCTCGTTGGGGATGACCTCCTCGGTGACGACGGCGGCGGTGCGCTGCCGGATCTCGTTGATCTCAGGGCTCAGGGTGGGGTTGTCGGCGACGGCCAGCGTTGTGGCTTCCATGCAATTCCTCGCGGCCCGGGAGGGCGGAGGGGCAGTGTAGCGCGGTGGTCGTCAACCGCGAGCGGCGGGGCGCTCAGGCGTGGTGCTCGACCCAGCGACCGCGGAAGAGCAGGAGGTCGCCGGTACGCACGGAGACGCGGGCGGGGGAGGCCGCGATCTCGTTGTGGACGCCGTAGGCGCTGAAGTCGAGGCTGGCCTCTTCGAGCTCCCAGCGGAGGCCGCTCGTGCTAACACCCTCGCAGCGTCCGACGGCCACGAGGGAGACGACCGTGCCTTCGGGGCCATCGACCTCGGCCTCGCCGTCGACGAGCTCGACGGCGAATCGCTCGTCGACCATGCGGACGCGCGCGCGGCGCCCGAAGCGGACGAGGACGCTGAGGTTGCCGAGCGCGTGGTCGGCGCGCCCGCCGCTACCGCCGATGATGTCGACGGCGTCGAAGCCCTCGTCGAGGCAGAGGGCGACGGCTTTCTCGAGGTCGGTGGCGTTGGGGTCGGCGTTGGGGCGGATGCGGTCGGGGGGAATGGCCTCGCGGGCGTCGCCGATGGAGTCGAGGTCGCCGGTGACGATGTCGGGCATGAGGCCGAGGGCGAGGGCGCTGCGGACGCCGCCGTCGGCGGCGACGACGAGCGCGGCGCCCTCGCGCAGCTCCTTGAGGAGCGAGGCGGAGGGCGGGTCGCCGTTGGCGATCACGAGGGCGCGCATGGTCCAAGGGAACCCGTCGCGGGGAGTGTTGTCAAAGCGGCGCTAGGATGGGCGAGTGTCGGAACCGTTCGTCCTGCGCCCCCTGGAGGCGACCGACATCGCGGCAGTGGCAGCGATCGAGGACGCGTCCGGGCTGCAGCAGCGCTCGCCCGGGGCGCGACGCGAGGAGCTCGGCGACGACCGCACGCGCGGGATGGTGCTGGAGGTGGGGGGCGAGGTCGTGGGGGTGGGGAGCCTCTGGATGGCGCCCGACGACGCGCATATCAGCTCGGTGGCGGTGACGGGGGAGGCGCGGCGGCGGGGTCACGGGCGGCGGCTGGTGCGGGCGCTCGTGGCGCTGGCGGGATCGCTGGGGGCGGAGGCGGTCACGCTGGAGGTGCGCGCCTCGAACGGGGCGGCGCGGGCGCTCTACCGGGGGTGCGGGTTCGAGGAGGTGGGGGAGCGGCGTCGCTACTACCCGGACGGCGAGGACGCCGTCATCATGACGCTTGCGCTGGGCGCGGGCGGGACGGGCGGCTAGCGACGGTCGTGGGTAGAATCCCGCGCATGCCCGCGAGCACTGCCGACAAAGCCCGCATCGAGGCGCAGATCGCGCTCATCCCGCGCCTGCGCGGCACCGGTCCCAACCCGTTCGACTACGACCAGTGGGACGCACGCACGGCCGAGATCCTGACGGCCGCGTTCGGCGCGGAGTCGGAGGAGGTGGCGCGCTACCAGCGCGAGGTGGGGGAGGGCGGCCGGGTGGCGGGCGTGCGCGGCAACGCCGCCAACATGACGCTCAACATCCACGGCCAGTGGGGCATCCTGGAACGCCTGGAGCGGGCGGAGTCGCTACTACGGGAGCTGGCGGCGGGGTAGGGGCAGCGGGAGCGCCCTGCGCTCCCGCTGCAAACTGGAATAGAAGACGGCCATATTCAAGGTTATGTGCTAACCTTGAATATGGGAGCGCCAGGTGGCCAGCTACGAGACACGACGGTGGGAAGGGCGTGAGGGCGGGCTGACCCGTCGCGACTGCCGCCCCTGCGACTACGCCACCTACTTCCCCGATTCCCTTGCCGGCCGACGCTTCATCTTCGAAGGCGAGACCGCGGCCGACGTCGCCGACGCCGAGGCGGCGGTCGTGCGGCTGAACACGTCGGCCGAAGCTCTTGCCGACACGGAAGCGCTGGCGAGGCTCCTCCTCCGCGCGGAGTCGGTGGCCTCCTCCCGGATCGAGGGTCTGGAAATCGGCGGACGGCGGCTCCTCTGGGCGGACGCCGCCCGACGGCTCGGCGAGGCGCCGCGGGACGTTACCGCCACGGAGGTGCTGGGGAACATCGACGCCATGGTCTGGGGGGTGGAAGCCATCGCGGAGGGCGACCCGATCACGGTCGAGGTGGTGCTGGAAGTGCACCGTCGCCTGGTGGCCGGGACAAGCCTTGAGCCGCACGGCGGCCTTTTCCGCACAGTCCAGAACTGGATCGGCGGCAGCGGCTACAACCCCTGCTCGGCGGCCTTCGTGCCGCCGCCCCCCGAAGCGGTCGCGAGTCTCATGGACGACCTCTGCCAGTTTTGCAACGACGACTCGCTGCCGCCATTGGCGCAGGCCGCCCTCGCCCACGTGCAGTTCGAGACCATTCACCCCTTCATCGACGGGAACGGGCGGACGGGACGGGCGCTCCTGCACCTCGTGCTGCGCCGGCGGGGGCTGGGGCTGCGCGTGCTGCCGCCCATCTCGCTGGTACTGGCGACGTGGTCCCGCGGTTACATCGCCGGCCTGAGCGGCTTCCGCCACGAAGGCGCAGCGGACTCGCCGGAGGCCCTCGCGGGGTTGAATCGCTGGATCGCGTTCGTAGCGGCCGCCTGCCGGAGGGCGGTGGACGACGCGACCGGCTTCGAGGAGCGGGTGGGGGCGCTGCAGGCATCGTGGCGCGAGCGCATCGGCCGGGCCCGGCGGGGCTCGTCCGTCCACTTCTTGATCGACGCGCTGCCGGCGGCTCCCGTCCTCACAACCGCGACCGCAGCCGAGCTCATCGGGCGGTCGGTGCAGGCCACGGGGCAGGCGGTCGAGCGGCTCGTGGCGGCGGGCGTCCTGAAGCAGGTCACCGTTGGAAAGCGGAACCGCGCGTTCGAGGCGCCGGAGCTGATCGAGGCCTTCACGGCGCTGGAGCGGCAGTTGGCAAGCCCGGAGGGCGACACCTCCATCTCGGAGCCCTCGCGACGGTTTCCGCGCCGGCAGCGGTGAGGCGCTCCAATTCCCGCCCCGTAACCGCAGAATTGGTACACGGCGTGGGAGCGTGCGGAGTCGCTACGCAACTACTGCTTCACCTTGAGATCGTAGGGTCTGGTCTTGAAGGCATAGTCCCCCCAGCCCCAGCAGGTGACGCTCCCGGATTCGCTTACGGCACAGACCGATCTATAGCCGGCTCTCACCCAGCGGAAGCGATCGTTGGGATCAGGTGGACCGTTCGAGTTCAGTATCTCTTCCCAGGAGTCCTCCTTTCCCCAGCAGACGAGCTCTCCCGACTCCCGAATGCCGCAACTCGGCATGTAGCCAGAGCTAGCGGTCACCATCCGGAACTTGCCTTCCGGGGCGTCTGTCAGGCCATCTTCGTTCCTGCCCCAGCAGTCCACCTCACCCGACTGCCGTATGGCACAGGTATGCATGTTTCCAGCGCTAACGAAGGTATAGGTCCCCTCCGGCGCGTCCGACTGCCCGAAGTCGTTGTAACCCCAGCACGCGACTTCTCCGGACTCCCGCAGACCGCAGGTATGCGCGTTGCCTGCGCTCACAGCTGCGAACGGGCCCGCCGGGGGAACCTCGAGCGCGCGGGGATCGGCTCCCCAGCACGCGATCTCTCCCGATTCCAGCATCACGCAGCCGTGGTACGAGCCCATGCTCACGGAGCGAAAGGGGCCCTGTGCCCCGTCGGGGAGGGGTCCTAAGAATTGGGTGTCACCCCAGCAATCCAATTCGCCCGACTCGCGAGTAGCGCAGGCGACTCTTACATCTGCCATAACTGGCGGTTGCGTTACGTCGACGGCCTTGTAGGCAACGTCGGCGGCGGCAGCGGGCACTCCCAGATACCCCCAGCAACGGACTCTTCCCGAATCGTGCAGGAAGCATCCCGCATCTCTTGTGACATGCACCGAACGAACGCTACTGGAGTCGACGGGCGCGTAGGCATCAAAGCCCCAGCAATCCACCTCGCCCGACTCCGAAACGGCGCAGGAAAAGAAGGCGCCAGCGTGCACCGAGCGGTATTTGCCCTCGGGGGCATCGGTCTGGCCTACCTCGTTGTTACCCCAGCACGCTACTTCCCCGGACTCCCTCACTCCGCAGGTGTGGAGCCCACCCGCGCTGACGGCACGGAACTTACCCGCTGGTGCGTCGGCCTGGCCAAATTCATTCGAACCCCAGCAAGTGATTTCCCCTGCTTCCGTCTGTGCGCAGGCGTGAGCACCATCTACAGACGAGAAGAGGTTTGCGGTCACGGAGCGATACCGGCCTACCGGCGGATCGGCCTGACCAGCGTCGTTATCACCCCAACATGCGACTCCGCCACTCTCTCGTACCGCACAGGTGAAGTACGCGCCTGCAGCCACCGAGCGATACCGTCCTTGCGGGACGACCGTCTCACCATGGTCATCGAATCCCCAGCAGGAGATCTCCCCTGACTCGGTGAGCACGCAGCTGTGCAATCCGCCTGCACTCAGCGCTCGATAGCGTCCCGAGGGAGCGTCGAGTTCGCCTATTGACCATTTCGCTCGTCCCCAACACTTCACCTCGCCCGATTCTCGCAATGCGCAGGAATAGTCGGCCCCGACCTGCACGGATCGGTACTTGCCGGGTGGTGGGTCTGCCTCCCCCAGACGGTTGCGGCCCCAGCAAACAAGCTCACCCGAGCTTTCGATCGCGCAGGCATTAGATATGCCGACATCGACCAAGACATCGTCGAAGGGCACCGGCACCCACTCCTCGGGAACGCGGGTGGCCGTGGGTGCGGGTGTTTCTGGGGTGGCTGAAGGCGTGGGGGCCCCCGGGGATGGGGTGGGGTCGGGCGGCGAGGTGGCTTCAGCCGCGGCCGGCGAAGGGGTAGCAGCGGGCGAGGAGGTTGTTTCGGTCGGTGAGGCGGCCGGAGTCGCTGCTGGCGCGGGCACGACTGTCTCGCCGCCCCCGCAGGCGACCACCGAAAGGAGGGACAGAACAGCAGCGGCGACCACAGCCGTCTTGCCCCAGGTCCGAATCACGGCGTCACGCTAGCACACGACCATGCCGAATTACGCCATACCCCTCAGCGTTCGTTGACCGGACCGGACCGCCCCGTAACCGCAGAATTGGTACAATTGCCTTAGCGGTTTCGACGACCGCTCCCGACCGGAGTTGCCGCGGATGAGCATGGAAGAAACCAGCACGATCCGGCCCATCGACCTCGAGCAGGAGATGCGCACCAGCTACCTCGATTACGCCATGAGCGTAATCGTCGCGCGGGCGCTGCCGGACGTGCGCGACGGGCTCAAGCCGGTCCAGCGGCGCATCGTCTGGGGCATGTTCGACGGGGGCGCGCGGGCGGGGACGACCTACCGCAAGTCGGCGGGCATCGTGGGCGACGTGATGGGTCGCTACCACCCCCACGGCGACAGTCCCGTGTACGAGGCGATGGTGCGCCTCGCGCAGGACTTCTCCATGCGCTACCCGCTCGTCGACGGGCAGGGGAACTTCGGCAGCGTCGACGGCGACCCGGCGGCGGCGATGCGCTACACGGAGGCGCGCCTGGCGCCGATCGCGGAAGAGCTGGTCGCGGATATCGACCAGGACACGGTCGACTTCGAGCCGAACTACGACGGGCGCTACGCGCAGCCCGTGATCCTGCCGTCGCGTCTACCGAACCTGCTGCTGAACGGTTCCTCGGGGATCGCGGTGGGGATGGCGACGAACATCCCGCCGCACAACCTGGAGGAGATCGTCGACGCGGCCGTCCTGCTGATTGAGAACCCGCAGGCGACGCTCGACGACCTGCTCGAGTTCGTGAAGGGGCCGGACTTCCCAACGGCGGGCATCGCCCTGGTGGGGGACAACAGCGAGCAGATCCGGCACGCCTACGGCGAGGGCCACGGGCGGGTCACGATGCACGCGCGCACGTCGGTGGAGGAGGGGAGCCGGGGGCGGACGCAGATCATCATCACGGAGCTGCCCTACCAGGTGAACAAGGCCACGCTGATCGAGAAGATCGCGAACCTCGTGCGCGAGAAGAAGATCGAGGGCATCGCCGACCTTCGCGACGAGAGCGACCGCGACGGCATGCGCGTCGTGATCGAGCTGAAGCGCGAGGGGTCGGCGCAGCAGGTCAAGAACCTGCTCTACAAGCACACGGCCATGCGCTCGACGTTCGCGATCAACATGATGGCGATCGTCGACGGGGCGCCGCGGCGGGTGGGGTTGAAGCGCGCGCTCGACCTGTTCCTCGACCACCGCCGCGAGGTGCTGCGGCGTCGCAGCGAGCACCAGCTGCAGAAGGCGCAGGAGCGCGAGCACATCCTCACCGGTCTGCTGCGGGCCATCGACCTCCTCGACCGGGTGATCGCGACGATCCGGGGGGCGGAGTCGGCGACGGCAGCACTGGAGCTGCTGCAGGCGGAGCCATTCGAGTTCTCGGAAGTGCAGGCGCGCGCCATCCTCGACATGCAGCTGCGGCGCCTGGCCGCGCTCGAACGGCAGCAACTGCAGGACGAGCACAAGGAATTGATCGAGCGCATCGCCTACCTGGAGGACCTGCTCGCGAACCCGCGCAAGATCGACTTCCTCATCAAGGACGACCTGCAGGAGCTGCGGGACGACTACGGCAACGGGCGCCGTACGGAGATCGTTGAGGGCGACCCGGAGAGCTTCCGCGAGGAAGACCTGGTAGCGCACGAGGAGTCCGTCATCACGCTCAGCCTCCGCAACTACGTGAAGCGCACGAAGCTGGAGGAATTCCGCACGCAGCGCCGCGGTGGCCGGGGGAGCCGGGGGGCCGCCATCCGCGAGGAGGACGCGGTGATGAAGCTGGTGGTGGGCGACACGCACGACAACATCCTCTTCTTCACCGACCAGGGGAAGGTGTACCACCTGCGCGCCTACGACATCCCCGACTCAAAGAAACAGGCGAAGGGCACGTTCATCACGAACCTGATCGAAATGGGTCAGCGCGAACGGGTCACGACGATCGTCGTGGTCAAGGACTACGAGCACGACTTCATGGTGTTGGCCACGAGCGAGGGACAGGCGAAGAAGACGCCGCTGAAAGAGTTTGAAGAGGTGCGCCGCAACGGCAAGATTGCGATGCGCCTCGACGAAGGAGACAAGCTGATCTCAGCAAGATTGGCCAGAGAGGGCAGCGACCTCGTACTTGTCTCTAGCGACGGTCAGGCTACCCGCTTCGCCGTGGGGGAATTGCGCAGCGCGAGCCGTACCAGCGGCGGCGTTCGAGGAATGAAGCTCCACGAGGGGGCGTACGTCGTTGGTGCGGAGGTGGTTGAGTCAGACGGGCAGCAACTTCTGGTTATTACCGAGCGAGGATTCGGTAAACGCACCGAACTGGGACAGTACACCCGGAAGGGCCGCGGGGGCCTCGGCGTGCTCACGCTCAATATCACCGACAAGACTGGAGAAGTGGCGGCCGTGCGACTAGTAGCCCCGAACCAGGAGCTAATGCTCGTTTCCGAGGACGGCATCCTGATCCGGACGAAGGTAGACACGATTCGCCTTCTCAGCCGCATCACACAGGGTGTGAGCGTCATGAAGGTGGGCGAGACCGACCGCGTGGCCAGCATCGCCAACTTCGATCCGGGCGACTCACGCCGGCGAACCGCGGAGCGGGAGCAGGCCGAACTCCCGCTGAACGGCGCCTCGAACGGGAGCGCTCCGGCGGAGTAGGGGACGGCTACCTCCTACCCCTGGGCTTGTTGAGATTCAGCTAGGGCTCGTATCCCGTCGTCTCCGTGGCCGGCTCGTCCGTCGGTGGGGGTGACGCAGCGGGCGCATCGTGGGGCTCGCACACAATCCCATTGCCGTCTGGGTCCGGCTCCCCGGGCACGAGCCACGCCTCGTAGCCTCCCCTGACCTTCTCCACGCCTGCGGCGGCGGCCGCCTCACATGACTCGTAGGGGGCGACGGTGGGCGCGGGCTCCACGTTGTTCTCCTCCATCCACCGCTCCTCCTCCTCCCAGCTCTCGTCCCAGCCGTCATCCCCGCAGGGACCAGGGGTGCTCAGCATCAGCAGGGGGATGGCGGCGACGGCAAGGAAGGGCTTCATGGGGGCAGGAGTGTACGAGCTTGCCCTGCGTGGCGGGCTGGGTGTCAACAGACGCTAGTCGAGCCCGAAGAGCGCGTCGAGGCCGACGACGAGGCCCTCGGTTTCCCTGACAGCCTTTACCGCCGCGAGGACGCCGGGCATGAAGGAGTCGCGGCCGGTGCTGTCGTGGCGCAGCGAGAGCGTCTGGCCGAGGCCGCCGAGAAGCACTTCCTGGTGGGCAACGAGCCCGGGCAGGCGCACGGAGTGCAGGGTCACGCCACCAACCTCGCCGCCACGGGTGTTGGGGACGGTCTGGACCTCGGCCTCGACCCGCTCGAAGGGCTCGCCGCGGGCCTCGACCATCTGCTCGGCGGTGGCTTTCGCCGTGCCGCTGGGGGCGTCGACCTTGCCGGCGTGGTGCAACTCGATGATCTCGGCGTGGTCGAAGAAGCGGGCGGCCTGGCGGGAGAAGTACATCAGCAAGACGGCGCCGATAGCGAAGTTCGGCGCGACGACGACGCCCACTTTGCGCGCGGCCGCTTCCTCACGAAGCTCGTCGAGGAACTCGGCGGGCAGGCCGGTGGTGCCGATGACGAGGCGCACGCCGCGTTCGAGGGCGGCGCGGGCGAGGACCGGGGTCCAGGCGGCGTTGGAGAAGTCAACGACGACCTCGGGATTGTGGGCATCGAGGGCGGGGGCGGCTTCGCGGTAGAGGGGCAGGCCCTCGCAGGAATCGCCCTCGCCGAGAGCGTCGACGAAGGCGAGTGGTTCGGTGGCGGGGTCGGCGGCGGCGGCGAGGGCCACCTGGCGGCCCATGTTGCCGCTTCCGGAGATGAGAATCGGGATGCTGTCCATGACGGGCGATTGTACGCCCGCCGGTCGCGGGGGCGGGGCACCTTACGAGAGCGTCAGGGGCGTTGCCGCTCAGGGGGGACCGGCCTATTCTGCCGCCGATGAGCGAGCTATCGGCACGGGTGCCCGAGACGCCAGGGGCACGGCGGGCGGCCAACGAGCAGGCGGTCAAGCTGGCCGTGGCGGGGCGCTGGCAGGAGGCGGCGGCGCTCAACCGCGAGTTAATCGCGCGCTTCGGCGACGACGCCGAGGTCTACAACCGGCTGGGCAAGGCCTTCACCGAGCTCGGCCGCATCAAGGACGCGCGCCTCGTGTACGAGCGCGCGCTGGCGGTGGACCCGACGAACGCGATCGCCCAGCGCAACCTGGACCGTCTGGCGCAGGCGAAGGAGGAGGCGCCCGCCGCCGAGCCCGCCGCGCAGATGAGCCGGGGGTTGTTCATCGAGGACGTGGGGAAGGCGGCGGTCGTGCGGCTGGAGGCGGCGCCGTCCGCCGCGCTGGGGGCGCTGGACGCGGGCGACCCGGTGGATCTGGAGGTCAAGGGGAACGCGGTCAACGCGGTCACGCCGGGTGGGGTCTACCTGGGGATGGTGGAGCCGCGGGTGGGCTTGCGGCTGGCGCGGCTGATGGGCGGGGGGAACCGCTACTCGGCGGCGTTGGTCAGCACCGCCGAGCCGCCTCGCATCATCGTGCGGGAGACGTACCAGGATCCCTCGCAGGCGGGGAAGGTGAGCTTCCCCAAGTCGAGCATCAGCGAGGTGCGCGCCTACACGCGGCGCGACTTCCGCCGGGAGAACGTGGAGGACCTGACCGAGGACGAGGACGGCCCCGCGGAGAAGATGTCCACGGCGGACGAACTGCCGGAAGAGGGCTGGCAGGAAACGCAGATCTACGAGGATGATGGGGACACGGCCACAGCCGACGACGACGAGGACGACGATGAGCTTGCCTGAGCCCCACAGCGTGATCACCGACCCCCGAGTGCGGGCGGTGCTCGACCTGCTGCATGCCGCCGCCGAGGCGGAGATGGAAGCGTTCGCGCAGGGCGCTCCGCCGGATCCGCAGCCAGAGCCGGAGCCGCGGCCGTTCAACCCCGAGGGGGCGGTCGAGTTCTTCAGCGACAAGTACATCTCGCTGGAGCGGGAGCAGGGCAACCTGCTCTACCTGCTGGCGCGCTCGCTGGGGGCGCGGCGGGCGGCGGAGTTCGGCACCTCGTTCGGGGTCTCGACGACCTACCTGGCGACGGCGATGCGCGAGAACGGCGGCGGCCTCGTCATCGGCAGCGAGATTCAACCGTCGAAGGCGGCGGTGGCGCGGGCGAACCTCGAAGAGGCGGGGGTGGCGGAGTTCGCCGAGATACGCGTGGGCGACGCGCGGGAGACGCTGGCCGACCCCGGCGGACCGCTCGACCTCGTGCTCATCGACGGCTTCCCCAACCTGAATCTGACCATCCTGCAGCTACTGGCGCCGCACGTGCGCGTGGGGGGAATGGTGATGGCGGACAACGTGGGCTCGTTCCCGATCGAGATGGGGGACTACGTCGCCTGGGTGCAGGACCCGGCCAACGGCTTCGCCTCGGCCACGCTGCCCCTGCGCGGCGGCACAGAGCTCTCGCTGCGGGTGGCACCGGCTATCGCCGATTGAACATAGGCTCCCCCCGTTCCTACGATGGCGGGCAGCCTTCGCGCCGGCGCCGAAGAGATTCAGGGCGCCGGAGAGGACACATCCCGTGACATCCGCCCTCATTGAGGCGCGTGGCCTCGTGAAGCACTACGGCGACTTCGTCGCGGTGGACGACATTTCGTTCCACATCCGCGAGGGGGAGTGCTTCGGCGTGCTCGGCCCGAACGGGGCGGGGAAGACGACGACGATCCGGATGATCACGGCAACCTCGCCCGTCACGGCGGGGCACCTGGAGGTGGCGGGGCTGGACGTGGCAGCGGAGCCGCGCAAGGTGAAGGCCGTCCTCGGGGTGGTGCCCCAGGACGACAACCTCGACCCCGACCTGCTCGTGCGCCAGAACCTCGAGGTGTACGCGCGCTACTTCGGGTTGAGGCGCGACGAGGTGCGGCAGCGCATCGACGAGGCGCTCAAGCTGTTCCAACTCGACGACCGCGCCGACTCGAACGTCGACGACCTCTCGGGGGGCATGCAGCGGCGGCTCACAATCGCGCGGGCGCTGGTGAACAACCCGCAGGTGCTGATCCTGGATGAGCCCACGACGGGGCTTGACCCGCAGGCGCGCCACCTCGTCTGGCAGCAGCTGCGGCTGCTGAAGAGCCGGGGCGTGACGATGCTGCTGACGACGCACTACATGGAGGAGGCGACCCACCTCTGCGACCGGCTGGTGATCATGCATCGCGGGAAGATCCTGGTCGAAGGGCGCCCGCACGACCTGATCGCGGAGGTTGCGGGGCCACAGGTGCTGGAGCTGCGGCTGCCACCGCCGGAACGCGACGCGCTCCTCGCCGAGTTCCCGCAGGGCGACGGCGTGGCAGTGGAGCAGGTGGAGGACCTGACCTACGTATTCGGGGGCGGGAACGCCTCGGCGATGGCGGCGGAGCGCGTGGGCGACCCGCACCGCGCCCACCTGCGTCCGGGCAACATGGAGGACGTGTTCCTCCTGCTGACGGGACGGGGGCTGCTCAATTGACGGCCTTCGCGCTGACGCCGGACATCTCCTTCGGCGCCTTCCGCGTGTGGCAGCGGAACCGCGACGCGACACTGCGCAACTGGAAGACGGAGTTCCTCGGCATCGCCGTCGAGCCGTTCGCGATCATCCTCGCGCTGGGCCTGGCGCTGGGGCAGTTCGTGGAGCTGGACAGCGGCGAGAAGTACGTCGAGTTCCTGGCCCCGGGGCTGCTGGCGCTCTTCCCCATGTTCGCGGCGACCTTCGAGTGCGCCTGGGGGAGCTACGTGCGCCTAGAGATGCAGGGCACGTACGAGTCGATCATCGCCACGCCTATCAGCGTGGACGACGTGATCACGGGCGAGATCCTGTGGGGCACGACGCGGGCGCTGGTGAACGGCACCTACATCCTGATCGTGGCGTCGATCCTGAACCCGTGGCTGCACATGGTGGACTCGCCCTGGGCCATCCTGGCGGTGCCGGTAGGCGTGCTGCCGGGCCTGCTCTTCAGCTCGATCTCAATCTGCTTCGCCTCGATCGCGCGCGCGATGAGCCACTTCGCCTACTTCTTCAACCTGGTCATCAACCCGCTGTTCTGGTTCGGCGGCGCCTTCTTCCCCTTCGACGCGATGCCGCGCTGGGTGCAAATCCTGGGCTGGTTCATGCCCCTCAAGCACGTGGTCGACATCTACCGGGGGCTGGTCACGGGGAACCTGGAGTACTCGATGCTGGGCAGTCTTCTCTGGCTGGCGGTGGTGACGGCGTTCTTCTACGTGCTGGCGGTAAAGCTGATGCGGCGGCGCCTCATTCACTGAAGGGTCGGCGCGAAGCGCGCCCGCAGCGCCTCCCAGCGCTCCGGCTCGACGGTCTTGCGCAGGCGGCGCAGCTCGAGCCAGGCGTTGATCGCCGCGAGGATCTGCTCCTGGTCGCCGGTGGCACGGCCGACGCCAGTGGACTCGAACCAGCGGGCGACCTCGGGCCAGTACCAGAGCCGGTTCCTGCGGCGGGGATCGGTGACAGGGGCGGGAAAGCCGCCGGGCCCGCGCTTCCCCTCAACGAGCAGCCTGACGCTCTCGCGTGTGCGCCCCGTGCGGGCGGCCATGTCCGCGATCGAGGCGAGGCCGGCATCAGCGATGCGGATCACCTCGATGCCATCCACGCTCTCGAGGTCGGCGATGGCGGAGAGGGCCGCTTCCTCCAGGCTCGTGGCCTCGCGGGAGAAGTCGGCGCATGGGACGCCGTTGCTGACGCCGACGGTGGCGTCGTCGCAGCCAGCCTCGTAGACCGCGTCGACGATGTCATCATCAATGAAGTCGGTGCCTTCGACTATGAGGGTGAAGTGGTACGTGTTCATGTTGCCACAATGCAACACCATGTTGGGTCATTGCAACGAGGGGAGAGGATGCGACGGGTGGGGCGGGAACCCGTCCAGAGCTGGCTCTCAGGCGAAGCGCGCCCGCAGCGCACTACCCGCCAGGCTTGCCCTTGACACGCGAAGGGTGCGTCTATACGTTCGTATTACGTGAGAATCACGGAGTTCGAGTGGGATGACGAGAACGAAGCGCATGTGGCCCGGCGCATTGCCCCTGCCGACGTTGAGGCGATCCCGCTCAGCCGCTACCTCTCCCTGCGCAACAAGCGGGCGGGGAGCGGAGACTACAAGGTCATCGGGCGCGACCGCGGTGGGAGGCTGATCACCGTCGTGGTGGTGGCCACCGACTCACCAACGATCTGGCGTCCAATCACAGCAATGCCAGCCAATAGACATGAACGCACCCTCGCGGAAGGGCAGGGAATCTAGCATGAGCAAGCACGACGACTGGGACTACGAGAACGCCGAGGTCCACGAGGCGGAGCGGGAAGTGAAGAGCGTGTACTCACTTCGCTTCTCCGCCACGGAAATCGCAGAAATCCGCGAGGCTGCGAAGCGGGAGGGCGTGACGACGAGCGAGTTCATTCGGACGGCCGCCCGGTCGCGAGCGAAGATGCAGACGATCCCCGCGGAGATCGTGAAGGCTCTGGCCCTGGCCCTCGTGAACATCTCCGAGCGCTATGAACTTGCGGGCGTTGCCGGGGGCGAGGGGGGTTCAGTCGAGGATCTGGCGGGGTGGCTGAACGACCACTCCCTGGACACGCGATCGGCGTAGGCGGCGCAACTCCTCAGGGGCAGGCGAGCAGGTCGCGGAAGACCTCGGCTCGGTCCGGGGCGCCGGTTAGCTGGGGGACGAAGCTGGCAATGCCGCGTGTGATTGACAGGATGACTCTGCCCGTCTGGTTGCGGAAGGCCACGGTGAGGGTGTGGCCGGTGGTGCCGGCGAGGGGGAGGGCGTGGCTGCCGTCCTCGCTGGCGAGGGGGAGCTGGAAGCAGACGTCACCACGGTAGTCCTCGGTGGAGCCGCCCGACCAGCGGGCGAGCACACCCCGGTCGTCCGACAGCCAGAGGTCCATGGCGGCGCCGGGCTCGCTCTCGATATCGAGGAGGATGGCGAGGGCGGGGGTGCCGTCCTCGAGTTCGCCGAAGCGGGCGAGGTCGACGGTCAGCCGCCAGCCGTCCGGGGCGGGGACGGGGACGGGGGGCAACTCCGTCGGGTCGAAGGCCAGCAGGGCGGGCGTGGTAACGCCCACCAGCGCTTTGGCGGAGGGCGAGGTGAGGCGCGACTTGTCGCGCGTGCAGCCCGCGAGCAGCGTCAGCGCGAGGAGCGCGAGCGCGACAACGGCGAGCGCATTGAGCGCCCGCCGCCGTCGATCTTGCGTGGGCCAGGGACTAGCTATTGACGGTCGCTCCCTGGAGACGCGCGCGGACGTTGAGCATGCGGTTAAGGGCAGCCATGTACGCCTTCGCGCTGGCGACGATGATGTCGGTGTCGGCGGAGCGGCCCGTGTAGGTCTGGCCCTCGTCCTCGATGCGGATGGTGACCTTGCCCTGGGCGTCGATGCCTTCGGTGACGGCGTTCACGCTGAACTCGGTGAGCTCGGGCGACTGACCGGTGATGCGGTTGATCGCCCGGTAGACGGCGTCGACGGGGCCGGTGCCGGTGCCGGCGTCCGTGAGGATGTCGCCCTCGGGGGAGAGGAGGCGGAGGGTGGCGGTCGGCGTGGCGTGGTCGCCGCTGGAGACCTGCACGTGCTCGATGCGCCAGACATCGCCCGAGAGCGAGTGCAGGTTGTCGCTCACGATCGCCTCGAGGTCGCGGTCGTCGACCTCGATCTTCTTGTCGGCGAGTTCCTTGTAGGCGCTGAAGGCGCGGTTCAGCTCCTCGTTGGTGAGCTCGTAGCCGAGCCCTTCCATGTGCTGCTTGAAGTAGTGGCGGCCCGAGAGCTTGCCCAGCACGAGCTGCGTGCCCTGGGGGATGCCGATCTCGACCGGGTCCATGATCTCCCAGGTCTCGCGCAGCTTGAGGATGCCGTCCTGGTGGATGCCGGAACCGTGGCGGAAGGCGTTCTTGCCGACGACGGCCTTGTTCCACTGGACGGGCATGCCGGAGAGACGCTCGACGAGCTTGCTGGAGCGGTAGATCTCCTTCGTGTCGATGTCGCAGTCGACGTCACCCATGTAGTCCTTGCGCGTCTTGATGCCCATGACGACCTCCTCGAGGGAGGTATTGCCCGCGCGCTCGCCGATGCCGTTGATGGTGACCTCGACCTGGCGGGCGCCGTGCTCGATGGCGGTCATGGTGTTGGCCGTGCACATCCCGAGGTCGTTCTGGCCGTGGAAGCTGAGGCGCGCCTTGTGAATGTTGGGCACGTTCTCGCGGATCATGTCGAAGAGGGAGCCGAGCTCGGAGGGGATGGCGTAGCCGACGGAGTCGGGGATGTTGATGACGGTCGCGCCGGCGTCGATGCAGCGTTCGACGATGGTGTAGATGAAGTGCGGGTCCGAGCGGGTGGCGTCCATGGGGCTGAACTCCACGTTGCTCGTGTAGCCGGCCGCGTGCTTCACCATGGCCTCGGCCTGGGTCAGCACCTGCTCGCGGTCCTTGCGCAGCTGGTGGGCCATCTGGATATCGCTGCTGTTGATGAAGACGTGGATACGGGGATCCTCGGCTTCCTTGATGGACTCCCAGGCCGTGTCGACGTCGCTCTCGACGGCGCGGGCGAGGGCGCAGATGGTGGCGCCGCGCACCTCGCGTGAGATGAGCTGGACGGCTTCGAGGTCGCCGGGGGTGGAGCAGGGGAAGCCGGCCTCGATGATGTCGACGCCGAGCTTCTGGAGCTGCTTCGCGATCTCGAGCTTCTCCTCGGGGGTGAAGGCGATGCCGGCGGACTGCTCGCCGTCGCGCAAGGTTGTGTCGAAGATGTGGATCTTTTCGGGCATTTGGGGTGGCTCCTCCGAGGGGGTACTCAGGCCCGGTTCGCGCGTGATGGGCGCGAGACATCGGGCTGCCGGATGTCAGGATCGATCGCGGCCCCTCAAGGGGAGGGCCGCCGTGCTATGCGCGCCCGAGGGTGCGCCCCGGCGAGACCGGGGCGAGGGCGTTCTCCAGGTGGACCGCGACAGTTGCGGACATCTTCCGTCAAGTCTCTCGCGGGGGGCGCTCAGCCGCAAGGGACGGGGCGCGTTGGGTCCGTGGTCACAGTGCGTTCCGGAACCGGGGCGCTCTGTGGGGTTCAGCATGGGTCAAGCCCACACTTGCGAATTGCACAGGTAGGTGTACCTTTGACTGCATGGGGCGCTCGACCTGACGGGCGTCCAGCCTTCTGCCGGCAAGGAGGCAGAACATGGGCAAGGGTTTCGAAGCAACCGTCCACTTCTCGGTGACCGTTCGGAGCGTGGAGCACGAGGACCACTGGACCACGAAAGCGCTGGAGACCGGCATCGTCACCTCCGGCAAGACGCGGGAGGAAGCCGAGACCAGGAACGGCCAGGCCCACATCCTGCTCGTGAGGCGCGTCAAGCGGGAAGGACTGGTCGCGCTGGCTGAGTTCATGGATGCCCGCGGGATGACGTTCGAGATCGGCGAGCCACACGCGCACGAGGGGCGTCCAGCGTCCCACAACCGGTCCATCGACGAATTGCCCCTGGCCGCCTGACAGGCGCTTTCCCCTCCTGAACGCACGGACGACCACGGCGCGGCGTAGGCTGTCGCGATGGCGATCCCCACCGTCGAGCTGGAGTCCGCCTGGGACCGTATCCGGGAGCGCTACGGCAGCTACCGGCTGGTGCTACCGGGCGAGCCGAGCTTCATCTGCCAACCGCACGAGTGCGACGCCTACTGCTGCCGCGCCTTCAACGTCGCGCTCGATGAGGGGGAGGCGGAGCGCCTGCGGGAGTCCAGCGGCCTGCCCGCCTCGCGCTTCCTGGAGAGCGAGGACGGCGAACCGATCGCGCTCCCGCTGGTGACGCCGTTCGTGCTGGGGCGGCGGGAGGGGCACTGCGTCTTCCTGGACGCCGAGCTGACCTGCGAGCAGTACGAGGCCCGCCCCGACGCCTGCCGCTCGTACCCGCACCAGGTGGTGTTCGTCGACGCGGCGAGCGGGAGGCCCGCGCAGCCCTCGCCCGGGGCCGGGCGGCGGGCGGTGGAGGCGGTGGCCGCGGGGCGGTCGGTCGAGGGGGCGCTGCCGCTCCTGCTGCGGCACGACCAGTGCCCCGGATTCACGGGGCCGCCCTCGACGACGGATGGGTGGGCGGCGCTCCTGCGGGAGACGTACGCGCGCTCGGTGGGGGGAACGGGCGAGGTGGTAAGCTCGCCGCCGTGAGCCGACGAGGGAAACTCCCGCCCGTGCGCCCGGAGGTCGAGCGCATCACCGACAACGTGATCGCGGTTCGTCGCGACCTGCACCAGCACCCCGAGCTCTCCTGGAAAGAGGAGCGCACGCAGCGCGTCATCCTCGACGAGCTGGCGAAGCTCGACGTCGAGGACGTGCGGCCCATCGCGAACACGGGCGCGACGGCGCTCGTGAAGGGCGGCCGCAAGGGTCCGTGCGTGCTCTGGCGGGCCGATATCGACGCGCTGCCCGTGCCGGAGAAGTCGGGGCTGCCCTTCGCCTCGCAGAACGAGGGCGTGATGCACGCCTGCGGTCACGACACGCACGCAGCCATTGGGCTGGGCCTGGCGCAACTGGCATCGGAGGCGCGGGAGTCGCTGGCGGGGAGCATCCGCTTCGTCTTCCAGCCGGCGGAGGAGGCCTCCGGGGGCGCCGCGCTCTGCATCCAGGAAGGCATCCTGAAGAAACCGAACGTCGACCGCTGCCTCGGGCTGCACATCAGCGCCGACGTGCCGGTCGGCGAGATCAACGTGGCGCCGGGACCGTTCTTCGCTTCGCCCACGAGCCTTCGCATCACGATCACGGGCCGGGGCGGGCACGCCGCCTCGCCCCACCAGTCGGTCGACGCGGTGGTGGTGGCGGCGCACGTCATCACGGCCCTGCAGACGGTCGTGAGCCGCTCGCTGCCGCCGCTGGAGACGGCCGTGCTGACCATCGGGAAGCTGGAGGCGGGCTTCCGCGGGAACGTGATCGCGGAGTCGGCGGAGCTGCGGGGCACGATTCGCACCTATAACGACCGCGTGCGGGCGCGCATGGTGTCGAAGGTGGAGGAAGTAGTGAGCGGCGTCTGCGCCGCGTTCGGGGCGACGGCCGAGATCAGGCACAACACGAGCTGTCCGCCGCTGGTGAACGACGAGGCGGTGACGGCATTCGTGGCGGCGGAGGGGGAGCGTTACTTCGGCGTAGAGGCGCGGGTGTCGCGGGGGATGGGGGCGGAGGACATGGCGTACTTCCTGGAGGAGCGTCCGGGCTGCTACTTCTGGCTGGGGGCGCGCAACGAAGTCAACGGCGCCGCCGGACGCCACCACGACCCGGGCTTCATCATCGACGAACGGGCCATCCCCCTGGGGATGGAGTTCGGGATGCGACTCCTGGAGGGGTCGCTGGCGGAGCTGGCGGGCTAGAAGAGGCGGAGGATGGGCTCGCCGTAGGCGAACCGGACGAGGGCCGCGACGCCCACCAGCAGTAGCGACGACCGTTGCGAGATTCTTCGGTAGGCGGCGAGCTCCCAGTCGTGACGCCCAAAGGGACGCCATAGGGCGCAATACACCCTTGATTCCTTGGTGGGGAGTTCTTCCAGCCGGCTCGGAAGATCGATGATGTTCCAACGCCTCACATCCTCGATGTCGAGCATCTGAGCTGGGCGGGTATACCACTTGTGGAGTAGCCCGGGATTCACGCCAAAGAACCCTCGCTTGCCGGGCGATTGATACTGCAAGTGGTCCATGTGCGGAAGCGGAATGGGCATGAAATTCACATCGCTTCCCCGGGAAAATCTCTCCACCAGTGCGCGCTCTAGGAGGTCATCTGGCGTGTGATTCCTCGTCAACAGCAAGACAAGGGGGATAGCCCTAGGAGCGCTCAGAACACTCTCCCCTGTGGGTAGCTCCCTGGCAGGGTTCAGATCTTCGTACAGGATGGGAACCAGCGCAGCCAGAACCTGAAGAAACACTGCAAGAGACAGCAGGCCAAGGGTGGCCATATCGATCGCACTCAACGGGCCACGGGCCTCCTTCGGGCAGCGCGTGCTACCAGGATTGAGTGACCCCTAGATACCCCACAGGCGCGCGGCGTTGCCGCCTACGACGAGCCTGGCCTGGTCTTCGGGGAGGGCGTCGAAGAAGGACTTTACGAGGCCGCGAGACTCGCCAAGCGTGCTCTCGGGGTGGGGGTAGTCGGCCGACCAGAGGGCGTGCTCGGGACCGATGTCGTCCAGGATCTTGATGCCGGTGGGGTCGTCCATGAAGGTGGCGTAGCACTGGCGATGCCAGTAGTAGCTGGGCATCTCGGCGAGCTGGGGCTTCATCTCGCTCTCGAACTGGCGGTAGGTCTTGTCGGCGTCGTAGAGGGCGGAGGGCACCCAGGAGATGCCGCCCTCGGTGAAGATGACGTTCATCTCGGGGTGGCGCTCCAGCGTCCCGGAGAAGGTGAGCAGCGACCAGAGGCGGCGGAAGGGCTGGAAGCCCGTGGTCAGGTAGGTGCCGAGGGCGCCCCGTCCGCGGTAGTTGGGGTTCTCGCCGATGTGGAAGGAGAGGGGGATGCCGCTCGCTTCAATGGCGTCCCACATGACGTCCCACTTCGAGCCGTTGTACCAGACGCGCTCGGCGCGGGGGTAGGAGGGGATCTGCATGGCCACGTAGCCCCACGACTTCAGCTTCTGAATGTAGTCGGCGGTGCGCTCGGGGCTGTAGATGGTGGGGAGGATGCCGACGCCGTAGAGGCGTCCGGGCATGCCCGCGCAGAACTCGGCGAGGCCCTCGTTGTAGGCGTCGTAGGCGGCGATCATCAACTCCTCGTCCTCGAGCGAGAAGAGGGCCATGGAGACCTGCGCGAAGATGAGGCCGGCGTCGAGCCCCTCCGCGTCCATGTCGGGGACGCGCTGCTCGATGTCGCCCATGCCGGGGCGTCCCTGCGTGAGCAGCAGGTTCTGGCCGACGGAGTCGAGGTTGCGGTCTTCGCAGACGAGGTGGGTACCGGTTTCGTCGCGCCAGACCCTAGGAGCGGCGTCGCGGTATTTCGCGGGCATGCGGTCGACGAAGAGGTCGGGGGGTTCGAGCCAGTGGTCGTCGGCGGAGATGACGCGGGTGCCGGCGGGTGGCTGCCAGTCGAGGTCGGGGATGTCGCGGTCGACGGGCCAGGCGATGGGGGGAATATCGATCGTGGTCATGGCGCGCTCCGGGGAAGGGAAGCTCTGGGGGGAGGATATTCCCCGGGGAGGGCGCTCGCCACCGCGCCGGGGGATGCGGTACCCTCACGTTTCGGCGCTGCCGCGCGTACACTGAGCCCAACGAGCAACACAACCGGGAGAAAAGGCATGCCTGAATTCGATACCGTCATCAAGGGCGGAACCATCTTCGATGGCCAGCGGACACCGCGATTCAACGGGGACATCGGCATCAAGGACGGTGTCATCGCCTCGATTGGCGGCAAGATTCACAGCTCGAGCAGCGCGAAGGTGATCGACGCCAGCGGCCTGAACGTGGCCCCCGGCTTCGTCGACCTGCACACGCACTACGACTCGCAGGTGTTCTGGGATCCGTGGTGCACAATCTCGGGCTGGCACGGCGTTACGTCGGTCGCCATCGGGAACTGCGGCTTCGGGTTCGCGCCCTGCAAGCCGGAGGACCAGGAGCGCGCCATGCTGACGATGTCGCGCAACGAGGCGGTTCCCCTGGAGTCGATGCAGGAGGGCATGCCCTGGGACTGGGAGACCTACCCCGAGTTCCTCAATAGCCTCGACCGCACGCCCAAGGGCGTGAACATCCTGAGCTACATGCCCCTCAACCCGCTGATGGCGTACGTGATGGGGCTGGAGGCAGCCAAGAGCCGCCCGGCGAACGAGACCGAGATGGCGGAGATGCACCGCCTGATGAAGGAAGGCCTGGAGGCCGGCGGCTGCGGCTGGTCGGCGCAGATGGGCGAGAACGACGTGCAGCGTGACTACGACGGCACGCTCATGATCACGAACCTGATGACGCAGGACGACCTGATCTCCTTCGCGCGCGTGCTGCGCGAGGTGGGTCGCGGCTTCATCCAGTGCATCGGCGCCAGCCAGGATCTGACCGAGAAGCTGGCCGACGAGAGCGGCCGGCCGGTCATCTGGAACGTGCTCGCGGTCTTCACGGACCAGCACGGCATCGCGATGCCGGGGTACGACCAGGCCATGAAGTGGCTGGACGAATGCAACGCCCGTGGCACGCGCATCTTCGGGCAGGCGCTGACGGCGGAGAACAACTTCCAGTTCACCTTCGAGGAATGGAACCTGTTCGACACCAGCCCGGCGTGGCGCGAGATGACCCTCGGCACGGTCGAGGAACGCGCCGCGAAGATGGCCAATCCCGTACTCCGGGAAGCGATCAAGAACGAGCAGAGCGACTGGTCGGGAGGCGGCGCGGGCGTCGTCTTCGACTTCAACGACCTGACCGTGGGCGAGCTGCACAAGCCCGAGCTGGACCGGTACACGGGCTGGACCTGCGGCGAGATCGCGAAGGAGCGGGGCGTGCATGTCATCGATGCGATGCTCGACATCGCCCTCGAGGACGACATGAAGGCGCTCTTCGTGACGGCTCCGCAGAAGATGGACATCGAGGCCATGAAGAACATGGCGACCTCGGCGTTCGCCCTGCCGGGCGTCTCCGACGGCGGCGCGCACACGAAGTTCATCACGCTCGGCCGGTACCCGACGGAGTACCTCTCCCTGCTGGTCCGGGACCACGAGATGATGGACCTGGAGGAGGCGCACTGGCGTCTCAGCGCCTACCCGGCGCTGGCGGCGGGCTTCCGCGACCGCGGCACCATCCGCGAGGGCGCTCCCGCCGACATCGTGGTCTACGACTACGAGAACCTCGACATGGGCGTGACGGAGAAGGCGTACGACTATCCGGCAGGCGCGTGGCGCCTCATCCGGAAGCCGGAGGGCTACCGCCACATCATGGTCAACGGCGAGGAGACGTTCGTGGACGGCGAGTGCACGGGCGCAACGAGCGGCAAGCTCCTGCGTCACGGCACGGCCTAGCGCGAGACGTCAGCGGCAACGCACCAACGCGGGGCGCCTTCGGGCGCCCCGCTTCGTTGTGCGCTACCGTGAATGGTGGCGGCGGGCGGGGTGGATCGGCCTCCAAACGGTGTACCGCCTCGCCAGTCCTTCGCCTTCTATGCTTGGCTCGTGACTCGGGTCTGGCGCTCCCGGATGACTGCGGCCCTCGGGGTCGGACTGGTCGCGCTTGCGCTGAGCGCCTGCGACGGCCCGAAGGGCGAGGCGACCGCGCGCACGGTTCACCTGGACTCGGGAAGGACGGTGGAGGCAGCGGTCGTGCTCTACGACGGCCTCGACGAGGGTGTGGCCGAGGAAGTCCACGCCCAGATGGCCCGCATCATCACCTTCTTTGACGCCCGCTTCGGTGTCAGCGTGCCCCACGTCACGGTCTACCTGGTGAACGAGAGCGGTACGCTCGGGAGCGTCTTCCAGGAAGTAACGGGGTTCCGCCTGGGCGGAGGCGCGTGCTTCGCCGGATGGGGTTCCGCGATCTTCCTGATCGACAGCCAATGCCGCGTCGACGGTTCCCTCGTGCTCGACCACGAGTATTTCCACCTCCTGCAGATTCACCTGGCAGGGTTCGGTGACGACCTTGAGGAGTTCGGCCGCGCCAGGGGGCCGCGCTGGCTCCTGGAGGGCATGGCGGACTACGCGGAGGCCCTCTACCGGGGGGAGGTGGGGCCCCGAACGTTCCAGGAACTGCGGGACGAGAACGCGTTCTTCGCGGCCTCGTGGGCGGGCACGCTTGAGGCGACGGGCGACCGGATATTCGCGGAGAACTACGTCCTCGGGTTCCTGGCGGTGGAGCTGCTTGTCCAGCGGGCAGGGGAAGGGGCTCTGCTTGACTACTACCGGACCATCTCGACAGGCATGCCGTGGAGGGAGGCCTTCAGCAGCGTGTTCGGCGTCGGCGTGGACGAGTTCTACGAGGAGTTCGAGCTCTATCGCGCCGAGAACCAGCCGCCCGTCTACACCATCAGCGGCTCCGTGGTGGGGCCGCGTGGGGATGGCCTGCGACGGATCGCCCTTGTGGCAGTTTCGGGCGGCGGCGCGTACAGCACCTACAGCCTGTCCGTGGCGGACGGAGGTTTCGTCATCGCCGTTCCGGCAGAGGGGTGGTACAGCATCGGCATCTACCCGCCACCGACGGGCGCCTGCACCCTGATCGGGTGGTACGAGGAGGACATCGGCTTCACGGCGTCCCGGAGCCAGGCTAGCTACATAGGCGTGCAGGGCGGGAGCGTTGAGGGCATCACCGTTCGTCTGCCCGAAGCGTGGTGGGAGCTGGAACCCATCGACTACTGCGCGGACGAGTAGCTAGGCGTCATCGGCAGCACCCGAGCGGCTCCCCCACGCCGCACGCGCGACTACGCCTGCGCGGCGGCGCGTAAGGCACCTACGGCCTCTCCGTGGCGAACGTCGGCTGGTGCAGGTCGGGCCCCCTCACGGTCGTCCCCAAAATCGCATCTGCCAAGCCACGTTGGTGAGTGGCTCAGACCTTCCTTAACGGCCGTTCACGGGACGGCAATCGACCGTTAAGCGACTGTTCGGCGTCGGTTAAGCCTTCGCGGCGGGCGGGTCGATAGCCTCCCTCGTGACCGCGTGCGGGCTCCCGAAAGCCTGGCGCGGCGACAACCCGAGGGAAGGAAGAAACGACCCACATGAGTAACGACTCCATCGAAGCGCCGGCGCCACACCGCGAGGGCAACGAGCCGTTCGCCTCCATCCTCAACCGGCGCCTCAGCCGCCGCGGCCTCCTGAAGACGGCCGCCATCGGCGCGCCCCTGGTGGCGCTCAGCACGAGCCCGCTGCTGGGCGCGCGCCTCTTCGGCGGCGCCTCGCTCGCGAATGTGGCGGGCGCCTCCGGCCACGACGGCGCCGGCGGCGGCGGCCCGGTCGGCATCGAGAGCATCCCCCACGACCTCGACGACACCGTCAACATTGCCTCCGGCTACGCCGCCGAGGTGGTCATCCGCTGGGGCGACCCGGTCCTGGCGGGCGCGCCCGCCTTCGACCTGAACAACCAGACGGCGGCGGCGGCCCGCAGGCAGTTCGGCTTCAACTGCGACTACGTGGGGTTCATGCCCCTCGACCCGGGCTCGGTCCGCTTCGGCCTCCTGAGCGTCAACCACGAGTACACGGCCGGCGGCGACATGTTCCCCGGGTACGACGGCGACAACCCCACGTCCGAGCAGGTCGCGGTCGAGATTGCGAACCACGGGATGTCGGTCGTGCGCGTCTCGCGGCGCGGCAACGGGACGTGGTACTACCACCCCGAGTCGTACTACAACCGCCGCATCCACGGCGAGACACCGATCGTCCCGACCGGTCCGGCGGCGGGCAGCGCCTACCTGCAGACCGCGGCCGACCCGACCGGCATGGGCATTCGCGGCATGTTCAACAACTGCGGTGGCGGCAAGACGCCGTGGGGCACCATCCTCACGTGCGAGGAGAACTTCCACCAGTACTTCGCCAACAACGACGCCGTCGAGGAGACAGCGCAGGCGCGCAACGCGCGCTACGGCGCTCCAGGCGGCGAGAGCTTCCGCAAGTGGGAACGCTTCGAGCGGCGCTTCGACCTGGCGCAGGAGCCGAACGAGATCAACCGCCACGGCTACGTCGTCGAGATCGACCCGTACGACCCGACCTCGACGCCCCGCAAGCACACGGCGCTGGGGCGCTTCAAGCACGAGGCCGCGAACACGACGCTCTCGGACGACAACCGCGTCGTGGTCTACTCGGGTGACGACCAGCGCTTCGACTACATGTACAAGTTCGTCAGTCGCAACGCTTTCAACCCGTACAACCGCGCGGAGAACCTGAATCTGCTCGAAGCGGGCACGCTCTACGTGGCGAAGTTCGACGACTCGGGCGCAGGCGAGTGGATCCCGCTCGTCCCGGACGGCCCGCTGGCAGGCTGGTCCCTGGCCGATATCTGCGTGTTCACGCGCGAAGCGGCCGACCTCGTGGGCGCGACGCCCATGGACCGCCCCGAGGACATCGAGGTGAACCCCGTCAACCGGCGGGTCTACGCCGTCATGACGAACAACTCGCGCCGCACGGAGGAGCAGGTCGACGGCCCCAACCCGCGCGGCCCCAACACCTACGGGCACATCCTCGAGCTCACGGAGAACGGTGGCGACGCGGCTGCGACGAGGTTCACGTGGGACATCTTCATCCTCTGCGGCGACCCCGCGAACGAGGAGCACGGCACCTACTTCGCGGGGTTCGAGCAGGGCGAACTGGACTCAATCGCGACGCCCGACAACATCGCCTTCGACCGCGCCGGCAACCTCTGGGTGACGACCGACGGGCAGCCTCGCGCGCTGGAGGCGGCGGACGCCGCCTACGTCATCCCCACGGCGGGCCCGGAGCGGGGACGCCTGCGGCGCTTCATGACGGGCGTGCCCGGGGGCGAGGTGACGGGGCCGGAGTTCACGCCGGACGACACGGCCCTCTTCCTCGCCATCCAGCACCCGGGCGAGCGGGGCGGACTCGATGAACCCACCAGCACCTGGCCCAACGGGGACTTCCCCCGGCCAAGCGTCATCGTCACGCGCAAGCTCGATGGGGGTGTCATCGGCACGTAGCGCGCGGCGGCGGCCCAGCGCCGCCCTTCGGGGCGGCGCTGCCGCGGCGGGGGGGGGGACGAGTAGCGCCAGACGGCCACGGCCGACACGCCGCCCGCCCCCTGGTGGCGAGCTGTTGCGTGCGGGCGGGGTAATTCCAGTAGTGGTCCGTTAGGGTCAGCGCTGTGAGACAGGAACCTTCGGGCATGTCCGCGTGTCTCTCTCCCCGGATGGCGCGGGGTCGCGCGGGTACGGGCCTGGTGCTGTGGCTGGGCATCCTGGCGGTAGCCGCTGGGTTGGGGATTGCCGGGACAGCAGTCGTGGACGCCCAGGACGCGCCTGCGGTGGGGATAGAGGTGCGGGTCTGGCAGCACGTCGAGGACGATGGTGATCTCTACATCAGCGTCCGGCAGAAGGGCGGCTCCTGGGGAACGCTGGGGACCATCCCCCTCTCGCTGGACGATGGCCTCGATCCAACGAAACGGTACCGCTACGGGGACACTGCCCTCGGCGTGCCTCTCGGAGGCGGCATCTCCGTGACCATTGAGGTGCGCGTCTGGCAGCACGTTGAGTCCGGGCGAAGGTTCTACATCGGTGCTCGTCCGGCAGGTGGGTCGTGGACAACGCTTGGCGCCACCCGTCTCCACCTGGACGATGGCCTGAGCTCCCGGCGCATCTTCCGCTACGGGGACATCCCCGTGGATGTTCCGCTTCCGGCCGATCCCCACCTGGAGGCGTGCTCGAACGGCATTGCTGTTCCGGAGCCGGGACGCAACCCGGGACTGGTCAGTGATTGCGCCGTCCTCCTCAAGGCCCGGGACATCCTCGCCGGAGAGGGCGAACCACGGGAGTGGAGTGACGACCGACCCGGCGCGATCGAGGCGCGGATGTTCTATGGCGAGGACGAGTCGCCAAACTGGAGGGCAGACCTCCTGATCACCTCGTGGCGAGCCGTGACCGTGGAAGAGGGCCGAGTGACAGAGTTGCGCTGGCCGCATCCTGGGCTTCGGGGGCGAATTCCAGGTGTGTTGGGAGACCTCTCCCATCTGGAGTTTCTCTGGCTGAGCAGCGAGCTAACCGGAGTGATACCCCCGGAACTGGGGCAGCTCGGGAAGCTGCGTGAACTGTGGCTGAGCAGCAATGAGCTGACGGGCTCGATACCCCCAGAGCTGGGGCAACTCTCCAACCTCGAAGAGCTGCGCCTCAGCGGGAACCAGCTGACGGGGAACATCCCCGCAGAGCTTGGGCAGCTCGGGAAGCTGGAGTACCTGTGGCTGTACCGTAATGAGTTGACCGGGGGCATTCCGCCCGAACTGGGAATGCTGTCGAGTATTAGGTCCGTGGAGCTGCACGAAAACCGGCTGAGCGGAAGGATTCCAGCGGAACTCGGGGGACTGTCAAACCTGAGGGAGCTGGAACTGCGCGACAACAACCTGACCGGGGAGATCCCGCCAGAGCTTGCGCCACTTCGAAGCTTGTACAGGCTGGACCTGCGGAACAACGATCTGTCGGGGAGCATCCCACAGGAGTTTGCCGAACTCGGGAACCCCTTCAGCGCTTCCATCTATCTCAGCGGCAACAAGCTGACAGGGTGCATTCCGCTGCCGCTCGGCAGGGCACTGCACGATCGCCAGGCCCTCGGCATCTCCTACTGCCAATGTCCCACCACCTGGGAACGGTCTTCCCGGGGCGAGCCCGGGGTCACTTTTGGGGGCGACGGCATCCCCTACATGCCCCATGGTTCGACGGAGAGAGCGGGCACCTATCGCGTCACGTTCTCGCTCGTGCTGGACCTTCCGCCAGGGGGCGACTTCAGTCTCGATTACAAGAGAAGGAACGACGCAGGCCGAATCATCGTTGACATCGAGGAGGAGAAGAGCCGGTCATCCCTGACCATCGATCCATTCACGGGTGAGGAACTCGGTCGTAGTGCCCTCGAAGGGCCAGCCGGGTGCGCCCCGACCGTCTCCGGACTCTTTGACCAGATCGTCGCCTCGGCGCGAGTAGAGCCTCTCGAGGTCCCGGCCCGACCCAATGGAATCCCGGCCATGCGCCGGTTGCAGCCCGTGGAGGGTGGGCGGTCTTACTACATTGGCTACTCCGACTACCTCGTCGTCGACGTGCCGGCAGGAGTGACGCTCACGCTCGATGTCAACTCCCTCGTGTGCGCAGACCGGTGCTTCCAGTGGCTCGAACTGCGAGACGAGACGAGCGGTTCCTTCATCCTGATAACCAGTGATAGCGGCTTTGTCCGCTCCCCCACCATCGTGGAGGACGGCACCGGCCGCGACCTCGATGCCCTCTTCGACAGCCTCATCGCTTCCATTCGGCGGGTGCCGCCGCCGCATGAAGGGGCCTCGTGCGATACGCCGCCGACATCCGCAGACTGCGCCACGCTCATCGAGGCGAGGGATACGCTCGCCGGGGACGCAACGCTGAACTGGCACCTCGACACGCCTTTGTGGGCCTGGGAGGGAGTGAGGGTCAACCCCTGGACGGGTCGCGTCGTCGACCTGGACCTCACTCGTCACGAACTCTCGGGTCAAATACCTCCGGCTCTGGGCAGGCTCACCGGGCTTGAAGTACTGGACCTACGGGACAACGAACTGTCGGGCGGCATCCCGCCGGAGCTCGGCCAGCTCGCCAACCTCCGCGAGCTGCACATCGGCTCGAGCCCCCTGGGAGGTGAGATTCCGCCCGAACTCGGGTCTCTCACCAGCCTCGTCGAGTTGACCCTCTACGGCAGCGACCTGAGCGGCGGCATCCCGCCGGAACTCGGCCAGCTCGTCAACCTCCGCGAGCTGCACATCGGATCGAACTCCACGCTGGGAGGCGAGATTCCGCCCGAACTCGGGTTGCTCACCAGCCTCGTCGAGTTGACCCTCTCCAACAACGACCTGAGGGGTGGCATCCCGCCGGAACTCGGCCGGCTCGTCAACCTCCGGGAGCTGTCTCTCGCCTCGAACCCTCTGGGAGGCGAGATTCCTCGGGAGCTTGGCTCGCTCTCCAGGCTGATGAGGTTGTACCTCTACTCCGCCGATCTGGTCGGTGAGATTCCCGAGGAACTGGGCCACCTCACGCTTCTTCAGCGCCTGCACGTCTATGGCAACTATCTCGAGGGGTGCATCCCCGCCGGGCTGGAGGGGTTGGTCTTCGCTGGCCGTCCGGGCAGCAATCCCGACCTGCGCCACTGCGAGGACAAGGAGTAACGCTCGCGCGAATGGCTCTAGGCGAAGCCGTGTTCTTCGAGGAACTCGATGGTCACGCGTGCGCACTCCTCCGGCTCTTCGAGCTGGAGGAAGTGGGTGGTGTCGGGGATGAAGTCGTAGTTGGCCTCGATGAGTTCGCCCAGGTCGGTGCCGGGGAAGAAGGAGAAGGGGGTGGTCGGGTCGGAGCCGATGGCCTTGATCGGGCAGCGCAGGGCGGCGAGGTCGACCTGCATCGCGAAGCGAACCGCGTCGTCGTAGGCGCGCGCCTCGTACTCCTTGGGGCAGGCGAGCTCGAAACCGTCACCATCGGCGGCCGGGCGGAGCACGGTATCGGCGAGGAGGTCGGGGACGCCCGGCTGGACGAGCCGGTACATGGGGTTCCGGCGCAGGCTCTCGGCAAGGGCTTCGCGCGACTCGAAACGGTCGGGTCGGCGGCGGGTGCCGGCCCCGCCGCGTTCAAAGCGTGGCGCCATCTCCTCGGTGGTCCCGCCCGGCTTGCAGATGGGCGGGTCGAAGAGGACGAGCGTCGAGAAGGCATCGGCTTCCTGCGCGTGCAGCATGGCCGCGAGCGCCGAGAGCGAGTGGAAGACGCCTATCACGGGCTGTTCCCCGAATCGCCCGGCGATGGCCTGGAGCACGCCGCCACAGTCAGCGGCAAGGGCGCCGATGTTGTGCGACTCGGGGGCGACGGCGTTCTGGCCATGGCTGCGGAGGTCGTACACAAAGACATCGAAGCGGCCGGCAAGGAGCGACCAGAAGGGGTAGTAGCCGTCGGCGGACTGCCCGTTCCCGTGGCTCAGGACTATGCGGGGGCCGTCGGGGTTGCCGTGGCGGCGCACCTTGATCACCGCGCCGTCGGCCATGGTCGCGTCGAAAGCCGCCAGGGGTTCGGGGATCGTGTAGCGATCAGGCATGCCGCCCGCTTCCTTACTCGGTGGTGCGGATGGCGCGGATGGCGATGGTGAGCATGGCCGCGCCGAAGAGGACCACCACCCCGATCTCCTCCCACGTGCTGAGGGTGTAGCCGAACCAGTCGACGTGGGTGATCTGGAAGGGAGCGTCGGCGGGGAGCGCCTTGAGCTGCTCGGAAAGGGCAATCTCGCGGATGGGGGCGACAGCGTAGGTGACTGGGTTGAGCTTGACGATGACGTCCATCCAGGCGGGGACGTTGTTGATGGGGAAGAAGATCCCAGAGAGGAACATGGCCGGCATGATCGCGACCTGCGAGATCATCTGGAAGCTCTCGACGGAGCGCAGGCGGCTGCCCATGGCCACCCCCAGCCCCGTGAGCATGAACGACACGAGGGCGATGAGCCCGATGAGCTTGGCGACAATTTCGAGGCTGATTTCGATCCCCAGGATCGGCGCCATCACGAACATGACCATGCCGTTGACGAGGGAGATGGTGGCGCCGCCGCTGATCTTGCCGACGCAGATGGCGGAGCGGCTGACGGGCGCCACGAGTATCTCGCGGAGGAAGCCGAACTGGCGGTCGGTCACGATGGAGACGCCGGAGAAGACCGAGTTCATCAGGACGATCATCGCGACCATGCCGGGGAAGATGAACTGGCGGTAGCCGATATCGCCGGGGAGGGTGGCGATGCTGTTGCCCAGCCCCTCGCCGAACATGACGAGCATCATGATGGGCATGACGAAGGCAGAGATCATGCGGGGGCGGTCGCGGACGTAGATCAGGACCTCGCGCATCCAGATGACGCGCACGACCTGCAGGAAGCTCGCCCGTCCGGTGGCCGGGCGGGGGGAGCGAGTGGCGACGCGCGCGGCAGCTTCGACCGTAGCCTGCTCGGTGGTCATCGCATCCTCCCGAGGCGGCGCATGGAGCGCAGTTTATCCTCTTCGCTCGCTTCTGCCTCGCGGATCTGGTGGCCGGTCATGGTCACGAACACGTCCTCCAGGGTGGGGGCGCGGATACCGACGGAGAGCACCTCGCCCTGGATGCGGTTGAGCAGGATGGGGAGGAACTCGCCGCCCTGCTCGACGTTGAACTCGACGGCATCGTTCTCGATGCGGGGCTCGACCTCGAACGACTCGCGCACCTCGCGCGCGAGCGCTTCGTTGTCGGGACCGGCGATGGAGACGACGTCGCCGCCGAGCCGCGCCTTCAGCCCGTCAGGCGTATCGAGGGCGATGATCTTGCCGTAGTCCATGATGGCGACGCGGTCGCAGGCCTCGGCTTCGTCCATGTAGTGGGTGGTAAGGAAGATGGTGACGCCCTCGGTATCGCGCAGGGAGCGGGCGTAGGCCCAGATGCTGCGGCGGGTCTGGGGGTCGAGGCCGACGGTGGGCTCGTCGAGGAAGAGGACGGAGGGCCAGTGCATCAGGCCGCGGGCCACCTCGAGCCGGCGGCGCATGCCACCGGAGAAGGTGATCACGGTGTCGTCGGCGCGATCAAGCAGGCCGACGCGCTCCATCAACTGCTCGGAGCGGGGGCGGACATCGGTCTTAGCCATGCCGAAGAGGTCGCCGTGGAAGACGAGGTTCTCGCGGGCGGTGAGGCGCTCGTCGACGGTCGAGTCCTGGAAGACGATGCCGATCTCGCGGCGCACGCCGGCGGGGTCATCGACGATGTCGTAGCCACCGATGGTGGCGCGCCCGGAGGTGGGGCGGAGGAGGGTGCAGAGCATCGAGATGGTGGTGGTCTTGCCGGCGCCGTTTGGGCCGAGGAATCCGAAAATCTCGGCCTCCCCAACGTCGAAGGAGATGTCGTCGACAGCGGTTATCTCACCGAAGCGGCGGCTGAGCCCGGAAACCTGGACGGAGGGAGGCACCGGACCATATTGCGGGGCGGGCGCCCTTGTGCGCAAAGCGGCGGGAACACTCTTGCCCATGAACGTCACTTCTTTGACCGTTGCGCGATTGTTTACGGGTGCCAGGAGTTGACACCCCGGACGGGCCAATCGGAGACTGACGTGTACCGAGGGAGGTTGGCGATGGGGAGTCGTGCGGCCAGCCATAGCCCGAGTTCCAGAAAGAGCTGGGCCGTCAGGAAGCCGGGCGCAAAACGCGCGAGTTCGACACATCGCACTCGCAAGGAAGCGATTGACGCCGCGCGAAGCCAGCTTCGTGGCCAGACCGTGAGCAAGGCAAAGAAGCCTCAGGCGTGAGTTCCTACGAAGCGACTGTCGAACTCGAGGTTTATGAGGCTGAGCCCGGTGAGTGGCGAGCACAGGGGATAGACGCTCCCGTTTTCGTGTTTGCAGGCTCTCTGCAAGAGCTAGAGGTTGAAGCGGCTCGAATCCTCACCAACTACATCGACTGGATTTCAGAGAGTCGCCCGGGCAGAGAGGCCTTTCGAAGCGAGTGCGACACGTTGGGCTTTGAAGTTCAGTTCACCGACGCCTCTGGAGAGCAGCCCCAACGAGTGTTCTTCGTCTCAAGGAGGGGAATCCCCGCACAGAGGGTGACAGTCCTCGTGCAGGGGACTCTCCTTGGCGACTAGGAGCGAGATTCACAGCTTCTTCCTGTGCCTAGGCGCCATCAGGACCTCGGGTCGGCGGGAACCCATCTACCTTGGTGTTCCCGGCATATCGCAACCCATAACCTTTGGCGGCCAGTGGGAGCGGCGGAGGCTAGGCTTCGCCGAAGTGCGAGCCTGGCTCGTCAATAACGGGGCGGACCCCGCCCGCATCGATGAGTGCTGGGAGAGGCACATTGGGGACTAGGCCTGGATCGGCGTGGCGCAACCGCCGGCCTCCCAGCCCTGGCAGCTCCGCTACCCCTCCGGGTTGAAGATGTCGGTGTCGGGGAAGTAGTCGGACCAGGCGAACCAGAAGACGGCGAACCCGGGCAGCACGTCGAGGCGGCTTCCCGCCAGTTCGCCCGAGAGGGCCTCGCCGGTGAGCACGGACCAGGTGGAGCCGGTCTCGAGGTCGCGCACGACCGCGCCGCTGGCCTCCGCATCCTGCGCCTCGAAGGTGAGAAGACGGCCATCGACGTTCGGGTCGTAGGCGATGGCGGTGGCGCCCACGGCGTCCCAGGCGACGAAGACGGCCTGGTTGCCGATGAGGTCGTTGACCACGGGGTTCTTCGCGAGGAAGCGGTGGGCGTAGGCCTTGCGGCCCTGGGGGAGCACGACGCCGTGCACGAGCTCCTTGCCGACGAGCCGGTCGTCGCGGTTGCTTTCACCGATGACTCCCGCCCCCGGACTGAAGTAGTAGCCGTTGTACTGGTCGACGACCGGGCCGCCCTGGTTCAGCACGCTCGTATCGGGGTGGAGGGCGCGCCAGCTCTCCCAGCGGGTGAGCACGGCGGGCACGATTTCCAGGGCTGTGCCCTTGAGCGGCCCCTGGACGGCCTCACCGAGGAACTGGCTCCAGAGGGTCTCGGTCTGCCGGTCGAACATGACGAGGGCGTTCATGATGAGCTTGCCCGACACGCCGAAGTTGAGCTCCTGTCCGGCGACGTTGCGGGCATACACGATGCCCGTAAAGCAGAGCGGTCACCAGGTGACCGCGATGGCGCGGCCTCCAAGCGTGTCGTTCACGATCTCGTGGCCGCTGAGGAAGGCGGCCCCGTAGGCGCGGTGCTCGCCCTCAATGGAAACGCCGATGACAAGGTCGGTCAGGCGGAGCTGCGCATCGGCCTCGTCGGCGGTGATGAAGCTGGGGTTGCTGATGGCGGGGATGGCGTCGGGGGGGAGGAGGGTAACGATCACGAATTCGCTCTCCTCTTCCGGCTCCCGGGAGGTGGCGGCGGCGGTCGTGGCGGGCGGCTGGGTGGGGGTGGCGGCTGGGGTGGAGGCCTCGGTGGGGGCGGCGGTCGCCTCCGGGGTGGCGGGGGTCGCCTCCGTCGTCGCGGGGGCTGCGGTGGCGGTGGCCGGCGCGGAGGGGGGCGCCTCGGACTCGGAGCCGCCGCAGGCTACCACCACCATCCCAAGCACGAGCGCCACAACCCCGACTGCGACTGATCTAGGCATCGCTCGCCTGCGGGTAGCTGCCGAATACCTTGAGCATGCTCGTCATCGAGCGTAGCCCGTCGAGGGCGGCGGCGCACTCGGGGTCGCGGGCGTGGCCCTCGAAGTCGATGAGGAAGATGTACTCGCCGAAGGTCGCTCGGGTGGGGCGGCTCTCCATCTTCGTGCAGTTGATGGCGCGGCTGGAGAACTCGTGCAACGCGGCCGTAAGGAGGCCGGCGCGGTCGCCGGCGAACTCGAAGGCGATCGACGTGCGGTCGTGGCCGGAGGGCTCGGGCTCGTGGGTGCCGATGATGACGAAGCGGGTGGCGTTGTTGTCCTGGTCCTGGATGGACTCGGCGAGTACCTCGGCGCCGAAGAGCTCGGCGGCGCGGAGGGTGGCGATGGCCGCCGCGCCGGGGCGCCCAAGCGCGAGCTCGACGGCCTGGGCGGTGGAGAGGGCCGCGGCCCGCTGGGCCTCGGGGCAGTGCCCTTCGAGGAAGGCGCGGCACTGGCCGAGAGCCTGGGGGTGGGAGTAGACGAGATCGACGTCCTCAAGGGCGGTGCCGGGGGAAACGACGAAGTTGTGGACGACGGGCACGAGCAGCTCGCCCTGGATCTTGAGGGCGGTGTCGTGGATGAGGATATCGAGGGTCTCGGCCACGGAGCCGTTGAGGGAGTTTTCGATGGCCATCACGCCCCTGCCCGCCTCTCCCGACTCGACGGCGCGGGCGACGGCGCCGTGCGTGGCGCAGGAGAGCAACTCGGCGCCGGGGGCGTAGCGGCGCGCGGCCTCCTCGCCGAAGGTGCCCGGCGGGCCGAGATAGGCGATGGTCACGCCGGGCCCTCCGGGCTCAGGTGTCGAACCCATGCGCGCCCCCGATGAGGGCTTCCTGGAGCATGCCCTTGCTCTCCGCGCGCGTGACCACGACGAGGGCGTCGCCGACGGTGAGGGTGGTGTCGGCGCCGGGCACGCGGGGCACGCCGCCAGAATCGACGATCAGGGCGATGAGCGACTCGGGGGGCAGCAGCACCTCACGGGGGGTGCGCCCCACCACGGGCGAGGTCTCGGAGAGCCGCACCTCCACGAGCTCCAGGCCCTGGTGCAGCTGCATGACCGGCACCATCGAGGTGACCGGCAGCTCCTGCTCGATCTGGGAGAGGATCGCCTCCGTGGCGGAGACCGTCGTCTCGATGCCGCGTTTCTGGAAGAGGAGGGCGTTCGTGGGGTTGTTGACGCGGGCGAGGACGCGGGGCACGCCCCGGTAGCGAGCGATCTCGCAGATGACGAGGTTGTCCTCGTCGTCGCCCGTGACGGCGGCGACGAGGTCGGCGCGGGCGATGCCGGCGCCGTCGAGCACGGAGGCCTCGCAGGCATCGCCCTGCAGGACGGTGCCTTCCAGCAGGTCGTTGATCTCGGCGACGCGGGGGGCGCTGCGCTCGATCACGAGAATCTCGTGGTCGCCCTCGAGCAACTCGCGGGCGAGGTAGTACCCGACCTTGCCGCCGCCGCCGATGATGACGTACACGGCTCAGGCCGGTCCCGAGCCGGAGAGCATGCCGAGGATCGCCTCCGCGCCGGCGCTGGTGGGGCTATAGGTCTGGAGGCCGAGGTGGCCGAAGATCTCGCCGCGCTCCGGGTCCTTCACCCGGCAGACGACGCTCTTCACGCCGAAGACCTCGTGGGCCAGCTGGCTGGCGAAATAATTGCGGTTATCGCCCTGGGTAACGGCGACGAAGGCGTCCGCCTCGCTGGCGCCCGCGCGTTCGAGCACGTCGGCGTCCATGCCGTTGCCGACGGCCTTGAGCCCGCCGTAGGTATCGGGCAGGCGGCGGAACTGGCCCGCGTTGATGTCGAGCATGGTGACCTGGTGGCCGTCGCCGTCGAGGCTCGCGGCAATGGCGGCGCCGGTACGCCCGCAGCCCATGATGAGGACCTTCACCGGCTGGCCGCGGCCTTCCCCGCAGCGCCGGTGGCCATCTCCAGCGGTTCGCGCACGATCCAGACGTTGCAGGAGGCGTGCCGGAGCACGTAGCCGGCGGTGGGGCCGACCTCGAACTGGCCGAGGAGGGGGGACCAGCCGACGCCCATCATGATCACGTCCACGCCCCGCGCCTCCGCCTCCTCCACGATGGCGGGGCCGGCGACGCGCGCCTGCAGGAGCTCGTCGTTGATGGTGATGTTGCCGGCCTCGGCGGCGAGGACGCGGGCGCGACGGAGCAGCTCCTCGCCACGCTGCGCCTCAAGATCCATGTCGGCGGTGACGGGCAGGCTGCGCTCGACCTCGATGACGTGCAGGAGGGTGAGGACACCCTTCTCCTGACGGGCAAGGGAGGCACCGATGGCGACGGCCTCAAGGCTGGCCGAGTCGTCTACCACCGGGGCAAGGATGGAACGGAATCTCGCCATTGCGAAACGTCCCTCCGGGACGCGTGAGAATACTGCCGCGGGGCTCCGCGCACAATGCGCCGTGCTTTACTCCCCGCCCCCCAGGAACAGGCGCAGGACACCGTTGGCGATGAGGGCGCCCGCGAACCACATGCCATCGCTGCCCGCCCCGTCCTGCGTGAGCAGCAGCAGGAGCAGGGCGATGCCCGCCACGAGCGAGGCGATGGCGAGGACCTGGCCGGCGGTGCGCATGGGGGGGCGACCTGACAACGCCGGGGATGCTACCGTACCGCTGCGCGCGCGAATCGAGGGCGGCCCGTAGCGAGCAAGCGCGCGGATCGCCATAATGGGCGCGCTCGGTCGCCGGAGCGACCCGACTACGAGGGAGAGCAAATGGACAGCACCGATTTCTACCTGGCCCCTATGACGATGAGCTACTTCTTCCTCGAGGCGCTCGAGAAGAATGGCTACGCCTTCCCCAAGGGCTGGCGTTCGCACCAGCAGAACGTCGAGGCCCTGCTCGAGGACGGCAAGATCGTCCGCATCAACGTCGGCGCGGGGAACGAGATCGTCGTCGAGGACATCACCGAGGAAGTGAACGCCTAGGGCGTCGCAAACTCGCCCGGCCCAACCACGTGCGGGGGGCGAACGCCTCCCGTTTCGTGCGTCTCGCTCGCCGGCTCCACGGATCCACAACGCATGGGCGCGTCCCCATAGTTGATAAAGGTGCTGTCAGCTTCCCTTCTGTAACCTTGTTGTAAAGTAAGACCCCTCCTTTTATAATGTAGCTACCATGGCCAGGAGCTTCTACGAAACCCTGGGGGTCTCCCGCAGCGCCTCCGAGAAGGAGATTCGCTCCGCGTACCGGAGGCTCGCGCGCCGCTATCACCCGGACGTCAATCCGAACGACAAGGGCGCCGAGGAGCGCTTCAAGGAGATCCAGGGCGCCTACGACGTGCTCTCCGACGAGGAGACGCGCAAGAAGTACGACCGGTACGGCGATCGCTGGGAGCAGGCCGACCAGATCGAGGAGATGGAACGCCAGCGCGCCCAGGCCGGCTTCGGCGGAGGGGGCTTCTCCTTCGGCGGGGGCCTGGACGACCTGGATATCGGCAGCGTGTTCGGCGGCATCTTCGGCGGCGGGCCGCGCGGCCCCCGCCGCGGCCAGGACATCGAGTCGCCCACCGAGGTCACGCTGGAGGAGGCGGCCGCGGGCACGACCCGCACCCTGAGCCTGCAGAGCAGCGAGCCCTGCACCATCTGCGGGGGCAGCGGGGCCGTGGCCAACGCACGCTGCCACGCCTGTGGCGGGGCGGGCGAGGCGCTCAGGCCGCGCCGCCTTGAGGTGAAGGCGCCGCCGGGCGTCCGCACCGGCTCTCGTGTACGCGTGGCCGGCGAGGGGCGGCCGGGAATGGGGGGAGGCCCCCCGGGGGACCTCTACCTGCTCATCACCGTGCTGCCGCACGCACGCTTCGAGCGCAACGGCGACGACCTCACCGTCGAGGTCGCGGTGCCCTACCTCGACGCCATCCTCGGGGGCGAGGTGGAGGTGGCGGCGCTCTCCGGAAAGGTGCTGCTCACCATCCCGCCGCTCACGCAGAACGGCCGCCGCTTCCGCCTGGCCGGCAAGGGGATGCCCGTGCTGGGCCAGGGCGACCGTCGCGGCGACCTCTTCGCGCGGGTGAACGTCGTGCTGCCGGAACGGCTCAGCGACGGCGAACGCGCCCTCTTCGAGGAGCTGCGCCAGACGAACACGACCGCCCGAGCGGCCAGCTAGCGAGGAAGGACCAACCATGCCCCGCCGTCGACCACCGCCCACCGACCCCTTGCCCGACGACGAGCCCTGCTACGTTATCTCGATCGCGTCGCGGCTGGTGGGACTGCACCAGCAGACGCTGCGCTACTACGAGCGCGCCGGGCTCATCCGGCCGCACCGCACGAGCGGCAACATCCGCATGTACTCGAACGCCGACATCCACCGCATCCGCCAGGCCCAGCGGCTCATCGAGGAGCTCGGCGTGAACCTCGCCGGCGTGGAGGTGGTGCTGCGCATGAGCGACCAGCTACGCACGCTCCAGGCCGAGTTGGGCGAGGTGAAGGCCGAGCTCGACACCCTGCGCCGCACGCGGCTGCCGGCGCCCGCCATCGACAGCGAGGGCCGTCCCGCCCGCTAGCCCGACCGATTCCGCCCACCCCGGAAGACCCCGCGCACGCGGGGCAGAGGAGTGACCCCATGATGCGACAGGACCGATTCACCGAGCAGGCCCAGCAAGTGCTCGCTGCCTCGCAGGAGGCCGTGCGCACGCGGCGCCACAGCCAGTGGGGCGTCCCCCACGTGCTCTTCGCCCTCTCCGAGCTGGACGGCGGGCTCGCCCTGCAGGTGCTCGAACAGCTCAACGTCGATGTCGCGCGGCTGAAGGATCGCGTGGACGAGGTGCTGAAGGAGCAGCCGCGCCTCCAGCACGAGGTCGTGCAGATCTACACGACGCCCGAAGTGGTGCGGATGCTGGAGGTCGCGAACGCCGAGGCCGACCGGCTCAAGGACGACTACGTGGGCGTCGAGCACCTGCTCATCGCCATCGCCGACAACGAGGAGAGCGGTGCCGCCGGGTTGCTGGCCGAGTTCGGCGTGACGAAGGAGGGCATCTACCGCGCCCTGCGCGAGATTCGCGGCAGCGCGCGCGTGACCAGCCCCACCGCCGAGAGCAGCTACCAGAGCCTCGAGCGCTACAGCGCCGACCTCACGCAGCTGGCGCGCGAAGGCAAGCTCGACCCCGTCATCGGTCGCGACACCGAGGTGCGGCGGGTGATGCAGATCCTGAACCGGCGGACGAAGAACAACCCGGTCGTGATCGGGGAGGCGGGCGTCGGCAAGACGGCCATCGTCGAGGGCCTGGCCCAGCGCATCGCCGAGAGGGACGTGCCCGACAACCTCCAGGACAAGTCGCTGCGGGCGCTCGACATGGGCGCGCTGCTGGCGGGAGCCAAGTTCCGGGGCGAGTTCGAGGAGCGGCTGAAGGCCGTGATGGAGGAGGTCCGCCAGAGCGACGGCGGCGTCATCCTCTTCATCGACGAACTGCACACGGTCATGGGCGCGGGCGGGGCGGAAGGCGCCATCGACGCGAGCAACCTGATGAAGCCCGCGCTGGCGCGGGGCGAGCTGCACGCCATCGGCGCGACCGCGCTGGACGAGTACCGGCGCATCGAGAAGGACCCCGCCCTCGAGCGGCGCTTCGCCCCCGTCCACGTCGACGAGCCCTCGGAGGAGGACACGCTCGCGATCCTGCAGGGGCTGCGCTCGCGCTACGAGGAGCACCACCGGGTCGAGATTGGCGACGACGCGCTGGAGGCGGCCGTACGGCTCTCCTCGCGCTACGTGACCGAGCGGCGCCTTCCCGACAAGGCGATCGACCTGATTGACGAGGCCGCCAGCAAACACGTCATCGACGCGCAGGAGACGGCGCCCGAGGTGCGCGCAATCGCGAAGCGGCTCGACGCCCTCGCCGAGGAGGCGGACGCAGCGGTCGCGCGCGAGGACCACGAGCGCGCGGCGCACATCAAGCAGGAGGTGCTCCAGCTGCAGGAGGAGTACGCGACGCTTCGCGCCGAGGAGGCCGCCGGGCGGCCCGAGCAGCTGCGCGTCTCGGAGGAGGACATCGCCAGCCTCGTCGGCCAGATGACAGGCATCCCCGTCTCCCGGCTGGAGGAGCGCGAGAGCGAGAAGCTGCTGCGCATGGAGGAGACGCTGCACGAGCGGGTGGTGGGGCAGGACCGCGCCATCGAGGCGCTCAGCGACGCCGTGCGGCGAGCGCGGGCGGGGCTGAAAGACCCGAAGCGCCCGATCGGCTCGTTCATCTTCCTGGGGCCCACGGGCGTCGGGAAGACGGAGCTGGCGAAGGCGCTGGCGCAGTGCCTCTTCGACGACGAGGACGCGATGATCCGGCTGGACATGTCGGAGTACCAGGAGCGCCACACGGTGAGCCGCATGGTCGGCGCGCCGCCGGGCTACGTGGGCTACGACGAGGCGGGCGGCCTTACGGAACTCGTTCGCCGCCGCCCCTACCGCGTCATCCTCTTCGACGAGATCGAGAAGGCGCACCCGGACGTGTTCAACACGCTCCTGCAGATCCTCGACGACGGGCGCCTGACGGACGGGCACGGCCGCACGGTGGACTTCCGCAACACCGTCGTCATCATGACGAGCAACCTGGGCACGGGGGCGCAGAACCGGCTCACGATGGGCTTCACGCAGCGCAGCGAGGAGAGCGGCGCGAGCGAGCAGGTGCGCGAGACGGTCGAGCGCGCCCTGCGCGAGCACTTCCGGCCGGAGTTCCTGAACCGCATCGACGACACGATCGTGTTCGAGCCGCTGACGGAGCGGGAGCTGGCCGAGATCGTCGGCCTGCTGGTTACCGAGGTGCGGGAGCGGCTGGCCGAGCGCGAGATTGACATCGAGCTGACGGAGGCCGCGCGCGAGGAGCTCGTGCGCGAGGGCTACGACCCGGAGCTGGGCGCGCGTCCCCTGCGGCGCACGGTCGAGCGGCGGGTCGAGAACGAGCTCGCGCGGCGCATCCTCGCGGGCGAGTTCGGCGAGGGCCAGCGCATCACGGTCGACCACGCCGGCGGCGAGTACACGTTCGCCGCCCACGCCCGCGACGGGGAGGCCGCGGTCGCGGGCTAGGGTGCCTAGCCCGGGGCGGTGGAGTAGACGGGCTCGGGGCGGACGCGGCGGATCTGGGGGACCACCAGGACGATCAGGGCGGAGAGCCCGAGCGTCGTCCAGCCGAGCACCGTCAGCACGATGGGCAGGCCCGCGCTCTGGGCGACCGCGCTGATGGGGAAGGTGAGCAGCATGGCGAAGCCGTTCGTGAGGGGGAAGAGGCCCATCACGCGGCCCCGCATCCCCTCCACCACCTTCTGCTGGATGATCACCGAGGCGCTTACCGTCGAGGCCGAGAGGGCGACTCCGAGTCCGACGTTGGTGGCGGCCGTCAACCAGATCGAGCGGGAGAAGGCGAAGATGATCGCGCTGACGGCGAAGGCGATGGCGGCCAGCACGAGGGTCGAGCCACGACCGGCGACATCCGGGCGCTGGGCGAAGTACATCGACCCCGCGACGGCGCCGCCTCCCCAGCCAAACGCCATCAGAGCGAAGCCCTCCTCGCCCACTTCGAGGATCTCGGTGGCCCAGATCACGCCGAGGTTGCCGACGCCGGGCATGCCCACGCCGTGCATCACGAACACGAGCCCGACGGCCGCGAGGATGATCACATGGCGCCGCGTGTACAGCAGGCCGTCGACCACGGCCCGCAGCATCTGGCGACCGGCCTCCCCACGGCTCTCGTAGTCGAGCATGGCGATGAGGGGAATGATTCCGAGCCAGGTGAAGAGCGATGCCGCGTAGAGCACGCCCGGCCCGAAGGCGCCGTTGAGGACCGCCGCCAGGGGAATCGCGATCGGGATCATCAACTGCTGGGCGGCGGAGTTCAGGCTGATCGCGTTGCCGAGGTCGTCCATGCCCACCACGGAAGGGATGCTCGCCTGCCTGGCGGGATGGTCGATCGCCTGCGTGGCCGAGGCGAGGAAGGTGAGGGCGACGACACCGATGATCGTGGCCCCGCCGAAAGGCGTCATCAGCATGAGCAGCGCCACGAAGATGTTGAGCACGAGCGAGGCCGACTCGCAGCCAAGCAACACCTGACGCCGCTCGAAACGGTCGGCGATGGCGCCGCCGATAAGGCTGAAAAGCAGCGTCGCGAGGCCACGCCCACCCAGGAGCAGACCCGTATAGATGATCTGCTGCTCGGGGTACACATGCTGCACCCAGAAAATCTGGGTGACGAAGTGAAGGGGCCCGACCAGCCCGACAAGCACGGTACCCGCCAGCAGGAAACGGAAATTCCGGTGGCGCAGCGCACGGAAGGCCTGGGGGCTACCGCTGGGCATGAGGGGCGAGTCTACGCGTCAGCGGCCTCACACCCTGTACTGGCCCGCCTGGGGCACCCTTCCCAGGCGCCGCATGCTGGCAAAAGTCTTATAACAGCGGCATCGGTTGCTTTGTCCACAGGAGAGCCTCCTCTATGAAGGGCTGGGTCGCGGCAGTGGCCGCCTTGCTGATCGCGATCGGCGTGTGGGCGCCCGCGCTCGCGGACGACGACGGCAGGGTCAGCGTTCAGGTTCGCCTCTGGCAGGACGCGAACAGCGCCAGCCGCGTACACCTCAGCGCCCGCGCCGAAGGGGGCTCGTGGAGCACGCTGGGCACGATCCGGCTGACGGTGGACGAGGAAGGCAGCGACGAGAGCCGCCGCCGCTACGAGAGCGTAGACGTGGTGGCGCCGCTGCCTGGAGGCAACGGCGGGGCCACGGCCAGGGTCGAGGTGCGCGTCGAGCAGGAGATGGAGAGCGGGGGCTTCCACGTGGGCGCCCGCGGCGAGGGCCAATTCTGGGACGAACCGGGGACGGAGCCGCTCGCCCTGAGCAGTTCAACGCCGCGGGGCTGGTTCCGCTACGGCGACATCGAGTTCGAGGTGGCCGTCTCCACGCCCAGCCAGCGCCACCTCGACCTGAAGCGGTACATGCTCCAGCTCATCAACGCGGAGCGGGCGGAGGCGGGGGTCGAACCGGTCGTCCTCGGCGAGAACGACGCCGCACAGCTGCACGCGGAAGCGTCGCTGGCGGGCTGTTACTCATCGCACTGGGGGCAGGACGGCCTGAAGCCGTACATGCGCTACAGCCTGACCGGCGGCCACCACGCCATTGCCGAGAACGGCCTCGGCCTGGACTACTGCGTCACCGCGGCGGACTTCCACCTCCCGCTGGACCCCATCAGGCAGGAAGTGGAGAAGGCGGTGGATGTCTGGATGGGGAGCGAGGGGCACGCCAGCAACATCCTCGACCCGTGGCACCGGGCGGTGAACATCGGCCTGGCCTGGGACCGCTACAACTTCCGGGCCATCCAGAAGTTCGAGGGGGACTACCTGGAGTACACCCGCCTCCCGACAATCGAAGGCGGGTGGATCGAGCTTGCGGGGACCGTGAAGAACGGGGTGCGGTTCTCGGCGGCGGGCGACCTGCACGTGCGGGTCAACTACGACGCGCCGCCGGTCGCCCTCACGCTCGGCCAGGTCACCCGCACCTACTGCTACGACAGCGGCCCTGCGGTCGCGGGCTTGCGGAGGCCACTGCCCCCGCACCGGTTCTACCTCTCCGACGAGTTCACGCGCCCCTACCAGCCCTGCCCGAACCCCTACCACGTGCCGCCGGACGCGCCCGCGCCCGGCTCTCCGGGCGAGGCCACGGCGTTCTGGCAGGCCGCGCGCGACGCCACCGAGGAGCAGGCGGATGTCAACCTGACGGTGCCCTGGATCACCGCCAAGGAGTGGACGGCGACCGGACACAGCTTCTCCTTGAAGGCGGACATCTCGGACGTGGTGACGGAACACGGCCCGGGCGTCTACACGGTGCTCGTGTGGGGAAGGATCGGAGACGAGTTCGTGCTGATCTCGCGCTACTCCATCTTCCACGAGGCGGAACCGCCCGAGGGATACGTCCAGCACCGCTAGCCAGGGGGTCGCCAGCCCGAGGTGGCTAGTTGCTTGCCGCTCCGGCTGCGGACGGCTCCTCGCCCAGGGGCTCGGGCTGTACGCGGATGGAGTCCACCATCTGGTCGAACAAGTCGTTCGGGTCCGGTGCGGCGCCGTCGGAATCGACTGAGCGGCTGACTTCCATGAAGTCGAAGTTAAGCGCCACCCAGTTCCCCGTCGTTACGTCGCTGAGGTCGAAAAACAGCCCGAACTGTACGTGAAAACCAGCGAGGGTGTGGGATATGTTCAAGCCGGCGGGGATCGTAATGACGCTGTCGGAGTCGCCCAGGCGGTAGGTCCTTCCACCTTCCACGGTCTGGTCGAGGTACCCGCTACGCCAACCGAACCCGGCCTCTGTGCGGTAGGGGATGTTCAGGCGGGGGATGCCGTCCCTCCCGATGTATGGGGTAGCGCCCACACCGATGTTCGAGGCGAGGCCGAGCAGGGATGCCATCAGGGGGCACACTTCGAAGTCGTAGGGCGAGTGGTCGTTCAGGCCGGTCATCCTGTGGCGCCGCACGGTTCCGTCGCCGGGTATGGTCGTCCAGGTTCCCCATGCCCGTGGAGCATCCGTGTTGAGCCCATCATTCTCGCGGCCCCCGCCACGCATTCGGTATTGCCAGCCAGTGGCCGTCGAAGCCCCTTCCGTTGCATCGCTCCAGGTGAGAACCAGCTCGCTTGCTGCGCCGTCCGACAGCACCACGAGCGTGCGCTCCACCACTCGCACCGGGTAGCTCTGCAGGAGCGTCGTCCCCTGGTAGATTTGAATCTCGGTCGTTCCCACAGCGCAGCCTGTCAGATAGAGGTCCCCCGCCCTCTCGGTCTGGCCATGGGGCCTGTGGTAGGGGCGCCCCCCGCCCTCCGGGAGCGCCGGCGCCGATGGACACGCATCATCGCTGACAGCGAGAACGCTGTTCCCGGCGCTGGGCCCGATCCGAACCGTGGATGGCGCCCCCACGTCGGTGCGGACGCGGACAGTCACCTGCTCGCCCACGACGACCGACTCTGGAACGGGCTCCAGGTAGGTTCGGAGGTTCCGACCGGCGAGAGGCACCGCGACAGTCAAGTCACCGTAGCGGTAGCGTCCGCTTGAGCTGTGGCCGTCATCGAGGGGCAAGGGGATCCTGCTCCTCGCCGCGAAGGGGTTTTCCTCCGGGCAGTCACCTCCACACACACGGACGAAGAAGCGCCCGGGTTCGTCTCGCTTCTGCCACACGCGCAACTCCACCCCGGCAATGGCAAGATCCCGGTAGCGGTAGGTCGCCGCTCCGTCACCGGCGTCCAACGGGAACGGGATCGTTCCGAGGGTCCGCCAGTCGCCGCCCTTCGGACGGGCGCTTATCCACACGTCTTCTGCGTTGTCTACATCCTGCCAGAGCCGCATCTCGACCGTGACCGCGCTCACCCCGGACTCGGCCTCCGCACTGCCCAATCCGACCCCAGGTGCTATAGCAAGCAGCACGGCCAGGACCGTGCCAATGACAATCCGCAGCAAGTGTTCCGCCTTCAAATCCCGGTTTTCGCCCACAGCCACTGGGCGACACAGTCAAGCGGGCCCTCGACTCGTCCACCACCCTACCGGGCGCGACACTCCCTATTCCACTCGGGGATCGCCAGCCCGAGGCGCCGCTGAACCCGTAGCGAAGCGGCCCGCGATCGGCCAGAATCGGCGCGCTTTCGAAGCAGAAACAGGAGGAACGCCATGCTGCTAGAGGGGAAGGCCGCCGTCGTCACCGGGGGGGCCGTTGGAATCGGACGCGGGATCGCGGTGGCGCTGGCCGAGAACGGGGCCGATGTCGCCAGCCTCGACATCGACGCCGTCAACAACGCGGAGACGGCGGCGCAGGTGCGCGCCACGGGCCGCCAGGGGATCGCCATCGACTGCGATGTGGCCGACAAGGTGCAGGTGCGCCGCGCCATGAACAGCGCCCTGCAGCGGCTGGGGCGCATCGACCTGCTCGTCAACAACGCCGCAATCTACTCGGACACGACGCTCACGGGCGGCAGCTACGAGTCGCAGACGCTCGCCTACGAGCGCTCCATCGACATCTGCGCGATGGGCAGCTACTACTGCGCGACCGCGGCCGTACCGGCGATGCAGGCCGCCGGCGGGGGCGAAGTCATCAACGTCATCACCGAGCACATCAAGGAAGGCCACCTGATGACCGGCGGGGCGGCCAGCGGCTACGACTGCGCCAAGTGGGTGCAGTGGCGCCAGGTGGAGACGTGGGCGATCGAGCTCGCCGAGCACAACATCCGCGTGAACGGCCTCTGCATGGGGGCCACGGACACGCCCATGCTGCGTGCCGTCTCGGCGGCGGCGGCGGACGCGGGGATGCGCCCGTCCGATGTCGGGCAGGCCGTCATCAACATCCTCTCGCACGGCGCGGACGGTCCCAGCGGGGAGACGTTCGTGTTCGGGACCTCGGGCACGCCGCGCGCCCAGAGCCTCGAGGAGATTGCCGCGCTCGCGCCCGCCTGAGACCGCGCGAAAACCGTTGACAACGCGCGTAGGATGGTGCGCATAGCAGGCGCGTATTGCGCGCCGGTTCCGTCGCGACCACACAGCACAGGGAGTAATCGCATGGTCCTCGAATCCGTCGCCCGCCAAACCCCGACCACGAAGGCGCCCGAGCCGACCCTCGGCACCGACCTCATCCCCAAGGAACGGTACATCTCGAAGGAGTTCATGGAGCTCGAGTGGGAGCGCATGTGGACGAAGGTCTGGAACGTCGCCGGCCGCGAGTCCGACATCCCCAACGTCGGTGACTACTTCACCACCGAGCTGGGGCCCGAGTCCTTCCTGATCGTGCGCGAGGCGGAGGACAAGGTCCGCGCCTTCTACAACGTCTGCCCTCACCGCGGGAACCAGATTCGCAACGCGGGCATGGGCCACGCGGAGAGCTTCCAGTGCGCCTATCACTTCTTCGAGTTCAACCTCGATGGTTCAAAGAAGTTCGTGCCGGATGAGGACACGTTCACCCAGGGCGTCCCCCAGGAGACGGCCCTCACCGAGGTGCCCTGCGATACGTGGGGTGGCTGGGTCTGGTTCAACATGAACCCCGAGGCCGAGCCCCTGATGGAGTTCCTGGGCGAAATCCCGGAGCACCTGGACCCGTACCACTTCGACCAGCAGTACCTGGTGTCGGACCAGACGATCCTGTGGGACTGCAACTGGAAGACCTCGGTGGACGCCTTCAACGAGGTCTACCACGTGCAGGGCATCCACCCGCAGATCCTGGAGTCGATCGACGACATCCACGTGCAGATCGACCTCTACGAGCGGCATAACCGCTATCTCGTGCCCTTCGGGCTGCTGAGCCCGCGCTACCCGAACCAGGAAGACCTGACGCGCGCGCTCAGGGAGATGCTGAGCGCCGCGGGGGTCGACCCGGAGACGTTCGAGGGCGGTCCCGCGGACGTGCGTCCGGCCATCCAGGCTTCGGTGAAGAAGTACGGCGCCGAGCACGGCATCGACCTCTCGGACCTGAACGATGACCAGCTATCGGACGACTACCACTACTACATCTTCCCGAACATCACGCTGAACACGCACCACTCGGGCGTGATGTTGTTCCGGCAGCGGCCGCACGCGACCGACCCGAACAAGATGTACTACGACCTGCAGAACTTCATCCGCATCCCGGAGGGCTCGGACCCGCCGCCGCGGCCGGTGCACTCGACCCACAAGCACGGCGAGGTCTCGCTCGGGCTGGGGCTCGACCAGGACTCGTACAACCTTCCGCGCGTGCAGAAGGGGATGCAGTCGCGTTCGTTCAAGGGGTTGCTGATCAACTACCGCGAGCGCCGCATCCGCCACATGCACAAGGTGATCGACGACTACCTGGAGGGCCCCGACCGCTAGCCTTCCAGCCAACGACTCTCGGGAGGCCGCGCACGTTCTTGTGCGCGGCCTCTTTGCGTAGGGCGACTGGCATCAGATATCGCGACTTGATATCGTGATATCGTGAGACGAGGGCACCGCAGGACTCTGGCGGCCATTTTCCAGCAGCCAGTCCCCAGCGGTCTGCCATGGGCTGACATCGAGTCACTCCTGTCCGCCTGCGGAGCTCACATCGAGGAACGGAGAGGTTCCCGTGTCGGCATCGAGCTCAACGGCGTGGTCGCTATCTTCCACAGACCCCACCCGCGGAAGGAGACCGACAAGGGGCGGTTGCGTCAATGCGGCGGTTCCTCGCAGAAGCTGGCATAGCGCCAGAGACAGAGGGAGATAAACCATGATGGAGTACCGCGGTTACCGCGCCTCGGTGACGTTCGACGACGAGGCAGGCTTCTTTCATGGCGAGGTTGTCGGCACGCGCGACGTGATCACCTTCCAGGGCGAGTCCGTCGCGGACCTGCGGCAGGCGTTCGCCGACTCCGTCGACGAGTATCTCGCGTTCTGTCGTGAGCGAGGCCGCTCGCCGGACAAGGCCTTCTCGGGGAAAGTGCCACTGCGGATGCCACCGGACCTGCACCGGGCCGCAACCGAGGCCGCGCGGTCGGAGGGCAAGAGCCTCAACGCCTGGCTCACAGAGGCGGTTGCGAAAGCAGCGGAGACCACCGTTACTTCCTAGGCCCTTGCGAAGAGAACTGCGCGCGCCGTAGCTTGCCCTCGCCAAGGAGGAGGACGGATATGCAGAATCTTGCGGGCAAGGTCGCGGTGGTGACAGGTGGGGCCAGCGGTATCGGACTGGGCATGGCGACGCGCTTCGCCGTCGAGGGCATGAAGCTCGTGCTCGCCGACATCGAGGAGGGGGCGCTGGAGGCCGCCGCGGCGGACCTGCGCGAACAGGGCGCGGAGGTGCTGGCCGTCCAGACCGACTGCGGGGACGCCGCCTCCATGGACAACCTCGGCGAGCAAGCGCTCGGGCACTACGGGGCCGTCCACGTCGTCTGCAACAACGCGGGCGTGGGCACGCAGGGACGCATGTGGGAGCTGGGCGTCAACGACTGGGAGTTCGTGCTGCGGGTCAACCTCTGGGGAGTGATCCACGGGGTGCGCGTGTTCGCCCCGCACCTGATCAAGCAGGACGAGGGACACATCGTGAACACGGCCTCGATGGCGGGGCTTGTCTCGGTGGCGGGCGCGGGTCCGTACAACGTGAGCAAACACGGCGCCGTCACGCTCTCAGAGACGCTGCACGCGGAACTGCGGGACGCCGGCTCGAACGTGGGCGTGTCGGTGCTCTGCCCGGGCCTCATCTCGACGAATCTCGGGAACTCGGAGCGCAACCGCCCCGCTGATCTGCGCGAGCTCGACGAGAAGGAGCTGCGGGCGCGCGCGGAACGGGGCCGGCCCCGGCGCGAACCGATGCAGCGGCTCACGCCGGAATGGGCGGCGGAGTGCGTGCTCGAGGCGATCAGGGTGGACCGCTTCTACATCCTCACGCACGAGGATCCCGAGGGGCAGATCGCGCGGCGCCACGATGCCATCCAGAACGACGGCGCCCCCGCCATCGTCCGCTCCACGGTCTTCGCCGGGGACGCGCGCAAGCAGGGGTAGCCGGCCCGAGTCCTCGTGGCCGGTCGGGCGGTCGTGTGCGGGGCTCCTTGTTGTAGGCTGCGGCGCCTACGAGGGAGGACGGACATGCAGGACTTCGCGGGCAAGGTCGCGGTGGTGACGGGCGGGGCGAGCGGTATCGGGCTGGGCATGGCGACGCGCTTCGCCGCCGAGGGGATGCGCCTCGTGCTGGCGGACATCGAGGAAGACGTGCTGGAGGCGGCCGCCACAGACCTCCGCGAGAACGGCGCCGAGGTGCTGACCGTCCAGACGGACTGCGGGGACGCGGCCTCAATGGACAACCTCGCGGAGCAGGCGCTCGGGCACTACGGGGCCGTCCACGTCGTCTGCAACAACGCGGGCGTGGGCGGGCGCGGGCGGATGTGGGACCTGGGGGTGAACGACTGGGAGTTCGTGCTGCGGGTGAACCTGTGGGGCGTGATCCACGGGGTGCGGGTGTTCGCGCCCCACCTGATCGAGCAGGACGAGGGGCACATCGTGAACACCGGCTCGATGGCGGGGCTCGTGTCGGTCGCCGGGGTGGGGGCCTACAACGTGAGCAAGCACGGCGTCGTCACGCTCTCGGAGACGCTGTACGGGGAGCTGCAGGATGCGGGCTCGAACGTGGGCGTGTCGGTGCTCTGCCCGGGCATCATTCGCACGAACCTGCGCAACTCGGAGCGCAACCGCCCCGACCACCTGCGCGACCTCGAACCCGAGGAGGTGCAGGCGCGGATCGAGAGCACGCCGGGCTTCAGCGACACGGTCCGGTTGCGCGCGCTCTCGCCGGAGTGGGCGGCGGAGTGCGTGTTCGAGGGGATCAAGGCGAACCGCTTCTACATCCTCACGCACGACGACCACGAGGGGCAGGTCGCGCGGCGCCACGACGCCATCCAGAACGACGGCACACCCGCGGTCGTGCGCTCCACCGTCTTCGCCGGCGGTCCGATCGAGCGGGCGTAAGGGTCAGGCCTTCGCCGCCTCCAGCGCGAGTTCGGTGATGACGGCGGCGATGGCGGGGTGGGTGCCAGCGGGGTCGGCGTAGCGAACGGCGCCGGCGCGGTTCGCGGCGACCTGGCCGACGTGCCAGCCCTCGGAGGCGAAGAAGGGCACGACCACGGCGCTCCGCTCTCCGGCGAGTTCGGGGACCGAGGCGACGTTCGGCTCCTGGTCGGTGAATACGGCGATGACCTCGCCGAAGCGTCCCGCGGCGCGCACGCGCTCGACCTGCTCGTGGACGGCGTTCGAAGAGCCGGAGTTGCGACGCGTCCCGTGGCCGAGCACGAAGACCGCGTCGTCGGTGGCGGCGCCCGCCTCCAGCGCGCGCTCGACGACGATGCCGGCAAGGGCGGGGTGGACGCCCACCGGTCGCGTGTAGCGAACGGTGCGCCCCTCGTGATGGGTGACAGGGCCGTCGAGGCCCATCTCGGCTGGGATGACCTCGCCCGTGAAGTAACCCTCCGACATGAACACGGGGACGACGGTCACGTCGCTCGCGGCGCAGCCGTCGAGGGCGCGCGCGAGGGAAGGTTCCTCCTTCCAGAAGCCGACCAGCACCTCGTCCCAGGCGTCGCTTGCGGACAGCGCGCGGGCGTGGGCGCGGACGGCCTCGCCGGAACGCGCGTTCAGGTGCGATCCGTGGCCGGCGAGGACGAGGGCGCTGCTCATCGCGATCACGCCAGCGCGTCGACGACGGCGCGCACGAGCTCGTCGAGCGCGGGCGAGGCGGCCTCGCGGTCGACGCGTCCGAAGCATTCGCGCACGGACTCCGAGGTGCTGGGCCCGATGCTGACGAGAGCGGCGGTCAGGCCGTCCGCCTTCGGGCCGAGGGCGGCGCGCAGGTTTCGCGCCGTCGAGCTGCTCGTGAAGGTGATGGCCTCTGCCTCGCGCACGGCCTCGACCTGTTCGGGGGTGAGGGGCACGGGGCGGTTCTCGTAGGCGGTTACGGCTCGCACGGAGAGCCCCCGCGCTTCCAGGGCGAGGGCCAGGTCGGGCGCTGAGAGGTTGGACTGGAAGACCGTGACCGCTTCGCCCGGCTCCGCGGGGATTTCGGCGAGGGCCTTCGACCAGGACTGTTCCGGGACGAAGTCGGCGCGCAGGCCGTAGCCGGCCAGCGCGTCGGCGGTGGCGTCGCCGACGGCGGCGAGCCGGCGACCGGCGAGCGCGCGTGCGTCGAGGCCGGCCGCGAGCAGCGTCTGCATGGCGGCTTCGACGCCGTTCGCACTGCTGAAGGCCCACCAGTCCGCGGGGGCGGCCACGGCCTCGCAGAGGTCGGGCAAACCGGCCCGCGAGACCAGCTCGATGGCGGGCGCCTCGGTCACGAAGGCGCCCTCGGCTTCGAGCAGCGCGACCAGCTCGCTCGCCTGCGCCCGGGAGCGCGTGACGGCCACGCGGCGTCCGGCGAGGGGACCGGCGTCGAACCAGGCCAGCTCGCCCGCGAGCCCGGCAACCTTCCCGACGACGGTCACGAGTGGGGCCGTCAGGCCCGCCTCCGTCACGCGCTCGGCGATGCCGGCGAGGGTGCCGGTCACAACGCGCTGGTCGGGACGGGTGCCCCACTGGACGGATGCGGCGGGCGTCTCCGGCGAGCGTCCCGCATCGATGAGGCGGTCCGCGCACTCGGCGAGCGTCCCGGCGCCCATGAGGAGCACAAGCGTGTCGACCTGGGCGGCTGCGCGCCAGTTGGCGGCGTCCCCCTCCACGCCGCGGGCGTTCAGCACCATGAAGGCGCCGGCCAGGTCGCGGTGGGTGACGGGGATGCCGGCGTAGGCGAGAGCGCCGATGGCGGAGGTCACGCCCGGTACCACCGTGCAGGGCACGCCCGCCTCCCGGCAGGCGCGCAGCTCCTCGGAGCCGCGCCCGAAGACGAAGGGGTCGCCGCCCTTGAGGCGGACGACGCGCTTCCCCTCCTTCGCCCGCGCGAGCATGAGCGCTTCGATCTCGTCCTGATTCGCGAGGTGCGCTCCCGCGCGCTTCCCGACGGCGACCACCTCCGCGCCGATACGAGCCTCGCGCAGGAGCGCCGCCGGGGCGAGGGCGTCGTAGAGAACGACATCGGCGCTCCGCAACGCCTCAAGTCCCGCGAGGGTGATGAGGCCGGGGTCGCCCGGCCCGGCGCCCACGAGCGCAACGTGACCGGTGGCCGGTGGTTGGTGGTGGGTGGTTGGTGGCTGGTCGTCGGTGGGCACGGTGTGAGAATCCCGGCCTCTATTATGGGCGCGGTGCGGTCGCTGGGGCTCCCGACAGGGGTTCCACGGCGGAACCGCGTCCCCGGGAGCCGGAAGTCACATGGCCGAGCCCGTCCAGCACTTCTTCGAGTCGCAGCGGTTGCGCCTGTCGTACTGGGCCTGGGGGCACGAGGAGGCCCAGCCGCTCGTGTTGCTGCACGGGGGTCGCGACCACGCCCGCAGCTGGGACGAGCTGGCGGAGGCGTTCGCCGGGGACCACTACGTGGTCGCACCGGACCTGCGCGGCCACGGCGAGTCGGCCTGGTCGCCCGGCAGCGAGTACACGACCTCGCAGTACGCCGTCGACCTGCTCACGCTGGTCGAACGGTTCGACCAGCCTGTGCGCGTCATCTGCCACTCATTCGGGGGGCAGGTCACGTTCCTGGCGGCGGGGACGTACCCGGAGCGGTTCGCCTCGATCGTCGCGATCGAGGGGCGCGTGCCGGGGCTGTTCGAGGAGCCGGAGGCGATGACACCGGAGCGCTTCCGGAAATACGTCGAGCAGCGGCGCTCGCTGGAGACCCGCCAGGTGCGCCGCTACGCGGACCTCGAAAGCGCGACGAAGCGGGTGGAGGAGATGAACCCGCGCCTCTCGCCGGAGCAGGCGCGGCACATCGCCGTGCACGCGGTGCGCGGGGACGGGGACGAGCTCATCTGGAAGTTCGACAACTGGTCACGGCCGGGGGTGCGTCGCGACGAGTTCACGCTGGCGGAGATGCGCGGCTTCGTCGATGCGATCGCGTGTCCGGTGCTCTACCTGATCGGGGGCGAGGCAGGGGTGATGCGGGGCATGAAGGGCTGGGTGGAGGGGTTGGCGGGGGTGCGGCCGGTGGTGGTCGAAGGCTCCGGCCACTGGGTCCACCACGACCAGCCGGAGCGCGTCATCGCGCTCGCGCGGGAGCACTTTGGGGCGACCTAGGGCAGCTCCTCTCGCCCCAAGTCGGCCTTCATCTCCTCGACCGAGGCGTACTCCTTGAGCCCCACCCGGTCGCGCGACTGACGTAACGCCTCGACCGTTTCCTTGTTGGGAACCCTCTTGAAGCGGGCCTGAGCACAGCAGGAAAGTTGCTTCGTACCAGACATGCCGACCACCGTATCACGGGCGCCCTTTGCACGTTCCCAGCGACCACCAGCCACCAACCACTAGCCACCAACCACCCGCTCCACGTACGCTCCCGCGGCAAGCGGAGGTCGGGCGTGAGCGAAGCGGATCGCGGAGTCGACGAGAGCGAGGCGCTGTTCGCCGTGCTCGTCGAGTTGGGGGTGACCAACGCGCGCACGCTCGGGCTCGACCACCCCGGCGTCATCGCCCTCTGCGACGCGCACCGGCAGCTGGAGGAAGGGCAGCCCGGCTTGGCGATGCACACGCTCGAGGTGGAGCTGGGGGAGCCGGAGACGCCCATGCCAATCGAGGTGGGGGCGGCGGCGTTTGTTCTGCGGGGGAAGGCGCACGAGGCCCAGGACCGCGCCTACCACGCCCGCATCGACTACGAGTATGCGCTCAAGATGCGCGCCAACATCCCCTTCGCGAGTGAGGCCATCCGGCGCATCGACCGCGGCGGCTGAGGCGAGGCGCCTCCCCGTCCCCTAGAATCGCGCGACCAGCGACGGGGAGGCGGCAGCCATGGTGCGAGCGGAGATTATCGAGCGCAGCAAGAAGCTCCAGGAGACGGCGCCGCCCCTTGAGCGGCTCCTCGGCATGAGCGAGGCGCTCAAGCAGGCGGGCGACGAAGCGCAGGAGATCCGCCACATCCCCGCCTGGGCCTCGAACGAGATCGCCGACCAGGGGCTCTACCGCTTCGCCCTGCCCCAGGAGCTGGGCGGCGAGGACGTGTCCACGCGCGACCAGATCGAGATCGTCGAGGCGGCCTCCGCCATCGACGGATCGGTCGGCTGGTGCGTGCACATCAACTCCGAGATCAACAGCCTCGTGCTGCGCCGCATGAACCTCGAGCTCGTGGACGAGTTCTACGACGACTGGCGCATCCTCACCTGCGCCGGCGTGGGGCCGGGGCTGCAGACGGCACGCGCGCGACCGGTCGACGGGGGCTGGCGGCTGTGGTGCCAGGGCTCGTTCGGGAGCGGCTGCCACAACGCCACCTGGGCGATGGTGCACACGCGCTCAGAGGGCGTGCCCCTCGAGGGCGGAGGTTCATCAGAGAGGGCGTTCCTCATGCCGCGCGAGGACTGGGAGATCGTCGATACCTGGGACACCGCCGGCCTGCGCGGCAGCGGCAGCCACGACGTGAAGGTCGACGGCCCCTTCATCCCGGAGAAGGCGACCCTGCCGAAGGACCTCTTCAGCACCTGCGAGACGTTCTCGAGCCCCACCCTGCGCAACCCCATGCAGGCGCACTACAACAAGGGCGCCGTCGCCCTTGGCATCGCGCGCGGGGCGATCAACGACCTGATCGAGCTGGCGATGGAGAAGACGCCGTGGGGATCGGGTTCGCTGCTGGCGGACCAGCCCGAGCTGCAGTACCGCCTGGGCGAGGCCGAAGCGACCGTGCGAGCGGCGAAGGCCTTCATGATCGACGCGCAGGAAGTGACGGAGCGGCACCTCGGGCCACTGCCCAAGGACGGGGGCCGCGCGCGGCCGGACTGGGAGGTGACCCAGCGCTCGTACCTCTCCTGCGTACACGCCGCGCAGGTCTCCCGGCACGTTGTCGACACGATCCACAACACCGCGGGGACGACCGCCAGCCGCATGGAATCGCCACTGGAACGGCGCCTGCGGGACTCGCACCAGGCGGCCGCGCACGCGGCCATCTCGTGGCGGCAGTACCGCACCCTGGGCAGCACCTACCTGGGCAACGACATGCCCGGTCTCCCGTCGGCGCGGGCGTAGAGGGAGAGCGCTCAGGAGTCCTTCGGGGGCTTCTGGCGGAGGAACTTGCCGACCGTCCCGGAGAGGAACGGTCGCAGCGGCCGCGGCAGAACCTTCCACGCGATCGCCTCGCCGGCGACTCCGCCGACCTTTCGAATCTCGTCCTCGTGTTCGCGCACGTACTTCGCGGCGCGCTCGGCGGCGGGACGGGAAGCCTCGATCGCTTCCTGCGCGAGGCGCTCGGCCTCGGGGCGAGCCGCGTCGACGGTTTCCTTCGCGATCTTCGCGGCGCGGCGGGCCATCAGCTCGGCCTCGGGCTGGGCATCGAGGGCGGCATCGTGCGCCCTGCGAACGAGTCGTCCAAGGGAGCGCCCTATCTGGGCGGCGACGTCCTGGTCGGGGTTGCGCTCGCTTGCCATCGCGTTAGTCTCCGCCGCCGCGGAAGAGGCGCACGATGCGGCGCAGCAGGCCGAAGCGGGGGCCTCGCGGGCGCTCTGGAGGGCGGTTGTCGCCGCCGTGCCGCCGCCACTCCGCCACCGCAACCATTCGCCTCATGCCAGCGTCATCCCCAAAGGGCGAGCCGCTACCATGCCCGAAGGGTGGAATAGTGCCGGTATCACCCATCCAGAACCTCCAACTTCGACTAAAGCCGAAGGGGCGTTAGTCGCCGCCGCCGCGGATGAGGCGCACGATGCGCCGGAGCAGGCCGAAGCGCGGCCCTCGGGGACGCTTCGGGGGGCGGTGGTCGCCGCCATGCCGGCGCCTCATCTCGTCCTTCTGGGCCTGGGCCATCATCTCCAGCTCGGGTCCGGGGTTCGGGACGAACCCGCCCCCGCCAAAGTCCGCCATGTCGCGCCTCCCGCTATCACTCTAGCGCAAGCAGCGATTGACAGAACGGCGTACCATCGGCGCACGCCTCGGAGCGACCGGAGGAACAGATGGTTCAGGAGAAGATTGCCCACACGACCCCCACGGAGAAGGCGCCCGAGCCCTTCATGGGCACCGAGCTCATCCCCAAGGAGCGCTACACCTCGAAGGAGTTCATGGATCTCGAGTGGGAGCGCATGTGGACGAAGGTCTGGAACATGGCCGGCCGCGAGTCCGACATCCCCACCGTGGGCGACTACTTCACCACCGAGCTTGGGCCCGAGTCCCTGCTGATCGTGCGCGAGACGGAGGACAAGGTCCGCGCCTTCTACAACGTCTGTCCCCACCGCGGGAACCAGATCCGCAACCCGGGCATGGGCCATGCGGAGTCGTTCCAGTGCGCCTACCACTTCTTCGAGTTCAACCTCGATGGCTCGAAGAAATTCGTGCCCGACGAGGACACGTTCACCCAGGGCGTGCCCCAGGAGACGGCGCTGGTTGAAGTGCCCTGCGATGTCTGGGGCGGCTTCATCTGGTTCAACATGAACCCGGACGCCGAGCCCCTGCTCGAGTTCCTCGACCCGGTCGCCCAGCACCTTGACGCGTACCACTTCGAGGAGTTCTCGATCGTCGCCGACAAGACGATCGAGTGGGACACGAACTGGAAGGCCTCGGTGGACGCGTTCAACGAGGTCTACCACGTGCAGGGCATCCATCCGCAGCTGCTCGAGGGCCTCGACGACATCCACGTGCAGATCGACCTGTACGAGCGTCACAACCGCTACCTGGTGCCGATGGGCATCGTGAGCCCGCGCTACCAGAACCCGGAGGAGGTCACCGACGGGCTCAAGGGGCGGCTGCGGAACGCGGGCGTCGACCCGGCCGAGTTCGAGGGCCGCAGCGGCGAGGTTCGCCCGTTCCTGCAGAAGCGCGCCCGTGAGGTCGCCGAGGAGCAGGGGATGGACGTCTCCCAGCTCAACGACGACCAGATGTCAGACGACTACCACTACTACATCTTCCCGAACCTGACGTTCAACACGCACCACGCGGGCTTCGGGTTCTTCCGGCAGCGGCCGCACGCGACGGATCCGAACAAGATGTACTTCGACATCCAGAGCTATGCGCGCCTGCCGGCGGGGAGCGACGTTCCGCGTCCGATCCACACGCAGCACAAGCACGGCGATATCTCGCTGGGGCTGGTGATGGACCAGGACTCGTACAACCTGCCGCGCGTGCAGCGAGGGATGAACTCGCGGGCCTACAAGGGGCTGCTGATCAACTACCGCGAGCGGCGCATCCGCCACATGAACAAGGTCATCGACGACTACCTGTACGGCCCCGACCGCTAGGGGGAGGGCTGTACCGGCCAGCCAAAGCGGCGACGGCTCTCGGGCCGTCGCCGCTTCTTGTTGGGGGGGCACCCTTGCTAGCGCGGACCACAGCCTACTCCGACTGCGCACCGTACCCGTTCGATATCTTGGCTATCAATGCCCTCTATCAGGAAGACTACTAATGACTTGGATATTGGGATTATTTGGGATCACGGCGGGGATAGTTGTGGTCGTGCTCTTCCTGGTCTTTGTGGTGATGGCCTTGCTCCTTACCGGTCAATGTGACCTGGGTGATAGAGCACGTTACGGCTATTGTGATATCTATAGTGGGGATTGCCTTGAAAGCAACGTTGCAGAAGTTCACGCGCCAGTGTGGCTGGACGACTTCCACATCCTCTTCTACCTTGGCGGCTCAGGCGCCTGACGGAGACGCCCCACCAGGAGACAAACCCTGTGGTCTCGCCAGACGGGAAGGACATCGCCTTCCTGTCTTCTTATCTCCGGCACAATGACCCCCGTCTCTATGTGATGGACTTGGAAGGCGACAACGTCCGGGCCCTCGCGCCGGAAGTGATCGCCTGGGGTACGCCCCCCGCGTGGTCACCGGACGGCAGGAAGCTGGCCTTCGTGGCTGCGGAGGAGGGGGGGATGTACAGGATTCAGCGTGCGCTGTACGTCGTGGACCTGGACGGGGGCAACCTCACGAGGCTGGGGGAGGCCTGGTCAGAGGTCGCCTGGTCGCCCGATGGCAAGCTCCTGGCATTCGCCGGTGCGGATCCAAGGCATGACAGTGGCAATCTCCATGTTGCGGACCCTGGCGGTGGTGAAGTGCGGATGCTCACGGAGGGGTGCACAACGCTCGCATGGTCGCCCGACGGCCGGGAAGTGGCATGCGGAGCGGTTGGGTTGACCGTGACAGACGTGGAGACGGGCCAGACGAGGTTGATCCGCGAGAATCCTGAAAGCGGAGTGTCACGGCTGGACGTAGTCGGGCTTGCGTGGTCGCCGGACGGATCGAGGCTCGCAGTTCGGCAAGCGCCGGTCGGGGACCCCGATCCGTGTGACAGAGTGTTGCTCTACACCATCAACCGCGACGGGTCGGGCTTCCATCCCCGGGTCTCTGAGTGCGACGGCGAACTGAAGACCGCAAGCGGCGGCTCCATCTCGTTGCTCGAAGCGGAGAGCAGGGGTGTTGAACAGGGAAGCCAGTGAGCTGGATACAGCACTGTCAGGCCCACGCCGCTACAGTGCGCAGAGCAGGACGCAGCACCGAAAGGACGCACGCATGGACATCGGATTCGCGGTCGGGCCCTGGGATGTGAGCTTCGAGGACATCAGTTCCTCGATGGCCGCCGCCGAACGGCACGGGTTCGCCTCCTACTACCTCGGGGACCACTTCTACGTGGGGGAGCAGCTCGACTCGATCGAGCCGTACCTGCTGTTCACGCTGGCGGCCCGCGACACGGAGCGCATCCGCTTCGGCCCGCTGGTGACGCCGGTGATGTTCCGGCCGCCCTCGAACGTGGGGCGGTGGGCGGCGCAGCTCGATCTGCTCAGCGGGGGGCGCTTCGTGCTCGGGCTGGGAGTCGGCTGGGGGGAGGCTGAGCACCGCACCTACGGCGTCGACTGGCCGCGCCTCGGTGAGCGCTTCGACCGGCTGGACGAGTACATCCAGGTGATGCAGGCCATGTGGGGCGAGGGGCCGGTCTCCTTCGAGGGCGAGCACTACCGCCTGGAAGAGGTCGACTCGCTGCCGAAACCGGCGGCGGGACGTCCGCCCATCCTCATCGGCGGGACCGGCGAGAAGCGCACCCTGCGGCTGGTGGCGCAGTACGCGGCCGAGTGGAACAGCGTCGACCTGACGCCGGACGCGCTCCGGCACAAGAACGAGGTGCTGGCCGCCCACTGCGCCGACGTGGGTCGCGACCCGGCCACGATTCGCCGATCGATGACGACGATCGGGTTCGTGGGCGCGACGGACGAGGAGGTGGACGCGGCAACGCTCACGCAGATGCAGCGCACGCCCCCGCCCGGCAACCCCACCCCCGCCGAGTACCGCGCCGCCCTGCGCGAGGCCGGCGCCGTCATGGGCACAGCCGGCGAGATCGTCGACCAGCTCGGGCGGCTCGCGGAGGAGGGGATGGACGAGGTCCAGTTCGTCTACTTCGACCTGGCCAGCGACAGCCTGCCGGCGTTCCTCGCGAGCGAGGTCATGCCGCAGGTCGCGGACCTGTAGGGGGAACAGCATGAAGATCGGAATTGTCATCGGGCCGTGGGGGTACTCCCTCGAGCAGACGATCGCCACGATGCGGACCACCGAAGAGCGTGGCTTCCACTCCTGGCACATGGGCGACCACTTCTTTTCGGTGAACCAGATCGACTCGATGGAGCCGTACCTGCTGCTGGCGCTGGCAGCGCGCGAGACGGAGCGCGTCCGCATCGGGCCGTTCGTGACGCCGGTGATGTTCCGTCCGCCCTCGAACGTCGGGCGGTGGGCGGCGCAGCTCGACCTGCTCAGCGGCGGGCGCTTCGTGATGGGTCTGGGGGCTGGCTGGCACCCGGGTGAGCACACCACCTACGGCATCGACTTCCCGGCGCCGCGTGAGCGCTTCGACCGGCTCGACGAATACATCGCGGTGATGCAGGCGATGTGGGGAGAGGGGCCCGCCTCGTTCGAGGGGCGCTACTACCGCCTGGACGAGGCCGACTCGCTGCCGAAGCCGGCGCCCGGACGCCCGACCGTGCTCATCGCGGGCGGGGGCGAGAAGCGCACCCTGCCCCTGGTGGCGAAGTACGCGCACGAATGGAACAGCGTCGACTTGCCGCCGGACGTCTACCGCCACAAATGCGATCTCCTCGCCGGGTACTGCGACGAGATCGGGCGCGATCCGTCCGAGATCCGGCACACGATGATGACGATGGGCCTCATCGGCACGACCCCTGCCGAGTTGGAGGGGGAGGCGGCGCTGCAGATGCTGCGCCGGGCCCCGCCCAGCCCCACGTCCCCGGCGGACTACATCGATGGGCTCCGCGCGAGGGGCGCGCTCATGGGCTCGTCGGACGAGATCGTGGACAGGATCGGGCAGTTCGGGGAATCAGGCATCGACGAGATCGTGTTCATCTGGTTCAACCTCTCCTCGACCAACGTGCCGGACTGGCTGGCGAGCGAGGTCCTGCCACAGGTCGCGGACCTGTAGGAGCACGCCCATGGACATCGGGCTGGTCGTTGGGCCGTGGGGAGTCACGTTCGATGAGGCGATCGCCTCGATGCGCGCCACGGAGCGGCACGTGTTCGCCTCGTACTACCTCGGCGACCACTTCTACACGGTCAACCAGATCGACTCGCTCGATCCGTACCTGCTGTTCGCGCTGGCCGCGCGCGAGACGGAGCGCATCCGCTTCGGGTCGCTGGTGACGCCGGTGATGTTCCGGCCGCCCTCGAACGTCGGGCGGCTGGCGGCGCAGCTCGACCTGCTCAGCGGGGGGCGGTTCGTACTGGGGCTGGGGGTCGGCTGGAACGAGGGGGAGCACATCGCCTACGGCCTCGACTACCCCTCCCTGGGGGAGCGCTTCGACCGGCTGGACGAGTACCTCCAGGTGATGCGCCTGATGTGGGGCGAGGGGCCGGCGACCTTCGAGGGGCGCTACTACGGGCTGAGCGAAGCGCAGACGCTGCCGAAGCCGGCGGGCGGGCGCCCGACGGTGCTGATCGCGGGCGGGGGCGAGAAGCGCACCCTGCCCCTCGTGGCGAAGTACGCCGACGAGTGGAACGCGGTCGACCTGCCGCTCGACGCCTACCGGCACAAGTGCGAGCTGCTCGCCGGCTACTGCGACGAGCGGGGGCGCGACCCGGGCGAGATCCGCCACGTGATGACCACGATGGGCCTGATCGGGTCCACGGACGCGGAGGTTGAGGCGGCGACGCTCCTGCAGATGCAGCGCATGCCACCGCCACCGGGCATGTCACCCGCGGACTACCGCGAGATGCTGCGCGGCATCGGCGCGATCATGGGCACGGCCGACGAGATCGTGGACAAGCTCGGGCGGCTCGCGGAGGCGGGCATCGACGAGGTGCAGTTCACCTGGTTCGACCTCTCCTCCGACAGCGTGCCCGCCTGGCTCGCGAGCGAGGTGCTGCCGCAGGTCGCGGAGCTGTAGCGGACCGTTACCGCGTCAGGGCTGGTTGACGGTGCGCTGGCTGCCCGCGCGCACGAGCTCGTGGCGCTTGATTCGCCACTGGCCGTCCGAGCCGCGGACCATGTCGTCCACGTAGGTGGCCCAGAGGGTCATGATCGCGTCCGGGTCTTCCTTCAGGACGTGGGTCGCCTGGACGTCGGTGCGGGCGTGGGCGGTATCGCCGTCGATATCGACCACCTGGTTGCCCATCATGTGCTGGGTAGCGGGGAAGTTCTCGAGGGCCGTGATGACGTAGTCGAGGTAGGCGTCGGCGCCCTCCATGTCCTCGGCGCCGTAGCCCACAACGAGCACGTCGTCGGTGAAGCACGAGCGGTAGCGGTCCATCTCGCGGGCGTCGACGGCGGTGCCGTACTTGACCATGACGTCCATGATGGCGATGCGGTCGGCGAGGTACTGGGCATCGGACATGTTGGGGCTCCCTTCGGGTTGGGGGGCGATTCTAGCTGGTGTCCGAGGGTCCGCGAACACCGAAGCGTCGAAGCCAACCGCGATCCATGGCCTCGAGGAAGGCGAGCAGGACGATAAAGACGGCGGTCGGAGCGACGCTGCCCCATGCCTGCGCGACCAGCGTTTGGACCAGGAGCAGCGTGAGGATGACGAGAAGCACCAGGCGGACGTACCCCCACACGCGACGAAACCGCTGCGGACGTGACTGCTGCGCCATCAAGCGAGTGTAGACCCTCGCGCAAGCCACTGATCTGCGAGAATCGCGGATGTGACCGAAAAGGCGTACGGATTCGTGCTGCGTTACACCGAGGAAGGCCGCGGGCTGCTTGTGTTCGAGCACGCGGGCATGCCCGAGGCCGGGCTGCAGGTGCCCGGCGGCACCGTCGAGGAGGGCGAAACGCCGGTGCAGGCGGTCTCGCGCGAGGTGCTGGAGGAGAGCGGCCTCCCCCTGGGCGGCTGGCGGCCGGCGGCGTTGTTCGAGAGTGACGGCCAGCTCTGGCACTGCTACGTCACGGTCCCGGGGATGATCCTGCCCGACTCGTGGCGCGCTGAGCCGCTGGGGCCCGAGCGGACGCAGGGGTTGCGTTTCGAGTTCCGCTGGATCCCGTTCGAGGGCGAGGAGACGCTGGCGGGAGCGCAGGAGGAGGCGCGCCGGGCGGTGGGGGCCTTCCTCGAGCGCGGTTAGCGACGTTCACGCCCCCCGCGGGCGGCTCTCCTATACTGGATAGTGGACTCACGGAGGATTTCCCACACCCATGAACGGCATCAAGACCGGCTTCCTGCTCGCGGCCCTGACCGCCCTCCTGCTCTTTATCGGCTACGTGCTCGGCGGCATGGGCGGCCTGATCATCTTCCTCGTCATCGCGGCGGTGATGAATTTCTCCGCCTTCTGGTGGAGCGACAAGTTCGCCCTGCGCATGGCGGGGGCGCGCGAGGTGACGGCGGACGAGGCGCCGGGTCTCCACGCCATGGTCGAGGAGGTCGCCTACCGCGCCTCCATGCCCATGCCGAAGGTCTACATCATCGAGAACCCGACGCCCAACGCCTTCGCCACGGGCCGCAGCCCGGAGAAGGGCGTGGTGGCGGTGACGACCGGGATCATGCAGCTCCTGAACGAGCACGAGCTGCGCGCCGTCATCGGCCACGAGATGGCGCACGTGAAGAACCGGGACACGCTTACGAGCTCGATCGTGGCGACGATCGCGGGGGCGATCTCGATGATCTCGTTCATGATGATCTTCTTCGGGGGCCAGCGGAACATGTTCGCCGCCCTCGCGATCATGATCCTGGCGCCGCTGGCGGCCTCGATCATCCAGTTCGCCATCAGCCGCACGCGCGAGTTCGCCGCGGACGAGGCGGGCGCGCGCATCGTGCGCGACCCGCACTCGCTGGCGAGCGCGCTGGAGAAGCTGCACCGCGGGGTCGAGTTCGCGCCCATGCAGGAGACGCCCCAGCAGGAAGCGGTGGCGGCGCTCTACATCGTGCATCCGTTCGCCGGTGGCGGGATGTCGAAGCTGTTCAGCACGCACCCGCCGCTCGAGCAGCGCATCGAGCGCCTCCAGAACATGAGCCTGTAGGCAGGCGACCCCCTGCCCGGGTCCCCTCCCCGGCCCGCGCCGGGCGGGACTGTCATGTGGGTCGTGACGGTATAGAACAATAGTTCTATTGTTCCTCCTCCCCAACAGGAGGTGGAGCCCTTGGAAGCGACCCCGATCCGCCGGCCGCGCATCGACGCACTGCCCGAAAACACCCGCTACCGCGACAACGGCTGCGACCTGTACCCCTCGTGCCTGCGCTGCCCCCTGCCCCGCTGCCGCTACGAGGAGCCGGGCGGCGCCCCGGCGATGCTGCGCACGGGTCGCGACGAGACGATCGTGCGGCTTTCGCGGGAGCAGGACCTGTCGGTCGATGAGCTGGCCGCTCGCTTCGGGCTCTCGCGCCGCACGATCTTCCGCGTGCTGCGCGCGGCCCGCGAGCCCTCGGAGCTGCAGGCGGCGGGCTAGGGCCCCGCTACTGCTCGCAGACCACGCCATCCCCGTCGCCGTCGCGGGCGCTGGGGACCATCGATGCGGGGAAGCCCCTCCCCCCGGCAGGGCAGCGGCCAGCACTACAGCCCTGTTGGCGATGCTCTCCCGCCGCCGCTGCTGCGTCGCAAGAGGCGTAGGTTCGCCCCGCCTGCGTCGTCTGAGTCGCAGCCGGCGTGGAGGTGCTTGAGGCCGAGCCGGCAGCGCAGGCAGCGACCAGGGCGCTCCTCTCGTCAGCACTGATGGAGTGGCCGTAGCGGTCTGCGACGGTTTCGTAGCGCTCGGCGTACTCGCACGCGTTGGCGCTGTGGCCCTGGGCATCGCGAGCCTGCCAGCGGGGAAGCCACTCGTGGGCGAGGTCATCGCTCTTGGAGAGGTTGAAGCTGGCGAGGGAGGGCACGAGGTTCCCTGTGTCGTTGTAGGCGGTGCGCGCCTCGGACTCAGTGTTCACAAGGAGGCACAGCACGGACCAGGGCAGGACATGATCGCGGTGTCCACTGCCGCCGACCGGATCGAGGCTGTAGAAGCCTGTAGCCCCCTGCAGGAGCGTGACGGCTCCTCCCGACCACGAGGGGCGGTCGTCGCACCACTCGGGCTCGCCGGTTGAGGTGGTCTGTGAGGGCGCGGGCTCCTCTATCTCCACCGAGACCGTGACCGGCACGTCCACCGTGACAAAGTCGCTCTGGTCCCAGTTGCCGGAGCGGGAGCGCTCGCTCATGTCCAGGCGGTCGTTGTGTGTGGTCCAGGAGCCACCGGCGGGGCGGGTGGAGAGGTGGAGGCGTTCGGGATCGGCCACGTTGCGCCAGAGGCGAACCTCCACACTGGCGGTGGTCACCACCTCAACCGTGCGGGTGTTCTGGGCGATGGCGAAGGCCACGCCGCCACCGGCGATCGCGCCCACGAGGAGTGCAAGGAGCCAACGCTTCGCCAAGGGGGAGGCCCGCCTTCTATGCCAACAGAGCTAAGCCAGTGAGCGCGAAGTAGACGCTACGAATGGGGATTGCACACTTGACACACCTGACTTCCTCACTTAGACTCCTGTTCATGGGGATGCACACCAGCCATTCGTTCGAGTTCTGCGGCGGCTCTCTTGCCGAACAGGAACTCGATAATGTCGTGGTCCGTGCGCTCCGTGATGTCATTCGGTAGCGGCCGCGGCCGCCTGGGAGTCTTAGCCATGACGATGAACCTCCTGACCCTCATGGACCGATACAGCAACGATGCTGAGTGCCGCGCTGTTCTTGAGCGGCTGCGCTGGCCGGCCGGCGTGGCGTGCCCGCGCTGCGGCACGGCGGACGTGTGGGCGCTCAAGGAGCGTCCGGTATATCGGTGCTCGGGCTGTAGCTACGATTTCTCCGTCACGTCCGGCACCATCATGCACGACTCTCATCTGCCGCTCCGCAAGTGGTTTGTCGCGATCTACCTCATGTGCGAGAGCAAGAAAGGCGTCAGCGCGCTCCAGCTCCATCGCACACTCGGGGTGGCGCGCCGGACCGCCTGGTACCTCGCCCACCGCATCCGCGAGGCGATGGCCAACGACCCACTCGAGGGGCCGACGCTGCTCGGCGTGGTCGAGGTTGACGAGACGCTCGTAGGCGGGAAGGCGCGCGGCAAGGGTCACGGCTTCCGCGGTAACAAGTTCTGGGTCGCCGGAGCGATCCAGCGTGACGGTCAGGTCCGCCTTGAGCGCGTCGACAACGTCCGCCGCAAGACGCTCCACGGCTTCATCGGCCGCACCGTGCGCGACGAGGCCTCGGCCATCTATACCGACGAACTCAAGAGCTACCTCGGCATCGGAGATGCGGACACACGACACGAGACGGTCAACCACAGCGCGGACGAATGGGTGGTGGGCGACGTGCACACGAACTCCATCGAGGGCGTGTGGTCGCTGTTCAAGCGTTCCCTGATGGGGAGCTTCCACAAGGTCTCGATGAAGCACATAGACCGCTACCTGAGCGAGCTCGAATGGCGCTTCAACAACCGCGACAACGAACGCATCTTCATCGACACGCTGCGGCGCATCGTCCGCACCGACACCCTGACCTACGCCGAACTCACCGCTGGCGATGCGGCCTAGATCACACACTTTTCGCCAGTTTCCGGGCGCTGAGATCTAGCCATATCCCATAGTGCTTACGCTCACGATCTCCGCCGATGATGATCGCCTCGCACGATGCGGGCTCGCTGCGCGCAGAGAGAGCGGCTACCGCCTTGTGCAACTCGGCGGCTGTCTCGCGAGGAAGATAGCCGAGTGTGGCACCTCTGAAATCGGTCACTCGGACGGCGTTACTGTCGTGGGGATTGTCGGGCTCCGGGAGTAGCAGAACGCGAGCGCGATAGACGCGCTCTCCGGTGCGTGTCAGCTTGCGAATGTCGGATTGATAGTGGCTCTCTCCGACTATCTCATTGCGGTAGTTCGAGCCGGATGATATGTCGGTATGCTCCGTCACTTGGCGACGACGGAAGAACTGCTGCAACCCTTTCATTCGCTGACCCCTCTCTTTCTCCGTTCTGCTTCGTGTTCCTCCCGCGGCTGCAGATCATATATTCCGCGCTCTGCCATCTCCCACTTGCGTCTGTTGATATCGTGACGGGCCTCGATCTTGTTGCGCCATGCTAGGACGCGGTGCACCAGCAGCCACACGATCGCAGCGTACGCTGCCGTTGCAATACCGATCGCGTAGGCGACCCACTGGTCCATATCGACGCTTGCGACGGCGAACACCGATGCGGCTCCCGGAACCGCTCCAACGAGCGATACCAGCGATTCCACGTGCGATAAAGAAGTCAGCATTCCACGAACCTTACGCATTGCCGCACCCTAGGGGCTCCGCTCGGGTGTGTCAAGTGTGCAATCCCCCTACGAATAAGCCAGCGAGGGGTTGTATACGGGGCGGAACACGAAGGAATAACGGGACCGGCTCGAACATCCGTTCCCGTGCGGGTAGACTTGCGGCATGGCGCCCGAGGAACGCGAGATCGACGGGGCCCTCCAGGATGAGGACGAGCTCCAGGCGGAGCAGACCCTGCGGCCCCAGCGGCTCGGCGAATTCCCCGGCCAGGAGCGCGTGAAGGAAGTCCTCGTCATCGCCATCGAGGCGGCGACGAAGCGGGGCGAGCCGCTCGACCACCACCTCTTCTACGGACCTCCCGGCCTGGGCAAGACGACGCTCGCGCACATCCTCGCGGCGGAGATGCAGGCCCCCATCCGCACCACCAGCGGTCCCGCCATCGAACGGCCGGGCGACCTCGCCGCCATCCTCACCAACCTGAAGGAGGGCGAGGTCCTCTTCATTGACGAGATCCACCGCCTCGCCCGCGCCGTGGAGGAGATCCTCTACCCGGCCATGGAGGACTTCGCCATCGACCTCGTCATCGGCAAGGGGCCGGGGGCGCGCTCCATCCGCCTGCAACTGCCGCGTTTCACGGTCATTGGCGCGACCACGCGCTACGCGATGATCAGCGCCCCCCTGCGCGACCGCTTCGGCTCGGTCTACCGGCTCGACTTCTACGAGCTGGATGCCCTGACCACGATCGTGCGTCGCTCCGCGGGGCTGCTCGGGGTGTCGCTCGCGCAGGAGGCCGCCGGGGAGATCGCGGAGCGCGCGCGGGGCACGCCGCGCGTCGCCAACCGCATCCTGCGGCGCGTGCGCGACTACGCCGAGGTGCGCGCCGACGGCCTCGCCACGCTGGATGTGACGCGCGAGGCGATCGACCTGCTGGAGGTCGACGCGCTCGGGCTCGACGTGAACGATCGCCGCCTGCTGCGCGCCATCGTCGAGCAGTTCGAGGGCGGGCCGGTGGGGCTGGAAACGATCGCGGCCGCCATCAGCGAGGAGTCGGACACAGTCTTCGACGTGTACGAACCATTCCTGCTGAAGCGCGGCCTGCTGCACCGAACGCCGCGGGGCCGGATGGCGACGGCGGCGGCCTGGCGCCACCTCGGCATCGAGCCGCCGGCGGCGCCCGGCGCGGGCCCGCAGGGGGAGCTGTGGGGCGAAGCTGACGCGGACGGCAAGTTGTCCCTCAACACGCCCGCCGCCCATGATTAGCGCCGCCAGCTAGCTGGCGCGGGAGATTACCCAGGTGTTTGAACGAACGGTGTTGCCCAACGGGCTGCGGATCATCACGAGCGAGATGCCGCAGACGCGCTCCGCCACGGTCAGCGTGTACGTGGGCGCGGGCAGCCGCTACGAGGCCGACGCGGAGGCGGGCCTCTCGCACTTCCTCGAGCACATGCTCTTCAAGGGCGCCTCGCGCCGACCGACCGCGCAGCAGATCGCGGAGGCGATCGAGGGCGTCGGCGGGCTGCACAACGCCGCCACCGACCGCGAGCTGACCGTCTACTACGCGAAGACACCCGACTGGGCCGCCCTCGAGACGATCGACATCCTCTCGGACATGGTGACGGCCCCGGAGATGGACCCGATCGAGCTCGAAAAGGAGCGCATGGTCATCCTCGAGGAGCTGGCCATGGTGGAGGACAGCCCGGGCGAACTGGCCGCCATCCTCGCCGACGAGACGCTCTGGCCCGACCAGCCCCTCGGACGCAACATCGGCGGCGCGACTGAGACGGCGCGCTCGCTGCCGCTTTCGGCGGTCGAGCGCTATTTCCGGGCGCAGTACGTGCCCTCGAACATGGTCCTGTCGGTGGCGGGGAACATCACCCACGAGGCGGTGGTCGAGGCGGCCTCCCGCTGGCTCGGTCCCGTCCCGGAAGGCGAGCCTCACGCCTGGCACCCGGTGGAGCCGCGGGGCGAACGTGCGCGCGTGGCCGTGCGCACGAAGGCGACGGAGCAGGCGCATCTCTGCCTGACCTATCCCGCCCTGCCCCTCGGTCACGACGATCAGTACGCGGCCGGTCTGCTGAGCGCGTTGCTGGGCGAGGGCATGTCGAGCCGCCTCTTCCTGGAGCTGCGCGAGGAGCGCGCGCTCGTCTACGACGTGCACTCCTACCTGGGCGAGTACCGCGATGCGGGCGCGTTCACGGTCTACGCCGGCTGCGACCCTTCGAACGCGCGCGTCACGCTCGAGGTGGTGCGGGCGGAGATCGAGCGCTTCCTCGACGACGTCACCGACGAGGAGTTGGAGAAGGGCCGGCGCATGGCCGCGGGCCGCATCCAGCTGCGGATGGAGGACACGCGCGCCGTGGCCGCCTGGATCGGCGGCCAGGAGCTCGTGCTCGACGAGGTGCTCACGGTCGACGAGGTGGTGGCGCAGATCAACGCCGTCACGCTCGACGACCTGCGCCGCGTGGGGCGCGACCTGTTGCAGGCCAAGGCCGCGACGATCGCGGCCGTCGGGCCGTTCGAGGACGACGCGGTTTTCGCCGGCGTCATCTGATGGCGGGCGTCCTGCTCTCGGTCCACGTCGTGCCCGTGCTGGAGGGCCGCATCGTGGCCTTCGTCCTCGATGCGGGCGGGCCGAAGGGCCGCTGGCTCCCCTGGACGGTGCTGAAGCACGGCGCCAACCCCTACGAGATCGCCTCGACGGTCGTGGACGAGTGGTGCGACGGCGCCATGTCCGACCTGCGCCTCGTCGACGTCATCTCGCGCGAAGGCAGCGACGGCTGGGAGCTCGCCGTGGTCTTCCGCGCCGAGTTGACCGCCCTGCCCCGCGGCGAGCGGGGCTCCCCGCGCGTCTGCGACCCGCAGGACCACGGCAGCATCGAGGGCTTCGAAGCCGTCGACCTCGAACGCTGGCTGGGGGCGGCCGCCCCCGCGGCTGCGTCAACCCTTGATGCTGACGGGTCTCGCCTGGTCTTCTGAGCCTTCCGCCCCGCCGCGAGTGATTAGTGGTTGGTGGCTAGTGGCTGGTCCCGCACCGCCCCCACTCAGCCACGCGTCAGCGGGGCGTTCCACGCAGCGAGCGAAGCGAGCGCTCTCCTTGTACGCTACGTCTCCCGTCGCGGGCCCCGCCCGCCGCGGCAACATGCTCAGGAGAAAGACCATGACTGATATCGCCAACCGCGGGTACTCCAACCCCGATGTCCTCGTCAGCACCGACTGGGTCGCCGACAACCTGGATAACGCCGGAATCCGCATCGTCGAGTCGAACGAGGACCAACTCCTCTACCCATCCGGGCACATCGCCGGGGCCGTACAGGTCGACTGGGCGGCGGACCTGAACGACCAGCTTCGCCGCGACTACCTGAACCACGACGGCTTCGAGGCGCTCATGTCGCGCAGCGGCATCTCGCCCGATACGACCGTCGTCTTCTACGGCGACCGCAACAACTGGTGGGCCTGCTACGCCTACTGGGTCTTCCAGCTCTTCGGCCACAGCAACGCGCAGGTGATGGACGGCGGCCGCCAGAAGTGGGAGCAGGAGGGCCGTGAGCTCGTGCGCGAGGTTCCCACCTACGACGCCACCAACTACTCCGCCCCCGAGCGCAACGACGCGCCCGTCCGCGCCTTCCGCGACGACGTGATGGCGCACCTCGAGGCGGGCGGGCAGCTCGTGGATGTGCGCAGCCCGCAGGAGTACTCGGGCGAGCGCCTGCACATGCCCGACTTCCCCAACGAGGGCGCCCTGCGCGGCGGCCACATCCCCACCGCCAGGAGCATCCCCTGGGCGCGCGCGGCCAACCCCGAGGACGGCACCTTCAAGACCGCCGCCGAGCTGCAGGAGATCTACCTGAACGAGCAGGGGCTCTCGCCCGACGGAGACACGATCGCCTACTGCCGCATCGGCGAGCGCAGCAGCCACACATGGTTCGTGCTCACGCACCTGCTCGGCTTCGGGAACGTCCGCAACTACGACGGCTCCTGGACCGAGTGGGGCAACCTGGTGAACGTGCCCATCGAGAAATGAGCGTGGAGGGCATCCCCCAGACGCTCGCCGACCTGCTCGACGAGTTCTCCTTCCTCGACCGCACCGAGCGGGTCGACTACCTGATCGAATACGCCGACCAGTTCGAGAACGTGCCCGAGCGCATCGCCGTACGCCCCTACCCCGAGGAGCGGCGCGTGAAGCGCTGCGAGTCGCAGGCCTACGTGTGGGCCGAGGACACGGACGAGAACGCGCAGAAGTACTACTTCGCCGTGGAGAACCCGCAGGGCATCTCGGCGAAGTCGTTCTGCGCCATCCTCGACGACACGATCTCGGGGGCGCCGCTGGAGGAGGTCCTGCGCATCCCCGGGGACGTCGTCTTCGACATCTACGGGAAGGAGATCTCGATGGGGAAGGGTGAGGGCCTGCTCGGCATCCTCACGTCGGTGCAGCTCTTCGCCCGCGAGGCAGCCGGCCGGCCGCGAGCCTGAGCCATGCCCGAGATCCCCGACCTGGAGGCGATCCGCGGGTTCCTGAACGAGCGACTGCCCGGCCAGACCGTCGAGTCGGTCGAGGTCAAGATTCCCCACGTCGTGCGCACCGGCGCCACGATCCTCGCGGAATCGCTCCCGGGGGACGCCTTCGGGGAGACGCAACGGCAGGGGAAGTTCCTGCTGTTCTCGCTCGCCTCGGGGCGCGTGCTCGCCATCAACCCGATGCTCACGGGGCGCTTCCAGTACGCCCCGCCTGATGCCAAGAAGCAGGGGCGCACGTGCCTGCGCCTCTCACTCTCGGGCGGGAACGAACTGCGCTACGCCGACCTGCGCGTGATGGGCCGCATCTACCTGCTGCCCCTGGAGGAGCTGGAGGCAATCCCTAACTGGAGCGCCGGCGGCCCAGACCTCCTCGACCCCGCCCTCACCGAAGAGGTCTGGCTGGAGCGCATCCGCAAGTACCGGGGACGCATCAAGAACATCCTCACCAAGGCGGAGTTCGTCCAGGGCGTGGGGAACGCCTACAGCGACGAGATCCTGTGGGCGGCGCGCATCAATCCCTTCACCGCCCGCAAGGACCTCGACGAAGAGGACCTGCGCCGCCTGTTCGCCTCGGCGCGCGAGGTGATGGCGTGGGCCACGCCCCTCGCGCGCGAGCGCATGGTGAAGGGCGACGCGCTCGACTACCGCGAACGGCGCGACTTCTTCCGCGTGCACCGCCTCGGCGGGGAGGCCCTCTGCCCCCGCGACGGCGCGAAGATCACGGACATCGACGCGAGCAAGAAGGTGACGAGCTTCTGCCGCACCTGCCAGCCCGGCGGTCCCGCCTTCTCCTAGGCAAAGTCGTCCAGCAAGGTTGGCGTGCTGGTACTGAAAATCCGCCAAAGCCGTTTACCAATTGCACAAGACAATGTACACTCCGGCGCAGACGGGGCAGGGCCGGCGCAGCCCGGAGCCCCGCCCCCCAGGCGAGGAGTCAGGGCATGGCCGACGCAGTTCAGAAGACAGTGCACTTCCGCCTGACGGTCCAGAGCATCGAGCACGGTAGCCACTGGACCACGAGGGCGCTGGAAACTGGCGTCATCACCGCGGGAGCTTCGCGGGAAGAAGCGGAGAGCAAGAACGGCGAAGCCCACGTCATGCTGGTTCGACGCATCAAGCGGGAAGGGCTGGCAGCGCTTGATACGTTCCTGACCGCGCGCGGTATCAACTACGAGCTTGGCGATCCGCCTCGCCGCGAGCCTGCGTCGCCCCTGGCCAACGAGTCCGTCGACCAGTTGCCCATTGCCGCATAGCCGGGCGTTTGCCGTTCTCCCAGGCCGGCGCATCCCATAGGGGCGGGGACCACTACACTGCCCCACGCACGCCGTGGTGGGCGAGATCGGGCGCACACCGGTGACGATCGTGGCGCACTCGCTGGGGGGCAGCATCGCCCTGCAGTACGCGGGCACCATGCCCGAGAGCGTGCAGGCCGTGATCAGCATCGAGGGGCTGGGAGGGCTGCAGTGGACGAGTTCGGAGCACCGCCCCGCGCACGAGCGCATGCGCGAGTGGCTGGCCGATATGCGCGAGCTGGCCGGCCGCGACGCCCGCGTTTACCCCACCTTCGAGGACGCGGTGACGCGCATGCGCGACGCAAACTCGCACCTCTCGCCGGAGCTGGCCCGCCACCTGACGGTGCACGGCGTGCGCGAGGTTGAGGGCGGCGGCTACGTGTGGAAATTTGACAACCACGTGCGCTCGCGCTCGCCCTACGAGTTCAACATGGAAGACGCGCGCGACATCTGGAACCAGATCCGGGCGCCCCTGCTCTTCATCCAGGGGGCGGAAAGCTGGGGGGCGGAGGACGGGACGCCGGACTACAGCGCCTTCCACAACTACCGCGCGGAGACGGTCGAGGGCGCCGGCCACTGGGTCCACCATGACCAGTTCGACCGCTTCCTGGAGCTGGTCGAGGGCTTCCTCGCGGAGACCTCGGGCTAGGGGGTGGCTTCCGCCAGCGCATTGCCCCGGAGGCGATGCCCTTAGCGCAGCCTTTGCTATCCTCGACGCGATGTCGAACCGGCAGGCGCGACGCCAGCAAAGCCGCCAGGCGCGCAGACAGGCGACCTCGTACCGGGGCGGCGGCCGCTCGGGCGGCTCCTCGCAGGGGAGTGGTAGCGGCGACGGTGGCGGTGGTGGCGGCGGCGGGATCAACTCCCTGGACTGGCGCTTCATCGGGCTGGTCGCGGTAATCGCCATCGCGGCGATCGTGGTCGTCTTCGTCGTCCAGCCCTTCGGCGGCGACGACGACGAGGGCGGTGCGGCAACCGGGGACCTCGCGATCCTCAACGACGAGCTGGCGGCGCTCCCCACGGAGATGCAGAGCGGCAACAAGCTGGGCAGCGACGACGCGCCGGTCAAGATGATCCAGTACGAGGACTTCCTCTGCCCGCACTGCCTCTCCTACACGGTCAGGAACGAGGGCTTCCTGATCGAGCAGTTCGTGAAGCCGGGCCTGCTCCAGATCGAATTCCGGCACCTCCCCGTCATCGGCGACGCCTCCGTGCGCGCGGCCGTTGGGGCCTCGTGCGCGGCCAACCAGAACCGCCTGTTCGAATACGCAAACCGCCTCTTCGCCATCCAGGCCGAGCACGGTACCGACAGCGCCCTCTACGAAGAGGACAGGCTGGTGGAGCTGGCCGGAGAGCTGGGCCTCGACACCGAAGCCTTCGCCACCTGCCAGGCCGCTCCCGATGCCCTCAGCCCGGTCGCCAACGACATCGCGGCCGCCCAGGCCATCGGCTTCCGCGGGACTCCCAGCTTCGTCATCAACGGCACGCCCCTGCAGAACCCACCCCAGTCGAACGAGCGCTGGGCGGAGATCATCCAGGGCGTTATCGACGCCATGACGGCCGAGGACGAAGCGGACGAAGGCGAAGCCGACGCGGAGGGCGAGCCGGACGCCGGAGACGATGACGGCAGCTGAACCCTCCCGCCCACCGAGGGGCTCGCTCCCTCCCCGCGCCTGGCTCCCCATCATCGTGCTGCTCGTGGCCGCGGTCGTGGCGCTGGCCGTCCTGCTCATCCTGAACAGCGGCGATGGCGAGCCGGACGTCGTGGTCTGCGAGCCGGGGACGCCGGGCTGCGAGCTGCGCCAGTCGGTGCACTGGCACGCCGACTTCGCCCTCTACATCCGCGGTGAGCGTTACGACTTCAACCAGGAGCGCTTCTTCTCGTCCGAGGAAGACGAGCTCAGCGAGAACGTGCACATCCACGAGCCTTTCCTCGTCGTCCACGTGCATCGCGAGGGGACAACCTGGCGCGAGTTCTTCGATTCGCTCGGCTTTGAGCTGACGGACCAGTGCCTCACGACGCCCGAGGGGGAACAGCTCTGCACCTCGGAGACGGAGCGGCTGTCGTTCATCCTCAACGGGGTCAGGCTCGACGGCCTCGCCTTCCAGGACATCACCAACATCGACCGCGCGCTCATCTCCTTCGGCAGCGAGAGCGACGACGATCTGATGCAGCAGTACGCGGAAGTGGAGACCGAGGCGTGCATCCTCTCGGGGCTCTGCGAGGCGCGCGTACCCGAGGGCGGGCTCCCGCCCGAGGCCTGTGGCGGCTACGAGTGCAACTAGCCTGACGGCGGCGCCGTTCCGCTACTGCCCTCCGCTGAGGAAGCCGTAGAGGAAGCCGGAGTTGTAGCACTCGATCACGTTGTTCGCGGCCTGCCCGAAGCGGTTGGCTACGTTCAGGGGAAGGCCCGGCATCCCGATGCCGCCGCCGAGCAGCTCCCGGAAGCGGGCGAGTTGCGCGTCGGTGACCTCCCGGCCGGCATCAAGGGACTCGATGATGCCGTCCAGCACGGCGACCATCTCCTCGAAGCGCCCAATGGAGGCGCCGTGGTACTCGGCGATGTCGTCGGGCGCCGGGATAACCGACAGGTCGGCGCCCAGGCCCCGCAGGCCCTCGAGGAAGAGGGTGGCGAAGACTTCCGGATCGCTCTCGTCCAGGTCGGCGTTCGGTCCCAGGTCGGCGGTCGCCTCCTGGATGGTCGCCTCGTAGCGCTCGCCGGCGAGGCAGAGTTCGCGGACGTAGGCCTCAGCCTCGGGATCGGCTTCGGCCGCGCCGGACCCGGTATCGACCGCCTCGCTCTCGCCCTGCCCGAGGAACGCGGGCAGGATGATCGAGCCCTCGCACTCCTGCACGCCTTCGGCGACCTGGGCGAGCCGGTCAAGGGCGGCCTGGGGAATCTCGGGAATCTCGGCGGCGCCCCCCAGCATCCCTCCGAGCAGCTCGAAAGGATCGCCTTCGAGCTCCTCTCCCTCCTCAAGGGAAGCGAAGAGCGTGACCAGCGCCTCGTACTGGGCAAGCGCGGCGTCGTGGTACTCGGCCAGGTCGTCCGGCGGCGTGACCTCGCGCATGGCCTCGAGGAACCCGCTGAGCGGCTCCACGAAGAGTTCGCCGAAGGCCTCGGGGCTCTCCGGATCGGTGCCTTCGGTCTCCATTCGTATGGCGGCCGTGAACATGGCCGTCTGCAGGTCGTTGCCGGCCACGCAGAAGGCGCGCAGGTAGCGCACGTCGACGGAGCCACTCTCGCCGGCGGACTCCTCGGCTGCGGCTGCGGTGGCTGGCGGCGCTTCCGTGGGCGCCTCGGTCGGCGCTTCGGTCGCGGCCTCGGTGGCGGCCTCCGCCTCCGCGGGGGCGGGGGTTGGGTCGGGCGATTCGTCGCCGCCACCACAGGCGACGGCAATCAGGGCGGCGATGCCCAGGACGAGGATCGAGGCACGCAGGGAGGAGGCTCGAAGAAGATGCATCACGCTTTGACCTTCGCAGACGCCACCAGCGGATACAACCTGGCCGCGACGTATCTTGCCGGGGGGATTACCGGCGGCGGAGAGGACTGGTGGGAGCCAGTTCTAAAGCTTTTCCACCTGGAGGAAGTCCAGTTCGACCGGCGTTTCCCGGCCGAGCATGCTCACGAGCACGCGCACCTTGCCCTTCTCCGTGTTGATCTCGTCGACGGAGCCGACGAGGTCCTCGAAGGGGCCCGAGGCGATACGGACGCTCTCGCCGACCTGGAAGCCGACGCGCACGCGGGGCTGCTCCATGCGCATGGCGCGCAGGATGTTGTTGACCTCGTCGAGCGTGAGGGCCACGGGCTTGGGTGTGCCGCCCGCGAGCTCCGAGCCGGCGCTGACGAAGCCGGTCACGCCGCTGGTGTTGCGAATCATGTGCCAGAGGTTGTCGGACTCGGGGTCGCCCTCCTCCAGCGTGATCGTCTGGATGAGCACGTAGCCGGGGTACAGCTTGCGCTTGACGGTGCGGCGCTGGCCCTCGCGGATCTCGATCTCGTCTTCGGTGGGCACGATCACGTGGAACACGCGGTCGGCGGCGTCCATCTGGTCGATGGTGGCCCGGATGGCGTGTCGCACCTTGTACTCGTGGCCGCTGTAGGTGTTGACGAAGTACCAGGACCGCCCGGCGGCGCTGATCTCCTCGTCGCTGATCTGGTCCTGCTCCTCGTGCTCGTCGCGGCGCGCGCGGCGGCGGCGGGTGGGCTGTTGGCCGACTTCGCCGGGTCCCGCCTCGGGGAGCGACTCGTGACTTGCGGTGTCGGTGTCTTGGAGTTTCAGGTTGTCCTCACTCATGGCTAGGTAAAGAAGATCTGCTCGATGATCCAGCCGAACAGCAGGTCGAAGAGGCCGAGGATGACGCCAACGATGATGGCCACAATGGCGACGACGATGGTCAGGTAGCGCGTCTCGGCGAACGTTGGCCACGTCACCTTGCGCAGCTCGGAGATGACATCGGCCACGGCCCGGGGCTGGAACCGCTTCAGAAAGCCCAGGGGATTCCAACTGCGGCCGCGGCGGGGTTGCACGCGCGGTGTGGTGACTGCGGCGACGGCGCTTGCGCCGGCCTCGGTCACCTCCTCGGCGGCGCCGGCCTGCCGGCGCTCGCGGGAAGCGCGGCGGCCGCGCGAACCACGTCGGCGTTGGGAGCGTGCCATCCCCCTACCTTGTCTCCCTGTGCAGCTGGTGTTGCCGGCAGCGGGGGCAGAACTTGCGGAGCTCGATCCGGTCGGGATCGTTGCGCCGGTTCTTCGAACTAGTATAGGTGCGCTCGCGGCACTCAGTGCAGCCGAGCGTGATGATCTGGCGGTCGCCTCTTCCCTTCGCCATCGGGGGCCTCCTACTCGAGTACCTTGGTGACGACGCCGGCGCCTACCGTGCGCCCGCCCTCACGTATCGCAAAGCGCAGACCTTCCTCAACCGCCACCGGCTGAATCAGCTCTACCTTCATCGTCACGTTGTCCCCGGGCATCACCATCTCCGTCCCCTCCGGCAGCCCGATTGACCCCGTTACGTCCGTCGTGCGCACGTAAAACTGCGGCCGGTACCCCTGGAAGAACGGCGTGTGCCGCCCTCCTTCGTCCTTGCTCAGCACGTACACCTGCGCCTCGAAGTCCGTGTGCGGGTTGATCGACCCCGGCAACGCCAGCACCTGGCCGCGCTGGACGTCCTCTCGGTCCATCCCCCGCAACAGGCAGCCGACGTTGTCGCCCGCCTCGCCTTCGTCCAGCAGCTTCTTGAACATCTCCACGCCCGTGACCACCGTCGTGCGCGTGTCCTCCAGACCCACGATCTCCACTTCCTGCCCCACCTGGATGCGTCCACGCTCGATGCGGCCGGTCACTACCGTGCCCCGCCCCTTGATCCCGAACACGTCCTCGATCGGCATCAGGAAGGGCTGGTCCAGCGCCCGCGCCGGCTGCGGAATGTAGTCGTCCACCGCCGCCATCAGCTCCTGGATCGACGCGTACTCCGGCGCACCCGGATCCTCCGACCCCGACTCCAGCGCCTGCAGCGCCGAGCCCCGCACGATCGGAATCTCGTCCCCGGGGAACTCGTAGCTCTCCAGAAGCTCGCGCAGCTCCAGCTCCACCAGCTCCAGCAGCTCCTCGTCCTCCATCATGTCCACCTTGTTCAGGTAGACCACGATCGCCGGCACCTCCACCTGCCGCGCCAGGAGGATGTGCTCCCGCGTCTGCGGCATGGGGCCGTCCGGTGCGGCCACGACGAGGATCGCCCCGTCCATCTGCGCCGCGCCCGTGATCATGTTCTTGATGTAGTCGGCGTGACCGGGACAGTCGACGTGTGCGTAGTGACGGTTGTCCGTCTCGTACTCCACGTGCGCAATCGCGATCGTGATGCCGCGCGCACGCTCTTCCGGTGCGTTATCGATCGAATCGAACTCCCGGAACTCCGCCTCACCCTTCAACCCCAACACCTTCGTGATCGCCGCCGTCAGCGTCGTCTTGCCGTGGTCCACGTGCCCGATCGTCCCCACGTTTACGTGCGGCTTCGTACGCTCAAACTTCGCCTTCGCCATCGCGAATCCTCCGTGCGGGTAGTGGCTTCACCGCATCCCTGTTGCGGGGGCGGCGCGCCCTGGAGCCCTCATCCAGATTTGAACTGGAGACCTCGTTCTTACCAAGAACGCGCTCTGCCAACTGAGCTATGAGGGCCTAGTCCGCGTGTGCATTATTGATAGTAGCGGGATTTCCGTTGTGGGGGAGTGGGGCGGAGCAGGAGCAACCTGACCCTCACGCCCGCCAGAGCGCGAACGTCGCCGGAAGGGCTCGACGAGCGGGCCCGCCCCTAGTCCAGACCGCGCTTCGCCAGCTCCTTCGGCATACGCTCGGCGTCGGCGCTGAGCAGGGGGCCGCGCTCCTCGTCGGTGAGCGTGCCCGCCGTGTCCTTCGCCATCTTCCCGCCGTCGAAGAGGATCCACTTCTCGGGGATGACCTCAAGGATGACGCGCAGGGGCGAGTCGAGACGGTCGACGAAGGCCATCGCCGACTCCTCGTCGGGGCTGATCTTGCGGGCGAGGGCCGGGTAGAACCAGTCCTTCGTCTCCTGGTCGTCGTGGATGATGCAGCGGCCCTTGGCCGTGGCCTGGCCACCCGGGGCGCCCGAGTCGGGCGCGCAGGCGGCGCTGCTCACGATGACGGAGACGCGCGGGTCGCGGCGGATGGCGGCGACGCGGTGGCGGTGGACGGCGCAGGTGATCCAGAAGCGCCCATCCTGCCAGACGTAGGCGTGGATAACGCCGACGGGCCAGCCGTCGCGCGTGCTCCAGTTAAGCGCGCACTCCCTGGCGTTGGTAAGCAGCGACTCAAGCTGCTCGTCGTCGAGGGGGTAGCCGGAAACGGTTTCGTGGTCTTGTGCGCCCGCCATCTGTTAGGCCTCCAGGAAGGTGTTCGTGGCCGCGACCTGCGCGACGCCCCGAACCGTGGCAGAGCCGGGGGCGCGCGTCAACGGGTGGGCGCTGCTACGCTCGAAGCAAGGATGAAGCTGCTCGGCCCACCTCAGATCAGGGAGCCACAGGACCTGGCCTTCCTGAGCACCGCCCATCGTGCGCGGAAGGAACTGGAGATCGATCTGCGCAACGTCGAGTGGGTAGCGCCGTTAGGGGTCGTAGCTGTACTCGCAACGTGCCTGCGCGCCGACCAAGCGTCTCTGGACGCCACTGTCTATCTGCCAGAGAACGAAGAGGTCCGCTCCTACCTGGCCCAGATTGGCTTCCTACGGGAACTGGAACGCAATGGCTGGACCGTACCCGACGACGCGGAATTGGACTCCAGCAAAGGCATTGGTCCGCATCTGCCCGTGTCGCGGCTCACAACCGAACGGGAGGTCGACATCGCCGCAGACCGGCTCGAAGACGAAATTCGTGGAGAGAGGCTCGCCGACGACCTCTACATCATCACTACTGAGTTGACGGCGAACGCCCGGGAGCACGGCGAGGAGTGCTATGCCGTAGCCCAGACTCACACGGGCCAACGAAGCGGCACACCGGGCGTTCACGTAGCTGTAGCCGACTTCGGGCCGGGCTTCGCCAGCACCCTCCGGGAGCACCACGGCAAGATGTCCGACAGCGAGGCCATCATCCGGGGGTTTGAGGCGGGCGTGAGCGGTACGGGCGATCCGTATCGAGGCAACGGGCTCGCCTACATCGCCGAAGCGGTCGACAAGTATCCCGACAATGTGCTGCACGTCGTCTCGCAGGCCGGCTACGTCGTCAGACGGGGATCCCAGTTCCAAGTCATTGAGGAGTTTGCGTTCCCCGGAACGCTTGCGTCAGCTTACCTCCCGGTACCCACCGGCTCGCTATAATCGGACCACCAGCAAGGAGGGCCAGGTGTCGATCGTTCTCGTCCAACACGGCCAGTCCTTCGCGACCCGCTCGCGCGCGCGTGCGCTAGTTGATGAAGAACTCGGCGTTGCCCAGCAGCGTTCCGTAATCATCGACGCGAGCGGCGTCTTCATGAGCCCTTCCTTTATCGGCGCGCTCCTTGTCGCCCTCGTGGACGAGCGGCAGTCCAAGTCCGTCGTCGTGCGTGGCGCCAGCGAACAGGCCGCCTACATCACGCAAGATCTCGCCGAGAAGTTCGGTTTTGCCGACCGCGTCGAGGTCGAGCAGCCGGCCCTGCCGACCACCTAGCACCCTCCGCTTCCGCACGCCCACCGCACGGGCTACGCTCGCGGCGATGGGCATAGAGGCGCTCACGCACAACCTCGCCGGCAACCTTGTCGTCCCCGCGACGGATGCGGAGTGGGAGGAGTGGGTCTCGGCATCGCGGGTGCGCAACCCCCTGCTCGACAACCCGCTGCTCGACTGGCTCGACCGGTACGGCGAGGAGCACGGCTACGTCCGAGACGAGGGGGCGATGGTGGGGGCGTGGTGGTGCGACCGCGAGGCGGAGCGTTCCGGCGGCAGCATGCGCGACCTCGAGGTCATGCAGGGCATCGAGCGTTACAACGAGGTCGACTGCAAGGCGATGATGGAGCTGGTGCGCTACCTCCGCCGCAACCACTGAGCGGCAGGATCGCCCTCCGCAACCCGCCATCTGACGAAACGTGGCTGAATTGGGAACGATCCGGGGGCGTCCCGCGTATTTCTTCTCAGGATGGTACTGGCACGACTCGAGGTGCGACGTGAACATTACGCTGGCCTCCCCGCGGAGGGTGATGGACGTATGACCGACGACGAAGCCGTCCTGCGCTGCCAGGACGGCGACCGCGAGGCCTTCCGCCACCTGGTGGAGCAGTACAAGAACCCGCTCTACGGCACGGCCTACCTGATGACGGGGAACGCGGCCCAGGCCGAGGAGCACGTGCAGGACGCCTTCCTGCTGGCCTGGAGGGGCATCCGCACCTTCCAGCCGGGCCGCCCCCTGAAGCCCTGGCTGATGCGCATCCTCGTCAACTCCGTCCTCAGCCAGCAGCGCAAGCGCTCGCTGACGACCGTCCCCCTGGAGGAGTCGCTGCCGCTGGAAGCGCCCTCCGAGCGAAGCGAATCGATCGAGGCGAGGGAAGACCGCGAGGCCGTGCGGCAAGCCCTCGCCCAGTTGACCCCTGAACACCGACAGGTCGTGGTACTGCGGTACTTCGCCGACCTAACGGTGCCGCAGGTCGCCCGTTCCGCCGGTGTGCGGGAGGGAACAGTCAAATCACGGCTGCACCGTGCGCTCCGCCAGATGCGTGAGCTGCTGGAGCAGTCCGGTGTTATGGAGGTGGTCGGCAATGGCGCGTAACGAGATGCCGGATCAGGAGATGGAACAACGCCTTCGCGAGCACTTCAGCGAAGAAGCTCGCGAACTGCAGGCCCCGGACGACCTCTGGGCGCGACTCGAGGGACGCCTGGGAAAACAGCAGCCGCCGCGCTTCGCTATCTTGCGTGGCGGAGCCGCCGCCATTGGCGCGACTCCCTGGATCCCCGCGGCGGCAGCAGCCGTCCTGGTTGTGGGCCTTGGGATCGGGGCCTGGGCCCTGGCCGGCGGCCCCGGCGATAGCGGCGACGACGACGACGACAGCGCCCCCGTCGCAGCCGCGGCGACACAGGCAGCGGCAACGGCCTCCGCGACGGAGGCAGCGGCGGCCACCGAGGCAGCCGCGGTGGAAGCAGCCGCCGAGGAAGCCCCCGCCGAGGAAGCAGCCACGGCAGCAGCCAGGGAGGCCGCCACGCCCACGCCCGCACAGGCCGCTGCCGCGCAGGCAGCGACCGCGACGGAGGCGCCAGCCGCTACGGAGGCAGCCGCCGCTACCCAGGCAGCCGCCGCGACGGAGGAAGCTGCTGCCGAAGAGGAAGAGCCCCCGGCAGTAACCCAGGCGGCGCCCCGGGAAGAGCCAGCTGAGCCCTCCGACGACGTGGTCGAGGCCGGCGACGCCGAGGAAGACATGGCGGACATGGACGACATGGCAGACGGCGACATGGCCGATGACGCAATGGGCGACGACGACATGGACGCCATGATGGACGACGCAGCCGATGAGGTAGCCGACAGCGCCTCCTGGGCCCGTGGCGGTGATGCGGCCGACGAGGCGGAGGAGCCGGAGGCGCGTCCGCAGCCGGAGCAGCCTGCCGCCACCACGTTCGAGGACTATGAGCGCGCCGGCTTTGTGGAGACGTCGACCGACGCCGTCTCCACCTTCAGCCTCGATACCGATCGCACCTCCTACTTCCTCGCCCTCGCCTGGGCTCGCGCCGGCTTCACGGTCGAGCCCGACTCCGTCCGCGCGGAGGAGTGGATCAACGCCTTCGACTACGCCTACGCCGGCCCGGGGGACGACAGCGACTTCGCCATCACGAGCGACCTCGTGGGGCACCCGCTCGAGATCGACTGGCACGTCGCCCGCGTCGCCTTCCAGGCACCGGATCTGCGCGACGACGTCCCCCTGAACGTGACCCTGGTGCTCGACGCCTCGGGCTCCATGTCCTGGGGGAACCGCGTGGCCATTGCCCGTGAGGCGGCGGAGACCATCCGTCAGAGCCTCCGGCCCCGCGACCGGATCGCCGTCGTGCAATTCACGACCAACGTGCTCGACGCCTACACCGTCGAGCACAGCTCACCCGACGACGAGGACGTTGTCTGGTCGATCGGGCGCCTGACCCATCACGACAGCACGAACGTGCAGGCCGGCCTCAACCTCGGCGTCGAGCTGGCGGACGAGGCCCGGCGCGAGCGGCCCGACGCCTACAACTACATCATCCTGATGTCCGACGGCGTCGCGAACGTCGACGCCACGGATCCGTTCGCCATCCTCGAAGGCGCGCCGGACACGGACAGCAAGAACCCGCTGCGGCTGATCACCATCGGGGTCGGCATCGAGCACTACAACGATGTCCTGCTGGAGCAGCTCGCCCAGCACGGCAACGGCTGGTACCGATACCTCGACGACACGGCCCAGGCGCAGGAGACGTTCAGCCGCGAGAACTGGCTGGCGCTCTCCTCGCCCTTCGCCGACCAGACGCGCGCCCAGGTGACCTGGGATCCCGCGGTCGTGAAGGCCTGGCGCATCGTCGGCTACGAGAATCGGGTCACCCCGGACCACACCTTTACGCAGAACCGCCGGGAGTTCGCCGAGATTCCCTCCGGGGCGGCCACGACGGTGCTCTACGAGCTCGACCTGCACGACGACGCCGGCGCCTCGGCCGTGCTGGGGAGCGTGGAGGTGCGCTGGGTCGACCCGGCCACGGGCGCCTCGGTCAGCCAGACGGCGGCGGTCACGGGCCGCACCGACACCCGCTTCGGGGACGGCGATCGCTACCTCCGGCTCGGGGTGATTGTGGGGCTCGCGGCTGATCGCTACAGTGCCCTCTCGCCCCAGGTCGAGAACGCCGTCGTCGACTACAACGGCATCCACGGCGACCTCTCCGTCCTGCTGCGGGAGTTTGACGCGCTGCAGGGCCAGCTGGGCGCAACCCGGGCCTACGACGACTTCCGCTTCCTCCTGGACCAGCTAACAGCAGCAGCAGCCGAGTTGGCCCCGTCCTCGGGTTACAGCCAGTGACCCGGCGCACCAACCCGCGCTGGCAGCTTCCAGACAACCTCGCACAACGGACAAAGGAGACTCACATGCGACCAACCAAGCGAATGCTTCGCCTTCTCGCGGCCACCGCAGCGATCGCCTTGCTCGCACTGGCGGTGACCGCCTGCGGCGACGACGACGATGACGACGACTCAGCGGCCCCCGCCGCCACGCGGGCAGCCGCCACGCAAGCCGCTGCCGCCGAGGAGCAAGCAGCAGCAGCCACGGAGGCTGCCGCCGCCGAAGCCGCCCCTGCGGAAGCCGCCGCTGCGGAAGCCACCGCAGCGCCAAGCCGCGCTCGCCCGGTGGAGGAAGCCGCCGCCGAGGAGGCTGCCCCCGCCTCGTCGAGGGCGCAGGAAGCGGCGGACTCGTCCGAGCCGGCGCAACCGCAGCGGGCCTCCCCCCGCGATACGGACTTCGAGAACTACGGCCGCACGCCCTACGTCGATACCGCAGAGGACGCCGTCTCGACCTTCAGCCTCGACACCGACCGGACGTCGTACTTCCTCGCCCTGAACTGGGCCCAGAACGGGTACGTGGTGGAGCCCGACTCGGTGCGCGCGGAGGAGTGGATCAACGCCTTCTCCTACGGCTACGACCTGCCCCGGCGCGACGACAGCTTCGCCATCACGAGCGATGTCCTGGAGCACCCCCTCGGCGGCGGCCGCCACCTCGCCCGCATCGCCTTCCAGGCCCCGCAGGTGCGCGATGACATCCCCCTGAACGTGACGCTCGTGCTCGACGCCTCCGGCTCGATGGCGGACGGCAACCGCGTCGCCATCGCCCGCGCGGCGGCGGAAGCCATCCGCGAGAGCCTCACCTCACGCGACCGCATCGCCGTGGTGCACTTCACGACGGACGTGATCGACAACTACACCGTGCGGCACAGCCGCCCCAACGACGACGATGTTGCGTGGTCGATTGAACGGCTCGCTCCGCACAACAGCACGAACGTGCAGGCGGGGCTCGACCTGGCCGTGCGGCTCGCGGACGAGGCTCGGCGCCAGCGGCCCGACGCCTTCAACTACATCATCCTGATGTCCGACGGCGTCGCGAACGTGGACGCCACCAACCCCTTCGCCATCCTCGAGTCCTCGCCGGACACGAACTACCGCAACCCCCTCCGCCTGATCACCATCGGGGTGGGCATCGAGAACTACAACGATGTCCTGCTGGAGCAGCTCGCCCAGCACGGCAACGGCTGGTACCGCTACTTCGACGACACGGCCCAGGCGCGAGCGACGTTCAGCCGCGAGAACTGGGTCGCCCTCTCGACGCCCTTCGCCGACCAGACGCGCGCCCAGGTGACCTGGGATCCGCGCGTGGTCAGCTCCTGGCGCATCGTCGGCTACGAGAACCGCATCACGGCGGACCACACCTTCGAGCAGAACCGCCGGGAGTTCGCCGAGCTTCCCTCGGGATCGGCCACGACCGTGTTCTACGAGCTGGTGCTGTTCGACCGGGGACGCGGCGGGTCGGCCACGCTGGGGAACGTCGAGGTGCGCTGGGTCGACCCGGTCTCGGGAACCTCGCTGACGCAGTCGGCTGCGGTCAGCGGCCGCCCGGACGCCCCGTTCGACGCAGGCGACAGGAACCTCCGCTTCGGCTCCATCGTGGCGCTCTCGGCGGACCGCTACAGCGCGCTCACCCCGCAGGTCGAGAACGCTTCGGTGGACTACGGCGGGATCTACGACGACCTCGACGCGCTGCAGGCGGAGCTGGGCTCGCTCGAGGCGCGGATGGGCTCCACGCAGGCGTTCCGCGACTTCAGCTTCCTGCTGGACCAGCTCACGGCGCGGACGGAGGAACTCTCGCCGGATTCAGGCTACAGCCAGTGACGGGCCCCCTCGCACGACACCGGCTGTATCGCGCGGTACCGGCCGCGGCGGACAATACCCCACCACCCGCCGCGGCCGGCTCGCGCATCCCCGTCCTGGCCCCCAGGTGGGCCGCGACCGATGGCGGCATGAATGCAAGGCTGAGGCCCGCACGCCTCCACCCTTCCCTTCCTAACAATTCCTGAACCCTTTACGCACACCTGAGTCCTAAGGTGGTTGTGCGATGAAGAAGGAACAGACAGGGAACAACCAGCGACGTCTTCCGGGACTCATCCGGGAACTGGTGGACCGGTTCTCGAGGGTGCACCCGGAACGCTCTCGCTGGAGGGAGGTTCAGAATGCCTGCCCAGGTAACCAGACTCGCAGCCCTGCTGGCGGTGGTGGTGATCGCGATGGAAGCCTTCGCTCTCCCCGCCGACGTTTCCGCGACCACCGGCGACCGGCCGTCGGTGTCCTTCACGGCGCCAGACTCGATCACCGAGGGTGAGCCGGCCGTATTCACATTCAGGCGCACCGGAGACCTCTCGAATGAGCTCTACCTGAACCTGGATTTCTACTTCGAAGGCGAATTCCTGCAGGCCGACGAGATATCCGAGGTGTGGTTCGCGGCCGGCGAGGCGGAAACTGTTCTGTCCATCCCAACGGTCGATGACCGCACGCCCGAGCCCGACGGCTCCATCGGCGTCCACCTGCAGCCGCGCTACTTCGACCCGGAGCCGTACGACCCCCAGGCCCCCGTCTATCTGCAGGTAACGGTGCGGGACAACGACTAGGTCGAGGCGCTGGGCCCTACCAACCCCGCGGGAAGCACACCCTACCGGCCCGGCCTTCTCCCTCGAGCACGCAGGCCCAGTCCGGCCAGGGCGACCCCCACGACCGCGAACACCACCCAGGCCAGAGTCGTCCGACCGCCCGGAAGTGGCGCCGACAGGCCACTGCCGGTGTCAGCGGAATCAGGGGGTTGCACGCTGTTGAGCGCGTAGGCGATCTGGGCGTAGTAGAGGCTGGTGAGCCCTTCGAACCCGGAGTCGGTTCCCACGATGAGCCAGAGGTTGCCCTCGTCGTCGCTCTCAACCAGGAGGGGTTGCCCGGCGTTGGTGAGGGTCTTGATGGCGTACGTGTCGATTGTGGCGTCGGCGTTCGAGATGTCCCCAAGCACGACCATGTCCTCGCCGCCGGCAGACTGGTTGCCCTTGTCGATGTTCATCCGCAGGTGGCCGATGTCGTCCACCGCTGTCGTGGGCTCGATGGTGGCGGCTCCGGCCTTCACGAACACGCTCTCACCCGGCGAGCCCCCGATCCCGACCAGCCCCGGGGGAACGCTGGTCGCGAGGTCGATGGAGACCGAGACCGAATACACGGTGTTCGGCTGCAAACCGCCGACCTGCCGCTTCAGGTACATGAACAGGTCGTCGCTGCGGTTGTGCCCCTGAACGTAGATGCCGCCGCCAGCGAGTCCCTCCGGAAGGGGGCGGTGGCCGCTGTCGAGCTCGTAGAGATCCTTGTCGTAGTCCGCCGGGAGGTCGGCGAACGCGACCGCCCACCCCTCGGGGTCGTTGTCGAACGTGAAGGCAACGGCGGCGTCTTCCCCGCCCTCTGCGCGGACAGGCGGACTGCCGGCCAGCACCGGCGCCAGGAGGACGAGCAGGGTGAGGCAGGGGAGCCAGGTCCGCCACGAAAACCGAGCGCCCCGTGTGGTGCTTCGCAAGGGGATGCACCTCCCGGAGGAAAGAAGCTGGTGGAGGGGGCAGGATTCGAACCTGCGTACCGCTTTGCGGGGCAGATTTACAGTCTGCTGCCTTTAACCACTCGGCCACCCCTCCACCTGGTAAGCCCAGGAGGGGACTCGAACCCCTAACCTGCTGATTACAAATCAGCCGCGCTGCCAGTTGCGCCACCTGGGCAGGGGATCGACCCCGTCCCGTTGGGGGCCGTGTGACACCACCTTGCGGCGGCGACCCTGCGAGTATCGCGCCGCGCACCCTCACCCGCAAACGCCACGGCCTCGCCGCGACAGCCGGGGGTTGGCGGTCCCGCGCCCGGCCGCGAGGCTCCCGCCCATCCAATCCGTGGAGGAACGCGATGAACGACGACCCGGTGATCGGCGGCGAGGACGCGCAGGAAGACGGCATCGAGAGCAACGAGGAGCCCGTGATCGGCGGGCCGGCGGACGACGCGTCGCAGGCCGGCGCGAGCGAGGCCGAGCTCGCCGAGCTGCTGCGCGAGACCCTGCTCGCCGCCCACGACGACCTGTCGCCGGCGGACCTTCCGGGGGAGAGTCCGGCCGAGGTGCGTGAGCGCTACGTGGCCGTGCGCGCCCGCCTCGAGCGCGAGGCCGCCGAAGCGAAGGGCGCACCCGTGCCCGCCGGCGCCCCGGGGCGCTTCGCCCCCGAACCGGCGAGCGCCTTCGAGAAGATCCGCGAGGGGCTCACGCGCCTCAACGCCTGAGCGGCGCGGTCGACGGCGGGGGAGCGCGGAGCTAGCCTGACCGACGGCTGTGACCCGCACCATCGAGATTGTCGACCACGACCCCGGCTGGGCCGAGGCGTTCGCCGCCATCAGCAGCGCCGTCAAGGCAGCCCTCGGCCCGCTGGCCCTTCGAATCGAGCACGTCGGCAGCACCTCCGTACCCGGGCTCGGCGCGAAGCCGATCATCGACCTCGATGTGGTCATCGAGTCGCCCGCCTTGCTCCCACCCGTCGTGGAGGCGCTGGCAGCGCTCGGCTACTCCCACATGGGGGACCTGGGGATCCCGGGCAGGGAGGCCTTCGGTCGCGAGGACGGCGCCGTTCCGAGGGACGGCTCGGAGCGGGTGTGGCCCGCCCACCACCTGTACGTCTGCGCCCGCGGGAGCAGGGAGTTGCACCGCCACGTGCGGTTCCGCGACTACCTTCGAACCCACCCCGGCGCGGCCACGCGGTACGAGACGCTCAAGCGCGCGCTCGCACAGCGGCACCCCAACGACATCGAGTCCTACATCGAAGGCAAAGCCGCGTTCATCGAGGGCATCCTTGCGGTCGACGGCGGGGAAGCGCGGAGCTAGCATCGGCGGCAGGGGGAAACGATGAACGTTGCCATCCTCGGCCTGGGACGTTTCGGCACGCAGCTCGCGCGCGAGCTCGCCTCGCTCGGCATCGACGTGCTCGGCGTCGACCGCGACGGCGGGCGCGTCAACGAAGTGGTCGAGACGGTGCTGCTGGCCGCCGAGGGAAACATCGAGGAAGTCGAGTTCCTCGAGTCGCTCTCGCTGCACAACTACGACTCGGTGGTCGTGGCCATCGGCAGCGACGTGGCCACGAGCGTGCTGGTCACGCTCACGCTGAAGCAGCGCCTGCGCCTGACGCACGTGGTCGCCAAGGCGAGCACGGAGGAGCACACGCGCGCCCTGGAGCTGGCGGGCGCGGACGTGCTCGTGAACCCGGAGCGGGAATCGGCGGAGCGCCTGGCGCACACGCTGGGCAGCAGCGACATCACCGACTACATGGCGCTCGGGGGCGCGCAGGGCATCGCCCGCGTGCGCGCGCCCTACTCGGCGACGGGCCACGCCATCGGCGAGCTCGACATCGCCGGCCGCTACAACGTCTTCCTGCTGGCGCGGCTGCGGGAAAGCTCGGTCACCTTCAACCCCGACCTGGAAGAGACGGTGCAGAACGGCGACTTCTGGATCGTGGCGGGCCGCGACGACCACCTGCGCGACCTGCAGCAGTAGCCCCGGCCCGCGCCGCCCATACAAAAGCCGCCCGCGTTGCCACGGGCGGCTTTGCTGTTCCCGGCGGAAAGGAGGAAAACGCCGGGAGTGTCGATGCGGAGCGGCTTAGGCCGCCCTGCTCATGCGGTGCTCCTCGTTGGTGATGAAGTCACCCTCGGAAAGCCAGTTCTTGAACTCCTTCACGGCGCCACACTCGTAGCAACGCCCGAGGCTCATGGGCCCGGACGGCTCGTCGATGCGCCAGCGGTGGAAATGCTGGGGCTTCGAGGCGGTGTGTTTGGTGCTGCGCTTGTTCATGACCGTACCTCCAAGGTTGACGTCGCGGGGCCGCTGCCCTACGCTCCTAAAGAAGAACCTCCGCTACTATGTTTTCCGAAGTTCTGGTACAAGTGTAGCAGGAGCGCCGAAAGCGTCAAGCGGTGGTTCCCCAGGCCCTCATCCGGCCTTTACCATGGAGAAGCACAGGTCCATGGCCCGATCAAACGGCAACGGCACACCTCGCAAGTACGGGCACGCGTGCCTGATCGCGCAATCGCTCGACGTACTGGGTGACCGCTGGACGCTGCTGGTGCTGCGGGACCTGATGACGGGCCTGCATCGCTACACCGACATCCTCAACAACTGTCCCGGCCTCTCGCCCAACGTGCTCGCCGACCGGCTGAAGATGCTGGAGCGCGAGGGCCTCGTCCACCGTCACTACGAGCGCGGCCTTCCGCCGCGCGTCGAGTACACACTTACCGACAAAGGATGGGCCGTACGACCCATCCTTCTTTCATTTGTGGAGTGGGGGATGACCTTCGCGAACCGCTTCACCCGCCAATCCGTCGGAGACACCGTCCCGACGGATTTTGCTGTCCGGATGGTTCCCACCTTCGCCTTCCAGCCCCAGAACGCCGAGGGCGTGCAGGTCTCGCTCGTGCTGGAGATCGACGACTGCGAGGGTTGCAGCGCCTGGACCTTCCAGGTCGAGGACGGCCGCCTCATCCCGCAGCGGGGGGGCGCCGCCGCGGACCTGTACTTCCGCACGGACACCAGCGGCTTCTTCCGCTTCTTCCGCGGCGCCGAGCCGTCGGAGTGCGGCGAGCTGCGCGGTCCGGTGGAGCTGGCGAAGTCCTTCCAGTCCTGCTTCGAGCTCGCGCCCCCGGTCCCGGCGGGGGCGTAGAAGCTACAGTCGCGGCGCTGCTTGCTAGCACCTCTTCATTATTGTAAGCTCCTACTAACAAGGGGTTGAACCTCCGGGCAGCGAGTCAGATGGCCGTAACATTCGACACCCGCAAAGCCGTGAAGAAGCTCCGGGAGAAGGGCGGCTTCTCCGAAGCTGGCGCCGATGCCACCGTGGAAGTCGTATCCGAAGCAACCAGTCCCCTCGTGACTCGCGACGACCTGAGCACCGCGCTTCTCCGCGAACGCCTCTGGGTGATCGGCTCGGTCCTCGCCGTAGCGGGCGCCGCCGTGACCGCAGTCGAGCTGCTCTAGGCGCCAGCCGATCCCCTACTCCGTGACTACCTCCAGGGTGGCGTGGCCGAAGAGGACGGCGAAGCGGCGGCACCAGACGACCGCGCTCTGGAACTCCTCGATGTCGATGTCCGAGGGGATCTCGTAGTTGAAGGCGCCGTCGGTGGCTTTCAGGTCGCCGAGGTTGATGGCCTCCTCCTCCCAGCCGTCGGGGTTGCGGGAGAGGTAGACGAAGAGGTCGGGGCCGTTGCGCACGGAGAACTCCTCAACGCGCAGGATGTAGACGCCCGGCTCGGTCTCGATGATGAAGGCCTTGCCCTCCGCGAAGTGGAAGTCGTCGGAGCCCTGCCAGTCGCCGAAGGCGACCAGGCGGGACCCCTCTTCCTCCTCAGCCTCCCCGGCCTGATCGCCGGAGGCGTCCGCCGCCGTTGTGGCGGGAGATGCGGCGGCGGACGCCTCGGCTGCTGAGGTCGCGGTCGACTGGGCGGCTGTCGCCGGGGGAGAGGTTGCCGTCGCGGCCGGGGTGGTCTCGGCGATGGCTGAGCGGTCGAACTCGGGCGCGGCTTCCTCGAGGAAGCTGCGCTCCCAGAGGGGCGAGAGCAGGTACCAGGCGAGGGGGATGGCAATCGCCAGCAGGGGAAGGCCGATGCCGGCGGTGAGGTACTTGTGCTCCAGCAGCGGGCGGTAGAGCCGCAGCCGCCAGGCGGCGGCCAGCACGCCCACGATCAGGACGATCACGATAGGGAGGATGATCCAGCGGTTGGGGTAGATAAATTCAGAGCCGAAGCGTTCGAGTTCGCCGAAGAATTCTTCCATCTGTACGTTTCCTCTGTACGTTCCTCGCAACCAGTGTAGCCGTGGGGCGCCCGGCGGCCTTGCGGTGCGTCTTTACCTTGGGCTGCCCCCTTGCCTCGCCCTTTCCGAACGCCTACAAGAGGGGTGGCCCGTCGTCCGGGGCCGGGGAGCAGACCATGAAACCAGTCGTCGACCACACGCTCTGCGAGGGGCACGCGCGCTGCGAGGAGACGGCGCCCCAGGTGTTCGAGGTGGACGAGAACGACAAGAGCCAGGTGCTCGTCGAAGTCGTGCCCGAGGCGCTTCGCGACCGTGTTGACGTGGCCGTGCGCGTCTGCCCGCGCCAGGCCATCAGCCTGGAGGGGGCGTCATGACCAGCGGCGCGCCCGCCCGCGACGGCGAAGCCCTCGACCTGAACACGCTCTCCATCACCGATACGCAGCGCTACGTCGAGCGCGGCTACCCCTGGGCGGAGTGGGACCTGCTGCGCAGCGAGGCGCCCGTCTACTGGTACGACCGGGACGACGTGGACCCGTTCTGGGCGCTGACGAAGTACGAGGACGCGCTCACCGTCTCGAAGCGTTCGGACATCTTCATCAGCTCCGACCGGCTGCGCATCTTCCCGCGCACGCAAGAGGAGTTCTCGAAGCGGCGGAAGGCTGAACTGATCGCTCGCCACGGGCCGGAGAAGGCGCGGCGCTTCTACACGCTCAGTTTCATCGACATGGACGACCCCGATCACGCCGCCTACCGCAACCTGACCAACCGCAGCTTCACGCCGCGCGCCATGCGCATGATCGAGGACCACATCGCGGAGCTGGCGGAGGCCTACGCGAGCGGCTTCGCGAAGCAGCTCATCAACACCGTGGCCGAGCAGGGCGAGTGCGACTTCGTGCACGACCTCTCCGTGAAGCTGCCCATGGCCGCCATCTTCGAGATGGTCGGGTTCCCGCGCGAGGACTGGGACGAGCTGTTCGGCATCAAGGAGATCGAATACGGCTCCGACCGGGAGCTGGCGCTCGCCGGGCTCACGCCCGAGGAGCGCGACGTCGAGCGCCGCAAGGCGAACAAGTTCTCGACGCAGTACCTGTTCGACTTCGTGGCGGCCCGGAAGAAGGCGGGGGCGCCCAGCGACTGCCTCGCGGACGTGCTCCTGCGGGCCGAGCTGGACGGCCGCAAGCTCGAGGACGACGAGATCTTCTCGTACATCAACCTGCTCATCGCAGGCGGGCTGGAGACGACCCGGAACGCCACGACGGGCGGCGTGCTCGCCCTGCTGGAGCACCCCGAGGAGCGCGACAAGCTGGTGGCGAACCCGGAGCTGCTGCGCCCGGCGGTCGAGGAGATCCTTCGCTGGACCTCGCCCGTGATCCAGTTCGCACGGGTGGCGACGGAGGACTTCGAGCTGCGCGGCCACGCCATCCGCGCGGGCGAGACGGTGGCGATGTGGTACCCCTCGGCGAACCGCGACGAGGAAGCCTGGGACGACCCGTACCGCTTCGACATCAGCCGCGACCCGAACGACCACCTCGCCTTCGGCGGCTTCGGCGCGCACTTCTGCCTGGGGGCGAACCTGGCGCGCTGGGAGCTGCGGGGCATCTTCAAGGAGCTGCTGCCGCTGCTGCCCGAGATGGAGCTCGACGGGCCCCCGTTCCGCCAGGACAGCCTGCACGTGGGCGGCATCGTGAAGATGCCGGTGCGCTACCGCCCCGTTCCGGCGGCGTGACGGCCAGCGCTGAGGAGTACGAGTTCCGCGAGGTCGACGCCGCCGCCTGGGGCGACTTCGAGGCGCTGTTCGAGGGGCGCGGAGCGCCGAGCTACTGCTGGTGCATGGTCTTCCGCGCGCCGCCGGGGCAGTCGCACGCCCCCGACAAGGCGGCGAAGAAGGCGGAGATACGGCGGCGCATCGCCGCGAACGAGCCGGTGGGGATCCTCGCGTACGCGCAGGGCGAGCCCGTGGCCTGGTGCTCGATCGCGCCCGTGGGCACGTTCCAGCGGCTCGGCAAGGGCATCGACACGTCCCGCGAGGGAGTCTGGGCGCTCACCTGCTTCTTCGTGCCGAGGCGGCTGCGGGGGCAGGGCCTCGCGCGACGCCTCCTGCAGGCCGCCATCGACCACGCCCGCGCTCGCGGCGCCCACACCGTCGAGGGCTACCCGGTCGACCCGGACTCGCCCAGCTACGGCTACCTCGGCCGCGTCCCGATGTTCCTGGCGGCGGGGTTCGAGGAGGTGGGGCTGCACGGCACGCGCCGCCACGTCATGCGGCTGGCGCTCGGCGAGAACGCCTGACATGCGCGCGCCGTTCAACGCCCTGGTCATCCCCTTCTACCGCGCGCCCGGGGCGCCTACGCTCTACTGCGTGCTCCTGCGGGCCGATGCCGGGTTCTGGCAGTGGGTGGCCGGGGGCGGTGAGGATGCGGAGACGCCCGTGGAGGCGGCGGTCCGGGAGACCCGCGAGGAGACCGGCATCGAGGGTCCGCTGTACGCCCTCCAGTCCCAGGCGCGCGTCCCGGTGTCGTCGTTCGCCGCCCGCGACCAGTGGCCGGACGACCTCTACGTCATCCCCGAGTACCACTTCGCGGTCGAGGCGCCCGCCCCGGAGGCGCGGCTGTCGTCGGAGCACAAGGCCTGCGAGTGGCTGCCGTACGACGAGGCCTTCTCGCGCCTCCGCTTCCAGAGCAACCAGACCGCCCTGTGGGAGCTCGCCGAGCGCCTGTCGCGGGACGACCTCGTGCGGCCGAGAACCGGCTAGGAGACCGGGCGCGGCCTACCGCTTGGCGAGTTCCTCAAGGACTGCTCGCCGCCGGTCGATGACCTTCCTGGCGGCCTCACGCACGCGGTCACGCTTCCGGCGGCTCGCCTGCCGACCAGCTCCACCTTCAGCCTGGCTGCGGCGGCGGTTCTTCTCTGCCTGCGGCTTCTTCCCCATGAAACTCCAAGGCCTCTCGTCGTTCCACCTTAGGGTGAGGCTGGAGCCGCATGCAAGGGTTGTTGGTGTCCGTCCGCCGGCTACAGGCCCTCGTTGATCTCCGCGATGCCGAGGTCGAAGTACTCGTTCAGGTTGGTGACCGTGCCCGCCAGGAGGAGTGCGCCGAGGGCGATGAGCATGGCCGCGCTCGCCATCTCCACGGCTGGCATGAAGCGCTGCATCTTGCGCACGGCGCGGGCGGCGTCGCCGACGGCCAGACCGGCGAGCAGGAAGGGGATGCCCAGGCCGGCGGAGTAGAAGGCCAGCAGGTAGGTGCCCGTGGCCGCATCGCCGGAGGTGGCGGCCAGCGTCAGGATGAAGCCGAGGACCGGTCCCACGCAGGGCGACCAGCCGACCGCGAAGCCGCCGCCCACCATCGCCGAGCGCGTGTAGCCAACGCTGCGGGCGCCGCCGAAGTCGGCCTTGAAGGTGCGCTGCAGCAGGTTGAACTGGATGTAACCGGAGTACTTCGCCCAGGCGACCAGCCCGCCCAGCCCCAGCAGCGCCATCCGCCAGGGCTCGTCCCGCATTTCGGCGAACTCCACGATGCCGAAGAAGGCGGCGGCCGTGACGGCCAGCGCGATCGCGGTCACCAACGGCGACTTCCGCGTGAAGGAGGGGATGAGGAGGGAGCCCAGCACGATGAGCAGGATCCCGGCCGCCGTCTCCAGCTCGGGCTGGTAGTCCAGCAGCGCGAACCCGAACAGCCCGGCGCTGGCTCCGAGCGCGATGAAGACGATGCTCAGGCCGATCACGAACGCGACCGCGTGCATGAACGTCTTGCCCCGGTTGGCGCGAATCTCGCCCTGCTCGACCGTCGCGCCCGCGAGGTTGGTCAGGTAGATAGGCACGATCGGGAGCACGCAGGGCGAGAGGAACGAGAGCACGCCCGCGGAGAAGGCGATGAACGGTCCACCGGCGCCCTTCAGCGTCTCGCGCGGGTCCACCTCCACACCGCCGACGGTGAAGACCAGGAACGGTGCGGCGAGCAGCGCAGCGAAGGCGAGGTACACGGCCCCCGCCCTGCCGCTCGGCAGCATGCGCGCCAGGCCGGTGCTCGCCGTCTGCTGAGACGCCATGCTTCCTCCCTCCGGGCCATTATGGCCCGCGCCCCCTCCCGTGCCAGAGGCGGAAGGTAAAGGCTACGGACGCGCCCCCCGTCGAGCGGGCGGGCGCTACTCGCGGTCGGCGAGGTCGACGGTCTCGGTGCCCAGGGTGACGGGATTGCCGCCGTTCTCCCAGGTGTGGATGCTGTAGACGGCGACCGTCGGGTCGCCCTCAGCGCTCAGGTTGATGGGGCCGCTCACGCCGCGGTAGTCGATGTCCGTGCCCTCGTCGATCAGGGCCGCGCACTCGCGGTAGCTGCTGCACTCGACACCGTCGTGCGTGAGGCTTGCGATTGCCGCCATCATCGCCTCGCCGTCGCTCGGGTCGCCCACGATGCGCGCCGCCAGGGCCAGCAGGATGACGCAGTCGTAGCCCTCGGCGGCGTAGGCGAGGTAGTCGCCCGCGCGGGCGCTGAGCCGCTCCTTGAACGCCTCGTTGCCCTTGGCCGTCTGCGAGATGCCGAGCATCCCATCGAGCACGGACGGGTTGGAGGCGTCGACGCTCTCCCAGAGGGTGGGGCTGTACAGGCCGGTGGCGGCGAACTGCCGCTCCGGGCCGACGCCGGACTCGATGAGCTGGCGCACCGTCTCGGAACCGTCGCTGCTGAAGCCGAGGTTGATGACAATGTCGGCGTTGTAGTTCACGACAGCCGCGACCTCGGCGCTGTAGGAGGCGGTCTCCGGGTCGTAGAGGACAGAGAGGGTTTCGGCCCCGAGGGCCTCGAGTTCGCCCCGGAGGAGCGAGTCGAGCGCGTTCCCCCAGGCATCGGCGCGGCCAATGATGGCGATGCGGGACGCGCCCCCGGAGATGACGTAGTCGGCGATGAGGGGGGCCATGGCGGTATCGGGCGGGATGGTGCGGAAGTAGTAGGCGGCGTTCTCCTGCGTCGTGAAGACGGGCGACGTGTTCGAGGGCGAGCACTGGGGCACCCGTTCATCGAAGAGCGTCTGCACAAAGGCCTGCGACACGGACGAGGCGGCCGCACCAACGATGACGTGCGAGCCTTCGCCGAGGAGGCGTCGCGCCCCCTCAAGGCCGGTGGCCGGGTTGGTGGCGGAGTCGGCCAGCGAGAGCGTGACCACACCGCCCTGCGCGTTCACGTCTTCCACGGCCAGGCGCACGGCGGCGATGATGGGCACACCGAGGAACGCCAGCGAGCCTGTCTCGGGCAGGACCGCACCGATGTGCAGGGTAACGGGCCCGGCAGGCGGTTCTTCGGAGGCAGGGGTCTCCCCGGGCTCCTGCGGGTCGGCCGGGGCGGAAGTCGGTGTGGCCGCCTCGGGCGTTTCCGTCGCTGCGGCAGGGGTGGCAGGGGCCTCGGTTGCCACCACCTGGTCTTCGGCGGGGACGCGCTCCCCTTCGTCGCCGCCGCCGCATCCGACAACCAGGAGCGCCAGCAACAGCGTTGCCGCGGCTACCGCGTATACCCGAGTTTTCGTCATCACCTGGGGACCCCTCATAGCCACATCGTTCTATGCCTTGCGTGTTCGCAAGATACCAGAGGGCCCCGGCTCGCCGAACTATTCTCCGCTACACTGCGCGCCCAACGGAGGTACACGCGTGAACGAGTTTCGGGGCAAGACAGCAGTCGTGACGGGTGGCGCCGGCGGCATCGGCCGGGCCATGGCGCTGACGTTCGCCGGTGAGGGCATGAACGTCGTCATCGCCGACGTCGAAATGGAAACGGCCGCGAAGACGGCCGCGGAGGTCGAGGCCAAAGGGGTGCGCTGCATCACCGTCGAGACGGATGTCTCGAGCCGCGCCTCGGTGGGGAACCTCGCCGACCGCGCCTTCGCCGAGATGGGCGGCGTGCACGTCCTCTGCAACAACGCCGGCGTCGTCTCGATGGGCCCCGCCCACCAGCTCACCGATCACGACTGGGACTGGGTCATCGGGGTCGACTTGCTGGGCGTGATCTACGGTATCCAGGCGTTCCTGAAGCGGATGGTGGACCAGGACGAGGCGTGCCACATCGTGAGCACGGCCTCGATCGCAGGGCTCGTGGCGCACCAGGGCATCGCGCCGTACAACGTCGCGAAGTTCGGCGTCGTCGCGCTCACGGAGACGCTGCGCATCGACCTGGGGGAGACGAAAGTGAGCGCCTCGGTGCTCTGCCCGGGCGGCGTGCGCACGCGCATCATGGAGTCCGACCGCAACCGACCGCAGGATCTCGGCGGCCCCGGCGACTTCGAGGCGCGCGCGGGGGCGATGCCCCCCGACCCGATCGACCCGATGGTCGTGGGCCAGCGCGTGCTCGCCGCGATCAAGGCGGACGCGCCCTACATCGTCACGCACAAGGAGCAGAAGGCGATGGTGGAAGGCCGCTTCAACCCGATCCTGGAGGCCTTCGACCGGCTGTAGGCGTTTACAGTCCCCGGCCATCTGTTGTAGGGTCTAACGGTGAGTCACAGGGCCCAGGTCACGCTTACCGACGAGCAGTATTCTCGCCTACGCGAAGAGGCTCGGCGTACGGGCCTCAGTTGCGCCGAGCTCATGCGCCGCGCCATCGACCGAAGCTATGCGGAAGGCCCGTCCGGCGACCTGGAGGAGGCTCTTGCTGAGACCTTCGGCCTCTGGAAGGACCGAGAACTGGACGGCGCCGCTTACGTTGACAAGCTGCGTCGCGGCATGGCCCGTCGGCTCGACAGGCGATGACGGTCGTCATCGATACCACCGTTCTCATCGACCACTTGCGGGGTGACCAACGGGCCCAAGAAGCAATTCGGCTGGCAGCCGGGCGAGGTGAGCGCCTTGCCGCGTCTGTGCTGACAAGGCTTGAGTTGTTGGCCGGGATGCGCCCCGGCGAAGAGGACTCAATCCTGCGCCTCTTCGGCAACCTTGACTGGATCGACGTAGACGCGAATCTCGCCGATCGCGCTGGGCGACTCGCCAACCAGTTCCTGCTCTCTCACCCGCGTATCGACCCTGTCGACTACGTAGTCGCTGCCACCACCGAACAGTTGAACGCCCACCTCTGGACTCACAACGTCCGTGACTTCCCGATGTTCCCGGGGCTCCAGCCCCCGTACTAGCGCCCCTGGAACTCCGGCTCGCGACGCTCGAGGAAGGCGGCGGCGGCGTTCTTGAAGTCCTCCGTCTTCGAGGCGGCGATCATGTTGCCGGCCTCGAAGGTGAGCGTCTCCGCGAAGGTGTGGGTGGAGCCGTAGGCGAAGTTGCGCTTCATGCGGGCGTAGGCGGCGGTGGGGCCGGCGGCGAGCTTGCCCGCGAGCGCCATCGCTTCGTCGCGCAGGGCGCCGTCGGCGACGACGCGATTGACGATGCCGAGGCGCAGGGCAGTGGCGGCGTCGATCTGCGAGCCGAGCAGGTAGAGCTCCTTGGCCTTCGCGACCCCCACGATGCGTTCGAGCTGCCAGCTGCCGCCGAAGTCGCCCGTGAGGCCGACGCGCCCGAAGGCCGTGACGAAGCGCGAGCTTGCACCGGCCAGGCGGATGTCGGCGGCGAGGGCGAGGGAGAAGCCGGCGCCCGCGGCGGCCCCGTTGACGGCCGCGATGGTGGGCTTTGGCATCTCCGCGAGCAGGCGCGAGATCTCCTCAAAGCGGCGCAGCTGGGCCGTGCCCCCGAGCGGGTCGAGCTCGTCACCGGAACCGATGCCCTTGAGGTCGCCGCCCGAGCAGAATGCCCGCCCGGCGCCGGTTACGACCACGCAGCGCACGGCCTCGTCGTCGGCCGCTTCCTGGCCGCGCTGGACGAGGGCGTCGAGCAGCTCGCCGCTCATGGCGTTGAGCGCGTCGGGGCGGTTCAGGGTGATGACGCCGACAGCGCCGTCGGTCTCGTAGCGCACGGTCTCGGACATGGCAGGGCCTCCTTCGGGCAGCGGCGGCCATTCTAGCGCGCGGCTGCGTTCACTCCCGCCAGGCGATGGCGACTTCCCCGAAACGCACCGTGTCGCCCTCGGCGACCCCCTCGCGGCGGAGGGCGCGGGCCACGCCCCAGCGCATCAGGCGCCGGTCGATCTCGTCGCGCGCGCCTTCCTGCTCGAAGTCCATCATCTCGACGAACGTGACCACGCGCTGGCCCTCGACGACGAGGAGGCCCGGGCCTCGCCTGCTGACGGTGAAGCGCTCCTCGGGTTGCGGGCGCACGACCGGCAGCACCTCCGGGGGGCGGGAGGCGGCGCGTTCGCGTTCGTCTCGCACCAGGGCCATGAGCTGCGCGACGAGCGCGTCCGTCCCGATGGCTTCCTGCGCCGAGATCGTGGCGACGGGAGCGCCCACGTGGGCCTCGAGGGTGGCGGCGGCATCCCGCGCGATCTCCTCGTCGAGGTCCGCCTTCGTCACGGCCACCACGCGGGGGATGTCGCTGAGCGCGTCGTCGTAGGCGCGCACCTCCGACTCGATGAGCTCGTAGTCGGTCACGGGGTCGATGGAGCTGCAGTCGACCACGTGCAGCAGGACGCGGCAGCGGCGCACGTGCTTGAGGAACTCGAAGCCGAGGCCGTAGCCCTCGCTGGCCCCTTCGATGAGTCCCGGCAGGTCGGCCAGCGTGAACCGCTCGTAGCGGACGGAGACCACGCCGAGCATCGGTTCGAGGGTCGTGAAGGGGTACTCGGCGATCTTGGGCTTGGCGTGCGAGACGGCCGCCAGGAGGGTCGACTTGCCAGCGTTCGGGAGACCCAGCAGGCCTACGTCCGCGAGTAGCCGAAGGTCCAGGCGGAGCGCGACCGACTCGCCGGCGTGGCCGCGCTGGGAATAGTGCGGAGCCTGGTTGGTGCTGCTGGCGAAGCGCTTGTTGCCCCAGCCGCCACGGCCACCCCACGCGACGAGCGCCGTCGCACCGGGCTCGGCGAGGTCGGCCAGCGGCTCCCCGGTCTCGTCGTCGAAGGCGATGGTGCCCGCGGGCACGTCGAGCGTCAGGTCATCGCCCTGGGGACCGGCGCGGAGCTTGGGTCCGCCCGGACCACCGTTTCCGGCCTTGAAACGGCGTCGGCTGCGGAACTGCTCCAGCGTGTACACGTCGTCGACCGCACGCAGGAGCACGCGCCCGCCCCGGCCCCCGTCGCCCCCATCGGGCCCGCCGAGGGGGACGAACTTCTCGCGGTGGAACGTGGAGGACCCATCCCCTCCGGAACCGCCTTCGACTGTGATCAGAACGCTATCGAACATCAGAACAGATCGTAGCGAAGGTAGAGGAGATAGGGATGGTGATGGTGGTGAGCCCTGCGGACCTGTTCGGGACCTGGGCGATTCGCCCGTAGGGATGGGGCTTTCCGGGAAGGTAGCCGGTGTCCGCTCCGGGAGGGGTTTCGTGCGGGTAGGCGTTCGGGTTCCGGAGCGTCTTCAAAGGCGCACGGAGAGCCGTCGCGATGCGAACGCGGTTCCGCACGAGATCCGCCGGGTATCCGAACGTGCTACTTGCCACCCGCGGGCTGCGGTGCGGCGTCGCCGACGTCACCCACATCGCCGCGGCGCCGGCGGATAGCGGCCTCGTCCTCGCCGAGGGCAGCGTCCTCTTCCTGTTCGTAGGTCATCTTGTAGAGGCGTGCGTAGACGCCGTCGCGGGCGAGCAGCTCATCGTGCGTGCCGATCTCGACCATGCGGCCGTTCTCAAGGACGACGATGCGGCTGGCCTCGCGGATGGTCGAGAGGCGGTGGGCGATAACGAACGAGGTGCGGTTCTGGAGGAGGTTGCGCAGGGCGCGCTGGATGATGACCTCCGTCTGCGTATCCACGTAGGCGGTGGCCTCATCGAGGATGAGGATGCGGGGGGCGGCGAGCACGGCGCGGGCGAAGCTGAGGAGCTGGCGCTGGCCCACCGAGATGTTCTGGCCGCGCTGGTGGAGCTCGTGGTTGTAGGCGCCCGGGAGCCGGGAGATGAAGTCGTGCGCGCCCACCGCGATCGAGGCCTCCTCGATCTCCTCGTCGGTGGCGCCGGGCTTTCCGTACTCGATGTTCTCGCGGATGGTGCCGCTGAAGAGGTAGGGCTGCTGCAGCACCACGCCCATGAACTGCGTGAGCGAGCGGCGCTTGATGTCGCGAACGTCGTGTCCATCGATCTTGATGGAGCCGCCTGAGACGTCGTAGCCGCGGCTGATGAGGGTGGTGATGGTGGTCTTGCCCGAGCCGGTGTGGCCCACGAGGGCCATGGTCTCGCCGGGCTCCACGTGCAGATCGAAGTCCTGGAGGACGGGCACGCCCTCAACGTAGTGGAACTGGACATCGTCGAAGTCCACGCGGCCCTCGACGCTCTCGAGCTCGATGGCGTCCTTGCGGTCGCGGATGCGGGGCACGGTCTCGAGCACCTCGAAGATGCGCTGGCCGCCCGCCATGGCGCGCTGGAGCATGGTGTACTGCATCACTAGGTCCCGGATGGGCTCGAAGAAGCGCAGGATGAGGAGGATGAAGAGCACGATGGCGCCCACGATGGTGGCCGCAGCCTCTGCCTCGATCGACCCGGAGCCGAGGGCGCGCCAGCCGGCGGCGATGAGCACTGCCGCCGTGGAGATGGCGATGCAGAGTTCGATCAGGGGCACCACCACCGCTGTCAGCGTCCCCGCCCAGATGTTGGCGTTGCGGTTCTCCTGGTTCATCACGTCGAACCGCTTGGCGTTTTCCTCCTCACGGTTGAGCGACTGCACCGTGCGCACGCCAGCGAGGCTCTCCCCGAGGTTCCCGTAGAGCTCGCTGATGCGGATGCGGACGTTGATGAAGGCCTCGCGCGCGTAGCGGGCCCAGATGGTGAGCACGAAGATGAGGGGGGGCACCACCGCCAGCGTGTACAGCGCCAGCTCCCAGTCCGCGTTCAGAAGCAGGGTGATGGCGATGGCGATGCCGACGATGTCGGCCAGGAACGTGAGGGAGCCCGTGCTGAGGAGCTCCTGCATGACCGTGACATCGCTGGTGAGGCGGGAAATCATGCGGCCCACCTCCATCTCGTCGTAGAACGAGAGCGAGAGGCCCTGCATGTGCTCGTACATCTCTGAGCGGAGCTCGTAGAGGAGCTGGGTGCCGACGCGCGCCATGACCAGTTGCTGGGCCATGCCGGCGACCCACCCGGCCACGCCCAGCGCGGCCAGCGTGCCCGCCCAGTAGGGGATACGCGAGGCGTCGCCCGTGAGCGCATCGGCCGTGGCCTTGGCGATGAAGAAGGCGGGTACGTAGATGGAGACGGAGACGACGAGCATGCAGGCGAAGGCGAGAATCAGCGCCCGCCGCCGGTGCTTCAGGTAGGGGATCATCTTGCGCACGACTTCGGCGTCGTACGGCTTGCCCAGGTACTCCTCGTCCCAGCCGTCGCTGCCGCGGTTGCCGCCCCGCATATTGCCGCGCTGGCCGCCGATGCCGGAGCTGTATCCGCCGGCGCCGCCTCCTCCCCACATGCCCATTAGGACGCGCCTCCACCGCCGCCCGCAGCGGGCGCGGCCTGCTCCGGCTCGGTTGCGGCCTCGCCGGCGGCCCGTGCGGCCGCAGCCGCGGTGACCTCCCCCAGCGCTTCTTCCTGATCGCGCAGCTCGAGGTCGTAGATGGAGCGGTACAGCCCCTCCTGCTCAAGCAGCTCTGCGTGCGTGCCGCGCTGGACAATCGCGCCCTGGTCGAGAACGAGAATCTCGTCGGCCCGCGTCACCGTGCGCAGGCGCTGGGCGATTACGAACGTCGTGCGTCCCTCCATCAGCGTCGCCAGGGCCTGCTGGATGAGGAACTCGGTTTGCGTGTCGACGCTGGCGGTCGAGTCGTCGAAGACGAGGATGCGTGGGTCGAGCAGGAGCGTGCGCGCGATGGCGACGCGCTGGCGCTGGCCGCCGGAAAGGGTGACGCCGCGCTCGCCTACCCACTCGTCGTAGCCGTAGGGCAGGCTCATGATGAAGTCGTGGATGCGGGCGGCCTTGGCGGCCGTCTCGATCTCTTCCTGGGTGGCCCCCGGCTGGCCGTAGGCGATGTTGTCCCGGATGGTCCCCACGAACAGGAAGACGTCCTGTTGCACTGAGCCGATGCTCGCCCGCAGGGAGTCGAGGGTGAAGTTGCGGATGTCGACCCCGTCGATGGAGATGGAGCCCTCGGTCACGTCATAGAAGCGTGGCAGCAGGTTCACGACGGTGGACTTGCCGCTGCCGGTGGGCCCGAGCAGGGCGATGATCTTTCCCGGTGGCGCGTCGATTTCGATGTTCTTGAGGACGGCGCTGACGCTGTCGTAGCCGAAGGAGACGTCGCGGAAGCGGACATGGCCGCTGGGGCTGCCGAGGGGCGTGGCGCTGGGGCGCTCCTCGACGGCGGAGCGGGCATCGAGGACCTCGAAGACGCGCGTGCCCGCGGCGATGGCGCGTGAGAAGGAGGTGATCATGAAGCCGAGCATGCGCACCGGCATCTGCAGGAGCTGCAGGGCCACGAGGAAGAGGATGAGCTCGCCGGCGGAGAGGCTCCCCTGTGTGATGTAGAGGGCGCCCACGCCCACCGTGGCCGCCACCTGGATTCCGGAGATGCCCTGGAGCATGGGCGCGTGCCGCGCCATCAGGGTTGCCTGGGTGAGCTGGAGGTTGCGCTGCTCCTCGGCGGCGTTCCCGAACTTGGCCGCCTCCACGGGCTCGCGGCTGAAGGCCTTCACGACGCGAATGCCGCCCAGCCCCTCGTCCGCGACCTCCGTCATACGCGCCTCGCTCTGCTGGATCTCGACCCAGAGGGGGCGCATGACGCGGTGGACCGCCCATGAGCGGTAGGCGATGAAGGGCAGGGTGACGCAGCTCACGAGGGCGAGCTGCCAGTGGAAGTAGAACATCCCGCCCACGCCCACGATGACCATGATGATGATCATCAGGAGCCGCAGCGAGGCCATCGACATGAACATGCGGATGGCCTCCACGTCCTGCGTCGCGCGGGACATGATCTGGCCGGTCTGCACCTTGTCGTGGTAGGCGTAGCTGAGCCGCTGGACGGTGTCGTAGATCTGGTTCCGCAGGTCGTAGGCGATGCGCTGGCCGAGGCTCTCACTGATGTACGTCTGCGCGAACGCGGAGATGCCGCGAGCCGCGGCGAAGCCAACGACCAGCATTGCCGCCAGGATGAGCGTGCTGCGGTCTCCCGTGAAGGTGATGAAGTTGCCTTCGCGCACCGGGTCCAGTCCGATATCGATGGCGATCTGGGCGAGGAAGGCCGAGCCCATGCCGAAAAGGGCGGCGCCAAGCATGGAGAAAAGCCCGATGCTGAGCATCCGCCGGTAGGGGATCGCGTAGCTCCAGAGGCGAAGAATGACGCCCAATCCGCAACTCCTTGGAGCCTCCGACGCTACCACACCCTCACGCGAAGGTGAAATTTGCCGGCTGTGCGGTGGTGTGAACGGGTTCCGCTAGCACTCTCCCGCAGAGAGTGCTAATATGCGCGGCACGCTCAAATTCAAGACAGCGTTTGGAGGAAATCCATGCCCGCGAAGACCGCAACCAAGACCGAGCTCGTTCCCCTGGCCGACCGCATCGTCGTCACTGCCCTCAAGCAGGAAGAAGAGACCGCCAGCGGCATCATCATTCCCGACACCGTGAAGGAGAAGCCGCAGCAGGGCGAAGTGATCGCCGTGGGTCCCGGCAAGCGCGACGACAGCGGCTCCCGCCACACCATCGACCTCGAGCCCGGCGACCGCATTCTCTACGCCAAGTACTCCGGTACGGACGTGAAGCTCGACGGGATCGACTACATCGTCCTCGAAGAGAAGAACATCCTCTGCAAGCTCGTCTCCTAAGGGAGCGCACGGGAAGGACCCTGATACATGGCCCCCAAGCATCTGCTCTTCGATGAAGCCGCGCGCCGCCAGCTGAAGGAGGGCGTGGACGCCCTTGCCGACGCGGTGAAGGTGACGCTCGGCCCGCGCGGCCGCAACGTCGTCATCGAGAAGAACTACGGCCCGCCCGTCATCACCAAGGACGGCGTGACCGTGGCCCGCGAGATCGAACTCGCGGACGCCTTTGAGAACATGGGCACCCAGCTGGTGAAGCAGGTTGCCACCAAGACCAACGATGTCGCCGGCGACGGCACCACGACGGCTACCGTGCTCGCCCAGGCGCTCGTGCGCGGGGGCGTGAAGGTGGTCGCCTCCGGCTCCCACCAGATGGGCATCCGCCGCGGCATCGAGGGCGCCCTCGGCGTCGCCATCGACCATCTGCGCTCGCGCGCCGAGCCGGTGCTCAGCAAGCAGCAGATCCAGCACGTCGCCTCGATCTCCGGGAACGACCCCGAGATCGGCGAGATCATCGCGGACGTGATGGAGATGGTCGGCAAGGACGGCGTCATCACGGTCGAGGAGTCGCGCGGGATCAAGTTCGAGACCGAGTTCGTCGACGGCCTGCAGCTCGACCGCGGCTGGCAGTCGGCCCAGTTCGTCACGAACGTGGACCGCCAGGAAGCCACCGTCGAGAACCCCTACATCCTCATCACGGACAAGAAGATCACGGCCGTGCAGGACCTCCTTCCCCTCCTGGAGCAGGTGCTGCAGGTGACGAAGGACTTCGTCATCATCTCCGAAGACATCGAGGGCGAGGCGCTGGCCACGCTGGTGGTGAACAAGATGCGGGGCACGATGAACGTGCTCGCGCTTCGCGCCCCCAGCTTCGGCGACCGCCGCCTGGCCATCCTCGAAGACATCGCCATCCTTACGGGCGGCGAGCTGATCACGGAGAAGACGGGCCGCCAGCTGCAGTCGGCGACGCTCGCCGACCTGGGCCGGGCGCGCCGCATCGTCGCGAGCCGCGAGGCCGCGACCATCATCGAGGGCCAGGCCAGCGATGAGGCGATCCAGGCCCGCATCAAGCAGCTGAAGGCGCAGATCGAGGACATCACCAGCGACTTCGACCGCGAGAAGCTGCAGGAGCGGCTGGCGAAGCTCGCCGGCGGCGTCGCCGTCATCAAGGTCGGCGCGGCCACCGAGATCGAATTGAAGGAGAAGAAGTCGCGCGTCGAGGACGCACTCAGCGCGACCCGCGCCGCCGTCGAGGAAGGCGTCGTCCCGGGTGGCGGCGTCTCCCTCATCCGCGCCCAGGTAGCCGTCGAGGAGTACGCCGAGGATCTGGAGGGTGACGAGCGCACGGGCGCTCTCCTCCTCGCCGAGGCGCTCGAGGAGCCGACCTGGACGATCGCCGAAAACGCGGGGCTCGAGGGCTCCGTGGTTGTGAACCGCGTGAAGCGGCGCGAGCACGAGAGCGAAGGCTGGGACGCCGCCGCCGACCGCTGGGGCGACATGTTCGAACTGGGCATCGTCGACCCGGTGAAGGTCGTTCGCTCCGCCCTTGAGAACGCCGCCTCCGTAAGTGCTATGGTGCTCACGACGGAATCGCTCGTGGCGGACGCACCGCCTATGGCGCTCGCTGCGGGACCACTTCCCGAGGAGTACTAGTCATGTTGGAACGGCTGCAGTCCGGCCCTATCAAGTACATCGCTTTCCCCGTCATCCTTCTGGGACTGGCCTTCGTGGTTGTCCGAAGGTTCATGGGGGGCGGGTCCTCGGAAGAGGCCTAGGCAGCCCTCCCCGGCATTCATAAGCAGAGCGCGGCCCCTCACGGGGGTGGCGCTCTGTGCGTTTAAGGCCCCACCCGGTTTGGCCCGAACGGGCGTAGACGCGCGCCTGGCCCCCGTCCTCGATATGCGGAGTAGCCGGAGAGGGCTATAGGCGTACGATTTAGCGCGTGGCGATAAGGCGGGCGCGGGGGCGTCGCTGGAGAAGGCGGGCCGGTGGCCGCCTGCGGCGCCGTCTGGGGCGCCTCACGACCCAGGATGTCGTACGCGCACTCTGGCTGGGCGCGCTCATCGGGCTGGTCACGGGCATCGCCGCCATCCTCTTCTTCGAAGCGCTCGACCTTGCGACCAAGTACATCCTGGGCGAGCTGACGGGCTACTCGCCTCCCCACCCCTTCGGTGAAGGGGGCGACGAGGCCGAAGGCCCCAGCCGCAAGTGGGCGCTGCCCCTCGTGGTGGGGCTGGGCGCGCTCGCCTCGGGCATCCTCGTGTACACCCTCGCCCCCGAGGCGGAGGGCGCCGGCGCCGACCAGGTCATCGACGCCTTCCACAAGCGCGGGGGACGCATGCGCATGCGTGCGATCCCGGTGAAGCTCATCGCTTCCGCCATCACGATCGGGAGCGGCGGGGCGGCCGGCAGGGAGGGGCCGGCGGCGCAGATCTCGGGCGGCATCGGGTCGGTTATCGCGGACCGCCTCGGGCTGGACGCCGTCGAGCGCCGGCGGGCGCTGGTGGCAGGTATGGGGGCGGGCGTGGGCGCCATCTTCCGCGCCCCCCTGGGCGGCGCGATGATGGCCGCCGAGGCGCTCTACCGCGACGACTTCGAGGCGGACGCCATCCTGCTCTCGCTCATCTCCTCGATCGTGGCCTTCGCCGTCTACGGGGCCTGGTACGACTACACGCCCATCTTCGGGGGAACCTCGGGGTTCTCCTTCAGCAACCCGGAAGAGCTGCCCTATTACCTCGCCCTGGGGGTGGCCTGCGGGCTGCTCGGGATCCTGTACGCGCGCGGGTTCGAGACGACCCAGGAGCTCTTCCGGCGGCTCACGGCCCCGCGCTGGGTGAAGCCGGCCATCGGCGGGGTGCTGGTGGGCTGCATCGCCATGTTCGCCCCCGAGGCGATCCACATCGGGTACGGGTGGGTGCAGCGCTCCCTGACCCCGGACGAGGTGATGGACTTCTCCCTCTGGCTCATCATCGCCCTGCCCTTCCTGCGCATCGTCACGGCGTCGCTCACGGTGGGGTCCGGCGGAGCGGGGGGCATCTTCGGCCCCGGGATGGTGGCGGGCGGGATGCTGGGGGCGCTCTTCTGGCGGCTGTTCCACGACCTCCCCGGCTTCCCCGCCGACCCCGCGCCGCTCGTGATCATCGGCATGATCGCCGTCTTCGGCAGCATCGCCCACGCCCCCCTCGCGATGATGCTGATGGTGGGCGAGATGACCGGGAATCTCTCGCTGCTGGCCCCCGCGATGGTGGCCGTGGCGGTAGCGACCCTGCTGGTGGGCAACACGAGCATCTACCGCAGCCAGGTGGCCACGCGCGCGGACTCGACCGCGCACCGCCACCGCTTCGCCTTCCCCCTGCTCGACGCGCTGCCCGCGGAGCGCGCGGTGGTGCCCCTGCCCACCGTGCCGGACACCGCCAACGTGGCGGAGGCGCTCGCCGTGCTGGAGCGAGCGAGCAGCGTCGACGGGATGGTCGTGGATGAGCAGGGCAAGCTCGTGGGCGAGATCGTGGCCGAGGAGCTGCGGTCGGCGCCCGATGCGGGCGCGCCCGCCGGGGGGTTCACCAACGACCTGCCCGCCGTGGTGCTCGCGGACACGCCCCTCGACGAGGCGCTCGACCGGCTCGCGAGCAACGACCGCCGCTGGCTTCCGGTCCTCGACGGCAGCGACGGTCCCGTCCTGGGCGTTATCGACGCCCGTGCGCTAGTGCGCTCCTACCGCCAGGCCGTGCAGCAGCAGGTGCGCCCGCTGACGCCGGTCGACGAGCAGATCAGCACGATGGAGCTGACGGTGGCGGTGGGCGCGCCGGTGGTGGGTAAGACGCTGGCCGCGGCGGGGCTGCCCCAGGGCGTGCGCGTCCTGACGATGGAGCGCGCGGGTCGCCTCTCGGCCCCCTCGGGCGATACGGTGCTGCGTCGCGGCGATCGCCTGACGCTGGCGATGACGCGCGGCACGCGGGCCGAGGTGCTCTCGCTGGTGCTCGGCGACTGACGGCGACTAGCGGCTAGCCGTACACGAAGCGCAGGACCACGGCGAGCGCGGCCACGAGCAGGATGGCTCCCCCGACCGTGAAGAACGCTCGCCGGGAGCGCTCGCGCTCCTCCGCGGCGGTGCGGTAGGCGACGAGCGCGTGTCCGCCGCCCAGTTCGCCGATGATGCTGCGGGCATCGGCGATGCGCGCCCGGGGGACGAGCAGGGCGTAGGAGCTGCCGAAGACGCTCGCGCCGCCGAGGGCCGCGCCCGCGCCGCGCTCGACGAAAGCGGCGTCGATCTCCGCTTCGTGGAGGGCATCCATCCAGATGCGCGCCTCGGCGATGTCGCTCGCCTCGGCCACGATGGCGGCGCCGTCTGTGTCGTTCGGGGAGGTCATGCCGGGGCAGTGTAGTCCCCGCAGCGGCGGGGTTCGCTACAGTTGGGGCCATGCCCAAGCGGGACGGCTCCCTCAAGGCGCGCGAGTTCGTGTTCTTCTGCGAGGACCAGATCCTGACGCAGCTGCCGCCCGCCATGCCCCAGCCGGAGCGCCGCGTGCGCTGGACGATGCTGCAGATGCACTTCGGCAACCAGCACGTGCATTTCGAGCTGCAGCCGCAGATGGGGCGGGGCGTGGTGGAGGCGGGGCTGCACTTCGAGGGGCCGGTCGAGGCGAACGACGCGTGGGTCGAGCTGCTGGCCGCCAACGCCGCCGACCTGCTGGGCGAGCTGGGCCCGTCCTGGGAGCTGGAGGAGTGGACCTCGACGTGGCGGCGGCTGCACCGACCCTTCCCCTTCGAGCGCCTCACCGTCGAGCTCGCGCACGAGGTCGCGGGCGAGGTCGCCCGCGCGATGACGGTGCTCCACCCGATCATCGAGGAAGGCGCCGCCGCCATCGCCGTCGCCGCGCCCGCAACGGGACGGCACGGCGGGTCCGGGCGGGGCAGGCGCTGGCACCGTCGCGCGCGTCGCTAGCGGTCAGGCGAAGGTCGTGTCCATCTGGGCGGAGATGTCGAAGTATTCCTGGAAGGTCTGGTTGAAGCGGTAGAAGAGGTCGCGGCGGGTGTAGTCCTCGCCGGTCGCGAGGCCGTCGGAGGTCGAGAGGTCGAGCGAGTTGAGGGTGAAGAGCGCGTCCGCCTCACCGTTCGCCTTGATGTTCTCGAGCATGGCCCGCCAGGCCTCCGGGGTCTGCAGCAGGATGAAGTCGAGGTCGCCGGGAGCGTCGCAGGGCACCTCGGCGATGGCGGTGATGGCGAAGGCGTCGAAGGTGATGGCGAAGCAGCGGTCGCCGACCTGTACGCCCACTTCGGCATCGCAGTTGCCGAGGCGCTGAAAGCTGTCGGAGGCGTTGAGGAGGTCGGCGGCCTCCTGGAACCACTCGGTGGAGGGGAAAACGGGCATGGGGAGAGTGTACGAGGAGAGCGCTCGCGCTGCTCGCTGAGTGGAGCGGCGGGCTTTACCCGCCTGAGAAGAGCGCTCGGTGCTGCGCACCTTCGCTGAGGAGAGCGGCGGCTGCGCCGCCTGAGTGGAAGGCCGCCCCCGCTTCTGCGCTCGACTGCTGCTCGCTCGCGATGCGCGGCTGAGTGGGTTGCTGGGTGCGGGTACCATGCCGGGGTGACGAAGTGGGAGTACGCGCTGCTCTACCTGACCGACGAGCAACCGTCGCGACGCTGGATCCTGTTCAGCCACGCGCAGGACGAGGCGAGCCTCGAAGGGTATGCGGACCGGGCTACCAGCCAGACGCCGACATCCATCCACTTCGATTCCGAGCTCGTGCGGACGACCTGGATCCTGGGGACGCTGGGGATGGAGGGCTGGGAGCTGGTCGGCTCCGCGAAAGTCGAGTCGCTGGAGGCGACGTGCCTCTACCTGAAGCGAGAGCTGGTCGGCGACCGTCGCCGGGTGGGCGAGGTCCTGCCCCCGCCCTGAGAGCGTTCCCTGGCGGCTTGCCGGCGCTGCCACGGCTATTGGTTGGGCTTTGGAATGCAGTGGCCGCCGCCGAGCTCGTGATCGATCCAGAGGCCCATGGCGACGTTCAGGTTCTCGGTCGCCTCGGCAGCGGTCGCGCCCTCGCTGAAGACACCGTCGAGTTCAAGCACATGGGCGGACCAGAAGCCGCCGTCGTCGGGCTGGACAATGCGGTGGTAGGGAAGCTCAAGGTAGTCAGCAGTCTGCATCTCGCCTAACACCGTATCCGGTGTCGGCAGGCTGGCGCTAGCTGGGCCGCGCCCAGCGGCCTTCGGGGATGTCCTCGACCTCTTCGGGCTCCTCGGGTTCCGGCTCGGGCTCGGGTTCGTCGTCGCGGATGCCGAAGTTGCTGGTGTCGGCGCCGATGAGGGAGGGGAGCGACTGGCTCGCTTCGTCCTCGCCCTCGGGCGCCTCGAAGGGGGTGCGCTCGCGCGACTGCACGCGGCCCCAGACGTCGCCACGGTGGCCGGTCACGAGGCGGCCGTCCTCCAGCTCCTCCACGCGGCTCGCCATCTCCATCACGAGACGGTCGTGGGTGCAGGTGATGATGGAGACGCCGCGCTCGCGGCAGATGTCGCGGATGAGGGTGAAAACGGCGGTGGCGGTAGCGGAGTCGAGCTCGCCGGTGGGCTCGTCGGCGAGCACGAGCGTGGGTTCCGTCACGAGCGCGCGCGCGATGGCGACGCGCTGCTGCTCGCCGCCGGAGAGCTCGTAGGGGCGGTGGTGGGCGCGGCGCTCGAGGCCGACCAGCTCCAGCACCTCGCGGGCGCGGGCGGGGCGCTCGCGGTGCACGCCCGCGATGCGCAGGGGCAGCTCCACGTTCTCCTGGGCGGAGAGCAGGGGCAGCAGGCCGAACGACTGGAAGATGAAGCCCAGCTTGTCGCGGCGCAGGCCGATCAGCTCGGACTCGCGCATGGTGTCGACGCGTTCGCCGTCGATCTCGACCTCGCCGGCGGTGGGGCGGTCGAGGCCGGCGATGGTGTTGAGCAGCGTGGTCTTGCCCGAGCCGGAGCGCCCGATGAGGGCGAGGAACTCGCCCGGCTCGATGGTGAGGGTCACGTCGCGCACGGCCCACACCTCCTCCGAGCCCAGCTCGAAGAGGCGGGAGACGTTGCGCAGCTCGACGGATGCGCCGGCCATCAGCGGTCCTCCCCGGCAACCCGGTGGACGCGGTCGGGCAGCACCTCGACGCGCCCTTCGCCCAGGAAGAGCTTGGCCCGCTCGCTGATGCTGAGGCGGTCGAGGAATTCGCGCGGCACCTGCAGGCGTCCGGCGGAATCGATGAGCACGTACTCGTCGTGGACGACGTGGGTGACGCCGCCGGCCTTCTCCACGCGCCGGAAGATCTCCATGCTCGTGCGGCCGTCGCGGATGGCGACGACGCGGTTCACGCGGGAGGCGATCTCGGGGTCGTGCGTGACGATGATGATGGTGACGCCGTAGCGCGCGTTCAGCTCGCCCAACACCTCGTAGACGCTGTCGGCGCCGATGGCGTCGAGTTCGCCCGTGGGCTCGTCGGCGAGGAGGAGGGGCGGGCGGTTGGCGAGGGCGACGGCGATGGAGACGCGCTGCTGCTCGCCGCCCGAGAGCTGCTCGGGGTGGTGGTCGTGGCGGTGCTCCAGGCTCACGGCGGCGAGCAGCTCGTTGGCGCGCTCGCGGGCGGCCCCGGCATCGACGCCGTCGAGCATGAGGGGCAGCTCGACGTTCTGCGTGGCGGTCAGGTAGGGGATGAGGTTGCGTCCGGTCTGCTGCCAGATGAAGCCAACGGCGTTGCGGCGGTAGCGCACCATCTCGGCCTCGGTCATGGTCAGCAGGTCGCGTCCGCCGACGAAGGCGCGGCCGGCGCTGGGCTGGTCGAGGCCGGCGAGGATGTTGAGCAGGGTGCTCTTGCCCGAGCCGGAGGCGCCGACGATGGCCATCAGCTCGCCCCCGCGCACCTTCAGGTCGAGCCCGCGCAGGGCGACCACCTCAAGCTCGTCGCTCTTGTGAATCTTGAAAAGATCCTCGCAGACGATGTACGGGGCGGTGTCGGTTTCGGTCTCGGGAAGAGTGGTCATGGAGTGTCCTAGAGCTCTCCGATGCGCAGGGCGCGGTGCAGGGCCAGGCGCGAGTAGAGCCGCGCGAGGGCGGCCACCGTGGCGATGAAGACGAGGGCCAGCAGGCCGTAAACGGAGAGCACGGTCTCCCAGCTTACCTGCGAAAGCAGGGGCGGGACCACGTCGCTGCCGTCCTCGGTGAGGGCGAGGGCGCCGATCATGAGGCGTCCGAGGGGGAAGCCGAGGGCGGTGCCGGCGGCTACCCCGGCGACGATCACGAAGAGCTGCTCGAAGCCGACGACGCCCACGATCTGGCGTCCAGAGAAGCCCATCGTGCGGAGGATGGCGAACTCGAGGGAGCGCGTCTGCGCGGCCAGGTAGGAGAACACGATGAAGCCGAGGGCCGTGAGCAGCAGGACGGCGCCGAAGGAGAGGAAGAGGATGCCCTCCCAGCTTGCCGCGACGAGCGGGTCGGAGGATTCGAGGGCGAAGATGGCGGCTCCGTCGTACACGTCGCGGGCGCGGACGCCACGTTCATCGAGCCAGTCGCGGGTGAGCTCGACCCCCTCGACGCTGCCCAGCCAGACCTCGTTCACGGGGATGCCGCCGGCCAGGCGGGGGATGCCCGCCCCCGCGCCCCGCAGGGTGGCGAGGTCGGCCACGAGCAGGTGGTCGCGCGGGCCGGGGTAGAAGCCGGGGAAGAGCTCGAAGGTGCCCGCGATGCGGGCCTGCAGCACCTGGCGGTTCACGCGCAACGGGATGGTGTCGCCGGGGCTGCCCTCGATCGCGTCCAGGAAGGACTCGCTGACGATGATGCGCAGCGGTTCGGGCGAGCGGCGCAGGCGCAGCCCCACCGCGCTCGTGGAGAAGTTGTCGTAGTTGAACGAGACCTGGGCGGCGTAGCGGCCGCGGTCGTTGCCCACGTCGGCGCGCGTGATCGTCGTCTCGGCCGAGCCGGAGGCGCCCGTGATGGACTGGTAGCGGTCGAGCGACTCGAACGGCTCGATGACGACGGCGTCGTCGCGGTCGCCGCCCTCGGGGTAGGCGACGAGGTCGTCGAGCACGGCCGTTACGCGTCCGGGGGCGGCGGCGAAGCGGCGGATGTTGATGAAGATGGACTCGACCTCAAGGGTGGCGTCGAGGTCGGGCGGGCTGTTGCGGGGGCTGAAGGGGCGGGTGAGGTCGACGACGTAGAGGAGCCAGCCGTCGTCCTCGTCGACGGGGTCGGTGAAGAAGAGGTACTCGTAGAGGAGGCCGTTCTCGTCGCGCACGCGCAGGCCGGGGCGCGCGGCCTGGTCGGGCAGGGAGATGCGCGTCCAGATGCCGAGAGCGCGCGAGCCCGCGGGTACAACGGCGCCGTCGGGAAGGTCCACGTCGTCCCGGGGTTGGAGGCTGGCCAGCAACGAATCGAGGTCGCCGCCGAAGTCGTTCCGCCAGAAGGCCACCTCGGCGAAGTCTTCGCCCACGCCGAGGAGTTCGGCCGAGACGGAGCGGCCGGTTTCGGGGGTATAGGCCACCTCAAGGCGGGAGGCGGCGCTGGCGTCATCGAGCCCGTCGAGGGCCTCGATGGCCTCCTCCATCCGTTCGGGGGAGAGGCGTTCGGGCGCGCGGATGTCGACGAGGCGTCCGGGGGCGCCCGCCTCGTAGGCGGCGCGGTCCTCGAAGCTGCGGTCGAGGGTGGCGCGGAAGCCGGCGGCGAACATGCCCACGGAGGTCGCCAGGAGGAGCAGAAGGATGAGGCGGCTGTAGTGCAGCGGGCTCCGCACCATGCGCCAGAGCCCGAGCAGGACGGTGGCCCCGCTCAGCCCCCGCAGCGCCCACGAGGCGACGCCCAGAATCACGGGGAAGAGGCGCAGGAAGATCAGCGCCATCATCAGCATGAAGAGCGCGGGCGAGACCAGCAGGAGCGGGTCCGCGGAGAGGTCGCCGAAGAGATTCTCGGTGACGAGCGAGCCCCGCTGGCGGAGCTGGTAAAAGAGGAAGGCGCCCACGCCCACGAGCACGAGGTCGAGGTAGTAACGCAGGAAGAGCGGCTGCTTCGCGGGCCGGGCGAGGCTCTGCTTGAAGTGCACCATGCTCGAGCCGGAGGCGCGGTAGGCGGGCCAGAGGAGGGCGGCGAGGGCGAGGATGGCCCCGAGCGCGGCCATCCCGAAGGCCTCGCCCGTGAGGGTCACGGTCAACAGTTCGCCCTGGCTCAGGTCGGAGAAGGGCGGCGTTGGGCCGAGCAGGCGGATCACGCCCGAGGCCACAAGGGGCCCGAGAACCACCGCGAAGACGGTCAGCGCGAGCCCCTCGACCAGGTAGACGGTCATGATCTGGCCGAGGCTGGCGCCGCGGCTCTTGAGGAGGGCGATCTCGCCGGCCTGGCGTTCGACCAGCATCGTCGCCACCAGCACCAGGTAGTAGAGGGCGATGCCGACGATGAGGAGCATGAGCGCGAACAGGGGCAGGCGCGTGAAGAACAGCTTCTCCTGGTACTCCTCGATGACGTCGGGCAGCTCGGAGCTGAGGGTCGAGAGCTCGAGCTGGGCGCGTATCTGGCGCTCCAGGGCGCGCAGGTTCAGCTCGACTTGCTCGGCGTTGCGGCTGTTGACGCGGTCGGTGTCGACAAAGGCGTAGGTCTCGAAGGTGCCGTCGATAGAGGGCAGGTAGGGGGCGATCACCTCGACGAAGGTGCGCTCGTCGATGATGAAGGGGTACGTCGGCCAGCGCGTGGTGTCCACGACGAGGCGGTGGGCGTTGCCGAACCAGTAGTCCGCCTCCGGGTCGAGCGGCTCGACGAGCCCGGCGACGGTGACCTCGACGGGCTCGACATCGTCGCGCCAGAAGGGGTGGAGGTCGAAGGTGTCGCCGGGGCCGACGCCGAGCTGGCGGGCGGCGGTGGCGCCCATCCAGACCTCGATGCTGGGCCGCCCGGAGGAGGCGGTGGTGGGGGGCGAGGTGGCGGCGGGGCCGCCCTCGATGAGCGTGACGTTGGCGCCCACGTCGGAGAAGAAGAGGAAGTGGGCACGGGCGCGGAGGTCGTCGTCGTAGTCGACGGGCTGGCCGGGCTCGGCCAGGAAGAAGGTGGAGGAGCGGGCGTAGAGGCCCGTGTCCTCGGTAAGGCTGCCGGCGTAGTGCCGGAGGAGGGACATGGTCGCGTCGCGGCGCTCGGTGTAGATGTCGGGCTCACCCGGCTGGCTGTTGCTCACCACCTTGAGGTCGAGGTCGAGGGGTTCCTGCTGGCGGAGGGTGAAGCTGAGGCCGAGGTCGCGGACGGCGTCGGAGTAGAGGATGACGCTCGACATGAGGGCGGCGGCGAGGACCATGCCGAAGATGACGGTTGCGAGCAGCCGCCAGTTGGCAAGGCTCCGCTGGGCCACGATCCGCAGGAGTGAGGCGAAGCTGGTCATGAACGTCGCGCCAGCGTACAGGAGAGGGCCGTATCACGGCTCCCGGCGCTTGCCCGTTCTCCGTTCGCGGGAGGTGCCGTAGTCGGTCGGGTCGCGGACGGCGTCATAGTCCGTCTGCTCGAGGCGGTGGCACCAGGTCGAAGGGTTTCGGAGCCGCAGTTCGCTGCCCTTCCCGGCCGTGAGCCAGGCGGCCGTTTCGGCGCGTTCCCGACCGAAACGGGTGGCAACGAACTCGATGGCGGGGAGCAGGTCGGTGTCAGTCGAGCAGATGATGCCGGTGTCGTAGGTGTCGTCGATGGCGAGTTGCACGTCGATGCCCTTCTCCTGGGCACGGTCGCGGGGCCAGTCCCGTGGGTAGCGAAGGGGTCGGGTAATGACAACTGCCCCGGAGCGCTCCCAGGCCGCGCACTGGCGCATGTGGGCAGCATACGTGCGTGGATCTCTCTTCGGGTCGGGACGTCCGCTGTACACCCGGACCTGGTGGAGCGCCTTGTCGGTGGGGGATGACTGGAGGGGGCTTGTTCGCGCGCAGAGAAGCCTGGCGAGCTCCAGTGGGGAGGTCTGCCCCCGGCGTCGGGGCGCCCCGCGGCCAAAGAAACGCCCACGCGCGCCCTCATAGAAATTCTGGGCATCGATGTAGACAACGACGTGGCTGACCATGACAAAGAGAAACCCCCGCCAGTTTTCCACCAAGGTGGAGAACGACGGGGAACATTCGCCCTAACGGGCAGGCCCTATTCTCACGCCGCCGGTCGCCTTTGTCAAGAGCATAGTTTGATGCAAGGAGGGGGTTCGGGAGGATTCCCCGGGCAGTAGCGCGCCGGGACCGCTACCCTGTGCGGTCATGGGGAACCTTGCCGTCCTCTGGGGGTTGCTGCTGCGCCACGGCGCGGCCAGTTGGCGGATGCTGGCTGTGCTCGCGCTGGGCGTGCTGGTCGCCTCCACCCTGCTGGCGAGCGCGCCCATCTACGCACGCGCCATGGCCGACCTCGGGCTCAAGTTCACCGTGCGCGACGAGCTGCGCGGTGAGCCGTCCATTCGCGCCGGCATCGAGGCGCAGCAGCTGGCCACGCCGGACTCGCTTGCCGTGCGCGAGGCCGTCGAGAGCCGCATCGACGAGCGCCTCGGCTGGTTCGCGCACGACCGCTCCATCGTCGTCGAATCGGCGCGGCTGACCATCGGGGAGACGGGCGAGGAGCCGCGGGAGGGCACGACGCTCGGCGTTCTTTACGCCATCGAGGGGTTCGAGGCGTACGTCTCCGTGGATGAGGGGCACCTTCCCTCGGCTACCGGGCCGGACGAGCCGGTGGAGGTGGTGATGGGCGCGCGCGCCGCGGCCGTGGCGCGGTTGCAGCCGGGCGACCACTTCCTGCTCATCGAAGAGGTCGACAACTGCGACCGCATCATTCCCCAGGGGCTGCAGCCGCAGCTCCCCTGCGACCTTCGCGTCATCTACCGCTACAGCGTGCCGGCCGTGCTCACGGGCATCATCTCGATCGAGGATCCGGACGCTTCGTTCTGGGCGAGGGTCAGCGACCGCTACGTGCAGCCCACCGCGCCCATCGCCGATTCCGGCCTGGTTTCGCCCATGCTCGCGCATGTCGATGCCGTGCTGGGCGACGTGGCGGGGCGCTATCCGGGCCTGCCCCTCAGCCTGCGCTGGAACGTCCTCGCCGACATCGACCAGCTCGACCAGGGGAACTTCAAGCGCGCCCGCGAGGACATCCTCGGGCTCAACCAGGACCTGCGCGCCTACAACGGCTACGCCACCAGCCCGCTCACGGTCACGCTCGATGCGTTCGGGCGGAGCGCCGACTTCCAGCGCGCGCCGCTCACGATCCTGCTCGTCCAGATCGCCGCGATCGCGCTCTTTTACGTGGCCCTCATCTCCGTGGCGGTGGTGGAACGGCAGGGGGAGCAGATCGCCCTGCTGCGCGGGCGCGGGTCGAGCACCTCCCAGATCGTCGCCCTGTACGCCCTTGAGGGGCTCGCGCTGGGGCTGCCCGCGATTCTCGTGGCGCCCTTCATTGCTGGTGGGGTGACGGCCCTGCTCGGGTTCACGCCCGTGTTCAGCGACATCTCCGGCGGGGACCTGCTGCCCGTCTCCTTCGACCCGCTCGCGTTCCCGCTGGCGGCGCTGGGCGCCGTCCTGTCGATCATCGCACTGACGGCGCCCGCCTTCATCGTGGCGCGGCGGGGACCGCAGGGGCAGCGCCGGGCGCTGGCCCGCCCCGCGGCCGGGCTGATCCAGCGCTACTACCTCGACGTGGTGCTGGTGGGGTTCGCGCTGCTCGCCCTGTGGGAGCTGAACGAGCGCGAGTCGGTGTACACGCCCTCCTCCACGGGCGGTGTTTCCAGCGACCCCCTCCTCCTCGCCTCGCCGGCGCTGATCATCGCGGCGGCGGCGGCGGTGCTGGCGCGGCTCTACCCGATCGTCCTGCGCGTCATCGTGCGGGTGGCGCAGCGCGTGGCCGGGGTGGCGGTGGCGATGGGGCTCTGGCAACTGGTGCGCCGCCCCGGACCGTACACGCAGCTCGCCCTGCTCCTGATGATGGCCGTGGCCGTGGGCATGTTCGCGGCCAGCTACACGAGCACCACTGAGCGCTCCTACGAGGACCGCGCCCGCTTCGCCGCGGGCGTCGAGCTGCGCGCGACCGCCAACGACTCGACCTTCCTGCCCGCCGACCCCGCCCGCCTCGAGGCGACGATCGCAGAGGTCGAGGGGGTCGATGGCGTGTCCGCCGTGATGCGCCGGGACGGTGAGGTGGCGACGCCCAACAGCGCCGGACCGACCGTGGCCGTGCTGGGGGTCTCCGAAGGCGCGGGCGACCTCCTCTGGTGGCGCGACGACTTCGCCGACAGCCCCCTCGAGGATGTCCTCGACCGCGTGGACAGCGGCGAGATCCTGCGGGGCATGCCCATCCCGCCGGGCTCGACCGAGCTGTCCGTCTGGGTGAACCCCGCGATCGACCGCGCCACCGTGACCATCTGGGCGCGCGTGCGCGACGCCACCGGCCGGCACGACCTGCTGCCCTTCGGCAAGCTCAATTTCCGGGGCTGGCAGGAGTTGCGCGCTCCCATCCACGATGAGGTGTTCCGCCCGCTGCAGGAGCCGCTCTCGCTGGTCGCGCTCATCCTCACCGAGCCGCAGAACCAGTTCAACGCCAGCAACGAGCCCGTCTACATCGACGACCTCTCGTCGGTGGACCCGGACGGGACGCTGAACCTGCTGGAAGGCTTCGAGGGCGTCGTCCAATGGGAGGCGATCCCCAGCGCCGAGCGGCTGCGGGACAGCCTGCAGCTGAGCAACGAGGAGGCGCAAACGGGCTCGCAGTCGGCGCGCCTGGGCTTCCGCCGGGGCACCACCGGCGAGCGCCGCGGGCTCTTCCCCGCCGACCGCGCCATCCCCCTGCCCGCGGTCGCGAGCGAGGCCTTCATGGAGCAGAACCGGCTGGAGGTGGGCGACGAGGAGCTGATCGAGATCGACGGCATCATCGTGCCCATCATCGTGCGGGACGTATACGAACGCTTCCCCACCCTGCCGGCGCTCGAGGGGCCCTCGGTGGTGCTGAACCGCGACCAGCTCCTGCGCTGGGGGTACATGGTCAGCACTGCCCCGGGCGACCTCTCGCGGTCGAACGAGGTGTGGCTCGACCTCGCGCCCGGGGCCGACCGCGCGCCCATCATCGAGGCGCTGGACGAACTCGGGCTGCGCCGCATCGTCGACCAGGAAGCGACGCTCGAATCGGTGCGCTCGAACCCCCTGATCGCGGCCAGCGGCACGGGCATCCTCTCCATCTCGTTCGTGGCGACGCTGGCGCTGGTGGCCGTGGCCCTGCTGGTCTCGCTCTGGATGGCGATCCAGCGGCGGCGGGTCGAGTTCGCGGTCCTGGGGGCGATCGGGTTGACGCGGCGCCAGGTGATGGCGGTGCTCGGGCTGGAGTACGCCATCGTTGGGGCGGTGGGCGTGGCCGCGGGCGTGCTCGTGGGACAGTTCGTGGGGCGGCGCATGCTCTCGTTCCTCGACGTGACGGAGGCGGGCCTGCCGGTCGAGCCAGGTTTCGTCCTCCAGACGGAGTGGACGTTCGTGATCGTCGGGGCGGCGGCCGTCGCGGCCGTCTTTGCGGTGGCCCTGGTGGCGACGGTGCAGGCCCTCAGCCGCACCTCCGACGCAGCGGTCCTGCGCACGGAGTAGGCGGCGGGTGGGGTAATTCGGGGCTTCGGCCGATAGGGTGGGGGCCATGATGCGCCAGGTTCGGGCCTTTCTCCCGCTGCTCGCCTGCGTCTCTACCCTCGCAGTGGCGGCGTGCGGCGGCGAGCCGACCCCTCCCACCACGGGTCCGGTGCATCGGTCCCCAACCGCCCCGGCAGAGGCGATCGCGACGCCGTCGCCAGAGCCGGCCGCCACGGCGACGCCAAGCCCAACGCCACCGCCCGCGCCCACGGTCACGCCGCCGCCCAGCCCATCCCCCGCAGCGCCAGCAACAGCCACACCCAGCCCATCGCCGGCCGCATCCGCGACCCCGACTCCCGATCTCACCCCTTCCCCGACGCCGGCGCCGCCCGCCGTCGAGTACACGCCGATCACGCGCGCCGAGCCGCGACCGCTGCCGGCGGGCGTGGCGCTTTACTACCAGGTAGCGGGCTGTTGGGGTTGTGGCTGGGGATTCGGCGACCTGAGGCGTGTCATGTTCGATGAGGTTGCCGGGGCCTACCGCGAGCACCGGCCCCTGGCCTTTTTCGACGGTCAGGGGAGGGTCGTTGAAGCGCGTGTGAGCCCGGGCGGGCAGGAGATGGCCGCCATGATCTGCCACGTCGGGTACTGCGCAGGTACACACGCTCCTGTAAGTGCGGACGCGCTCCAGCATCTGTGGATCTCACGCGATGCGGGGCGCACATGGGGCGATCTCGGGCAAGTCCCTGCGAGCACTCCACTTGTGGGGGATTCCTCCCTTTTCGGCGAGGAGTCCTCTCCGCCTTCCGGGACGGGATCCGGGCGTACGATCGCGTGGAGGTCACTGGCGCAGGGCTACGACCTTTTCGCGATCGGCGACCAAGAGGGTGCCGTCCAGAGGGTGTACGGCTCCGAGGAGCCTCTCGGGGACTGGCAACGGGGGGTCTCGATAACCGGGGACTTGGTCGTGTGGTGGGAGGAGACCTATGTCGACGGGCTGACGACTCTGGCCGGTGCCCAGATGGTCGACCTGGCGACGGCCATGATCCACAAGGTTGCTGGCCTCTCGCTCCCACTCGGGTTCGACCCCGAGGCCGCCCGCGAGCAGGACGAGTTCTACTATGTCCTCACGGCCGCCCGCCCGGCGCCGACCCTCAAGCCCACCCCTTCCCCGACGCCGGCACCCGAACCGACGGCAACTCCCACGTCGGCGCCCGCCACTGAGTACCTGCCCCTAACGATGGGAGAGCCGCGGGCGGTGCCGGCGGGGACGGCGTTGTACTACCTGGAACACCACTGCGAGGGTGCTTGGGACACGCATGGAGTTATTGCCCAAGCGGACGCAGCCCAATTCCGGGTGGACCGCCCGCTGGCCTTCTTCGACGAGCTGTCTCGTCCCGGCGCGGACTTGGTGGTCTACGGGGTGAGCGGGAGCGGCCAGACCTTGGCGACCCTGCGGTGCGAACGTGGATTCTGCTGGACTATCGATGGACCGGACGGGCATGCCGTCTCGGCGCTCTGGGTATCGGAGGATGGCGGTGAGACGTGGGAGAGGTGGGGTGAGGTCCCGGTTGTTGGGGCGTCGGTCCAAATTCTGACCGTTACGGACGATGATGTGGCCCTGTTCGCCCGCAAGGTGAGTTCCGGCCAGGGGGCGTTGAGACGGGCATGGTGGTTCCGGTCAGGGCAAGAACTCCCGCTGCCCGAGGGGCTCGACTCGGCCTACGTTGAAGGATGGAGACAGACCGGGGATGGGCCCACGCCGATCTGGTCGGACGCCGGCAGGAGCACCTTTGCGACCGCGCCCGGCGAACGGCTGGCCATGCCTCCATCTGACATCCCTGCTTCGGAGTGGGGCTGGTCGCTGGCCACTGGATTGCCCGATGGCTCTCTCCTCTGGGGCAGAGTCGGCTGGAACCGGAAGCTGCAAGAACGTGATGAGTTCGTCATTGTGGATGAACAGGCCGACGTGGTGGCGGCGTTCTCGTGGGAGGAGTCAAACCCTCTTGAGGTGATCGGTCAGCTCAAAGGGGAGCTCTATGCAGGGCTGTTGGGACCGTTCTCCTGCGGGGATGTGCGCACTACGGTCCTTGTCGACCTAGGGACCGGAACGGTCCACACAATCCTGGGGCTCAACGATTCGCTGGGCGGCATTCCCCGCACGGGCTCCCTCCTTCTGCATGCCGCCCGGCCCGCGCCGGACTAGGCGCGAAATTGGTCGAAATTTCCCCAAAACGGACGGGGTAATTCGGGGTTTTCGTCCCTAGGGTTTGGCCATGATGCGCCGGACCCGAACTTCTCTCCCGCCAATCGCCTGTCTGCTTCCCTCGCAGCAACGGCGTGCCTCGGGCGAGCGGATCCCTCCCGCCGCGGGTCCGGCGCATCAGTCCCAGACGGTCACGGCGAGCCGGTAACCGGCTCCCCTCGCAGACCGCAAGGAGGCCCTGATGCCACGAACCAGCCGAATCTCCCGGATGCTTGCGGCGATCATCGCGATCGCCATCCTCACCGCGGCCGTCGTTGTCTGGGGGGGTGTCGACGCTGAGTCCGACGCCGCCACCGCGGACGCCAGTCCGGCCGCGGCCCCGAAAGCCGTTCCCGAAGGCGACGCCACCGAGTCCGTCCGGGAGGCGTCCGCCACGGAAGCCGTCCCGGACACGCAGGTTGCCTCCAGCCCCACGGTCGCAGCCGACACCTGCACAACCTGCGATACCGACGCCTCCAGCGAGCGTACGCCAGGGCAGGTCCGCGCCAGCCAGCGTGCCGGCGCGATTCTGGGCATCGGCTACGCCTCCAAGGGGGGAGGCGGGCCCATCGAGGTGCTCGGCGCCGTCCAGGAGCTGTACCCGTCCGATACGACCTTCGAGGACTACGGACGCCTGCCCTTCGTCGAGACCTCCGTCGACGCCGTGTCCACGTTCAGCCTCGACACCGACCGCACGTCGTACCTGCTCGCCCTGACGTGGGCGAAGGAGGGCTACGGCGTGCAGCCGGACTCGGTGCGGGCCGAGGAGTGGGTGAACGCGTTCGACTATCGCTACGACCCGCCCGATGACGCCACGGAGTTCGGCATCACGAGCGTGGCCGCGGGGCACCCGCTGGAGGACGGCCTGCACCTGGTCCGCATCGCCTTCCAGGCCCCGCAGGTGCCCGACGAGACGCCGCTCAACGTGACCCTCGTGCTCGACGCCTCCGGCTCCATGTCGGGCGAGAACCGGGTCGCCATCGCCCGCGCGGCGGCGGAAGCCATCCGCGAGAGCCTCACCTCGCAAGACCGCATCGCCGTCGTGCAGTTCACCACCAACGTCATCCACAGGCTGACGGTCGAGCACACGACTCCCGACGATGAGGCGGTGGTGTGGTCGATCAGCATGCACTCGCCGCATGGCAGCACGAACGTGCAGGCCGGGCTCAACCTCGGGGTGCGGCTGGCCGACGAGGCCCGGCGCGAGCGCCCCGAGGCCTACAACTACATCATCCTGATGTCGGACGGCGTCGCGAACGTGGACGCCACCAACCCGTTCGCCATCCTCGATTCCTCGCCCGACGCCGACAGCCTGAACCCGCTCCGCCTGATCACCATCGGCGTGGGCCTCGGAAACTACAACGACTACCTGCTGGAGCAGCTCGCCCAGCACGGCAACGGCTGGTACCGCTACCTCAACGACATCGCCGGGGCGCGGGAGACGTTCAGCCGCGAGAGCTGGCTCACCCTCTCCACCCCCTTCGCCGACCAGACGCGCGCCCAGGTGACCTGGGACCCGGCAGTGGTGAAGGCCTGGCGCATCCTCGGCTACGAGAACCGCGTGACCCCCGACGAGACCTTCGAGGAGGACCGCAAGGAGTTCGCGGAGATCTTCGCGACGGCGCCCACGACCGTCTTCTACGAGGTGGAGTTGCACGAGGACGACGGGCTGTCGAAGGCAGGCGACGCGCCCCTTCGGCTCGGAGGGGTGGAGCTGCGCTGGGTCGACCCGGCCTCGGGCGAGTCCCGCAGCCAGCAGGCGGATGTGTCCGGCCGAACGGATACCGGCTTCGGCGACCTCGAGGACGACCTGTTCCGGCTGGGCGCCGTCGTGGCGCTCACCGCCGACCGCTACAGCGCCCTCTCCGACGAGAGCGAGGATGCTGAGCCCGACGCCGCCAGCGTCCATGCCGACCTGACCGTGTTGCGCGATGAACTCCGCGCGCTCCGCGTCAGCCTTAGCGGGCGCGACTCCTACCGCGACTTCCGCTATCTCCTCGGCGAACTCGTGGAGCTCGCCGAGGAGGCGGCCACGTCCCCGCGCTCCGGCCAGTGACCGGGCTCGCCACGCGGCCGGGGACTGGCCCTGGCCCTAGCGGGCGCCCTGGGGGGAGACGAGGATGGCCTCCGCGCTGGCGGGGCTGGTGCCGGCGGGCGCCCGCGTCGCGATGCGGTCGCCGCCGGTGATTGGAACGTCGTAGGGCTCGACGAAGAACAGCGGCACCTGCGCGAAGATGCGCACGGTGATCGGTCCATCCGGGCCGGCGAGGGCAATGTCGGCGCCGCCGTCGTCGTAGTGGGCCACGGACTCGACGCGGCCCCAGAGGATTGGCAGCAGGCCCGGGTCGCTCAGCAGCTCCAGGCCGGTGAAGCCCGCGGGCGAGCGGGCGAGGCCATCGGCCTGGGGGGCGCCCGGCTGCTCGATGGCGATCACCTGGCGGATGACGTAGTTGCGCACGGGATCGCCCTCGCCGACGAAGGTGAGCCAGTGGCCCGCCTCGATGCGCGAGGCCAGGGCGGGGACGAACGCCTCGAGCGTGGCCCCGGCCTGCAGGGTGGCGGTGAGCGCCTCGCCCTCGGTGTTGGCGGACAGCAGCGTCAGCGAGGCGCCGTTCGCCTCGCGCACGTCGAAGACGGCGGCGGGGTTGGCCGGCTGGGGCGTCACGAACGCCCCCGCCTCCGGGGGCGCGTCGCTGCCGGCCGACTGCGAGACGGTGAAGGCCACGGCCCCGCCCCCCACCAGCAGCGCCAGCACAAGCGCGACCGCGGCCACGGGCGCGACGAGGCGGCGTCGCGAGGGGGCGGGCGGCGTCAGCGGTTCTTCGAGTGCCACGCGCCCATGATAGATGGCGCGCCGCAAGCGGGTGGGGCGAGGGAGATGGCGTAATCCCGGCGCTGGTTCTGTTAGGGTCGCGCGACGACCGGAGGGCAGGCGGGTTGAGAAGGCTGACGACCGTGGCTCTGGGCGCGCTGCTTGGCGTCCTCGTCGCAACCGTGGGTTCGGCGCAGAGCGCGGAGACCGCTACCGTCGAGGTGCGGGTCTGGCAGAACGTCGGGAACCTGGAGGACATTCGCATCAGCGCGCGACCGGCCGGTGGTGACTGGCGCATCCTGGGAACGATCCCGCTGCCGCTGAACGAGACGAGCGAGAGCGGCGTGTTCGTCTACGGGGATATCGACCTCGATGTGCCCCTGGCTGGCCGTGCCGCGCCGGCCACGGTGGAGGTGCGGGTGTGGCAGCGGGTGCGGGATCTGGCCCGCGTCTACATCAGCGCGCGCCCGGCGGGTGGCGACTGGCGCGTCCTGGGAACGATCCGATTGCTGCTCGATGACGGCTTCAGCAGCAGTGGCACTTCCAGTTCGGCGACATCGCGCTCGATGTACCCGTGCCCGCCGAAGAGGTGGCGACGCTGGCGGGTCGTGCGGGTGTGTGTGGCGCGCGCAACGGGCAGGGCGTGAATGCGCGGTTCGGGCGAGACACCATCTTCTCGCGGCCCGTCGGGCTGGCCCTGGCCGCCCACCCGGACGGGAGCGTGATCGTCGCCGATCGCGACAACCACATGATCCGCCGGGTCACGGCCGATGGGACGGTCACGACGGTCGCGGGAGGTGAGGTGAACGGTCTGGTCGACGGCGCCGGCGCCCTGGCCCGGTTCAATTACCCCAGCGGGGTGGCCGTGGACTCCGAGGGCAACATCTACGTGGCCGACGATCACAACCACCGAATCCGCAAGATCACGCCGGACAGGATCGTCAGCACGATCGCGGGCGCCGAGCAGCCCAACATTCGGGTGGAGTCCCGCGACGGGCCCGCCGACGAGGCGCTCTTCACGAACATCTTCGGGATTGCGCTGGGCCCCCAGGGCGACCTCTACATGCTCGAGAACACGAAGATCAGGCGCCTCTCGCCGGCGGGCGAAGTCACGACCTTCGCGGGCGGCGATTCGTTCGGGAATCGCGATGGCCCGAGGCTGTCGGCCCAGTTCAGGTATTTGAGGGCCATTACGGTCGATGACGCGGGCAACGTCTACACGCTGGAGTTGAACGACTTCGCCACGCAGAGCGGTCACCCGGCCGCGACCGTTCGGGTGATCGACGGCAGCGGGAGGGTTCGCACCATCTACCGGAGCGATCAACCGGTCTTCGGCGGGGCGCTTGCCTCGCCCTCCGGTATCGTGGCGGCGGGCAACGGCGCGGTCTACCTCTCCAACACCGGGCTCAACCAGGTCGTCCGCATCACGCGCGGGGGGCAGGTGGAGGGCGTGGCCGGTTCCGGCGATGCGGGCAGTGCCGACGGCTCCCGGGCCGACGCGACCTTCAACCTCCCCGGGTCGCTCGCACTCTCAAGCGGGGGCGTCATCTTCGTGGCCGACCAGGGCGGCACCGTCGTCCGCGCCATCCAGACACGTCGCGGGGGCCTGCCCATGACGAACGTGCCGCTGGCCGAGCTGGAGCCGTTGCCGCGGGTCGAGGGCGTCACGATCAGCCAGGTTCGGCAGGCCGGCAACCTCGTGGCGGTCGACATGGACGTGACTCCGTCGGGCGTTGTGGTTATGCCACGTGCGTTGTCACACACGATCGAGCGCCTTGGGCCGAGCGGGCAGGTACGCGCGTTCGCCGGAACGGGGGAGGAGGGGTTCGTGGACGGCCCCTCAGCCACGGCGCAGTTCTCCATGCCGCGGAGCGTTGCCGTGGATGCCGATGGCGTCGTCTACGTGGCGGAAGAAGGCAACCAGGCCATCCGCCGAATCTCGTCCGATGATGAGGTCTCGACCCTTGATACACCCGACAGCCTGTCGATAGACCGCAATACCAAGCTCACGGTGGACGGGGACGGCAACCTCTTCGGAACCCGAAGCGCGGCGCTGGTTCCCTACGGGCCGGGGAGGTTCACGAATGGAACCGAGATCTGGCGCCTCACACCTGAGGGAGCATTCTCGGTTGTCGCGGCGGTGATCGGAACGGTGAAGGGCTTGGACGTGGACGGGGATGGCCAGATCCACTTCGTCTCCGAGCATAGCCGGGCCTCCTGGGTCGGGAGAGTCGACGACAGTGGTTCGGTGTCCACCGTTCTGGAGAAAGTCCCCGGGGCTTACGGTGGCGTGCTCTCGTGGGATGTGAGGGGAATCGCCGTCGAGAGCGATGGGACGGCGTAGGTGGTCGACCGCACCTTCCGGCGGGTCATCAGGATCACCACCGGTGGGGAGGTCGCGGTCGTGGGAGACCAGAGCTCGTTCCAATTCCGCAACGCGCCTGTGGCCATCGCCCTGACCGTCGATGGTGACCTCCTGGTGTCGGCGTTCGACAGGATTCACAGAGTGACGTTGCCGTAGTGATCAACGGAGTTCGACGGGGATGGGGAACCGGCGCCTGGAGGCTGACGGCGGGCGTGTTCGCCATGCTCCTCGCCCTTGCCGCGGTGGCGCCGGGCTCCGCGCAGGAGGGGGACACCGCCACCGTCGAGGTGCGCGTCTGGCAGGACGTCGAGGACAGCGCCAGCATCTTCATCAGCGCGCGCCCCGCCGATGGCGACTGGCGCATCCTGGGGACGATTCCCCTCCCGCTGGACGACGGCTTCAGCAGCAGCGGCACCTACCGCTTCGGAGACATCAGCCTCGACGTCCCGGTGCCGCGGGAACCAGTCTCGACGCTTGCAGGAGTTGCAGGGGCCCTGGGGTTTAGCGACGGGCAGGGCGACTCGGCCCGGTTCGGGGCCTACGCCATCTTCAGCCAGCACCATCCCTGGGCGCTTGGACTGGCCGCCGCTCCGGACGGGAGCGTGGTCGTCGCGGACTTTTACAACGACGCCATCCGCCGGGTCACACCCGACGGAACGGTTACGACCATCGCCAGCGGCAGGGGCTTCCAGGATGGCGAGGCGGAGGATGCCCGCTTCTATCACCCGCGCGGCGTTGCCGTGGACGGGCGGGGAACCATCTACGTGGCCGACGAGCGCAACCATCGCATCCGCACATCAGCCCCGACGGGGTGGTGACCACGGTCGCCGGTACTGGCGAGTGGGCGTACGTCGATGGGCCTGCCGAGGAGGCCGGGATCATCAACCCGCGCGGAGTCGCATTGGGGCCACTCGGCGACCTCTACATCATCGAGGAAACGCGCATCAGGCGGCTCTCGCCGTCGGGCCAGGTCTCGACCTTCGCAGGAGGCGAACACAACGGGTACCGGGACGGCTGGCGGGAGAGCGCAGCGTTCTTCTCGCTGCAGGCGATCGCCATCGATGATGCCGGCAATATCTTCGTCATCGACGTCAACGATCGGGGTGGCCACGAGGAGTACTCCGCCATCCGCCTCATCGATACGACCGGGACGGTCCACACCGTCTTGCGCAGCGAGGGGCTCCACAGTGGCGGGTTGCTCGGCCACCCGGTGGGAATCGCGCCGGCAGGTGATGGGGGCGTCTACCTCTCCAACACCGGCCTCCACCAGATCGTCCGGCTGACGCGCGCTGGCGACCTGGAAGCGGTGGCAGGGACGGGCGAGAGAGGCTCGCTCGACGGTCCCCGTGGCGAGGCGCGCTTCAACCTGCCTGGCTCGCTTGCACTCTCGCCCGACGGCGTCCTCTACGTTGCCGACCAGGCCACGACGGTGGTGCGCGCCGTCGAACTCGCCCGCGACGGACTGCCCGCGGGCGCCGTGGCCCTGGCGACATTCGAGGGGCTGCCACGTGCCGTCGGGGTGACCGTGACGGCGGTCCCGCAGTTGGAGACGTTCTTCTCGGACGATTTTGGGCTCTCGCCCGACGGCAACATCGTCGCGGGCGGCTTGTTCTCCAACGTGGTCCGCCAGCTTGCCCCCGATGGGACGGTCACCATCCTGGCCGGGGACGGCGGTAGCGGATTCCTCGATGGCCCCGGCGAGGAAGCGCAGTTCTCGAACCCTTCGAAGGTTGCCGTCGACGCCGACGGGAACGTGTACGTCCTTGACAACGACAACGCGGCCATCCGTCGAGTCGCTCCCAATGGCCGCGTCACGACGGTCCTGGACTCGCTCCCAACCGCCCGCCCGCAGGGCATTACGGGTCTGGCCGTGGACGGGAACGGCAACCTCCTGATCGCCGACGAGCTCGCCGGCGTCTGGCGTCTTGAGGACGGGCAGCTTTCGATCGCGGCCCGGCACCAGTCCGGATTTCTCTCGGCGATCGACGTGGACTCGAGCGACCGGATTCACTATGCGGCCGGGACGTTCTTCCCGGTCACGGTCGGACGCATCAGTGAGGCAGGTGGTGTCACGGTGTTGGCCGAAGAGGGTCCGGGCTACTACGGCGGAGCGTTCTCCCAGCGGCTGCGCGACATCGCGGTGGGGAGCGATGGCACGGTCTATGCGGTTGACGTGGACTACCGAAGGGTGGTGAGCATCTCCCCCGATGGCGACATCGCGATCGTGGTCGACCGAGAGTCATTCCCAGGCGTCTCACGATTCGAACCGCACGCGGTCCTCGTCACGCCCGAGGGCGACCTGCTCGTGTCGGGGTTCGACAAGATCTGGCGCATCACGCTCCCGTAGCGGCGCTGCGGGTGCAAGCGGGTGAGTGATCCCGCGGCCGCCCTGTTAGGGTCGCGGCGTGGTAACGGAGAGGCGGGCGGGTTGAGCAGACTGACGCTGGTGGCGCTTGCGGCGGTGCTGGGTCTGGCGGTGGTGGCAACGGGGGCGGCGCAAGGTGGCGGGGCGACGGTCGAGGTGCGGGTCTGGCAGGACGTGGGGGATGAGCGGGAAATCCACGTCAGCGCACGGCCGGCCGGTGGAGACTGGCGCATCGTAGGGACAATCTCCCTGCCGCTGGGCGAGACGACCGACAGCGGCGCCTACCGCTACGGCGACATCGCTCTCGACGTGCCTCTGCCCAACCGCGTCACCCCGGCGACCGTCGAGGTGCGGGTGTGGCAACGGATCGGGGCGAACGAGCGGGTGTACATCAGCGCAAGGCCGGCGGGCGGGGACTGGGGGGTGCTGGGGACCATCCGGCTGCTGCTGGATGACGGCTTCAGCAGCAGCGGCACCTTCCGGTTCGGGGATATCAGCCTCGATGTCCCCTTACTGGACTCGGGGGTCACAACCCTGGCAGGGCAGGCGCGCGAGTGGGGTTACGCAGATGGTCGGGGCGACGAGGTGCGATTCGCGGCGGCTGGTTTCTCCCCTCCTTACCTGGGCCTGGCTGTCGACCACGACGGCAGCGTGGTTGTGGCCGACCGGCGCGCGATTCGCCGCATCCTGCCCGACGGGACCGTGACGACGATTGCCGGCGGCTCGACCTTCGGCAGTTTGGACGGGCCGGCGGAGACTGCTCGCTTCCAGGTGGCGAGCGACGTTGCCATCCACCCCGACGGATCCATCTACGTCGCAGACTCGTTCGCCGGGCGCATCCGCAAGATCACCCCCGATGGCGTCGTTGCCACCGTAGCCGGGGGCGACCCGCCCGAAGGCGAACGGTCCGTGTTCGGCTTCCCCTCCAGGCTCGCGCTCGCTCCAGACGGCAGCCTGTACATCATTGACCGCGTCTATATCAGGCGCCTGGCGCCATCCGGCCAGGTGTCAACGTTCGCCGGGGGAGGCGGGGAGTTCGACTTCGATGGCCCGAGTGCGAACGTGGGGTTCGTCTTCCCGCGGGACATCGACGTGGACGCCGAGGGCAATGTGTATGTCCTCGATGGCTCGGACTACGCGGATAGTTTCCCCGACGCTTCCTACCGGGTGCGCAAGGTTTCGGCCGACGGCTGGGTCTCGACGGTCTTCCAGAGCCACACGCGGAGCGCGGACGGACTGCTCGTCTCTCCCGGAGGCCTCGCGGTCACTGCCGGGGGTGAGGTCTACCTGACGAACACCGCCCGCAACCAGATCGTCAGGGTGGCCGGGCCGCACACACTGGAAGCGGTGGCCGGTACTGGAACGGATGGCTTCCTGGATGGGGATCGCGGCAGAGCCGACTTCAGCTGGCCCGGACACCTGGCCCTCGCCCCCAGCGGCGCCCTCGTCGTGACCGATCAGGCCGACAGAGCGGTCCGCGTCGTCTCTCCCAACGCGGAGGGGCGGTTCACGGCCGTGCCCCTGGCGCCCATCTCCGAACTGCCCCGGCTGGAGGGCGTACGGGTTCGCCTGCTGGCCGGTCGTCCTGGTGTGAGTGGCTACGCGGACGGAGCGGGGGAAGAGGCGCGCTTTCGCCTTCCCCGCGGAGTCGCGCTGGATGCGACCGGCGCTGTGATCGTCGCGGATGCCGGCAACGACGCCGTGCGGCGGGTCTCCCGCGATGGGGTTGTCACCACCCTGGCGGGGGGCAACGGAGCGGGGAACCGGGATGGACCCGGGGATGTGGCGCAGTTCGACGACCCGGTTGACGTCGCCCTGGGCCCCGGGGGGTTCATCTACGTGGTGGACAAGGGGAACAGGCTGCTTCGCCGGGTAGGGGCCGACAGCGCCGTTAGCCCTGGCTCGCGGGAGGAGGATGCCATCCTGCCGCGGGCTCTCGCCAGCGGCCGGGGCGGCGCCCTCATCGTCTCGGAGGGATACAACCAGCGCATCCTCCGGATTGCGGCCGGGGGTGCGATCTCGAGCGTGCTCCCCGCCGGCATCGCGAAGCTGCACCATGATCTCGCCGTGGATGCGGAGGGAAGCGTGTTCTGGGTGGCCGCCGGGAGTCCCCGGAGGCTCCCTGCCCTGCGCCGGGTGGATGGCGCGGGCGCCGTCACCACGTTGATCGAGGAACGCCCGGGGAGATACGGCGGCATTTTCTCGCTGAGCGTATCGGACCTGGCCGTGACCCTGGATGGAACGCTCTACCTGGCCGACAGAAACTACAGACGGGTCCTCCAGGTCTCCCCCGCCGGGGAGGTCTCCATCGTGGCTTCCTGGGGACGGGGCCACGAGCCCGCGGGGATTCTCGTCACCCCTGATGGATCTCTCATCGTCGTGCACATCCAGGGCCACGCCATCTACGAGATCACCTTCGATGGTGAGGACGGCGAGTAGCGCCCTGCCTAGCGCGCTTTGGAGCCGCCGTCGACCTGGTAGTAGGCGCCCGTCATGAAGGATGACTCGTCGCTCAGCAGGAAGGCGGCGGGTGGGGTCACTCCCGGTCCGGGCTGTTAGGGTGCGGCGATGCGTTGTGATGGCTCTGTGCCAGCCGCAGCGGGACCGTGGGTCCTGCGACTGGCTCTCGCTGGGCTGGTTGCGCTCGCGGGGCTCGCGGTGGCGGTCCCCACGACCGAGGCGCAAGGTGGCGGGGCGACGGCGACGGTCGAGGTGCGCGTCTGGCAGCACGTCGAGGATGGGCGGAACATCCACGTCAACGTGCGCGCCGTGGGCGGGGCGTGGGCCTCCGCCACCGCTGTTCCGCTGGCGGAGGCCAGCGGCAGCTACAGCTACGGCGAAATCCCCCTGGACGTGCCCCTGGCTGGCCGGGCGGCGATGTGACCACGCTGGCGGGAGCCGAGGGCGTCCGGGGTTACGCCGACGGCCGCGGGGACAAGGCGCTCTTCATACAGGTCAGGGCGATGGATGTTGACAGCGATGGCAGCGTGATTGTCGCCGACTATGGGGCGATCCGCCGTATCAGGCTCGACGGGACCGTCACGACGATCGCCGGACGTCCCGACTGTGGAGCTGGCGACGGTCGCGGGACGGCTGCAGGGTTCTGCGGCCCCAGGGACATCGCCGTGGCTCGGGACGGCACGATCTATGTCGCCGACGGCAGCAATGGTCTGCGAAGGGTCACGCCGGACGGAGTGGTGACGAGCGTTGACCGTTCACCGTTTGCAGGAGGGATCGTGAGGGCCAGCGCGGACCTGGACGACCCCGTCCCGGTCGGCGGCGTTGCGTTCGACGGGGCAGGCAACCTGTACGTCCTTGAAGAGGGGGGCATCAACAGTGAAGGGAGGGGTGTCGTCCGCTACTCGCCTTCCGGTGAGGCCCCGACCTTTCAGGAACTCGTCTGGAATGAAGCCTACGGCGGGGACGGCTTCGATGTGGATGAGGCCGGCAATGTGTACCTGCTCGACTGGTATGGTGATCGCACCGTCCTGTCGAGGATCGATACCCGGGGTGTCGTCAGCACGCTGTATGAGGACGAGAGTCCTCATTTCGGGGGAGTACTCGCCTCCGCCGCGGAACTCGCGGTAGCGGGCGACGGCACCATCTACGTGGCCAACACTGGGCGAAACCAGATCGTGAGGCTCACCAGGGACGGGGGCCTGTTGGGCGTGGCCGGCACTGGAGAAACGGGTTACCGGGACGGCGCTCCGGGCGTGGCGCGCTTCTACCTGCCGCGCGCGCTGGCCCTGGCGCCCGATGGCGCGCTTGTCGTGGCCGATCAGGACAGCAGGGTTGTGCGGGTCATCGAACCTGGCCCGGAGGGGTTGCAGGGGGTCAGCGCCGAGCTTGTCAGACCTGTGGAGCCTGCGCGTGTCGGCGTGGAGCGTATCTCCGTACTTGCCGGCGTTCGCGGGTGGCATGGGACGCTTCTCCCGCGCTTCCGGGACGGTCCCGCGGAGCAGGCGCTCTTCGCCTGGCCCAGCGGGCTAGCCCTGGATGCTGCCGGGGGAGTGATCGTCGCAGATGCGAGTAACCACGCGATTCGCCGCATATCGCCGGACGGGGTTGTGACTACCGTCGCAGGGCGCAACGGCCCGGGCCTCCTGGACGGCGCCGCGGACGAGGCCCAGATTGCGCTGCCCCAGGATGTTGCCGTGGACGTGGATGGGACCATCTACGTAAAGACGAACACCCACATCCGCAGGGTCTCGCCCGAGGGCCTTGTCACGACGCTTGAGACATCCCTTGGGTATGAGTTCACAGGCTTCGTCGATGTGGCTCTCGACCACGATGGGAGGAGCCTGCTGCTGTCGCAGGAAGGGATCCTGCGGCTGTCTCCGGACGGGGAAATCTCCGTTGTCGCGGGTCGGGACGTCGGCGCCAATGGCCCGATCGTGGCGGATTCCAACGGCGACGTTTACGCCTTCGGCTACGGTGTGCCGACGTACACAATCTTGAAGATTGCCGGGGACGGCGCCGTCACGACGGTCTTCGAAGATCGACCCGGAGACTATGGCGGACTCCTCTCATGGGCCGTTAGTGATGTGTTCGTGGCCGCAGACCGGGCCCTGTACGTTGCCGATCCTTCGTACCAACGGGTCGTCCGCATCTCCGCCGACGGGGAAGCCTCCATCGTTGTCGATCAGACCGACTTTGCCGCGTTGGGGGCATTCCGTCCAGAGAGCATCCTGTTGACCCCGGAAGGAGATCTTCTGGTCGCGGACTGGGGCATGAACGTCATCTGGAAGATCACGTTCGAAGCGGAGGAATAGCGTCCCCCCTAGCGCGCCTTCGAGCCGCCGTCGACCTGGTAGTAGGCGCCAGTCATGAAGGATGACTCGTCGCTTAGCAGGAAGGCGGCGAGGGCGGCGACCTCGTGCGGTTCGCCGTAGCGACGCAGGGGCAGGCCGGCGGCGATGTCGCGGTAACGGCCCTCGGGGTCGTCGGGATCGCCGCCCCGCTCGATGGACCGCATCATGCGCGTCTCGATGGGGGCGGGGCAGATGGCGTTCACGCGGATGTTGTCGCGGGCGAACTCGAGCGCGGCCGTGCGCGTGATGCCGATGACGGCGTGCTTGCTCGCCCCGTAGGCGACCAGGTGGGGCGTGCCACCCAGCCCGGCCGTGGAGGCGGTGTTCACGATGGCCCCGCCGCCGCGCGCCCGCATCGCCGGTCCGACGGCCTTGAGGCCCAGCCAGACGCCCTTCACGTTCACGTCGATGACCTTGTCGAAGACGTCCTCGGGGTAGTCGGCCAGGGGGGTGACCACGCCCTCGATGCCGGCGTTGTTGAAGAAGGCGTCGATGCCGCCGAAGCGGTCGACGGCTTCGCTCACGTAGCGCTCGTGGTTGGCCCAGCGGGTGACGTCGGCGGGGACGGCGATGGCCTCGCTGCCTGCCTCCTCGACGGCCGCCACGGCGCCTGCGAGGTCGGTGCCCGCGAGGTCGACGGCGACGATGCGCGCGCCCTCCTGCGCCAGCCGCACGCAGGTGGCGCGGCCGATGCCGCCCGCCGCGCCGGTGATGACGGCGACCTTGCCGTCGAAACGCTCGCTTGGGCTCTCCCGGCGCTCGACTGCTGCGCGCTCGCTCGCTGCCTGCTCGCTCATGACGTCCTCCGGGGGCCGGTGGCCCGCGGGCGTAGTGTAGGAGAGCGCGGCGCGCAGGGGGCGACGGGTAGGGGCGGCGGCGCTATTCTGGGAGTTCGTTCGGGGTGTAGCTCAGCCAGGTAGAGTGCTTCGTTCGGGACGAAGAGGTCCCCGGTTCAAATCCGGGCACCCCGACCATCCTTCTCCCGGGACTTCAGGATCCGCGGCGGCCCGCCGGCAGGCGCGCGAGCGCCTTCGCGAGTCGCTTGCGTACCTCGGCCGCGACGGCGGCCAGCGCCTCGTTGCCCACCGCGCCGAGCGTGACCGTTGGGTCGACCGCCTCGACGACGATACTGTCGCCACTCGCGTGGACGGCGACGCTGCAGGGGAGCAGCGCGACCGCGTCGGGGTCGGCGGCGACGGCGCGGCGCAGCAGGTCGTCATCGCACACGCCCAGGATGGTGCAGGCGCCCCCGAGGGCCCCGCTCGCATCGAGCGTGGTGGCGATATCGAAGCCCTGCTCGCGGAGGGCTTCCTTCGTGCGGTTCAGCCCCTCAATGAAATCGAAGGCGGCGGTGCGGCGCAGGGCGAAGGGGCGCTCCTCGACGTGTGACGCGGACATGGGCGGGATGGTAGCAGGGTGGGCGGGCTCCGGGTGCGGTCGACGCTGGGGTACGGCTGTCGCACCCTTGTGGCGTGTGGTTCTCACGGCTGCGGGTAGGCCTCGGGCTGGCGGTGCTGGCCCTGCTGGCGGGCGGCTGCCTGGGAGGGGACGGGAACGAGGGGGTGGAGGTCAAGACGGTGACGCCGGTCTCCACGGAGTCCCCGCCGCCGCGCGTGGGTGTCGCCACCGCGGAGCCGGTAATCGAGCCGCCCGAGCTCCTCGTCTCCGTGAGCGAGGTTGTGCAGGGGAGCGCCATCCTCGTGTCCGTCACCGGCAGCGTGACCGAGGGGGAGGCGGTGTTCCTCGGGCAGCGCTACCCCCTCACGCAGGGCGATTTCAGCAAGTACACCTACGTGGGCATCGGCATCTTCGATGCTCCGGGCGTGCACGTGCTGCACGTGCGGCTCACCCTGGCGAACGGCTCGGCGGGCAGCTTCGACCACGAGATCACGGTAAGCGAGTCGCAGTGGGACGTCGCCAATATCTACTACGTCGAGGGGGCGGGCGATCCCGTGCTGGACCAGTCAGAGCGCGACCGCGAGGGCGCCCTCCTGGCCGACACCTACGCCGGGGTGACACCGGAGAAGCTGTGGCAGGGACGCTGGCGGATCCCGGTGGAAGGCGGCATCTCGAGCCGGTTCGGCGAGCGCCGCTCCTTCAACGACGGCCCCGTGGGCGGGAACCACGGGGGTACGGACTTCGGCGCCGCGGAGGGCACGCCCGTGACGGCCACGAACAGCGGACGCGTGGCGCTCGCGCGGCAGCTGGCAATCCGCGGGAACACGGTCATCATCGACCACGGCGGCGGGGTGTTCTCCGGGTACGCCCACCTGAGCGCGTTCGCCGTCGCCGAGGGGCAACAGGTGGAGAAGGGCCAGTTGATCGCCTTCGTAGGCAACTCCGGCCTCTCCACGGCGCCACACCTGCACTGGGAGATATCGGTGCACGGCGTCCTCGTCGACCCGATGCGTTTCATCGACGGCCGGAACGGGTTCTAGGCGATGCGCCTCACGGTCGAGGTCGAGGGCGAGGGGGAGACCGGGGGCCTCCCGGGCGAGGGCGCGGCGCTCGTGGCCTTCATGTCGTTTGCGGCAGTGCGAGGATTCGGGGCGCGCCACCCGCTGATCGCCCTCTCGGAGCGTGTTTCCGACTTCGGCGTGCGGCTCGGACCGCTCACCACCTTCTACGAGCGCCGCCCCGAAGATTCGGAGGACGAGGCGAACCTGGAGCGCGCCTGGCAAGAGGCCGCCCCGCTCGCGGCGAGTCTGGCGGCGCTGGTTGCCGCGCTGGCCGAGGACGAGCGTGCGGCGGTCTTCGTGCGGCGCGCCGGGGCCGAGACGCTCGCCGCCGAGGCCGCGGCCCTGCGCGACATCGCCGAGCGCGCGGGGCGCGCCAAGCGGCGCGTGCGCCTAACCTACGACCTGTGATTCGCCGCCGTCGGGAAGCCATCAACGCGCGCGAGCGCTGGCTCGCGGGTCCGCAGGCCGCCTTCGCGCGCGCGCTCGACTCGCCCGCGGCGCGCGCGGCCCTCTTTCCCCGCGCCCCAAGGATGATCGAACTGCTCCGGCTCGACACCGCCCGCACCTACCTCGACGTGAGCCTCGGCGGAGGCGGCTTCGCCGAGGTGCTCGCCTCCGCAGCGGGGTCGCCCGCGACACCCGTGGTCATGGACGTATCGGCCTCGGGCGATGCCGTCGACCTCGTGGGCTGGCCCGAACGCCTTCCCTTCCGCGACGCGTCCTTCGACGCCATCACCGTGCTGCACGTGCTGCGCGCCCTCGACGACGATGCCGTCCACGGCCTCGCCGAGGAGCTGTCGCGCATCCTGGCGCCGGGCGGGGCGGGGCTGCTGGTCGAGTTCGCGCCCGTGCGCTCGGGGCTGCTGAACGACCTCCACCGGCGCGTCGTCTCGGGCGGCTGCGCGGAGGTCGACCTGCGGGGCTGGGGCCGGATGGCGGCCCTCCTTACGGAGTGCGGTTTCGACGCGATCGACCTGGTGGAGCTGGGCCCCTTCGCCCTGCCGCCCATCCCGCGGGTGTGCGTCCTGGTGCGGAGAAACCCCTAGCAGCGGGCGGTCAGTCTTCCCATACCAGCCGCATCTTGAGGTGGTTGAGATGGTTGAAGCGGATCAGCCGCTCGTGTTGAAGCCGGCCCACGACGATCCCAGGGTGGATACCAACGTCCGCTGCGAATGCCTGGACCTCGCCTTCCGTGAAGCACTCCTTGTAGACGAATCCGGACCAGTCGCCCTCTGGAATGAGGGTGTCCCGCGCGAAGGCGTCGCAGGCTTCCTCTTCCTCGGCGTTCTGCTCGATCCCTCGCAGGCCATCAATGCGAGTCCCCTTGAAGCGCTTGCCCAGGAGGTGCTCTGCCTCGTGGTAGAAGCTGAACCACAGTATGTCGGCAGTCTTGTGGCGCAGGCTGAGCTGAATCTGACCTTTGTCTGGCCGGAGCCAGCGAGCGGCGCCCGTCGCGTTTGCCCTGGGGTACTCCTTGATGAACGAAACGACGACCCCAGCTGCGGCGCAGCGCTCCTGCATCTGCGTGGAGAACACCCTCGGGTGGCTCGCCGCAAAGCCGCGAAGCGTCCGAAGCGCTTGGCGAAAGCGGTTCTCGTCGTAGGGTTCTGCCTCCTGCTCGCGGCCGTCGATTTCACCTTCCCGCAGCCACACGGCGAGCGCGCCTCGCGAAGCGCGCTTCGGATCCGTCACGCGCAAGCCGGCGGCTGTTGCCGTCTGGGCTTCCCACTGCTCGAAGCTGCTGAAGCCGAGGAACTGGAGCAAGGCATGGGCCTTCTCCCAGGGCTTCGCACGGGATCCCACCGGCAACACCTGCCTTCGGATCAGGTCGGTGACGGGAAACTCCGGCAGCCAGCTTGAGGCCTCCTCCTCGAGCCGTTCTCGTTCGTCGAGCCTGCTCTTGATGAGCTGGTAGCTACTCTCCGAGTTCGTCCAGAAGCTGGCGGGGATGCCCAGAACCTTTTCGAGGCCCAGAGCCGTTTCCGGAGTAAGGGCCTTCTTGCCGTGGATGAGCTCGTTCACCATCTGGGCCGGGCGGCCCATGCGGCGCGCGAGTTCCTGCTGGCTCATCCCCCGAACCTCAAGCTCCTCGCCAAGGAGCTCGCCCGGAGGGATGGCGATGTCCGGCCATACGCGTTCATACGTGTCAGTCGTCATAGTGGTTTGACACCTCCAGAATGGTTACGGACCTTCCGTCGTCTCCGACTTCGACGATCAGGCGCCATCTCCCCTGCAGGACGAGGGCCCACTGACCGGCTCGGTTGTCCCGGAGCGCGTGGGCGCGAAGCGACCGTATTTGCCGGATCGCGTCCCAGTCCTCAGCGTCGTACAACGCGTTCACACGCTGTACGTAGCGCTGTCCCCGGTCGGGGCCGTACTTCTTCACTGCCTCCTTCAGGGAGGCGTACTGGCGTTGGAGGGCGCGGCTGCCGAAGTGCACGTCCAACGCTGGTTGCCTTTCATCCCTGGGGTGAAGGGTAACGGATTGGCGAAGGATAAGCCAGACGGTAGCTTCACCTCAGGGGTGAAGCGCCAACACATCCTAGCAGGTCGCTTCAACGATGCCCTGGCGATGGCCGAGGCGGGGGAGGCGGCGGTTGAGGCCGGCCAGCACCTCGTAGTTGATGGTGTCGATGGCGGCGGCGACCTGGCGGGCGGAGATGGTTTCGCCGCCCTGCTCGCCGATGAGGACCGTCTCGTCGCCGGCAGCAGCGCCGGGCACGTCGGTCACGTCGACGAGGAAATGGTCCATGCAGACGCGGCCGACGACGGGGCAGCGTCGCCCGCGGACCAGCACCTGGCCGCGGTTGCTGAGACCGCGGTTGTAGCCGTCGGCGTAGCCCACGGCCACGAGGGCGACGCGCGATTGCCGCTCGGCGCGCCAGATCAGTCCGTAGCTGACGCCCTCGCCGGGCGCGACATCGAAGACGCGCGCGAGCCGCGCCTTCATGCTGAGCACGGGCTGGAGGCCGGGGTTGGGGGTGTGGTCGGGGAGCGCGCCGTAGATCCCGATCCCCGTGCGAACCCCCTCGTACTGGAACTCGGGATGGCGGATGGTCGTGGCGGTGTTGGCGATGTGCCGCATGGGCACGTCGCCGACGAGTCGCATGGCCTCCGCGACGACGGCGTCCTGCTGCACGGTGAACGAGTCGTCCTCGTGGTCGGCCATGGCGAGGTGGGTCCAGAGCGCCTCAAGGGTGACGCCCTCGAGGCTGCGCACATGGCCGGCGAGCGCAGCCACCTCGGTTGGGGTCAGGCCGAAGCGGTGCATGCCGCTATCGACCTTGATGTGGACCGGCACGGGCGCCTTGCCCGCGCGCAGCGCGGCTCCGGAGACGGCTTCGGCCTGCGCTTCCGTGTCGACAGTGAGGGCAATGTCGTTGGCGACGGCCGCCTCGGCGTCTTCGGGGAAGGAATGGCCGAGCACGACGATCGGTCGCGTGACCCCCGTGGCGCGCAGGTCGAGCGCCTCGGGCATGAAGATGACGCCGAAGCGCTCGATGCCGGCGGCTTCGAGCGCGGGCCCAACGATGTCGAGGCCGTGCCCGTAGGCGTTCGCCTTCACCACCGCGATGACGGTCGCGTCGCCGGCGGTTTCGCGAAGCACGCGGGCGTTGTTCGCGAGGGCGTCGAGGTCGAGCTCGATCCAGGCGTTGAGGGCCTTCGTGGCGTTGGAGAGGGTGGATCCCGGGCTTGCGGGACTGCTGGCCGGCACGGCGTCCCCCTTCCCGGGGCGGCGCTTTGACCCGCCCTCCGGGACGGGCCTAGCATCAGTGGGGTGGAGGCCAGACGCAACCGGCCCGGCCCCCGCCCACGGAGGGGCTTGTGGCGCGGCGCGCTGGCTGCCGTCCTCGCGGCCCTGACCCTGCTCTCCTGTGGCGGGGATGAAGCGCCTCCCCCGACGCCCATGCCTTCCCCAACGCCGGTGGTCACCGCCACTCCCACACCGTCCCCGACGCCCGAACCGGCGGCCCTGCTCGACCATGCCTACGCGCTGCTGCGGGCGGGGCGCTACGACGAGGCGGCGACGGCCTTCGCGGGCGCCGCCGAATACACCACGGACCCGGCCGCGCTCTCGACCGCGCGGCTGGGGGAGGCTGTGGCTATCTTCGAGGTGGGAGGGTCGGGTCGTTCGTTGTCGCTCCTGCGGCTGGCGGTGGCGGCGGCGATCCACGGCTCGCCCGAGGAGGCGCGCGCCGTCTACTTGTTGGGCGTGCGCCTGAACGATGCGCGCGCCTTCGACGAGGCAGTGGCGCTGCTGCGAGGCCACGCGGTGCTCGGCAGCGGGCTCGCGCTCGCCCCCTCGATCGTGTCGGAGTACGCGCGCGCCCTCGCCGGGACAGGCGACGTGCAGCGCGCCGAGACCGTCTGGCAGTCGCTGCTCGCGACGCCCGGCCTCGGGGACCAGCTGCGGTTGCCGGTCCTGCGCCAGCGAGCGGCCATCGCCCGCGTGGCCGGCGACCTGGAAGGGAGGAGACGCTGGCTGGGCGAACTGGCCGCGCTCACGCGCGACCCCGTGGTACGCCACGAACTCGCGGCGGTGGGCTTCCTGCTGAACGACCTGGACCTGTTCGAGGCGCAGCTGCGCGCCATCATCGCCGAGAGCCCCCATACCGAGGAGGCCCTGCAATCCGTGCAGGACCTGCGCGTCGCGGGCTATGAGGTGGACCCCGGCGACGAGGGGTTTGTGCTCTACCGGCACCGCCTGTTCGGCCAGGCGCGGGCCGTCCTCGGGCCCGCGATCCAGGACCCGGCCGCGACCGCGGAGGCGATCGCCTACCGCACCTACTTCCTGGCGGCCTCGTTCGACGACGAGGGGTTCTACCTGGAGTCGGTGCCGCTCTACGACGCCGTCGCGGCCTCGCCGCAGGCGGGCGTGTTCGCGCATCGGGCCAGGTACTGGGCGGCGCGCGCGCTCGAGAGCGCCGGTCGCTACGAGGAGGCCGCCCGGCGCTACGACGCCGTTGCGTGGGAGCTCGGGGGCGAGTTCGTGGCGGAGGCGGTGTTCCGGGCCGGTTTCGCGCGGCTGCGGGCCGGCGACCTCAGGGGCGCTATCGCGGCGTGGGAGGCGGGTGGGGCCAGGGAAGCGCGGACGTCCTACTGGCTCGGGCGCGCGTTCGAGGACCAGGGGAACGCGGAGGCGGCGCAGCGGGCCTACCTTGATGCGCTGGCGGTGCAACCACGGGCGTTTCACGGGATCGAGGCGCGTCGCGCGCTGCAGATGGATGTCGGCGGGGACGGACGCTACCAGCCCCTCTCGGCGCCGGCGCCGGTCGACTGGGAGGAGCTGGCGGCGTGGCTGGCGACCATCCGTCCCGGGACGCTGCCGGAGCTGGCATCGGAGGCGCCGGAGCTGGCGCTGGTGGGGCTGGGGAGCCGGGCGGCGGAGACCATCGCGCTGGCGGCGGCGCGCACCAGCGACCCGTGGGCGCTGCTGTCGCTGGCTCGTACAGCGACCGAGGCGGGTCTGCCCGCGCAGGTGTCGGCGATGGCGGTTGGCATCCAGGAGATACTAGGTATCACTGATGCTGCCCTCCCTGAAGCGCTCGCGCGGCTGAAGTACCCCCTCGGGTATCCAGGCCTGCTGGAGGAGCATGGGAAGGCGAACGGGCTCGACCCGCTGTTCCTGGCGGCGCTGATCCACCAGGAGAGCCGCTGGGATGCGACGGCCGTCTCGGTCGCGGACGCCGTGGGGCTGACGCAGGTCATCCCGCCGACGGCCGCCTGGATCGGTGTCCGCCTCGGTCGCGAGATTGCGCTTGGCGAGCTGTTCCGGCCGGCGACATCGATCGAGTTCGGGGCCTACTACCTTGGCGTGCAGCTCCAGGACTTCGGCGACGCGCACCACGCGCTCGCCGCCTACAACGGCGGCCCCGCGAACGTGGAGCGGTGGGCGCTGGTGGCCTCCTGGCCTCCGGCCGACTTCGTGGAGACGATCGTGTTCCAGGAGACGCGCGATTATGTGCAGCTGGTGATGGAGCACTACGCTTGGTACCGGGCCCTCTACGGCGAAGGGGCTGGCGGCTAGGGGCAGCGGATCGTAGCCTAGGCCGTCGAGGAAAGAGACCGTGTCGCCGAAGAGAACGTATCAACCGCACCGCCGCCCGCGCCAGCGCCGTCACGGCTTTCGCCGGCGGATGGCCTCGCGTACGGGTCGAGCGGTGCTGAAGGCACGGCGCCTCAAGGGCCGGAGGCGGCTGACGGTCGTCTAGGCAAGGAGCGCGCGGTGGAGCCACTACGGCGGCGCGCAGATTTCGAACAAGTGTTCGCATCAGGACAGTTCGTACGAGGGCGTGCGTTGGCGCTCCGCGTACTGGCGCGTGGGGAGGGGCCGTCGCGGGTTGGCTACGCGGTGGGCAAGCGTCTCGACAAGCGAGCTGTGATCCGGAACCGCGCGCGTCGTCGGCTGCGGGAGGCCATCCGCCGCCTGCCGATCCGGGATGGCTACGACGTGGTCGTGCTCGGCCGGCGTTCGGTGCTCGAGGTCGAATTTGGCGCCCTGGCGATGGATGTGGAGTCGGTGTTCGGGCGAGCCGGTCTGCTGGATGAGGCAGGCGCAGGGTGAGGTGGGTGCTGATCGGTGCGATCCGGCTGTACCAGGTCACCCTCTCGGGTCTGTTCCTTGGGAACTGCCGGTTCGAGCCGAGCTGCTCCCGCTACGGGGAGGAAGCGCTGCAGCGCCACGGTGTATTGCGAGGCACCTGGCTGACCGCGAAACGGCTGGGGCGATGCCGACCAGGTGGGGGCTACGGCTACGATCCCGTGCCGGAGTAGGCGAAGGCCGATGTTTCACGTGAAACATCGGGCCTGTGGGGACTGAGCGTGGGGAGCTTCCCCTCTGGTACCTAGGGCGGCGAGCGATGGCCGTGGCGGAGGCGGGAAGGCAACGGGCAGCTGCGGTGGTCGTGCCTGTTCCTGGCCTGCTCTGGGGCCTTGAGGGAGCCAGGAACACCTGTGTGATGCAATCCCATGCTTTTTGGAGTGCGGCAGGGGCCTCCCGGGCCTTGAGTGCGGTGGTGGACCAGTTCTTACTGGAAAGAGGAGCGGATCGAGGTGACGAGTCCTCGACGGTGGCGCACAGGGGGCCATAGCGGTGGGAAGGGTCCGCTGAGGACTGAAGACGTGGCACCGGAAAATCGGGAAGAAGGGTGGCAGAGATTCCAAAGGGCGGCCGCTCAAGCCAACACGACATCCGTGAGAGGCGAGGGATCAAGCGGGTCTCCCGGGACAAGGGCGGCGTGGGGAACCGCTTCCGATGTTTCACGTGAAACAGTGCGCGATCGCCATACGGCAACAGCCGGACCCGAAAAAGGGTGAAGGGCATAAGCGCATGGGTGAAAGGGCCGATCGCAGAGGTGGCGCCCCAGGGGTTGTTCCGGCAAATGGCTGCCAAAACGGCTGTTTCACGTGAAACAGGTACTTAAGTCGACTGACCGTAAGATTGCAGGCTGCTAGTGTGCCCGCTGTGCATCGCGCCAAGCTGCTCATACCCGTCATCCTGGCTGTAGTCCTCCTCTCCAGCGCCTGTGTCGGTTTCTCCGAACCCCGCGGCTGGGCCGAGCCTGTGTTCGACGGCGACACCGTGTACGCCTTCCTCGACCGTGACGAGTTCGTCGCTGCCAGCCTCGACGAGCTCGGGGCGGAGTGGCGGTGGACCTTCCCGGACGACGATCTCGACGCGGAAGAGGAGATCGAGCTCGAAGCCGTGTATGGACCGCCCCTGTTCGCCGGGGAGCGAATCATCCTGGCGGGCTTCTCGGGCGAAATGGTGGCCCTGGGCACGGAAGGGCGCTTCCTCCTGGGGCGCGGCAGCTGGCATCGCGATGACGTGAACGGCAGCATCGTTGGTGGGGCCACCCTCGCCGGCGACCGCTTCGCTTTCGGCACCACGGAGCAGCGCTTTTACGTGCGCAGCGTCGAGGATGGCGGGTCGGTCCCAGGCTGGCCTATTGATGGGCGGCGCCTCGATGGTGAGATATGGTCTCAACCGGTAGTCGTCGGCGGGACCCTGTATGTCGGCACCATGGACGGGAAGCTCTACGCCTTCGACCTCGAGTCGGGGCAGGAGCTGTGGGCGGAGCCCTTCGACGCGGATGGCGCGATCGCAGACCTGGCCTATATCGGGGATGGGGTCCTGTTCGTCCCCACCCTCCGGGGCGAGGTGTGGCTGGTGGATGTGGAGACCGGCCGGGCCCTGCGCGAGCCGTTCGAGGCGGAGGGCTGGGTCTGGACGCGGCCGGCCGTGCAGGACGGAATCGCGTATTTCGGCGACTTCGATGATTTCGTCTACGCCTGGGACCTGGGGACGGGGAGGACGCTCTGGACCTACCTCGCCGAGGACAAGGTCAAGGCGCAACCCGTCATAATCGGCGATGTGCTTATCGTTGGCGATGAAGGCGGCACGGTGCATTTCGTGGATCTGGCGACGGGCGTGAGGCGAAACGCCGTTCACCTCGACAAGGCAGGGAAGATTAGGGCAGGTTTGGTGGAAAAGGAAGGTTTCGCCTGGATTCTTGGCACTGAGGGCCGGCTCTATCGCGCCGACCCCGAAACGCTCACGGTCGTGCAGCGCGAAGTGCGGGGTCTGCCGTGATCCGCCAGGTGCCGCAGCGGGCCGGTCTCGGGGTTGCCCTGATCGCGGGCGTGGCGCTCATCTTCGTGATCGCGACCTTCGGCTTCACGAAGACGTTCACGGTCGGGTTGCTCGACCCGATGATCAACCTGCTCGTCATCCTCAACCACGGGCTCTGGGGCAGCTTCGGGCTGGCCGTTATCGCCTTCACCATTTTGGTGCGGTTCGTGACCTTCCCGCTCACGTTGCGCCAGCTCCAGCAGACGCGAGCCATGCAGGCATTGCAGCCGCGCGTGCAGGAGATCCAGAAGAAATTCACCGACCCGAAACGGCGCCAGGAAGAGATGATGAAGGCCTACCGCGAGGCGGGCGTGAATCCGCTGGGCTGCCTGGGCCCGCTGGTGCTCCAGTTCCCTGTGCTGATCGGGCTCTTCTACGCCATCCGCCAGACGCTCGCGATCTCGCCCGAAGCGCTCGATAACCTCTCCAGCCACCTCTACTCCTGGAGCTACATCCAGAGCGCCATCCCGCTCGAAGAGAGCTTCATCGGCATCAACCTGGCCGAAGGCGCGTCCATCAACGTGCTCAACCTGAACCTCCTGATCGTGGTGCTGGTTGGCGTCGCCACCTGGGCCCAGTCGAAGACGACGGTCGTGGTGGCGACGGACGAACGGGCGCGCACCCAGCAACAGATGATGCAGTGGATGCTGCCCATCATGTTCATGTTCTTCGGCCTCAGCTTTCCCAGTGGAGTGAGCCTCTACTGGGTGGTCACCTCCATCGTGAGCGTGGGCTTCAACGTCGTCACCTACGGCTTCCCCGCGCTCAACATCCCGCCGCTGGTCGGACCGCCTACCCCACGGGCGCCGGTCGAGGCATCAGCATCAGTAACTTCGGAGGGCGAGGGCCAGTCGCGCCCGCGACCCTCCCGCGAATTGAGGGCATCTGCTCATGGATCACGCCGAAGCAAGCGGAAAAACCGTCGACGACGCGCTTAAGGCAGCGCTTTCCAAGCTCAACGCCTCCGTCGATGAAGTCGACATCGTCGTGCTCGACGAGGGACAGCGCGGGGGCCGCCTCTTCGGGCGCGGCGCCCGCGACGCCGTCGTCCGCGTGGAGCGCCGCGAGGGCGGGGCCCGCGAAAGCGAGCCCGAACCGCCCGACACGTCCATCCCGCGGGGACGCGGCGGACGCGGGCGCGGCGGCAGCGGTGGCGCTGGTGGGCGCGGTGGCCGCGGCGGTCGTGCCCGCGGTGGCAGCGGCGGTCCGCGCGGCGGCAGTGGCGGTCCCCGTGGTGGCAGTGGCGGTCCCCGTGGCGGCAACGGCGGTGGCCGGGGCGGCCAGCGAGGGCCTCGCGCCGAACGCGCCCCCCAACTGACCGAACAGGACTTCTTTGGCGACGGCGACACCCCGCCGGCGCGTGAACCCGATCGCAGCGGCCCGCCACCGCGACGTTCGTCCGGACGCGGCGGCAGCGGTGGCGGCGGCGGTGGTTCGTCCCGCCGGGACGGTCCGCGGAGCCGGCGCCGCGAGGAGAACGTCGAGCCCGACATCAACGCGGAAGAGGTCGACCTGGCCGCCGAGGTGGTGGATTCCATCCTCCAGATCCTCGAGATCGACGCCGACATCAACATCCGCGAGCCCGTCACCGCCGGCGACGGACTCGGCAGCGCCCGCGCCGTCATCGACATCTCCGGGGACGACCTGGGCATGCTCATCGGGAGGCGGGGCGAGAGCCTGATGGCCTTCCAGTACGTCGTGAACCTCATCATGACGCGGCGCTTCCCCGGGCGGGGTTCCGTCACGATCGATGTCGAGGAGTACCGCCGCCGGCGCGAGGACCAGGTCGTCTCGCTGGCGGAGCGAATGGCGGAACACGTGCGCGACGTCGGCGAGCCGATCACGCTTGAGCCGATGTCCGCCGCCGAGCGCCGCCTCGTTCACCTCGCCCTCGTCGATGACCCCGAACTCGAGACGAACAGTGTCGGTGAGGGGGACAGCCGCAAGGTCGTAATCAGCCTGTTGGAGGATTAGTGGAATGAGCCCGTCCGCGCCAAGAATCGTGATCGTGGGGAACGTGACCGAGGACCTGACGCCCGAGTGCGCCTGGACGGCGGGAGGGCCCGCGCTCTACAGCGCGCGCGCCACCGCGGCGCTGGGAGCGAACGTGACACTCGTGAGTCGCGTACCGGCGGACTACGACCGGAGCTACTTCGAGGGGCTGACCGTGAAGGAGCTCCCGGCCGAGGGCGCTCCCCGCTTCGAGAACAGCTACCCGGAGGGCGGACTGCGCCGCCAGCGGCTGCACCAGGCGGGCGAGCCGATCGCCAGCGACGACGTGCCAGCTGGCCTCACGGCCGACGCCGTCATCGCCGCGCCCGTGCTCGATGAGCTGTCCGGGTTCCCGCCGGTCGAGGCGGCCGTCCGCATCGTCTCGCTACAGGGGGCGCTGCGCTGGGGGATGCCCAACCGCCCCGTGCGACGCGCTTCGCTCGCCCCCTCGCGGGCGCGGGCGTTGCAGCCGATGGGCGCCGTCGCCGTGTTCAGCGACGAGGACGCCGACGACCCGCCGGAGCTGGCGAGGGGTCTCTCCCTGCGCGGACCCGCCATCGTGACGCGCGGCGCTCGCGGCGCCTGGCTCTACCGCAGGGGCGCGCGCAGCGTGCTCCCCGGCTTCGCCACCAACGTTTCCGACGTCACCGGCGCCGGCGATGGCTTCGTGGCGGCGCTGACGATCCGGCTGGTGGAGACGGGTGACCTGTTCGAATCGTGTACATTCGCAAATGCGATGGGCTCGCTTGTCGTCGAACGCAGCGGTCTCATGGAGCTGCCGTCGCGCAGTGAGGTGGATGCGCGCGTGCGGCGGGGGGTAGCGGATGGTTCGTGAGACCATCGCCTTCGTGAACCAGAAGGGTGGCGTGGGTAAGACCACGACGGCCGTCTCCCTGGCCGCGGCCCTGGGGCGCCGGGGCGAACGCGTCCTGCTGATCGACCTCGATGCGCAGGCGAATGCGACCAGCGCCGCTGGGGTCGCGGAGGTGCCGGGCCCCTCGATCTACGAGGCGCTCATGCTGGAGGTGGAGGCGAAGGACTGCGTGGTGCGGGTGGAGGATGAGCAGTTCGATCTCCTCCCCGCGACGCGCGAGCTTTCGGGGGCGGAGGTGGAGCTTGCCCCCGCGATGGCGCGCGAGCAGCGCCTGAAGAACCTCATCGAGCCCCTGGCGGACGACTACGACTGGATCTTCATCGACTGCCCGCCCTCGCTGGGCGTCCTCACGGTGAACGCCCTTACGGCGGCCACCAGCGTGGTCATCCCCGTGCAGTGCGAGTACCTGCCCATGGAAGGCCTCGCCAGCCTGATGGAGACGCTCGCGCTCGTGCGTAACAACCTCAACCCCCGCCTTCGCACCCTCGGCCTGGTGCTGACCATGCTCGACCGCCGCACGCGCCTCGCGCGCGAGGTGGCGGCCGACGTGATGACGCACTTCCCCAGGCAGACCTTTACCACGGTGATCCCGCGCGCCGTCAGCATTGCTGAGGCGCCGAGTCACGGACAGTCGATCTTCCGGTACAGCCCGGGCAGCCGCGCCGCCACCGCCTATCGCAGGCTGGCGGTCGAGCTCACGGAACGCGTGGAGGTAAGCGCATGACGCAGCCACGACGAGGACTCGGCCGGGGGCTCGACGCCCTCCTGCCCGGCGGCGGCGAAGAGGCGCCCGCCGGGAGAACGTTGCAGGAGATCGATATCGATCTGATTGCGCCGAACCCGGAGCAACCCCGGACGAACTTCCAGCCCGAGCAGCTGCGCGAGCTGGCGGAATCGATCAGCGAGCACGGCATCCTCCAGCCGCTGGTGGTGAGCCTCGAGGAAGAGGGCGGCTACCGCCTGATCGCGGGCGAACGGCGCCTGCAGGCCGCGCGCCTGGCCGACCTGCCCACCGTGCCCGTGGTTGTGCGCGAGGTGGACGGCTCCGAGCTGCTGGAGCTGGCGCTCGTCGAGAACATCCAGCGTGCCGACCTGAACCCGATCGAGGAGGCGCTCGCCTACCGCCGCCTGCTGAGCGAGTACGGGCTCACGCAGGAGGACGTGGCGAAGCGGGTGGGGCGCAGCCGTGCCGCGGTCGCGAACGCCACCCGCCTGCTCCAGCTGGAGCCCGAGATCCGTCGCAGCCTGGTAGCGGGCGAGATCCGCGAGGGACACGCCCGTGCCCTCCTGGGCATGCCCGAGGGTCCGGCCCGCCTGGAGGTCTGGCGCGAGGCCGTGCGCCGCGGCATGAGCGTGCGCGAAACGGAGGCGGCCGTGCGGCGCGCGCTCTCGCCCCGCGCGGAGCGCCCCCACACCGCCACGCCCTCCCCGGAACGCGGCACCCCCCTGCGCGACCTGGAGACGAACCTGCGCCGCGCCCTGGGCACGCGTGTGACCGTCGCCTCGCACCGCGGTGGCGGTGCCCGCATCGTGGTCGACATGTACAGCGACGAGGAGCTCGAGGCGGTCACGAGCAAGCTGCTCTCGCTCTAGGGTTCGGGGGAACGCGAGATGAGCGCTGAGGAACGTCTGCGGGAGCTGGGCATCGAGTTGCCGGAACCCGCGGCCCCGGCCGGTTCGTACGTGCCCGCCCGCCGTCACGGCGACCTCCTGGCCATCTCCGGGCAGGTCCCCGTCACCGCCGGCCAGCCGCTCCCGACCGGCCACTGCGGCGTGGATGTGACCGTGGAGGAGGGCTACGCCCTCGCGCGCCAGTGCGCGCTCAACGGGCTCGCCGCCGCGCGCGCCGCGCTGGGCTCGCTCGACCGGATCGCGGGCGTCGTGCGGATCGCGGGCTACGTCGCCGCGCCGCCCGAGTTCACGCAGCACCCGGCGGTGGTCAACGGCGCCTCCGAGCTCCTCGTTGAGGTGTTCGGCGAGGCCGGCCGCCACGCCCGGGCGGCTGTCGGCATGTCGTCGTTGCCCCTCGGCGTCCCCGTGGAAGTGGAGTTCCTGTTCGCCCTCCATGTTGAATAATCTGCTATCTTTGCTTGCGTGACACAATCGGAGCGGCATCGACGGAGTTGGGCGGGTTTGTGACTGGTATACGACTTACGTAAGTCGTAAGATGAGTTGGCATCCTTGATCCAGGGGTTCAGGGATCGGAGGACGGAGGCGTTCTTTGCCGGATATCCAGTTCCGGCGTTCCGCACGTTCAGTCGTCAGGCCGTGCGGCGGATGACAATCCTGGACCACGCATCCAGTCTCGCTGAGCTGGGAGGGCTGCGGGGCAACCGTTTGGAGTCGCTTTCCGGTGATCGGGCTGGTCAATACAGCATTCGCATCAACCGGCAGTGGCGCATCTGCTTTCTCTGGGCAGAAGGCGGACCGTACGACGTCGAAATCGTCGACTATCACTGAGGGGACGGAATGACTGTGCGGAGTGGGATGCCTCCCGTGCATCCCGGCGAAATCCTCGCCGATGAGCTGGCAGAGCTCGGGCTTTCGGCCAATGCCCTTGCCGGCCATCTGGCCGTGCCCACGAACCGCATCACCGCCATCCTCAACGGCCAGCGGGGCGTCACCGCCGATACCGCCCTCCGCCTGGCGCGCTATTTCGGCACGACGCCGGAGTTCTGGTTGAACCTCCAGAAGACGTATGAGTTACGCGCAGCCGAGCTCGAATCCGGCGACGAGATCAACGCTCAGGTGCAGCCGCGAGGCTAGTCCCCCGCGCTTCGTAAGCGAGCTTGCAGGCGTCTCAGGCTGCCTTGTTTCGCTAACGGATACGACCGGTAAGGTGGATCGAGGGGGTGAACGCCCCCGGGAGGTTCGCTGATGAAGGTCGCCATCACGGGAAGCACGGGGCTGCTTGGTCGGGCGCTCGGGGAGAGCCTTGAGGCGCGCGGCGACGAGGTCGTGGGCATCGCGCGCGGCTCCGCCGGAGCGGACGGCGTCGACTGGGCCCCGGCCGAGGGCTGGGTGCGCGAGGACGCGTTCGCCGGCTGCGATGCCGTGCTGCACTTGAGCGGCGCTTCCGTCGGCGAGGGCCGCTGGACCGATGCCCGAAAGGCGGAGCTGCGCTCCAGCCGCATCGATACGACGCGCGTCCTCGTGGAGCACCTGGCCGCCCTCGACCCGAAGCCCCGGCGGCTTGTCGTCGCCTCCGCGGTGGGCTTTTACGGCGACCGTGGCGACGAGACGGTGACCGAGCAGTCGGCGCGGGGCCAGGGCTTCCTCGCCGATATGACCGTGGACTGGGAGGCGGAGTCGGAGAAGGGCAATGACGCCGGCATCCCCACGGCGATGGCGCGCTACGGCGTCCTCTTCGCCAATGACGCGGCCGCCTTCAAGCGGCTCACGCTGCCCTTCCGCTTCGGCGCGGGCGGCAGGCTCGGGAGTGGCCGCCAGTGGATGCCCTGGATCACGCTCGACGATGCCGTGGCCGCCACCACCCACCTCCTCGATAGCGACACGACCGGGCCCGTGAACGTGGTCGCGCCCGTGACCATCACCAACGCCGACCTGACGCGTGCGCTGGGGCGGGTGATGCGCCGACCGGCCTTCATGATGGTGCCCCGCTTCGCCATGCGGCTGGCCCTGGGCGAGCTCGCCGACGCCCTCCTCTTCGCGAGTTTGCGCGTCACCCCCGAGCGGCTCGTGGCGGACGGCTTCGAGTTCTCGCAGCCCGAGGTCGAGGGGGCGCTGCGCTCGCTCCTGCGGGGCGACTAGCGGCGATGGCAATCTACCGCATGGCCGCGCGGCAGGTCGTGCCCGTCTCGCTGGACGAGGCGTGGGCGTTCTTTTCGAACCCCCGAAACCTGCCCCTCATCACGCCACCCTGGCTCGCCCTCGAGGTCACCTCCGACCCGCCCGAGGAGATGTACCCGGGGCTCATCATCACCTACAACGTCCGCCCGCTGCTGGGCGTGCCCCTCCCCTGGGCGACGGAGATCACGCACGTCGAGGACCGCGCGCGCTTCGTCGACGACCAGCGCATCGGGCCCTACAGCCTCTGGCATCACGAGCACGACTTCCGCGAGGTCGAGGGCGGCACCGAGGTGCGTGACACCGTCCACTACGCCGTTCCCTTCGGCCCCCTCGGCGACATCGTGGCGCAGCTGGCCGTCCGCCCCCGCGTCCGCGCCATCTTCGAGTACCGCCGCCAGGTTCTGCGAGAGCGCTTCGGGGTGGCGCCGTAGCTCGCCGCCCGGGTTTGGGCGGAGACCCGCGAGTCGCGCTATCTTGTCAGTACGGCTTCAGGCCGGAGGAGGTCGGTGTCATGCCTGTGCGTCCCGCCGCCGAGACGGCACGCCTCGGCGATGAGATCTATGAGCGGGACATCCGGTCACGGGTGGAAGCGACTCACCGCGGTGAAGTCGTCGCGATAGACACCAACAGCGGGAACTGGGCGATTGGCGAAACCGCTCGCGTGGCCTCGGAGCGACTCCTCGCAGAGCATCCGGACGCCGATGTCTGGTGCGTGCGAGTTGGCTACAGAGCGCTCTACAGCCTCGGGGGCGGTTCTCTGCGGAGTGCGGAGTGATCGAAGGGGTCGTCAACGCGGCCCACGAAGCTGTCGTCACTCTTCTCCTAAGGGGTTCGGAAGGCCAGACGCGGGAAGTCGATGCCGTGATCGATACCGGCTTCACTGGGTTCCTGACCCTTCCGCCGGCCCTGGTGACGGAGTTGGAGCTGCCCTTCCTGAGCCGCGGCCTTGCGGTGCTGGCTAACGACAGCGAGGCTTTCTTCGATATCCACGGGGCCACGGTGATCTGGGAGGGCGCTCCCAGATCCATTGAAGCCAATGCGGTTGGCAGCACGCCCCTCGCGGGTATGTCCTTGCTCGATGTCTCATGGGCGAAGTGGTTCTGGTAGACGCTACCCTTCTTGGCCACCAACGGGGCCTCGCAGGCTGGGCAGATGCAGCCACACCGACGTCCCCTCGGCGCGGTGTCGACGTGGACCAGTTGGCCACTCCCCACGTGGAGCCCATACGAGTACTTCGCTTCCGCCATCTGGTCGCTAGCGAACGTCCCGCGCGACCAGGTCCTCGACCGTTTCGCGGCGCTGGAGGAGGCGCGCTTCGCCGTCGCGGACGGCGACGACGGGCGGTCGCAGGGCCATGTTGTAGTTGCTCGACATGGCCAGGTTGTAGCCGCCGCTCGCCGGCAGGGCGACAAGCTCGCCCGCCTCCAGGCGCGGCAGTTCGGCGTCACGCACAAGGATGTCGCCGCTCTCGCAGTACTTGCCCGCGACCGTGACGGTCTCGACCGGCTCCTCGAGGGGCCGGTCGACAGGCACGGCCTCGTAGCCCGAGCCGTACATCGCCGGCCGGATGTTGTCGGCCATGCCGCCATCGACGGAGACGTAGGTGCGAACGCCGGGGATCTCCTTGCGCGCTCCGACGGTGTAGACGGCGACCATCGCGCGCCCGATCAGCGAGCGTCCCGGCTCGATGTGCAGGGAGGGCTGCTCCAGGCGGTGCTCGGCCAGGGCGGCTGTCATCGAGCGGGCCACCCGCTCGGCGTACTCGGCGATGGCCGGGGCGTGCTGCTCGCGCGTGTAGGCGAGGGCGAAGCCGCCGCCGGGGCTGTACTCGTCGAAGGCGAAACCGTGCGTATCGCCCATCTGCGCGGCGAAGGCGCACATGACGTCGCTCGCCTGCTCGTACGGCTCGATCTCGAAGATGGGCGAGCCGAGGTGCACGTGCAGCCCGCGCAGGTCGATGTTGGGGGCGGCCATCGCCGCGGCCACCGCTCGCTCGGCGTCGCCGTTGGCGATGGCGAAGCCGAACTTGGAGTCGAGCACGCCCGTCGTCGTCTTGGCGTGGGTGTGGGGGTCCACGTTTGGGGAGACGCGCAGGAGGATGGGTTGGCGCGCACCCCGCTCGCCCGCGATGCGGTCGAGCTCGGCCAGCTCGTGAAAGTTATCGACGACGATCCGGCCAACGGGGTCGCCGCTCACCGACGCCTCGAGCTCCCCGGCGCTCTTGTTGTTGCCGTGGAAGTAGAGCCGCGAGGAGGGGAAGCCCGCCGCCCGCGCGATCGCCAGCTCGCCGCCGCTGACCACGTCCATGCCCAGCCCCTCCTCCTGCACGATGGCGGCCAGGGGCAGGCTCAGGTACGCCTTCGCCGCGTAGAGGACCGACACCTCGGGCCAGCGCGACTCGAACTCGCGGTGGAACTCGCGTGCGGTCTCGCGGAAGTCCTGCTCGTCGAACACGTAGAGGGGCGAGCCGTACGTCTCGGCCAGATCGCGCAGGTCGCAGCCGCCGATGCTCAGGTGCCCGGCGGGGGAGAGGCCGGTGGTGTGGGGGAGCACGTGGCGGTAGGGCAGGGCGTCGAGGGATGCGGCGTACGGCATGGTCGCGATTATGCGCGGCGCCGTTCGTACCGCCCAACCACCCGGGATGGCGGCGCTGTGGGACGCCCTATACTGGCCGAGTCATGGCGCCTGAAAACCACGAGCCGCGCCTCTCCCACCTCGATGACCGGGGCGGTGCGCGCATGGTCGACGTCTCCGGCAAGGCGGTGACCACGCGGGAGGCAGTGGCGGAGGGGTTCGTCGCCATGCGTCCGGAGACGCTGGCGCTCATCCAGGAAGGCGGCCTGCCGAAGGGCGACGTTCTCGCGGTGGCGAGGGTGGCGGGCATCCAGGCGGCGAAGCGGACCAGCGAGCTGATCCCGATGTGCCACCCCCTGCCCATCTCGGCCGTCGCCATCGCCCTCGACCCCGTCGACGACGCCCGCCTGCGCGTCGAGGCGACGGTGCGCACAGAAGGACGCACGGGCGTCGAGATGGAGGCGCTGACGGCGGTCGGCGTGGCCGCCCTCACGGTCTACGACATGTGCAAGGCGGTCGACCGGGGAATGCGCATCGAAGGGGTACGGCTGCTGGAGAAGCGGGGGGGCAAGAGCGGGGAGTGGCGCGCGGAGGGGTAGAGATTCCCTGGATGTCCCTCGGTGGCGGGCATGCTACCTGGTGTGCGTCGGCGGAGGTTCGGTGAACGGCTCGCCTCGCTGTTCCGCCTCGACCCGGCGTTGATTCCAGGCTCGCCACTCCCGGTGGGCCTCGGCCCGCCCCTCGGCCCGACCTTCGGCGCGGCGCTGTTCGCGGATTCGCTCCAAACCTTCTTCCAGTCGTCGCGCGACAACCACGATGCTCCTCCCCCGAGCTACTCGGTGTGGTCCGGCGGAGGCTCCGAGAACGAATCTCCCTGCGCCTCGGCTTCCAGCCGCCGCGCGTTCCATGCTTGCCACGCCCTATCCGCCTCCGCCCGGCCCTCGGCGCGGCGCTGTTCGCGGATTCGCTCCAAGCCTTCTTCCAATCGTCGCGCGATAACCACGATGCTCCTCCCGATCTCAGTGAGCGCCAGTGCGGCTGCCGCTGCCGTGATGGTCAGGGGCGCTGCATCCGACCATCCCGCGAGGGTCGCGTCGAGGAGCGACCCGCTGTCGTTGAAGGCCCGCAGGGCTGCAAGCGCCATGCCCGTGAAGAACAGGCCAACGAAGATGACGAAGTAGGTGTCCCGCGTCTGCCGTTACACGCTCCATATCGACTCCCGGTCCTGCGGCTGTTCCAGTTGCGGCCCCCGCGTTCGTGCCCGCGGGTGAGCGCGGAACAGCAAATGCTTGCCTCAAGCATACCAAAGGCCAAAAGGAAGTTGCGACATTTGTGCGTCAAGAAACTGACGCGCTCAGCCCTCGCCCCAGATGCGCCGGATGGCGGTGGCGACGCCGTCCTCCAGGGCGGTTCCCGCGACCATGTTCGCCGCTGCCTGCACCGGCTCCGGCGCGTCGCCCATGGCCACGCCGAGGCCGGCCAGCTCGATCATCGGCAGGTCGACCTCGGTGTCGCCGAACGCGGCTGTTTCCGCCGGCGGGATGCCGAGCGCCTCGCAGAGGCGGCGGAGCGCGGGTCCCTTGCCGGCGTCCGCGTGCGTGACCGCCACGATTTCGCGTCCGGCGCTCGTGAGGGCGCGCTCACCGCGCAGACCTGCGTCCCGCACGAGCGTCTCCAGGGCAGGGAAGGCGGGGTCGTCGGGGCCCGTGAAGGGTGCGACCACGTAGGCCCGGTCGAGGGCGGTCTCGGTCAGGCTCGCGACGGTCGTCGCGGGCCCCGTGACGGGCGCTTCGGAGGCCGGCAGCCGCCGGAACGCGCCCCCGGCCGTGCCGGCGACAACGCGCCAGTCGTGCTCGTCGCACAACCGGGCGAGGGCACGTGCCGCCTCGGGCAGCATCGCGACCTGCGAGATGGGCTCCCCGTCCGCGCGGCGGATGTCGGCCCCGGCGGCGGCGATGACGGCGGTCATGGCGCCGGCGAGGGGGGCGAGCGTGGGCAGCGCGACCTCGTAGGGGCGCGCGGTCGCGGCGGCGATGCGCACGCCCTGCGCGGCCAGCCACTCGACCGCCTCGATGACCGCCGGCGAGAGCGTCCCGCTCGGCCCGACCAGTGTGCCGTCGATGTCGAAGGCGGCGAGGCGGTAGCGCATGCCCGTCACGATACGGGAAGCCTCAGGGAGTGCTTTCGGCAGCGTCAGCGAGCATGGGTATGCCGTCGACGATCGTGACCGGGACCAGTTCGTACGAGGCAATCCCCTCGGCGCTGAGCTCAACGAGGAGGATGGCGGAGTCGTTGGCGGGGTCCCAGAAGCCGTCGAACACGAAGTTACCAAGGCTGTAGGCGATGAGCCCGTCGCCGTACGCCTCCAGCGGCTGCAGGACGTGCGGGTGCGAGCCAATGACGAGCGTGGCGCCCGCGTCGATGGCCGCGCGCGCCTGCTCGCGCTGCGCGTCGCTGGGCTCCATCTCCCACTCCATGCCGAAGTGCAGCAGCACGACTACGAGGTCGGCATCGCGCCGGGCGGCGGCGATCTCCTCGGTCATCGTGGGGATGTGGAGCCAGGCGACGCCCGGCCTGTCGTCGGTGGCTTCCCAGGTACTTGGGTCGTAGCCGCCGCCCTCGACGGGCACCGTCACGTAGGCGAGGAACGCGATCGTCAGGCCCTCGCGCTCGATCGTGGCGGGGGCGTGCGCCGCTGCCCGGGTCGGCCCGGCGCCCGGGCTGAGGATGCCGCGTTCGGCGAGCAGCGCCCGCGTCTCCGCGAGGGATTCCGGGCCGTAGTCGAGGGAGTGGTTGTTGGCCAGCGAGACGAGGTCGATGCCCGCGAGTGCGAGCGCCTCCGCGGCGACTGGCGGCGCCCGGAAGGTGTAGGCCTTGGGCGCAGGAGCGCCTGTCACGCCGACAGCGCTCTCGAGGTTGGCCACGGCGATGTCGGCCCCGGCGAGGATGTCGCGTACGGAGGCGAAGGCCACCTCCGCGCCCTCCGCCTCCAGCCGCACGCCGACGCTGCGCCCCAGCATCACGTCGCCGACGGCTGCGAGCAGCACGCGCGCGGGAGGTGGGGAGGGCGTGGGAGGAGGCGTGGGAGGAGGCGTGGGAGGAGGCGTGGGCGGGGGGCTCGGTGAGGGCGTCGAGGTCGGGGTGGGGACGGCGGTGGGGGTGGCCGGTGCGGCAGTGGGGGTGCGGGTGTCCGGCGCGACCGTGGGGGATGGCTCGGCGGTGGGCTCCGGGTCGCCCTCCGCGACACACCCGCCCAGTACCACCGCTGCGCCAATCATCGCCGCCAGCAGGAACGCGCCCGCCTGCCGGCGACCCCGCCCCTCAGGCGCCAAGCAGTCCCTCGCGCTTCATGCTCACGTAGCGCTCTCCGGCGATGACGAGGTGGTCGTGCAGCGCGATGCCGAGCGCCTTGCCGGCCGCGGCGGCGTCCCGCGTGAGTTCGATATCGCGGATGCTCGGCGTGGCCCGCCCCGAGGGGTGGTTGTGGGCGAGGACGATGCCGGTGGCGTCCATCACGATCGCCTCCCGGAAGATGTCGCCCATGCGGAAGGCGATGGAGTGAATGCTTCCCGGGAAGGTGGTGGGCGTTCCCAGCAGCCGGCCGCCGCTGCCCGCACAGAGAACGTGCAGCTCCTCGCGGGAGCGGCCCTGGAGCTGGCCGCGCAGGTACTCGAACACGGTCTCGGGGGAGGTGAGCAGGGGGCGGGCGTCTCCGTCGATGCGGGGCATGCGCCGTCCCAGCTCGATGGCGGCCGCGAGCTGCGCCGCCTTGGCCGGTCCGAGCCCGCGCGTTCGCTGGAGCGCCTTCGCGTCGGTGCGCAGCAGGCCCCCCAGGCCGCCGTGCGCGTCGAGCAGGCTGCGGGCGAGGTCGATGACGTTCTCCCCGCGTGTGCCCGATCCGGCGATGATGGCGATGAGCTCGGCGTCACTGAGGACGGATGGCCCGTGGCGCAGGAGCTTCTCGCGCGGGCGCTCGTCGCCGGCGAGGTCGTGGATGGTGCGGTAGCCGTCGGAGGCGCCCTCTGTCATGCAGGCAGCGGCCCGGTCAGCCGCGTTCGATCAGCAGGGGGTCGGGCTCGGGGGATGAGTCGCCGCCATCATCGGGGGGCTCGCCCGCGCCCTCGGGAGGTTCCTGCTTCTGGACGACGACGACCACCATGGAGGACGGGTAGTACTCGACTTCCACGTAGTCGCCCTGATTCACCGTGAGGTGCTGCACGCGGTCGACGCGCAGGATCTTGTCGTGGTCGATGCGCAGGTAATTGCTGCGGCTTCCCAGGTCGAAACGCCGCCAGTGGCGCGTGATGAAGCCCGACAGCATGCGTGTGCCGCGACGCAGGTCGTTGATCGCGCCGAGACCCTGGTACCCGAACAAGGCGCCGAAGATCAGGAGCAGCGCCGGCAGGACCCAGCCGTAGCCGTCGCTCGTCAGCTCGGCGATGAGCAGGTAGAGCCCTCCCGCCAGCGCCGCCAGGAAGAGCGGCGTCCAGATGATGGCCGTTCGCCACAGCTCCCGCCGTGTCTGTCGCAGCCTGTCGACGCGTTCGATGGTCATGGCCGCGGCACCAGGATGGTCTGACCGATCTGGAGGGCTGCCGGATCGAGGCCCGGGTTCAGCTCAAGGATTGCCTCGACGGTGACGTCGAAGGTCACGGCGATGTCGGAGAGCGTGTCCCCCGCTTCGATCTCGTATTCGATGGCCGCGGCCGGTTCGGGGGTGGGGGTGGGCTCGGGGGCCGGTGTCGGCTCGGGCGTGGCCACCGGCGTCGGCTGGGGCGGGGGCTGCGTCGGCGTGGCGACCGGCTCGGGGGTGGCGGTGGGGGTGGGCTCGGGCGTGGCCGTTGGTTCCTCGGTGGCGTCGGCCGTACTGGCGGGACGCACGGGTTCGGCCTGACTCGCGCTCTCCGGCGGGCGCAGCACCAGGAACAATACCAGGAAGGAGCCAAGCACCAGTGCTGCGATGGAGCCCCGGTAGGCCCAGACCGAGGGCGTCGCTCGCTCGGGTGGATCAGGCTCGTGGTGGGCCTGCGGTTCGTCGCTCACGGGAGCGAGCCTACCACCCTCCCAGCCCCATGCGCCCGTCGGGACTTAGCCAGCGGCGGTCCGCCTCCGGCTCCGCAGGCGGCGCGGGCGACCGTGTTCGCGAAGCTGCTCGCGGAAGGCCCGCAGGCGCGCCTCGCCCCAGGTGCGGAAGCGCTCCGCTACGTCGTCGCCCGCCGTCAACCGGTCGATGGCGAAGGCGGACCAGGCGATGGCCGCGTGCCCGGCGGCCCCCGTCGCCAGCACCTCGTCCAGCGCTTCCGGGAGCGTCGAGCCCTGCTCGTCGAGGGTGTGGCGGGCCAGGTAGCGGATGCGCGCCCGCTCGCCCCTCGGGGGCGAGGGCAGGTCCAGCGTGATCGTCGCCGCCCACACGGAGAAAGCGACGTGGCGGGGCGGGAAGGCGTCGAAGGGCAGCTCCACCGACTCCACCTCGAGGAAGTCCGGCAGCACGCTCGTCGTGAGGTCGCGGCTGCCGGGAGTGGTGGCGACCGTCGCGGCCGCTTCGAGGGGCGCCGCCAGGCTCACGTCGGCGAGGGCGCGGGCAATGTGGCGGTCGAGCTCGGTGTCGCTCCAGCGGGAGGCGTCCGGGTCGAGGTCGCGCAGGTCGCTGCGGACGCGGTCGCGGATATCCGTCAGGGTCGTCATGGGGCGCCACGATGGCGGGGCCGCCGCCCAGGGCGAAGGCCGCCGTGTCACCGGGGACAGGGGGCGGTTAGCCGGAGGCGACCAGCCGGTAGCCCACGTTGCGCACCGTCTCGATGAAGGTGTGCCCGTGGATCTCGATCTTCGAGCGGATGCGCCGGATGTGAACGTCGACCGTGCGCGCCCCGCCGAAATAGTCGTAGCCCCAGACGCGGTTCAGCAGCTGCTCGCGCGTGGAGACGCGTCCCGCGTTCATGGCCAGGTAGCGGAGCAGCTCGTACTCCTTGAAGGTCAGGACGACCGGCTCGCCCGCGACGGTCACGCGGTAGTTCGCGAGGTCGATGGTGAGGACCCCGCAGCGCACGAAGTTCTCGGTGTCGATGCCGTGGCGGCGGTAGAGGGCGCGTTCGACGCGGCGGCGGAGCTCGCCGGGGGCCGCGGGCAGCACGATGAAGTCGTCGGCGGGCGAGTCGAAGGGCATGCGGTCGAGCTGGTCCTCGCCGCAGGCGTGCAGAAGGACGAGGTCGTGCTCGCCGGAAGCCGCCGCCAGCCGGTCGATGGCCGTGCTGGAGAGGTCGCGCAGGTCGAGCAGGAGCACCCCGGTGAAGTCGCGCTCGATCTCCCCGAGCCTCGCGGGTTCGAGGACCGTCGTGCTGAACCCCGCCCCTTCCAGCTCGGGTGCAAGGGCGAGCAGGTCCGCATGGCCGCTGACGATCAGGACGGCGTTCATGCGCCCCAGTATAGGCAGCGGGTACCCTCCGGCATCCGTCTCCGTGTTACCGGCGGGTTACAAGTGCTACGCCGCGGGCTCGATGATGGCGGACATGCTGCCCACGCTGATCTCCATCAACGGGTCGGGACCGTAGGCGTGGATCTGGTCCTGCTTCAGCCGGCACTCGTCCTTGGCGCCCGTCATCAGGATCGCCTGGCCCTGGCTGTCGACGACGGAGGCGATGCCGAAGGCCTTCTCGCGCGAGTAGCCGAACAGGTCCCCCAGCATTCGGATGACGTACTGGTACGTGTGGCTGTCGTCGTCGAGCAGGATGAGGTGGCAGGGCTGCTCGAGCTCTTCCTCGATCTCTGGCTGGTCGACGACCTCGGGGAGGCTGGGGGTGGTCACCCGGGCACTGTAGCGAGGGGCGGCGGAGAGCGGCAAGGAGCGGAGGCTGCCACCGGGGGCTTCGAGTTCCGGGAGCGACACCCCACGGTTCGGCCAATCCTCGCCCCGGAGTCCGCCCGTGCCCGACGCCCCCTTCCCCCTCCAACTGCGCGCCCTCGACCAGGACCGCCTGCGCCGCTACCGCGAGCACCTCGCCTTCTACGAAGGCGACCAGTGGGCGGGACGCGCCCGTCGCGGCGAACGCCGCCTCGTCCTCAACTACGCCCGCGCGTTCGTCGACAAGATCACGAGCTACCTGTTCGAAGGGCACGCCCTGCAGGTGCGCCCGCGCGACCCCCTCGATCGCGCCGCCACCGAACGCGCGCGGACGGCCGAGCAGGCCTGGCGCGCCGTCGAAGCGGCCAACGGACTCGAGCGGCTCGACTTCGAGACGGAGCTCGACTGCGCCGTCCTCGGCGATGCCGCCTACAAGGTCACGTGGGACGTGGAGGAGGGGCGCGTGCGCATCTCCGCGCCCGATGTGCAGGGCATATTCGTCTGGCGCGCCCCCGACGACAGCTCGCGCATCGAGGCCGTGGCCTCGCAGTACGCGGCGGGCGGGACGCCCCTCGCGACCGCCGCCCTGCCCCTCTCCCCCTCGGCCGTCGAGAACCTGGTGACGGAGCACTGGACGGCGGAGACGTTCGAGCTGTGGCGCGGCGCCAAGCTGGAGCGGCGGGAGGCGAACCCGTACGGGTTCATCCCCTTCGTCGTGTTCCCCAATGTGAGCGAGCCGAAACAGCCGTGGGGGTCGAGCGACATGGGCGCGCTCACCGAGCCCAACCGCGAGCTGAACCGCGCCTTCAGCCAGCTCAGCCAGATACTGGAGCTGTCGGGGAACCCCATCGCCGTGCTCGAAGGGGTGGCAGGCTCGCAGGATATCGCCGTCGAGCCGGGGGCCGTCTGGGAGGTGCCCGAGCGCGCCCGCGCCTACCTGCTCGACCTGCTGCAGGGCGGCGGGGCCGCCCTCCACCGCGACTACATCGACCTCGTCTACCGCACCCTGCACGACCTCGGGGAGTCGCCCCGCACGGCCTTCGGGCAGAACCCCGCGGGCCTGAGCGGGGTCGCCCTCAACGTCGAGCTCGACCCGGTGGCGCGCAAGGTGGCGCGCAAGCGGCTCATCCGCACGCCCGTGTACGAGCGCCGCGCGATGCTCGCCCTGCGCCTGCTGTCGCGCTACGAAGGTCTGGCCATCGATGGCCTGCAGGCGGAGGCGCTGTGGGGCCCCGTCCTCCCCGCCGACCGCTCCCGCCAGGTCGCCGACGAGCGCTCACTGGTCGAGGCGGGCATCCGCTCCCGTCGCACCGCCGCCGAGCGCCTCGGCTCCGACGACCCGGAGGCCGAATGGCAGCGCGTCCAGGAGGAGAGCGCCGCGCTGCCGCGCGGCTGAGTGGAGCGCTCGCGCTGCGCGCTTCGCTGAGAAGAGCGGCGGCGTTCTCCGCCTGAGGGGAGCGCGTCGCTGTCGCGCCGCTGAGTGGGGCCGGGGGCGGGACCAGCTACTAGTCACCAACCACTGGCCACTCGCTAGAACGGCTTGAAGATGGCCAGCCAGGCCATCAGGGGGACGCTTAGCACGAGCACGGTGCCGAACACCAGGGGGACGCGGTCGTCGAGGATCTCGCGGAGCTCGTCCGTGACCTCGCCCTCCTTGGCGGCGATGAGGGCGGCCGTGCGCGCCCGCCGCAGGCCGAAACCGAGGAGGGGCAGGCAGACCAGCCAGAACAGCACGAACAGCCCCGCCAGCGCCGCCAGCCAGCCGTCGCGGAAGAAGTCGTACTCGGCCACGCCCCAGAAGAAGCCGGTCGCGCCCGAGAGCATGGCTCCGGGCAGGAGGACGCGCGTCTCGTTGTTGGCCGCTTCGACGAGGGCGTACATCTGGAACTGCACGTCCTTCGCGACCCAGGCGCGAACGATGAGCGGGTAGGTCGCTCCCAGTCCGGCGCCCATCCAGAGCAGGGCGAGGATGTGAACGATGCGCCAGGCGTCCACGCTAGGAGGCGGCGACTGCGGGGGTGGTCTCGGTCTCGGGGGCGCTGCGGGCCAGGCCGGCGGCCACGAGGGCGTGGAAGAGGGGATGGGGTCGGTTGGGGCGGCTCTGCAGCTCGGGGTGGAACTGCGTGCCCAGCATGAAGGGGTGGTCCGCCACCTCGGCGATTTCGGTCAGTGTCCCGTCCGGGGAGGTGCCGGCGACCAGCAGCCCGGCCTCCTCCAACTCCTCGCGGAAGCGGTTGTTCAGCTCCCAGCGATGGCGGTGGCGCTCGTTGATCAGTCCCTCGTCGTAGGTCTCGGCGGCGAGGCTGCCCGGGCGCAGGCGGCAGGGATACCAGCCCAGGCGCATCGTCCCGCCCTTGGCCTCGATGCCTTCCTGCTCCTCGAGCAGACTGATGACGGGCCAGGGCGACTCCGGGTCGAACTCGGTCGAGTTGGCGCCCTCCCAGTCGCAGACGTTGCGCGCGAACTCGGTGACCATCACCTGCAGCCCCAGGCAGAGGCCGAGGTAGGGGATGCCCTGCTCGCGGGCGTGGCGGGCGGCGGCGATCTTCCCCTCCCAGCCCCGCTCCCCGAAGCCCCCCGGCACGACGATGCCGTCGACGCCTTCAAGGATGGCCTCGGCGGGGCGCGTCTCCAGGTCCTCGGCGTGCACCCAGCGGATGCTGATCTCGGTGTCGTGGGAGACGCCCGCGTGTACGAGCGCCTCCTTCACGGAGAGGTAGGCGTCCTGCAGCTCCACGTACTTCCCCACGATGGCCACTTCCAGGAAGCGCTCGGGGTGGCGTTCGCGGTCGACCATCGCCTCCCAGGCGGTCAGGTCGTGGCCCTTCGGCTTCAGCCCCAGCCGCTCCAGCACGAAGTCGGCCAGGCCGTGGCTCTCGAGGATGAGGGGCACGGCGTAGATCGTGTCCACCGTCTCCAGGGCGATGACGGCGCGCGGGTCGACGTCGCAGAAGTCGGCGATCTTGTTGCAGATTTCGCCCGAAACGGGGTGGTCGCTGCGGGCGAGGATGGCGTCGGGCTGGATGCCCATGGAGCGCAACTCGCTCACGGAGTGCTGCGTGGGCTTCGTCTTCAGCTCGCCCGTGGCCCCGATGAAGGGCAGGAAGGTGACGTGAACGTTGAGGAAGTCGTCGTGCGCGATGTCGTGCCGGATCTGGCGCATCGCCTCGATGAACGTCTGCCCCTCGATGTCGCCCACCGTGCCGCCCACCTCGCAGATGATGACGTCGGCGTCGCTCGCCCCGGCGGCGGCGTAGATGCGCGACTTAATCTCGTTGGTGAGGTGGGGCACGGCCTGGATCGTGCCGCCGAGGTAGTCGCCGTGGCGTTCGCGGTCGAGCACGGCCCGGTAGACCTGGCCGCTGGTGACGGAGGAGGCGGCGGAGAGGTCCTGGTCGAGGAAGCGCTCGTAGTGGCCGAGATCGAGGTCCGTCTCGGCGCCGTCGGCCGTCACGAACACCTCGCCGTGCTGGTAGGGCGACATGGTGCCGGGGTCGACATTGAGGTAGGGGTCGAGCTTTTGAACGGTGACGGAGATTCCGCGGGATTTGAGCAGGCGCCCGATGCTGGCGGTTGCAATGCCTTTGCCGACGCCGCTGACCACGCCGCCGGTTACAAAGATGAACTTGGCCATGCTGCTCCTGCGGGTGGGGTGCTTTCCGAATGCTACGAGCGCGGCCGGAGGGCAGTCAACGAACGCGGATGGGCTTTGCCATTAACCTTTGCCCTTCCGGCGCGTTATCAAGGGTATGTTGCGCTCTGGCAGGGCGGCTGACTATGCTCGCGTGCAGTGGTGGGGGCGTGCTGTGGGAAGAGCGCGCAGTGGGAGAGTGCGTGGAACCGATGGCGCCCAGCGAACTTGCTCCGGACTTCGACGAGCGCAAGGTCGTCGAGCAGGCGCAGGGCGGCGATCAGGAAGCGCTGAGCACGCTCTACACTTTCTACTTCCCCCGGGTCTACCGCTACGTGGCCGGGCGCGTGCGCTCCACGCAGGACGCCGAGGATGTGACCGAAGAGGTCTTCCTGCGGCTGGTCGCGAACCTGAAGCGCTTCGAGTGGCGGGGACTGCCCTTCGGGGCCTGGGTCTTCCGCATCGCGCGCAACGAGGTGGTCTCGCATGCGCGCCGGCAGCGGCGGCGCGGCATCCCCGCCCAGCTCTCCGAGACGATCCCCGACGATCGCCACGACCACGTGGCCGAGTACGAACTGCAGGCGACCATCCAGGTGGTGCGCGAAGCGACGGCCAAGCTGCCGCCCGCACAGCGCGACGTGATCTCCCTGCGTTTCGGGGCAGGCCTCTCCGTGGCCGAGACGGCGCTCGCCCTGGGCAAGACGCAGAACAACGTGAAGGTGCTCCAGCACAAGGCCATCGCCAGGCTGCAAGGGATGGTCGCTGAGGAATGATGGGTCTGCCGAACTTCTTCCGCCGCACGCCTGACCCGCAGGCCGAGATCTTCGCGGAGGCGCTCGCCCTCTACGAGGAGGGCCTGGAGATCGCCGCCATCCTCGAGCGCTACCCCGGGGAGGTGCAGGACTGGCTGAAGCCGCTGCTCTCCACGGGCCAGATCATCGGCGGCGCGTTCGAGGCGGAGGAGGCCAGCTACTACTTCGAGGGCGCGCTGAAGGCGAAGGTGCTGGCCGCCGCCCAGCCGGTCATCGGCGGCGCGCCTGAACCGCCCCTGCCCGCGCCCCCGCGCTTCGGGCAGCTTGGCGCCGCCCTCGCTTCGGTAGCGGTGCTGGTGGTGGCGGGAATGCTGGGCGTGATTACCTTCGGGTTCGTTACCGCCGAAGAGTCGGTGCCGGGCGAGTGGAACTACGGCTTCAAGCGGGCCACCGAGCAGGCGCAGGTGCGCTTCGCCAGCGGCGATGAGCGCATCAACGTCCGCATCAGCATCGCCCAGGAACGCATCGACGAGATTCAGGCGCTGGTCCTGCGCGGCGATCTGAGCGAGGGCCACATCGACAGCTTCACCGATGAGCTCGACGACATCAGCGAGCTGGCCGAGGAAGAGTCCTTCGACTCCCTCCAGCAGGCCAAGGTGCGGTCCCTGAGCGAGACGGCCGAGGTCGTGCTCTCCGAGACCGAGGAGGAGCTTGCCTCCGAAGCGGAGGAGGCAATCGAGTACGCCGCCGAGGTGGCGGCCGCGGTCAGCACGGACACCAAGGTGAAGCCGCTCCCCGAGCCGACCGCCACGCCCACGGCCACCTCGGAACCCGAGGCTACCTCCACGCCTGATCCAGCCGCGGCAACGGAGACGCCGGCGTCGACGCCGACGACCAGCGACCCGGCGGCTGTCCCGACGGTCTCGACGGGCGTGGACGGGGATCCCCAGGCGCTGACGACGCCCGAGCCCGAGTCGACCGTCTCGACGGACGAGCAGGGCGACCCGGAGCCCCTGGACGACCCGGAGGCGACACCGACGCCCGAGCCCGAGTCGACCGTCTCGACGGACGAGCAAGGCGATCCGGAGCCCCTGGACGACCCGGAGGCGACACCGACGCCCACCCCGACACCGACGCCCACCCCGACACCGACGCCAACGCCCGACGATGGGGGCGAATCGCAGTAGGCGCCGCTAGGGCGCTTCGCTCTTGCCGGATTCTCCCTTCCGCGCCGCCCAGCGCCGGAACTCCGCGAGCGCCTCGTCGTCGAAGATTTCGGCGGCGCGGCTCCATTCGTCCTCGCTGCGGGGTGGTACGCCGTGCATCAGCAGGCCCCGCAGCGCGACTTCCTGCAGGGCTCGCTCGTCCGCCTCGGGAGTGGGTCCGAGCTGGAGCAGGGTGTGCATCATGCGGTTCACCGCCGAGGCCTCGGGCGGCGTGACGCGTCCCGCCAGCGTCTCCTCGATGAGCCACCAGCCGAGCCCGCGCAGGTCGCGCTCGCGGATCGCGCCCGCGGGCGAGCGCTCGTGGCGGGGACGCGCCTCGCGAGCGCGGCCATGGGCCTCGTGCGGGCAGCGGTCGGCGGGGAAGCGGCAGGCGGAGCCGCCCCGCGTGGGCGCGCCGCATTGGTCGTGGGACATTCGCTGAGCTTGCGGGCGTCACCCCGCAGCCAGAACCCGTCCCTGACGCGCCCTCGCTACTCCATCACCAGCGTGGCCGGGGCGGTCATGCGGATCCAGTAGATGCGGTACGGGTGCAGGCCGCCGAAGTCGTTGAGCTGGGGGGCCGAGCCGGGCAGGTACGAGCTCCAGAGCCCGGTGGCGTTGTCGAAGCTCAGCACCTGGTCGTAGAGCCCCGCGACGCTGCTGAGCGCCTCCTCCACGGGGCGCGCCTGGCCCGTATAGACGACGGCGTTCCAGCCCTGCGCGAGGCCGGCCTGGCGTCCGGCGGGGGCCTGCGGGTTGATGTCGACGGCGATGCCGCCCGCGCTGTAGACCCAGTAGGCCTGGTACTGGGAGAGCTCGGTCAGCGTCTGCGCCTCGTCGGGCGCATCCACGTAGTAGAGGCGGAACGCGCCGCCGCCCTCCGCGGCCGGGTCCCAGACGGCGATCGCCGACCAGCTCCCGGGGAGGGTTGCGGCGGCCTCGGGGAGGGAGGCCGTCGCGCCCAGGTGGGCGGCCTGGCTCCAGCCCGCGCCCAGTTCCTGGAGGACGACCGGGCCGGGCGCCGGATCGATGCCGTTCACGTCGTACGCCGCCAGGGCGAGCGGCTCGTTCCGCTCGCCCCATGGCAGAAGCGCCGCCGGGCGGTCGCCGACGCGAATTTCGACCTCGCGCCCGGGAGCGCCGCAGCCCGCGATCTCGCTCTCCCCGGCAATGCGCAGGGAGTAGCTGGCGATCCCGTTCGAGTTCTCCGTCTCGGTCACGCCGCACTCCACGCCGTCGATCAGGGCGCGTATGGGGGTTCCCTCCGGCGGCCGCGTCCAGTCCTCGAGGGCGAGGCCGGTTACGGTCATGGGGACGCGCGCGAGCGCCGCCTGCATGTCGATCACGCCGTGGCCGGCCCAGTTGCCCCCATGGGCCGCGGGCGCCGGCTCGGCGGCGGATTCCTGCACGATGTCGATGTATTCCTCCATCGTGAGGTCGGGGTTGCGGGCCATCACGAGCGCGAACAGGCCCGTCACGATGGGGGCGGCCCAGCTCGTCGCGTCGGGCAGGGTTCCGTAAGAAATGGGAATGAGGTCGGAGCGGACCGTGCTGATGACGCCGCTGCCGGGCGCGGCCACGTCCACGCCACCGCCAAAGGAGCTGTAGGGCGCCCAGGCGTTGTCATCGGCGGGGTCGGTGGCGCCCACGCCAATGACGTTCGGGTACTGGGCATAGGCCGCGGGAAAGCCCACGCCCCTCGCCCCGTGGTTGCCTGCCGAGGCCACGAGGATGAGGCCATCGGCGAGCGCGTCCTCGATCGCCGCCCGCAGCTCGGGGATGTCAGCCGCGGGATCGCCGGGGAGGCTGGCCAGGCTCAGGTTGATGACGTCCGCGCCCATGCGCCGGGCGTAGTCGATGGCGCGCGCGACGTTCGCCATCTCGCCGGTTGGTTGATCGCCTCCGGGGCCGCAGTCCAGCGTCTTCAGGGTCATCAGGCGCACGCGCCAGGCGACGCCGGTCATGCCGGTGTGGTTGTTGCCGCGGGCGCCGATGATTCCCGCCACCACCGTCCCGTGCGATCCGAGCGCTTCGGGCGTGCCGTGGTCGTCCCGCACATCGCCGGTGGGCGTGCTGGAGGTGTAGCCGCACTCCTGCTTTCGCTTGGGCGTCAGGTTCAGGAAGCGGCAGCCGTAGCGGTCGTCGATGCAGCCGTTGTTGTCGTCGTCGATGCCGTCGTTATCGGCGTCGTTCGGGTTCTGCCAGAGGTTGGCGGCGAGGTCTTCGTGGCGCAGGTCGATGCCCGTGTCGATCACGGCGACCACGATCTCCTCGGCGTTGGTGGCGATGTCCCAGCCGCCCGGCGCGCCAACCGGGTCCAGGTAGGGCTGCTGGGCGCTTCGGTAGTAGACGTCGTTGGGGTCGGCGGCGGCGCTGACGGTGGGGTTGCGGGAGGCGCTGACGATTCCCGGCTGCTCTTCGAGCCAGGACAGGTACGCATCGACGGTCATGCCCTCCGGTACCGGCAGCTGGCGATAGCCGCGCCCTTCGAGGGTGGCTGCCGAGGGCGACCCTCCCGCCACCTGCACACTCACCCAGTGCTCCGCGACGGGCTCGCCGGGAGCGCTGCCGGGGTGCACGGCGAAGACCGCTGTCAGCAGGCCCAGGGCGATCAGGAGGGGGATTGCATGTTTCGCCACGAAGCGCTCGCTCAAACCCCGGGTGCGGTGGTGGGCATGAAGTGAGGCTCCTGGCAGGGTCACGCGCCCCGTGTTTCGATGTTACCAAGCCGCCGCCTGTTTCGGCCCTTACCGCGCCTTCCGGCGGGAGACACGAGGCGTTCGCGGTGGCAAGGTTGGTCTGAGTGTAGGGCAGCCTCTACGTGTGCGCCCCGACGATTGCCGCGAAGGGGTTTCCGGGAGCCCTGCGCTCGGAAGCGGAGAAAGCAAGCGATGGCGCGCCTGCGGCCCAAGCCACGAGCCACGCCCGACGACCTCGCCTTTGGCGTGCACGCCTGCGAGCTGGCGCTGCGGCAGGGCCTCGCGAAGCGCCTCCTCCATGCCGAGGGCGCCTCGAACCGGCGGGTGGCCGCGCTCGTGCAGGAGGCGACCGGCCAGGGCCTCCCCGTGGAGGCGGTCGACCCCGATCGCCTCGCGGAGCTGACGGGCGGGGGCGTCCACCAGGGCGTGCTCGTGCGGCTGCGGCGGCTACCCGTCGCCTCCATCCCGCGGAAGGCGACTGGCCCCTCGCTCGCGCTCGTCCTCGACGGCGTTACCGACCCCCAGAACACGGGCGCCGTGCTGCGCGTGGCTGTTGCCACGAGCGCCGAGGTGGTGGTGCTGCCGGCGCGCCGTGGGGCGACCCTCACGCCGGGTGTTCACCGGGCCAGCGCCGGCCTCAGCTTTCTCGCACCCGTGACCGCTCCCCAGAACCTCGCGCGCGCCCTCGGGCAGCTCAAGGACGCCGGCTACTGGGTGGTGGCCGCCTCCCCGGGGGAGGGCGCCGAAGACGCGACCGCCTTCGACTGGCCCGATCGCACGGCGCTCGTCCTGGGCGGGGAGGAGCGGGGTGTGAGCCGCCTGCTGAGCGAATCCAGCGACTTCCGCGTACAGCTGCCCATGGATGACCGCGTGGAGTCGCTCAATGTGGGGGTCGCCTGCGGCGCTCTTGCCTATCTTTGGCGGGCGCGCTGGCCCGCTAGAACGTGACCCGCCGGAGCTGCTCCCCGCTGATCACGTAGCCGTAGCCGCTTCGCACCGCGAAGGCCGTCAGGTTTTCGAGGTCCTCGTGCCGGTACTGGCGGGCGAAGGTGCCGTCCTGGTCGAGGATGACGATGCGGTCGGCGCTCGCGTCGAGGATGGCGACCTCGCTGGCGACCCCGAGCAGGTGCGGTGTGGCCGCGGCGCCAAGGGGCTTGTCGATGCCCGCCTGCGCCAGCACCAGCGTGAGCGCGCCGCTGTAGCGTCGCACCTCGCCGCCCTCGTCGGCCGTGAAGACGTTGACGCCTTCGACCATGACACGGCGCGCGTTCGCCAGCTCAGGCCCCTGGTGGACGACGGCCGGGTCGAGGCTGAATCCGGACGGGCTGGCGGCGAAGCGGAAGATGGTGGCCGCGGGTGCGTCGAGCACGTAGAGCGCGCCGTCGGCGTAGTACATGTCCGTGAGCGTCAACCCATCGGGCCGGGCGAACTCGATCTCGGAGACCCAGCCGGAGGGGCTCCAGACCCACAGCCCCTGGCCCTCGTCCGCGATCAGGAGCGCGGAGCCGCCGGGGCGTGAGACATCCGCGTACGTGATCGCCGCCGGGGCCACCGGGGTCTCCTCGCCGGCGGCGTAGACGGTCACCTTCTTGCCCGTCGAGAGACTGATGGAGATGACCTGGGCGCCTCCCGAGTCGAGCACGTACGCGTGCGAATCGCTGACGACGAGCTGGCGCGCGGTGATGGGCGCCTCGCCGTAGCCGCGAAGGTCGGCGATGGCGAGAACCGCGCCCGGGGCCACGATCGCGTCGAGCGCGGCCAGCTCGCGGTCGGCCTGCTCCAGCAGTGGCTCCGCGAGGGCGCGTCCGCCTTCCAGGGCCATGGCTTCGAGCAGGATGCCTCGCGCCCTCGTCAGGGCTTCGCGGCGCGGTCCCGCCTGGTCGACCGCGCTGGCGGTGGCGATGTCCCGCTCCGCTTCGTCGATGAGCTGCGACAGGCGTGTGGCCTGGTCGCTCTCGAAGAGGCCGGGCAGTGTGGCCCAGCCGACGACACCGGCCAGCAGCACCACGCCCACCAGCACGACGAGCCAGGTGGGCGGCGTGAAGCCGCCCGAGGCTGTCTCCGTACGCCCGCCGTTGCGCCGCCCTCCCCCCATGCTCCGGCGCACGCTTACCACCGGGCCGCGCGTGCGCGGTCCCGAGGCCATGCGCCCCGAGACGGGCACGCTCGTCGTGGCCGCCAGTTGCATGCGCCGATCGTTGGCGAGCTGGCTCACCGGGGCGGCACTCGTGTGGTGCGAGGCCAGCGAGGGGGCGGGTGGCTGGCGCACGTGCGCCACCTGCCGGAAGAAGCCGCCTTCCGTGGCCGCCCGCCCGGCGGCGGAAGAGAGGCCGGGCGTCGGACCGCCGTCGCCCACGGCCCTTCGGAGGGGTGGCAGCTCCTGGGCCTCGGCCAGGGGCGTCACCTCCGGAAGTCGCCCGTCGACGCGTGAGCGCGCATCGACATCCTCCAGCCGCTTGCGCGCCTGTTCGAGGGCGGTGGCCTCGGGGCTGGTCTGGATGAAGAGGCTGGACTGGAAGTCGGGGGCGGAGCCGCCGCGGGGCGCTTCCCCGCCGATGATGGGGCCTTCGTCATCCTGCTCGCTCCGGGCGGGGGGCGCGGGCGGCGGCAGGGCGTGCTCGCCCCCCTCGGGAACCCCCACGAGCAGCACGGCCGCATCGCGCAGGTGCGTGATGCGGCGGTACAGGTTCGGCAGGACCTCCGGGAGCGGGCGGCTGAGGATCGCCCCCAGCTCGAACTCATCCAGTGACTCGGTGATATTCGTCGTGAGCAGGAGCACGCGGTCGCCGGGAGCGAGGGTGAGCGACGAGAGCTGGGGTTGGCCCTGATCGAGGCCGTCCATTGGCTCGGCGTGCTCGTCGTCCGGCTCGTGGCGGGTGGTCGAGTCTCCGGAGGCGTGGAGGATGCTCACCGGTCCGCGCAGGGCGAGCACGATGCGATCGCCCTGGCGGGCGAGACACCCCAGCCCCAGCCCCACGCGGTGCTGCGAGATGCTCCGCGTGTTGGACTCCATCAGGGAGCGCTGCGCCTCGCCGAAGATGGCCATGAGCGCGCCCGTGAGGCTCAGGTTGAGCGCCTTCCAGGAGCGCTCGGCCTGCGAGATCAGGTGCCCGGCGAACTCGTGGGCGGCGGGTGTCGTCCCTTCCGCCAGCGCGAACAGCTCGCAGCGCTCCGCCCCCGTCCCGTTACCCTCGGCGATGCCGATGGTGGCGCCGCGCTCCTGGGGTTCGTGGGCGACGATCGCGAACTGGCCGACCTGCAACGGATCGTTCAGGGCGCCCTCCGGCACTGCCATGCTCGCCAGCGCGGGCACGGGCGCTCAAGCGCCCGCTGTCGTGCCGACTGGGCACAGCAATCCTTTTATTGGCGCAAACTATACGGCAGCGAGTCCAGCCCCAGAGGCCTGCGGCGTTGTTCTTACGGATAACTCTTGCGAGCAGCCGAAAGAGTTGCGCGCAACGATGGGAAATTCGACCCCCGCCCGGAGCGACCGGCCTAGTCGCCCTGCGCCAGGGCTCCCAGCAGCTCCAACGTGCGGTCGGCTGCGGCGGGGTCGCTCTCGAGCCTGATCACCCCCGCCAGCATCTCGTCGACGCCGAAGGACGGCAGCGCGCGGATGCGATCGGCCACCTCGTTCTCGGACCCCTGGATGACGAGCGCGTCCGACATGGCTCGCGAGAAGGTGCCGTCCTCGGCCTCGGGGAAGCCCGCGTCCTGCCACATGGCGGAATAGAACGGCAGCCTCGGGTAGAAGCCCAGTTGCGCCTGGGCCGCCTCCCAGACGCCGTCTGCGTCCTCCGAGACAACCACGGGGGTGTGGGAGACGAGAGCGGGACGCGCCCTGGCCGCCGCCTGGGCCCCTTCCTCCATGGCGGGTATGGCCACGCGCTGCTGGTGGGCGAGCGGGGTCACCCACGAGATCGCGCCGTCGGCCAGTTCGCCGCAAAGCCGGTAGGCGTTCGGACGAAGGGCCGAGGCCATCACCTGTACCTGCGTGGGCGCCTGCAACTGCGCCTCGCAGTGCAGCCGCTCGCCGTGAAATTCGACCGCCCCCTCCTTGAGGATGGCGTTCAGGATCGTGAGGTATTCGCGCAGGTGCTGGAGGGGCCGCACGAACTCGTAACGGTACGTACCCTCGACCGCCGGCTTGTGACTCGGGCCGACGCCCAGCTTCAGCCGCCCCGGAGCCAGCTGGTCGACCACGACCGCGCCCTGCACGACGGCCAGCGGGTGGCGGGGGAAGGTGGGGATGATCGATGTGCCGAACCCGATCTGTTCGGTGTCGCCCGCGGCGGCAGCGAATACGGCGAGGGGGTCGGGAGCGGGGCCGCCGCTCGTGAGCCAGGCCGTGTCCACGCCGGCGCGGTCCGCCGCCACGATGCCGTCGATGAGCCCGCTCGCATCGCGGGCGAGGATGTGCGTCCCGATCGTCAGGTTCTGCAAGGTTCCTCCGGGCGCCGTCCGGCGGCGCGCTCGCGAAACATGGTACGCGCAGCGACCTCGCTCCCGTCCAGCGACATCCTCCCCTCGGGCCTCTTCGGCTTCGCGGCCACCATCGCCGCACAACTTCCGAGGAGGATGGAATGCGAACGTTTCTCTCGAACTACGCGAGGGCGGTAACGGTGCTCCTGCGCGCCGCCACCGGCCTCGCCCTGCACGGCCTGCTGCGGCCGCGCTCCGACTGCGCCATCGAGGCGGCGACCGGCCGGGTGGCCCGGGCATGACCGGCGCGCAGGTCGCGGTCGGCCGCAACATCGTCAACGTCGTCTCCGTGCTCGCCCTCGTCCTGGTCGTCTCGCTGCTGGGCCTCATCGCCCTCGGCGTGGTCGACGGCGACGCGGGCGTGTGCAGCACGCTCACGCACGTCTCCGAGACGGTCCTTGGTCTGTTCGTCGGCCTCGCCGCCGGCCGCCTGACCAGCCCCGGCTCGGGCAAGCCAGCTGCGGGAAGCTAGCGGCAAACTGCTTGAGAGGATGATAGCGCATGCGCTATCATCCTCTCTGTGGATCTCGCCCGGCGCATCGAGCGGCTGAAGAAGAGCCGTCGCAACGTCCGGCCGCAAGACCTTCACCGGCTCCTTGTCGCAGCGGGGTTCACGCGACGTTTCGGGAAGGGTGACCACTGGGTCTACCTACCGTCACCCGGACTGGTCAGGTGGGCGGCTGGTAATCGACCCACGAACGCCGTTGCTGCCAGCCTCTGTTTCGAAGGCCATTCGCGCGATAGAGGAGGTATTGGAATGAGCGCCGACACTATTCAGAACTACATCAAGCGGCCGTACCACATCGAAATCGTCTGGAGCGAGAGCGAGGATGGAGATGCCGGCTGGGTGGCGGAGGTAAAGGAGCTTCGTGGGTGTATCGCACAGGGACGAACTCGCGAGGACCTGCTCGCGAACATCGATCGCGCCATGGAGGCGTGGCTCGACGACGCCCTCGAAGCTGGCGACCCGATTCCCGAGCCCCGGGCGGACATCTCCTACAGCGGAAAGGTGCTTGTGAGGATGCCTCCCTACCTTCATGGTGAGCTGGCAGCGGAGGCTGAGCGTCAGGGCGTGAGCCTCAATCAGCTCGCCGTAACGCTGCTGGCTCGAGGAACAGCGGGGGCCAGCCAACACAGGGAGGTCTCCGCCCCCCGCTGAGCGCCCCGCGCAGGTACCCTTGGCGTCAACACCAACGACAGGGAGGACGCCATGGAGAAGCTGGTCGATGGCGATCTCGGCATCGTGCGCGCTGGGCCCGCCGGATTCGGCAACAACATCTACATCGTGATCGACGAGGCCTCCGGCGAGGCTGCCTTCATCGACGCCCCCGACGAGGTCGAGAAGAGCATCGCCGCCGTCGAGTTTGCCGGCGTCGAGCCCTCCACCATCCTGCTGACGCACTCGCACCAGGACCACACCGCGAGCATCGCGGCGCTCAAGGAGCGCTACGGCTGCCGCCTCATCGCCGACCCGGCCGAGCCCTGGATCCCCGAGGGCCAGCTCGACGAGGCCGTCACCGACGGCGACACCGTCAACGTGGGGGGCATCGCCTTCGACGTAGTCTCTATCCCCGGCCACACCCCCGCGAGCACGGCCTTCGTCCACGGCTCGCACGCCTTCGTCGGCGACACGCTCTTCCCCGGCGGCCCCGGCAACTCCCGTTCGAACGAGCTCCTGCAGCAGGAGATCGGGTCGATCACCTCGCGCCTCTATGCCCTTCCGGATGACACAACCGTCTGGCCCGGCCACGGCGACAACACGACCATCGCCGCCAGTAAGGCCGAGTACGAAGTCTTCGCCTCCCGCGAGCACGCCCCCGACCTGCACGGCGACGTGCTCTGGCTGGAGTCGTAGGAGAGCGCTCGCTCCGCTCGCTGAGTGGAGCGAGCGGCTGTCGCCGCGCTGAGGAGAGCGGCGGGCTGCGCCCGGCCTGAGTGAAGCGCCGCGCTGTCGCGCAGCTGAGTGGGGGCGCTACGCAACGCCTAGGGTTGGCGCCGCTGGCGGCGGAGGGTTGTCAGCATGCGGCTGACCTCGTCCAGGAGCTCGCGCAGAGATGCGGTCTCCTCGCGGGGGAACCAGGCGAAGTCCTCGCAGAGGGTGAGAAGGGTCTCGGTTTCAGCGAGGGAGCCCTGCGCGATTGCGAAGAAGTGCGCCTTGTCTCTCGGTGTCTCACGGGACCAGCCCTCAGCGATGTTCGCTGCAACCGATACGCCTGAGCGGGTGATCTGGGAACGCATGCCATACCGCTCCTCATCCGGAAGCCGCGGCGCCAGGCGGTAGACCTCGCGGGCCGCCTCCATCGACTTCTGCCAGACTGCCGCTCGCTGATAGTTCACCCCGAACACTCCTTCCCCCGGTGATCCTATCTCCACGCGGCAACCGTTGCTCTGGTTTTCTAGCTCCCAACCGCCATCCCCGAGGAGATCCCCGCATCGCCTTCACTCAGCCGCGCGACAGCGAGGCGCTCTCCTCAGGCGGGCCGAGCCCGCCGCTCTCCTCAGCGACGCGCGTAGCGCGGAGCGCTCCACTCAGCGAGCGAAGCGAGCGCTCTTCCGGCCTCGCTGCTACGATCCGTGCCCATGGCGATTGTTTCTGAGTCCGGAGTCGACGAGGCGCGCATCCGCGCGGCCGTCATCGAGATGCTGGAGGCGGTGGGGGACGACCCCGCCCGCGAGGGCCTCGTCGAGACGCCGCGGCGCATCGCCGAGATGTACGCTGAGATCTTCCAGGGCCTCAACGAAGACCCCGCCGCCTACCTCAAGGTGGGCTTCGAGGTTGCGCACGATGAGATGGTCATCCTGCGCAACATCCCCTTCTACAGCATGTGCGAGCACCACCTGCTCCCCTTCCACGGCGAGGCCCACGTGGGCTACCTGCCCGAGGGTCGGGTCGTCGGCATCAGCAAGCTGGCGCGGGTGGTCGAGGCCTACGCCCGCCGCCCCCAGATCCAGGAACGCCTGACCAGCCAGGTCGCGGAGACCGTCATGGCGGCGCTCCAGGCGGACGGCGTGGCCGTGGTGGTCGAGGCCGAGCACCTGTGCATGACGATGCGGGGCGTGCGCAAGCCGGGCAGCCGCATGGTGACGAGCGCGATGCGGGGGCAGTTCAAGCGCTCGAGCGTGACGCGCTCCGAGTTCCTCGCCCTCGTCCACGGTTCCTCCTAGCCCGCCATGCCGGACACGGCGGACGGCGCCGAGCCCGCGTTCGACGACGGGCCCCTGCCGCTCATCACCTCCGAGCCCTTCGATGCGCTCGCGCCGGAGTGGGCCGAGCTGCATCGCCAGACCCCCGGCGCCCTTCCTTTCTCCCATCCCGCCTGGCACGAGGCGTGGCTGCGGCACTGCGGCGCCGACGCCTTCCCCGTGTTCCTCGCCCTCCGCGAGCCCGCCGATGACGATGGGGAAGCGCCCCTCGTGGGCGTCATGCCCATCGACGTCGGGGGCGAGCAGCCGCGCTTCCTCGGCGATCCCGACCTGAGCGACCACGCCGGGGCGCTTGTCGCGTCCGGGCAAGAGGCAGGGGCGGCCGCCGCGCTCATCGAGTGGCTCATGGAGGACCTCGCGTCCGGGTTCGAGGCCTGGGGTTTGCCTGCCGCCGGACCCCTTCGCCCCGCCCTGATCGCCGCCGCCGGGCGCTATGGCTGGAGCGCCGACGAGGAGTCAGAAGCGGTCACACCGACGGTCGAGCTGCCCGGCACGTGGGACGTCTACCTGGCCGCGCTCCCGAAGAAGCACCGGCACGAGCTGCGACGCAAGCTGCGCAACCTCGAACGCGCGGGCGAGGTCGGGTTCGTCTCCGCGACGGAGCCCGGGGAGGTGGCGGAGGCGGCGGAGGGCCTGCTTACCATGATGCGCGACAGCCGCGAGGACAAAGCCGCCTTCCTCACCTCCGAGCGTGAGGCGTTCTTCCGCGACCTCGCCACCGGCCTGAGCGAGCACGGGCTGGCACGCATCTCGACGCTCACCTTCGACGGCCGACCTGTGGCCCGCATCTTCGCCCTTGAAGGGGGCGGCGCGACGATGCTCTACAACAGCGGCTTCGACCCCGCCCTGTCGTCGCTGGCCGTGGGCCTGCTCTCGAAGGCCCTCCTCGTCCGCGACGTCATCGAGCGCGGCCGCGACGCCGTCGACTTCCTGCGCGGCACGGAGCCCTACAAGCGCCACCTCGGCGGCCACCCCCGCGACATCGTGCGGCTGCGCCTGTCGCGGGGCTAATGGTTGCCAGCCCTAGACATATTTGCGTCTTTGAGCGATGCTTTGATGCGTGCGAACGACGATACGGCTCGACGATGACCTTCTCGGAGAAGCGAAGGCGCACGCTGCGAGGAACGGCTGCACGCTGACGGCCTTGATCGAGGACGCGCTACGCCGAGCGCTTGCGGAAGCGAAGGTCCGGCCTCAGCGTCAACAACCGAAATTCCCCACCTTCCGAGGTACCGGACTGCAGCCCGGAGTTGATCTCGACGACTCCGCGGCGCTCCTGGACGTGATGGAGGGCCGGTGATTCTCGCCGATGTGAATGTTCTCATCCACGCTCACCGCGAGGATGACGAGCGCCATGGCGAATACACCGCCTGGCTGGAGCGTCAGGCAAATTCCGCGACAGCCTTCGCTGTGAGCGAGCTGATTCTCAGCAGTTTCGTACGAATCGTGACCAACCCTCGCATTTTCAAAGTGCCGACGCCGCTGTCGGATGCACTCAAGTTTGCGAATGCGGTTCGCGAGCTACCGAACGCTGTGCCGGTTTCGCCCGGGGAGCGCCACTGGGGAATCTTCACGAGGCTCTGTGAATCTGTCGACGCTCGCGGGAACCTCGTGCCCGATGCCTACCTGGCTGCTCTCGCAATTGAGTCGGGAGCCGAGTGGATCACGGCCGACCGGGGCTTCAGCCGCTTTCCCGGGCTGCGCTGGAGCCACCCGCTCACGGGCTGACCACCATGCCGCATACATAAGCCCATGATAGGCGCTACGCTATTCGGACGCTCATGCGAATCGCGCAGGTCTCCTACCACACGAACCCCGTGGCCCCGCTCGGCGGGCGACAGACGGGCGGCATGAACGTGTACGTCCACGAGCTCTCACGAGAGCTCGCCCGGCGCGGCCACCACGTCGACATCTTCACGCGCCTGGATGGCGAGCGGCCCGAGGTCACGGCGCTCGCCCCCAACCTGCGACTCGTACAGCTGCCGGCCGGTCCGCCGTCCCCGCTGGAGAAAGAGCTGCTGGCGCCCTTCGTGCCCGCCTTCGCCGCCGAGATGGCCCGCTTCGCCGCCGGCGAGGGCCAGTCCTACGACCTCGTGCATAGCCACTACTGGCAGGGAATCGCCGCGGGCGAAGGGCTCGCCCGCGGGCAGGACGCCCCCCACCTGGTGATGTTCCACACCCTCGGCGAGGTCAAGAACCGCGCCCGCATCTCCGAAGAGGAGCCGGGCGAACGCATCCGGCGCGAACGCGAGCTGGCCGCCTCCGCCGACGCCATCATCTCGGCCTGCGCCCACGAGCACGACCTGCTCGCCCGCTACTACGACGCCGATCCCGCCCGCATGGTCAGCATCCCCTGCGGCATCGACACCGACCTCTTCCGCCCCCGCGACCGCGACGAGAGCCGTCGCGCGCTCGGGATCGAGCAGGACCGCCCGGTGCTGCTCTGGGTGGGCCGCCTGGAGAAGCTGAAGGGCGTCGACATCCTCATCGATGCGGTCGCGCAGCTGGAGGACCCGGAGGTGCTCTTGCTGGTCGTCGGCGGCGAGCACGGCCACGAGCTTCGCGGCGAGCTGGAGGAGCAGGCGCGCGCGGCCGGCCTCGAAGGAAGCGTGCGCTTCACCGGTGCCGTCCCCCACGAGGAGCTCCCCGACTGGTACAGCGCCGCGGACGTCTGCGTCGTGCCGAGCTACTACGAGAGCTTCGGGCTGGTGGCGGTCGAGGCGATGGCCTGCGGAACGCCCGTCGTCGCCTCGCGCGTCGGCGGGCTCGTCTCGACCGTGACCGACGGCGTCAACGGCTTCCTCATCCCCTGGCGCTGCCCCGAGCCCTTCGCGGAGAAGCTCGAGGTGCTCATCCGCAACCCCGAGCTGCGCGCCAACTTCGCCCGCTCCGCGCGCGACTCCGTGCAGCGCTTCCGCTGGGACGAGGTCGGCCGCGGCATGGACGAGCTGTACGGCGATGTCATCGCCGCCCACGCCAGGAAGGAGCCGGTCGCATGAGCCTCGGTGACACCCTCCGCTCCGTGGGACGCTGGTTCGCCGGTGGCGAGCCCGAGCCGGAAACCGACCCCAACGCCCTCGGGACGCCCGCCCGTGCGATGGTCGTGATGGCCCACCCCGACGACGCCGAGTTCGTCTGCGGGGGCACCGTGGCGAAGTGGTGCGCCGAGGGCGCCGAGGTCGTCTACGTGGTCGTGACGGGCGGCGACAAGGGTACGCACGATCCCGAGATGCACCCGGAAAAGCTGGCCGCCATCCGCGAGGAGGAGCAGCGCGCCGCCTGCCGCTCGCTCGGCGTGAAGGAATGCATCTTCCTCGGCCATCCCGACGGCCACACGGTCGACGAGGAGGAGTTGCGCGGCCAGATCGTGCGCCTCATCCGCATCCACCGCCCCGACGTGATCGTGACCTGGGACGCCTTCCGCCGCGGCTTCAACCACCGCGACCACCGCAACGTCGGCGTCCTCACCGCCGACGCCGTCTACCCGCTCGTGCGCGACCGGCTCTACTACCCGCGCGACGAGGAGGACGGCCTCCCCTCGCACCAGGTCAACGAGGTGCTCTTCGCTGGCAGCGAGGACGCCGACTACACGGTCGACGTGTCGGACCACTGGGAGACCCGCCTCGAAGCGGTGCTCTGCCACACCAGCCAGATCGGCGGTCGCACGCGCGAGGACTTCCTGCGGATGCGCGAGGAGATGATCGCGCGCCAGGGCCACGCCCGCATGGAGGAGCGCTTCCGTCGCTGGTCGATCCGCCGCGCCCCGCCCCCACCCCGCGAAGCCGCCAATCCCCAGTCCCGGAGCTAGCCCGCCCCGAACCCTCCGCCCCACCCCGCAGGCGGTTGACAAGCATCCAGCTTTTGGACAATAATTGCGGTGCAGGCGGCGAGTGCCTCTGCCTTCTTTCTGCGGGGCCCGGTCAGTCGCCCGTCGTCTGCCTTCCCTTCCTTTCTGTGGAGTCGCATGTACCTGCTCTATGCCGATGAGTCAGGCCTGGATCGTGGCGACCACTTTGTCGTCGGGGGGCTGGCTGTCCACGAACAGGATGCTTACCTGCTCGCCAGGGCTGCCGACTCGCTGGTCGAAGAACTGCCAGTGGCGTGGCATAGCGCCGAGTTGCATGCTAGAATATTCGAGCCGGGAAGAACCGGTGGCGCCGGATGGCTCGTGCCCGCCGGCAACAGCTCACCGAAGCAGTGGCCGGATTACTGGTTGGGAATGTTCCAGGTCAGCGACGCCCACCGGTGCTCTTCGCCGTTGTGCACCACAAAGCATCCGCGCCCTTCATCAGCCCGTATGAGCGTGCCTACGAAGAGTACTTCGCCCGCTGCAACGGAATGCTGGACCGTTTGGCTTCGCAGGGGGACCGGCACAACTGCGTGGTGATTGCGGATGACTCTCGACTCGAAGAATCCCTTCAGTCCGCCATGGTGGGTTGGAGGGAGGATGGTGCGTCGTCGGGCGCGGCCAATGGGCCGCTCTCCGCTTACGCTGAGGTACCCCTCTTCGTGGACAGCAAGGCGAGCCGGCTTGTGCAACTCGCCGACTTTGTCGCCCACTGGGTCTACAGGGCCTATGAGTCGGGGGACGACTCAGTGCTGAAGGCGCTTGCCCAGGCTTTGACCAGGAGGATGACGTGCTCCACGGACTGGTCCATCTGGTGCGCGACTACCAGACGTGCGAATGCCTCGCGTGCAGTTCCCGTAGGAAAACCGCCTAGCCCGCCCCGAACCCCTCCGCCCCACCCCGCAGGGCGATGCCGCCCGCGTCGATGGTGACCTCGCGGGCCGCTGAGGCGGTGGCCGTCCCGAGACGCCACCCCTGGATGCCGCAGGCCTCGCCCAGGGCGAGGGCGCGCTCCGCCTCTGCCTCCGGTACGACCGCGCAGAAGCCCGCTCCCATGTTGTATTCGGCGTACATGGTCGCGTCGTCGAGGCCGGCGAGGTGCTGGATGACGTTGAAGATCGCCGGCACCGGCGGGAGGGTTTCGATGTCGAAGCCAGCCTCCGCTTCGAGGCGCCGGAGATTGAGGAAGCCGCCGCCGGTGACGTGGAACAGGGCGCGCACGTCGAGCTCGCGCAGCAGCGCCATGGCCAGGTCGACGTACATGGCCGTCGGCTCCAGCAGCTCCTCGCCGAGCGTCCGGCCGAACTCCTCGACGTAGCGCCCCAGCTCCCAGCCAGCCTCACGGAAGGTGCGGCGCGCGAGCGTGAGGCCGTTGCTGTGGATGCCCGAGGAGGCGAAGCCGACGAGCGCGTCGCCCGGGGCCACGGCTGCGCCGGTGAGGATGCGGTCGGGCTCGACGAGCCCGGCGCAGGTACCGCCCAGGTCGAAGGCGCGTCCGGGGACGGCCCCGCGCAGCATCTCCGGGACGCGCGCCGTCTCCCCGCCGGGGATGGAGATGCGCGCGCGGCGCGCGCCCTCCCGCAGCCCCACGGCGATCTCCGCCAGGAACGCTTCGTCCATCTCCTCCACGAGCGCGCAGTCGACCATCGCGATGGGCTCGGCGCCCACGCAGACGATGTCGTTGGCGTTCATGGCGACGCAGTCGATGCCGGCCGTGTCGAACTTACCCAACGCCTGGGCGACGAGCGCCTTCGTGCCGATGGTGTCGGTGGCCAGCGCGAGCGCCTGCGGCCCGCCCGTGTCGATGACGGTCGCGTAGTGGCCGAAGCCGAGGAGGGGTCGCGCCCGGCCGGAGAACGAGAACGTCTCGGCCAGCAGTTGCAGGCCCTGGGGAAGGGTGTCGGCGCCGGCGTCGCCCGCGGTGGCGGTCACGCCCGAACGCTACCACGTTCCCCCGTGGCGAGCCTCTGGCATGCGCACGCGAAACATGGTTGAAACACGAGGCCGTCAAGATACCCCGCACTCAAGCGGAGGCTGGCCCGCCACGCCCGAAGCAGGGCCTGCCGGGCGGCGCGGGGGGTTCGCGTGCCTGACTTTGAAATAGACGCCGGCAACACGGCCTGGATGCTCGCCGCATCGGCCCTGGTGCTCTTGATGACGCCAGGGCTGGCGTTCTTCTACGGGGGACTCACCCGAAGCAAGAACGTCGTCGGCACCATCATGCACTCCTTCATCACGATCGGCGTGGTGGGGGTGCTCTGGGTCGTGGTGGGCTACTCGCTCGCCTTCGGACCCGACCAGGGGCTCGGCCTCATCGGGAACCTCGATCACTTCGGCCTGAAGGGCGTGGGTGTCGACTCCGGCTCGGGCGGCGTGCCCGACCTGCTCTTCATGGCATTCCAGATGATGTTCGCCATCATCACGCCTGCGCTTATCACGGGCGCCTTCGCCGAGCGCGCCCGCTTCGGGCCGTTCCTCCTCTTCATCGCCCTCTGGTCGCTGATCGTCTACGCGCCCATCGCCCACTGGGTGTTCGGCGTGAACGGCTGGCTCAACACCTTCTCGGGCGAGGGCGTTCCCGCCGATATCGGAATCAACGGCCTCGACTTCGCCGGCGGCCTCGCCATCCACGTGAACGCGGGTGTGGCCGCCCTGGCCGCCGTCTTCGTGTTCAAGAAGCGCCGCGGCTACGGCGTCGAGCCCATGGAGCCGCACGACATCACGATGGTGGTGCTGGGCGCCGCCCTGCTCTGGTTCGGCTGGTTCGGCTTCAACGCCGGCAGCGCTGTCGGGGCGAGCGGCCAGGCGGTCTACGCCTTCGTCAACACGAACGTGGCCGCGGCCATGGCCGCCCTCACCTGGACGCTCATCAGCTGGAAGGTCTCCGGGAAACCGAGCGTGGTCGGCGCCGCCTCCGGCGCCGTCGCCGGACTCGTGGCGGTCACGCCCGCCTCCGGCTACGTCGAACCCATGGAGGCGCTGGCGATCGGCTTCGGCGCGGGCCTCTTCTGCTACTTCGCCGTCCGCCTGCGCCAGTACCTCCACTTCGACGACTCCCTCGACGTTGTCGCCGTCCACGGCGTTGGCGGCCTCTGGGGGGCGATCGCCACGGGCCTCTTCGCCACGGCGGTCGTGGGCGCGCCCGAGTTCCGCGAGGGCCTCATCCACGGCGAGTGGCGCCTGCTCTGGGACCAGCTCGTCGGCATCGGCGCGGTGAGCGCCTACTCCTTCATCGTCACCTTCGGCATCCTCAAGGTGCTCGACCTGACCATGGGCGTACGCGTCAACGCGGAGGACGAGGAGGTCGGGCTCGACGTGACCCAGCATGGGGAACGCGCCTACCAGAGCGATGAGGCCGGCATCGCCATCCCGGTCGGTATCATCGAACCCGAGCAGGCCGCTGAGAGCGGCGGGAGCGAGTCATGAAGAAGATCGAGGCCATCATCCGCCCGGAGCGCCTCCACGAGGTGAAGAGCGCCCTCGACGACCAGGGCATCCACGGCCTGAACATCATCTCCGTCACCGGGCGCGGCGCCCAGCGCGGCATCGCCCACCAGGGCCGCGGCGGCGAGACGATCGTCGTGGACCTGCTGCCCAAGATGAAGCTCGAGATGGTCGTCCAGGACGACGCCGTCGAGAGCGCCATCGGCGCCATCATCGAGGCCGCCGGGACGGGCAATATCGGCGACGGCAAGATTTTCGTGATCCCCGTCGAGGAAGCGATCCGCGTGCGCACGGGCGAACGGGGGGACATCGCCCTCTGAGCGCACGCGACATCCAGCCGTAACACGAACTTCATCGCCAGACCGCCCCCGGGCGTTGCTCGTACGCCCCCCGGCTGGCGATGATCATTCCCGCATCCCTGCGCCCCTCGCGGGCGCGACAACACCGACCAACCCAGAGAGGTAACGCATGACGACCCCGGAAGATGTTCAACAGCTGATCGCCGACGAAGGCGTGCAGATCATCGATGTGAAGTTCACGGACCTGCTCGGCGCCTGGCAGCACTTCTCCGTCACGCCCAGCGAGTGGGACACGGATACGTTCGAGGAAGGGCTCGGGTTCGACGGGTCCAGCATCCGCGGCTTCCAGGGCATCCAGCGCTCCGACATGATCCTCATCCCCGACCCCGACACGGCGGTGCTCGACCCCTTCGCCCGTCACACCACCCTCAGCATCACGGCCGACATCAAGGATCCCGTGACCGCCGAGGGCTACCACAAGGATCCCCGCGCCGTTGCCCAGCGCGCCGAGGAGTACCTGAAGCTGACGGGCGTCGCCGACGAGTCCTACTGGGGCCCCGAGGCCGAGTTCTTCGTGTTCGACAGCGTCAGCTACGACTCCGAGCGCGACACGGCCTTCTACCGCGTCGACTCCGTCGAGGCGGCCTGGAACACGGGCGTCGACATGGAGAGCGAGGGGGGCCCCAACCTCGGCTATAAGACCGAGCACAAGGAGGGCTACTTCCCCGTTCCCCCCCGCGACACCCTGCAGGACCTGCGCACCGAGATGGTCCTGAAGATGCAGGAGGTCGGCATCCAGGTGGAGATCCACCACCACGAGGTCGCCACCGCCGGCCAGTGCGAGATCGACATGCGCTACGCGCCCCTCGTGCAGATGGCCGACAACCTCCAGTGGTACAAGCACGTGGTCCGCAACGTGGCCCGCAACGCGGGCAAGACGGCCACCTTCATGCCCAAGCCCGTCTTCGAGGACAACGGCAACGGCATGCACGTCCACCAGTCGCTCTGGAAGGACGGCACCAACCTCTTCTTCGACGAGAACGGCTACGGGCTCATCTCGGAGATGGCGCGCTACTACATCGGCGGCCTGATCAAGCACGGCGCCGCCCTCATGGCTTTCTGCGCGCCCACGACGAACTCCTACAAGCGGCTCGTGCCCGGCTACGAGGCGCCCAACGTGCTCGTCTACAGCGCCCGCAACCGCAGCGCCGGCATCCGCATCCCAATGCTCTCTTCGAACCCCAAGTCGAAGCGGCTCGAGTTCCGCTCGCCGGACCCGACCTGCAACCCCTACCTCGGCTTCTCCGCCATGCTCATGGCGGGGCTCGACGGCATCGCCAACCGCATCGACCCGGGCGACCCGGTCGACAACGTCGACCTCTTCGAGATCGACCCGCACGAGCACGGCTACCCCGTGCTCCCCGGCTCCCTCGGCGGCGTCCTCGACGCGCTTGAGGAGGACCACGACTTCCTGCTCCAGGGCGACGTCTTCGACGAGGACCTCATCCGCACCTGGATCGACTACAAGCGCGAGAACGAAGTGGCCGCGGTCGACATCCGCCCGCATCCGCACGAGTTCTCCCTCTACTTCGACGCCTAGGCGGTCACCCCGCACCACCACACCACTCCGGCGAGGGGACGGACCTGTTCACCCCTCGCCGGAGTGGTGTGGTGGTGCGGGGAGCCAGGCCCTAGACTGCCGGGGTGGCGATCGACGCCGTCCTGACCGTTGCCGGGCTCGCCCTTCTCCTCGCCGGGGCGTGGCTGCTCGTGCGCTCCGCCTCGCGCCTCGCCATGGCCTTCGGCATCTCGCCCCTGATCGTGGGCGCCACCGTCGTCGCCTTTGGCACCTCCGCCCCCGAGTTCGTCGTGGGGCTCGTTGCCGGCCTCGAGGGCAAGGGCGACCTCGCAGTCGGCAGCGTCTTCGGCTCGAACATCACGAACGTCGCCCTCGTCCTCGGCATCGCCGCCGTCATCCGCCCCATGGACGTGCACCCCCGCCTGCTGCGCTGGGAGATGCCCGTCCTGCTGGCGGCCACGGTCGCGGTCGCGGCCCTCGGCCTCACGGGCACGATCGGGCACGTCCCCGGCGCCCTCCTCTTCGTAGCCCTGCTCGCCTTCATCGGCCTCTCCCTCTGGCTGCAGCCGAACGCCGCCGAGACACTCGCCGCCGACCACGTCCCCGAGCCCACGGGGAAGCTCACCCGCCGCGGGATGGCGGAGCAGTCGGTGCTCCTGGTCCTCGGCGTCGGTGGCCTCGCCCTCGGCTCCGACCTGGCAGTCAACGGCGCGACGGGCATCGCCGGCCGCGCCGGCATCAGCGAGGTCGCCATCGGCGTCACGGTCGTCGCCATCGGCACGAGCCTGCCCGAGATCCTTACGACTGCCGTCGCCGCCCTGCGCGGCAACCACGACATCGCCCTCGGCAACGTCGTCGGCTCGAACGTGTTCAACCTGCTCGGCGTCCTCGGCCTGACGGGGGCCGTCGCCACCTTGCCCATCGATGGGGCCCTCTACCACTTCGAGGTGCCCGCCCTGGCCGTCTCGACGATCGTGCTCCTGGCCCTCTCCTGGACAGACACGCGCATCACGCGCTGGGAGGGCGCCGTCCTCCTGGCCGCCTACATGGCAATGGTCGCCATCGTGCTCGTGCGGGGGTCGATGTAGCGGGCGGGGTAGGGCAATGGCCGGGCCGGACGCCTAGGATGCCGCCATGGCGTCCCGTGACTGAGCCCGAAGGCGCCCCGGAACCGTGGTGGTCCTTCGAAGGGTATGGACTGACGCTCATCACGCTCGCGTGTTTCCTGGGCCTTACCCTCTATTTTCGGGTCTTCTACCTGCCGTACCTCCTGACGGGTGTCCTGACGGTGGTCACGGTGGCCTCGGCGAGACGCTTTCCGCGATTCGAAGCGCACATGTCCCGCTGGCTCCTGGCCGTGGCTTTCGTCGCCATGGCTGCGCTGGCGATGAGCACGCTGCCCGAGGCTGCCGACCCTGCGCGCAAACAGCACGACCTCGGCATCGCGATGCTAAGCATGTGGTCCTTCAATGCGGCTGTCGTGCTGGGCGTGAGGCTCCTGGTGGTGCGCTTTGGCGCCGACCGGCCCGGGAAGCGTGGAACCCCCTCCCTGACGGACACGTTCCCCCGCTTGCTCAGCATCGCGGTGCTCGGCTCGACCGGGCTTGCCCTGTTTGGCCTTGCCTGGGAGGGGATAGGGTAGGCATGAGGTACTACTGGTCTGCCGCTGCGTTGTTGGTGTTCGGGATCATCGGCCTGTGCGCGATCACCGCTGCGGGGTGGTTGGAAATGTGGGTGCTGTTCCTGAGCCTGGGTGCCTCAGCCTGGATTGCCGCAGCTGTGTTGACCTTGATGGGTCGCGCTGTCGTAGACAGTCGCGCCGGTGGCGGTTTCCTGCAGGGCGGCCTGGCACTGTGCGTTGGGGTGCTGGCGGTGTTCGGGCTGTTCGTGCTCTTCGCGGCGGCACTGTCGGCCGCCGAGTTCCCCTGACCCTTCTGAGAGGCGCCGAGCTTGGGAGTCCGCAAGCAAGCCCCGCCCCCACTGGCCCGCGCCGCTGCACGGTGGCAGGCGCAACCAGACGCTAGTGGCGTCTTTCGCTTCTGGACGGGGTAGGGTAATTCCAGGTTTCCCGGCCTAGGATGTGGGAGAGGAGGCAGCCTGCAGTGCTTGGCCCCGTACCTCCTTCGTGGCTCAGGGCAGGGAGGGTGGTCCGCCTGGGGTCTGTGGCCCTTCTCGGCCTGCTTCTCTTTCTGAGTGGGGATCCCTTTGTCATCCTTTGGTCGCTGCTTCTCGCCGTGTTGGTCGTGGGGACGGCCCTTTAGGGCCCGCGCTTCCCCCAGCTGGAAGCGCACCTCGCATGCTGGGTCCTCCCGATCGCCGTGATAGCGGCCTCATGGTTTGTGGCCACGACAGAACCCAGCGTGTGCATAAATTGCTGGAGCGGCGGGGAACACCGGGCGGCCATCGGGGTTATGGCGGTGTACGCGTTCCTCGGGGCCGGCTTGCTTGCCCCAAAGCGGTCCCGCACCCCGGAAGCTGGCGGCACAAAGAAGTTCGCAACGATGCTGACCGGTGTCGGTATCCAGACCAGCATAGTGCTGCTTGTGGTCGATGGGTTTTTCCTGCTGGTGTTGTTGTACGCCTCGTTTTAGTGAGTCGCCGTGAGCGATTGTTCGGCCGACGCCCTAACCCGAGCCACCTGCCCCCACTGGCCCCCGCCGCCCCGCAGTGGCAGGCTGACGCAACACGAACCCCCGGAGGTGACCCGTGCCCATCCCCGCTCCCGACCGCTGGACCATGACCCTCGGCGAGGCCATGTACACCATGCGCGCCATCCGCCGCTTCCGCCCCGACCCCATTGAGGACCGCGACCTGCGCGACATCCTCGACGCCGCCCGCCAGGCCCCCAACGGCGGCAACCGCCAGGGCTGGCGCTTCCTGCTCGTGACCGACCCCGAGAAGCGCGCCGCCCTCGGCGAGCTCTACGGGGAGGCCTGGTGGGCCAAGCGCAAGGACGAGGGCATCAGCGGCCCCGAGGACATCCCCGCCGGCAAGGGCGTGCGCCAGTCGGCCATGCGCCTCTCCGGCGAGATCGGCGACACCCCCGCCCTCGTGCTCGTCTGCTCGACGGCGCGCGGCCGGGGCGCGATCGAATCCGTCATCCCCGCCGTCCAGAACATGCTCCTGGCCGCCCGCTCGATCGGCATCGGCGGCACCATCACGACCCTCCACGCCGTCGTCGAGGAGCGCGTCCACGATCTGTTCGACATCCCCGCCGACGCGGAGGTCGTCTACTGCGTGCCCCTCGGGTATCCGAAGGGCCGCTTCGGCCCGCTCACGCGCAAGCCCCTCTCGGAGGTCGCCGCCCTCGACTCCTGGGACAACACCCCCGACTGGCTCGCGACCTAGCGACCGCTAATCCGTGAAGGCGTCCTCGCGGAGCTGGCCGCCGAGCCGCTTCACGTAGTGGTCGGCGCCCCGCTCCAGGTCCCAGCCGCGGTCCTCCAGCAGGCGCCGCAACGGCTCCGTGCGCTCGGTGAGCGGCAGCTCGGCCGTGTGCGACCCGTGCGTCCCGGCGTAGTCGGCGGCGCGCTCGACCATCCATGCGTCCAGACCCCGCCCCTCGTACCCATCCGCCAGAACCGGCTCGCGGATGGCCGCCAGACCGCCCCCCGCGTCCCGCGCCTGGATCACCCCCACCACGCGGTCGCCGTCGGAGGCGACGAACCACCCCGGACGCGTCCCCTGCTCGAACGGCCACGGATCCTCGCCCGCCAGCGCCGCGATCGCGTCTGCGTCGCTGCGGCGCTGCTCGCGCACGGTCAGCAACGGCAGCCGCCGCTCGACGGTCAGGATGGCCACCTGGTCGCCCCGGAACGCCTCGTTCGCGCGACCGATGGGCAGGTAGCCCAGCGCCGCGAAGTAGTCGGCCAGCCGGGTCTCGTCGGGGAGCTTCGCGCGCACCAGCCGAAGTCCGCCGTCCTGGGCGCGGGCCTCGATCGCGCGCACCAGGGCCCGCCCCGCCCCCGCCTCGCAGGAGGCCAGCAGGTCGAAGCTCGCGATCCCCTCCTCCTCGCTCCGCCGCACCACCCCCGCGACCCCGTGCGCGTCCTCTGCCAGCAAGAACGCCTCGCCCGTCTGCATGCGCACGGCGAGGTCGGCGGCGGAGGGCGGTTCCGGCTCCGGGTAACACGCGTCCGACCCCGCGAACGCCTCCGCCAGCAGCTCCGCCAGCTCCGGCGCGTCGTCGCTGTCGGCTGTCCGGATGGCGAAGCGCGTCACGCGCTCATCGTAGAGGGCGCGCCCCTCGCGCGCGTCCGCCCTCGGGAAGGAAGGAGGGGCTACAATGACGCGCACATTTCACGCGGCGCGCGGCGCCGCCCCCAGGAAGGTACCGCCATGGAAGATGTTGTCCTCACCAGCGGCGTTCGCACCGCTATCGGCACGTTCAACGGTTCGCTCTCTAACACCCCCGCCAACGAGCTCGGCTCCACCGTCATCGCCGAGGCGGTCAACCGCGCCGGCGTTGAGGTTGGCGAGGTCGACCAGATTGTTATGGGCATCGTCGGCCAGGTAGCCGAGGACGCCTACCTCTCTCGCGTCTCCGGCATCAAGGCCGGCATCCCCGTCGAAACGCCCGCCGTCAACGTCAACCGCCTCTGCGGCAGCGGCCTTGAGGCCATCAACACGGCTGCCCGCTACATCGAGACCGGCGACGCCGACGTGGTCGTCGCCGGCGGCGCGGAGAACATGACGCGCCTGCCCTTCTACCTGCGCAAGGCCCGCAATGGCTACCGCCTCGGCCACGACGAGATCCAGGATGGCATCGTCAAGCTCCTCAGCGACCCCTTCGAGGACACCCACATGGGCATCACTGCGGAGAAGCTCGCCGAGGAGTACGAGATTTCCCGTAGCGCCCAGGACGAGTTCTCCTCGGAGAGCCAGCGGCGCGCCATCAACGCCATCGAGCAGGGCTACTTCAAGGAACAGATCGTCCCCATCACGGTGCGCGAGCGCCGTGAGGAGCGCGTCTTCGACACGGACGAGTTCCCCCGCGCGAGCACACCCGAGCAGCTCGCCAAGCTACGCCCCGCCTTCAAGAAGGACGGCATGGTGACTCCCGGCAACGCCAGCGGCATCAACGACGGCGCCGCCGCCACGGTCGTCATGAGCGCGACCAAGGCGAACGCCCTCGGCCTCAAGCCGCGCATGCGGCTCGTGGCCCGCGCCGAGGCCGGCGTCGACCCGTCCCTGATGGGCAGCGGCCCCATCCCGGCCGTCAACAAGGCGCTGGAGAAGGCCGACATGTCCCTCGACCAGATGGACGTGATCGAACTGAACGAGGCCTTCGCCAGCGTCGCCTGCGCCTGCTCGAACGAGCTCTCGCTCGACCCGCAGAAGACGAACCCGAACGGTGGCGCCATCGCCCTCGGCCACCCCGTGGGCGCGACCGGCACCATCCTCACGGTGAAGCTGATGCACGAGCTGGAGCGCACCGGCGGCCGCTACGGCCTCGTGAGCCTCTGCATCGGCGGCGGCCAGGGCATCGCCACCATCTTCGAGCGCCTCGACTAGGAGAGCGGCGGGCGCGATTTCTCCGCTCGACTGCCGCACTCTCGCGAGGCGCGGCTAAGCGGAGGGCTCACGCCTTCGGCGCATCGCTGAGGAGAGCGTCGACGCGGGCACGTGACTGGCGAGAATGGTGGGCGCCACGACCGCCAGCGCGATGAGGAGCAGTGCTGCGCTGGTTCTCACTAATCTTCCCTCACCGATGTCACGATCTGGTCGAAGAGGGTGTTTGCGTCATGCGCGTCGCTTTCAGGCGCCTCCACCACTCGGCGCGAGACCTCGCGGCCCGTGTCGGAATCCAGCACGAGCACCGATCCGGTGACCTCGTCATAGAGGTCTACCTGGCCGCGAGTTAGCCACCTATCGTCGCCGGTGCCGACCCAGCCGTGGGCGATCGAGCCCTGGCCAACGGTGAGGCGTTTGCCGGCGGGGATGGTGATGAGCACGCCGAGGCGGTAAAGGCGCCACTCCGTCTGGCCATCGCCCTCGACGACTTGTCCCGGGTACATCTCAGGATGATTGGTGCGGTGATGGGTCGAGCCGTTGACCGAGTTGGAGGCTGGCCCAGTGAGTGGGCCGACAACCCCGCGCAGTTCGACGCTGTAGCCCGTGCGCTCGGTCAACCGCGTGAGGCGGTAACCGCGGGTCGCTGCGCCGCTGCTCGGGATGTCGGTCCAGTCTCCCCATTCCAAAGGCTGGCCGTCTTGCCACGAGCGTTGCCGGTACTGCCACTTTGTGACGTTCGTAGGGCCGCCCGTCCACTCAAATTGGAGGGCATCGTGCTCGCCGCGGGACACTAGGGTGAGCTCTGGTGCAGGCAAGGCTTCGAACTGCGTGGTGACCACGGTGTCGCCGATCTCGGGCTTGCCGTCGGGTCTGGGGCGGACGAAGGGCCGCGCCCGCTTCAGGTCGAAGGTGATGAGGGTGACGGCGGCTTCGTCCTCCGTGACCGTGAAGGTGTAGGTGGTGCCCACCGGCGCGATGAGCTGCTGGTGGCTGACCGGGCGCGGGTCGCCCAGCGGGGTCCGTTCCAGCCAGAACCGCGTCCAGCCCTCGGGTAGCGGCGGCGCCGTCACGACGGTGTACTGGAGGCCCCGCTCGACGTAGTAGCGCCCGTCGCTGTTGGGCGTGAGCAGCAGGTCGGCGGGGATGTCCTGTACCTGGGCGTAGTCGCCGGGCGCGCCCAGGTAGACCGCCCTGATGCAGGTCGAATCCGTCGGAGTCCGGCACCCATCGGCTGGCGACAACCTTGCGTCATCGTCGTCCCCGAGGAAGGCAACGAGCAGCGCCACGACGACACCTGCGACCGCCAACCCCACGGCGCCCATCCCCGCCCACAGCAGCGGACGGCCGGCGGAGGCCAGGGCCGCCGGGAGGGCCACGGGCGCCAGGAGGCGTTGGCGTTCCCCCTCCGGTCGCCAGGCTGCGAGGGCGTGGCGGTCGTCGAGGCCGAGCTTGGCGAGCATGCGGGCGATGTGGGTCTTGACGGTCTCGGGGCTGAGGCCGAGCCGGACGGCAATCTCGACGTTCGTCCCGCCCTTGCGCAGATCCTCGAGGACGCGCTGTTCGGCGGGGGTGAGGAGATCGGGGTGCGGGGGGCGGCCACGGCCTCGTCCCGGCATGGGGTCACGCTAGCAGGCGACCCGCCGAATTACATCACCCGCTGCAGGGTCTGCCCCGGAGACAGTGGAGGGACTGGCTGTCGTCGCGCTCAGCCGGAGGCAATCGCTCGTCCGATTCTTTAGCTGGCCCGGGTAGCCTTTGGTATCGGCAAAGGTTATCCTGTCTGCGTGCCTGAGCCATCGAACGCCGACCTGCTCGCCAAACTCATCCAGCATGACGCCGCCCTCGCTGCGGATGCGTCCGAGCTCGCACACCTCGGGAGCCGCCTTGATGCTTTATCTACTCGGCTCGACGCCCTGTCCGGTCGGGTGGACGGCATTGCTGAGACCGTGGACAGCCACGGCGACATGCTCCGCGACTTGCGCGAAGCCCTCATCGGCCACGGAGCCGACATCACCGCAATTCGCAACACGCTCGATGGACACGGTGCAAGGCTGGATTCCCTGGAGGCCAAGCTGGACGAGCACACGGCGAAGCTGGACGAGCACACGGTCATGCTCGCGGATCACGGCAGACGGTTGACAAGCCACGGCGATCTCCTGGCAACCATCCTCGCGACGGTTACCCGTATTGAGGGCAGGCTCGCCGAGCGGTAGCCCCTCCCCCACTCAGCGCGGCCGCGAGCGCGAATCAGTCGAGCGCATGAATCCCGCCGCGCGCGCTCCTCAGCGAACGCGCGCACCGCGGAGCGCTCTCCTCAGTCGATCTGGGCGATGCGGCGGGCGTGACGGCCGCCGTCGAAGGGTGCGTCGAGCCACGTCGCGACGATGTCGAGCGCCGTCTCCAGCGTGACCATGCGCTGGCCGATCGAAATGACGTTGGCGTTGTTGTGGCGACGACCCATCTCCGCCGATTCGTGGCTCCAGCAGAGGGCGCAGCGCACGCCCGCCACGCGATTCGCGACCATCGCCTCGCCGTTCCCCGAGCCCCCCAGCACGATGCCGCGCTCGCAGTCGCCGCTGGCCACGGCTTCGGCGGCGGGGCGGATGAAGAGGGGGTAGTCGCAGGACTCGTCGGAGTCGGTACCGAAGTCGACCGGCTCGTGGCCGCGCTCCGCAAGGAACGTCTTGATCGCTTCCTTGTACTGGTAGCCGGCGTGGTCCGAGGCGAGGGCGATGCGCATGGCGCGATTTTAACGGCTGGGCTCACAGGGCCAACGGCGGCGGCGGGAGTCGCGGGCAACAAACAGGCCCCGGTCTCCCGAGGCCTGTTAAGAACTCTTCGCGGTACTTCGCCCCGCCCTGCACCCGTTCCGGGCGGGAGCTTCCCGCATCAGCCCGCGCTAAGACGGGCCTCGCCACTGCACGATTAGAACTCCATGCAGGAGATGAGTCTTTACGTGGTACACGTGCGACCTCCCTGTCGGTGTTCTCGCTTTCGAGCGTACACCCGCTGTCAAGGCTGCAGCGTAAGCCCGCCGACTTCGCCTAGCCCTCCTGGTCGAGCCCGAATGCCTCGTGCAGGGCGTTCACCGCTTCGCGCATGTGGTCTTCGTGGACGATGCAGGTAATGCGTATCTCGCTCGTCGTGATCAGGTCGATATTGACCTCCGCGTCCGCCAGCGCGCGGAACATGCGGGCGGCGTAGCCCGGCTCTGTCTGGATGCCCGCGCCCACGATGCTGACCTTGCCGAGGTTCGTGTCGGCGGTGTAGCCGTTGGCGCCGACGGACTCGCAGATCTCGTCCATGAGCCCCGCTGCGCGACGCAGGTCCTCCCGCGCGAGCGTGAACGTCAGGTCCGTCAGGTCGCGTTCGCTCGCGTTCTGTACGATCGTGTCGACGCTGACCCCCGCCGCGGCCAGGGGCTCGAAGATCTGGGCGGCGATGCCGCGCCGGTCGGGCACGTGCCGCAGCGTCACCTTGGCGATGTCGTGGTCGTCCACGACGCCGCGGACGCGATTGCGTTCTTCCATCAGGGCGCCTCCATGGATCAGGGTTCCCGGCGCCTCGACCATGCTCGAGGCGACCAGGATGGGCATTTCGTTGACGGCGGCCAGCTCGACGGCGCGGCTGTGCATCACCTGCGAGCCCTGCGTCGCCATCTCCAGCATCTCTTCGTAGTGAACGTCGGCCAGGCGACGGGCGCTGGGAACCAGGCGGGGGTCGGCGGTATAAACGCCCTCGACGTCCTTGTAGGTCTCGCAGCGATCGGCGCCCAGGGCCACGCTCAGTGCGACCGCCGTCAGGTCGCTCGCGCCCCGGCCCAGCGTCACGTAGTCGGCCGCCTCGGTCACGCCCTGGAAGCCGGCCACGATGGGGATGCGCCCCGCGCGCAGCTCCTCCTCGATGCGGTCGGCGTCGATGCGCTGGATGCGCCCCGAACCGTGCGACGCGCGCGAGTAGATGCCCGCCTGGCTCCCGGTGAGCCCCACCGCCTCCTGGTCCATCGCGTGCAGGGCCATGGCCAGCAGCGCCGCCGACATGTGCTCGCCCGTCGCGAGCAGCTGGTCGAGCTCGCGCGGGTCCGGGTCGGGCGAGACCGAGAGGGCGAGGTCGATGAGCTCGTCCGTGCGGTTGCCCATGGCCGAAACGACGACGACCACCTCGTCGCCCGCGCCCACCCGGCCCGCGACCTGCCCGGCCACGTGCCGGATGCGCTCCGCATCGGCGACGGAGGTCCCCCCGAACTTCTGCACGACCCGCATGGAAAAAGGATGCGCCAGCGCGCCCTCAGGCGCTATTCGCCGGTTCGCGGTCTCACTGGGTTTCGCCGTCGGGGGTTGGCGGCCCGTCGTCGAACAGACTCTCGGCCATCGCGATCACGCGTTCCAGGGCAGCAGGGCCACCGAAGAGGCTAGGATCACGCCCCTCAATCTCGTAGATGCACTCCGTGACCGCATCGAAAATGCGGACCTCAGTGCTGACGGTTGGATGGTGCTGGATTCCTAGGGGGCTATATGTCACGAGTGCTGGGCGGCCAGCGATCACACGCAACCCCCTGACAAGCAGCCTTGGCGGGCTGTCGTTCGTCAGCCAACTCGAGGCCTCGGGCAGTTGACGCCAATCAGCATGCACCCCACGAATTGACACGGCAGGATACCCATCGGCGGCGATGTATACGGCCTCGTAACCAGCCCGCGATATGCCGCCGCCGACAAACAGGTGACTGAACGTCCAGCCCTCAGGCAGTGACGGCTCCCGCCAGTAGGGCAGCCGTCGGGCTTCAGTCAGGCTGGCTACCATCTCGCCCGCCCTGTACCGAGGTGGAGACCGGAAGCGAGTTGGTTGCTCAGTCAACTCAGGCGACCTGACGGCGACGCCCGCCGGCGGGTTCCCAACCGCCCCCGCGGAGGTCTGCGTGTAGGGCGCCAGTTGCCAGGGACCATGGACGACGGCGAAGGTGGTGAGGCTGGCGCCGCTGAGGTGGTCGAGCGACATCTCGGCAGTGACCGTGAATGTCGCCGTCGCCGAAGCCGGTACCGAGCCCGTCTGGCAGCCCTGGAAGACGTACGTCTCCCAGCGCACCCCGTACTCCCGGCGCGTCGCCGTCGCGTCTGCCTCCGGCAGGTCCGTGACGCGGTACCGGACGAAGCAGTCGTCGGCCTTGTGCCACTCGAATAGGTCGCCGGCCTCGACCGCGTCGTAGACGCCGGCCCGCGAGACGCCGTCGGCGTCGGCGGTGTGGATGAGGAGGGCGGTGGCGGTGCCGTCGCGGAGGGCCTCGTAGGTGGTGACGACCGTCGACGGGTCGTCGGAGTCGGCGAGGAAGGCGTAGCTACCCGGCGCCGTGACCGCGCCCGTCGTGTCGTAGGTGTCGTACCGGAAGCTGGTCGCGTCGGGGGTTGGCGGCTCGGTGAACAGGCTACTGGCGATAGCCGTCAGGGTGTCGATGTTCTTCAGGGTGGAGTCGTATGCCGTCAACGTGTATCCGCTCTCCGTAGCCAGGTCCATGATCGAAATGGTCGTGGGGATGTGGGCGTAGTTGTTGTCGCCCGCTGGGCTGTACTGGACGAGGGCAGGACGACCAGCGATCACCCGTGCCTCGACGACAACTCCTGACGAGGTGCTGCCGGAAGGCACTTGCCGGTTGCGGTGAGAGAGGAAGTAGCCACTAAACTCCAGAGAAATGCCACCTCCTTCCGTCGGTGAGTAGGTTGCTGAGAACCCTTGATAGGGATCGTTCGAAGTTCCGGCGCTGACGTACGCCAGCCTCAAGCCCTCCGGTACTCTTGGTTCGCGCCAGTAATCAAGCGCGCTCAGGACCGCCGTGGATGGATTCGCCTGCTGGATGAGGTGCGACCCGCCCGGAGCGGCCTCATGAACGGCGGCCCGGACGGTCCCCGTCCAGTTGTCGGGGACGAGCTGGTGGATACCGACTGTCACTGGCACCTTGAGGCTCTCGCCGCCCAGCTCCGACAGCTCGTCCCAGACGAACTGGATGCTCGTGTCAGGCGTGACTCTGCCGTAGCAGCCCGTGAAGGCGTAAATCATCCACTCGACGGCGAGGAGCTTGCGTTGCACCGTCCCCCCAGGGTCCGGTTTGACCTCCGTCACTTTGTAGCGAACGAAGCAGTCGTCGGCCTGGCGCCACTCGAACAGGTCCCCGACCTCGACGGCGTCGTAGACGCCCTCCCGCGAGACGCCGTCCGCGTCGGAGGTGTGGATGAGGAGGGCGGTAGCGGTGCCGTCGCGCAGGCCCTCGTAGGTCGTGACGGCCCACGACGGGCCGTCTGCGTCGGCGAGGAAGGCGTAGCTGCCCGCCGTCGCGACCGCGCCCGTCGTGTCGTAGGTGTCGTACCGGAAGGTGGTCGCGTCGGGATCGCTGGGCGCGGGGGTAGGTGCGGTGGTGGGGGCGGGTGTGGGCGACGGCGATGGTGTGGCCGTGGCGGGAACGGGCGCGGGCGATGGGGAGGGGGTGGCGGTCGAGGTGGGTTCGGGTGGGGCTGTGGCCTCGGTGGTGGCCGTCGGTGAAGCCGTCGCGGTCGCGGTCGCGACAGGCGTTGGCGTGGCCGCCGGGATGGACGGCGGCTGGTCGGGTTCCCCGCCGCACGCGACGACCGTCGCCGCCACCAGGGCGACTGCCCCCAGGAGCCATCCGCCCGAGATTCGTGTCACGAGAGCAACCGTATCAGCTAGCAAGCCGAATTACCCCACCCGTGGGAGCGTCCCCCAGCGGCCCGCACGCTAAAGAGGGCGCCCCGTGCGGGGCGCCCTCCCGGTGGGGTGGCGGATAGGCCCGGGCTAGGGGCGGACGCCCGTCAGCTTGGCCAGGGCGAGGGTGTTGAAGAGCGCGAGACCCGCGTACCACTTCACCCGCAGACGCGTCGCGTCCTTCGACTCCAGCGCGCCCACGCGGTCGACGGAGAGGCCGCTCGGCGCCGACAGACCGGCCAGGGCGCCCTCGCCGAACTGCATCGCGTACACCGTCGAGGCGTCGCGGCTCGTGCCCGCCGTCTGCGCGTCACTGATGTAGTCGTTGATGCCGATGGGGATGCCGTCGTAGTACTGCACCATCCCCCCGAACTGGTCGCGGGCGGCCTCCAGGAAAGTACCCGCGTCACGTGCCAGCTCGTTCAGCTTGCGGCGCGAGCGCCGGCTCATCAGCAGCATCTGGGGCTTCCCCGGACGAACCCGGTCGATGAGCTCGTCCAGCCTGGCTAGCGTCAGCGTCCCGCCGTTCGCTCCCATGCTCACCGCCTGGTCGTTCGCGCACAGCTTGTCGACGCCGTCGAAGCTGTCCGCGTCCGTGGTGGCGTTGCCGGTCACGAACGTCTTGTCGAAGAGCGCCTGCACCGCCCGCGCCTTCAGCTGGAGCACCGCCGCTTCGAGGTCCTGGACGTTGGAGCGCGTCTCCTTGAGGAAGTTGTCGATGTCGGCGTCGCCCCCGAGGATCTTGAGGGACGCGGTCTGCTGGGTGAAGGTGAGCGTGTCCTCGTCCCAGTCGTCGCCCACGCCGTAGAAACCGGCGTCCGGCGCGCTGTCCTCGCGGTTGTAAGTGAGGCCGTTGCCCGTGATCTCGATGAAGGGCAGCCGCTGCAGGATGGGGCTCTCCTCGGCCATCGTCTCGATGACTCCGGCGAGCAGGGTGTCGTTGCTGAGCTTCGCCGCCTCGGTGAGCGTCAGCGCCATGAAATGCACCTCCAGGTGTCTGGTCTTGGCGCCCACCATCGGCCCGCCGCCGTCCACCTCCGAGGGCGGCCTGTCACCGATGCCTCCCACTTCCGCCCGCCCCGCGCGACCCTCCCCGCCATGCCCGACCCGTTCCTCCCCCGCCCCCGCCGCCCCGCCCTGCGCGCCTACCAGGCGCGCGTCCTGCAAGGACTCTTGCGAGCCGTCGCCGCCGCCCCCGGCGCCCCCCTGACCGTGATGATGCCGAGGCAGTCGGGCAAGAACGAGATCGCCGCCGCGCTCGTCGCTTTCCTGCTGCGCGCGCACGCCCGCGAGGGCGGGACGGTGGTCGTCTGCGCGCCCACGCTCGACCCGCAGGCGCGTATCAGCGCCGAGCGAATCCGCGCGGCCCTCGCCGCCACCGACCCGCTCGTGCCCGCCCCTGGCCAGAGCCGCTCCCGCAGCGACACTGTCGCGGTGGGCCGGGCTCGGGCGTTGCTGCTCAGCGCGAACCCGCAGGCGGGCGTGGCCGGGCACACCGCCTCCATCGCCCTCATCGCCGACGAGGCCCAGGACATCGATGAGGACTGGTTCAACCGGCAGTTCCGGCCGATGGCCGCCAGCACGGGTGCGCCCACCTTCCTCTTCGGCACCGCCTGGAACGGACGCACGCTGCTCGAGCGCGCGGCCGCCGCCAACCGCTCGCACGACGACTTCACGCCCCACGGCCCCCGCCGCCACCACCAGGCCGGCTGGCGCGAGGTGGCCGCGACGCTCCCCGCCTACGGCGCCTACGTCGAGTCGGAGCGCGAACGACTGGGCGCGACCCACCCGCTCTTCCTGAGCCAGTACGAGCTCGTGCCCGGCGAAGTCGCGGGCCGCCTCCTGACGCGCGACCTGCTGGCCGCCCTTGAGGGCGGCCACGAGCCGCTCGCCGAACCTGAGTCGGGCGAGCGCTACGTCGCCGGGCTCGACTTCGGCGGCGAAGGCAAGGACGCCGACGCCACCGTCCTCACGATCGCCCGCGCCGATGCCACCGTGGACGCCCGCGCCTCCGTGTGCCGGGTTGTCGCCCAGCGCGAGTGGCGCGGGGCACCCTACGCGCGCGTCCTCGACGACCTCCGCGCTCTCGACCGGCGCTGGCGCTTCGACCGCATCAGCGCGGACGCAACCGGCCTTGGCGCGCCGCTGGTGGCGCAGCTGCGGACGCAGCTCGGCCACCGCCTCGACGAGGTCGTGTTCACCGCCGCCTCCAAGAGCGCGCTTGGCTACGGCCTGCTTGCCGCCGCCCGCACCGACCGCCTGGCGCTTCCCCGCGACGACGGCAGCCCCGAGGCGGTCCGCTGCCGCGCGGAGCTCGCCGCCTGCGAGGCGTCGCTCGTGGGCGGCGGCAGGCTGTCGTGGGGCAACGACCGTGGCCACGACGACTACGTTGTGTCGCTCGCGCTCTGCCTGCGCGCCGCAGAGTCGGCGGGCGCGCCCCGGGTGGCGGTGGGTAGGGGTCGCGGGTAGACGGAAAATGGTTGTTGCGAACGTGGTACTACTTACAGTACCATCACATTGGTGAGGCGGGAGCGGCGCATCGAGCGGCTTCGCCGTTCCCAGACCGATGTCTCACCGGAGCAGTTAAGGACGGTCTTGGAGTCGGTGGGCTTCGAGGTAGTCCGTATCCTGGGGAGTCACTATCACTATCGCCACCCTGCGTTGCCCAGACTTGTTTCCATCCCTTACCGCAAGCCAGTGAGGCGCGCCTACGTTAGAGAAGCCCTGAGAGCCATAGACGAGGTGATGAACGATGACGACCACTGACAAGGTCGCCAGTGAGCGAGAGCTCCCACTGACAGGCCCCGTGCCGGGGCATATCGCCGACAAAGTCGCGGAGTACATGAAGCTGCCCTACACCATCTGTATGTACTACGACGACGAAGTCGAGCCCGTCTGGATGGCCTACGTCGAGGAACTCGACGGGTGCATGAGCCACGGCTCCACTCCGCCCGAAGCCATGGAAATGATCCGAGAGGCGATGGAGGGATGGCTTGAGGTCGCCGTCGCCTACGAGCACGAAATTCCGCCCCCCAAGGACCACTTCCCCGAATACAGCGGCAAGTTCCAGGTGCGCCTGCCGGTCGGGCTGCACGGAAAGCTTGCGGCCGTCGCGAAAGAGCAGGAGGTCTCCCTCAACCAGCTCGTGACCGCCATCCTCGCCGAGGGCGTGGGCTGGCGTCCGGCGGGCGCGCGTACATCCGACCGCACGTGATCGGGCTGTCCTCTATGCTTGATCCATGCCCGAGCAGTACGTCGCCACCGACAAGCGCACCGGCCTCGAAGTAGCCGTCACCGGCGAGTTCCCGCCGCACCACGACGACCGCATCCGCATCGCGCGCACCTGCACGCTCTTCACGCGCCTGCTCGCGACCATCCTTGACAACACCAGCGAGAGCGACCGTCGCGAGCAGTTCGTCGCCATCGAGACGCAGCTTGAGCTGGCCGAGGCGCTTATCCGTGGCGACCTCGAGGAGGTCCAGCGCCTCCTCCAGCAGACCATGGAGCGCATGGGGCTCGGTCCGGAGCAGCTCGATGAGGTGGCCCGACGCATCCTGAAGGAGTTCGGCGAGGGCGGTACGCCCGACCTGTCCGGTCTTGGCGACATCCGCCCCGATCCGCCGCCACCACCGCCACCCCTCGACGATGCCCCTCCCGAGCCCGAGGACGACCGCCCCCTCGACGATCGCCTCTAGCGTCCCTCCCATCCGACACCCGCACTACCTTCTCGCTCTGCAATTCGCCTCGGCGGTGAAGTAGATGCTCGGGTAGCCGGGTAGTCGAGCGCGCAGCCATCCAGGCTCCGAGAAGAGGTGGATTTCGAAGACGACCCATCCGGTCCGCGCTTCGCCCGGGAAGAGGGTGAAGCCGTCCGCGAGGTTCTCGCCAAGTGCACGGGTCGACACCGGGTTGTGCTCCTCGCCGCAGGCATGCAGTTTCCAGGCGGGGGCGGAGATGTCCTCGGCTCCGGTGTTCTCAACCCTGATCTCTGCGGCCCAGTACTTCCTCCAGGGTGCCGCGGAGAGCTGTGAATTGGCCCGCTCCGGCCTGTCGAGGGTGACAAGAAGGGTGACTCGGAGCGACCGATCTGTGCCTCCTTCCCCCTTGACTTCGGCCCTGGCCCCGCTCGTCATGAGGAGGTAGACGCCGTCATCCCGATCGCTGGTGGTGAAGCCCCCGAGGAGTCCATTGATGCCGAGGCCGACGCCGATGACCAGGAGTCCTGCCAGCGTAGCGGGGGCGTTGCGGCAAACCACCACGAGCGGCCCAGGCAGCACGTCGGTCCAGTGCGTAACGCTGGGTTGGGCGCCTCGAGGAGTTTCCTTGCCGGAGCGCACGGAGGCGGCGTAAGCCTCGCCAAGCCGGTCCTGCCGGTTGGGGCGCTCCACCGCCAAATCCCAGATGACCGTGATGGCCAGCAGGCTCGCCCCGGTTGCGAAGGCGCCAGCCGCCCCGAAGAGCCCGAAGATGAGCGAGAACAGGAAGACGGAGGCCGCGAGGAGCGCCGCGCCCACGAGCAGCACCTGCCGGGGTGTTCGCGGGTATCGCCGCAAGCTCACGAATCGAGCATATCCGGTTGGAAAACAGGGCTACGGAAAGCTCGGTGGGTGGGCCGTGGGGAAGGCCTTCAGGCCCGAATTAATGTGGAGAGTCAGGGAGATGTCCGCCCCCTCGACGACCGCCTCTAGCGTCGGAAGTAGACCTCCGGGTAGTCGGGCAGGCCCGCACGGAACCACTCCGTCGTGGCCCAGGGGGGCACTTCGAAGACGACCCATCCGGTTTGCGCTCCACCGCGGGGCAGGGTGAAGCTACCCCCCAGCGTTTCGCCGGGGGCGTCGGCGCCAACGGGGTCGTACTCCCTGCCGCTGGCCCGCAGCCTCCAGTCGGGGGAGGAGATGGCCTGCGTGCCGGTGTTCTGGACTCTGACCTCCGCGCCCCAGTACTTCGTGCCGTCGGCGGGCTGACCGCCCCACTCGCGGATGCTGAGGAGGGTAACCCGGAGCGATCCGGAGCGGTCGCTCTCCTCCCTGAGGTCGCCGGACGCCCCGGCCTGCAGGGGCACGTACACGCTGTTGTCCCGGTTGGGGTTGGTGAGGTCCCCGAGGAAGCTGTTGATGCCAAGCGCGACGCCGATGACCAGGATCGCTACGAGCGTCGCGGGAGCGGAACGCACGATGGCGCCCAGCGGTCCCGGCAGCCGCTCGCTCCAGTCGGCGCGTCCGACAAGCGTCCGCAGGGGGATGTCGTCGACCGGGCGGCTCTGCGCCGCGAGCGTCTCGGCGGCTCGCGCCCGCCGCCTTGGACGTTCCACGGCGAATTCCCAGACAAGAATGACGGCCAGGAGGAAGCCCGCCACGGCGAATGCATTCGCCAGCACGTAGAGCGCGAACATGACGGCGATCAGGACACCAACGGCCGCCAGCCACGCCGTGCCCGTGACGAGCATCTCCAGTGGCGTACGCGGGTATCGCAACCAGCGCATGGATCAAGCGTACCCGGTTCCGCCAGGCGCTTGCAGTGACGTCGCTGCTCGCCGCCGCGACTCCCGGTGGGGTCTTCAGAAGCGCTGCAGGAACGCGTTCAGGATCGCCGACGCCGCTACGAGCAGGAGCACCGCCAGCGTGACCGGCGCGACCCGCGCGATGGCCGCCAGTGGCCGCGGCAGACGGTCGGTCCAGTGTGGGTCGCCCCTCTCCGACAGCAGGGCCTGCGTGCCGGGCGCTTCCTGTCTCGCGGCGAGCAGGGCGCGGCGCCTCCGGGTGCGCTTCGGCCGCTCCCAGCCCAGCTCCCAGAGCGCGATCGCCCCCGCGACCCGCGCGGCCGTCCAGAGCGCGCCGTGTTCGAACTGCCGGAAGAAGAACGCCATCAACGCGAGGAACGCCCCGATGAGGAAGACGATGACGACGGCGCCAAGCACCGCCGAGGATTGGCTGCCAGGCCACCGCATCTATTGAGCCTAGCAGGCCCTAGGCCGCCTCGATCGTGGCCGTGAGGCCGCATGACTCGAGCGACTCGCGGTAGTGTTCGGCCGTCTCCTTCGGGCACTCGATCACCGTCGCCTGGCCCTCGTTGTGCGCCTCCATCATGATCGCCGCCGCCGCCTCCACGGTGAGCGAGGGCACGCAGCGCACCAGCGACTCGACTACGTGCTCCATCGAGTTGTGGTCGTCGTTGTGGAGGATGACTCGGTAGGGCGGGATGAGCGCCAGCAGCGCCTCCTCGTCGACGTCCGTCTCCGGGAGCGCCGGCTCGGTCGCGCGGGGATGCGGAGGCGCGGTCATCGCGGCGCGAGCCTCCCCAGCGCGAAAGCCGCCCGCTCGACCGTCGGGAAGACGGCCAGCCCCGCCTCGATTAGCTCGTCGCGAACCGCATCGATGAGCGTGCGCTGCCAGTCGAACGACATCTCGGTTGCCCCCAGCACGACCGCGATCGGGATGGGCGACTCCACGATCGCCTCCCGCAGCCGTGTGCAGGCGTGGCGCAGACGCCCCTCCGCCTCGGGCCTCCCGAGGAACCACTCCTCCCCGACGTTCGCGATGCCCAGGTCGTAGGCGCCGGAACCGGCCATCATCGCCAGCATGCCGTTCGCCGAGAGCCCGCTGCCCGCCAGGATCGACTGGTCGACCGGGTTCCGGATCCAGTCCGCCAGCGCCGGGGCGCGCGCCCCCACCCGCTCCCGCACGTCCGGCGGCAACGGTGGCAGGGCGAGGCCCTGCCCCGCGCAGGCGTCCGCCGACTGCACGCTGCGGCCACCGCCACCGCCCGCCACCGCGGCCCGTCGCCCCTGCGGCCGGGCCAGCAGGGAGGCGCCGACCAGCAGGTCGAGGAGTTGCTCCTGGCTGCGCGCCTCGATCGCCCCCGCCTGCCGCAGCATCCCGGACCAGATCGCCGCCTCGCCCGCGAGCGCCGCCGTGTGCGAGGCGGCCGCCCCCGCGCCCTCTGCCGACCGCCCCGCCTTCTGGATGACCACCGGCTTGCGCGAGGCGGCCTGCCGCAGGCCTTCGTAGAACCCCCGCCCATCCGCCACGCCCTCCACGTAGGCGCCGATGACCGCCGTCTCGGGGTCGTCCGCGAGCCAGGCGAGTAGCTCGCCGGGGGTCAGGTCGAGCCCGTTGCCGTAGTTCGCCACCTTGCCAAAGCGCAGCCCCCGCGCCGCCCCCCGGATAACGACCTCGACGGCGTTGTTGCCGCTCTGGCTGAGGAAGGCGACCCCTCCGCCGGAGCGGGGCAGGTCGGGGCGGAAGGCGATGCGTCCCGCCGGGTGGTAGATGCCCATCCCGTTCGGGCCGAGGATGCGTACCCCCCGGGCCTTCGCTCTCTCCTCGATCGTGGCCTCCAGCGCCGTCGCCTCTGCGTCGCCGGTCTCGCTCAGCCGCCCGGTGAAGAGGTGCAGGAAGGGGATGCCCGCCTCGCCGCAGGCGTCGACTACATCCGGGACGCCGTTCGCGGGAATGCAGCAGATGACGAGGTCGACGGCGCCCGGTACGTCCGCGAGGGTCGGGTAGGCGCGGTACCCCGCGACCTCGTCGGCGCGCGGATTGATGGGGTAGACCGTGCCCTCGAAGCCGAACTCGCGCAGGGCCCGCACGTAGTCGTGTCCGGGCGAGTCGAGGTTCGTCGACGCGCCCACAACGGCCACCGCGCGGGGCGAGAAGAGCCGGTCAAGGTCGTCGGGGCCATGCGCGGGCATGGCGCGATTGTAGGCCCCGCTTCGCTACGCTCTCGCCCCCCGACCCGGTACCCTGTTGGCATGACCGCGATGACCGGCCGCAAGCCCGACTGGCTGCGTGTGCGCTTCCCCGTGGGGGGCGGCTACGAGCGTCTGCGCGACCTGATGCGCGAGCAGGAGCTGCACACGGTCTGCGAAGAGGCGCGCTGCCCCAACATCGGCGACTGCTGGAACCGGGGCACGGCCACCTTCATGATCCTGGGCGACACCTGCACCCGCTCCTGCGGCTTCTGCGCGGTCACGACCGGCCGCCCGGGCGAGCTCGACCTTGGCGAACCGAAGCGCGTGGCCTTTGCCATCCAGCGCATGGACCTGCGCCACGCCGTCATCACCAGCGTGAACCGCGACGACGTGTCCGACGGCGGCGCCGGCATCTTCGCCGAGACCATCCGCTGGACCCGCCGCCTCTCCCCGGGCACGACCATCGAGGTGCTCATCCCCGACTTCATGGGCGACTGGGACGCCCTCCAGGCGGTGCTCGACGCCGCCCCCGAGATCCTCAACCACAACACCGAGACAGTACCCCGCCTCTACGGACGCGTCCGCCCCAAGGCGAAGTACGAGCGCTCGCTCGAGCTGCTGCAGCGCGCGAAGGCGGCCGCCCCGGAGCGCCTCACGAAGAGCGGCCTGATGGCCGGTCTGGGCGAGACGAAGGACGAGCTCCTCGCCGTCTTCGCCGACCTCCGCGCCCACGACGTCGATATCCTCACGCTGGGCCAGTACCTCCGCCCCGACCAGGACCACCTCCCCATCGACCGCTACTACCACCCGGACGAGTTCGACGAGCTGGGCGAGGCCGCCCGCAAGATGGGCTTCGCCCACGTCGAGTCAGGACCGCTCGTGCGCAGCTCCTACCACGCCGAGGAGCAGGCCGCCCCCGTCCTCCCCCTCCGCCCCGTCGCCGCCGGCGACGAACTCCTCCCGCTGGTGGACTAGGAGGCACAAGGTCCGCTTTGGCCTCCTGCCCAATGGCCTGCTGGGGTGCTAGTCCTCTGGCAGGAGCACTTCGCCGTCGTGAAGTAGCCGACTTTGGGTCGGGGAGTCCGGATGCTCCGAGAGTCCCGTCTTTCCGGAGGTACTGGTGAACGATGGCGACCCGCTGCCCGTCGGCATCAAAGTAAGTAACCAGCTGGCTGCGTGTGCAAACTGGCTCCCCCGCCTTGGGATGTGATGGGTGCCGGTCGCGCCGGAGCGCTGTGGTAAGCTCGCCTGAGCGGGCAGCTTCTGCCAGCCCTCTTTCGTTGAAGAGCCTCCGGAGATAGCTGGCAGGGGCCCATCGGGTGGGAAGGGAGTTGGTCATGGCAGTTGTCTACACCGTGGCCGCTGTACGTGCTGAGATCAACCTTTACCTGGCTGGGAAGGTTGATCGAAAGCAGCTCACCGAGTGGCTTACCCCCCTTGTCTGGCAAGAAGAAGGGGACGTGGAGGCGCTGGACCTCGGGTGGGGGATTGCCCTTCTTCTCATGGAAGCGTCTGGGGGATACCTCGACGAGGAAGAGTTGCGTGCTGGCCTTCGCAGCCTCGTGGACGAGTCAGTCCCCGCCTGACCCCCTACCCCCGCACGATTGACGGGATATCCGCCAGCGCGTCCGCGACGTGGACGCCTGCGGCGCGCAGCAGCGACGCCTTCGCTGCGGCGCTGTCCTCCTCGCGCTGCACGAGCGCGCCCGCGTGACCGAAGCGCACGCCCGGCATCTCCGCCATGAAGTTCCCCGCGATGAAGCTGACGATGCGCAGTCGTGACCCCTGTTCCCGGACCACCTCCACCAACTCCGCCTCCATCGCCCCGCCCGGCTCGCTGAAGGTGACGACAGCCTCGGTCTCGGGGTCCGCCTCGAAGAGGGGGAGCAGGCTGGCGAAGGAGGAGCCCGTGATCGGGTCGCCGCCGATCGAGATGGCGGTCGAGACACCGAGGCCGTGCTGCGCCAGCAGGCTCGCGATCTCCGTCGTCATGCCCCCCGAGCGGGACATGATCCCGACCGGCCCCGGCACGAAGCTCCGCGCCGTGTCCGCCGCCGGACCGCCCACGCTCCCCACCTTCGTCTTCCCCGGCGAGATGAGGCCCATGCTGTTCGGGCCGATGACGCGCACGCCCTCGCGGGCCGCCATCTCCACCACCTGCGCTGCGTCCAGCCGCGGGACGCGCTCCGTCACGATGACGACGAGCGGGATGCCGTAGGCAATGCACTCGAAGGCGGCGTCGCGCAGCGCCCTCGGCGGCACGGCGATGACGGCGGCGTCCGCCCCGTGCGCCCCGACCGCCTCCCGCACGGTGTCGTAGACGGGCACGCCGTGCACGTCGCGGCCGCCCCGCCCCGGCGTCACCCCCGCCACCACCTGACCCCCGTAGTCGAGCGTGTCGCGCGTGAAGGAGACTGCCTCCCGCCCCGTGATGCCGAGCACGAGGATGCGCGTCGCCTCGTCGATGAGGATGCTCACGCGGGCTCACCCAGGGGCAGGATCACATCTTCGCTGCGCCACAGGTACCAGCAGGCGACCGTCGCCCACGGATGCCAGGGCGCCCCGATACGCTCGATCTCCTCGGGCCCCGGCGGCGCGTCGAGCCCGTAGAGACGCATCATCGCCCGGTTCAGTCCCACGTCCGCGGTGGGCAGCACGTCTGGGCGCCCGAGCTGGAACATCAGGAACATCTGCGCCGTCCAGCGACCGATGCCGCGCACGGGCAGCAGGTGCGCGATCACCTCCTCGTCGCTCCACTCCCCGAAGCGTTCGACGCTGAGCGCTCCCTCGGCGAAGTGCGCGGCGAGGTCCCGAAGCGCCGCCGTCTTCTGCCGCGACACCCCTGCCGCGCGCATGGCCTCATCGTCGGTGGCTAGCACCTGGCCGGGCTCGGGGAAGAAGCCGTCCACGGCGTCCTCGGCCGTGGCGCCCTCCCGGAAGAGCGCCACGAAGCGCCCCAGGATGGTGCTCGCCGCCTTCCCGCTGAGTTGCTGGAAGATGATCGAGCGGGCCAGCGCCTGGAACGCCGTCGGCGACGGCTCGCGCAGGCGCGGCGGTCCCACCGCCTCGATCACCATTGCCATCACCGGGTCTGTCCGCCGCAGGTGCGCCACTGCCCGTTCTGTATCGATAGTCGCCACGGGGGCAAGGTAGCGGCTGCCGGAGGGACAGGCGAGCCTTCGGGCTGGTGTCGAGGGGATGCATCGTCGACTATCACTCCTGAGGCGAGGACGCGATGACAACTGCAAAGCTCTCCCCCGTTCATCCCGGAGAGGTGCTGCTGGAAGAGTTCCTGAAGCCCCTCGGCCTCAGCCAATACCGGCTGGCCAAGGACATCAATGTTCCGCCCCGACGGATAAACGAGATCGTGCACGGCACCAGGGCGGTCTCTGCAAACACCGCACTCCGGCTGTCGCGCTACTTCGGGCTGTCAGAGCGGTTCTGGCTAAACCTGCAGGCGCAATACGACCTTGATCTTGAGCATGATCGCCTCGGAAACAGGCTGGAGCAGGAAGTTACTCCCCGCGCCAGCTAGCCCGCCCCCGCCCGCCGCAACACCGGCCCCGGCGCCCGCCGCCGCCACGAGTCGCGCAGCACCTCCCCCAGCTCCTCCCGGTCGACCGCCGCGATGCGGACCTGAACCATCGGGTGCTTGTCGTAGTGGGGCGTCCAGAAGAACTTCTCGGGCTCTGTCTGCGCGAGCGCTTCGCGCTCGTCCATGTCGACCCACACCACCAGCGACTCGCCGTCCTGGTGCAGTCGCGCGAAGAGCCGGTCGCCCACGCGGAAGCCGGGCGTTCCGTACGACGGCTTCTCCGTCGTCTCCGGCAGGGCGAGGGCGAGTTCGCGGACGTCGTCGGGTGTGGCCACGGCGCGAATCGTACCCGCTCGGTACACTCCGGCGGCGGCAGGCATCGGGAGGCGCGCCAGCATGAACCTCGAAGGGAAGACCGCGCTCGTTACGGGCGGTTCGCGTGGTATCGGCTATGCCATCGCAGAGGCGTTCGTGGACGCGGGCGCGCGCGTTGTCATCAGCGCGCGTGGCAAGGAGGCCCTCGACGAGGCCGCCAAACGCCTCGGGCCGAACGCCATCGCCATCCCCTGCGACATCTCCGACCCCGAGGCCGTCCACGCCCTCGTCGAGGACGCCAGCCGCCTCGGGCTCGTCGACGTGCTCGTCAACAACGCTGGCATCAGCCCCTTCTACAAGCGCGTCGAGCACACCACCGCCGAGGACCTCGACCAGCTCATGGGGGTCAACCTGCGCGGCGCCTGGTGCTGCAGCATCGAGGTCGCGACCCGCCTCTTCGAGGCGGAGCAGCCGGGCAGCATCATCAACGTTAGCTCCATGCTCGGCATCCACCCCGACGAGCGCCAGGGCGCCTACGGGGTGACCAAGGCGGGGTTGATCCACATGGCGAAGGTGTTCGCGCTCGAGTGGGCCGACCGCGGCGTGCGCGTGAACGCGCTCGCGCCCGGCTGGACCGAGAGCGACCTGACCGGCGCCCTCTTCGAGAGCCGCCACGGCGAGCGCCTCAAGGGAGACGTCCCCCTCGGGCGCTTCGCCACCCCCGAGGACACCGCCGGCGCCGCCCTTTACCTCGCCAGCGATGCCAGCAGCTACGTCACCGGCGCCGTCCTCACCATCGACGGCGGACGTTCCCTCCGGTAGAATATCTGTTCTACCCGGACGCAGGAGGCGACGCGTGAATCAGCTCCATCCCGAGGCCCGCGACCGCGCCATCGCCTTCGTCCTGGAGCGCGCCCTCCCCCTCGACCAGGCCCTCTGCCGCCACCACCTCCTCGGCGGCGACATGAAAGGCGTGCTCGACGAGCTGACCGCCCTCCAGAACCCGGACGGCGGCTTCCATGGCATGGAGGCCGACTTCCAGAGCGACGCTTCTTCGGTGCTGTGCACGCTGCGGGCGCTGGAGATCCTGTGGGAGCTCGGCGGCGGCCCCGACTCCGTCAGTGCCCGCGCTGTCGGCAAGCTCCGGGCGGTCTACGTGCCCGACTGGCGCTCCTGGCCGCTCGTTCCCCGGCACGAGAACAGCGCTCCCCACGCCCCCTGGTGGAACTGGTCCGCAGAGTTCGACGAGGGCTGGGGCTTCTTCGCCGACAACCCCCGCCCCTCCGTCGTCGCCACCCTGCACGCTTTCTCCCGCCACGTCGATGCCGCCTTCCTTAAGCAGATGACGGAAGTCGTGGTCGAGCGCACCGCTGAAGTGGATGCCGCAACGGTCCAGAAGGACGCCATCGAGTGCTACATCCGCTTCGCTATCGGCCCGGCCGTGCCCCGGGCTGCGCGCGACCCGGTGCTCGCCCGCCTCCCCGAGTTCGTCGAGGCAGCGCTGGTCACCGACCCCGCCCAGTGGGGCGGCTACGGCCTCCAACCGCTCGACATCGTCGACGAGCCCTCCTCGCCCCTCTACATCCCCTTCCGCGAGCACATCGACCGCCACCTCGACCACGTCGTCGAGACGCAGGGCGAGGACGGCGCCTGGGCGCCCAACTGGAGCTGGATGGGCCAGTTCCCCGAAGCCTGGGAGCAGGCCGAGGTCTCCTGGAAGGGCGTCATCACCGTCAAGCGCCTCCGCCAGCTCGCCGCCTTCGGGCGGGTCGCCTAACCACCCGGCCCACCCCCGCTTCCCCTCGACCCAACCGTGGGCCAAGATCGCGGGGCCGCCGCCAGGGCGGCCTGGAGGCACCCGTGTCGAAACCCGTTGCGCTCATTACCGGCGCCAGCCGCGGCATCGGCAAGCAGCTCGCCATCGACCTCGCCGCCGATGGCTACGACCTCGTCGTTTGCGCCCGCTCGACCGCCGACTCCCCGGCGAAGCTGCCGGGCACGATCGACGAGACCGCCGAGCTCGCCCGCGAGCAGGGCGCGGACGTGCTCGTCGCCCCCCTCGATGTACGCGACGAGGAGGCGGTCGCCGCCCTCGCCGACACCGTCTACGAGCGCTTCGGACGCTGCGACCTGATCGTCAACAACGCCGCCATCGGCGTCCCCGGAGCGACCCTGGAGAACTCGACCAAGCGCTGGCGGCTGGCCACCGATATCAACATTCACGGCCCCTTCTACCTCACCTACTACTTCTGCCCGCGCATGCGCGAGGCGGGCGAGGGCCGCGTCATCAACATCTCATCGGGCGCCTCCGTGAACCCCGGGTTCCGCCGCATCAGCTACACGACCACGAAGCGCGCGCTCGAAGCCATGACCGAGGGCTTCGCGGTGGAGCTCGAGGGCTCCGTCGCCGTGAACTGCATCCGCCTCGAGCTCGGTGTGTGGACCGAGGGCTACGCCTTCACCCTCGGCGACGTCGACCGCTCCGACTTCGAGGACCCCATCATCATGTCCGACGCCGTTCTCTGGATGGCGAAGCAGCCGCTCGACTACACCGGCCAGGTCGTCACCATCGCCGACCTGCGCGAGCAGGGCGCCGTCCGGCCGAAGACGACGGCCGGGTAGGCGTAGAGGGCCAGCGGCCCGCCCTCTGCTAGACTCGCCGCACTTCCTTCCTGGAGCCCCGCCATGCGTTTCACCCACGAGAGCGACGTCGAGTCCTTCCGCGACGAGGTCAGGCAGTTCATCGCCGATGAGCTTCCTACCGAAGAGGAGCGTCTTGCGCGCTCCCTGCGCGGCGGCTTCGAGACGAACGAGGAAGAGTACGACTACACGATGGGCTTCCAGAAGAAGCTCGCGGACCGCGGCTGGCTCGCCATGGCCTGGCCCGAAGAGTACGGCGGCGGCGGCGCCTCGCATATGCGCCAGCTCATCTACAACGAGGAGATGTCCTACGCGGGCGCGCCCGTGGGCAACATGGGCATCGCCTGGGTCGGCCCCTCCCTCATGCTCTACGGCACCGAGGATCAGAAGCGCACCTACATCCCGCCCATCACCAGCGCCGAGCAGTGGTGGTGCACCCTCTACAGCGAGCCGGGCGCCGGCAGCGACCTCGCCTCCCTGCAGACGAGCGCCACGCGTGATGGCGACGACTACGTGATCAACGGCCAGAAGATTTGGACTTCCGGCGGCCACCTCGCCGACTGGGGCTGGCTGGCCGCCCGCACCGACCCCGACGCCCCCAAGCACAAGGGAATCTCCCTGCTCATGCTCGACATGAAGTCGCCCGGCATCACGGTGCGGCCGCTGATCAACATGGGCGACCAGCACAGCTTCAACGAGGTCTTCTTCGAGGACGTACGCGTGCCCGTGGAGCAGCGCGTGGGCGAGGAGAACCGGGGCTGGTACCACCTCGCCGTCGCCCTCGACTTTGAGCGCAGCGGCATCGGGGCCTACTCCGTCGGCCGCCGCAACGTCGAACGGCTGACCCGCATCGCCGAGGAGAACCGGGACCTCTGGGGCCACCGCAAGGGCGTCCGCTACGAGCTCGCCGACCGCACGGTCGAAGTGAATGTGGGCACGTTCCTCGCCTACCGCGTCGCCACGATGCAGGCCCAGGGACAGGTGCCGAACCACGAGGCAAGCGCCAGCAAGCTCTTCGGCAGCGAGCTCGGCCAGCGCATCGCCCTCACGGGCATGCACGTCCTGGGCATGGTGGGCCAGTTGCGCGGCGACTCCTCGCGCGTCGAGATCGACCAGGCGCAGGCCTACCTCGGGTCGGCGGCGGGCACGATCGCGGCGGGCACGAGCGAGATCCAGCGCAACATCATGGCCACCCGCGGCCTCGGCCTCCCCAGGGGGTAGCGGGCGCCGGGGACGCTAGCGCACCCTCTGCTAGACTCGCCGGACCCTGTTCCTGGAGTCCCAGCCATGCGTTTCACGCACGACAGCGACGTCGAGTCCTTCCGAGCCGAGGTGCGCCAGTTCATCGCCGATGAGCTGCCCTCCGAAGAGGAGCGGCTGGAACGGTCGCGGCGCGGCGGCTTCGAGACCAACCAGGAAGAGTACGACTACACGATGGGCTTCCAGAAGAAGCTCGCCGACCGCGGCTGGCTGGCCATGGCCTGGCCCAAGGAGTACGGCGGCGGCGGCGCGCCCCACATGCGCCAGCTCGTCTACAACGAGGAGATGGCCTACGCCGGCGCGCCCGTGGGGAACATGGGCGTCGCCTGGGTCGGCCCCTCGCTCATGCTCTACGGCACCGAGGAGCAGAAGAAGAAGTACATCCCACCCATCACCAGTGCCGAGCAGTGGTGGTGCACCCTCTATAGCGAGCCGGGCGCCGGCAGCGACCTCGCTTCCTTGCAGACGAGCGCCGTCCGTGACGGCGACGACTACGTGATCAACGGCCAGAAGATCTGGACCTCCGGCGGCCACCTCGCCGACTGGGGTTGGCTCGCCGCCCGCACCGACCCCGACGCCCCCAAGCACAAGGGCATCTCCCTCCTGATGCTCGACATGAAGTCTCCCGGCGTCACCGTGCAGCCGCTCATCAATCTCGGCGACCAGCACAGCTTCAACGAGGTGTTCTTCGAGGACGTACGCGTGCCCATGGAGCAGCGCGTTGGCGAGGAGAACCGGGGCTGGTACCACCTCGCGGTGGCCCTCGACTTCGAGCGCAGCGGCATTGGCTCATACGCGGGCGGCCGCCGCACGATCGAGCGCTTCACCAGGCTCACGCAGGAGCACCCCGCCCTCTGGCAGCACCGCAAGACGATCCGTACCGAGCTGGCCGAACGCGCGATCGAGGTGAACGTGGGCACCTTCCTCGCCTACCGCGTCGCGACGATGCAGGCGCAGGGCCTCGTTCCGAACCACGAGGCGAGCGCCAGCAAGCTCTTCGGCAGCGAGCTCAACCAGCGCCTGCAGCTCACCGGCATGCACATCCTCGGGATGTCGGGGATGCTGCGCGGCGAGTCCTCGCGGGTCGGCTTCGACCAGGCCCAGGTGTTCCTGCGCTCGGCCGCGAACACGGTCGAGGCGGGCACGAGCGAGATCCAGCGCAACATCATGGCCACCCGCGGCCTCGGCCTCCCCAGGGGGTAGAACGCTGCTCTCGACGGTCAACGCGCTGGGGCGACACCCGAAGTGACTGAACCCGTCCGCCTCTACCTGGTGCGCCACGGACAGGCTCGTGCCGCCGACGGCTCCTACGGACACGACACGCCCCTCTCCCCGCTCGGCCGCCAGCAGGCGCAGGCCCTCGTCGGGGCGTTCGCGGATGTTTCGCTGGCCGCCGTCTACGGGAGCCCCATGCGCCGCGCCCGCGAGACCGCCGAGCCGCTCGCGCACAGCACCGGCCTCGACGTCCAGCTCGATGACCGCCTCGCCGAGTTCGAGTTCGCTGGCTGGGACCCCGAGGAGGAGGTTCAGGCGGTCGATTGGGCCTGGCGCCCCGAGGACACCGGCACCCCTGGTGGCGAGACGCTGCAGGCCTTCGCCCAGCGCGTCGCCGATGCCTGCGACGACATCGTGACACCGCACGAGGGCGAGGCTATCGCCATCGTCTCCCACTCCGGCGCCGGCGACGCCATCCTGCGCTGGGCCATGGGCATCCCGACCGCCGGCCCCTGGCTCCACGAGTTCGACCTGCCCAACGCGGCCATCGTCGAGCTGTTCGTCTGGCCGCGCGGGCGCCACCCCGAGGGACCGCCCCGCTATACGGCCATCCGCCACGCGCCCAGGCTCGACCACCTTCCCGAGTCGCTCCGCAGCGACACCTGATCGGGAGCCCGGCGGCTAGTCCCCGGCGGGACCCGCGCGCCACGCGCGCAGCGATGTCGAGATGGCAAGGACCGCCACAGCCGGGTCGATGAGCCGCCAGAGCTGCACATCGTGCGCTGCGTCGCCGCGCCCCCACTCCCACGTGAGCCAGTTCCAGAAGAAGAGGAGCGCGACGAAGGCGGTGGCGTAGAGGCTCGCCTTGGCCGTGAGCCACGACCGCGTCACGGGCGCGCCGGCGTCGTGGCCCGCGGCCCGATTCTCGTGAATGACCGTCGCCAGGATCAACACCAGGGCGACGGCCATCAGCCAGGAGATGATCCGCCAGCCGTCGCTCGACGCGTCGACGGAGTCGTAGAAGCCCTGGAGCACGAACTGCGCGGCCGTGCCCACGCCCACGACCCCCAGGTAGATCGCCACCAGTTTCCGGAATGCCTGCATCGGTGCCATGCGATTTGCCTCCCCGGGTGCCTGCGCCAAGCCTACACATTGCGGGCAAGGGCTCGCGTTGCCCGACCGGGGCGGGAGTACGATGCGGGCATCCAAGGACGCAAGCTGACGGAGCGAGCGCGCCAGCAGACGAAGCGACCGAGCGGAGCGAGATGAAATGAAAGTCGACGATGTGTTCCTCACGACCTTCGGCTGGGACGTGCCCCACGGCGCTTACCCGGGCTCGTCCATCGCCTATGGGGGCGAACGCCAGATGGGCGTGCTCACCATCCGCACCGACGAAGGGGCCGAGGGGCACGCCTTCCTCGGTTCCGCCAGTCGCGACGCCACCATGGACGCGGAGGCCGTCCTGACCCTGCTCAAGCCCGTCGTCATGGGCGAGAACCCGCTCGACATCGCGCGTTTCTGGCACGCCATGTGGAAGCGCCGGCGAGGCGCTTCCTTCCGCGCAATCGGCGCGGTCGATGTCGCCCTCTGGGACCTGGCCGGGAAGATCGCGGGCCTGCCCGTGCATCGCCTGATTGGCTCCTGCCGCAGCTCCGTGCCCGCCTACGCCAGCTCCGCCGCCCTCCCCTCCCCCGAGGCCTACGCCGAGGAAGCGAAGTCGTTCCAGGAGCGCGGCTGGACCGCCTACAAGATCCACCCCGACACGCGCCCTCTCGTCGATATCGACATCTGCCGCGCCGCCCGCGAGGCGGTCGGCCCCGACATGCGGCTGATGCTCGACTCGGTCTGGGCCTACAGCTACGAGGACGCCGTCCGCGTGGGCCGCGCCATCGAGGACCTCGATTACTACTGGTACGAGGACCCGCTCGAGGAGGAGGATATCTACGGCTACGTGAAGCTCCGCCAGAAGCTCGATATCCCCATTCTCGCCACCGAGTTCGCCCCGGCCAGCTTTTACGGGATGCAGCAGTGGGTGCAACAGCAGGCCACCGACATCCTCCGCGGCGACGTCGCCGTCTCCGGCGGCATCACCGCCCTCCACAAGATCGCCAACCTCGCCGACGCCTTCCGCATGAAGTGCGAGGTCCACCACGGCGGCAACTCGCTCAACAACGTGGCCAACCTGCACGTCATCATGGCGGTCAACAACTGCGAGTTCTTCGAGGTGCTCCTGCCCGACGACGCCCAGAAGTACGGTCTCGTGAACGACATCGAGGTCGACGCCAGCGGCCTCGTGCACGCTCCCGAGGAGCCCGGCCTCGGCTACGAGATCGACTGGGACCTCGTCCGCCGCCGCCAGATCAGCGAGCTGCGCTAGCGCTTGACACCCGTGAGTGTGCTATCCCACGATCGTGGTGGACAGGGTCAGTTCCGAACTGTCCCCTTCAGTGGGGGCTTTCTCGCGGGAGCGGGATAGGAGTTGGCCTGTTTTCCGCGCGATTCCTGGGGCGGTGAACTGTCTCGCGCGCATTGACAGTTTGTCAAAGCGTGCGCAAGGATAGTTGACAAGTGGGCTGGGCTCCGTCCTGGTCGGCGAGAGGGGGGCCGTTTCGGCGCCCCTTTAGCTTTTCCAAAACCCCTCGTGGTCCTCGGACCATGGGACCACTTTAATCCCAACTGGCGAGTGCGCTGTCTCCTGACCCTGGCACAGCTTGGCTCGAAACTCGGGCCAGCGGGGTGGCGTAGAGGCCGGGGCAAGGACTTTCTCCGCATAGGGCCTGCACAGCAGATCCGCAACCTCAAGGCCAGCCATACGATCGCTCTTGGTGCCGAACCGAATGCCGGGAGTGAGTTGGTGGCGGAACCAGCTTGCCGAGATGTAGGTCGTCCCATCGATCTGAAGCCGCGCGAATTCCCGCTGAAGCTGAGCGTCCTCCAGTGGTCCACGCGACTCTGCGATCAAACTCCCTTTTCCGCCTGCAAATTCCTGTTCAAGAGCAAAGACGAGGCGCTCTGAGAGGAAGTCGAGTGCCATGGGATAAGGTGCTTCCGGGAGAATCTCGTTGATGCCTCGGCGACCGTACTCTTGGACGTACGCCTGCCGCCTGATCACCACGACGACAGCCTTGAAATTCAGATGAGAGATCGTCTCGCGGAGGGAACGGGTGGCCCTGTGTCTGCGGGTCCGATCGCCGTCGAACCAAAACGCACCGTGCCCACTTCTCACCTCGGGTTCGTGAATCCTCTTCGTTGCCGTCCCCCACACAGAGTTCTTCCAGCCATTCCAGGTCTGTTCGAAGTTCCTGTACTCGTCTCGTGTGACGATCACGGCACCAAGTGCGAAGGCGCCCAAGGTGTCCGCGGACGCGCTGAGCCTTGGCGAACCGCACTCGTCAACGAACACGAGCACTTCCTGATCCGAAGCTGCACTGTTTTTCGGCCGTCGCCTCCCGTGGATGTGACCACCGAGTTGTGAGTTCACTCCATCCAGAGTGCTGTATCCATCAGCAAGCGCGTGGTCCAGGGGGTTGGGCGATTGATGCACAGCCGCTTCCGCGAAGTGGTGTTGCGCTATGCGGAGGTGTGCGAGGTAGCGTTCGAGATGGTCGCGACGTCTGCGGAGTTCACGGTTGTCCGCCGCTGCCTCAAGGTGCTCCCGTTGCTCCGGATTCTGGGGCATTGAGGGAACGTACTAAAGCGTGCACCAGCGGGCAACATAAGCGATCAGTTGGCTGATCGCTTTCGGAATGACCGTCCCTGGGCTCTAGTGCCAGCTGCGCTAGAGCCCCCGCTACTCCGTGACGAGCGTGACCGTGTTCGGCTCCCGCACCAGCTTCGAGAGGGGACAGCGTTCGGCGGCGTAGGTGTGGAGCGTCGCGACCTGCTCGGTGCTCGCGTCCGGCGCTTCCAGCGCCACCCGCGCCGTGATGTCGAACGGTAGGTCCGGGTCGTCGCTCTCGATGCCGAGGAAGTGCGCGTCGTTGTTCGTCGAGCTGACCGTCACCTCCACTCGGTCCACCGGGATGTCGAGCGTGGCCGCGGCGATCAGGTACGTGTGTGTGAGGCACGTGCTGATGACCCCGCAGAACAGCTCAGGCGAGCTCGGCCCAAGCCCCCAGCCGCCGAAATCCGGGCCGGAGTCACCGATGATCTGCCAGTCGCGCATGCGCAGCTTGCGCACCCCCGTCGAGTCGTCCGCCACGCACGTCGCCGAGACCGTCTCGCGCCACTGCTCGGGATCGGGCTTCGCGGTCGCCGCCGCCCGCATGGAGCGCGCCTTCTGCCGCAGGTAGTCGCGCAGGCCCCGGCCCTGCCCCGCGCCTCCGCTCATTCCAGCTCGCTCCGCTCGGTCGCTTCGACTGCTTCGCGCTCGCTCACCGGAACGACCAGTCAGTGCCTTCGGGACCGTCCTGCAGCTCGATCCCAAGCTCGACGAGCCCGTCGCGAACGCGGTCCGCGAGGGCGTACTGCTTCGCCGTGCGCAGCTCCCAGCGCAGCTCGACCAGCAGGTCGACGAACGGCGCCGCGTTCTCGTCGCGGTGGGGCGGCTCGTGCAGCGTGAAGCCGAGCACGCCTGCCAGCTCGCGCAGCGTCGCCTGCGCCGCGCTGGCGTCGTGACCCTCGTCGTGGGCGCGGTTGATCGCCCGTGCCAGGTCGAAGAGCGCGGCCAGCGCGCGCGGCGTGTTCAGGTCGTCGTCCATCGCCTCCGTGAAGCGCTCGCGCGCCTCCGTTGGGTCCAGGGAGTGACCGTTCGCCACACCCTTCGAGAAGGTCGCCTGCCGCAGTCGCTCGGCGCCCGCGCGGGCCGAATCGAGGGCTTCCTCGCTGAAGGTGATGGGGCTGCGGTAGTGGCTCGTCACGATGAACATGCGCAGCGCGTCCGTCCCGTAGCGGTCCAGCACCTCGTCGATGCCGATGAGGTTCCCCAGCGACTTCGACATCTTCTCGTCGCCCAGCGTGAGCAGGGCATTGTGCATCCAGAAGCTGGCGAAGGGCGCCTTGCCCGTGAACGACTCGCTCTGTGCGATTTCGTTCTCGTGGTGGGGGAAGATCAGGTCCGCGCCGCCCCCGTGGATGTCGATCTGCTCGCCCAGGGCGTTCACCGCCATCGCCGAGCACTCGATGTGCCAGCCCGGACGCCCCGGGCCCCAGGGACTGTCCCAGTGCGGCTCGCCCGGCTTGGCCCCCTTCCACAGCGCGAAGTCGAGGGGGTCGTCCTTCAGCTCGCTCAGGTCGACGCGCGCCCCGCTGCGGAGGTCGTCCACGTCCCGCTTCGAGAGCTTCCCGTAGTCGGCCTTGTCGCGGACGCGGTAGTACACGTCCCCGCCCGAGGCGTAGGCGACCCCTTTCGCCACCAGCCCCTCGATGAAGTTGATGATGTTCGGAATCTCCTCGGTCGCGCGCGGGTACTCCGTGGCCGGCAGCACGTTCAGGCGCGTGAGCTGGGCCATGTAGGCCTCGGAGTGGCGTTCCGCCAGCTCCGCCACGGGCGTGCCCGTCTCGTGCGACCGTTCGATGAGCTTGTCGTCGATGTCGGTGAAGTTCTGGACGTGGCGCACGCCGTAGCCGCGCCACTCGAGGTAGCGGCGAAGCACGTCGAACACGATCGAGAAGAGCGCGTGGCCGAGGTGCGCTTCGCTGTACGGGGTGATGCCGCAGACGTAGAGGCGCACCTCGTCCGCGATGGGCACGAGCTCGCGTTTCTCGCCGGTGAGGGTGTCGCGCAGGTTCAGCATCGTCAGCTGCGCGGGGGCGCTTCGGCGGTCGGCCGCTCGCTGGCGTGGTGGTCGTCGTGCAGGCCGTCCACGTGCCCCTCGAGGTGCGCCAGCAGCTCCCGCAGCTCATCGACCCGCTGGTCGAGCTGGTTCAGGCGGTCCCACTCGGGGTCGGGCAGGCGCTGCAGAACACCGTTCGAGTCGTCGTGGAAGGCGACGATGTGCCCGGGCACGCCCACGACCGTGGCCATCGCGGGCACATTCGTGATCACGACGGACCCCGCCCCGATGCGGGCGTTCTCCCCGATCTCGACGGCGCCGATTACCTTCGCTCCCGCCCCCACCACGTTGTTGCCGATCAGGGTGGGGTGCCGCTTCGTGCGACGCGTGCTCGTGCCGCCCAGGGTGACGCCCTGGTAGATGGTCACGTCCGGGCCGATCTCCGTGGTCTCGCCGATGACGATCCCCATGCCGTGGTCGATCACGAAGCGCGGACCGATGGTCGCGCCGGGGTGAATCTCGATGCCGGTGAGAAAGCGCACCACCTGCATGATGCCGCGCGGCAGAAGGGGCAGGCCGCGCCGGTGCATGGCGTAGGCCAGCCGGTGCGCCAGGCGCGCATGGAAGCCGGGGTAGAAGAGCACGACCTCGATCGCGCTGGTCGCGGCCGGGTCGCGCTCCATCGTTGCGCGGATGTCGTCGCGAATTTCGCTGAACAGGGACATAGGGTTCGCTACCTCGTCGGGGGTGGGCGTTGCTGGCTGCCGTCGGGGCCCGCTACCGGCGGGACCCCGCCGTACAGGTGCAACGTCGCTGCACGCCGTCCGAACGGTGCGTCATCGCGTCGAGCTTACGTCAATCGGGTTCCACGGGGAACGGGGCGGGGCTACAGGAGGGTATCGGGGGGGCATGTCTGGCCGTAGCGCAAAGCGGGCCAGCTCCTATCTCGCCTGAACGAGAAGGCGCCCCATGAAGGGGACCGTTCGGAGCTGACCCTATCCGCGTCCCAGTGTCGGTCTGGGAGTCCGAGCCCGTCAATCTGGTGAGGTGAGGTTCGCCTAGAGCAGCGCCGCCACCCGGTCGAGAATCGCGTGCGCGACGGCGTACTTGCTCAGCAGCGGCAGACGCTCCGCCTCGCCGTCGCGATGGAAGATGGTGACCTCGTTCGTCTCCGTGCCGAAGCCGCTGCCAGCCGCCGTTACGTCGTTCGCGACGATGAAGGCGGCCCGCTTCGAGGCCAGCTTGGCCGTGGCGTTCTCCTTCAGGTTCTCCGTCTCGGCGGCGAAGGCTACGCGCACGCCGCCCCCCGGCAGCGTCGAGATGATGTCGGGGGTTTCCGTCAGCTCGAGCGTCATCTCGTCCTCGCTCAGGCTGGCCTTCTTGATCTTCTGGCCGGCGGCCTCGAGCGGGCGGAAGTCGGCGGGCGCGGCCGCCATCAGGAGGGCGTCGCAGGTCTCCGTGAGCGGCTCCAGCGCCTCCAGCATCTGCTCCACCGTCTTCACGTTGATGCGGTCCACGCCGTAGGGCGTGTTCAGCGGGGATGGCCCCGTGACCAGCGAGACGCGTGCGCCCCGGTCGCGCGCCGCCTTCGCGAGGGAGAAACCCATGCGTCCGCTGGAGCGATTGCCGATGTAGCGCACGGGGTCGAGCGGCTCCTGCGTGCCTCCCGCGGTCACGATCACGGAGCGGCCGCACAGGTCGCCCTCGCGGCGGCCGATGGCGGCGCGTACCGCCCCCACGATGGCGGCCGTCTCGGCGAGCCGCCCCGCCCCGTGGCGTCCGCTCGCCAGGCGGCCTTCCTCCGGCCCCACCACCTCGACCCCGCGCTCGGCGAGAGCCTCGACGTTGGCCGCGACGGCCGCGTTCGACCACATCTGTGAATCCATGGCGGGCGCGACCACGATCGGCGCCGTCGTGGCGAGGGCCGTCAGCGTCACCATGTCGCCGCCGCCGCCGTAGGCGAGGCGCGCGAGGCAGTCGGCCGTGGCCGGTGCGATCACGAAGGCGTCGGCCCGGCGGGCGACCTCGACGTGCGCCTCCGCCTCCTCGGTCTCGAACATGTCGACGATCGCTTCCTGGCCCGTGAGCGACTGGAACGTGAGGGGCGTGATGAAGCGCGTGGCCGCTTCGGTCATCAGCACCTCGACGCTGGCGCCGGCCTGGCGCAGCTTGCTGGCGAGGTCCGCGGCCTTGTAGGCGGAGATGCTGCCGGTGACGCCGAGGGCGATGGAGCGCCCGTCGAGCGCGCGCTCACGGAACGGACTGGACGGCTCAGCCAACGTTAAGGTCATAGATGAAACGCAGCCCCTGCAGTGTCAGATTCTGGTCGACGGTGTCGAGGACGTCGGTTTCAGCCGCGATCTGGCTTGCCCAGCCGCCCGTGCCGATCACGGTGGCGCCCCCGCCCAGCTCTTCCTGGAAGCGGGCCACCATGCCTTCGACCAGCCCCACGTAGCCAAGCAGGATTCCCGATTGCAGGGCGTGCGTGGTGTTCCGGCCGATGGCCGCGGGAGGACGTTCGAGTTGCACGCGTGAGAGCATCGCCGCCCGGCTGAAGAGCGTCTCGCTGGCGATGCCGATGCCGGGCGCGATCGCGCCGCCGAGGTAGTCGCCGTCGCCGTTGACCGCATCGAAGACGGTCGCCGTGCCGAAGTCGACGACGATCGCCGGGGCGCCGTACAGCTCGATTGCGGCGACGGCGTCGACCACGCGGTCGGCGCCGACCTGCCGGGGGTTGTCGTAGAGGATGCGCACACCGGTGCGCATCCCGTGCCCGACGACCATGGCGTCGACGCCGAAGTAGCGCGCGCAGACCCGCTGGAAGGTGGGCAGGAGGGGCGGGACGGCGCAGCCGATCATGCAGGCGTCGACCGATTCCGCCGTCAGGTCGCTCGTGGCGAGGAGGTTCAGCATCAGGACGCCGTACTCGTCGGCCGATCGCTCGGCCTCCACCCCGACGCGCCACGTCGCCGCCAGTTTCTCTTCGGCGAACAGTCCCATATGGACTGACGTGTTGCCAATGTCGAGGGCGAGGAGCATGTCGCCGCCGCTTTGGGCTCTCGGGGAGTCCCTGTGCTGCTTAAGCCTAGGCGTGGTTCGGACGTACACACAACAGGCGGCTACACTTACTCGCATGACTGCCACCGCATCGCGTGTGCGAGAGCAGGCCGAGGCCGCCCGCGCCGCCTCCCGCCGCCTCGCCATCGCTTCGACCAACGCCAAGAACGGCGCCCTCGAGCGGATCGCCACGCTGCTGCTTGAGCGCGAAAGCGCGATCCTCGCCGCGAACGAGCAGGACCTCGCCGCCGGACGCGAGGCGGGCCTTGAGGACTACTTCATCGAGCGTCTCACGCTTACCCCCGCCCGCATCCGCGGCATGGCCGCCGATACCCGCCACATCGCCTCGCTGCCCGACCCCGTGGGCGAGACGATCGACGCGCGCACGCTCCCCAACGGCCTCCAGATCTCCCGCAAGCGCGTGCCCCTGGGCGTGGTCGCCTGCATCTACGAGTCCCGCCCCAACGTCACCATCGACATCGCCACGCTCTGCCTGAAGAGCGGGAACGCGGCCGTCCTGCGCGGCGGCAAAGAGGCCGTCCACAGCAACGCCGTGCTCGGCGACCTGCTGAGGGACGCCCTCGAAGGCTCGGAGCTGCCCGCCGAATCCGCGCAGGTCGTCCGCGACCCCGACCGCGCCCACATCGACGAGCTCCTGGGCATGCACGACGTCATCGATCTGATCGTGCCGCGGGGCGGCGCCGGCCTCATCAGCTACGTGCGCGAGAACGCGACCATGCCCGTTGTCGCCCACGGTGATGCGGTCTTGCACACCTACGTCGACGCCGAGGCCGACCTGGCGATGGCCCTCGAGGTGGTCGACAACGCCAAGACGCGCCGCTACAGCATCTGCAACGCCCTCGACACACTGCTCGTGCACGAGGCGGTCGCGCCCGCGCTGCTGCGCTCCCTCGGGGAGCGCTGGGCGGGAACGGTTACGCTCCTCGGCGACGCGCTGGCCCTCGACCTCCTCGCCGGGCTCGGCGTACCCGGCCTCGCTATCGAGCCCGCCGGACCGGACGCCTGGGACACCGAGCACCTCGCCCTGCGCGCCGGCGTGCGCGTCGTCGCCTCAATGGACGAGGCCCTGGCGCACATCGAGGCGCATAGCAGCAAGCACAGCGAGGCGATCATCACCGACAGCTACGAGAACGCCATGCGCTTCACCTCCGAGGTGGACGCGGCCGTCGTCTACGTGAACGCCAGCACGCAATTCACCGACGGCGCGCAGTTCGGGCTTGGTGCGGAGATCGGCATCTCCACCCAGAAGATGCATGCGCGCGGGCCCATGGGCCTCGTCGAGCTCACCAGCTACAAGTGGATGGTCCTCGGCGCGGGCCACGTCCGGCCCGTATGAGCGCAGTCGGTCGCCCCAACGTCGGGCGGTGCAACCCAGGAATACCCATCAACCAGCAGGAGCGTGAAACGTGATCAGCTTCGACCGTGAGGTGCGCACGCCTTACTCCGAGTCCTACACGGTGCTCGATGACGGCGAGATTGTCGGGCGGGTGGACCTGCACATGCAGGGTCCCAACATCCACGCCACCCTCTGTACCACCGCCGACGCCAACGACGACCGCGTGCGAGAACTCATCGACGCCATCGACGAGCAGCTGGCGATGACCGCCGACCCCTTCCGCGAGGACTTCATCGTCACGGTCTGGAAGGGCGTCCCCGCTGGCGTCTACGGCGACGCCGAAGCCGGCGAGGACACGATCAGCCTCGGGGAAGTCGGCGAGAGCTAGCCGCCCGCCGCCTCGTGCGAGTCCTTCTTCCGGGTCTCCGTCGGCTCGGGTAACTCGCCGCGCTCAGCGAGCGCAAGGTAGTGCTGGTGACGGGTCTCCCACTTGCGGACGCTCTCGGGTGGCAAGGCAACCTCCCCATCCTCGTAGACGATGACGGAGAACGTCTCGGACCACTCACGTTCGCCGTCGCGGTAGACCGGCACTGCCTGATTCCGACTGGCGACCTGCTTCATTCAACGTTCCTTGAGAGCCAAAACGCTGTCACAACCTGTGGAGGTCTGTCCTCGTAGTTTATCCGCACCTGCAAGCGCCTACCGCCAGGGCTCCGGCAGACGACTCGACACACGGCTCCCCTTTCGTCTCGGGTCCTCCAGTCGTCACCCACAATGCTGGGTTCGTCGTCGGCAAGTCCGGCGATGATCTCCTCCGGGAGGGGCCGATCTTCCCTTCCAACTCGCTCGCTGAGGTAATGCACTGATACGGGGATGCCTCCATCCCGCCTCGCGGCCTCCACGACTGCGTCCAGGTCGGCGGGCATAGGGAGGGTGCGCCGGCGCCTAGGGCGCGTACGCGAGGACGGAAGCGCTTACCTCGAAGAGGGCTGAGGCCGCTGCGTCGGTGGCCTCGAAGACGGGCTGCGGGTACACGCCGATGAACACGACGCCCAGCAGCAGCAGTCCTGCCAGCGCGCCCAGCAAGGGCGTGGGCCGGAACCGCGTGTGCCCCTCGGGCGGATCGAACAGGTACATCTGCCGCATGACCATCAGGTAGTAGTAGAGGCTTACGAAGCTGTTCGCCGCGCCCAGGCCCACCAGCCAGAGCAACCCGTCCGTCGTGCTCGCCTGGAACAGCAGCAGCTTGGTCGTGAAGCCCGCGAAGAACGGCAGACCCGCGAACGAGAAGAGCGAGGCCGTGATCACCAGCGCCAGGAACGGCTGCGTCGCCGCCAGGCCGCGCAGGCCCCGGATGGTGTCGTCGCCCGTGCGGTTGTAGTGCGCCGTCAGCGCCGCGAACAGCGCCAGCGTCGAGACCGTGTAGCCCGCGATGTGCAGGAGTAGCGCACTCGAGGCGTGCTCCGCCGTGGCCGCGTCGCCGTAGCCGATGGCGGCGATGGCCACGAGCATGTAGCCCACCTGCCCGATCGAGCTGTACGCGACCAGCCGCTTCAGGTTCGTCTGCTGGATGGCGAGCAGGTTGCCCGCCGTCATCGTGATCGCCGCCAGGGCCGCGATCGCCGCCCGCCACTCCACCGCGTCCACCACAAGCGCGCCCGTGAAGAGCCGCAGGATGAGGGCGAAGCCCGCCGCCTTCGAGGCGGTCGAGAGGAATGCCGTGATGGGGAGCGGGGCGCCCTGGTAGGCATCGGGCGCCCACATGTGGAACGGCGCTGCCGACACCTTGAAGCCCACGCCGGCGATGATCAGCATGATGCCCACGACCGTGGCCGCATCCGTGCCGCCCTCGCGGGCGGCCAGCGCCTCGGCGATGCCCTCGTAGCTGGTCGTGCCCGTGACACCGTAGATGAGGCTGATGCCGTAGAGGAGCATCGCGCTGGAGAAGGCGCCCAGCAGGATGTACTTCAGGCTGGCTTCGTTGCTCAGGCGGTCGCGTTTCAGGAAGCCGACCAGGATGTAGAGCGAGAAGCTCAGCAGCTCCAGCGAGATGTAGGCGGTCAGCAGCTCGCGCGAGGCGGCCATCAGGACCATGCCCGTGCCGGCTACGAGCAGCAGTCCGTAGTACTCGCCCGCGGTGCTCGTGCGGTCGCGCATGTAGTGCGCCGAGAGCAGCGAGATCGCCATCACGATGCCCGCCGCGAGGATGCGGAAGTACGTCGTGAAGTCGTCCGTGAGGAGCAGGCCCTCGAAGTCCCCTGCCGTGTCGCCGATGTAGGGGATGGCCGCGATGAGCCAGGCGAGCGCGCCCGCGGCGGTCGCGTAGGCGAGGTAGTCCTTGCGGATCTTCGGCCAGATGAGCTCGGCCCCGAGGATGGCGACGGCCGAGGCCACGGCGATGAACTCGGGAATGAAGAGGGTGAAGTCGCGCATCAGCCTGTCACCCCCGGCAGGTTCGTAACGGTGTTGGCGAGCCGGTCGGTGAATGGCGACCACCAGAGGCCCATCGCCAGCATTGAGAGGATGAGCAGCACCGCCGAAACCGTCTCGAGCGGCGAGAGGTCCTTCAGTTCACGCCAGCGCGGGTTGAGGGGGCCGAAGAAGACAACCCCGAACATGCGAAGCATGTAGGCCGCCGCGATCGCCGCCGCGAGGATGGCGAGTCCGCCGAACACCGGGTACGTCTTGAACGTGCCCACGAAGATGTGGAACTCCGCCGTAAAGCCCGAGAGTCCCGGCAGGCCCACGTTCGCGAGGCCCGCCACGACATAGGCGATCACCCATAACGGCATCACCTTCGCGATCCCGCCGAAGTCGCTCAGGTCGCGCGTGTGCGCCTGGTCGTAGAGCGACCCGATGAGGAGGAAGACGAGGGCTGTCATCACACCGTGGCTGAACATCTGCAGGGCGGCGCCGCTGACGCCCACCACGTGCAGGGTGGCCAGGCCGATCAGCACGTAACCCATGTGGCTCACCGAGCTGTAGCCGCTGATCAGCTTGAAGTCGCGTTGCGTGAGCGCCGCGATCGCGCCGTACAGGGCGCCGATGGTGCCCAGCACCAGCAGCGCCGGCATCCAGAACTCCGCGCCTTCCGGCAGGAGCTGGATGCCCAGCCGGATGATGCCGAAGGCGCCCAGCTTCATCAGCACGCCCGCATGCACCATCGAGACCGAGGTGGGCGCCGACATGTGCCCGTCGGGCGACCACGTGTGCAGCGGCCAGAGGCCCGCCAGCACCCCGCAGCCCACGACGAAGAAGGGGAAGATGAGCTTCTGCGTGCCCGCGCTGATGAGCCCGTTCTGGCCGGCTTCCCAGAGAGTGGGCAGGTCGAAGGTGCCCAGCCCCGCCTCGTGCACGACCGCGAAGATGCCGATCCAGATGCCGACGGAGCCGCCCACCAGCATCAGCGTGAGCTTCATCGCGCCGTATTCCTTGCGCGTCGAGCCCCAGATGCCGATGAGCATGTAGAGCGGCACCACCGCCAGCTCGTAGAAGAAGAAGAAGAAGAACAGGTCGAGCGCGAAGAACGTCCCGTAGACGCCGGAGATCAGGATCCAGAAGAGGATGAAGAAGTCTTTGGCGCGGTATTCCAGCTTCCAGGCGATGAGCGTGCCCGCGAAGGCCACGACGCCCGTCAACAGCGTTAGCAGGGCGGAAATGCCGTCCACGCCCAGGTGCAGGGAGATGCCGTTCTCGCCGAGGAAGCCGACGTTCTCGATCCAGGCCCACTGGAGCTGCATCTGCAGCGGGTCGCCGCTCGCCTGGTAGGCGAGGAACACGTAGACGGAAAGCCCCAGCAGGATCGCGCCGATGACGGCCGAGAAGTAGCGCGCCGCCATCTTCTCCGTGCCGGGCACGAACAGCAGTACGCCCGCCGCCACCAGGGGCAGCGCGAGCGCTGTCAGCAGTACGTAGCCCTGCGCTCCGTCCATGCCTTAGCTCCCCACCGCCAGGCTGATGAGCGCGAGCGCGATCACGCCCACGGCGATCGCCATCGCGTAGTTGGGCACGCGCCCCGTCTGCAGGTGCTTCAGCAGGAAGCCCGTGTAGTGCGTCATCGAAGCTGTGCCGTCGACGCCCGTGTCGTTCACGGCAAAGCGGTCGAACCAGCTCACGAGGTAGCTGAAGCCCAGCACCACGCGGTCGATGAAGAACTGGTACAGGTCATCGAAGTAGAACTTGCGCTGGATCATCTCGTAGACCTTGGGCTGCCACTCGGCGAGCACCGTCGAGCGGTCCACGCGGCCGTTCCAGTAGAACCAGGCGGCGCCGAAGGTGCCGACCACGAACAACACCGTGGAGAGCCCCACGAGCCCCCAGTCGACGTGGAACACGGACGCGTAGTGCAGGAACACGAACTCGCTGAAGCCGCCCGGGAACCCGAATGCGCTCCCGAAGTCGTGGAAGATGAAGAAGCCCGCGACGATCGACATGAACGCGAGGAACACGAGCGGCAGGGTCATGGTGAGACCGGTCTCGCGCGTGTGGCTCGCGATCTCCTCGTCCTGCGGCTTGCCCAGGAAGGTGCGGACGAAGAGCCGGGTCGTATAGAAGGCCGTCATGATGGCCGCGATCGCCAGCAGGAAGAACGCCCACGAGCCGACGCCCTCGACGGCGTGCAGGATCTCGTCCTTGCTCCAGAAGCCCGCGAGCGGGAAGAGTCCCGCCAGGGCTAACGACCCTATCAGGAAGGTGGCCGCGGTCACGGGCATCTTCCGCCATAACCCTCCCAGCTGGCCCATCTCCTGGTGGTGGTGCGTGCCGATGATGACCGACCCCGCCCCCAGGAAGAGCAGCGCCTTGAAGAAGGCGTGCGTGAACAGGTGGAACATGCCGGCGCTCGCGTACCCCGCCCCCAGGGCGACAAACATGAATCCCAGCTGGCTCACCGTGGAGTAGGCGAGCACCTTCTTGATATCCGTCTGGGCGAAGGCCACGACCCCGCTGAAGAGCGCCGTCAGCAACCCCACGACCAGGACCACCGTGAGCGCGTCGCCGGCCAGCTCGAACACGGGCAGCATGCGCGCCACCAGGTACACCCCGGCGACGACCATGGTGGCCGCGTGGATGAGCGCGCTGACGGGCGTGGGGCCCTCCATCGCGTCGGGCAGCCACACGTGGAAGGGCAGCTGCGCGCTCTTCCCCATCGCCCCCAGCAGGATGAACATCATCGTCACGAAGAGCCGTGTATCGCCGATGGCGCCCTGCTCCACGTAGTGCGTAATCTCAAGGATGTTGAAGGTGCCGGTCGCGTCCCAGAAGAGGATGATGCCGATGAGCAGGCCGACGTCGCCCACGCGCGTCGTGATGAACGCCTTCTTCGCCGCCTCCACCGCCGAGCGCCGCTCCCAGTAGTGCCCGATCAGCAGGAACGAGCTCAGGCCCACCAGCTCCCAGGCCACGTAGAGCAGGAGCAGGTTGTCGGCCAGCACCAGCATCAGCATCGAGGCGACGAACAGCTGCAGGACGGCGAAGTACCACCAGTAGCGCGGCTCGCCCTTCATGTAGCCCACGGAGAAGATGTTCACCATCAGCGCCACCGTGGTGATGACGGCCAGCATCACGATCGTGATCTGGTCGACGGCGATGCCCATGCGCAGGTGGAAGTCGCCGATCGTGGTCCACTCGATGCTGTTCAGGACCGGCCAGGCGCTCTCACCCAGATTGAGGAAGTTCGCCAGCACCGCGAAGAACAGGCCGAAGATGGACGCTGCGCAGAGAACCGCCATCCAGTCGCCCTGGCGCGGGAGCTTGCGGCCGGTGGCCGCCATCACGATGAAGGCGAGGCCGGGTACGGCCGCCAGGATCCAGGCATGCTCAGCCATCGATCGCTCCCCCTACCACCGCATCGTGGCCGCCTCGTCCACGTTGGCGGTCGAACGGTTGCGGAAGAGCCGGATGACGATGGCGAGCGCCAGGCCAACCTCGGCGGCGGCCACGGCGATGACGAAGACGGCGAAGATGATGCCCGTCGCCTTGTCCGGGTCGAGGTAGGCGGCGAAGGCCACGAAGTTCAGGCTGACCGCGTTCAGCATCAGCTCCACGCTCATCAGCACCAGCACCGCGTTGCGCCGCGCGAGGACGCCGTACACGCCGAGCGAGAAGATGATCCCGCTGAGGACCAGGTAGTTCTCCATGGGAACCACTACTCGTCATCCTCCTGTCGGGCGATGACGATCGCCCCGATGAAGGCAACGAGCAGCAGCGCGCCCGTGATCATGAAGGGAGCGCCGAAGTCCTGGAACATGGCCTCGCCGATGGTCTCGATCGAGACCGCCACGGCGTTCTGGCCGAGATCGCCCGGCCAGGCCGTCGAAACGGCTACGCCGATGAGGGTCGCCATCAGCCCCAGCGCCACCAGCGCGCCGAAGGGCGCCTGCACGCCTGTCGTCGGCTCCGGCTCCCCGGAGGAGGCCATCCGCGTCAGCATGAGCGCCAGCAGGATGAGCACCGTCACCGCCCCGCCGTAGATGAGGAACTGCACGAGCGCGATGAACTCGATCGTGAGGAAGAGGTACATGGCCCCCACGCCCGCGAGGCTGAGGATGAGGAAGATGGCCGAGTGGATGACCGTGCGCGCGAACACGACGCCCGCGGAGACCGCCACGATGGCGACCGCGAAGATCCACCAGAGGACTTCGGTGGTCACGCGCTACGCCCCTCCGCCCGCGTCTTCGGCGGTCGGAAGGGTACCGCCGAGCTCCGTAATGGTCGCCGCGACGTCCTCGGGGATGGCTTCGCCCCGCTCGAGGTGCTCGCGCGCGGTGCGCTCCGCCTTCATGCGGCGGGCGCGCAGCTTACGCGGGGAGTTCGGATCGCCCTGCGCGCCTGCGGCAGCAGGGGCGGCGGGGGCCGCGGCAGGCGCCGCTCCCGCCGGAGCGGGGTCGTTCCCCGTGATCTCCTTGTAGAGGTCGCTCTCCGTGTCGTTCAGCATCTGCAGCACATCCGCCGGCACTTCCTCGCCCTGCTCGATGTGACCGCGCGCGGTGCGCTCGGCCTTCATGCGGCGGGCGCGGACCTTGCGCGGCGAGTTCGGGTCGCCCACATCGCCCGCGGGGGCGGCGGGCGCTGCCGGGGCAGCCGCCGCGGCGGGTGCGGGCGTGCCGATGGGGGGCACGGGTTCGCCCGTGATCTCCGTGTACATCTCGCTGGCGTAGCGGCGCAGCGCGGCGATCGTCTCCGCGCTTACTTCGCCCGCCTCGCGCTCGGCGCGAGCCTCGCGCTCCGCCTTCATGCGGCGGGCGCGCAGTTTGCGCTCCGAGAGGTTCGCGACCTCGTCGTCCTCGGCGCTGGCGCCCGCGGCGGCTGAAGCCGCCTGCGCCTGCACCTCGGGCTCGCGCTCCTGGATGGCCGCCCCGAGACCCTGCTCGATGCGCTCGGCCTGCGCCTGGCGCGCCTCCGGGCGCGCCCCGGCGAAGCCGATGACAGGCACTTCCTCGCCCTCGGCCAGGGCCGTGTTCGCCTCGATGTTGTCCAGCGGCCGGAAGGGGTTGTCGAGCTTGCCCGCCTTGCTCGCCTCGAGCAGGTCCTCGATGTCCTTGTGCAGGTCGCGGCGGTCGTAGGTGGCCTGTTCGTGGCCTTCCCAGGTGTTGTCCATCGAGATCGCCTCGAAGGGGCAGACCTCGATGCAGATGTTGCAGCGCATGCAGCGCGCGTAGTCGATCCAGAACTTCTCGACGATCTTGCGGCGGTCGCTCGTGCCCTCGGGGTGCTTCGGGTTGTCGTGCATCACGGCCGTCATGCAGTCCACGGGGCAGTTCCGCACGCAGATGTTGCAGCCCGTGCAGAAGGGCTCGTCGTGATCGAAGTCCCACGTCAGCACGGGGAAGCTGCGCTGCCGCTCGGACAGCTCGTGCTTCTCGTCCGGGTACTGGATGGTCACCGGACGTCGCGCGAACGTCGACAGAGTGGTCGCGAGACCTTTCAGAATGCCGATCATTGGTTTGGTACCTCGGCGTGCTTGTAGCTGCCCACGAGATTCTTGGTGGAGGGCTTGCGGACGGCCCGCAGGTAGATGCCGCCCAGGAACAGGATCGCCCCCGCCCAGTTGACCGCCGCCAGGATCGGCTCCGGCCAGCCGTAGTAGAGGAAGAGGCCGTTCACCAGCAGGAGGGCGAAGCTCACCTCAATGAGCGCCTTCCAGCAGAAGCTCATGAGCTGGTCCATGCGCAGCCGCGGCAGCGTGGCCCGCACCCAGAAGATGAGCATGATCATGATGAGGCTCTTGATGAGCGTCAGCGCGAGCTGCCAGCCCCAGCCCCAGTCGTCGCCGAAGGGAAACTGCCAGCCTCCCAGGAAGATGGCCGACCCGAAGATGCTGAAGGCCCACAGCGAGGCGTATTCGGCCAGCTGGAACATGCTCCAGCGGATGCCCGAGTACTCCACGAAGTAGCCGCCCACGATCTCGGACTCCGCCACGGGAATATCGAAGGGCGCCCGGTGCAGTTCCGAGAGCATGGCCGTGAAGAAGATGACGAAGGCCAGCGGCTGGATGAGGATGAAGGGACGCGTGTCCTGCATGCTCACGATCGCGTTCAGGTCGAGCGTCCCCGCCACCATCGCCACGGCCAGCAGGGCCACCACCAGCGGGATCTCGTAGCTGATCATCTGCGCGGCGGCGCGCACGCCCCCGAGCAGCGCGTACTTGTTGCCCGAGCCCAGCCCGGCCATCAGCACGCCCACGATGTTCAGTCCCAGCACCGCGAACACGAAGAACATGCCCAGCGCCAGGTTGCGCACGCCCCAGTCGCGCGCGAAGGGCAGTGCCACCAGCACGAGGAACACGGGGATGAAGGTCAGGTATGGCGCGAACTCGAACACCCAGCGGTCCGCGTTGCGCGGGCGGATGTCTTCCTTGATGAGCAGTTTGATCGCGTCGGCGAAGCCCTGCAGCAGGCCTATCGGACCCGTGCGCGTCGGCCCCAGCCGCATCTGGAAGCGCGCCACCACCTTGCGCTCGCCGTAGGTCAGGTAGACCACGACGAGCGTCATCAGCAGCACGATGATGACGATGCGGATGATCGCATCGAGCCAGCTCAGGCCGAAGAACGCGTCGCCGAAGGGCAACTCGGTCACTTGTCCACCTCGCCCAGCACGATGTCGAGCGACCCCAGGATGATGATGGCGTCGGCCACATAGCTGCCCACCACCAGCTCCTTCAGCGCGGAGAGGTTGCAGAACGAAGGGGAGCGAAGCTTCGCGCGGTACGGCTGCGTGCCGCCCCTGGCCATCATGTAGACGCCGTACTCGCCCTTCGTGCCCTCGGTGGGCATGTAGATCTCGCCCTCGTTGATGCGCAGCGTCTTCGGCAGCTTCGGCGCGAGCACGCGACCCTCGGGCATCTGCTCGAGGCACTGCTCGATGATGCGCACGCTCTGGTAGCACTCCGCCAGCCGCACGTGGAAGCGGTCGAACACGTCCCCCTGGAGCCCCACCGGAATCTCGAAGTCCAGCTCCGGGTAGACGCTGTAGGGCTCCGCCTTGCGGATGTCCCAGGGCACGCCCGTGGCGCGCAGCATCGGCCCCGTGAAGCCCCACGCGATCGCCTGCTCGGGCGTCACCGGCGTGAGGTCCTTGCAGCGCTCGACGAACACCTCGTTGCCCGTCAGCAGCCCGTCGAAGTCCTCAAGTCCCTGCCGGACCGAGCTGAGCACCCAGCGGCAGCGCGACTCGAAGTTGTCGGGCAGGTCCATCGTCACCCCGCCGATGCGGAAGTAGGTGGGGAACATGCGGTCCCCCGCCACCTCCTCGAACAGGTCGTAGATGCGTTCCCGCTCGCGCCAGGCGTAGACGAAGCTCGTGCCGAACGAGCCCACGTCCGCCCCGAAGGCGCCCAGGAACATGAAGTGCGAGTTGATGCGCGAGAGCTCCATCATGATCACGCGGATGTACTCTGCGCGCTCCGGAACCTCGATGCCGGCCAGCTTCTCGACGGCCATCGTGTAGGCGCCCTCGCAGCACATGCCCGCGAGGTAGTCCGTGCGGTCCCACCAGCCCATCGCCTGGCGGTAGTCGGCGTTCTCCGAGAGCTTCTCCAGGCCGCGGTGCAGGTAGCCGATGTACGGCTCGCAATCGACCACGAGCTCGCCGTCGACCGTCAGCACCATTCGGAACACGCCGTGCGTGGCCGGGTGCTGCGGCCCGACGTTCACGGTCATGTCGACCGTGTCGAGGTCACCCTCGGCGGTGGTTACGCGCTCCTCCGGCCAGACCGACATCTAGACCTCCACCCCGGGCGGGCCGTCTTCGATGCCCTGCAGGATCTCCGCCTTCTGCAGCGGGTGCGCCTTGCGCAGTGGGTGGATGCGGAGGTCCTCCTCCAGCAGCAGGTTGCGCGGGTCGGGATGCCCCGTGAACACCAGCCCCACCATCTCCGCCGCCTCCCGCTCGTGCCAGTTGGCCGCGGGATACAGCCCGGTGATGCTGGGCAGCTCGCAGCTCGGGACGGGCGCCGGCGCCGTTAGCTGCAGGGCGTGGCCGTGACGGAACGAGTAGAGCTGGTACTTCGCCTCGAGCCCGTCCTCCTCCATGTCCATCGCGACGATGTTGCGCAGCAGGTCGAACGAGAGCTCGGGGTCCTCGCGCAGACCGGTCACGAGCGCGAGCAGGTGCTCGGGCGCGACCCGCAGGTCGGCGTAGGTCTTCGTCTCGGAGAACTCGAAGGGGATGTCCGGCAGCCGCTCGCGCACGAGCGCCACGACCTCCGGCTCGCCGATGGTCGGTTCGGCGCTCACCCGACCATCCTCTTCTCTTCCATGATCTTCTCCTGCAGTCGCAGGAAGCCGTCGAGCAGCGACTCGGGACGGGGTGGGCAGCCCGGCACGTACACGTCCACCGGGATGATCTTGTCGACGCCCTGGAGCACACGGTCGTACTCGGTGTAGGGCCCGCCGTTGGTCGCGCAGGCGCCCATGGAGATGACGTACTTGGGGTTCGGCATCTGCTCGTAGAGCAGCTTGATCGCGGGCGCCATCTTCTTCGTGACCGTTCCCGACACGATCATCACGTCGCTCTGGCGGGGGCTGGGCCAGGGCACGATGCCGAAGCGGTCGAGGTCGTGGTTGGCCATGAAGGTGCCGATCATCTCGATCGCGCAGCAGGCCAGCCCGAAGGTCATCGGCCAGAGCGAGCTCTTGCGGCTCATCGCCAGCACCGTATCGACGCCTGTCTGCAGGATGCCGGGCATGACGATGCGGTAGGCGGCCGTCTGCTCCGGCAGGTCGACGGGCGTCAGGCGATCGGCCTCGTTCCCGAAATCGGGCACGTAGGCGGGCATCACCGGTCCCTCGGGGGCGGAGGCTGCTTCGTCGCTCATTTCCACTCCAGTACGCCGCGCCGCCAGGCGTACAGGAGCCCGGCGCTAAGCACGACGATGAAGGTGAACATGTACCAGAACGCGTACGCAGGCAGGTCGAAGAAGGTGACCGCCCAGGGGAAGATGAAGATCGTCTCCACGTCGAAGATGAGGAACATGATCGCGAAGATGTAGTAGCGGACGTGGACCTGCGCCCAGTTGCGGCCGATGGGAAGCATGCCGCACTCGTAGGAGACGCCTTTGCCGCGCTCGCGCGCGAACGGTCCCAGCAGGCGCGCCCCGATGAGGGCCGTGAACACGAGGATGAAGCCAGCAATCGAGGCGATGAAGACAGCCGACCAGGTGTCGTAGAAGCTCATGGCCTCGCTTTCGCCGTCGAACGCCGGAGGGGCGCTGCGGGCCGCGCAGCCGCGACCGCCAAGGCCGCCCCCGAGGCCCTTGTGATTTGCGCCACAAAGATAAGCGCGAGGGGTAGGGGCGGCAAGCCGCAGCGGGCGTCGGGTAGCTCTTGGGAGGCGGTTAGCGTACAAACGTTCGAATGCCGCAGCGACGGGGTACCGACTACGAGGGATTGCGCGAAGGCATCCGCATGGACCCTGATGGTCTGCCTATGCGGGAGGTCAACAGCTGGACGTCCGACAAGCTCGCACTGTTGGCCTACTACCTGGATCCGTTCGCCAAGCTCTGCCACGACAAGGCAGGGGGTTGGTACTTCTTGGATGGCTTCGCGGGGAATGGTGCGAATGATGCTGGTCAGCTGGGCACATACAAAGGCTCGGCGCTGATAGGTGCGACCCAGAATCCACAGGCGAAACGGGTTGTTCTCGTCGAAAAGAGCCAGAGGAGTGTTCGGGCTCTGAGGAAGCGGTGTGAACGGGCTCGGCCCGATGCCTTGGTCATCGCTGGGAACTGCAACGAGGTGATTCGGCGGGCCCTGAGCCACTTTGATGACCGTCAGCTTCCAGCGTTCTGCGTTCTGGATCCGGAGGGCATGGAGCTTGCTTGGGAGACTGTAGAGACATGTGCAACGGCCCGAGAGAAGAACAACCCGGATGACGAGGACCCAGCCCTTCACGAGCTACTGATTTATTTCTCCACCCCCGGTGTCAGGCGGACTGCGGCGGTGACGGACCAGCGGATGATCGCAGGAGATGAACAGGCCCTTCGCAGAGTGTTTGGCAACGACGCCTGGCGACCGATCGCAGAGAGGAGCGAGCGGGGACCCTTAGCGGAAAGGCCGCTGGCGGTGAATACTTGGCCCTCTATAAGGTGCAGCTCCAAGAGCTCGGGTATGACCATGTCATGTCTCGGCCGTCGATCGGCACGTCCCGCAGCAATCTCATCTACCACCTGGTATTCGCGACATCGAACGATGCCGGGCGGAACATCATGCAGGATGCGCTGAAATCGGCATACGCTAGCCAACTGCCACTGCGCTTCTAGGCATCTCCTCCCACAGCCGCCCCTCCAGGACGCGCCCAGCCTTCCCCTTGCCGACTCGCCGCCCCTCCTCGTTGTGCGCGCCCCACTGCTTGAAGAAGAAAGGCACGCCCGCGGACACGCACTGGTCGCGCAGGGCGCAGGCCCACTCGGGCTTCATGCGCCGTGCTCGGTGGCCCGACTCGCCGCCCGCGATGACCCAGTTGATGCCGGTCAGGTCGATGCCGCCGAGCGGGCCCAGCAGCGGCTCGCACGAGGCGAAGCGGACGGCCGCGGGGATGCCCCGCAGCGTGTCCAGCCGGTGCAGGAAGCGGCGGTTCTCGACGGATGTCCCCATCCAGACGTTGGCCGGCCAGGGGAGTTCATCCGCCAGCTCGAGCGCCCGCTCGGGGCGCTTCGTTAGCACCTGGAAGGTGTGCCAGTCCGCTCGCTCCATGGTGTCGAACACGCGCCCTACGAACTCCGCCGGCACGTCCTCGTGGAACAGGTCGCTCATGCTGTTGACGAAGATCATCCGCGACTTCCGCCACGTCAGCGGCAGCTCCAGCCGCTCCGGCCGGAGGGTCAGGTCGAAGCCTTGCTCGTAGGGGTGTCCGGGCACGCCCCGGAAGCGCTCGGCGAACGTCTCCGCGTAGCAATGCGCGCACCCCGGACTGACCTTCGTGCAGCCGGTCACCGGGTTCCAGGTCTCTCCTCGCTGACCGTCCGAACCTTGGACCCATTCAATCTTGGTTGGCATGTTTCGCGCTCCGCTCATGGTGGCAGTGGGTGCACACCGACTCAACGTGCTCGTGATGCTCAGGAGCGTAACCGAGATGATGATCGTACTCGTGCCGGCGCTCGCCCTCGGACCAGACGTGGCCGCAATCCACACAGGGAACGGTGTTGGGGTGTGGAAGGATGCCGGCCTCCACAAAGTAGTTGATGCGGCGTCGAGCCTGGAGTCTATCTCCGTCGCGCGCTGCTACGAAGCTGCGTCCGACAGGTGGGCGAGGCCGGGCCGTATACCGTTCCCGGCCCTTCCGGTTTCGGCTGGCCCGGCACGACGAGCTAAGGCCGTCTCCCCGGCTCCTATCCTTCGCAAACGCTGATCGAGGATGCCAGGCGCGACAGAGGAGACAGTGCTTCTCCCCCTGGAGTAGGTGTGCCTGGTAGTCCGCAACAGTGATGCCAAGCTTCGCTGCGGCAATCTTGAGTGCACCTTCCTGTGTCTGTGCCATGGGTCTCCCTTGTTCGCTCCGACACTTCTTCAGTATAGAACAAGCGTTCGCTACGCGACCATGCTCTTCGGTCTCAAGGGGCTGCCACTGATACCCTCCCCTCATGAACGCCGCCACCCCCTACCTCGACGCACTCGACGCCATGGCCCCCCTCGTTGCCGCCGAGGCGGAACGCTCCGAGCGCGAGGCCAGGACGACCCCCGCCGTCGCCGAGCGCATCGTCGATGCGGGGCTGTGGCGGCTCTACCTGCCGCGCTCCGTCGACGCCCCCGAGCTCGACCTGGTGCCCGCCCTTGAGGTGTTCGAGGCCGCCTCCCGTATCGACGGCTCCTTCGGCTGGGCCGTGACCATCGGGAGCGGCGGCGGGCTCTTCGCGGGCGCCCTCGAGCCGGCAACCGCCGCGGAGATCTTCGGGCCGCGCGAGGCCCTCATCGCCGGATCCGGGAAGCCCGGCGGGACGGCCAAACCGGTCGACAGCGGCTACCTCGCCGGGGGTCGCTGGAACTTCGCCAGCGGCGCCCACTACGCCACCTTCTTCACCGCCAACTGCATCCTCGAGGGCGAACGGCCCGCGGGCGGCGGCGACGGACCGGTCATCCGCGCCATGGCCTTCCCCGCCGGCGAGGTCGAGATCGTCGAGACCTGGGACCCGGTTGGCATGCGTGGCACCGGCAGCCACGACTTCCGCGTCGAGAGCAGCCTCGTCCCCTTCCGCCGCACCTTCGACGTCTTCGGCGAGTGGACCTTCGAGACCGGTCCCCTCTACCGCTACCCCTTCCAGCACCACGCGGAGACATCGTTCGCGGCCGTCGCCCTCGGTATCGGGCGGCACGCCATCGACGAGTTCCTGGCCCTCGCCCGGTCACGCCAGTCGCTGTACACCGGCGACCCGCTGGGCGACCGCCAGGGCGCGCGTGTGCGTCTCGGCGAGGCGGAAGCGCTGGTGAGCGCCGCCCGCGCCTGGTTCTTCGAGGTCGCCCAGTCGAGCTGGGACACGGTCGTGAACGGCAACGTCCTGGATGGCGAGGAGGCCGCGCGCGTGTCGCTGGCCTGCATCCACGCCGCCAACAGCGCCGCCCGCGCCGCCACCCTCCTCTTCGAGGCGGGGGGTTCGGCCTCGCTCGACGCCGGCTCGCCCCTCGCCCGCGCCTGGCGCGACGTGCACGCCCTCACGAAGCACGTGGCCGTTTCGCCCCTGGGCTACGAGGCCGCCGCCGCCGGGCTGCTCGACCCCGAGGCGTAGTCGGGCGACTGTTCGCTCACAGTGGCTGACGGGCCTGGGGGGTAGACTCCGCGCCCTGTGAACTGACGGCGTACCTGGTGGGCAACATCGCCGTCTTCGGCGCTCCTGTCGACGAGAAGGGCGCGTGCCCGGCCGCTCAGCTTCTGGAGGACGACGATGAGGACTCTGGCGGCTGGCCTGCTGGCCCTTGTGCTCGTCGGCTGTGGCGGTGGAGAAGTCCCACCCGAGGAAGTCTCATCCGAGGAAGTCCCACCCGAGGAAGTCCCATCTGAGGAAGTCTCATCCGAGGAAATCCCACCTGAGGAAGTTCCATCCACGGGCTTTTCATCGAACGTCTACCCCGACGAAGTGCGTGGCGACCTCCTCGACAGATGTCGCTTCAACAACAACAGCCGTGAGTACTGCTTCTGCATCCTGCGCAAGCTGGAGGAAGAGACGCTCTACGAGGACTACGACCGTGAGGCGCTCTACAGCGCCGAGGAGGCCTGTGGTGGACCGAGGGAGCATGGCGACCCTGTCAGCTATGGGTTCTGGGCACTGAATATCGATGAACTGACCGCCTCCGGCCAGGCGTGGATGGAGCAGGCGCGAAGCTACTTCTGGGAGCCATCGGGTGGTGGGACCCAGGTGTACTTCACCATCCCCGCTGGCTACTACGCCTTCGAGATACTCGGTGAGGACGAGAATCTCACCCTCGGCTACGGCTCCTCGCGGGTCACCATCTCCCCGGTGGGGGAGGAGGTCAGCCGCCGCGTGGCCGATGCACAGGATGGGCCAATCATTGACGCTTTGCTGGCGAGCGTCGTTGTGGTGACGGTGGAGTAGTCATAGCCCCCTGTCCAGACTCCTCAGGGGCGGACCGGGTGGAAAGCGTAGCCTGGAGTCTCTGCCGACTCCGTTCTGTGCTTGCGCGCGTCGCGCAGGATGAACGTCCCGCAGATGAAGACCAGCGCAGCCGTCGTCGGCCAGCCGAACAGCCGGCCGTAGACGAGGTACTCCCCGATGGAGAGGTTCAGCAGCATCCAGGTCAGCACGAGCGCCTTGGTCGCCTCGTAGGCGGCCCAGACGACGGTCACCTTCACGAAGATGGGCGCGTTCACCGGTAGGTTGCCGACCATGCGCGGCGAGATCTCGCGTCCGATCGCCCCGATCAGCGGCCACCCTCGCCAGAGCGTCCACCCGTAGATCGGGAGGATGAGCGCATCCCCGACCGGACCCGCGGCGAGGTACGCCTTCTCGTTCGTCAGCAGGATCCCGGTCAGCGCCGACCCCGCGGTGACGACGTAGCCGAAGATAGCAATCAGCCGCAGCACGGGCGTCTCGCGCGTCAGGAAGAAGACGACCGTGACCGCCGCGAAGCCGCCCGCGATCGCGATCTCCGCGGGCGCAACCTTCGTCAGCCCATAGAAGAGGAGCACCGGGAGCATCGTCAGGAAGACGCGCGGGTTGGGCTGCCACTCCACCGGCAGCCGCCCCAGCAGCGGAATGCCGCTGTACCACCCCGAGTGCTCGCCCCCGGTGCCGCTGCCGAGAGCGCTACGCGCTGTCATGAACCGGCATTGTTACATTCTCACGGGGGATTTCCCTTAACCCGGCGAGATGTTCCGCTGCCAGCCGTTCGTAGCGCCCGGGGTTGTTCTCGACCCACTCCTGCGAGGGTGTCCCCGCGATGGAGCGCTTCACCTCGGCGGGCGTACCCGCCGCCAGCATCCCCGCCGGGATGACCGCGTCCGCCAGCACCACCGATCCCGCCGCCACCAGCGCCCCCTCCTCCACGACCGCCCCGTCGAGCACCTGCGCCCCGTTCGCGATGAGCGCCCGCGCCCCGATGGTCGCCCCGTGGATGATGGCGTTGTGCGCGATCGAGGCGTCCTCGCCGATGAGCGCGGGCGCGGTTGCGCGACCGTGTACGACCGCCCCGTCCTGGATGTTGGCGCCCTTCCCGATGACCGCGTAGGAGGTGTCGCCCCGCACCACCGCCCCGTACCAGACCGAGGCCCCTTCCTCAATGCGTACATCCCCTACCACCGTCGCCGTGGGCGCGATGAAGGCGCTCTCGTGGATGACCGGAACCTTCTCGCCCACCGCGTAGACCGGCATCGCCCGCGCCCCCTCTGCGAAATCAGCGCGTATCCTAGCCCGTCGCGCGCCCGCCCGGAGCGGTGCGCCGGAGGTACTTAATGGAAGTCGATTCCTTCGCGGACATCGCCGAGCAGTTCAACGACCGCGTCAACCGCCTCGTCTGGTGCACTGTTACCACCACCGACCGCAAGGGGCGCCCCCGCTCCCGCATCCTCCACCCCGTCTGGGAAGGCTCGACCGGCTGGATCGCGACTGGCCGCACTTCCCTTAAGTCGAAGCACATCGCGGAGAACCCCTACGTCTCCGTCGTCTACTTCGACCTGCCCGCCGGCAACCCCCTCGGACAGCAGCAGGTCTACGTCGAGTGCAAGGCCGAGTGGGACGACGACCCCGCCGAGAAGCAGCGCGTCTGGGACCTCATCAAGAACGCGCCCCCGCCCGTTGGCTACGACCCTGCGATGTTCTTCCAGTCGGTCGAGAACCCCGAGTTCGGCGCGCTCAAGCTCATCCCCTGGCGGGTCGAGGTCTCGGCGCTGAGCGACATGATGACCGGCGCCGAACCCAAGATCTGGCGCCAGGACGTTTAAGAGGGAGGGCTACAGTGCCCTTCGTCCGGGAGGTCTGAAGCGCATGGATGAGCTCGTTCGTCCTGAGATCGAGGACTACGCCAGCGCCAGCACCACGCCCGAGCCGGCACTCCTCCAGGAGGTCGCGCGTCAGACGGAGGCGCTCGGCGAGCGGTCGCGCATGCTCACCGGGCGCCTCGAAGGCCGCCTGCTGAACTTCCTCGTCGGCCTCGTCCAGCCCCAACAGGTGCTCGAGATCGGCTGCTTCACCGGCTACTCCGCCCTCTCCATGGCGGAGGCCCTCCCCGAGGGCGGCCGCCTCTACACCTGCGAGATCAGCCGCGAGCACGCCGATATCGCCCAGGCGAACTTCGACCGCAGCCCCTTCGGCGACCGCATCCAGCTCTGTTTCGGCCCCGCCCTCGACACCATCGCGAACCTCGACGGCCCCTTCGGTTTCGTCTTCGTCGACGCCGACAAGTCGAACTATCCCCGCTACTACGAAGCCGTTCTGCCGAAGCTCGCCGAAGGCGGCCTCATCGCCTTCGACAACGTCCTCTGGTCAGGCCGCGTCCTCGACGACGATGACGACACCGACGACACGGCGGCCATCCGCACGCTCAACGCCCGGCTCGCGCAGGACGACCGCGTCGAAGTGGTCATGCTTACCGTCCGCGACGGCCTTACGCTGGTGCGTCGCCGGGCCAGCCCCTGACCCGAAAACGGCCTAAGCTAACACCACGAGATATGGAGAACCGCCAGCGTGGCGGGGGAGATAGGCATGAGCGAGCGCGAAGCAGTCGAGCGAACGAGCGGAGCGAGCTGAAATGAGCGAGCGCGAAGCAGTCGAGCGGCTCGAAAACATCGGAGAGAACGGAGCGAGCGAACGCGGTACCTGGACGGTCAAGGCCGGCCTGGCGCAGATGCTCAAGGGCGGCGTCATCATGGACGTGGTCTCGCCCGAGCACGCCCAGATCGCCGAGGAAGCGGGCGCCTGCGCCGTGATGGCGCTCGAGCGCGTCCCCGCCGACATCCGCAAGGACGGCGGCGTCGCCCGCATGAGCGACCCCGAGATCATCGTCCGCATCACCGAGGCCGTCAGCATCCCTGTCATGGCCAAGGCGCGCATCGGCCACTTCGTCGAGGCGAGCATCCTCGAGGCCCTTGGCGTCGACTACATCGACGAGTCCGAGGTGCTTACCCCCGCCGACGAGGCCCACCACATCGACAAGCACGCCTTCACCGTGCCCTTCGTCTGCGGCTGTCGCGACCTCGGCGAGGCCCTCCGCCGCATCGCCGAGGGCGCCGCCATGATTCGCACCAAGGGCGAGGCCGGCACCGGCGACATCGTCGAGGCCGTGCGTCACATGCGCGCCGTCCAGGACGAGATTCGCCGCCTCCGCAACCTCTCCGAGGACGAGGTCTACACCGCCGCCAAGAACCTTGGCGCTCCCGTCGAGCTCGTGAAGCGCGTCCGCGACGAGGGCCGCCTGCCTGTCGTCAACTTCGCCGCCGGCGGCGTCGCCACGCCAGCCGACGCCGCCCTGATGATGCGGCTCGGCGCCGACGGCGTGTTCGTCGGCTCCGGCATCTTCAAGGCGGACAACCCACCCGCCGTCGCCAACGCCGTCGTCCAGGCCGTCACCCACTACCAGGACGACGAGCTGCTCGCGCAGGTCTCGCGCGGCCTCGGCGCCGCCATGCGCGGCCTCGCCGTCGCCTCCCTCCCCGAGGAAGAGGTCCTGGCCAAAAGGGGCTGGTAGGCCAACGCTGACCTGACGGTGCTCATCCTCGCGGAGGAGATGGAGGACTTTCGGTCCAATGCGCCACCCGGGTGGCGTGTACACCAGCTGTCGGGACAGAGGAGGGGACAGTGGAGCGTTTCGGTCTCCGGCAACTGGCGGATCACCTTCGAGGAAGCGGAAGGGAGTGTTGAGCAACTCAACCTGGAGGACTACCACCAATGATGGATGACTCGGTCAGCATCAACATGTCGCCCTCGCATCCAGGGGACTTCATTCGCACAGAGGTCATCGAGGAGTTGGGTCTCACCGTGACGCGAGCAGCGGAAGTCCTCCGAGTCCGCCGCGCGACCCTGTCGGACCTGTTGAACGGGAACGCTGCTCTCTCTCCGGAAATGGCCCTGCGGGTTGAGAAGGCCTTCGGTCTGAATATGGACCTGATGCTGCGGATGCAGGCGTGGTACGACTCGTCGCTGATGCGAGCGCGGGCAAGCGAGATAGACGTTCAGCGTTACCAGCCGGCCTGAAGGCTCCCCGTACAGCCCCAGCCCTACGCCGGCCGGCCCCGCAGCCGGTCCTTCTTTCCCGGCGTCGCCAGCATGAATGCGATGATCTCGCGCCAGTGGTGGCTCACGTAGTACTGACCCGCCAGCGCCGCCGCCGTCCCCACGCCCACGACCGCCCACTCCCCCGCGTTGATCGGCGAGAAGTCGAAGAAGTCCCGCAGCCACGGGGTGTACACCGTCAGCACGAGCGCGAACCCCAGCAGCCCTCCGAGGAACAGCGTCATCACCGGACGCGTCAGGCTTCGGAAGGAGGCCCCCTCGAAGCCCAGCACCTCGATCATGAAGCCGATGCTGGTGAACCCGATCACCAGCGACACCAGCGTGCGCGACTCCTCCGTGCCCTGGTTGAACGCCCACTCCACGAAGACCTGCACGAGCATCGCAACGATCGCGAGCGAGATGCCCGCCGGCAGGGCGAAGCGGAGCACGTTCGTCAGGTAGTCCTTGCCCGCTTGCGGCGGCGGGATGCTGATCGAGATGAAGATGGCCGGGATGCCCAGCGCCAGCATCGCCGTCAGCGAACCGTGACGCGGCAGGAACGGGAACTCCAGCCCCAGCAGGTTCGTCGCGAAGATGAGCAGGTAGGCGTACACGCTCTTCGCGACGAAGAGCTTGCTCAGCCGCGCCGAGTTGCCCAGCACGAAGGTCGCCTCCTGCGCCCCCCGGATGAGTGCCGAGAACGAGTCCCGCACCAGCACGATCCCCGCCACCGCCCGCGCCGTCGACGTGCCCGACTCCATCGCCACGGCGACATCCGCCGCGCGCAACGCGTGTACGTCGTTCGCCCCGTCCCCCACCATCGCCACGAAGCGGCCCTGGTCCCGCAGGGACTCCACGATGGCTCTCTTTTGCTGCGGGGAGATGCGCCCGAAGATGCTGCGCGACTTCACCGCCTCCGCGAACCCCTCCTCCGGGAGCCTGTCCAGCTCCGACCCCGCGATCGCCCCGCCCGGCGTCTGGATCTGGAGCTGCTGGAGCAGGGCCGACACCGTCTGCGGGTTGTCGCCGCTGATGATCTTGGGCTCCATGCCAAGCTCCGCCATTAACTGGAAGGCTTCCCGCACCTCCGGACGCAGTACGTCGCCGATAGTGATGAGCCCCAGCGGCCGCAGCCCCGTGAGCGGCGCCCCCGGGTCCGGCAGCGACGCCACCTCCGCGAAGGCCACCCCCCGCATGCCCCTCGCGCTCGCCGAATCGTAGGCTGCCAGCAGCCCGTCCGCCTGCCCCACCTCGATCAGCGCCTCCGGCGCCCCCAGCACAAACGTGCGCCGCTCCGGCCCCGCCACCAGCCGCACTGCGCTCCAGCGCCGCGCCGAGCTGAACGGCACCTGCGCCTCGACCACCCCCGCGTTCTTCAACCCCGCGAAGCGGTCGGCCAGGGCCGAGGCCGTCTTGCTCTCGTCCGCCGTGGCCGCCGCGAACGCCCCCAGCCACCCCTCCACCCCCGAGACCCCGGGCGCCCACGTCACTCCCTGCACCGTCAGCCGGTTCGCGGTGAGCGTGCCCGTCTTGTCCAGGCAGACCACGTCCGCGTAGTTGAGCGCTTCCACCGCCTGGATGTCCTGCACGATCGCCCCCGCCCGCGAGACCCGCACCGCCCCCACCGCGAACGCCACCGTTATCCCCAGCAGGAGGCCCACCGGCACGATCGTCGTGACCGTGGCCACCAGCGCCTTGAGCGACTCTGCCAGGCCCCGGTCCTCGACGCTGTACGAGATCAGCAGCGCCACCGTCAGCACGATCGTGGCCCCCATCAGGACCCGCAGCAGGCGCTTCAGGTGGATCTGCAGGGGCGTCATGCGCCGCACCAGCTGGCGCGCGTCCGCCGTCAGCTTGAGGGCGTATGCCTCGTTCCCCACCCGCTCCGCCGTGTAGTACAGGTCCCCGGCCACGCAGAACGACCCCGACAGCAGCTCGTCCCCCGGCGCCTTCCGGATCGAGTCCGACTCCCCCGTGAGCAGCGACTCGTCGACCTCCCCCGCCCGCCCCGTCACCGGCCCGTCCGCCACCACCTGGTCCCCCTGCCGCAGGTGGATCAGGTCCCCCCGTACGACCTCCTCCGCCACGATCTCGCGTTCCTCGCCGCCCCGCACCACCAGCGCCGTCGGCGCCGTGAGCGCCACCAGTTCCCGCAGCGTTCGCACCGCCCGCAGCTCCTGGTACGTCGAGACCACCACGTTCGCGAACACGACCGCGCCCACGAACAGCCCGTCCCGGTATTCCCCCACCACGAACAGCGCCACGATCAGTACGAGCAGGACCACGTTGAAGAACGTGAGCGCGTTCGACCGCACCACGTCCCAGGTGCTGCGGTGGCGCGTCGTGTCGACGTTTCCCTCGCCCGCCTGCAGCAGACGCGCCGCCTCCGCCTCCGTCAGCCCCACCCCGGGACCCTCGCGCACATCTGCAACCGCGCTCGCCATACCCCTACAGCGTAAGGGGTGGGCGCTAGTGGCTCTTCGCGACTGTCCCTAGTTGAACAGCAACGCCGCCGCCGCCAGCGACACTCCCGCCACCCCGATCACGAGCCCCGCCAGACCCAGGCCCAGGACCAGCAGCGCGTGATGGACGTCCGCCCGAGAGGCCTGAATCTTGCTGCGAACCTCGGCGATTGCCGCTTTCAGCCTCGTGTCGAGGTACTCCCGTGTGGCGTCGAGGTGCTCACCGGTTACGAGCGCGCCCGTTGCCTCCGCCACCACCTCCACCGTTGCGACGGCCGCACCCTCCTCCACCCCGCTCGCCCGGAGCTGCTGGGCTGCCTTCTGCGTATCGAACTTCAACGACATCCCGCTGCCATGCTACCAACCATTCCGAACCGCAACAACTGTGCTATCCTACCGACGAGATGGCCCTCACCTTCGATACCCGCAAGGCCTTCCAGAAGCTGCTCCAGCGCGGACTCCCCGAGCCCGCCGCCGATGGCATCGTCGAAGTTGTCGACGAAGCCACCAGCACCGTCGTCACCGGCGACATCCTTCGCGCCGAGTTGCTGGTGGCCCGCACCGAGTTCCGCGCTGAGATGGCCGAACTGCGCGCCGACATGTACCGCGCTCTCTGGTTCTTCGCGACCGGTATCGTTGCCGTCCTTGGCGTCATCGTTGGCGTTGCCAACGCCCTCGACTGATGGTCGAAGCCATCGGCGCCGCGGTCGCCCTCGTGAAGCTGCTGTAACACCCCACCGACCACCGACCACCGACCACCGACCACTAGCGAGTAAAGCGAGCCGAAACCAGCCGCACCACTACCGTCACCCCGCTGGCCACCCCCAGACCTACCAGCGTCCAGTAACACTGCCCCGCCACCGTCCCCGCCGCCGCCGCCAGCAGACGCACGTCCCGCGTCGCCAGCATCCCCAGCACCGACCCCACATCCCACCGGCCACCGACCACCAACCACCGACCACCCCCCACCGGCCACAGCCCCTCCGCCTCCGCCCGCGCCCGGCTGTAACTCACCGTCAGCGCCCCCGCCAGCGCCAGCGCCCCCACCACCTCCGGCCGCGACCACTCCTCGAAGCGAGCCGCGTAGACCGTCATCCCCCCCAGGATGGCCGCATCCGCGTACCGATCCGCGATCGCGTCCAGGGCCGCCCCGAAGCGCGAGCTCCGACCCGTCAGCCGCGCCAGGTCCCCATCCACCCCGTCGATGATGCTGGCCAGCTGGATGCCGATGCCCCCCGCCACCTGCCACCCCAGCGCCACCAGCGCCCCCACCCCCAGCGAGAACAGCAGCGTGAACCCCGTCGCCCCGTTCGGCGTGACCCCCGTCCCCGCCAGCGCCCCCGCCACCGGACGGCTCAGCCGCCGGTTCAGGTGTCGCGATACGATTCCATCCATCAGGTGGTCGGTGGCTGGTGAGCGGTGGTCGGTGGACCGATCACCGACCACCGACTACCGGGCGCGCAGCGCCCCTACCCCATCCCGCCGAGCGTGAGCCCCACCAGGAGCCCGATGAACGCGAGGCACACGACGCTGAGCAACCCGATTGTCTTCCACATGCGCGCAAGTCTACTGCTGGCTGTAGTTAGTGGTTAGTGGCGAGTTCCTACCGGCCACCGACCACCGACCGCCAGCCACTACTCGCCGCCGTCCTCCGCCGTCACCTCCCCCACTACCAGGCACGACAGCTCTTCCTCGCTGAACCCCCCGTACCCCTCGCAGACGTCCCCGTCCCCGTCCGCATCGAACTCCAGAGGGCCCCGGTAGTCCGGGAACCCGCCCCCCTCCTGGAACGACCGCGCGGGCAGGTACCGCGCCGCCTCCCGGCACGACCCGTACGCCAGCGCCAGCATGTTCGCCCGCTGCCGTGGCGCCCACGCCTCGAAGTCCTGGTAGAGCTGCAGCAGCGAGACCCCGAACGCCGCCTCGAACGCCGTGTGCACCTCCCCCCCTTCCCGCACGGCCTCGTAAAACCCCAGCCAGTCCTCGAACGTCCCGTACGACTCGATTGCGAACAGCGCCGCCGCCGCCATCATGTCTTCGTGCGCCCGCCCCTCCCGGAACTCCGTGGCCGGCTGGTGGAAGATGGCCGAACGGTAGCGATCGTCCCGCACCGTCGGAGGCTCCCCCGTCTGGTACAGCGTCCAGTAGTACTCCGACGTCGCCACCCCCACCCAGCGAGCGCTCAGGTAGTGCGCCTGCACCGCATAGTCGATCCACTCCCGCGCGGACCGCCGCCGCGTCCCCACGGCAGCTGGGCCCGAAGAACAGGTGCGTTCCCCGCTGGAACGAACACTCGCTCGGCAGCGACTCCGGCGCCTCCCCGAATGCGTCCCGGTAGCGCACCAGCAGACCGCTCGCCTGGTGCGCGATGTTCACCGTGATCCGCCCCTCGTGCGTCAGCCCCAGGTTCGTGCCTGCGTAGCTGATCACCTTGCGCAGCTCCGTCGAGATCGCCCGTTGCGCCGCCCGGTTGTCCCGCATCCCCCGTACCGTGCAGCACGACCCCCGCCCCGACGGCGCCTCGCCGGGCGGGACCAGCGGAGTCGCCGCCGCCAGCCGCGTGTAGGGCACCTCCTCCGCCTCCAGCTCCACCTCGAGCGTGACCGGCACCGTGATGCTCGCCGGCTCGCTCACCAGCAGCGTTGCCACCCCGGGGAACTCGCTCAGCTTCACCCGCAGGTCGTGCGTCGTCCACTCGCCCCCCTCGACCGAACGCGTGCTGATGAATGCCGTCGAGGACGAGAGCGACACCCACAGCTGGAGGTCGAGCTCCACGCTCGTCTCGACCGTCTGGGTCGTCCGATCCGTGGCGAAGGCGCTGAAGGCCCCGCCGATGGCGACCACCGCCACCAGCCCCGCGATGACAGCCGCTTTCATAACCCTTTTACCATAGCCCCCAGCTTCTAACGATAGCCCCCAGCTACGCGGCTATCTGCAAGCGGTACAGGGCCCGCCCCTACTGGTCCGATATCGGCGTGAACCCCTCGCAGACGATCCCGTCCCCGTCGTCGTCCGGCTCCAGCGGCACGCGGTAGTCCGGGAAGCCCGATCCCGTGCCCGAGGGATCCTGTTGCGGCCTGATGCTCTCCGAAGCGTCCTGGCACGACGAGAAGGCCGTCGAGATCAGGATGATCTTCTGGTGGTCCGCCCACTCCTCGAAGTCCTCGTAGAACAGCTCCAGCGTCGCCTCGAACACGCTCTCGAAGGCGAAGCTCGCCTCCAGCCCCGCGACCACGCTCCCGTAGAAGCGCAGCCAGTCCGCGAAGTCCCCGTACTCGCTGATCGCGTACAGCATCGCCAGCGTCATCATGTCTTCGCTCGCCTGGTCCCGCCGGATGTCCCGCGCCCGCTGGTCGAAGAGCGCCCGCCGGAAGCGGTCCTCCGTCAGCACCGGAACCTCCCCATCCGCGTAGTGATGGGCGAAGTAGTCCCGCACCCCGAACCCGATCCAGCTCGGCTCCACGTCCCCCCGGCCCAGCGCCCGGATGAACCACTCCGAGGCGATCGCGTACTCGTCCGACCGGCACTGCGGGCCGAAGAAGATGTGCTGCCCCTCCTGGAACGAGCACTCGCTCGGCAGCTCCTCCAGCTCCTCCCCGAACACCTCCTCGTAGCGCGTCGAGAGGCCGCTGAGGGAGTGCGAGATGTGGATCGTGATCGGCCCGCTGTGCGTCAGCTCGTACGTCTCCAGGCCGAACGCGATCACCGCCTGCATCGCCTCCTCCACCAGCCGCCGCGCCGTCGGGCTGGTCTCCATCCCGTCCACCTCGCAGCAGGGACCGGCCACGGGCGTGTCGCTCGGGAGCGTCGTCGGCGCCGGGCGGGGCGTGGGGCCCGACTGCACTCCATCCGGCACCTCCACCTCCACCGAGACGGGCACGTCCACCGTAATGCGGTTGCTCAGCTGGAACTGCCCCGACCGGCTCAGCCCGCTCATGTTGAGCGGGTCGTTCACCGTGTCCCAGTCCTCCACCCCCACCGGACGCGTGCTGATGAACAGCTCCCCGTCCGAGATGCGCCGCCAGACACGCACATCCACGCTCGCCGTCGTCTCGATCGTCCTGGTGGCCGCGAACGCCCCCAGCGCCCCGCCGATGGCGATGGCCGCGATCAGCGCCGCAATGATGGCCCGATTATGGCCGCACCAGCATACGCCTGTGGGCTGGTGACTAGTTGCTGGTGGTTAGTGGCCAGTGGCTGGCGGCGTTACCGCACCGCCGACCATCCTATTCCCGGTCGAGGTTGCCGAGCGGCACGAACCCCTCGCACACGATGCCGTCGCCGTCGTCGTCGTCCTCGCTGGGCACGCGGAAGTCCGGGTAGCCCGCGTCGGTCCCCGTCGTGCCTCCCTGCAGCCGCAGGCTCTGCCCCGCCTCCTCGCACGTCGCGTAGGCATCTGCGTGCAGGTTGCGGTTCTCGTTGGCCGCCCATGCTTCGAAGTCGTCGTAGAACCCGGACAGGGAGCGGCCGGTGACGTCCTCGAAGGTTGCGTTCACGTCCGCGCCGGCCGCGACATCATTGTAGAAGTTGAACCACTTCCGGGCGCCGCCGTGCTCACGGATAGCGTAGGCGACCGCCATCGCCATCATGTCCTCGCTGGCCTGGCCCCTGCGCAGGTCCAGGGGATCGTCATAGAACAGGATGCGCAGGAAGCGATCGTCCTCCAGGAAGGGCGCCTCGCCCTCCGCGTAGTGGCTGGCGAAGTACTCCCGTGTGCCGCGCCAGATCCACTGCGGATCGAGACTGCGGCCTCCCACCGCGCGCTGGAACCACTCCGATGCGAACGCGTGCGCGTTGTTCCTGCACACCGGCGCGAAGAACATGTGCTCGCCCCGCTGGAACGAGCACTCGTCCGGCAACTCCTCCGGGCGTGTTCCGAACGCATCCCGGTAACGCACGAAGAGTCCCGTGGGCGTGTGCGAGATGTTGAGCGTGATCGGCCCGCTGTGCTCCAGCTGGTACCGCCGATCACCGAACTCGACAACCCCCTCCATCTCCTCGAGGACCGCTGCCTGGGCGGCGGGGAAGTCGCTCATGCCCAGCACCTCGCAGCACGTGCCCGGCCCGGCCTCCGCCGTTGGGGAGGGCCTGGGGGTCGGCGTGGGCGTAGGTGTCGGCGTAGGCGTAGGCGTAGGTGTGGGCGTCGGCGTCGGCGTGGGCGTTGGCGTCGGGTCCGGTACCTCCACCTCCACCGTCAGCGGCACCGTGATCGTCACGAAATTGCTCTGGTAGAAGCGCCCCGAGTCGTTCAGCTCGCTCATGTCCAGGGGCGTGTTATCGGTGACCCACTCGCCCCCCTCCGGACGCGTGCTCAGGTAGAGATTCCCCGTGGAGACGCTCCGCCAGACGCGCACCTGCACGTCCGCTTCCGTCTCGACGATCCGGCTGGCGGCAAACGCCCCCAGCGCGCTCCCGATGGCGATGGCGGCGACAAGGGCGGCGATGATCGTTGTCTTCATAACGCGTAAGCACAGCGCCGGTAGTGGCTGGTGGTTAGTGAGTAGTGGCTAGTGCGCCCCCCGTCCCCCACTAACCACTAGTCACCATCCACTACCCACTACGGTGGCTAGTGCCCCCCGTCCCCCACTAGCCAACAGCCAGGAGCCAACAGCCGCGAGCGCAGCTCGCCGCCCCCCGTCCCCCACTAGCCACCAACCACTAGTCACTAGACACCCTTGTAAAGCGTAATGGGTGTGCTACGATGCCAGCGCAATGGCGCTCACCTTCGACACGCACGAGGCGATCCGCAGGCTCCGCGGCCAGGGTCACACCGAGACCCAGGCCGAAGGCGTCGTCGAGTTCGTCCGCGACGCCACCGCCGAGCTCGTCACCAGCGAGCAGTTCCAGGCTGGCATGGCGGGGCTCGAGACCCGCATGGATGCCCGTTTCGAGGCACTCCGTGCCGAGCTGTACCGGGTCTCCCTCATCCAGGGCGGCATCATCATCGGCGCCGTCGTCGCCCTCGTGAAACTGCTGTGACCTGGTGGTCGGTGATCGTCCCCCCAATAGCCAACAGCCAAGAGCCAACAGCCGCGAGCGCAGCTCGCCCCCCCGTCCCCCACTAGCCACTAACCACTATCCACTACCCACTCGTTAACCTTTCCCCACATCCGGCGTTATCCCCCATAACACCAGCATGCGAGCGGGCGTCCGTGGGCCTCGTGCGTGGGCGGAAAAGGTTGACCGGGAGGAGTCCGAACCGTAGGCTCCAGCCCATCCTTTCCGCTCCATGATCCACGGAGAGAGGAGGCCGCTTTCCCCCGCTGAGCGAGGCGCGCGCGCCGGTCGAGAGACCCGTGCGAGAAGCGTGAGACGCGAGGGTTTCACCTGATACACCACGCAGAAGGGGAACGGCCCGGACCCGCCTGGAGCCTTGCGCCAGGCACTGGCGGCAGAACGAGCGGGCGGCCCCACAGAGGAAGCGGAGTACTCCTCCGCAACCGCCCGCACGATCCGGGCGAGTCCGGAAAACGAACCGGCCCCACGGGGCCACAGAGATAGACCAACTCAACACCCAACCCAAAGGGGTACTTGAATTGAAGAGCAACCTTATTAGCGGCATCGCTAGCTGGAAGAGCGCGGCTCTCCTGGCGCTTGTCGCCATCGTGGCGGCCGTCGCCTTCAGCGGCGTCCTCACCAACACCCAGACGGCTGATGCGCAGGCTGCGCCTGCCTCGGCGCCTCCCGGCGCCACGGTCGTCGTGACCTTCGACAACGCTACGGGTGGAACAGCAACAGAACCCAGCAGGTTCAGGATCAGTTCGGACAGCGATGGAAGCGCGACGTTCTCCAATGGAGCGCAGAGCATTTCCTGCTATCCGGACTCGCCTACCGGTTGCGATGCCGCGACTGCGACGGGTGTCTCGCTGCGAGTCACCATCGACGACGATTCGCCCCTGGGGCAGATCTTCGTCCAGTTCGTAACTCGCGACTCTGGCGACTTCACTGTTACCACTGAGCATGCCATCAACGTCATTCCGGCGAACCCGCCCGCGGCCATCAGGGCCTACGGCGCTCCGCCGGCTGGCGCGCTGACCGCGGAAGCGGCCGCGGATGGCACCCTCGGCTTGCTGGACGGCACGTCGGGCACCCTGATTGGGTCGCAGCTTGTGAACGCCAGGGGCGCCGGTATTGACGGCACCAACATCCTCGTCACCACGACGCGGGGCGTGCTGAACTCCACCCATGTCCCAACAACCAGTCCCCCCACCACCTGCGTGAACGTCAGCGCCTGTACGCTGACGACGCAGGTAGAGGGCGCAGGCCCGGATAACGACCTTGCCGCAACGGAAGACAACCTCCCGAAGGGGCGCGTCCAGGTTCGCCTCAGCGGTAACGGCGCGACTGGTCCTGCCGTGGTCACCTTCCGTGAGCTCGTCAGCGGTCTTACCCGCGAGGTCACCGTGATTCTCCACGGCGACGCGGCCAGCATCAGCGCTGAGGTCGACGAGAGCACGATCGGCATCGGCGGCTCGACCTTCGTTGTCGTTACCGTCCTTGATGCCGATGGCAATCCCGCCGTGGGTGTCCAGGATGTCTCCTTCCGGAGCAACAAGCCGCTGGTTCCCGCCATCGTGGGTCCAGAGGTTCCGGCCGGTTCCTCGGCGGTCCTGCTGGACCAGAGCCTTGTGACCGACAGGCTCGCTGCTCCCCACCCGCTGTACCTGCCTTCCTGTGGCCAGCGTGATGCTGTTGCGGCGGAGGTGGGTCCGCCTGCTGTGGCGGCCGTCCCCGCGTCGAACGGTACGAACACCGCTGGCAAGTGCGTCATCCAGGTGACGGCTGCTGGTGGCGACACGCCCCTCAATCCGGGTGACGACTCGACGCGTGGCACGCACACGCTCACCGTCGGCACATCCAACGAGCGGATCCCGACCGTGAACGTCGAAGTCTCCGTTGGTGGCGCTCCCGCCTCCATCGAGACCGACTCTCCGGCCCGGGTTGACTCGCTCAGCTCGACCGGCATCACCGTCACCGTCTTCGACGACGAGGGCGTGCGCGTTGGCGCAGTGCCCATCACCGTTGACCAGGTGGAAGGCTCTGGCCAGGTCGATGACGTGGCCTCGGGCATGACCTCCGACGGTCGCGCGACCTTCACGTACCTTGCCCCGCTCAGCGAGGGTGAGGCCGTGTTCCTGGTCCGCGTGCTCGAAGGTACGCCTGGGCAGATCCAGACGACCATTACCCTCAACATCGGCGCCGAGCCCGAGGAAGTCCCTGACGCTCCTCCGGCAACGTGGTCCGCTGAACTCGCCTCCGGTACCTGGAACCTGGTCTGGAACGGCGAAGACGGTGCAGATCCTGCCGACGGTGCTGGCGAAGGCGTCACCGCCATCTGGCAGTGGAACGGCAGCAGCTGGGACGTTACTTCCCGGCAGCCGCTGATGTCCCGGGTGGCAACACCCTCGACTCGCTCTCCAACGGCGCGGCCTACTGGGTCATCGTCGAGTAACCTGTCCGCAACCAACCCCGGTTCCCGTCCCCGCTTTGCGGGGGCGGGGGCCCGGGGAAGGTCCGGGCTTTAGCCATTACGGACAGATAGCAAGGAGCAAAACCGAATGACCAAGACTCTTAAGTGGCTCGGAGGGGGTATCGCGGCAGCCATGCTGCTGGGCCTCGCCGGCCTCTTCAGCGGAGAGGTGGCGGAGGCGCAGCCGTCTGGCGCGCCCCACCGCTTCGCCGGCTCCGTCAGCGTCGATGGTGAACCCGCTGCCGCTGGCACGTCGGTCACCGCAGTCGTGAACGGCGCCGAGTGTGGCTCCGCGACAGTCCTGACCGGCAGTGCCGGCTCCACCTATGCGCTCGACGTACCCGATTCTTGCGGCGACGCCGGCGACGCCGTCTCCTTCCGAGTCGGTGGCTACGACGCGGCCGAGCACGGGGAGTGGAGCGGCGGTGGCCGCACCGACCTCGACCTGACCGCTACTGCGGCCATGCCGGAAGATCCGATGGACGCCCCCATGGAAGAGTGCCCCGACGACATGTCTGACGACATGGGCGACGACATGGGCGACGACATGGGCGACGACATGGCTGACGACATGTCTGACGACATGGCTGACGACATGTCTGACGACATGGCCGACGACTGCCCTGAAGAGGGCGACATGGGCACCGACGATCCGGCAGAGCCGGACACGGACGATCCGGCAGAGCCGGACACGGACGATCCCGCAGAGCCGGACACCGACGATCCCATGGACACCGAAGAGGAAATGGCTCCTGAGGGTCCCGATACCGGAACCGGTCTCGCGACCACCAGCACCAGCACCTCGCTGGCTGCCCTCCTCGGCGTGACTGCCCTGGCCATCGTGCTGGGCGGCTACACCGTCGCTCGCCGCCGCCGCTAGTTCGCTAGCGTCGCCAACGGCAACCAACCCGAAAGGGGCCCTCCGGGGCCCCTTTCTTGCGTCCCGGGGGGACGGTAGTGGCTGGTGGCTAGTGACTGGTGATTAGTCCGCCCTGCCCCGCCCCCGCGAGCGCAGCGAGCCACTACACTAGCCACTAGCCACTAACCACTAGCCACCAGTCACTATGAAAAACTGGATCATCGCCGCCCTCGTCGCCGCCCTCGCGCTGTCGCTCGTCGCCGGCGTCGTGGTCGCGCAGACGCGGCAGGCGCAGCCCACGGCCACGGTCCAACTGCGCATCTGGGAGAGCGCCGCGGACCCCTCCCGCAACTGGGTCAGCATCCGCACCGACGGCGCCCGCTGGAACCCCACCACGCCCCCCCTCCTCCTCGACGACGGCCACAGCCCCGACGGCCGCTACCGCTACGCCCACCTCACCATCGAGAGCGCCGTCCCCGAGCCCGTCCCCGGCGGCCTGCGCATCACCGGGACGAGCTGCTATCGCGGGCAGTTCAACGCCTTCCTCACGCTCCACGGCTTCGTCGAGAACGTCACCGACGCCACCATCAGCGACGTGACCGTGACCGCCGCCCTGCGTGACCGCACAGGCGTGGAGGTGGCGCAGGGGTCGGCCGTGCTCCTGCACGGCATCTCCCCGTGGGGCAAGCGCGCGTTCTCCGTCAACTTCTACAGCGCCTCCGGGGCGCGCGGCACGTGCCACCTCCTCGGCATCGAGTACCAGGCCAGCGTGCGCTTCGATAGTCCCGCGGAGGCCCCGCGATGATGAAGAACGCCGTCATCGCGCTGCTCGTCGCCGCCCTCGCGCTCTCCGTCGCCGGCGTCGTCGCCCAGACGCAGCGCACCGCCACGGTCGAGGTGCGCATCTGGGAGGACATCGAGGATCCCACCCAGCACCTCGTCTCGCACCGCCCCCAGGGCGGGGAGTGGAGCGCCTCCCAGCCCCTCCCGGCGCTCTACGACGGCTTCGTCCAGGCCGGCCGCTACCGCTACCGGGACGCCTTCGTGAACGCCACCGTCCCCCAGCCCCTTCCCCCCACCATCGAGTTCTTCGACCTCACCTGCGAGGAGCACAACCACCCCGGCCCCAGGCACTTCGTCCTGAGGGGCTCCTTCCGCAACGGCACGAACGCGACCCTCTCGGAGGTCGTCATCACCGCCGCCCTCGTGAACGAGGACGGCGTCGAGGTCATCCAGGCCACCGACGAAATCCCCGGCGGCATCGCCCCCGACGGCGAGCGCACCTTCCTGGTCAATTTCTTCCAGGCCCCGGGCGTCGCGGGCACGTGCCCCATCGTCAGCGTCGCCTATGCCGCCGCCGTCCGCTACGAAGCCCCCATCCCGTAGGGGGCGCGAGCTTACTGCGGACAAACAGCGCCCCGGTACACTCTTCGGGTGGACCTCATCCTTGCCAACCGTGCGCTCCTCGACCACCACGCCCCGCCCGGCGTGGCCGGCGCCGGCGCGACCGCCGCCGGCGGGCTCGTAGAGGCCGTCCGGCCCGTGCTCGTCCCCTGGGACGGCGCCGGCGGGACCACCTGGATCGGGGCCGGTCGCGGTCCCCACGACCGCGCCTGGACCGACGCTGACGGCTTCGAGCTGCTCGAGACGCCCGCCGGCCCCATCCGCCACCAGCGTCTCTACCTCAGCGAGTCCGACTGGCGGGGCCACTACGCCGAGGTAGCCAACGGCTTCTTCTGGCCCCTCCTCCACCTCGTCCGCGTCGACCTCCCCGAGGCCCTCCCCTACTACCCCACCCCCGCGCCCCCCTCCGACGACGCCTGGGCCGCCTACGAGCGCGTCAACCGCGCCTTCGCCGAGGCCGCGCTGGCCGCCGGCGGGGGCGTCTGCTGGGTGCACGACTACCAGCTCGCGCTCGCCCCGGCCATGCTCCGCGAAGGCGGCTTCGGCGGGCGCACCGGCTTCTTCCTCCACACCCCCTTCCCCTCCCTCGCCGTCGCCGAATCCTCCCTGCCGCCGCCCGCCCGCGCCCGTTTCGCCGCCTGGCTCGCCGGCATCCTCGGCGCCGACCTCGCCGGCGTCCAGACGGAGGCCGACGCCGACCGCCTGCGCGAGGCCGCCCAGCGCCTCTGTGGCGCGCGCCTCGAGGGCCCCGACCTGCGCGTGAACGGCCACCTCGTGCGCATCGCGGCCTTCCCCGCCGGCATCGATACGGAGGCGCTCGCCCGCCAGGCGCCCGAGGGGGCGCTCCCCGCCGCCGTCTCCCACGACCCCGCCCTGCCCCTCGTCGTCGGCCTCGAACGCGCCGACTACACGAAGGGCGTCCCCGAGCGCCTGGCGGCCGTCACCGCGGCCATCAAGGGCGGCGCCCGCTTCGCCTACGCGGGCTTCTCCGCTCCCACCCGCGCCGGCGTCCCCGCCTACGACGCGCTCCAGGCGGAATGCGATCGGCTGGCCGCGGAGGCCGCCGCCCGCGCCGCCGAGCGCGGCCTGCCCTTCGTCCAGGGCCGCGAAGCGCTCGCCTGGAGCGAGGTGCTCGCCCTCCTCCGCGAGGCCGACGTCGTCTTCACCGCCTCCCTCGCCGACGGCATGAACCTCGTGCCGCTGCAGGCCGCCGTCGCGCAATCGTCGCGCCCTGCCGCCGAGCGCGGTGTCGTGCTGGCGGGCCGTGATGCCGGCGTCTCCTCCGCCTACGCTGGCTTCGAAGAAGACGGGCTCGTGCCCTTCGACCCGCTCAAGCCCGAGGGCGCCACGCGCGTCCTCCTCGATGCCCTCAAGGGCCGCCCGGGGCGAATCAGCGACCGGCTCGTGGCTGCCGTCCGCGAGCACGACGCCCATGCCTGGGGGCGGAACTTCCTCGGCGCCCTCGACGGAGCATGACACTGGACGCGGCCCTCGCGCGGCGCCTCCGCGAGCTCGCCCGCGGACCCTCCCCGCTTCTGGTCGCCAGCGACCTCGACGGCACCCTGGCTCCTATCGTTCCCCGCCCCGAGGACGCGCGCGTCCCGCCCGCCACCCTTGCCGCCCTCGAACGACTCGCGCAGGTCGCGCAGGTCGCTGTCGTAACCGGTCGCGACCTGGCGACGGCGCGAGCCCTGGTCCCCGTGGCCGGTGTCGAGTTTGTCGCCAGCCATGGCCACGAAGCCTCGTTCGATGCGCCGGTGCTCCCGACCTCCGGCGCTTCTCTGGCCGCAGGGCTCGAAGGGCTGGCGCGATCTGTCGAGTCGCGCTTCGAAGGCACGGCCCTGCGGGTCGAGCGGAAGGCCCGTTCGGTCGCCTTCCACTACCGCGCCGACCCCTCCCTCGCCCGGCCCCTCCGCGAGGCGCTCGCGGAGCTGCCCGAGGGCTTCCGTCTGCAGCCCGGACGGCTCGTCCTGGAGGTCCTGCCCGCGGGCGCGGGCAAGGACGCCGCCCTCGCCGCCCTCGTCGAGCGCTTCCGCCCCGGCTCCCTGCTCGTCCTGGGCGACGACCTCACCGACGTCGCCATGCTCGAGGCGGCGCACGCTCTCCGCGGCGAGGGCCTGCTCGTCTTCGCGCTGGCCATCGAAGGCGGTACAGAGACACCCCCGGAGGTGGTCGCCGCCAGCGATGCGGTGGTCGGGCAGGAGCAGGTCGAAGGCGTGATCGCGCTGCTTGCCGGCGCGCTCGGCTCCCCACACTCGGCCTGACGGCACGGGTATACTCGAACCGATGGAGATGCCGCCCGACCCCACCGTCGGCCCCGACCAGTCGCAGGACACGTTCGACTTCTCGCAGGGCGCCCTCGGCATGCCACCTGACCTGGCACGCCAGCTCCGGGAGGCCACGGAGAACCTGGCCGGTATGGGAGCGGAACAGCGACGCCACCTCGTGATCGCCATGGGCGCCGTCGGCGCGACCGTGATCGCCCCCATCCTCGCCGGCCGCCGCCGTCGCAAGCGTCGCCGTCGCCGCCGGTCCGCCTAGCTGCCTGAGACCGCGTGAGCGCTGAAGCCCTCGACTCCCTGAACCGCGAGATCGCTGACTGTCGCGCCTGCCCCCGGCTGGTCGAGTGGCGCGCGCAGGTCGCTCGCGAGAAACGCGCCGCCTACCGGGACTGGACCTACTGGGGCCGGCCCGTGCCCGGCTTCGGCGATGCCGCCGCCGAGATCTACGTTGTCGGACTCGCGCCGGCTGCCCACGGGGGCAACCGCACGGGGCGAGTGTTCACCGGCGACCGCTCCGGCGACTGGGTCTATGGAGCGCTTCACCGGGCCGGCTACGCAAACCAGGGCACGAGTACCGATGTGGACGACGGGCTTCGGCTGGACGGCGCCTACATCGGCGCGATCGTGCGCTGCGCGCCCCCCGACAACCGCCCCTCCCGCGAGGAGCGCGCTGCCTGCATGCCATACGCCCGCCGCGAGCTCGAACTGCTCCGCGAGGCACGGGTCGTGGTGGCGCTTGGCGCCTACGCCCACGATGCCGTCTGCGACCTGGTGGGACTGCGCCCACGTCCGAAGTTCGGGCACCTGGCCGAGGCCCCCCTGCCCGATGGGCGTACGCTGCTCGACTCCTTCCACCCCAGCCAGCGCAACACGTTCACGGGGAAGCTGACGCAGGAGATGTTCGACGCCGTCTTCGCCCGCGCCCGTGGGCTCGCGGCTGGCGGCGGCTAGGCGCGCGCCAGGGCGACCGCTACCACCGCTGCCGTCTCCGTGCGCAGCGTGTTCGGCCCGAACGAGGCGACCAGTGCCCCCGCGTCGACCGCGCGAGCCACCTCTGCGTCCGTGAAGCCGCCCTCCGGACCGATGGCGATTGCGAGCTCCCCCCGCTCAGGCAGCTTCCCGACGACCTCGCCCCAGGGCGCGCTCGCCCGGTTCGCCAGCACGAGTGCCCCCTCAAATCCCTCCACCGCCTGCTCGAACGTCACGACCGGTGCGACCACGGGCAGGTAGAGCCGCCCGCATTGCTCCGCGGCCTCGATCGCGATGCGTTCCCAGCGCTCGAGCCGCCCTTCCGAGAGCTCCTGGCCCCGCGCGGAGTGCTCCGTCGTGATGGGTCTGAAGACATCGGCCCCCGCCTCCACGCACTTCTCGATGGCCCACTCCATGCGGTTCGCCCGCACGTTCGCGCACCACACCTCGACCATGCGCGCGGGCGGCGGCTCCTGCCGCGCGATGTCCAGGACGGTCGCCGCCACCCGGTCGCGTGACGCCTCATCGATGCGGGCGCGGTACTCGATGCCGTCGCCGGCAAACGCGAGGAACGCGTCCCCCTGCCGCAGCCGCCGCGCCGCGAGGTGGCGCGCCTGTGCGTCCGGGAGCGCCAGCGCTCCCGGACGGACGCCCTCGGGCACGCAGATGCGGGGCAGGCCTTCCATCGCTCAGTTCGCCGCCAGCTCCAGGAGCGCCCACTCGCGCTCCTCGCGTTCGCCCGTCAGGCGCAGACCATGCTCGCCGAAGGCGGCCACAACATCGTCGCGGTCGCTCGTCAGGAAGCCGCTCGCGATCACTCGCCCCGAGGGCTTCAGCGCCCCCGCGATCCCGGCCGCCAGCTCGATGTCCGCCCGCGCGCTCACGTTCGCGACCGCGAGGTCCGCGGGCGGTACACCGTCGCCGGGGAAGCCGCCGTGCACCGCGACGCACTCGGATGCGCCGTTCGCCTCACAGTTGGCCCGCGCCACGCCCGCCGCAATCGGGTCGATCTCGAACGCGTCGACCCGCGCCGCCCCCAGCTTCACCGCAGCGATGGAGAGGATGCCCGACCCCGCCCCGACATCGAGCACGTGCATGCCCGGCTGCACCGTCGCATCCAGCGCCGCCAGGCAGAGCCGCGTCGTCTCGTGGTGGCCCGTGCCGAACGCCTGGCCCGGGTCGAGCCGCACGACAAGCTGGTCCGGGCCGGCCTCGTACTCCACCCACGAAGGCACGATCGCGATCCGCCCCGCCTCCACCGGCCCGAAGAATTCGCGCCAGCTCACCGCCCAGTCCTGCTCGTACAGGGGCCGTGCCGTCAGTTCGACCTCGGGGAAGTCCGCCAGCTCCTCGCGCAGCTGTTGCGTGAGCACGGCCCCCAGCTCGCTCACGGGCAGGTAGACGCGCAACGCGACCGGCTCGCCCGCCCGCACCGCGTACCCCTCCTCCGGCCCCAGCAGGTCGACCGGTTCCTCCACCGCTAGCCCCCCCGGCGCCGCCTCGCGCATGACGGCCGAGACGGCCTCCACGAGCGCTGGCGGCGTCTCCGCCGTGATCTCGTACCAGAGCCCGGTCATGCGAGCGCCCTCGCGGCGCTAGCCGGCCACGGCGTCGCGCAGCCGCTCCAGGAAGCTCTTGTGCTGGCTCGGCAGCGAGGGCGTGCCCAGCGTCTCGGCAAGCTGTTCGAGCAGGTCCTCCTGCTCCTCGGTCAGCGTCTCCGGCACCACCACCGTCGTCCGCACGATCATGTCCCCGCGACGCGTGCTATTGAGTCGCGGTACGCCCTGCCCCCGCACGACGAACTCGTCGCCGCTCTGCGTCCCCGCCGGCACGTCGAAGTCCATGTCCCCTTCGAGGGTGGGAATCTGGAGGTTCGTTCCCAGCGCCGCCTGTGCGACGTTCAGGGGCAGGTCGTAGAGGATGTGGTCGTCGACCCTCTCGAACAGCTCGTGGGGCTGCACGTCCAGGAGTACGTACAGGTTCCCGGGCTGGCCGCCGCGATCTCCGACTTCGCCCTCACCGGTCAGCCGGATCTGCTGGCCGTCGTCCACGCCCGCGGGAATCTTCACGCTGATCTGGCGCTCCTTGCGGACACCGCCCCGCCCCCGGCAGACGGCGCACGGGTTCGTGATAACGCGTCCCTCGCCCCGGCAGCGCCCGCACGTGGACACGTTCACGAACTGTCCGAACACGCTCTGCTGGGCGCGACGAATCTCGCCCGCGCCGTTGCACTCGGGACACACCTCGGGCTGGCTCCCCGGCGCCGCGCCCGAACCGCTGCACCCCTCGCAGTGCTCCTGGCGCGTGTAGTCGAGCTCCTTCTCCGTGCCGAACGCCGCCTCCTCGAAGGTCAGCGTGATGCGTGCGCGCAGGTCCGCGCCCCGCGCCGGACCCCGCCGCCGCCCGCCTCGCCCCGCCCCGCTGAAGAACGCGTCGAAGATGTCGCCGAACCCTTCGAACGATGAGAACCCGTCGAAACCCGCCGGTCCCCCCGCCCCGTCGACGCCGGCGTGTCCGAAGCGGTCGTAGGCGCTGCGCTTGTCGGTGTCCGAGAGCACCTCGTAGGCGCGGTTGATCTCCTTGAACCGGTCCGCCGCGTCCTCGCCCGAATTGCGGTCCGGGTGGAACTCCATGGCCAGCTTCCGGTACGACCGCTTGATCTCGTCCGCAGACGCATTCCGGGCAACGCCGAGCACCTCGTAGAAGTCGCGCTGAGCGGGAGGCATAGTGAAGGGAGTGTAGCACCGGGTCCCTGTAGGAGAGCGCCGCCCCGGCTGGGTGGTTGGGGGCGGGGCTCGCTCGCCGTTCCTCCGCGTGCTGTCATCCCCAATAGCAAAGAAACTAACAAACAGAGGTTGTTGGTGCTCAACGTGTGGTACGATGCCAGACGGAGCCCATTCGGTGGCATTCGACACGCTGAGGGCGGCGCAGAGGCTGCGCGAGGGTGGGGCGGAAGAGCCCCTCGCGGAAGCCGTCGTCGAGGTTGTCGTTGACGCGAGCGGCGAACACGTGACGAACGAGCGCTTCGACCAACGGATGACGTCCTTCGAGCACCGGATAGACGCGCGCTTCGAGGCGTTCCGGGCGGAGATGTACCGGATGTTCGCGATCCAGGGCGGCGTCATCCTCGGTGGGGTCGGAGTCATCGTCGCGCTGGTGGAAACCCTGAACTAGTGGCTGACGGCCTCCCTGCCAGCACCCCCTCACCGTGTGACTGGCTCGACCTCCACATGGGACGCACGCTCAGGCGAGTCTTGACGGCCTGGGGGTCGCATGTGATAACCGAACACCCTTGAACGGTGACGAGTTCATCCGGAGGGCCAGGCGCTACGCGAGAAGAAGGGGCCTGGAGTTTGAAGTCGACTATCGACAGGGGAAAGGGAGTCACGCCACGCTGTATCTGGGCGAGCGGCGGACCACGGTCAAGCAGTCGGAGATCGGTCGGGGGCTGCTAGCATCAATGCTGCGAGACCTCGGAATTGATCGAGAGGACTGGTAGCCGTGCGATACGCCTACCCCTGTGAACTGCATCCCGAAGACCCCAGCGGGTTCTACGTGACGTTTCCCGATGTTCCTGGTGCACTGACCAGTGGCGAGGACGAGGCGGAAGCCCTGCACCTGGCGGAGGATGCCCTTGTAGCAATCCTCGCGGCGCATGTGCGGGGCGGCGAGCCACTCCCCAACCCCAGCCCCGCCGCTCCCGGCCAGCACCTTGTTCCCGTCTCGCCGCTCATTGCGGCCAAGCTCGCCCTCTACACCGCCATGCGGGAGCAGGGTGTCACCGATGCGGAGCTCGCTCGGCGTCTGGGGGCCGGCGTCGACACCGTCCGCAAGCTCGTCGATCCCGACTACGGCTCGCACCTGACCCCCGTCATGAACGCTCTCCATGCCGTCGGTCGTGCCCTGGTTGTCGAGGACGCCGCGCCCGCCTGAGGCGCGTCGCGAGCCTCCCAACTCCTGCTCGTGGGCATCACCGACACGCCAGAAACGGAACGTGACTGGCTCGACCTCCACATCCGTGCCCTCTTCGTCCACGACGATCGGGGCCGCATCGTGACTCGCAACGCCCTCGATGGCGCCCCCGCCCCCCGCTTCTTCCTCGGCCGCACGCCCGACGGGAACCGCTGGCGCTTCCGTGATGACGTGCCCGGCCGCCTTGCCGGACCGCTCGAAGCGCTCTGCGAGGACGAACCGGCGCCTGCGGACCTCCGCCAGCCTTCCCTCCACGACGCGGATTACCGCCGGATCCTCGCTACCCACGGGCCCATTGAGGAGACCTGGGCCGGACCCGCCTACCGCTTCCCCGTGGACCTCCCGCCTCCCATCGATGGTGTCGTCCGCCTGACCGCCTCGAACGCCGCTCTCCTGCGCGACGGCGACCTCGAACCCTGGCTCGAGGACATCGGCAAGAGCGAACCGTTGATGGCGCTCGTGCATGACGGCCGCGCCGTGTCGATCTGCGGCAGCGTGCGCATCACCCCCGCGGCGCATGAGGCGGGAGTCGAGACGAGCGCCGCGGCCCGCGGACACGGCTTCGCCGTGGCCGTCGTGAACGCCTGGGCGAGCGCCGTCCGCGAACTCGGCGCCGAGCCCCTCTACAGCACCTCCTGGGAGAACAGCGCCTCCCAGGCCGTCGCCCGCAAGCTCCGCTTCATCCCCTACGCCGCCGATTACTGGGTGACCTGACCCGCCTAACCCACGCACGGCGGGCGGCAGCCCGCCGCTCCCCTCAGCCGCCCGACATGGCGGCGCTCTCCTAAGATAGACCCGTGCCGCGCATTCCCGATGCCCATGCCGAGACCTATGGCCGCTTCGCGCGAGGGCCCGCGCTCGTGCGCGAGGCGCTCGCCGGGACCGACCCCGCCACCCTCAACCGCCGCCCGCCCGGCGAGGACTGGTCCATGCGCGATGTCGTCATCCATCTCGCCGACGCCGAACTCATGCAGGCCGTGCGGATTCGCCTCCTCCTGTCCGGCGACGAGCCCGTCCTCCCCATCTACGACCAGGATGTCTGGAAGCGGAAGCTTCTCTACGTCTTCCGCGATCCCGAGGCGGCGATGAGCGCCTTCCAGCAGGTCCGCTACGGCGCCGCCGAACTCCTGCGAGAGTGCGCCCCCGATGCCTGGGACCGCGCCGGGACCCATCCCCAGATCGGGACGGTCACTGTCGCCGACATCGTCCGGTTCGGCGCGGACCACGTCGACGAGCACGTGGCGCAGCTTCGCCTGATGCGCGGCGAATCAGCGTGAGGCGTGCGGTGTGCGTGGTGACGAAACGCGAGTCTTTGGGAACACATGGGTGGTCGTTCTTACAATTGTCACCTAAACTAGTGGTATGGCGACACTGGACACGCACCAATCAGTCACCCAGCTCCAGGATGCGGGCTCGTCCGAGCCGCTCGCTGTCGCTGTAGTCGATGTGGTGGAGGACGCCGCCGAGCGCCTGGTTGGCAGGGACTATCTGCGGGCGGAGCTCCACAAGGCCCTCGCCATCCAGTCAGACATCATGCTGGGCCTGATGGTGGCGATCGCCGGGGTGGCCATCACCATCGCAGAGCTGATCTGAGCCTCGGCCGCTACAGCCTGCGGGCCATTCGTACGAATACCGGCTAGGCCCAGACCTCGTCCAGCATTGCGTCCTCGATATCGAACACCGAGGGGCCGTCGGGCAGGGGCAGGGGCAGGGGCTCGTCCCGCAGCCACTGCGGCAGACGGTCGTCCTCCCGGTCGAAGCCGGCGCGACGGTTGAACTCGCGCTCCGTCTCGATCGCCTCGCGGGAGAGGTCCAGCAGCTGCTCGTCGCTCATCTCCGTGGCGAAACGCTCGCTGATGAACGAGGCCATGTCGCCCGGGAGCGCGTTCGTGAACTGGCACACCCCGACCGAGTCGACCGCCATCATCACGAGTTGCTCGTGGCGGCTCTGCTTCACGAGCGTATCGGGCGTCGCGCCCCGCGCCGTGACCATGCCGGCCGTGTGGTCGGCCCCCTGCGGACTGGTGCTGTAGGTGATGCCCATGCCCTTCAGCGTGCGCGGCTCCCAGGCGGGAAGCCCCTGGCCCTTTACGACCGGCACCCGGTCGACGCCGTAGGTGGCGGCCACGTGCGCCGTGCCGCCCCCCACGATGCGTCCCAGCGGGGTGCCCTCGCGGATGTCTTCGTCCAGGAGCCGTTTCGTCCCCTCCCAGTCGCCCCACGCCAGCACGCCCGCTTCCATCGCCACCCCGATCGCGTTCCCCACCTCGATCGTGTCCAGCCCGATGTCGTCGCAGAGCCGGTCCAGCTCGGCCACCGCGTCGGCCGGGCCGATCTCGAGGTTCGAGCCGAGAAGCGCGATGGTCTCGAACTCGAGCGCCGTGGTCACGTGCTCGCCGTTCGCGTCGTTGTAGAGGATCGCGCACTTGATGATGCAGCCCGCCATGCAGGGCAGCATCTTGCCGCCGCGCTCCTTGCCCAGCTCCTCGATCACCTGCCCGCTGATTGAGTCCGCGTCTTCCCAGCTCCCCTCGCGGTGGTTCCTCGTGGGCATCGAGAGCACGTTCTCGCGGTTCACGAACTTGATGACGCCGGCCGTGCCGTAGCGGCTCGTGTTATGGACGCGCGGATCCTCCAGCACCATCTTGCTGAACTTCACCACCTCGCCCTTGAACTCCTTGGCGTTCTCGCCGGGAACGGTGCGAGCCCCCTCGGCGTCGTCCACCACGATCGCCTTCAGACCCTTCGCGCCCATTACGGCCCCCGGCCCGCCCCGCGCCGCGTGGCGCGTCGGGCGACCCTCCGGGTCCGTCACCGCCACCGAGGCGGAGGCCATGCGGTGCTCGCCCGCCGGCCCGATCGTGGCGGCGGCGCGCGTCCGCAGCGCCTCCCCCACGAGCTCGTGGTGGAGGTCGTAGTTGCTGCGTCCGGCCAGGTCGTCCGCCCCCGAGAGGCGTACCCCCTGCCCGTCGATGTCGAGGCGCTTCCAGCCGTCCGGCGAGGCGCCGGAAACGACGATCGCCTTGATCCCCAAACGCGCCAGCCGGTGCCCCAGCTGCCCTCCGACGTTCGCTTCCTTCGTCCCGCCCGTGAGCGGGCTCTTGAAGCCGAAGCTCGTGCGACCGCTCGTGGTCACGGCCGTGCCCGCCAGCAGCCCCGGCGCGATGAACAGCTTCGCCGCCTCGCTCAGCGGGTGGATGCGGGCGTCCGTCTCCTCCAGCAGCATCCGCGAGGTCAGGGCCCGACCACCGAGCAGCGCGTACTCATCGGGCGCGCGCTCATCGGTCACGCTGCCCGTGGTCATGTCCACGCGGATGATGCGGTCGATGGCCATGCGCTGTCCTGCTCCCGGTGAGTCGTTAAGGTCGGCGGAATCGTTATCGTACAGTAGCGTCGGCTGCGAGCCACGCACGCGCCACGCGTGGGTTTTCCGAACCCGTCCCCCTCAACGTGTTACACAAGCCGCGTTTTTCGAACACGTCCCTGGGGACGTGTTACAGAAATCGCCCCTTCACGAACATTGCCGGGGTGGGCGTGACCGAAGTCGCTCGTTAGCGAGCATCTCCGCCCCCCTGAGATGTTCGCTTTCCTAACATGCCCGCTGCAGTCTGTTACAGAAATCGCATTTTGCTAACATATAGCCGTGGCCACGCTACAGCCGACCTACGAACTGCCACCCTTGCCACCGGCCGCGAGCCTCGAGACGGTGCCAGTCCTGCGCGCCGTGGCGGACGCACATCGCCACCTTGCAGAACTGAAGGGCCGAGCCTTCGCCGTGCCGAACCCAGGAGTACTGATCGACACGCTCTCCCTCCAGGAGGCTCTGGAGAGTTCTGAGATCGAGAACATCGTCACGACTCAGGATGAACTGTTCCAGGCCACCCTCTTTCGCGAGGGTCCGGCGAACGCGGCCGCGAAGGAAGTGGCGCGATACCGTGAGGCCCTCAGGCACGGCTTCGAAGAAATGGAGCGGCGGGACGGCCTGCTGACCAACAATGTCCTCATCGAGACATACCGGGTGCTCATGCTCCGGACCGATGGCTTCCGTACGGTTCCCGGGACAGCCCTGCGGAACGAGACGAGCGGCGAGATTGTTTACGTACCGCCGCAGGACGCAGCGGAAATTGTCCGGCACATGACTGCCCTTGAGCGCTTTGTCAATGATGATGGAGCCTCCGACCTCGACCCACTCATCAAGATGGCCCTCATCCACCACCAGTTCGAGAGCATCCATCCGTTCTCGGATGGCAACGGCAGGGTTGGGCGCATCCTGAACGTCCTTTACCTCGTGCGGGGCGGTCTTCTGGCGTTGCCCGTCCTCTATCTCAGCCGCGCCATCAATCGCTCCAAAGCGGAGTACTACCGCCTGCTGCAGGCCGTTCGGGAGGATGGGGCCTGGGAGGAGTGGGTGCTGTATCTGCTGGAGGCTGTCTCGGTGACTGCTCAGGGCACCCTGCGCCTGGTGCAGGAGATCGGCGACCTCATGCTGGTCACGAAGCACGAGATGCGGAACAGGCTCCCCAGGATTTACTCGCAGGACCTGCTGAATGACCTGTTCCGCCACCCCTACACGAAGATCGGTTACGTCCAGGACGACCTGAAGGTGTCACGTCAGACCGCGGCTCGGTACCTCGACACCCTGGCCGGCGAGGGCTTCCTGGTGAAACACCGCGCGGGAGCCGCGAACTATTTCGTCAACGAACCGCTTGTCAGGCTCTTTCTCGCCTCGGCCGAAGAGGGCTGAACCTCTTCCTCGCTAGAAGAACGGGTTGGGCCAGCGCGGGGCCACCACCGTGAGCGTCAACCAGATGGTGCCCGCGCCCAGTGCCAGCACGACCACCTCCGGCGCCACCCGCAGCGGCGCCGAAACCGCCGCCAGCCGCGCGAAACCCGGCCAGTTGCGGAAGCCCCACAGCACCCCCGCCGCCAGCGCCCCCAGCACGAGTCCCCCGATGTGCCCTCCCAGCGAGATGCCCGGGATCGAGAGCGAGATGATGATGTTGATCACGAGGAACCCGAGCACCCCCGAGTTCTGACGGCCGGCGCGCGATGCCCGCTCCGCCACCACGATCGCCCCGCCCAGCCCGAACACTGCCCCCGACGCCCCCGCCGTGAACACGTTGGGGTCGAGCGCGAGCGCGCCCAGCGAACCGCCCAGCAGCGACACGCCGTAGAGCAGCAGCAGGCGCGCCCCGCCGATGCCGGGCTCCAGCATGCGGCCCAGCCACCACAGGACCAGCATGTTCATGCCCAGGTGCAGCAGCCCGTAGTGCAGGAACCCCGAGGTCACCAGCCGGTAGGAGTCACCGCCGTCGACGAAGCGGCCGAACAGCGCGTAGTCGTAGTGGATCGATGTGACCTGCCCGCCCCAGAGCGAAACGTCCCCGGTCGCGGCCGCCACCACGAACCACACGAGGACGTTGACCCCGATCAGGGCGGGCGTCACCACCATCCCCGTCCGGCGCGCGACCGACCACTGGCGCGTCTGTCGCATCCCCGCCCGAACGCAGTCCGGACACTGGAACCCGACCGCCGCCGAGACCATGCACTCGGTGCAGATCGGCCGCTCGCAGCGCTGGCAGCGGACGGCCGCCGCCCGTCGCGCGTGCCGGTAGCAGGGCGCGGTACGCGTCGTCATGCGATGAGTATAGGGAGCGCCTGCCCGCAGCTTGGAGCGGAGCCTGGCTTCCCGTTACCCTCCCGGTCACACCCCCGGGAGGATGCGTCGATGGAAACCCCCGCCCCCGCTGCCCTCCAGGCCTGGCTGCGCGGCCTCAATGGCTACGGCAACGTCGAGGTCGGCGCCCTCCACCCCGTCGAGGGCGGCGCTTCCAATGTCATCCTGCGCGCATCCCTTGCGAACGCGCCCCTCCCCGCCGTCCTCCTCCGCCTGCAGCGCGACCGCGGCATCTTCGAGCCCTACGACGTCGTCCGCGAGGCGGCGGTGCTTCGTCGCCTCGCCCCCTCCCCTGTTCCCGTCCCCGCCGTGGTCGGCGAAGAGCCCGATGCAGGAGTGCTGGGCGCCCCCTTCGTCGTCCTGGAGTGGGTCGATGCGCCCCACATGGGCGTCGCCGGGCCCGAGGCCAGCTTCAGCGCCTACGCCGCCATGGTCGCCCGCATCCACGCCCTCGATTGGCGGGCGCTCGGCCTCGACCGGGTCCTCCCCGTTCCCGACTCCGCCGAGGCCGCAACCCGCGCGGAGCTGGAGGTCATCGCCGAGCGCATGGAGCGCTTCCCGGGCGCCAAAGCCCCCATCCTCCGCCGCGCCCTCGACCTCCTCCGCGAGCGCGTCCCCGGGGGCGCCCCCATCAGCTTCTGCCAGGGCGACATCAACGTCTTCAACTACCTCTTCCGCGCCGGCGAGGTGGCGGCAGTCGTCGACTGGGAGCAGGCCCGGCTGGGCGACATCCGCAACGATGTCGCCCAGGTGCTGGCGCTCGGCCACCTCAAGGGCGCCCACTTCGGTCCTGTCCGCGACCAGTTCTTCCTGCAGGCCTACGAGGCGGCGAGGGCAGCGGGTGAGCTGCCCGACATGGCCTTCTTCCGCGCCCGCTGGCTGTTCGAGCTGGGCGTCATCTACCACGGCTGGCGCGCCTTCAACGACGACCTGCCCTGGTACGGGTGGGACCACCTCACCGAGCTGCTCGGCCTCGCCCTCGACGAGATCGAGTAGGCCCGCGGCCTGGTCGCATCAGGCGCGTTAACGACCCCTTAATCGTGTGTGCATACGTTCCGCGCGCGTGCCCTCCATCGACTCCCTCTCTGCTCTGTTAACAGCCCGGCCGCATGCTCTCCTCCGGGTGAAGGAACCCCACCTCGACCGCGCAGGAGCTCCGGCGTGGCGCTAGCCAGCTCCCCCGAAGGCTCCGACCTCGCCCGCGCCCTCCGCAAGCGCCCCCTCCGCCGCCCCGGCGAGAACCTCATCGTGGCCTCGCTCGTCCTCTGTGCGGCCGTTTCCATCGCTACCACGTTCGCCATCATCTTCGTCCTCTTCTCCGATGCCATTGGCTTTTTCCAGGAGATCTCGTTCTGGCACTTCTTCAACCCGACCAACCAGTGGCAGACCCTCTTCGACCCCCGCAGTTTTGGCGTCTGGGAGCTCGTCCTCGGGACGCTCAACGTGACCCTCTGGTCGATGGTTATCGCCCTGCCCCTCGGCCTCGCCGCCGCCGTCTACCTGAGCGAATACGCCCACGTGCAGACGCGCCGCTTCCTCAAGCCCCTGCTGGAGTTGCTCGCCGGAGTCCCCACCGTCGTCTACGCCTATTTCGCCCTCACCTTCATCTCCGACGACGTGCTCCTGCCCCTCTTCGGCGATAGCGTTTCCTTCTTCAACTCCCTCTCCGCCAGCATCATGCTCGGCGTGATGATCCTGCCGATCATCGCCTCCGTTTCCGAGGACGCCATGGCGAGCGTCCCCCGCGACCTGCGCGAGGCCGCCAACGGTCTCGGCGCCACCCGCCTCGAGGTCGCCTTCCGCGTCGTCTTCCCGGCCGCCATCTCCGGCATCATGGCCGCCATCCTCCTCGCCATCGCCCGCGTCATCGGCGAGACCATGATCGTGGCTGTCGCCGCCGGCTCCACCCCCAGCCTCACCCTCTCGCCCCTCGAGAGCATCCAGACCATGACGGGCTACATGCTCCAGGTGGCCCTCGGCGATGCCGCCCGCGGCACCACCGACTACACCTCGCTCTTCGCCGTGGGCGCCCTCCTCTTCCTGATGACCTTCGTGCTCAACGTGGGGGCCCAGATCGTCGTGCGCCGCTTCCGGGAGGCGTACGAGTAATGGCCGTCGCGGGAGCCACCCCGGAGACCGTCCGCCTTCGCGCCGAGGGCAGCGTTGCCCGGCGCCAGGCGTGGTCGCGCGCCTCCCGCTGGATCCTCCTCGGCGCGACCCTGCTCGGGCTCGTCGTGCTCGTAATCCTCGGCATCGACAACGCCATCGTCGGCATCCCCTCGCTCGACTGGGACTTCCTTACGAACTACCCCTCCCGCTTCGCCGAGCGCGCCGGCATCCGCTCCAGCATCCTCGGCTCGGTCTGGGTGCTCGTGTTCACGGTCATCTTCGCCATCCCCGTCGCCGTTGGCGCCGCCGTCTGGATGGAGGAGTTCGCCCCCAAGAACGCCATCCTCACCACCGTCCGCCTCAACATCGCCAACCTCGCGGGCGTGCCCAGCATCATCTACGGCATCCTCGGCCTGGCGGTCTTCGCGCGGTTGATGGAGCTGGGCCCGAGCATCCTCGCCGGCGCCCTCACCCTCGCCCTGATGATCCTGCCGATGACCGTCATCACCTCGGTCGAGGCCATCAATCAGGTCGCCCCCAGCATCCGCGAGGGATCGCTCGCCCTCGGGGCCACCCGCTGGCAGACCGTCTGGAACCACGTCCTGCCCGGGGCCATGCCCGGCATCATGACGGGCACCATCCTCGCCGTGGCCCGCGCCGCCGGCGAGACTGCCGCCCTCATCATGATCGGCGCCTTCACCTTCATCGCCTTCGACCCCTCCATCAGCTTCGCCGGCCTGCTCGACTCGTTCACCACGCTGCCGATCCAGGTCTACAACTGGACGATCCGCCCGCAGCCCGAGTTCCGCGCGAACGCGGCTGCCGGGATCATCGTCCTCATGGTCGCCGTCATCGGGCTCAACGCCCTCGCGCTCGTGGTCCGCGACCGCTTGCGCCGCAACTGACAGTAGTAGGATGTGAGGCCGAGATGTCGATTCGAGTCCGCGCAACAACCCCCACCGATGACCAGGCGCGCGAAGCCCTGCGCGGAAGGCCCGCGGTGGAGCACAGGCCCTCCGAGAATGTCGCCAAACCAGAGGGTGAGCTGGCGTTTTCGATCTCGGACCTGAGCCTCTGGTACAGCGGCAAGCAGGCCCTCACGAAGGTCGGCCTCGATATCGCCCGCAAGCAGGTCACGGCCCTCATCGGCCCCTCCGGCTGCGGCAAGAGCACCCTCATCCGCTGCCTCAACCGCATGAACGACCTCATCCCCGGCGTCACCATCGAAGGCAACGTCAACTACCGCAACGCCGACATCTACGGTTCCGACGTCGACCCCGTGGAAGTCCGCCGCCGCATCGGCATGGTCTTCCAGAAGCCCAACCCCTTCCCCAAGTCCATCTACGACAACGTCGCTTTCGGGGCCAAGGTGAACGGCTTCCGCGGCAACCTCGACGACCTTGTCGAGAGCTCGCTCAAGCGCGCCGCCCTCTGGGACGAGGTGAAGGACGACCTGAAGAAGTCGGGCCTCGCCCTCTCCGGCGGCCAACAGCAGCGCCTCTGCATCGCCCGCGCCCTCGCCAACAACCCCGATGTCATCCTCATGGACGAGCCCTGCTCCGCCCTCGACCCCATCGCCACCCTCAAGATCGAGGACCTGATGCGCGAGCTCACGACCGACTACACGATCGTCGTCGTCACGCACAACATGCAGCAGGCCGCGCGCGTCTCCGACTACACCGCTTTCATGCTTACGGACGAGGAAATTACGGGGCAGCTCATCGAGTATGCTCCGACCGAAACGATGTTCACCCAACCGGCGGATCAGCGCACGGAGGACTACATCAGCGGGCGTTTCGGCTAGAAGGGCGGTGACCCATGGCTCGAGAGCTCTTCCACAAGGAGCTCACCGACCTCCAGGACGATGTCCTCATTCTCGGCTCCATGGCCGAGAAGGCCGTCGTCGACAGCGTCGAGTCCCTGCGTTCGGCCGACCTTGAGTGGTCCCAGCGCATCATCGACGAAGACGCTGCCATCAATAAGAAGCGGTTCGACATCGAGGAACAGGCGATCTTCGTGATCGCCTCCCAGCAACCCCTCGCCACCGACCTGCGCGCCGTTATGAGCGCGCTCATGATCATCACCGACCTCGAACGCATCGGGGACCACGCCGAGGGCATCGCCCGCATCAACCTGCGCCTCGGCGAGGCCGAAGCCGTCCCCCGCCGCATGGGCTACATCCCTGCCATGGCCGACCGCTCCATCGCCATGCTGCGCGACAGCCTCAAGGCCTACGTCGAGCGCAACGTCGAGGAGGCCCGCCGCGTCTGCGACGCCGACGACGAGGTCGACGGCCTGCAGGATGCCGTCTACGACGAGGCCTTCCGCGGCATGATCGAGAACCCCGCCATGATCGAGCGCAACACCTACTACCTCTGGACCGCCCACAACCTCGAACGCATCGCCGACCGTACCACCAACATCTGCGAGCGCGTCATCTACCTGGTCACGGGGCGCATGGAAGAGATTAACGTCTCCAAGTACTAGCTCGCGCCGGCGACCCATCCCTGGCGACCGAGCGGGCTAGCAGCCGGGTGAGGCTCCTTGCGCCGCCCGTGGGAATGAAGGGCAGTCTGTGCCCCGTTCCCTGAGCCGTCGGCGTAGTGTTCCCGGCGCGAGGCCTCCTTGAACCGAACGCCGGCACTGCTGACGCGCATCACTGAGCGGCACCCGGCCCTGCTGTACCCGGACTTCCGGCGCGTCTTCTGGAATGCGTTCTTCGCCTCGGCGTCGTTCTGGACCATGCTGCTCGCCCGCGGCTGGCTAGTCTTCGAGCTGACCGGGCAGGGCGCCTGGGTCGGAGCGGTCACCTTCGCCGGCATGGTCCAGCTGGCCCTCGCCGGGCCGATCGGCGGAGCCCTCGCCGACCGCATCGACCGCCGCCTGATGGCCATCTCGGCCGACTCCGTCGGCATCGCCATGGCTGGCGGCCTGGCCGCCATCACCTTCGCCGGGGTCATCGAGCCATGGCACGTGCTGGTCTTCGCGAGCGTCGACGGCGTGGCGCGTGCCTTCGGCACGCCCGCCGAGCAGGCCATCGTCCCCAACGTCGTCCGCGAGGAGCACCTGCTCAACGCCGTCGCCCTCTCCGGCATCACCCGCCACGGTTCCCGCATCGCTGGCCCGCTCCTCGGGGGTGCGCTGCTCGCCACGCTCGGCGCGGGCTCGGTCTTCGTGCTGTCGGGCGTATTCCTGGTGCTCGCCCTCCAGCAGCTCGTACGGCTCGAATACCGCAGCTCGCCGCTCCCGAGCACCGCCGGGCGAGTCTTCGCCGTTGGCCCCGTCTTCCGCGATGTGCGTGAGGGCGTTCTCTATGTAATAAGCGAACCGCGCTTGCTCGTCGTGCTCGTGCTCGTCGGCTTCCACTGCGGGGCGACGATGGCATTCGACTCGATGATGCCTACCCTCGCGACGGCCGTCGGTGGGGACGATGTCACGTTCAGCGGCATCATCGTTGGCATCGGTGCGGGCTCCATCGTCGGAACGCTCATCGTCTCGATGATCCGCGACGACGCGGCCCTCGGGCGCATGTTCTTCCTTGTTGGCATCGGCAGCGGCCTCGCGATATTCGTCCTCGGCCTCGCCACGACGCCACAGCTCGCCGTGACCGGCGGCGTGCTCGCCGGGGCCACCCAGGCGAGCTTCATGGCCGTGACGGTCGTGTTCGTGCAGCGCGTCACGCCCGATGCATTGCGGGGACGCGTGATGTCGCTGTACATCATGCTCGCCGCCGGACAGATGGCGTTCGTGAACTACGGTTTCGGGTGGCTGTCGGACTACACCGGCGTACGGCCGTTGCTGGTCGTGGCGGGCACGCTCTGGTGCGCCGTCTTCGCCGCCGCCTCGATGCTGTTGCCTGAGGTCCGCTCCCTGGTGCGCAGGGGGAACTTCCGCCAGGCCCTGGAGCCGGTGGCGTGACCGACGCCGTCATGCGCCCCTGACCGCCCGCGAGAAGTGATCATGCCCGCCCATTGCCGCAGGATTGAGAGAGCCACCAACCCGTTGGGCGAACTCAAGGTAGTTGTAGTCGCTCCTAGACCGGTCTTGGAACTCTGTCCTACGATGTTAGGCATATTGGGAGGGAGCAACGTTATGGTACGCATTGACGCTTGCGGTGCTAGGGCTGGGTGCTGGGGCGGAAGCAAGTCGAAGGGGGGCAGGGGAAGGGAGAGGCGTTAGCGAATGGCATCCTTTACCTACAACAGGAAAAAGTTTCGTGAGTTGATTCTTTACATCGCAGACCGGTGCGAGGATCACAACTTCTTCGGTGCTACCAAGCTGAATAAGATTCTCTTCTACTCCGACTTCGAGGCGCTTCGGCAGCTCGGTTCTCCGATCACAGGGGCGGAGTACCAAGCGCTCGGCGAAGGCCCTTGCCCTGTCAAGCTTCTTCCAGTTCAACAGGAACTGGAGACACGCGGCGACATCGAATTTGTGAGGCGAGGAAAACAAAAGCGGACAGTGGCTCTCCGAGACCCGGATATGAGCGACTTCTCTGAAGAGGAAGTCGAAATCATTGACGCGGTCATTGAAGACCTGCGGTCTTTGACCGCCAAAGAGACTTCTCTGCGCTCACATGAATTCCTGGGGTGGAAGGCAGCTATCGCCCGAGGCGCTAAGACAACTATTCCGTACGAGACAGCCTTCGTTACTAATCGCAGGCCGAATAATCGCGAGATGGCCTGCTTGCGAGCTTCTCTGGAAGAGCACGCACACTAGTGATCGCGGGCTTGAGGGATGGCCCAGAGTGGCAGACCTCTCTCGAGAGTGTTGGCCTAGCTGCCAGACAGGCCGACCGGCTTCTCTTGGGGGTCACCTTCGAAATCGCCAGCAACCCAGAGGAGTTCCCTTTCATCGAAGGGCGAACTGAGCAGGTCGCCGAATATGAGGGCACGCCCCACCTTTGGGTTGTCTTCTGCCACGAAAGAGCCGGTTTGGTTGAACTCGTGCGAGTCCAAGAAGCGTCCTCGCCAGCTAGCGAAGAGAGACTCAGCGAACGCTGAATTGCCCGCGCTTCCCAGCGGGGCGGCCTTGTGAGACTGTCCCGGCTACCGTGAGCTCATCCCAATAGTCCTGTCGCGTTGCCCGTGCGGGCGCGCTGGCTGATACTGAACGGGCCCGCCGCTATGGCGGGCTATCCGTCTGCGAGCGAAGCCGCTCCGCGGGCATGGCAGAGAGAACCAACAGGCAATGGCGAAGAAAGTCCGCGCAGTCCTCACGCTCCAGATCGAAGCCGGGAAAGCAAATCCCGCGCCCCCGATCGGCCCCGCGCTCGGCCAGCACGGCGCCAACATCATGGAGTTCTGCAAGGAGTACAACTCCCGCACGCAGGCCCAGGCCGGGAGCATCATCCCCGCCCACCTCACCATCTACGAGGACCGCTCCTTCAGCTTCATCCTCAAGACGCCCCCCGCCGCCGACCTCCTGCGCAAGGCCGCCGGCGTGGAGAAGGGCGCCGGCGCCTCCAAGATCGAGAAGGCCGGCGTCGTCACCAGCGCCGACATCCGCCGCATCGCCGAGACCAAGCTGCCCGACCTCAACGCCAACGACATCGAAGGCGCGATGAACATCATCGCCGGTACCGCCCGCAGCATGGGCATCGACGTCGAAAACTAGCCCGGAGAGCTCCCCATGAAGCATGGCAAGCGGTACAACACCGCCACCGACAAGCTCGATAGCGCGGAACGGTACTCGCCCGACCAGGCCATCGCCCTGGTCAAGGAGACCGCCACCGCCAAGTTCGATGAGACGATCGAGATGCACATGCTTACCGGCCTCGATCCGCGCCACGCCGAGCAGCAGATTCGCGGCAGCACGGTCCTCCCCCACGGCCTCGGCAAGGAGATCCGCATCGCCGTCTTCACCGAGGGTGAGCCCGCCCGCGAGGCCCAGGAAGCCGGCGCCGACATCGTTGGCGGCGACGACCTCATCCAGCAGGTCCAGGACGGCTTCACCGACTTCGATACCGCCATCGCCACCCGCGAGATGATGGGCAAGGTGGGCCGCCTCGGCCGCATCCTCGGCCCCCGCGGCCTCATGCCCAACCCCCGCTCCGGCACCGTCGTCGCCCCCGAGGACATCGCCCGCACCGTGGCCGAGGCCAAGAAGGGCCGCGTCGAGTTCCGCCTCGACCGTCTCGCCAACATCCACGTCGCGCTCGGCAAGGCCTCCTTCGAAGAGGAGAAGCTACGCGACAACATGGCTACGTTTATCGAGGCCATCAACGAGGTGCGGCCCGACGTGAAGGGCGCTTTCATCCGCTCGGTCACCATCACCAGCACGATGGGCCCCGCCATCGGCATCGACGTGAACCAGGCGATGGCCCTCAAGCCCGCCTGAGCGCTCCCGCTCTCTCGTTTCCACCCGCGCGCGCCCTGGGAGCGCCTGCTTGGCAGGGCGCGGGCAATCCGCGGGTTGCCCGTGAATCACGTCTCGCGGATGTTGTCCGGCCGTACGACCCCGGGGAGCCGGCCAGGGCTGTGCACCTCGAGCCGGTCATCGATTAGTTCGACCCGGATGTGGTACACGTCGCCCTCTCCCCATCCTACCTGCGCGTATCATCCTTGCAGCGATACCCACCGGAGGTGCCCCATGCCCCGACTCGACGACAGCGGCGCCGGTTTTGCCGGCGTCTACAGCCAGCACCGGGAGCTCTGGGAGGCGTTCCAGGTCCAGTGGGGCACCCTCTGGGAGTACGGTTCCCTTGAGCCCCGCATCCGCGACCTCGTCCGCATCAAGTCCGCCACCCTCCACGCCTGCGACTTCTGAGCGCCCGCGCGCACTGCTGCGGCGCAGCAGGACGGCATGGACGAAGGCATGATCGCGGCTATCCACGATCCCGAGCACTCCGATCTCGAACCCCGCGTGAAGCTCGCCATGATGTTCGTCGAACGCTGGGTGCGCGATGACGCCCGCTCCATTGACGACGCCTTCTTCTCGGAGTTGCGGGACCACTTCAGCGAGCGCGAGCTGCTGGAGCTGGCAATCACCACGGGTACCGTCGAGCTCTCGCACAAGTTCAACACCGCCTTCGGCGTCATCCCTCGCCACGAGGGCGACACCTACGAGGTGGGCACGCCCGGCGCCCCCCAGTACATGCGCGACCACCTCGCTTCCCTCGGCATCGAGTCCCCCCGGGCGACATCGGACCGCTAGCGTGACCCAGGCGGCGACGGTCCCCGAGCTGCTCGCCGCAGGCGCCCCCGATGCGATCGCCGTGCAGGGCGCGGGTGGCCGCGACGCCACCTACGCCGGCCTCCGCGCGACCGTCGATGCGCTCGCCGGGCAGCTGCGCGGGGCCGGCATCGCCCCCGGCGATCGCGTGGCCCTCGTCCTCCCCAACAGCCCCGGCATGGCCGCCGCCTTCCTCGCCGCCGCCACCGCCGGGACCGCCGCGCCCCTCAACCCCCGCTACCGCGAGGAGGAGCTGTCCCTCTCCTTCGAGGAGTTGGGCGTGAAGGTGGTCGTGGCCACGCCCGAAGCGGAGGAGCTCCCCGCCCTTCCCGGCGTCCGCCGCCTCGACCTTGAGGGTGATGGCCTCGACCTGACCCTGACCGAGAACGGGAGGCCCGTCCCCTCCGCCCCCGGCCCGGCCCCCTCCCCCGAGGACGTCGCGATGGTCCTGCAGACCTCCGGCACAACCTCCCGCCCCAAGACCGTGCCGCTCACGCACGCCAACCTGGCCGTCTCCGCCGCCAACATCGCCGGTTCCCTCGCCCTCACCGCCAACGACCGCTGCCTGATGGTGATGCCCCTCTTCCACATCCACGGGCTCATCGCCGGGCTGCTGGCCCCGCTCTCGGCCGGCGGCGCCATCGCCTGCCCCGGGGACTTCAACGCCTTCCGCTTCTTCGAGTGGCTCGAGGCATTCCGGCCCACCTGGTACACCGCCGTCCCCACCATGCACCAGCTCATCCTCTCCCGCGCCGCGCGCCACGCTGAAACGCTCGCGGGGACGGACCTGCGCTTCGTGCGATCCTCGTCCGCGCCCCTCCCGCCGGTCGTGCTCGAGCGCATCGAGGAGACGTTCGGCGCGCCCATGATCGAGGCCTACGGCATGACCGAGGCCACCCACCAGATGGCCGCCCAGCCCCTCCCGCCCGGCCTCCGCAAGCCGGGCGCCGTCGGACGCCCCACCGGCATCGAGCTCGCCATCCTCGACCCCACCGGCGACCTCCTCCCGCCCCACGAGCGCGGCGAGGTCTCCATTCGCGGCGCCAGCGTCACCGCCGGCTACGAGGCCAACCCCGAGGCCAACGCCGCCGCCTTCACGGCCGCCGGCTGGTTCCGTACTGGCGACGAGGGCTACCTCGACGAGGACGGCTACCTGTTCCTTACCGGCCGCCTCAAGGAGCTCATCAACCGCGGTGGCGAGAAGGTCGCCCCGCGCGAGGTCGAGGAGGTCATCCTCCGCCACCCCGCCGTGCGCCAGGCCGTCTGCTTCGCCCTCCCCCACGCCACCCTCGGCGAGGACGTGGCCGCTGCCGTCATCCGCAACGAGGGCGCCGCTCTCGACGAACCCGCCGTCCGCGACCTCTGTGGCGAGCACCTCGCCCCCTTCAAGGTCCCCCGCAAGGTCGTCTTCGTCGACGAGATCCCCGTTGGCCCCACCGGCAAGCTCCAGCGCATCGGCCTCGCCGAGCGCCTCGGTCTGACCTGAGACCATCCCGCTGGGATTCTTCCTGCGCGTCTGCTACAGTACCGGTGTTGCAAACGTAGCGCGCAGCAAGAAAGTAGTGGTCATCGCCCCGGACCTGCGCGAAAAGTTCGGGTGGGGCGATGAAGGCGACATCATCGAGGTCGAGTGCGACGGCGAGATGGTGTCTTTCCTCCTGCCCCCCGTGCACAACGAGTCCCTGATGGGGAGCCTGGCGCCCTACAGCACCGTAACGCTCTCGGAGGACGAGTGGGATGAGGCGCGGGAGCGTGCGTGGGGTGAGGCAACCCGGTCTGAGACCGAGTTTCTGGATTGAGTGCTCTCCTCGATACATCGGTGGTGGTCCGCTACCTGATGCGAGACCAGCCGGACCTTGCCGCAGCCAGCGCCCGAGTCATCGAGAACGAAGACACCCTTCTCGTCAGTGACGTCGCGATCGCGGAAGTGGCGCATGTCTTGATGTCCACCTACGGCGTCGCGCGCGAGCGCGTCGTAGATCAACTCATGGCGCTTCTCCGCAGGGGCAACGTCGACATGCTCAACCTTCCCAGGGAACTCGTCCTTGAGGCGCTGATGTTGTGCCGGCCATCGGGACGCGTCTCCATCCCAGATGCGCTCATCTGGGCCGCCCGCGCGCGCGGAGAACCTTCCGGTTTACACCTTCGATCGCCGCTTCCCCACCGAGGGCATCACGGTCCTCTCGCCGCAGTAGCCGCCACGCCCCTTTCATCCCCTCGCACCACCCCTCCTATAATCCCCCGCACCCGAACCCCAGGAGACGCCCCATGCCCGACTACGAAAACCTCATCCTCGACCGCGCCGGCACCGACGGCCGCGTCGGACGCATCACCCTCAACCGCCCCGAGAAGATGAACGCCCTCTCCCAGGAGCTGCTTTTCGAGTTCAACGAGGCGCTCCACGACTACGAGGCCGACGACAGCATCCGCGTCATCATCATCAAGGGCGCCGGACGCTGCTTCAGCGCCGGCTACGACCTCACCCCGCCCCAGGGCCGCGGCGCCGATGCCGTCGTCCGCCGCCACCGCGCCGTCGACGACGAGGGTCGCCGCCTCCTCTGGAACATGCGCACCGGCATGCAGCAGATTACCGACATCCAGATGTACTACTGGAACATGGCCAAGGTCACCATCGCCCAGCTCCACGGCTACGCCCTCGCCGGCGGCTGCGAGATGGCGATGATGTCCGACATGGTCACCGCCGCCGAGGATGTCCGTATCGGCCACCCCGGCGTGCGCGGCCTCGGCGTCGCCCGCAACGGCGCCATTTTCCCGCTCGTCCTCGGCATGAGGAAGGCGAAGGAGCTCTACTACACGGGCGACAACGTCACCGGCAAAGAGGCCGAGGAGATCGGCATGGTCAACTACGCCTGGCCCGCCGACGAGCTCGAGGAGCGCACCACCGCCTTCGCCGACCGCATCGCCAACCTCAGCGCCGACCACCTCGCCATCGCCAAGACGAGCATGAACCGCTTCTACGAGAACATGGGCATCTACTCGTCCGTCCGCAGCTCCACCGACCTCGACGCCGCCGGCCAGTTCACCGCCCAGGCCTACGAGTGGCAGGACCGCACCCGGCAGGCCATGGAGAGCGGCGGCGGCCTCAAGGAAGCCCTCGACTGGCGCGACGGCCCCTACCGCGACTACCGCGCCAGCGGACGTTAGCTAGTGGCTAGTGGCTGGAGCGCTTACCGCTCCACCGATCACTAATCACCAACCACTAGCCACTAATACGGCAGCCCCGGCTTCCCCAGCAGGGCGCGCGCGTACGTGGCGCGGCCCAGGTGCCCGTTGGCGTGCCCGATGAGCCCGTGCCCGATCGCCTCCATGCGCGAGATCTCGCCCCACGGACGGAACAGCTGGAACGTGGTGATGTACTCGTCGCTCATCCCCTCGATGCGCGGCACGATCGCCTCCCGCAGCGCCTCGATGTAGCGGTTGAACTCCTCCGGTGCGGGGAAGCGCAGGTCGTACGCCTCGTCCGCCGTCAGGTTCGTCCCCTGCTCCACGCGCGGCAGCCCCCACGCCTCATCGAACCCCCGCACGAGCCAGACCGGCCGCTCCCGGTCGAAGGCGAAGTGGATGATGTTGTCGACCGTGCGCAGCACGTGCCACACGTCGAACCCGATCGAACTCGTCCGTCGGCCCTGCGTGTCGCACAGCTCCTCGACCGTCAGGTCGGCCACCGCCAGCCTGCAGTAGTCGAGCACGCGCTCGACCAGGCGGCCGTACTGCGCCTGCACCGTCGCTTCGACGCCCATGCCCGGCAGGTTTCCCGGATTGGTCACGGTGTGTGCTCCTTCAGGAAGCTGCGAACCGCCTCGATCGTATCCGGCAGCTTCGCCTCGCTGCGACAGTCGACATCGAGGCAGCGCGCGTTGGGCGCGTCCCGGCAGATCTGCTCGGCGATGCTCGTCGGGTGGAACTGGTCGCTGCCCGGCAGGATGAGCAGCGGCGTCTCGCACCCCTGGACGAACGCCTCGTCGACGCTGAAGTAGGGCGGCCGGTCCGGCCAGATGGCGTCCGCGTACCCCTCGATCAGGTCGATGTACGCATCCGCGCTCATCGCCCCGATCTCCTCGCGGAAGAGGTCGTCGTCGTGGATGCGGCGCGCGAACGGGCCCGCCGCGTTGTTCGCCATGAAGACCCGATTCGCCATCGCCGACTCGACGACCGCCCCCACGCCCTCCTCCCGCGCCAGCGCGAGCGTCGGCTTGAACATGTCCATGAACGTGTCCACCGAGTTCGTGTGGTTCAGCCCCACCGGGTCCTGCCCCACCCCCGAGGCGATGCGCTCCGGCGCCTCCTGCGCGATACGCAGGATGAAGGCGACGCCGATGCACCCCCCGAACGTGTGCGCCCGTTCCACGCCGAGGTCGTCCAGCACCGCGATCTGATCGGCGGCCATCACGTCGTAGGGGGCGGGCGCCGCGGGCGCGGGGCTTTGCCCCGCGTTCCGCTGGTCCATCCCGATGACCATGAAGTCGGAGGCGAACTCCTCGATGGGGTTGATCGCGCTCACCGACCAGAAGTCGATCTCGCTGTTCACGCCCCCCGGCGCGAAGCACAGCAGGGGGAACCCCTCCCCGAACGTCTCGTAGTGGATGATCGCCCCATCGGGCCGCTCAATGTCCGGCATACGCTACCTCCAGCGCGCCGGATTCTAGCCGCTTGGGGCGGCCTCAGCGGGGTTGCTTTCCGATTCGCTTCGCAGCTTCGCGACGGCGGCCGCAAGAACCGTGAGGCTGATGGCGTAGGCGAGCCCCACCGCGATTGCCGGTCCGAGAAACGGCGAGAAATCCTGGGAGGTGGATAGCACCACGAACAAGTAGGTCGGGGTTGTGGCGCTGGCCAGGCAGATGAGCGCCACCCAGGCCAACAGTTGGCCGGTTGTCAATCCGCTTGGCGGATTCGCTGGTCCCGGTCCTCGCAGGAGGGGCCAGAGAAGGGCGGCCAGGGGGATGCCGACGAGCAGCAGTGGTAGACCGAGGCCTCCTGCCGAGCCGACTAGTAGAGCACCAGTGATCACGAGCGCCCCTGCGTAGGCGGAACTGGCAAGCACTTCCTTCTTCCACCGGAGCACCAGGAGTACCGCGGCAGGGAAGGCGAGAGCGGCCAGGGCCAAGCTGACGAGTTCCGGCGCCATCCCTATTTCCAATCCGATCAGGGTGGGACCATCCAGACTCTCCAGGCTGTATCTGCCGGAGAAGACGAAGTGGGGGAGAGGCCTGATGACCCCCACCGGGGCGGTGGCGCCCGCTACTACGAGCGTGAGAACGGCTAGGCAGGTGAATGGCCTGCTGATCCCGTCGCCCGCGACAGATGGATCACGTTGCGCGCCCTTCAGGTTGCTTACGATCACAAAGAGCGGAATAGCGAACGCCCCCAACTGGAGGGCTAGCGGTCCGGCATCTGTGCTCGTCCACCATGAACTGTCGTGCCAACCCGTCACAATGCTGAAGATCAGTGCCATTGGCGAGAGAGCGCCGGCAATCAGGAGACCAAGCAGTCCGATGGAGACCAGCAATTGAGCGTCGGTCAGGGATGCTTCCGCTTCCTCCGCACGTCTCTGGGCCAGGCCCGTGACGAGTATGACGATGGCGACCGCCAGCGTAGCCGCCAGGGCCACAATTGGCGGTATGGGCGAAGGTCCACCCTCGACTGCGTAGGCCGCCCCAATGAACTGGACGCCGCTGTGCCCCATCGACAATGCGAACGTGAGCCCAATGAGCCCGACCGCTACGAGCGCCTGGCTGAACGTAATGGACTTCACGTTGCCTCCGGTAACGCGCAAGCGTTACCCGTGGCGAGTCTAGCCCCCGCCGGCCCCACTCAGCGCGACGACAGTCGCGCGCTCTTCTCAGGCACGCGAAAGCGGGCTGCTCTCCTCAACGATGCGCCATCGCGAGCGCGCAGCAGTCGAGCGGAGGTATTCGCGCCGGGAGCGCTCCACTCAGCCGGGCAGCGCGAGCGCGCAGCAGTCGAGCGCCCTAGAACGCCCGGCGCTCTACTCGACGTCGACGGTCGCGCCGGCCTCTTCGAGCTTGCCCTTGATCTCGTCCGCCTCGTCCTTGGCGATGCCTTCCTTGACCTTCGCCGGGGCGCTCTCGACGAGCTCCTTGGCTTCCTTCAGGCCCAGGCCGCTCACGACCTCGCGCACCGCCTTGATCACGTTGATCTTCTTCTCGCCGAAGCTCTTGAGGACGACGTCGAACTCCGTCTGCTCCTCGGCGGCGGCAGCGCCGTCGCCACCGGCGGCGGGCGCGCCCGGGGCGGCCATCATCATCGGCGCGGCCGCCGTGATGTCGAACTCTTCCTCGATCGCCTTGTTCAGGTCGCGGAGCTCGAGCAGCGTCATGCCCTTGATGATGTCCAGGGCTTCTTCGATCTTGGTGGCCATTGCAGTTCCCCTTCGGTGTTGTGTGTGATGTTTCTGGCGGGCGGCGCCGCTAGGCGGCTTCGCCCTCTTCGAGCTGGTTGGCGCGTGCCTCGACGAGGCCGTTGAAGTCGCGCAGCGTGGCCTGCAGGAGGCCCGCGAGGTTCTGCACGGGCGAGCGTAGCTGGCCCGCGATCTGGGCGATGAGCTCATCCCGCGGGGGCGTCTTCGCGAGCTCTTCCACTTCCGCGGCGCTCAGGAGGCGTCCTTCCAGCCAGCCCCCGTAAATGGGCAGGTTCAGCCGCTGCGATTGCAGGTACTCCATGAGCAGCCGCGCCGGGGCGACCGGGTCGCCGTAGCCGAGGGTCAGGGTTGTCGGCCCCTGCAGCAGATCGGCCATCTCCGGCCGGCCCGCCTCTTCGGCGGCCAGCTTCGTGAGCGAGTTCTTCACGACGCGCACGCGCACGTCGGCGGGACGCAGGGCCTGGCGCAGCGCCTGGAAGGTCTGCACATCGAGCCCGCTGTGGTCGCTCCCAATGGCGACTTCCGCGCGCTCCAGGTCCTGCTTGATTTCGGCGACAAGCGCCACCTTTTTCGCGGCAGGCACGAATGTAACTCCAGTCCAGCGAGGGGGAGAGAGGAAATGCGAGTGGCGCGCAGTCAGGCGCTCTCCTCGCGCATCACCTCGGCAGGCGCCGCTTGCGGCTTATCCCCATGTGGGGACCTGCGGTCTCCGGCAATCGCTTGCGCAGCCAAGCGTACGACGCGTCCGGGATAGGGGGAAGCGCCCTAGGGGCCTCCCGGAAGGGCCCTGGCGATGCCCGTGACCTGCTCCTCGGGGAGGTGCGCGGTCGACCCCGCGGTACCCAGCGTCAGCTTCCCGTTGACCACGTCGAGCTTCGTAATGGAGCAGTTTCCGAGCTTCACCGGCACCACCCGATCGTTGCGGATCGCCTCGCCGATGGCCGCGCAGATGGCGATGTAGTGGCTCACCACGATCACGTCCCCGCCGTCCTCCCCCATCGCGATGAGCGTCGCCACCACCGTGCTGCGCCAGGCCTGCAGGGTCTCGTTCTGATCGCTCCAGTGGCCGTCCATGAACGGCCCGATGATCGCCTTGCGTTCTTCCGCCGGAAGCGACGGGTCGAAGACCTCCGCCACCTCCTTGCGGATCTCCGGCTCCAGTCCGAACGCCTCCGCGATCGGAACGGCCGTCTCGCGCGTGCGTCTCAGGGGCGAAACGACCAGCCGCGAGGGCGTCGCGCCGCCCAGCGACCGCGCCGTGATCGCCGCCTGCTCGTGGCCCAGCGGCGCCAGACCCGGGTCGAGGTCGTCGAGCCCCGCGGCCGCCAGTCCATGACGGATCAGGTAGAGCGTCACGACGGCGCTCAGGAGGCGTTCCCGCTGAAGAACAGCTTCTCCACCTCGTCCGAGAGCGGAACGTTCATCAGCCGGGCGCGCTGCAGCGCTTCCCAGTAGTAGCGGTAGGTCGCGCGGTCGTGCAGGTCGCCCTCGTGCTGGATCGGCCCCCAGTCCGCCTCGTACGCCTTCAGCATGATCGCCTCCCCCAGCGCCACCTCGGGCGCTTCGGGCGCCATCGCGCGTGTGATCGGCTCGATCTGCGCCGGGTAGATCGACCACTGCCGCATGAACCCGAACTCCTCGCGGGCGCGGCGCGCATCGCCGTAGATGACCTCCTCGTCGCGAAGCTCGAGGGTCACGTTGTGCGCCGGCACCACGCCGTGGGCGAGCGCCGCCGCCACGACCTCGCCCTTGGCCCGCCGGATGAGCTGGTGGTTGAACTGCCCCGGCGAGCGCATCGCCGCCGCGGGAATCGTGCCGTGGTGGGCCGAGACGAAATCCATCAGCCCGAAGTCGAGCACCTGCACGTTCGGCAGCGCCGCCAGCTCCCAGGCGTCGTGCAGCGCGCCGTGCGTCTCGATGAGGATGTGAATGGGAATCTCGCGGTCCACGCCCGCCTGCTGCGTGCGCTCGCGGATGTACGCGATCATCTCGTCGCCCTGGCTCGCCTCGGTGCACTTCGGCACCGTCAGGTAGGCGACGCGCTCGGCGGCCTCGCCGACCACGATGTCGACATCGGCGCGCCAGTGGCTGTGCGTGAAGTCGTGGATGCGGACGCCGGCCATGTTGTGCGTGTTCGCCGGACTGTTCTGCATGCGCGCGGCCATGTGTGCATGCTCGGTCTCCTCGCCCGTGGGCGCCCCGTCCTCGAGGTCCATGGTGATGTCGAAGACGCCGCCCATCTGCTCCTGCAGCTCGAAGGCCTTCTGGATGCGCTGCTCCGTGCCCGCGAAGTGCTCGCAGGACGGAATCACGGGCATTGGCGGTTCGCCCTCGAAGAGCGCCTCGTTCGGGTGTCGGGGCATGAACGCCTCCCTGACGTATCTGGTGATGGGTTCTCGCAGAGTGCGCGAGCCAGTATCGGCCCTCACCGTCCCACGGTCACGCGCGCACGCTCCCCCTCCGAGCACTCCCAACCGCGTAGGCTTGCGGCCGTGCCCTCCCTCGGTCGCGGCGACGGGACGTGATCCGGCTTGTGGCGGCCTGGCTACTCTCGGCTGCTGTCGGGTGCCTGCTGGTCGGCGTTGTCGGGTTCCTGGCGGTTCCTCCCCACTTCTGGGGTCTCATCCCCCTGGCGCTTGCCATCCTCTGCGTGGTCTTTGTTCGGAGACTGATCCCCTACAGGTCGTGGGGCTGGATCGTCGCAGCTGCCTGCTGCTTGGGTGGGGTGTACACCGCGTTTACGCTGCTCGCCGTCGGCATTGCGAACAGCACCTAGACTCGCCCCAGGCAGTGTGTCGTCTGCTTTGGCTGTCATAGGAAGCCGCGCTGACCGATTCCCGGTAGGCAGCTCCTGAGACGGCGGATGTCGCTAGGCGCGTCCCTACGCCCACCCCGCCAGCGCCGCCTCGACCGCCCCCCGCACCGCCTCCCCTGCCCCCGCCGGGACCGCCTCCCCCAGGTCCGTCAGCCGAGCCTCAATGTACTCGCCCGCCGACTCCACGCTCGACACGTCGTCGCTCGCCGCCGCCTCCGCGACGAGCGCCTGCGCCAGGCGCGACGGGTCGCTGGCGATGGCCGCGGACGCCTCGCCGATCTCGGCGAACGGCGTCGCGAGCATCCTCCTGAGCTGCGTGAGGCGTATCTCGTCGGACACGGGGCGCCTCCGCCGCGAAGGCGGCTAGCGCGGGGGCGCTCCCTGCCGGGGCGGCCGGATCTTGTTGTAGCAGGTGCTGCAGTAGACGGGGCGGTCACCGCGCGGCTGGAAGGGCACTTCCGTCATCTGGCCGCAGTCGGCGCAGGCGGCGGGGTGCATCTGGCGCGGCGTCTTGCCGCCGAAGCTGGCGAAGTTGCCGTAGCGCACGTACCCGTCCATCTCCTCCAGGGAGCTGCGGTTCGAACGCCTCGCCTGGCGGCATGAGGGGCAACGCGAGGGCTCGTTCATCAGCCCCTTGTTCGCGTAGAACTCCTGCTCGCCGGCGGTAAAGGTGAAGCTGGTGCTGCAATCGCGGCAGACGATCTGCTTGTCGGCGTAGGCCAAGGAATCAGGGCTCCTTCCCTGCGGGTGTCGAACCAGTGTACCAGCCGCCCCGCTAGTAGCCGCCAACGCAGGCTCTCACGGGAAGTGGCGGTAGATGTCGCGCCTGTGCAGGAAACGGACCAGGATGGCCGTGTCACCATCGACGATGATTCCCAGGCGGTAGTCCCCGACTCTGACCCGATAGTGATTCGCGTAGCCCCGCATGCTGGTCAGCCCCGGGACACCTGCAACAGACGGCGCGCCTTGCAGTTGCTCGATTGTGTGCTCGACCCTTCGTCGCAGGTCGGAGTTGCGTTCCCGGCGCAGGTCCCGACCGAAGGAGGTTCTGTACCTAATCTCCATCCCTGTCTCTCAGGATGTCCAGAACCTCCTGTGAGTCCATGAAAGGCGTCTTCATCCCTTCAGCGACGGCACGGGCGAACGCGGCGTCCTCCTCTTCTTCGCTCTGGAAGACCTCGTCTTCCAGCGTCAGGAGAACCTCAGCCCCCTCTTCGAGATCAACCTCGTCCAGTGGCTCGAACAATCCCCCCCGGAACCGTGCCCTGACAGACTTGATCATCGTGGTGGCCTCCGACAGTCACCATCATGGCATGACCGCCTTGTCGTGTCCCTTCCCCTACCCCACCAGCGACGCCACCTCCGCGACTTCCTCCGCCGTCAGCTGCCACTCGACCGCCGCCGCGTTCGCGTCGAGCTGTTCCGGCTTCGTCGCGCCCGAGATGACGCTCGATACGTGCGACTGCGATGCCAGCCACCCGACGGCCAGCTCGAGCACCGTGTGCCCGCGCTCCCCGGCCCACGCCTCGAGCCGCTCCAGCGTCGCGTAGTTCTCGTCGGTCAGCACGCCCTGGGCGCGGTCGCCCCAGGCCGCCAGCCGCGTCCCCTCGGCCACCGCCTGCCCCGGACGGTACTTCCCCGTCAGGAAGCCGCTCGCGAGCGGGAAGTAGGGCAGGATGCCGAGCCCGTAGTGGTTGCAGGCCGGCACTACCTCCGTCTCAACCCCGCGCTCCATCAGGTTGTAGTGGTTCTGCGCCGAGACCATCTTCGTCAGGTGGTGCGTCTCCGCCGTCCAGTGCGCCTCCGCGATCTGCCAGCCCTTGTAGTTCGAGTTGCCGATGTAGCGAACCTTGCCCGACCGCACCAGGTCGTCGAGCGCCCGCAGCGTCTCCTCGATGGGCGTGTCCGGGTCGGGCATGTGCATCTGGTAGAGGTCGATGTAGTCCGTCCCCAGACGCCGCAGGCTGTCCTCGCAGGCCTCCATGATGCGGTGGCGCGAACCGCCCCGGTGCATCGGACCCTCGCCCATGGGCGCCGCGAACTTCGTCGCGATGATCACCTCGTGCCGGCGCGCGCCCAGCGCCCGCCCCAGCATCTCCTCCGACGCGCCCCGTCCGTACACGTCCGCCGTGTCGAAGAGCGTGATGCCCGCATCCAGCGCCGCGTTCGTGACCTTCTCCGCGGCCTCGTAGTCGATCCGCATGCCGAAGTTATTGCAGCCCAGTCCCGCCAACGAGACATGCAGGCCCGACCGTCCAAGCCGCCGGTATTCCATCGTTCCCCCTGCGCCGGTCGCCCCGGCGCGGCGTCGAGTATAGGCCGCACGCCCCTCACCCGCCCCAACCACCCCGCAGGTCGGGGGAGGGAGTCCTGGGGCTGGTAGCGTGGCCCCATGCCCGAGCGCCGTCGCGGACGCCCCCCGCACCCCGACCTCCTGACGCCTGCCGAACGCCGCGTCCTCGAGGAGCTGCGCAAGGGCGGCACCAATGCCGAGATTGCCGTCCGCATCGGCATCGGCCCCGAGACCGTCAAGACGCACGTCTCGAACATGCTCGCCAAGCTCGAGTTGGACGACCGCCAACAGCTCGCCGCCTGGCGCGAGGAAGACGCTCCCCGGCGTCGTCGCTGGCTCCTCGCGCCCTTCCCGCTTCGGCCGCTGGTGGCCTTGGGGTTTGTGGCGGGCGTGGCTGTTGTTGTGGTCGTGGTGCTTCTGCTGCTGGATCCCGAGGAGGAGCTGTACGTTCCGCCAGAGCGTCCCCCAGGGATTCTGGTGAGTGCCGGCTGGTACCATTCCTGCGCTGTCCGCCAGTCCGGTGAGCTCGTCTGCTGGGGCGATGGCTTGTTGGAGGTGCCGGTCGGCACGTTTCGCTCGGTCAGCATTGGCCGCTCCCATGCGTGTGCATTGCGGGAGTCGCGTGAGATCGTTTGCTGGGGAAGGAACGATGATGGCGCAGCGGACGCGCCTCCGGGGAGGTACCGCTCGGTGACCGCTGGCACCGCTCATACCTGCGCGATCACCGAGTCACGCGAAGTTGTCTGCTGGGGCGACAACTCGAGTGCCCAGGCGGAACCGCCCTCGGGAGCCTTCCGTTCGATCGGCGCTGGCGGTGCCCACACCTGTGGGACGAGAGTCTCGGGTGAGATCGCGTGCTGGGGTCTTGGCAGGTACGGCCAGAAAGACGCCCCGTCCGGTAGGTACAGGTCGGTCAGCGCGGGGAGTTGGCATACCTGCGCGATCAGTGAGTCGGGCAAGGTCGTCTGTTGGGGAAGCAATAACTACGGCCAAACGGAGGCCCCGCGGGGGCGCTACCAGTCCGTCAGCGCGGGATACTTGCACACCTGCGCAGTTGACGAGTTCTGGAAACTGGTCTGCTGGGGGGCGCAGTACAACCCCGATGCATGGGCTCGTTCGGGTGGTGCCGAGGCCCAATCGGTGGCGGACACAGTAGCCGGATCGAGCGGACAGGAGCGAGTACCACCGGGCCTGTACCACTCTGTGAGTGCGGGGTACGAACACACATGTGCCGTCCGGGCATCGGGCGCTGTCGACTGCTGGGGCGCGCTGGACTATGGCGAGTTCGACGCGCCTCCAGGGGTCTTTCGTGCAGTCAATGCAGGGAGAAACCATGCCTGCGCGATCCGTACGGCGGGCGACATGCTCTGCTGGGGTGCGACAACCCCTCCGCCACAAGGCCGCTTCCGCTCTGTGAGCGCAGCCAATTCGTATACCTGCGCCGTGAGAGAGACTGGCGACATCGTTTGTTGGGGCCATGACTTCTTCGGCGAGACCGACGCGCCGGAGGGAGCATACCTATCTGTGAGCGCTGCCAGTATGCATGCGTGCGCTCTCCGTGATACGAACGAGGTAGTCTGCTGGGGCGACGACTCGTTTGGCAGGGCGGATGCGCCATGGGGCCCCTACCGCTCCGTTAGCGCTGGATCGTCCAACACCTGCGCCGTTAGCGAGGCCCTTAGCGACGCCGGGAGGGTGGTCTGCTGGGGCAGCGCCTACGATGGGATGTTGAACGCCCCTCTCGGGGCTTTCCGCTCGGTGAGCGTGGGTCGTCACGCTTGCGCCTTGGCCGAGACGGGTGAGGTGGTCTGCTGGGGTAGGAACAGCGAGGGCCAGTCCGAAGTGCCAGAGGGGATCTACCGATCGGTCAGCGTTGGCGACCAGAGTACGTGTGCTTTGAGTGAGGCAGGACAAGTCGTCTGCTGGGGGACCAGACCGCCATCCGGTCACCTGGAGGAGCCGTCCGGAAAATACGACACCATATCCGGGGATTGGAACTACGGGTGCGGGCTGCGCGAGTCGGGCGAAATTCACTGTTGGGGCATTCGAGACCGTGCGGTCCTCGTACCTGAGGATCTCCGGTAGGCCCCCCGCCCCCTACCCCGTGAACCGCACCACCGGCGTCGTCCGCCCCCACAGCTCCTCCAGCCGGTAGTATTCCCGCTTCTCCGGCGAGAACACGTGCACGATCACGTCCCCGAAGTCGATCAGCACCCAGCCGCTCTCCCGGCGGCCCTCCTCGTGGCGCGGCGGAACCCCCGCCTCCTTGAGTTCATGCCGCAGCCGTTCCACGATGGCACTGAACTGCAGCGGGGAGTGCGCGGTTGCGAGGACGAAATAGTCGGCGAAGCTCGACGCCTTGCCGATGTCCAGCAGCGCAATGTCCTCAGCCTGAAGCTCGGAGAGTAGATCGATGACGCGGTGGGCGAGTGGCTCGGCTTCCAGAGCGCCTGCTCCATTTCCGCCTGGTGCGGTCCGTAGGAGAATAGCACAGCCGTGAATCCCCCCCGTGTCGTCTGCGCCATGTCCGGCGGCGTCGATTCCTCCGTCGCCGCCGCCCTCCTCGTCGAGCAGGGCTACGACGTCGTGGGCGTCACCATGCGCCTCTGGACCGAGGAGCGCCCCGACGAGCTCCGCGGCCACCAGCAGTGCTGCAGCGTCGAGGACATCGGCGACGCCCGCCGCGTCGCCGGCCAGCTCGGCATCCGCCACTACGTGCTCAACTTCGAAGACGCCTTCCGCGAGCACGTCGTCGACCCCTTCGTCGACGAATACGCCGCCGGCCGCACCCCCAATCCCTGCGCCCGCTGCAACGAGCACATCAAGTACCGCGCCCTCCTCGACCGTCTCCCCGCCTTCGACGCCGACTTCCTCGCGACCGGCCACTACGCCCGCGTCACCCACGGCGAGGGCGGCGCCCCCCACCGCCTCCTCAAGGGCGTCGACGAGGGCAAGGACCAGTCCTACGTCCTCTACATGCTCGATCAGGAACAGCTCGCGAAGCTGCTCCTGCCCGTCGGCGGACTGCACAAGAACGAGGTGCGCGACGTCGCCCGGCGCGCCGGTCTCGATGTCGCGGAGAAGCCCGACAGCGTCGAGATCTGCTTCGTCCCCGGCAACGACTACCGCGCCTTCGTCTCCGAGCGCGTCGAGCCCCGCCCCGGCGAGTTGCGCGACGGCGCCGGAGCCGTGCTCGCGCAGCACGAGGGCGTCGCCGGCTTCACCGTCGGCCAGCGCAAGGGCCTCGGCATCGCCCTCGGCGAGCCCCGCTACGTAACCGCCATCGACGCCTCCACCAACGTCGTCGTCGTCGGCGAGGAGGACGACCTCTACGCCGACCACGCCGCCGTCGAGGCCGTTACCTGGGTCGCGGGCGCTCCGCCCCCGCCCGGCGCGCCGATCGAGGCCAAGGCTCGTTACAAGGCCGAAGCCGCCCCCGCCGCCCTCGTCGACGCCACCGCCGGCCTCGCCACCGTGCGCTTCGACCGCCGCCAGCGCGCCCTCACCCCCGGCCAGACCATCGCCTTCTACCACGGGGACGAAGTCCTCGGGGGTGGCACGATCGTCCGGGCATGGCGAGACTGAGGGCGTGTCGCGAACGCTGAAGCGATGGCTGCTGGCGAGTCTCCTGGCGGCAGTCGCCCTCCCGCTCATGGCCTTCGCCACCACCGACGCGCAGTCCGACCCCTCCGCGACCGTCGCCATCCGTCTCTGGCAGAGCCTCGAGGATCCGGCGACCCTCGCCATCAGCGTGCGTCCCGAGGGCGGCAGTTGGAGCGACCTCGGCACCGTTCCCCTCGAACTTCCCCGCACCCGGCGCACGGCTTCGCGCCTGTACCGCTACGGCGACATCGCCCTGGCGGGCATCGAGCTGCGGGTCTGGCAGAGCGCCGACCGCCAGCGCCACTTCGTCAGTGCCCGCCGCGAGACCGGCCTCTGGGCCGACCTCGAAACGGTCGCTGTCCCCCTCCCCGGCGTGAACCTCTCCCACACCTACCGCTATGGCAATCTCACCCTGGCCTTCCCGACCCCCGAACCCGACCGTGCGCTCCTGGTGGCCACGGGTGGCGAGCACTCGTGCGCCCTCCTCGCATCGGGCGCGGTCACCTGCTGGGGAGACAATGCCGACGGCCAGACCGTTGTTCCTCCCGGCCGTTACCGCTCGCTGAGCGCTGGGGATCGCCACACCTGCGCCCTCACCTGGTCCGCCGAGGTCGTCTGCTGGGGCGGGAACTTCAGCGGCCAGACGGATGCCCCCTCCGGGAACTTCCGTTCCGTGACCGCCGGCTTCGCCCACACCTGCGCGGTGGGGCGCAGCGGCCGCGCGGTCTGCTGGGGCGCGAACGGCAACGGCCAGGGCGATGCCCCGCGCGGGTCGTACCTCTCTCTGAGCGCGGGCAACGCCCACACCTGCGGATTGCTCACCTCGGGCGCGGCGGAGTGCTGGGGCGACAACGCCCGCGGGCAGGCCGACGCTCCCTCCGGCGCCTTCCGCGCGGTGCGGGCGGGCAACGAACACACCTGCGGCCTGCGCGACTCGGGCCGCCTCGTCTGCTGGGGCGCAACCCACTGGCAGGACGCCCCCGCCGGTCCCTACCGCTCCCTCGCCGCCGGCGACGGCTTCACCTGCACACTGGACGCATCCGGTGACGTGCGCTGCCGCGGGAGCCTCGTACGGGACCTGCCGGGCGACTATCGCTCCCTGAGCGTGGCCGGCGGCCACGCCTGCGCCGTGGAAGGCTCTGGCGGCGTCACCTGCTGGGCGAACCCCGTCGACAGCAGCGCCGCCGCAGCGCCCGCCGGGACGTACCTGGCGGTGAGCGCGGGCCACCTCCACACCTGCGCCCTCGGCCAGTCGGGCGACCTCTCCTGTTGGGGAGCGGACGTTGCCGCCACAACGCAGGCCCCGACCGGGGATTACCGCAGCATCAGCTCGGGGCCCTGGCACAGCTGCGTGCTCGGCGGGACCGGCAGCGCGGAGTGCTGGGGCGAGGATGTCGGTGGCGGCACCGAGGCGCCCTCGGACCGATACCGTTCCATCAGCGTCGGCTTCGGACACACCTGCGCCGTCGACGCCTCCAACAGGCTCGCCTGCTGGGGCCTGGACCAGTTTGGCCAGTCGAGCCCGCCCTCGGGCCGCTACCGCTCCGTCAGTGCCGGCGACGCGCACACCTGCGCCATCGGGCGCGCCTACGACATCGCCTGCTGGGGGGGCGACTGGCACGGCCAGCTCGATGCCCCCTCGGGCCGCTACCGCTCGGTGAGCGCGGGCGGCGGCTTCGCCTGCGCCCGCGGCGAGTCGCGGGACATCGCCTGCTGGGGCGACAACGCCTACGGCAAGGCTGATCCGCCCGAAGGCCGTTACCAGTCGCTCAGTGCGGGCTGGCGCCACGCCTGCGCGGTCTCGACCTCGGGCGAGCTGGCCTGCTGGGGTCAGAACAACCACGGCCAGACCGACGCCCCCTCGGGAACCTACCGCTCCGTCAGCGCGGGCGGCTTCCACACCTGCGCCCTGCGCAGCAGCGGCGAAGTTGCCTGCTGGGGCCACCTCCCCCACGCCAGGACCCGCCCCCCTGCCGAGATTCAGTAGCAGCCCTGGGTGTCCGGTAATCCGTCGGTGTTCCTGATACCGTGCCAGCCCGTCCCCGAAGTGAGTGACTTGTCGCGCTGCAGGAGGAGCAACCGATGAAGAGGTGGCCCCTCCTCCTCCTGCCTGTGGCGGCGGTTCTGCTGCTGGCCGGGGGGTGCCGCGATGATCAGCGGCCTCCCGTCACCCCGGAGGCCACGACGCCAGAGGCGACGCCGGCAGCGTCGACCGGGACGCCAACCCCCGTTCCGGAGCCCACCCCACCCCCCACGGCAGCCCCAACGGAGACGGCGACGCCCGCGGCAACTCCCGTCGCCGCCGGTCCCAATGTCGTCTCCGTGAGCGCTGGCAAGACACACACCTGCGCGCTCTTTGAATCCGGCAGGCTGGTGTGCTGGGGCGAGCCGGGATTCGGGGAAACCAATGTTCCTGCGGGCACGTACCGCTCCGTCAGCGCCGGACACTCCCGCGGCACGTGCGCAGTCCGCATGTCTGGCACGCTCGCGTGCTGGGGAGAGGGCACGACAGCGCTCGTCCGGGGCGTGCCAGAAGGAAGCTACCGATCCGTGAGCGTTGGCTTTGCCTTCGCCTGCGCGGTGAGGGAGTCTGGCGCTGTGGATTGTTGGGGCCAGCAGAACCCCGCGCTCTCTGATGTCCCGTCCGGAACCTATCGCGCCGTGGATGCCGCCAGCGCCCACGCCTGCGCCCTGCGAGAGTCAGGTCAGATAGCGTGCTGGGGTTCGAACCGCTCCGGCCAGACGAATGCGCCCGCGGGGATCTATCGCTCCGTGAGCACCGGAGGAGACCACACCTGCGCCTTGGGCCGCACCGGCACGGTCACCTGCTGGGGGGGCGAACGAATATGGCCAGACGGACGTGCCCGAGGGGCCATACCAGTCCGTGAGTGTGGGGCGGTATCACACCTGTGCGCTGGACGAGGCCGGCGCTGCGGTCTGCTGGGGCGGCTCCCAGGGGCACGCAACCGAGGTACCGTCGGGCGAGTACCGTTTCATCGACTCGGGCGACAGCTATTCCTGTGCCATTCGCGAGGTCGGGGGGGTCGAATGCTGGGGTGGCATTTTCCAGGACTTCGGCCAGGGTGAGGCGCCGCCAGGCAGCCACCAGGCCGTGAGCGCGGGAACGTGGTTTGCCTGCGCCGTGACAGAGGCGGGCCGAGTCAGCTGCTGGGGATGGAACGATGCGGGCCAGACGAATGCGCCATCGGGGACATTCGCCTCCGTAACCGCTGGCTGGGACCATGCGTGCGCCATCAGCCCCTCAGGGGAGGTTGCCTGCTGGGGGCCGCCAGCAGATGGGAGTCTGACAACTTCGGACAGGCCGACGTCCCGGAGGGCCGGTACAACTCCGTCAGCGCCGGTTACCAGCACTCGTGTGCGGTTCGGGAGTCCCGCGAACTGGTCTGCTGGGGAGGCAACCAGTACGGCGAGCTCAATGCGCCATCGGGGCAATTCCGCTCGGTTAGCGCGGGCATCGGACGTACCTGCGCCCTTCGCGAGTCGGGCGAAATGGCCTGCTGGGGTTTCGGCGGGATCGAAGACCCTCCTGCTTCATCCGGCCGCTTTCTGGCCGTGGATGTCGGAGGGTTCGTCTGCACCCTTCGCGAGTCTGGTGAAGTGGAGTGCCTGACGGACGCCGACCTTGAGACATCCAGGGTACCTCCAGGGCTCTACCACTCGGTAAGCGTTGGCGCTTCCCACGCCTGCGCCGTGCGGCGGTCCGGTGAAGTCGCCTGCTGGGGGTACAACTTCTTTGGGCAAACGGATGCGCCTGAAGGCCGCTTCCGTTCCGTCGATGCCGGTCGGAAGCAGACTTGCGGCGTGCGAGAATCGGGCGACCTTGTCTGCTGGGGGGGCGAGCCTCACATCGCCGCCCGCGTCCCCGACCTCGCTCACACCGGCGAGGTCAGTGAGACCCTCGAGGTCACGGAAGCGCCGGAGGTTGTGGAGACGCCAGCGGCCACAGAAACGCCCGACACAGACGCCATCGCTGCGGTGAGTTCCGTCTTCTCCCATACCTGCGTCCTGTGGGAGTCCGGGAAGTTGGCCTGCTGGGGCGAGAGTGTCTTTGGTGAGACCGATGTGCCGCCAGGGAGGTACCGCTCGGTAAGTGCTGCCAAAGGGATCACCTGCGGCGTTCGCGACTCCGGGGAGTTGGATTGCTGGGGAAGAAGCCTCTTTGATGGGATGAAGTCACCGCCGGCAGGCGAATATCAGTCTGTGAGCGTCGGCGCGCGTCATGCCTGCGCGGTTCATGTATCTGGAGAGGTCGACTGCTGGGGGCGGAACAACGATGGCCAGACCGACCCTCCGGAGGGCACGTTCCTATCCGTGAGCGCAGGCAACGGGTTCATGTGCGGCCTGCGTGACTCGGGTCGGGTCGAGTGTTGGGGAAGCGACGACGATGGCCAGGCGACTCCCCCGTCGGGGTCCTACCGGTCCCTCAGTGTCGGCAACGTCCATGCCTGCGCGGTAAGCGATACCGGTCGGGTGGACTGTTGGGGCGACGGCGCACTGGGCCGGACCCGTGCCGCCCCTGGCCGCTACGTCTCCGTGGAAGTGGGGCACGGCCACGCCTGCGCCCTCGGGGAGTTGGGAGAGGTGAGGTGCTGGGGATGGAACGACTCCGGCGAGGCCGAGCCTCCCCCCGGCAGCTACCGACTCATAGCTGCGGGCAGCGCCATCTCCTGCGGCGTCCTGCAATCGGGCGAGTTGACCTGCTGGGGTGGACCGGTCCTGAACTATGGCCAGGCCGCTCCCCCTCCCGGCGCCTACCAGTCCGTCAGTGCGGGCTTCCACCATAGCTGCGCTGTCCGGGAGTCGGGGCAGGTCGATTGCTGGGGGGAGGGCGAGACGGGGCAGCTAGACGCGCCAGCCCGCGAGTACCAGTCAATGACTGCCGGCTACCACCACTCGTGCGGTCTGCGGCCATCTGGTCAGGTAGATTGTTGGGGAGCCGACTTCGGCAACTTCCCCGGGGACCTTGGCCAGGCCGATGCCCCGGAGGGACGCTTCCTCTCCGTGAGCGCAGGACACTTTCACACCTGTGGCATCACCGTGTCAGGCAGCATCAAGTGCTGGGGAGACAACCAGAATGGTGAGGCCGACGCCCCCTCCGGGCAGTTCCTGTCGGTTAGTGGGGGTTGGGAGTACACCTGCGCTGTTCGCGAGGCAGGCGCCGTAACCTGTTGGGGGAGAGAAAGCTTAGAGCGAACGAACGCGCCCCCGGGGCGGTACCTGGCCGTGACCACGGGCCACTACCACGCCTGCGCCATCAACGACTCGGGCGAGGTGGACTGCTGGGGGGGCGGCCTGCACAGACAGGCGGTTGCCCCCTTCGGGACCTTCCGCTCCCTCAGCGCTGGCGGAGAACACACCTGCGCTCTGCGTCAGTCGGGCGAGGTCGAATGCTGGGGCCGGAACCAGTACGGACAGACCGACGCCCCCGAAGGCCACTTCCGCTCAGTGACGGCCGGACGAGTGCATAGCTGCGCGGTGCGAGACTCGGGCGAACTCGTCTGCTGGGGTGCAGAGCGGCACATCGCCGCCCGCGTGCCAGACGAAATTGCTGCCGCCGGACCCTGACCGATCCGGTGGCTCGTTGGGGCCCTGTCGACGGCCCTGCCGGCCCCCTGCTATCCTTCCCTTGCTCGGGTGACTGGCGAAAACGCGGAGTACCGCGGGGGAGCCCGAGTAGTTACACATTGGCCGCTCGCCTGGGCCGGTCCGTTCACACGGACGGGCCTTTTGCTTCTCTGGAGAGAAGCACGGAGGTGAGCCATGCGCGCTCTTCTAGGCGTCTACGACAAGACCGGAATCGAGGACTTTGCCCGCGGGCTCCACGAGCTCGGCTGGGAGCTCGTCTCGACGGGTGGTACCGCCCGTGCGATCGAGGCCGCAGGTGTGCCCGTCACCGGCATCGAGGAGGTCACCGGCTTCCCCGAGATGCTCGACGGCCGCGTGAAGACGCTCCACCCCGCAGTGCACGCGGGCATCCTCGCCCGCCGCGACCTGCCGGAGCACGGCGAGGCCCTCGCCGGCCACGGCTTCGGCGCCATCGACCTCGTCGCCTGCAACCTCTACCCCTTCCGCGCGGTCGTCACGCAGGAGGGGGGCGCCTCCCTCGCCGAGGGCATCGAGAACATCGACATCGGCGGGCCGACGATGCTCCGCGCCGCCGCCAAGAACCACGTCGGCGTGATCGTCCTCGCCGACCCCGCCGACTACGCCGTCACCCTCGAAGCGCTGGCGTCGGGCGGCCTCGACGGCGACGCCCGCCGCCGGCTCGCCTGGAAGGCGTTCCAGCACGTCGCCAGCTACGACAGCGCCGTCGCCGAGTGGCTCTGGGACGGTGACGACTCACCGCCCGCGCTGAGCGTCCCCCTCGAGCGCGTCGCCGGACTGCGCTACGGCGAGAACCCGCACCAGGGCGCCGCCTTCTACCGCGACGCCTCGCTGGGCGAGGACGCGCTCGGCGGCGTCGCCACCGCCGTGCAGCACCACGGCAAGGAGCTCTCCTACAACAACTACCTCGACGCCGACGCCGCCTGGAACGCGGTCAACGACTTCCCCGGGCCCGCCTGCGTCATCGTGAAGCACACGAACCCCTGCGGGGCGGCCACGCGCGATGACCTCCGCGAGGCCTACCGCCTGGCCGTCGTGGGCGATCCGGTGAGCGCCTTCGGCGGCATCGTCGCCTTCAACCGCCCCCTCGACGAGACCCTTGCCCGCGAGCTGCGTGAGTTTCGCAACCCCACCGACGGCTCGACGCGCATGTTTTACGAGATCGTGATCGCCCCCGCCTACACCGAGGAAGGTTTGCGCGTGCTCAAGGGCAAGTCGAAGGACCTGCGCATCCTCGAGGCCGACCCCCGCTCGCGCGGCGGTCGCTCGTTGCGTCAGGTGGGGGGCGGCTGGCTCCTACAGGACGCCGACGAGGTCGCCCCGGAGGAGATCGACTACCAGGTCGTCTCGAAGACCCAGCCCACGGCCGAGCAGCTCGCCGACCTGCGTTTCGCCTGGCGCTGCGTGAAGCACGTCAAGAGCAACGCCATCACGCTCGCCCGGGACGGTCGCCTGCTGGGCATGGGCAGCGGCCAGCCCAACCGCGTCAAGAGCGTCGAGATCGCCATGGAGAAGGCCGGCGACGAACTGCGGGGCGCCGCCCTCGCCAGCGACGCCTTCTTCCCCTTCTCCTGGAACGATGCCGTCGAGCACGCCTGCCAGGCGGGTGTCGCCGCCATCGCCCAGCCCGGCGGCAGCCTGCGCGACCAGGACTGCATCGACTGCTGCGACAAGTACGGCGTGGCGCTGGTCTTCACGGGCACGCGCCACTTCCGGCACTAGGGGGCGAGTGGCTAGTGAATAGTGGCTAGTGGTCGGTGGCTCGTCCCCGCGCCACACTCCCCAGGGAGGGGTGGGGAGGACCAGCCACTCGTCACGAACCACTAGCCACCAGAAGGCTCTGGCGGAGAGGGTGGGATTCGAACCCACGAGGGGCTTGCACCCCTACACGATTTCCAGTCGTGCCTGTTCAGCCACTCCAGCACCTCTCCGCGAGGGCGTCGGGCTAGCGTAGCAAGGGCGCGCGACTCGGGCTTGCGGGCGGCTGGTGTCTTAGCCCGGATCCACCGGCGGAGAGGGTGGGCGCAGCCGCGAGGAGGGAAGATCTGGTGCTTCTCTCAGTCTGGGAGAGGGGTCCTGAAGCAAGTCAATCACCGGAAAAAGGGAGCACCCCGACGCATGAGGCGGCGAGCGAGCGGTGCTTCGTACTTACGCGCGCAGGTGCTTCCATCCGCCGTCGCAGTGGAACACCTGCCCGGTGATCCATCCAGCACGAGACGAGCAGAGAAAGACGACGAGAGCGCTGACGTCGTCAGGTGTTCCGATGCGCCCGAGCGGAGCCGCCTCCCGTATCCGACCGGCGAGGTCGGCATCCATCCATCCCGTCTGGGTGGGCCCCGGATTGATGGCGTTCACGGTGATTCCCTTGTCGGCGAGGTCGGCAGCAATCGCAACGGTCGCCCATTCGATGGCGCCCTTGCTCGCGGCGTACGCGATTTCTCCCTTCAGGGGGAGCGAGCTGATGAAGTTGACGATTCGCCCCTCTCCGGGATGCCCGCTCCAGCGGCGGGCGTATTCGGCGCACATCATGAGAGTCCCGCGCACGTTGATGGAGAGGTGACGGTCGAGTTCTTCTTCTGTGAGCTCAAGCAGCTCGCCCCTGGTGGAGTGAGCATGGACGTTGATCAGTGCGGTGACGGCCCGTCGGCGTGGTCGAATACGGACTCTGGCGCGGCGGGCGTACTCAGATCAGCGGCCACGAAGGACACGCGGCCCTCCGTGATAGCCTCGAGATCCTTCATGAGCAGATCAAGTCCGGCCGGGTCGTCTCCCCATGGCATGTTTCGGTCGAACGCTGGCCATCCCGTCAGTGCGAGATGCCAACCTGCCCGCGCCATCTCCAACGCGACGGCACTCGCGATGCCGGCCCTGCGCGACACACCCGTAATAAGCGCTGTCGGGGGATCGCCTGCTGGCGCAGTCATTTGATGCTTCAGCTCTTCTTGCGTGGTTGTCGTCGATCCTGCGCCTGCTCAACCACTGGCATCGGTATATCCCAGCCTAGCGCTTCCGCTGCTCGCGACGCCCCTTCGTCAGCTCGCGGTAGCGCGCCCAGAGCTCCGCTTCCTTCTCCTGCGCGCCCTCGCGAGCGATGGTGATCGCTTCCTCGGCGGCGGCGCGGAGTTGCTCGACCATTTCCTCGGCGCTCGCTTCGGGTGCGCCGTCCTCGCCGATAACGGGGCCGTCCGGTTCCGGGCTCACGACTTGCCCCCGAAGCGGCCTCCGAGCGATCCAAGCGAATCGAGGCCGCGGCGTATGCCGCTCACGATCGAGTACACGCGGATGATCGGTGTCACCGCGGACTCGCCCACGAACTCGGCCGTGCCCCGCACCTCGTCCACGAGGTCGCGGGTCGAATCGAGCAGGGGCACCACGTTCTTGTTTACAGCGCGCCTTACCGCCAGGGCTGTCCCGATGAGCACGGCCAGCAGGATGCAGGCCAGGACCCCGACCAGCGCCGCGAGGATGCCCAGCGCGATGACCGCGATGTCCCGCCACTCGCTCCAGCTGTCGGGAGCCGACCACGTGCTCGGCTCGGCATCGTCGGGGAAGATGTTCCCGCCGAAATAGCCGTCCACGAACCAGCTCACAACCAGGTAGACGACGATGATCAGCAGCGCCGCCAGGACAACGGTCAGGAAGAAACGCAGGGCTCCGTGCATGGAGCCATGATAGAGCCACACCGCTGCTGCGCGCATCGAGCCCGCGCCGCGGCCTACCCCGGCGCCAGGTCGAACAGGTCCAGCAGGTTCGCGATCGCCTCGAACGTGGTGGCCCGCGCCAGCAGCGCGTCCACGTAGTCGAGGTCGCTCGCGCTCCCGAGGGGCGCGCCCACGGCCTGCGCCAGCGCGTCCAGGTACTGCTGCGCCACCGGCTCGACCGGCGCGCTGGCATCGAGGTCGCCCTCGTAGGCCGCGGCGATGACATCCACAAACGAGCGGTGCGCCACCCCCGAGTCGGGCAGCGCCTCGCGCCCGTGCGGGCTGGGCAGGATGCCCAGCGACTCGGGCGCGGCGCGGCCGCTGTTGAGCATCGCCAGCGCCTCGATGTTGAAGTTCCGCGCCAGCGGCGAGTCGTCCCTCGCCAGCTCCGGCTGCGAGAGGAGCAGGTGGATGTACAGGAAGATGTCGATGGCGCTGGCCACGACCTCCTCGGCGAGGCTGTCGAGCCGGTCGCAGTGGATCGCCTCGTGCGCCAGCAGCGGCATCAGCAGCTCGAACGGTCCCGCCTCCAGGTCGGGGCGGATGGAGAGGACGCGGCGGCCGTCCTCGTCGTAGGTCACGCGGGCGGCCAGGTCGAGGTCGCCGGGCGGCTCCTGGAAGCCGATGAAGGCGGCGCCGCTCCCCGTGCAGTTGTCCGGCCCCAGCAGCGAACGCACGGCCCCGTCCGCGAACGTGCCCGCGAGCGCCGCCAGGGCGGCCCGCACCTTCGGCTCCGGGACCACGTCGATGTCCATGCGGTCGTAGAGGAACAGCGCCGTCTCTCGCACCGCTTCCGAGGCTTCCCGCTCATCGAGGTGTTCCTCCAGGGCGGCCCGCACCCTGAATGGGTCGCGGTCCGCCTCGATGGGGGCCTCGACCTGGCGTGGCTCCACGAGCGACAGGTCGCCGAATGCGAACACGCCCCCCGCCAGCACCACCCCCAGCTCCGTGAACTCGCTGGCAACCGCGACCACAACCTCGTCGTCCAGCCCCACCAGGGCGCCCCCCGCCACGTACAGGCTCGAGCCGTTGGCGATGAGGCCGGCAACGGTCACCTCGATGACGCGCGAGCTGACGACCTCCACCCCGTCCACGGGCATTTCGGCGAGCGAGTGGCCCGTCAGGGGCGAGTTCTCCGGTAGCTCCAGCCGGAAGGCCGTGTTCAGCGCGCGCAGGGTGACCGGCTCAACGCCGCCGTCGAAGCGCACGCGTACCACCGATCGGGCCAGGGGAAGCTCGTCCTCGTACAGTCGCTCCGCCGTCGCTTCGAGGGGACGGATGGGTGGCGGAGGCGGCTGGCCACCCCCGCAGGAAACCGCCAGCGCCACCACGAGCGTCGCGAGACCAACGACCAGGACGCCTTGCATGCAGAAGAGCCTACCGCGCTTCGCGGCCGGGTGACGCCAGTGTTAACAACTCGCACAACGGGCGCCGTCTCGGCCATGATGGCGGCGTGAACCGCGACGCTCCCCCCTCGACATCCCCGCGCGGAACCCCCTGGATCGAGCGCAAGCGCAAGCCCGATGGCAGCGAGCGCCGCTACCGTTGCGACCTCGAATACGCCTCGTCCTCGCTCGTGGTGGTCAGCTACGTGATGCGCCAGGGTGGGGCCGTCTTCGGCACGCCCATCGACATCCCGCCGGGGTCCGTCTCCTACGGCTATTTCTGGCGCGCCCGCCCCTACACCGTCTACCGCATGCGCGATGGCGACCGCATCATCGCCCACCGTTTCGACGCCGTTACCGGCGTGCGTCTGCGGGAGGGCCAGGTCTCCTACCGCGACCTCGCCCTCGACTGGTGGCTCACCCCCGAAGGCGAGCTCATCGAGGAGGACCGCGACGAGTTCGAGGAACTCTGCCGGGATGGCGCCTTCAGCGCCGCCGACCTGGCCGCCGCGTCCCGCGCCGACCGCGTCCTCGCCCGCGCAGCCAAGCACCTCCTGCCCGAGCTCGCGGCAATCGAGCGGCGCCATGGCATTGCCTAGCTACTCGGGGAGTCGGGTTGTCAGCCGCAGGCTGTGGCGACTGCGAGCGCGCGGCAGACCTCGTCCATCTTTTCTGCACTCAGCGAACCCACATAATGGCGAAGCTGCCTTTGGTTGACGCTCTGCAGATTGTCCAGGCTGACAGCGGAGAAGTGCTTGAGCCCTTCATCTGGCCCAACGACCACTTCACTGGCTATTCCTCGAACTGTCGATGTCACCGGCGCGACGATCGCAGTCCCCAGGACTGCAAGCGCCCTGGGACGAGAGAGGATTACCACAGGCCTTCTCTTGTCAGGTGACCGAAACTGGTACTGCCAGACTTCCCCGCGTCGCGGTGCCATCGGTTACTCCTCGAGCCACACGCCCTCATCGGCCCACCCTTCAAGGTCAGGATCCTCATGGGCCGGGAACCTGCGATAGCCATCCTCATACTGTCGGTCGATCTCCGCGGCGGTCCTCTGAGCGACGTAGTTCGCGGCAGCCTCGCGAAGTACCGCTGACCGGCCCCGTTCGCGAACCTCGGTCAGCTCATCGAGCTCCGCAAGGAGGTCCTCATCGAACGTCACCTGTATCGCTTTCATGTTGGAATAGTACCACATAGTTATCCACACCATCGTATTCATGCTGGTGACAGTTGGCCTACGCTGTCACAGTGAACGTGCCGGTTGAACCGACTCTCCCCGCCATCCTCGCCTCCCTCGTGCGGATGCACGGAGGCGAGCGCTGGCACTGGGACGTGGATAGCGACCCCTTCGAGGTGGCGGTCGGCGCCATCCTCGTGCAGCACACCGCCTGGACGAACGCCGAGCGTGCCGTCGAGCGCTTGCGCGAGGCCCGAGCGCTCGACCCCGACCGGCTGGCCGGGCTTCCCGACGAGGCGATCGAGGAGCTGGTCCGCCCGAGCGGCCAGTACCGTACGAAGGCGCGCAAGCTGCGTGCGTTCCTCGAATTGGTGGCGCGGCACCACTCGCTGGAGGCGCTACTCGCGCTTCCGCCGGAGGAGTTGCGCGAGCAACTGCTCGACACCTGGGGCGTCGGCGAGGAGACCGCCGACGCGATCATCCTCTACGCCGCGGGCCGGCCAGCCGTCGTCGTCGACGCCTACACCCGCCGCCTCTTCTCGCGGCTCGCACTGGGACCGGCGCCAGGCGACTCCTACCGCGCCTGGCAGACGTACCTTGCCGCCGAGCTTCCCGCCGATGCGCCCGCCCTGGCGCGCTTCCACGCGCTGGTCGTGCTCCACGCCAAGCGCCTGTGCCTTGCCCGGCGACCCCGCTGCGGCGATTGCGACCTTGCCCCGCGCTGCGCCTTCGCCCCCGCCCCGCCCCTGTCCCCTTGAGCGCCGCCCGCGTACGTTCGCACGATGCGCGTCGGGATCATCGGGCTGCCACGGGCGGGGAAGACGACCGTCTTCAATGCCGTCGCGCGCGGACTCGCCCCCGTCGGCGGGTTCGGCGGCGCGAGTAAGCCCAACATCCGCTCCGTGGCCGTGCCCGACCCCCGCGTCGACCGGCTCTCCGAGATATACACCCCCAAGAAGACGACCTACGCGACCGTCGAGTACGTCGACTTCCCCGCGGCAGGCGAGAGCTTCGGCGCGGGCGAGGGGCTGGGCGGGCAGTTCCTGAACGATCTGGCCGCCGTCGATGCCCTTATCCACGTCGTCCGTGGCTTCCAGGACGAATCGGTTCCCCATCCCGAGGGCTCCGTCGACCCGGACCGAGACATCGGCATCATGGACCTGGAGCTGGCCTTCGCCGACCTCGCCCTCATCGAGCGTCGCATCGAGCGCATGGACCCCGAGCTGCGCACTCTCAAGGCCGGCGAGCGCGGCCAGCTCCAGGCCCTGCGCGACCTGCTCGCCCGCATGAAGGGCGAGCTCGAAGCGGAAACCCCCATCCGCGCGATGGCGCTCTCCGACGACGAACGCCGCCTCCTCGCCAGCAGCCAGTTCCTCACGGACAAGCCCCTGCTCGACCTCGTGAACGTGGGCGAGGAGGACCTGCCCCGCCGCCTCGCCATCGAGGAGGAGCTGCGCGCCGCCCACGGCGCTCCTGGGCGGGACCTCGCCGTCATGGGCGGACGCTTCGAGATGGAGCTGAACGAGCTCAGTGACGAGGAGGCCGCCGAGTTCCGCGAGGAGGCCGGCGTCGAGCACAGCGGCATGGACGAAGCGGTTCAGCGCAGCTACGCCCTCCTCGGGCTCATCAGCTTCCTCACGGTCGGCCCCGACGAATGCCGCGCCTGGACCGTCGCCGAGGGCGCTACTGCCCCCGAGGCCGCCGGCAAGATTCACACCGACCTGCAGCGCGGCTTCATCCGCGCCGAGGTCATCCGCTATGAGGACCTGGTCGAGTGCGGCAGCGAGCCCGAGGCCAAGCGCCGTGGCCTGCAACGCACCGAGGGCAAGGAGTACCTCGTGAAGGACGGGGACGTCGTCCACGTCCTCTTCAACGTCTGACGCCCGGTCAGTCCACGTCCACCACGGGATAGCGGGGATTCCCCCAGTCCGCGTCCGGGTTCGCCAGCATCACGTGGACGAAAATGGGAACCAGGAAGTACATCACTCGCGCCCCGTCCCACACCTGGTCGCGGTTCACCGAGCTGTCCCACGTGGCGCCGCCGTGGAGGAGCTGGTTGCGTAGCACGTAGAGGCGGGAGAAGAGGACCTCCAGCATCCTCGCCGTCTCCCGCGAATTCTTGCGGGTGAGCGCGCCATTCACCCACTGCTTGTCCTCTTCGAGCCTCGCTGCCCAGTCGGCGGCGCCTTCTCCCCTCTTGTTGTCCCAGAACGGGCGGAAGACGTAGTGGTTGGCGACGAACTCCTTGATGGGGTTGCGGAACCGGTCCCACAACGCCCGGTTGATGGCGTGCCCGCCTTCGAGGCTGAGGATCCTGGTGAAGTAGGCGTGGAAGCGGTCCCGCTCCCGCTGCTCCGTGTCGCCTTCATCGCCGTAGGCGGCGTTGAAGGCGATCCAGCAGAAGATGAAGGCCGCGTCCGGGTCGTCCTGCTCCCGCGAGGCCCGTTCGAGCCAGCTCGTCGCCCGCCGCATGCGGTGACCGAACGGTGTCCGCAGGTGCGATTGCCCGATGGCCTCCCACTTCGCCACCACCTGCGCGATGGGGACACCGCTTTCCATCCCCTCCCTTGCGGGACTACTCACGCACGCGCTCGGTCTCGTAGTCGTCCTCCGGGGGTACGTCCTCCGCGGGCGTCTCGGACTCGGACTCGGCGTCCTCCATGTCCGCCTCCGCCCCCTCTTCCTCGTCCCGGCGCGCCGCCCGCCGCCCGAAGATGCGGGCCGCGAGCGCGTTCCGCAGCACCTTGTACGCCTCGCCCGACTCCTCCGGGTCCGTGCGCTCCAGGTCTGGTGGGCCGTAGCGCGCCTCCTCGAAGGCCGTGCTGAGCGCCGCCGCCTCGGCCGGCCGTTCGAGCGCCGTGCCGATGCGGTCGCCCCACTGGCGCACCGTCTCCGACTCCGCCGCCCGCAGCCCCGCCCAGCCCGCCAGCCGCTCGATGCCGCCCCACTGCCGGGGCATCCCCCTCAGTCCGCGCAGGCCCCAGGCCCAGTACAGTCGGACCCCCAGGAAGACCACCACCACCGCCCCCAGCGCGCCCCCGACGCTCCAGATGATGACCCACGGCGGGCCGCTCTCGCGCTGCAGCTCGACCGGTTCCAGCAGCGCCTCCAGCGCCGCGACGCTGTCGTCGAGTGTATCCAGGACGATCAGGTCGAGGGGGATTTCCGGGATCTCGGAGTTATCCACGCCTACCAGCACTTCTCCGAGGCCCGTGCCGATCAGCGTCAGTTCCTCCGAGGGGTTGAAGTCGACCCAGCCATACGTGGGGAAGTAGACCTCGACCCACGAGTAGGCGTCGTTCTTCCGCACCGCGAACGTGCCCGTGCTCGTATCGAGGTCCTCCGGGTCGAGCACGTACCCCACGGCCACGCGCGCGGGCACGCCCTGCGTTCGCAGCATCACCGTCATCGCCGTCGAGAAGTAGTCGAAGTAGCCCCGCTGCAGGTCGAACAGGAAGAAGTCGACTGCGTCCCGCCGCGAGGGAGCCGAGCGCACGTCCATGTCGACCTCGAACTCGCGGATGTACGCCTCGATCGCCTTGGCCAGGTCGTACGGGTTCGTCACCCCTTCGGTCACGCGCGCCGCCTCGGCGTAGACGCGGTCCGGAAGGTCATCGGGGAGCTGGAGGTAGCGTTCCCGCACCCACTCCGGGTAGTTCGCCGAGTCCGCCCGCAGCTGGTCGGGCCTCGCGAGGCTCACCGTCCCGGCCACCCGGTAGCGGTCGCCCTCCTGCAGGTCTTCCTGGCTGCGGATGCGCTCGATGTCGCCGGGGAAGTCTTCCGGCAGGTCCACGACCGAGTCGATGTTCGCGCCGAGCGGCGTTCCCACCGAGAAGAGCGTGTCCTCATCGTCGAACACCTGGATGTCGAGCGGGGTGACGACGCGTTCCCGGTACGCCCGCGCCTGCATCTCGCCCGTGCTCGGCTCGCCCGCGTTCACTTCCTCCTCCTCCCGGTCCGATGAGCGCCAGCCCGAGCCCGTGTACTCGTCGTAGCTGGTGCCCCGGACCAGGCCGAGGCTTTCGCCCCGTACCTCGAAGAGCACCGCTGAGCCAAGGCTGACATCACCGCGGATGGGCAGCGTCCGGCCGAACTTGTGAAAATTGCCGCCGCCCCCGGCGAGGTCGTTGAACAGGCGGCTGAGCGGCTCGAACGCGTCCTCGATGGGATCCGTCACGTAGTCGATGGTGCTGTCGATGGCGTCCGCCTGCTTCCCCAGGGGCACCTGCCATGCAATCACCACCATCACGATCGTGAGCACCACCGCCAGCTGCGCCGCCTGTAGGCTCAGCCACTCCGGGTACTCGACGCGCGAGCGGTCCCAGTGCACGAACGCCCGCTGCAGGTGCAACCGCGAGATTAGCAGGAGCGCTCCGATCGAGAACATCAGGAAGGCTCCGCTGGGGCGGCCGCTCGTCGTCGCGATGATCCCGAGCAACCCGATACAGGCCGGCGCCACTGCGATCCACGCGCTCCGCCAGCGGAACACGGCCCAGGCCGCCACGTACGAGGCGAAGATCCCCAGTGTGTGCACCAGCAGCACGAACGGCATGTTGTCGTTGCTGACGTCGTCCTCGCGCACCACCCGCACCCACTCGTTCATGCGCGCCACGGTGTCCTCGACGCGCACGGCGATCGAGCCGCCGTCCCCGTAGGGCGTGGCCGTCAGCGTCAGCAGCATGAGGCCGAACAGCAGGGCTGTGGGATGCACGATGAAGGGGCTGACGCGCGCCCGTGCGGCCAGCAGCCCCAGCACCAGCCCCCCCATGACCGCGGGAACGAGCGAGGGGAAGTCCCGCACCCATTCCGCCTGCTGGATGGCGATCGCGATCGCGAGGTAGACGATGAGCGCCGGGACGAGCGTGAGCCAGTCCTCCCAGCTCATCAGCAGGCGCGGCGTCTCGATGAAGAAGCGGCGCAGGCGCCCGCTCATCGTTGAGGCCCGTACGACCTCTAGTTCTGCCATGCTTCCGCCCCCACGGCGGTGCTGCTCAGGGCGTAGGAGAGGTCATCCCCCTGCGCCACCACGTAGGTGAGGATGTCGCTCGCCGTCAGTTCCCCGTACAGCAGCAGCGGCGAACCCTCGCCTCCGAACGTGCTCGGGTCGACGAGCACGACCGCCGCCCGCACCCCGCGCTGCACCAGCGACTGCACCGGTGAGAGCCAGCTGCTGTCGGTCGAGGCCGTCACGAGCACGAGCGTGGTATGGCGGCCGAAGCGGCGCTGTTCCTCCATCAGCAGGTTGCCCAGCGGCGCCTCGCCCGCGGCCTTGGCCACCGCCAGCGATTCGAGGATGCGTGAGAGCTGCTGCTGCCCCCGCTCTGCCTCGACCACGGTGTAGTCCTCGCCGAAGGCGATCAGCCCCACCGAGCGGTTCGAGGCGATGTAGCGCTGGGCCACGCTGGCGGCCACGGTAATCGTGTACTCCTCCGTGCTCTCGTCGCCCTCGCCCGCCTGGACGGCCCCCTCCATGTCCGCGATCACCCAGATGTCGCTCGTGGGGTCGAGTTCGAACGTCTTCACCATCAGCTCGCCCGTGTGGGCGGTGGAGCGCCAGTGAATGCGGCTGAGCGGGTCCCCCGGAGCCCAGTCCCGGATGCCGCTGGCGTTGGGGGTGATGTAGTGCGTGCGCCGCCGGAAGCGCCCTTCGCCCGGGAGGCTCGCCGGGGGCGTCTGGAAGCGGGGCAGGTCCACCACCCGCGGATACACCAGGATCTGCTGGCGGACGCCGTAGTCGCGCTCCGTGTAGAAGAGGCCGAAGGGGTCGCCCCCGCGCACGCGCAGCGGCCCCCAGTCGAACAGGCCCCGCCGCTGCAGCGTCGTGCTCACGATCCAGCTTCTCAGTCCCCGGCTCGGGATCACGACCGCTCGCCGCGACTGGTGGCCGGGCAGGCCGCAGGGGTCCTCCAGCTCCACCCAGAGCTTCGGGATGAAGCTGCGGTTCTGGACCTCGATCAGCTCCTCCGCCTCCTGCCCCACCTGCCCCCGCAGCGTGCGGCGTTCGACGTTCACGGTCAGTGCGCGCGTGTTCAGCCAGGCGAGGATGAGGGCGACGGGTATCCCCATCGCCACGATGTAGGCGATCCGGTAGAGCAGCCAGAATCCCGTCCCCGTGGCGATGAACACCGCCGCCACGAGGATGACGACGAGCACGGTGAGCGTGCGCCGCTGCGGCGCGAAGGGCCACGCGAGCACTCGCCGCACCATCGGCAGCCTCAGGCGCGGGCGCGCGCGCCCGGCACGGGCACCCGCGCCAGGCAGTCGGCCACTACGTCCGCCGCGGTGGCGCCCTTCACGCGCGCCCCCGGGCTGACGATCACGCGATGGCCCAGCGTCACGAACGCCAGCTCCTTTACGTCGTCCGGCGTGACGTAGTCGCGCCCCTCCAGCAGTGCGCGCGCCTGCGACGTGCGGAAGAGCGCGATCGAGCCGCGCGGGCTGGCGCCCAGGTAGACGTTCTCGTGGACCCGCGTCGCCCCCGAGAGGCCCACGATGTACTGCTTGATCAGCGGGTCGATGTAGACCTCCCGTACGGCCCGCTGGAGCTGCCGGATCTCGGTCGCATCCGTCACCGCCTCAAGGTCGTCGATGGGGTGGGCCACCTGCTGCTCGTCGAGCACCGTCACCTCGTCCTGCGCGCTCGGATAGCCCAGGTTCACGCGGATGAGGAAGCGGTCGAGCTGCGCTTCGGGCAGCGGGAAGGTGCCCTCGTACTCGATCGGGTTCTGCGTCGCCATCACCATGAAGGGCGACGGCATCGTGTGCGTCACGCCGTCCACCGACATCTGCCGCTCCTCCATCGCCTCCAGCAGCGAGGACTGCGTCTTCGGCGTGGCCCGGTTGATCTCATCAGCGAGCACGATCTGGGCCATGATCGGCCCCGCCCGGAACTCGAAGTCCATGGACTTCTGGTTGTAGATGGAGACGCCCGTCACGTCGCTGGGCAGCAGGTCGGGCGTGAACTGGATGCGCTTGAAGCTGCACCCGGTGGAAACGGCCAGCGCTCGGGCCAGCATCGTCTTGCCCACGCCGGGGACGTCTTCCACGAGCATGTGGCCGCCGCACAGCAGGGCCGTGATCGCGAGCCGCAACTCACGGTCCTTGCCGATGATGACCTTCTCGACGTTATCAATGATTCGTTGGGAAACGAGCTTTGGCTCTTCCAAGGCTTCACCCCATGCCAGGTCAGGCAGAGAACCGTGAGTATAGCAACGTGTTGCTGGCCTCCGCCCGGTGAGCCGCTAGACTGCGGCCATGTCCGAGCGCGACTGGGTCGCCGTCGCCGCCTCCCTGGCCGAGCGCTTCGCCGATCGCGCCTCCCGCCACGACCGCGATGGCTCCTTCCCCCACGAGAACTTCGCCGAGCTGCGCGAGGCGGGTTTCCTCAAGCTCACGGTGCCCCGCTCCCACGGCGGCCACGAGCTGCCCCTCTCCCGTTTCGTGCGCGTGCAGGAGGCGCTTGCGCACGGCGATGGCTCCACGGCGCTCGCCCTCAACATGCACCTCATCCGCTTCGGCGCCGAGCGCGAGGGGGGCTCGTACCCGCCCCAGTGGTTCGACGAGCTCTGCCGGGGCGCCGTCGAGGACGGCCGCCTCGTGAACACCGCCGCCACCGAGGAAGGGCTGGGCAGCCCCGCCGGCGGCGGCATCCCCGACACCACCGCCACCCCCGTCGAGGGCGGCTGGGTGCTGGAAGGCCGCAAGACGTTCGTCACCCTCGCGCCCGAGCTCTGGTACATGCCCGTCCTCGCCCGCCTCGACCCGCCCGGTGGGGGCGCCCCCGATGTCGCCGACTTCATGGTCCTGCGCGACGACCCCGGCGTCCGCATCGACGAAACCTGGGACGCCCTCGGGATGCGCGCCAGCGGCAGCCACGACCTCGTGCTCGAGGGCGTGCGTCTCGGCGAGGACCGCTTCCTCGGCTACCGCAATCGCGCCAAACCCTCGCCCCGGGGCCGGGCCAGCGGCGTCTGGTTCGCGCTGGGCGTGGCCGCCACCACCACGGGCGTGGCAGCGGCCGCCCGCGACTACGCCGTCGACTTCGCCCGCACGCGCACGCCCACGGGCGTCCGCACGATCGCCGAGTTCCCCGGCGTCCGTCGCCGCATCGCCCGCATCGACCTGCTCCTGCAGCGCAACCGCTCCCTTATCGCCGATGCCGCTGCTGCCTGGGAGTCGGGCGAGGACAGCGGCATGCCCGCCGCGGACCGTGTGGCCGTCGCCAAGGTCGACGCCCTCAACAACGCCATCGAGGCCGTCGACGAGGCCATGCGTGTCGTCGGAGGCGTGAGCCTGCAGAAGAGCCGCCCCATCGAGCGCTACTACCGCGATGTGCGCGCCGGCCTCCACAACCCCCCGCTCGAAGACCGCGCCCTCGAACAGCTCGCCCGCAACGCCCTCGACTCATAACGGCCGGTGGGGGGGGGTGAGAGACCGACCACCGACCACCCCTCACCCCATCCCCAGCTCGTGCAGCCGGTCGTCGTCGATGCCGAAGTAGTGGCCGATCTCGTGCAGGACGGTCGTGCGAACCTGCTCCCGCACCTCGTCGTCCGTCCGGCAGATGGACTCGATTGGTCCCTGGTAGATGCTGATCTTGTCGGGCAGCACGAGGTTGTAGCCCTCGTGGCCCCGGTCCGGCAGCGGCACGCCGTGGTAAAGGCCGAGCAGCGTGCTCCCCGGCCCGATGCCCGCCCGGTGCCGGTCCGCCGCCGTTGGCCGCCACTCGATCACGATCTCGACGTTCTGCACGCGCGCCAGCAGCTCCCGCGGCAGCGTATCCAGCGCCTCGCGCACCAGCTCGCGGAAGTGGTCGCGCTCCATCCCCGCGAGTCTACGGACTCCCGCGCCGCACGATGGCGCAGGAGCGCGCGAAACGCCCCTCCCTTCCCCCAGCCCCCGATCGGTTGTACCTTGACGGTCAAGTAGTGCCTGCGTGCCGCCCTTATCCAGACGGGTGGAGGGAACCGGCCCCGAGAAGCCCGGGCAACCTGCCTCTTCGGAGACAAGGTGCCAAAGCCGGAATCCCCCGAGGGGGAGAACGATGAGAGCGCCAGTGCTCAAGGACCCGGCCCGCGCACGAGGAGAGAAGATGTCAGCACCTCTGGGCCGAATGTTCATGTCCCTGGTCCCGTAGGGGACCTTCCTCGCCAACCCCACCGCCTCGCGCCGGTGAGCGCGCCCATCGTGAGCGCCTCCCACCGCGACACCCGATGCACGAGAGAGAGACATGACCTACGCACAAAACCTGCGTTGCCGCGAATGCAGTCGCGATTACCCCCTCGCAGCGCTCCACGTCTGCGAATTCTGTTTCGGTCCCCTTGAAGTCGTCTACGACGACGAAGGCATCCGGGCGGCCGTCTCCCGCGAGGCGATCGCTTCCCGCCCAGCCAACCTCTGGCGCTATCGCGAGTTTCTGCCCTGCGATGCGGACACCGCGATCAACATCGGGGCGGGCTTCACCCCCCTGATCCACGCCAAGAACCTCGGCAAGGCCCTCGGCCTTCCCAACCTCTACATCAAGAACGACACCGCCAACCCGACCTGGTCCTTCAAGGACCGCGTCGTGGCGATCGCCAGTTCCCGCGCCCGCGAGCTTGGCTACGAGAAGCTCGCCTGCGCCAGCACGGGCAACCTCGCCAACAGCGTCAGCGCCCACGCCGCCGCCGCCGGCATGGAGGCCGTCGTCGTCATCCCCAACGACCTGGAAGCGGGCAAGGTGCTGGGCTCGAGCATCTACAGCCCCACCCTCGTGAAGGTCGAGGGCAACTACGACGCCGTCAACCGCCTCTGCGCCGAACTGGCGGGGACCCGCAACTGGGCCTTCGTCAACGTCAACGTGCGCCCCTACTACGCCGAGGGCTCCAAGACCCTCGGCTACGAGGTCGCCGAGCAGCTCGGCTGGCGCGCTCCCGACCACTGCGTCGTGCCCATCGCCAGCGGCTCCCTCTTCGTGAAGATCCGCAAGGGCCTCAACGAGTTCGCCAGGGCCGGTCTCATCGACCCGCCCCAGACCCGCATGAGCGGGGCGCAGGCCACCGGCTGCTCGCCCGTGGCCACCGCCTGGGCCGAGGGCAGCATGAACTTCCGCCCCCAGCGGCCCGACACCATCGCCAAGTCGCTCGCCATCGGCAATCCCGCCGACGGCTACTACAGCCTCGTCCAGCTTCGCGACACGAACGGCTCCTGCGCCTCCGTCAGCGACGACGAGATCGTGGCGGGCATGAAGCTGCTCGCCGAGACCGAGGGCATCTTCGCCGAGACAGCCGGCGGCGTGACCATCGCCAGCGTCAAGCAGCTTGCCGCCGCCGGTAGAATCGACCCCGACGAGCTTGTGGTGGCCTTCATCACGGGCGCGGGCTTCAAGACCGCCGAGGCCGTCGTCGATCAACTCGACCCGGCCCTGGAGATCGACGCGACCGTGGAGAGCTTCGAGGCCGCCTACCAGGACCGCGAGGGGGTTCCCGCCTGATGGCTGTGCAACGGCTTCGCTTCACCTTCCCCACCGACCTGATCAAGGAGCCCGTGATCTACCTCATCGGGCAGCAATTCGAGGTCATTACCAACATCCGCATGGCCGACGTGGACGAACACACCGGCTGGGTCATCCTCGAGCTCGAAGGCGATGCCGGCGAGATCGCGCGCAGCGTCGCCTGGGCCGAGAGCCGGGGCGTGCGCGTGGACCCCATCACCGGCGACGTCATCGAAGGCTAGCCGCCACCACTACACGAACGGAGACCATCACTTGGCAGCAACAGTCCTCATCCCCCAGCCCCTCCGCCCCCTCACGGGCGACCAGCCCACCGTCGACGGAGTCACCGGCTCCCTCTCGGACTGCATCGCCGACCTTGAAGCGCGCTTCCCCGGCGTGGCCGAGCGCATGCTCGACGAGGAAGGGGAGCTGCGCCGCTTCGTGAACGTCTACATCAACGGCGAGGATGTCCGTTTCGAGGACGGCCTCGCCACCGCCATCAACGACGGCGACGAGGTCAGCATCGTCCCCGCCGTCGCCGGCGGTTCTTCCTGAGGTCAGATCAGGGAGTGCCTTCTCGCGGTTCTCGCTGCGAGGGGGATACGCCGGTGGCAGACGGAACCTGAACCCGGCTCACCGTCACTGGTGGCAGAAAGCGCGAAGCCCCCGGAAACGGGGGCTTCGTTGTGTCCCGATGTTCCTGGAAGCGCTAGAAGACGTTCCGGGTGCCGCTGTCGCTGCGGGGCGCCTCGGCGGGTGGGGCGGCTGCCGGTGGGGCGGCCTGCTGGGCCGGAGGAGCCGCCTGCTGGACGGGCTGTTGCGGAGCCGCCGGCTGCTCCGGCTGGACCTCCGTTTGCGCCTCTTCGGTGGCGCCTTCCTCTTCCGAGTCGTCCCGGACGGCGCGACGGAACTCCTTGATCGAGGAGCCCAGGTCCCCGCCGATCCTGCTAATGCGGCCAACTCCGAAGAGCAGCACGATAACGCCGACGATGATGGCGAGCTCCAACGGCCCGAGCGGACCGATAAGCAGCGGACCAGGCATAACGCCCTCCTCGTCCCAAGGCTCGCGCCGAGGAATCAGTCCTGTCATGGTACATGATGCTGCAATGGGGGAAAGCGCAAGCCCGGTAAGGCCCCCCGCCAGCCTCCACCCCTCGCGGCGCTAATCGTGCCGGAGCTACAGGTAGAGCCGGCCTTAGGAAAGACGTTCGACGAAGACGTCCATGACGCCCCCGCAGATCTTGTCCTCGCCGTCCGTCGGCTCCGTCAGGTCGACCGTGACGATGCGCGGGGAGCCGTCTTCCAGCACCTCCATCGCCTCCTGCCAGACCTCCGCCTCCCCGCAGCCGCCCCCGATCGTGCCGAAAAACGACCCGTCGCCGCGGACAACCATCTTCGCGCCCGTCTTGCGCGGCGTGGAGCCGCGCGTCCGCGCGACCGTCGCCAGCACGACCGGCTCCTCGCGCTCCATCGCGCTCTTGATCTCCCGGAAAATCTCTTCGTTCACACCCTGATCCTGACGCCCCCGGCCCGCCCCCGCAAGGGGAAGCGCCGACCGCGCCGCAATTCTCTACCATCGTGCCCATGACCGCCCTCGCGATCGACCACGTCATCCTCGCCACCGCCGACATCTACGCGACCGCCGCCCGCCTCGAACGCGACCACGGCCTCGCCTCGCTTCCCGGCGGCAGGCACGCCGGCCACGGCACCGGCAACCGCATCGTCCCCCTCGGCGACGCCTACATCGAGATCATGGGCGTCGTCGACAAGGACGAGGCGGCCGCCAGTCCAATGGGGAGCTGGCTGCGCGAGCAGACCGCGGCCGGCGATCGCGTTGCCGCCCTCTGCCTGCGCACCGACGCCCCCGGCCTCGACACCACCGCCGAGCGCCTCCGCCTCCGTCCCCTCCCCATGTCCCGCGACGCTCCCGGCGGCGTCACCCTCTCGTGGCGTCTGGCCGGCCTCGCCGAGGCCATGGCCGACCCCTCCCGCACCTTCTTCATCGACTGGCAGGTCCCCCCGGACCAACACCCCGCCCGCGGCCCCGCCCCCCACCGCGCCGAGCCCGCCGGCTTCGCCCGGGTCGAGCTCGCCGGCAACCCCGAAGCCATCCACGACTGGCTGGGTGGGGAAGTCGCGGGCGTGCGCGTCGTCGAAGCCCGCGAATCGAGCGTTCGCGCTGCCGTCGGGCTCGCAAGCGGCGAGAGCTTCGTGCTGACGTAGCAAGGAGACCTTGCGACGGGCAATCGTTCGTGTAAGAATGGAGGCACGATGACGCAGGTGAAGAAGCGGAAGAAGCCCACGACGGTTGAGGACATCCCGGTCGTGCCGGTGAGCAAGCTGCGGGCGAAGCTGCGGCGCCGGATCCGGACCTGTGAGCGGCGCTACGAAATGTCAACGGACAAGATGCGAGAAGTGGTCAGGAAGGATCCGCTGCGTGAGACGCTGGAGATTTGCGATTGGCTAATGGCGGACAACCTGCTCAAGCACCTCGACGAGGCGAAAAGCATGGATGGGTCGTCATCGACCGATACGTCTCAGCCCACGAGCGCTCACTCGAACGGCACCGATTCGTTCTCGAAGACCTGACCGTTTTCGAACGAGCTCAGGACCCTGCGGGTCCTGTCCTCAGATTGCGCGGGCAAGTCGGCTGTTCCGGTGGGGTCGTGCTGCTGGTGGGGATGGCTCAGCGGCTTGGCCTCGCCGGCTAGCCGCCCGCCACCCGCTCCCCGATAAACGCGTTGATGCGCTCCCTCGCCTGCTCCCCGATGGGGATGGGCGCCGCGTCGAACCCGTGCGGACCGCCCGGATAGACCGCCAACTCCGACTCGTTCCCAGCCGCCAGCCAGCGCGCGTGCATGAAGAGCGAGTCGTCCAGCAGTGGGTCGTACGACCCCACGGTGAAGAGCGCCGGCGGCATGTCGTGCAGGTGCGCGTTCAGGGGCGAGACATCCGGGTCCGTCGTGTCCACGTCGGGGATGAACATCTCGTAAAAGCGGTCGATCGCGGCCCGGTCGAGGCCGCCCGCCGGCCCCACCCCCAGCCGCTGGCTCGGTGTCATCGAGAGGTCGTACGGGCCGTAGACCAGGTTCGCCCCCATGAAGCCCGTGTAGCCGTGACGGTCGCGCATCCGCAGCAGCGTGACCGCCGCCAGGTGCGCCCCCGCCGAGCCGCCCCCGATGAGCAGCCGCTCAGTGCCGAACTCGGCAGCCGTGTTCTCGACCAGCCACACCGCCGCCGCCTCGCAGTCGTCCGGACCGGCGGGGTACGGGTGCTCCGGCGCCAGCCGGTAGTCGACGCTCACCGTGGCGAGGCCGAAGGCCTCGACCAGCGCGAGGTTGGCCTGGTCGCTCATTCGCGCCCGCCCGATAACCCAGCCTCCCCCGTGGATATCGAGGTAGACGCCCGTCGGTTCGCGCCCCTCGGGCCGGATGATGCGAACCGTCGCGCCCTCGCCCATGCCCGGTACGGTGCGGTCCTCCGCCCGCTCGACGGGCGGGGGCACGGGGAACGCGCTACCCCCCTCGTCCATCAGCCGCCGCAGCTCCACCAGGTTGGTGTTGTCCATCGAGGGCATCTGCTCGCGCATCGCCATCGAGGCCGCCACAAAGTCGCGCGTCTCCTGGCTGATGGCGTCGGGTCCGAACACGCTGGGGTCGAAGCTCACGCGGTCCTCCTCAGGAAGGCTTCAGGCCGAACGAGTGGATCAGGCGCCCGTAACCCAGGTAGCTCACGACCGCCCAGCCGATCTCGAGGATCTGCTCCTCGGTGAAGTGCTGCCCGAGCTCATCGAACAGCTCGCCGTCGATGTTGGCGTGGTCGACGAAGAGCCGCTCCGCATAGTGGAACGCCGCCTTCTCCGCCTCGCTGAAGTCCTGGTCGCCCCACGTCGAAATCTTGCCGACGGTGGTCTCCTCGAGGGTGTCACCTTCCCCTGACAGGGGAATTCGGGCGGCCTGTCAGAAGTCGCAGGCGTTCAGCTGCGCGACCCGCAGCCGCACCATCTCTTTCAGCCGCGCGGAAACGGCCCCGTCCCGGATCAGCGGGCGGTACCACTCGTTCCATCGCCCGAACAGCTCGGCGTTGTGCCCGAACACGCGCGTGAAGTCGTCGCCGCGGCCACGCAGCCCTTCGGGCAGTTCGTCGTCGCGGGCAAGGCGGATGTGGGGGGCAGGTGTGTCACTCATGCCGGGAAGTCTACCCCTACCCCAGGTACGCCGACTCCGACCGACGCCCCTTGCGGTCCGTCAGCACGTTCACCATCGCGACCGTGTTAAGCAGGTTACCTCAGGCCGACAGCTTCCAGGGACGTTCTCCAGATCGAGGCAGACACCTGGGTCAGGAGGGTCCCCGGTTGCCCGTCCAGCGGGAAATGACTCCTTTCCAATTCAGCGCCGTCCCGAAAGGACCAGAATATCCAGATGCCGGGTGGTAGGCCCCTGCCGTGCAAGGCGATGGCGGTTCCGCATTCGGGACTCTCCGAAAGAAAGGAGTAGGAATGGACAGGATGATGAGAGGTAGTGGGGTCACATCCCGATTCAGGGAACGAGATGGTCGTGCCCGGTGGAATGTCGAAGACAAGTGCGCGAGGCTGATACGACACTCGAAGGAAATTGAACGTTTGCTGGTCTGCACTGCCGGGGGTGCAGTCCGAAAGCCCCAGCGTGGCCACATCGCTTTCAGGCACGCTCCGCAAGGATGAAGGCAGGCAGCCTTCAAGCTCGTTACCACCGAGGTAGACATGTGTGAGGTTTGACAGTTGCGCCAGCTTCGATGGCACCAGCCCAGTCAGTTGGTTTCTCTCAAGCCGCAGCTCGACCAGTTCCTCCAAGTCCCCCAGCCACCCCCACATTTCGCCGGCCAAACCGCGATCGGCCAGCTCCAGCTTCGTTATCCGTGGCGGTGTCCCCCCAGCCACCACCCCTTCCCACGCTGACGTAGACGTGCCCGCGTTCCAATTCAGCCTGGCTTCCTCTGAAAGGTCGCCCTCAAGCGCCTCCTTCAGCGACAGCAGGCGCTCCCGGTCAGCCAGCAGCCCGGGATTGTTCGCCGGGATGGCAACGGTCAGGTTGCCGTACTGATAGCGACCGCTTGAGCTGTGGCCATCGTCCAGCGGCAGCGGAAGCATGCCCAGCGGCTCCCACCTCAACCTCCAACCACTCAGAAACCCAAGAGCAGGGCAGGAACCGGCGCAGACACGCACAAAGAACTGCTCAGGGTGGGTCGCACGCTGCCAGAAGCGCAGCCACACGTCGCCGACGGCAAGATCGCCATAGCGGTGCAGGCTGCGAGTGAGGTAGCCGTTGGTCTCCCCCTGAAGCGGGAACCGTCTTGTCCCCAGGGTGTCCCAGCGCCCTCCCTGCTCGCGCGCGCTCACCCAGATGTCCTCGGCGTCGTCGACGTGCTGCCAGATACGCAGTTCGATGATGGTTTCGCCGCTGTCGCTGGCATCCGCGGTGGTGACGCCAGCGCCCAGCGCGACGGCTAGCAGGGCGCCGACAATCCCTGCCTTCAGAATCGTAGTCTTCATGACTGGGGTCATCTCCTGCGGCGGCTGCACCCCAACGGATAGTGGTCTGGCGTAACAACCTTTGGGCAGTCTAACCCTACCCCAGGTACGCCGACCCCGACCGACGGCCCTTCGGGTCCGTCAGCACGTTCACCAGCGCGACCGTGTTCGCCGCCAGCGCCTCCTGGACCGCGGGCGCGATGTCGGCCGGGTCCTCCACGCGTCGGGCCCAGCCACCCACCATCTCCACCGTCTTCTCGTAGGCGACTGGGAGGAGGGCGGCGATGGGGGGCGCGTCCGGGGCGAACGTCCGGTCCTGGATCGAGTGACCCGCGATGCCCCCGTTGTTCGACACGACGATGACGACGTTGGCGCCCACGCGCGCCGCCGTCTCCACCTCCATGGCGGCCGCCCCGAAGGCGTAGTCGCCGAGCACCGCCACCACCTGCTGGTCCGGGCGCGCCAGCTTCGCCCCGAGGGCGTAGGGCAGACCCGTGCCCATGCAGCCGGTCGTGCCCGAGTTCAACCGCAACCGCGACCCGAAGCTCGGCATGACCGCCCGCGCGACGCCCATCGTCAGCTCCGCGTCGACCGTCACCGTCGCGTCCCGGTCGACGCAGTCGCGCACGTCCCGCAGCAGCCGGAAGTGGTTGATAGGCACCTCGTCCGAGGCCATCGCCTCCGCCGAGCTGGCCTCGTTGCGGGTGCGCGCCTCCGCCAGCGTCCCCACCCAGTCGCTGTTCGCGACGCGCAGGCTGCGCCCGTCCAGCAGACCATTGAGCTGCTCCACGGCGATCGCGCAGTCCGCCACGATTCCCGTCTCGACATCCGCGCCGCTGTAGAACTCCTCCGCCACGATGTCGATGTGCGCCAGTCGCGCGCCCTCGGCGAAGCGCGGCGCGCGTCCGAACTGGAACACCCAGTTGAAGCGCCCTCCGACCATCAGGACCGCGTCGGCCCCGCTCAGCGCCGCCGAGCGGGCCGCGTTCATGAACATCGCGTGGTCGTCGGGAATCGAGCCCCGCCCCATCGGCGACGACACGAAGGGGATGCCCCGGTCGACGAGCCGCTGCAGCGGCAACCCCGCCTCCGCCCAGCCCGCGCCCTTCCCCATGATGACCAGCGGGCGCTCCGCCTCCGCGAGCATGTCCGCGACCGTTTCGAGGGCGGCAGGGTCGGGGTGGGGCCGCGAGATCTCGGGCTCGCTCGTCCGCCACTGCACCGCCTCCTCGTCGAAGGGCGTGCGGATGAGCTCGGCGGGGAAGTCGAGGTAGACCGCTCCGGGACGCCCGTTCAAGGCGCGCCCCAGCGCCAGGTGAACGTATTCGGCGATGCGCGCCTGGCTGTCGACCTGCGTCGCCCACTTGCAGGCGGGAGCCGCGAAGGCAACCTGGTCCGCCTCCTGGAAGGCCCCTAGCCCGCGCTCGTTCCCCGCCGACGAGCCGCCCAGCACCACCAGCGGCATCGCGCTCTCGGTGGCGACGTACATGGGCGTGACCGCGTTCGTGAGCGCCGGCCCCGAGCCAACGACGAGCACCCCCGGCTTTCCCCGCGCCCAGCCCCACGCCGAGGCCGCGAACCCCGCCGAGACCTCGTGGCGGCAGTTCACCACCGTGATCCCCTCCCGCTCCATCGCCGCCATGACCTCGATCATGGGTCCCGCCACCACCCCGAAAGCCGTATCGATGCCGGCTGCCTTTAGCTGCCGCGCGATGATTTGTCCGCCGTTCAGTTCTGCCACGCCGTGCCCTCCGAATTTCGCTGGCGGCCATCGTACGCCCCGCGCGGGGCGGGTCGCCCGGAGCCTACAATCGCGCGTGCCGCCACCGCGGCAGGGGGACGCTCATGGACCGGCTTGAAGGAAAGGTCGCGCTTGTCACGGGAGCGGGCTCCGGGATCGGCCGGGCCTCCTCCCTGCGTTTCGCCGCCGAGGGCGCCAGCGTCATGTGCGTCGACCTCGACGAGGCCTCCGCACAGGCCACCGCCGCCACCATCGCCGAGGGCGGCGGCTCCAGCGCCGCCCTCCGGGTCAACGTCACCGAGGAGGAGGCGGTCAAGGCCGCCTGCGAGGAGACCGTCCGCGAGCTGGGCGGCCTTGACGTGCTCTACAACAACGCCGGGGTCGGCCGCGCCACGTGGGACACCACGATCGCCGTCAACCTGAGCGGCGTCTACTACGGACTTCGGCACGGCGGCGCCCTCATGGCCGAGCGCGGGGGCGGCGCCCTCATCAGCACCGCCTCGGTCGCGGGCCTCGTGGGCCTCGTCAGCAGCCGCGTCACCGAGTTCCCGCCCGTCGACGGCTCCGGCGCCTACATCGCCGCCAAGCACGGCGTCGTCGGCCTGACCCGCCAGTTCGCCCTCATCTACGCGAACCACGGCGTCCGCGTGAACGCCATCGCCCCCGGCTATATCCACACGCCGATGATCGAAGAGGCGCTCGGGGAAGAGGAGGGTGTCGCCGGCTTCCTCGAGTCGCTGCACCCGCTGGGCCGTCTCGGCGAACCCGAGGAGATCGCCGCTGCCGCCGCCTTCCTCGCCAGCGACGACGCCTCCTTCATCACCGGCGTCACCCTGCCGGTCGACGGGGGCTACACGGCGCGCTAGGCGGTAGGCAGAGACCGGCGTCGAGTTAGCTCAGGTGCATCAACTCGCTGAGATGCGCTGGCGCGCCCGTCGGTGAACGAAACCCCCTCGCTCTCAAGCACTCTCGAGGGATTGCGCGTGTCTGTCGGATCGCCCCACGTGAAGCCTCCGGAGACCTCGCCGTTGTTGGTGAGAACCCGGTATGCACTGGGGCATGTGTCACAGAACTGCACGTGCCTCCCGACAGCTCGGGCCGAACTGCTGATGGCCTCAGCGAGATCCCCATACGTGGTCCACTCGCCAAGGCCAAGCTGCTCCAGAAGCCTGTGAAGGTCGGACCAGTCCCTCCGCGCCAACGACCTCCGGAACCCCGCCAGCATGGCCAGAGTCTCATTGCTGGAGGTCTTCCACACACTGGGGCCAGCAACGGTGTGTCGCTGTTCCCCGGTTGCCTGCGCGAGGATCTCCTTCGCGAGTCCTGTCGGACTCCAACTCTCGCCGTCGACTGCCCAAGTCAACGGTGCTCGCCTGTCGTTTCGCCAAGTCGCTACGCCTCTGGCTCGCTCCTCTGTCAGCCATGCCCCCACTTGGTTCCTCGTTGCTGCCGGGAGCAAGTTCACATCAATGGAGAGCTCCTCCCCATCTTCAAGGGTTTCATCCATGACAAGGGTCGTGACTGCATTGGTCTCGCGCCGGCGACGTACTCGCTCGTGAGCCTCACGCCGCTCGACTTCGCGAGGCGTGATGGTGAAGTCCTCCACGTCGCCTAGCGGCCACGTTTGGGAGACAGTGAGCACAACGTCATGCTCGGTCTGGTAGGCGTTGAATTCGACTAGCGTGACACCGATGCCCATCTCCGTCAGCCAGACGGCGCTTGCCGTCACTTGTGGTGGAAAGCTCGCCGCGACCAGTACGACTCGGGGCTGACGGAGCAGGTCGTCGTCAAGTTCGCCCCCGATGTGTTCTTCGATTTGGGCCGCGGCGTCTTCTGCAGAAACAACAACGCCACTCGCCTTGGACAGGTATTCCGCATGTCTTTCTGCCAGCGTGGTGGAAGTGAATCGGCTGGCGAATGCCGCGTACTTGATGGCTTGCATCTCAACGGTGTCGGGGGCTGGGCCGCGCTTCAGTTCTGCCACTACGAGGCGGCCATCGTCGGCAAGGCCCAGCAAGTCGAGACGATCTGCCGCTGTCTGTTCCCGCGCCTGCCAGGCCGCGAACTCGAAAGTCACTATCTTGATGCCGGGCCCTAGGATTTCCGGGTTGGCCCGGACCCACTCCTGGAGGTCGGCACGCTCCTTGAAACCCGCGTCCTTGAGATCAATCTCCGTCGCCGGCTGCGCGGCCCCTGGGCGCACGGTGAAGACGAGCTCTCCTGCCATACGTCAACTCCTAGGTCGGCGATTCTATTCGGCGGGCCAACAGCAAGCACCGCCCGCCCCGCCCCGCTAGACTGCCCCCCATTCCGCCAGGGAGTGTGCCCCCATGACCCCTGATGTCGACGCCACCGCCCCCAAATTCCTGCGCGACAAGTACGCCATCATCGGCGTGGGCGAGACCACCTACACCCGTGGCTCCAACCTGACCACACGCGCGCTGGGCACCTGGGCCGTCAAGAACGCGATGGAGGACGCCGGCATCCCCGCCTCCGAAGTCGACGGCATGATGTCCTACTCCAACAACGACTCCACCCCCTCCCCCATGATCGCCGGCGATCTCGGTATCCGCCTCAACTTCTACATGGATGTCTACGGCGGCGGCTCCAGCAGCGAGGCCCTCATCGGGCTCGCCATCGGCGCCATCGAGGCGGGCATGTGCAATACCGTCGTTGTGTTCCGCTCGATGAACGGCTACTCCCAGGTCCGCATCGGCGGCACGGGAGCGCGGGCGCGGGCGCCGGTGGGCGGCGATGCCGTACACACCGCCCCCTACGGCTGGTTTAGCGCCGGCCAGAACTTCAGCCCCAGCTTCATGCGCCACATGTACGACTACGGCACCACGCCCGAGCAGGTGTCCATGGTTAAGGTCATCCACAGCGAGCACGCCTCCAACAACCCCAAGGCCTACTACAAGCAGCGCCTCACCGTGGACGACGTGCTCAACAGCCGCATGATCGTGAAGCCCCTGCACCTGCTCGACTGCTGCGTCGAGACCGACAACGCCACCGCCGTCATCGTCACCCGCGCCGAGCGCGCCTACGACTACCGCAACACCCCCGCCCGCATCCTTGGCGTGGCCGGACGCGTCTGCAAGCCGCGCATCGATATGCACTTCCAGCACGGTCCCATCTCGACCGTCGCCGGCTACTACATCAAGGACATCATCTGGCCGAACGCCGGCGTCGGCCCGGAGGATATCGATCTCACCGGCGCCTACGACGCCTTCACCTTCACCTCCATGCTCCAGCTCGAGGACTACGGCTTCTGCAAGAAGGGGGAGGGCGGCGACTACGTCAGCAGCGGCATCATGCGGCTCGGCAATGAGCGTCCCAACAACACCAGCGGCGGCCACCTCTGCGAGGGCTACACGCACGGCATGAACATGATCATCGAGAACGTGCGCCAGCTCCGCGGCGAAGTCGACGACTACTGCCCGGTCGACGACCAGGGCGGCAAGCAGCACACCTTCGACTACTCCGGCGGGGCCTGTCGCCAGGTGCCCGACGCCAACATCTCCATGAACCTCGGCTGGGCGATGCCGGGCACCGGCTCGTCCATGGTCATGAGGAAGGGATAGCGCAATGCCTGAAGGCGAATACCGCGGGATGAACCTCACCATCCTCGATGTCGACCACGAGAACACGGCCTACTTCGGCTACTGCGCCGAGCACGACTTCCACCTGCAGAAGTGCACGAGCTGTGGCCTCCTGCGCTACCCGCCGGGGACCGCCTGCCCCTGGTGCCAGAACCGCGAGTTCGAGTGGACGGCCGTCGAGGGCAAGGGAACCGTCCACTCGTACGGCGAGGTGCACCAGGCGATCCAGCCCCAGTTCCGCGAGAAGGCGCCCTACATGATCCTCATCGTCGACCTGGACACGCAGAAGGGGCAGCCCAGCGAGCACGAGGCCCTGCGCGTGGCCGGCAACCTCGCCACCCCCGACGGCGACCTCGCCCCGCCCGAGATGGTCAGGCGGGTCGGCATCGGCAGTCGCATGCGCATGGTCTTCGCCGACGTCGGCGAGGGCCTCTCCCTGCCCATGTGGACCCTCGACGAGGACGCGGAGCAGCCCGACGAACCCTGGCGCTACCCGCAGGAGTACAACGGGGTCTAGGGCGCCCTACCCCCCGCCGTCGCCGCCACCGCCGAAGCCGCCGAAATCGGTCTTCGCCAGGTCGATGCCAGCACAGCTAAGGCTCCAGAACATGAACTCCCAGCAACCGTCCGTCACCCTCTCGTGCACGTACTTCAGCAACTGCCAGACCAGGCTCCACACACGCGCGTTCCCTTCCCTTCAACCCTACTGATTCCGGGCACGCCCTTGCAACGAGGCCCGGTGTGGCCGTGCTACCATCGAGCGCCATGCTGAGCGCGAACGACAACGAGCTGCTGACCCGCACCGGACCGGAGACGCCCATGGGCGACCTCTTCCGGCGCTTCTGGGTGCCGGTGCTCATTTCGACGGAGTTGCCCGAGCCCGACTGCCCGCCCGTGCGCGTCGGCGTGCTCGGCGAGGAGCTTGTCGCCTTCCGCGACACGAACGGCGCAGTCGGCCTGGTCGAGGGGCGCTGCCCGCACCGTCGCGCCGAGCTCTACTGGGGCCGCAACGAGGAGTGCGGACTCCGCTGCGTCTACCACGGCTGGAAGTTCGACGTGGAGGGCAACTGCGTCGACATGCCCTCCGAGCCCCCCGAGTCCCAGTTCAGGGACAAGGTCGGCATCACCGCCTACCCCACGCGCGAGTGGGGCGGCTTCATCTGGGCCTACATGGCCCCGCCCGACCTGCCCCTGCCCGACCTCCCCGAGTTCGAGTGGGCGCACGTCCCCGAGAGCCACCGCTACGTCTCCAAGAAGCTGCAGCAGTGCAACTGGGCGCAGTCCGTCGAGGGCGCAATCGACACCGCCCACTTCTCCTTCCTCCACATGCTCGTCGGCGAACTCCCCCCGGATGCCCCCAAGGCCCTGCGCTACATGAGGGCCGATGGCTCGCCCAAATTCACCCTGCAACCAACCGAAGCGGGCTTCGTCATCGGTGGCGCCCGTTTCGCCGAGGAAGACAGCTTCTACTGGCGCATCACCCAGTTCCTCGCCCCCAACCACAGCCTCGCCCCCGGCGCCGAGCGCGGCCAGAACATCAACGGCCAGACCTGGGTCCCCATCGACGACGAGAGCTGCTGGATCTACACCTACACCTGGAACCCCGACCGCCCCATCACGGAGGAGGAGCTCGCCATCATCAAGGGCGGCAAGGCCAGCGTTCACTCCGTCGTCGATGAGCACTACCGCCCCATCCGCAACCGCGCCAACGACTACCTGATTGACCGCGAAGCCCAGCGCACGACCAGCTACACGGGCGTGCAGGGCATCTCCGAGCAGGACGCCTGTATCCAGGACAGCCAGGGGCCCATCTACGACCGCACGCAGGAGCACCTCGGTACGACCGACGTGGCCATCATCGAGTTCCGCCGCATGATGCTGCGCATGGCCCGCAACCTGCTCGAGGGCCAGGAGCCCGCCGAGGCCCGCAACGGACGCGCCTACTGGGTGCGTTCCGGTGCCGAGGTCGCGCCCCGCACCACCCCGTTCGCCGAGGTCGCCGCCGACCGCACCACCGCAGGCGAGCTGGACGCCTAGGGCGACGCCAGCGGCGCGACCGCCACATCGATGCCGGACACCTTCCCGTCGAGCTCGATGAAGTAGTCGCTGGCGGCGGTGTAGAGCAACTCGCCGTCGTGCCGCACCGCCACCCAGAGCTCGTGCGTGGCCCCGGGAGTCAGCCGGTCCCTGCTGTAGGAGACGCGGAAGTCGACGGGCAGGGTGCTGGCGTCATCGATGACCTGGCGGCCCACTGCGATCGCCAGCGGTTCGTCCGCCGAGACATCGACCAGTACCACCTCGACGCAGGCTCCTATGGGGAGTTCCACCTCGCCATCCATGTACCGAACCGTGCCCGAGATCGCGTTAACGTCGCTGCCCGACCAGACCAGCGTGAGGAGAATGGCCGGCACCGTCATGACGATCAGGGCGCCCAACGACAGCAGTGAAGCTTGCTTCCACATCGATCTCCTCCTGATCCAACTTACAGCGTTGGAGAGGCGATCGTTCCCCTGTTTCGGGGGGAGTGGTAGGCCCGCTCACACCCCTCCGTAACCGGTCCTTAACCGGCCCGGAGGGGGTGGCGTGGCGTGCGCTGGCTAGCTGCCCCGCGCGACCTTCAGGTCGGCGCGCGCGGCGACGCGCATGCCGCCCTGGTCGCTGCTGATCGTCACGAGCTGGAAGCCCGCCGCCGCGTGCTTCTCCGCGAGCTGCGCGTTCGCGTGGATGCCCGCGACCACGCCGTGCGCCTTGCACGCCTGCGCGATGCGCACGCGCTCCTGCTCGAAGCGACCCTCGTTCGCCATCGCCGGCGGCTGCCCCAGCGTGATGCTCAGGTCGGCCGGACCCACGTAGACGGCGTCGATGCCGGGAACCGAGAGGATGTCGTCGAGGTTATCGAGCGCCTGCTCCGTCTCGATCATGGGGATGCAGGCGACCTCGGTGTTGGCGTGGGCGAAGTAGTCCGCTCCCGCGTACATCGTCGCCCGCAGGGGGCCGAAGCTGCGGTTCCCCTCCGGGTGGTAGCGACAGGCCGCGACCGCCGCCTGCGCCTCCGCCACGCTGTTCACCATGGGGATGATCACCCCCATCGCGCCCGCGTCGAGCATCTTCATGATGATGCCCGGCTCGTTCCAGGGGACGCGTACGAACGGCATCGTCTCCGTCGTGCTGATCGCCTGCAGCATCGTCAGCGCCGTCTGGTAGTCGATGCCCCCGTGCTGCATGTCGATGCAGACGTAGTCGAAGTCCTCGCCTGCCATGATCTCGGCGCTGAGCGAGCCGGGCAGGGAGAGCCAGCCCCCAAGGGCCATCTCCCCCGCCCGCCAGCGAGCCTTCACCGTGTTCTCACGCATCCCTCTGCTCCTTACTCACTGGCCACTGGCCACTGGCCACTGGCCACTGGCCACCAGTCACCAGTCACGCTTCATTCGTCATGATGATCGTGCCGGAGGCCATGAACATGCCGCCCACCCCGTGGCAGACGCTGATCTTCGCGTCGGGCACCTGCGCGGGGGCCGTGCCCCGCATCTGGCGCACGCTCTCCTGGAGCGCGTACATGCCGTACATGCCCGAGTGCATGTAGCTCAGACCGCCGCCGTTCGTGTTGACCGGCAGGGGACCGCCGGGGGCCGTGTTGCGCGCCTCGATGAAGGCGCCCGCCTCGCCCCGCCCCACGAACCCGAGGTCCTCGAGGCCGTAGATCGGCAGGTGTGCGAAGGCGTCGTAGATCATCACGTGGTCGACGTCGCTGTGGCTGATGCCCGCCTCTTCGAAGGCCGTGCTTCCGGCCACCTTGAAGGCGCGCGAGGTGGTCATGTCTTCCATCTGGCTGATCATCGGCGTCTCGACGCTCTCGCCCGTGCCGAGGAGGTAGACGGGCTTCGTCGGGAAGTCCTTCGCCCGCTCCTTCGAGACAAGGATCAGCGCGCCGCCGCCGTCGGTCACGAGGCAGCACTGCAACAGCCGGAAGGGGTAGGCGATCATGCGCGAGTTGAGCACGTCGTCCACCGTGATCGGATCCTTGAAGGTCGAGCGCGGGTTGAACGCCGCCCACTCGCGTTGCACCACCGACACGGAGGCGAGCTGCTCGTGCGTCATGCCCGTCTCCTTCATGTAGCGCAGCACGCCCAGGGTGAACATCGAGGGCGGCCCGCTGAGGCCGTACGGCGCTTCGAACTGGCCGGGCAGCGACGCCGGCGCTCCCGCGAAACCGCCGCGCCCGACGCGTGAGCGTCCGCTTTCGCCGTGCGTGACGAGCGCGACGTCGCAGAGCCCCTCGTTGATGGCGGCGGCGGCGTGGCGCACGTGCAGCATGAACGAGCAGCCGCCGACGGAGGTGCCGTCGACCCACGTGGGCGTGATGCCGAGGTAGTGGGCGATCCCGGCGGGCGCCTCGCCCGCGGTCGCCACGCCGTCGATGTCACCGGGACCGATGCCGCAATCCTCCATGGCGTTGAGGGCGGCGTCGGCGTGAAGCTGGATCTGGGACAGGCCGGGGATGCGGCCGAGCTCGGTCGTCTCGGCGGCTCCGACAATGGCTACGGAACGGGACTCCATGGCTATCCTCCCACCGGCCGGAACTTCGGCAGCGATATCTCGTCGCTCACGGGCGTGAACGCGACTTCGACGGGCATGTCGAGCAGGAGCGCCTCGGGCGTCTGCTCGCAGTCGACGATGTTGGTCATCATGCGCGGGCCCTCATCCAGCTCCACGATCGCAATCGCGTGCGGGTCGGGACCGAACCCCGGCGGGGGCCGGTGGTTGATCACGTAGCTGTAGAGCTTCCCCCGGCCGCTCGCCGTGAAGCTCGAGACTGAGCGCGAGGCGCAGGCGGGGCAGAATGGGCGTGGCGGGAAGATGACGTTCTTGCAGGCGTCGCAGCGCTGCAGGCGAAGCTCGCCTCGCTTCGCCCCGTCCCAGAAATCCTGTGTTTCCGGGGTGGGCATGGGCACGGGCCCTTTGTAGTCGTCGGGCATGAGGGGTCTGCCTTTCAGATGGTTTGGCGCACGGCGGCGCACGCGTCAGCGCATCCTACGAGCTTCACCGCCATGGGGGGAGTGGCCCCACGGGAGGGGCCTGGGAGTCGGGGTTCAGGCCGGGGCGGAGGCCCCTTCGCTTGCGCCCACCCAGACGCGGCTGGCCACCTGCGTGCCCATCACGATCTCGCGATCCTCGACCGAGATCGTGACCGTCCCCCGGTACGGCTCCGACGACACCAGCTTCACGACCTGCCCGGGGCGAATGCCTTCCGTGTCGAAGAACTGCAGCAGCTGCTCGTCCTCCTCGAACACGCGCTCGATCGCCACCAGCTGGCCTTCGGGTGTGTCCGCCAGTGTCGTCATCGAGAGCTCGCCCGCACTGGCGAGCCCCGGGATGGGGTAGCCGAAGGGACTGCGGATGGGGTTGCCCAGCGTCTCGATCAGGTGTGGCTCCGTCACGTCCGAGATGCCGTGCTCCAGCAGGTGCGCCTCTTCGTAGGCGCGCCACCAGGGTACCTTCAGCACGCTCGTCAGCAGGCACTCGGCCAGGCGGTGGCGGCGCACCATCTCCTCCGCCCGCCGCAGACCCTCGGGCGTCAGCTCGATCATCTTGCGGCGGTTGATCGAGACGAGGCTGTCGCGCTGTAGCCGCTTCAGCATTCCCGCCACCGATGGAGGCGTGACCCCCAGCCGGTCGGCCAGGCGCACCGCGATCACGCTCTCGCCCTCGTCGTGGTGGAGGCGGTAGATCGCGCTCAGGTAATCGTCGCTGGCGACATTGACGACCTGCTTCGGCATCGCCCTCATCGTGCCACGCCCCGCGCCAGTTGTCTTGACCGAACGCCCCTTCAATTCACGACCGGGCAGCCGTACACTCGGAGGAGCAGCCTTCTCGGCGAGGATGGACCCCATGAGCGCAGCCCCAGAGACTCCCGAACTCGACCTTTCCTGGCTCGATCTCTACGACGACCCGACGTCGGCCGAGCCCACCAAGAAGGGGCTCACGCTCGATGCCATCGACATCGGCGGCTACGCCTCGCAAGAGGACCTGCCCCGCGACATGACCCCCCGCCTGCGCGGCGCCACCCCCCGCGAGAACGCTCACCGCCAGGGGCTCACCTACCAGACCAAGCACGATGTCTGGGCCGACCAGTGCCTCTCCCTCTACGAGGAGGCGATCCAGCGCCAGTGGTCCTCCGCGCGCGACATCCCCTGGGATACCCTCGAGGAGCTCCCCGACGAGCACGAGCGCGCCATGTGCCAGGTCGCGACCATGCTCGCCGAGGTCGAGTTCATCGCCGGCGACGTGCCTGGCCAGTGGCTCCCCGCCATCAGCGGCGATGAGTTCGAGGTCGGCCTCTTCCTCATGTCCCAGATCATGGACGAGGCGCGCCACACCGACGTCTTCCGCAAGCGCGCCCTCGCCAACGGCGGGGGCCTCCTCCAGCAGGGCGCCGGCCTCGGCCTGCGCAACCTCATCGAGGCCCAGGACTTCACCGAGATGTCCGTGCTCATGCACGTCCAGGCGGAGGGCTTCGTCCAGTCCATGTTCCGCATGGGCGAGCTCATCGGGCCGACCCAGGCCGACAAGCGCATCTTCCGCATGGCCGCCCAGGACGAGTCCCGCCACCTCGCCTTCGGCGTGATGCACCTCAAGCACGTCCTCTCCGAGACACCCGAGCGCCGCGAGGAGATCCACCACTACCTCGATAAGGCCGAGGACCGCTCGGCCGGCGGCGGCAGCGGCGACGTCACCTTCCCGCCTGTCTTCGAGTCACTCTGCATCCTCCTCGGCGGCGGCAAGGACCGCTTCGACGAAGGCGTCGCCAAGTTCCTGCTCCTCCGCAGGCGCCAGGTGAAGGAGTACCTGCACCGCCTCGATGTCGCCGGTCTCGGCGACCGCCGCGAGCGCCTCGGATCCGCTCTCGCGCAGTACGCGAACTAACGCCATGGCCGAGCACGCCGAGGCCACCGCGGGCCCCATCACCCCCGAGATGCGCGCCGCCGCCGATGCGCTCGGCTGGGACGAGGGCCTCCTCGAACGCGCCCTCGACTTCGGCTACCAGCCGCGCACCCTCGTGGCCGCCCTCGCCGCCAAGCTCGATGCCCGCCAGGCCGCCGGTTTCCTCGACCGCGAACCCCTCAAGCCCGACCTCTCCTGGATGGACGCCCCCACCGAGTGGGGCGTGCGGGCCGAGCAGGCCGACCCCGAGATGGGCCTCACCGTGGGCGACATCATGGTCGGCTCCTACGGTGAGATCCCCGACCTCTGGACCGACCGCACGGAGATCGCGCGCGGCTCCAACCCGCAGCTCGGCCAGGAAGACATGGGCTACACCATCTTCGAGAAGGCCATCGTCTGGTCGCCCTCCGTCGCCGACCTCTACGAGCGCGCCATCCGCGACCGCTGGGCGCCCGCCACCGACCTCGGCTGGCGCAGCCTCGAAGCCCTCCCCGACGACATCGAGCACGCCATCTGCCAGGTGATGACCGAGCACAGCGAGCGCGCCTACGCCGAAGCCAGCGTCCTCGGCCGCTGGCTGCCCGAGATCAGCTACGGCTTCGTCGAGATGAAGCTCTTCATGAGCAGCGTCATCTACGACCTCGCGCGCCACGCCGAGGTGTTCCGCAAGCGCGCCCTCTCGAACGGCGGCGGGCTCGGCCTGCAGGCCCCCACGGACCTCATCCGCGGCGCCAGCGAGGCCCGCAGCTACCCCGAGCTGATGGCCTACCTGTTCGTCCAGGACAGCGCCTTCCTCACCTTCTTCCACGCCGCCGGCGACATTGCCCAGAACCAGCTCGAACGCGACCTCTACGCCCTCGTCGCCAGCGACCGCGAGCGGCTGATGGAGTACCAGGTCGAGCGCTTCGAGGCGTTCCTGGAGGCGATGCCCGACCGTCGCGAGGAGCAGCAGCGCTACCTCGCCAAGGCCGAAGTGCGCCTCGCCCGCGAGTGGGACGACCCCGCCGTCCGCGAACCGCTCCTGCTCTTGCTGGGCGGCAGCCGCGAGGACACCGCGGCGGCGGAAGCCGCCCTCCACGCCCTGCGCCGCCGCCAGGTCGAGGAATACCTCGCCCACCTCGACCGCGCCGGCTTCATCCGCAGCCGCCTCCACTCCGGCCTCGCCGCCTACCTCGAAGACCCCGAGGCGGCTACCGCCTAGCCCTCGACCAGCGCCTCTGCAGCCGCCCGCACCACCTCCGCATTCGTGCCAATCGCGAAGACTACGTCGCGGCCTGCCGGTGCAAGCAGGGCCACGACGTTCCCGTCCGGCCGCGTCGCGAGCGTCACGACGCCCTCTGTCGCCACGTCCGCGCCCCGTGTGGCGACGGCGCGATGCGTCGCCGCAAACTCGCGCGCCTCGCCCTCGTCCGCGAAACGCACGAAGACAACCAGCAAGGCCTCGCTGCCCTTGTCCAGGAGGAAGAACTTGTCGCCGGCCCAGCCCGCTGCCGCCTCTACCTCCGTTTGGTTCGACGGTGCGCGCACCCAGTCTGCGGAATAGGGGGTATCGCCCACCAGGTAGTTCGCAAGCTGGAACTCGCCGAGGGAGCCCCGCTTTCTCCAATCCCACCCGCGCCCGAGATTCGCCAGGATGTCCGCAATCGGCCCCCCGGCATAGACGGTTTCGGGCTCCCATCCGCCGCCGGCCAACTCCGGGTGAAGGATGAGGGTGGTGGCCGGTGGTGGTTCGGAGAGATAGCCGTTCAGTGCCTCCACCCCGTGCTTGGACAACACGTAGCGCGCCCAGTCGGCTCCTGCGTGGTAGGGGAACCAGGACGCCCGCAACAGGGGTGCTGGGATGTCGGTGCTTTGGTCTGAGGGCGTAGCGGCAGAGCGTCCCTCGCCGTCCGCGCTGGTGCGGGTATGGCTGGCGTAGTGGGCGGTGTGAACAGTGGCGTCCCCCTCGATGACGGCGAAGAGGGCCAGCCGGCCGTCGAGGTTCCACCACCCTCCTAGCTTCCGGTAGGCCCCCAGGGGGCTGAAGTGGTAGTACTGGAGGGCATGGATGATTTCGTGCGCCAGGGTCTCTTGCTCCACTTGGGTGAGACCCCCCAGTTCCACGGCCCCGGACTCGCTCGCGAGCCATACCGTCTCTTGAGAGACGGAATAGAACCCGAGCAGGCTGTCCCCAAGGGAGCTCCGAAAGTCGCCGATGTCCTGGTCCCTGTCCAGGTAGCCGAGCAGGCGATAGAGCTTCGTGACGAGTTCAGGCGCTTCTTCGGTGAACGAGGCCGAGTACGCATCGCCGATGTCGGCAGGCGCGACCGTGAGGATGCTCAGCGTGGGAGGGGGCGGAAGCTGCCGTATCGCCGCCACCTCCTCGATGAACTCCTGGAGGTCGGCGGAGCGTCGTAGCTCCTGGCCAGGGGGGCGTCCCATCCCCGCAGGCGGCCAACGCCAGCGCCACGAGCGCCAGCATCGGGAGGATGGTGCGAACGCGAAGGGTCATCCCGCATCCATTCTCGGCGGGTGCGCCCCCGCCCCGCCAGTTCGCACGCCGCGTCGAAGGATCCGTTGCCTAACCCTTGACCAGCGGCTCCAGCGCCGCCCGCGCCACCTCCGCGCTCGTGCCAATGGCGAAGAACACCGTGCCCCCCGCCGGGGCAACCTGCGCGACCACGTAGCCGTCGTCCCGCGTGACAAACGTGTACGGCTCCTCAACGACCTTCTCCCCGCCCGCCAGCGACGCGCGGTGCGCGACCCCGAACTGGCTCGAGTCGAGGGTGGTCTCGAACCGAACCACAGCTACCAGTACCTGCTCGTCTCCCCGCTCGAAGATGCGGTAGAAGTCCCCCTGCCACCCTTTGCCCGCCCGCTGAAGGAGAGTCTCCGTGTCCGTGTACCGGCGGTCCGCGTAACCCTGCGCGGGCCACGGGTAGCCGAGACGGTCCCCGAGGAGGTAGTTCACCAGGTGGAACTGCCCCAGCACCCCCGACTCCTCCTCGGTCCACCCGGGGCCGAGGCTCCCGGCGATAGCTTCAGCCGGCAGCAGGCGGTCGACGCCGGCTTCGGGCTTCCAGTCCCCGCCCAGCAGGGACGCGTGAATGATGGCCGTCGTCCCCGGCGGAGGGTCGGCGAAGAGCGCGTTGGCCGTCTCCACGCCCTCCCGGTCGATGATGGCCTGGACCGCTACGGGCCCCGTCACATACGGGAATATGAACGCGCGCAGGATGGCGGGCGGCAGTTCCTCAGGCTGGCGTAGGTTGGCCAGGGCCAGCAGGTGTCCGACCGGCACCGCCCCACCCGGATCGAGCGCGAACCGCGCCTCCCAGGCCGATGTGTGCAGCACCGCGTCGCCCTCCACCACGGAGGTCCACGCCAGCCGCGCATCGATGGTGGTCGCTTCCCTGCCGCTCTCGCGGAGGTTGAAGTGGTAGTCCTGGATGGCGTGCACCATCTCGTGCGCCAGGGTGTGTCGCTCCTCCGCGCTGAGCCCCTCCAGGTCGACGCCCTCCTCCTCGCTTGCGACCCAGAGGGTCCTGTCGCCGAACGAGTAGAACCCGGCCACGTGGGCGGCCGTCGCCACCGTCACGTCCCAGAGCGTCTCTCCCGGCTCCACGTAGCCCAGGAGCTGGTAGAGCGCGCCGCCGGCTTCGAGTGCCTCCCGCTGCTCATCGCTGAAACGTCCCGTGTACACCTCGACCACCTCATCCGCGGCAAACGTGCGGACACGCAGATCGGGGGGCGGGTCCAGCCCCCGCGCGGCGGCGACGTCGTGGAGCATCTCCCGGAGCGCCCCGGTGACAGGCACCACCTCTCCCGGAAGGGTGGGTGTTGGCGATACCGAGGCGCCACCGGCGACCGCTGGAGTGGGGGTCGCCGCGGGTTGTGGTGTGGGGGTTGGCGCTGGCGCAGCCGTCGCCGTCTCGGTCGTTGTGGCCGCGGCGGGCCGTGTTGCCTGCGCCGTCGCTGTGGGGGTGGACGTGGGGACGGTGGCGGCGGTCCCGGTCGCCCTCGAAGTGGGCGTGGCGGGGGCTGGCTCGGTCGTCTCCGCTACGGCCGTCGCCACGGGGGAAGCGTCGCGACCGGGCTCGTCGTCGCCGCGACTCTCCGCAGCGCCGGTGCCGGTCGGGGTAGGCGGCGCCTCCGGTTCCCCGCCACCGCACGCCGCGAACGCCAGCGCCAGGAGCGCCAGCAACGGGAGCAGGGTGCGAGCAGGAAGCGTCAACGTGGATCCATTCTTGACGGGCGCGTCCCCGCCCCGCCAGCGACGAAGGACCCGATTGCCTAACCCTTGACCATCGCCTCCAGCGCCGCCCGCGCGACTTCCGCGCTCGTGCCGATGGCGAAGAACACCGTCCGCCCCATCGGAGCAATGCGCGCAACGACGAAGCCATCGTCCCGCGTGACGAACGTGTAGGGACCATCGACGCTCACCGCCCCGCCCGCGAGCGCCTCGCGATGCGCCTCCTCGAACTCACGCGCGTCCTCCGCGTCCGTGAAGCGCACGACAATCACCAGCGCGCGCTCTTCCCCACTCTCGAAGAGGCGATAGGAGTCACCCCGCCATCCCTCTCCCGCTCGCTCGACGCGGAACTCCACCTCGCTGTAGTAACGGCCCTCGTAGCCGTAGGCGGGCCACGGGTAGCCGGCGGCATCCCCGAGCAGGTAGTTCATCAAGTGGAACTCGCCCAGCACGCCCGACTCTTCCTCGGTCCAGCCGGAACCGAGGCTCGTCGCGATGGCTTCGGGGCGCAGCAGCCGGTCGCCCCCCTCCTCCGGAACCCAATCCGACCCCAGGAGGTGCGTGTGGATGTAGGCGGCCGTGCCCGGCGGCGGGCGCTCGAAGAGAGCGTTGAGCGCCTCCGCGCCTTTGCGGTCCAGGATGCGCCGTGCCCCCACCGGACCCGTGAGGTAGGGGAACGAGAACGCGCGCTGGATCGCCGGGGGCAGGTCGCCCACCTGCCGGAGGTCCGCCAGCAAGGCCGGGTTTCCGCTCGCGAACCCGCCCGGGATGAGGGCCAGGGGCCCGCCCCAGATGGCGGCGTGCAGGGTGGCGTCGCCCTCGATGAGGCTGGTCCAGGCGAGTCTGGCATCAATTGTGGCCTCCACCCGACCCTCCGTCTCGCCGAGGTCGAAGTGGTGATCCTGGATGGCATGCGCCATCTCGTGGGCGAGTGTGCCGAGCTCCGTCTTGCTGAACGCTTCGAGGTCAACATCGTCCTGCTCGGTCACGACCCAGAGCGTGTTGTGTTCGTAGGAGTAAAAGCCTCTGGCAAGCCCGACCGTGGAAACCGTAACGTCCCAGTAGGTCTCACCCGGCTCGATGTAACCCAGCAACTGATAGAGCGCACCGCCCTCCTGCAGTGCTTCGCGGTCCTCCTGGTTGATCAGTCCCGTGTACACCTCGACCGCGTCTTCCGGGGCGACGGTCGCCACCCGAAGATCGGTTGGCGCCTCCAGCCCCCGCGCTGCTGCTACCTCCTCAATCATCTCGCGGAGTTCCTCGGAGAGCGGCGCGGCCTCACTGGCGGGCTCGTCCCCGCCACATGCTGCGACGAACACCACCAGCAAACCCAGCAGCGCAAGGAAGGCGCCCCGACGAGTCATCATCGTGGCCGCATTCTGGCGGGGTCCGTTCCGCTCCGCCAGACCAGCCACTGCCAGGTGTGACCCCCGGTCGCTAACCCTTGACCATCGCCTCCAGCGCCGCCCCCACCGCCTCCGCGCTCGTCCCGATGGCGAAGACCACGTCGCGCCCGACCGGTTCCAGGAGCCCGACGACCTTGCCGTCGGACCGGGTCGCGAGCGTGTGGCCGTCCTCCTCGACCACCTCCGCCCCCCTTGTCGCCGTCGAGCGATGCCGGCGGGCGAACTGCGCGGCCTCGTCCTCGTCCGCGAAACGCACGCGGGCCACCAGGAGCCGCTCCTCCCCGTTCGCGAACAGCGTGTAGCGGTCACCCGCCCATCCCGCCGCCGCACTGATCGCCGGCCGGTGGGCGGGGCCGTGCAACCAGCTCGGCAAGGAAGGGGCGTCGCCGACGAGGTAGTTCAGCAGGTGAAACTCCCCCAGCGACCCCGAGAACCGCGCCCGCCACCCGGGCCCAAGGACCGCCTCCAGCTGCCCCTCCGGCAGCCCCGCGTTGGCCGGCGGGTCCGGCTCCCACCCCGCGCTCATCAGCTCGGGGTGAAGGATGAGGGTGGTGGCCGGGGGCGGCTCGGTCAGGAAGGCGTCCAGGCCCTCCGTTCCATCGCTCATCACCACCCCGCGCGCCCAGGTCGCCCCTGTCCTGTAGGGGAAGTAGAGCTCCCGCAGGATGGCGGCCGGGATGTTGGGGCGCTGGTTCGCTGCGGCCAGGAAGAAGAGGCCCCCCGCCGCCGGGATGGCCAGCGATCGAAGGGCGTGGCGCTCGGTGTGTACCACCGCATCACCCTCGACCACCGCCGTGAACGCCAGTTCGGCGTCGAGGTTCTGGCCCAGCGTCTCGAAGGTCGCGTCGAGGTCGAAGTGATAGTCCTGCAGGGCGTGGAGGATTTCGTGGACGAGCGTCTCCCGCTGCGGCGGAGTCAGCTCATCGAGTCCCACCCCCTCCTCGTCGGTCACCACCCAGAGCGTCTTCTCTTCGGGCGAGTAGAAACCCAGCACCGCATCCAGGAACGACACCTGGATGTCCCAGAGACTCTCATCCTCATCCAGGTGTCCGAGCAGCCGGTAGACCTCGGTCGTCTCGCCCAGCTGCTGCCGTTCCTCTTCCGTGACGAGCGCCACGTAGGTGTCGAACAGGTCACGCCGCGCGATCGTGAGCGCGCGCAGCGTCGGCGGCGCCTCCAGCCCCCGCACCTCCGCCACCTCCTCCAGGAGGTCGCGGACGCTTTCGGGGAGTGGCGGCACTTCCCCGGAGCCCGGGGTAGACGGCTCGCTGGCGGCGGGCGCTGCCGTGGGGGAGGGCGTGGCTGCCGGGGGAGGCGTAGAGGTGGGCGGGGAGCTGGGCGACGCCCCCTCGCCCCCACAGGCGGCGAGCGTCAGCACCAGCAGGAGTGTCGTGCCGATAGCCGCAGCGATACGGGTCATGGGTGGATCCATTCTTGCCCGCCACCCCGTCGCCCCGCCAGACAAGGGTTAGTTCAGGGGCAAGGACAAGGGGGTCACCGAGAGCGTTGCGGCCAGGGCGGCAACCGTCCGGTCAGGGACCCGCTTTCTTGCCCGCTGCGCCGACCCTGCGCTAGATTGAAGGCGGCGGCGCATTCGTCTAGCGGCCTAGGACACCGCCCTCTCAAGGCGGAGATCAGGGGTTCGAATCCCCTATGCGCTACCACCCCCCTTGAAAGCGCATGCGCACGTGCATCCCCGGCGGTTTCGGCGAACTGGGGGATGCCAGGGGTGTCGAGGGTCCCCTCACCTTCACTCGCGAGTGTCTCCCTCAGGCTTCGTTGCGGACGATGTCCTTCAATTCACTCAGAGTGGCAATTCGATAGGTCGCCTGTGAAAAGTCCTGGGCTTTCGTAAAGTCGTTGTGGACAATGGCGCAGTCAATACCGGCCGCCACGGCTGAGTGCAACCCTCTGGATGAATCCTCGACAACCAGTGTTTCTTTCTTGGTGGCTCCGAAGCGCTTCAATCCGGTCAGGTAGGGTTCCGGGTGTGGCTTGGCGAGCGTGTAGTCTTCGCGGTCAAGGACGAAATCCATGAACTGTGTAATCTGTCGCTTCTCATGGATAACTGCAAAATCCGCACGTTTTGCAGTCGTCACGATAGCCATGCGGACGTATTTCGACAGTTCGGCAAGCGTCTCAACGACGCCTTCGATCTCGAGGGCTTCTGTTCTCAGGTATTCCTGGTAATAGGCATTCCGAACCTCACGCTGCCGGCTGATGGTCTCTTCATCAACACCTGCCGCCCTCGCCTGGGCCCAGGTGGCCTGCCCCTGGGTCATGTCCCGGATGTACTGATCCTTGTCCTGGGTGAAACCAATGTCCGCCAGGGCGCGTTCTCCGGCTTGGTAATACCAGAATTCGGTATCCACCAGAACACCATCATGATCGAAGAGTATGTATTTCTTCACTCGCTTAATCCGTTCCGGTAGCCGCGCACGCGCCCATGCTCAAGCATCGCTACATCGCAGAGCAGCGGCGGACACTCCGTCGGAGGCTGCGCATACTCGCGCGGATGATAGCGCCGGTCCACCTGCGTCGGCAGGAGGCAGTGGCCGGCGAACATGTCTTCGAACCGAAGACTCCGGCTGATGGGGGACCCGGAGTGGTGGTGCGGCTGATAGATTCCGACCTTGCCGTAGCGCTTGGAGCCACAGATTCTCCTGGGGGAGAAGCGCCGCCTCAACGATGGGCGCCTCAGCCGACCCGCGCCGGGGCATCGGGTGGCCCTGCGACCCCCTGTACCTGCTACGCTTCCCGAGCACCCACCCGAGGTACCCCGCTTACACGGGCCAATCGGTGAGTGGCTTACAAGTGAGGCGAAAGCGAGGACACAATGAAGGGCTATGTAGTTATAGATACCGAGATTGTCGACCAGGAGGCGTACCTGGAGGTAATCGCGCAGATGCCCGGGATCGTCGATGCCCACGGCGGACGGTTCCTTATGCGCACCAGCGACGCGGAGCCGGTTGAAGGCGGCTGGGCACCGAAGCGCCTGGTGGTCATGGAGTTCGACAGCCCCGAAGCAGCAAAGGGGTTCCTCAACTCGGACGCCTATACGGCCCTCAACGACCTCCGCCGGCGGGCGGCGCACGCCAGGATCGTGGTCGCAGAGGGAGTCGCCTCCTAGGGGTCGTCTGAACATGCCATCAGTCGGAGGGCGGGCCGGACGATGACCGCCGCGAGCGCCGAGCAGGCTATTCGCTTTGAGCCCGAGGAAGCCTGTTCGGCGCCGGTCGCCCTGGCCGTCGGCTTTCAGGGCGCCGCCCTCGTGCTCGCGCCGATGGTGCTCAACGTAGCGATCGCCATCCGCGCCTCGGGGCTCGGCGAGGGCCATCTCAACTGGGGCGTCTTCGCGGCGATGCTAATCTGCGCCGTGATCACGGCGCTGCAGGCCTACCAGCTGCGGCGATTCGGCGCCGGCCACGTCGTGCTCGCCTGGCCCGCGGCGATGTTCATCACCATCATGGTGGCCTCCATCTCCGCGGGCGGGCCGGCGATGTTCGCGAGCCTGCTGGTGGTTTGCAGCCTGGTGCAGATCGGGCTCGCCTGGTGGCTCCCGACCCTGCGCCGCATCATCACCCCCGTCGTCTCCGGAACGGTCACGATGCTGATCGCCGTCAGCGTCCTGCCCATCGCCTTCGACGCCGTCCAGGACCTCCCCTCCGGCACCCCCTCGGGCGCGGGTCCCGTGATCGCCGGCGCGACCTTGCTGGTCTCGGTGGTCATGACGCTGCGCGCCAGGGGGCGTATGCGCATCGTCGCCCCGCTCATCAGCATCGTGGTTGGATGCGCCGTCGCCGCCGCATTCGGCGTGCTCGATGGAGACCGCATCGCCGACGCCGGCTGGTTCGGCGTCCCCGCCATCCCCGACCTCGGCTTCGAGGTCACGCCCGGCAAGGAGTTCTGGGCGCTCCTGCCCTCCTTCGCCATCCTGACCCTCGTGCTCGGGATCAAGACGATCAGCGACGGCATCGTCATCCAGCAGGGCTCCCGCCGCCGGCCGCGAGCGATCGACTTCCGCCAGATCCAGGGCATGGTCAGCGTCAACGGCATCGGCATGCTGCTCGCCGGAATCGCCGGCACGCTCCCCCCCATGGCGAACTCCTCATACAGCCTCTCCCTGGTCAGCCTCACCGGAGTCGCCGCCCGTCGAGTTGGCATCGCCGTGGCGGTGGTGATCGTGGTGCTGGCCTTCTTCTCCAAGTTCGCCGCGCTGCTGCTCTCCGTCCCCGGACCCGTCCTCGGCGCCTACCTCATGCTCGCCATGGGCATCCTTTTCGTCAGCGGCTGGCAGACCATCTTCCGCGATGGCCTCGACCCGCGGCGCATGCTCGTGGTCGCGCTCGCCAGCGCCCTGGGCCTGGGCCTCCACGGGCATCCAATCGCCCGCGACCTCTTCGGCGACAGCCTCGGGGGATTGCTCGGGAGCGGCTTCACGATCGGCGCGGTGGTCGCGCTCGGGATGACCTTCGTGCTGGAGGCGCTGGGCACGCGCCGGTCGCGCCTCGAGGTCGTGCTGGACATGGCCTCGCTCCCGGACATCGACAAGTTCCTCGCGCAGCTGGCGTCCAGGCTGGGATGGAACGAGGCCTCAGCAACGCGCCTGCGGTCCGCCGGTGAAGAGACGCTCGCAACCCTGCTGGTGCAGGAGGACGACGCCGAGGACTCGGAGCGTCCCCGCCTGATCGTGAACGCCCGGCCGCAGGGCCCGGTGGTCGAGCTCGAGTTCATCGCCACGACCCGGCACGAGAACATCGAGGACCAGCTGACATTCCTGACCGATGAAGCCGCCGTGCCGTCGCTCGACGATCTCTCCCTGCGGCTGTTGCGCTACCACGCCTCCGCCGTGCGTCACCAGAAGTTCCACGGCGTCGATATCGTCACCGTCCAGGTCGAGGGCGCCACCTGACGCGACGGCGGTCAGCCTGGGGTGGTGCTCACAGACCGGAAGCCGGCACTGCACACCGGCGATGGCGGGAGGACGATCGAAACGAATCCCCCGCCTTCCGGGGCTCCCGCCGCTATACTGCGCCGACCCGTGGCAGGGACGCTCTCTGGACCCCGAATCCCCTCCCCTGCCCCCCCAAGAGGTGAGAGATGACGAGTGAACCGAATTTCCAGGGCCAGATAGGCCGCTACACCAGCGAGTCGACCCCCCACTGGCCCGCACCCCCGCAGCCCGCCCCCGGCAGCCCCAACGTTGTCTTTGTCATGCTCGACGACGTCGGCTTCGCCCACCTCGGTTCCTACGGTTCCTCGATCGACACGCCCAACATGGACCGCCTCGCGGCCAACGGCATTCGCTACAACAACTTCCACACCACCACTCTCTGCTCCCCCTCGCGCGCCTGCCTGCTGACCGGCCGGAACCACCACTCCGTGGGCATGCGCACCATCTCCAACTACGACACCGGCTTCCCCAGTGCCCGCGGCGCCATCTCGCCGAGCGCGGCCACGCTCCCCCAGATGCTCCAGCAGAACGGCTACAACACCGGCGCCTTCGGCAAGTGGCACGTGGCCCCCATGGCCGACGGCTCGGCCGTCGGGCCGTTCGACAACTGGCCCCTCGGGAAGGGCTTCGAGCGCTACTACGGCTTCCTCGATGCGCTCACCGACCAGTTCGCCCCCGAACTCATCGTCGATAACCGCCACGTCCCCTCACCCTCCGACCCCAACTACCACCTGACCGAGGCCATCGTCGACGAGGCGATCGACTTCGTCCGCGACCAGACCTCGCTCTCGACCAACCCGTTCTTCCTCTACGTCTCCTTCGGCGCCTGCCACTCCCCCCACCAGGCCCCCCAGGAGTACCTCGACAAGTACAGCGGCAAGTTCGACCAGGGTTGGGACGCCACCCGCGAGGAGTGGTTCCAGCGCCAGCTGGAGCTGGGCATCGTCCCGCCCGAGACCGAGCTCGCCCCCCGCAACAACGGCGTCGACCCCTGGGATTCGTTCACCGACGACCAGAAGCGCGTGCGCGCCCGCCTGCAGGAAGCGTTCGCTGCCATGCTCGACCATATGGACCACAACATCGGTCGCCTGGCCAACTACCTTGAGGAAGTGGGCGAGCTCGACAACACCCTCTTCGTCGTCGTTTCCGACAACGGCGCGAGCCAGGAGGGCGGTCCCCTCGGCGTCGTCAACGAAGGCCGCTTCTACAACCAGATTCCCGCCAGCGAGGAGGAAAACCTCGCCCACGTCGACGAGATCGGCGGCCCCAAGTCCCACACGAACTACCCCTGGGGCTGGGCGCAGGTGGGAAACACCCCGCTGAAGCGCTACAAGCAGAACACCCACGGCGGCGGCATCCGCGACCCGCTCATCATCCACTGGCCCGACCGCATCAAGGACGCGGGCGCGATCCGGCCCCAGTTCCACCACATCTCCGACATCGTCCCGACGGTGTTGGAGGTCCTCGGGCTGGAGGCGCCGGAGATGCACAAGGGTGTGCCCCAGATGGCCATCCACGGCACGAGCATGCTCTACACCTTCGACTCCGGCGACGAGCCCACGCGCAAGCGCAGCCAGCACTTCGAGATGTTCGGCCACCGCGCCGTCTGGCACGAGGGCTGGAAGGCCGTCGCGTTCCACCTCCCCGGAACCACCTTCGAGGAGGACCAGTGGGAGCTCTACCACCTCGATGAGGACTTTTCCGAGGCCCACGACCTCGCCGAGTCCCACCCCGAGAAGCTGCGGGAGATGGTCGACCGCTGGTGGATCGAGGCGACGAAGTACGGCGTGCTGCCCCTCGAGGACGGCCTCCGCGGCGCCCGCGGCGCGCCCCCCAAGAAGGGCTCGCCCCAGGACCGCACCGCCTTCGTCTACCGCCAGGGCATGGCCCACGCCCCCACCAACGCCGCCGCCGACGTTCGCAACCGCGACTACACGATCACCGTCGAGCTGGCGCGCACGACCGAGGCCGACGAGGGCGTGCTCGTCGCCCACGGCGGCCACACCAGCGGCTACACCCTGTTCATCAAGGACAACCGCCTGGTGCATGAGTACAACTACGCGGGCGAGCGCTACCGCATCGTCTCCGAGCCAGTCGTACCCATCGGCGAGTCCGTCGTCGTCTTCGACTTCACCAAGACCGGCGATCATTCAGGCGACGCCACCCTCTCGGTCAACGGCCGCGAGGTGGGCAGCGGGCATCTCCCCGCGACCCTGGGCGGCATGTTCGCGATCGAAGGCCTCGACGTCGGCCAGGACCTGTACACGGCCGTCAGCGAGGACTACGAGGTGCCCTTCGCCTTCTCCGGCACGATCGCCGCGGTGCGCATCGAGCTCGGCAGCCAGGAACTCGACCGCGAGGCCGAGCTCCTCGGGAGGGTGATCGCGCAGTAGCGGCGCGGCCTACAGGTCGCGAACGCAGCGGAAGCCGGAGTTCGCCGTCGAGGAGTCGGGCGTGTTGCCCGTGCGCGCCGCCACGCGGTAGCGGTTGCAGTACGAGACGTGGCAGAGGAACGACCCGCCCCGCTGCACGCGGTGCGTGCCCATCGGCGGACCGGCGGGGTTCTCGCGCGTCGCCGCATCCTCCTGCCGGTGGTAGTCCGGGCTGAACCAGTCCGCTGTCCACTCCCAGACGTTGCCCGAGCAGTTGTAAAGGCCGTAGCCGTTCGGCTCGAAGCTCTCCGCCGGAGCGGTCGCGGTGAAGCCGTCGGCGCCCGTGTCGTAGTCCGGGAACGTTCCCTGCCAGATGTTGCAGCGGTGCTCGCCGCCGGGCGTCAGCTCGTCGCCCCACGGGTAGATGGCCTGCTCAAGGCCGCCGCGCGCCGCGTACTCCCACTCCGCTTCCGTCGGCAGCCGCTTCCCCGCCCACTCGCAGTACGTCTGCGCGTCGTTCCAGGAGACGTGTACGGCGGGGTGTTGCTCGCGCCCGCGCAGGTCGCGACCGGGTCCCTCCGGTAGGTCCCAGCGCGCGCCCGGAACGGCGATCCACCAGGGCGCCTGCACGACTGCGTTCGTCTTCTCCAGGCGCCGCGCCATCTGCCGCGAGAGATGCCGCCGGAAGACGAACGACCAGCCGAAACGCTCCGCCTCCGTCACGTAGCCGGTGGCCTCCAGGAAGGCGGCGAACTGCGCGTTCGTGACGGCGTGCGCGTCGATCGCGAACGGCTCCAGCGTGACCTCGCGCACCGGCCCTTCGCCGTCGATGTCGGCCTCGCCATTCCCGGGCGCGCCCATCAGGAAGACGCCCCCGGGCAGCTCGACCATCGCACCGTTGGCAGTGCCTTGAGCCGCAGCCAGACCCCGTCCCGCAGACTCGGGGGCCTCCCCCGCGGGCGCAGGCTGGGTGTCGGACCGCGAGGGCGCCCATGAGGTGGCGCTGGGCGTGCAGCAGGCGTCTCCTGGTTCGTGAGTCAGCTCGCCCTCCAACACCCCGCCCCGATTACCCCGGGACTCTTGCAGGGGAGTAGAATCCGTCCACTTCGCGCTCCGAGTCAAGGGAGTGCGGCAAGGGGCATCGACCCCGGGAATCATCGAACACACCATCTACGGAGGAAGACTCAATGACGTTTATGAAAGATCGCAGGGTGAGCCGCAGGGCTCTCCTGGCCGGAAGCGGCGCCGCCGCCGCCGGCCTCGGGGCCGCAGCCCTCGTGGGCTGCGGCGACGACGACGACGAGGCCCCGGCGCCGGCCGCGACCGCGGCAGCCACCGAAGCTGCGGCGACCGAGGCCGCCGCCACCGAGGCCGCCGCCACCGAAGCTGCGGCGACCGAAGCCGCGGCGACCGAGGCCGCCGCCACCGAGGCCCCCACGGAGGCACCCGAGACCGGCCCCCCCACGGGCGGAACCCTGCGAGGCTCGGCGCCGACCTTCATCTGGAACACCGGCTTCCCCTTCTCCTTCACCTGGGAGAACGAGCCCTACTTCTCCGTCCTCGAGCCGCTGGTGCGCTACCGGGACAGCCTCGATCCGTTCCCCGTGCTCGCCGAGCGCTTCGAGTACAACGACGACCTCAGCAAGCTGACCGTCACACTGAAGCCCGACATCGAGTTCCACGACGGCTCGCCCGTCACCACCGATGACGTGTTCCACGGCATCGAGGTCATGCTCGACCCCGAGCCCTGGGGCATCACCGGCGCTTTCCAGATCAGCTCGTTCGCAAAGGCACTCACGCGCTGGGAGGCGGTCGACTCGCGCACGATGGAGTTCGAGTTCGATAAGCCCCGCCCGAACATGACCGACTTCTTCGCCCAGCTCCTGGTCACGAAGAAGGACACGTACCGCGAGCTGCAGGAAGGCCAGAACGTCCAGGGCACCGGCCCCTTCGCCTTCGAGCAGTGGACCCCGGATGTCGGCGCGAGCTTCGTGGCCAACCGCGGCTGGCACCAGACCGCCGTCGAGGGCGGCCCCTACGTCGACCGCATCGAGCTGCAGAACTTCCCCGACGCCGAGGCGCTCGGCCTCGCGCTCGAAGCGGGCGACATCGACTGGTCGCTCGGCGTGGCGCCCTCCATCGCCCGGCGCACGGGCCAGGGCTTCCTCGCTCCTAAGGCTGGCATCGTCTACGTCGGCTGCGTCACCAACAGCCCCAAGCTGGCGGACAAGCGCGTACGCCAGGCCCTCCTCTACGCCATCGACCGGCGGCGCATGACGGAGGAGCTGCGCGAGGGCTTCGGCGACCTGACGGCCCAGCCGTGGCCGAGCTCCTCGCCCGCCTTCGACCCCGACCTGGAGAGCGAGCTCTACGAGCCCGACCGCGCACGCGCCATCCTCGAGGAGGCGGGTTGGTCGCAGGACTCCCCCCTCGTCATCGAGCCCATCCCCGGCACGGAAGTGACCGCGGAGATCCTGAAGAGCAACTTCGCCGACATCGGTGTCGAGGTCGATATCCTTACCCAGGAGATCGGCGTTTGGGTGGGCAAGCTGCGCACCCGTGGCTTCACCGACCTGTGGGTCGCCCCCCACAAGTTCTCGAACCTGTCGCCGCTTACGACCTTCCAGCAGACGTTCCCGTACCGCCTGGGGAACCCCAGCTACTACGAGACGGAGACGTACCTCGACATCATCGCCAACCTCGAGCGGCTTGACCCGCTCGGCGAGGGGGCGAGGGAGCAGTACGCCCGCTTCAACCAGATGTGGCTCGACGACCCCTGGCTCCTGCCCGTTCACACCAACCAGCGAATCGAGGTGGCCAACGCCAACGTGAAGGGCTATGACGAGCACTTCGTGACGATCTTCGAGCAGCCAAACCTGGCGAAGGTCTGGCTCGAGGGCTGAGTCTTGCTCGCCTACGTCCTCGCCCGCGTGCTGCAGGCGATCCCGGTGCTCGTGCTGGCGAGCATCGGGGTCTTCCTGATGCTTCGGCTCGTGCCGGGCGACCCCGCCCAGCTACTCGCGGGCCAGGACGCCACCGACGAGGACGTCGCCAGGATCCGCACCCAGCTCGGCCTCAACGACTCCCTCCCGGAGCAGTACGTCGGCTGGCTCTCGGACATCTTCCAGGGCGAACTCGGGGTCTCCTTCGCCCGTGGCCAGCCCGTCTCCCGCATGCTGCGTACGGCCATCCCGCCCACGCTGGAGCTGACCATAGCCTCGTACGTCGTCGCCATCGTCATCGGCATTCCCCTCGGGATCCTCGGAGGTATCCGTCCCCGTTCGGGGTGGGACTGGACCCTCTCCGGCTACACGCTCGTCACGATCGGCATTCCCGGCTTCGTCTTCGGCATCATCATGCTCTGGGTCTTCAGCGTCCGGCTGGACTGGTTCCCGACCTTCGGGGCGGTCTCCTTCATCGATGATCCGGCGAGGTCGCTGCACCATCTCGCCCTGCCCGCGATCGCCACGGGTGCGGGCGTGGCGGCGGTTCTCGCGCGCTATACGCGCACGACCATCGCGGAGGTGATGGGCAACGACTTCGTGCGCACGGCGCGCGCCAAGGGGCTCGCCGAGAGCAAGGTCGTAGTCCGCCACGCACTGCGCAACTCCATGATCCCGGTCGTCACGGTCATGGCTCTGCAGGTGGGCGGACTTCTCGGGGGCGCCGTCATCGTGGAGCAGGTCTTCACCCGTCCCGGCCTCGGCCGCCTGATGGTGAATGCCATCCAGGCGCGCGACTACCTCGTCGTCCAGAGCACGCTCATCATCCTCGTGTCGGTCTTCATCACCGCCAACCTGGCCGCCGATATTGCCTACGGCTTCCTCGATCCCAGGGTGCGCGGACGATGACCGCGGCGGACCAGGGAGTCGAGCTTCAGCTCTCCTGGTGGGGAAGAAAGACCCGCGAGTCCCTGTTCTTCTCCACCGTCAACGGCATCATCCACAATCCGCAGGGCGCTATCGCCATCGTCGGGCTCGTGCTCCTGGTGGTCGGAGCCGTGGGCGCCCCCGTCATCGCCATCCACGACCCCATTGCCCAGGACGCATCCGGACGTTTCCTGAGCCCGTCCACCGAACACTGGTTCGGCACCGACGAACTCCGCCGCGACCTCTTCGCGCGCACCCTCTTCGGGCTGCGCGCCTCCTTCGCCGTGAGCCTCATCAGCGTGGCCATCGGCACCGTGGTTGGAGTCACGATCGGCTTCCTCGCCGGCTTCCTCGGGGGCCTGGCCGAAACCGCCGCCATGCGCCTCGTCGATGCCCTCCTCGCCTTCCCCGGACTGCTCGCGGCCCTCGCCATCCTCACGATTCTCGGTCCGGGCATCCGTAACATCGGGATTGCGATCGCCTTCTTCACGATCCCCGCATTCGCGCGCCTCGCCCGTGCCCAGATGCTCGCCGAGAAGAACAAGGACTACGTGCTCGCTTCCCAGGCGCTCGGCGCCAGCCCCCAGCGCATCATCTTCCGCCACATCGCCATCAACGCCTTCCCGCCCCTCCTCACGCAGATGGCGCTGCTGATGGCGGTGGCCGTGCTCATCACCGCCGCCCTCAGCTTCCTCGGGCTGGGCGACAACCCGCCCGCGCCCTCGCTCGGCGGCCTCCTCAACGTGAGCCGCCAGTACCTCCGCGAGGCCTGGTGGTACGCCGTCTGCCCCGGCGCCGTCTTCGCCCTCCTCCTCTTCTGCCTGAACCTCCTCTCCGACGCGATCAACGAGGCTTCCAGCCCTTACCAGCGGCGTCGATAACGGCCATCACCCGATGGAGCGCACACACACCCCGGAAGGACCCCGCAATGCCCGCTGACTCCAGGCCCAACATCGTCGTCATCATGGCCGACCAGCACCGCGCCGACGCGCTCGGCTGCTACGGCAACGACATCATCCAGACGCCCAACATCGACCGCCTCGCGGCCGAGGGCGCGCGCTTTGGCCGCGCCTTCTGCCAGGGTCCCCTCTGCATGCCCGCCCGCTGGTCGCTCCTGACGGGACGCTACGTACGCGACCACGGCGTCTTCGAGAACGACTGGGACATGACCCAGGACATCCCCAACCTCGCCCAGCACCTCCAGCGGGCCGGCTACTACACGAGCTGCATCGGCAAGATGCACCTCTTCGCCGACGAAACCCTCGTCTGCGGCCGCCCCGAGCTCGCCTCCGACCCGCACGTCACGCCCCGCTACCGCCAGGTCGGCTTCGATGAGCCCCACCCCGCCCCGGAGAAGAACGGCGTCATGGGGCTCGACTGCGAGTACGTGGACCACCTGAAGGAGCAGGGTCTCTTCGAGAGCTACGGGGAGTGGTTCCACCTGCGCGCCTACCCCAAGAAGACGGCCACGCACACAGGCCTCCCCATGTGGTTCCCCGAGTCGACGCCGCTGCCAAACGACGCCTACCTCGATACGTGGACCGGCCAGGAAGTCGTGAAGTGGATCGACGAGTACGACAGCGACCAGCCGTTCTTCCAGTGGGTCGGTTTCCCCGGACCCCACGAGCCCCACGACGCCCCCAGCGACTACGTCGACCTCTACCGCAACGTCGAGATCCCCGTCGGCGAGCGCATTCCGCCCGAAGTCCCCGAGTCGGGGCCGCTCCATACCCTCATGCGCTGGCTCCAGACCACGGCCCAGTGGGAGGGGCTTACGGACGATATCGTCCAGCTCCTCACCCGCTACTACTACGCCAACATCACCGCCATCGACGACCAGGTGGGGCAGATCGTCGAAGCCCTCGAACGCAAGGGCATCCTCGATAACACCTGGATCATCTACACCGCGGACCACGGCGAGATGATGGGCGACCACTGGATGCTCTGGAAGATGCTGTTCTACGAACAGTCGGCCACCGTTCCCCTCATCATCCGGCCTCCCGCCGGTGTCGAGGGCCGCACCGTCGACGGTATCGTCGAGCACGTCGACGTGACCGCCACGATCGAGGAGCTGACGGGCATCGCGCCCCTCCCCAACAACGAAGGGAACTCCCTCACCGGGCACCTCGACGGCAGCGGCGGCCCCACCCGCGATGTCGCCCACAGCGAGAACTACGGCTTCGGCATGTTCGCCACCGACCGCTACAAGCTCGTCGTCTTCGAGGACACGAAGGAGCCCGCGCAGCTCTTCGACCTGCAGGAGGACCCGGACGAAAACCGCAACGTCGTGGCCGACCCCGCCTATGCGAGCGTCATCGACCAGATGATGCGCGACCACGTTGAACCGTTCCTGGAAACGCCGCCGCTGCGACCGGCAAGGGGCATCTGGGAGGTCCAGGCTGGTCGCTACGAGGGCAACCGCCACCTGGCGGTGCGCTACCCGAAATAGGACGCCCGCCCCCTCGCCGGGGGCTGCGTGCCTACTGGTGGCCGTGCTCCCGCAGGAACGCGCGCACTGCCTCCGCGCACGCCTCCGGCTGCTCGAGCTGCAGGAAGTGGCTGGCGTCCGGCAGGAAGTCGTAGTCGACCTCGCGGATGTCCCCCAGGTCCAGCGTGGGCAGGTAGGAGTAAGGAAGCGTCGGGTCTGCTCCGTACACCTTGATCGGGCAGGCGATCGCCGCGAAGTCCACGAACACCGCGTAGAGCCTGCCGTACTCCATCACCTGCGCCTCGTATTCCGGCGGGCAGATGAGTTCGTACCCCTCCCCGGACCCATCCTCCCGGAGGGTGGTGTCGGCCATCAGCTGGAGCACGCCCGGAACCGCGTTGCGGAAATTCGGTGAGAACCCGAGCAACTCGACGAACGCCTCCTTGCTCTGGAACTTGAAGCCGCGCCGCCGCGCCCTCGTCGCGTTCTTGATCGATGCTTCGTCGAACTCTTCGTGGCTCACGCCCGGCTTCCGCAGGGGAGGATCGAACAGGAACAGCGCTTCGAAGCCGCTGCAGTTGCTCGGTGAGAGCAGGGTCGTCATCGCCGAGACGGAGTGAAGCACCCCCGCCTTCGACTTCGCCCCGTACTCCTTGTCGATCGCGTCGAGGATCGCATCCTGGTCCGCCGCGATCGTCGGGATGTTGTGGCGCAAGAGCGGCCCCAACTCGTTCCAGCCGTGGTTGCGCAGGTCGTACAGCAGCAGGTCGAACTCGCCGGCTAACAGCGACCAGAAGGGGTAGTAGAGGTCGATCGCCAGCCCGTTCCCGTGGCTGAGCACCAGCCGGGGGCCATCCGGGTTCCCGTGCCGCCGCACGGGGATGACCGTCTCCTCGTCGACCCGCACGTCAAGCGTCGAGAGCGGCTCCGGGATCTGCCAGACGGTCTCCGTGTCGGTCATTGGGGGTGCGCGCCGTCGGTGCCGGACTCGCCGGCTACCTCGCGGGCGAGGGCCGCGGCGAACTGCTCGTCGCCAATGTCCTCCACCTCCCAGGTGACCCCTGGCAGCTGCGGCAACCGCAGCCTCCCGCGCGAGTCGCCGCGCCTCACTCCGGCCGGTATCTCGAACGTGGTTGCGTCCAGCAGCAGGCCCTTGCCGTGCGCCTTCAACAGCGCTTCCTTCATCGTCCAGAGGCGGAAGAACCGGCGCAAGCGCGCCGGCTCCGCTGTCGCGGCGATCTCGCGCCGCTCGTCCTCGGCGAGCACGCCGTCCATGAGCAGTTCCAGGTTGCGGCGCGGGGCGAGCTCCTCGACATCCACGCCCAGCCGCCCCCCGGGTGCGAACGCGATCAACCCGTGCCGGCCGCTGTGGCTCACGTTGAAGCTGATGGGCGCGGGTTCGCCCGCCACGGTCGCCCATGGCTTGCCGTGCTCCGAAGTCGGGAACGCGAGCACGTCACTCCTGCAGCCGAGCTGCTCGCACAGCACCGCCCGGAGCGCGGCGCGGCACAGGACGAATTGGCGGCGGGGACCCGAATAAGGGAACTGGCCCCAGCGTTCCCGCTCTTCGTCGTCAAGCCGCCCTAGCGCTTCCGCCTCGCGGTCCGTGTGGGGCGCCAGGTCGACATGGACGACCGTCGCCCCGCCGCTCGTTGTGAAGGGGCGGTACCAGGGTGCGGTAACAGGAGCCGACATCGCAGGAAAGCGCTCCTGTTGGAATCGAGAGTTGGGAGCCGGGCCCGCCCCTAGGCTGCGTCGAGGTGAGCGATCAGGTCCGACGGCGTCAGGAGCTCGGCGAACTGCTCAGCGGAGATGTCGACACCGAATTCTTCGTTGACCAGCTTCCAGAACGCCACGATGTCCGGCGAGGGGACGCCGGCGTCTGCAAAATTCCGGTCCACATCGAGTGGGTCGCCAGTATTCCGCCCCTCGATCTCCAGATTGTCGTCGACGATCTTCCTCAGGCGCTCCTTCGATCGTGGCCACGGATGCACTCTCCTGTAGTCATGTTCAGTTGCTCGGAAACGATAGGCATGGCCTTGGGGCTCGTCAACGCTGCCTCTCGCGCCATCACGACCCGGGCGCCGCCGCCGCCTTCCTCGGCTGGACCCAGAACCGGCGCCGCTGGAAGGGATAGCCCGGAAGCGAGATCCGCCGCCGCTCTTCCCCCGCAAACAGCCCCTCGAAGGCAACCGACAGGCCCGCTTCGTACGCCTTCGCGACCGCCTCCATGGACCCGCCGTCCTCCCCTGTTTCCACGAGCGCATCGTCGTTGGGCTCCGCCGGCCCCGACCCCGCCTCGCCCGCTGCCACCGCCTCCAGCCCCTCCCGCAGCGACTCCGCGTCGCGGAACACGACGGCCGCGCGGTGGGTGAAATGCCCGCGCCCCACGCTCGCCGTGTAGGCCATGTCCGCAAGAAGACCGTCGCTCGCCGAGCCTGCCGTTTCGAGCTCCCCGGAACCTTCGTCGAGCCACGACAGGTACCGCCCCGCAAGCTCCCGCAGCGCCGCCTCCGACTTGCCCGAGATTGGCAGCAGCCGCGTGGGCCGCTCCTCTACCGTCTCTTGTTCCACCCCACCGCCCTCCGGCAGGGGAACCAGGGCTGCGCCCACGGGGTCGCTCCCCGGCGCGCCGTACCCTTCCACCACGACGTGCGCGTTCGCACCGGAGATGGAGAAGGTGTTCACCGCGGCAAGGGCCGGACGCTCCGGATTCGCGGGCCACGCCGTCGCTTCCGCGGTCACCTGCACGGGCAGCCGTTCCCAGTCGATCTCCGGGGTCGGCTCCTGGAAGTGGAGGTGCCGCGGAATCACCCCTCGTCGCATGGCCAGCACGGCCTTGATCAGCCCCGCAATCGCCGATGCCGCCTCCAGGTGCCCGATGTTCGTCTTCACCGACCCCACCAGCAGCGGGCGCTCCGCCTCGCGTTCCCGCCCGTAAACGGTCCCCGCCGCGTTCATCTCGGCCACGTCCCCGATGACCGTCGCCGGACCGTGCGCGTCCAGGTAGTCGATGTCGGCCGGCTCGACGCCCGCCCGTGACAGCGCCTCCTCCATCGCTCGCACCTGCGCCGGACCGTTCGGGACGGTCAGCCCCAGGCCGGCGCCGTTCTGGTTAACGGCCGAGCCCCGCACCACGCCCCAGATGCGGTCCCCATCCGCCTCCGCCTCGCTCAGCCGCTTCAGCATCACCACCCCGCAGCCCTCCCCCCGGATGTATCCGTCCGCCGCGGCGTCGAAGGGCGCGCACCGCCCCTCCTTCGAGAGCATCGCCGAGTCTTCGAGGAACTTCGCCGTCGAGGGCGAGAGGATTGCGTTCGCTCCACCCGCCAGCGCGAGGTCGATCTCCCCGCGTTCCAGCGCCGTGACGGCCTGGTGGACCGCCACCAGCGACCCCGCGCAGGCCAGGTCGACGGGCACGGCGGGCCCCTCGAGTCCCAGCGCGAAAGCCACCCGCCCCACGGCCACGCCGGGAGACGTGCCGTAGTAGCTCTCGTCCCGGCCCGCCGCCGCCACCACCCGCCGGTACTCACCACCGCCCAGGCCCGCGTAGACGCCCGTGCGGCTCCCCTTCAGCGCCTCCGGGTCGATGCCCGCGTCCTCGATCGCCCGCCAGCTCGTCTCCAGCAGCAGGCGGTGCTGCGGGTCCATCCCCCGCGCGTCGATTGGCTGGATGCGGAAGAAGCTGGCGTCGAACTCGTCGATGCGCTCCAGGAACGCCCCCCGGCGTTGGCTGGCCCGTGCCGCGCTGGGGTCGCCCGCGATCCCCTCCCAGGCGCCCGAGTCCTGGCGCCCGTTCGTGACCGCGTGCCCGCCCGTTTCCAGCAGCGCCCAGAAGGCATCGAGATCCTCCCCGCCGGGGAAGCGGCAGGCCATCCCCACGATCGCGATGCCCTCCCCGGAAGCGACCTCCGCGCGCGGCCCCGCCGCCTGCTGTTCCGGCAGCGCGCCCACCCCGCCCGCCTCACCCATCTCCTCGGCCAGGTGGCGCGCGAGACTGGCGACGCTCGGGTAGTCGAACACCACCGTGTTCGACGCGACATACTCGCCCGCGAACGCACGGTTCATCCGGTTCCGCAGCTCCACCGCCATCAGCGAGTCCATGCCCAGGTCAGAGAAGTCCACCGACGGAATCGGCGCCGTCGGCAGCCGCATGACCGCCTGTAGTTCGCGCTGCAGGAACGCGGCCAGCGCCTGCTCCCGGTGCTCCATCGACGCGTACCGCAGACCCGTCAACAGGTCCGCCTGCGAGCCCTCGTCGCCGTCGCCCTCGGGCGTGGCCAGCAGGTGCTCCAGGAACGGCGAACGCTCGTCGATGTTCTCGGAGAACACGTCCCAGTCCACCGAGGCGACCATCCCCGCCGTCACATCCTGCCGCACGAGCCGCTCGAACGCCTGCAGCCCCTGCTCCGGGTTGATCCAGCCCGTCCCTGCCGCCTCCAGCTGCCGCGCGATGCGCTCCCGCTGCTCCTCCGCCTCGCCCAGCCCAGCCCATGCGCCCCACGCGATCGACTGCCCCGGCAGGCCCAGCGCTCGCCGGTGCCCCGCAAGCTGGTCGAGGAACTGGTTGGCCGCCGAGTGGTTCGCCTGCCCCGGGTTCCCCATCACCCCCGCCACGCTCGAGAACAGCACGAACAGGTCGAGGTCGCGGTCGATCGTCGCCTGGTGCAGGCGCCAGGCGCCCAGCACCTTCGGCCAGAGTACCTCCTCGAAGCGCTCCCAGCTCTGGTTCGTCAGGGCCGCGTCGGAGAGCACGCCGACGCTGTGGATGACCCCCGCCAGCCGCGGCAGCGACGCATCGATGCGCGCCAGCATGGCGTCGACGGATTCCCCGTCCGTCACGTCCGCCAACTCCACCTCCACCCGCACCCCGCGCGCCCGCAGCGCTGCGATCGCTTCGACCGCCTCCGCGTCGGGGTCGCGCCGCCCGTTCAGCACGATGACCCCCGCCCCGTGGTCCGCCAGCCACCCCGCCACCGCGCACCCGATGCCGCCCAGGCCGCCCGTCACGAGGTAGCTGCGGTCCTCGCGAAGCTGCCCCGTCTCCAGCGCCGAGTTCGTCAGCACGATCTTCCCGATGTGCCGCGCCGCCCGCATGTACTTGATCGCCGGCTCGGCCTCCGCCAGCGGCCACCTGATCCGGTTCAGCGGCATCAGCTCGCCCGCCTCCACCCGCTCCATCACCCGCCGCAGCACGGCTCCCGGGGTCTCCGGCTCCTCCTCCTTCAGCACATCGATCATGAGGATGGCGTACGACACGTCCGGACGCGCCGCCGCCATCTCTTCTTCGGTCAGGATGTCGACACGCGCCATCTCGACGAACCGCCCGCCCTCCTTCAGGCACGAGAGGCTTGCGTCGATGAACCCCGGCCCCGTGAGGCTGTTCAGTACGACGTCGACGCCCTCGCCACCCGTGGCCTCGAGGGTTTCCCCCGCGAACGCTGTCTGGCGGCTATCGAAGATGTGCTCGATGCCCAGCGAGCGCAGGTACGCCTGCTTCGGCTCGCTCGCCGTCGCGAACACTTCCGCCCCCGCCGCCCGCGCGAGCTGCACCGCCGCCAGCCCCACGCCCCCCGCCGCAGCGTGGATGAGTACTCGATCCCCGGCCCCGAGATCCGCGTAGTCGAACGAGAGCGCCGCCGAGACGAATGCCGTCGGGAACGTGGCGAGCTCCGCCACCGCCATCCCCGGAGGCGCGGGCGCGATCAGCTCCTCCCGCATCACCGTCTCCGACCGGAACGTCGTGAGCGCCAGCCCCACCACCCGGTCCCCCACCGCGACCGTCGAGACATCCTCCCCCACCTCGATCACGCGCCCGCAGAACTCCCCGCCCAGCTCGTCCTCGAACACGCCCAGCGCGACGAACATGTCGCGGAAGTTCAGGCCCACCGCCTCGATCGCGACCCGCACTTCCCCCGGCTCCAGCGCCTGCTCCTGCAGCGGCTCGAGGCGCAGCCGTTCGAGGGCGCCCCCCGCATCCGGCTTGAGCGCCCAGCCCGACCCGTCTGGCAAGGGCAGCCGCGCGGGCGCGTCGGCCGCGCGCACGAGGCGCGCCCCCTGCCGGCGTTCCTCGCGATAGGCGATGTGCGTCTCGTCGTCCGGATACAGCAGCTCGTTGGCAAGCTCGCCCAGTGGGACCTCCGCCCCCGGCTCCAGGTCGATCATGCGCGGCTGTAGCTGGGGCGCCTCCCGCTCCACCACCTTGCCCACGCCCCAGAGCAGCGCGCCCGTCAGCTCCCCGCCACGCTCCCGCTCCAGCACCTGGCCGCCGCGCGTCACGAACGATGTGCCCTTCGCCGGCGCCGCATCCGCGTCCGAGAGCCCCTGCACGAGCGCCAGCGCGCTCCCCGTCGACCGCTTCGCATCCTCCGCCAGCTCCCCCGTCGTCGACCCCGCCCCGTGCCCGTCGAGCGCCGCCAGGTGCACGACGCCGTTGAGGGGCAGGTCGTCCGGTAGCCCTTCGACCAGCGCCCGCCACGACTCGCGGTCGTCCATCTCTTCCGAAGCAACCACCACCGTCTGGTTGTGCGCCCGCAGCTCGGCCGCCAGCGCCTCCCCCACCCCGCCGCCGTCCGCCGCCACGATCCACGCGCCCGCCGGCTCCGTGACCTCAGCCGGCCCCTGCGCGAGGATGACGCCCCGATCCGGCCTCCCGCCCGGTCCGTCGCCCACGCCCAGCACATCCGCCTCCACGAACCCGGCGTCGCCGAGCGCCTGCTTCCAGACCTCGGGGCTGGCCAGCGCGTGGTTCGGACGGTAGCCGTCCGCGAACCGCCACCAGCCGTCGAGCTGCCCGAACGTCAGGTCGAGCCAGCCCTGGCCGCGCAGGTTCTCCAGCGCCATCAGCTGGCCCGACGGCGCGAGCAGGTCGCGGCAGTGCGCCAGCGTTTCGTTCAGGAAGCGCGTTGCGTGCAGCACGTTCGAGGCGATCACGAGGTCGTACCCGTGCGCGTCGAATCCCTGCTCGATGGGGTCCTGCTCGATGTCGAGCACGCGGTAGTCGATAGACGCCTCGCTCCCGCCGAAGCGCCCCTCCGCCTCCGCGAAGAAGCCCGCCGAAATATCGGTGTAGACGTAGTCGTAGCGATCCGCCGGCAACTCCGGCAGCACCACCCCGGTGGCCGAGCCGGTGCCAGCCCCCACCTCGATGATGCGCAGCTTCCGGTCCGCCGGCAGGTTCTGCAGGAGCGCCGCCGTGGCCTCCGCGAGCATCGCGTTCGCCGCCCGCGCGACCGGCGCCAGCCGGTACAGGTCCCCGGCGCTCGGCTCGCCGCTGCTGAACAGCAACGTCAGCGGATCGGCCTCGCCCACGAGCATGTCCGCCAGTGCTCCGCCGCACCGCCGAAACAGCTCGATCTCCGTGGCGCCGTGCTGGTGCTTTCCGGCGATCTCGTCCGCGAACGCCCCCGGTTCGGGTGGCACTGCCTCCGGCAGCAGATCGCTCGCCCCCACCCTGACCACGAAGCCGTCCCCCGCCTCCTCCACCACCCCCGAGGCGGCCAGCAACCGGAACATCTGCCGGAATACGCGCGTGTGCGCGTCCTGCACCTTCAGCTGTTCCCGCAACGACTCCGGCTCGACTGTCTCGCCGGCGGTCCGCGTCCACCCCAGCCGTTCGAGCGTCGTAAGCGCGACCGACCAGGCCATGCGCTCCAGGTCCGACAGCAGGGCCGCCCGCCCCTCGACGCTGACCCCCTCCGCCGCAAGGTAGTCGGCAAACGGCCCCCACTTCGCCGCGAGCGCCGACGGCGCCGGCAGGAAGTCCGCCGGCAAGAGGCCCGGCGCGAGGGGGTGGTCCTCCCAGATGACTTCGTACAGGAGCTCCTGGACGCCCTCCGTCCCCGAAAGGAGCGCCGCCCGCGTCGCCCGCTTGGCCACGTACCCGTCCAGCCCCCCGATCTCGATGCCGTCAGGCGTGTAGAGGCGCAGGTCGCCGCTCAGGACCTCCCGTGGCAGTGCCGCATCCCCCTCCCCTTCCGTGTCGCCGTCCCCCTGGCGCATCCGCGCGTGGCAGACCACCCGCTCGGGCAGGGACTGCGCCAGCCAGAAGCGGTCCCAGGCGAAGGGCAGATAGGTGTCCCCCTCCTCGACCCCCGAGAGCGTGCGCGCCGCCCCCATGACCTGCAGGAACCCGTCCAGCAGGACCGGGTGGGGACCAGAACCGCCGCCGTCCACGCCGTCCGGCAGGACCACCTCCCCGACCGCCTCCCCGTCCCCGGACCACAACCGCTGCAGCGTGCGGAACTGCGGCCCAAGCTGGATGTTCGCCTCCCCCCGCGCCCGGTAGAACGCCGCCGGGTCTTCCTCGGAGAGGCCCTGCTTCAGCCCCGCGACGTCGATGCGCTCGCCGCTCTGCCCTGTCCCACCCGTCGACACCTGCCCCTCCGCGTGCAGCGTCCACCCCTCGTCCCCATCCCCCTTGCTGTACACCTCCACCCGCCGCGGCTGCCCCGTCCCGCCCTCATCAAGGACGACCTGGACGTTCCGGCTCCCCGTTTGAGGCCCCTGGTCGTCGTCTTCCTCCGGCAGGACGAGCGCCGTACGCAGTTGCAGGTCCTCGACCACCACCGCTTCGCCCCCCTGCGGCGCCGCGGCGGCCGCCGCCATCGCCCCGTAGAGCGCGCCCGGTGCGATCACGCGTCCGTACACGCGGTGGTCGTCCAGCCACGCCGGGTCATCCCCCGACATCTCCGTCTCGAACAGCACCTCCCCCCGCGGCGACTCGTGCCGGACCCCCAGCAGCGGATGCCCCGCGGCCAGCCGCCGCCGCTTCGGCGCATCCACCCAGTGCCGGTGCCGCTGGAAGGGGTACGTCGGCAGCGAGACGCGCCGCCGGCTCTCGCCCGTGAACAGCCCCTCGAACGCCACCGCCAGCCCCGCCTCCCACGCTCCCGCAACCGCCTCCGCGAACCCGCTGTCGCCCGTCTCCTCCGCCTCGGCCGGACCGAACAGGCTCGAAACCGTCGCCGGGTCGTTCCCGCCCGGCCACCCCATCGCCACCATCGTCCCCAGGACCGCCTGCGGCCCCAGCTCCACCACCACGTCCACACCCAGCTCCGACAGCGTCGCGATGCAGTCCCGGAATGCCACCGGCTGCCGCGCCTGCCGCCGCCAGTACGCCCCGTCCATCAGGGCGCCCTGCTGGAGCACCCGGCCGGTCATGCTGCTGATCAGGTCGATGGACGGCGGCGAGATAGCCAGCTTTTCGATCACCGCCGCCATGTCGTCGAGCGCGGGCTCGATCAGGGCGCTGTGGTAGGCCGGGCTCTTACGAAGCCGCCTCGCCCACAGGCCCTCCGAGTCGAAGCGGTCCACGAGCGCCTGCACGCCGTCCGCGGGACCGCTGATGACCTGCTGCGCCCCGTTGTCCGCGGCCATGCTCACGTCCAGACCTTCGGACGCCGTGTTGTGCTCCTCGACCGCCGCCGCCACGCGGTCCCTCGGGGCGAACACCGCCGCCATCGCCCCCTCCCCCGGCAACGCCCCCATCAGCGCCCCCCGCTGCGCCGCGAACCGCAGCCCGTCTTCCAGGCTGTACACCCCCGCCGCCTGCGCCGCCGCGATCTCCCCCAGGCTGTGCCCCACCACCACGCTCGGCCTGACTCCCACGCTCTCCCAGAGCGCCGTCAGCGCGCACTCCAGCGCGTAGATCGCCGGCTGCGTCCAGGCCGGGTCGTCCAGGTCCCCCGCGCCCTCCCCGCCGAACATCACGTCCAGAAGCGACTCGTCCCGCATCTCCCGCAGCACCGCGTCGCAGCGGTCCAGCACCGCCCGCGCCACCGGCTCGCGCTCGTAGAGCGTTCGCCCCATCCCGACCCACTGGCTCGCCTGCCCCGTGTACGCGAACGCTACCGTCGTGCCCGTGCTCGGACCCGGCCCCTCCTCCCCCTCGGTAAGCGCCGTCAATGCCTCCCGCAGCGAGGAGGTATCGCGGAACGCCACCCCCGCCCGGTGCCCAAACTGGCTCCGGCCCACGCTCGCCGTCCAGGCCATGTCCGAAAGCAGCGACCCGGCCGCTGTCCCGTCGCCCGCAAGCTCACCCGAGCGCTCATCGAGCCACTCGACGTAGCGGCCGGCTAGCTCGCGCAGGGCCTCGTCGGACTTGCCCGAAAGGGGCAGCAGGCGCGTAACCCGTTGTTCCGACTCGGGCGCCGGCAGCGAGGGCGCCACCGGTTGCACGGAGCCGGGCGCCCAGCCCCCATCGTCGGGAGCGCCCTGCGGATCTCCGTGCCCCTCCAGCACCACGTGCGCGTTCGTACCCGACCACCCGAACCCGCTCACGCCCGCCAGCGGCGGGTTCCCCGTGGCCGGCCACTCGGTCGGCTCCGCCGTCACCTGCAAGGGCAGCCGCTCCCAGGGGATCTCCGGGTTCGGCTCGCGGTAGTTCAGGTGCTTCGGGATCACCCCGTGCTTCATCGCCAGCGTCACCTTGATCAGCGCCGCCACCCCCGCCGCCGCCTCCAGGTGCCCCACGTTCGTCTTGACCGACCCGATTAGCAGGGGCCGGTCCCGCCCCTTGCCGTACGCCGTCCCCGTGGCCTCCGCCTCGATCGGGTCGCCCACGGGCGTGCCCGTGCCGTGCGCTTCGACGTAGTCGACCTGCCCCGCCTCGAGGCCCGCGCGCTCCAGCGCGTCCTGGATGACCTGCTGCTGGGCCTCGCCGCTTGGCACCGTCAGGCCCGGGCTCGCCCCGTCCTGGTTGATCGCGGCCCCGCGGATCACGCCCCAGATGCGGTCGCCGTCCGCCTCCGCCTCATCCAGTCGCTTCAGCACGAGGATGCCGCAGCCCTCGCCCCGCACGTAGCCGTTGGCGGCCGCGTCGAACGTCTTGCAGCGCCCGTCCGGGGCCAGCATCCCCGCGTTCGCGCGCAGTTCCAGCAACCGCCCCGAGAGGATCGCGTGCACGCCCCCCGCCAGCGCCAGGTCCGCCTCCCGCCGCTGCAACCCCACCACCGCCTGGTGGACCGCCACCAGCGACGACGAACAGGCGGTGTCGACCGCCATGGCCGGGCCGTTCAGGCCCAGCGCGAAGGCGACCCGCCCGATGGCCGTGTTGAACGACGTCCCGCTGACCGAGTAGAGGCTGGCCGCCGGCTCGGCCGTGTCGCTTACGTCCAGGATCAGGTTGCGGTACTCGTTGTTGCTGATGCCCGCGTAGACCCCGGTGCGGCTCCCCTTCAGCCCGTCCGGGTCGATGCCGGCGTCCTCCAGGGCCTGCCAGCTCGTCTCCAGCATCAGCCGCTGCTGCGGGTCCAGCATCTCCGCTTCGATCGGCGAGATGCGGAAGAACGAAGCGTCGAACTGATCGATCTCGTCGAGGTAGGCGCCGAAGCGGCAGGCATCGGCCTGCACCTCCGGGTCGGGGAAGAGCTGGCCGATGCGTCCCACGCCCGAGCCGGGCACGCCCTCCTTGACGGCGCTCTCGCCCGCCTCCAGCAGGCGCCAGAAGGCGTCGATGTCGTCCGCCCCGGGGAACCGGCAGGCCATGCCCACGATCGCGACCGGTTCGTCGGGAAGAACCACTCGGGCGTCCTGTTCCGTCATCCGCTGCTCCCGGGCAAACCTGCTGGCCGCGTTCAGGCTCGGACCATAGCACGCGGCGCGGCCCCGCCTTGTCGGCTGGCCTACGCTCGCTCCCGGCTAGCGCGAGCCCTTCACCTGCACCGTCACGACATCCAGCCCGTAGTACTTCTGGTGATGCACCGAGGAGGCATAGTGGCGCAGCAGCCGCAGCGAGATCTCGCTTTCCTGCAGCCCCTCCGACTCCTCGTCCAGGTACGCCAGCCTGTCCTCCAGGTTCTCCTCGTCGAAGACGGCCAGGAACTCCATCTGGACCGCGCCGGCTTCTGGCTGCACGGCGAGGATGAGGCGCGGCGCATCCTCCGCCTCCACCTGCTGGTCGGCTGGAATGAGGCTCATCAGCGCCTCCTCGGCAGCGGCGCCGAGTCGGTCCAGCGAGGCGTCGTTCCACCCGAGCTTGCCTGCGATTCCCCGCACGAACGCGTCGATCTCGGGCAGCGAGGCGGCGTGCAGCTTCGACTGCAGCCGGCCACCCTGTCTCGGGCTCGTCAGGTCCAGGAACACCGTCATCACGACCGCCGCCAGCGCCCCGATCAGCATCCCGTTGTCGAGCAGCCGCCCCCACGTCCCGCCCACCAGGTCCGCGAAGATCGTCTGGTGCTCGACCCCTGCGCCCAGCGAAAACGCGATCCCGACGACCAGCATCTTCTGCGCGGTGAGCCCGTCCTGGATCACCGTGCGGATGCCGGCCACGAAGAGCAGGGTGATGGCGGTCAGCAGGAACGCCCCCATGACCGGGTTGGGGATTGTCAGCACCAGCGCCGGCAGCTTCGGAAACAGCGCCAGCACCACGAATGCCCCGCCGATGACGTAGCCCACGTTTCGCGAGGCCACGCCAGTCAGGCTCGCGAGCGAGACGCTCGTGGAGGAGAACACCGTCGTTGGCGGGGTCCCCGCCAGGCCCGACAGGAAGATGCCGATGCCGTTCGTGTTGAGCGACCCCTGCACGAGCCGGAAGTCCGTCACGCGCGGCCGGCGGCGCGAGGCGCCTTGCATCGCCACACTGTCGCCGATGTTCTTGACGCCGCCGACGAGCGTGATCACCACGAACACCGGCAGCAGCGCCCAGAACTCCGCCCCCGGGGTGAAGTCGAAGCCGGGGAACCCGCTGCCCGAGGGAATGCCCGCCCAGTTGGCGTCGAGCAGCGGCTGCGGGTCGTACGCCCCGAAGATCGCCGCCACCGCCGTTCCCACCCCGATGCCGATGAGGGGCGACCACAGCCGCCACCGTCCCGAAGCCCGCAGCGCCATCGCCGTGGCGACGGCCAGCGTGATGAGCGCGACCGTCGGGCCGGTCGCCCCGGGAACGTCATCCGGCACCTCCTGCACGCGGTCCAGCGCGATCGGCAGGATCGTGACCGCCAGCAGCATCAGCACCGTGCCCGAAACGACCGGCGTGATGACCCGCCGCAGCAGTGGCAGCCAGATGGCCAGCGCCAGGTAGAACAGCGACGCCACCACGATCAGGCTCGCCAGCAAGGGGGGGCCTCCCCCTTCCAGCGCTAGCACCGAGACGGCCACGAAGTTGGGGGTCGCCCCCATGATGAGGATGTGCCCCGCCCCCAGCCGCCAGAAGCGGCTCGCCTGGAGCGCCGTCAGCACCCCCGCGATGATCAGTGCGGCGAACACTGCCCACGAGAGGTAGCTCTCGTCCTGGCCACCCGCCCTCGTGGTGATCGCCACGACCAGCACCAGCGGCGCCACCGCGAGCAGAACACCCTGCAGCCCCACGCTCAGGGCGACGAGCGGCGGACAGCCCTCGTCCGCCTCGTACTGGATCGCGTCGTTGACGCCCCCTGCCTGCATCACGGCTCCTGGCTCGGCGCTTGATGCTCGCGCTTATACGCCCGCGCCCGCCGCCGCGTCCACGGCCTTTCCCTCGATGGAACGATCGTGCCTCCGGGCGCATAGAAGTAGATGACAGCCTCCGCCCTGCCCGCCTGCCACCGGCACGGCCGAATGGGGTAATTCGCGGGGGCTGGTGGTAGGGTGTCGCCACCCTTGGGGAGGATGCGTCGCGCGTGATTCGCCGAGCCGCCCTGACGCATGCAGCCATCGGCGCCCTTGTGGTGGCGCTGGCGCTCATAGCCGGCCCCGCTCCTTCCTCCGCTGACGCCCACCCCGGGCACGAGACCGTCGATGTCGACGTGCGTGTCTGGCAGCACGTCGAGGACCCCCTCCGCATCCACATCAGCGCCCGCCCCGAAGGTGTTCGCTGGGAAGCCCTCGGAACGGTCCCCCTCCTCCTCGATGATGGCCTCAGCAGCGACCGCAGGTACCGCTTCGGCGATGTCACCGTCGAAGGCGTCGAGGTCCGCGTCTGGCAACGAGTGACCCAGCCCCTGCGCATCCACATCAGCGCCCGCCCTGTCGGCGGCGACTGGGGCGTGCTCGGAACGATCCGCCTGCTTCTCGACGACGGCCATAGCAGCAGCGGGAACTACCGCTACGGCGACATCACCGTGGCCGTGACCCTCGATGCCGGCGGACCGCCCGTCGTCGTCTCGCCCGGCGGCGAGGAGGTGCCTCGCCTGGCCATCCTCACCATCGCCTTCAGCGACCCGCCCGGCGTGTCGGATGCTTCCGACGTGGTCTCCATCGACCCGCCCGTGGAGGGGTCATTCGTGTGGGCGGACGCCCGCACGCTCCTGTTCCAGCCCGACTACCCCGGCTGGCAGCGCGGGCAGCAGTACACGGTCGTCGTCGACGGCCCCGCCGCCGGGCTCACGGCCGACCACTCGCACACGTTCGCCGTCGAGGGCGCACTGGAGGTCGCGCACGTCATCCCCGGCGACGGCGACACCGAGGTTCCGGCGGCCGCCCAGATCTTCGTCCAGTTCAACCGCTCAGTCGCGGCGCTCACGGTCCTCCAGGAAGGCCCCGCCCCCGCGGTGCTCGAATTCGACCCGCCCCTCGAAGGCACGGGCGAGTGGCTCAACACCTCGCTCTACCGCTTCCTCCCCACCAACCTGCAGCCGAGCACCACCTACTCCGTGCGCATCCCCGCCGGGCTGACCTCTGCCGCCGACGGCGTGCTCGACGCCGACTTCGCCTGGACCTTCTCGACCATCCAGCCCGACGCAATCCGCTTCGAGCCCGCGGACGAAGCGAAGCACGTTGAGCCGGACGCGACCGTAGCGGTCACCTTCAACCAGCCGATGGACCGCGAGTCCGTGCAGGCCGGACTCGTGCTGCGCTCGGGAGAAGGGGAGGCGGTCGCCTCCTCCTTCGAGTGGAACGAGGACGGCACGGTCGTCACGGTCACGCCCGACGCCCCGCTGGCGCTCGACACGGGGTACGAGGTGGTCGCCCCCGCCGGCCTCCGCGGCGCGAACGCCGGCGAGATGCGCTCCGAGCGAGCCTCGACCTTCCGCGTCACGGCCCTGCCCCGGTTCATCCGCACCTACCCGCAGGACGGCTCCACAGACGCATCGCCGTATGGGGTGACGCTCTCCTATAACAACCCGATGGCCCTCGACTCCTTCGAGGGCCGTATCTCCATCAGTGGTATCGATGCGGAGGACATCGAGACACAGTCGTACTCCTGGCGCCCCACGAGCGTTTCCATCCATGCCCCGCTCGAGTACTCGACCGAGTACACCGTGCGCATCGCCGAGGGCGTCAGCGACCGCGGCGGGCGCACGGTCACCGCCGCCCACGAGTTCTCCTTCACGACGCGGCCGCCATCGCCCTCGCTCAGCCTTGCCGCCCCGTCCAGCCTGTCCACCCTCTCGAGCAGCGGCGAGCAGGTGCTCTACTACCACGCCGCCTTCCTCGATGAGGTGCGGTTCCGCCTCTACTCCCTCTCCGACGCCGAGTCGGAGACTCTGCTGCGAAGGGGATACATCGAGAGCTACTGGGGCGACGGCTTCTGGCCCGAGGCGGACCCCCTGCGCGAGTGGTCGGAAGCGATTGCCGAGGACTTGCGCGATGCCTCGCGGCTCTACTCCACGCCCCTGGGGGATGGAGGCGCGCTGGCGAAGGGCCACTACCTCCTCGTCGCCGACTACGAGGGCATCTACCGCCCCCTCAAGCTCATGGTGAGCGTCGTCGATACCGCCATCGCGACCAAGCAAGCGTTCGACGAACTGCTCGTCTGGGCCCTCGACTACGACACCGGCGAACCGCTCGACGCGAGCAGCGTCCGCAGCGCCCCACTTGATGGGGGGCGCCTGCTGCCCCCTTACCGCACGGCCTCCACCAACGCCGAGGGATTGGCCCGGTTCGGCCCCGAGGACGGCCAAACGTGGGTCGGCTACAGCCCCCGCCTCGTCCGGATCGACTCGGCTGGCCGGCAAGGCGTGGCGTTCACCTCGGGCGACTCCGGCGTTCCCCTCCGGTCGCTCGGCATCAACACTGATGTCGGCCCGGTCTGGACAGGCCACGTGTACACGGACAGGCCCATCTACCGGCCTGGAGAGACCGTCTTTTTCAAGGCTGTCGTCCGCACCAGCGTGGATGCCTCCTACTCCCTGCCGCCCCCCTACACGACCCTTAAGGTCGGAATCTGGGACGCCCGTGGCGATGACTTGTTCATCCGATTCATTGCCCTCAGCGACCTGGGAACACTTAGCGGCGAGCTCGTTCTACCCACCGATGCCCCCACGGGAAGCTACAACCTCGAGCTTGGCTCGTCGATCGCCAGGACGTCCTTCACCGTGGCCGAGTTCCGCGTGCCCGAGTTCGCGGTCGAACTAGAGACGGCGGAGGCCGACTACGTCGACGGGGATACGCTCCCGACGGAGGCTCAGGCGACCTTCTTCTTCGGCGGTCCCGTCCCCAACTCGGCCGTCGAGTGGACCGCGCAGTCGATTCCCACCGAGATCCGCGTGGAGGGCTACGAGGGCTACTCCTTCTCCGAGCGCGACTACTTCTGGTGGTGGTATGGCGGCTCTTCCTTCGACCTGCGCAGCCAGGGGGAGACAACCACCGACCCCGAAGGGCTCGCCCGCTTCGACGTGCCCGCCGCGCTCGAGGAGGACGAGGGCACGCAGGAGTTCACCATCAGCGCAACCGTGACCGACGCGAACGCGAAGTCGATCTCCGGAAGCGCCCGCGTGCTCGTCCACCCCGCGACCTGGTACGCGGGCATCAAGCCCGAGTCGTACATCGCCCGCGCCGGGGAACCCGCCACGGTCCACCTCGTGACCGTCGACTTCGAGCGCCGCATCGCCCCGGACCGCCCCGTGACCGTGCGGCTCTACCAGCGCGAGTGGGTCCGCATCAAGGAGCGCGCCGACCACGGTGGCTACCGCTACCGCAGCGAGCCGAAGGATACCGAGATCGAGGTCCTCACCATCACCACGAACGCGGACGGTGAGGCATCGGTCGAGGTCACGCCCCCGTCGGCGGGCACCTACCGCCTCTTGGCCGAGTCGACCGACGACGAGGGCCGTGTCGCCCGTTCTGACCGCTTCATCTGGGTCAGCGGCAGCGACCACGTGCCCTGGCCCGTGCGCGAGGACAACACCTTCGAGTTGATCGCTGACCGCGAGACCTACGAGGTTGGTGACGTCGCCGAGGTGCTCGTGCCCGCCCCCTTCGCCGGCGCGACGGGGCTCGTGACGGTCGAGCGCGGACGAGTCTTCAGCACGGAAGTGCGCCGCTTCGAGACGAACAGCGAGGTCCTCCGCATCCCCATCGAGGACCGCCACATCCCCAACATCTACGTCGGCGTCGTGCTCTACCGGCCGCCCACCGAGGACGACCCCTATCCCCGCTACGACGTGGGCTACGTCGAGCTCTCGATCTCGACCGAACCGCGCCGCCTCGACGTCAGAATCCAGCCCGATCGCAACCACGCTACCCCCGGCGAGACTGTCGGCTACGAGGTACAGGTCACTGACTCCGATGGGAATCCCGTGGAGGCGGATGTCTCCGTGGCTGTCGTCGACCAGGCCGTCCTCTCCCTCCGCGACGAAGTGGGCGGCGATGGCATGGCCGCCTTCTGGTCCGAGCGCGGCCTGGGAGTGCAGACCGCCTCGTCGCTCGCTGTATCGGTGGACCGCTGGAACGAGTCGTTCCGCGAGACCGAGGAGGGTGAGCGGGGCGAAGGGAGTGCCGGGGACGTCAGCACCGTAGCCCTCGAAATGGCCGACGACGACACGGCGGAAGAGGCGGCGGCGGAAGAAGCGCCGGGGGACTCCCAGTCCTTTGCACGCAGGGAGTCCGATGGCCCCGAGCCCGCCGTGCGCTCCAACTTCCAGAACACGGCGCTCTGGATCGGACGGCTCAACACCGACGCCAACGGACGCGCCACCTTCGACCTCGACCTGCCCGACAACGCCACCACCTGGCGCGCCCGCGCCCGCGCCGTCACCGCCGGGACGCTCGTCGGCGAGGGTGAGAGCGAGTTGCTCGTCACCCAGCCGCTGCTCGTGCGCCACGCCCTGCCCCGCCTCCTCCGCGTCGGCGACGAGGTGATCCTGCGCACCCTCGTGCGCAACGGCACCGACGAGGCCCGCGATGTCACGGTCACGATCGAGGTTGAGGGCCTGGTCCTGGATGACGGCGCTGCGCACACGGAGCGCATCGATCCCGGCGAGTCGATCGTGGTCGAGTGGCCGGCGCGGCCCCTCGAGGCGGGCACGGCCACCATCCGCTTCACCGCCACCGCCACGGGCGGCTACGGCGATGCGGTCGAGCTCACCCGCCCCGTCTACCTCGATGTGACCCCGGAGACGACGGCAACAGGCGGCGTCGTCGAGGACACACCCGCCCTCGAGGCCGTCTACCTGCCCGACTACGTCATCACCGGCAGCGGTTCCCTCGAGCTCGCCCTCAAGGCCTCGCTCGTCGGCGCCCTCGATGAGGAGTTGTCGGCTTTCGAACCGCACAGGGAGCCGCACAGGGAGTCCAACGTCCGGATCGCCAGCCGCATCGTGGCCACCAGCGCCGTGGGCCGCGCCAGCGCCGCCGGCCTCACCGAGGGGCAGGAGGGGCAACTCATCCGCGACATCAGGGAGCTGGTCGGGAACCAGCACTACCTCGGTGGCTGGGACTGGTGCAACTGCAATCTGAGCCCCAACGTGTGGGTAACCGCCTGGGTCCTGATCGCCCTTGGAGAAGCCAGGGACGAGGGCTACACAGTCGAGGACTATTCGTACGACCGCGCCATGCGCTACGTCACCGAGCGCATGGCCAACCTCGACGCCAACCCCAACCTGCGCGCCTTCCTGCTCTACGCCCTCACCAGCGCCGCCAATACCGGCGGCGTGGTGAGCCCGCTCGCCCGCGAGCAGGTCGCCCCGTTGCGCGCCATCGCCGACGAGCACCGCACCGAGCTGACGAGCTGGGGCCGCGCCTACCTGCTGCTCGCCCTCATCGCCAGCGGCCACGAGCGCGACCACGAGGCCGTGCGCATCCTCCTGAACGATCTGGCCGCCACCACCATCCCCAGCGCCAACGGCAACCACTGGGAGGACGAGCGCACCTCGGGCTCCATGCACAACACCAGCGTCCGTGCCACCGCCCTCGTCCTCTACGCCCTCGTCGAAGCCGACCCCCAACACCCCCTCATAGAGGAAACCACCCGCTGGCTCGTCGTGGCGCGCTCGGCCGAACGCTGGAAGACCTCGGTCGAGCGCGCGCAGGCCATGGCCTCGCTCGGCGCCTTCGCCCAGCTCACCGGCGAGCACCTCGGCGTCTACGACTACCAGGTGCTGCTCAATACCAGTCGCGTCCTCGGCGGCCACTTCGACGTGCCCGCCCGCGACTACGACGACGGCGTCGCCCTCACGCTCGATGCCCTCCCCCTCGGGGAGGTGAGCCGCCTGCAGTTCGAGCGCGAGGCGGGAACCGAGGGCCGCCTCTACTACGCCCTCAACCTGCGCTACGTCACCCCCGCGAAGGACATCGAGGCGCTCAACCGCGGCTTCGCCGTCTCGCATCGCTACTCGCTGCTCGAAGACCCCGAGACGCCCATCACGAGCGCCTCCCTCGGCGATGTGGTGCGCGTGACCGTCACGGTCGTCGCTCCCGCCGACCGCGTGTTCGCCCGCGTCGAGGACTTCCTGCCCGCCGGGCTCGAGCCCATCGACCCGCGCCTCAACATCGTCTCCCCCTGGCTCCGCGAGCAGCTCCGGAACGACCAGACGACCGCCCTCCTCGGCGGTGCCCCCTCCTGGTACGCCCCCTGGTTCGCCTGGTACTACAGCCCCTGGGACCAGGTCGACCTGCGCGACGACCGCGTGACCCTGCGCGCCGCCCTCCTCCCCCGGGGTGTGCACGAGTACGTCTACTACGCCCGCGCCACCACCCCCGGCGATTTCTTCGTCGCGCCCGCCCACGCCGAGGAGACCTACTTCCCCGAGGTCTTCGGCCGCAGCGACAGCAGCCGCTTCACCATCAGCGACGCCGAGTAGCGCGAGAGGCGCTGCCCGGCTCCCTTGCCCCAGCCTTCACCCATGCACGTGCCCCTCGGCTGAAAGATAGTAGGGGAGGCATCGTCCGCTTCCTGGCGGGAAGGAGTTGTGCGTGGCCAGAGTCCTTGTGCTGGGCGCATCCGGCTACGTCGGCAGCCACCTCGTGCCCCGGCTGCTGGAAGCGGGACACACCGTACGGGCGGGGGGAAGGCGCCTCGAGACGCTGGAGGCTCGCGAGTGGGAGGGCGTCGAGCTCGTGCAGGCCGACGCCCTCGACCCCGCCACCCTGACCACCGCCTTCGCGGGCGTCGACACCGTTTACTACCTCGTGCACTCGATGGCCTCCGGTTCTGACTTCCCCGAGCGCGACCGCCGGGCCGCGGAGAACGCGCGCCGCGCCGCAGGGGACGCGGGCGTGAAGCGCATCGTCTACCTCGGCGGGCTGCAGCCGCGCGGGGTGGCCTCCGCCCACCTCGCCTCCCGCCGCGAAACGGGCGACGTGCTGCGCTCCGGCCCCGTGCCCGTCACCGAGATCCGCGCGGGCATCGTTGTCGGCCCTGGCTCCGCTGCCTTCGAGGTCATCCGCGACCTCGTCTACCACCTGCCCATCATGGTCACGCCCCGCTGGGTGCGCTCCCTCACCCAGCCCATCGCCCTCGATGACCTCATCGAGTACCTCGTGCGTCTCCCCGAGACGGAGCCGCCCGGCAGCCACACCTACGACGTCGGTGGTCCCGAGGTCGTCCGCTACCAGGACCTGCTCGCGCGCTTCGCCGGTGCGGTCGGCCGAAGGCTGCTCATCGTGCCCGTCTCCGTGCTCAGCCCCCGCCTCTCCTCCTACTGGCTCGACCTCGTGACAGCTGTCCCCTCATCCGTCGCCAGGCCCCTCATCGACGGCCTCCGCCACGACCTCGTCGTCGACCCCGCCGCCGACCTCCGCTCGCGCATCCCCATCGAGTTGCGCACCTACGAACAGGCGGTGTCCGTCGCCCTTGAGGCCGAGCGCACCGCCCACCTGCCCGCCCGCTGGACCGAGGGCTCTTTCGCCATGCGCGATCACCGCGCGGAGGTCTCGTTCTACAGCCGTGGCGAGCGCGTCGAGCGCACCTGCGATGCCCCGCCCGAGGCCGTCTGGAGCGTGGTGTCGTCGATCGGTGGGTCGAACGGCTGGTACTACGCGAGCTGGCTCTGGAGCCTGCGCGGCCTCCTCGACCGCCTCGCGGGGGGCGTCGGCAGGCGGCGGGGCCGGCGGCACCCGACCGACGTGCGCATTGGCGACGCCCTCGACTTCTGGCGTGTCGTCGGCGTGGAGCCGGGCCGCCGTCTCACGCTGCTGGCGGAGATGAAGCTACCCGGCATCGCCGTCCTCGAATTCGAGGTGGCCCCCACCGGCCCCGGCACGCGAATCGTCACATCCGCCCACTTCCACCCTGCGGGAGCAGCCGGCTTGCTCTACTGGTACGCCCTCTGGCCCATCCACAAGCGCATCTTCGCCGGTCTCACCGACGCAATCGTGGCGCGTACGCTACCCCGCTAGTCGAGCCAGTACTCGACCTCGGGGCCAGCGGGGTCGCTGAGCAGGGCATCAAGCGCTTCCACCAGCCGGCCAATGCGATACGAGCTTCCCCGTGGCCACCCGCGACTACTGGTGAAGAGCAGGAGAGGCGCCTCCCGACCAGCCCTTCGCGCCTCCGCTGCAAGAACGCGGAAGTCACCAATGTTCTCGGTCACGATGGCCCGGCCCTCAGCGAGTGCCACCTCGAGAATCTCCGGGTCCGAACTACCGCGAAGGTGGGGATGTTCCGCCACCGCTCTTGCGTCGTGGCCGCGTTCCCGCAGCGCCTCGGCGACCTGGGGTGGCAGCATCTCGTCGAGGAGCAGCTTCACTCCAGGGGCAGCTCCCGCTGGGGGAGCCCCCGCTCGCGCCTCCACTCCGCCTCAGCCCTGTCGGCCTCTGCATCTAGGCGGTCGAGCCAGGCCCCGATCTCTTCGCGAAATTCGCCGTAGTACCCGGCGGCGGTTTCCACCTGCTGGGGTGTCAGCAGCAGTTCATTGACCAGGTACGGGAGCTTGTCTTCAGGAGCTCCCTCCCAGTCGCGGAAGATGCGTGCTATTTCCCACACGTCCGGTCCCGCCACGAGGGCGGGCCGGCGACCGGTGGCGCCGGGGCGGAAGACGATCCCCGGATGCCGCTGCATCCGCAGGCCTTCCTCCAGTAGCTGCTTCGCCAGTGCGGAACGCGACTGCCCGCTCTTGCGGCACTCGTCCTCCAACCGCTGGAGCAGGTCGTCATCAACCCGTACTGAGAGGTGGCTGCTCATGGCGCGCTCCGGCCCGTAAGCGGGTGTCACACAGCGTAGCACCCGGGTCGGCACGTCGGGGGGAATGGATCAGGCGGAGAGTTCGCGGCCCAGGGAGCGCTCGTGGGCGCTCAGCAGGGAGAGCAAGATTTCCTCGACCTGGCTGCGGCGCCAGTGCCGCACGCGCCGCTCCTCGGGCGCCTCCCCCGCCTCGCCTCCAGCCGCCACCCGCGCCACCACCTGCCAGGAAGGACGTTCGTCGCTGCCGCGGTCGAAGAGCTCGAAAACTGCGCACTGACTGTCGCCGACTGCGATTGCGAAGCGAACCCCCTCGCCGAGGGGTTCAATCGTGATGGGGAGCGTCTCGCCGTAGACGTGGCGTACGTCCTCGATGCACTCGCTGGCCCAGCGGTGGATGTTGTCGAGGACGCGGCGCTGGGAGTCGAGGTCGTGGGCGCGGCTCAGGAGCCAGGACTCCCGGCGCTCGAGCCAGCCTTCGTGGAGGCTTCGAACGCGCGCCTCGAAGGGCATACCGTCCACAGCCTCACCTCCTGGACCAATGGGGTCTTCGTGTAGCCGGGGATATGGAAAGGGGCCGGGCGCTGGGGGTGCGCCCGGCCCCTTAGCCGGGGGACGTGGAAAGCTACAGTGCCTCGTCGCCGCGCTCGCGGGTGCGAACGCGAACGGCGTCCTCCACGTTGGAGATGAACACCTTGCCGTCACCGATCTCGCCGGAGCTGGCGTTGTCGAGGATGGCATCCACGACAGCGTCTGCGTTGTCGTCCGCGACCACGAGCGTCAGGTACACCTTCGAGAGGTACTCGACGCGATACTCGCGGCCACGCCACTGCTCGGTGATGCCACGCTGTTTGCCGTGGCCCTTGACCTCCCAGACGGTGATACCGGCTGAGTTGCCAAGTTCGTCGAGCGCGTCCTTCACCGGTTCGAGACGGCTGGGCCGGATGATGGCTTCGATTTTCTTCACCGGGAACTCCTTTCCGGACTCAGGGTCGGATGCGGGATGTGGCGTGCGCTCACTTTCCGCCTCCTCCAACCTCGGTCGCACCGAAGATGCCCGAGCCAGAAGGACCGAAGTCCGGGTAGGCGTCGATGCCGTGCTCGATCAGGTCGAGTCCGCGCATCTCTTCTTCCTCGCTTACGCGAAGGCCCACGGTGAACTTGATGGCGAAGAACAGGATACCTGCCGTCACTGCCGTCCAGCCCACGATGGCTGCGATGCCGATGAGCTGCATGAGCAGCTGCTCGCCGCCGCCGCCCAGGAAGAGGCCGTAGTGCTGCGGATTCGCGTAGCCGGCCGCTGCCATGCCTGCCTCCGAAGAGAACAGACCGACCGCGATCACGCCCCAGATGCCCGCGAAGGCATGCACGGAGACCGCGCCCACCGGGTCGTCGATGCGGAACTTCGCGTCCAGCAACTGCACACCGTAGTACATGACCAGCGCGCCGATGGCGCCGATGACGACTGCCGCCCACGGGTCGACCGTGGCCGTGCCCGCCGTAATTGCTACGAGGCCGGCGAGGATGCCGTTGATGGTCAGGCCGGCGTCGTAACGACCGGTGCGGAAGCGGGACCACAGCATCGCGGTGATGCCGCCTGCCCCTGCCGCCAGCGTCGTCGTGACCGCCACGGATGCAGCCAGCGCGGCCCCGCCGCCCGAGAGGGCAAGCGTGGAACCCGGGTTGAACCCGTACCAGCCGAACCAGAGGATGAACATGCCGATCGTCGCGATCGAGATGTTGTGGCCGGGAATGGCCCGCACCTCGCCGTTGGGACCGTACTTGCCCAGGCGCGCGCCGACGGCGATAGCGCCCATGAGGCCGGCGATGCCGCCAACCGTGTGAACGATGCCGGAGCCGGCGAAGTCGACGTAGCCGTTGCCGAGCCAGATGTCGTCCGTGAAGGCGCCCATCCACGTCGTCGTGTCCCAGCCCCAGTGCACCACCACCGGGTAGATGAAGCCGGTGACAACGACCGTGTAGATGAGGTAAGCCGAATACTTCGTGCGTCCCGCCAGGGCGCCCGCCACGATAGTGGCTGCCGCCGCGGCAAAGGCGAACTGGAAGAACCAGTCGGCGTAGCTATCGAACTGGTTGAGGGCGAAATTGCCCAGGCCGATGAACTCGTTCGAGGCATCGCTTACGCCGTAAGCGAACGCCCAGCCCACGAGCCAGAAGGAGATGCCTCCCACGCAGGCGTCGATCATGTTCTTCATCAGGATGTTTGCCGTCTCTTGCGAGCGGACGAAGCCCGCCGTGAGCATGGCGAAACCGGCCTGCATGAAGAACACGAGGAAGCCCGCGATCAACAGCCAGGCGGTGTCGACGGCGCCAACGATGTCTTCGATCGCGCTGCCGTCACCGTCGTGTGCGGAGACCACGGAGATGATGCCGAGCGCAAGCAGACCGCCTGCAAGCAGGGCGGTCGGCCGGCGCAGGGCCGGTAGGGCACGTTTCATGCAATCCTCCTCGATGCCCCCGGGTGGGGCGAAACGTCGACGGGGAAGCTATGGCCCGATGGTTTCCCGCAGATTGCAGTCCTGTTTCCGGCATGTTTCGAAACACAACGTTCATTTGATTGGTCGCTCGACTGCTTCGCTGGCGCTCCGCGCTCGCTCCCGGGCTGTCGCCCTGGTTGCTCCTTCGACTGCTGCGCTGCGCTCCGCGCTCACTCGCGGGGCTGTCGCCTTGATTGGTCGCTCGACTGCTTCGCTGCGCTTCGCGCTCGCTCCCGGGCTGTCGCGCCGATTGCTCCAGCCACTGCCCCACCCAGCTCCGCGCGTTGTGGCAAACCGCTCTCCTGATCTGCGCTCGCGTCCCGGGCTGGAGACAGGTAATTCCACGCCCACTCCACCCTCAGCGGCGCGCGAGCAGCGCGCTCTGCTCACCCCTCAGCCGCGCGCGAGCGCGGCGCTCTCCGCCTACGTCCGTGCGAGATTTCACAAGCGACTGGATCGTGATACGCTGGCTGGCGCAGCGGCGCATGGCTGGCCCTGCCCGCTCCATCCATTTCTGACCCGTCTGTAACGAAGGAGTTGGCGTCAGCGTGAACATTGTCGTCTGCGTCAAGCAGATCCCCGATCCGGAGACGCCGGCCTCGCAGTTCGCCGTCGATGAGGCGGCGAAACGCGTGGTCCCCGCCCAGGGCATCGCGCCGGTGGTGAACCCCTACGACCCCCAGGCCACGGAGGCGGCCCTGCGCCTGAAGGACGCCGCCGGCGAGGGCAAAATCACGGTCATCAGCCTGGGCGAAGATTCCGCCCGCGACGCCATCAAGCACGCCCTCGCCATGGGCGCCGACGAAGGTGTCCTGCTGAGCGACCCCGACTTCGAGAACATCGATAACTTCCAGACCGCAACGGCGCTCGCCCGGGCCATCGAGAAGGTCGGCGATGTCGACCTCGTTCTTATGGGCCGCGCCTCCGCCGACTGGGACATGGGCGTCGCCCCCCTGGGCGTCGCCGAACAGCTCGGCATCCCCTGCGTCACCATCGCCAAGTCGATGGAACTGGATGGCGACACCCTGACCGTGGAGCGCGTGCTCGACGACGGCTTCCAGACCGTCGAGGTGGACACCCCCGCGGTCGTCTCCATCTCCAACGAGTTCGGTGAGCCGCGCTACCCGCAGCTCCGCCAGATCATGCTCGCCGCCAAGAAGACCGTGCAGGTCTGGTCGGCCGACGACCTGGAGCTTGAGGACGACGAGGCCGGCGAGGACAACCGCTGGCTCGCGCTCGAAGCCCTCTACATCCCCCAGGTCGAGAGCAACGTTGAAATCATCGAGGGCGACTCCCCCGAGGAGCAGGCCCAGAACCTCGCGCAGAGGCTGCGCGAGGCCAAGCTGATCTAGAGGAACGCCGATGCCTGGAACGCTCATCATCGCGGAGACGGCCGATGGCGCCGTCGCTCCCCTTTCCTTCGAACTGCTGGCCGCTGCGCGCGCGCTGGCCGACCAGGGCGCCGGCTCCGTCAGCGCCCTCGTCGCGGGCGACGAGTCGCTCGCGCAGTCCCTCTTCGAACACGGCGCCGATGCCGTCTACCTCGCCCCCGCCGGCTCCCTCGATCCCGGCTACGCCGAGACGGGCGCGGGAGCGGCCCTCGCCGCGCGTGAGGCCGCCGATGCCGACATCGTGCTCATGGGCCAGACCAGCGTCGGGCGCGACCTCGGGCCGCTCATGGCTTTCCGCCTCAACACCGCCGTCGCCATGGAGTGCCTCTCCCTGGCGATCGACGGCGGCCGTCTGCGGGCGATCCGCAGCTGCTACGGCGGCAACGCCAACGCTGAGGTCACCTGGCAGGGCGACGTGCAAATCGCGACGCTCAAGCCGAAGGCGCTTGATCCCCTGCCAGCCGACTCCAGCCGCAGCGGCTCCGTGACGTCGATCGACGCCACGGGCGAGCAGCGCGTGCGCGTCATCTCCACCGAGGCAGCCGAGTCGACCGGCGTCCGCCTCGAGGACGCCGAGGTCGTCGTCTCCGGCGGCCGCGGCCTGGGCGACCCCTCCGCTTTCGAGATGATGGAGGAGCTCTCCCAGCTGCTCGGCGGCGCCACCGGCGCCAGCCGCGCCGCCTGCGACCTCGGCTGGTACCCGCCCTCGCAGCAGGTCGGCCTCACCGGCAAGACGGTCACGCCGAGCCTCTACATCGCCGTCGCCATCAGCGGCGCCAGCCAGCACATGGCCGGCATGGCGGGCTCCAAGAACATCGTCGCCATCAACCGCGACCCCGACGCCAACATGGTGCAGGTCTCGCGCTTCGCCGTCGTCGAGGACTACAAGAAGGTCGTCCCCGCCCTCATCGAGGCCATCAAGGCCCTCGACTAGGGCAAGGCCCCGATCGGGCAACGCAGGTCCTAAAATGGACTCACCGCGGTGGCACGCTCACCCCGCCGCAAGTGTGCTCGTGGAAGGTTGATCTGTGGTCACTGCGTTACCAAGGAAGGCTCCACCGGACCTGTACCTCTCAGGGTCGCTTCGCTCTAAGTTGGTCGCCAAACTTACCGGTCTGTCGGTGCGCACCCTGCAGGGCTGGCACTCGACTGACCTTCAGTCAGCGACAAGGCAACCTGGCAGCAGAGGGACACCCCGCTACTACTCTTGGGTCGACTATCAGCGGCTTTGTGTTGTGTCGTCGCTGCGTGAGCAGGGGGTACCGACACGACGGATACGTCGGGCCATCCCGGTCCTTGACGACTTATTCCCTGGCTGGTGGGAAATGTCATTGAGGGCTTACGACGGGCCCGTTCTTGGCAGCCAGTCCAAGGTGCATATCGTCCTGCGGGAGAACTTTGACGTTGTGGTGGATGTTGAAGGGGGTCAGACGACCTTCCGAGACCTTCTGGGGTGCGAAGCTGAAGACGCAGGTCGTGAACTTGCGAGTGCGCTTGCGCTCCTTGAAGAGAGGGGTGTTCTCTTCAGAAAGCACCAGTTCTGGGATGCGGTTGCCATGAAGCCAGAAGTGAATGCTGGCCAGCCCACGGTTCGTAACACGAGCCTTGAAACGAGATTCGTTGAAGCGCTTGTTCGCTCCACAAGTGTTTCGGAGGTTGCACGCCTCTATCGCGTAGGGGAGCAGTACGTTCGGCGTGCTACCGAGTTTGAGAGGGCCGCATAGTCACGTTCCTCTGCGATGAACACCTGAACCCGAACTTCGGGAGCGTTCTTGATGCCTACGGGCATAGCTGCGTCTGGATTGCGGAGCACTCAGAGTGGCGAGGAGCACCAGACTGGTCTCACCTCGACAGGCTGGCGGAGACCCAAGCCGACATCTACCTGACCCTTGACTGGAACCGAGAGCCCGATGTCTGGGCTGGAGTGTACGGGCGCCTCGCTGACGGCATCGGCAGGCTCTTGCGGATCAAGATCAAGCCAGGAGAGATTCCCGACATCCCGACCCTGACAGGGTACTGGGCAGTCCCGTATGACCAAGTAGAGGGCTGGCTGAACGAGCCGGAGTGGAAACTCATCCAGGTTGGCCTACAAATCACAAAGGCTCGGCGCGAGCCTGGGGGAGCACGCGCCTATGGCGTGCAACACATCGCGGCAATGGTTCAGCAACAGATGGGTTTCCATGGGGATGCTCTGGTCCGGCGCGGCACACCCCGGACAAACGTGCCGAGGGGGCCGGGACGCCCTCGCGGTGACTAGGGCGCCGACTCCTCCTCCCCGCCCCCTTCCTCCCCGTTGCCCCCGTCCAAGGCGGCGAGGATGAGGTCGCGCGCCAGCGGGGCCGCAACCCTGCGGCCTTCATCGGCGACGTCGAAGACCACGGCCGCCAGCACGGCGGGGTCCTCCCGCGGCGAATAGGCGACGAACAGCACGTGCGCCTGCCCCTCCGCCTCCTCCGCGGTGCCGGACTTGCCCCCGAAGTCGCCGTACCCCGCGTCGGCGAAGACCCACCCGGCCGTGCCCCGCGTGCTCGTGACGAGTTCGAGTCCGTGGCGTAGGTGGGCGGCGTGCTCTGGCGCAAGCGGCAGGGGATGGAGCACGGTGGGAGGCGCTCCGGCGAGGATCGTCGGTGTGCGCAGCTCCCCCGCCAGGAAGGCGCTGTAGGCGTTCGCCAGCTGCAGGGGCGTGAGCAGCAGGTCGCCCTGCCCGATGCCCAGGTTGACGGCGTCCCCCGGGTACCAGGGCGCGTTCCGGACCGACTGCTTCCAGGCGGCGTCGGGCACCAGCCCCGAGTCCTCGTAGAGGCCGTCGACGCCGGTCTCGGCGCCGAACCCGAAGGCCCGCGCCATGTCCGAGAGAGCGCCCGGTGCCTCGTTGTAGAGCGTGAGCGCGATCTCGTAGAACACCGGATTGCAGGAGCGCATCAACCCCTCGGCGATGGTGAGCGGTCCACGCTCCCCCTCCCAGTTGCGCCGCGGCGGGTCGAGTCCGTCCCAGGTGGCCCCGCAGAAAAGGCGGTCCTGGGGTGTGAACAACCCCTCCGCTAGCCCCGCCGCCCCCGTCACGATCTTGAACGTCGAGCCCGCCGCGTAGAGACCCTGCGTGGCGCGATCGTTGAGCGGGTCATCCTCGCTTTCCGTCACTTCCGTGAGCGCCCGCTCGTTCCCCAGCTCGAAGTCGTTGGGGTCGAAGGATGGCGAACTGTTGAGCGCGAGGATGGCGTTCGAACGCGCGTCCAGCACGACCGCGGCGCCCCGCATCCCCGCCAGCCCCGCGTGGGCGGCTCGCAGCAGGGACGCGTCGAGCGTCGTGTGCACATCCGCCCCGGCGACGTACGGCCGCTCGAAGAGGACCACGTCCTCGTCCCCCCCGGTGACCAGCAGTCGTGCCCCCGTCCGCCCCGCCAGCACGCCGTTCATGGCCGCTTCGATTCCCACGGCGCCCAGGCGGTCGCCGGGCCTGAGGATTGCGTCCGGTCGGGCCGCGATCTCCTCGGCCGTGTACTCGCGCGTGTAGCCCACCACGTGCGCCGCCGCCGGCCCAAGAGGATGCACGCGCCGCTCCTCGAACCAGAGAACAGCCCCCGGCACCGCCTCGACGAAGCGTGCCGCCGCCTCCACCCGCGAGTCGGACACGATTCCCAGCGGCACGCGCTGCCGCTGCCCGAGGGAACTCGCGAACGCTGCTGCCACCTCCTCTTCTTCGAAGCCGAAGGAGACGAAGGCCGCGGTGACGGTGTCCTCGTCGAACACGCGGCTGCGGTCGAGCCCGATCATGCGCACGTCGAGCGTGATCGCGAGGGGCTCGCCGTTGCGGTCGTAGATGGCGCCTCGCGCGGGCCGCTGCACCTCTCCCCGCACCTGGCTACTGTGCGTGAGAGCGGGGTGGATCACCGACGGCGTCCAGACGATCCGGGTGAAACCCTCTTGCAGAGCAACGAAGGGCACGGCGGTGGCATACTCCAGCCTGCCGAAGGAGCTTGTCTCCAGGCGGACGTGGAAGGTGACGCCCTGACCATCCTCACCGGAGACGGACACAGCAATGGCCGTGACGGCCGCCTCCTGGCGGAAGCTGTCGTAGGCTGCCGCGAAGGTCGCCAGGGGCAGCCCCGCCCGCGTGCGGCCGTCCACCAGCGCGTACATCGCCGGTGCGTCGCCGCGCTCCCAGGCGTCGGCGAATCGTTCGGCTACGACCAGAGGGGTCTCGTCCACGGGTGTGGGCGCCACCGTGGCCGTTGGCGATGGGGACGGCGGCGGCAAGGCTTCGTCGCCGCCCGTGAAGCTGCGGATGCCGCCGGCAGCGCCGCCGGCGATCACGCCAACCAGGACAGACGCCAGAAGGAACCTGCGTAAGGTCATGCAGTACTCGCGCCTGTTCCCCGCCGCGATGATTGTAGCAGCGCTGATCGTCGCTGCCTGTAACGGAACGGGCGACTCGGAGGAAACGGGCCCCGGCCCGGAGGTGGTCCGCCCCGCCTCACAGGGTCCACTCCGCACCGTGCGCCTGGGCCTCGGCGCCCAGCCCGCCGATGAGACCCGCGAGGTCTACGTCGATACCTTCACGACCGCCGCCCGCCACGCCGAGCTGGTCAGCATCGCCCGCGTGCCCCCCTGGCAGGAGTTCTTCCCCGGCGCCGAGGTCTCCGAGGGAACGCACGCACTCATGCGCCTCGAACGGGATCTCGTGCGCCAGTACGACCTCGCCCTCCTCTTCGCCATCGACCCCACTGACGGCGCCGTCCAGCGCACGCGCATCGCCGGCCTCCCCGAGGCCCCCCAGCCCGAGGAGGGGTTCCTGCGCGAGGATGTGCAGCAGGCGCTCGTCGCCTACGCCATCTACATCGCCACCAACTACGAACCCGAATACCTGGTGCTGGGGGTCGAGATCAACATGCTTCGGGCCCGCTCCCCGGAGCAGTTCCGGGGGTTCCTCCAGGCCTACCGCCGCGCCTACGACGCCGTGAAGTCCATCCGCCCCGACACCAAGGTGTTCCCCACCTTCCAGCTCGAGGATCTGCTCGGCCAGCTCACCCAGCAGCACCCGCCCCAGTGGGAAGCCGTTGAGGCTTTCGGCTGGCGCCTCGATGTCCTCGCCATCTCCACCTACCCCTACCTCTCCTCCGCCATCCGCCTGGTGCGGGAGATTCCCGCCGACTACTACAGCCAGCTGCGAACGCGCTTCTCCGGGGAGATCCTGATCAGCGAGGCCGGCTACGCATCCGCGACCATTGAGGGCCATTCCTGGGTCGGCTCCGAGCGCGAGCAGGAGCAGTTCCTGCGGCGCCTGCTGGAGGACGCCGAGGCGAACGGCTTCGGCGCCGTCGTCTGGGTGGCCGAGCGCGACCCCATGCAGAGCCGCCAGGGCGGAGCCGCCGTGCTCAACGATGTCGGCCTGCGCCTCAGCGACGGCGCCGACAAGCTCTCGTGGGCCGTCTGGGAGGAGTGGGCGTTGCGTCCCCTCCCCGTTCCCGCCGGGGGGAACTAGCGCGAGTCCGGGTCGTCGTCGCCGGGCGGGCGGACGGGCGGATGCTCGGCCTCGCTGTCGGTTTTGTCCCCCTCGCCGACCTCCTCCGCGATCTGGAGCCGATCGAGGAACTCCCGCCGCGTGATGATCCCGATCATCCGGCCCTCGTCGATCACGGGGACCTGGTTCAGGCGGCGCTGGGCGAGCAGGGGCATCACATCCATGGCGGGAGCGTCCGCCGCGATCGTTACGACATCCTCGCGTGGGGTCATGATGCGCTGGGCGGGGGTCGAAGCCCACTGCTCTCGGGGTACGCGCGCCAGGTCGCTCACGGTCAGGATGCCGGCCACGTGGTCACCGTTGGCCACGACCACCGCGCGCTCGCCCTGGCCGATCATGTGCTCATCGACGACCGCCTGGATGGAGGCGCCGGGCGTTACTTCCACGAACGTGCGGTGCATCAGGTCGCGTGCGATGAGGCGGGTGAGCGCCGTGTCCACGCGGAGGCTGTTCGCTTCTCCCCGGGCGGCGCCCAGCAGGAACCAGCCGATCATGATCGCCCAGATGCCCGGCGCCCACTGCTGCATGAAGAGGAAGACCGCGCCGGACGCAATCACGCCCCAGCCGAACAGCTCGCCCGTACCCGCCGCGATGCGCGTCGCCTTGCGAAAACTCTTCGTGCGCTTCCACACAATCGAGCGCAGCACCCGCCCCCCGTCGAGAGGGAAGCCGGGCAGGATGTTGAAGACCGCCAGGATCACGTTCACGAACGCCAGGTACTCGAACATCGCCCCGAACGGCTCGTTCGAGCCCCCCGCCAGGCGCGACACTCCGAAGATGGCGACGGCGATGGCGAGGCTCGCCGCCGGTCCCGCCGCCGCAATCACGAACTCCTCGCCCGCCGACCGCGGCTGCCGCGCGAGATGCGAGACGCCCCCGAAAATGAAGAGCGTGATGCGTGGCACCGGCAGACCCCGCCGGATGGCCACGACCGCGTGCGCCAGCTCGTGGATGAGCACGGTGACGAACACGAGAATCGCCGCCGCCGCGCCCAGCAACCAGTAGGTGGCCACGCTTCCCTCGTACCGGTTGGGGAAGAACCCGACTGCCAGTAGATACGTCACGATGCCCACGATCAGGAACCACGAAGGATGCACTTCGATGGCGATGCCGCCGATGGAGGCGATTCGTATGCCGCGTGTGGGCATGCCTCTACCGTAGGGCACGCAGACAGGCGGCGCCATGACGCCGCGCCCCGACCACGCTTGCCGCAGCGCCCCGTGGGCCGGTAGCGTGAGCGAATGCCCAGGGTCGCACTCTTCGTGCCCTGCTATATGGCCGCGCTGCGCCCCGACGACGGGGGCCACGCGCGGCGCGTGCTTGAGCGCCTCGGCGACGAGGTCGAGACCATCGTGGGGCCGTGCTGTGGCCAGCCCGCCTTCAACAGCGGCTACCGCGCGGAGGCCAGGAGCGTCGGACGCGTGCTCCTGCGTGCGGCGCGCGGGCACGACACCATCGTCATCCCTTCCGGCTCCTGCGCGAGCATGGTGAAGCACTACCTGCCCGGACTCTGGGCCGGTCCCCGGGGGGCCAGCATCGAGCGCATGGCCGACCGCTTCGTCGAGTTCGGCGCCTACGTGGCCGCCCACCCGAACGTGGCCGCCCTCCCCCTGCGCCTCGCCGGAGCCGTGACCTACCACGACTCCTGCCACGGCCGCCGCGAGCTGGGCCTGACCGAGGGGGCGGTCGGACTGCTGGAGCAGGTCGAGGGACTGGACCTGCGCCGCCTCGCCTACGAGGACGAGTGCTGCGGCTTCGGCGGCGCCTTCACCGTGAAGGAGCCCGAGGTGTCCGTCGCCATGGCGCGCTCCAAGCTCGCCGATGTCGCCTCGCGGGGCGTGCGCGTGCTCGTTTCCGGCGACCTCTCCTGCCTCGCCCACCTGGAAGCGACGGCCCGCGCCGACGAGCAGCCGCTCGAGACCTGGACGCTCGCCGAGCTCCTCGACAGGGCGCTGGCGTGAGCCGTTTCCGCGCGCGGGCGCGAGCCGAGATCGCGGCGGGGCCGCCCGCCGCCACCCTCTCCCCCATCCTGCGCAAGCTGGTCGCCGATACGCGCGAGCAGCTCGGCACGGCCAGCCCCTCCGACGCCCGTGCCCGCGCCCAGGAGGCGCGCGCCTACGCCGTGGACCACATGGATGAGCTGCACGAGCAGCTGCGCGAGTCGTGCGCCCGCAACGGCACCGGCTACCACCGCGCCGACACCGCCGAGGAGGCGGTCGCCATCGTTTCGAGGCTCCTCGGCGATGCCCGCCGCATCGCCAAGTCGAAATCGATGGTCGCGGAGGAGGTGGGGCTGACCGGCTCCCTGCGCCTGCAGGGCCGCGAGGTGCTGGAGACCGACATCGGCGAGTACATCGTCGACATCGAGGGTCGCGGCCCCAGCCACATCACCGCCCCCGCCCTCCACCTCAACCGCGCCCGCATCCGCGAACTGCTCGCCGGCGCCGGCGCCGACGTTCCCGACGACGACCCCGTGCGCCTCTCGCGAACCGTCCGCGACGTCGTCGCCGAGTTCTTCGCCGATGTGGATGCGGGCATCACCGGCGCCAACGCCGTCATCGCCGGCAGCGGCCGCATCGTCATCGTCGAGAACGAGGGCAACGTGTCGCTCGGGGTCAGCCGTCCCGATGTCCACATCGCCATCACGGGCATGGAGAAGGTGGTCGCCGACGAAGAAGCGGCGCTGGCAGTCCTGCAGGTGCTCGCACCCAGCGCCACGGCCCAGCCCCTGACCGCCTACACCCACTTCCTGGGCGGACCGGAGGAGGGGAAGGAACGTCACCTTGTCGTCGTCGATAACGGCCGCTCCGAGATCCTCGCCGACGAGCGCTACCGCGATGTCCTGCGCTGCATCCGCTGCGGCGCCTGCATGAACGCCTGCCCCGTCTACACGGCTGCGGGCGGGCTCTCCTACGGCTCGCCCTACATGGGGCCGATCGGGGCGGTCGTCTCCCCCCTTCTGTGGCGCGACGGGCGCCACGACGACCTGCCCTCCGCCTCCAGCCTCTGCGGGCGCTGCACGGAGGTCTGCCCCGTTGGCATCCCCCTCCATCGAATGCTGCTCGACCTGCGCGCCGGAGACACCGGCAAGGGCCGCTCGATGGTCGAGCGCCTCGGCTGGAAGTCGTGGGTGGCCGCCTTCGCGGGCCCGCAGGGGCGGGCCGCGAGCTGGCTCGCGCGGCTGGGCCTGCGCGCCGGCGGCAACCTCCCCGGGCTGCCCGGTTCCGAACGCTCCCTGCCGACGACCGCGCCCACGCGAGACCCGGCCATGCTCATCCCGATTGACTCGATCGAACCGGAACCCGCACCGGAGCCCCCGGCCCCGACGCGACCCGACGACGTGGTCGCGTTCTTCCGCGAGCGCGCCGCCATAGTCGGAGCCATCGTGACTGACGACGCCGGCTCCGAGGACGGCGACCGCCGCGTCCGCGCGACCGCCGCCGTCGCCTCCACCGGGAGCGTGCTGCTGACCGGCGAGGACGCCTCGCGAGCCGCCCTCATGGACGCCCGCCGCATCGTCGTCGAGGTGGACGAGGACGCGATCGTGCGCTTCCCGCAGGACCTCGCGCCGTCACTCGCCGCCGATGGCGACCCCCTCATCCTCACCGGCGCCAGCCGCACCGCCGATATCGAGAAGCGCATCGTGCGCGGCATCCACGGGCCGGAGGCGCTGGTGGTCGTGGTGGGAGGCGGCGCCTGACGGCGCCGTTGGTGGCGGCGCGGCTCGCCACGCTTCAGACTGGCGCCTCACCTCATACGAAACGAGCCAGGAGGCACGTGATGGACCAGAGGGAGCTGCTTCGCAGCCAGTACGGATTCGCGCAGGACAACCTGGAGGCCACCATCGGGCGCTGCTCCCCGGAGCTGCTGACCAAGACCATCGAGGGCTCCATCACGAATCCAATTGGAGCCACCTATGCCCACACGGTCATAACTCAGGACCTCGTGCTGGTGCGCGGCCTCATGGGACGCCAGCCCGTCTACCACGAGAGCGGCATCGGCGAGCGGGTCGGCTTTGAACTGCCGGAGAGCCCCGTTATCTCCCAGGACTACACGAACAGCCTCAGCTTCGAGTTCGAGCCGCTGCGGGGGTACGCCGCCGCCGTGCGCGCGACCGTCGACGGCTACCTTGAGTCGGCCGACGAGGACGACCTCCAGACCGAGATCCCCTTCGGCCCCACGCCACAGCCCAAGCTCTGGGTGTTCGGCACGCTCGGCGTCTGGCACGTCGCCTCGCACCAGGGCGAAATTGCGGCCCTGATGGGGCTGGAGGGATTGCAGGGCCAGACGCTTTAGAAGCGCACGAAGTCTGCGCTGCTGCGGAACATCACGCTGATGCGCGGTCCCGCCTGCTGTGCCTTGGGGACGCAGTGCTCCCAGTGCAACTGGCAGGCCCCGCCCATCACCAGCAGGTCGCCCCACCCCGCCGAGAATGTGACCGACGGCCCGCCCCCGTGCGGCCGTACGAGGAAGCGCCTCGACTCCCCCAGCGAGAGCGTTGCCACCAGCGCCTGCCCCGCCGCTCGCGCCGCGCCTTGTCCCGGTGCCAGGCGACGCTGTCCTGCCCGTCGCGGTAGAGCGCCAGTGCCACCAGGTCGAAGGTCGCGCCGTAGCGCTCACCGAGTGCGTCCGCGACTTCACGGATGACCGGGTGGCCCGGGCCGTCGCGCGGGATGGAGGCGGTCAGCCGGGGCACGTCGACCATGCGGTCGTACATGAGGCGCCTGTGGCCGTGCCAGCGCGTGTCGTCGCGGAGAGCGTCGAACACGGTCCGGTGGCCGGCGAGGAACCCCTGCGCCTGGTCGATCCAGGACTCGTACCCGAGTTCCCGGCGCTGCATGCCCGCGAACGACGGGTCGAACGAGGTCCCCTCGTTCCCGAGGAGCGTGGGCTGAAGGACGGGGTGACTGGACATGCTTCCACCGTATCAGAACGTACGTTCGTATTCAAGCAGAACCCCCACCCCGGCCCCTCGCGGTAGACTCCCCCGATGCGGATCGGCCTCATCTCGGACACGCACATCCCCGAGTCCCGCCCGGACCTGTGGCCGCAGGCCTTCGACGCATTCCGGGGCGTCGACGCCATCCTCCACGCGGGTGACATCCACGAGGTCTGGCTGCTCGACGAATTGGCGGAAGTCGCGCCCCTCTGGGCCGCTCGCGGCAACGGCGAGGACGGCTCCGGCGGGCGACCGGTGCAGCCCGAGCACCCCCTCCTCCAGGAGGCCTGGGCGCTGGAGTTCGAGGGCGTCTCCGTCGGCGTCGTGCACGACATGCCCGTCCCCGAGATGCCGCCCCACCTCACTGTCGAGCGCGCCATGGAACGCTATTTCGGCCGCACCGACCTCGATGTGGTCGTCTACGGCCACTCCCACGTGGAAGCGGTGGACCAGGTCGGCGATGTCCTCTGCGTGAACCCCGGCTCCCCCACCTACCCCCACAACCTCGAGACGCAGCTCGGCACGATCGGCTTCCTCGACATCGAGCAGGGCCGGGCCGAAGCCTCCATCTGGCAGCTCACCGAGACGGGCATCGAGCCCTTCGACTGGACCCGCTGGCGTAGACCAAAGAAGTAGGCCGCGGCCCATTCGGGATGCGCTATACTCCCACGGGAACTCTCAACATCTAAGGGTTGGCAGCCAATTGGCAGAATTGGCAGGTTCTTCAGAGGCGGCTCGGCCTCCCATCGCGACCTCCGCCCCGATGCGCGCCCTCTTCATCGGGCTCGGGACGCTCTTCGTCGCGATCGGCGCGCTGGGCGTCGTCATGCCCCTGCTGCCGCACACGATCTTCTTCCTGCTGGCCGCCGCCTGCTACGCGCGCGGCTCCGAGCGCGCCCACACCTGGCTCATGACGAACCGCCTCTTCGGGCGCTACCTGCGCAACTACAGCGAGCACCGCGGCGCGACGCCCGGCACCAAGGCCGTGACCATCGTCATGCTCTGGGTCGGGCTCGCGGTCTCCGCCTGGCTGCTGGCGCCGTCACCTGTATGGCTCAATGCCATCCTCGCCGCCGTCGGCGTGGGCGTCACGACCTACGTCCTCTGGCTGCGAACCCTGCGCGACTGACCAGGATTCCGCCCCGTTCGACTTGTCAGGAGCCGGATTCCGCAACCCGGGTGGCGTTCACGTCGAGCCGCCAGCCGATGGCGCTGAGGGCCGCGTCCATCTGATCCAGCCGCGAGTGGTGCTCCACATCGAGCACGCGGTCGACCTGCGGCAGGTGCCAGCCCAGCCGGCGAGCCAATTCGGCCTTGCCAATGCCCTGCTCCCGCATCCCCTGGTACAGCAACACCTTGACCGAGGTCAGCGAAGGAAGCGTCGCGAAACCTTGCCCTTCGAAGGCCTGGGGACTTCATTGCGAGCGTGGATGCGCGCGGCGATCGCCTCCTCGAGGGCGTCCACGGCCCGGGCCACGGCTTCCTCGCGATCCTCACCGAACGTGGTCAACTCGGGAAAGTCAGGTGATGTGACAAGCACAGCGCTGTCGTCATCCTCAAGCGCGATCGGGTAGGCGAGCATCACTTCGACCCCAGGTCCTTCGCCAGCGGCGTAACTCACCTGCGTTCACCCCGCACCCACCCTACACAACAGAAGTGTTGACCTCATGCGGCGCAGAGAACCCGCCTGCCTCTCTTCCTCCTCGCAGCCTGCGCGACTAAGCGCTGGCGAGCGAGCTCCGGCCTTCCCGCTAATTGCCCTCGGTCGGGCCCGTTGTCGTGGCGGGAATCGTTGACTGCGCTGGCTCGTCATCGTCGACGCTCGCGCCCGAGAGCAGCGCTGCCGGGTCGATGATGATGTTCTGGCCCGATGGGATGAGGGCGATGTCGATGTTCGGCGCGAGCTTGTCGACCGCCAGATACTGGATGACCTGGGGCGTGAGGGACTCATCAAGGAGGACGTTGGCCTGTGCCTGCGCCTCCGCCCTCAGGAGGATCGCCTCCGCGTTACCGCGGGCGCGCTCGATCTCGGCGGCCGCATCACCCTTCGCTCGCTCCTCGACGGCGCGGGCCTCACCCTTCGCACGCTCCTCGTTCTGGATCGCCTCGGCCTGCGCCTGGGCAATCCGCTCTCCTTCCCGGAGGGCGTTCTGGGCTGCGATCTGCTTCTCTTCAATCGAGCGCTTGAAGTCGGCATTGAAATCGATGTTGTCGATCAGCAGGTCCTCGACCGTGACGGAGAAGTTCTGCAGGTCCCGGGCCAGCGCGGCTCGCACGTTCTCGCGAATCGTCTCCCGGTTGGGGGCGATGTCGACCGTGTTGTACTTGACCGTCTCGGCCTTGAAGTACTGGTTGATGCGGGGCTCGACGAGGATGTCGAACCAGTTCACTCCAACCGTTCGGTAGAGCTCCTGGACCGCCTGCGGGTCGACCCGGTAGTTCACCGTGGCCGTAACGACCACGTCCTGGGTCTCCGAGGAGAAGCCGCTGACGTTCGAGAACTGGCGGCGCTGGACGCGGATGCTCTCCGTGCGGATCTCCTGCCAGGGGGCGACAAACTGGAGACCCTCACCCCTCTGCCCGATGATTTCGCCGAACTGGTAGACAACGGCCACGTCGCCGGCCTCGACCTGCTTGAGCGCGGAGAGCGCCGTGTGAGCGCCCGCCCAGATCACGAAGACGATGACGGCGAGCACGATGATGATGAGGCCGCGATCGGACTCCGGGCTCCCCGGCTCCGCCTCGCTGCGCATCGCCCTGCCGAACAGGAAGGCGACGCCGCAAAGGATGATGGCGATGGCGACACTGACAAACCAGACCATGACTACTCCCGGGACGCTGGTGGTGTGAACTGAGTCTACGTGGGCTGGCGCTTAGGTGTGATCGGCGGTTAGCAGGCTGCGGGGCTGCGGCGTGCACCACGAGCCACGAGCCACCAACCACTACTCACCAGCTAGACCCGCGCCCAGTCGTTCGTGCTGAAGATGTCCTCGTCGAGGCCGCTGCGCTGCCCGAGGGCGAGCCGGTGCCCGCCCACCGCCCCGATCATCGCGGCGTTGTCCGTGCACAGCGATGGCGGCGGGATGCGCACCGGCACGGGACTGCGCGACCGCATCTCCTCGCGCAGACGCCCGTTGGCGGCGACCCCGCCGGCCAACAGCACCTCCGCCACGTCGAGCTCGCGCGCCAGCCGCGAGACCTTCCCCGCCAGCACGTCGACCACCGCCTCCTGGAACTCCCAGGCGATCTCCGCGGGCGCGGCCCGCTCCTCGCGCACCGCGTGCAGGACCGCCGTCTTCAGCCCGCTGAAGCTGAAGTCGCAGGTGCCCCGCAGCCAGGCGCGCGGGAGCCGCAGAGCCGAAGCCCCCGCCGTCGCCGCCAGCTTCGAGATGGTGGGCCCGCCAGGGAAGGGCAGCCCGAGCAGCCGCCCGGACTTGTCGAACGCCTCCCCCGCGGCGTCGTCGAGGGTACCGCCGAGGCGTTCGTACTCGCCGTGCTCCCGCATCAGGATCAGGTCCGTGTGCCCCCCCGATACCACCAGGCAGAGGGCGGGGAAGCTGGGTGGCTCCCCTTCGACGAGCCAGTTCGCGTAGACGTGACCCTCGAGGTGGTTCACCCCGAGGAAGGGCAGGTCGCGCCCGAAGGCGATCGCCTTACCCGTGCTGTAGCCCACCAGCAGCGCCCCCGCCAGCCCCGGCCCCCGCGTCGCGCAGACCGCGTCGATGTCGTCGAGCGTGCAGTCCGCCCCCGCCAGCGCCTCGCGCACGACCGGCGTGATCTGGCGCAGGTGCTCGCGGCTCGCCACCTCGGGCACGATCCCGCCGTACTTCGCGTGCAGGTCGACCTGGCTCGCGACGATTGAGCTGTGGATCGTCGTGCCCCCCTCGATCAGGGCGGCGGCCGTTTCGTCGCAGGAGGATTCGATTGCGAGCACCAGCATGGCCCCGCGATCGTAGCCCAGCCCAGCGGCCAGGGGCCACGGGCCGCAAGCGGGAGGCCGTAGAATGCGCCCGCGGAGGCGCAGATGGCGGTCACGGTGAAGCTCTTCCCCACACTCCAGAACCTCTCGAAGTCGAAGCTCGAAACGCTTGAGCTCGACTGGCACGAGGGCCTGACGGCGAAGGAGATCCTCGAGGACGAGGGGTTCAACGAGCGCGATCAGGAAGCCGTCCTGGCCGTCATCAACGATGCCCAGTCCCAGCTCGACACGCCCATCGCCGACGGCGACGCGGTCGAGCTGCGCATCAACATGCAGGGTGGCTAGCCCGATGCCCGACACCGACCTCGATTTTGCCCACGCACACGAGCTGGCGGCCTTGGTGCGGACGGGCGAACTTTCGCCCGTGGCGCTCATGGAGCGCTCGCTGGCCCGCATCGACGAGCTGAACCCCAGCCTCAACGCCTTCGTCGAGGTCGACGCAGACGGCGCCATGCGCCAGGCGGAGGCGCTCGCCGAGCGCCTGGCCGCCGGCGAGGACGTGGGGCCGTTCGCGGGCCTGCCGCTCGGCGTGAAGGACCTCGAGAACGCCGCCGGCTTCGTCACGACCAGGGGCTCGCGCCTCTACCGCGACAACCGCGTCGACTTCGACGACGCGCTGGTCGCCCGCCTGAAGGCGGCCGGCGCCATCGTCGTCGGCAAGACGAACACGCCCGAATTCGGCCACATCCCCTTCACCGACAACGAACTCTTCGGGGCCACCCGCAGCCCCTGGAACCTCGAGCGCACGCCCGGCGGGTCGAGCGGAGGCTCGTCCGCGGCGCTCGCCTCGGGCATGGTCCCCCTCGCCACCGCCAGCGATGGCGGCGGCTCGATCCGCATCCCCGCCTGCTACACCGGCCTCTACGGCCTCAAGCCCTCGCAGGGACGCACGCCCATCGCCCCCCGCCCCATGCCGAGCTGGCTCAGCATCAGCTGCTACGGGCCCCTCACCCGCTGCGTCCGCGATGCCGCCATCTACCTCGACGTCGTGGCCGGACCCGACCCCCGCGACCCGGAGTCGCTGCCCGCCCCCGATATCTCCTACGCGGACACGTTGGAGGAGCCCCTCCCCAAGCTGCGCATCGCCTTCAACGAGACCCTCGGCGTGACTCGCGTCCAGGGCGACGTGCTGCGCCAGGTGCGCGACGCCGCCGAGGCGTTCGCGGCCATGGGCCACGAGGTCGAGGAGAACCACGACACCATCCCTGAGATGGGTGGCTGGTGGGCGCGCGTCTCCGCCTTCCAGTCGCTGGGGCAGGAGTGGGACAACTTCTCCACGCGCCACGACGAGTTCACCGCCCGCTACATCCGCCAGCTCGACCGCGCCCTCGAGGTAAACCCATCCGACTTCCAGGAGTTCCTGCGCCGCCGCGGCGAGCTCATCACCTGGACGGCGGGTCTCTTCGAGCAGTACGACCTGCTGCTAACCCCCACCCTGCCAACCGAGCCGTTCGCCCCCGCCGGCCCCATCCCCCGCGAGATCGAAGGGGAACCGGCGAACGCCATCGCCTTCACCTACCCGTTCAACTTCACCGGCCACCCCGCCGCCTCCGTCCCCGCCGGCCTCACCGACAACGGCCTCCCCTGCGGCCTCCAGATCGTCGCCCCCCGCCACCGCGACGACCTCGTCCTGCGCGCCTCCTACGCCTACGAGCAGGCCCGCCCCTTCCCGCCCCTCCCCAGGGAGCCCTTCGCTTCGACCTAAACCCCCGCGTAGCTGTGCAGACCCGTGATCCAGAGGTTCACGCCGAAGTAGGTGAAGAGCAGCAGCGCCCACATCGCCACCAGCCACCACATCGGGTCCGGGCGCCAGCTGCGCTGGAACCGCCTCGGCACGATCCAGCGGATGATCGGCGCCCCCGCCACCGACCCCTCCCCCGCCCGCGCGTGGAAGTAGGCCGCCAGCGCCAGCAGCACCACCAGCGCGCTCGTCTCCTTCGGGTCCCAGCCCCAGTAGCGACCCCAGGCGCTGTTCGCCCACCACGCCCCCAGCGCGATGCCCAGCGCCAGCAGCGGGAACCCCACCAGCACCGCCCGGTGCGCGAGGTCGCCGGCCGCCTCCCCGCTCGGGAGCGAGGCGAACCGCCTCCGCCCCTCGCCCCCCTGCGCCAGGTAGATGACCGCCGCGCTGAACGCCACCGTCAGTACCGCGTACGACACCATCACCACGCTCACGTGCAGCGTCAGGAGCGGGCCGTTCTGGAGGGCGGGAATCAGGGGGATGACCTCGTCCGGGAAGAGCGTCGCGATGCCCAGCGCCGCCAACACGATGGGAAGGGCGACGACGCCGAAGCGCCGTCCGCCCGCCGTCCGCTCGAAGGCCAGCCAGGCCACGGAGATGCCCCACGCCAGCGCGACCGTGTACTCGTACAGGTTCGAAAGCGGCGTGTGCTCGACCGCGATCCAGCGGGCAATCAGCGAGATCGTGAGGGCCAGGGCCGTCAGCGCCGCGAAGGTCGTGGCGAGCCTTCCGAGGCCCGCGTTGGGGACGCCCGTCGCCCCCGAGACCGAGACCGAGACCGTGCCCGCCGAGGTCTGCGCGCTCAGCCGCCGCAGCGAGAAGGACGCGCTGGCCACGTGCGCCAGGTACGTCGCCGATGCGATTGCGGCGAACGCAAGGCCCGTCCAGAACAGGTAGCTCGCAAGCTCGACCATCGCTCCTGATTGTATCGCCGCCCCCCGCGACGTTCCCTGCCGCCGGGGCGGGCTTCCGCCGGCCTCCCCGTAGAATGCGCCCGTCGCGGCTCCCGCCGCGGGAGAGAGACACGATGGCAGCGACCGGCAAGGCCCACTTCGGCGTGAACGTGCCGCAGATAAAGCGCACCTGGGAGGAGGCGAGCGCCGCCGCCCGCGAGTTCGAGGACCTCGGCTTCGACTCCATCTGGGTGAACGACCACCTCTATGGGCCGCAGTCGCCCCAGATCCCCATCCTCGAGGCGTGGACCGCCGTCGCGGCCCTGGCCGCCACCACCGAGCGGGTCGAGATCGGCACGCTTGTGACCCCCGCGGGCATGCGTAACCCCGCCCACCTCGGCAAGGTCATCGCCACCGCCGACGAGATCGCGGGCGGGCGCATCATCCCCGGCCTGGGCGGCGGCTGGATGGAGCGCGAGTTCACCGACTTCGGCATGCCCTTCCTCTCCACCCGCGAGCGCCTCCGCCAGCTCGAGGAGACCGCCATCCTGCTCAAACGCATGTGGACCGAGGACGAGCCGGTGACCTACGAGGGCAAACACGTGCGCGTCGAGAACCTCCTCTGCGAGCCGAAGCCGCCCCGCACCCCGCCCATCCTCATCGGCGGCGCGGGCGAGCGCGTCACCCTGCGCATCGCCGCCCAGCACGCCGACATCTACAACAACCTCGCCGGGCACCACTCGAACCTCGCCCGCAAGGTCGAGGTGCTACGCGAGCACTGCGCCGACATCGGCCGCGACCCGTCCGAGATCAGGATCAGCCAGCAGACCCTCGTGACCATCGCCCTCGACGAGGCCTCAGCCGGACCGATGATCGAGCGCGCCGAACGCATCTTCGGCGGCCACCTCGGCGACCCCACTGGCCCCCTCGCCCTCTCCGGGAGCCCGGAGCGCATCCGCGACCAGATCGCGGCCAATCAGGAGGCCGGCTGCGACATGTTTGTCATCGAGTTCTTCGGCCGCGACACGCGCGAGCCCGCCCGCCTCTTCGCGGAGAAGGTAATTCCATATGTCTAGGGGGAACCATTGCCTAAACCTCGATACAGCATCTCTACGATTTATGCAGGGAGACAAGTTGATAGTTTGCTTGAGGGTAGATGGGCGGCCTTCTTTGATCTCCTAGGGTGGGGTTGGGAACCCCAGCCAGAGACGGCCTTCGGCGTGTGGCGGCCCGACTTCCGCCTTACGGTTCCAGTGGACGGCGGCGGTGATTGGGAAGTCTATGTGGAGGTAAAGCCTCAAGAGTACATTCAGGAGGCTTGGGAGCGGATCGACCAGTCCTCCTATGAAGGTCCCGCACTGATAGTGGGCAATGGGCCGTTTGAGTCCGCTGGGCGATACGCAATCGGCGAGTTCCGGCGAGACCGTCAATCGCACTCTGCCTTCCTAGTGGAAGGCCACAACCACTACCGTGAGCTCAACGGCTACTGGAACACCATCGCAAACAGCATTCGCCCGAGGCCGGGAAAAGCAAGACAGGGCGAACGCCCCCCAGAGCTGTTTCGAATTGAATTGCCCGCTGGCCAAGGGGGTGCAGACCGCCCTTGGCTACTGGCGGAGACGGATCGGGCAGACAGCTCTCCGCAGTTGCAGGAAGCCACGCCGTATCCAGCAGCCCGAGGGGACATCGCACGGCCCTCGCCGCCGGTCGGGCGAGAAAGACGGACAGTGGCAATGTGGGCGGTTGTCGTGGGCGGAGGGCTTGTCGCGGTTGGGGTGGCGGCGGTCCTGCTACTTGTCCTTCTTACGGGGTCAGAGGGGGGTGATGGTGAATTCGTTGCCGACCGCGACTGTGCCGACTTCAGCACGCAACAGGAAGCGCAGCGCTTCTACGAAGAGCAGGGTGGTCCACAGTCCGATATCCACAGGCTTGACGAGGATGATGACGGCTTGGCCTGTGAGGGGCTGCGCGTCCCCTAGCAGCTGACGCGGCCCTTGCAGGGCGCGGTAGGATGGCCGTCCGGGGGAGTGGATAGGGCCCGGTGGTCCTCGCCGTCTTCAAAACGGTCGCCTCGTCGCCAGCGCGGCGAGGGGTGGGTTCGACTCCCATGCACTCCCGCCAGAATTGGGCCGCGCGTCAGCGCGGCGCTCTCCCCTACACGTCCAGGTTCTGGACATCCTTCGCGTGCGTCAGGATGAAGCGTCGGCGGTGGCTGACGTCCTCGCCCATGAGCTCCGAGAAGATGCGGTCGGCGTTGGCTGCGTCCTCGATCGTGACCCGCATCAGGATGCGCGAGTCCGGCTTGAGCGCCGTCTCCCAGAGCTGGTCCGCGTTCATCTCGCCCAGTCCCTTGAAGCGCTGCACGTTGCCCTTCTGCTTCTTGCCCCGCTGGAACTCCTTCAGCTCCGGGTCGGAGAAGAAGTAGTGCGTCGTCTTCCCCTGCTGCAGCCGGTAGAGCGGCGGCAGGGCGATGTAGAGATACCCGCCCTCGATCAACTCGACCATGTTGCGGAAGAAGAAGGTCAGCAGCAGCGTGCGGATGTGGGCGCCGTCCACGTCCGCGTCGGTCATGATGATGACCTTGTGGTAGCGCAGCTTCGTAATGTCGAAGGTGTCGCGAATGCCCGTGCCCAGCGCCGCGATGATGAGGCGGATGGCCTCGTGCCCGAGCATCTTCTCCGGGAAGGCCTTCTCCACGTTCAGGATCTTCCCCCGCAGCGGCAAGATCGCCTGCGTGTGACGGTCGCGGCCCTGCTTCGCTGAGCCCCCCGCGCTGTCACCCTCGACGATGAAGATCTCCGACTCCTCCGGGTCGCGGCTGGAGCAGTCCGCCAGCTTGCCCGGGAGGTTCCCGCTCTCCAGCGCGCTCTTGCGGTGGACCAGGTCCCGTGCCTTGCGCGCGGCCTCGCGCGCGCGGGCGGCGGTCATCCCTTTCTCGATCACGCGGCGCGCGTCCGAGGGGTTCTCTTCGAGGTGTTGCGTGAGCGCCTCGCCGAGCGCGCTCTGCACGTGCGCCGCGACCTCGGCGTTCCCGAGGCGCGTCTTCGTCTGCCCCTCGAACTGCGGTTCCGGCAGCTTCACCGAGACCACCGCCACCAGGCCCTCGCGCACGTCCTCTCCGCTCAGGTTGGCGTCGCCGTCCTTGAGCACCTTCGCCTTGCGCGCGTAGTCGTTCAGGACGCGCGTCAGGGCGCTGCGGAACCCGGTCAGGTGGGCGCCCCCGTCGATCGTGTTGATGCCGTTCGCGAACGTGTACACCGACTCGTTGAAGCCGTCGTTGTACTGGATCGCGCACTCGATGACGTTGCCCTCGATCTCGCGGTCGACATACACCGGGTCGTGGTTGAGGACGGTGCGGTCGCGGTTGACGTGCCGCACGAAGCTCTGGATACCGCCCTCGAAGTAGTAGTTCATCTCGCGCCCGTCGCGCTCGTCGTACAGGCGGAACCACGTGCCCTTCGTCAGGTAGGCGTACTGCTGAAGCCGGTCGGCCTCGATCTCGAAGTCGAACGAGGTGGAGTCGAAGATGTCGGCGTCCGGCTTGAAGGAGATGGTCGTGCCGAAGCCGCGACCGTTGTTCAGGGGCGAGGGGGCGAGCTTGTTGAGCGCCTCACCGCGCGAGTAGTCCTGGCGGTAGATCTTGTTCGCGGTCCGCTTGCCCTGCGCCTCGGGATCGGGCACGACCTCGACTCGCATCTCTTCGGCCAGCGCGTTCACCACGCTCGCGCCCACACCATGCAGGCCGCCGGACACCTTGTAGCCGCCCCCGCCGAACTTGCCGCCAGCGTGGAGGACCGTCATCACCGTCTCCACGGCTGTCTTACCCGTCTGCTTCTGCACGCCCACGGGGATGCCCCGGCCGTTGTCGCTGACGGTGCACCAGCCATCCGTGTGGAAGGTCACTTCGACGCGGTCGCAGAAGCCCGCCATCGCCTCATCGACGGCGTTGTCGACGAGCTCCTTGACGAGGTGGTGGAGGCCGGCCTTATCGGTCGTCCCGATGTACATACCGGGCCGGCGGCGGACCGCTTCGAGACCTTCGAGCACCTGGATATTGGCTGCGGTGTAGGTGCTTGGGGTCGCTTGTTCGATCGCCATACGCTGCCTTGTGGGGTGTGGTCCGCGGGCTTCCGGAACGCGACCGCGGGTATTGTTAGGATTCCTGTGCATTTTATCACGACAAGGGTCTTAGCCGCTACCGTTCGGGGCGTCCAGAAAGGGGCTTCGCGCCTATACTGACCGGGCCTTGCCCAGCCGCCGAAACGACAGGATCGATATGCCCGTTTCACCCCTCGAACTGCCCCCGGCGAAGGCCTGATTGCGCCCATGGGACTCCTGGATCGCTTCCGCAAGTTCGAGCGACCAGACCCGCCGGAGCGGGTGACCCTGGAGGCCATCGGCTGGGTCCGGAACGATGTCGGCAAGCCCCGCCCGCACGGCTGGGAAGAGGTCGAGAGCCACATCGAGCTGCTCTCCGAGCACGCCGAGCGCCTGCGCGGCCTCGACGACTACAGCCACGTCCTCGTCGTCTTCTACATGGACCTTGCCGCCGACGCCCCTGAGAAACCGTCGACCCTCCCCGTCGAGGGCGTGGAGACGGGCATCCTCGCGACCCGTAGCCAGCTACGCCCGAACCATCTCGGCGTGGCCGCCGTGCCCCTCCTGGGCGTCGAGGGAACCATCTTGCGCGTCCGCGTCCTCGACGCCATCGACGGCACCCCCGTGCTCGACCTGAAACCCTACCTCCCCCGCTACGACTCCCACCCCGACGCCACCATCCCCGGCGAGTAGCCGCCCCGCGTTCACTCGCCGATCACACCGGCCCCGCACCATGGCCAACGTGACAACTGCAACGCTCGAACGAGACACTACCGACCGCAAGATTCACCTCGAAATCGCCCACAACGTTCGCCACCTGGCCGGCCATCCCACCGCCGGCGGCCACCCCACCACCGCTTCCGACCTCATCCGCAGCGGCAGCCTGCACGAGCTCACCGAGGCAGGCCTGGCCACCTTCGGCGAACTCGGCGTCAAGGTCGTCGTCGACTTCCGCTCCGGGATGGAGCACGAAATGTACCCGACGCCCGACCTGAGCGCCCATGACGTGACCATCATTGAGGCGCCCGTGTTCGAAACGGACGCCTCCCCGGGGGCGCTGGCCCGCCAGGACCGCTACCCGGGCCACGCGGCCATCTACCGGGATTTCCTGTCGGAGGGCGGCCAGGCCTACCGCACCCTCTTCGAGACCATCGCCATGGCCTCCGGGCCGGTGCTCTTCCACTGCGCCGTCGGCAAGGACCGCACGGGCGTCGCCGCCTCGCTCCTGCTGGAGCTCGCGGGCGTGCCCGATGACCACATCATCGCCGACTACGCGCTCTCCACGGCCGAGCTCGAGCCGACCCTCGAGGAGCGGCTGGAGCGCTTCGAGGAATACGGCATCACCATCGAGACGGGCCGCATGATGATGACCGCCCCGCCCCGCGAGATGGAGCTCACGCTCGACTACATCCGTGGTCGCTGGGGCTCAGCCGCCGGCTACATGGCCGCCATCGGGCTCGCCCCCGCAACCATCGAGGCCGTCCGCACCCGCATGGTTTCCTAGGCCGGAGGCACACCTTGCCTCCCCTCCGGTTCACGCCGCAAAGGGGTACATGCACCGCCCTCCCTGTCGACCGGGAGGGTGCTTTCGTGCCGGGAAGACCAGTGGTTCAGGGGTGGCTGGCGGAGAGGGGGAGATTCGAACTCCCGGTGCATTGCTGCACACCGCTTTTCGAGAACGGTACCATAAGCCACTCGGACACCTCTCCGGGATCGAGTCTAGCAACGTCCCGGAATGCAGGCGAAACCGGGACTGGAGCCGCCCTTGGAACCGTTCACCGTCGCCTGTTGCCAGGTGCGAGCCCTTGAGCTTGAAGACGCGGAGGAGAACCTCCAGGGTCTCCTGCGAGCCCTCGACGAGGCCGGCGAAGCCGGCGCCCAGCTCGTCGCCCTGCCCGAGTGCGCCTACCCCGCCTACTACGTCCGCGATGCCGACCCCTACGCCCGCCCCGGCGTCCGCCCCTTCGCCGAGGTGGCCGCGCTCTTCGGGGCCAAGGCGCGCAAGTACGGCTACTGGCTCGCCGCCGGCATGGCCGTTCCGCACGACGACGGCTCCCTGACCAACAGCGGCGTCATCTTCGACCCAACCGGCGAAATGGTCGGGCGCTACGACAAGGGCTTCCTCTGGCACTTCGATAACTACTGGTTCCGGCGCGGCGACGCCTTCCCCGTCTTCGATGCCGGCTTCGCCCGCTTCGGCGTGCTCATCTGCGCCGATGGCCGCCAGCCCGAGATTGCCCGCTCCCTCGCCGTCAACGGCGCCGAAGTCATCCTCGACCTGACCGCCTGGGTCTCCTGGGCCAGCAGCGTCGAGCAGCTCAGCACCACCCAGTGCGAGTACCTCATGCCCGCGCGTGCCTTCGAGAACGGCGTCTGGGTGGCCGCCGCCGACAAGTGGGGGCCCGAGGGGAACACCCTCATCTACGCTGGCCGTTCCTGCGTCATCGACCCCCTCGGGGCGACGCGTGTAGCCGCGCCGAGCACGGGCGATACTGTCGTCACCTACACCATCGACCCGGCCCAGGCGCAGTCCGAGGCCGTCCCCCGCCGCCCCAGCCTCTACGGCCGCCTGACCGAGCCCTGGGAAGACTCCCCCGCCCGGGCGTTCCTCGACGAACCGATGGTCCCCGCTGAGGAGAACCGGCGCATCGCCATCGTTCCCGGTTCGGGCGACCTGTTCGACACGGGCGACGTGATCGCCCGCTACGAGGCCCTGCGCGAGCAGGACTGCGACCTCACCGTGTTTGCGGGCGAGGTCGGCAGCGAGGGCTGGCAGGCGTCCATGCCCGCGGTCGAGAAGGCCGTGCGCGCCAACGGTGGCGCCCTTGCCTTCGCAGTCGCCACCAGCGGCTGCACCATGGAGCAGACCGCCGTCCTCGTGACCCCCGACGAGACGGTCGAGCACCGCGCCACGCACGGGCGCGGCATCGACCTCGGCGAATCGAGTGCGCCCGTCACCGCCACCGACGCCGGCAACGTCGGCCTGCTCTGCGGGGATGAGGGGCTCGCGCCCGAGGTCGGGCGCTGCCTGGCGCTCGAGGGGGCGGACGTGCTCGCCTGGCCCACATTCGGCGATCACGCCATGAACGAGCGGGTCACCCGGGCCCGCAGCGACGAGAACCGCGTCTACACCGCCGCCGCCTGGACGGGTGGTGGCGTCGTCACCGCCCCCACCGGCGCCCCCCTCACGGCCGTGCCCGCGGGCACCGGCATGGCGATGGCGGCGCAGGTCAACCGCGCCAACGCGCGCTGGAAGGACATGGCCCCCGGCACGCACGCTCTCCGCGATCGCGTGCCGCACGCGTACGAAGCGCTCGTCTCGGACCGCTAGGAGCGGCCGCTAGCTGCCGCGCGGTTTCAGCACTTCGACCGTCAGCTCGCTGGGGATGGAGCTTCGCGTCACGCTCAGGCGGGGGCGGGGCTCGGGAGTGGCGCCCGCCTCGCTGAGGAATCGGTCGATCGGATCAAGGTCCGTGCTGTCGAGGTCGGTGCGGTAGTTCATCGGCACCACGATGTTCGGGTCGATGCGCTGCATCAGGTCCGCCGCCACCGACGCGGAGAGGGACCCACCGCCCCCGACGGGCATCAGGAGCACGTCCACGTTCTCGAAGCGCTCGAGGATGGAGGGGTCGGGGGGAGCGTCCGGGAGGCCCAGGTGGACGATGTTGACCCCGTCGATCTCGTAGGCGAAGGCCATCGTGCGCTGGCCGTCCCCCCGCTCGATGGGGATGCCCGTGACGAGGATGCCGCGCACCTCGTACTCGCCCGGCGCCTCGAAGACCCGCGGTTCGCCCTGTACACCGTCGTGATTGCTGATCGCGGGGTCGTCGTTGCGGCTGAGGGTGACGACCTCGGCGCTCGTGCGGCCCAGACTGTAGCCAGTCGAAGCGGCCACGGGGTCGGTCAGCACAGCCCCTTCGCGGCTGCGAAGGCGGAAGCACGTGCGACCGAGCCAGCTGATCTCCACTGCGGGCATCGTACCGGCGGGCAGGCAAACGCGGAAGGAATCGCGAGGCTAGCGCTGTAGCAGCACGCTCGCGTTCGACCCACCCAGCCCCAGCGAGGTCACCAGCACGCAGTCGAGGCGTTCGTCGCGGGTCTCCCGCACGACGCTCAGGTCGGAGCGCTCCGGCGGCTCGCGGAAACCGGCGGCGGGCGCGACCTGCTGGCGGCGCATCGCCTCCAGGGCGTATACCAGCGCCAGCGGCCCGCTTGCGGCCAGCGTCTCGCCCAGCGCCCCCGCCGGCGCCGTCACGCTGGCGTAGTAGACGTGCCGCCCGAACGTGCGCGTCAGCCCGACCGCGTCGGAGGCGTCCCGGTTGGCGCGGCCGTCCGCGCACGAGGCTACGTGGTCGACCTGGTTCTGGAGATAGCCGGCGGCGCCCAGCACCGCCTGCATCGCCCGGCCCGCCTCCGCCGGATCGCTCGGGTCGAGCGGTTCCGCCAGCGGGTCGAACGTGCGCGTAGCTGCTGCGATGTGTGCATGGACGGTCGCCCCTCGCTCCCGGGCGTGCGTCTCCGCTTCGACGACCACGTAGGCGGCGCCCTCGGCGGGTGTGCAGCCGTCGGGATGGGCGTCGAGGGGGTGTGCGTCCTTGGGGGCTATCAGCCCCTGCTGCTCGAAATGCGCGAGCACAGGTGGCTGCAGCGCCTGCGCCGCCCCTGCCACCACCACGTCCGCCTCGCCGCGCGCCACGATGGCCGCTGCCTCGGCGATGGCGGCGAGCCCGCTCGCCTCCGCCCCTGCAAGCCCCACAACCGCCCCGCGTACGCCCAGCGTTCGCGCGACGAGCTGCCCGTAGGGAACGAACAGGGTCGGCTGGCCGGGCGCGCGAAACGCGAGGCCGTCGGCCACCGCGAAGCGCCGCGAGTCGGCGATGCCCGCCGTCAGCCCCGCCGCCTCCACCGCCTGCAGGGCGGCATCAAGGCCCACCATCGAGCCGCGGTCGAGGAAGTGGGCGAGGTTGCGCGGTATGCGCGCGTGGGGGCGGTAGCCGTCGGGGATTGGCGCTGACCGGAAGGTCGCGGGGCCGTCGTCGGGCGACCAGTCAATCGCCGGCGAACGCCCCTCTGCCAGTGCCTGCCACATCGGCTCGACCCCGCTGCCGTGCGCGGTCACGGCGCCGTAGCCGGTCACGACCGGTTCGGCGAGGTGGCCTGGCAGGGGCTCGGTTGGGAACTGTGGCGCGTCGCTCAGCTAGTCGAGATCCTCATCAAGAAAGTCGTCGACGCCGGCGCTGCGACGCATCACCACCACCACGGAGGCGGCGACGGCGAGAAGAACGAGGAGGGCGAGAATGCGCTTCATTCGTGAGCAACCCCTTGGTGAGTCGTAGGGAGCCAGCCCGAGTATAGCAGCACGGTTCTTCCCGGCATCCGTGCCATGGGGGCTGGTCAGCTATCTCTGGCTCTGCTCCCTCCGAGTTCGCACACTAGTCTTCCGAAGGCGGTGGCTCAGCGAACGGCTCTCCCGCTTCAAGAGCTGCTTCCCGTCTCTTGTTCCACTCCACCCAGCGTTGCCGCTCTTTCTTCTGTCCCTTGCGTTCAAAGCGCGCTTCCAGCTTCTCTGCGATAACCACGATTGCGATCCTCCCGGCTTCGGTGAGCACCATTGCGGCGGCGGCTGACGTAATCGCGATGGGGGCGGAACTCTCCCACACAGTGCGTGTCGCGGCAAAAGCCGAGAGACCGCCTACGATCGCGTGATGCGTCTGGAGGGCGACTCCTCCCAGGAACAGCGTAGCAAACACCACGAAATACAGGTCTCGGGTCTGCTGCTTGACGCTCCAGATCGACTCTCGCGCCGTCTCTGCCAATGGACTGCTCCCGTTCCTGAACCGCCATCATACAACTCATTGTCACAAAAGTAACAAGAAGCATTGATATTTCCGGCCCTATACTTGGGAGGCCCCTGCCCCGCGTACATCGCCGAGGAAGGCGCCCAGCGCCCCCTCGAAGGCGCGAGGCGCCACGAACGGCGCCCCCTGTCCGCAGCCTTCGAGCGTGACCAGCCGCCCGTCCGGGAGGGTGTCCGCCAGCAGCCGCGCCGCCGGCAGGAGCGGGTCGTGCTCACCCGCCACCACGAGCGCGGGAACGGGCAGCGTTGCCAGCCGCGGCAGGAGCGCCTCTCGACCCGACCGTGCCCCCTGCGCGTCAGCGAACGCCTCCGCGTCGATGCCCCGGTAGCGCTCACGCACCGAAGCCCGCAGGTACTCGCCTGTGTGCCCCTCTGCTGCGTTTGCCCCGGCCCGCCCCATCCCGAAGCGCCCCGCCAGCCGTCCTCGCTCGCCGAGCCGTGCCTGGTGGCTCACCAGTCCCTCGTCGTAGGAAGGGTGCTCGTCGACCGGGATCGCTCCGCTCAGGACGATCAGGTTCACCCGCCCGGGTGAGTCGAGCGCCAGTTCGAGCGCCACCTCCGCGCCGAAGCCCGCTCCGATGACGGCGCAGGCGCCCACCCCCTCGGCATCGAGCAGCGCGGCAAGGTCGGCGGTGTAGTCGCGCATCGCCGGCGGCGCGCCGCCGGCGACCGGCCGCGCGCCGCCGGCGACCGGCCGCGCGCTCTCCCCGAAGCCGCGCAGGTCCGGTGCGATCGTGCGGAACTCCTCGACCATGTCCGTGGCGAGCGCGCGCCACACGCGGCGGTCGTCGGGGATGTCGTGCAGGAGCAGGGCGGCAGGAGCTTCAGGCGCTCCCGCCACGTCGTAGGCGAGGGTCCAGGCTCCGCGATCGATCTCGGCCACGGGCGGGAGCGTACGCCAACGCGTTAGCGAGGTGCGAGCGCAACCGGCCAACCCGGGAGCGCACGAACGCTGCCAGCGGTGGCAGTATGCGGGCGGCGCCGGCACGCACCATCTCGGTCAGTCGTGCGCTCACCCCGATCCGGTCCAGGTACGCCACCGCCACCCAGCACACCGCCACCACCAGGCCGCCCGCCACCATGTCGAAGAAGAAGTGGTTCCCGGTCACCACGATCGCCCACCACATCACGACCGACATGGCCACGGCCAGGGCGCGCAGGAACGGATTGGTGGTGTTCACCCAGATGGCCGCCGATGCCAACGCGATCCAGCCGAAGTGGAAACTCGGCAGCGCGGCGAAGTCGTTCACGAAGGGCGCAGGCTGCATGTAGGCCACGTCCGCACTCCCGTGGACCGTGTCCACGAAGCCGAAGTCGATGCCCGAGAGGTGGATGAGGCGGGGCGGGGCCGTCGGCAGCAGCCAGTAGGCGGCGATGCCCACCACGCCCGAGAGCAGCATCACGTTTCGCACGAAGCGGAAACGCGAGGGGTTCTTGATCGCGAGCCAGGTGCCAATCCCCGCCAGCACGGGGTAGTGCCCCCACGCATAGACCTGGTTGGCGATGTCCATCAGCAGGTCGTACTGGAGGAAGACCTCCTGCCAGTGCACCTCGGTGAAGATGCCCAGTCGCTTCTCGAAATCGATGATCTGGAGGCCGCGGGTCAGTGACGACTCGATGTCATCGGGCCGGCCGCCGCGTACGAAAAAGTAGATGAACAGCGCCGCGATCGTCCCGAGCATCTCCACGGTGGCGATGCCCAGTCGGTTGACATCGAGATACCAAGGACGGGGCCGATCGGCCTTGCGGGTGAGAAACTGCGGACGCTGCATCGCCTCCCTCCAAGGCCTGCTGCGCGGATGGGTGGAGCCATACGAGGCTACCAGTCTTGGCCAGCCCCTTCAAGATTGCGTTCAGATTGGACCGCGTTTGCTTGCGGTCGCTCCGGGAAGCGTTAGCATGGATGGCACGATGGCTGACACATCTGGCCCCGACGCCCTTCCGGTCCCGAGCTACGGACCCGATAGCGAGGAGATGCTCCGCTGCATCCGCTGCGAGCTCCGCTACGTGCCATCGAAGTCGACCAGCGCCCTCCGTCTCACCTACTGCAGCTTCCTCTGCGAGCTCGGAGACCTCGGCTTCAGCATCACCGGCCTGGAGCACATGGAGCCCCAGCCCAAGGCGATCGAGCCCCCCGCCGTCGAGCTGGACCCCCAGCCCGGCGAACCCGCAATCGTCGAGTAACCCTGCTCCCCTGCCCTACGACCCGAGCGGCATCACCAGTTCCGTGCGGCACTCCGCGGGGTCCGTTACTACTGCCGGGTCGGTCACGTAGAGCTCCCACGCCGCCCCTCCGGGAATCTTCCCCTCTTCCTTCACCCATCGGTCCAGCGCATCCCACGACTGCCCCAGCGCCTCGTACGGCCCCACGTGCATGGTTGAGAGCACGGCCCCGCCCGGAAGCTCAGCGGCCTCGACGCGCCCCTCGCCGACCACCGGCTCGGTGACAGCCAGGCCGCACTCGATCTCCCACTCCTCGCTGCCCATCGAGAGGTAGCGGCAGAACGGGGGCCCGGCGGGCTGCGCTCCGCTCGTCTGGATGAACGCCAGGACTGCGGGGAACAACTCGTCCATCACCGGCCCCAGGTCCTGCTGACGCGCCTTCGTCCGGATGACGGCCGCGGCCTGTGCCTCGATCTGCTTCTCTGTCACTTCCAGCATGGGTTCCCTCCGTGGGTCGATACGAGGCCGTACGCTACCATGCCAACCATGAAGCCCTACGCCATCACGGTCGTCGGCGGCGCTGGAATTGTGGGCCGCGAGTTCCTCAAGATCCTCGATGAGCGCGAGGTTCCCGTCGGGCGCCTCCGCCTCCTCGCGACAAAGCGTTCCGCCGGCTCGACCGTCGAGTTTCGCGGCTCGACGATCACGATCGAGGAGACCTCCCCCGAGTCCTTTGCCGGTGACGACGACGTCGTGTTCCTCTCCGCCTCGGGAGACGCCTCCCGCCAGTACGCCCCCCTCGCCCGCGACCGTGGCGCGCTGGTCATCGACGACTCGAGCGCCTTCCGCATGGACCCCGCCGTGCCCCTCGTTATCCCCGAGGTGAACGCCGACGCCCTCGCCTGGCACAACGGCATCGTCAGCCAGCCCAACTGCACCACCACCCCCATGGTGATGGCCCTCTACCCCATCCACCGCGACAACCCCCTGCGACGCATCGTCGTCAGCACCTACCAGGCGGTCGCCGGCGCGGGCGCCGCCGCCGTCGAGGGTCTGCGCACGGAGACCACCGCCGCCCTCGCCGGTCGCCACGAGCCCTCCGGCACCCAGAAGCGCGAGATCGCCTTCAACGCCGTGCCCCAGGTCGATGTCTTCACCGAGGACGCCTCCACGAAGGAGGAGACGAAGATGGTGAACGAGACGCGCAAGATCCTCGACGCGCCCGACCTGCCCGCGAGCGCGACCTGCGTGCGTATCCCCACCTTCTTCGGCCACGCCATGGCCATCTGGGCCGAGTTCGAACGCCCCGTCGACCCCGCCGAAGCGCGCGAGGCGATCGCCACGATGCCCGGCGTCCGTGTCGTCGACGAACCGGGTGGCGAGCGCTACCCCACCCCCGTCGACGCTGCCGGCAACGATGATGTGCTCGTGGGCCGCATCCGCGCCGATAGCTCCTGTCCCGGCGCCATCGCCCTCTGGGCCGTGACAGACAGCATCCGCAAGGGCGCCGCCACGAACGTCATCCAGATCATCGAGGAGGCCGACCGCCGCGGGCTCGTCGGTCCCTCTGCGCGATAGCCAATAGGCAGCCGCCCCGCTAGGCTAGCGCCGTCATGCCGCACGTACAGCTTCGGGACATCGTCGCCTACTACGAAGAGGCGGGTTCGGGCCCGCCCCTGCTGCTGATCGCGGGACTGGGCGGGCACTCGGGACTGTGGTCGCTGCAGCTCCGCTCCCTCTCCCTCGGACGCCGCGCCATCGCCTTCGACAACCGTGGCGCGGGCCGCACCAGCGCCCCCGACAAGCCCTACTCCATCGCCGGCATGGCCGACGATGCCTGCCAGCTCCTGGACCGGCTCGATATCGAGAAGGCGAGCGTGGCCGGCTACGGCATGGGCGGCGCCATCGCCCTCGAGATCGCCGCCGAGCACGCCGACCGCGTCGAGAACCTCGTCCTCATCGGGACCAGCGCCCGCCCCGGCGGCCGCCAGCGCCTCGTGACCGAGGGCTGGGCTGACGCCCGCCGCTCCAGCCTCAGCCGCGAGCAGGCGTTCGCCCTCACTGCCCCCTGGCTCTACACCTCCGAGCTCCTCGCCGACAACCAGCGTCGCGAGCAGGCCGTCGAGAGCGGCGCCAACGACCCGTACCCCGCCCAGGACCACGCCTACGCGCGCCAGGCGCAGGCCTTCCTCGCCTACGACGCCACCTCGAAGCTGGCCGCCATCGAGCAGCCTGCCCTCGTGCTCGCCGGCGAGGAAGACATCCTCGTCGATGCCGCGGACGCCGCTGCACTCGCCGAGGCGCTCCCCAACGGGTCGCTCCAGCAGCTCCCCGGCGCCCACGCCGGCCTGGTCGAGCACCCGCAGGCCTACGCCGCCGCCCTCCTGGAGTTTCTCGCCGCCCCCGTCCCCGCGGGCTAGAGACCATGGCTGGGAAGGCCCAAGCTCCCCTGAACGGAGACCAATTCCGCGATCAGGTTGCAGATCTCGCCGGAGCGCTCAACCTCCTCGTTGACAAGGAGGTTGAGGTTGGCCGGAGGCTTTGGGGGGCGAAGCGTCAGATTGACATCGTATTGACCGACCCCAGGAGCCGACGGCGACTTGGCATCGAGTGCAAGTGGCAGGGCAGCCGTGGGTCTGTTGAAGAGAAGATTCCCGCTACGATTTCGGACATCTCAAGCTGGCCAATCGACGGGATCGTGGCCTACTACGGCGAGGGCTTCTCCCGGAACATGCGCGCCTACCTCGACTCCACCGGCAAGGCGATCGAATTTCCCCACCTTGAGGCCTGGCTCAGGCTCTACTTCGGGCTGGAGTTGAACGGCTAGAGGCCTTCTCGACTCGTGAGAGATTGCTGACCAGCAGCTCGTCGATCGGCGCCCGCCCCCGCCCGTTCGAGTTGATCGCTCTCCCCATGGGCACGCGGTCCATCTCGTACTCCCGGTAGAGCTCCTCGATGTCGGGGTGCGACGAGTTCGAGAGCAGGGCGGGGACGCCTCGCGCGGTCAGGTCGTCGAACGTATCACGCAGCCGTTCCTGGTCCGCAAACCCGAAGTCGGCGCCCGTGTACTTGGTGAACGCTGAGGTGGCGCTAAGCGGCTGATACGGCGGGTCGAGGTAGACGAAGTCGCCGGGCCCGGCGCGGGCGCACGCGTCCACGAAGTCCTCGGCGCGCAACTTCGCGCCCGCCAGGCTCGCCGACGCCTCGCGAAGCCGCTCGCTGTCGAGAATCGTCGGGCGCACGTAGCGCCCGTGGGGCACGTTGAAGTGCCCCTTGCTGTTGACCCGGTAGAGCCCGTTGTAGCAGGTCTTGTTCAGGAACAGGAGGCGCGCGGCTTTCCGGTCCGGGCGGCGCAGGAGCCTCCGCTCGCGGACCTCGTAGTAGTAGAGCCCGCGCTGCGAGGGCTCCCGCCCCAGGTACTGCTGCGAGAGTTCGTCCAACTCCTTGATGACGCCGTCGACATCGTCCCGGATGGCCCGGTAGGTCGCCATCAGGTCCGCGTTGCTGTCAGCGAGCGAGGCATCGCGCACGAGGCCCGCTTCCTGTAACGCGAAGAACACCGCTCCGCCGCCGAGGAATGGCTCGTGGTAGCGGGCGATTCGCTCCGGGGCGCGCTCGATGATGAGCGGGGCAAGCTTCCCCTTGCCCCCGGCCCACTTCAGGAACGGCTTCGCCACCCGGTCATTGTACGCAGCGCTGCCAGGGGGCCGGGGCCGTCAGGTGGAGGGTTGCTGCTGGCTCAGCCCCGCGGCGCGCTTGATCATGAAATAGCACGCCAGGAAGAACGCCAGGCTGATTGGCGATGTCACGCGACTCACGATCACGTACTCGTTCGCCGAGAACTCCCCCAGCAGGAAGATGCGGAAGATGCCCGTGCCGATGTTGTAGGTCATGAACACCAGCGTGAGTATCACGAATACCCGGTGCCGCGGGTCCATCAGGGTGCGCAGCGCGGGGATGCTCTCCCGCGCCACCGCCCCCACCAGCGGCTTGCCGATGACCACGCTGGCCAGGCAGACGGCCGCCACGAGGAAGTCGCTGTAGATGTTCTGGGCGGCGAACGCCTTGGCGCTGTCCGCTACCAGCCCCACCACCGCCGACCCTGCCACCACGATGAATCCGAGCACGGTGATGAAGCGAATCACGCCGCTGTCGCGGTTGATGGCGAAGACCCAGGTCGATGCCGCGAAGGAGGCGACGATCGCGACCTGCGTGCGCCACAGGTCCTCGGGCCAGAACGAGTTCAGCACCAGGAAGACGACGAGCGGCAGCAGACTCCAGAAGATGCGCCAGTCGACGGCGCTGAAGTCGCCCTGGGCGAGCTTCCGGAAGTCGGGCAGGTTAGGGGTCTCGGGTGCGGCCTCGGGAGGCTCATCCGGCCGGTTCATCGCTGCTCCAGACCCCACCCCGCCAGCATACGGGAAGCGTCGCGAACGCTCCGCAGGCGTCCGCCCGCGGGCCGAGGGGGTATCATCGGGCGACTCGCTCGGGAGGGGAACCGATGCCCGCCCTCGATGGCATGCGTGTGCTCGATATGACCCAGTACGAGGCGGGCACCTCGTGTACGCAGTTGCTCGCCTGGCTCGGCGCCGACGTCGTCAAGATCGAGTCGCCCCGCGGCGACCCCGGACGTGGCGTAGCCGGGTCGGGCATGCCCCAGTACTTCCTCAACTACAACAGCAACAAGCGCAGCATCGTTATCGACCTCGCCTCCGAGGAGGGGCGCGCGCTGCTCCTGAGCATGGCCCCGAAATTCGACGTCTTTGTCGAGAACTACGGCCCCGGCGTCATCGAGAAGCTGGACCTGACCTACGAGGTCATGAAGCAGGCGAACCCCGCCATCATCTACGCCCGCCTCAAGGGATTCGGACTGAGCGGTCCCTACTCCGGCTTCCCCTCCTACGACTGGGTGGCGCAGGCGTCGGCGGGCACCTTCTCCGTCACCGGGCAGGCCGGCGGCCCGCCCACCCGTCCCGGCCCCACCATCGGCGACTCCGGTACTGGCGCCCAGCTCGCCCTCTCCATCACCGCCGCCTACGTGCAGAAACAGCGCACGGGCGAGGGCCAGTTCATCGAGATATCCATGCAGGAAGCGGTCACCCTCTTCATGCGCACGCTCGGCCTGCGCACCTGGGGCGAGGCGCCCCAGTCGCGCACCGGCAACAGCCGCGGGCCCGGCACCGATGTCTACCCCTGCAAGGGCGGCGGTGAGAACGACTACCTGTTCGTGATGATCGTGACGCTCGCCCAGTGGGATGCCTTCTGCACGACCATCGGCCACCCCGAGCTGCTGGCCGACCCGCGCTTCGAGACGCAGATGGGTCGCTTCCAGTACGCGGACGAGTTCTTCGAGCTCGTGACCGGGTGGACGTCACAGCGCACCAAGTACGAGGCCATGGAGGAGCTCGGCGCCGCGGGCGTTCCCTGCTCGGCCACGCTCGATACCTATGAGCTCTTCACGAACCCGCACCTGACCGAGCGTGGCCTCATTCAGGAGCTTGAGCACCCCGAGGTGGGCCCGGTGAAGCTGATGCGCATGCCCGCCCTCCTCTCCGGCTCCGATGTGCCCCTCGAGGTCGCCCCCACGCTCGGCGAGCACACCCGCGAAGTCCTCGGCGAACTCGACTTCAGCGAGGACGAGATCGGCGCCCTCTTCGACCACGGCGTCATCGGCTAGAACCTTCCCGGAGACGCGCCCATGGCGGCGTATCATCGCGGCCATGCCTCGAATCGATGTCTACCTCGTCGTCAACGCCCGCTTCCACGACACCAACTTCGCCCGCCTCGAGCTGCTGAAGCTGCTCGCCGAAGACGGCGACGTCTGGGTCCGCGTCGGCGAATCGTTCGCGGACACGGAAGCCATCCGCGCCTCCGACGTGCTCGTCACCTATACCTGCGACCTGCGTCCCGAGCCCGAAGAAGAGGAGGCCCTGCGCGCCTTCGTCGAGGGCGGTGGGCGCTGGCTGGCGCTGCACGCCACCAACGCCCTCCTCGACTTCGGCCCCGAAGGCATCATCGCCCCGCGCATCTGCGACACCTTCATGGAGACGATGGGCAGCCGCTTCATCTCGCACCCGCCCATCCAGCCCTTCCAGGTGACCGTCTCCGCCCCCGACCACCCTCTCGTGGCGGGCATCGAGCCCTTCGAGGCCTCCGACGAGATCTACCTGTGCGAGTATTCGGAGGGACTCACGCCCCTGCTGGAGACGCGTTTCAGCGGCAAGTTCGAGGCGGGCTACGTCGAGAACGACTGGCCCGACGACGACCCCCGCCTCATCGCCTACCTGCGCGAACTGGGCGAAGGCTCCGTCTTCTACCTGACCCTCGGCCACTCCTGCGGCAAGTACGACATGGCGCCCCTCGTCGAGGAGGCCCCAATCGTCCGCGGCTCCTGGGACCTCCCCGTCTTCTACGAACTCCTCCGCCGCGGCCTCAACTGGGCCAAGGAGCCCGCGCAGGCACGAGCGTAGGGCAGTCCAAGGATCCTCAGCCAGGGAACTCCTCGGAGATGGAGTCGACGAACGCCTGGTCTTCCTCCGCGTGTGGGCTCTGTGCCGCGAGAAGCGACTCCCGACGCGCTTCGGCCGCGAAGTCCGGCGAGCGGGTGTCGGGTGTCCAGAGTTGGATCGAGCGAAGGCGACCACCAGGGGCGCGGTGCCGATTCTCTGAGGATTGCCGGCGTTGCGCGCCCGGCATCAGGCCATCATCGCCCCGTCGACCGGTAGCCAGACGCCGCTGATGTACGACGCCTCGTCCGAGACGAGGAACGTGACCGTGCTCGCGATCTCGTCCGGCGAACCGAGCCGACCGCCGTCGAGCGTGGGGCCCACGCCGCCGCCGCGAGCGGCGGGCGGGTCGTCGTCGCCGCGCATCTCCGCCGCCTCGGCCGCGGCCGTGTGCAGCATGGGTGTATCGATCGTGCCCGGGCAGATGGCGTTCACGCGCACGCCCTGCGGACCGTAGGCCCGCGCCAGCGACCGCGTCAGGTTGATGACCCCCGCCTTCGTCGAGCCGTAGAGGCCCTGCAACGGCACCCCGTGCAGCGCCGAGACCGAGGACGTGTTCACGATCGCGCCGCCGCCGGCCGTGATCATGTGGCGGATGGCGTAGCGGCACCCGAGGAGCACGCCCCGCAGGTTCACGTCCATCATCTGGTCCCACTTCTCCATCGGATCTTCAATGGAATCGAACCAGAAGTGGATGGCCGCGTTGTTGTGGAGCACGTGCAGGCCCCCCAGCTCGTTGATGGCGTAGGCGCTGACGGCCTGCCAGTCGTCCTCGCTGGAGCTGTCGGCGTGGATGTAGTGCGCGTCGCCGCCGGCGGCCGTAATCGCTTCGATGGCGGCGTGTCCGGCCTCGTCGTTCACGTCCGTGCCGATGACCCTCGCTCCCTCGCGCGCCCAGCGTCTCGCGACGGCTTCCCCCATACCCATGCCCACGCCCGTGACGATCCCGACCTTGCCTTCGAGGAGCATCGTGCTCCCTCCTTCTCTTTGTGCGTCGCGCCCAACCGTGGCCGCGTGCGCGCCAGCCTACCCCATGCGGCAGCCGGCGCGGGAACCCCCAAGTATGCCCGCGCTCTGCTACGATCCCGCCCGAAACCGCAGACCCTATGACGGTCTCGAATCGAGGGCTCCCACCATGACCGAAACTCTGACCGGCACCGACCGTTCCGCGGGCGTCGCCTACACCCAGCTCCTCGCCGAGGACAGCCACCCCGTACCCGAGTACCTGCTGCGCGACTCCCCGCTGGAGCAGGGCGACCCCACCCTCGTGCCCGTCGCGCGCTACACCTCGCGCGAGTGGCACGACATCGAGATCGAGAAGCTCTGGAAGCGCGTCTGGCAGATGGCCTGCCACGAAGACGACATACCCGACGTGGGCGACTACCTCGTCTACGACCTCGCCGACCTCTCCTACCTGGTTGTGCGCACGGCCGAGGAGGAGTTCAAGGCCTACTACAACGCCTGCCTCCACCGTGGGCGCCTCCTCCGCCAGGAAGACGGCAAGCGCGCCCGCGACCTGCGCTGCGCCTTCCACGGCTGGACCTGGAACCTCGACGGCACGCTCAAGGAGATTCCCTGCCAGTGGGACTTCCCCTACGTGAACCCGGACGAGCAGTCGCTGCCCGAGGTCAAGGTCGCCCGCTGGGGCGGCTTCATCTTCATCAACCCCGATCCCGACGCGGAGCCGTTTGAGGATTTCGTCGGTGATCTGGAGAGCCATTTCACGCTGCTGCCCTACGAGAAGCGCTACAAGGAGGCGCACGTCGCCAAGGTGCTGCGCTGTAACTGGAAGGTGGCGCAGGAGGCCTTCATGGAGGCCTATCACGTCGTCGCCACCCACCCCCAGATCCTGGCCGGCATCTGCGACGCCAACTCCAAGTACGACGTGTTCGGCAACTACGCCCGTGCGATCACGCCCAACGGCGTCCCCAGCCCCCACCTCTCCAACGTCCCCGAGGAGGAACCCCTCCCCGACGCAAGCCCCTTCAAGATGCGCCACCCACTTACGGGCGCCATTTACGACACGCAAGAGGACAGCACCGTACTCGTGACCGCCAGGGACGGGCGTTCCGGGCTCTTCACCGAAGGCGGCACCTGGATCAGCGGCGACCTCGGCGAGGCCGACCCGCACATGTGCCAGTGGCTCGCCGGCAAGCAGCTCGAGGCCGACGACGAGGCCTGGCGCCGGCGCCGCGGAGACATCCTCCCCGATGGTGACAACGGCGACAGCGAGCAGCTCGAGGCCGAAAGCGCCGCGGAGGAACTCGACAAGCGTATGGAGCAGATGACCGCTGCCCCCTCGAACGGCGCCTCCGTCCGCGAGATCGGCGCAGCCGCCATCCGCGAGGGCCTGCGCCCCGTGCTCGGCGACGTGATGGACAACGTCCCCGATGCGGAGTTGAACGACAGCATCTACTTCACGCTGTTCCCTAACTTCCATCCGTGGGGCTCGTTCAACCGCATCGTCTATCGCTTCCGCCCGAACGGGAACAATCCCGACGAGAGCATCATGGAGTGCATCTACCTGGCGCCGTATCCCCAGGACGGCGAGCGCCCACCCGCCGCCCCCATCCACTGGATCGGCGTCGACGACGACTGGACGGAGGCGCCCGAGCTGGGAATGCTCGCCCGTGTCTTCAACCAGGACACCTACAACCTGCCGCGCGTGCAGCTCGGTCTGCACGCCACGCAGAAGGAGTTCGTGCAGTTCGGGAACTACGGCGAGACGAAGATCCGCCACTTCCACGCGCTGCTCGAGAACTGGGTCGCGACCGAGTAGCGCCCGACCCGTAGCGAATCCGACCGGAGGGGCGGCCTGGCCGCCCCTCCTCCGTGTCCGCTGGCTAGAAAGTTCGTTGGCGAAGCGGCATCATGGAACCATGAGCGAGAAGGCAGACCGCGAGGACCAGCCGGCGGGAGAGAAGGATCAGAAGCCTGTGCGACTGCCCAGGCCGTCCAACATCCCACCGCCGTCGGATCGGCCGCCCCACATTACGACGATCGGTTATCCGCCCGACCGTCGCGACTAGGCGAGCAGCGCCACGATCAGCGTCGCTCCCAGTACACCGACTTCCAGCAAGAAGAACCGAAGCTGCCGGTCTACGAGGCGGGCAATCTGGTCGACGGCTGCATCGGCTGACGGCACGACGGCGTCAATGAATTCGAGCGCAACCCAGAGCGTCAGTTGCTCTTCCGACCACTCCTGTCCGTTCCCGGCGCCGAGAGCAGCGAGGGAGGCGAGGTTGGGAGCGTCCGGAACGCGGCGCGTTGCGCGTTCTGCGCTGACCGCCACGACGGCCGAAACCGCAAAGATCAGCAATGCCAGCGACGCCCCTGTGACAACGCCAATGCGGAGCCAGTGCTCGGTGTCGGGGATGGCGAGAAAGGCCACCCCCGCCGCCACCGCCAACGCGCCCACGCTGAGGTAGGCGCGCGACTTCTGACGCAACTGATTGACCGACTCAAGCTGGTTGTCGTTCAGCCGCACCATCTGCTCCAGCAGCAGCCGTGCACCTGGAATTGAGTTGGTTCGCTGGTCTGTGCCGTTGTCACCGGAGTAACAATACAAACTTTGCGGACCCCTATCAGGAGCGGTGATGGCAGGCCGAGAGGCCGTTGGACCGGATCAGCGCTGCAGCCAGCGGTAGTGGAGCTCGCTCGCCCAGGCCGTGAGTCCCGGGAACGCGTCCCCGAGGACGTGGGCGATCCGCATCAACGGCTGCATGTGGACCTCGGGCGAGGGGCGTTTCACCGACCGCACGATCGCGCGCGCCACCTGCCCCGGTGTCTGCACCGGCCCCAGGGGGGCGGGGACGTACTCCGCCGAGTAGGTGGGTGCGTTCGCGAAGAACTCCGTGTCCGTGCTTGCCGGCAGCACCAGCGACACCGTCACCCCCGACCCCGCCAACTCCCCCCGCAGCGCCTGCGTCAGGCCAGTCAGTGCGAACTTGCTGGCCGCGTAGGCGCCGTGATACGGCCAGCTGCGCTTTCCCACCACCGAGCCCACGTTCACGATGTGCCCGGAGGCCTGCCGTCGCATGTGCGGCAGCACCGCCCGGATGGCGTGGTGCGTGCCCAGCACGTTTGTCTCCAGCAGGTCGCGGAACGCCTCCTCCGGCGTGTCCTCGACGCGGCCGTAGAGCCCGAAGCCGGCGTTGTTCACCAGCACGTCGATGCGACCGAACCTCGCGAGTGTTGCCTCGACGAGCGCGTCCACCTGCTCGTGCTCGCGCACATCGCACCGCACGACCAGCGTCTCCACGCTGAAACGTTGCTCGAGGCGCTCGGCCAGCCGTTCGAGCCGTTCCTGCGAGCGCGCCGCCAGCACGACGCTGGCGCCCTCGCGCGCGAACCGCACCGCCGTCGCCCGGCCGATGCCGGCGCTCGCGCCGGTGATGACGACGATGGGCGGGGCGCTCATTAGGCCAGCAGGTCGTCGCCCAGGGGGACGGTATCGCGAGCCACCCGCGCGACGATTGGCGTACCCGCGCGCAGCGCGCGCTGCGCCGATCGCAACGCCATCGCCAGCCTTCCCCCGGCGAGCCAGTCGGTGGGCCGCAGGGCCATGCGCAGCCCGACCGCGAACTCGCTGGCCTGGCTGTTCCAGCCGTGCAGCGATCCCGGCAGCGCCATCGCCGCCGGGTCGATCACCGCGCGCAGGGCCATCCAGTCGGCGCCGTGCTCCGTTGCGATGCGGGCGAAGGCGGCGGTTTCCATGTCGACGCCCGCGGCGCCGTGCTCGTTCCACAGGTCGCGCTTGGCGTCGGGGGTCGCCACGGGTTTGCCCACGGTCACGAGCCGCGAGCAGACGAATCTCGATCCCTCGTTCCGCAGCGCGCGCCGGGCGTTCGTGACCGTCATCGCGGGAGGCTGCAGCCCCGCGCCCCCTTCGTCCAGCACCTCGCGCGCGAGGATCAGGTGGCCCGCGCCGAGGGATGGGTCGAGTCCACCGCAGAGTCCCGCGATGAGCACGGTGGCGGGCTTCTCTTCGCGCAGCAGGGCCGCCAGCGCCTGCTCGCCCGCCTCACCCGTGCCCGTGACCTGGCACCCGGAGCCGATCGCGCGCGCTTCGCGCGTCGTGGGCGCCACGATGAGCAGGCTCACGAACTGCCGCGGCCGCCTAGCGTGCCCAGCGCCGCGCGGACGCCTTCCAGCGGACTCGCCATGGTCGCGCCCACGGCCGTCGCTTCGTAGCCGCAGTGGGCCATGCAGTTCGTGCAACGCGCATCGCGGCCGTAGCCGTAGCGCTCCCACTCCGTCTCCTCGATCAGCTCGACGAAGTTGCTCGCGTAGCTCTCGTTCATCAGGTAGCAGGGACGCTGCCAGCCGAGCACGCTGCGCGTGGGATTGCCCCAGGCGGTGCACTGCATCGCCCGCTTCCCCTGGAGGAAATCCAGGAACACGGGCGTGTGGAAGAACCGCCAGCGCCGCCGGTCGGGCGAGTCCAGGATCGACTTGAACGTCGAGATCATCTCCGGGCGCTTCAGGAAGACGCTCTGGTTGGGGGCCTTCGGGTAGTCGTACCCCGGCGAGACCATCATCCCGTCCACGTCCAGGTCGTCTATCAGGAAGTTGAACAGGTCGGCCATCTCCTTGGGCGAGCTGTCGTTGAACACGGTCGTGTTCGTGCTGACGCGGTAGCCCAGTTCCTTGGCCTTGCGGATGTTGGCCACGGCCTTGTCGAACACGCCCTCACGATCCACGGACTTGTCGTGCTGCTCACGCAGGCCGTCCATGTGCACGCTGATCGTGAGGTAGGGGGAGGGCGCGATCTTTGGTAGCCAGCGCTCCAGCAGGATCGCGTTCGTGCAGAGGTAGATGAACTTCTTGCGCTCGATCAGCCCCTGGACGATCTCGTCGATCTGGGGGTGGATCAGCGGTTCTCCGCCGGCGATGGAGACGACCGGGGCGCCGCACTCGTCCGCGGCTTCCCAGCACTCCTCGGGGGAGAGGTAGGTGTTCAGGATCTCCTCCGGGTGCTGGATCTTGCCGCAGCCCTCGCACTCGAGGTTGCAGCGGTAGAGCGGCTCCAGCATGAGCACCAGCGGATAGCGCTCCTTACGAAGCAGCTTCTGTTTCAGCAGATAGCGGCTGACGGCGAACGCCTGCCGAAGGGGAATGCCCATCGTTCTTCCTCCGAGGGTGGCGGCACAGCATACGGAGCGATTGCCCCGCAGGCTACGTGCCTCGGTCGTTGATTACCCTCGCGGCGGTGAGGCCGCTGCGGACGGCGGATTCCATGGTCGCTGGCCATCCCGTGTTCGTGTACGAACCTGCCAGGAAGAGGTTCGGAAGTGGGGTCCGCGGCCCCGGGCGTTCAAGCCCTGGCGCCGGCACGAACGTCGCCTCCGGCTCCTTCAGGACGCGGTACTGCACGAGCTGCGCGTCGCGGGCGGCCGGGAGCGCCTCGCGCAGCTGCGGCAGGATGCGCGCGCACACCTCCTCCCGCGGGATCGGGAAGAGGTCGTCCGCGGGCGCGCTGATGGAGATCACGAGGTGCTGGTGTCCCTGCCGGTCCTCCCCCCCCACACGGCTGCGGTTGAAGGCCCACTGCACCTCCGAGCGGATGAACGCGGCGAAGGCGAAGTCCGCTACCGGCCGGTCGAACCAGAGGTGGAGGTTGAGGATGGGCGCGGGCCTGAACCGGGAGAGTCCGGCGAAAGGCTCCACCGCGCGCACGTCTTCGGGCAGAAGGGGCGGGAGCCGCCACGGGGGCAGCGCACTCACGCAGGCGTCGAAGCAACGCCGTTCACCACCACGCAGGGTCAGCCCCGCAACGCGCCCCTCTTCGACCTCGATGCCCTCAATCTTCGTGCGCAGGGAGACCGTGCCCCCACGCTCCTCGATGGCCCGGATGGCGGGCTCGACGTGGAGCGTCGAGAGGCCGACGGCGGGAACGGCGAGGGCCGCCGCCCGGGGGTCCTTCTGGAAGCCTTCCTCCAGCACGAAGATCGCCTGGCTGGCGCTCGTCTCGCCGGCGCGGCAGTTCAGCGTCGGGATCACGAGAAAGTCCCAGAACTCGCGGATTGTGTCGGTCGATTGTTTCCGCTCGCGAAGCCACTCCTCGAATGTGATGTCCTCCAGGCGGCCCCGCTGGTGGACCTGGAGGAAGCGCAACGACAGAAACGCGCGCACAATCTGCGCCTTCTGCCGCCACGAGAGATGGCGGTAGCGGAGGATGGCGGGCGCCAGGTGCAGCCCCAGCGGCAGGTTCGAGGACCACAGGTCGGAGCGCCGCCCGTCCCGGTCGAAGACTGGCACGTGCAGCCGTTCCTGGCGGTAGGTCAGGTGCAGCGTGCCCAGCCGTTCCAGGAACGCCCGGTAGGCCGTTGTGCACTCCATGAAGAGGTGCTGGCCGTTGTCGACCTCGTCGCCCGTCTCGTCGTCCCGGAAGGAGTAGGTAGCGCCACCCGCGCGGGGCCGGCGTTCGAGCACTTCCACCTCGTGGCCGTTATCGGCGAGCTCAAGCCCGGCGGCCAAGCCGGCGAGCCCCGCGCCGATAATCCCGACCTTCACGGGCGCGCTCGCGTCAGCTCGATCGCGTCGGCCCCAGCAGGGCGGCGGAGCCCCAGAGGCGCGCGATCGCCGAGGCCTTCTCGCGGCCGTTCAGCCGCACGCGCTTGGAGAGCACGTCGTAGTTGCGCGCCTCGATGCGCTGGAGCAGCTCGAAGTAGACCCCCTGGAGCACGTTCACGCACATGCGCGAGCGGACATCGAGCAGCGGCAGCAGGTGGCGTCCGCGACGGAAATAGCGGTGAGCGCGTTCGCCCTGCGCCTCCATCATCGCGATGAAGCGCTCGTCGTACGTGCAGGCCAGGATGTCGTCCGGCGTCAGGTTGTGCGCGCTCAGCTCCTCCGTGGGGAAGTAGACGCGCCCGCGTTCGGCGTCCTCCCTCACGTCCCGCATGATGTTCACGATCTGCAGGCCGATGCCCATGCTTGTGGCGAACTCCTCCGATCGCGGGTGCGGCTTCGCCCCGAAGATCGAGACGCAGATGTGCCCCACCATCGAGGCCACCCGGTAGCAGTACTGCCGCAGGTCGGGCCAGGTCTCGTAGCGGTTGATGGTGAAGTCCATCTCCACCCCGTTCACGAGCTCCTCGAAGTGCGTCTGGGGCATGGCGAATTGGTCCACGGCGTCGCCGAGGGCGATGAACAGCGGTCCCTGGCGCGAGCCCGAGTAGCATGCCTCCAGCCGCTCGCGGGCGAGCGCGATCTCCTCCTCCTGCCGCGACCGATCCGTCAGCTCGTCGGCGATGTCGTCCACGTAGCCGCTGAAGGCGTAGGCCGCGTAGATGGCATTCCGCTTCTCCGCCGGGAGGATGGTGAAGGCGTAGTAGAAATTGGACGCGCGGTCCTTGGTGTAGGCCTTGCACCAGGCGTAGGCCTCCTCCGGTGTAAAGCGCTCATTGGCGTGAGCGTCCAGCTCCGCCAGCACATCGAACGCCATGACGTCCCCCTTCCCCTCTATCAGAGTCCCAGCGCAACGCGGGCGCCGTTTGTAAGCGCCAGCCGCGCTTTCACGGCTTTCGTCACGCGTGGACGGGCGCTGAGTGTGTCGTAGCCGACCCCCTCGATGGCGTCGAGGATGGCCTCGCCCCCGAGCCGGAAGAGGCGGATGTCCGTTCGTACCGAGCGCGAGACGCGCCTCTCCAGCTTCTTGCCCTCGGCGAAGCAGGCGCGCGCCCGCTCCACCTCGAACTGCAGCAGCGCGCGGTAGCGCTCGTCGAAGCGCCGCTCGATGATCTGCTCCTCGCTGACGCCGAAGCGCTTCAGGTCTTCCTGCGGCAGGTAGATGCGCCCCTTCTTGATATCCACGGAGACGTCCTGCCAGAAGTTCGCGAGCTGCAGCCCGATACACGTCTGGTCCGAGAGCGCGACCCGCTCCTCGTCGCGATAGCCCAGTACGGCCAGCACCATCTGGCCGACCGGCGTGGCCGAGTAGCTGCAGTAGGTGAGCACGTCCTCGTAGGTGGCGAAGCGCGAAACGCGCTGGTCCATGCGGTTCGCCTCGATCAGCCGGAGAAACGGGTCGAGCGGGATCTCGCAGCGCTCGATCGTGCGCGCCAGCGCGATCAGCAGCGGGCGCCGCGGATTCCCCGCGACGGCGTCCAGCAGGTCCTGCTCCCACGCGTCCAGCAGCGCCAGCCGGTCCCCCTCAGCCTCGTCCCCGAGGTCGTCGGTGTAGCGGCAGAAGGAGTAGACGGCGAAGAAGTGCCGGCGCAGCTTCTTCGGCAGCAGGAACGAGACGACGGTGAAGTTCTCGTCGTGGCGGCGCGCGTAGCGCTCACACCAGCGGTAGGCCTCGCGGGGGGTTGTGGGTCGCTCGATCGGCCACCGCCGCAGGCTGTCGCCGGTTTCGGCGGTCATCCCAACGGATCCGTGTCGGGCAGGTGGATCGGGTTCCCTTCCTGCAGGCGCCGGTAGCGCCCCAGCGCCCAGAGCGGCCAGTAGTTGCAGTACAGGTGGTACTTGAGCATGAAGTCCCGCGGGAACCCCGTTCCCGTGAAGTGTGGCTCGATCCACTCGCCGTCGGCTGTCTGCGTGCGCACGAGGTAATCGATGCCCCGCACCGTGGCGGGATGGTCGGGCGGCTCCAGCGCGAGGAGCGCCAGCAGCGCCCACGCTGTCTGCGAGGCCGTGCTTGGTCCCTGGCCTCGCAACGAGGGGTCCTCGTAGGTGGCGCAGCTCTCGCCCCAGCCGCCATCCGGCTGCTGGTGGTGTTCGAGCCAGCGCACGGCCCGCCGCAGGCGCGGGTCCGCGGGGTCGACCCCCGCCGTGATGAGCGCCGGGACCGCCGCCCCGAGCCCGTACAGGTAGTTCACCCCCCAGCGGCCCCACCACGAGCCGTCCGGTTCCTGCGTGTCCCAGAGGTAGTCGAGCGCGCGCTCGATCATCTCGTCGTCCGGGGGTGTGCCGTCGAGCGCGAACGCCTCCACGATGTGCGCGGTCACGTCCTCCGTGGGCGGGTCGAAGGTCGCCCCAAAGTCGGCGAAGGGGATGCGTGAGACGAACTCGTCGTCGTTGTCGCGGTCGAAGGCGCCCCACCCCCCGTTGCTCGATTGCATCGCCCGCAGCCAGACCTTCGAGCGATGGAAGGGGCCGTCCTTCCCGCGCAGGTCGAGCAGGCGCAGGGCGATGAGCACCTCGGCCGTGTCGTCCGTGTCCGGGTAGAGCTCGTTCGAGAACTCGAAGGGGAAGCCGCCAGGCTCGATGCCGGGCACCGTCAGCGCCCAGTCGCCCAGGCTCTGGACCTCGTGCGCAAGCATCCAGCGGCCCCCCTGCACGAGCGCTTCGTCGTCGGCGGGCACGCCCGCCTCGCGCAGGCCCGTGATCGCCAGGGCCGTATCCCACACCGGCGAGAGGCAGGGCTGCACGGAGAACGTGTCGCCCCGTCGCAGGGCGAAATCGCCGAGGAAGCCGTTGAGCCCCTTCTTCATCACGGGGTGGTCCATGGAGTAGCCGTGCGCCTTGAGCGCGATCAGCGAGTAGACCGACGGCGGCTGGATGACGCCCCACGTTCCGTCCGCCTCCTGGTGCTCGATGATCCAGCGCTCGCACTCCTTGAGCGCGAACTTCCGCAGCGGCTTCCAGGGCAGTCGCTCGTGCGCGTGCAGCACCTTGTCGATCCCGAGGAAGGCGTTGCGCCAGGAAAGCGGCCAGCGATCACGCTTGAGCGGGATGGAGCGGCGGTCGGCGGGATCGAGATACAGCTCGTCGACGTGCGCGTACGAGGGGATGGAAACGACCGGGCGGTAGGCCCACACCACCAGGATGGCCACGATCGTGGCCCGCGCCCAGGAGGCGAACATGTAGATGTTCAGCGGCGAGGAGACCGGCATCAGGATCGACTCCGGCGGCATCGCCGGCAGCGCCGACCACTCGAACTGCCCGAAGAGCGACAGCCACAGCTTCGTGAAGATGCGCGTCGCGGCCACGCCGCCCCGGGAGCGGATGAACTCGCGGGCGCGCTGCATCTCCTCCCGCTCGGGGTCGACGCCCGCCAGTTTCAGGGCGAAGTACGCCTCGGTGCTGATGCTCACATCCCCGGGGCCGCCCCAGTACACCGGCCAGGAGCCGTTCTCGCACTGGAGCCCCAGCAGGTAGCGAACGATGCCCTGCTCCCGCTCCGCCTCGGTCGTGCCGAGGAAGCGCTCGAGCAGCAGGTGCTCCGCCGCCATCGTCGCGTTCGATTCGAGCTCCGCCCACCAGTACCCGTCCTCCGCCTGCAGCGACAGCAGGTGCTTGACGCTGCGGTCGATGCACGCGTCGAGACTGGCGCCGCCGCCGTTGGCGTTGCTGGTCGCGGCGTCCCGCTGGGTGGAACTCGGAGCCGTCACGCAGCCCCCACCAGCGCCGCGAGTTGCTCCTCCACCTCGTCGATCGAGCGATCGGGGGTGGAGGCGCCGGCCGTCAGCCCGATGCGAGCGGCGCCCTCGAACCACCCGAGCTCCAGCTCGTGCGCGCTCTCGACGTGGTAGGTCCTGGCGCCCTCGTTTTCGCACACCTGGCGCAGGTGGCGCGTGTTGGCGCTCTTCTTTCCGCCCACCACCACCATCACGTCGACCTGGTGGGCCAGCTCCGCCGCGGCCGCCTGCTGCCCGGTGGTGGCGTGGCAGAGGGTGTTCACCACGTGCATCTCGAAGTTCGCTTCGCGCTGCAGCAGCATGAGGTTGCCGACGAACTGGGCGAAGTCATCGATCTTGTGCGTCGTCTGCGCCATCACCCCGATCTTGTTGGGGAAGCCGCCCGGGAAGGTGTCGATCACCTCGCGCAGGTGCTCGATGTCGGCGTGCTCGACGACGGTCACGCCGGAGCGGCCCTCCTCGTCGACTGCCCAGCCGATGATGCCCCGCACCTCCTTGTGGCCGGGGTCGCCGAAGATGAGGGCGTGCCAGTTGTCGCGCACGAATTTCTGCGCGTAGCGCTGCGCCCGTGTCACCACGGGGCAGGTGGTGTCGATGATGTTGAGCCCTGCGTCTTCGAGGTCGTGGAGCACGCGCTCGCCCACGCCGTGCGCGGTGATGGCGATGCGGCCCTGCCCCACCCTGTCCGCCGTGATCGCGCCGAAGTCGCCGTCCACGTCGTCCGGACCGGGCAGCTGATGCACGCCCGTCCGCTCGAGCTGCTCGACGACGTGCGGGTTGTGCACGATCTCGCCAGCGCTGGCGATGGGATTCTCCGGCGTCGCTTCGTCCTCCATGATCTGGACAGCGCGTCGCACTCCCATGCAGAAGCCCATCTCGCTCGCTCGGATGATCTCGGTCATCCCTGACCTCCCTCGACCGGGTGTGCGAAAGTAAAGTACTGGTAAAGCATAAGGCAACCCCCTGGGGCGAGGCGGCTACCGAAACTTCACCGCCGTGCCGTAGACGAGTATCTCCGCCGCCCCCTGCATCACCTCGGCCGTGGAGAGCCGGAGCGCCACGATCGCATCCGCCCCGAGCGCCTCGGCTTCGGCTTCGATCTGGGCCAGCGCCTGCTCCCGAGACTCGATCAGGAGCTGCCGGTAGGCGCCGATCTCCCCGCCCGTGATGTTCTTCAAACCCGCGAGGATGTCGCGTCCGATGTTCCGCGCGCGTACCGAGTTGGCCGTCACGAGACCCAGCGTCTCGGCGACCTCCCGGCCCGGAACGGAGTCTGACGTCGTCATCAGCATGTGCGCCTCCCGGCGGCCTGCGCCGCCGCCACACCGATCATACGGGAGCGGCGATTCCCGGCTGCGCGCCCGCTCACCTGCCGGCCCCAACTTCGTCTAACTCGATGTCATCCAGAAGGTCGACGCTCTCCCTGAACAGGTCGACCGCGTCGTCGAACTGGTCGGGCAGGATCGAGAGGACGAACGGCGCCCCGTCGAGCAACCCTGTCGCGATCGGGGAGTCGTCGATGTGCGTGCGCACATCCGGCTCGGGGAAGTTGACGAGCGCGACGAGCAGCACCTGGCAGAGCAGGGCCCCCTGCAGGAAGCCGAAGGCCGCCCCCGCGACCCGGTCGGCGCCGCCGAGGTTGAGCACGTCGACGCTCCGCCGCAGCAGGTACCCAATCAACTGCCCCGCCACGATTACGCCGATGAGGATGGCCAGGAACGAGACCAGCGCCGAAGCCAGGCTGTTGTCGATGATGGGCTCGACCTTGGGCACCATGTCGTCGTAGAAGACGCCCGCCACGGGCACGGCCAGGATCAGCGCCGCCAGCCCCACCAGCTCCCGCAGGAATCCCCTGCGGAAGGCCCGCCACGTGAGCAGCGCCACGATCACGATGATGACCAGGGAGACCCAGTTCACGTAAATCCATGCTACGGCAGGCCCATCTACTGAGAATGGAAGGTTCCTTACCCGGCCCTTCGTACAATGGGGGCATGCGCCCCGACCTGATGGACCTGCTCGCGTGCCCGCTCTGCAAGGGAGAGCTCACCCTGACCGTGGTGGATGAGGATGGCGGCGAGATCCAGAGCGGCGCGCTCGATTGCGCCGCCTGCGACGAGACGTACCCCATCGAAGAGGGCATCCCCAACCTCCTGCCCCCGGAACTGCGCGAGGCATGAACGCCGGCGAACCCCCGCCCCCGTCCTCGGAGGGCCTCCACTGGACGCACGTCGTGAATGGCGGCGGGCTCGTGCTGCTGGCGGCTCTGGCCGTTGCGGCAGCGCGCGCCTCTCTGCGTGCGAGCTGGCTGCTGGCCCCCGTCGCCCTCGTCTTTCTCGCGATCGCCGCCCTGGCCGGATGGGGCGCCGCCGTCCAGCTCTCGGGTGGCGTCGAGATGGACGACCACCCCTGGGTCTGATGCCTCCCGCCCGCTAGCTGCCGGGCCGCAGACGCAGGCCCAGCCGCTCGTGCCCGCTCGTGTCGAGCCCCGCGAGGAATTCGGCCGCGCTCCGCCCCAGGACCGGCAGGGGCCCCTCGACGACCTCGCTCAGCGGTAGCAGCACGAAGGCGCGCTCCGCGATGCGTGGGTGGGGAACGGTCAGCCTCTCGCTCGCGACCACGCTTTCGCCGCAGAACAGCACGTCGATGTCGATGGGACGCGGTCGCCAGTGGCCCGTGGGACGCCGCCCCAGCAGGCGCTCGACCTCCTTGGCCACTCCCAGCAGCTCCTCCGGAGACAGCGCCGTCGCGACCGCCACCGCCGCGTTCAGGTAGCGGGGCTGGTCGGCTGGGACAGGCGGTGTCTCCCACACCGACGACACGCGCGTAACCGCCGCCCCCCGCTCGCCGAGCAGGTCGAGCGCCGCCCGCAGGTTCGCGATGCGATCGCCGAGGTTCGAGCCGAGCGCCAGGATCGCTTCGCTCATGGCGCCCGCCAGCGGCCCCGGCTGATGGCATCGGCCACCGCCGCCACCTTCCCCATCTCGGCCACGTCGTGAACCCGCACGATGTCGGCGCCCCTCGCGATCGCGATGGCGACGGCCGCCGCCGTGCCTTCGAGCCGCTCCTCCACGGGCGCCTCCAGCACCAGTCCGAGCGTCGACTTCCGCGAGGGCCCGAGGAGCAGGGGTTGTCCCGCCGCCCCCAGCTCATCCAGACGCTGCACCAGTTGCAGGTTCTCCTCCGGGGTCCAGCCGAACCCGAAACCGGGGTCGAGGATGATGCGCTCGCGGGGGATGCCCGCCTCCGCCGCCAGGCGCAGGCTCTCCGCCCACCCCCCGAGCACGTTCGCGACCACGTCCCCGGATGGCCTTCCCCGCTGGTTGTGCATCGCGACAAGCGCCGCTCCCCGCGTGGCCACGACCCCCGCCATGCGCGAGTCCCACCGCAGCCCCTGGATGTCGTTGACCACGTCGGCGCCCTCCTCGAGCGCCACGTCGGCCACCTCGGCGTGCTGCGTATCGATCGAGATAGGCAGGTCGGTGGCGGCGCGGATGGCGGCGATGGCAGGCAGCGCCCGGGCTGCCTCCTCCGCCGGCGTCACCGGGACCGCATCCGGCCGCGTCGACTCCGCCCCCACATCGATGATGTCCGCGCCCGCCTCCGCGAACCCGCGCGCGAGCGCGGCCGCTGCCCGCGCGTCCGTCCCCAGCCCGTCCCCGCTGAAGGAGTCGGGCGTGACGTTCACGATCGCCATCAGGTAGGTGCGTGCGCCCCACTCGAACGTCCGCCCCCGCAGCGTGAGCGCGGGCGCCGGGTAGGACCGGCCGGCGGGATGCGTGGAGGCGGGGATGGCGGCCCTCCTACGGCTCGAGCGTGTACTCCTGCTCCGTGGCCGCCTCACCCTCGATGTGGAAGACGCGCACGTCCGGGCGCTCGCGGTTCGCGATGCTCACGACGATGTGCACGTAGGGCGGCCCGAAGAAGGTGCTCATCATGCGGATGTCCGTGGGGCTGGGGCGGGCAGGACTGCCGGTGTGCGAGTGGTAGAAGCCCGCCAGCGAGTCGCCCGCGGCATCCAACGCCTCCTCGATGCGGCGCTGCTCGCGGAAGTCGATGCTGAAGCGGTAGGGACTCGCCTCGGCGTTCTCCGCCCGGTGAAGCGTCGTCGCCGTGCCGTCGCGGGCGCCGATGATGCCGCAGCATTCGTTCGGCGCGTCCTCAAGCGCGTGCGCGATCATCTGGTCGAGGTGTTCCTGGCGAAGCGTGATGACGGGAGCCATCGCTCCAGTCTACCGCCGCCCGCCGTTCGCTCCCGGGCGCTACTGCCCGTACCCCTCCGCCCGCAGCCGCCGCCACACCTCCCCGCTGGCCGAGTACCGCTCCATCAGGTACGGGTAGACGGCCTTCACCTGGAACAGCGTCTCCATGCACTCCTGGGCCAGGTGCCGGTCAAGTACCGTCGGGTGGGAGTCCGGCTCGACCACGTCGATCGCCAGCCCCTCCTCGAAGCCACCCGGGGCCGCCGGCGCGCCCGCCGGCTTGTCCGCCAGGATGCCCGCCTCCGAGAGCGCGCCGATCGTCTCGCGCAGCCGCTCCCGGAACGCGACCGTGACCCGCTCCCCGGCCAGGTGGCGCTCGGCTTCGCCTTCCAGCAGGCCGAGCACGCGCGCCGTCACGTAGTCGACGCGGAAAGCGTCGCTGCCCGCCGCGCGGGCGGGGGGAAGTCCCACGCAGAGCACCCCCAGCAGTGCCCGCTCGATGTCGGCGAGGCTCTCCGGCGCGACCGTGGGGCGGGGCTCCGTCATGGCCAGCGATCGTAGCGCCCGCTCGGGTCGCGCGCTCGCAAGCAGGTGCTACGATCAACCTTCGTCTTGGAGGCGCAGCGCCGATGGAAGGCACAGCTGTCACAGTTCGCGTACCCGCCACCAGCGCCAACATCGGCACTGGCTTCGACTGTCTTGGCCTCGCGCTCGACCTCTTCGCCTCCGTCACGGTGACGTTCAGCGAGGCCGAGCAGCCCCCCACGAACGACGTCGGCGAGAAGATGGTGCTCTCCGCCGCGCGCGCTGCCTACGAACGCATCGGGCGCCCCAGCCCGACGGGACTGACCGCGCGCTACGCCGTCGCCATCCCCCTTGGCCGGGGCCTCGGCGCGAGCGCCGTTGCCCGCGTCGCCGGCATCCTCGCCGTCAACGAGCGCGAGGGCCATCCCCTCGACGAGGATGCCTGCCTCGCCCTCGCCGCCGACCTTGAGGGGCACGTCGACAACGCCTGTCCGGCCCTCTTCGGGGGCGTGCAGGCCTGCGTCGCCACCGAGGATGGTTTCGCCCGCGTGCGCTGCCGCTACCCCAGCGACCAGCACATCGCCCTGCTCATTCCCGACCACTCGATGCCCACCAAGGAGGCCCGCCGCCTCCTTCCCGACAGCTACAGCCGCCAGGACGCCATCCATACGAGCAGCCGTCTCGGCCTCCTCGTCGCGGCCCTCGCCGCGGGCCGCACGGACCTGCTCGACGAGGCCACCCAGGACCGCTTCCACCAGCGCCAGCGCTCCGCCCTCTTCCCGCCGCTGTACGACGTCTTTGAAGCGGCCAAGGGCGCCGGCGCGCACGCCGCCTGGCTCAGCGGGGCCGGCAGCAGCGTCGCCGCCTTCGCCCCGGAAGACGCCAGCCGCGAGATCGCCAGGGCGATGCTCGATACTCTCGGGGCGGCCGGCATGTTCGGCCGCACCCTCGTGACCCGTATCGCCCCGACCGGCGCCGAGGTGGCCCGCGTCGAAGTGGTCGAGGTCTGACGCCCGCTCTCGGTCCAGGTCTAGTTGAGGCGGAAGGACGGGTAGGCGTCGTGGACCAGCAGCAGGTACGCCTCCACCCGTAGCGAATACCGCACCACGTCGCGCTGATGTCGTACACCGCCGCGCCATCCCCGCCGTCGAGCACGCCGCCATCCTGGCAGCGCGCCATGAACCCCTCGGAGGTAGCCGGCCGGGACCGCAGCCTCCTCCCCCATGAGGCCCCTCTCCGCCACCCTGCGAGCCCACCAGCGCGGTTCCGACCGCCTTCCCCACGTCCGCGTCATCGTGCGCGCCGAACGCTGGGGCGTCCCCCTCCTCCCCTGGGAGCGCCTCTACCGCGGCGACGAAGCCGACTGCCCCCACGCCCTCGCCGTCACCGCCGATGGCGCCCTCGTCCGCGCCCGCAACGAGTCCGGCGCGCTTGCTGTCTCGCGCGTCGCCAACCCCAACACCGACTCCTCCTGGGGCGCCTGGACCTCAATCGGAGTCGCGCAGGACGAGACCGGCGTCGCCCTGGCGGCCCGTGCAAACGAAGTCCTGCTCGCCTCCGTCGAGCGCGGCGGGCGCTCGCTCGTGCTGCGGCGCAGCATCGATGGCGGAGTGACCTGGCAGGCCCCACGGACGCTCGTCCGGGAGAGCACGGCCATCTCCTGGGTGGCCCTTGCCATCCGCGCCTCCGACGGCGACGCCTGCGTCTTCTACACGCAGGTCCGCAGCGTCCTGAAGCGCCTCCGGCGTCGCGACGGCACCTGGGACTCCGTGGCCGCCCCCTGGAACCGCGGCGGAGGCGTCTCCGCCCTCACGGGCGTCGCCGCCGTACACGACGGTTTCGACTACCGCCTCATCGTGAGCGGCCGCGCGCACCCGTCCGGTTCGAAGCACGTGTGGTCGGCGTTCCTCGGCGATGGCGGCTTCCCCGAGGACTTCTGGTCCGGCCTCAACGTCATCGCCGAATCCGATGCCTCGTCGGCGCGCGAGTTCGGCGGTCCCGGTGTCTTCCGGCCCGGCGGCGCCGATCAGCGCGCCTGCTTCGCCGCCCGCGATTCCGGCGGCGAGCCCCGCGCCCGCGTCTACACGAGCCATCCCCCCGCTCTTATCGGGGGCAACCCCGATGGCTGGTCTGAGCCCGAGCCGCACGAGGCCGCTTCCGCCCACGGCCTCGCGGTTGCGACCCAGGGCGCCACGACCGTCTGGGGTTCCACCCCCGACGGGGTCTGGCGCGCCCGCCTCGATCCCAGCCGCGACCTGACCGACCGGCTCGTCGAGGCATCCTGGCGCCTTGAGCCCTTCGCCACCCGCGCCCGCGTCGCGCTTGACGACTCCGGCGGCGCCCTCCCCGACCTGGCCCCCGGCAGCACCGTCGAGATCGGGCCCGGCTACCGCTCCCGCGACGGCTCCGCGGCCGAGTTCGGCCTCTCCGTCCACGCAGTCATCGACAGGGTCATCCGCGAGAGCGCTGCCGGACGTGCGCGCGTCGTGCTGGAGTGCTCGGGCCATTGGGAGCGGCTCGCCGCCTGGCGCGCCTCCCAGGTCTGGCAGTCGCGGGCGGGCGAACGTTCGCGGGAGCAGCTCTTCCGGCGCCTGTGCGCCAGGGCGGGCATCCGCGCGAGTGGCGCGAGTGGGGAGGACTGGTCCGGCAGCCGTCCGGCATTCGCGGTCCGGCCCGGCGAGTCCGGCCTCTCCGCGGCACGCCGGCTGCTCGGAACGAGCCGCGTCGCCATCTTCTCCAGCGGCGAGCGCCTCACCGTTTCCCCGCCAACGGAGGAGGTTGCGGAGCGCTTCGGTCCCGACTCCCACCCGGTCGGGACCGTCGGTCTTGGCGATGGCGCACCCGCCAGCAACTGGGTGCGCGCCCAGGGCCCGGCCAGCGACGCCGACGCCCACGACTTCGCCAGCATCTACCGCGACGGCCAGCGCCTGCGCCTCGTGCGCAGCCTCGATGCCGGCAGCGGCGCGCAGGCGCTCGCCCACGCCGCCGCCTCCCTCGAACGGGACCGGCGCGAACGCCGCGCGGGCCTGCTCGTCGCTCCCTTCCACCCCGGACTCGAGCTGTTCGACCCCATCACCGTCACCGACGCGCGCCTGGGCTTGCGCGAACGCCCCTACCGCGTCGTCGAACTGGGCATGGAATACAGCCGCCGCCCCGGCGGGCGGCCCCGCTACGACTCCGTCGTCGGCTTCGGGGAGATGGCCTGATGGCTGCCCTGCGAGGGAGGCTGGTGCGCTTCGACGGCAGTTCGTGGCGGGCCGTCGTGCGGCTCGATGGCTCCGCCTCCATGGAGATGACCGGCGTCGCCGTCAGCCGCGCCCTGCCCGCCGCCGTGATGCTCGCCGGGCGTACGGTCCTGGTGGAAACCGGCGACGCCGGCGACCCCGCGGAGGCGATCCTCACCGCCGTCATCGCCTGAATGGTGCGCTCGGGTGGCGCGTGTACACTCAATTTCCATGCCCTCGCCCCTGCTGCCCGAGCAGCCGGGCGGCGACCCCCGATGGGGCGCCCTCCGGTGATTCGTAGCCACGCCACCGCCACCTATGGTCCCGGTAACCCGCTGCGGCGCACCCTCTCCTCGCTGCAGGAGCGGGAGTTCGCCTGGTACTTCGCCGGCAACACCGCCTTCTTCATGGCGATGCAGATGCAGTTCGTCCTGCGCGCCCAGCTCGCCTACGACCTCTCCGATGTGGGATCGAAGGCCACCGGTCTCGGGCTGGTCACGCTCGGGGCGGCCATCCCCATGATCTTCGTGGCGCCCGTCGGCGGCCTTATCGCCGACCGCGTCAACAAGCGCACGCTGCTCATCGTCACGCAGACGGCGGCGGCCATCATCAGCCTGGTCACGACCATCCTCATCCTCACCGACCTGATGGATTACTGGTACCTCTTCGTGCTCGCGTTCTCCGCGGGAACCATCTTCTCGCTCAACATGCCCGCGCGGCAGGCACTCGTGCCCCAGCTCGTGCCCCAGCACAAGCTGATGAACGCGATCTCCCTGCAGATGAGCGGGATGAACCTGACCCGCATCATCGCCCCCGCCCTGGCCGGCATCCTCATCGCTCCCCTCGGGGTCATCGGTGTCGGCGAGAGCGGAGGTCTTGGCTGGGTCTACCTCCTCACCTTCGTGCTCTTCGTGGTCGCCGTCGCCTCGGAGTTCCGGCTGCCCGTCCACGGGATGCAGGCCGAATCCGAGGAAGAGAGCTTCATCGATGGGCTTCGGAGCGGCTTCCGCTACGCGGTCTCCACCCCCGTGATCCTCATGCTCCTGGTCGCCGGCATGCTCATGCCGTTCTTCGCCTTCCCCGTGCAGGTCATGCTTCCCCTCTTCGCCGAGGAGGTCTTCAACCGCCCGGGAGGCATGGGCTTCGGTCTGCTGATGGGAGCGGGAGGCGTCGGCGGCCTTATCGGCACGATCGTCTCCGCCAACTTCGATGGCGTCCCCAACAAGGGACACATCATGTTCGTTGGCGCCGTCATCATGGCGGGATTCCTGGCTGCCTTCGGGGCGATTGGCATCTTCGGCCTTGCCCTGGTGTTCATCGCCGCCAGCAACATCGGACAGATGCTGTTCATGTCTTCCAACAACACCGCCGTCCAGACCATCGCCCCCGAGGAGCTGCGGGGACGCGTCATGTCGATCATGATGATGTCCTTCGGAGTCATGCCCATCGGCGTGCTCCCCATCACCTACGCCGCCGACCGGTTCGGCGCGCAGGAGACCGTTGTCGTCGTATCCCTGGTCCTGCTGGGGTTGCTCGCCATCGTCTTCGTGGCCGTGCCCGCATTCCGCAACCTCCGCATCGATGTCCTGGCGAAGGCGGAGCTTTCCCCCGTGCAGGCCGCTACGCTGGTCGCCGAAGGCAAGCTCTCCAGGGCCGAAGCCGATCGCCTCACCGGCAGAGCGAGACGCACGCCCCTGCCCGAGGGCACCCGCCGCAAGCGGTCGCCCGAGGACCGCATCGATATTCCGGAGGGGGCCACGCCCGCACCGCCGCCATGACCACCCTCAGCGTCCTCGATCAGTCACCCGTACGCCGGGGCGGCACCCCCGCCGAGGCCCTCGCCGAGACCGTGCGCCTCGCGCAGCTCGCCGACCGCCTCGGCTACGACCGCTACTGGGTCGCCGAACACCACAACACCTCCGCCTTGGCCTCCACCGCCCCCGAGGTGCTCATCGGCCAGATCGCGACCCACACGGAGGATATCCGAGTGGGATCCGGCGGCGTCATGCTCCCCCACTACAGCGCCCTCAAGGTGGCCGAGAACTTCCGCCTGCTGGAGACGCTCCACCCCGGGCGCATCGACCTCGGCATCGGGCGCGCCCCCGGCAGCGACGCCCGCACCGCCCGCGCCCTCGCCCCCAGCGGCGTCCCCATGGACCTGCGCGACTTCCCCAACCAGCTGCTCGACCTCTACGGCTTCCTCGCCGACGACTTCCCGCCCGACCACGAGTACCACGGCATCGCCGCCATGCCCCGCCCCCAGGCCATGCCCGGCCTCTGGCTGCTTGGCTCGAGCGATGTGAGCGCGGGCTACGCCGCCGAGCTCGGCTGGCCCTTCTGCTACGCCCACTTCATCAACTCCCACCGCGCCGATACCGCCCTCGATGCCTACAGGAAGCTCTTCTCGCCCTCCCCCGTCGCGCCCGAGCCGCGCGCCTCGATGGCCGTCTCCGCGCTCGTGGCGGAGACGGAGGAGGAGGCGGAGCGCCTCAGCTGGAGCCGCTGGGGCTGGCGCATGATGGGCGCCGAGGGCCGCGGCGGCATCCCCCCGCCCGAGGACGCCCTCGCCTTCAACTACACCGAGGCCGAACGCGAGTATCTGGAGGTGCTCAAGCGCCGCTCCATCTACGGCGACCCCCGCCAGGTGCGCGATCGTCTGCTCGCCATGGGCGAGCGCTACGGCGTCGACGACTTCGTCGTCGTCACCATCACCTACGACTACGGGGCGCGTCTGCGCTCGTACGAGCTGTTGGCGGAGGCGTTCTCGCTGGAACCGCGCCGCTAGTCCCCGCCGACCACCACGGTCCACTCCCTGATGCGCCACGAAGGCACGAGCCCGTTCGCCACGTACGGGTCGGCCGCTACGAACGCCTCGACCCGCGCCCGGTCCTGCACCGTGAAGACGAAAGCGGCGCCGTCGACCGGGTCGGCGAAGGCGCCCGCCATCTCGATCTCGCCCCGCTCCACGTACTCGGTCGCGAGGGCGAGGTGGGCGGCGCGGAAGGGCGCGCGCTTCTCGACCACGTTCTCAACGTAGTCGTAGAGGAGGACGAAGCGGCTGGTGGCCATCCCTACTCCTCCCCCGCCTGGCGCAGCAGCTTCATGAACTCCTCGTCGCCGTCCAGCAGTGCGAGCTTCGCATCGCCCGCCGCCTCTGCGGCGATGGCCGGCTCCAGATCGAGCGCGTCCCTCAGGTGGCGAAGCGCGTCCGTGCGCTTCCCCAGCCCCGCCGCGGCTTGCGCCGCCCCGTAGTGCGCGGAGGCGTCCCCGGGAGCGAGCACCGCCGCCTCCTCGAAGCTCGCCAGCGCGTCTTTGTTCGCTGCTGTCTCCAGCTGCGCGAGGCCCCGGTTCACGATTACGGTCGCGTCCTCCGGGGTGAGCGCCAGCGCCCCCTCGAAGTCGGCCAGCGCTTCCGCCGGCTCAGAGCGGTAGAGCCGCAGCATGCCCCGGTTGTTGAGCGCGTCGGCGTCGGCGGGGACCAGTTCGATGGTGGCGTCGTAGTCCGCCAGCGCTTCGTCGAATTGACCCAGGCGGGTGTGCGCCGATGCGCGATTGAAGTGCGCCGCGGGGATACCCGGCGTCTCCTCCAGCGCGCGTGTGTACCGCTCGATGGCCAGTTCGTACTGTCCCACGTTGAAGTAGACGTTCCCCTCGTCCAGGTAGCTCGCGGCGGTGCGCAGACGCGTCTCGCCGATGACCTCCTCTACCTCCGCCTCCCGCGCCTCCCCGCTCAGGGCGTGCCGTTCGGGACGCCCGAAGAGCCGCCACAGGACCGTGCCCGCGGCTCCCAGCGCCGCCAGCACCAGGATCGCTTTCAGCAGGCCCCTCACGAGCCGTCCTCCTCATCCGCCGCGCGCTCCATCAGCGCCTCCGTGATCGCCATGAGTCCGCTGTAGGCGTACACCACGTAGTCCCGCGGGTGAAGGTCGAGCTTGCGCGCTTCCTCCTTGCGCGCCGTTACCGGGTCCCACGAGCCGGTGATCTCGACCGCTTCGTGGTCGACGCCGAACTCGAGCTGGTACAGCTCGCCGTCCTCCCTCACCACCACGCAGCCCCGCTCGGGGTCGCCCGCTGGGCCGGGGTCGCACTCGATCGCGTTCGTGAAGAAGGCATTGGGGAAGGAGGGGAAGGGGCGCAGCGCAGCGCTCGCCTCCTTCAGCAGGATTTCCAGCTCGGAGGCCGCGCGTTCCAGCACGCGGTCTGCCCGCGACTTGCGCGCCAGGCTCTCCTGTTCCTGCTCGTTCATCCTGCGCTCCGTACGTTCCCTCTCCGGGTCATGCTACGACCGACGGGTGCTCACGGACCAGACGCCCGGTGCGTCCGTGGGCCGGCGCACGGCCGGCGGCTCCGGGCGCTTGTAGACTTGGGCGGGAGCTTCCGTATGGTCCGCCGCCCCCTCACGCGTGACGATATCGAAATAGAAACCTGCTGCTACGTCTGCGATCCCGCAAACGAGGGTGGCCTCCAGATCCCCTACTTCCTCACCGAGGAAACGGGCCGCGTGACCGCCGACTACACCCCTGAAGCCGCGCACGAGGGGGCGCCGGGCGTTGTCCACGGGGGAGTCCTCGGCGCCATCCTCGACGATGCCATGGCGTGGGCCGTGAGCGTCCTGAGCGGCTCGTTCGGCCTCACGCGCCGCTCCCAGATGGAGTTCTCGCGCATCGTGCGCGCCGGGCACACCTACACCGTCACCGCCTGGATCTCGGAGATCAGCAAGGACCAGGCCGCGACGATCGGCGAGCTGCGTGACGCCGAAGACCGCATCTGCTGCTCGACGCGGGCCGAGTTCGCCCTGATCTCGCACGAGGATGCGAAGCGCGCATTCGAGCGCCGCAGTGACGCTGGAGGCGAGTGATGCCCCCGCGCCTCCTCCTCCTCCACGGCTACGTCTCCAACCCGGAGGCCTGGGCGCCCCTGCAGCGTGAGCTGGAGGGCGAGGTCGAGGCGTTCGCCCCCCTCCTCCCGGGCTACGGGCGCGAACCGGACCCCGCCAGCTACACCCTCGAAGGCGTCGCCGAAGCCCTCGACGACGTGGTGGAGAGGGTGCAGCCCGACTACATGCTCGGCCACTCGATGGGCGCCCTTGTCGCCCTGCAGGTGGCGAACCGCCACCCCGGGCGCTTCAAGCGCGTGGGCCTCGCCGGGCTGCCGGTTTACGACACGGTCGAGGAGGGGCTCCAGTTCATCGGTTCCAGGAGTTCCACGCGCTCCAGCTACATGCGCAACCCCGGCAAGGGGCACGCCTTCTGCAGGCCGGTCAACGCCCTGCGCTACCTGTGGGCGCCCGTGGCTTCGCTGCTGCTCCCCTCCTACCCCCTGCCCATGGTCCGGGGGATGTTCGACCACAGCGAAGCCGCCCACAGCGGCGGCATGGTCGAGATCGTCTTCGGCGGCCACGTCCCCCGCCTCGCCGCCGCGCTGGAGACGCCGGTCACGTTGATCCACGGCACGGCCGACCGCGTCACCCGCCTCGACCCCGTCATCGACCTCGCCCGGGAACACGGTTGGCCCCTCCGCATCGCTCACGACGCCGGCCACGAGCTCATCTTCGCCCAGCCACGCGGGACCGCTCGCTGGGTGCGCGAGCGCCTTCTCGCTCCCGCCGCGGAAGCCGCCCCGCCGCGGGTGGAGGACGCAGAGGCTGCCGGCTCCGCCTGATCCGCCGTCCTCGACCGTTGCTCCCCGCGGGGAGCGCGCCTAAGCTCGCAAGCCGGGACCACCCCGAGGAGGCGCGCCCGTGGAGAACTTCCTGCATATCGCCGCCGTCTGGCTGCACGTGCTCGGCATCGCCCTGTTCGTGGGCCCCCAGTTCTTCCTTGCCTTCGCCTGGGTCCCCGCCTCCCGCCAGATCGAGGACATGCAGACCCGCGTCGCCGCCATGCGCACTATCACCACCCGCTTCGGCTGGATCGGCGGCATCGGCCTCTTGCTCATCCTCATCGGTGGCACCTACCTGATCATGACCTGGCGCGACTACCACAACATCGTCGAGGGCACCGCCTTCTTCGACCTCCGCTACGGGGTCGTCTTCGTCATCAAGATGGTCATCCTCGTGGTCATGATCGTGCTGGTCGGCCTGCACATGTTCGTCGTCGGACCCAGCCAGGTCGACGCCATGGAGGAACGCGCCCGCGGCGAGGACGTACCCGACGTGCGCATGCGCCAAATCCGCATCACCTCCCTGGTGCTCAGCATCACCGGCCTCATCCTCGCCCTCGTCATCATGGGCTTCGGCGTGAGCCTGGGCGCCACCGAGTACTCCCTCAAGGATTTCTAGGCGCTGTCGGTGGACTCTCTGCCACTCGCCCCGCCCACGCTTGAGGAGATTCGCCGCGCGCACGAGGTCATCAGGCGGGAGCTGTCGCTGCCCACGCCCCTGGTTCACAGCCCTGGCCTCTCCGAGCTGCTGGATGCACACGTCTCGATCAAGCTGGAAACGGCGACACCGACATCCGTATTCAAGGCGCGAGGCGGCATCTATCTCGCCTCCCTGCTCGACGAGGACGCGCGGGAGCGCGGTGTCGTCACCGCCTCGACCGGCAATCACGGTCAGGCCATCGCCTACGGTGCGGCTACCGCTGGCATCGACGCGACGATTTTCATGCCTGTCGACGCCAATCCCGACAAGGTCGCCGCTATTGAGCGGTTCGGGGGCCGGGTGAAGCTCTTTGGAGAGCGAGTTGATGAGTGCTTTGCCGCTGCCGCCGACTACGCGCACGAACGAGACGCGCTGTACGTGGAACCGGGCAACAACCCCCGGCTGATCGCGGGCGTCGCCACTGCCGCCCTGGAAGTGCTGGAGACGCAACAGCCCGACACCGACCTCGTGATTGTCCCGCTCGGGGCAGGCACCGCGGCATCGGGTTGGGTCACGGTGCGGGACGAACTCAAGCACCCGGCCCAGGTCTGGGCCGCGCAATCGTCACTGTCGCCGGCAGCACACGATGCCTGGCGCTCCGGGGAGATGGAGCCGGGCCAGAACCGAACGCTCGCGGAAGGTATCGCGATCGGCCTCGCCTTCGAGTTGCCGATGGGCATCCTCCGCGAGTCGCTCAACGACTTCATCCTGGTCGACGACGACCAGATTCTCGCCGCCGTTCGACTCCTCTGGGACATGCAACACGTAATGGCTGAACCAGCCGGCGCCGTCGGCGTTGCCGCGGCCGAGCAGGAGCGCGAACGCTTTGCCGACAAGCGGGTCGTCCTCGTGATCAGCGGCGCCAACGCGACGCGCAGCCAACTCGTCAACTGGTTGGTGGACTGAGCACGACCCGAAGCTACGGCGCCCGTCTCAGAGCTTCGTCCGCCGTAACCCCCCACCGCGCGCCCTGTTTGACCCGTTCGTGACCCGCTGGTTCACTGGTCCCAGAGGCTTTGACGGAGACGAGTAGCGTCCCGTTCCTGCGCTCAGCGAGCCCCGTTTGGTGTGAGGGGGCGCTGCAGGCGGACGCGAACATCCCTCCCGAGCTTCCGGCCGAACGCCGGCCCCGCCGGCCAGTAGACCCGGACGGATCGCCCGCAGGTGCGGGTCGCCCACCGTTACCGAGGGCGGGAGCGTGATAGCGCTCCGCAGAGGGCCCGCCTCGTGCGGGAACCAGGGTGGTACCGCGGGCATCCGCCCGTCCCTGATCGGGGCGGGCGTTTTCGTACCCGTCCCGGCAACCCTCGCCGAGGAGGCCGGACGTGTCCCAGCTCTTCAGACCCGTCGACCCCAGCGTCAGCTTCCCCGATCTCGAGACCGGCATTCTCGATTTCTGGCGCGACAACGACATCTTCAAGCGCAGCATCGAGGAACGCCCCGAGGACAACCTCTTCGTCTTCTACGAGGGCCCCCCCACCGCCAACGGCCGCCCCGGTGTCCACCACATCATGCCCCGCGTTATCAAGGACCTCTTCGCCCGTTACAAGACGATGCGCGGCTACCGCGTGCCCCGCAAGGCTGGCTGGGACACCCACGGCCTGCCCGTCGAGATCGAGGTCGAGAAGGAGTTGGGCCTCAGCTCCAAGCCCGAGATCGAGGAGTTCGGCATCGCCGAGTTCAACGCCCAGTGCCGTGAGAGGGTCGGCCGCTACGTGCGCGACTTCGAGGAGCTGACCGAGCGCATCGCCTTCTGGGCCGACATGGACAACCCCTACGTCACCTACGACAACGACTACATCGAGAGCGGCTGGTGGATCTTCAAGCAGCTCTGGGACCACGGCCTCGTCTATCAGGACTACCGCAGCACCCCCCACTGCCCCCGCTGCGAGACCAGCCTGAGCGACCACGAGCTCTCCCAGGGCTACCGCGACGATGTCCCCGACCCCAGCGTCTACATCAAGTTCCGGCTGCCGGCGGAGGCGCGCGAGCGCATCGGCCTCGCGGACGGCCCCGCCGCCAGCATCGTCGCCTGGACCACCACCCCCTGGACCCTCCCCGGCAACACCGCCCTCGCCGTCATGGACGACGCCACCTACGGCCTCTATGAGCACGAGGGTGAGCAACTCATCGTCGCGGAGGCGCTCGCCGAGAGCGTCCTCGGCGAAGAACGCGAGGCGCTCCGCACCTACCGCGGCTCCGACCTCGTCGGGCTCGCCTACGAGCCCCTCTACCGCCCCGAGACGCTGGAGGGCACCGTCCGACGCTTTGGCGCCGACGGCCACCTGCGTCCGCTGGACCCGGGCGAGGAAACCGAGGGCCTGCGCCGTGTCCTCGTCGCCGATCACGTCTCTCTCGAAGACGGCACCGGCATCGTCCACATCGCCCCCGCCTTCGGTGGCGAGGACTTCGAGGACGGCAAGCAGCACGGCCTCCTCTTCGCCCAGCCCATCGATACCCACGGAACGATGGCGGAAGGCCTCCCCGGCGGCGGGACCTTCGCCAAGGACGCCGACCGCGACGTTATCCGCGACCTCGACGAGCGCGGCCTTCTCCTCCGCAGCGAGCGCATCAAGCACACCTACCCCTTCTGCTGGCGCTGCGATTCGCCCCTGCTCTACTACGCCAAGCCGAGCTGGTACATCCGCACGACCGCCCAGCGCGACCGCCTCCTCGCGGGCAACGCCCGCATCAACTGGCAGCCCGACCACATCAAGCGCGGGCGTTTCGGCAACTGGCTCGAGAACAACATCGACTGGGCCGTCAGCCGCGAGCGCTACTGGGGCACGCCCCTCCCCTTCTGGGTCTGCGGCGACTGCGCCACCGTGACCGTCATCGGCTCACGCGCGGAGCTGGCCGGCCGCGCCCTCGACCGCGCCGCCGCCGAAGCCATGGACGACCTCCACCGCCCCTACATCGACGACATCGCCCTGCACTGCGACGCCGATGGCTGCGGTGGCGAGATGCGCCGCGTGCCCGAGGTCGCCGACGCCTGGTTCGACAGCGGCGCCATGCCCTACGCCCAGTGGCACTACCCCTTCGAGAACCAGGACGAGTTCGACCGCCAGTTCCCTGCCGACTTCATCTGCGAGGCCATCGACCAGACGCGCGGCTGGTTCTACACGCTGCACGCCGAGGCGGCCCTGTTGAACGCCGCCGAGGCCACGCCCGAGGAGATCAGCTACCGCAACGTGATCTGCCACGGCCACATCCTCGACGAGCAGGGCAACAAGATGTCGAAGAGCCGCGGCAACGTCCTCGAACCCTTCGACGTGCTGGACGAGCTCGGCGCCGACGCCGTGCGCTGGTACATCTACGCCTCCGCCCCCGTCGGCTCCTCCCGCCGCTTCAGCGTGCGCCTCATGAACGAGAGCCTGCGCCGCTTCCAGCTCACCCTCTGGAACGTCTACAGCTTCTTCGTCAGCTACGCGAACATCGACGGCCTCGACCCCCGCGAGCGCCCTGCCGGCGACCCGCCCGAGCTGGACCGCTGGCTCCTGAGCGAGCTGAACGCCCTCATCGAGCGCGTCACGGCCGGCCTCGACGACTACGACCCGACCGTGGCCGCACGCGCCATTGAGTCGTTCGTCGACGACCTCTCGAACTGGTACGTGCGCCGCTCCCGCCGCCGCTTCTGGCGCGGCGTCTCCGGCGCCGACGCGGACAAGCGCAGCGCCTACTTCACGCTCCACACGGCCCTGACCACGCTCGCGAGGCTGCTTGCGCCCTTCACCCCGTTCCTCGCCGAGGAGCTGTGGGCGAACCTCGCCCGCTCCATCGACGGCGACGCCCCCGAGAGCGTGCACCTTGCCGACTGGCCCGAGCCGGTCCCGCTCGTCCCCGGCGGCGACGTGTTCGTCGACGAGTCCCTGAACGCCGAGACGCAGCTCGTGAAGCGCGTCGCCTCGATGGGCCGGGCCGCCCGCGCGAAGGCGTCGCTCAAGGTGCGCCAGCCCCTCTCCGAGGTGCTCGTCCGTCCCCGCGACGGCGTGGAGGCCGCGACTCTCGTGCGGAACGAGGCCCTCCTGCTGGAAGAACTGAACGTGAAGGCCCTCGCCACTCTCGAGGACGAGGCGGGAGTGGTCACCTTCGACGTGAAGCCCAACCTGCCCGTGCTCGGCCCGCGCCTCGGTCGCGAGGTCGGCGCCGTGCGCTCCGCCCTCGCCGCCCTCGACGCGGGCGAGGTTGCCGCTGCCGTGCGCGCCGGCCAGAACGTGGCCGTCGCAGGCCACGACCTCGCCCCCGGCGACTTCCTTGTCGAGATGCGCGAGAGCGAGGGCTACGCCGTCGCCAGCGAGGCGGGCTACACCGTCGCCATCGCTACCACGGTCACCCCCGAACTGGCGGACGAAGGGGTCGCGCGCGAACTCGTGCGCCACATCCAGGACCTCCGCCGCGAGGCGGACTTCGAGCTGAGCGATCGCATCACTACCTGGTGCGCGGGCGACGAGACCGTCGCCCGCGTCCTCGCCGCCCACGGCGACTACGTGAAGGCCGAGACGCTCTCCGTCGAGCTCCTCACGGAGCCGCCGCCCCCGGATGCGCAGCAGACGGCGTTCACGCTCGACGGCGTCGAGGTGGTCGTGGGCGTGCGCCGGAGGGACGCATGACCGCGCCGAAGGCCGTCCTCTTCGACCTCGACGACACGCTGCTCGACATGTACAGCGCCATGCATAGCTCCTGGCAGGAGATCTGCGCCGAGGTAGCCCCCACCCTGGGCGGCGACGCCGCCAGCCTGCGCGAGACCATCCGGCGCGAGAGCGCCATCTTCTGGGCCGACGAGGAGACGGTCGCCGAGTATCGCGTACGGCCCCTCGATTCGCGCACGCATATCGTGCGCCTCTCCCTCCTCGCCGAGGGCCTCAATGACTCCGATGCCGAGGAGATCGCCGCACGCTCGCTGCGGGGCTACCTGGACCGCCTCGCCCCCTTCGACGACTCCATCGAGACCCTGGAGACGCTGCGCTCGCAGGGCTACCGCCTCGGCATGGTCACCAACGGCTCCTCCGACACGCAGCGCGAGAAGATTGAGCGCTGGGACCTGGAGCCCTACTTCGACGAGATCGTGATCGAGAGTGAGTTCGGGCGGGGCAAGCCCGACCCCGGCGTGTTCGCGAAGGCGCTCGCCGGCACCGGCGCCGCCCCGCACGAGGCCTGGATGGTGGGTGACAACCTCTACGCCGATATCGGCAGGGCCCGCGGCGCCGGCATCCACAGCGTCTGGATTCACCGCGAGCGCCTCCAGTTCCCCGACGACCCGCCCGCCCACCCCCACCGTCGCATCGGCCACTTCGACGAGCTGCACGCCGCCCTCGATGCTGCGGGTGGCTAGGCAACGCTTCCTCCGGGAAGCGCGCTCACCCCGCTGTGCTGCAACACTGCGATACGGTATCAATCCACCACCGGTCGCTCCCTGAGGTAGTCGTAGATGTCATACCTGAAGCAAAACGTCCTCGCTGGCCTCGTCCTGGTTGGCGTCGGCCTCGCCGCCGCCGCCCTCGTCGTGGGGCTGCTCGCCCTCACCCAGAGCGACGACCGCGACGAGCCGTCCGCCCCCTCACCCTCCGACCCCGACGAGTACGCCGTCTGGCTGGTCGAAGAGGCCCTGGAGTTCTATGAAGCAGAGGGGATCGAGGCCACGCTCGCCCACTACAACGCCCCCGAGCGCGTCGATGGCCCCTGGTATGTCTTCGTGCTCGAGGAGCGCGAGGATGGCATCTACACGATCGCCAACGCCGCTCGCCCCGAGCTGGTGGGCACCACCCGTGTGCGCATCGATACGCGCGGCTTCGATTACGGCGCCGCGTTCGCCCAGACCACCGAGGCCGGGCACTGGGTCACCTACGCCTTCATCAACCCCCAGACGGACGGGGAGGAGCTGAAGCACGCATGGGCTGTCCGGCGTGGCGATTACCTCTTCGGCTCCGGCTGGTACGAGGCCACCGCGATCACACCTGAGCGGGAATCCGAGCCCGCCGCCGCCCCCGCCCCCACCAAGGCCGAGCCCGGCGCCTACACGAAGGCGTTCGTCCAGCAGGCCCTCGACCGCGTCGAGGCCGAGGGCCTCAACGCGACCCTCGACTTCTACAACTCCGCCGAGAGCGTCGACGGCCAGTGGTACGTCTTCATCGTCGACGCGGACGGGATCATCGTCGGTCACTTCAACGATGCCATCCGCGGAGAGCCCCTCGACGGCCCCATCGGTACCGACATCACCGGTTACGAGTTCGGCCAGGACATGCTCGCGGCCGGAGAGGAGGGGCGCTGGGTCACCTACATTTTCGTCAACCCCGAAACCGACCAGCATGAGCTCAAGCACACCTGGATCGTCCGACGTGGCGACTACCTCATTGCCTCCGGCTGGTATGAGCTCGCCCCCGACACACCCACGGACCCGGAGCCGGTCACGCAAGCCCAGCCCAACGCCTACACGAAGGCGTTCGTGCAGCAGGCCCTCGACCGCTTCGATACCGAAGGCCGCGACGCGACCCTCGCCTTCTACAACTCCGCAGAGAGCGTCGATGGCGACTGGTACGTATTCGTCCTGGAGGACCGCCCCGACGGCCTCTACAACATCTCCAACGCCACCCGCCCCGACCTGCTGGGAACCGCCCCGACCCGCATCGACCGTCGCGGCGTCGACTACGGCGCCGGGTTCCTCGCGGCAACGGACGCAGGCCACTGGGTCGACTACGTCATCCTCAACCCGGCGACCTGCGAGGAGCGGCTGAAGCACAGCTGGGTCGTGCGACGGGGCGACCTGATCGTCGCCTCGGGCTGGTACGAGGACCGCGTCGCCGAGCATCCCCTGCTTCCCACCAAGTGCGAGCCCGCCGCCTATACGGTCGCGCACGTGCAGGCCGCCATCGCCCGCTACGAGGCCGAGGGCCGCGAAGCCGCCATCGCCTGGCACAGCGACCCGGCCAACAACGACGGTCGCTGGTACACGTTCGTCATCGACCCCGCCGCCGGCCGCATCCTCGCCCACCCGGCCACGCCATTCGTCGGCTACGACGTGCTCAACGGCAAGGCTGCCTGGGACGACAGCGGCTGGTACTTCAGTTCCGACTTGCTGCGGGCGACGGAGGACGGTCTCTTCGTGCGAGACACGCTCGTCGTGCCACCCGCGGACGAGCTCAATCCCTTCTTCACCAGGGAGGAGTTCAAGCACTACTACGCCGTCCGGCACGATGGCCTGCTCTTCGTCTCTGGCTGGTACAGCGATGTGCCCACCGCCGGGGACGAGGCCAACTACGCCCGCCTGCTCGTCGCCCGCGCCCTGACCATGCACGACGATGAGGGCATCGAGGCCGTCATCGCCCACTACAACAACCCGGCGAGCGCGGACGGCGAGCGCTACGTGTTCGTGCTGGAGGACCGCGAGGACGGCCTTTACACCGTGGCCCACCCCATCATCCCCAGCCTCGTTGGCACCACCCGCGAGCGCATCGATGCGCGTGGCTTCGACTACGGCGCCGCCTTCATCGCCACCACCCGCGAGAGCCGCTGGGTCCAGTACATCTTCCCCAACCCCGAGACGGGCGAGGAGGAGCTGAAGCACACCTGGATCGTGCGCCGGGGGAACTACCTCATCGGCTCCGGCTGGTACGAGCCGCTGCCCGCCAAGGACGACCCCGCCGGCTACACCCGCCTGCTCGTCGCCGACGCCATCGCGTTCTACGAGAGCGAGGGCCTCGAGGCGACGCTCGCCCGCCACAGCGCCCCCGACAGCGTCGACGGGCCCTGGTACGTCTTCATCGGGGATCCCGATGGCGCCATCGTCGGCCACTTCGATCCGGGGGTGCGGGGCCGGAGCCTGCTCGACTCGCTCGGCACCGATATCAACGGCTACGAGTTCGGCAGCGACATGGTGGCCGTGGGAGAGCAGGGTGGCTGGGTGAGCTACGTCTTCCTCAATCCGGATACGGGTGCGCTGGAGCGCAAGCACGCCTGGGTCGTGCGTCGCGACGGCTACCTGTTCGGGTCGGGCTGGTACGAGGCGGTCGAGTAGCGCCCTACGGTTCGAGCACGATCTTGCCGAAGTTGGCGTTCGCCTCCATGTGCGCCTGCGCGGCCGCCGCTTCCCGCAGCGGGTAGACGCTGTCGACCACGACCTTGATCCGGCCCGTGGCGATGTGCGGCAGCACGCTCTTCTCGAAGGCGCGGGTCGCCTGCGCCTTCTGCTCCAGCGGGCGCGCGCGCAGGGTCGTGCCCCGCACCTGCAGACGCTTCATCAGGAGCGGGCCCAGGCTCAGGTTCTCCCCGACGGCGCCCCCCATCAGCCCCACCTCCACCATGCGTCCCTGCCGCGCCAGCGAGCGCAGGTTCTGCTCCCAGTAGGACGCTCCGATCACGTCCAGCACGACATCGACGCCAATCCCGTCGGTCGCCTCCAGCACTTCCTCGGCGAAGTCCTGCTCGCGGTAGTTCACGCCCACGTCGAGGCCGAGGGCCGCGGACTGATCGAGCTTGTCCTCGCTGCCGGCCGTACCGATGACCTGCGAGGCCCCCATGGCTTTCGCGATCTGGACGGCCGCCACCCCCACCCCCGACCCCACCGCGTGGATGAGCACACGTTCGCCCGCCTGCAGGTTGCACTGCAGAAGCGCGTCGTGGGCGGTGATGTAGACCTCCGGTGTCGCCCCCGCCTCCTGCCAGCCCAGGGAGTCAGGAACCTTCACGGCGAGCCGCTGCGGCACGCTCACCATCTCTGCATAGGCCCCGCCCGCCATCAGCCCCATCACGCGGTCGCCGGGGGCAAACCCCTCCACGCGTGACCCCGCCTCCACCACCTCGCCCGCGTACTCCAGCCCGGGAATCTCGAACTCCGGCCTGGGGCCGGGCTGCGGATAGCCGCCCATGCGCTGCAGCACGTCCGCGCGGTTGAGGGCGCAGGCGCGCACCGACACCAGCAGGTCGTCGGGACCGGCCAGGGGGTCGGGCACGTCCCGGTAGACCAGCGAGCCCCCGCCGTCCGTCTTCTCGATGACGATCGCCTTCATGTGGCCGCTAGCCCTCGTCCTCGTCGGGCGGCATGGCCATGCCCAGCGTATTGAAGCCGCCATCGACGTAGAGCACCTGGCCGCTGATGTTCGCGCCCGCATCGCTCGCGAGGAACGCCGCCGCCGCGCCCACGTCCTCGATCGAAATGTGGCGGCGCAGCGGTGTTACCTGGGGGAATACCTTGTAGAGGCTGCGGAAGTCGCCCACGCCCGCCGCCGAGAGCGTCCGCACAGGCCCCGCGCTGACGGCGTTCACGCGCACCCCCTGCGGCCCCACGTCCGAGGCCAGGTAGCGTACCGCCGATTCGAGCGCGGCCTTGGCCACGCCCATCACGTTGTAGCTCGGCATCATCTTCTGCGAGCCGTGGTACGAGAGCGTCACGACGCTGCCGCCCTCGGGCATCAGCGGCAGGGCGTTCCGCGTCAGCGCCACGAGCGAGTAGACGGAGAGCTCCTGCGCGAGCAGGAAGCCGTCGCGGCTGGTCTCGACGAACGGTCGCGAGAGGTCCTCGCGCTTCGCCCCCACGATGCCGTGGGCGACCGCGTCGATTGTGCCGTAGCGCTCGCCGAGCTTGGTGAAGAGCGCCTCGATCTCCTCATCGCTGGTAGCGTCGCAGGGCTCGACGAAATCGCAGCCGATGCTCTTCGCCAGGGGACGCACGCGCTTCTCCATCGAAGGCCCGTAGGAGAGCGCGACGCGCGCGCCCGCCTCGTGCATCGCCTTGGCGATGCCCCACGAGATTGAGCGGTTGTTCGAAACGCCGCTTACGAGAGCGGTCTTGCCTTCCATGCTTGCGATGCCTGACATGGCGGCAAGCCTACGGCCTCGCCCGAACCGGCGGCAAACCGTTTCGCCCCTGAGCGAACCGCCCCGTACGATACCCGCCGATGGACCTCTCAGCCGTAGCCCTGCTTCTTTCCATCACCATCGATATCGACCCGGACATCGGCAAGATATTCGGGCTCACGATTACGTGGCACGGCCTCTTCACGGCCATCGGCATCATCTCTGGCGTCAGCCTCTCCGTGTACCTCGCCCGCGTCGATGGCATCCCCTCCGATGTCGGCCAGGAGCTCGCCCTCGTCTCCGTCATCTCCGCCATCGTCGGCGCGCGCCTCTTCTTCGTCTTCGAGCACTGGGACCGGTTCGAGAACGACCTCGCCGGCATCGTTACCGACATCACCGAGGGGGGCATCACCCTCTACGGCGGGCTCATCGGGGGCGTGCTTGGAGGCGTCATCTACGGCGCCTTCCACCGCTGGCCGATCGCCATCGGCCTCGACGCCGCCGGACCCGGCATGATCCTGGGCCAGGGCCTCGGGCGCATCGGCGACCTTATCAACGGCGAGCACCTGGCCACCGCCAGCGACCTTCCCTGGGCCTTCGTCTACACCCACCCCAACACCCTCGGCGAGCTCGGTGTCTCCGTGCATCCCACCGCCGGCGGCTACGAGCTCCTCGGCGACTTCATCATCCTCGGGCTTCTGCTCTTCGTGGCCAGACGCTTCATCAAGGTGCCGGGCTGGCTCTTCTGTACCTACATGGTCCTCTACTCGGTGATGCGCTTCGGCCTCTCCGAGTTCCGCTTCGATGAGCAGACCGTCGACGGCATCCCCGTGCCGCAGATCGTGGCGGCCGTCATCGTGGGGCTCGCCTTCATCCTCGCGGGTGTGATCCGCCGCTTCCCCGGCCAGGTCACCGAAGAGTGGGAGGACCGCGTCCTCGGGCCGCCCCCCGAAACCGAGAGCGAGGACGAGTCCGAACCCGCTCCGGCATGAGCGCCCCTCCGCCCGTCACCCTCTACACCCGCGCCGACTGCCCCCTCTGCGAGGAAGCCCGCGGCTTGCTCGACGCGCTCGCCGGGGAGCTCGGGTTCGCGGTCGAACCCGTCGACATCGACGGCGACCGGGAGCTGCGCGCCCGCTACAACTACGCCGTCCCCGTGATTGCCCTCGGCGGCGACGAGATCGCGCGCGCGCCCATCCGCGCGGCTGCGCTCGAGGCGGTCCTGCGGGACCGCTACCGGTAGAGCCCGCGCTCGCGGATGTACGCCTCGACCGTTTCGGGCACGAGGTAGCGGATCGGTAACCCGTCCCGTACCCGCTCCCGCACCAGGGTCGAGCTAACGGGGATGGGAGGCATCTCCACCAGGGCAGGGGGGGTGTCCACGCCAACCTGCGCCGCCAGCCACGCCTGCTGCCCCTCGTCCATGCCCTTGGGCGCCACCGCCAGACGCGCGAGGGCGGTGATCACGTCCGGCTCGCGCCAGGTGGGCATGTCCGCGAGGGCGTCGCTCCCGAGGATCAGGACGATGTCGTCCAGCCCCTGCGCGTGCAGCTCGCGCAGGGTGTCCACCGTGTAGGTCGGACCGATGCGCTCCACCTCGCGCTCGTCCAGGGAGAAGTGCGGGTTGCCGGCGATGGCGAGGTTCGTCATCGCCAGCCGGTCGGTGGCGGAGGCCACGTCGCGCCCGGCTTTTCGCCATGGCTCGCCGGCTGGCATGAAGGAGACGCGGTCCAGCCCGAGCTGCACGCGTGCGCACTCGCCCAGCACCAGGTGCCCCACGTGCGGCGGGTCGAACGTGCCCCCAAGCACACCGATCGGCATGCCCCGAGTCTAGCCGATCCAATCATTAGCACTCTGCCCGCGAGAGTGCTAACATACCTTGGCAAGGTTCACAATGCCATTGTCAGATCGTAGGGCCAGGATCCTCGCCTTCATCGTCGAGGACTACGTCGAGAGCGCGCAGCCGATCGGCTCCGCGTCGCTCGTCGCGCGCCACGATCTCGACCTCTCCAGCGCCACCGTGCGCAGCGAGATGGCCGCCCTCGAGGACGAGGGGTTGATCACCCATCCCCACACCTCGGCCGGACGGGTCCCCAGCAATCGCGGCTACCGCACCTACGTCGGCTCCCTCATGGGCGAGCGCCGCCTCTCCAGCCAGGAAGAGCTGACCATCCTGCACCAGTTCCACCAGAGCGCCGTCAACCTGGAGCGCTGGCTGGCCCTCTCCGCGAGCGTGCTCGCGAACTCCCTGCACACCGCCGCCATCGCCACGCCCCCCCACATGGTCGAGGTCCGGCTCAAGCAGCTCCAACTCGTTGAGCTGACTGATGAGAGCGCCCTGCTCGTCGTCGTCATGAACGACGCGGCGGTGCTCCAGCAGCGGTTGGAGTTCACCGAGACGATCACCCAGGAGCGCCTGACCCGCCTCGCCGCCCGCCTGAACGGACAGCTCGAAGGGCTCACCGCCGCCGAGATCGAGGCCAAGCAGGCGGAAGTGGGCGTGGTCGAACGGCAGGTCGTCGAGCAGGTCGTCGTGCTGCTCCGCAGCGAGGAAGACGCCGCCAGCGAGACCCCCCTGGTGGAGGGCGTACGCGAGCTGCTCCGCCAACCCGAGTACGAGGGCAACAGCGATCGCCTGCTCGACACCCTCGAGGCCGTGGAAGGCTCGCGCCTGCAGCGCGCCATCCCCGCCCGCGCTCTTGGCAGCGACGACGTCGCCATCGTCATCGGCGATGAGAATCCCGGCGAACGCTACCGCGACATGAGCTTCGTGCTCTCGCGCTACGGTCCCGACGGCGGCGCCGGCGGCCTCATCGGCCTGCTCGGCCCCACCCGCCTCGACTATCCCGACGCCGTAGCCCACGTGCGCTACGTGAGCGATGTCCTGACCGAGCTCATGCGGCGCTTCTACGGCGACGCGGCCCCGGAGCCCATGTCCGGGGAGGACCAATGAGCGACAGCGACGCCCCCAGGTCTGTCGACCGCCGCGCCGCCGCACGCATGGACGAGGATGGCGGGGAGGCCGCCGTGCCGGAGGAAGAAGCAACGGCGCCCGCGGAGGCGCCCGCCGACGACCTTGTCGAGCAGCTGGAAGCCGCCAGGGCGGCAGCCGAGCGCTTCGAGGCGAGCTGGAAGCGGGCCGCCGCCGACCTCGCCAACTACAAGCGCCGCGTTGAGCAGGAACGCTCCGAGCAGGCACGCCTCGCCGGCGCCGCGCTCGTCATCAACCTGCTCCCCATCCGCGATGACTTCGGCCGCGCCGTCGAGACGCTCGACGGCACGCTCGCCGGTCTGAACTGGGTGCAGGGTGTGATCGCCATCGAACGCAAGCTGGGCAGCCTGCTGGAGAGCATGGGTGTCGCCGAGGTGCCCGCCGAGGGCGAGACCTTCGACCCCACCCAGCACGAGGCCGTGGGCCGCGCGCCCGGTCCCGAGAACGTCTGCCTGCACGTCGTCCAGAAGGGCTACGCCCTCAGCGGCGCAGTCATCCGCCCCGCCATGGTGATCGTGGGGGAAGGCGGCGAGGCCGCGCCCGCTGACACCACCGAAAGCGAAAACGAGGGCGCCTGAGCGCCCCGAGAAACCCCCGCCAGGAGGAAGAACAATGTCGAAAGTACTGGGAATCGACCTGGGCACCACCAACAGCGCCATGGCCGTGATGGAAGCCGGCGAGCCTACCGTGGTCCCCAACGCCGAAGGCACCCGCACCACCCCATCGGTCGTCGCCCTCACCAAGTCTGGCGAGCGCCTCGTCGGTCAGGTGGCCAAGCGCCAGGCCATCACCAACCCCGAGCACACCGTCTACAGCATCAAGCGCTTCATGGGCCGCAAGCACGCCGATTCCGAAGTGCAGCGCGGCGCCGGCTCCATGCCCTATCACATCAGCGCCGCCGCCAACGGCGATGTGCAGGTGACCATGGGCGAGGGCGACCACAGCCCGCCCCAGATCAGCGCCATGATCCTGCAGAAGCTGAAGGCCGACGCCGAGGCCTACCTGGGTGAGACCGTCACCGACGCCGTCATCACCGTGCCGGCCTACTTCAACGATGCCCAGCGCCAGGCCACCAGGGACGCGGGCCGCATCGCCGGCTTCAACGTCCTCCGCATCATCAACGAGCCCACCGCCGCCTCCCTGGCCTACGGCCTCGACAAGAAGGCCGACGAGGTCATCGCCGTCTACGACCTCGGCGGCGGCACGTTCGACATCTCCATCCTCGAGATCGGCGACGGCACCTTCCAGGTGCTCAGCACGAACGGCAATACCCACCTCGGCGGCGACGACTTCGACGACCGCATCATCGAGTGGCTCGTCGACGAGTTCCGGCAGGCGGAAGGCATCGACCTGCGCCAGGACCGCCAGGCCCTGCAGCGCCTCAAGGCGGAGGCCGAGAAGGCCAAGATCGAGCTCTCCAGCGCCCAGCAGTCCGAGGTCAACCTGCCCTTCATTACCGCCGACGCGAGCGGGCCCAAGCACCTCAACCTCACGCTCAGCCGGGCCAAGCTCGAGCAGCTCGTGGGCGACCTCCTGCGGGGCACCCTCGAGCCCGTCAAGAAGGCCCTCGACGACGCCGGCAAGGCCGCCGGCGATGTCGACGAGGTCGTGCTCGTGGGCGGCCAGACGCGCATGCCCGCGGTCCAGGGCCTTGTCGGGGAGTTCTTCGGCAAGGAGCCCCACAAGGGCGTCAACCCGGACGAGGTCGTCGCCGTCGGCGCCGCCATCCAGGCCGGCGTCCTGATGGGCGATGTGCAGGACGTGCTCCTGCTCGACGTCACCCCGCTCACCCTCGGCATCGAGACCCTGGGCGGCGTGATGACGACCATCATCCCCCGCAACACCACCATCCCCACCGCCAAGAGCCAGGTATTTAGCACCGCCGCCGACAACCAGCCGAGCGTCGAGATCCACGTCCTCCAGGGCGAGCGCCCGATGGCCCCGGACAACAAGTCACTCGGGAAATTCACGCTCGACGGCATCCTCCCCGCCCCCCGCGGCGTCCCCCAGATCGAGGTCACCTTCGACATCGACGCGAACGGCATCGTCAACGTGAGCGCTGTCGACAAGGGCACCGGCCGCGAGCAGAAGATCACCATCCAGGCCTCCAGCGGCCTCAGCGAGGAAGAGATCCAGCAGATGCAGCAGGACGCCGAGCTGCACGCCGACGAGGACCTCCGCCGCCGCGAGATGATCGAGCTGCGCAACCTCGCCGACAGCGCCGCCTACCAGGCGGAGAAGACCCTCGCCGACAACGCCGACAAGATCGACGAGGCCCTCAAGGCCGATGTCGAGGAGAAGGTGAAGGCCGTCCGCGAGGCCCTTGAGGCCGAGGGCGACGACGACGCGACCAAGGAACGCATCCAGAGCGCGCTCGATGCCCTCACCGAGGCCCTGCAGAAGGTGGGCGAGTCCGTCTACGGCCAGCAGGGGGACGGCCCCGGCCCCGACGGCGCCCCCGGAGGCGGCTTCGATGACGGCGCCGGCGCCGGTGGCGCTGCCGAGGAGGGCACCGTCGAGGGCGAGTTCCGCGAGGTCTAGCGAGGCCCTATCCTCCTCGCATGCCCGTTCCCGAGAAGACGCTGCGTGAGCTGGCAGGGGTCGGTCGCGACCTCTACCAGCTCGGCATGGTCAGCAGCCGCGGCGGCAATCTCAGCATCCGCGACGGCCACTCCCTCTGGATCACGGGTACGGGCACGGCGCTCGGCCACCTGAAGACGCTCGACATCAGCCGCGTCTTCCCCGATGGCCAGCACGAGGCCCCGCCCCCCTCCAGCGACACCATCCTCCACTGGACCATCTACGCCACCACCCAGGCCGGCGCGATCGCCCACGCCCATCCCCACCACGCCATCGCCCTCTCCTACGACCGCGACGTCTTCAAGCCCGCGGACCTGGAGGGCCAGATGCACATCCCCTCCGTTCCCGTCATCGAGCAGGGGCCGTTGCAGGAACAGAAGATCGCCGATGCCCTGCGTGAGTCGCGAGTCGCCCTGCTGCAGGGCCACGGCGCCTACGCTCGCGGCGGCTCCCTCTGGGACGCCCTCCACTGGCTCACCGCCCTCGAGGAGAGCGCCCACATCGCCTGGCTCCGCCAGGCCATCGACCGGCAGTAACCTCGTAGGAGAACAGCATGGATGTCACAGTGCTTGTGTATGAAGCCGAAGAAGGTGGCTACTGGGCGCACGTCGCCGAAATGCCCGGCTGCTTCTCATCCGGGGAGACGCTCGATGAGCTGCGGACGAACACCGTGGAAGCGATGGAGGCGTGGCTCCTCAACGACGATGGTGAGGGCCCGGTTGTCTACGAACCCATCGACCGCTGGCAGGTACCCCTCCCAAGGTCGGCGCTTCAGCCCGCTTCCTGAGACGAGACGTATAGCTTCGTCACCGTCACCGCCTGGACCGGGCAGCGCACGACGCACAGGTCGCAGAGGATGCACTCGTCCACGTTCTCGTCGATGACCCGCGCGACCCGCTCGCCCGGCTCCCGCTCAAGGATGTCGACCGGACAACTCTGCACGCACTCGCGGCAGGCCGGTTCGGAGGCGCACGCCCCCTCGTCGATGGTCACCTCGATGAAGAGCCCCACGGGATGAGCCTACCCCATCTGCTACGATCGTCGTCCGTGACAATCGACGCCCACACGCATCTCTTCCCGCCTGCGCAGGCGCAGGCCCGCGATGCCATCGCGAGCCGCGATGCGGGCTTCGCCGAGATCTACGGCGATCCCGCCGCGGCCATCGCCGATGCGCCCGCGCTGCTCGCCGCCCTGCGCGAGGACGGCATCGAGGTGGCGGTTGCGCTCGGCTTCGCCTTCGCGGGAGAGCGCGAGGTCGCCGAACAGAACGAGTACCTCCTCGCCGTCGCCGCCGAGACGCCCCGCGCGATCGTGCCCTTTGCCACCGTCAATCCCGCCCTCCCCGGCTGGGAGCGCGAGGCGCGCCGGGCGCTGGAGCAAGGCGCCCGCGGTTTCGGTGAGCTCCGTCCGGGAACGCAGGGCTGGGACCCGCTTGGGTCCGAGGGCCGGCGTCTCGCCGCCCTCGCGGGCGCGGGCGGCGCCGCCCTCCTCTGGCACAGCAGCGAACCCGTCGGCCACCGCTACCCCGGCAAGGATGGCGGCCTCTCCCCCGCGGAGCTGATCGAGGTCGCCATCGCCGCGCCCGAGGTCACGATGGTGGGAGCGCATCTCGGGGCGGGCGCCTCCTTTTACCTCTCCATGCCCGAGGTCTGCGAGGCCGCCCCCAATCTCCTCTTCGATACAGCCGCGGCCAGCCTGCTATACGATTCGGGGACGATCGCACGTTTTGTGGCGGCGGTTGGCGTGGAACACGTCCTCTTCGGTTCGGACTTTCCCCTGCGAAGGCCGGGGACCGAGCTGAAAGGGGTGCTCGACGGCCTCGACACTGCCACCGGCGAGGCGATCGCCGGCGTGAACGCTCGTAAACGACTGTGTTGACATGACCGAACCACAGGAAAAGACCCACCGCCTCTTCGTCGCCTGCGAACTCCCCGAGGACGTTCGCCAGGCTGTCGGCGGCCTCGTCGAAAACCTGCGCGAGCAGAGCGACGGCGCCGTCCGCTGGGTGAACCCCGCGAGCCTGCACGTCACCCTCAAGTTCCTCGGCGAGGTGCCCGAGCGCCAGATTCCCTCCGTCAAGGTCGCCCTGCAGGAAGCTGTCGTGCGCCACTCGGCCTTCTTCCTCGAGCTGTCCAACATCGGTTCCTTCGGTGGACGCGAGGGTCTGCGCGTGATGTGGGCTGCCGTTGCCGGCGATGTCCTCCGGCTGGAGGCGCTTGCCCGCGATGTCAACCGCGCCCTCTCCGTCGTCGGCTTCGAGCCCGAGACGCGCCCCTTCCGCCCCCACCTCACGCTGGGCCGGGTTCGCAACGAGGTCTCCACCCGCCAGCGGGCCGAGCTCGAGGTGGCCGTCGGCAAGACGGAGATTCCCCAGTGCGAGTGGCGCACCACCGAGATATCGCTCGTCCGCAGCCGCCTCCAGCCCGGCGGCGCCCGCCACGACACCGTCGCCACCTTCCCCCTTCGCGCCCCGCCCCCCCAGGGCTGACCGCGCCCGGGTAGCCGCTTCGCCGTTCGGGCGAGATGCGTAGGATTCCCGGCGGAGAAGGAGGGACCGATGGCAGCAGATGCGCACCCCGAGCCCAGCGAAGAGGAGGTCCGCTCCTACTTCGAGACCTGCAGCAACTGGGGCCGCTGGGGACCCGACGACAGCGCCGGCACGATCAACCTGATCACCTCCCGGAAGCGCCGCGAGGCAGCCTCGCTCGTGCAGAGCGGCCGCTCGGTCTCCTGCTCCTACCCGCTCAATACGCAGGGCGCTCCCGGCAACTGGAACCCCGCCCAGCACTTCATGCGCATTGGCCCCGCTGCCTCCGCCGACTACATCGGCCTCGTCTTCCACGGCTACGCGACCACCCACGTCGATGCCCTCTGCCACATCTTCTGGGAAGGGAAGATGTGGAACGGCAAGGAGGCCGCCGAGGAGGTCACCTCCGCTGGCGCCCGCACCGGCGCCGTGGCCGCCTGGAAGGACGGCATCATCACGCGCGGCGTGCTCCTCGATATCCCCCGCCTGCGCGGGACCGACTACGTCACCTCCGACCGGCCCACGCGCGGCTGGGAGCTGGAGGCCGCCGCCGAGGCCGAGGGCGTCGAGTTGCGCCCTGGCGACGCCGTGCTCGTGCGTGGCGCCCGCCCCGCCTTCCTCGCCGACAACCCCGACATGGTGCCCGGCATCCCCCCCACCCCCGGCCTCCACGTCGACTGCGTGCCCGTCCTCAAGCAGGCGGACGCCGCCATCCTCGGCTGGGACATGCTCGACGCCCGCCCCCACTCCTACCCCGACTTCGCCGAGGCGCCGGGCGGCCCCGTGCACGTCTTCACCATCGTCTTCATGGGCCTGCCCCTGCTCGATAACGCCTTCCTCGACCCGCTGGCGGAGGCCTGTGCCGAGGAAGGCCGCTGGGAGTTCATGCTCAACATCGCGCCCCTGCACGTGCGCGGCGGCACGGGCTCGCCCGTGAACCCCATCGCCGTATTCTGAGGCTCTCGCCGCCCCGCACGACACCCCACCTAACGGAGGACGTTTCCCCATGACCGAGAACGGTACCGACGAGTTCCATCCCGACCGCGCCATGGTCGTCGTCGCCCACCCCGACGATGCCGAGTTCATGGTCGCGGGCACTGCCGCCAAGTGGGCCGCCCGCGGCGCCGAGGTGACCTACGTCGTCATCACCAACGGCAACAAGGGCAGCGAGGACCCGGAGATGACCTCCACCCGCCTGGCCGAGATCCGCGAGGCCGAGCAGCGCGCAGCTGGTCGCATTCTCGGCGTGAAGAACTTCGAGTTTCTCGGCTACGAGGACGGCTACCTCGTTCACACGCTCGACCTGCGCCGCGACATCACCCGCCTCATCCGCAAGTACCGCCCCGACGTCGTCGTCACCTTCGACCCCACCGCCCGCTTCATGTTCGACGCCTACGCGAACCACCCCGACCACCGCGCCGCCGGCGACGCCACCGTCGACGCCATCTTCCCCAGCGCCCGCGACCGCCTCACCTTCCCCGAGCTGCTGGTCGACGGCCTCGAGCCGCACAAGGTCAAGCAGCTCTGGATGGGCTCCGGCGGCGCCGCCAACGCCAACGTCTGGGTCGACATCACCGAGACCATCGAGCTCAAGAAGAAGGCGCTTGCGGCCCACCCCAGCCAGCTCAGCGAGGAGGTCGCGGAGTTTGCCAGCCAGATGGCGCGGGGCACGGCCGAGGACCAGGAGTTCGAGTACGCCGAAGCCTTCCGCCGCATCATCTTCGACCAGCCCCGCGAGGCCCGTCTCGCGCAGCGGCGGCAGGGGTCCGGCTAGGGCGCCCGTATCTCCGAGAAGGCGAGGATGTTGCCGTCCGGGTCGCGGAAGAAGGCCATCCACTCCTCCGCGCCCGCCGGTCCGAAGTTGCCCGCCTCATCCTTGTTGATGAGGGTGGGCGCCTCCTCGATGGCCACGCCCGCCTCCCGCAAAGCCGCCACCGCCGCGTCCAGGTCCTCGACGCTGAAATACAACGGCGACCCCTCGTGCTCGAATGCTCCCGGGATGGCGTCGAGCATCAGCCGCACGCCCCCGATGTCGAAGAACGCCAGCCCCGGCGGCTCGAACGTCGCGATGTGGCTCGCCCCCAGCACGTCCCGGTAGAACGCGACCGACCGCTCCAGGTCGGTGCTGCGCTGCGCGACCTGCCGGAAGGCGTTTGCCGATAGGGGGCCGTCGGTCACTGCTGCGGAACGGGCCGTCGGCGGGTCTCCGGGAGGCGCAGCAGGTGGTTGCCGCCGTCCACGGGGATGACCTGCCCGGTGATGTCGCCGAACAGGTCGCTCGCCACCGCCAGCGTCACGTCCGCGCAGTCGTCGACCGTCGTGATGCGCCCCAGCGGCGTCTGCTCGATGAAGCCCGCCGCCGTTGGGTTGTCGTCCGAGATCTCGACCCGCGCTTCGTCGATGGGCGTGCCCCCGCCGTAGTTGTTCATGGCCGTCGGCACGAACGTCGGCGCGACCGCATTCACCCGTACCTGGTCCGGGCCGAACTCGCGCGCTGCGATCTTCGTGGCGAAGTTGATGGCCGCCTTCGGTGCGGAGTACGGGGTCAGCCCCGTCGGGATCGAAATCGCCGTCGTCGACGTGATGTTGATGAGGGAACCGCCGCCGCTCGCCGCGATAGCGTTGCCGAAGTGCTTCATGAAGTAGATGAAGCCGAAGTACTGGATATCGGCGACCTCGTGGAGCATCTCCGGCGTGATATCCCTGATTGGGGAGCTCCGCACGATCCCCGCGGAGTTCACGGCCACATCGAGCCGGCCCCACTTCTCCATCGCGGTATCGGCCAGCGCCTTCAGGTCGTCGTGATCGCGTCCGTCGCAGCGAACCGCCGTCCCGCCGATCTTGTCCGCCAGCTTCTCCAGGTTCTCGACTCGCCGGGCGGCCACGATCACGTCCGCGCCATGCTCAGCGAACCGCTCGCAGATGGCCCAGCCGATACCGCTCGAGGCCCCCAGTACGACCGCTTTCTTCCCTTCCAACAGCTTCATCCGTCACTCTCCGACATTCGCCCCGCGAACAGGGCTATACTCTCCGGCAGGATACGCGAAGGCGCGGAACCGGTCGGCTGCGGCATGGGCTGCAGTCCAGGAGAGCGCGAAGGAGAAGGCTATGCCGAGAGTCAAGGAAGTCGGCGGAATGGAGGGGTTTGGCGGCGTTTACGGGCACCGTCCCGACCTCTTCAAGGGGTTCATGTTCAACTACGGGCTGCTGTGGTCCCACAGCACCCTCGATCCGCTCCTCAAGGAGCTCATCCGTCTCTATTCGTCCAACACCAACGGATGTCGGTACTGAATCCCTGCTCGTACTGCTGCGGCGCAGCAGGAAGGCATGACCGAGGAGATGATTCAGCAGGCGCTGGACTTCCGGAACTCGGACCTCCCCGACTACATCAAGATCGCGCTCGAGCTCGCTGAGGACTTCATCCTCAACCACGCGAACAACGTCGATGACGCGTTCATGGATCGTCTGAAGGAGTACTTCAGCGAGGACCAGATCGTCGAGATCACCATCGGCATCGGCATCTGGGACGCGGTCCACAAGTTCAACAACGTCTTCGACGTACCCCCGCCCGTGGAGGACGGCCTCTTCGTCCTCGAACGGCTGGCCGATGTCCCCGAGGACATGCGCCACCTGGTGACGCATCTCGACGGCGACGGCAATCCCATGGATCGCTGGCAGCCGGCCGAGGCGGAAGCCGCGGGAGGCGCCTCCTAGGCGCGCTCCCTTCCGGCCATTCGGAACTGCCGGGACGCCCGGTGATGGCTCTGTGCCACGCCGGGCGTTCTTGTGCGCCGGCGCCGCCCGTCCCTCAGCGCCGCCACTTCTGCCAGGCCGCGTAGATGAGGCCGGCCAGCAACCCTCCCCCGAACGTGATGAAGAGGTACTCCACGATCGCGCCCTAGGCCGGCACGCGGGGCTCCCGCCCCACGAACTGCTTCGGCAGGCGCACCGTCATCGCCGCGCCGCGCCCGTCTTCGTTCCGCGCCGCCGCCGTGCCCCCGTGCGCCTGCACCAGGTGCTTCACGATGGCCAGCCCCAGTCCCGCCCCTTCGTCCGCGCGCGAGTGCTCGGCCTTGTAGAAACGCTCGAAGACGCGGTCCAGGTCCTGCGCGGCGATGCCCGGACCGTCGTCGCACACCTCCACCGCCACCAGTGCGTCTTCGTCGCGCACGTCCACCGTGATCGCGCTCCCCTCGGGGCTGAACTTGAGCGCGTTATCGAGCAGGTTCGTGACGATGCGCACGGTCGCCGTGCGGTCCGCCTCGACGGCCGGTGGTTCGCCCGAAGGACCGTCGATGCGCACGTTGCAGGCTTCGAGCCTTGGGGCCAGGCCCGCCTGTGCCTCCGCTACCGCTGATGCCAGGTCCACCCGCTCCGGTTCGAGGTGGATGGCCCCCGACTCGATGCGGGAGAGGTCGAGCAGCTCGTTCGTGAGGAGCGCCATGCGCTGAACCTGGCTGTGGATCCGGCTGAGGAAGGCGGCCTGCTCGTCGTTCTCGAGGTCGCCCAGCTCGAGCGTCTCCACGAGCGCCCCGATGGCCGCGATCGGCGTGCGCAACTCGTGCGAGACGTTACTGATGAAGTCGCGACGCACGTGGTCGACGCGGTGCACGTCCGAGAGGTCGACCAGCACCAGCAGGGCCGCCCAGCTCCCCCCTTCCGCCACCGGCACCGCCAGTGCCCGCAGGGGCGTGCGCTCCGAACCGAAGGGGACAACCCTGGACGGCGGTGTGCCCTCGCCTGCGAGTGCCTCCCGCAGGAGCGCGTCGAGCTCGTAATCGCGCACGCTCTCGATGAGGGTGCGGCCAACCACCTCTTCCTCGCTCAGCCCGAGCATCGTAAGCGCCGCCGGGTTGGCGTACTGCACGTCCGTCTCGCCATCGACGGCCATGATCCCGTCCGCGGCGGCTGCCAGGGCCGCCTCCAGGCGCGCGTGTTCGGCGGTGATCGCCCGCGATGACTCCTCGATTGCCGCCGCCATCACGTTGAACTCGTGCGTCAACTCGGCGGTGGGGCCGGTGGTGCGAATCGCTCGCGCGGAGAGGCTGCTGCCCCGCAGCGCCCTCGCCGCCTCCGCCGTCTCCCGCACCGAGAGAGCGACCGGGCGCAGCAGCAGGAAGGCGCCGGCGAAGCCGCCGCCGCCCGCCACGAGCACGGTCACCGTGATCCAGAGGGCATCGCCGGCGGTGGCTGCCACGATCGAGGCGGCCGATGCCGCGAGCAGAGCCGCGACTCCGCTGGCAAGGGCGGCCCGTCCGGCGAGGCTGCTCACGCCCCCACCCTACGCCTCGAAGAGGTATCCGCTCCCGCGCACCGTGCGGATGCGCTCGGGATTGGCGGCATCCGGCTCAATCTTCTGGCGGAGCCAGCGCATGTGAACGTCCACCGTGCGCGCGTCACCATTGAAGTCGTGCTCCCAGACCGACTCAAGGATGTGCTCGCGAGAGAGCACCTGGCCGGGGTGTCGCAGCAAGAATAGCAAGAGGTCGAACTCCCGCGGCTTCAGCCGCAGCAGGTCGCCATCCCGCCGCACCTCGCGACGCACGGCGTTCACCTCGATATCGCCCGATCGCACGATGTCTTCGTTGGCCTGGGGCTCCTGCCGGATCGGCGCCCGCCGCAGCAGGGCGCGCACCCGCGCGAGCAACTCCCGCATCCCGAACGGCTTGGACAGATAGTCGTCCGCGCCCGTATCGAGCCCGGCGACGCGGTCGCCCTCCCCGCCGAGCGCCGTGACCATGATGATCGGGATCTGCGTGTCTCGCCGCAGCGCCCGGCACACGCCCATCCCGTCGACGCCGGGGAGCATCAGGTCCAGCACGATGACGTCCGGTGCGTGCTCGCGCGCCATGCGCAGGCCGTCGTCGCCACGGGCCGCGGTCAGCACCTCGTAGCCCTCGCGACGGAGGTGGTGCGCCATCGCCAGGAGGAGCGCTTCTTCGTCCTCAACGACCAACACGGTTGCCGTAGTGGCGGGTGCTGTAGTCATTTCCGCTTCAGACTCTTTAGACATTGTGTGAACAGCACTTGAACGGCGAGATAACCCGATCGTCGCACAGCAGGGCCGGACGCGCCGGATGGAACGGCTGGCGGCGCCAGGGGCAGGACTACCGCCCTCGTTTCTGCGCCAGCGCCACCAGCCCCTCGACCGCTGCCACGGGGTCGGGGATGTCGGCATCGGGCGGACTGATGGCCCGCACGATCGCCAGGTGCTCGACTGCCCGCACCACCACCCAGCGCCACATCAGGATCGTATCGACCGGCGCCACCAGCTGGTACCCCCGCAGGTAGACGAAGGCGGCCATCGGCCGGAACAGGCGGGTGATCACGCGCATCGCCGGACTCGGGTCGAGCGGTTCGCCAAGCCGCAGCAGCGCCACGGTGCGGGCTACGTCCGATTCGGGTGGTCCGGAGGCGCAGAACCCCCAGTCGATAACGACGCGCCGCCCTCCCGGCTCCAGCAGGAGGTTCCCGGGGTGGAAGTCGCTGTGGCAGAACCGGTCCCCGCCCTCGAGCCCCTCGAGGGTTTCCTCGGCGAGCTCGGCCAGGTGCGGCGGAACCTCCACGTTCCCGATCCACTCGCGCGCACGCTCGTGCACGGTCGCGATTCCCTCCGGGGCGGGAAGCGCGTTCAGCTTGGCGTGGATCTTGCCCGTCTCCCACGCCTCCCGCGTCATGAACCACGGCTTGCGGCCCACGAGGTCGAGCAGGTTCTCCCCGTCGATGCGCTCCATGATGGTGCCTTCGCGCCCGCCGAGGCTCAGCGCCTCGCCGATGCGCGGCGCCGGGATGCCGCCCGCCAGCGCCGCCGGAATCGCGATGCGCTCCGGCTCGACGTTGCGCTCGTGCCCCTCCCGGAACAGTCGCAGGGCCTGCCCGTCCTCCCACGCGAAGATCTCCGCCTCGTATCCCTCGCCTAGCTTCTCAAGGCTGGCGATGTCGACGTTCGAGCCTTCCGAGGTCATGACCCCTCCTCGTTCTCCGCCAGCAGCGCCGCCGTTCCGCCCATGCGCCGCGCGATGCGCGCCGCCTCTTCCTTGTCCCCCGGGGCCAGCTCGCCGTCGAGCACGAGCGTGCTCAGCCGCTCCTTGATGCGCGCGATCCACGGCCCCGGCTCCCGCCCCAGCAGCGCCATCAGCTCGCGGCCATCCAGCGGGCTTTCCGCCCGCAGCATGGACGCCTCCTCCGCCTCGACGCGCTCGCAGGCGGCTTCCAGGCGGTCGTGGTACTCGTTGTCGTCGTAGGTGTGGCTGGCGTTGTCGGCCCGCTTCAGCGCGAGCAGGTCGCGCCAGTGCCCGTCCAGCCGCCGCATGAAGCGCCGCACCAGGCGGCCGTCGTCGGGGTCGGGCCGGTCCATGTGGCGGCGCACCAGCAGCGCCAGCAGTCCCGCTTCCCGCTTCCCCAGCCGCAACCGCTCCGTCAGCGCCTCCGCCATCTCCGCCCCCACGATCTCGTGCCGGTAGAAGCCCCACTCGCCGTTCTTCTTTACGTGTCGGACCGGCGGCTTTCCCAGGTCGTGCAGGAGGGCCGCCCAGCGCCGCAGCGACCGGCTCTCCCGGTCCGTCGCGATCGCCTGCACCGTCGCAGTCGTGTGCCCCCACACATCGAACTGGTGGAAACGGTTCTGCTCGCAGCCGGGCATTCCCGCCAGCTCGGGCAGCACGTGTGGAAGGGCGCCGATCTCGCGCAGCGCCTCCAGCCCCGCCTGCGGATGCTGCCCCTGCAGCAGCCGCTCAATCTCCGCCGTCACCCGCTCCTGCGACAGTGTCCCCAGCAGCTCCGCCGAAGCTGCCATCGCCGCCTGCGTCTCCGGCTCGATCGCGAACCCGAGCTGGCTCACGAAGCGCACCCCCCGGAGGATGCGCAGCGGGTCCTCGGCGAAGCGCGTGCCGGCGTCGCCGGGCGCCCGCAGCAGCCTGCGCTCGATGTCGTCCCGGCCCCCGAAGGGGTCGCGCAGCTCGCCCGTGACCGTGTGCCGCGCCATCGCGTTCACGGTGAAGTCGCGCCGTGCGAGGTCCTCGTCGATCGAGCTCCCGAAGGTGACGTCCGGCCAACGGCTACCCGCTGTGTAGCTATCCCCCCGGAAGGTCGTGACCTCCGCCCACCCTTCATCGAGCAGGACGCCCGTCGTGCCGAAACGCTGCCCGATCGTCGTGACGGTCGTCCCCAACCCCCGCGCGATGCCCTCGCACTCGTCCGGCAGCGCGCTCGTCGCGTAGTCGGCGTCCCGCTCTATTTCGTCCTCGCGCTCCTCCGGGGGCGCGTTGCGAAACGCATCGCGCACGAGCCCTCCCGCCAGCCACAGCTCGTGCCCGGCCTCCGCGAACGCCGCAACCAGCGCCTCACGCGTCGGTGCCATGCTCCGAGTGTAGAACAGCCCCGCTCAAGGGCGCGTCAGCGCCGCGCTCTCCTCGACCACCAGCGAGTAGTACATCCCGCCCTCGTAGTGACCCGCGATGTCGCAGTAGAGCACGTACTGCCCCGGCGGCAGGCTGAACGTCCGCCCCTCCGACCCGCCCGGCAACACCGTCTCGACATTCCCCACCAGCTCCCCCGTCCCCTCCAGGTCGACACGCCCCTTCGACACGGGCAGGTTCGCCCCCTCCAAATCCGTCCGCACCACCACGAAGCTGTGCCGCACCCCATCCGCGTTCGACAACTCGAAGCGCAGGTCGCCGCTCGCCACGACCGGCAACTCGCCACCGGCCCCCGACCCCAGCCGCCACGCCCCCACCACCTGCACATTCCCTTCCGCGTCGATCACCCGCAGGTCGCCATGCGAATGCGAGTGCGCATGGAACCCGACGATGGCGACCGTCAACCCGACGGCCAGCACCAGCCCGACAAACACCGCCCGCCGCCGCGTCTGCGTGAACCGCATGCGTCCATGGTAGCGCTCGCAAGGGTGGTAGGGTGACTGGATGAAGCTCAGCGTTCATCTGTCTCCAAAGGAGGTCGCGTTCATCGATCGGTACGTGGCGACACATGGCGAACCTTCGCGCTCTGCGGTCGTGCGCAGGGCGCTGGTTCGCTTTCGCGAAGAGGAACTCAAGCGCGCGTATTCCGAGCTGTGGGCGAATTGGGACGAAGAGGAGAACGCAATCTGGGATGTGACGCTTGCTGACGGGCTGGAGGAGGAACCAGATGGCGCATGGTGATGCCATCCGCCTCCACCTCGACCTCTAGCGTATCTTTCCCGCCATGGCACGAATGAAGTTTGGCGTGGTCCTCCCCATGATCGGCTCCCTCGCGAGCACCGAGGCGCTCGATGCCGTCTGCGACAAGGCCGAAGAGGTCGGCCTCGACTCCATCTGGGTCATCGACCACATCCTCCTTCCCTACAGCATCGGCGCGAAGTACCCCTACAACCTCACCGGCGAATGGATGGCCGGCCAGGGGCCCTGGTGGGACGCCTTCTCGATCATGTCCTACGCCGCCGCCCGCACCAGCACCGTCGAGCTCGGCAGCTGCGTCATCATCCTGCCCTACCGCCACCCCGTTCACACCGCCAAGATCGTCGCTACCATCGACCAGCTCTCCCGCGGACGCGTCCAGTTCGGTATTGGCGTGGGCTGGATGAAGGACGAGTTCGAGAACCTCCAGCTCGACTCATTCCACCACCGCGGCGCCCTCGTGAACGAGCAGATCGAGGTATTCAAGGAGGTCTGGGCGAACGACCCCGCCTCCTTCGACGGCGACTACTACCGCTTCAACGAGGTCAGCGTCACCCCGAAGCCGGTCCAGCGGCCCCACCCGCCCCTCCTCGTCGGAGGCAACAGCGAAGTCGCTCTCGAACGCACCGCCGCCCTCTGCGACGGCTGGCTCGGCATCAGCCTGCGACCCCACCAGCTCGCCGAGCACCGCGCCCGCCTCCTCCAGCGCGCCGAAGCCCACGGGCGAAACGGCGAGGAGATGCCCATCGCCATGCTCCACGGTATCCAGCTCACCGACGACCCCGACCACCGCGCCACCCTCGCCGATCACGAACGCGCCCAGGCCGTTGCCGGCACCACCGAGCAGGTCGTCGAGGAGCTGCGCGAGTTCCAGGAGGCCGGCCTCACGCACATGATCGCGTCCGCCCGCCGCTTCGGCCGTCCCGGCGGCGGCCTCGAAGCCGTCCTCGAAGGCATGGACACCCTCGCCAACGACATCATCCCCGCCGTCCGCGCCTAGCCTGCGCCGAGGCCGTGTTCCCATCCGTGACGCGCACCGTCGGGAGCGTTCTCCCCGCACGCCTCTACCACTGGCTCGTTGTGCGGGTGGCCCGCCTCCCCCTGACACCGGCTCGGGTACTGCCCCACTCCGTCGTCTTCCGGCACCCCCTCCACCCCCGCGCCGAGCACTACCTCGTCATACCGACCGAGTATTCCCCCACCATCCTCGACCTGCCGGCCCCGGCCGCGCGCAACCTCGAGGAGGACATCCGGGAGTGGGTCGCCGCGGCCGGTTGGCGATACGCCCTGGTCGTCGCCAACTTCGGCGCCTACCAGGAAACCCCCTTCCTCCACATCCACCTGACGCCCGGCGAGACGCCACCAGAGAACGCCCTCACCGACCCCGACTGGCTCACCGTTGAATTGGAGGAGGACGCTGGGGCCATTGAGTCAGGCCGCAGGGTGGTCCGCTACGACGCCGCCCACAACCTGGCGGAGGCCTCGACCGAAGTGAACCGCCGCTAACGTTTCGACATTCCTCACACAGCGAGCGAAGCGAGCGCTCTCCTCAGCGAAGCGCTGCACTCAGGCCAGGCTGGCCTCACCGAAGGTCCGCAGGTACCTGGACCGCGGGGTGACTTGCTCCCCAGCAGTCGATCTCGCCGGACTCCCGTACCCCGCAAGCGTGGAAGCCGCCCGCGCTCACCGAGCGGTACTTGCCATCCGGCGGATCCGCCTGGCCCCAGGCGTTTTCCCCCCAGCAGTCGACCTCGCCCGACTCCCGCACAGCACAGGTGTGGTCCTGGTCCGTACTCACGGAGCGGAAGCTCGTGTCTCGGATAGACACCATGCCCTGCCTGTTGGAACCCCAGCAGTCGATCTCGGCCGACTCCCGCAACGCGCAGCTGCGGTCGCCGCCAAGGCTCAGGGAGCGGTAACGCGCATCTGGCGCGTCAGTCTGGCCCTCCCTGTTGTCTCCCCAGCAGACGACCTCACCCGACTCCCGCAACGCGCAGTTGTGGTTTCTGCCTGAGGCCACGGAAACGTAGCCGCCCGGGGGTGGTTTGAGCTGACCGTGCCGGTCCTCTCCCCAGCAGTCGATCTCACCCGACTCCCGGACCGCACAGCTGTGGATCCACCCCGTGCCCACGGAGACGTGCCTGCCGGGGGGTGCGCTCGCTTGACCAGCGCTGTTGCCTCCCCAGCAGTCGATCTCGCCCGACTCCCGCAGCGCACAACTGTGGTACCAGCCCGTGCTTACTGAGACATGGATGCCAGAGGGAGCGTCCGCTTGACCAGTGCTGTTGTCTCCCCAGCAGGCGATCTCTCCGCCCTCCCGCACTGCGCAGCTATGGAACGGACCGGCGCTGACGGAACGGTAGCTGCCAGCTGGAGCATCCGCTTGGCCAAAGGCCATCCGCCCCCAGCAATCGACTGCCCCCGACTCCCGCACCGCGCAACTGTGGCTGTCACCCACGCCCACCGAGATGTAAACCCCCCGTGGAGCATTCGTCTGACCGGAACCGTTATTGCCCCAGCATTCGACCTCGCCGGATTCCCGGATCGCACAACTATGGGACCGACCGGCGCTAACGAAACGGTACGGTCCCGCGAGGGAAGCGAAGGTGGTGTTCACACCCCAGCACTCGATGTCGCCTGACTCCCGCACCGCGCAGCCTCTGCTCCCGGCGGCGCTTACAGTGCGGTACCTGCCCGCCGGTACGTTGGTCTGCCCGTAGTTGTTCTCTCCCCAGCAGTCGATCTCGCCCGACTCCAGCACGGCACAGGTGTGGCTCTCGCCTGCGCTCACGGACAGGTATGTCCCCGGCGGCACATCCGTCTGGCCCTGGTCATTCCGCCCCCAGCAGTCGACTTCGCCCGAGTCCCGCACTGCACAGCTGTGGAGGTTGCCTGCGCTCACGGAGCGGTAACGTCCTGTTGGCGCTTCCGTCTCTCCGTGGATGTCCCGCCCCCAGCAGTCGACCTCGCCTGACTCCCGGACTGCGCAATTGTAGTAAGGGCCCGCGCTCACCGAGCGGTAACCCCCAGGTGGCGGGTCCGCTTGGCCGTGGAGGTTGTTGCCCCAGCAGGTGATCTCTCCCGATTGCCGCAGGATGCAACTGTGCTCCCTTCCACCGCTCACCTGCACTGCCCCGTTTTCGAGCTGCGGCTCCGGTGGTGCGGTGGGCGAGGGTGTTGGTGGGAGCTCCCGTGTAGCCGGGGGTGTGGGTGAACGGGCTGGAGCGGGTGTGGGCGTCTCGCCAGGTTCGGGCGCGACCCCTGCGGGCAAGTCATCCTCCCTATCCACTCCCACCACAATGACCGCGAATGCCACAACTGCCACAACAACCGCCCCCACTCCCACCCACGCCAGTGGGGGGCCGAGCGAGCCGAGCGCCGCCGGGGCCGCAAGAAGCCCGCGGACGCGTGTCCCGACACCCTTCCCCTCCGGGCGCCAAGCGGCAAGCTCGTGCCGGTCGCTCAGTTCGAGCTTCCCGAGCATGTTCGAGATGTGGTACTTGACGGCGTCCGGGCTGACACCGAGGCGCACGGCGATCTCCGCGTTCGTGCCGCCCCTGCGCAGTTCCCTGAGCACCCCCCACTCGGCAGGGGTGAGGATGTCGGGGTGGCGTGGCCTCCCCCCGCGGTTGCGCTCCATGCGCCAATCCTCGCACGCTGAGCCGGGAGGTTTCCCTACCCGACGCTCTATCTGCCATCGCCCACTCAGGGAGCGAAGCGAGCGCTCTCCTCAGCCGCGCGCCAGCGCGGCGCTCTCCTCAGCGAAGCGCTGCACTCAGTCGCGCGCCAGCGCGGCGCTCTCCTCAGCCTGGCGCCAGCGCCTCCAGGTGGTCGTCGAAGTCGAACACCGGGTGCAGGAGCATGTGCTCCGCCCCGATGTCGACGACCTCTTCGATGCGCTCACGGATGTACGACTCGGGCCCCCAGACGGCTACCTGGTTCGCGAGGTCCGCGCTTCCGTAGACGTGCGCGAACCATTCGCGCAGCCGCCCCTCCGCCCGCTCCCGGTTGTCGTCGATGGCGAGGTAGAGCCGCTTCGAGATGGTGAACGTGGCAGGGTCGCGGTCCGCCGCCTCCAGCGCCTGCTTCAGCACGCCAAAGTGCTCGCGGAAGTCCTCGATGCTCGACGACCCCGGCCCCATCCACGCGTCCCCTAGCCGCACGGCCCGGCGCAGCGCCGGCTCGACCCGTCCCCCGAACCACACCGGCGGTCCCGGCCGCTGGACCGGCTTCGGCTCCATGCGGATGTCGTGCAGCTGGAAGAACTCGCCCTCGTAGGTCGCTGTGCGGTCCGACCAGAGCGCGCGCATCACCGCCAGCGACTCCGTCAGGAGCTTGACCCGCCGCCCCGTCGGGATGCCGAAGGCCGCGTTGTGGGGGGCGACGTCATTGCCGATGCCGAACCCCGCGTCCACCCGCCCCCCGCTGAGCACGTCGAGTGTGGCCAGTTCCTTCGCCAGCTGCACCGGGTTGTGCTGGGGCAGCACGAACACTGCCGTTCCCAGCCGCACCCGTGACGTGATCGCCGCCACGTACGAGAGCAGGCTGACCGGTTCGAGGTTGCGGCTCCCGCCCAGCACCTGGTCAAGGGTCCACAAGCTCTCGAACCCGAGTTCCTCCGCCTTTCGCGCCACCCGCCCGATCGGCTCAACGTCAACGGGTTCGGTCGGCGACACCTGGGGGATCGCGAACCCGAACGGGATCTCCTTTGAGGGCATGGGTCACTCCTTCAGCCAGGCGGTGCGGCGCAGGATACCCGCCCTCGTCAGGACCGGCACCGCGCCGGGCCGGTAGAATCCACCCCGTGGTAACACCCAAGGGCCTTCGCGAGCTGTACGACCACCACGCCTGGTCGATGGGGGCCCTGCTGACGCACGCCGCCGAGGTCACACAGGAGCAGGCCGAGGCCATGCCCTGGAAGGGCGTCGCGAGCCTGGAAGACACGCTCACGCACATCATCACGGCGGAGCGCTACTGGCTCTCGAACTGGCGGGGCGAGGAGCGCCCCTCCATGGCATGGCCCGAGGACATGGCCGAAGTCGCTGACCGCTGGATCACCCTGCAGGCCGATACGCGCCTCTTCCTCGCCGACCTGCAGGAGTCGGAGCTGGGGCGCATGCTCACCCTGCGCGAACCGATCGGCGGTGGGCGGGAGACGCTCGCGGCGGGAATCATGCACGTCCTCCTGCACGCCGCCCAGCACCGCGCCGAGGCGGCCGTGCTCTTATCGGACTTCGGCCGCTCCCCCGGTGAGCTCGACTACATCGACTTCCTCGAACACCGCGAAGCGCTGCTCCGCCCCGGCTAGCCCCCTACAATCTCGCTTGCATGGATCCTGTCAGCCTCCGCGACCTCTACGACCACCATGCCTGGTCGATGGACCGCCTCCTCGCCCGCGCCCTGGAAATCCCTCCCGAGCGCGCCGCCGAGGTAACCCGGCCCGACGGCCTCAGCTTGCGTGACACCCTCGCCCACATCGTCGCTGCCGAGCGCAACTGGCTCGCGAGGTGGCAGAGGCGCGAGGCTTACGTCCGCTTCGGCCCCGACAGCGTCGCCGGCGTGTCCGCCGGCTGGCTGGCCCTCCAGGCCGAGGTGCGTGCGTTCCTGGCAGGTCTGAACCCCACCGATCTGGACCGCCCGCTCGCCCGGGACCCCCTCCCCGGTGACCGTGGGACGCTGGGCGCGGCCATCCTCCACGTGCTCATGCATGGCGCCCAGCACACCGCCGAGGCCGCCGAGCTCCTGAGCCGGTCCGGCCACTCTCCCGGCCAGCTCGACTACATGGAGTACCTCGACGATCGCGAGATCGCCTTCCCCCCCGCTCCCCCCTCCTGAGGCTTCGTTACGCGCCCTCCGCCAGCCACTCCAGCCAGCGGCCGTGGTGGTCGCAGTAGGCGAGCACCTGCTCGTCCCGCTTCCCCTCCTCGAAAGTCGCCAGTGTCAGCGTCGGCCGCATGCCACCGCCCTCGACCGGGCGGTACTCGCTCGAGAGCCAGTGCAGGTCCCGCCTCGCTCCCACGTCCGCGAGCAGGGCGTCGAACTGCCTCCGCGCCTCGGGGTTGAACTGGTTGAGCGTGTGCGTGTGGAACACGCAGAGTGCGGCGCCGTGCGTGGCACGGCCCAGGACGCGCGGCAGCAAGTCGAGGGCGTCCCCCGCCAGCACAGTTGGCGGGTCTTCCCGCGCGAGGGCGACGGCTGAGTCGAGCCGCCTCAGCTGTTCCCGCTCTTCGGGCCAGACGAGCGCCCGTAGCCACTGCACGGCGCCGGCGGCGCGGACGTCGATCGGGTTCAGGTCGATGCCTGTCCGCGCCCCGACCGCCGGCAGCTCCGGCGGGAGCGGCGGCTCTCCGCCACCGCGCAAGGCCGTTTCGATGCGCACCGGGGACGATGTGTCTCCGCACTGCCGCCTGTCCCCGTAGTCGAACCAGTAGCGGTCCCAGAGCAGGTTCAGCCCCGCGCTGGCGCCCACCTCGACAAGGTGGAGCGGTTTGCCGCCATTGCGCCCGGCGACAATGCCGAACGCCGGAAGCAGCAGCCCGCAGCGCTCGACCACATTCGTCTGCACCCGCCGCTCGTGCAGCATCCCCGTGATCGCATCGGCATGCTCGCGGCAGAAGTCGCGAAAGGCAGGCAACGGGTCCCCCCGCACCGGCGATGCAGTAACGCTCGGGTAGAACCCCGCGAGCTCGTGCCGGGCTCCGTCCAGCAGCAGCAGGTGAACGGACGCGAACAACAGGTTCGGCGCCGGCTGCTCCGGCCTGCCCTTCGCGGCCAGCGCGAGCAAGTCGCTGTCCTCGGCCACCCCGTGCGCAAGCCGTTCGTACAGCGGCGAAGCGCCGTGCGTCTCCATCTCCGCGAACCGCCTGAACTGCGCCGCCAGTGACCCTCTTCGGTCGTCTACCACTACGACCAGCTTGCCACGCCCCACTCAGCGCGGCATAGCCGCGCGCTCTCCTCAGGCGGGCGCCAGCCCGCCGCTCTCCTCAGCGAACGCAGTGAGCGCACCACTCAGTCGCGCGCCAGCGCGACGCTCTCCTAGAATGCCGCCCATGGACGCCAACGAGACCGCCGACTACGTCGAGCTCATGCAGCTCCCCATCCGCTACGGCCACGCCCTCGACATGCTCGGTCGCGCCCGCAACCGCGGCGACGACGCCCTCTACGAGCGTGGCCAGGCGATCCTGCGCGACACCTTCGCCGAGGACTTCATCTTCGAGGAGCTCAGCGGCGACACCGTCAACGTCCATGGCGCCGACGGTTGGGCGGAGTTCTGTGCGAGCGCACTCGGCACATCGGGTGGCACGCAGCACCTGATCGCGCCGCCGCTGGTGCTCATCGATGAACCGCCGGTTGAGCGGGACGGCGTGCGCCTGGGCGGACGGGCGACGTTGCGCAGCTACGTGCAGGCCAGCCACACGCGTCCTCCCGAGGGCGAAGAGATGCCACCCGACACCACCGACTCCACGCCCACCCTCGCTTCGGGCACGAACATGGTCGTGCACGGCACGTACGAGGACGAGTGCGTGCGCGAGTCCGGCGGCTGGCGCATCCTCCGCCGCTCGCTGCTCTACACGCACGTCGAGTCGCGCGCCTTCGCCTCCGGCCGCTAGCCCCTCCCGGCTGCCGCCTCGATCGAAAGAGCACTCTCAAATCGGAGAGAAGACTTGACCATCTCAGTTTTGAGAGAGAGAGAGACTCTCACTTCTGAGAGGAAGCGGCAAGCCTGTGACCACTGAGACCGAAGCGCGAACCATCACCATGAGGGCGATTCTCTCTCCCAACCTCGATACGCAGTGCTACCGAGGTTCTGCTCCCCTGGCCGATCTGGCAAGAGTCAGCAAGGCCGACGTATTCGACCAGGATCAGAACGTGAAGGGGTTGCAGCGCAACCTCTCGCCGAGCCACGCGCAAGACGCATACGCCTATGCCGCCAGAGAACCCAATGCGAAGTGGCCACGAGCCTTCCCTGAGGTCGTCCTCAACATCAGGGACAAGACCGCCGTGAAGATCGAGGATGCCGGTGATGGCTGGTTCGTCCTGACCTTTGACCGCGACAGAATTGCACAGGCACCCAGGCCGATCGTGAGTCGCATTGATGGCAACCATCGACTCGAATACACCGCTGGCGAGACGAAGAGACACGAGCCACTCGTCATTGAGACCCCATTCCAGATACATGTTGGGCTCAATGCCGAGCAGGAAGCTAGCCTCTTCTTGGATATCAACGCCAACCAGAAGGGACTCAACACTTCCCACCTCTCCTGGCTGCAGTCAAGGTTGTCGGAGGAGGAGGAGGAGATGCGCGATCACCCTGAGCGGTGGATAGCAAAGCGGCTCTCCGAAGATGCAATCTCACCTTGGTCAGGACTCATTCACAAGGGTGGCTCCAAGGCTGGTGCCCGCGCCCAAGGGCATACTCGACCAGTCAACTTCAAGTCTTTGGAGAATGGCGTGAAGCGAACGCTGGGCAAGTCTCAGTACATTCATGACCTGACCGACATCAAGGCCCAGTACGTCGTCATCCGGACCTACTGGGAAGGGGTCAAGAGGGTCTTCAGTCAAGAGTGGGCCAGACCCCAAGACTTTTTGGTGCTCAAGAACCTAGGTGTCATGAGCTTCTCGATATTGGGCGGCACCATCATCGACAGGTGCCTTGCCAGCTCGCCCCCCCGCGTAGGCATCGACCCGATGACTCAGTATCTCAACCAATGCGTCGGCACTTGGGACTGGGCCTCGGATGCCGTGGGAGAGAAGGCCATCGCGGGGATGTCTGGGAATCGCGCCATCTCCATCATCGCAGGGGCAATGGCTGGAGATCTCGCAGACGACTTCGGGCCGTCGGTCCTAGAACTTCAAGCCAATCTTGCGAGTCAAGCCTAGGGCGGACGCGAGTAGATTCCGGCGGCCCTTGGGCCGCCGGAACCGGAGAGTTGGCTAGCCCCTCCCGGCTGCTGCCTCGATCGCCCGCCGCGCGAACACGGCGGTCATGGCCCGGCGGTAGCTCTCGCTGCCGTGCAGGTCTTCGTTCACGAAGTCGAGCGCATCGCCCGCCCCCGCGGCCGCATCTGCCGCCCCGCCGGGAAGCGACGCGCCCGCCAGCGCGTCCTCGACGCTGCCGAGACGCTGCGCGTGGCTCGAGGCGCCCGTCACCGCGACGCGCGCGGACGAGCACGAGCCGCCGGCCAGCGACAACGCTGCTGCCACGCCCACCAGCGCGAACTTCGAGGCGCGTTGCTCGAGCTTGGCGTAGGCCGCGCTGCGGCACGCCTGGAAGCACACGCCGGTCACGATCTCGTCCTCGCCCAGGTCGACCGTGAGGATGTCCTGGAAGAAGTCCTCCGCCTGCACCTTGCGGTCGCCATTCGGGCCCAGGATCGCGATGGTGGCGTCCAGCGCGACCATCACGGCGGGCAGGTCGGCGCCGGGGTCGGCGTGCGCGAGGCTGCCGCCGATGGTGCCCCGGTTGCGAACCTGCGCGTCGCCGATGGCGGCGGCGGTCTCGGCCACGATCGGCGCCTGCTCGCGCAGCAGGTCGGAGGCCGCGATCTCGGCGTGCGTCATGGCCGCCCCGATCGCGATCTCGCCGTCGTCCGTTTCCTGGATGCCGCGAAGCTCGTCGAGTCCGCCGATGTCGATCAGCAGTCCCGGCTCCGCCAGGCGCTGCTTCATCATCGGGATGAGGCTGTGCCCTCCCGCCAGCAGCTTCGCCTCGGGGCCGCCTTCCTGCAGGAGCGTCAGCGCCTCGGCGACGCTCGTGGCGCGCCGGTATTCGAACGTGGTGGGAATCACGACTGGCCTCCGTTCTCCTGGATCAGGCGCCACAACCGCTCGGGGCGGAGGGGCATTTCGATGTGCGTCACGCCGAACGGCGCGAGTGCGTCCACGGCGGCGTTCACGACGCAGGGCGTCGAGCCGATCGTGCCGGCCTCGCCCACGCCCTTCGCGCCCAGCGGATTCACCGGCGTCGGCGTCACCGTGTTGTCGAGTTCGAAGGCGGGCAGGTCCGCCGCCCGCGGCATCACGTAGTCCATGAAGCTCGCGGTCACCGGCTGCCCGTCCTCGTCGTAGACGACCTCCTCGAACATCGCCTGGCCGATGCCCTGGGCGAGTCCGCCGTGCACCTGCCCATCGACGATGAGGGGGTTGATGACGTTGCCGCAGTCGTCGACCGCGACCATCTTCAGCAGCTTTGGCTCCCCCGTCTCGCGGTCGACCTCGACCATCGAGATGTGGCAGCCGAACGGATAGGTGTTGTTCTCCGGCTCGAAGAACGACTCTTCGGAGAGGCCCGGCTCCATTCCCGGTGGGAGCGGCACGGGAATGTAGGCGAAGTCCGCCACCTCCGCGAAGGTCTTGCTCACCTCCGGCGCGCCCGCAACATGGATGCGCCCGTCCTCGAACACGAGGTCCTCGGGGGCCACCTCGTGTTCGGAGAGAAGCGCCGCCGCGAACTGCTTCATCTTGTCACCGGCCTTGCCCGCCGCCGAGATCAGCGCCGCCCCGCCGACGGCCTGCGAGCGGCTGCCGAAGGTGCCGATGCCCTGCTTCACCACGCTCGTGTCGCCGTGGAGGATCGTGATGTCCTCCAGCGGGATCGAGAAGTGGTCCGCCAGCATCTGGGCGAAGGTCGTCTCGTTGCCCTGGCCGTGCGGCGAGGCGCCGGTCGTCGCCGTCACCTTGCCGCCGCGTTCCACGGTCACGCCGGAGTGCTCCCAGCCGCCCGTGGGCACGACCGCGGAGGGTCCCAGCCCGCAGACCTCGACGTAGAACGAGAGGCCCACGCCCACGATGCGGCCCTCGGCCCGGGCCGCGTCGCGCTCGGCGAGCAGCTCCTGCCAGCCGGCCACGTCGAGCGCCTTGTCGAGGCAGGGCTCGTAGTTGCCCGAGTCGTAGATGAGCCCGCCCTGCGTCGCGAAGGGGAACTCGTCCGTCGGGATGAAGTTCTTGCGCCGAAGCTCGGCGGGGTCCATGTCCAGCTCGCGGGCGAGCATGTCCACCGCGCGCTCGAGGAAGTAGAGCCCTTCCGGCCGGCCCGCGCCCCGGTAGGCGTCGGTCGGTGTCTTGTTCGTGAAGACCTCCGTCAGCTCGTGGCGGACGACCGGCAGGCGGTAAACGCCGTTCATCATCAGCCCCGTGAGCGTCGGGATCATCGCTGTCAGGAGCACCTCGTAGGCGCCGATGTCGGCGATGATGCGCGCCTTCAGCCCGAGGATCGTCCCGTCGTTCTTCGCGGCCAGGTCGATGTAGCCGAGCAGGTCGCGCCCGTGCGTGGTCGTCAGGAACGCTTCCGTGCGGTCCTCGATCCACTTCACCGGCGCCTTCACCAGCCGCGAGAGGGCGGCGGCGACGTATTCCTCGCCGTAGATATTGATCTTGCAGCCGAAGCCCCCGCCGACCTCCGGCGCGACGGCCCGGACCTGGTGCTCGCCCAGGCCCATCATCGCCGCCACCAGCGTCCGCAGGATGTGCGGGTTCTGGGTCGCGCTCCAGACCGTCAGGTACTCGCGACCGGGCTCGTACTGCGCGACGACGCCCCGGGGCTCCATCGCGTTCGGGGCCAGCCGCTGGTTCAGCATCCGCTGCGAGACGACGACATCCGCCTCGGCGAAGGCTGCGTCCACGGCGCTGTCGTCCTCGGGCTGGGCCGTCTCGGGATTCACGCCCGTGCCGCCCCAGTAGCTCTCGACCGCGATGTTGCGCTCGAAGCCCTCGTGCAGCGTGGCGGAACCGGCCTCCATTGCCGCCTCCGGGTCGACCACGGCGGGCAACTCGTCGTACTCGACCTCGATCGCGTCGGCCGCGTCCCGTGCGAGGTAGCGGTCCTCGGCCACGACTACGGCGACGGGCTCACCCACGTAGCGCACCTTGTCGGTCGCCACCGAGTAGTGGTCGGGTGCGGGGAAGGGCGTGCCGATTGGCATCGGGCCGAGAACTTCGGCCAGCTCCGCGCCCGTGATCACGAGCTCGACGCCCTCCATCGCAGCCGCGGCGCTCGTATCGATGCTGCGGATCACGCCGTGCGCGATGTCGCTTCGCTTGAACGCTAGGTGCAGCATGCCCGGCAGCTTGATGTCGTCGACGTAGGTCGCCTGCCCCTGGATGAGGCGCGGATCCTCGCGGCGCTTCACGCGCTCGCCGATGAGTTTGGGGAGAACGGGGCCGTCTACGGTCGTCATGACTGCGCCATCCTTTCCGCCGCGTGCTGAATCGCGTTCACGATGTGCTGGTAGCCGGTGCAGCGGCAGAGGTTCCCCGAGATGCCCTCCCGGATCTCCTCCTCGCTCGGCGCGGGGTTGTCCTGCAGCAGGTTCGCCGCCGACATGATCATCCCCGGCGTGCAGTAGCCGCACTGCAGGCCGTGCTCCTCCCAGAAGCCGTCCTGCAGCGGGTGCAGCTCATCGCCGTCGGCCAGACCCTCGATGGTCTGTATCTCGGAGCCGTCGGCCTGGACGGCGAAGATCGTGCAGGACTTGGCGCTGCGCCCATCGACCAGCACCGTGCAGGCGCCGCACTGGCTGGTGTCGCAGCCCACGTGCGTGCCGGTCAGGTTCAGGTTCTCGCGCAGGTAGTGCACGAGCAGCAGCCGCGCCTCCACCATCGCCGAGCGTTCCCGCCCGTTCACATTCACAGTGATCGGTACCGATTCGGACATCGCGACCTCCTTGTCGCCCTCGCGTGTGGCGCCGCCTCAGGCGGCTCGGTCGTCTACCTGTCGCTCAATGGCTTTGAAGAACTGTCCGATGAGGAGCCTCGCCACGCCGCCCAGGAGCCTCCCCCCGAGCCGCGCAATCGTGCCCCGCGCCTTCACCTCGGCGCGGTAGTGCATGGTGGTGCCGTTCCCGTTCTCGACGAGCTCAACGCGCGCGTCCGCTCTCGCCCCGCCCGGCTTCCCCGCCCCGTCGATGCGGAGCCGGTAGGACTCGGGCGGCGATTGCTCCAGCACCTCGATACGCCCCGTGTACGTGCCCCGCACGGAGGCGATGCCGACGCGCATCGTCGATTCGTAGGTGTCGGGCGCGACCTCTTCGAAGCGCTCGACGCCGGGCAGCGCGCTTGCAAGCACATCCGGATCGAGCAGCAGCTCATAGAGCAGCGCCCGCGGCCCCTGGAACTCGTACTCGCCCTTGATCTCCACCCGCGCCCCCTCGTGCCAGCGCGTTCCAGCCTATCGGACCTAGATGCCGTTCGTGTTCAGGTCCTTTAGCAAGTCGTACGTGCGCTGGGGCGCATCGGGATCCTCGGGAACGGGCAGAATCGCGCCGTTGTAGTCGGTCACGCCGATCGACTCCAACCGCTTGATCTGCGCCCGCACGGTCGCCTCGTCGCCGACGATGGCCAGATCGGACACGCCGCTCGCGCCTTCCGCCGCGATCACGTTCTTGTACGAGTAGATCTTCCCGTAGACCTCCCACACCCTGGCGCACGAGGCGCGCGCGGCCTCCTCGTTGTTGGTCACCGAGATGGGGATGCCGGCGATGATGCGCGGGGCCGGCCGGCCGACGGAGTCTGCCGCCTTCGTGATCGTCGGCACCGCAGTCTCTTCGATGTAGTTCGGCCCGCACCAGAACATGCTCGTGCCGTCCGCGAGCTCGCCCGTTACCTTGAGCATGCCCGGCCCCAGCGCGGCGATCAGCACCTTCGGACGCCCGCCGCCGGGCACATCGAGCTGCGTGAAGGGCGCGTTGTTGAGCTGGACGCGGTACTCCTCGCCGTTGTGGTTCACGAGGTCGCCGTCGAGCAGCGGGTTGAGCACCTCCAGGTACTCGCGCAGGTGCCGCACGGGCGTCGCCCAGCGCAGTCCCTGCCAGCCCTCGACGATGAACTTGTGGCTGAGCCCCAGGCCCAGGATGAATCGCCCGCCACAGGCCATGTTGGTCGTCAGCGCCTGCTGCGCCATCACCATCGGGTGGCGCGGGTAGGTGGGCACGACCGCCGTTCCCAGCTCGATCGTGCTCGTCGCCTGGCCCGCCAGGGCGCAGATGGTCATGGCGTCCTGGTTCAGGTGGTTTCCCATCCAGGCCGACTGAAAGCCGTCCGCCTCCGCCTGCTGGATCGGCTTGACGATCGAGCTGACCGTACCCTCGTCCCGTCCGCCCGGTGGCCTGGTGATGATTCGCATACCCATCGGCGCGCCTCCTGCCGCCCCCAGTTCGGGGCGCGGCGCGATGATACCCCGTCCGGTGAGCCTTGCGCGTAGTCCCACCGGTCCTACGGTCGAAGCCCATGGCGAGCCCCGACATGAACGCGAACGACTGGCAGGCCGACCTGGTGCGCCTGCGACCCCTTGCCCTCACGGATGTCGACGCCTGGCTCGCAGAGGATGCCGACAGCGAGGCGATCCGGGCCCTCAACTTCGGCATGGAGCCGCCCAGGTCGCGCGCGATGGCGGAGGAGTGGGTGGCGCGGTTCGCGGACTTCGGCAACTCGGACGAATTCATCTTCTTCTCGATCGAGACGCTCGCTGGCGAGTACGCGGGCACCATCAACATCCACGGCATGGACCGGCGCAACGGCGTCTTCGAGACCGGTACGCGCCTCTTCCGGGCCCACCGGGGCAAGGGCTACCTCCTGGAGGCGAAACGCATCGTCTTGCGCTACGCCTTCCACGAGCTGCGCTTCCAGAAATACAACCTGCGCTGCCTCGAGACGAACGCCGCCATCGTCCGCCACGCACAGCGCCTCGGCTGCCAGGAGGAGGGCCGCATTCGCCGCGCCGCCTACACCGAAGGCCGCTTCCTGGACGTGCTGCTCTACGGACTCACCCGCGAGGAGTTCGACGCCAGCGAAGGCTGACCTCGACCCAGCCGCTACACTCCCCTCCCATGACCGACCCCGCCCCCTTCCGCGTCGCCGCCCGCGCCCTTGCGCCCGTGACGGTCGAGGCCATCGAGGCGCTCGGCGGCGCCTTCCGGCGCCTTGACCGCGGCTCCATGTGGGAGCTCCAGTCCGCCCTGCGCCCCCTCCACGACAGGCTTGATGAGGCGCTCACCGCCCTGCGCGAGGCGCCCCTCGAAGACCGCTTCCTCCCCATCCGCGACCAACTTGCCGGGGGCGCCGAGGCCGTCCTTGAGTCGCTCGCCGCCTTCACCCGCCCCGTCCCCCGTGAGCAACGCTCCGGCAACGCGCTCGAGAGCATGCGCGGTCTCGCCCGCGCGCAGGAGCTCCTCTACCCCCTGCGTTCTCTTACCCCGGACCTGGGCGCCCTCTACGCCGAACCAGCCGTCCGCGGCGACCTCGCCGCGCTCGACGCGCACAGCGCCGACTCCGGCACGGGCATCCAGCGCAGCGGCCCCGACGACGACCCCGACGCCCGCGGCGAATTCCACCTCTATGTGCCCGAGTCCCTCGATGGCTCAGAGCCTCGTCCCCTCGTCGTCGCCCTGCACGGTGGCATGGGGCACGGCCGCGACTTCCTCTGGACCTGGCTTCGGGAGGCGCGCAGCCGCCGCTTCCTCCTCCTTGCCCCCACCTCCGTCGGCCCCACCTGGGCCCTCATGGGCCCCGACACCGACTGCCCCCGCCTGCTCTCATCGGTCGACTTCGTGCGCGAGCGCTTCAACGTCGATGGCGACCGCATCCTCCTGACGGGACTTTCCGACGGCGCCACCTACGGCCTTTCGACGTTCCTCTCGGGCGACACACCCTTCACCGCCGTGGCCGCCGTCGCTGGCGTCCTCCACCCGAAGAACATCGAAGGGGGCGCCATCGCCAGCGCCGAGGGCAAGCGCATCTCCATCACGCACGGCGCGAAGGACTGGATGTTCCCCGTCCAGCTCGCGCAGGCCGCTCACCAGGCCCTCCGCGAGGCAGGCGCCGATGTCCGCTACCACGAGATCCCCGACCTCGCCCACGCCTACCCCCGCGAGGAGAACCCCGCCATCCTCGAGTGGTTCGACCCCACCCTGACCCTCCCCGCCCCGGACAGCTAGCCGGACAATCTGGTGGACAAACTTGAGGAAGCCCTCCGCAAATGAGTCCCGGACGATCCTGCAGAGGCTTAGCGTTCACAGCCTCGGTCGGGTAGTGCGGCCTGGACAACCCCATGGACTACTTCGCTGACAACTCAATCCCAAGGCAGTCAGCTCGTTGGGGTTGTCGACTACCATGGCCAACATGCGTGAGGCCCCACACATCAAGCCCAACGTCGCGATCCCCCCAGGTGAGCATCTCCAAGAGGAGCTCGATGCTCGGGGGATGCCCCAGCAGACCCTGGCGGAGTTGGTGGGGTGCTCCCCACAGGTGCTCAGAGAGGTCGTCCGTGGCAAGAAAGCCGTCACCGCCGAATTCGCCCTCGAACTCGAAGACGCCCTCGGTATTCCCGCGAGTGTCTGGATGAGTCTTGAGGCGAATTACCAGCTTGTGCTGGCGCGCCTTGAGGGGCGAGGACGCCCGACTGCCTAACCCTCGCCGGGAGGCAGGTCCTTCGAGGCCTGCTCGTAGCGGCTCGCGTACTTCTCCACTTTGGTGTCGGAACCCATCGCCGCGTCCACCTCCGCCCCGTAGGTCGCCTCCGCCTCCGCCACCTTCGTCGCGAAGCTGAGGTGATGCGCGAATCCGCTCATGACGCGCCCCATGCGGTGCTCCGCGTCGTCCGGAGCCTCGGGGCACGGCGGCGCTGCGATGTCGCTCGTCATGCGCTGGCGGAACACCTCGTCCCGCGCCCCGCAGCGCTCGCAAGCGAATTCGTACAGCGGCATGCCCTGCCTCCCTACCCCTCGCCGATGCCGAGCTCGGCCAGGTAGGCCTCGGCCGCCAGAGCCGCGGTGGCGCCGTCGCCGCAGGCGCTCACGAGCTGCCTCGCCGCCTCCACCCGCAGGTCGCCCGCCACGAACAGGCCCGGCACCTTCGTACGCATTCGCAGGTCGACGCGTGCGTGCCCGCCCTCGTCCAGCTCTACCAACCCCTTCAGCAGGTGGCTGTTCGGCGTCTGCCCGATGAAGATGAAGACCGCCTCCACAGGCAGCGTGTGGGCCTTGCCCGTCTGCACGTTCCGCAGCTCCGCCCCCTCCACCATCTGCTCGCCAACGATGCGCTCGACGACGCTGTTGCGCACGATCTCGATCTTCGGGTTCGCGAACACGCGCTCCTGCAGAAGCGCGCTCGCCCGGAACGTCTCGCGCCGGTGTACCAGCCAGACCTTGCTCGCGTAGCGCGTCGTGAACAGCGCCTCGTCGAAGGCGGCGTCCCCACCGCCCACGACCACCACCCCGACATCCTGAAAAAAGGCCGCGTCGCAGGTGGCGCAGTAGCTCACGCCCCTGCCGATGAACTCATCTTCGCCGGGTACGCCCAGCTTGTTGTAGTCCGCCCCTGCCGTTGCGATCACGGCGTGCGCCTCGTAGGGCCCCTCTCCCGTCTCGATGCGGAACGGCCCGCCTGACCCGGGCGTGATCGACTGCACATCCTCGTAGCGAAGCTCAGCCCCGAAGCGGGACACCTGCTCCACCAGGTTCATGGCGAAGTCGGCGCCGTTGATGCCCTGCGGGAATCCGGGGTAGTTCTCGACCAGCTCCGTGGTCGCGATCTGCCCCCCCGTGATCAACCGCTCGAACACGACGGTGCGGCGGCGCGCACGCGCTCCGTAGAGCGCCGCCGTCAGGCCGGCGCCGCCAGCTCCGATGATGGCGATGTCGTACGTCTCGGGCCTCTCAGCGTTCATGCCGCCGCTCCCGGTGACATCCTGCCCGCTGCTAGGCGATCGCCTCCTCGAGGCGCTTCTTCAGATCGCTCTTCGGCCGGAATCCTACGATCGTCCCCGCCAGCTCCCCACTCTTGAAGATGAGGAGGGAAGGGATGCTGCGGATGCCGTACTGCGACGGGATCGCCGGGTTCTCGTCCGTGTTCATCTTGTAGAAGTTGACGCGGCCGGCGTATTCCTCGCCCAGTTCCTCCACGATCGGCGCCACCATGCGGCAGGGGCCGCACCACGGCGCCCAGAAATCCACCAGCACCGGCAGATCGCTCTTCATCACGTCCGCATCGAACGTCGTGTCCGTCACCTCGGGGGTTGCTGCCATCTCGGGTTTGCTCCTTCGCCGGCTTGCCGGCTCACTGCTTCCAGCCCTTGTATTGGTCCGTTGACGCTGGCCGTTTGCTACGGCCGGCCCCGTCCAGACATCGCCTTCAAGCGTACCACCCGAGGCGCACGTAGGCCCAAACCGGCGCTTTCCCAAATTGCCGCGTTCTGGGGCGCTTGCTACCATCCCGCGGAGGTCGCCCCATGAGTGGCTCGCTCGCTCTTGTTCTCAATCAGAACTACGAGCCCCTGAACGTGTGCCACGTGCGCCGTGCGCTCGTCCTTGTCCTGCGGGGCAAGGCCGAGATCATCGAGACCGCCAGGGACGTCATCCACAGCGCCAACCGCCACTTCGCCCTCCCCTCCGTCATCCGCATGGTCTACTACGTCCGCCGTCCCCGCCCCAGGCTACGGCTCTCCCGCCGCGAGGTCTTCGCCCGCGATGGCTGGGCCTGCGCCTACTGCGGGCGCTCAGGCAAGGACCTCACCCTCGACCATGTGGTTCCACGCTATCGCGGCGGGGCGCACAGCTGGGACAACCTCGTGAGTGCCTGCAAGCCGTGCAATCACCGCAAGGCCGGCCGCACGCCGGGCGAGGCGCGCATGCGCCTGCGCACCGCTCCCGCCGAACCCCGCGTACCCGTCTACCACGGCTACCTCCAGTACCTCCGCCGTTACCAGGACTGGCGCAAGTTCATCCCCGGTGCCGAGACGGCGAGGGCTGCCGTCTAGATGGCTGAACTTTCCCCCGACGAGATACTCAACGAGGCCCTTCGCGTGGCCCACTCGCAGTTCGGCGGCACGCTTGCCACCGTTCACGCCGACGACGGCACGCCCTACCCCGCCTTCGTCCTCTTTCACCTCACCGACGAGGGCGAGGTCATCTACGGGAGCGTCACCGAGTCCCAGCACACCCGCGACACCGAGGTCATCCCCGAGGTCGCCTTCCTCATCGATAATCGCGACGTCCTCGGGTACGACTGGCCCGCCTTCGATCGCGTCACCGTCGAAGGTACCGCCGAGCGTATCGACCCTGACGACGAGCGCTACGACGGCTACTTCGAGGAGCTGACCGCCAAGAACTGGCTGTCGAACTACTTCACCACGATCGGGAACCTCTATTGCATCGCCCCGAGGCGCATCACCGTCGTCCTCGGCCTTGGCCCCGAGCGCCACACCCTCGACTTCGACTAGCGCGCCGGCAACTCCAGGATCGCCGCCGCCTCGTCCGGCGTGGCCGGGCGCTTCCCCAGCCGCTCGATGACCTCCAGCAGGCCCTGCAACAGCTCCAGGTTCGAGGGTTCGCCGGGACCGGCGTAGTCCTCCAGGCCGATGCGGACGTGCCCGCCCTGCGAGATCGCCAGTTCGGCCATGCCGCAGGCCGTCACGTCCCCTGCTCGCACCGCCACCGACCACGGCAGGCCTGTCCCCGACAGCATGTCCAGGTAGGCATCGAGCCCCGCCGGTGTGGGGGGCAGGCCAGAAAGCGTGCGCTCGCTGCCGAAGTAGAACTTGACCAGCGACCCCGGCGGCAGCGTCCCCGCCTCGTGCTCCGCCAGCGCCACCCGCAGGAAACCCGGCTCGAAGATGGAGATGGACGGCCCGAGGTTGTACTGGTGGCAGGTGTCGAACATCTTGCGCGCGTCCCGGAACGTGTTCAGGTAGGTCGCCTCGATGTCCGCCGCACGCCCGTCCGGACCGCGCCCCCCGACGTTTACCGAACCCGGATCGACCAGCCCGATGCGCAGCACCCCCGCCTCCGCCAGTGCCGGGATGTGGCTGTAGCGACGCTCGAAGGTCGTGTGCGGCCCGCCGCTTGGCATCGTCGGATACAGGAGCGCGTCCGGGCGTTCCGCGAGGATGGCGCTCCACGCCTCGAGGTACGGAGCGGGATCGTGCTCGGGCGCATCCCCGACGACCGGCTCGTCGTTGTGGTTGTGGACGATGGCCGCCCCCGCCTCCAGGCACCGCAGTCCGTCCTCCGCGACCTCCCTGGGCGTCCGCGGAACCGTCGCGTTCCGCGACTTCGGCGTCGCCCCATTGATCGCGGCCTCGATGATGACCGTGTCGGCCAGTTCAGCACTCGTCATCGGTTGCTCTCCCCCTCAGCGGCGCCTGGCGCCGCGCTCTCCTCAGGCGGGCATCGCCCGCCGCTCTTCTCAGCGAAGCGCGCAGCGCGAGCGCTCCACTCAGCTGCGCGCCAGCGCGGCGCTCTTCTAGGACAGCCAACGCGCTTCCCAGCCCTTGTCCGGCTGCTCCTCCGCGAACGGCCACGCCTCGCCGAAGCGCTCGCGATACACCACCGCCCTCACCGGCTTGCGTCGCACCGGCCCGTGCCGGTCGGTTGGATAGCCGATCGGGAGCAGGCAGTAGAGCTGGTTGTTCTCCGGGATGTCGAGCAGCTCCAGCAGCTCGTCCCCGCCCCGCATGGGCAGGTTGAACACCGAGCAGCCGAGCCCCAGCCCTCGCGCCGACAGCATCAGGTTCTGGACCGCCGGGAAGGTGCTCCCGCCCGGCGTCGAGTGCCGCCCCTTCAGCCCCAGCACGGCGATGATCGCCGGCGCTTCGTCCAGGTGCGCGACCAGGTCCGCGACGCTCCGCAGCGTCAGCCGCTGCGTCCGCGGCAGGTCGTCGATCTTCTCCGGGTGCTCCGAGAACTCCGGCTGGTAGCGATGCCACCCAACCTCCGCCCAGCCCTGCATCTTCGCCTTCACCTCGGGGTCGGTGATGACGATGAAGCGCCAGTCCTGGGCGTTCTGGCCCGATGGCGCCCGGATGGCCGCGTCGAACAGCTGGAACAGCACCTCGTCCGGAATGGGGTCGGGGCGGAAGCGCCGCAGCGCCCGCATTGAGTAGATCGATTCGAAGAGTCCGGGATCGCCTTCTGCCGCCATGAACGCCTCCCGGCGGGGATTCTACCGGCCCCGCCCGTGCGCTCCTCCCGCTGCCCCCGCGCCCTCGCCCGTCCCGTACCATGCGGCGCGAGGGGGCCGGCATGGACACGGGAGCGAGCACATCCGCCGACTGGCGCGTCGCCGTGGACCAGGCCCTCCACGGCGTCCGTACGGACGCCGACCTCGTCTTCCTCTTCGCCAGCTACCAACACGCCGAGCGCTACCCGGAGATCGTGGGCGCCATCCACGAGCGTCTCTCCCCCCGCATCCTCCTGGGGTGCTCCGGGCAGGCCGTCATCACCACCGGCCGCGAGATCGAAGGGCGTCCGGGGATCACCATCCTCTCCCTCTCCCTGCCCGAGGGTGACCTGACCCTGAAGCAGGTCACCCAGGAAGACCTTGACGCTGGGACGCCCCTCGCCAGCGCCCTCCTGCCACCCGACGAAGTGAACGCCTGGGTGCTTCTCTCCGACCCCTTCACCATCGACACCGAGAAGCTCGTGGCGACCCTCGCCGAGGCCTATCCCGGGACGCCCATCCTCGGCGGGATGGCCTCCGCCTTCCCAGGCGGGCGTAGCACCTACCTGTTCGAGGGCGCGAACCTCGCTCCCGGAGGCGCCCTCCTCCTCGCCGTCGGCGGCGCCTGGACCATCCACCCCGTCGTCTCCCAGGGCGCCGCTCCCATCGGCGAGTCCTGGACCATCACCGAGGCGGAGCGCAACGTCGTCCTCGGCATCGGTGGCCGCCCAGCCCTCGATGTGCTCATGGAGACGCTTCGCGACCTCCCCCAGGACGTGCAGAACCGAGCTGGACGCAACCTCCTCGCCGGGATTGCCATGGACGAGTACGCGGACGAGCTTGGCCGTGGCGACTTCCTCATCCGCAACCTCCTCGGCGTCGACCGCGAGCGCGGCGCCATCGCCGTTAACGATCAGGTGCGGGTGGGCCAGACGCTCCAGTTCCAGTTGCGCGATGCCGAAGCCGCTACCGACGAGCTCAATACGCTCCTCGACCAGGCCCGCGACGCCATGGCCGGCGAGGCCGCTGGCGGCCTGCTCTGCGCCTGCAACGGGCGCGGGCAGGGCATGTTCGGCGCGCCCGACCACGATGCCGCCGCCGTCGCCGACCGCCTCGGCTCCCTTCCCATCGCCGGACTCTTCTGCAACGGCGAGATCGGCCCCGTGGGCGGCACGCCCTTCGTCCACGGCTTCACCGCCAGCCTCGCCCTCTTCGTCCCCGTCGGGGAAGCGCCCGAGGGCTAGCAGGCAGCCGTCGCGATCCCCTCCCCTGCCGGGCATACTGGAAGCACCCCCACGCGAGGTGCGTGTCATGACCACCGCCCCAACCCAGGACACCCTCGTCCGCGCCGGCTCCCTTGAGGAGATCGAGCGGGAGGGCATGAAGGTCGTCTCGGCCGAGGGACGCACCATCCTCGTCGTCCACGACGAGGGTCGCCTCTACGCGCTCGACAATCGCTGCCCCCACATGGGCTTCCCCCTGCGCCGCGGCGCCGTCCGCGATGGCATCCTCACCTGCCACTGGCACCACGCCAAGTTCGACCTCTCCGGCGGCTGCACCCTCGACCCCTTCGCCGACGACGTGCCCGCCTTCCGCGTCGAAACACGCGACGGCGATGTCTACGTCGACCCGCGCCCCATCGAATCCGACCGCCGCACCCACTGGGAGGCGAAGCTGCGCGAGGGGCTCGAAGGCCAGCTCTCGCTCGTCCTCGCCAAGAGCGTAATCGGCCTGAACGAGCTCGATGCCACCGGCGACATCCTTCGCGAGGCGGCCCTCTTCGGCGTGCGCAACCGCGCCAACGGCTGGAGCACCGGCCTCTCCATTCTCACCGCCATGGCCAACGTCCTCTCCGTCCTCAACGAGGAGGACCGCCCCCTCGCCGTCTTCCACGGCGCGGTCCACGTCGCCCGCTCGACCGCGAACCAACCTCCCAACTTCGACCTCGCCCCCCTGGAGACCGAGCTCCGCGACCCCGACCGCTATCTCGAATGGTTCCGCCGCTTCGTCGAGACCCGCTCCACGCAGGCGGCGGAGCGCACCCTGCGCTCCGCTATCCATCTCGACCTGCCCCCCACCGCCATCTCCGAGATGGTCTTCGCCGCCTGCACCGACCACCTCTTCCTCGATACCGGCCACACCCTCGACTTCGCCAACAAGGCCTTCGAGCTGCTCGACCACATCGGCTGGGAGCATGCCGAGGAGGTCCTCCCCTCCATCGTCCCCAGCCTCACCGGCGCGCGCCGCATGGAGGAAAGCTCAAGCTGGCGACACCCCGTCGACCTCGCCACCCTGCTCGCCGCTGTACACGCCCAGCTCGACGACGCCATCGCGACCGGGCGCGGCCGTCTGACCGACTGGCGCGGCCACCGCGACCTCGCCGACCAGATTCTCGACGGCGAGCCCGACGAGACCCTTGACCACATGCTCGCCCTCGTCCGTGAGGGCGTGCCCCTGGACGAGTTGTCGGCGGCGGTGGCCTACGCCGCTGCCCGTCGCGCCGTGCACTTCCACGTCTCCAACGAGTTCGGCGACTGGGACACCGTCCACCACTCCTTCACCTACGCCAACGCGGTCGACCAGGCGATGCGCCGCGCCCCCTCGAACCTGCTCGCCCGGGGCATCTTCGATGGCGCCATGTCCGTCTACCTGGAGCGCTTCCTCAACGTGCCCCGCCAGCCCCATCCCGCCCCCTCCGGCGATCCCCTCCTCCCCGACGCCCTCCTCCCCGCCTTCGACGTCCAGGGCCAGGTCGATGAGACCGCTCGCATCCTCGCCGACCTGGTCGCCGCGGACTGGCGCGAGCAGGCTGTCGAGGTACTCGGCCAGGCCCTCCTGCGCGAGGACTCAACCTTCCACGAGTTCCAGATCTACGAAGCGGGAGTGCGCCAGTACCAGCACTTCGCCGGGCGGCCCGAGGGTGACCACATCCTCACGGGCGTCGCTCGCTTCCTCACCGCCCACTCCCCCACCGTGCGCTCGCGCCTGCAGACGTTCGACATCGCCGCGCGCCTGCACCGGGGCGAGTCGCTCCACGGAGACGAGTGACCTGAGGGAAAGAGGGAGTGCGTCTACTCGGCGCTGAGCCCCAGCCCAGCCAGCACGAATCCCAGCACGGTCAGGACGATCATCAGCACCACCGCGATCAGGATCCACGTGTTGTCGCTGCTCGTGTCACGCTCGGAGTACTGCGGGTCGTCCTCGGCGGGCTCTTCCTCGCCTTCCTGCGGCCGGACCTGGTTCGTGGTCGGCGTTCGCGGCGCCTCTGAGGCGTTACCTGCGGGCGCGCCGTTCCCGAGCGCGGGCGACTGCGCCGCCATCCCGGTCGCCGCGCTTCCGAGCGCCAGCACCCCGACAAGCGCGAGCAGGCCCGCCATCACGAAGGTTCGCTGCCAGAAAGTGGTACCCAAGGCGAAACGGAAGGTACGGCGAGCGCGGGCCTCCGTCAAACCGCCCGCCTCGACTGTCCCGTCCGCGGCACGTAGCGCTCGCTGAACTCGTGCTCGCTCAGGCGCACGCCCCGCCGCCGCTCGCTCACCGCCAGCTCCATCCGCGAGAGCTGCGCCAGCCCCTTGCGCGTGTCGCTCGCCACCCGCGCCTTGTCCTGCCGCTTCAGCCGCTGCTTGAAAAGCCAGTAGACGAACGTCTCCCACTCGCTCAGCGAGAGGTCCTCCGCCAGCATCGTGCCGGTCTGCTCGTAGTAGGCCGCGCGGAGATGGGCGCGGTCCGCTCCGTAGACCCGTTGGAACATCCCCTCGTGCGCCCGCATGTCGTCGCCCCAGGGGCTCGCATGGTTCTCCTTGTGGATCTCCTCCTCCACCCCCAGCTGCAGGGCCTGCTCCACCAGCACCCCGTAGACGTAGTTCAGGTGGGCGCTGTATTTGGCCGCTCCCAGCCGCGCCGCGAACTCGTCGTCGTCGAGATCGACCGGCCAGCGACCGGTGAAGAGCAGCGCCTCCACTTCGCCCTTGGGGGCCAGCTCCGGAATCTCGTCCAGCAGCCGCTCCGCCAGTCGCAGCCAGTCGAAGGCCTCCCCCGCGATCAGGTAGTCGTAGCGGCGACCGTCGCGAGTCTCGTTCGGCGCCCGCCACCGACCGATCGCGTCGAGCAGCGCTTCGAACCAGTGCTCCCCCGCCCGTACGTCCTCCCGGAAACGCGTGACCACGTCGTCGCAGGCGAGATCGTTCTCGCTCGGATCGTCATCGCGCTCGATGACTTCCGGATCCGCGGCGTCGACGCTGCTAGACATACGAATCGGATGATAGCAAAGCCCTGCCTAGGGAACCCGGGGTCTGCCACCCCCGCTGGTAAGCTGGCCCGATGGCCGCGATCATCGGGCACGAACCGCTGCGGCGCGCTCTGCGCAGCATCGCAGCAATGGAGGAGCCCCCGCACGCCCTCCTCCTCGCCGGTCCCGCCCGCACGGGACGCACCCTCCTCGCCCTTGAGCTGGCCGGCCTCCTCAACTGCGAGGCCCCCGATCTCGAAGAACGCCCCTGCAACGAATGCCGCGCCTGCCGCCTCATCACGGAGCGCAGCCACCCCGACGTCCTCCACCTCGAACCCGGCGACAGCTTCTGCCGGGGCGGTGGCGGCCACCAGCCCCACCCCGGCTCCCGCGACATCCGCATCTGCCAGGTGCGTGGCCTGATCGAGTCTGTTTCCCGCTACCCCTTCGAAGGGCGCTTCCGCGTCCTCATCATCGAGCCCGCCGACCGCATGGGCCTCGAGGCCGCCAACACCCTGCTGAAGACGCTCGAGGAGCCACCCCCCGCGACCGTCCTCATCCTCGTAACAGCGGCTCCGGAGAATCTGCTGGAGACCATCCGCAGCCGCTGCCGCACCCTCGCGGTCTCCCTCGTGCCCGACGCCGCCATCGCCGAAGGGCTCCGCGACCGCGGCTTTGCCCCCGAGATCGCCGAGCGTGCGGCCGCCGAGTCCCGCCGCCGCCCCGCCGACGCGCTCGCCTTCGCCGAGCAGCCCGACCTGATGGATGACCGCGGCCGCCTCCTCGACCGTTGTGCCGAGCTTGCCGGCGCCCACGCCTCCGAGCGCATGACCTACGCGGGCGACCTCGCCGAGCGCTGGCGCCGCGACCGCGAGCTCGTCCTCACCGAGCTCGACGTCTGGGAGACCTTCTGGGAGAGCCGTCTGCGCGAGGGAGCCGGACGCGAAAACGGCGCTCGCGACGCCCTCGACGCGCTCCGCGCGGTCGCCGATGCCCGCAGTGACCTGGAAGCGCAGGTGGTCGCGCGCATGGCCCTCGAACTCATGCTCCTGCGCTTCCCCGCCGTTACACTGCCCGCCGAGGGCGCCCCCGCCCCCTCCCGAAACGAGAACGAACCATGACCGATCCCCGGCAGAACGTCGCCGGTGTCCGCTTCCGCAACGCCGGCCCCATCGAGTACTTCCACGCTGCCGGCATGCGCCTCGACGTGGGCGAGTCCGTCATCGTCGAGACCAACCGCGGCCCCGAACTGGCGCGCGTCGTCATCGCCCCCGACCAGGTCGTCGTAAACGAGCTCGGCGAGGACAACCTCCACCCCATCCTCCGCCTCGCCACCGAGGACGACATGGTCCATGCCAGCGACCTCGCTGCCCGCGCCGAGGAGCTGCTGGCCGAGGCCCGCGAGCTGGCCGATGAGTCCGGCCTGGAGGGCCGCGTCGACCGCGCCGAGTTCACGCTCGACGGTGAGCGCCTCACCTTCCTCGTCAGCGGCGAGGGCGCCGGGGGCCAGCGCGAGTTTTCGCGCCGCGCCGGCCAGCGCTGGGGCGTGCGCGCCTCCGTGCGGCGCATCGGCGCCCGCGACCGCGCTCGCCTCGCCGGCGGCTACGGCATCTGCGGCCGCGAGCTCTGCTGCTCCAACTGGCTCTCCACCTTCCCCTCCGTCTCCATCCGCCTCGCCAAGGACCAGGAGCTGCCCCTCAACCCCGAGAAGATCAGCGGGCTCTGCGGACGCCTCCTCTGCTGCCTCTCCTACGAGGAGGAGGGCTACAAGGAGATGAAGAAGACCCTCCCCCGCATGGGTCAGCGCTGCAGCACGCCCACCGGCGAGGGCAAGGTCGTCGGCCTCAACGTCCTCCGCCGCCTGGTTACCCTCAACGTCGGCGGCCAGCGCATCGAGGTGGGCGAACGCGACCTCGGACTCGTCGTCCGCTGGGACCCCTCCGCCCGCAACGCCGAGCCACCCCCCAGCATCACCCGCGAGGAAGCCATCGCCCAGGGACTTATCGAACCCGAGGACGCGCCCGAGCCGGAACCCGAGCTCCAGGCGGTCGCCGCCATGCCCGAGGCCGCCCCCATCGAACTCGGACGCGAATCCCGGGAAGCCCCCGCCCGCGACCGCACCCGCCCCTCCCGCCGCCGCGGACGCGGTCGCCGTGGCGGCGGCGGACGCCAGGACTCCCAGGAGCCCCGGCAGGGCGAGGAATCCCCCAGGGGCCGCGTCTTCCGCCGCTCCTCCGGCAGCGACCCCTCCGGCCAGCAGCCGGGTGACTCCCAGCCCTCCAGCCAGCCCCCCGCGAACGCTAGTGGCGACCAGCCCCAGGGCGGCGGCCGCAGGCGTCGCCGTCGACGCCGCCGTCGTGGCGGCGGAGGTGGTGGAGGGGGGAACGCCCAGGGTGGCGGCGGCGCCTAGGCGTCTGCGAGCCACTTGGACTCGCGCCGAAGGCCGTAGAGGGTTAGCCAGTTCTCCGGTTCGTGGTCACGCAGCCGTGAACTGAACCCGAAGTGCGTGAAGGGGCTTCTGGGGAGCTCCAGCAAGCTCCATGCGCGGTCGAGAATCCAATGCTGGCTCTCAGCCAATAGCTCGACTCGGGAGGGGTGGTGTAGCTCCTGGTCCTGCGCCACGAGCATATCCGTCAGCGCCTGGGCATCCGCGTCGATCTCGCCGGGGGGTGAACCAACGTGGTGATTGAGAAAGGTCTCGCCGGTTGTGCGTGGGTCGTAGATGGCGAGGTGCGACTCGTACGGGATCCCCGATACCCGTCCCGGCTCGCTCTCGCTGGAGGTGGCGAGGAGAATCTCCCAGCCCTTTGACTCCTCGCTCTGGTCAGAAGCCGCTTCGTAAGCGTCGAGGAACGACTGTGACGGGTCGAGAGCCTCCTCAACCTGGATGTCGAGCGTCTCTGTGAACGACTTGGCGAGGAATTCGACGAGTTTCCGGTCATCTCTCTGGTTGCGGGAGTTGTCAAGGGACAGGAACCGAAGGCTGTCCACCGGGACATCGAACGAGGCCGCCTGCCACAGTTCCCGGGCCTGCTTCGGATCGTAGCGACACCACTCCCGTAGCTGTTCCTGGCTGAGTAGTTGGTAGTGCGGCAAGAGATGCGAAATGGGAGCCGTGTACTTGCGACCGTCTGGGGGGATGGCCTCGATGAGCGCCTCGTAGTTGATTGCCCTCCGAAGCGCCTGGCGCGCACGCCTGTCGTGGAACTTGGAGCCGTCCATGCCAAGCACGGAGTAGCCAGCGCTGGGAACCTCCTCAACGGAGACGTGGGGAAATTGGTCAAAGTCCGGCACTTCTGCGGGCGGGATTGGAGCGAAGACATCGAGTTCGCCTTCCACGAACAGCGCCGTTGCGACCTCCCGGGGGAGGGCCTGCGTCTCCCAGGCGTCGATGTAGGGGCCATCCTCGAGGAAACCATCGCCAGCGGGAACGTGCCCGTGGTAGTCCGGCCACCGCTCCACGCGGACCCCGGCTTCGTCGTGGCGCACGGGAGCGTAGGGCCCGCTCCCCATGCCAGCAGGAAATCCGTCCGTCCGTCCATCAAGGAAGTACACGTCTTCTGTCGTGCCGTCCGGCAACTCCTGGGTCGAGTCGAACTTCCCATATTCCTCGACCACCCATGGATTCACGAAGGAGAAGTCATGCGAGGCGCGATGGACCACTGCGTCCGCGTTCGGGCGTGCCCAGCGCTCCGTGACGGTGAGTTCGCCCGTGGCCTCGAAACTGTTGACGAAGGCGCAGCCATCGGACCTCCGCGGGGGGTTGTACTCGTAGGCCCTCGACAGCCTTCGGAAACTGTGGGCTACCGCCTCGGCATCGATCGGGTCGCCGCTGTGGAAGCCCATGCCCGGCCGGACGTACCAGACCAGCGTGAGGGGGGCGACCTGCTCATACCCGACCATGCCATCCATCGCCAACAGGTGTTTCGTTGGCTGATAGGTGAGGGGCTGGGTAAACGTTGGGGAGATGAGGTGGTCCTGGCCGACCTGGCCGTACTGCCACGATACAGCTGGGTCCATCGCCCTCAGCGGTTGGTGGTTCCACAGTTGCAGCGTGCCGCCAGCTCGCGGGACCGAGCCGTCAACCGTGCTGCGTGGCTGCGGCCTGCCCCCTGCGCCTTCCGAGGCTCGCTCGGGAGGGGTGGTGGTAGCGGTCAGGGTTTCTTCTGGGACCGGCGTTTCCTCGACAACCGGCGGGGACTGCCATGAGGGCTCCCCGCACCCCGCCAGCAGCGCCGCCGACCCCACCGCCGCCACTCCGTCTCCGGCAAGGAAACGCCGCCGGCTTACCCTCCGGCGTTGGAGTCTTCCCCAGTAGTTCGGACCAGTCCCCACCGTCCGAGCCTAACTGGTGGGTCAAGGAGTTACCCCACCCCTGGCGTCCGCACCTTCGCCGCCAGCTCCCGGACGTGCGCCGCGACCAGCCCCGGAGCCTCCATCGGGATGAAGTGGCTGTGCTCCTCCAGCACGACTTCCTCGGCGTTTCGCAACTCCCCCGCCAGCCCCGGCCACGTCGGCGAGACCATCATGCTCCACTGCTGGTCCGGTGTTGGCGGAGGCGCCCGCAGGATGCGGATGGGCAGGTCGAGCTCCCGTAGCAGTGGGTACGGGTCCCACGCCCGGTTCCCCGCGTACACGGCCGCCTCGACCAAAGGCGGACAGGCGAGCACGTAGCCCTCGCCGTCGGGCGCGGGCAGCAAGCCGTGGTCGCAGTAGTCGCGCAGCACGCGCGGCTCCCAGCGCTTGAACGGGTCGCGGTCCGCGAACCGCTCGATCATCTCCTCCGGCGAGTCCCACTCGTTGCGACGCCGCGCCACGAAGTGCTCCGCCTCGAACGCGGGCTCGCGTTCGTACAGCGATGGCTTCATTAGCACCGGGTCGACCAGCAACAGCGCCGCGAACGTCCCCGGACGCAGCGCCGCCGCTGCCGCCACCGCCGCCCCGCCTTTCGAGTGCCCCACCCCGATCGCGCCGCGCAGGTCCAGCGCCTCGCAGAAGGCGGCCACGTCGTCCGCCACGTCGCCCCAGGGGTAGGGCGGCTCAGGCTTCTCGCTGCGACCGTGCCCGCGCAGGTCGAGTGCGATGCTGCGCTCCTCCAACCCCTCCGCCACCGCGTCCCAGCAGCGCGCGTGGAATCCCGTCGCGTGCGCGAACAGCACCGTCGGTTCGCGACCATCCCGCTGGAAGTAGGCCAGCTCCACCCCGTTCGCCTCGACACGTCGCTCTTCCGGCTGCATCGCGCGATTATCCCCGCGCCCTCGCTCAGGCGCTCCCCGTGCGGTCGCGACCACCGGGAACGCTAGAATCCCTCCCATGCCTGATGCCCCCGCTCCCCAGGAAGCGCTCGCTCAACTCGCCGCCACCCCCAGCAAGCTCGCCCACCTCACCGTCGAAACGACCGAAGCGGACCTCGACGCGGCCCCCGATGGCGAGTGGTCCGCGCGCGTGGTGCTCGCCCACTTCCGCGACGCCGAGGCGCTCGAGTTCCGCATGGGCCTCGAACGACTGCTCGTCGAGCCCGACCCCACCCTCTTCTTCCTCCCCCCGGACCAGTGGGAGCGCGAGCGCAACCGCGACCGCGACGACAAGAGCGTCCTCCTCGGCGACTTCGCCCTCCAGCGTCAGGCCTCCCTCAACCTGATCGCGACCATGCGTCTCGCCGACTGGGAGCGCACCGCCCCCGGTCCCCGGGGCGAGGCCATCACCGTCGCCCAGTTCGTCCAGATCTGGGCGGGCCACGACGCCGCCCACCTCGGCCAGCTCGAAGCGCTCCTCGGCGACACCGTCACCGGCGCTCAGGACCGCCGCGCCCGCCCCCCGGAGTAGCCGTGCCTCCCTCCGCGCGCGCGGCGGCTAGCGTCCCGCTCCCGCCCCTGCCAGCTGCCGCCCATGTATCACGATTGCCTTGCCCTTGTTCGCCGCCAGCACCTTCTCGATGCGCCCGGCGAGTTCGTCGCTGACGGCGGCCCGATCCAGGTAGAACTCCTGCTCAAGCCCGTCGGTGTCGTGAACCACCAGCCGCACTTCGCCCGACCCCGGATGGTCGCGCAGTAGCGCCCCCACGCTGCTCAGCAGCGCCTTGTCCGTGACATCGTCCTCGGTCTCGTAGATCGTGATGACCAGTTGCGATGCCTCTCCACCGACCGGCGAGTGCACCTCCGGCGACTCCGCTTCGGTCGTGGCAGCCGGTGGCGGTGGCGATGCGCTGGCTCCATTCCCGTTCCCGCTCCCGTTGCGCGGCGCGGGAGGCGCGGGCCTGGCCGGAGGCGTGCTCGATGCCGGCGCCCGACGCCGTCCGCCGCTGCGTCGCGTCTCCACCTGGAAATCCTCCGGCCTGAAGCCGATCAGCGTCCCCTCGGCGGCGTCCCAGGGTACGGCCCGGCGCGCGCTCAGGTTCAGGCGGTCGCCGCGCTCGCGGCACTCCACCGAGACCAGCACGATCTGGCCCTCCGCCCACGTGTCCTCGCTGGAGATTTCGAGCACGTCGCTCCACACCGCCAGCTCTGCCCGCCCCGAAAGGTCCTCCAGCGTCACCAGGTAGTAGCGACGGTTGTCGCGCGTGTAGCGCACCGTCGTCTGCGTGATCATCCCCGCGACTCGCACCGTCTGCCCTACCAGCTCCAGCGAAAGGTCGGCGAGCTGCACCGGGTTGTGCACCGCCAGGTCCTGCGCGGCCCGCCGGAAGGGGTGCTCGCTCAGGTAGACCCCCAGCAGCTCCTTCTCCCAGCGCAGGCGCTCATCCTGGTCCAGCGGCGCCTCCACCAGCTCCACCCCCGGCATCGGCGTGTCCACCTCGCTCCCGAAGAGGTCGAACATCGTCGACTGGCCGCTGTCACGCAGCTCGCGCTCGCGCTTGGCCAGGTTGGCGATGCGCTCGCTGTTGGCCCGCAGCGTGCCCCGGTCCCCGATCTCGTCGAGTGCCCCCGCCAGTGCGAGGTGCTCGATCGTGCGGCTTGTCGCCCCCGCCAGGTCCGCGCGCTTGCAGAAGTCGTCCACGTCCCGGTAGGGACCGCCCTTCTCCCGCACCGCGATGATCCCCTCAACGGCCGCCGGCCCCACGTTCTTGATGTCCCCCAGCCCGAAGCGGATCCCCAGCGACCCGTCGTCCCCCCGCTCCACCGCGAAGGTGGAGGTGCTTGAGTTGATGTCCGGCGGCAGCACCTCGATCCCGAGGCGGGCGCACTCCGCCACCGCCTGCGCGATGCGCTCGTACGGGTCGGGCGAGCTTCCCGCGAGTTGCAGCACCGCCGTCAGGTACTCGACCGCGTGGTTCGTCTTCAGGTAGGCCGTCTGGTAGGCGATATTGCCGTAGCACCAGGCGTGCGCCTTGTTGAAGGCGTAGCCCGCGAACGGCTCGATCAGCTCCCACACGGCCCGTGCCCGGTCCTCCGGGTAGCCGTTCGCCACGGCCCCGTCGATGAAGCGCGTGCTCTCCGCCGCCATCACCTCCGCCTTCTTCTTGCCCATCGCCTTCCGCATCACGTCCGCCTCGCCCAGCGTGTAGCCGGCGAAGCGCTGCGCGATCTGCAGCACCTGGTCCTGGTAGACGATGACGCCGTGCGTGTCCGCGAGGATCTCCGCAAGGTCGGGGTGCGGGTGCTGGATCGCCTCGTCTCCGTGGCTGGCGCGGATGTACGTGGGGATGTGCGCCATCGGCCCCGGCCGGTAAAGCGCCACCATCGCGCAGATCTCGGCGACGCTCTTCGGCTTCAGCTCCTGCACGTACCGACGCATCCCCGCCGACTCCAGCTGGAACACCCCGAACGTCTCGCCCTGCCCCAGTGTCTCCATCGTCGCCGGGTCCGCTTCCGGCAGCTTGAGCAGGTCCAGCTCCACCCCCGTCGTGTCCTTCACCAGCTCCACCGCGCGCCCCAGGATGGTCAGGTTGGAGAGCCCCAGGAAGTCGACCTTGAGCAGGCCCATCGCCTCCACCTGCTCCATCGCGAACTGCGTGGTTGGCACAGCCAGCTCGTCCCCGCGGCCCGTCCGCTGCAGGGGCACGTACTCGACCAGCGGCTCCCGCGAGATCACCACTCCGGCGGCGTGCGTGCTCGCGTGGCGGGCCACCCCCTCGAGCTGCTGGCCCGTGTCCACGAGGCGCCGCACCTGCGCGTCCGTGTCGTACGCCTCCTTCAGTTCGGTGGACTGCGTGAGTGCGTCCTCGAGCGTGATGTGCAGCGCGTTCGGGACGTAGCGTGCGACCCGGTCCGTGTCCGCGTAGGTCATGCCCAGCGCCCGCCCCACGTCGCGGATAGCCGCCTTCGCGCCCAGCGTCCCGAACGTGATGATCTGCGCCACCTTGTCCTCGCCGAAGCGCTCGTAGGCGAAGCGGATCACCTCGTCCCGGCGGTCGTCGGCGAAGTCGAAGTCGACGTCCGGCATCTGCCGCCGCTCGACGTTCAGGAAGCGCTCGAACACGAGGTTGTTGGCCACCGGGTCGATGTCCGTGACCCCCAGCGAGTAGAGCGCCAGCGAGGCCGCCGCCGACCCCCGCATCCCCATCGGGATGCGCTCCCGGTGGGCGAAGTCGGAGATCTCCTTCACCACGAAAAAGTAGTCCGTGAAGCCCGTCTCCCGCAGTACGTCCAGCTCATAGTCGAGCCGCTGCTCCAGCTCCGGCGTGAGCGTCCCCAGGCGGCCCTCCAGCCCCTCGCGGCACAGCTGCCGCAGGTACGCGTCGTTCGTGACGCCCTCGGGCGTGACCGGCTCCGGCAGGAGGGCGCGGTCGAACGACAGCTCCAGGTCGCACGCCTCCGCGAACCGCTCCGTGTTCGTGACCACCTCGGGCGTCTCCGGGAAGAGCGCCCGCATCTCTTCGTCGCTGCGCAGGTAGTACCCCTCCCCGTCAATGCGGAAGCGGTCCTCCTCGTCCACCGTTGCGTTCGTGCCGATGCAGAGGAGCACGTCGTGCGCCGCCGCCTCCTCCTTGTGGGTGAAGTGCCCGTCGTTCGTCGCCACCACGGGGATGTCGAGCTCGCGGCCAACCGCGAGAATCTCGGGATTCACCCGGCTGAAGCGCTCCACCCCGTGCTCCTGCACCTCCAGCGCGTAGTGCCCGTCGAACACCTCGCGGTACCACTTCGCCACCTCCACCGCCCCATCCCGGTCCCCCTCCGAGAGCCGCTCGAAGAATTCCCCCGAGGGGCAGCCGCTCAGCACGGTGATGCCGGCGCTGTGAAGCTCCAGCAGCTCTCGGTCGATGCGCGGTTTGTAGTAGAAGCCCTCCAGGTTGGACTTCGTCACCAGTTGCAGCAGGTTGCGGTACCCGGTCAGGTCGCGCGCCAGCATGGTCAGGTGAAAGGGCGTCTCGCGCGTGCGGTCGTGCCGCGAGCCCGGGGCGATGTACGCCTCCAGGCCGATGATCGGCTTGATGCCGCGCGCCTTCGCTTCCCGGTAGAAGTCGAGCGCCCCGTAGAGCGCGCCGTGGTCCGTCATCGCGATCGCGTCCATCCCCAGCTCCTGTGCGCGGTCGAGGAGCTGGGGGATGCGCGACATGCCGTCGAGCAGCGAAAATTCGGTGTGCGTGTGTAGATGCGTGAACATTTCGGATGAGGGCATCCTACCCCGTGGGAAGCCGCTTGGAGACCCTCCGAAAGCGATTTTCCCCAAGGTAGAACGCTGAAAAACTCTACCCCGCGACTGCTGCCTCCAGCCGCCCCCTTACGTAACCCTCAGACACCCTGAAGCCGGGCCAGGCCTTATGTCCCAGGAGCGCCCTGAAGTCAGTCCAGCGTCGCCCCTTCGATCGCCGCCAGCCGCTCCCCGCCCCCGGTCCCCGGCCACCGCGACCGCACTACCGCCCAGCCCAGCGCCACCACGAACAGCGCGCCCTGCAACAACACCACCGTCGCCCCCGAGGACACGTCGACGAACCAGGAGATGTAGACCCCCACCAGCCCGCTCACCCCACCTACCGCCGCCGCCAGCGCGAACATCCGCGTGAACGAATCCGTCAGGAGCCGCGCCGTCACCGGCGGGATGACCAGTGCCGCCGCGATCAGCGTCGCCCCCAGCACCTGCAGCGACGCGATCACCGTGGCCGCCAGCACCAGCGAGAACAGGGCCTCCACCCACGCCACGGGCACGCCGTACGTGCTCGCCACGTCCGAGTCGAAGGTCGTGAACAGCAGCGGCTTCCACCAGGTGAAGATGACGACGGCCGCCAGCGCCATCACCCCCGCGATCACGTACAGGTCGCCGCTCGTGATACCGAGGATCTCGCCGAAGAGAGCGGCGTCGAAGTCGCGCGTGAAGCGTCCGTGGCGGCTGATCAGCGCCACCCCCAGCGCGAACGCGCAGGTTGTGATGATGCCGACTGCCGCGTCGCCCCCGATCTGCCGCCTGCGCGCCGCCCCGTTGATGAGCAGCACCGTGAACACGCCCCAGAGCGTCGCCCCAATGTAGAAGCTGATGCCCGAAACGAACGAGACCACCGCCCCGCCGAAGATGCTGTGCGCGAGCCCGTGCCCGATGTACGCCAGGCTCCTCAGCACGACATAAACGCCAACGGACGCGCACAGCACCCCCACCAGCGCCGCCGCTACCATCCCCCGCACGAAGAAGTCGAACTCGAACGGCTCCGCCAGAACGCCCACGCTAATCGCCGAGGGGCGGGGCCCCGGCCCCGACCTCTTCGGGAAACGGCTCCGCTCCCGTCATGGCCTCGTCCAGGTGCTCGACCACGTAGATCGCGTCGCCCCGGCGCAGCACGAGCATCTCCGCGCCGTAGGTGCGTCGCAGCACCTCGGGTGTGAGCACGTCCTCCGGAGGGCCGTCCGCCACGAGCTCTCTCTCCCCCACGCAGACCAGCCGGGGCAGGTGCGTGGCCACCGCATTCAGGTCGTGGGTCGTCATCAGGATCGTCGTGCCCGCGCGGTTCAACTCGCCCAGCAGGTGCATGATCTCGTGCCGCGTCTTGATGTCGACGCCGCTCGTGGGCTCGTCCAGCAGGAGCAGATCCGGGTCGCCGATGAGCGCTCGCGCCAGGAACGTGCGCTGCTGCTGTCCCCCCGAGAGCGCCCGGATCTGCCGGTTCGCCAGGTGCCCGATGCCGAGCCGATCGAGGATGTGTCCCAGCAGCTCGCGGTCGTGGCGCCGGGGCCAGGGCCGCCAGCCCATCTCCCGCCAGCGTCCCAGCAGCACCGCCTGCCCGACCGTCAGCGGGAAGTTCCAGTTGATCGCGTCCACCTGCGGCACGTAGCCCAGCCGCAGGGCGCCCTCGCCCGCCCGCGGGTGCGTCTCGACCGTCCCCGCGAAGCGCCGCGTCTGTCCGGCGATAGCCCGCAGCAGCGTCGTCTTGCCCGACCCGCTGGGCCCCACGATCCCAGCGAACTCGCCTCGCCGCAGCGTGAAGTCGATGTCATGCAGCACGGCCGTGCGCTCGTAACCCGTCGTGTAGCCGCGCAGCTCCACCAGCGCCTGATCCGCGGGGTCGGCGGGGGGAGGGCGGTGGCCGGGCGCGCTCGGCGCCAGCTCAACCACCGCTGTGCTCCTCGAACGGGATCCAGCTGTAGCTCACGTCGAAGCCGTCGAGTGCGGAGGCGTCTCCGCCAAGGCTCTCCACGATCGTGCGCGCGTTCTCGACCATCATCGCGAGGTACGTGTTCCGGGGGTCGCCGGGCTCACCGGGGAGGTCGTCGTCCCGGAGGGTCGCGACCTGCACCGCCCCCGCCTCGGTCGCGATCGTGTCCAGCACCTCCGAGGGGAATACCTCGGAGCCGAAGATGGCGGGCGTGCCCGAGGCCCGAATCTGCCTGATCAGTTCCGCCACCTCGCGCGGCGAGGGTTCGGAGAAGTCCGACGGTTGGATCGCCCCGATGATCGTGAACCCGTACCGCGGCCCGAAGTAGGGGAACGAGTCGTGGTAGGTGAGCAGCACGCGCTGCGCCTCGGGAACCGTCGCCACGGCCGCCTTGATGGCCGCGTCGAGTTCCCGCACGCGCGTCAGGAAGGCGGCCGTGTTCGCGGCGTAGTACCCCGCCCGGTCCGGGTCAATCCGGCTGAGCGCGTCACGCACATGTCCCGCGTATTCGCCCGCGAGCAGCGGGTCGGTCCAGAGGTGCGGGTTGGGGTCGCCTCCTTCCTTCGGGAAGGAGAAGTCGTAGACGTACTCCTCCGGATCCACGGTCGCCTCCCCCAGGGACACAATCTCGACGCCCTCCCGGCGGTTCGCCTCGGCCAGTTCGATCGTGGGCAGCTCGAGATTCAGGCCGTTGACGATGATCAGGTCGGCCTGCGCGATCTCACGCGCCACCGAGGGCGCTGGTTCGAACGTGTGCGAGTTCGTCCCCTCCGGCACGAGCGCGACCACCGACACGCGGTCGCCCCCCACGTTCTCGATGATGTTTCGGATCGGCGATACCGTCGTCACCACCCGGACGGTCGTGTCCCCCTCCTCCGTGCTCTCCCCACCCCCGCATGCGCCTGCCACCAGGAACAGCGCTCCCGCGAGCGCGAGCCACCCCAGCGTCCGTGCCGGCTGCTTCCTCACGCATGAATCGTAGGGCCAGCGCATTGCAGATGCAATCAACTGCAAGAAGATTCGGTTAGCAGGTGGTGAACCGCGCCTTTCCCCTCGCGCTCGTCCCTGCTCTCTCCCTTCACGTCGCCCCCGTACGATCGCCGGAGAGCCCATGAACGAAGAACGCTCCACCGACAATGTGCTCGCCCAGCTCCGTGACCTCGCTGCGACCGGCGAGTGGTCGAAGTCGGTCGCGCTTCTGACCGCCCTCCACCCCGCCGACCTCGCCGAGGTCGCGCTCGACCTCGATCCCGCCGACCTCCGCGACCTCCTCCACCACCTCCCCACCGACGTAACTGCCCACTCTCTCGAGTTCCTCGATGAAGACGGGCTCGCAGCGGTCGCCGCCGCCGTCGATACATCCGCCCTGCTCGCCATCCTCAACGAGGTCCCCGACGAGATCGCCACCGACGTGCTCCAGCAGCTCGCGCCCGACCGTCAGCGCGATGTCCTCGCCGCCCTCGACCGCGAGGAGCACATCGCCGCCCTCCTTGAATACCCCGACGAGTCCGCCGGCGGCATCATGCGTAGCGGTTTCGTCTCTCTCAACGAGACAACCCCCGTCGAGCGGGCTATCGAGACCCTCTGCCGCCTCCGTCCCCCTCCGACCGCGCCTACTACCTCTACACTGTCGACGACGAGGGTCGCCTTGGCGGCGTCGTCAGCGTGCGCGACCTGATCGTCGCCTCCCCCGGCACGCCCCTCGCCGAGATCGCCGAGCGCGATGTCCACGCCGTCGGTGTCGACCTCGACCAGGAAGAGGTCGCCCGCACCCTCCAGCGCTACAACCTGCTCGCCATCCCCGTCGTCGATGAGGACGGCCGCCTCGTCGGCGCCACCACCGCCGATGACGTCATCGACGTCCTCGCCGAGGAGGCCACCGAGGACATGTACCGCATGGTCGGCCTCGATGAGGACGAGCGTGTCTTCAGCCCCGTCCGCACGAGCGTGCGCCGCCGCCTCCCCTGGATGCTCGTGAACCTCGTCTGGGCCTTCGGCGCCGCCGCCATCGTCAGCCTCTTCGACGACACGCTCGCCCGCTTCACCCTGCTCGCCGCCCTCATGCCCGTGGTAGCCGGCCAGGGCGGGAACGCCGGCGCCCAGACCGCCACGATCGCTGTCCGCAGCATCGCCCTCGGCGACCTCGACGTGCGCGACGTCTTCCGCGCCACCCGCAAGGAGGTCGTGGTCGGCGTCGCCAACGGCGTCGCCATCGGCATCGTCGCCGGCGCCGCCGTCTACGCCTGGGACCGGAACGTCGCCCTTTCGATGGTCCTTGCCGGCGCCCTCGCCGGCAGCATCGCCCTCGCCACCCTGCTCGGCGTCATCATCCCCCTGGGCCTCAAGTGGCGCGGCGTCGACCCCGCCCTCGCCGCCAACATCTTCGTCACCGGCGCCACCGACATCCTCAGCTTCGTGCTCTTCCTCGGCCTCGCCGCGCTCGTCATCGAACGCATTGCCTGAGGCTCCGTGCTACCTCGCCTGGCCTCCACCCGGCGCACTCCCTCCACTAGCCACGAGTCACCAGCCACGAGCCACCAGGAGCCAGCTGGGGTGGACGGAGGGATTTGAACCCTCGATCTTCAGGGCCACAACCTGACGCGTTAACCACTACGCTACGCCCACCGCGCAGAGCCGATCGTACCGAAGCCAGACGCCAGCGGCTAACGGCCTCCCCTGTAAACTAGGCGCTCCCATGGATTTCCACCTGTCACCCGAGACCGAGCAGTGGCGCGAGGAGCTCGTTGAGTTCCTTCGCGCCGAGATTCCCGAGGGCTTCGAGGGCGACGACGACTTCTTCGATAACGAGGAACAGGCGCCCTTCGCCAGGCAGTTCATGCGCAAGCTCGGCGAGCGTACCTGGCTCGCGCCCCCCTGGCCGAAGCAGTACGGCGGCATGGGCGCCAGCGCCCTCGAGCAGATGGTCCTCAACGAGGAGCTCGCCTACCACCGCGCCCCCTCCGGCGGCCGCCTCTTCACTATCGGCATCACCGGCCCCACCGTCCTCGTGCACGGCACCGACGAGCAGAAGGCCCGCCTCCTCCCCGAGATGGCATCCGGCGAGGCCTGGTACTGCCAGGGCTTCAGCGAGCCCGAGACCGGCAGTGACCTGGCCTCCCTCGCGACCCGCGCCGTCCGCGATGGCGACGACTACGTCATCCAGGGCCAGAAGATCTGGACCTCCAACGCCCACCTCGCCGACAAGATGATCGTCCTCGCCCGCACCGACCAGGAGGTCCAGAAGCACCGCGGCATCAGCGCCTTCATCCTCGATATGCACGCCCCCGGCGTGACCGTCCAGCCCGTTCCCAACATCGCCTACCGCAACGACTTCAACCAGGTCTTCTTCGAGGACGTGCGCGTTCCCGCCGGCGACCTCCTCGGCGGCGAGAACAACGGCTGGCGCGTGGCCATGACCGTGCTCGACTTCGAGCGCTCCAACATCGCCGCCATCAGCGGCGCCCGCCGAACCGTCGCCGACCTCATCGGCTGGGCGAAGGAGGAGCACGGCGGCGTCCGCCCCTGGAACGACCTCCACGTGCGTAACAAGCTCGCCGGCCTCTACGCCGAGGGTGAGATCGGGCGGCTTATCGCCTACCGCACCGCCTGGCTCCAGAGCCGGGGCGAGGTTCCGAACTACGAGGCCAGCATCGGCAAGGTCTGGATGGCCATGTACGGCATCAAGGTCGCGAACGCCGGGGTGAACCTGATGGGCGGCTACGGCCAGCTCGCCCCCGGCTCGAAGTGGGCGCAGCTCTACGGCCGCGTCGAAACCTCGTACCTGCTCGCCGTCTCTGGCCCGATCGCCGGCGGCGCAGGCGAGATCCAGCGCGACATCATCGCCACGCGCGGCCTCGGCCTGCCTCGAGGCTAGCCGCCCCTCGCCGCCTCCCGGCTAATCGTCCTCGTCCGTGGCCACGTTCGGCACCACGATCCGGTGTTCCAGCGTCTGCTCCACGTCCTCCTCGTGCGGCTCCTCGGATTCTTCCGTGGTCTCCACGCTCGGACCGGCGTGGACGACGATCCGCGTGATCGCCCCCTCGCCCAGCAGCGGCTCGATCAGCACGCTGCCCTGCACGTCCTCGCCTTCCGGCAGCAGCTCTGGGTCCACCGTGATGATCAGGGCGGTGTCGTGCCCCCGCTTTGTGATGAGCTCGCCACAGGCATTCTCCGTGCAGATCACGATGGTCGTTTCGACCCCTATCGCCACCCCGCCGTGGAGACGGCCGTTCCCTTCGCGGTGTACGACAATCCACGGGTCGGATGTCTGTACGCGGAACGGGGCGATCCACGTGCCCACGTTCTGCACCGTGACTTCCGTGCTGCCCGCCACGCCGTTTTCGTCCACCGCGATCGCGACATCCGCGGGCGCCTTGATTAGCGTCTTGGGCTCGCCCACGAGGCTATCACGCAGGGTCGGATCGACCGGCGGCGTCGGATCCTGGCGCGGCTCGATGCCGAACTCGGGGATCGAAGTAGGGAAGTGCATCGCCGCGCACCCGTCGTACCAGAACGAATCCGAGCAGGGGAAGTAGACCTGTGGCGACAGCGCCGCCGCCACCGCCGGGATGGTCGGGTCGGGCATGTTTACCTCCACCGCCGGCCACAGCCGCGCGACCCCGTCGGCCCCACGAGCGGGCCAGGCGTACGGGTCGGGTGTCGCCGCCTCCTCCGGTGTGCTGTCCGCTTCTGGTTCGGGCGTCGGTGTCGGCGTTGGGGTGGTCTCAGCCTCCTCCCCGCCTTCCTCGGGCTCTGCCGGCTCCTCCGGCACCTCGATCGGGACGGGTTCGGGCGTCGCCTCCGGCCATGGGGTGGGCGCGTACTCCGGGTCGTCGTAGAGCCGCCCGGGGTATTCCGGCGGGTGGCGCATGCACCCGTACACGAGCTCCGGGTACGTGTAGTCGCCGCGACCGAACCACGGGTTGATCCCGTCCGTCGAAATCCAGGTCGGGGCGCTCGGGTCGTTGCAGTGCCACACGTCGCCGCGCATCGGGTCGCGCATTGGGTGCTGCAGGTACCCGAGCCAGTTCAGCCATGAGGACTCGTGCGCCGTGTCGTACTGGGGGTGGTTCGTATAGAAGAGCCCGTTGTAGGCCCAGACCGTGTAGTACCAGTCCTCCAGCGAGGCGGGGTCACCGTCCCCCGCGATCGGCACGAACTCGTCGTTCCACTTCTGCGCCAGCATCCGCGCCGCCTCCGCGAGGTTGAAGAGGAAGTGCGTGCCCACCAGCGCCTGCTTCACGCTCGGGCTGCCCGCGTAGTTCTCCATGCCCGAGGTGATCTGCCCCAGGCCGAAGCCGCAGTCGAACGATCGCGATACCTGGCCCACGCCCCCCCAGGGAACGTCGCCGTCCGCGTGCGCGAACTCCGACTCCACCCACACGACTGACTTCAGGAGCGTCGGCGGAATGCGCAGCGACTTGTCCGGCTCCTGGTCGATCCGTTCCGACTGCGAACCCTTTAGCAGCCCCGGATAGTCGAGTCCGTGGGGCTCGCCCGATGGCGGCGTGAAGTCGGGAACGGCCTCGCCCTCGGCGGCCAGCTCGATCGCCGCCAGGTAGAGCCCCGCGTTGTCGTACGCCTCGAGCGTGTCGAACTCGAACGGCTCGATCCCGAAGCAGGCTTGCGCCTCGGCACCCTCGTCCCGCCCGGAGAACACGATCAGCGTCACGGCCGCCACCACGGCCAGCGCCGCTAGCGCGCGGACCATCCGAAGAACCTCGTGAAGCCTTGGAGCTGCTGGCGTCCCAACCGGCTCAGGATCTGGAGTTCGGGCGTCCCCGGCTCGGAGAAACTGCCGCCGCTCCAGTGGTGCACCGCCAGCGACGTGCCGTCGCGGCTATAGGCGAGGGGCACATCGAAGCCGCTCGCTCCCTGCGCGCTCACGCTCCCCGGCGGCATGTACGGCTCGTCCCCGAACCGTGGGTCGCCCGAGGGCGCCCAGGCCGCCCCCAGCGCCTGCTGCGTCGATGTGGAGGCCGCCGCCACGCTCCCGCCTCCTTCAATCGAGACCACCCGCGGCAGGTAGCGCAGCCCCTCCCACGTGTTGGCCCCCACGAACGCCAGCCGGGAGCCGTCGGGGCTGAGCGCCCAGTCCCGCGTGATGTGCGTGCTCAGCCACAGGATCGCCTCCCCGCCCCGGGTCAGCGTCGAGCCCCGCGCGTCGATTCGGATCGCCAGCAGCCTCCCCTCCCCGTCGAACCCCACCGGCGCGACCATCCCCGCCCCCTCGTGCGTCTCCAGCACCGTCTCCACCCCACGCAGGTCCACCTGCGCCACCGCCACCCCGAGCGCTCCCGCCGCCGTGCGCACGCTTCGCGTCAGCACCACCGCCCCCCCGTCGGGCGTCCAGAGCGCGTCCTGCAGGGGTTCGAGGCCTTCCGCCAGCCGCAGCCGGAGCCCGGTCTCCAGGTCGAGCACGAGCAGCGACGCGTACGGCCTGCCGGAGATCGTGTGGTCGGGTGTGAGCAGGGCGACGTGGCGTCCGCTCGGCGAGACCGCCCCCCGCAGGTTGTACCCCTGCAGGTGCGCGACCGACGCGATCTCCATGGGCGCGTCGTTCGCGCCCGTCCCCACCACCGTGATCACCGTCGCCGGACCCGTATTGCGCGCCACCACCGCGTACTGCCCGCTCGGGGCGCGTGCGAAGGCCGTCTGCGGGGGGCCGCCGCTCTGCTCCAGCAGGGCGATCGCCGCCACTCCCAGCAGCACCAAGGCAAGCGCGAGTACGGCCAGCGCTCGGCGCGCGCGCAGCCGCTCACGGGCCCCGCGAGCGAGTACCGGCAGGGAGGGAAAACGGCGGATGGAGGATGGTGCGTGCATATCCGGGGAACCGCGGCTGGAGCGGTGGCGAGAACCCGAACCCGCTCGACCGGGCCCGCTCTCGTCAGGCGCAGGAGTATCCCCGCACCTCCGACCAACATCGCAGTTGGTCGAAGAGCACCATGGCGAACCTAGCAAGCGCCCCGCGATCGGTCAATGTGCGGCAACGACTGGGTAAGGCCGGGAATAGCCGCCAAGCGGGCGGCTGCTAGCATGGGGAGGCCGTGATCTTCCAGCTAATCGACGTTCTCCAGGAGAACCCGGCTGCCTTCGTCGCCTACCTTGCCGCCATCGGGATTGCGATGGTGACGGGCATCGCCTTCCACGAGTTCAGCCACGCCTGGGCCGCCAACGAGCTCGGCGACGACACCGCTGCCCGCCAGGGCAGGCTCACCCTCAACCCCCTCGCCCACCTCGACCCCGTTGGGACGATCCTGCTCTTCGTCGTAGGCGTCGGCTGGGGCAGGCCCACTCCGGTCAACCCCTACCGCCTCAGCGCCGGCGTCAAGCGCGGCAACATGCTCGTCGCCCTCGCCGGCCCCCTCTCGAACTTCGCCTTCGCCCTGATCGCCTCGATCCCTCTCATCTTCGGCTGGGTCGAACCGCTCCCGTTCGAGGACATCGAGCACGCCAGCGGCTCCCAGATCCTCGGGACGTTCCTCTTCTTCATCGGCTTCCTCAACGTCATCCTCGGCGTCTTCAACCTCATCCCCATCCACCCCCTTGATGGCTTCAAGGTGCTCCTCGGCATCCTTCCCGACGAGCTCTCCCGGCCCCTTGCCTCCCTCAGCCGCTGGGGCCCCGCGCTCCTCATCGGGCTGATCGTCATCGGCTTCGTGGCGCCCGAGTACAGCCCCATACGCTGGATCTTCGGCGGCGCCGCCGACCTCTTCCTGGAGATCATTGCCTGATGCTCCACCGGGTCCGCCAGGTTCGCGAAGCATCCCTGCCCCCTTCCGTGGCCGAGCTTGCCCTTGCCCGCGAGTACCTTGCCGGCGATCTCCTCGCCCTCTTCGCCGCCCAGGAGCCGCGCGACCAGCGCCACTCCGCCCGCACCGCCAGCTGGCTCCTGGAGCGCGGCCACGACCGCGATCACGACCTCCTCGTCGCGGCCCTCCTCCACGATGCCGGCAAGGGGGCGCAGCGCACGCGTGACCGCATCGTCCACGTGATGACGGAGTGGCTCCCCGCCCCCGTGGTCGCCGGCGAGGCCTCCCGCTTCGAGATGCGTCGCGCCCTTGCCCGCAGCAGGGCCCACAGCGAGCTCGGCGCCGAACTGCTGACCGCCGCTGGCGCCTCCCCGCGCGTCGTCGAGCTGACGCGCCTTCACCATCGAGCGCCGGGGCGGGATGCTATGCTAGCCCTCCTGCAGCGCGCCGACGCTGCTACCTGATTGCACGGGAACACACATGGCCGACTCGAAAGAATCGAAGATCGCCATCATTGGCACCGGTCTCATTGGCGCGTCCGTGGGCCTCAACCTGATGGCCCGCAAGGACCGCAAGTACGAGGTCGTCGGGGTCGATCGTAGCCGCCAGAACGCGCGCGCCGCGCGCGAGATGAAGGCCGTCGACAGCACCGTCCGCTACCTCGACGAGGCTGTTCGCGACGCGAGCATGATCGTCCTCGCCGTGCCCGCCCGCGCCGCGGAGGAGCTCCTGCCCACGCTCGAGCCCTACGTCGCCACGGGCGCCATCATCACCGATACCTGCAGCACCAAGGCGTCCTTCATGGCGAAGGCCGAGGAGGTCTTCGGCAACAAGGTGAGCGTCATCGGCGGCCATCCCATGGCCGGCTCCGAGCGCAGCGGCCCCTCCGCCGCCAGCATCGACCTCTTCCAGGGCGCCGCCTGGGCCCTGACGCCCTCCCCGGTGGCCAGCGAGTCATCCGTGCGCGTCGTCCTCGGCCTTATCGAGTCCGCCGGCGCCGTCCCCATCTACGTCGACCCCGAGGAGCACGACGAGCTCGTCGCGGCCGTCAGCCATGTGCCCCTGCTCCTCTCCGTCGCCCTCTTCAAGCTCGTGCACGACAGCGCCTGCCGGGACGACGCCGAGCAGCTCGCCGGTTCCGGATTCCGCGATATGACCCGCCTCGTCATGGGCGACCCCGAGATGGCCACCGATATCGTCGCCACCAACCGCACCGCCATCCTCTCCTGGCTCCGCCGCTACCAGGGCGAGCTCGACACCATCATCGAGGCACTTGAGTTGAGCGACGAAGAGGCCGAGCGCCTGGCCGAGGGCATCGACCTCCCCGACGACGGGAAGGAGTCGGCCACTGCAACAGCCGACGCCCTCATGGAGGGCCTCTTTACGCGCGCCCGCATGGAGCGCTTCGTCTTCGATGATCGCATCGTCGGCCGCCAGGTCCCCAGGGATGGCACCGAGACGCCTCGCTCCAGCGATGTCATCGGGCAGATGTTCATGGGCGCCTACCTCTATGGTCGGCTCAAGGAGCAGCTGAATCGCGGCGAGGAGCGGGAGCGCGAAGCCGCCCTCCGCCGCGGCGCTCCCCGCAACCGGTGATCGTCCGCAGCCCCGGCCGCCTGCGCGCGACCCTGCGCGTTCCCCCCGATAAGTCCATCTCCCACCGCGCCCTCATCCTCAACGGCATCGCCGAGGGCGAGGCCCGCGTCGAAAATCTCCTCGACTCGGACGACGTCCGTTCCACCGCCGCCTGCATGGCCGCCCTCGGCGTCGAGATCGACTGGCCCGTGGGGTCCACGGAGGCCCGTATCCGCGGCGGCGGCCTCCACGGCCTCTACGAGAGCGAGGACGCGCTCGATTGCGGCAACAGCGGCACCACCATGCGCCTCCTCACCGGGCTCCTCGCCGCCCATCCCCTCTTCAGCGTCCTCACCGGCGACGACTCCCTGCGCCGCCGCCCCATGGGCCGCATCATCGAGCCCCTGCGCCTCATGGGCGCCCGCATCAGCGCCCGGCGCGGCGATACGCTCGCGCCCATCGCCATTCGCGGCGGCAACCTGCGCGCCATCCAGTACGAGATGCCCGTCTTCAGCGCCCAGGTGAAGTCGGGGCTGCTGCTGGCCGGCCTCTCCGTCGAGGGCCGCACGCGCATCACCGAGCCCGTCCCCACGCGTGACCACACCGAGAAGATGCTCGCCGCCATGGGCGCGCCCGTGGCACGCGAAGGACGGGCCGTCACCATCCGCCGCCCCGGCCGTCTCCAGCCCCTCCGCATGCGCGTCCCCGGCGACATTTCCAGCGCTGCCCCCTGGCTGGTGCTGGCCGCCTGCCACACCGACGCCGAGCTGATCATCGAGGGAGTCGGCATCAACCCCACCCGCACCGGCCTGCTCGACGTACTCGGGCGCATGGGCGCCGCCGTCGAGCTCCACGAGGAGCGCGAGACCAGCGGCGAGCCCGTCGCCGACCTCGTCGTGCGTTCCTCAACCCTGAGCGGCGTCACTGTCCAGGGCAGCGAGATTCCCCGCGCCATCGACGAGCTTCCCCTTGTCGCCCTGCTGGGCTGCTTCGCCCACGGTACGACCGTCGTTCGCGAGGCCGAGGAGCTGCTGGTCAAGGAATCCAACCGCATCGACACGGTCGTCACGATGCTCTCGGCCATGGGCGCGTCCATTGAGGCAACCCCCGACGGCTTCGTCGTGGAGGGCCCCTGCCAGCTCCGCGGGGCCCGCGTCGACGCCGCCGGCGATCACCGCATGGGTATGCTCGGCGCGGTCGCCGGCGCCCTCGCGAGCGGACAGACCCGCGTCGAGAACGACGCCGTCTCGGTGTCCTACCCGGACTTCTGGCAGGCGCTCGAGGCGGCCGCGCCCGAGGCCGCGCAGACCGCGTGACCGCGGAGCGCCGCCCCCTCATCCTCGTCCTCCACGGCCCCTCGGGCGTCGGCAAGGACTCCGTTATCGCCGAACTCCGCCAGCGCACCGGCATCCACCGCGCCACCAGCAGCAACAGCCGCCCCATGCGCAAGGACGAACGCCAGGGCGTCGACTACCACTTCCTCAGCCGCGAGGAGTTCCAGCGCAAGATCGAAGCCGGCGACTTCATCGAGCACGCCCGCGTCTACGGCGACTTCAAGGGCCTCGAGCGGCGTGAGCTCGAAGCGCCCCTCACCAAGGGCGAGGACGTGCTCATCCGCACCGACCTGCAGGGCGCCCATGAACTCCGCAGGCTGCTGAGCGGCGCCGTATTCGTGCTGCTTACCGCGGAGAGCCGCGAGGCCCTGGAGGCCCGGCTCACCGCCCGCGAAAGCGAGAGCGAGGAGACCCTCGCCCGCCGCCTTGCCGAGGTCGAGGCCGAGCTTGCCGACGCCCCCAACAACGACTACGTCGTCGAGAACCGCGAGGGCGGTCTCGACGACGCTGTCGATGAGCTTGTCCGGATTGTCGAACGCGAGCGGGTCAACCCGGACCGGGAGCCCGCGGGCGTCCGCTAGGCGCGCCTACTTCTTCTGCGCGAAGTCGAGCTCGATGTACTGGTCGGCGGCCCGCTTCAGGTTGCCCGCCACCGATTGACCCAGCCCCGCCACCTCGACGCGAATGCCCCGGCTCTGCAGGACCTCCACGAGGTGCTGGAAGTCGCCGTCGCCCGAGATGAGCACGGCCACGTCCAGGCGGTCGGCCATGGTAATCACGTCGAGCGCCAGCTCGATGTCGACGTTCGCCTTGATTGAGCCGTCGGCGAAGCGCTTCAGCGGCTTCGTCACAATCTTGTAGCCCTTGCCCAGGAACGGCTCGACGAAGCGCTGCGTCTCAGGGCTCACACCCGGGTCGTCGTGGACGGGCGAGTAGGCGATGGCGCGCACCAGCTGCCGGTCCTCGGTCAGACGCTTGAGCACGAGTCCCCAGTCGATGGCCCGGCCACCGCGTGTGCGGTCCCGCGCCAGCTCCACGTTCGCGCTGTCGACGAAGATGCCGACCCGCGGCAACGTGGCGGTCTTGGCCGAACCGCTCCCCTTGCCGGAGAGCCGCTCGATCATCTGTTCCTGCATCTCGACGAGGCGGGTCAGCTTGTCGTTGTGCTCCTTGAGCGTGCTGATCACCGTGGCCTCATCGCTCTCCTCGGACGCAGCCCCCGCTCGCCCGCGGCGGCGCGGGGCGGCCCGCTTGGGCGCATCCGGGCCCTCATCGAGGACTGTCGCGACGGCCGGCCGGCGTCGCGAAGGGCGTGCCGGAGGAGCTTCATCGGTCTCGTTCGCCCTGGCTGCGGGCGCGCGGCGGCGCGATGGCCGTGCCGGGGGAGCCTCGTCTTCGTCGCTGGTCCGTGCGGCAGGTGCGCGACGGCGCGAAGGCCGCGCCGGGGGTGCGTCCTCCTCGTCGCTGGCCTTGGCCGCGGGCGAACGTCGCCGGGAGGGTCGCGGCGGTGGTGCGTCGTCCTCGTCGCTGGCCTTGGCTGCGGGCGAGCGTCGCCTGGACGGCCGTGCCGGTGGCGCGTCGTCTTCGTCGCTCTTCTTGGCCGCGGGCGAGCGTCGGCGTGAGGGCCGTGCCGGAGCCGCTTCCTCGCCGTCCTCGCTTGCGCGCCGGCGCGAACTGGCGCGCCTGGGCGCGGCCGGCTCTTCCTCTGCGTTTTCGGTCGCGTCGGCGGCCTTGGCGGCCGAGCGTCCCCGCCCGCCCCGCGTGCCCCGGCGTCGTCGCGGCGCAGCGGCGGTCTCGTTCTCGTCGGTGGTTTCGGTCGTGTTGGTCGTCGGTTCGGTATCGGTTGCTTCCGGCGCCTCCTCCGTTGAGGAGCGGCTGCCGGTCAGAAAGTTGAGTGCCATGTGGGGTTACGTTCCCATCCTTTGCAGAACACTGATTCGGGCGGCGACGGCCCCCGCGATTGCCCGGAAGCCCTCCGCCGAGGCGGAGTCTCCCTTGCCAACCACGAGCGGCACGCCCTGATCCGAGCCCTCACGTATCTGGGGCTCGATCGGGATCTCGCCGAGGAAGTCGATTCCGAGCTCCTCGGCGGCGTCACGTGCGCCGCCGTGCCCGAAGATGTCGTATTGCGTCCCGGTATCGGGCGCGATGAAATAGCTCATGTTCTCGATCATGCCGAACACCGGCACGTCGAGCTTCTCGAACATGGAGACCGCCTTCATGGCGTCCTCCAGCGAGACATCCTGAGGGGTCGAAACGATAACGGCCCCAGCGATCGGCGCTTCCTGCGCCATGCTCATCGAGGCATCGCTGGTGCCGGGTGGCAGATCGATGATCAGGTAGTCGATGTTCTCCCACGGGACGTCGTGCAGCAGCTGGCGCACGGCGCTGCCGATCATCGGCCCCCGCCACACCACCGGTGTTCCCTTCGGCAACAGGAACCCCAGCGAGACCAGCTCCACGCCGAACTTCTCAACCGGACGCAGCCCTTCGGTCTGGTTCGCCTGCAGCCCCGCCGCCAGCCCAAACATGGTCGGGATGTTGGGACCCGTGATGTCGGCGTCGACCAGCCCCACCTTCGCCCCCGTGGCGGCCAGCGCGACCGCCAGGTTGCTGGCCACGGTCGACTTGCCCACGCCCCCCTTGTTCGAGGCGACGGCAATCACATTCCGTACACCCTCGATCGCCTTCTGGCCTTCGCGGGGGTCGCTTGCGCGCACCTGCGCTCCCCAGTCGAGCGCGACGGTCTCGACTCCGGGAAGCACCTCCAGCGCGGCGCGCACGTCCGTCTCGATGACGTCTTTCAGCGGGCAGGCGGGGGTCGTCAGTTCAACCTTCACGCTGACGGCTCCGCCCTCGATGGTCAGCTCTTCGACCATCCCCAGCGAGACGATGTCACGATGCAGTTCGGGGTCGTTGACGGTTGCGAGTGCGGCGAGAACGGCGTCTCGGTCTACCGCGGTGGGAGCGGTCATTGCGGCTACGGCATCCTGATTACGGCGGCGGTCCTCTGCGAGTACGAAAGCGCCGAGCGGCTGGGAGAGTCCGCGGGGAGATCACGGCGGAAACGCGAGAGAAGGGCGGCCCTTGTGTGGGATATGCGCACGGTGCCCGTTCGATCGTACCCCGCCCGGGTGCCATGGGCCAGCCGGATACCCGCTACGACCCCCAGGGTGTGATCGCTTGCTTCAGCTGGGCGTACCCCTCAAGGAACCCCGGACGCTCGCCCGCGTACACCTCGTCGAAGCGCGCCAGCGCATCGTCCAGCCACGCGTGAAGCGCGGTGTTGTCAGGATTCGCATCCTTGTACGCGTCGCGGATGAGGACGAAGTGGATGCGTGGGTCGTAGGGACGCTTCGTGCCCCCCATCGACTCATCGCCGTCCAGCAGGCGCAGCAGCATTGCGTCCGCCGAGCCCAGCGTCTGCTCATGGATGGGCGGACCGTGCATGCGGTACATCACCGAGGTCATGTCGCGCCCGTTCCCGGTTGTATAGCCCATCTCGCCCCACAGGTCGCGCATCTTCGAGTTGCTTCCAACGTGGTCGACGACGCGCTGGCCGAAGGCCCGCAGCGGCTCCGAGACATCCGCCAGCAGGTCCGTCAGGCGATCCCCGTCGAGATCCGTGGCGAGCACGATCGTGTCCTGCTGCTCGATCAGGTCCCACAGCAGCAGTCCGTAGTTCGTGTCCGAAATGTGCTGCTCGATCTGGCCGCTCCAGTCCTCCATCCCGTCCTTGAAGTCGTCCGGCAGCAGGTTGACGATGCGGTCCACCCGCTCGCGGTGCTCCACGTAGCCATCGACCGCGTACTTCCGGCCGACGTTGAACTTGGTGCCGTCCAGCAGCCACGAGAGCAGCCCTGAGTTGATCCCGTCCTCCATCGCCTGCGTCGGCTTGAAGGCGATCCGCCCCAGATGCCCTGTCTCGTGCACCATCTGCAGGAAGCGCCGTCCCGCGTAGGCCATCTGGATGCCCGGCGTGTTCATCTCCGAGTGGATGTTCCCCGTCTCCGGGTCCACCTCGAACACCGAACGGTTCTGCGAGTAGGGCAGGCAGGGCATGCAGCGCACCACCGTGATCGGCCCGTAGGGACGCACGTTGCAGTAGACGCCCGCCTGCGTGCGCAGGGGCGCGTTCCCCGACTTACCCATCACAACCACGCGCCCGCCCTGGCCGTCGTTCACGTAGGCGTCGCCCGCCGTCGACCACTTGATCGAGGTGCAGGGCATGTTGCCGAACCAGCTCAGCGCTTCCAGCTGCGTGTCATGGCGGTACTGCGCCCACATCGGCACCCCATAGAAGGGCAGCCCGAGAATATCGACCGCCGCCAGCGTGCCCAGCAGCGCGTAGGCGTCGGTCAGCGAGTGGGCGACGGGATTCACGGACCCGTCGAAGTTGCCGCCCTGCCAGATCACCGCGTCCGGGTAGCCCTCGGGGCGAACGTCGGCGGGCTCGAAGAGCTCGCTCAGCGCTCCCAGCAGGTCGCCGCCGTCGTGTTCCGTGCGGGCAATCGTCATCAGGTCGGGCATGTGGTCTCTCTCCTGGCGAGTCGTCTGTTTGTCGTGGCCTGTGGCCGTCTAATCCTTCGAGCCGGCGAGCTGCCGCAGCACGAACGGGAGGATCCCGCCGTTGCGGTAGTACTCGAGCTCGACCGGCGTGTCGATGCGCACGAGCGTCTCGAACGTCGTGATGGCTCCGTTGTCGGCTGTCGCGGTCACCGTCACCCGTCCGCCGGGGCGAAGCCCCTCGGCGATGCCGTCGATCGCGAACGTCTCCTCCCCGCTCAACCCCAACCCATCGCGGCTCTCGTCCGCTAGGTACTGGAGCGGCAGGATGCCCATCCCCACCAGGTTGCTGCGATGGATGCGCTCGTAGCTCTCCGCGATGACGGCGCGCACGCCCAGCAGGCGCGGACCCTTCGCCGCCCAGTCGCGCGAGGAGCCTGTGCCGTACTCCTTGCCTGCCAGCACCATCAGCGGGACGTCTTCGTCCCGATACTGCATGGCCGCATCGAAGATGCTCTGTTCCTCGCCGTCGGGCAGGTGGCGCGTCACGCCCCCCTCCGTCCCCGGCGCGAGCTGGTTGCGCAGGCGGATGTTCGCGAACGTGCCCCGCATCATCACCTCGTGGTTCCCCCGCCGCGCCCCGTACGAGTTGAAGTCCTCCCGCTTGATGTCGCGGTCGAACAGGTAGGCCGCTGCCGGGCTGTTCGCCGCGATGCTCCCCGCCGGCGAGATGTGGTCCGTCGTCACGGAGTCGCCCACCATCACCAGCACGCGCGCCCCGGCGATGTCCTCAAGCTCGCCCGGCTCCTCCGCCAGGTCCTCGAAGTAGGGCGGGTTCTTCACGTAGGTCGAGCCCTCATCCCAGCCGTAGCGGCTGCCCTCCGGCGCCTCCAGCGTGCGCCAGGCGGGATCGCCGTCGAACACCGAGCTGTACTGCTCGCGGAACATCTCCGACCGCACGGCCTCGCGCATCGACACCTCGATCGCGTTCTGCGAGGGCCACAGCTCCGACAGCATCACGGCGTTGCCGTCCGCATCCTCCCCGACCGGCTCCGTCAGCGGGTCGAAGTCCATGTGACCCGCGAGCGCGTACGCCACCACCAGCGGCGGCGAGGCGAGGTAGTTGGCGCGCACGACCGGGTTCACGCGTCCCTCGAAGTTGCGATTCCCCGAGAGTACCGCCGCCGCCACCAGCCCCCCCTGGTTGACCGCCGCCGCCACGTCCGCGTCCACCGGCCCCGAGTTTCCGATGCAGGTGGTGCACCCGTATCCGACGAGGTTGAAGCCCAGCTCGTCCAGGTAGGGCGTCAGGCCAGCGGCGTCGAGGTAGTCGGTCACCACCTTCGAGCCGGGCGCGAGGCTCGTCTTCACCCACGGCTTGCGCTGCAGGCCCCGCTCCACCGCCGCCTTCGCCAGCAGACCCGCCCCCACCAGCACCTCCGGGTTCGAGGTGTTCGTGCAGCTCGTGATCGCCGCGATCACCACGGACCCGTGCCCCACCTCGAAGGACGCGCCGTTGCGCGCGACCTCCACCGGCGGCGCGTCGGCGCCGTCTCCCGCCAGCTCCGCCAGCGCGTCCTGCCAGGCATCCTTCGACTCCCGCAGCAGCACGCGATCCTGCGGCCGGCGCGGCCCAGCCAGCGACGGCTCCACCTCGCCCATGTCCAGTTCCAGCATCGCCGAGAAGCTCGGGTCGGGCGTGCCGTCCGTGCGGAAGAGGCCCTGCTCCTTGCAGTACGCCTCCACCAGCGCCACCTGCTCCTCGTCCCGACCGGTGAAGCGCAGGTAGCTCAGCGTCTCGTCGTCGACCGGGAAGAACCCGACCGTCGCGCCGTACTCGGGCGCCATGTTCGCGATCGTCGCCCGCGTCGGCAGCGGCAGCTGCGATAGCCCCGGCCCGAAGAACTCGACGAACTTCCCGACCACGCCCAGCTCGCGCAGCATCTGCGTGACCGTCAGCACGAGGTCCGTGCCCGTCGCCCCTTCGGGCAGGGCGCCCGTCAGCCTGAAGCCGACGACCTCGGGAATCAGCATCGAGACCGGCTGGCCCAGCATCGCCGCCTCCGCCTCGATGCCGCCCACACCCCAGCCCAGCACGCCGAGCCCGTTGATCATCGTCGTGTGCGAGTCCGTCCCCACCAGCGTGTCCGGGTAGACCAGCCCGCTGTCCTCGTTCTGGAAGACCACGCTCGCGAGGTACTCCAGGTTCACCTGGTGGACAATCCCCGTCCCCGGCGGCACCACGCGGAAGTTTCGGAACGCCTGCTGCCCCCAGCGCAGGAACAGGTAGCGCTCGCGGTTGCGCTCGTACTCGAAGCTCACGTTCTGGGCGAAGGCGCCGTCCGAGCCGTAGGCGTCGACCTGCACGGAGTGGTCGATCACGAGGTCGACCGGCTGTAGCGGGTTGATCCGCTCCGGGTCGCCCCCCATCCCCTCCAGCGCCTCCCGCATCGAGGCCAGGTCGACGACCGCCGGCACGCCCGTGAAGTCCTGCAGCAGCACCCGCGCCGGCGCGAACGCCACCTCGCGCTCCTCGCCCGAGTTGGGACGCCAGTTCGCCAGCGCCTCGATGTCCTCCCGCGAGACGGCGTCGCCGTCCTCGCGACGCAGCAGGTTCTCCAGCAGCACCCGCTGCGTGAAGGGCAGGCGCGTCGCCGCCTCTCCCCTCAGGACCGAATCGAGGCGGTGGAAGGCGACCGAGCGCCCTCCCACCGTCAGCGTGTCGCGGCTGTTGAAACTGTCGAGCATGGTGGAATCGTCCCCGCCTGTTCCCTTTGCACGGTCTCTTGCCTGGGGCCCGTCGGGCCCTGGTTCGGCGCCTTCGGGACGAAGCTCCGGCAGTATACCGCGACCCGCGCTCCCGAACCCCGCGCCGGCGACCCGTCCACCGTCGGCCACCTATACTGCCTACAGGGCCTGTAGCTCAGCGGTTAGAGCACCCGGCTCATAACCGGTCGGTCGGTGGTTCGAATCCACCCGGGCCCACCAGACCCTTCGACGTAGTGGGTCGCACTGTGAACTGATCTCCGCGGCTCTCGCACGAGCAGCGACCCCGCGGCCGTGCAGGCGTACAGCGGCCTTCCCATGCCGCCGACAGCCAGGCGCGACGGCGCCCCGGGGGTGGGTGTCGCAGGGAACGTCACTCGCTGCCGGCGACGAACGGAGTGGCGACCGGGATGCCGTCAGGGAACAGCTGCCTGAAGCGCTCATTGACGAACTCCGGCGCGCCGAGGAAGAACGAGACATAGGCGCCCTCGTGCAGGGCGTAGAGCGCGACCACGTCCCGGCTCTCCGCACAGGCTGCGAGTTCCTCCACGGTCCCGCCCTCGAATACGACGAGGTTGAAGCCAGCGGCGAGGTCGCCGCGCAGGCAATGCGGCCTGGACTCTTCCGGGGCGCGCTCCAGGGCCACGCGATAGACCCGTTCGCGGCTGCCGTCGGCGGAGGTGACCGTGACGGTTATCGCGTCGGCGGTCGCGAGGTCGACCTGATGCCCGTCCGCCTCTTCGTCGGCGTCGGGCGGGTCGATAACGACATCCGCGCGGCGCTGCATCGCCCCGGCTGTCACGACCGTCTCCGTGACGCCCTCGGCGATGACGCCCTCGTAGCCGGTCCGTCGCGGGTCGAACTCGCCGATGTCGATGCCCTCCAGCGTGAGCGAGGCGAGGCGCGCATTGATGGCGACGGGCATGTTGTAGGTGTAGACCTTCCCGTCGTTCGCGTCGGCCACGTACATCACTTCTCCGTCGGACCAGAGACCGCGCGGGCTGTTGTTGCTGGCCGGCGAGAGCTCCGTGAAGTCCTCGCCGCTCACCCGTTCGAGGCTGGCGTCCCCAGCGGCGCCCTCCACCTGCTCGCGGGTGGGGAGGCGGTAGGCGAAGAGGCTCCGCGGGCTCGAGCCGGGATCGGAGACCCAGAGGCCGGCGCCGTCGGACCAGATACCCACGGGGGAGGCGTTGAAGGAGTCGAGGTCGTATTCGGCGAGCAACTCGGCGGACGCGAGGGCGTACGCGAAGAGGCTGTCCTTCCCGTCGTCGAGCACCCACATCGTCTCGCCGTCGGACCAGATGCCGCGCGGGTCGGCGTTCCGCTCGTCCAGCGCGATGTCGCGGTCCGCGAGGCGCTCCCCGGTGGCGAGATCGTAGGCGTAGAGGTGGTCCTGGCCGCTGTCGGAGATCCAGATGGTCTCCCCGTCGGACCAGAGGCCGCCGGGCGCCCGGTTGCGTTCATCGAGTTCGAATTCGCGGTCCTCGACGCGCTCCCCGGTGCCGAGGTCGTAGGCGTAGATCGCATCGCCGGCGCCGTCGGGGTTATTGGCGAGCCACAGGGTCGTGCCGTCCGACCACATCCCGGTGGGCGTGTCGTGGCCACTGTCGAGCTCGTCGAGGTCGTGCGTCACCGCCCACTCGAAGTCTGCGTCGCTCGGGGTCGGGCCTGAGGGCACGGCAGCGCCGCCGATGAAGATGACCGTCGTCCCCGTCTCCACCTCGGCCACCATCCCCTGCGTGGGCTGGGACCACAGGCCTTTCTGGCCCCTGGTGTTCACCGCCCGCATCCGGTAGTAGCGGGTGGCCCCCGCCACGACGCCGGTGTCCACGTACCTGGTTTTCGCCAGGTCGTCCGACAGTTGCCGCCAGTTGGACGCGCCATCGGCGGACCATTCCACCTCGTAATGGGTCACCGGCCGCCCGTTGACCTCGGTTTCCGCGTCCCAGGTGATCTCAATGGCGGCGGTCCTGGGCTGCGCGCCCCGCAGGGACGGCAGGCCGGCGCCGGTGCCGTCCCTGGCCTGGATCGTGGCCGAGTTGTTGTCGTCCCGGTAGTCCAGCACCGGTCCGGTGTGCCAGCTCGCGCCGGTCTCTGCCGCCTCGCAGGCCGTCTCGTTGTCGTAGTCCAGGGCGTAATTGTAGTCAGAGGAGAGGATTTGGAAGCTGTTGATGCAGATCGTGTAGTCCACCGCATTGGCTATCGTGGCGGCTATCTCAGAACCCGCCGCCTCCCGCGTGACGATGGTCAGCACCTCGCCGTCGCGCCGGTCGACCGACTGTACGCGGTCCGTTATGGGCAGCTCCCCGATGTCCCAGATCCCGGTACCGGGGTTGAAACTGCCCCTGGTGGCGGTGTGGGAGACATAGTCGGCGGTGGACAGCCCGGTCACCGTGACCCGCGCCCCGAGCGCTGTGTCCGGACCGTTGTTGGTCGCGACGATGGTGAACGCGCGCCGGTCCGCCGTGATCTGGGGGCTGGCCGGGCCATCCTCAACCGCAAGCTCCGCTATCGGGCCGGCGTGGAAGGTATAGGTGCCGGAGGCCGTGAACTTGTCCTTTTCGTTGTCCATGTCGGCGTCAATGGTGGCGTGGGTCATTTCGATGGTGATCTCGAACTTGTAGGTACCAAGTTTCTCAAAGATTGCGAACGTGTCTAGATCGAATGCATTGGTGTAAGCAGCCGGCCCAAAAACCGTAGTGTTGGCAGGATCTACAAACGCGAACGTTGGGGTACTGACCAGGCGCAGGGAGAAACCCCCCGGCAGAGTGAAGTCGGAGGGACCCGAAGTAGTCCACTTGTTGTGCGTCCAGTCGTCGGGGAGGATCCGGGACTGATCCCAACTGTGGTTCACGCCGTTGGTCTGTGCGGTCAGCCACGTGTCGTCTTCGGGATGGAAGCCGAAGGGGAACTTCACCTGGATGATCACGTCTTCAGGCCGAAGCATCGTCTGGCCAAATGAACTATGGATGAGTGGATGCCGAAGATCAGTGCGTTGGATCCCGCCGGGCCGGGAGGGGGCAAACGTCACCAGTTCCAGGGTGTCAGTGTCGTCGCACGGGTAGGTGGCGACCCCGATGCAGGGATAGACAAACATGAGGTCCACATTCCCGGAGTCAATCACCACCGTCGGGTCCTCGCCGAGGCAGACGGTGACCGTGCTCTCCTCATCGTAGTCTTCGTGGGTCTCGATACCGGGCCTGGCCTCGGTCACCCTGGCGGTGAGGCACCTGTCCTCCAGGGGCCGGTCCCCGTCCAGGGCTGCGACGATTTCCAGTTCGCTCCGGCGGCCGGGAAGCGGTATGTCGTCGCCAATGTCCCAGGTCCCGCGGCTGTCCCCCACAGCGCCGCTGAAGGTTGTTGTGTTTGCCGGATCAGATGGCGTCGTCGTCGCGGATACCAGCGTGAGCCCGTCGAGCTCGACGTCCACCTTGGCGTCGAAGAGTAGTCCGCGATGGGCGATCCGCGCTCCGGAGCTCGTGTTTGCCGCGAAGACGGTGAAGGTTACATTCTCCCCGGTCGAGGGAAACAGGTCGTCTATTGCCGCTTCGAGCTGTACGCCTGAATGACTTATAAACGACCCGTCCTGATTACCGTCCATCCCGTCCGCCCTCCATACGGTCAGGCTGTTGTTGTCGAGATAGATGTCCTCCTCCACCGGCGCCTCGCTGCTGAGGGTGGCTGTCGCGGACACCACGATATCCTCCGTGGCACCCGGGGAGGGAAGCGAAAAACTGAACTCGAGCTCGATAGAGTCGCCGGCCGGGAGTCTGCCAATATTCCAGATGGCGGTGGTGGCGGAGGCGGGGGTGATTTCCACGTCTCGGTCTTGTATTCCGATATCGCTGGCGAAAATCTTAAAGACCGTACCCTCACTCTCGGTGAGTTCCAGCTTCACCTGAACGCCAAAGGCGTCCTCGTCCCCGTGGTTGGTGACAGTCAGGAGGACATGCCTCTTTGACTCAGAGGATCCTGCGACTATCGACAGGTCGAAGGGCCGTTCCCGGGGCTCCTGGGCCTGGGCCGGCGCGGAAAAGGCAAAGACCGCCCCGAAGAGGACGGCGATTGTCGCCAGCGCGATGAGTGCCAGTGGGAGCGGGCGATTACGGGGTGTGGTCATGCCTTACTTCCCGTTTGTCGAGTCCAAGGATCGGGGGGCGGGGGGACTTCGGTGCGAACCCGCCAGGGGCGGAACTTCCCGGTGTGGCCGGGGCGGCGGCGGCAGGGGCCGTCGTGTCGGGATCCATCGTTGAGCGCCTGATGAGCAGACGGCCTGTGCCGTCTGCCTCCTCCTCGATGTCCTCCCACAGCAGGGCCGCAGCCTCGGACACCCGCAGCAAGCGGTCGCGCATCACGCTAAGCATCGCGATGTCAATTCTTCCTCTGCGCCCGGCAATGTCTGCGTTCTCTGCTCTGCCCGCGGCCCCATAGTGATACGTGATATCACCTGGTACTGCCTAGGTGAAAAGGGAAAGATTCGACTGGTCTTTTCGATCACCAAGGAGGCAGCGTTTTGACTAGTGCTGACTGGTACGCTGTGGCCCCGTGCTAGCTGGGCGACTGGGCTGACGTGGCGGCTGCGAGTACCGCTGATGCCCGTGCGCCGTCATAGGCAAAGGTCTGTCAGCTGAGATCCCGCAGCGCATCCGGATGTGCGACACGGGACTGAGAACCCTCCACTCGCCGAAGGCGGACATGGCACAGGAGGGGCGGGCCTGAGCTACCGGGCCGCGGACGTGATCGATACAGGGGAAGACTCGGTGGCTAAAGTCCTGTCCGGGATGGTGGCGATGCGCTCGCTCCAGCCTGACGGGTCGGCGGTGCTGGCGGCAGCGGCGGGGCTGTACCTCAGTTCGGCGGACGACCACACCGCGTCGCTCTACCGACGCATGCCGAGCCGGTCACCCCTCTACAGGCTGATCACCCGCCGAAAAGTTCGCAGTACGGTACGTGTAGGCCCACCAACGCTGGACAAGATGGAGACCCTTCCTCTTGGCCCTGGAAGTGGCGCTCCAAGCAGGCTGTCAAGTACGCCTGAGCGGTACCTCCGCTTCCCGTTCTGGGTACCTGACTGCCCCCCGTTACGCGACCTGCTAGCCGTCGCCGACGAATCGTGGCATCACTCTGGTGGCAAAGGTCTCCAGGTTCCTCAGCGACTTGGCCAGGGGCATTCCCATGTGTGAGAACTCGACCAGCAGGTAGTCAAGGTGGCAGACCTCCCGTAGCTCCTCGATCTTCGCCACCACGTCCTCGGGGGAACCGACAAGCAGGCTGCGAGGCTCCAGGAAGTCCCAGTCGAGCTGCACGTCGTCGCCCAGGACCTCGCCGGGGTTGGTGAACACCTGCCTGCCGCGAAACGGGTCGTTGAAGACGAACGCCGACATGATGCCTTCCTCGGCATCCCGCCGTGCCTCCTCCATCGAGGAAGCGACATACGTGGACCGCATCACCGCCTGGTCTTCTCCGAGGGCGAAGGGTCTCCCCTCCCGCTCGGTCCTGACCTGCGCATAGAGCTCCATCCGCTCCCGGATCCTGCGCGCCGGGGGCTGCCAGTAGCACGCCTTCAGCCCGAGTTCGGCCGCGGTCGTCACGGACCGGTCCGTGGAGACGGTCATCCACAGCGGTGGGTGCGGTTTCTGGTAAGGGCTCGGTGTCACCCGAAGCTTCGTCACCTGTTCCCCGTCCTGCCAGGCAGGGTTGGGCGGATACAGCGGATGGGAAAAGGCCGTGCCGTCGGCGGGGAAGCGGTAGTTGGTCCCCTCGTACGAGAAGTACTCGTTGGTCCAGATCGCCCGCGCGATCTCCACCGTCTCCTGGAAGAGCACCCGGTTCTCCGCATCCTTCCGCGGGTCCGCGTTGGGGTGGAACTGTGGCCCCTCGTACGGCCAGATGCCCCTGCCAAAGCCGACCTCCACGCGTCCGCCGGTCAGGTTGTCCAGGATCGCAACATCCTCGGCGAGCCGTATCGGGTGCCACCACGGAGCGATGTTCGCCATCTGCCCGATCCGGATCCTGGACGTCCGCGCCGCGAGGTCTGCGCCGAGCAGGATCGGGTTCGGCAAGTCGCCCACCGCATAGGGCCCGAAGTGGTGTTCCCCGAGCCACATCGCCTCGAAGCCCAGCTCCTCCGCCAGGATGGTCTGTTGCCTGAGGTTGTCGATGTGTTCCTCGGCGTTGGAAGCCTCTCCAGCGGAACCCGCCACGGTCGTGAACGCCGCGAACTTCATGCAGGAACCTCCTCTCGCAAGGGCCTTCAGCGCGCCTGGACGGCCGTGCGATGCATGCTCACCACGATACCCCCGGAGCGGTCAGGCAAGCGTGAGGATGCTGGCCGGGTTGTCCACCGTAATCGCTCGAATCTCAGCTTCCGAAAAGCCCTTGCGCCGCATCGTGGGAACGATGTTCTGGAGGATGTGGCCGTAGCCGTGCCCGCCGTACGTCACCAGCCGGTGCCTGGTGAAGATGTCCTGGCCCAGAACCACCCGGTCGCAATAGCCCGCGTCGGCAATGCGCCTGATGAAGTCCAGCCTCTGGGCGTCGCTGGGCATGTCGATGTCGGCCTGGGGGTAGTACGACCCCTCGTTGCCGAACAGGTCCCACTCGAGGTAACAGCCCGACTCGGCGATGCGCCGTAGCGTGTCGAAATCGAACACGGTGCGGTCCAGGTGTCCCATGACCACCCGGGGCAGGTCCGCGCCGCCCTTCGCCAGCACTTCCAGTATCTCGGCGGGGGCGCCCGGGTTTCGTCCCGGGTGAATCAATATCGCGGCGCCGGTCTCCCGCTGCGCCAGTGCCGCTCCCGCAAGAGACTTGCGCTCGTTCGGCGTGAGCGGCCAGCTGCAGCCGACCTCCCCGATGATGCCCGCCTTGATCCCGGTGCCGTCGACCCCTTCCGTCAGGTCGCCGGCAATCTCGAGCGCCAGGTCATCCACGCTCCGTTCATCCATGTCCTCTGGATGGGCCGCGTCCACATAGAAGCCGGCGCCCATGACGACGTGTACTCCCGATTCGCGCGAGATCCGGGCCAACACGGAAGGGTCGCGCCCGATGCCCGTCGTGGTCGCATCCACGATCGCGCCGCCGCCGGCGTCTCCGTACATCCGCACTTCCCGGATGGCAGTGTCCAGGTCCGTCAACCGAAGATTGGGACGGTTGCTGTAGTAGTTGCGCCGTATCCATCCCAGGTTCTTCAGCTCGATGGGCGCATCCTCCAGTTCCCGCGATGGCGAGTACCGGGCGGGGCGAAACAGGAAGGAGATGTCCACATGGAGGTGCTCATGGGTGGTGGTGGGACCAAGCTCCGAGGGGGCCACGGCCCCCAGCACGGTCTGGACAAGACCCTGACTCTCGCTACCCGCCATGGCTTGATCCTCGCAGGAGCGCGCTCGGGAAGTCCAACCGGACCCGTTCAGCCGCCCAACCTGCGACCCATGGACACGCGGGCGTGCCGTCGAGGATTTCTATGTCTTGCGTGTGAGGCCCAGCCGCTTGTAGGACGCGGTCGTGAGTACGACTGCGGCCTGAAGCTACGAGCCCTCCTCCGCCTCCTGCCAGCGCAGGACCGGGCGGCGGGCCGCCGTCGCCTCGTCCAGCCGCCCGATCGGGGCGGTCAGGGGGGCGGCGTGGAGCGTGTCGGGATCGCGTTCCGCTTCCTCCGCAATCGCGATCATCGCCTCCGCAAACGCCTCGATCGCTTCGGGCGGCTCGGTCTCCGTCGGTTCCATCATCAACGCTTCCTCGACGATGAGCGGGAAGTAGACGGTCGGTGGGTGGAAGCCGTGGTCGATGAGACGCTTGGCGATGTCGTACGTGCGCACGCCGTGCTCGCGCCGCTGGCGCGACCCCGAGAACACGACCTCGTGGAGCACGGGCCGGTCGTAGGGCAGGTCGTAGTAGCCGTGCAGCAGCGAGCGCAGGTAATTCGCGTTGAGCACCGCCTGTCCGGAGACCGCCCGCAGCCCTTCGAGGCCGAGCGCGCGCATGTAGGCGTAGGCGCGGATCAGGACGCCTGCGTTCCCGTGGAACTGCTGCAGCCGGCCGATGCTGCGCTCCGGCGCGGCCAGCCGCACGACTCCGTCCTCGCATTCCTCCAGCACCGGTGTCGGCAGGTACGGCGCCAGTTCCTCGCTGCAGCAGACCGGTCCCGCGCCCGGACCGCCGCCCCCGTGGGGCGTGCTGAAGCTTTTGTGCAGGTTCAGGTGGACCACGTCGAATCCGAGGTCGCCGTAGCGCACGCGACCCATGATCGCGTTGAAGTTGGCGCCGTCACCGTAGAGGTAGGCGCCCGAGTCGTGGATCAGGTTCGCTACCTCCTCGATGCCCTGCTCCCACAGCCCCAGCGTGTTCGGCGCCGTAACCATCACCGCCGCGACGCTTGCGTCCAGCTCCTGCTCGATCGTCGCGCGGTCGAGCGAGCCGTCTGCTGCCGTCGGGATCTGCGTGACCGCGAAACCGGCCATCGCGGCGGTCGCCGGGTTCGTGCCGTGCGCTGAGTCGGGTACGAGGATGCGGCGGCGCGTCTCCAGCTCGCCCCGGTCCTCGAGCGCGCGCGTAATCATCAGCACGCCTGCCAGCTCGCCCTGCGCCCCGGCGGCGGGCGCGAGGCTGACCGCGGGCAGGCCCGTGGCTTCGCCCAGCCCCTGCCGCAGTTCCAGCAGCGTGCGCAGCGTGCCCTGCGCCTCCTCCGCCGGTGCCTGCGGGTGCGCTCCCGCGAACCCCGGCAGCGACGCCACCAGGTCGTCGACCTTCGGGTTGTACTTCATCGTGCACGAGCCCAGCGGGTAGGTGCCCGAGTCGATGCCGTAGTTCCGCGCTGAGAGCGCCGTGTAGTAGCGCACCAGCTCCCCCTGGCTCAGCTCCGGCAGCCGCAGCGAATCCCGCAGCAGGCTCGCATCCGGCAGCGGCGTCTCCTCCCCGCCCCACGCGGGCACGTCGACTGCCCGCCGGCCGGGGCCGCCGCGGTCGAAGCTGAGACGCGCGCCGAAGTCCTCGCCGTTGGGTCGTGGCAGACTCACGCGTCGCCCCCGATCGCCGCCAGCGCCTCGACCAGCGCATCGACGTGCGCGTCGGGAGTCGCTTCGGTCACGGCGAAGAGCAGCGCGTCCCGCGCCTCGGGCTCGGGTCGAGCCGAGACATCGAGGCCGGGCCCGATGCCCTGCGCCGAGAGCCTCGCGGCGAGCTCGGCGGCGGGGACGGGCCCGCGCACCAGGAACTCCTGGAACCACGGTCCGCGCTCCGGCGTCTCGTAGCCGGGGAGCGCGGCGATCCGCCTCGCGGCGTCGTGCGCGCGCTGGTAGCACAGCTCCGCTGCATCGCGCAGACCGCGGGGCCCGAGCGCCTGCACGGTGATGGTGAAGGCAAGCGCGATCAGCGACTGTGCCGTCGAGACGTTCGAGGTTGCGCGCTCGCGCCGGATGAACTGCTCGCGCGCCTGCAGGGTGAGCACGTAGCCGGTGCGCGGCTCGCCCCCCTCCGGTGGTGCGTTCAGCTCCTTCGTGCGCCCCACGATCCGGCCGGGCATCTGCCGCATGAAAGGCGAGCGCGCGGCGAACAGCCCCAGCGACGGTCCGCCAAAGCCCGGCGCCCCAGCCAGGTCCCGCCCCTCCCCCGTCACGATGTTGGCCCCCACCTCGCCCGGCGATCGCAGCAGCCCCAGGGCGAAGGGGTCGGCTACCGCTACCAGCAGTACGCCGTTCGCGTGCGCGGTCGCCGCCAGCGGTTCGAGGTCGACGATCGTCCCCAGGAAGTCGGGCTGCTGGACCACGAGGCAGGCGTGTTCCTCTCCCGTCGCATCCGCCGACGACACCACGTCAACACGCAGCCCCGCGCCGCGCGTGTAGGTGCGCACGACCTCGACGGTGCCGGGGTGAATCGGTTCCAGCAGCGCGACCGCGTGCCGCCTCGTGGCCCGTGCGGCCAGGAGGCAGGCCTCCGCTGTTGCGCTGGCGACGTCGTAGAGGCCTGTGTTCGACACGTCCATTCCCGTCAGCTCGCACACGACCGACTGGTATTCGAACGCCGATTGCAGCGTCCCCTGGCTGATCTCCGGCTGGTAGGGCGTGTAGGCCGTCACGAACTCCGAGCGGCTGGTGAGGTGGGCGGCGACGGCCGGGATCGAGCGCTGGTAGGCGCCCGCCCCGAGGAAGCTTGGTCGCGACGGGCCAGTGTTCTCGGCGGCGCGCTCTTCCAGCAGCGCGATCAGTTCCGGCTCGGTAAGCGCCCCCGGCAGGTCGATCGCGGGGTCGCGCATGGCCGCCGGCAGGTCGGCGAACAGCGCTTCGAGGTCGGCCACGCCGATGCGTTCCAGCATCCGCGCCCGATCCGCCTCGGTGGCCGGGATGTACGGATGCGGCGAGCCACCGAGGGACGGCGCCGTCAACGTCAATTCTCCGGAAGCTGGGCGCGGTAACCTGCGGCGTCGAGCAGCCCTTCAAGCTCCGACTCGTTGGCGATGCGCACGCGGATGATCCAGCCCTCGTCGTAGGGCGATTCGTTTACCAGTTCCGGCCGCTCCTCGAGCTCCCCGTTGGCGGCCACCACCTCCCCGCCCACCGGCGAGTAGAAGTCCGAGACGGTCTTCGCTGACTCGATCTCCCCGCAGCGTTCGCCCGCCGTGACCTGGTCGCCCGCAGCCGGCAGGTCGAGGTAGACCACGTCCCCCACCTGGTCCTGGGCGAAGTCCGTGATGCCGATCACGGCCTCGTCCGGGCTTTCTTCGTCACGTCGCAGCCACTCGTGCTCGGCCGTGTAGAGGAGGGTGTCGGGGGTCTCGTGGTCCATCGTCATGACTGCCTCTGCTTTCGGTAGAACGGGCGCCGGACAACCTCGACGGGGAGCGCGCGGCCGCGCACATCCACCTCGAGCGTGACGCCGGGTTTGGCAAGCCGCACGGGAAGGTAGGCCATGCCGATGCCGAGGCGCAAGCTGGGGCTGAAGGCCCCGCTCGTGAGGTGCGCCACGGGCTCGTCCTCGCTCGGCTCGTGTACCGCGAATCCCGCCCGCAGCACGCCTCGCTCCTGCGCCTGCAGGTGCGCGAGCCGCCGTGTTCGGGGCTGCGCCTTCGCCTCGACCAGCGCCTCGCGGCCCGTAAAGGGCGCCTCGTCGTCGAGGGTCACGGCGAAACCAAGTCCTGCCTCGTAGGGGTGCGTCGTCGCGTCGATGTCGTTGCCGTGGAGCGGGAGCGCCGCCTCCAGCCGCAGTGTGTCGCGCGCGCCCAGGCCCGCCGGCGCCGCGCCCGCCTCCCGGAAGGCGTCCCAGAGGTCCCCGGCGCGGCCGGCCCCCACGATGCACTCTCCCCCGTCCTCGCCCGTGTAGCCCGTGCGAGCCACGAGCACCGGCGTCCCGCCCCAGTTCAGCTCGGCGCAGTCGCGCTGCTCTAACCCCGCGAAGCCATCCCCCAGCACCTTGCTCAGGATTCCTACGCCGTCGGGCCCCTGCACGGCCAGCATCACCGTCTCCGGCGTGACCTCCGAGGCGGCGCTGCCGGCGACGGCCTGCAGCCGCTCGAAATCCGCGTCCGCGTTCGCGGCGTTGTGGATGACCAGCCAGCGCTCGCCCGGAAGGTGGTAGATGAAGATGTCGTCGTCGATGCCCCCGCTCTCGTTGCAGTAGAGGGAGTAGTGCGCCTTGCCCACCGGCAGTGCCGTAACGTCGAAGGTCGTGACCGATCGCAGGAGCCCCGCCGCCTCCGGCCCCTCCACCCAGGCCCGCGCCAGGTGTGAGACATCGAAAACCCCGGCGCGTTCGCGCACCGCACTGTGCTCGCCCACGATGCCCTCGTACTGGAGCGGCATCTCCCAGCCGGCGAACGGTGCGAAGCGCGCGCCCAGCGCTTCGTGGCGATCACGGAGAACGAGTTGCGCGAGCACGCTTGAACCTGCGGTACTCTCGTGTCCAGCCACGATCCGACTGTACCCACGACACACTCCGTAGGCCACCGCCTCGGTAAAGAGGTCTGCTCGTGCGGGTGCGGGGCGCCCCGCACCCGCACCCGCGACCTCCGCCCCTACTGAAAGACGACGGTTTTGTTGTCGTACACGAGGACGCGGTCTTCGATGTGCCAGCGCACGGCCCGCGCCAGCACCTGCCGCTCCAGCTCCCGTCCCAACCGGATCAGGTCGGCACGCGTATCCCGGTGCGTCACCCGCAACACGTCCTGCTCGATGATCGGCCCCGCATCCAATTCCGCGGTGGCGTAGTGCGCAGTCGCCCCGATGATCTTTACCCCGCGCTCCTGCGCCTGCCCGTACGGGTCCGCCCCTGCGAAGGCGGGCAGGAACGAGTGGTGGATGTTGATGATCTGCTGCGGGTACGCATCCAGGAAGGTCGGCGTCAGGATCTGCATGTATCGCGCCAGCACGACGAGGTCGACGCGCCCGTGCAGCAGCTCAAGCATCTCTTTCTCCTGCTCCACCTTCGTCTCACGCGTGACCGGCAGGTGCTCGAAGGGCACGCTGAACCGCTCCGCCAGCGGCCGCAGGATCTCGCGGTTCGAGATCACCACGGCAATGTCGGCTGCCAGTTCCTCCGTCCGCGCTCGCCACAGCAGGTCGAGCACGCAGTTGGGCTCCCGCGTGCCCAGGATGGCGATCCGTGGGCGATCGGCGCTGTAGGAGACGTGCCAGTCCATGTCGAAGCGCCTGGCAACCTCCTCGCCAAATCCCTCCGCGATCGCTGTCGCCGATCCGTCCAGGCCGGCGACGTTGTACTCGACCCGCAGGAAGAAGCGAGGGTTCTCTCCCCCCGTCGAGTGCTGGTCGCCACGCACCATGTTTGCGCCGTGGCGGTCCAGGTACTGCGAGACGGCGGCGACGATGCCGGGTTGGTCCGGGCACTGCACCAGCAGCCTCGCCGTGCCTTCGGTAGGAGTGTCGCTCATGCCCGGATGATACGGCCTGAGCCCCGTACGGCGTGACGCATGTGTGGCATGCCTACGCGCCTACTGGTACATGATCAGGTCCGGCACGTCGTCGATTGCCTGGACCTGTTCCGGAGTCATCACCGGTGTGTCCTGGTTGAAGAACAGCTTCAGCGCGGGCCGCTCCGATGGCTCGGTGAGCGCGTACCAGTCGTAGTGGCGGAGCTTCAGCGCCATCGTTCCGAAGCCGTCCATGTCGATGGAAATCTCGACCCCCTCGACGTCGTCCACAGCGTCTCGGTCACGCAGCATGCGCGCGGCGAACTGGTGCACCATCAGGATCTTCGGGGGAATGCCTTCCTCCTCCACCAGCGTCGCCAGGTAGTGCTGTACCTCGTTCACGTGGTTCGCCCCGATGCCGCCGATGGCCAGCCCCGGGCGCACCCCCAGGTGCTCGGTCGCGAACTCCGGGTCCAGCGCCATGTGTACAAACGGCTCGCGCAGGAACTCCTCGAGGAGCTGCACCTCGTACAGCGGGTCGCTCCAGCCGATCTGCACATCCAGGAAGAGGATCATCTCGCGCTCGCGAGCCGCCTCCACGTATTCGGCGATCACGTCGTGCGAGAGCCGCGAGAGCCACGTGCCGTCCCGCGTCGGATAGGCCTGCGCCACGCCCGTGATCAGGTGGTACGCGGGGATGACTTCGCGCGGACCGTTCAGGCGGTCGTAGCGCTCCGCCCAGTCCGCGACTGCGTTGGCGACCTCCGCCGGTGTCCCGTGGCCGAGCACGCCCATCGCCCGCACGCCGGGGAAACCGTAGAACGACACGATCTGCGCGTCCTCGAACACCGACTGAACCGAGGGCGGCCGCGGGAACGTCCAGGGGCGCTCCACGTTCGAGACGACGAGGTACGTGCCTCCCGGGGAGAAGTGCGTCAGCCCCTGCAGGAGCGGCGCTACGTCGTCACCCCAGCCCTGCACCGGCAGGAGCGCGTCCTCCCCGAACGACCACACCGAGAGGCCGGGAACCGTGCCGTCGGCCCCCCGCTCCCACTGCACCCAGCCCAGCGCTCGCCCTGCGAACGCCTCGCGCACCTCCAGCCGTGGTCCCGTCCACTGCAGCCACGTGGACCCTGCCCGCAACATCACGTCGCACTGGGGAATCCCGTTGATGCCGCTGATTGGCACGGACTCCACCCAGTCGAGCTCCGAGGCCGCCACCTCCACCATCGCATCCTGGCCGTGGCAGAGGTACGCCCGCTCGCCTGTCACGATCAGCGGTGCCTCCCCTTCAACCATGTAGCCCGAGCTGCCCCCGCCCGGGAGCCGCAGGTCGATCTCGGTTGGCACGTCACACGCGACTTCGATGGAGAGCGGCGTGCTCAGGGGGGCACGTGCCGCCGGGCCCGTGCTGGCAGCGGCGGCGGTCGCGTCGTAGGTGGCCTCCGCCCGGACCTGGCAGGCAGCGTCGGCTGCTGCCGCGGAACTACCTCCACCCAGCCACAGCGCCAGTGCCGCGAGACCCACAACGAACGCAATCAGCCTGGTGTGCGGCGCACGTATCACGCGGAAACCCCTCCGGGGCCGTCACCAGGCCCCACCTCGACATATTAGCAAGATGTATAAGCATTTGGCTATTTCTTAACGCAAACTTGCCGTCTCGCTTACCGGGGGTTATCGATCCCCGGTCCCACTTCCCGCCCCCACTAGAATCGCGCGACAGCCCCACCAGGCCCCCGGAGGCGCCCCATGACCGCAGATGCCCAGCCCGCCGCCGTCCACCAGCGACTCGGCCGCGACGTGATCAGGAAGGTGATGCGCGGGGTCGTGCTTCTGCTGCCCCTCATCGTCACGTTCTGGCTCATCCAGTTCGCCTTCCAGACGATGGACGGCCTGCTCCAGCCGATCATCTCCGCCATTGCCGGCGACGAGATTCCCGGACTGAGCTTCGCCATCATCATCGTCGCGCTCTTCATCGTCGGCACCCTCAGCTCGAACTTCTTCTTCCGAACTCCCGGGTACCTCCTCGAACGCGGCATCATGGCCATTCCCGGCGTCGGGTCCGTCTACAGCACCACCAAGAAGCTCCTCCCCGGCTCCGACCGCACCGCCACGACCGCAACCGGCTTCGATACGGTCGTGCGCATCGAATACCCCCGGCGGGGCGTCTGGTCCGTGGGCTTCCTCATGAGCACCATCGACGATGCCGCCGGGACGAAGTGCGGCGTCGTCTACATGCCCTCGACGCCGATGCCCCAGTCCGGCTGGCTCGTCCAGCTCCCCCTCGACGAGATTGCGTTGATGGACTGGAGCTCCGCCCAGGCGATGCAGTACATCGTCACCGCCGGCGTCACCTGCCCCGACGCGATGGAGTTGCGCGCAATCGAAGCCCTCTCGTGAGGGTGGCCTCCCGCCCCTCCCGTTCCTGTACCATCCCCACGCCGCCGCAGCCTCGCGGCGAGGAGGGCTGACATGGCAGACGAGATGCGCATCCAGGTCATGAACGGCGGTCCCTACGTCGTCTCCGGCGGCGTCCCCCTCACGGAGATGGCTCCCGTCCAGACGCTCAACGGCGAGAACGTCGACTGGCACGTCCTCCGCGAGGTGGACGAGTCACGCGATCTCTACGCCCTCTGCCGCTGCGGACGCTCCAACGACAAGCCCTACTGCGACGGCTCGCACGCGACCGAGCCCTGGGCCGAGGCCGAGACCGCCGACCGCCGCCCCATGGCCGATCGCGCCAACCGCATCGAGGGCGCCGCCGGCGTCATGCTCGACGACGAGTCCATCTGTATCGGGGCCGGCTTCTGCGGCACCCGCACGACGAATGCCTGGGACCTCATCAATGAGGAAGGCGACGAGGCCCGCGAGCGCGTCACCGCCATGGTCGCCCGCTGCCCCACCGGCCGCCTCGCCATGATCACCGCCGGTGGTGACTCGCTCGAGCCCGCGACCGACGCCGAGATCGCGGTCGTCCCCGGCGGACCCCTGTGGGTCCGCGGCGGCGTCCCCGTCGAGAGCGCCGACGGCACTCCCTGGTCCGACCAGAGCCGCCGCACGCTTTGCCGCTGTGGCGCCTCCAACAACAAGCCCTTCTGCGACGGCGCCCACAGCGACATCCACTTCGACGAGCGCTAGCCGGCGGCGTCAACCTCGCTCAGAGAGCGCACGGACGCGAAAGCCGTGCGGGCCGCCCGGTGGAATCTGTCGTCGGCCGTCCACAGTTCGCACTCCAGCGCCTCCGCAAGCGCCAGATAGTGGCAGTCGTACGACGCTCCCTGGCCGAGTTCCCCCGCCAGCTCGAGCGCGCGCCGGTGCAGGCCGGGTGAGTCATGCAATTCGAAGGGCAGGGCCGTCAGTCGTTCGATGAGGCGAACCGCCTGTGCCCGTTCCAGGTCGCCCTGCACGACCTTGCGGTGCAAGGCGTTGGTCACTTCGGCGGCCAGGAGATGTGGCGCTACAAGCTGCCTGCCTCCGCGACCCCATGACCGGAGTAGGGCGGTAGCCTTCTCGGAATCCTCCTCGGCGACCAGCCACTTGAGCGCGAGGCTCGCGTCAACGACGACGTCAGTCACCCGCCTTGTTTCCGATGGCTCTGTCCAGTTGAGCGTCCCGCATCTCCCGCGCCTCGCGAATGAGCTCGACGGAGTTCCCCGGCAGTACCCGGTCCCCAAAGATCTCCTTCCGAAGCGCCGCCAGGGCCTCCGCCATCTCCTCCAGCGAGTGCTCCTCTACCGCCTGTTCCTCGTCCTCGTCCAGCTCCTTCTCAATGGCTCTCTGGCAGAGCTGACGCATGCTGACGCCCCTCAGGGCCGCCACGGCCTTCAACCGCCGCTGCAGCGGGGCATCAAGGTCGAGCGTGAGTCGCTTTTTCTCTGTGGCCATGTCCTCGTCGCTCCTGATCGTGGGCTGTGCCCTCCACATTTGCGGAAATACAGAAATACGTCAAGAGCTGGGGCGCGAGGAGTCAAGAGCCGCAGGAAGCGGCTGCTAGCCCAGCAGTCGCTTCATCGTCGCGCCGATCTCCGCGGGCGAGTCCGAGACGACCGCCCCTGCCGCCCGCAGCGCTGCCTTCTTGTTCTCGGCCTTGCCGTCCTCGCCCGAGATGATCGCGCCTGCGTGGCCCATCCGCCGCCCCGGAGGCGCCGTCGCCCCCGCGATGAACGCGACCACCGGCTTGCGCACATGCTCCTTGATGTAGGCGGCTGCATCCTGCTCGGCGCTGCCGCCGATCTCGCCCACCATCACGATTGCGTCCGTGTCCGGATCCTCGTTTAGCATCCGGATCGCGTCACGCTGCGGCGTCCCGATGATCGGGTCGCCGCCCACGCCGATGCAGGTGCTCTGCCCCAGCCCCTCCGCTGTCAGCTGCGCCACCACTTCGTACACCAGCGTCCCCGAACGGCTGACCACGCCCACGCGTCCCGGCAGGAACACGTCGCCCGGCATGATGCCTACGCGCGTCTGTGTGCCCGGCGTGATCACGCCCGGGCAGTTCGGCCCGATGAGCAGCGTCGAAGCGCCTTTGAGCGCCTGCTTCACCCGCACCATGTGCATCACGGGGATGCCCTCCGTGATGCACACCGCCAGCGGCACCGCCGAACTCGCCGCCTCCAGGATCGCGTCCGCCGCGAACGGCGCCGGCACGAAGATGATGCTCACGTTTGCGCCCGTCTCCCGTACCGCTGCGTCTACCGTCGGGAAAATGGGGACGCCGTCTTGCTCTTCACCGCCGCGCCGCGGGTGCACCGCCGCCACCACGTTCGTGCCGTAGGCGATCGAGCGGCGCATGTGGTTCGCGCCCTCCGTGCCGATCCCCTGAACCATCAACCGCGTGTTCTCGTCGAGAAGGACGCTCATCGAAGCTCCCGCGCGCGCCGCGCCGCCAGACTTAGGCCCGCGTATTCGCGGGCCTCCGCATTCTAGCCATGCCTCCCGATGGCGCTAGCCGGGAGCCATGCCGGCGGCCTGTGCCTGCCCCGCAACCGCGCCGTCGCCCCCGCTGCTACGATTACGCACCGATCACCGATCACTGACCACCGGAGGCTCCACATGGCCATGGCTCTCGACGGCATCAAGGTGCTCGACCTCTCCCGCCTCGCGCCCGGCCCCTATTGCTCGATGCTCCTCGCCGACTTCGGCGCCGACGTTACCCTCGTCGAGGCCGTGCCCGGCGCCAATGCCAAGCTCGGCGGTCCCGCCGCCGACCCCGAGGCCGCGAAGCGCGCCGCCGCCTACAACGCCCTCGGCCGCGGCAAGCGCTCCATCGCCCTCAACCTCAAGAACGAGGCCGCCCGCGAGGTCTTCTACGAGCTCGTACGTGGCGCCGATGTCGTCCTCGAGGGCTTCCGCCCCGGCGTCGTGAACCGCCTCGGGGTCGACTACGAGACCGTCTCCGCCATCAACCCCCGCATCGTCTACTGCTCCCTCTCCGGCTTCGGCCAGACCGGCCCCTACAGCAACCTCGTCGGCCACGACATCAACTACATCTCCATCGGTGGCGCCCTCGGCGTTATCGGGCGCCCCGGAACCGCCCCCGCCATCCCCGTCAACCTGCTCGCCGACTTCGCCGGTGGCGGACTGATGGCCGCGTTCGCCATCTGCACCGCCCTCCTCGCGCGCGAGCACACCGGCCGCGGCCAGGCAGTCGACATCGCCATGAGCGACGGCGTCCTCTCCCTCATGACGGCAGCCATGACCGGCTTCTTCTCGACCGGTCAGCCCCTCCGCCCCGGCGAGGGCTTCCTCACCGGGGCCCGCCCCTGGTACGACACCTACAGGTGCGGCGACGGCCGCTGGTTCTCCATCGGCAGCATCGAACCGCACTTTTACGACGCGCTCTGCCGCACCCTCGGAACCGAGGAGTTCCTCGGCAGGCAGCACGACGAGTCCGCCTGGCCCGCCATGCGCGAGCGTTTCGAGGCCGTCTTCGCCACGAAGACCGCCGACGAGTGGATGGCGATCATGTCCGAACACGACATCTGCGCCGCCCCCGTCCTCGAGCAGGAGAACATCGTCACCGACCCCCATAACGTCGCCCGCGACATGGTCGTTACCGTCGACACGCCTGCGGGACCGGTCCAGCAGGTCGGGGTCGGGCCCAAGCTCAGCGAGACCCCCGGACGCGTCCAGCGCGGCGCGCCCCTCAACGGCGAGCACACCGACGAGGTGCTCGCCTCCATCGGCTACGATGCCGACCGTATCGCCGCCCTCCGCGCCGATGGCGCCGTCGGCTAGCGCCCCCCGCCCGCGAGGCGCGGAAGCAAAGGAGCACCCCATGGAGTACCGCGTCGTCGCCACCGACATCGAGTTCGCCGAGGGGCCGCTTGAGCTGCCCGACGGCGACATCCTCTACACCGAGATTCGCGCTGGCACCCTCACCCGCGTCTCCCCCGATGGCTCCCGCAAGGAGACCTTCGCGACGACCGGCGGCGGCCCCAACGGCGCCGCCCTTGGTCCCGACGGCGCCATCTACGTCACCCAGAACGGCGGCTTCCTCTGGTCCGAGAGCCGCACCTCCAGTGGCCAGCGCATGATCTCCCCCGGCAACCGCCCCGAGGGCGACGACTACATCGGTGGCCAGATCCAGCGCGTCAGCGCGGACGGCTCCGAGGTCACCACCATCTACCGCGAGTGCGATGGCGAGCCCCTGAAGGGTCCCAACGACCTCGTCTTCGACCGCGAGGGCAACTTCTACTTCACCGACCACGGCAAGCGTCACGGCCGCTCCCGCGACATCACCGGCGTCTTCTACGCCTCCCCCAACGGCGACTTCATCCGCGAGATCATCTTCCCCCTCGAGGCCCCCAACGGCATCGGCCTCAGCCCCGACGAGCGCACCCTCTACGTGGCCGAGACCCCCACCGGCCGTCTCTGGGCCTTCGACATCACCGCCCCCGGCGAGATCGGCGACCGCCACGTCGTCGCCACCGTCCCCGGCGCCCCGCCCCACAACTTCGCTATGTGCGACTCCATGTGCGTCGACGGCGAGGGCAACGTCATCGTGGCGACGATCATCAACGGCGGCATCACCTCCATCTCCCCCGACGGCGCCACCGTCCAGCACGAGCCCCTCCCCGACCGCGTCACCACCAATGCCTGCTTCGCCGGTCCCGACCTGCGCACCCTCTACGTCACCATGGGCTCGATGGGCCAGCTCATCGCCTTCGATAACTGGCCTACCGCGGGCCACCGGCTCAACTTCCAGGCGGAGCAGGGCTCCGCGTGATCACGGCCGCCGGCCTCACGCTCGTGGTCTGCGCAGTCGGCCTCGCCCTGCTGCGCGTCACCGTGGCCGCTCCCCAGCACTGCCCCCAGATCACCCCCGCCTCGCTCGAAGCCGCCGCCGGGGCCTCCGCCACCTGGATCGAGGTCGCCCAGTACCCCGACGGCCGCTACGTCTACGAGTACGACCGCGAGGCCGACACCCTCTCCGGCGACTACAACGTCGTCCGCCACGCTGGTGTCACCATGTCGCTCTACCAGGCCGCCGCCCTCGGCGACCTCTCCCGTCTGCACGCCGCCGACCGCGGTACGGCCTGGATGCAGGCGAACCTCATCGAGCACGACGACTGGGTTGCCCTGCGCAACCCCGAGACGGGCCTCGTGAAGCTCGGTGCCAGCTCGCTCATGCTCGCCGGCCTCACGCAGCGCCGGCTCGCCACCGACGACCCGCTCTACGACGACCTTATGCGCCGCCTCGCCCGCTTCCTCGTCGTTATGCAGCTCCCCGACGGCGCCATGCTGAACTACTGGGACCCCGCCACCGGCGCCCCCAATCCCGCCGTTCGCTCGCGCTACGCCACCGGCGAGGCGCTCTGGGCGCTTGCCCAGATGCACCGCCACTTCCCCGAAGACGGCTGGGACGAACCCTCCTGGCGCATCGCCGATTACCTCGCCCTCCACCGCGACGAGGTCGAGGAGCTCGACTTCCCGCCCTGGCCCGACCAGTGGGCCGCCTACAGCCTCTCTGAGATGGCCGACTGGCCCCTGGAGGAGCACCACATCGAGTACGCCCGCGCCCTCGCCCAGCGCTTCGGCTTCCTCATCCGCGTCGAGTCGCAGCGCACCGGCGGCCCTATCAACGAGCCCTTCCACGGCCAGCTGACGCGCGCCGCCGGCCTGGGCACCTGGGTCGAGGGGCTGACCTCCATGTGGCGCCTCGCCAGCACCGATGAACGCCTCGCCGATCTCGAGCCGAAGCTCGCCGAGCGCGCAATCTGCGGCGCCGGCATCCTCGCCGACCGCCAGGTCACCGCCGCGCAGAGCGCCGACTGGCCCAGCCCAGCCCTCACCGCCGGCGGCTGGTTCCGCGACGGCCTCACCCGCATGGACGACCAGCAGCACGCGCTTTCCGGTCTCGCCCTCACAGGGGCTATCCTTGCGCGCGAGGAGGACGCCCCATGAGCGGAATCGGCATCACCATTCTCCTCATCTTCGCCGCGATTAACCCGCCTGCGGTCCTCGCCACGATCAACCGCGCCGTCGACCGTCGCCTCGATCCGAAGGTCGCCGCCGTCGCCTTCGTCGCTGGCGCCGCCCTCCTCCTCGCCGCCACCTTCGCCGCCGACGCCTTCCTCGATGCTCTCCAGCTTGAGCCCGAGACCTTCCGCATCTCCGCAGGCATCGTCATGGCCGTCACGGGCGCCGCCTTCATCCTCTTTGGCCCCTTCTCCTACCCCGTCGAGGACGGCTGGAAGGGCGCCCTCTTCCCCTTCGCCTTCCCCCTCCTCGCCAGCCCCGCCGCCTTCGCCGCAGTCCTCACCCGTTCCGCCGATAAGGGCGAACCGCAGACGGTCCTCGCTACTCTCATCGTCGTGGCTGCGGTGTCCGCGGGCGTCTTCGCCCTCTCCGGACGGTCCACCCCCGTTGTTCCCATCCTTGCGCGGGTGATCGGCGCCGTCCTCATCTTCCGCGCCGTGGGCCTCATCATCGATGGGATTCGCGCCGTCTAGCACGTAGCGAGAGGAGTCCGCCGTGCCCGAACTCGACCAGGATGCCCTCCAGCGTGTGCTCGACGAGATCGAGCTGCGCAACCTCTACTTCCGCTACGCCCGTGGCGTCGACCGCCTCGACCCCGAGCTCCTCCGCTCCTGCTTCCACGAGGACGCCCACATCACCACCCGCAACCGCGAGATCCGCGACGACTTCGTGAAGAACGTCATGGTCGGCCTCTCCCGTTTCAAGATGACCCAGCACGTCACCACCAACGTCTGGGTCGAGGTCGACGGCGACACCGCGAAGGGCGACGCCTACGCCCAGGCCAACCACCGCGCCCCCGGCGAGAACGGCGAGCCCGACACCGACTACCGCTGGGGCGGGCGCTACGTCGACCGCTTCGAGCGGCGCGACGGCGTCTGGAAGTTCTCCGACCGCGTCGTCATCCACGACATGGACCGCGTCGTGAAGGTCACCGAGGTCTGGGATCCGCCCGGCCTCGGCTTCACCGAGGGCTCACACTCCACCGACGACATCGTCTACCGGGACGAAGGAGAAACGCGATGACCTTCGAGGACATCATCAGCCCCTACGACATTCCCTCCGGGGGCATCTTCCACTTCGCCATGGCCGTGCCCGACCTGCCCGGGGCCATGGATCTGCTCGGCCCCGCCCTCAACGTCGACTGGACCTCCGTCTGGTCCATGACGCGGGAGATGGATACCCCGGAGGGCCGCACCCGCGATGAGATGCAGGCTGTCTACTCCCGCCAGGGCCCTCCCTTCGTCGAGCTTGTCAACGGTCACGGGAGCGGCTTCTTCGCCGCCGACCAGGGCCCCCGCCTCCACCACGTCGGCTACATCGTCGAAGACGTCCGCGCCGAGGCCGAGCGCCTCCAGGCCCTCGGCATGACCATCTGGGACCTCGGCCCGAACTCCGCCTTCGTCACGAACGAGGTCGGCATGACCTTCGAGATCATGGGCGAGGGCATCCGCGAGACGCTCGACGAGTGGTTTGCCAGGCCCACCGGCTGACCGATCCGGCGGCCGCCGCCCGCAGCCGCTAACCAGGCGTTCGCGTAGCATCGCCTCGCGATGCCCCGCCGCATCCTCATCAGTAACGACGACGGCTACGAATCGCCCGGACTCTGGGCGCTGGCCCGCGCCTGCACGTCCCTCGGCTGCGAGGTTACCGTGGTCGCCCCCGAGAAGAACCAGAGCGCCGTGGGCGGCAGCCTCACCCTCCGCCAGGAGCTCAACTGGACCCGCATCGAGGATCCCCCCGTCCCCGGCGTCGACGCCTGGTACGTCAACGGTTCGCCCGCCTCCGCCGTCATCGTCGGCCTCAACGGTGTGCTAGACGAGGAACCCGACCTGCTCGTCTCGGGCATCAACCGGGGCGCGAACATCGGCAACGACCTCACCGCCAGCGGCACCGTCGGCGCCGCCCTCCAGAGCCACTACCGCGGCATCACCTCGCTCGCCATCTCGTACGCGATGGACCCTCGCGCCGAGGTCGACTGGGACACCGCCGAGCGGGTCGCCGCCATCTTTTGCCGCGAGGAGATCGAGGGCCGCCTGCCCAAGTCCGTCTTCCTCAACGTCAACATCCCCCTCGTCCCCTTCGAGGAGATCAAGGGCATCCTCGTCACCCGCGTCGCCCGGCGCGGCTACTTCCACCTGGAAGTCCAGGGCGAGACGAAGGGCATCCTCACCCGGGGCCCCTTCGAGCCCACCCCCCTCGACCCGCCCCCCGGCACCGACATCTGGGCGATCATGCACAAGTACGTCAGCGTCAGCCCGCTCCAGGCCAACTTCACCGACCACCACGTCATCGACGCCCTCGGCCAGCGCTTCAACGCCGCCTGGAGCGAATAACGCCCGGGCGTTGCGCTACACTCGAAGCTGACCAAATCCGGAGGACAGCCCCATGTCTGGCCACTCGAAATGGTCGACCATCAAGCGGAAGAAGGAAGCCGCCGATAACAAGCGCGGCGCCCTCTTCACCAAGCTCGCCAAGGAGCTTCAGCTCGCCGCCAGGGACGGCGGCCCCGATCCCGATGTCAACTTCAAGCTGCGCCTCGCCGTCCAACGGGCGAAGGCCGCCAACATGCCCAACGACAACATCAGCCGCGCCATCGCCAAGGCCACCGGCGGCGGTGACAGCGATCAGCTGATCGAGGTCAGCTACGAGGGCTACGGACCCGGTGGCGCCGCCATCCTCATCACGGCCGTCACCGACAACCGCAACCGCACCGTCGCCGCCATCCGCCACGAGTTCACACGCGTCGGAGGCAACCTTGGGGAGAACGGCTCCGTCGCCTGGCAGTTCGAGTCCCGCGGCGCCCTCTCCGTCTCCGTCGACGGCCACGACGAGGACGAGATCGCCCTCGCCGCCATCGAGGCCGGCGCCGAGGATGTCGAGACCTCCGGCGACTCCGTCGAGGTCCAGACTGCCCCCGGCGACCTCGAAACGGTTCGCCAGGCGCTTGCCGAGGCGGGCTACCACGTCGAGCACGCCGACCTCTCGATGGTCCCCACCACCCCCATCGCGCTCGAGAAGGGCCCGGCCGCCCAGACCCTCCATCTCCTCGACGGGCTCGAGGAGCTCGAGGACGTGCAGCGCGTCTACTCCAATGCCGACTTCGACGAGGAGCTCCTTGCCCAGTACGCCGGCTAGCGTCTTCCCGATGCCACCGGCCCCTCGGCGCTCCCCAGCGCGCCGTCGTAGAGTGCGGCCATGCGCATTGCTGGCATCGATCCCGGCCTGAACGCCACCGGCTACGGCATCGTCGACATCGACGGCGACCAGTGCCGCCACGTCGCCCACGGCGTCGTCCGCACCCGCTCCGCCGACAGCCTCGCCCGCCGCCTCGTCCTCATCCGCGATGGCCTGCGCAAGGCCCTCGCCCAGTGGTCACCCGAGGTGGGCGCCGTCGAGGCCTCCTTCGTCGGCTCGAACGCGCGCTCCGCGCTTGCCCTCGGCCACGCCCGCGCCGCTGCCATCCTCGCCCTCGCCGACTCCGGCCTGGAGGTGCACGAGTACGCCCCCGCCGTCATCAAGAACCAGGTAGGGGGTTACGGGCAGAGTGACAAGGTGCAGATCGCCAAGATGGTGGCCATTGAACTAGGCCTGACCCAACCGCCCAGCCCCTCCGACGCCGCCGATGCCCTCGCGGTGGCTATCACCCACTGGGCGCACACCCGACTGGATGGCCGGATCTAGTAGCGACCGCCCAGTTTCGTGTGATCCCAGCTGTAGATGCGCTCCGGCCGCACACGCACGGTCACTCGCTTCGCCGCTGCCGGCAGGGCCTCCTCCGGCGTGTCCGTCGGGATGGGCAGCCCGCGGTACTTGTTCGCCACGACCGACATCACCGTGGCCGTCGTCTGGACATCGGTATCCACCTCGCCGGCGCCCCGGATCACGAGCCCCCGCAGCTCCTCGTAGGCCTCCCCCGACTCCAGCATCACCGAGATCCGCGGGTCACGCTGCAGGTTCAGGATCTTCTGGCTCTTCCCGAACGTCGTGAAGTGGATGACCCCGTCGATCATCACGTACCACATCGGCGCCAGGTGGGGGAACCCGCCCGGGCCGTTCGTCGCCACCTGTAACGTCCAGCCGTCGTTCAGGAACTGCTCCTGCTCTTCGGCGGTCAGGGCGATGGATGCTCGGCGGCTGGGCATGCGGGGAACCCCCTCTTGTCTGGTCCGCCAAGCCTACGCCCTGCCCCGCTACGCCGCGTGACTGGACCGCGAGGGGCGCCTACCCCCGCTTGAACCGCCGTCGCCGGTTCCGCCCCCCCGCCTGGCTGCGACCGTAGCGCACCGGCCCGCTCCGCCCCGCCACCTCCGCGAACGCCTCCAGCTCCTCGCTCTCCGAGCCCACCAGCTCCCGCCGCAGCTCCACGATACGGTCGCGCAGGGCCGCCGCCTTCTCGAACTCCAGGTTCTTCGCCGCCGCCTTCATCTCCCGCTCCAGCTCCTTGATCATCCGCAGCAGCTCGTCCGGCGCCATCCCCGCCGGGACGCCCGCGTCGTACTCGACCGGGTCCTCCGCCACCTCGCGCACGTGGTCGGTGATGTCCCGGATCGCCTTCGTAATCGTCGATGCTTCCAGACCGTGCTCGCGGTTGTAGGCCGCCTGGATGCCCCGCCGCCGCTCCGTCTCGTCGAGCGCCGTGCGCATGCTCGCCGTCACGTGGTCCGCGTACATCACGACGCGCCCCTCGATGTGCCGCGCCGCCCGCCCGATCGTCTGGATCAACGAGCGGTTCGAACGCAGGTAACCCTCCTTGTCCGCATCGAGGATGGCCACGAGCGAAACCTCCGGCAGGTCCAGCCCTTCCCGCAGCAGGTTGATCCCCACCACCACGTCGTACACGCCCAGACGCAGGTCCCGCAGGATCTCCACCCGGTCCAGCGTCTCCACCTCCGAATGGAGATAGTGCGTCTTCACGCCCATCTCCGTCAGGTAGTCGGCGAGGTCCTCCGCCATCTTCTTCGTCAGGGTCGTCACCAGGATGCGCTGACCCTTCGCCGCCGTCGCCTGGATCTCCGCCAGCAGGTCGTCGATCTGCCCGTCCGTCGATCGCACCTCCACCACCGGGTCGAGCACCCCCGTCGGACGGATCACCTGCTGCGCCACCTGCGTCGACTGGTCCAGCTCGTACTGCGCCGGCGTGGCGCTCACGAAGATGGCCTGGTTGATGTGCTGGTCGAACTCCTCGAACGTGAGCGGGCGGTTGTCCAGCGCGCTCGGCAGCCGGAACCCGAACTCCACCAGCGTCTGCTTGCGCGATCGGTCGCCGAAGAACTGTCCCTGCACCTGCGGGATCGTCATGTGCGACTCGTCCACGATCAGCAGCCAGTCGTCCGGGAAGTAGTCGAGCAGGCACCACGGCGTCGCCCCCGCGGGTCGCGTTTGCAGGTGCCGCGAGTAGTTCTCGATACCCGCGCAGTACCCCGTCTCTCGCAGGGTCTCCAGGTCGTAGTGCGTGCGCTCCTCCAGCCGCGCCGCCTCCAGGATCTTCCCCTGCTCCTTCAGGAACGCGAGCTGGTCCTGGAGCTCGGTCTCGATCGCCTTGAGCGCATCCTCGAGGTTGTCCTTGCTCGTCACGAAGTGCTTGGCCGGGAAGATGTCGATTTCCTGCCGCTCCGCCACGATCTCGCCCGTCAGCGGGTCCAGTTCGCTGATGCGCTCAACCTCGTCGTCCCAGAAGTCGATGCGAACCGCGAGCTCCTCGTAGCTGGGCTGGATCGTGAGCGAGTCGCCCCGCATCCGGAAGCGCCCCCGCACCACGTTCTGGTCGTTCCGCTCGTACTGCATCTCCACCATCCGCCGCAGCACATCGCGACGGTCCAGCCGCTCCCCCACCCGCATCCCCAGGATGAATTGCTGGTAGTCCGAGGGCTCCCCCAGGCCGTAGATGCAGCTCACGCTCGCCACGATGATCACGTCCCGCCGGGTGAACAGCGATCGCGTGGCCGCGTGCCGCAGCTTGTCGATCTCGTCGTTGATGTCCGCGTCCTTGGCGATGTAGGTGTCGCTGCGCGGGATGTATGCCTCTGGCTGGTAGTAGTCGTAGTAGCTCACGAAGTACTCGACCGAGTTCTCCGGGAAGAACTCCTTCAGCTCCGCGCAGAGCTGCGCCGCCAGCGTCTTGTTGTGCGCCAGCACGAGCGTCGGCCGCCCCACCTCCTCCACCACGTTCGCGATCGTGAACGTCTTCCCCGACCCCGTCGCCCCCAGCAGCGTCTGGTAGCGATCCCCCCGCTTGAGCCCCGCGATCAGCTCCTCGATCGCCTGCGGCTGGTCGCCCGTCGGCTGGAAGTCGGCGCTCAGCTTGAACGAGCCCGTCGAAGGGGAGGCCAGCGAAACCATGAGCGCCAGTGTAGCAGCGCCCTCCGCCCCTCCTCCGTCACTACCCCACCGCGGATCACCCTCGCGGGACGGCTACCCCTACCGTGATGTTGCCCGCATAGCCATCGCCATCCCCAACGACCGACGCCAGCAGGTTCGCCTCGGCGGGCTCGCCCCGCAAGACGTTGTCGTTGTCGTTGCGCGTCGAGCGGTTCGGTCGGTCACGGTAAGGCGCCTGGAGGTAGACCTGGTCCGTGGTGTCGTCGTCGAAGTAGAACTGTGATGTCACGAAGGTCGTTCCGCCGTAGTGGACTTTGAAGTGGATGTGCACCGTCCGGTTGGGGTACCACCCCGGGTAGATGGTCTCGAAACGTGCGATGCCGTCGCCATCCGTTAACTGGACTCCACGGAGGAACGTCTCGCCGGACGTGTCCAGGCCCCCGGGTTGCCCGCCGTACCCGGAGTAGGCGCCTTCGGCATCGGTGTGCCAGATGTCCACGAGGGCGTCTGGGAGCGGTTCGCACGTCTCCCCCACCCGCATCACACGGATCCCCATTGTGAGCGGCGCCCCGACGCGGTCTTCCGTGATGTCGCGCCGCAGCAACTCCGGGTCGAAGTAGAACGGCCCCTCGGTTGCCGCGGGAGTGAGGACGCAGACGGGCGTGTCGGAAAACGCACCCACCCCGGATGCCGGGGTTTCCGTCTCCTCCACTGCAGCCGTCGCGCTCGCGGTCGCCGGAGGCGCCTCCTCTGTCGGGGCTTCCATCTCCTCCACGGCTGCTGTCGCGCTCGCGGTCGCCGGAGGATCTGCTTCCCGGGACACAGGCTCCGCTTCAGGCGCCTCCCTCCTCCATCCCCCGCAAGCCGCCACGAGCGTAGTCGCGACCCCGCCCAGGCCGAACGTGGCGAGGAAATCGCGCCTCGTGAATCGCGCTGGTCGCAGCCGCCGTCGAGGGTTCGTCATCGCCTGTCTTCCCTAACGTACCGGAAGCGGCCTAAGACCCCGATACGCTGGCGCCAGAGGCTTCCTCCCCCAGCGTCACGTTGTCGATGAGCCGCACCGCCCCGAAGCGCACGGCCAGCGAGAGCAGCCCCTCCCCCGCCACCTCCCCCTCGACCTCCACCAGCGTCTCCGAGTCCGCCACCGAGACGTAGTCGAGCTCCGCCAGTGGCTCCGACCCCACGACCGCCCGCACCCCTGCCCGCAGCGACTCTGCGTCCCGCACCCCGTCTGCGTACAGCTCCTCCGCCCACAGCAGCGCCCGCGAGGCTACGCCCGCCGCTGCCCGCTGCTCCGGCGTGAGGTAGGCGTTGCGGCTGCTCATCGCCAGCCCGTCCGCCTCCCGCACCGTCTCGCAGGCCACGATCTCGACCGGCAGATCGAGGTCGCGCACGAGCCGCCGGATGACCCGCAGCTGCTGCGCGTCCTTCTTGCCGAAGTAGGCCCGGTCGGGACGCACCACGTTCAGCAGCTTCGTCACCACGGTCGCAACCCCTCGGAAGTGCACCGGCCGCGACGCCCCCTCCAACCCCTGCGCCAGCCCCTCCACCGTCACGTACGTCTGGTACCCCTCCGGGTACATCGCTTCGACACCCGGCAGGTAGACCGCGTCGATGCCGGCATCGCGCAGGAGCGCAAGGTCGCGCTCTTCGTCGCGCGGGTAGCGCTCGTAGTCCTCGTCCGGGCCGAACTGCGCCGGGTTCACGAAGATGCTCGCCGCCGAGACCTCGTTCTCCGCCACCGACCGCCGCGCGAGGGTGAGGTGCCCCTCGTGCAGGTAGCCCATCGTCGGCGTTAACCCGAGGCTGCCGGGATGCGCTGCGCGCCAGGCGCGCATCTCCGCGGATGTCTGCAGTATCTCCACGTGCGACCCCGCGGGAGCGGGCTCAGGCGGGCGTGCTGGCGCCCTGGCGCAGCTCGCCCATCGTCTCCTCGGCCATCGGGAAGCTCTCCTCCTCTGTCGGGAAGGCGCCCTCCTCGACCTCCGCCACGTAGTCGCGGATGGCCTCGCGGATCGTCTCTCCCAGCACGGCGTAGCGCTTCGCGTGCCGGTACTGCCGCTGGTCGTCGAACAGCCCCAGCATGTCGTGCAGCACCTGCACCTGGCCGTCGCACTCCGCACCCGCCCCGATGCCAATCGTGGGCACGCCGATGCGCTCCGTCACCATCTTCGCGAGCGGTGCCGGGATCGTCTCCAGCACCACGGCGAAGGCGCCCGCCTCCTCCAGCGCCCGCGCATCGCCGATGAGGCGCGCGGCCGCCGCCGGAGTCTTGCCCTGCACCTTGTGCCCGCCGAACTGGTTCACCGACTGCGGCGTCAACCCCAGGTGCCCCATCACGGGGATCCCGGCCGACACCATCCGCCGCACCAGTGGCGCCACCTCGCTGCCGCCCTCCAGCTTCACCGCCCCGGCCCCTGCCTGCAGCAGGCGACCGGCGTTCGCGACCGCCTCGTCGGCGTTCGCCTGGTAGCTCATGAAGGGCATGTCCGCCACCACCAGGCAGCGCTCCGTGCCCCGAATGACCGCCTTCGTGTGGTGCAGGATGTCGTCCATCGTCACCGGCACCGTCGAGTCGTGGCCCAGCATCACCGTGCCGAGCGAGTCCCCCACGAGGATCACGGGCGCGCCCGCCTGCTCGACGAGCCGCGCCATCGCGAAGTCGTACGCCGTCAGCATCGCGAAGCGACGGCCCTCGCGCTTCCATTCCGTCAGCTTGTGGATAGAAAGACGTCCCATCGTTCTCCTCCTCAGCTCGCGCTGACCGGCTCGCCTTCGCGGTGGCGAATGCCTTCGCCCCGCGCGCGCCGCTCGATGACGTTGTCTTCGTCCAGGTAGACGATGCGGGGCGCGAGGTCGCGCGCGTCCGCGTCGTCCAGCTGGTGGTAGCTCAGGATGATGACCTTGTCGCCCTCGTCCACGAGGTGCGCGGCCGCTCCGTTGATGCAGACCTCGCCGCTGCCTTCGCGCCCGACGATTGCATACGTCTCGAGGCGCGCCCCGTTCGTCAGGTCCAGCACGTGAACCTGCTCGTTCGGGAGCAGCCCGACGGCGTCCATCAGGATCGGGTCGAGCGTGATCGACCCCTCGTACTCAAGGTTGGCCTCGGTGACCGTGGCTCCGTGAATCTTGGCGACCAGCATGGTGCGCACTGGTGCTCCCTCCCACGAAAAACGCCCTCGCCGGGTTCGGCGGGGCGCGGAACGGTAGAACCGGGAGCAAGGTGCTTGCTGACCGCGGCTCGCCATCCGTACCGGCCCTGCGGGTCCAGGCGGACTAGAGCGTGCGTAGACTCGTTTCCCAGGCTCGCCGTCCGCGAACGGATCGACGGCGAGCGGGATCGTCGCTACCCGAGCGAGGGTTGTCAACCCCCTTGGGGCGTTAACTTCCCACCCACTCCCCCGCCGACGGCATCCCCGCCAGCCCCTCCGCCAGCCTGACGCTCCGCACGACCGCTCGCTCGACCGTCAGCATTGCCATCAGGCCAAGCGTCGTGAGGTCCTGCCGTTCCGTCGCGACCTCCCCCGTCGTCAGCGCGAAGGCCACGTCCCCGTCGCCGAGCGTGTGCGCGGGGATGATCGTGCGTGCGAGCCCGTCGTGGGCGTGCACGGCCAGCCGTTGCACGCCTCTGTGCTCGATAGCGGCGTTCGTCGCGATGCACACGAGCGTCGTGTTCTCCCGGTCCCGGTCCCCCTCCTCCTCGACGCGCTCGACCACCGCCTGCTCCGGTGTCCGCATCTCGCCCCTCCCCTCGCCCCGCGGCCCCGCCACCAGCTCCCCCGCCTCCGGGTCGACGATCGCCCCCACCGAGTTCGTGACCGCCAGCGCCCCCACCACCAGTCCCCGCGGCCCCACCAGGCTCGCCGTCCCCACACCCCCCTTCAGCCCCTGTTCGACGCCCAGCAGCTGCGCCACCGTCGCTCCAGTGCCCGCCCCCACGCTCCCCTGCGCGACCGCCCCTCCCGTCGCCCGCGCCGCCGCCCGCTCCCCCTCGTCCGCCCCCGGATGGGCGTTCTGCCCCGTGGGCAGGTCGTAAATGCCCGCCCCCACCACGATCGGGACGGGGCCCGCTTTCGTCTCTACCCCTACGCCCCTCGCCGCCAGCCAGCGCGCTACCCCCGCCGTGCTCGCCAGCCCGAACGCCGACCCTCCCGTCAGCACCACCGCGTGACAGCGCCGGATGGCGTTCTCGCTGGCTAGCGCGTCCGTCTCGTGTGTCGCCGGCGCCCCGCCCCGCACGTCCGCTGCCGCCTCTGTGCATCCCTCGCACAGGATGACGGTGCAGCCCGTCGCCTTCCGGCGCGAGGTCCAGTGCCCGACGCGCACGCCCCGGACGTCCGTGATGGCGTCGCGTCTGCCGGGCCGGAGCGGCTCGACCGCGCTCACACTGCCTTCCCCAGCGACCGTCGCGCGCGCAGGTAGGCCCCCAGGAATCCTCGCGCCACCGAGCACAGGTCGGCAATCAGGTCCGCCATCGCGACCGTGGCTTCCTCGCCCGCCGCCAGCCGCACCTCCAGCCGCTCCCCCTCCGCGTTCGTCCCTGTTATCGCGAGCTGGTCGACCGGCGCCGGCATCGCCAGCGAATCCGCCGCCGTGGTCGCCTCGATCAGCGCGGGGAGCCACTCCGGCACGGGCAGGCCCCGCAGCTGGGTCGCGCTCTCGACCGCCCCCTCGTCGAGCGCCAGCCGCCGCACGACTCCCTCCGGCTCGGCCGTCGCCGCCAGCTGCGTCAGCGCGACCCACGCTTCCGCCCCCGGCAGCGGCCCTCGCAGCGACTCCGCCACCGAGAACCGTCGGTCGTCCAGCGCCTCGAAGACCGCGGTCAGCCGCAGCACCGCCTCCACGAGCTGTCCCGCCAGCATCCCCACCAGTGCGGGGCGCTCATACGGGGGGCAGAAGGCGAGCGAGCGCAGCGCCGTGTCGGACACCATCTGGGGCTTGCTCAGGACCGAGCGCTCGTACTCCTCCAGGAACCGGAGCTCGGTCAGCCGCTCGATGTAGGGCGCTTCCGACATGCGGCCATTCTACGTCCCGGCAGACCGCCGCCTGCGCGGCCTCCGCTGGCACCGCGGGCAGAAGTGCGTCCCCCGGCCCCCCACCACCGACCGGGCGATCTCCGTCCCGCACGTGTAGCACGGCTTGCCGTCGCGCCGAAACACTTGCACGTACATGTGCTGGCGTCCCGGGTCGCCCTGCGCGTCGACGTAGTCGCTGAAGCTGGCCCCCCGGTTCTCGATGCCACGCTCGAGCACCTCCCGGCAGGCCACGCGCAGCCGCGAGACCGCCCCCCTCGACACCTCCCCCGCAGCCGTGTCTGGCCGGATGCGCGCCTGGAACAGGGCCTCGTCCACGTAGATGTTCCCCAGCCCCGCCACCCGTCGCTGGTCGAGCAGCACTGCCTTCACCGGCGCCGTCCGCCCCGCCAGCAGCTTCCGCAGGAAGGCCGCCGTGAACGCCTCGTCCAGAGGCTCCGGCCCCAGTTTCCCCACCACCTCCGCCGCATCCTCGACGATGTCCCACGTTCCGAACTTGCGCAGGTCGCTCCAGCGCAGGTCGTGGCCGTCATCGAGCGAGAGGCGTCCCCGCTCGTACTCGATTGCCGGTTCGGCCGCTCCCTGCCGCACCAGACGCCCCGTCATGCGCAGGTGCGTCACGAATGTGCGTCCGTCGTCCATGCCGAAGAGCAGGTACTTGCCCCGCCGTCCCAGCGAGACGAACCGCCGCCCCACCAGCCCCGCCCGCAGCGCATCGATTGGCACGTCCGTCAGCAGGTCGATCGTGCCGGGGTCGACCTCCACTCCCGCCACCGTGCGCCCCACCACCAGCGGTTCCAGGTCGCTCCTGATCGTCTCGACTTCGGGCAGCTCCGGCACGGTTCTCAGCCTACCCGCGCTCCGGCCCGCCGTCGCGGCGGCGTAAGATCGCCCCGTGATCACCCATCTCTCCGGGCAGCTCACACATGCCGACGTCGGCGAACTGAGCGTCGAAGTCGATGTCTCCGGGGTGCGCTACGAGGTGCTCGTGCCGGCCTTCCTCTGGCCCGAGATCCAGGAGACGGCCGACTCCTCGCAGGAGGGCGAGCCCGGGCCGCCCATCGCCCTCCACGTCCTCTACCACGCCACCGCCAACCAGCCCGTGCCCCTCCTCGTCGGCTTTCTCCGCCGCCCCGAGCGCGACTTCTTCCGCAAGTTCACCAGTGTCGAGGGGCTCGGCCCGACCAAGGCCGTCAAGGCCATGACCGTTTCTGTCAGCACCATCGCGCGCGCGATCGAGCAGGAGGATCAGGCCGCCCTCATCCGCCTCCCCGGCATCGGTGCGCGTGTCGCCGGCAAGATCATCGCGAGCCTGCGCGGCAAGGTCGTCGCCGAGGCGGCCCTCCAGGACGGCGCTATCGAGAGCCCCGTCGACCTCGAGAGTCTCAAGCGCGACCGCGTTGCCCTTGATGCCGCCGAAGCCGTCGCGGCCCTCGGCTACAACCGCTCCGAGGCCCGCCGCTGGGTCGACGATGCCCTCGCCAGCGACCCCGACATCGCTACCGTCGAGGAGCTGACGCTGGCCGTCCTTCGCGCACGGGGCGCCTGAGTCCCGCCGTTCGCCCGTAACCTCCCCACCCCTCTAGGATGCCCCCGTGACGCAGCCGCCCACCGACCCCGAGGAAGCGCCTTTCGAGCCGCCCGAGGCGGCCCCCGAGCCGGCGCCCCCACCCCCTGCCGCTCCACGGGCAGCCCGGCCACCCGCCTGGCCCTACTTCCTCACGCCGATCGCCGTCCTGCTCGGCGCGGCTGCCATCGTCATCACCCTCGTTTTGCTGGACGACGACTCCCAGCAGGAGCCCATCGGTCCCGCCCTCGAATCCCTCTCCCGCTCGGTCGACTCCCTGTCCGAGGCTGCCGAGTCGTTGTCGGAGTCGGCAGCCCGGCCGCCCGCCGCCCAGGAGCCGGCCGAACCTGCTGCCGCCCCCCGGGGCCCCACCACCCTCCGCGAAGCCGTCACCAGCTACGCCGTCGCCCTCAATCTCGATGTCGACCGCTTCGACGAGTGCCTCAGCGCTCCGGCCACCTACGAGGCGGTCGCCGAGCAGGCCCAGCGGGCCATCGACCTCGGGTTGAACGGCACGCCTTCCTTCTTCGTCAACAACAAGTTCATCTCCGGCGCCCAGCCCACGGAGATTTTCACCGAGGTCATCGCGGCCGAGTTGAACGGGAGCCCCACCTCCGTCGACGAGTACTCGGAGGCCATCCAGACGCTCGCCCAGCGCGACCCGCCCGCCTTCGCCATCGTCGCCGAACGCCCCGATATCAGCGGCGCCCCGATCGAGGGCAGCCCCGACGCCCCGGTCGTCATCATCGAGTACAGCGACTTCCAGTGTCCCTTCTGCCAGCGCTGGTTCTTCAACTCGCTGCCGGACATCAGGGAGCTGGTCGGCGAGAACGTCGCCCTCGCGTTCGTACACTTCCCCCTCACCCAGCTCCACCCCAACGCCGCCACCGTCCATGTCGCCGCCCAGTGCGCTGGCGAACAGGACAAGTTCTGGGAGATGCACGACCTTCTCTTCCAGCAGCAGAACCAGTGGGCGCAGCTCCCCAACGTCAACTAGCCGCTCCTACCCCGACCCCGCTGCCTCCAGCCGCCCCAGGATGTGCCGCACAACGCGACCCGTGCGGTCGTGGCCGGCGCTGCAGTGCACGAGCACCGGCTTCGGGAGGCGCTGGAACGATGCCCACGCTTCCTCCAGTTGCGCCGCCGTGTACGGCTCCGTGAGCCCGTCGCGCACGCCGATGTGCGCTACCTCGAACCCGCCCGCCCGGTACCGTCCGAGCAGCCCTTCCGGTAGGGCCCCCGCATACAGCGGAAGCTGGTCGTCCCCCAGCAGGCAGATCACCGACCGCACCCCCGCCTCCCGCGCGCCCTCGATCCACGTCTCCACCGCCCGCAGGGGCACCGCGCGTTCCTCCCCCGGCGTGTAGCCCGGGCGCGAACTCACCGCCAGCTCCCCCTCAATGATCCAACTGACCACCGCGACTACGCGATCCCCAGCGAGTCGAGCGCCTCCGCGATCGAGGCCGCCGCCCGCCGCTCGTGTCCCGCCGCCCGCCGAAGCGCGTTCGCCGCCGCCTCCCGCAGCCCCGGATTCGCCACGCTTCCGTGCCCGCCCGCCGGGAACGGGAACAGCGTCAGCAGCGGCGAGAGCGCCTGCGTCACGTCGAGCACCGCCCGTTGCGCGTGCATCAGCGGGATGGCCAGCCCCGGAACCGCCTCCGCCAGGTCCCCCAGGAAGGCCGCCCCGTCGGTGCGCGCCGCCTGCAGCACGGCCAGCGTGTAGGCGTTCCCCGCTCGGTCGATCTCCCCCGTCCCCTCGAACGCGTCCGCCCACGCCTCCAACGCCGCCGTCCCCCGGGGATGCGCGCTCGCGCCGCCGCCCCCGGACATCAGCTCCACGGCCGTCTGCAGCGCCCCCACCACCGCCTCCTCCGGGTCCGGGTCGCTCGGCCCGACCGGTGCGAACAGCTCAACGATCCCGATCGATGGCGTCGGCCAGTCGCTCCACGGCGCGAATCCCCCCATCTCCTCCGACACCGCCGACTCCACGAGGAAGCCCCCGCGCTCCACGCTGTAGCCCCGCACGATCGCGAACTCATGGATCTGCAGGTCGAACCCGATGAGCGGGACCCCCTCGTCCAGGCGCTCCCGCGCCCACGCGATTGCCTCGTCCCGCGCGACTGCCAGCTCCACCCCCCGCGCCCGCCGCCCCAGCCGCTCCCACGCCAGCCCCGTGCGCGCGTACCGCTCGACCATCGCCCCCCAGTCGAGGTCGTGCGGCCCGCTCGGGAGCGCCGTCACGTCCCCCTCGCTGGCCAGGCACAGGTGCCAGGCGTGCCCCGTCAATCCCATCACGGCGTGACGCGGCAGTTCCAGTCCCTCCGCCGCCAGCACCCCTTCGAGCGCGCCCGCGGCCGTTGTCCAGTTCGGTTTCAGTGTCAGTTCGCCCACAGATGCATCCCCGCCTGTCGCGGCCCGTCCTGCGGGCGACCGTAGAATAAGCCCAACCCCCCGCAGAACGAGAGGCTACCGCACCCATGGCCGTCACCTGGCAAACGACTACGCTCCCCCACGGCCTGCGCGTCGTCACCACGCCCGTCCCCACCACCCAGGCCACCACTGTCAATCTCTTCGTCGGCGTCGGCTCACGCTCCGAGCCCCAGCGCCTGAACGGCATCACCCACTTCCTCGAGCACATGATCTTCAAGGGAACCGAACGCCGCCCCCGCGCCAACATGATCGCCGAGGAGATCGAGGGCGCCGGCGGCACCCTCAACGCCTACACGAACAAGGAGTTCACCTGCTACTGGAACGTGGTCCCCTACGACCGCCTTGAGACCGCAATCGACATAACAGCGGACATGCTCCTCCACTCCACCCTCCCCCAGGAGGAGATCGACCGTGAGCGCACGGTCGTCCAGCAGGAGCTCAAGCGGAACCACGACAACCCCGCGGGTTGGACGAGCCGCCTTCTCGGCGTTTCCGTCTACGGCGAGCAGCCCTGCGGCTGGGACGTCGGCGGCAGCGTCGATCTCGTCGAAGAGATGAACCGCCCCGACTTCCTCGAGCACATGGAGGGCTGGTACCTCGGACCGAACATGGTCCTCTCCGTCGCCGGGAACTGCACCCACGAGCAGGTCCTCGAACTGGCCGAGCCCCGCTTCGCCGAGGTCGCTGCCGGTAGCCTCCCCGACATCACCCCCTACGACCCGGAAACGACGGGCGCCCGCGTCAGCATCGACTCGCGCGAGATCGACCAGTGCAGCGTCATGCTCGGGATGCCCCTCTTCGGCCGTGACGACCCGCGCCGTTTCGCCCTCCGCATCCTCAACAACATCCTCGGCTCGGGCATGTCCTCACGCCTCTTCACCGAGGTGCGCGAGCGCCGCGGCCTCGCCTACTCGGTGCACTCCAGCTACGGCTACCTCGCCGATGCCGGCGTCTTCACCGTCTCAGCGGGCGTCAACCGCGAGAAGCTCTCCGAGACCCTCGGCGTCTGCCTCGACGAGCTCCAGAAGCTTGTCGACGAGCCCGTCCCCGAGGACGAGCTGCGGCGCGCCAAGGACCACGCCATCGGCCGCTTCCGCCTCTCCCTCGAGACCGCCTTCTCCCTCGGCCAGCGCCACGGCGAGCAGCTGCTTACGAAGGGCAGGGTCGAGACCATCGACGAGTTCGTCGCCGCCCTCGAAGCGGTCGATGCCTCGCAGATCCGCGCGGTCGCTACTGACATCTTCGTGAACGACCGCTTCCACTGCGCCGCCGTCGGCCCCGACATGAGCGAGGACGAGATTGCCAACGCGCTGAGTCGCAAGCGTCTCCCAGGCCACTCAGCGCGGCGGTAGCCGCGCGCTCTCCTCAGCCGCGCGGTAGCGCGGCGCTCCACTCAGGCGGGCATCGCCCGCCGCTCTCCTTGCCTACAGCCCCAGGCCAGACTCCCAGGCCTTCCGAACCTCGTCGAGGTCCGCCTCGACTGGTCCGTAGCGGAGCACGCCCTCGTCGGTCGTCGACCCGAGTCGCGTGGCCGCCACCCCCAGCTCGGCTGCCAGCGCGACCAGCCCCTCCCCCGCCTCCGGACGCGCGCTCACCACGATGCGCCCCTGCCCTTCCCCGAACAGCGCCGCATCGACGCGCCCCTCCACCTCGACCTCTCCCTCGAAGCCGTACCCGCCGAGCAGGCAGGACTCCGCCAGCGCGACCGCGAGGCCGCCGTCGCTGCAGTCGTGCGCGCTCAGCAGCAGACCGGCGTCGTTCGCGCCCAGCACGAGGTCGTGCAATCGCGATTCCGCCGCCAGGTCGATCGTCGGTGTGCCGATGATCGCCCCGTGCACCGCCTCCAGGTACTCGCTCCCGGCGAGCGTACGCGCCGTTTGCTCGACCGTTCCGCCCAGCAGCCAGACCTCCGCCCCCGCCCGCTCGAAGGCCGCCCCCAGGTGGGCGTGTACGTTCTCCAGCACCCCCAGCATCCCGATGACGGGCGTCGGCGAGACCGCCGCTCCGCCGCTCTCGTTGTAGAGGCTCACGTTGCCGCTCACAACCGGCGTCCCGAACGCCTCGCAGGCTGCGGAAATGCCGTCCACCGCCCCGGAGAGGGTCGCGTACACCTCCAGGTTCTCGGGCGCGCCGAAGTTGAGGCAATCCGTCACCGCTACCGGCAGCGCCCCCGTGCAGACCACGTTGCGCGCCGCCTCCGCCACCGCGATGGCGCCCCCGTTGTGCGCGTCCAGCTGGCAGTAGCGACCGTTCCCGTCGGTCGCCACGGCGATGCCGCGCGTCGTGCCCGGCACGCGCAGCACGGCTGCGTCGCCCCCCGGCGCCACCACCGTGTTCGCCAGCACCTGGTGGTCGTACTGGCGGAAAACCTCGCGCTTGCTCGCGAGGTTCGGCCGCCCGATCAGCGCCACCAGCGCCTCCGTCGCCGCCTCTGCCTTCAGGTCCGGGAACGCCCCCGGATTCGCCTGGCTGCGCGCCAGCGCTTCCACGCTGCGACGCCCGTCGCGTGTGTACGCCGGCGCCTCCGTCGCCACCTCTACCGGCACCCGCCCCACCTCCACCCCTTCCTCCCGCAGCACCACCTCGTCCCCGTCCGTCACCTGACCGATCTCGATGCAATCCACCTCCCAGCGCTCGAAGAGCGCCTCCACGTCCGCCACGTGTTCGCGCTTGGCGATAACGAGCATCCGTTCCTGGCTCTCCGAAAGCATGACCTCGTACGGCGTCATCCCCGACTCGCGCCTCGGCACACGATCCAGGTCGAGCACCGCCCCCGAGTCGCCCCGCGCGCAGCACTCGAGCACCGAGCTGGTCAGCCCCGCCGCCCCGAGGTCCTGCAGCCCCACGATCCAGTCCCGGTGCTCCGAGCCGAGCTCGTGGCATGCCTCCATCAGCATCTTCTCCAGGAACGGGTTACCCACCTGCACCGCCGGACGCATCTCCTCGAAGCGTGCCTCCGGATCGGTGCGGCTCGCCAGCCCGCTCGCGCCGTGGATGCCGTCCCGGCCCGTATCCGCCCCCACCAGCAGCAGGGCGTTCCCCTCGCCGCTCGCGTTCGCGCTCAGGATGCCGTCCGCTCGCACCAGCCCCACGCACATCGCATTCACGAGCGGGTTGCCGTTGTACGACCCCCCGAACACCACCTCGCCCCCCACGGTGGGAATCCCGAGGCAGTTGCCGTACCCCCCGATACCGCCCACCACCCCCTCGAACAGGTAGCGGTTGTTCCCTTCGTCCAGCGGGCCGAAGCGCAGCGAGTCCAGCAGCGCGATTGGGTACGCCCCCATCGCGAAGATGTCGCGCACGATCCCCCCCACGCCCGTCGCCGCCCCCTCGTACGGCTCGATCGCCGAGGGGTGGTTGTGCGACTCGACCTTCATCACCACCGCCCAGCCGTCCCCGATGTCGATCGCGCCCGCGTTCTCCTCCCCCACCTTGGTAAGCACCCGGTCGCCGCCGCTCGGCAAACGTCGCAGCAGCGGGCGGCTGTTCTTATAGCCGCAGTGCTCGCTCCACAGCGAGCCGAACATCCCCAGCTCGACCTCGTTCGGCTCCCGCCCCAGCCGCCCCACGAGCAGGTCGTATTCATCGCGACTCAGCGCGACTGCGTCCAGCGCCTCCTGCTCGACCGCCACACCCCGATGCTACCGCCCCTCCACCTCACGCGCTCCGGCCGCTGTGGGAGGTCACCTCCACGCGCGTCCCGGCTACCTTGTCCCACAGGCACTGGCGCTGCCCGTCCCAGGCGCACCAAGCCGCCGCCACCAGCCACACCGCCACCCCGGCGAACGCGAGGTTGATGCCACCCTCTACCTCCATCGACAGCAACAGCAGGTCCAGGAGGACGAAGAGCAGCACCTTGAGCCAGACATCCCGCGCGACCATGCGCACCAGGGACGCGGGCTGTCCCTGCGCATCCACCACCCGCATCCCCAGCAGTCGCTTTGCCGGCGTCTGCCCGCTTCGAGCCGTGTTGACGAACCAGAAGATCCAGCCGACCCCAAGCGTCAGGGCGAACAGGACGAACTCGAAGATGTGCCCCGCAAGGCGCTGTCTCAGGCTGGCCAGCTGCCCGCTCGATACCGCGGAAACCGCGTCCGCCACCGGCTACAGCCGCTCCAGCTCCCGCGCCCGCCGCTCCTCGTACTCCTCATCCGTCAGCAGACCCCGATTGTGCAGGTCCTGCAGCGTCTGGAGATTCTGGGTTGCTTCCTGGGAGGGTGCGGCCACCGCGGCCCCGGGAATCCCGTCCGCTTGCCGGACGACGTACGTCTGTAGTGCCTTGTCCCAGAGGCACTGCCGGTTCGCATCCCAGACGCACCACAGCGCGGCCGCGATGAACACAACCAGTGTGATCGCGCCGGCCACACCCGCGTTCGCGAGGCTCAGCAAGAGGTCCAGCACCGCGAAGACGGCCCACTTGGCGACGATCTCGCGCAGCAGCATCAAGCCCAGCCCGGCCCGGCTCCCGTCCGCGCGGACCACATGGATGCCCAGCAGTTGCTTTGCAGGACTCTGTCCGCGCCCTCCCACAACGAGGAGCCAGATCAACCAACCGATCCCGAGCGTGAACGCGAAGAGAACGGCGTCGAGCACGTACTCAGCGAGCCGCCGCCCCTGCCCCGCCAGATTGAGGTCCGGTCCTTCGTAAGCTTGTTCGAGAGCCGCTTCGGTCATCCTGTCTCCTGGCTGAAGCTGAACGGCGGGTATTCGTCGACGAGCAGGTACGCGTACGCGCTCGCCCGCTCCGTCCACAGAGTGTAGCCGTACAGGAAGTTGTGCAGCCCCTCGGGCACCCGGCCCAGCGCGACTCCAGCCACCCACGCCACTAGCGCGACAAACACGAGAGCGATGCCGAGCAACGACAGCACGATCTCGTGCGGGATCAGGAGGATGCAGCGGAAGAACGCCGTCAGCCGGTTCCGGTCCGCGGTCTGCTCCTGGATCGTGAGCCGCACCGGGTAGTCCGGCTCCTCCTCCATCGAAAACGGCGGGTATCGATCCGTCAGCAGGGTGCCGTAGGCGTTGGCCCGCGCCGCCCAGCGCGAGAACCCGATGGTGAAGCGCAGCATGCCCGCCGGGAAGCGCCCCGCGAACAGGATCGTGAACCACGCGAACGTGATCACGACCCCCGCCGCCAGCCCAAGGAAGTTGAGCACGATGACGTGCGGGATGACCAGCAGCCACCGGAAGAAGATCGACAGCCGGCTCTGAGATGCCGGCGGATCGACTTCGAACCGAACCGGGTAGCCCTCGGTAACGACCGTCATTGCCCTACTCCCTTCAGACCACGGCTCCGGCCGCGACCTCGACCAGCGACTGGCTCAGCCGGCCCGACTCCTAGTTGAAGCTGAACGGCGGGTACTCGTCCACGAGCAGCCCGAAGTAGGCGCCTACGCGCGTGCTCCAGCGGGTGTAGCCCGCGATGAAGTCGTGCAGCCACTCGGGAAGCTGCCCCAGCATGGTTCCGCCCAGCCAGGCCACGATCGTCGCCAGCGTGACGAAAATGCCGAGGATGGCCAGGATGATGGCGTGGGGAATGAGCATGATGATGCGGATGGGAAAGAAGCCCGTGAGCCGGTTTCGCCCCTCGACCTGCGCCTGCACGTGCAGGCGAACGGGATAGTCGGGAGCCTCATCGAGCGTGAACGGGGGATACTTGTCCGTCAGAAAGCCGCCCGTAAAGAAAAAGACGGTGACGTCGCCGATGCTCTGTTGGTTGGGCGCGCCGCCATAGGCCGACACGCGCGCCGCCCACCGGGCGACGCCAGTCGAGAACCGCAGCAGCCCCTCGGGGTACCGCGCGGTGATGACGATCGAGATCGATGCGAACAGCCAGACGAAGAACGCCGCGATCCCCAGGAAGAACAGGACGATCCAGTGCGGGATCGTCAGGATCCACCGGAAGAACACCGTTAGCCGGTTCTGGGAAGCCGGCGGGTCGATCTCCAGTTGAACCGGATACTCCGAGTTCATCGCCGTCATTGATGTGCTCCTTCAGACCGCGGCGCCCGCCGTGGCCTCGATCAGTGATTGCCAGATGCGGTTCCCGTCGGCCCCGCCCGTCAGTTCTTCCCCTGCTCGCTCGGGGTGCGGCATCATCCCCACCACGTTCCCCGCCTCGTTGCGGATGCCCGCGATGTTGCGCGCGCTCCCGTTCGGATTCGCGTAGGGGGTCGTCTCGCCCCGCTCGTCGCAGTAACGAAACACGATGCGGCCCTCGCGCTCCAACTCGTCGAGCGTCGCGCGGTCGGCCTGGTAGTTGCCTTCTCCGTGGCTGATGGGGATGCGCAGCACCTCGCCCTCGCCGATGCCCACCGTCCACGGCGACCCACCGCCTTCGCGCCGCAGGTGCGTCCATTCGCAGCGGAAGCGCAGGCTGCGGTTGCGGATGAGCGCGCCCGGCAGCAGGCCGCTCTCGCACAGCACCTGGAAGCCGTTGCAGATGCCGATCACCGGCATCCCCTCCCCGGCCGCCCGCACCACCTCCTCCATGATCGGCGAGAAGCGTGCGATCGCCCCGCAGCGCAGGTAGTCGCCGTAGGAGAAGCCACCCGGCAGCACCACCGCATCGAACCCCGCCAGCGAGGTCTCCTGGTGCCACACGATCTCCGCTTCCTGCCCGAGCACGTTCGCGAGCACGTGCTCGGTGTCGCGGTCGCTCCAGGTTCCCGGGAAACGCACGATGGCGAAACGCATCCTCAGTAGTGTAGCAGCGCCCCGTGAGCCTCCCGGCGCTACTCGTCCGTCGCCCTGCCCTCCGCCTCCACCGGGTCGACCGGACCCCGTGGTGTGGGCCCGACCGCCGGGGCCGTTCCGCCGGTCGTTACGGCCGACTCCTGCTGCGAGTCCGGCGCATCCGGGTACTCGATACGTGGGTGGTAGACCGCCCGCAGCGTGCTCCGGAAACTCGCCGCCACCTCCTGTATCTCGCGCATCGTGATGTCGCACTCGTCCATCTGCCCCTCCGCCAGCCGTTCCGAGAACACCCCGTTGACCAGTTCGTCGATCTCCTCGTGCGACTCCGGCTGGGTCGCCCGCACCAGCGCCTCGCAGGAGTCCGCCAGCATCACGATCGCCTGCTCCTTTGCCTGCGGCCGCGGGCCCGGGTAGCGGAACGCCTCCGCGTCCGCGTCGCCCCGCTCCAGCGCCTTGTGATAGAAGAACTCCACTAGCCGCGTGCCGTGGTGCTGCGGGATGAAGTCCCCCACCAGCGCCGGCAGCCGCCGCCTCCGGGCGAGCTCTATCCCGTCCAGCACGTGCCCGTGGATGATGCGTGCGCTCGCCTCTGGTGCGATGCTGTCGTGCGGGCTCGCCCCCCGGTCGATGTTGTTCTCGACGAAGTACTCCGGCCGCTGCATCTTGCCGATGTCGTGGTAGTACGCCCCCGCCCGCACCAGCAGCGAGTCCGCCCCGATGCGGTTCGCCGCCTGCTCCGCCAGCGTCCCCACCAGCATGCTGTGGTGGAACGTGCCCGGCGCCTTCTCCTGCAGCTCCTGTAGGATCGGATGGCCCGCCTGCGCCAGCTCCATCAGCTGCATCCGCGTTGTTACCCGGAGCGCCGTCGAGAGCAACACGTGTACCCCCAGCCCGATCACCGCCGAGCCCCCTCCGGCAACCGTCGCGGCCATCGCCAGCCAGCCCAGCCCCTCCGTCTCCCGCTGCTCCGTCAGCATCCAGAACGCGAGGAGCACCGCGGCCGTCGCCGCCCCCACGGAAAGCCCCGCGGCCGCGAAGCGGCCCAGCCGCTCCGTGCGCTGCATCGCCGCCGCCCCTGCCAGACCGCCCGCCGCGTACGCGATCACCAGCTGCAGTGGCTCCAGCGCACTCGTGAAGGCGGCTCCCGCCAGGGATGGCGCCGTGGCCGCGATGAACCCCGCGTAGAGCGCGATCACGACCGCCACCATCGCCCCGAAACGCGGCGCCGATACCGACGACACCACCACCGCCGCCGCCCCCACCGGCAGGCCGTAGGCGAAGAACCGTCCCTCCGTATCGGGCAGCAGCTCCGGCAGGGCCACCCGTACCGCCACCAGCGTGCCCAGCACCGCCAATAGCGTCATCAGGCCGCGCCGCTCGGCGGGACGCGCGAACGGCTGCAGGCGGTAGAGGTACACCGCCAGCACGGTCCCCAGCGCCGCCCCCATGAGCAGCCCCGCCCCCAGGTCGTAATAGTCGAACCCCTCGCGGATGACGCCCGTCTCCCGCAGCGCCTCGATCACGACGGGGTCCAGCGCCTGCCCCTCCTCGGCGATCACCTCGCCCGGGGAGTAGCTCACCAGCACCGGCGCCACCGCGTCCCGGGCCTCTCTCCGCAATCCCTGCGTCGTTTGCTCGTCCAGCGCCACCGTCGGCGTCACGAAGGCGTCGAGTAGCTCACGCAGCGCGCCTTCGCCGTTCTGGAACGAAGGCACGTTACCCACCAGCAGGTACGCCTCGATCCGGTTCCGCCGGTCTTCCTCCCGCAGCGGGGAGCTCAGGATGGCGCTCACGCCCTCAATCGCCGATTGCCGCAGGTCTTCCAGGTCCCCGGCGTCGAGCGTGAGCAGCGTTGAGCGGATCGCCTGCCCCAACCCGATGCCGCCGGGCGCCTCCCCCAGAGTTTCCAGCCGTTCCTCCGACGAGAGCCCGCTCCGCAGTCGCAGCCGTGCCACCTCCTCGAAGAGCATGGACAGCAGGTTGAGTTGTTCCTGGGGAACCTCTTCCAGGGAGGCCATCGCGGGCTCGACGGCCGCCTCCGCCTCGTCCCGGGCCGCCTCCGTCAACTCCTCGGAGACGTACTCGCTTTCGCGCACGGCGGCGAAGGCCCGCGGGGCGATATCGCCCTCGCGCGGGGCGCTCTCCCCGGGAAGTAGCGGTATCGCCAGGGCGATCGCGCCAATGGCGATGATGACGCCAAAGACAGCCGCGCCCCCGCGCGTGACGACCGGATCAGGTAGGCGGCGCAGCATGAAGTGGCCCCGGATGATAGCAGAGCCACCTTCCATCTCCGCCCCGCCCCTGCACAGCGCGAGCGCGTATCGTTGCGCCGCGAGCCGGCCCCGGCGCCGGCCAGTTTCCGGTGCGAAAGGCGGACCAATGGCGGACATCAACGAGCGGGCCAGGGCGGCTCTTGAGGAGCTCATCGCCAGCGGGGCCGAATCGGGACTGCAGGTCGCTGCCTATCACCACGGCGACCTCGTCGTCGACACCTGGGCCGGTCTTGCTGATGTCGCGTCTGGGCGGCCCGTCGATGGCGGCACGCTCTTCACCTCCTTCTCCTGCACCAAGGGGGTCACAGCGACCGCCATCCATCTGCTCGTCGAGCGCGGCGTGCTCGCCTACGACGAGCCAATCGCCGCACACTGGCCCGAGTTCGCCCAGCGGGGCAAGCAGTTCGCCACCGTCCGCCATGCCCTCACCCACCGTGTCGGCGTCCCCCTGATGCCCGACGGCGTTACCCCTGAGTCCATGTCCGACTGGGACTTCATGTGCGACTCGGTCGCCGCCCTCGAACCGCTCTGGGAACCTGGCGCCCGCACCGGCTACCACGCCTACACCTTCGGCTGGATCCTCGGCGAGGTGATCCGCCGCGCCGATGGCCGCCCCATCAACCAGTTCGTCCAGGAGGAGATCTGCGGCCCCCTCGGCCTCGATGGCATCCATCTGGGTATCGACGACGCCACCGAGCCGCGCGTCGCCACCCTCGTCGACGGCCCCCGCCCCGATGCCCCGCCCGCCCCGCCGGGCGCGCTCATCACGCGCGCCATCCCGCCCGCCGTCGGCATCCTCGCCGAGCCCTACAACAACCCCGTCGTCCGCCGCGCCGCCCTCCCCGCCCACGGCGGCCTCATGAGCGCGCGTTCGCTCGCTCGCATGTACGCCTGCCTCGGCAACGGCGGCGAGCTCGAAGGCGTCCGCATCCTCCCCGAGGAGCGGGTCGCCACCGCCACCCGCTTCCAGACCGACGACGTCGACGTGGTCATCCAGCAGCCCGTGCGAAAGGCGCTCGGCTACTTCCAGACCGGCCCCATCACTGCCATGGGGCCCCGCACCACCACCTTCGGCCACCCCGGCGCCGGCGGGGCCATCGGCTTCGCCGATCCTGAGCACGAGTTCGCCTTCGCTCTCACCAAGAGTTCCCTGGTTGCCGGTTCAGAGCCCGGTACGAGTGCGGCTGAAGTGGTCGGGGCGCTGGTGCGCCGCGAACTGGGGTTCCCCGACGAGGAGGCTGGCTAGCCCAGCAGGCCCCGCACGATCTCGCTGATCACGCGTCCGTCGGCCTTGCCCTGAAAGCGTTTGATCAGCACCGGCATCACCTTGCCGATGTCGCGCGGTCCCGAGGCGCCCGTCTCCTCGATCGTGGCCCGCGCCGCCTCCTCGATCTCCTCGCGGCTCGCTTCCTCGGGCAGGTAGCCCGCGAAGGCCTCCAACTCCGCTTCCTCGCGCTCCACCAGGTCCTCGCGGCCGCCCTTGCGGAACTCCGCGATGCTTTCCCGCCGCTGCTTCACCTGGCGCTGCACGACGACCAGCAGGTCGCCCTCGGCGAGCTCGTCGCCCGCCTCGATCTCGGCGTTCTTGATGGCCGCCGTCAGCATGCGCAGGGCCGACCGGCGCGGCTCGTCCCGGGCGAGCATCGCCGCGCGCAGGTCGCTCTGGATGCGGTCTTTCAGGGCCGCCACGGTGAGGGGCCTACCGCCCCGACCGGGCGCGCGCCTCAGCCCGAAGCTGCTTCTTGCGCAGCTTCCGCAGGCGTGCCGCTTCTTTCTTCTTGCGCTTCACGCTCGGCTTTTCGTAGTGCTGGCGCTTGCGCGTTTCCGAGAGGATGCCGTCCTGCTGCACGCGCTTGTTGAAGCGCTTCAGAGCAGACTCGAATGGCTCGTCCTCACCGATGATTATTTCGGCCACGCTGCTGGCTCACCACCCTTCGGGTGCGATTGCCGCCTGTCCGGACGGCGAGCGCTCACGGTACCACCAGCCGTCCCCTTGCGAAAGCCGCCGCCTCAGCCGCCCGCGCCGCCCCGCGCCTCCCGGACCCGCGCGTCCAGCATCCGCAGACGCTCCTCAAGCCAGATCGCCGGACGCTCGTTCGCGACGCTCGGCGCCTCCATGTTGTAGCGCTCCTGCTTTGTCCGCAGCGCCCGCGCCGCCGCTGCAAACTCGCGCCGCCGCTCCGCGATCAGTGGCGCCAGCCGCCGCCACTCCCCCGTCGCCCGCGCCCGCTCCACGAGCGCCCCGTGCTCCGCTTCGAGTCGCGCCAGCCCTTCCCGGTCCCGCTCGATCGTGCGCGCCAGCTCGAGCCACTCTGGCAGCGTCCCCGCGTTCCCGAGGATGTGATGCGCCAGCCAGAGGTCGCCGGCCAGCCGCTCGGCGTCGCGCTGCGGGAGCCGCGCCCCCTCCCCCGGAAGCCCCTCAAAGACGCCGTCCTCGATCGCTTCCAGGATGCGGTTCTCGACCAGTTGCTCGAATCTCACTCGTGCCTCGCCACGCCCCGTCTACCAGAACGGGGCCGTGCAGGCCCCGTCGCAGTCGTTCCGGTGGATGCAGGCGCGTCAGTCGGCCGAGGGCAGAACCTTCGGCTGCATCAGCTCCATGTCGCGCTCGTCGACCTTCAGGTCACACTCGCCCGGCTTGATCACCAGCACCTCGATGCCGGTCTCCTCGTCCTTGTAGCGCTTTCCCAGCTGTACGGCCATTCGAACGTCCCCTGCTACTTCTTTTGTTCGAGCGGCGTGTCGCCGCACTTCAGTTCGCCGTCGCCGCCCTTCGTCACGATGAACTCAGCACCGCAAGTTGGGCAGAAATACCGTTTTCCCGTCTGCGCCGCCATCAAAGTCCTCCTAGTCGACGAAGCTCCGGTCGGATTCGGATCGTAGGCACGCCCCTGCGGAGCGTCAACAAATTCGGGCTATTCGGTGACGAACACCACCGCCAGCATGTCCGGATGGTAGCTGCAGGTGATGCGGTACTCGCCCGGCGTGTCGAACGTAAACGTCCGGGTGACGCCCACTCCCTCGAAGTCGTCGCCCTGCTGCTCGCCGTCGATCTCGATGTTGTGCAGGCCGACCACGTTCTCGAACGTCACGGTCGTGCCCGCCGTCACCTTCACGCCCGAACGGTTCGGCGGCCTGGCTTCGCCGTCGGCCACAACTGTCCAGTCGTTGTCGTGGGCGAGAATGACCGCGTCGGTGGTGACCGCGTTGGGTTCGTCGATGACGATCGGGTCGGCCCCGCTGATCGTGTTGAAGGCGCTCGAGGAAACGGTGTGCTCGACGCAGGCCGTGCCCGGGTTGAGCTCGTCCGACGGAGCCGCGCCCCAGGCGTCCGCGGGGAAGTGCAGCGACTTGCCGATGGGCAGGATCGCTTCCGCGTCCACGCCGTTGGCCTCGCCCAGCGAGGCTGCCGTCACGTTGCCGTAGCCCGAGGCCACCGTGGCGAGGTCAGCGCCATCGACGACGTAGGAGTTGATCGTCGGCAGCGCGATCCAGAGCTCGGTCGAGACCTCCTCGTCTGCGCCCAGCTCGTTCAATGAACGCAACGTGCTCCCGCTGATGCCGTGCGAGGTGGCGATGGAGCTAACGGTGTCGCCGAACTGCACGATGTAGCGCGTCCCGTTGCGCAGGAGGATCACGTCGCCTGCTGCGATCGCGGCGTCCACCTCCATCGCGTTGTCCTCGGCCATGGCGACTTCGGGAATGTCGTGCGCCTCGGCGATGGCAACGAGTGTGTCCCCAGCCTGCGCGGTGTAGGTCGCCCCGTCGGGGAGCAGGAGCTTGCGCTCGCCCGTCAGCGGCGTGTCATCCGCGATGTCGCCCAGGATGGTCAGCAGCAGCGGGTTGAGCGAGCGGATCTGCGCCGCCGTGATGCCGTGCTGTTCCGCGATTCCCGCCAGGGTCGCGCCCGCCTGCACCAGGTAGGTCGCGCCCTCCGGCAGCCGCAGGGTCTGTCCCGGCAGGAGTCCCGTCGCAATGGTGCCCGCATTCGGGTTCAGCATCAGGGCTTCGTCGTCGCCCGAGTAGGGCAGGTAGAAGTTGCCGGACTCGTCGACGGCGTAGGTGATGCCGTTCAGCTCCGCGATCAGGATGGCGCCCTCGGTGGCGTCGCTGCCAATTCCGTGCGCCGCGGCGATCTGGGGAAGCGTGTCGCCCGTCACCGAGGCCGACGACTCGTGGTTCAGGTTGTGCGCGAACTCGACCGCCGCCAACCAGCCATGGTTCGTCGGATTGCCGTTCGCGTCGAACGTCTCCTCCTCGAGCGGCGCTGTCAGCAGCCGCACGAGGTGCTCAAGCTGGTTCGCTGTGAGGCTTCCGCCGTTGGCGTCCAGCCAGGCCGGCATCAGCGTGCCCGCGCGGCCGCAGGTCAGCGTGCGCCGGATGAGATCCTGGTTCTGCGAGAGGACCAGCGGCTCCTGGTTCCGGAAGGAGGCCTTGTTCAGCGTCAGCCCCACGCCGCCCTCGCCCCGGATGCCGTGGCACGTGCGGCAGTTGTTCGCGTAGAGCAGCGCCCCGCGTTCGATCGATTCGGCCTCGAAGAAGTCTGCCTGCCGCTCCGCGCGGATGGGTAGGTCGATGGTGGTGTAGGCGGCACAGCCGGCCACGCTGATGAACATCAGCACCACGATCAGGAAGATTTGGCGCTGCGTATTCAACGAGTCCTCCGCTGCCGGCTAGCCACTGTAGGGAACCGCCCGCTTCGGATTGTCTCCGCCGCCGAGGGTCAGGCCCCGCGTGTTGACGGTCACCGAGCCGTCGCTGTTCGTGGTCAGCAGGAAGGTGTCCATCGGGCGCGGCGCCGGTCCGAAGACGCGAACCCCCGCCCGCGAGTAGGTCGAGCCGTGGCAGGGGCAGCGGAACCACCCCTGGATGCCCGGGAAGGCCACCTCCGCCCCGTCGAAATCGCCCCGCCAGGGGACCGTGCAGCCGAGATGCGGGCACTTCCAGTACAGCGCGAGCAGTCCGCCCGTGCCGCCCTGGCCGAGCACGTCGCCTTCGGCGCCGTCCAGGTTTACGAGCCAGAACTTGCCCTCGGTGATGCGCACGGGCTCGGCGCCCGGCTCCGGAATCTGAATCTTGGGCACCGTAACCGGCCGCCCGAATCCCTGCGGGCTGCGCAGGTTGAAGAAGCCAAGGAAGAAGGCGCTGAACGCGCCCAGCGTGAGCGTCAGCCCGGCGAACGCGCTCACCCGCATGAACGAGCGTCGCGAGACCTTGCGCGCCTCCGCCTGCCGTGCCTGTTCGATACGCTGCGCTTGCGCCATCCCTCGCTACTCCTGCCCCGGAATGCCTTCGAGGGTGCGCAGGTCCCACGGCCAGATCAGATCCTGGCCCGGACCGCGGAAGGCGGTACCGATAATCGTCAGCATCAGGAACACGCCCACGAACCCGCTCATCAGCGTGATCAGCGCGTCGCGCCGGGTCAGCACCCAGCCGACCTTCCAGAGGGCGAAGATGAGGAGGCACGTGAATCCGACCATGAAGCCGGCCGGGATGCCGATGTCCACCAGCAGCGTCGGCAGGTCAATCTTCTGGAACGTGGTCACGCCCGCGCCCGGACCCTCGTCCAGGATCTTCAGGTTGAACCAGAGGTAGGGAATCGAGGACGCCCAGTCTGGCCAGGGAACCACGGATGGGTCCTTCAGCGCCGCCGAGCGCTCCAGGAACGCGAGCGTGTCGCCGCCCGAGAACCCGAACCAGTCCTTCAGCCAGAGGGCAACCTTGCCCGAGTTCCAGAGGATGAGGGCGAGCGTGCCCCACCAGCCGACCATGAACGAGAGCACGGTGTTCTTCACCGAGTTCACGTCGGCGAACCAGCGCCCCTGGCCCTCGGTAGCGCGGTCGAAGTAGGGGAAGGCCCCGAGGACGATTAGCCAGACCGTCGGCACTACGATGCCGGCGAGCGCCGGGTTCATGTGCAGCAGCAGCTCCTGCAGGTTCAGCAGGTACCACGGCGCCTTCGCCGGGTCGTTGGTCACGTTCGCGTTCGCCTCGTCCAGGAGGGGGGCGTTCATCAGGTACGAGAGCAGGAATAGCAGCACTGTGAACAACAGCGCCGAGATGAACTCCACGAAGACGAGGTCGGGCCAGACGAGCACTTCCTCATCGCGTGCGCGAGGGGTGGGTCGGGCGGCCGGACGGGCGACGACAACGGTAGCCATGCGTTAGCTCACCCCGCCTCTACAGCGGCCGGGCCAGGCCGCCATCCCGGCGAATCCGCCAGAAGTGCACGGCCATGAAGATTGCCGCCAGCAGGGGCAGGCCAATGACGTGGAGCGTGTAGAAGCGAATCAGCGCGTCGGGACCCACCTCGAAGCCGCCGAGCAGCCAGAACCGGGTCTTGGGGCCCAGCACCGGCGCCGAGCCGGCGATGTTCGTCCCCACCGTGATGGCCCAGAACGCCAGCTGGTCCCACGGCAGCAGGTAGCCCGTGAAGCTGAGCAGGAACGTCAGCACCAGCAGCACCACGCCCACGACCCAGTTGAACTCGCGCGGTGGCTTGTAGGCCCCCGTATAGAAGACCCGCAGCATGTGCAGGAACACGAGGATCACCATCGCGTGCGCCATCCAGCGGTGCATGTTTCGCATCAACTGGCCGAACTGCACGTTCGTCTGGATGTTCTGGATGTCCAGGTAGGCGCGATCCACGCTGGGCACGTAATAGAACATCAATAAGATGCCCGTCACCGTTAACCCCAGGAACATGAAGAAGGTGAGCCCGCCCAGGCAGTAGGTGTGCGTGATCTTGACGTGCGTCCGGTGGATGCGGGTCGGGTGCAGGTGCAGGAACACGTTCGTCGCGACCACCAGCATCTGGTTGCGCGGCGTGTTCGGGTAGCCCGTGCGGAAGATCGACCGCCACACGTAGTTATGGAAGAGCTTGTCGTAGATCAGGTCGCCGATGGTTGGGTGGGTGGGCTGTTCAACGGCCATGGATGTTACCGCTCCCACCACTTGCCGAATGCGACCATGATCGCAAGGCCCAGGAACATCGTGATGAACACGAAAACCAGCTCGAGGAATTCGCCAACTTCCACGGTCCCGCGCCCTCTCCGTTCACCGCCACCGGCCCTCTCGGGCCCGGGCGAGTTTGTGAATCCTGTAGCAAGCGAGTTATACCCCGCCCCTCCGAGGGGGTCAAACTTGAAGAGCCCCCGCCGGCGAACCCTGAACGTCGCCCCGCTTTCCCTACAGGCGCAGCCCGAAACGCAGCCGCACCAGCCCCCGGATGTCCTCCGTTGCCGTGCTCACGATGTGCACCTTCGTGTCCGCATCCTCCACCCAGCGAACCGGCAGCTCGCCCACTCGGAAACCCGCCTGCTGCGCCCGTACGAGCAGCTCCGTATCGAAGAACCAGGCCCGGTCCTCGATCCCCGGCACGACCGCCTCCACCGCCCGCCGGCCAACCGCCTTGAAGCCGCACTGCGCATCGCTGATGCGCAGCCGCGGGAAGAACGCCCGGATGATGAGCACGTAGCAGCGCGAGATCACCTCGCGCTTGAGCGACCGCGTCGTCTGCGATCCGCGCGCCAACCGCGAGCCGCTCACCACGTCGTATCCCCCCTCCGCCACCATCCCGACCAGGTCCGGCAACTGGGTCAGCTCCGTGCTCAGGTCGACATCCATATAGGAGACCACGTCGGCGTCGCTCCCCAGCCACGCCTCCCGCAACGCGATCCCGCGCCCCTTCACGGTCAGGACCAGCGCCCGCACGCGCTCGTGTTCGGCCTCCAGCTCGCGGGCCCGCTCGCTCGTGCCGTCGTTCGAGCCGTTGTCCGCGATCACCAGCCGCCAGTCGTAGCGAGGGTGGTCGTCGAAGAGCGCGAGCGTGCGTTCCACGCTCGGGCGCAGCACCGACACTTCGTTATAGCAGGGGATGACAACGTCGACCGTCGGCCGCGGGCCTTCCGTGGTCACATCGTCCTCGGGGGCAATGTCGGGGAGGGGCTACTCAGGGCGAAGCGCCGCCAGCCGGCGTTTCGTGCGGTCCGCCCGCCCCGTCGGGATGGCGCCCTTCCGTGCCGCCCGGTCCAGGACCGAGAAGGCCTCGCTGAGCGCTGCCCCGAAGGCGTCGCTGTCGCCGGTGTTCGCCGCCTCGCGTGCGGCGCGCACGGCCGACCGGGACTCCGAGCGGGTCGCGCGGTGGCGCCCCCGCCGCTTGAGCGACTGACGCCAGCGCTTCGTTGCTGATCGCGTAGTTACCATGGACGCCGATCGTAGGCGCGTGTCGGGCTCCGCGCAAAGCCGGCGCCGTACTTGCCTCGTTTCCAAAGCTCTCGTATTCTGAATCAGCACTGGTCAGAAGCCCGGCTTCCCGCCGATGCGCTCACCAGGCACACCTCAAAGGTTCGAGGTTCCGGCACCCTATCTCGCCCGTAGCTGCCGAGCATTGCTCGCAGCGGGCCACAGGATCGCTGCCATCACACGCGCACCAGAATCCCCACCAGCCCCCGAAGAGGCCGTCGTCTCCGATAGCGAGAACGGCGCGTCCGCGGCCACGCTCAACATCTCTGAGCTCGAAAGCACGACGCGTGGCGAACTCATCCGCCTCGCCAAGGATCTCGGCGTCAGCAACGCCTCAACGCTGCGCAAGCGGGATCTCATCTTCCGCCTCCTGCAGACCCAGGCCGAGCGCCGCGGCAACCTCTTCTCCGGAGGCTTCCTCGAGGTCTCCGACGACGGCAACTACGGTTTCCTCCGCGGCGAGTCCCTCCTCCCCGGCCCGCACGACATCTACGTCTCGCAATCCAACCTGCGTCGCTTCGCCCTCCGCCCCGGCGACTACGTCACCGGCCAGATCCGCGCCCCGCGCGACAACGAGAAGTACTACGGCCTCCTCAAGGTCGAAGCGGTCAACGGCCTCGACCCCGACGCCGCCAAGCGCCGCCCCTTCTTCGAGAACCTCACGGCCGTCTTCCCCAACGAGCGGCTCCTCCTCGAGACGACCCCCGACAACCTCACCCACCGCCTCATCGACCTGATCGCCCCCGTCGGGCGCGGGCAACGCGCCCTCATCGTCTCCCCGCCCAAGGCCGGCAAGACGATGCTCCTGCAGAACATCGCCAACGGCATCACCACAAACCACCCCGATGTCCACCTCATGGTCGTCCTCATCGGCGAGCGCCCGGAAGAGGTCACCGACATGCGTCGCAGCGTGCGCGGCGAGGTCGCCAGCAGCACCTTCGACGAGCCCGTCGAGGATCACACCCGGGTCGCCGAGATGGCCTTCGAGCGCGCCAAGCGGCTCGTTGAGGCAGGCCAGGACGTCGTCATCCTCATGGACTCCATCACGCGCGCCACCCGCGCCTACAACCTCGCCCTGCCTCCCAGCGGACGCACCCTCACCGGCGGCGTCGACCCCGTCGCCCTCTACCCCCCCAAGCGGCTCTTCGGCGCCGCCCGCAAGTGCGAGGAAGGCGGCTCCCTGACCGTCATCGCCACCTGCCTCATCGATACCGGCAGCCGCATGGACGAGGTCATCTTCGAGGAGTTCAAGGGCACCGGGAACATGGAGCTCCGCCTCGACCGCAAGCTCGCCGAGCGCCGCTTCTATCCCGCCATCGATATCCAGGCCAGCTCCACCCGCCGCGAGGAGCTCCTGCTCGACGAGGCCACCCTGAAGGGTGTCTGGCTGGTCCGCCGCATGACCGCCATGATCTCGCAGAACTCCCCCAACTCCCTTGAGGCCACCGAGCGCCTCCTTGAGCGACTGGGCCGCTCCGAGACCAACGAAGAGTTCCTCTCCAGCCTCCGCACCGAGGTCTAGGGCGCTGAGCGGCCCCGCCGCCGCCAATCGTGGCGAGGGCCCGAACCCCTCATTCACGCGACTCCTGCTCCGCCTGCACGGGCTACGTGGCTGGTGGCCGGCTCGTTCGCACGTCCACGGCCACCTGCCCTTCCGGCTTGGCCTGCACCTCCTCCTCATCGCCACGGCCGCCGTGGCGGCCCTCCTGACGGCCAGCCTCGTCTCCGATGCCGAACTCGTCGGAGTCTCCAGCATCCCCCCCGCCCCCCTCTCCGGCGTACGCGCCATCGCTCCCGGCGGTGAGGCCTTCCTCCGGCCCGGGGTCAGCCACGCCACCGCCGAGTCTCCTCTCAGGGACTCCCTGCCGAACCTCCAGGATGCCGGCGGGAATCCCGACGAAGGCACCCTCACGGATGGTGTCGACGAGGCCAGCGCCGAGGCCGAAGGCGCCGGCTGCGGACTCCGCACCCTCGCCGAGCAGATCGACCCCCGGGAGCCCTACGTCCTCTACGTGGTTCGGCCGGGCGATACCCTCGGGCACATCGCCGAAGCTTGCGGAAGCACGGTCAACAACATCCTGCTCAACAACGCCGAGGTCGACGACGTCAGCCTGATCCCCATTGGCCTGCAGATCCTCGTTCCCCTCATCGAGGCCCCCATCGAGACTGGCATCCTCTACAAGATCGGCCACGGCGAGACGCTTGGCGACATCATCGATGACTACATCAACGTCACCGTCGACGACGTACTGGCCTACCGCCCCAACAATCTCTCCCAGGCAGGGGACATCCAGCCTGGCGAGTACATCCTCCTCCCCAACGCCGAGCCCAAACCCTTCAGCCCTGAAGGCTGGCCCCTGACGCCGCCGCCGCCCGTCTCGCCCGGGCGGTTCGGCCTGCCCCTCGCCGCATGGAGCTTCATCAGCGACACCTACGGCACGCCCCGCGGCGCCGGGCGCTTCCACACCGGCATCGACCTCGCCCTTGGCGGGTATCCCGCTTCATCGGTCTACGCCGCCTGCGATGGCCTGGTCTCCCGCGTCGAGCACCTCACCTACAGCTACGGCTTCTACGTCATTGTCGATTGCGGTGGCGGCTGGGAGACGCTGTACTCCCACTTCCGGGAGATCATCGTCACCTATGGCCAGCACGTGACGAAAGGGGAGACGATCCTTGGCGTCTCCGGCTCGACTGGATTCAGCACCGGCGAGCACCTTCACTTCGAAATTCGCTACAACAGCCAGCCCCTGAATCCCGAGAACTACCTCGACTTTCGATAGGAAAAGTAAGCCATTTCACCCGGCTGTTCCTTGCTTTTTGCATCTGGCTGCGGCAGTTTAGGTTCTAGACATTCGGCGTGAACGTCCGAGTGTGGCCGTGTCACGTCCGAGCCAGGGAGGCCTGTGCTGAGGGAACGGCTGCTGCGTTTGCTGCACACCCGCTCATCTCCCCGTGCGCGTTCGCACGCCCACGGTCGCGTTTCCGCGCGAGCCAGCCTCCACGTGCTCGTGGTCGGCCTTGCCGCCCTTGCCGCGCTGCTCACGGGCCGGCTCGTGTCCGAGCCGGAGTCCGCCGCCGTCGCCAGCATCCCCCCCGCGCCCCTCTCCGGCGTGCGTGCGATCGCTTCCACCGGTGAGGCCTTCCTCCGCCCCGGAGTCAGCCACACGACCGCCGACTCACCCCTTCGCGCCTCCCTCGCGGTCCCCCGGGGGTCCCTCCGCCCCACCGGCGATGTCGCTACCGACGACACCCTCACGAGCGAGGTCGGCCGCGCTTACGCCGCCAGGACCGATGGCGGCTACGAAGTCCGTGCGCTCGTCGAACAGATCGATCCCCAGGCACCCTACGTCGTCTATGAAGTTCGGGAGGGCGACACGCTCGGGGAGATTGCCGAGACCTACGACACAACCGTCGACAACATCCTGCGCAACAACGCCGAGGTCGACGAAGGGGGCTGGATCGCCCCCGGCCAGCACGTGCTCGTCCCCTTCGACGCGGGCATCCTCTACAAGGTCGGGACCGGCGAAACCCTGAGCGGAATCCTCGACGACTTCCTGAACGTCACCGCCGATGATGTGCTCGCCTACTCCGCCAACAACCTCGCCGACTACACTGACATCAGCCCCGGCGACTACATCCTCCTCCCCAACGCCGAACACAAGCCGCCTCCCGTCTACAGCGACAACGGCGTGGTCCTCGGCTACTACGGCGTGCCCGCGGTCTCCAGTGATCGCTTCAGCCTGCCCCTACCGGTGTGGGCCTTCGTCAGCGACGAGTTCGGGACCTACCGGGGGCCCGGACGCATCCATACCGGAATCGACCTCGCACTCGCCCCCTACCCCGCCTCATCCGTCTACGCCGCTTGCGACGGCTGGGTCTCCCGCGTCGAGTACCTCACCTACAGCTACGGCTACTACGTGATCGTCGACTGTGGCGATGGCTGGGACACCCTCTACTCCCATTTCAGCGAAATCCTCGTTTCCTGGGGCGAGAACGTGCGGAAGGGCGAGACCATCGTTGGTATCTCCGGCTCGACCGGTTACAGCACCGGCGAGCACCTCCACTTCGAGATCCGCTACAACGGCGCCCCCCTCAACCCCCGCGAGTACCTGAACTTCGACTAGGGCAACGCGACCACGCGCCCTCGCCTCAGTCCCCGCCCTCCACCGCCAGCGCCGACCGTCCCGGTTTCGTCTCCACCAGCTTCGCGATCACCACGTCGCGGTGCACGTAGTAGCCCGAGCCGTCCGGGTTCGCCTCGACGAACTCGCCTCCGCACGTGATGAGGACCACCCACTCCTCGTCGGCGGGACGCTGGAGCGCGGGGTCCTCCGCCTCGTGCGGCCAGATGAGATCCTCCATCGGAACCTCCCCGGCAATGTAGCGCCGCTGGAGGAACACCTCGTAGACGTACTCCCGTCCGTCATCCATCACTACCACCACCACGTCGCCGTCCTCCAGGTCCGTGAGCGAGTGGAACGGCCCCCGGATGTCCGGGTACCAGTCCTTGTGCGCCGAGTAGAGGGAGTTCGTGCCGAATCCCGGCTTGTCGTAGATGTGGTACCAGCCGACGTTCCGGGGCCTCGGCACGTCCAGCTTGTTGTACCCCGGCACCTTGCCGAGCGCCTCGATCGGCGCCTCCACCCCAAGGGAGGGGATGCGCATCAGGGCCAGCTCGCCGTCGTAGGGGGTCGGCTCCGGAGTCGCTGGCGGGGTGGCCGTCTCCTGCGCCGGTGCGGTCGTCGCCGTCGCCGTCGCCGTGGCCGCGGGAGTCTGCTGGACCTGCTCCGACTCGCCCTCCAGATCGATGCTCGCGCACGCGCTGGCCGTGAGGGCAAGCGCCGCCACCACCAGAAGGGCCACCCGAGATTCGTTCCAGCCCGCAGCTACCCGGCGAGCGAACCACCGCATGGCAGTCAGCTTACCGCTGGTCCTCATCCGCCGTCCGCGCCGCCTGTGGGGAGGATCGTTTCCACGTGCCTGGCGATCACCACGTCCCGGTGGAGGTAGTAGCCCGCCCCGCCCGGGGTACTCGCCACGAAGTCCCCGCCACAGGTGTACAGCGTGATCCACTCCTCGCCGGGTGGCCGCAGCAGCTCGGCATTCTTCGCTTTGTGCGGCCAAATCAGGTCGTACATGGGGACGTCTTCTCGCAGGTAGCGTCGCTGGAAGAACACCTCGTAGACGTACTCACGGCCGTCATCCATCACGACCGTGATCAGGTCGCCGTCCTGCAGCTCCGTCAGCGCGTAGAACGGGCCGCGCTTGTCCGGCCAGTAGTCCTTGTGCGCGGAGTACAGCGAGCTCGTTCCGAATCCGGGCTTGTCGTAGATGTCGTACCAGCCCACGTTGTACCACTCGGGCACATCGAGCTTGTTCTGTCCCGGCACCAGCCCGACCCGCTCGATCGGCGCCTCCACCCCGAGCGATGGCAGCCGCATCGCCACGACCTCACCGTCGTACGGCTCCGGCTCGGGCGTCTCCTCGGGACCGGGCGTGGCCGCCGGCGCGGGAATGGTGGGCTGGGGCGAGCCCGGAGCGCGTGTCGGGACGGCGGTAGCCGTTGGGGTCGGCTCCGGCGCCGGGGTTGCCTCGGGCGTTGGTTCGGGGGCTGGCTCCGGGCTGGCGCTGATACACGCCGCACTCACGAGGAGCAGGGCAACGCCCAGGAAGAGGAATAGCTTCGTCAGTTGCCTACCGCGCACGAGCCTCTCCGTGCATCCCGCAGGGTGGCCGCCACCCATGTGGAGTATACGCGTGAGCGTTTCTATCGGCGACGCTGGAGACGGTTAAGGAAATCCCCGATGGAGGTGCGGATGGAGGCGGGGATGGACGTGCCCCGCGTGGCCGGCCCGCCCCCGATCACGTACTCCGTCCTGGCCGGCGTTCCTGGCGGTTGACCCAACCAGTAGAAGACCACAACGCCGGCCGCGGCCAGACCGGCCACCACCGCCAGCACGATGATCACCACCAGCGCTCCATCAGTCCCGCCGTCGCTCTCTTGTTCCGCGGCGGGAGGCGCCGGGGTCTCCGTCGGCGTGGGCGCTTCGGTGGCCGTAGCGGGCGGCTCCGTCGCGGCGGGCGCTGGCGTCGCCGTGGCTGCGGGCGCTGGCGTCGCCGTGGCTGCGGGCTCTTCCGTGGCCTCCGGCGTTTCCGTAGCTACTGGCGTCTCTTCCGCGGCGACCTCGGTCGCGGCAGGAGCTTCGGTGGGCTCCGGCGACGCCTCCGGCTCACCCGTCTCGGTGGTCTCCGTTGCCTCGGGGCTCTCCTCCGGCTCGACCGGCTCTTCGGGCTCACCCGTCTCGGTGCCCTCCGGTGTCTCCTCCGGCTCGACCGGCCCTTCGGGCACGGTCGTCTCCGTGGCTTCGGGCGTCTCTTCCGGCTCCGAGGGACCCGCCGGCAAGGTCAGGTTGAGTTCCTGCGGTCGGCCTCGCCAGATGCCCGTCTCTTGCGCGAACCGATCGCCGATCTTGAACCGCACCAGCGTCTCATCGGCTCCGCACCCTTCCCTGTCCTGGGCGGAAAGCACGTCCACCCGGTAGCTCGTGACGGCCTCCCCGTCCTCTCCCGTGCGGATTGTCTGTTGCGGTTCTTCCTGGCTGCACACCGTGTCGCCGATGTAGGCAACCACATCCAGCCCGCCCGCCACCTCGCCGCCGTGGGCGGTCACCGTGCCGAAGAACGGCGAGGGTTGCGTCGGAGGGTTCGTTTGAGCCGGGGCCGGCTCGCCTGGGCCCACCGCCACTCCCACCGCCAGCAAGAGGCATCCCAACAGCAGCGTCAGCGGCACGAGGGACTTCCCCGCCCATCGCCATCGCTGCAGGCCCATGCCGCGAGCCTACAGCAGGCCGCGCCTAAACCCTAACGGCGCCAGGGCCTGCGGCCACCGCGCCCTCTAGTTGAACGAGAGGGTCATCGTCGGCGGTGTGAGCGCGAAGTGCATCTCCACGGAGAACTCATCCAGCTTGTCCGACCAGCTCGCCCACATCCCGCGCGCGTAGGCCGCCTCCGCGCTCCCGAACGCTCCCTGCATCGAGCGCGCGTCCTCGAAGCAGTAGACCCCCAGCATCGTCCCCTCCCGCGTCTCCCCCCACTGCACGCTCGCCATCCCGGGGATCTTCGCGACCTCCTGCAGGTGCTGCGAGCGGAACCACGCCGAGAACGTCTCGCGGTCGTCCCGAACCCGCGCTCGCAACAGGATGAACGGCTGCTCGCCTTTCATGCGTCTCCTCGGCAGAGCGCGACCGTCAGCGCCACGCTCGGCTCAGTACAGTATCGCGAATCGACTTGCACGCACGGAATACCGAACGGCTCCTCCTGCCCGCGCATGCGCTCGTACACGCGAACGTCCGCCTCCGAGACGCCCTCGCGCGGTCCCGCCAGCCTTTCCCGAAGCACGGCATCTGGCGCTGTCAGCCGTACCGCCACCACCCGCGCCCCTTGCCGCGCCGCCAGCTCCAGGAACCCGCCGCGCTCCCACTCCCGCACGTTTGTCGCATCGACGATCACGTCGCGTTCCGCCGCCAGCGCCCGCTCCGCCCGCTCCCGCACCGTTGCGAATAGCCTCGCGTTCTCCTTGCGCGTGTAGCGGCGCTGCGGGAACAATTCCAGCCGTATGCGGTCGCTCTCAAGCGCGCGGGCGTCGAGCCGCGAGGCCAGTCGTGTCGCGAACGTGGTCTTGCCCGATCCCGGCAGACCGCTGAGCAGGACGAGCGCTGTCAAATTGCCGGTACCCCCTCCCCGTGCTACTTTCCCTCTTGAAGACAGGTAAAGGAAGTCGAACGAGCAAGTTTGCTGGCCCAGGAAACGAAAGAGGCCCTGATCCGGGAGTACGCCCGCAATGACGGCGATACCGGGTCCCCTGAAGTCCAGGTGGCGCTCCTCACCGAGCGCATCAAGTACCTGACTGAGCACCTGCAGGCGCATAAGCACGATTACCACACGCGCCGCGGGCTGCTGAAGCTCGTCGGGCAGCGTCGCAGGTTGCTGCGCTACCTCAACAAGCGGGACGTCAACAGGTACCGCGCGCTTATTGGGCGCCTCGGGCTGCGCCGCTAAGGCCAACCCTTTCGTCTCTGGCCTCGTCCCCGAGCAGGGCGGCAGCCTGCATTGAGCCCTCCCGAACCCATCGAGCACGCGGCTCCGCGCCGCAAGAGAGAGTGTTAAGGAAAAACATGACTACCACTGAATCCAGTATCCGTACCTACGAAGTCGAGATCGGCGGCAAGCCGCTTCTCATCCAGCACGGCGCCCTCGCCGGCCTCGCCAACGGCGCCGTCACCGTCCGCCAGGGCGATACCGTCGTCCTCGTCACGGCCTGCATGGCCGACCCCCGTGAGGGCATCGACTTCTTCCCCCTCACCGTCGACTACGAAGAGCGCCTCTACGCGGTCGGCAAGATCCCCGGCGGCTTCCCCCGCCGCGAAGGCCGCCCCTCGTCCGATGGCATCCTCGCCATGCGCCTTACCGATCGTTCCATCCGCCCCCTCTTCCCCAAGGGCTTCCGCAACGAGATCCAGATCGTCGCCACCACCCTCTCCTCCGACCGCGAGCACCAGCCTGACACCCTCATCACCGTCGGCGCCAGTGCCGCCCTCAGCATCAGCGACATCCCCTTCAACGGTCCCGTCAGCAGCGTCCGCGTCGGCCGCATTGATGGCGAGTACGTCGTCAACCCCACCTTCGCCGAAGCCGCCGAGGGCGACCTCGACCTCATCGTCGCCGGTACGAAGGACGCCGTCATGATGGTCGAAGCCGGCGCCTCCGAGGTGCCCGAGGACGCCGTCATCGAGGCCATGGAGATCGCCATGGAAGCGAACTCCGCCATCAACGGTCTCATCGAGGAGATTGCCGCCGAAGCCGCCCCCGTCAAGAAGGACTACACCCCCGCCGTCGACAACGAGGAGGCCATCGAGGCCGTCCGCGAGGCCCTTGGCGACCGCATCGACGACATCGTCTCCAACGCCGCCAGCGAGCGCAGCGAGGAGAACAAACGCGTCCGCGCCGAGCTCGTCGAGCAGTTCGAGGGCCGCTTCGAGTCCCGTGACGTCGCCGACGGCCTGTACGCCGTCATCAAGAAGGCCATGCGCGACCGCATCCTCAACGAAGGCCGCCGCGCCGATAATCGCGAGACGACCGAGATTCGCCCCCTCGACATCCACGTCGGCACCCTCCCCCGCACGCACGGCTCCGGCCTCTTCAAGCGTGGCGAGACCCAGGTGCTCACCATCGCCACTCTCGGCGGCATGAACATGGCGCAGAAGCTCGACACCCTCTCGCCAGACGAGTCCAAGCGCTACATGCACCACTACAACTTCCCGCCCTATTCCGTCGGTGAGGCGCGCCCCATGCGCGGCGCTGGCCGCCGCGAGATCGGGCACGGCGCCCTCGCCGAGCGCGCCCTCCTTCCCGTCATCCCGCCCGAGACGGAGTTCCCCTACGCCCTCCGCCTCGTGAGCGAGGTGCTCTCCTCCAACGGCTCCACCTCCATGGCCAGCGTCTGCGGCAGCACCCTCGCCCTCATGGACGCGGGCGTACCCCTCTCTGCCCCCGTGGCCGGCATCGCCATGGGCCTGATCATGGGCGAAGACGACAACTACGCCGTCCTCACCGACATCGCCGGCCAGGAAGACTTCATGGGCGACATGGACTTCAAGGTCGCTGGCACCGAAGAGGGCATCACCGCCCTGCAGATGGACATCAAGATTGGCGGCGTCGCCCGCGAACTGCTCGAGACCGCCCTCTCCCAGGCCCGCGACGCCCGCATGTTCCTGCTGGAGCGCATGGGTGAGGTCATCGAAGAGCCCCGCGAGACCGTCTCCGAGCACGCGCCCAAGGTCTACATCATCAAGATCGACCAGGAGCAGATCGGGACCGTCATCGGCCCCGGCGGCCGCGTCATCCGCAAGATCCAGGAGGACTCCGGTGGCGCCAACGTCGACATCCAGGAAGACGGCACCATCTTCGTCTCCGCCGTCGAGGGCGACGCCGCCGACATTGCCATCCGCATGATCGAGGGCCTCACCAAGGAGATCGGCGTCGGCGAGACCTACACCGGTCCTGTTACCCGCATCCTCAACTTCGGCGCCTTTGTCGAGATTCTTCCCGGCAAGGACGGCCTCGTGCACATCTCCGAGCTCAGCGAGGAGCGTGTCGAGCGCGTCGAGGATGTCGTCTCCGTTGGCGATGAGCTGACCGTCACCGTCACCGAGATCGACTCGCTCGGTCGCGTCAACCTGACCGCTCGCAGCGGTCGTGTCGGCGCCGCTCCGGAGTCGGAGGGCCGCGACGCCCGCCCCCGTGACCGGGGTGACAGGGGCGAGCGCGGTGACAGGGGCGGCCGGGGACGCGACCGCGACCGCCCGCGTGGCCGCGATCGTGACCGAGACCGCGATCGCCCGCGTGGCCGTGACCGCGACCGCGACAGTGACCGCCCCCGTGGCCGTGACCGCGATCGGGACCGCGACAGGGATCGCGACCGAGACCGCGGACGCGACCGAGACCGCGATAGCGAACGACCGCGCGACCGCGCCCCCGAGCCGGAGGTCGAGGAAGAAGCCCCCGTCGCCGCCGCCGAGGTGAACGGCGCCGTGGAGGACGACTTCGACGACAGCGCCGACTACGACGCCCCCGAGCCCGTTGCTGCCGAGGAACGCTCTGACGATCGGTCTGGGGACCGCTCCGATGGCGCTCCCCGCCGACGCCGACGCCGCCGCCCCCGTAGCGGTGGTGGTCGTGAGGGTGGTGGCCGTGAGGGTGGTGGCCGTGAGGGTGGTGGCCGCGACGGTGGCGGCTCCCGGCAGCCCGAGCAGCGCGAGATCAACCGTGGCGCCAACCGCGGCGGCGCCAGCCGTGGCTGGACTCGCCGCAGCACGCCAACCGAAGGCGGCGTACCTCCCGCCCCGCCGCCCCCGCCTCGCCGCGGACTCGGTGGCGGCGGCGACTACGAGGACTAGCCGGGAACCCGCCCGCGGTGCGCCTCTTCGAGCACGAGGCCAAGGCGCTCTTCCGGCGCGCTGGTCTGGAGACCCCTCGCGGGCTCCTCGCTGAGACTCCTGCCGCGGCGGTTCTCGCCGCGGCGGAGCTCGGCCCCCGCGTCGCCGTCAAGGGACAGGTGCGCTCGGGCGGTCGTGCCAAGGCGGGCGCCGTCCGTCTCGCCGAAGATCCCGCCGAGGTCGAGGAGGCGGCCCGCGCCGTCCTCGCCGCCCGCGTTGCCGGCCAGCCCGTGACCGGCCTCCTCGTCGAAGAGGCCGTCGCCATCGAAGCCGAGCGCTACCTCGGCATCGTCTACGACGACCGCTCCCGCGGCCCCGCCGCCGTCGCCTCCCTCGCCGGTGGCGTTGACGTCGAGCACGAGGCTACCGCCGCCTCCCGCGTCCCCCTCTCCACCCTCGCCCCCACCCAGGACTTCCGCCTGAAGGAGGCTGTCGCCTCCCTCGGCCTGTCCGGACGCGAGCTCAACGAGCTCACGGGCATCCTCGCCCGCCTCTGGCGGCTCTTCACCGAGCACGACCTGCTCCTCGCCGAGGTCAACCCCCTCGCCCGCACCGAGGACGGCCGCTGGGTCGCCCTCGACGCCCGTGTCGAGCTCGACGACGACGCCCTCTACCGCCAGACCGAAACGGTCCGAGACCTCGGCATCAACCCCGCCACCCGCAGCGATCGGGAAGCCAGCGACCTTGAGCTGGAGGCGGCCCGCATCGACCGCTCCGACCACCGCGGTGTTGCCGGGCGCGTCGTCCAGTTCGATGGCTCCCTCGCGCTCCTCATCGGCGGTGGCGGCGCCAGTCTCACCGCCTTCGATGCCGTCCGCGCCCACGGAGGCCGCCCTGCCAACTACTGCGAGATCGGTGGCAACCCAAGCGTGCGCAAGGTCGCCGCGCTCACGCGCCTGCTGCTGGGCCAGCCAGGAATCGAGCGCATCGCCGTGATCATGAACGTGGTCAACAACACCCGCGCCGACCTCATCGCCCGGGGAGTCATCCGCGGCTGCCTCGATGCCGGCCTCGAACCCGCCTCCGCCATCGCCGTTTTCCGCGTGCCCGGCGCCTGGGAAGAGGAGTGCGTCAGCCTCCTGCGCCACTACGGCGTCGAGGCCTGCGACCGCACCGTCAGCATCGACGAAGCCGCCGGCCTCGCCGTGGCCGCGGCCTCCTAGAGCAGCGGCAGGTACTCCGAGAGCTCGAAGTCCGAGACGTGCCGCTGGTAGCGCTCCCACTCGATGCGCTTGTTCTTCAACAGGCTCTCGAAGACGTGGTCGCCCAGCGCCTCCCGCAGCAGCTTCGATGCCGCCGCCGCGTCGATCGCCTCCAGCAGGTTCCCCGGTAGCGTCTCGATGCCCAGCCGGGTGCGCTCCTCGTCCGACATCTCAAACACGTTCTCTTCGACCGGCGGGGGCAACGCCCGCTCCTGCTCGATCCCGTCCAGCCCCGCCGCCAGCATCACCGCGAACGCCAGGTACGGGTTGCAGGCCGGGTCCGGCGATCGGTACTCGATGCGCGTGTGCACCTCGTCCCCGGGCGAGTACTCGGGAATCCGCACGAGGTCGCTCCGGTTGCGCCGCGCCCAGCTCAGGTACACCGGCGCCTCGAACCCCGGCTGGAGCCGCTTGTAGCTGTTCACCCACTGGTTTGTGACCAGCGTCATCGCCCCCGCGTGCGCCAGCAGACCGGCGACGTAGCCCTTCGCCAGCGCGCTCAGGTGGTACACGTCGTCCCCGTCGAAGAACGCGTTCCGCTCGCCCTTGAACAGCGACTGGTGTACGTGCATGCCGCTGCCATTCTGGTCCTGCAAGGGCTTCGGCATGAAGGTCGCGTACGCCCCGTTGGCCTCCGCGATCTCCTTCACCACCGCGCGATACGTCATGGCGTTGTCCGCCATCGTCAGCGCATCCGTGTAGCGCAGCGCGATCTCGTGCTGGCTGGGAGCCACTTCGTGGTGGCTCGACTCCACCTCGATGCCCATCGCGCTGAGGGTCAGCACCGTGTCGCGCCGCAGGTCCGAGCCCTTGTCCGCGATGGCGTCGAAGTACCCGCCCTGGTCCAGCGGCACCGTGCCCTCGACATCCTGGAAGTAGAAGTACTCGAGCTCCGGGCTCACGTAGAAGGTGTAGCCGAGCGCCTTTGCCCGCTCGAGCTGGCGGCGCAAGACCCCCCGCGGATCGCCTTCGAAGGGCTCGCCATCCGGCCGGTAGATGTCGCAGAACATGCGCGCCACGCTCTGCTCGCGCGGCCGCCACGGCACCAGCTGGAAGGTCGCGGGGTCGGGCCGCGCCACCATGTCCGACTCGTCGATGCGGGCGAACCCCTCGATGCTCGAGCCGTCGAACCCCATCCCGTCTTCGAGGGCGTTCTCAAGCTCCCCGATCGTGATCTGGAAGCTCTTCAGCGTCCCCACGATGTCCGTGAACCACAGGCGCACGAACTTCACGTCGTTCTCGCGGCAGGCCGAGATCACATAGCTCGCTGATTCGTTCATGGCCTCGTTCCGCGGACGCACCCGCGAGCACACCGTACCCGCCCGATGTTACAGACAGGTTGCGCCACGCTACTCTCCCGCCGCCTCGCGCTGCTGCCGCAGCCAGTCCCGTACGAACGGGTTGTGGTCGCGCTCGAACGCCACCGTCGTCTCCTGCATGTGGCCCGGCAGCACGATCGTGTCCTCGGGCAGGGTCAGCAGCTCGTTCGTGATGCTCCGCATCTCCTCGTCGAAGTCGCCCCCCGGCAGGTCCGTCCGCCCGATCGAGCCCCGGAACAGCGTGTCACCGCTGAAGAGCAGGCCGTCGGCGTAATAGCTCACGCTGCCCGGGGTGTGGCCCGGCGTCGCGATCGCCTGCAGCTTCAGCCCCGCGACCTCGACCTCGTCCCCACCGGTTACGAAGTTGTTCGGGTCCGGGGGCGCCTGGCTCTCCTCGATCCCGAACTGCGCCGCTGCCCCCCGCCAGCCGTTCCGCAGCAAGTCGAGGTCGCTCTGGTGCAGCAGGAAGCTCGCGCCCGTCGCCGCCTGTACGCCGCGAACCCCCAGAATGTGGTCGATATGCGCGTGCGAGTTCGCGATCGCCTTGATCGTCACCCCCATGTCCCTCGCCAGCGCCAGCACCTCGTCCGGCTGGTCCCCCGGATCGATGCAGATCGCCTCGCCCGTGCGGCGGTTGCCCACCACCCAGCAGTTCTCCTGGAAGACCCCCACCACGATGCCCCGCACCATGATCTCGTTCGCAACGTCCATGCGGGGAGCTTCCCCGCCCTTCGCCACCCCGTCAACCGCCGCCGGTCCGCCCCATGAGCCCCCTCGACCTCGCCCTCATCGCCGTCCTCGCCACAGTCGCCTCCCTCCCCCAGAACGTCGCCGGCTTTGGCTTCGCCCTCGTCCTCGCCCCCCTGCTCGTCCTCTTTCTCGACCCCGAGGACACCGTCATCATCGTCAACATCCTCGCGATGCTCTCCGCCGCCGCCATCGTCTGGCGCCTGCGCGAACACATCGCCTGGCGCACCGCCGGTGTCCTCTTTGCCGCCTCCTTCGCGGGCATGCCCCTCGGACTGCTCGTGCTGCTCGTCGTCGATGGGCGGGTGCTCCAGATCCTGATCGCCCTTGCCGTCCTCAGCGGGACGCTCGCCCTCGCCCGCGGCCTCACCATCGGCGCCGGCAACGGCATCGCCGCCGTCGCGGGCGTTGCCGGCGGCTTCCTGCGCACCAGCACCAGCGCCGCCGGCCCACCCGTCATCCTCTACCTCCAGGGCCGCCGCTTCCCCCCCGACACCTTCCGCGCGACCGGCTCCTGTTTCCTCATGGCGACCGGCGCCGTCGCCCTCGTCCTCTACGCCGCCACCGGCCGCCTCGATGCCGGCATCGGTCTCTCCGTCGGCGTCGCCATCCCCGGCGTCGCCATTGGCACCGCAGTCGGCGCCGCCCTCGCCGGACGCGTCAGCGAGCGCTGGTTCCGCCGGATCGTCACCATCGTTCTCATCGCTACCGCCGCCACCGCCCTCGTCACCGCCATCCTCGGCTAGCGCCGCACCCCGAGACTGTCGAGGAACTTCCGCTGCTCACGCTGGATGCCGTCCTCGCTTGTGGAGACATAGTCGAAGTGCTGCAGAAGCCTCAGGGTGGCGTTGGCCGCCAGTCCTTCTGGCGAGCTGATGAGGTCCAGGAGTGAAGCCGTCCACGAGTGGGCGAATGTGTCTCCCTTGGCGGAATGGATGTCTCGGGACTCTCCGCGCCACGGGTCCACGGTAAACATCACCCGCCCCTCCAATCCGTTCATGGCGATTTCGATAACAGGGCTGTAGTCGAGCGCCTGCGCGATTCCCAGTCTTCCGGTAAAGGTGAAGATTTCAAGGGGTGTTCTCAGGAGAGTGGTGTAGTCGACGTATCCATGCGGTGTGGGGGCCAAAGGGTGAAGTTCGGCGAATCTGCTCAAGGCCTGCTCATCCTCGCGACGCTCAAGCCAGAGCCCCCGCCATTGAATGAACTGTCCGCTCCGGTACAGCCTCCAGTATTCTCGCTGCACACCGTAGTTGATTGACGATGCGATCCAGTCTTCCCCTTCCTCTCGTTCGTCCTCCCGACCGATGATTGGGTACTCGGGGTGGCCCCACGCAACTGCTGCCCGCTCCATGATGTTCCAGCACTCGCTGAGGGATGAGATGCGTTGACCCTCAAACTTGCCGGGGTGGATCACGACCTGCCAGTGTGGACCACTACGCAGTTGGGTGAGGATGTCTGTGCTAGCTTCCTGGGTGACCATCTCCGATGTCCTCACGTTGCTTGGCAAACGGTGTCTCGTCAGTGTCTCGCCTGGCTCTCTCTTCTGGCAAGAGGCCCAGAACCCGCAGCCTCTCCAACTCGCGTCCCAGCGCTTTGTCAGTCGCCAGACGCATGAGTGCTCGCATGTCCGTTGGCGTCCGAACTTCAACGGTCTCGGGCTTTCTTCTTGATCGCACGTAGAGCGCCCCCTCCTTCAGTCGGTGTCCTTCTGCCTTGGTGCAGAGGATCGGCTGCTCCTCAAGCTCAAGGACCGTGACGACAAGGAAGGACCTTCCCTGGTGTTGCTCCACGTTGACGCGTAGGTCGATGAACGGCTCCGCGAATCCGTTTACGGCAGCTTGAAAGTCCTCTTCTGTCGGGAAGGTCTCCAGGTGCTCCTCCTTCACCCCTTCCGCCAAGAACGTTCCATCACTGTTCTCCACAACTCCCACCACGATGTGCCCGCCGTCCCTGGTATTGGCCATCCCGAGCACCGTGCGAATGATCGCTATCCTAAGTGCCTGCCATGGTGCGGAGCGCTTGTACTCCAAATTTGTGGACTCGCGCCCTGCGAAGATCAAGTCGTAGAACGGCGCCACACAACAATTGTACCAGCCTGACTGAGCGCACCCCTCGCACCGCCTCCCCTCCCCCGCGTACCCTTCGCCCATGCCCCTCGACGACCTCCCCCTGCTCCCCACCCGCGTCGACGTCCTCGCCGAGGGCTTCCGGGAGAACCGGGCCGCCAACCTCGCCCTCGTCGACGACCTTCGCGCGCGCCTCCAGCAGGTCGAGCAGGCCGGCGGCGAACGCTACGTCGAGCGCCACCACGCTCGCGGCAAGCTCCTCGCCCGCGAGCGCATCCAGCGCCTCATCGACCCCGACGGCGCCTTCCTCGAGTTCAGCCCCCTCGCCGCCGACGGCGTCTACGACGACGACGTGCCCGCCGCCGGCATCGTTACGGGCATCGGGCGCGTCGCCGGGCGCGAGTGCGTCATCGTCGCCAACGACGCCACCGTGAAGGGCGGCTCCTACTACCCCCTCACCGTGCGCAAGCACCTCCGCGCCCAGGAGATCGCCGAGCAGAACCACCTCGCCTGCATCTACCTTGTCGATTCCGGCGGCGCCTTCCTCCCCCTCCAGCACGACGTCTTCCCCGACCGCGACCACTTCGGCCGCATCTTCTACAACCAGGCCCGCCTCAGCGCGAAGGGCATCTACCAGGTCGCCGCCGTCATGGGTTCCTGCACCGCCGGTGGCGCCTACGTCCCCGCCATGAGCGACGAGACGGTGATCGTGCGCGGCACCGGCACGATATTCCTCGGCGGGCCGCCCCTCGTGAAGGCCGCCACCGGCGAGGAGACAACCGCCGAGGAGCTCGGCGGCGCGGACGTCCACACCCGCATCAGCGGCGTAGCCGACCACTTCGCCGAGGACGACGAGGACGCGCTGCGCAGCGTCCGCAGCATTATCGCCAGCATCCCCGCCACCAAGTCCCCGCCCTGGGAGCTCGCCCCGCCCGAGCCTCCCCTCCACGATCCGGAAGAGCTCTACGGCATCGTCCCGCCCGACTACGGCCGCACCTACGACGTGCGCGAGGTCATCGCCCGCCTCGTCGATGGCTCCCGCTTCCACGAGTTCAAGGCGCGCTACGGCACGACCCTCGTCTGCGGCTTCGCCCGCATCACCGGCTTCCCCGTGGGGATCATCGCCAACAACGGCATCCTCTTCGGCGAGAGCGCCCTCAAGGGCGCCCACTTCGTCGAGCTCTGCGGCCAGCGCCGCGTGCCCCTCGTCTTCCTCCAGAACATCACCGGCTTCATGGTCGGCAAGCAGTACGAGAACGCCGGCATCGCCCGCGACGGCGCCAAGATTGTCACCGCCGTCGCCAGCGTCGCCGTCCCCAAGTTCACCGTCGTCATCGGCGGCAGCTTCGGCGCCGGCAACTACGCCATGGCGGGACGCGCCTACTCCCCTCGCCAGCTCTGGATGTGGCCCAACGCCCGCATCAGCGTGATGGGCGGCGAGCAGGCCGCCAACGTCCTCCTCCAGGTCCGCCTCGACCGCGGCGAGGAGCTGACCGAGGAGGAGCAGCGCGCCTTCATGGCCCCCACGCTCGAGACCTACGAGCGCGAGGGCTCCCCCTACTTCAGCAGCGCCCGCCTCTGGGACGACGGCGTCATCGACCCCCTCGACACGCGCCGCGTCCTCTCGATGGGCATCTCCGCCGCCCTCAACGCCCCTGTCCCCGAGACCGACTGGGGCGTCTTCCGCATGTAGGGCGCTCCCCCGCCCCTACAATGCCGCCCATGTTCGACGCCGTCCTCGTGGCCAACCGCGGCGAGATCGCCGTGCGCATCATCCGTACCCTGCGAACGCTCGGCGTGCGAGCCGTGCTCGCCGCTTCCGTGCCCGACCGCCGCAGCCTCGCCGCCCGCCTCGCCGACGAGGTGGTGCTGCTCGAAGGCCACACCGCCGCCGACACCTATCTCGACATCGGGGCCGTAGTCGCCGCCGCGAAGGCTACCGGCTGCAGCGCCGTCCACCCCGGCTATGGCCTCCTCAGCGAGCGCCCCGACTTTGCCCGCGCCTGCGCCGACGCCGGCCTCGTCTTCATCGGCCCCTCCCCCGAGACCCTGACCCTCCTCGGCGACAAGGTCGCCGCACGCGACCTCGCCATCGCCAACGACGTGCCCGTCGCCCCCGGCGCGTCCGGAACGACCGACGCCGAGCTCGCCGAGGCGGCCCGCGAGGTCGGCTTCCCCCTGATGCTCAAGGCCCGCGGTGGCGGCGGCGGCCTCGGGATGCGCGTGGTGACCACACCCGACGACCTCGCCCCCGCGATCGAGGCCGCTCGCCGCCAGACGGCCGCCGCCTTCGGCGACGACCGCCTCTTCGTCGAGCGCTACGTCGAGAACGCCCACCACGTCGAGGTCCAGGTGCTCGCTGACGCTCACGGCAACGTCGTCCACCTTGGCGAGCGTGACTGCTCCGTCCAGCGCCGCCACCAGAAGCTCGTCGAGGAGACCCCCAGCCCCGTGGTCGACGAGGCCCTGCGTGCCGAGCTCACGTCCGCCGCCCTGCGGCTCATGCGCGCTGCGGGCTACGTGAATGCCGGCACGGTCGAGTTCCTCGTGGGCGAACCCGAGAGCGGCCGGCGCCCCTTCTACTTCCTCGAGGTCAACCCCCGCCTCCAGGTCGAGCACCCGGTCACCGAGGCCGTCACTGCCCTCGACCTTGTCGCCCTCCAGCTTGCTGTCGCCGCCGGGGAACCCCTCCCCTTCGGGCAGGACGGCATCCGCTTCGACGGCCACGCCATCGAGTTCCGCCTCAACGCCGAGGACCCCTGGGCTGGCTTCCTCCCCGCCGCCGGGCGCCTCACCGCCCTCGCCGCCCCCGGCGCCCGCCTCGACACCGGCTACGAGGCGGGCGATGCCGTCCCCAGCGAGTACGACTCGCTCGTCGCCAAGCTGGTCGTTCGCGGCCCGGTCCGCAGCGCGACGCTGCAGCTCGCCACCGGCGTGCTGGGGAGCGCGTCCCTTGACGGCCTCCGCACCAACCTGCCCCTCCACCGCGCCGTCCTCGCCGACCCTGCCTTCGCCGCCGGCGAGGCGACGGTGCAGTGGCTCGAACGCGAGCTCCCAGCCCTCCTCGACGCCGCCCGACCCCGCCCCGCCGCCCTGATCGCGGCCGCTCGCCTCCTCGCCGCGCGCGAGGAGCCCGGCTTCGCAGGCTCCGCCTGGCTCGCTCCTGGCGCCCGTACGCTCTGGCTCGACGACGGCGCCGGACCCCGCTCCGTCTCCCTCGATCGGGAGCAGGCCAGCGTCGACGGCGAGTCCGTAGAGGCCGGGGATGCAGCCGCAGTCACCGCACGACTCGAACCCGACGGCAGCGTCGTGGTTGGCGCACCGATCGGCAATTTCCGCCTCCGGCTCGTCGCACCGCCAGCCACGTCCGCCGCCGCCCGCGCCGGCGATGGCCCAGCCGGCGAGATACGCGCGCCCCTGGCCGGCCGCGTCGCCGCCGTCAACGTGCGCGAGGGCGAGTCGGTGGCCGACGGCGACATCGTCGCCGTCCTCGACGCGATGAAGATGGAGCACGCCATCACCGCACCCGGAGCGGGCACGGTGGTGGCCGTCCATGTTGACCACGACGAGGTCGTCGAGGCCGGGGCGCTCCTGGTCGAGCTCGAATAGCGGTCCTAGTCGCTGCTGAAGGGCAGGTCGGCCTCGACGCGGCGGCCCTGGCTCTGGTGGACCCGCGCGATCGCCTCCGGCTCCGACTCGTGCACCGTCGTGGTCTTCTGCCCGCGCGTCATCGCGATCGTGCCCGTCCGCGAAAGCTCGCGGATGCCGTACGGCTCGCACATCTTGATGAGCCCGTTGATCTTGTCTTCGTCGCCCACGACCTGGAGCATCAGCGAGTTCGTCGCCATGTCGACCACGTCCGCGCGGAACACGTTCGCGATGTCCAGCAGCTCGTGCCGGTTCACGTTGTTGCAGCGAACCTTGAGCAGCGCCAACTCCCGCGTGATCGCGTCCTCGTGCGTCAGGTCGCTCACCTTCACCACGTCGATGAGCTTGTAGAGCTGTTTCTCCACCTGCTCCACGGGCGCGCTCGCCCCGTCCACGATGATAGTCATGCGGCTCAGGCCCTCGAACTCCGTGGGCCCCACCGCCAGCGACTCGATGTTGAAGCCCCGCCGCCGGAACAGCCCCGCCACGCGCTGCAGCACGCCCGGCTTGTCCTCGACGATGGCGACGACGGTGTGATGGCTCGGTCGCGTTCCGTTGCTGATCGTCATCGCACGAGCTCCTTCTCCGGCATCTCGATCGTCTCCGAGAGGGCCGCCCCCGCCGGAACCATCGGCCACACGTTCTCGTCCTGGTCCACGTGGAAGTCGATCAGGATCGGACCGTCGTAGTTGCGCGCTTCCTGGATGGCGGGAAGCACTTCCGCCTTCGTCTCCACCCGCAGCGCGCGAATGCCGTACGCCTCCGCCAGCTTGCAGAAGTCCGGCTGCGTCACCGCCACGGAGACGAAGTTCTCGTCGTAGAACAGCTCCTGCCACTGCCGGACCATTCCCAGGTAGCCGTTGTTCATGATCGCGATCTTCACCGGCAATCGCTCGTCTACGCAGACGGCCAGCTCCTGCATCGTCATCTGGAAGCCCGCGTCCCCGCATATCGCCCAGATCTCCGAGTCCGGCATGCCCATCTGCGCGCCGATCGCGGCCGGCAGCTCGAACCCCATCGTGCCCAGACCGCCCGAGGAGACCAGCTTCCGCGGGCTGTCGTAGAAGTAGTGCTGGCCCGCCCACATCTGGTGCTGACCCACGCCCGTCACCATCGTGGCGGTGCCGTTTGTTTCCTCGTACAGCGTGCGCACGATCTGCTGGGGGATGAGCCGCCGCGTCTCCCGGATCTCGAGGCTCGGATGCTCCTCCTCGACCTTGTCGATCCACTTCAGCCAGGACGACCGGTCGCGCCGCTCGATGCGGTCCGTCAGCTCCGGCAGCACGCGTTTCACGTCGCCCACCACCGGGATGGCCGTCGGCAGGTTCTTCCCGATCTCCGCCGGGTCGATGTCGATGTGCACGATCGTTGCGCCCGGGTTGAAGTCGTTGAAGCGGCCCATGGCGCGGTCGTCGAACCGCATCCCGATGCCAATCACGACATCCGCCTCGTCCGCCGCCATGTTCGCGTGGTACATGCCGTGCATGCCCAGGAAGCCGTAGCTCAGATCGTGCGTCTCGGGGAAGCCCCCGATCCCCAGGAACGTCGTGATCACCGGGATCTGCGCCTTCTCCGACAGCTCCACCAGCTCGTTCGAGGCGTCGCCCCAGACGATGCCGTGCCCGGAGATGATGATCGGGCGCTCCGCCCGGTTAATCGCCTCCGCCGCCCGCCGGATCATGCCCGCGTGCCCCTTCGTCGTCGGACGGTAGCCGCGCAGGTTGATCTCCTCGGGCCACTCGAACTCCGCCTCCTCCTGGAACACGTCCTTGGGAATGTCGATGTGAACCGGGCCGGGACGGCCCGTCTTCGCGATGTGGAACGCCTCGCGCACCGCCATGGCGATGTTCTCGGCGCGCATCACGAGGTAGTTGTGCTTCGTGATCGGCTGCGTGATGCCCGTGATGTCGGCTTCCTGGAAGCCGTCCTTGCCGAGAAGCGTGCGCGCCACGTTCCCTGTGATCGCCACCATCGGCGTCGAGTCCAGGAACGAGGTCGCGATGCCCGTGACCAGGTTGGTCGCGCCGGGACCGCTCGTCGCCAGGCAGACGCCTACCTCGCCCGAGGCGCGCGCGTAGCCGTCGGCCATGTGCGCCGCGCCCTGCTCGTGCCGGACCAGCACGTGCTGGATCGCGGGAAACTGCGGCCAGGTGTCGTAGAGCGGCAGCACCACCCCGCCGGGGTAGCCGAATATGGTCGATACTCCCTCCCGCTGGAGACACTCCAGCAGGATCTGGGATCCCGTCATCCGAACCATGGTTGAGTCCTTCCACCGGCTCTGATTGCCGGCCTGTGCCCTGGTGGGGGCTGACCGGTGCCTGCCACGCCATGCGGTCGTGGCGGCTCGGAGTCTGGCGGTGGCGCCTCGCCCCGAGCGTTCAGCGAGCGGAGGTGCAGCCGGTAAGCCGCTATCCCTCCAGTGAGCCAATCCGAGTGTAGGCCCCATCCCCTCTTACGTGAAGCACCAACCGTGCACACGGCGACGGCCTGTCCCCTCAGCCCGCGAACGCATCCCCCACCAGCGCCTGCCCCGCCTCGATTACCGGCCCCACCTTCGATTCGTCCCGCAGTTCCGTGTAGATGCGCAGCAGCGGCTCCGTGCCCGAGAGCCGGAACAGCACCCACCCCTCCGAAAGCAGGAAGCGCCACCCGTCCGTCGTGTCCACCCCCTCGACTGGCAGTCCCGCGAACTCCCGCGGCGCGGCCGCGTCCAGCGCCGCCCGCACACTTACGTTCGCGCCCGGCTCCAGCTCCAGGTCCACCCGCTCGTAGAAGTGTGGCCCCGTGATCGCGAACACGTCCTCCAGCAGCTCGGCCGGACCCTTGCCGCTGATCGCCATCGCGTCCAGCAGGTAGAGCGCCGAGAGGATGCCATCGCGCTCGGGCAGGTGCCCGCGGAACCCGTACCCCCCGCTCTCCTCCCCCCCGATGAGCGCGTCCTCCCGCATCATCACCGGCCCGATGTGCTTGAACCCCACCGGCGTCTCGATGCAGGCCGCCCCGTGGTGCTCGGCCAGGAGGCGCGCCATCGCCGTCGTCGTCACCGACTTGACGATCGCCCCCCGCAGACCCCGCGCCCCCAGCAGGTACTCGACCAGCAGCGCGAACGTCCGCAGCTGGTCCACGTACGCCCCCGACCCGTCCACCAGCCCCACCCGGTCGGCGTCGCCATCGTTCGCGATGCCCGCGTCGAAGCCGCCCCCCGCCACCAGCGCGAGCAGCCCATCGAGGTTCGAGGCGATGGGCTCGGGCGCCCGCAGCCCCGGGAAGAGCGGGTTGCGTTCGGTGTGAATCTCCTCGACCTGCGTGCTCCCGCCATCGAGCAGCTCCGGCAGGAGCCCCGCCCCCGCGCCGTACATCGGATCGACCGCCACGCGCAGTCCCGCTCCCCGGATGCGGTCGAGATCGACCTGCCGCCCCAGCCCCGCCAGGTACCCGGGAATCGGGTCGAAGCGCGCAATCGCGTCCGAGTCCGCCGGCGCCAGCTTCGGCCTCGCCGGGTCCGCGAGGATGGCCGGCACGCGCCGCTCGATGTCGGCCACGATTTCCGGGCTGGCGCTGCCGCCGTAGTGCGGCTTCACCTTGATCCCGTTCCAGCGGAAGGGGTTGTGGCTGCTCGTCACGATCACGCCGCCCCCCGCCCCTTCCTCGATGATGCGGTAGCTCAACGCGGGCGTGGGCGCGGGCCGGTCTGCGAGTTGTACCTGGAAGCCGTTCCCCGCAAGCACGCGTGCCACAGCCAGCGCGAATTCATCCGACTGGAAGCGCGTGTCGTACCCCACCACCAGCGGCTCGCCCCGTCCCCGGGTCTCCGCGAAGTGCTCGGCGACCGCCTGCGAGCAGGCGCGCACATTCTCGAACGTGAACGCCTCCCCCATGATCGCGCGCCAGCCGTCCGTCCCGAAGCGCACCGGGTTCTCGCTCATCGCCTCACCCCCGCCGGCCGCCCGGCTCGACCAGTTCGCCGGGCCGCAGCTTCGCGCCCGCCGCCACGCTCGCCCCGCGTCCCAGCACTGCCCCGCGCACCACCGCCCTCGCCCCGATCGTGACGCCGTCGGCCAGCACCGAGTCGCTCACCCGCGCACCTGCTTCCACCCGCACATCCTCCCACAGCACCGACCCCGTGACCCATGCCCCCGCTGCCACCACGCTCCCGTGCCCCAGCGCCGACCCCTCGATGCTGCCCGCCTCATCCGCCACGTGGGCCGTTCTCGCCAGTAGTGGCATCCCTTCCCGTCTTGCCAGCGCCTGCGAGAGTTCGAGGTAGCGCGCGGGCGTCCCCAGGTCCGCCCACAACCCTTCGAAACCGTAGCCCAGCACGTTCTCGCCCCGCCCCACCAGCGACGGAAACAGCGTCTCCTCGACCCGTACCGCCCCCGGCGGAATCTCCCCCACCAGGTCCGGCTCGAACACCCAGACGCCCGCGTTCACGAGGTCACTCGGAGCCGTCCCCGGTGGCGGCTTCTCGACGAACCCGGTGATGCGCGAGTCCCCGTCGACCACTGCCACCCCGAACGCCGAAGGCTCTGCGACCCGGCACAGGGCCAGCGTCAGCCGCGCCTCTGTCTGATCGTGCGCCCCCAGCGCCGCCCCCAGGTCGAAGTCGACGTACACGTCCCCGTTCAGCACCAGGAAGCGCCCCTCCACCTCCGCCGCCCGCACCGCGTTCCGGATGGCGCCACCCGACTCCAGCCGCTCGCGCTCCACCACGTGCGCAATCGTGAGCCCTCCCCGGTCCCCCTCGGGGTAGGCCTCCACGAGGTCGTCCTGGCGCTGTCCCATCGCCAGCACCGCCCGTTCGATGCCGAACCGGCCGAGCCAGTCGAGCAGGTGGTCGAGCGCGGGCCGGTTCGCGACCGGGATGAGGCTCTTGTGGCGCGTCAGGGTCAGCGGCCGAAGCCGCGAGCCCTGCCCCCCGACGAGGATGATCGCGTCCATGCTCGCCGAACGTTACCCCCCGCGCCGCGCCGTTGCTGCAACGTCCGCCGCCCGCCCCGTGTCCTCCCAGGGCACATCCAGACCGGTCCGCCCGAAGTGGCCGTAGGCCGCCGTCGCCCTGAAGAGCGGGCGGCGCAGGTCGAGGTCGCGGATGATCGCTCCCGGGCGCAGGTCGAAGTGCTTGCGCACCGCCGCCAGGATCGCCTCATCGGGAACCGTGCCCGTGCCGAACGTGTCCACGTTGATCGAGGTCGGCTGCGCCACCCCGATCGCATAGGAGAGCGTTACCTCGCAGCGGCGCGCCAGCTCCGCCGCCACGATCGTTTTCGCTACCCAGCGCGCTGCGTAGGCGGCTGAGCGGTCCACCTTCGTCGGATCCTTGCCGCTGAACGCCCCGCCCCCGTGCCGCGCCACACCCCCGTAGGTATCGACGATGATCTTGCGGCCGGTCAGCCCCGCGTCGCCCTTCGGACCCCCCACCACGAAGCGCCCCGACGGGTTCACGTAGACCTTCGTGTCCCCGTCCACCAGCGCCCCGTCGACGATCATGTCGATGATGTGCCGCCGCACCTCCGTCTCGATCACCTCGCGGTCAACGTCCGGTGCGTGCTGCGTCGAGACCACGATCGATTCCGCTCGCCGCGGCTGCCAGCCATCCCCGTACTCGATGGTGACCTGCGACTTGCCGTCCGGGCGCAGCCAGGGCAACTCGCCGCTCTTGCGCGCTTCCGCCAGCCGCCGCGCCAGCCGGTGCGCCAACGAGATGCTGAGCGGCATCAGCTCGGGCGTCTCGTCGCACGCGAACCCGATCATCATTCCCTGGTCGCCCGCGCCCGTTTCCAGCTCCTCGCTCTCGCGCGCCCCGTGGCGCGCCTCCCACGAGCGGTTCACCCCCGCCGCGATGTCCTGCGACTGCTCGTCGATCGCGGTCAGCACCCCGCAGGTCTCCCAGTCGAACCCGATGTCCGAGGAGTTGTAGCCGATGTCCCGGATCGTTTCCCGCACGATGCGCGGGATGTCGACATAGGCGTCGGTCGTAATCTCGCCCATTACGAGTACGAGCCCCGTCGTGATTGATGTCTCGCAGGCCACCCGCGCCATCGGGTCGCGCGCGAGAATCTCGTCGAGGATCGCGTCCGATATCTGGTCGCAGACCTTGTCCGGGTGCCCCTCCGTCACCGACTCGGAGGTCACCAACCGGCCGCCGCTCATGTGCCTGCCTGCCAGCTGGAGAGGTAGCGCCGCTGCTCCTCGGTGAGCGTGTCGATGCCGATGCCCATCGCCTGCAGCTTCAACCGTGCGATCTCCTTGTCGATCGAATCCGGCAGCTCGTACACCTGGTTCTCCAGGGTCGCTTCGTTGGCCACGAGCCACTCCGATCCGAGGGCCTGGTTTGCGAACGACATATCCATCACGGAAGCGGGATGTCCCTCCGCCGCGGAGAGGTTGACCAGCCGCCCCTCGCCCAGCAGGAAGAGCTTGCGCCCGTCCCCCATGCGGTACTCCTCGACGTGTTCGCGCACGCGCCTCTTGCCTTCGCTCATGCCCTCCAGTGCGTCCAGGTCGATCTCGTTATCGAAGTGGCCGCTGTTCGCCATGATCGCGCCGTCTTGCATTGTTTCAAGCGCCGCTCCATCGATCACATGGCAGTCGCCCGTGACCGTCACGAAGAAATCGCCGATCTTCGCGGCCTCCGCCATGGGCATCACGCCGAACCCCTCCATCACCGCCTCCAGCGCCCGCACCGGATCGACCTCCGTCACCACCACGTGCGCCCCCAGCCCGCGAGCCCGGCTCGCCAGCCCGCGGCCGCACCAGCCGTACCCCGCCACCACGAACGTCTTGCCCGCGAGCAGCACGTTCGTCGCCCGGATGATCCCGTCCACGGTCGACTGGCCCGTCCCGAAGCGGTTGTCGAACAGGTGCTTCGTGTCCGACTCGTTCACCGCCGCGATCGGATAGCCGAGCGCCCCGTCCGCGGCCATCGCCTTCAGCCGGATGACTCCCGTGGTCGTCTCTTCCAGGCCTCCGACCACGCCCGGCAGCAGCTCCCGACGATCCTGGTGGATCGTCACCACGAGGTCCGCGCCGTCGTCCATCGTCACCTGTGGGCTGTGGTCCAGCGCCTGGTGGATGTGGCGGTAGTAGGTGTCGTTGTCCTCGCCCCGCCGCGCGAACACGGAGATGCCGTACTCCTCCACGAGCGCCGCCGCCACGTCGTCCTGCGTCGAAAGCGGGTTGCTCGCGCAGAGCCGCAGCTCGGCCCCGCCGTCGTGCAAGGCAAGGGCCAGGTTGGCCGTCTCCGTCGTCACGTGCAGGCAGCCCGCCATGCGCACGCCCTTCAGCGGCTGCTCCCTGGCGAAGCGCTCGCGGATGAGCGCCAGCACGGGCATCTCCCGCGCCGCCCACTCGATGCGGTCGACCCCCTCGCGCACGCGCGCCGGGTCACTGATGTCGGAAGGAACGCTCATTCGTCGTACCGTTCGCTTTCGCGCTTGTTTGTGTAAGGCCTCACAAGCGTACCGAAACAATCGCTCCGCCGCGCTCCCGACCCCGCATCCGCGCCAGCAGCCGCCGCGGCAACGCCAGCAGCGCCGCCGAATCGCGCCGCATCGCCGTCGCCTCCACCATCTCCCCCGAGTCGCGATATCCGAGCCGCCGGTAGGCCGTGACTGCCGGCCCGTTGTTCGGGTCCACCGTCAGCACCACCGTCTCGCACGTCTCCAGCAGCGACTCTGTGGCCGCGCTTGTCGCCGCGGTCGCGTAGCCCTGCCCGCGCTGCCGCGGGTGCGTGAAGACGTTGCCCACGACCGCGATCCGCTCCTGCGGCGAGACCGCGTGCGTGCCCGCGATCGCCACCAGCCGCCCGCTGACCACCACCCCCCGGTACACCCCCCCGTCGATGTGTCCGCCCTCGTAGTACGTCGGGTTCCCGTCCGACCCGTACAGCTGGTTGATGCGCCGGATGTCGATGCCCAGCAGGCGCACCGCCGGCACCACCTCATGCGGCCGGAAGGTGGCGGCGGTCACGGCCATGCGCAACATGGGTTGGCTGTTCGAAAGCTGGTACACGTTCCGTACCGCTTCCAGGTGTTCCGGCCGGCACGTGAGGTAGCTGCGGGCCGGTCCCGGCTCGATCGAGAGGATGGCCGCTGCCGCCTCGGGGTCGCCCGTCACGAAGGTGGCCTCCCCCAGCCCGCCCCGGCTGTGCGTCACCAGTCCCCGCCCGCCCGGCCCCTCCGCCTCGAACCAGCGCGTCCGCTCGAACAGCCCCGGCTCAAGCTGCGCCAGCGCGTAGGCGGAGTGCTCCCGCCGCGGGCGCAACCGCTCCCGGATTGCGTCGCGACTCCTGAGCGTCCGCACCAGGTACTCCCGCCGCTCCTGTCCCGCCGCCCAGGGAAGCCCCCGTTCCGCCACTAGCCCGCCTCCTCGAAGTGCGTGAATGCCCGGAACTCACGATACCGCTCCTCGACCTCGTCGCGGGTTAGCTCCAGCAGGCGGCTCGGCCCGAACCCCTCCACCGCGAACGACGCCACCGCCGACCCGTAGATGATCGCCCGCCGCACCTCCCCCGGCGTGACCTCGGCGGTATCGAGGTAGCCCATGAACGCCCCCGCGAACGTGTCCCCCGCCCCCGTCGGGTCCACCACGTCCTCCAGCGGGTAACCCGGCGCGACGAAGTAGTCGTCCGGGCTCGCGTAGACCGCCCCGTACTCGCCCAGCTTGATCAGTGCCGCCTGCGCCCCCGCCTCCACCAGCGCCCGCCCCGCCTTCGCGATGCTTGCCTGGCCGGTCAGCTGCCGCGCCTCCGTCTCGTTCACGGAGGCGAAGTCGGCTGCGCGCATCGCCGCCCCTACCCCCTCCCGCGCGGTGTCGATGTAGATCTGGATCGTGTCGACCATCGTCGCCCGCGCCGCCGTCAGCGCCCCCAGCAAGCCGAGCTGCGCCTCCGGGTCGTCCGCCGCCATGAAGGCCGTGCTCGAGTCCTCCCAGCCAGCCGGCAAGACCGCCCTCCAGCCCTCGTTCACGCCGAGGTGGGTGTAGAGCGTGTCCCGGGTGTTCATGTCGAAGTGGTAGCGCGCGCCCCAGCGGCTCGTCGTCCCGCCCGCGATCGTCGTCAGCCCTGCAAGGTCGATGCCTCGCCCTTCCAGCTTCGCCCGCTCGCTCGCCGGGAAGTCCTCGCCGATCGCCGCCAGCAGGCGCACGTCGGTGAACTGCGCCGCCGCCAGCGCTGCGCACGTCGCCGACCCTCCCAGCGACTGCTCCACCTTCGCGAAAGGCGTCTCGATCGCGTCCAGCGCCACCCAGCCCGACACCAGCAGCGTCATGCCGGCTCCGCCCCCAGCCGCCGCCCGAGGATGGGAGCCAGCCGCTTCCGCGCCTCCGCCGGGATGGACTTCGGCGGCGTCACCAGGGCCGCGTCGAGCGTGCGACCGCAATCGCAGCCGTCATCCGTCAGCGCCGCCGCCAGCCTCCCCACTGCCCGCCGGCTCACCTCGACGTTCTCCGCCAGCCGGGTCATCACGATCGTGGCGTCGACCGCCTCCTCCGCTTCGTGCCAGGCGTCGTAGTCGGTCACCGCGGCCAGCATCGCGTAGCAGAGCTCCGCCTCGCGGGCCAGCTTTGCTTCCGGCAGCGCCGTCATCCCCACCAGGCTCGCCCCCCACGAGCGGTACAGCTCGCTCTCCGCCTTCGTCCCGAACGCCGGCCCCTCGATGGTGACGTAGGCGCCCCCGTCGTGCGCCGTCGCCCCCGCCTCCCCCGCCGCCGCCAACGCCCGCATCCGCAGGCTCCCGCAGAACGGCTCGGCGAACGACACATGCGCCACCACGCCGTCCCCGAAGAACGTGCTCGGTCGGTCTCCGCGCGTCCGGTCGATGAGCTGGTCCGGCGCCACCAGGTGCCCCGGCGCGTAGTCCTCGCGCAGCGACCCCACCGCGGACACCGCCAGCACGCGCCTCACGCCCAGCGACTTCAGCGCCCAGAAGTTCGCGCGCTGCGGCAACTCCGAGGGCAGCAGCCGGTGGCCCCGCCCGTGTCGCGCCAGGAAGGCGACGCGCCTCCCCTCCAGCTCCCCCATCCGGATTGCGTCGCTCGGCTCGCCGAACGGCGTCTTGATCGCCAGTTCCTCCACCCCGCGCAGCCCCGGCATCTCGTAAAAGCCGCTCCCGCCGAGGACTGCCAGCTCGATCGTTTCAGGCACTGCCTCGAAGTCTACCGCCGCTCCCCCTGCACCGCGTCCCCCGCCCGCCAGAAGCGGCGACCCCACTCCGTCGCTTGACTTCGATCCTTGAGGGGCGTACGCACTCGGCGAGGCTCTGAGCGAGCCCCGAACGCCGATGCGTCAGAGCCGTCTCGCGCAAGAAGAAAGGGTCGTCTCTGTCCTGAACGCGAAGAAGGTGGTGCGTACCGTGTCCGCAAGCCCCGCCCTGATGCTCGAAAATCTGCGCCAGCTCCCCCTCGACTCGACCAACATGGGAGTGCTGCACGGCGTCGCCCAGTACTGGGGTCTCGACGCAACCCCGGCGACGGTGTTTGGCGCGACGGGCTATGCCTTCCTCATCAATATCAACGAGGAAATCTGCCCCAGCGGTCCCTTCCTCTGGCGCAGGGAGCGGTTCAACCGCCTGGTGACCAACATCGGTATTCGCACGCGCGATCTCGGCTTCTATACGAGCGCGGCGTCGCCGACCGAACGCCGGCAGGTAGAGGCCGAGCTACGTGAGGCGATCGACGCGGGCATTCCCTGCTCGCTCTGCAACGACGAGTTCCAGCTCATCACCGGCTACGACGACACCGGCTTCTTCACCATTGGCCCGTTCTCCGATCACTTGCCCCGTCGCTTGAGCTTCGGCACCTGGCAAGAGTGGGACGACGTCTACGCCTACTTCTACATCCACCACAAAGGCGAGCCCGCGAGCCGCGCCGACCTGGTGCGCGAGAGCCTCTCGTTCGCTATCGAGATGTTCCGCTCACCCGCCCGTTACTCCCTGGACAGCTACGCCGTTGGACCGGATGCCTACGACCAATGGATCGAGGCGCTCGATGGCCATGGAACGAGCTTTGGCAACGAATGGAACGCCAGGGTGTTCGCTGAGTGCCGCCAGCACGCCGCCGCATACCTGCGCGAAGTCGCGGAGTGGTTCCCGGAATCGCGCGCATTGAGCGCTTCCCTGGCCGGCACCTACAGCGCAGTCGCAAAGAACCTCACTGAGGTCGCCGACCCGAGTGTCTCCCTCAGCGAGAAGAGGCACATTCTCGCCCGCACCAGGAGGCTCGAAGTCGCGGCAAGCGATGGCCTTGAGAGCCTGCTGGCACGGATACCCAGCGACGCGAACATCGAGCGGGTTGGCTTGCCTTCGGCGCCGCCATCCCCGGCCGGCCACGACGGCGAGCAAGACGGCGAGCGCCCGCCTCTCCTCGCCGAGGTGATGGAGTAGGAGCGGCTGGGGGGGCTGTGAACTGAACCCGACGAGTCGCGCCCAGGCCTACCCGGTCAGCGCGGCGATCGCGGGGCCGTACGGGGGACGCAGCACCCCCGACTCGGTGACGATTCCCGCGATCAGCTCCGCCGGCGTCACGTCGAACGCGGGGTTGTAGGCGCCGCCCCCGTCCGGGCTCCAGCGCTCCCCGCCAAAGCCCCCCACCTCGTCGTCCCCCCGGAACTCGATCGGGATCGCCTCCCCCGATGGTGTCGCTGTATCGAAGGTGCTCGCGGGGGCCGCCAGGTAGAAGGGCACTCCGTGCCGGGCCGCCACCGCCGCCAGTCCGTACGTCCCCACCTTGTTCGCCCCGTCCCCGTTCGCCACGATGCGGTCTGCCCCCGTGACCACCGCCCCCACCCGACCCGATGCAATCAGCGAGGCCGCCGCCGTATCCGGCAACAGCGTCCCCGGGATGCCCAGCGCCCCCAGCTCCCACATCGTCAGGCGTGCGCCCTGCAGCAGGGGACGCGTCTCCGTTGCGTAGCAGCGTTCGATCCGACCCGCCCGCCAGGCCTCCGCGATCACCGCCAGCGCCGTTCCCTCCCCACCCGTCGCCAGCCCACCCGTGTTGCAGTGCGTCAGCACAGCCCCCTCCAGACCCGGCAGGTCGCGCCCGTGCCGAGCCAGGGCCGCGTCCCGCTCGCACTGGCGCGCCAGCGCCCGCTCCGCGAATCCCCACAGGGCCGCCCGCCGCCCCTCCTCCCCCCCGCTCGCCGCCACGACCGCGGCCAGCGCCTCGTCGATCATCGCGCCCAGGTCCACTGCCGTTGGGCGAGTCGTCTTCAGCTCCGCTGCGGATTGCGCCAGCGCTTCCGGCCCCGCCCCGCGCTCCTCCCCCGCGATTGCCATCCCGCAGGCCCCAGTCACGCCCAGCAGGGGCGCTCCCCGCACCCGCAGCGCGCGGATCGCCTCCGCCACCTCTGCCACGGTCGTTAGCCGCAGGTAGCGTTCCTCCCTCGGTAGCAGCGTCTGGTCCAGGACCTCGATGCCCTCGCCGGGCAGGACTCGGATGGGCGTGAAACCGCTCACGCGCTCGCTCCTAGTAGCGGACGAGGCTCATGGCGTCGTAGCCGTCGATCTTGGCCCGCCCGCCCAGTGCCTCCAGCTCGATCACGAATCCCAGCCCCACGACCTCGCCCCCCGCCAGCTCCACCAGCTTCGTCGCCGCCGCCGCCGTGCCCCCCGTCGCCAGCAGGTCGTCGACGATGTACGCCCGCTTCCCGATCGAAAGCGCGTCCTGGTGGATGTCGAGCTGGCTGTCGCCGTACTCCAGCGAATACTCGATCGACATGTGCGCCGCCGGCAGCTTCCCCGGCTTCCGCAGCGGAACGAACGGCAACCGCATGCGATCCGCCATCGCCGCCCCGAACAGGAACCCACGCGACTCGATGCCCACGATCGCGGAGGCGTCCCGCCGCGCCGCGTGTACGCACAGTTCGTCGATGCTGAAGCGGAACGCCAGCGGGTCCCCCAGCAGCGGCGTGATGTCGCGAAACAGCACGCCCTCCTGGGGGAAGTCGGGCACGTCACGGATGCTTCTGCGCAGGTCCACGGCCAGCGATTCTAGCGTAGCCGCGCCTGTGCGCCCCGTTCATGCCTGCGAAAAGGCCCTTCGGGGTTCCCCCGCAGCCCGATTCCGGGTACCTTTCCTATGTCTGCGCGAAATACGCGCCAATCCCGAAACCGGAGCTGTCCCATGACCACGTCCGTCCGCCAGGGAACCCCCACCGAGAAGGCGTCCGAGCCTGTCCTCGGCACCGAGCTCATCCCCAAGGAGCGCTACACCTCGAAGGAATACATGGAGCTCGAGTGGGAGCGCATGTGGACCAAGGTCTGGAACATGGCCGGCCGCGAGTCCGACATCCCCAATATCGGTGACTACTTCACCACGGAGCTTGGCCCCGAGTCCCTGCTCATCGTGCGCGAGGCGGAGGACAAGGTCCGCGCCTTCTACAACGTCTGCCCCCACCGCGGGAACCAGATCCGCAACCCGGGCATGGGCCACGCCGAGTCGTTCCAGTGCGCCTACCACTTCTTCGAGTTCAACCTCGATGGCTCGAAGAAATTCGTGCCCGACGAGGACACCTTCACCCAGGGCGTCCCCCAGGAGACGGCACTGACCGAAGTGCCCTGCGATACCTGGGGCGGCTTCGTCTGGTTCAACATGAACCCCGACGCCGAGCCCCTGCTTGAGTTCCTCGACCCGGTCAACCAGCACCTTGATCCGTATCACTTCGAGGACTACGCCATCGTCCAGGACCTGACCGTCGAGTGGGACACCAACTGGAAGGCCTCCGTCGACGCCTTCAACGAGGTCTACCACGTGCAGGGCATCCATCCGCAGTTGCTGGAGTCGCTTGACGACATCCACGTGCAGATCGACCTGTACGAGCGGCACAACCGCTACCTCGTCCCCTTCGGGCTGGTCAGTCCGCGCTACCCGAACCAGAAGGAGATCACGCAGCCGCTGCGGGAGTTCATGGTCGCCGCCGGCATCAATCCCGATACGTTTGAGGGCGGCATGGGCGATGTCCGTCCCGCCATGCAGGCGGCCACCAAGAAGTCCGCTGCTGCCCAGGGACTTGATGTCTCCGAGCTGAACGACGATCAGCTCTCCGACGACTACCACTACTACATCTTCCCCAGCCTCACCTTCAACACGAACGCCCTCAACTTCCTGTTCTTCCGGCAGCGCCCGCATCCGTCGGATCCGAACAAGATGTTCTTCGACATGCAGACCTACGTGCGTATCCCGCCGGGTGTCGACCATCCTCCGCGGCCGATCCACACGCAGCACAAGCATGGCGAGATCTCCATCGGCCTCGTCATGGACCAGGACTCCTACAACCTGCCGCGCGTGCAGAAGGGCATGAACTCGCGCGCCTACAAGGGGCTCCTCATCAACTACCGCGAGCGCCGCATCCGCCACATGCACAAGGTGCTCGACAACTACCTCGAAGGCCCCGATCGCTAGATCGCGGCCCGCACGGGTACCAGGAAGCCGCGGTGCTCAGGCGCCGCGGCTTTTTCGTGCCTCGCTACTGGAGCGCGCCGCTCACGACCAGCTCCGCCAGCTCGTCCTCGCTGTAGCCCAGCACCTCCCGGAACACCTGCTCCGTGTGCTGACCCAGCAGCGGCGCGGGGTTCCGTGGCCCCGCCCGCGTCTCGCTGAGCAGGTACGCCGGACCGTCGTACGGCAGCGGCCCGATAACCGGGTGGTCCGTCTCCCAGAACTGCCCCCGCGCCCGAAGCTGCGAGTCCTGCTGCACATCCGCCATCGTCGCCACGAGGTGCGCCGGGACGCCCGCTGCCTGCAGCCGCTCCTGCGCCTCCTCCGCAGTCCGCTCCCCGCACCATGCCGCCAGCCCCGCCTCGACCTCGTCCTCCCGGGCCTTCCGCCCCACCGCCTCCCGCAGCCCCGCGTCCGCCGCCCAGTCCCCCCGACCGATGGCCTGGCAGAGCGCCAACCACTGCGCGTCGCTCATCACCGAGATGGCGCACCAGCGATCCTCCCCCTCGCAGGCGAACACCCCGTGCGGGGCCGCCTCTGGATGGCGGTTGCCGTTCGCGACCGTGTCCGGCGCGCCGTTGAGCGCCGCCACCAGCGCCCCGTCGAGCGCGTACGTCATCGCCTCGAGCTGAGAGAGGTCGATGTACTGCCCCTCGCCCGTCCGCTCCCGGTGGTCCAGCGCCGCCAGCAACGAGGAGGCCGCGAAGTGCATCGCCACCCAGTCCGTGTACGCGACTCCCGTGCCCGTCGGCGGACGGTCGGGCCAGCTCGTGAGCCCGGTGATGCCCGCCGCCGCCTGCAGGATCAGCCCGAACCCCCGGAACTGCGCGTGAGGCCCGTACTGCCCCTCCATCGACATCGACATCATGACGATGTTCGGCTTGATCGCCCTGACGGCCTCGTAGTCGAGCCCCACCCGCTCCATGAATCCGGGCGTGAACGATTCCGTCACCACGTCACTGGCGGCGATCAGCCGCTTCGCCGCCTCCACCCCCTCGGGTGTGCGCAGGTTGATCTGTACACCCAGCTTGTCGCGGTTGTGATTGGCCCAGTACGCGCTCCCGTCGGGGCTCGCGTCCCCCTCGGGCCGCGGCCCCCCCGAACGGAACGTGTCCAGCTTGAGGGTCGACTCCACCCGGACCACCTCCGCCCCGTGCCAGGCCAGCATCTGCGTCGAGTTCGGCCCCACCCCCACCCACGAGAAATCCGCCACCCGGATGCCCCGGAACAGGTCGCGCGCCCCCACCCTGCGCCCCTCCTGCGCCCCGCCGGCCACCCGCGCGCCCCCCGCCACCTCCGTCCGCACCGCCTCCCCGTGCGCCCCTGCCGCCGCCACCTCCCCCGTCCGCCAGGGCGTTGCCGAGAGCTTCATCGGCGCCCCCGTCATCCGCAACGGCCCAACCGGCGAGCGCGCCTCCTCGAAGAACCCGCGCGCCGCTAGGTGCTCGCTCTCCACGAGGTCCGCCATCGTGTTGACCGGGTAGATCATCAACCCCCGCGGCTGTCCCTCCTCCGAGAGCTCGTGCGTGCTCCGGTGCGCGAAGAAGGCGCGTATCTCGCGTTCCAGCAGCTCCACTTCCTCGGGGTCCGGCATTGCGCCGCCCACCAGCGCCCGACCAGCCCACTCCTCTGGATCAAACGTGCGCGGCTCCCCTTCTTCGTCGAACCAGCGGGCCAGCGCCCGGATGCTGTCCGGCTGACGCCAGTAGGCCACGTACCCGTCCGCCGACGCGTAGATGAGGCGCGTGCCCTGCGTCCCGAAGGCGCGACCGCCCCCCGCCCGCCTCGTCACCAGCCCGTCCATCACGTAGTACAAGCGCGCATTCCCCAGCGCGTTCGCGACGCCCGCCTGCACCGACACATCCACGAGCTGCCCTCGACCGCTCAGGTTCCGTGCCCGAAGCGCCAGCAGCGTCCCCACGCAGGCCTGCGCCCCCGTCAGCGCGTACGCCTGCTCCACCGATACCCGCAGCGGTGCCCGGTCTGGATCGCCGCAGAGTGACAGCAACCCCCCCGAGGCCAGCCCGACGAGGTCGCTCCCGGCCCACCCCGCCTTCGGCCCCGCCAGCCCGAACGGCGTGAGCGCCGTGCGCACCAGGTGCGGCGCTCGCTGCGCGACCTCGTCGAGGTCGAGCGGCCACGACTCGCCCCGGTCGTCGGGCGAGAGCACGACCGCGTCCGCGCTCGCGCACAGGTCGAGCAGGAACGCGCGGTCCTCCGCCGACCCCTCTTCGAGCGTGATGCTGCGCTTGCCCGCGTGCATCTGCGCCCACCAGGCGCTCAGGCGCTCCCCCTCGCCCTCGATGAGGGGACCACGCTGCCGGGTTGGATCCCCGCCCGGCGGCTCCACCCTCACCACGTCCGCCCCCAGCCCCGCCAGCATTCGCGTGCAGACCGCCCCCATCTCTCGGGTCAGGTCGATGATGCGATACGGCGCGAGCGCTCCCGGCATGGCGATCGGAAGGCTACCCGACCCGGCTCCAGGCTGCGTCTCCTGCGTTGCCCTTGGCAGTCAGGTATCGCCTTGACGACCCCTATAGGATTGCGGAGTGGCATAGGCGCCACAAGGAGGCCGTCATGGGATTCCTGGACAAGCTCTTCCGGCGTGGTCCGGGGGGAGAGGCCGAAGGCATCCACGATGATCCAGTGGAGCAGGGGGAGTGCCCCCACGTTGCTCTTGTCCCCATGTGGGCCAACGCCGATGACATCGGGCACGAGGACAAGGCTTCCCGCTTTGACTGCGGCACCTGCGGCTCCTCGTTCACCCCGGATGAGGCCCATCATCTGCGCGAGACCGAGGCCGCCCGAATCGGCGCACTCGACGCATAGGCTCGTTGAGGCTCCAGCCCCGCCGCTCACCGTCGACGCGTACAATCCGCCCCGCCCCCAGGGGAGGAATGTGACATGGTCACGCAGCAGCGGTCCGGCGCCACCTTCGCCAACAGCATCGAGTGGGCGAATGCGCCCGCCCAGGATGCCCCCCTGATCGACGGCGACCTCCCCGGCCCCCGTTCCGCCGAGCTTTTTGAGAAGACGCAGCGGTACCAGTACGGCAGCTACTTCCAGATGGTGAACGCCCTCCCCGTCGCCTTCACCCACGGCGAAGGCGTCACCCTCACCGACGCCGACGGCAACCGCTACATCGACTTCACCCAGGGCCACATGGTGGCCGCCCTCGGCCACGCCCACCCCCGCATCACCGAGGCCGTCTCCAACCAGGCCGGACGCCTCCTCAACGTGCGCGACTTCCCCACCGACGTGCGCGTCCAACTCATGGAGCGCCTCGCCGCCATCACGCCCGGCGACCTCAACGTTTTCCAGTTCTTCAACACCGGCACCGAGGCCACCGAGGCCGCCTTGCGAGTCGCCCGCGCCGCCACCGGCAACCACGAGTTCCTCGCCTTCACCGGCGACTACCACGGGCGCACCACCAGCGCGATCGCCACCTCCATGGGCAACTCCGCCACCGGCCCCCGCCCCTCCGGCTTCCTCACCGTCCCCGCCGCCTTCTGCTACCGCTGCGAGTACAAGATGACGTACCCCGACTGCGGAATGCACTGCACCGACTTCGCCGAGCGCCTCATGCTCACGAACAGCCACGGTAAGCTCGCCGGCATCATCGTCGAGCCCGTCACCAACGGCAGCGGCGCCCGCACCTACCCCGACGAGTTCCTCCCCCGCCTGCGCGAGATCGCCGACCGCCACGACATGCTGCTCATCTTCGACGAGTTCGCCAGCTTCGGGCGCACCGGCACGTGGTTCGCCTCCGAGCACTACGGCGTCGTCCCCGACGCCGTCATCATCGGCAAGATGCTCGGCAACGGCGTCCCCATCTCCGTCCTTTGCGTGCGCGAGGGCCTCAAGGACGCGCTCCAGCAGACCCAGCCCTCCACCACCAACGGCGGCCAGCCCGCCGCCTGCGCCGCCGCCCTCGCCGTCCTCGACACGATCGAGGAAGAGAACCTGCTTGAGCACACAACCGCCCTCGGCGAGGTCTGCCTCGACCGCCTCCAGCGCATCCGCGACGCCCACCCCTCCGTCGGCGACGCGCGCGGCAAGGGCCTCCTCCTCGCCCTCGACTTCGTCACCGACAAGGAGAGCCGCGAGCCCAACCACGAAGCGGGCCGCCTCTTCTACAAGAACTGCCTCGAACGTGGGCTCGTCGTCTCCGGCGGCGGCAACAACACCCGCGTCTGCCCGCCCATCGTCTGTTCGGAAGAAACCGCCATGAAGGCCTACGACATCGCCGAGGACGCCATCGACGCCATGGAGCGCGAGCTCGGCTACGTCTAATTCTCGAAGGAGAGCACCCATGACCGAAACCGCCAACCCCCAGAGCACGGAGTCCCCCGCCTCCGCCTGCCCCGTCGCCGCCGATATCGGCGCCGAGCTCTTCGCGCCTGGATCGCAGGAGGACTGGTTCGAGTCCTACAAGGTGCTCCACGGCGAAGCGCCTATCGCCCGCATCCCGGGCAAGGGCTGGTTCCCCGGAACCGACGCCTTCATCGTCTCGAAGTTCGAGGACATCGCCTCCATCACCCGCGATCCCCGCTTCTTCGATCTCATCCCCGAGGACATCTCCGCCGCCGCTGCCGCCGGCTCCAGCAAGGTCGAGTCGGAGATCTTCCGCGAGGAAGGCTTCGGTGACACCGTCGACGCCGCCCAGACCCTCCGCCCCACCGTCGAGCAGCACAAGCGCTACCGCATGCAGCTCTGGGATCCGTGGGTCGGCCCCGAGGGCGCCGAGCGCCACCGCGAGATGGTCACCGCCGCCGTCAACGGCCTGATCGACCGCTGGATCGACGACGGCGAGGTCGAGTTCGTCACGCAGTTCGCCGCTCCCCTCCCCCAGACCGTCATCACCACCATCCTCGGCTTCCCCCTCGAGGACATGCCCATGCTCAAGAAGATGGAGGAGGCCCAGGTCCGCCGCTTCGTCTACGGCGACGGCCCCCGCAACGAGCTTCCCGATGACATCGAGCGCGAGAACGCCGCCGTCCTCGTCGACTTCCACCGCTACATCCAGTCCCAGATCGACGAGAAGCGCGCGAACCCGAAGGAGGACATGATCTCCTTCCTCTCGCAGGTCGAGTACGAAGGCCGCAAGCTCAGCGACGGCGAGATCATCAGCATCGCCGTCCTCATGCACATCGGCGGCAACGAGACCACCCAGTACGCCCTCACCTCCGAGGCCCTGCTGCTCGCCCAGCACCCCGAGGTCGTCGAGGAGATGCGCGACGACCCCGGCAAGATTCGCTTCTTCGTCGAGGAAGCCCTCCGCCTCTACGCCCCCACCCAGGGCGGCGCCGGCGGCCGCTTCGTCCCCGAGGACATGGAGATCCGCGGCGTCCACATCCCCAGGGGCTCCCTCCTCCACCTCCGCTTCGGCGCCGGCAACCGCGACGCCGACCTCTGCCCCGCCCCCAGCGAGCTGCGCCTCGACCGCAAGAACCCCGGCCGCCACCTGACCTTCTCCATGGGGCCGCGTAACTGCCCCGGGCAGGGCATCTCCCGCCTCGAGCAGAACATCGCCACCGAGGTGCTCATCGAGCGGCTCGACAACATCCGCTTCGCGCCGGGCAAGAACGATTTCACCCACCAGCCCGGCATCATGCTCGGCCTCTACGAGCTCCATCTCGAATTCGACAAGCGCTGAGCCCCCAGGAGCCCGACGTGAGTGAAGCCGCTTCCGCGACCGAGTGGACCGAGGTCGTCCCCTTTGGCGACCTCCCCGTCCGCGCCGCCGCCCGCTACCCCGATGCCGACGCCGTCATCTTCCCCGACCGCCGCCACACCTACGCCAGCCTCAACGAGGCCGCCGTCCGCGCCGCGCGCTCCCTCGCGGGGCTCGGCCTCGGCCCCGGCGACCACGTCGGCATCCTCATGCCCAACTGCATGGACTACGTCGAGGTCATCTTCGGCGCCGCCATGCTCGGCGCCTGGGTCGTCCCCATCAACGCCCGCTACAAGGAGCACGAGCTCGCCTACGTCATCGAGAACGCCGACCTCAAGCTCCTCATCACCAGCGACCTCATCGACGAGCACGTCGACTTCGTTGAGCTGCTGCACCGCTGCCTCCCCGGCCTCGCTGAGGCCCCTGACCCCGCCGCCCTCGCTCTCGCCGGCGCTCCGAGGCTGCAGAGCGTCGTGCTACTCGGCGAATCGTCTCCCGCGGGAATGCTCGACCGCGCCGTCTTCGAGGCCGCCGCCGAAGGCGTGACCGATGCCGAGGTCCACCTCCTCCGCTCCCGCGTCCGCCTCCGCGACGTCGCCATGATGATGTACACCTCCGGCACCACCGCCGACCCCAAGGGCTGTCCCCTCACCCACGAGGCCCTCGTGCGAACGTCGGTCAACGCCTGTGCCGACCGCTTCCGTCTCACCGCCGAGGACCGTTTCTGGGATCCCCTGCCCCTCTTCCACATGAGCGCCATCCTCCCTCTCATCGGCTGCCTTGACTCCGGCGCCGCCTACATCACGCTCACCCACTTCAATGCCAGCCTCGGCATCTCGCAGCTCCGCGACGAACGCGCGACGGTCTGCTTCTCCACATTCCCGCCGATCACCACCGCCCTCCTCAACCACCCCGAGTGGGACGCCGCCGAGTTCTCCCGCATACGCCTCATGAACAACGTCGCGCCCCCGGACGCCCTCCGCCGCATCCACGCCGCCCTCCCAACCGCCCAGCACACCAACGCCTACGGCCTCACCGAGTGCGGCGGCGTCGCCGCTTTCAGCCACCCCGACGACCCCCCTGAGAAGCGCCCCGTCACCTCCGGCCGCCCCCTCCCCGGCATCGAGCTCCAGATCCGCGACCCCGAAACCGGCTCCCCGATCGAAGAGCCCGACACCCGCGGCGAGATCTGGATGCGCGGCTACTGCGTCTTCGAGGGCTACTACAAGGACCCCGTGAAGAACGCCGAGTGCTTCGACGACGACGGCTGGTTCAACACCGGCGACCTCGGCGCTCTCGACGAGGATGACCGCGTCGTCTTCATGGGGCGCGTGAAGGACATGCTCAAGGTCGGCGGCGAGAACGTTGCTGCCCTCGAGATCGAGTCCTACCTCCAGACCCATCCCGCTGTGAACATCGCCCAGGTTGTGGGCGTCCCCGACGACCGCTACGACGAGGTTCCTGCCGCCTTCGTCGAGCTCGTCCCCGGCGCAGAGATCGCCCCCGACGACCTGATCGCGCACTGCCGCGGACGCATTGCCAGCTTCAAGGTGCCCCGCCACGTCCGCTTCGTCGCCCCCGGCGACTGGCCCATGTCCGCCACCAAGGTCCAGAAGTACCGCCTCCGCGACCAGCTCCTCGCCGACCTCAAGAATTAGCCGAAATTCCCCCAAAACGGACGGGGTAATTCGACCGCTTTCCCCCTAGGCTTGCCCCATGACCCGCAGGGGACGTGGCCGGCCGCCCTATCCCGACATCCTCACGCCCGCCGAGTGGCGCATCCTTGAGGAGGTCCGCACCGGCTCGACCAACGCCGAGATCGCCATCAAGCTCGGCATCAGCCCCTACACGGTCAAGTACCACGTCTCCAACATCCTCGGGAAGCTGGAGTTGCGGAACCGCCGCCAGATCGCCACCTGGCAGCCGGAGCGCGAACCCGTCCGCCTCGGCCAGCTCATCCCCGCCCGGGTCCGCGCGTTCCTGGCGCCCCTCGCCTTCCTCCCCAAGCCCCTCCTCGGCGCCGCGGCCGCTGTCGCCGTTGCTGCCGTGGCCATCCCCACCGTGGTCCTCGCCGTCCTCCTCACCCGCCCCCAGGAGCCCGTGAACCTGCTCGTCTCCCCCGCCCCCGCGGTCACCCCCACCGCCGCCGCGGCCGCCACCTCGACGCCCGACCCCACCCCCGAGCCGCCCCCCGACCCCACTCCCGAACCCACCCCGACACCGACGCCCGAGCCCACCCCGGAACCGACGCCCGAACCCACCCCCGAGGCCCCCATCGACTCCACCCCCAACTCCCTCGGCATCCGCCAGATCCCCACCGACGAAGCCTTCATCCGCCTCGCCTACGCCCCCGGCGAGGAGATCGCCGAGACCACCGGCCTATTCTTCCTTGATGTCGAGACCGGTGCCGTCGAGGGCTGGCAGCACGTCGATGGCCTTGGCTTCTCGGCTTCACCGAGCAACCGCTACATCGCCGCGGAGGGTCTCCTCCACGACCGGGAAGAGGGCCGCACTTTCGCGTGGGACGTGACCCTCCTCCGCCTCGAAGAGTGGAGCGATGGCGGCGCCATCCTCCTTGAGCGTCTTGACGGGGAGGGGGATGGCAGCACGCGCCGCTACGTGGAGGTCGGCCCCTCCATGGATGCGCAATCGGAGGTTGAAGTCCTGGCCGGCTGGCGGGTTGAGGCCTGGCGCCCCAAAGACGGCCTCCTGCTCGCCTCCAGTGATGGGCAGTGGCACGTGCTCCAGCTCGCGACCGGGGAATCCGTGTCGCTTGACGACCCTGGTGGGGGCATCCACGTGTTGCCTTCTGGAGAGGGATTCGCCTTCGTCTCGTTGTTCGATGACCCTGAAGAAGCGCTGGCCTGCCAGGCTCTCCGCTACGACTGGTCGGCGGTACTCGTGTCCGAGGTCGCGTTCCCGTGCGTTGGTGGATTCGTTGAAGGCTCGGGAGTCAGGCTGTCGCCGAACGGGCGCTGGATTGCAGTCACCACCCGGGCCCAGGGCACGGATACAAACATCGAGGGCCGAACCGTTCTGGCCACACTCTCCGTCTTCAATGTGGCGACGGGGGAGGAGGCCGTGCGAGTGCATGGCGCCACCTTCCCGCTGCAGTTCGGCGGTACACCGTGGCTCGCCGGGGGAGATGCGCTGCTCGTGCAGTCGGTATTGGGCACGCAGGTTGTAACCGTGGACGGTCGGTGGAGCCGCTCCTTGCCTCAATCGCTGGACCGTTGGCCGCAACTCGCCCCAGACAACCCCTCCCTCGTTGGGGGCTGGGACTCGCTGGCTGTGTCGACCGTTGATGGCGAGAGGCTCGCTGCGGCCAACTTCGAGCAATCAGGCAGGTGGAGAGGTGCTTGGGGAAGCACGAGTCGAGAGTTCCGGGTCTACCCCTTTGGTAGCGGGCAAGGCTTGGATTCCATCTTCCCGACCATCCTCCCCGCCATCCAGACTCCCCCCTTCGACGACTCCCTGACCGCCCAGGTCACCGTCGACACCTGCCTGAACGTGCGTGCGGAGCCCACCACCGAGTCCGACATCGTCGTGTGCCTGCCCGATGGCCGCGTCGTCGAGCTCGTGGCGCACGTGGAACTGGGTCATCTCGTGCAGGGCCCCTGCGTTGACGACGACCTGTACGGGAACTGCGTCTGGGCGCACGTCCTCACCGAGGACGGCGAGCAGGGATGGGCCTACGCCGATTTCCTGCGCTGGACCGGCATCCCCCTCGTCCCCGACCCCGACCCGCCCGCTCCCCGCGGATAGCCGCTCTAGACCGTGAAGTAGCGCGCCTCCGGGTGGTGCACCACGATCGCGCTCGTCGTCTGCTCGGGGTGCCACTGGAACGTCTCCCCCAGCTCCACGCCCACCCGTTCCGGTCCCAGCAACTCCGCGATGCCCGTCTGCTGCTCGAGGTCGGGGCAGGCCGGGTACCCGAACGAGTAGCGCGACCCCTGGTACCCCTGCCGGAACAGCTCCCGCACGTCCGTCGCGTCCTGCCCCGCGATCCCCAGGTCCTCCCGCACGCGTTTGTGCCAGTACTCCGCCAGCGCCTCCGCGCTCTCCACCCCGAAGCCGTGGAAGTGCAGGTAGTCGCGGTACTCGTCCGAGTCGAACAGCTCCTGCGCCAGCTCCGTCGCCCGCGGACCCATCGTCACCAGCGTGAACGCCACCGTGTCGTACTCGCCGCTCTCGCCGTCCTTGAAGAAGTCGGCGATGCAGAGCCGCCGCCCCTCCGGCTGCCGCGGGAACTGGAAGCGCACCGGCTCCCCCGCCGGCGCCTCCCCCTCGACCTCGGGCCAGACCAGGAGGTCGTTCCCCTCCGCCCGGCACTTGTAGTAGCCGTAGACCACCTGCGGCGTCAGCAGCCCCTCCCCAATGGCGCGCTCCTGCCACCCCCGGAACACGGGCCGCACCTCCTCGTCCAGGAACGCCTCGTACTCCGCCTCCCCGCGGTCGCCCCGCTGGTACCCCCACTGCGCCCGGAAGAGCGCGACCTCGTTCACGTAGGGGAACACCTCCCGCAGTGGAATGCCCCGCACCACCCGGCTCCCCCAGAACGGGGGTGCCGGCACGGGCACGTCCCGCGCCACCGCCGACCGTGCGTAATCCTCCCGCGCCCCCGCCTCTGCCTCGACCCGCGCCGCCGCCGGTGCGGTGCGCGCGGGCGCCGGCTCCTCCCCGGCCACCACTCGCCCCAGCGTGTCCAGCCCTTCGAATGCGTCCTGGCAGTAGTAGACGTCCCCCTCGTAGATGGCGCGCAGGTCGTGCTCTACGTAGCGACGGTTGAGCGCCGCGCCGCCCAGCAGCACCGGGAACCGCGACAGCCCACGCGCGTTCAGCTCCTCCAGGTCCTCGCGCATCACCACGGTGCTCTTCACCAGCAGCCCGCTCAGCCCGATCGCGTCCGCCTCCACCTCCAGCGCCTTCTCGATGATCGTCGCGATCGGCTGCTTGATACCGAGGTTGTCCACGGTGTAGCCGTTGTTCGAGAGGATGATGTCGACCAGGTTCTTGCCGATGTCGTGAACGTCGCCCCGTACCGTCGCGAGCACGATCCGCCCCTTCCCCGACCCCTCCACGCGGTCCATGTGCGGCTCCAGGTGGCTCACCGCCGCCTTCATCGTCTCCGCGCTCTGCAGCACGAAGGGGAGCTGCATCTTCCCCGACCCGAACAGCTCGCCCACCACCTTCATCCCGTCCAGCAGGTGCTCGTTGATGATCGTGAGCGCCTCCATCTCGGCCAGCGCCTCGTCGAGGTCCCCCTCCAGGCCTCGCCGGTCCCCGTCGATGATGCGCTGCTTCAGTCGCTCGTCCACGGGAAGCGCCGCCTGCTCCTCCGCCCGCTTCGGCTTTGATTCCACATCCTCGAACAGCGAGAGGAAGTGGATGAGCGGGTCGTAGTCGTCCCGCCGCCTGTCGTAAATGAGGTCGCGGGCCGCCTCTAGCTGATCCTCCGGAATCCGGCTCAGGGGCCGGATCTGCCTGGCGTTGACGATCGCCGCGTCCAGCCCCGCCTCCACCGCCTCCGCCAGGAACACCGAGTTCAGCACGCGCCGGGCAGCCGGCTTCAGCCCGAACGACACGTTCGAGACCCCCAGGATCGTGTGTGTCCCCGGGAGCTCCGCCTTCACCCGCCGGATCGCCTCCAGCGTCGCCATCGCGTCCCCCCGCAGGTCCTCCTGCCCGCCCCCCAGCGGGAACGTGAGCATGTCGAACAGCAGGTCGCCCGGCTCCATCCCGTACCGCCCCACCGCGAGGTCGTGGATGCGGTGCGCCACGCGCAGCTTCCAGTCGACCGTGCGCGCCTGCCCCTCCTCGTCGATGACCAGCGCGACAGCCGCCGCCCCGAAACGCTTGATCAGGGGCAGCAGCCGCGTGATCTTCCGCTCCCCGTCCTCCAGGTTGATCGAGTTGACGATCCCCTTGCCCCCGTAGAGCTTCAGCGCCGTCTCGACCACCGGCACCTCGGTCGAGTCGAATACGAGCGGCAGCGTCGCCTGCGTGCGCAGTTCCCGCCCGAAGCGCTCCATGTCGGGCGCGCCCTCGCGCCCCACGTAGTCGACCATCAGGTCGAGCACGTGCGCCCCCTCCGCCGCCTGCTGCCGCGCGAGCGCCACCGCCGCCTCCGTGTCCTCCTCCAGCAACAGCTCCCGGAACGCCCGCGACCCGGTCGCGTTCATCCGCTCCCCCACCACCAGGAACGACGTGTCCTGCTCGAAGGGCACGCTCGTGTAGAGCGAGCTGCACGCCGCCTCGATCGTCTCCGGCCTTGCCTTTGGCCGCGGGCGCCCCACCGCCGCGATCGCCGCCTCGAAGTGCTCCGGCGTCGTCCCGCAGCACCCTGCCGCGATACTCGTCCCCAGCTCCTCCACGAAGATGCGCTGGTAGCGCGCGAATTCCTCGGGCGAGAGCGGGTAGCACGTCTCCCCGTCGCGGATCTCCGGCAGCCCCGCGTTCGGCCCGATAAACACTGGCCGCCGCGAGTTCTGCGCGAGGTGGCGCACGTGCTCGACCATCTGCTCCGGTCCGGTCGCGCAGTTGATGCCGATCACGTCGACTGTGCCCAGCGCCTCCAGCGTCGTTAGCGCGCAGGCGATGTCCGAGCCCAGCAGCATCGTGCCCGTCGTCTCAATGGTCACGCTCGCGATCACGGGCAGGCGCGTGTCCATCTCCCCGAACACGTCCTCGATCGCTCCCAGCGCCGCCTTCGTCTGCAGCAGGTCTTGGCACGTCTCGACCTTGAGCACGTCAATGCCGCCCTCGATCAGACCGCGCGCCTGCTCCCGATAGCTCTCGACCAGTTCGTCGTAGTCGATGTGCCCCAGCGAGGGCAGCTTCGTCCCCGGACCCATCGTCCCGAGGCTGTAGCGGGGCCACTCCGGCGTTGAGAACTCGTCCCGCAGGCGGCCGAGCTGCTCCGCCGCGAGCCGGTTGATCTCACGCACCCGGTCTTCGATGTCGTACTCGGCGAACACGACCCGGTTCGCCCCAAACGTGACTGAGTCGACCGCGTCGCAGCCGGCCTCGTAGAAGCTCCGCTGGATGCCTTCCAGCAGCTCCGGCTTCGAGACGGTCAGGTACTCGTTGCAGCCGTCGAGCCCGTCGTAGTCCTCGGGCGTGGGCTTCAGGGAGAGGATCGTTGACCCAATCGGACCCGCCGCGAACAGCACCTGCTCGCGCAGCCGGTTCAGGAACGGTAGGTCACGGGCTACGTAAGCGAACGGTCCAACCCCACGGAAAGCTGCCGCTCAAGGGTAGCAGCGCCGGCCCCTTCGCTCCGCAGCTGCCTCTCCCCGTCTGCCGTCACCAGCCACTAGCCACCAACCACAAGCCACTCTATGATTGTTGACAGACTTACTCGACTTTAGGCAGGAGGCGACTCTTGCGGCGGTTCGGCCGTCGCGGGCAGGGACTGATGCGCTGTTCCACGCGGGGCGACTACGGGCTGCGAGCCCTCATCGAGCTGGCCGGGCATTACGGCCAGGGCCCGCTGCAGTGCTCCGAGATTGCCCTCCGCCGCCACGTCCCCGAGCAGTACCTCGACCAGCTCCTGACGACCCTGCGCAAGGCTGGCTTCGTCCGCTCCCAGCGCGGACCCGCTGGCGGCCACGAGCTCGCCCGCGATCCCGCCGAGATATCCGTCCTCGAAGCCATCATCGCCCTCGAAGGCAGCCTCGCCCCCGTCGCCTGGCTCGATGAGCCCCCCGAGCGCACCGACCACCCCCACCAGTGCGGCCAGCGCGAGATCTGGGAGCGCATTCAGGAGTCGACCAGCGCCATCCTCGACGCCTACTCCATCGCCGACCTCCACGCGAAGGAACCGAAGGCAGTCGCCGGGAGGTACCAGATATGACCGCTCCTGCCAGGCCCCGCGTGGCCGAGTCCATCCTCGACCTTGTCGGGGGAACGCCCCTCGTCCGCCTCAACCGCGTCGTGCCGGAGGGCTCCGCCGCCATCTACGGCAAGCTCGAGAGCATGAATCCCGGCGGTTCCGTGAAGGACCGCATCGCCCTCAACATGATCGAAGATGCCGAGCGCTCCGGACGCCTCAAGCCCGGCGCCACCATCATCGAGCCCACCTCCGGCAACACCGGCATCGGTCTCGCCATGGTCGCCGCCGTCAAGGGCTACCGCCTCATCCTCACCATGCCCGAGGACATGTCCATCGAGCGCCGCCGCCTCTTCGAGCGCTTCGGCGCCGAGGTCCACCTCACTCCCGCCATCGAGGGCATGACCGGCGCCGTCTTCGCCGCCAGCCAGCTCGCCGAGAGCGAGTCCGATGTGTTCGTTCCCCAGCAGTTCGAGAACCCCGCCAACCCCGACGTCCACCGCCGCACCACCGCCCGCGAGATCATCGCCGCCACCGACGGCGAGATCGACGCGTTCGTCGCCGCAGTGGGCACGGGCGGCACCATCACCGGCGTTGGCCAGGTGCTGCGCGAGGAACTCGGCGACCGCATCCAGATCGTCGCCGTCGAGCCCGCCCGCTCGCCCGTCCTCAGCGGCGGACGCCCCGGCCTCAGCGGCATCCAGGGCATCGGCGCCAGCTTCGTCCCCGGCGTCCTCGACCGCGAGGTTTATGACGAAGTCATCCGCGTCGAGGACAAGGACGCCTTCGCCATGACCTCCCGCCTCACTCGCGAGGAGGGCCTCCTCGTCGGCATCTCCGCCGCAGCCAACGTCATCGCCTCCCTCGCCGTCGCCGAGCGCCTCGGGGAGGATGCCCGTATCGTCACCATCCTCTGTGATACCGGGGAGCGGTACCTCAGTGTCGACCTCTAGCCCGGCGGCGGGAGCCGCTCCACAATCCAATGGCCCCGAGGGGCCCCACAGCGAGGCAGAGCCTGTGACCGTCAACGTCTACGTCCCCACCCCCTTCCGCCACCTCGTGGGCAACCGCGTGAGCGTGCGCGCCGTCGGCGGGAATCTGCGCGAGGTCATGGACGACCTCGACACCCAGTTCCCCGGCTTCGGCGCCCAGGTCCGCGACGCCGAGGGCGAGCTCGCCACCCACATCGGCGTCTACGTGAACCAGGTCGAGGTCGATACGCTCGACGGCGAAGCCACCCGCCTCGCCTCCGGTGACGAGGTCGCCTTCATCCCCGCCCTCGCCGGCGGCGCCGATGTCGCCCTCACCCCCGAGATGGTCGAGCGCTATAGCCGCCACCTCATCATGCCCCAGGTCGCCAGCGTCGGGCAGCGCAAGATCATCGAAGCGAGGGTGCTCGTGGTCGGCGCCGGCGGGCTCGGCTCCCCCGTCGCTCTCTACCTCGCCCTCGCCGGCGTCGGCACGCTGGGACTCATCGACTTCGACATCGTCGACCGCTCCAACCTCCAGCGCCAGATCCTCCACCAGACCGCCGACATCGACCGCCCCAAGGTGCAGTCGGCCAAGGAGACCCTGCTCGCGCACAACCCCAACATCGACGTAGTCCTGCACGAGGCGCCCCTCACCAGCGACAACGCCTTCGAGATCATCGAGCAGTACGACATCGTCGTGAACGGCGCCGACAACTTCGCCACCCGCTACCTCGTGAACGATGCCTGCTACCTGCGCGGGAAGAAGCTCGTCGATGGCTCCATCCTCATGTTCGATGGCCAGGCCACGACCTACCTGCCCGGCCAGGGCTGCTACCGCTGCCTCTACCCCGCGCCCCCTCCCCCGGGCATGGTCCCCAGTTGCGCCGAGGCCGGCGTGCTCGGCGCCATGTGCGCCACCATCGGTAGCATCCAGGCGACCGAGGTGCTCAAGCTCGTGCTCGAACAGGGCGAACCGCTGGTCAACCGCCTCCTCCTCTACGACGCCCTCTCCCTCCAGTTCCGCACCGTCAAGATCCGCCGCGACCCCGACTGCCCCCTTTGCGGCGAGAACCCCACCATCACCGAGCTCATCGACTACGAGGCGTTCTGCGGATCCCCCTTCCCCCACCCGGAGGAAGAGGAAGCCGCTGTCTAGCCTCGAACCCGGCGAACAAGCAGCCAGGAGAAACTGCCCGTGACCTCAGCCACCGCGCCCACCGTCCGCATCCGCGTCACCGCCGTCCTCCAGAAGCTCGTTGGCGGGCGGAAGGAGATTGAGGCGCGCGGCGCCACCGTGGCCGAGGTCGTCGACGACATCGAAGCCAGCTACCCCGGCTTCAAGGCCCAGATGTACAGCGAGGAAGGGCAGCTTCAGCGCTTCGTCAACGTCTACCTCAACGACGAGGACATCCGCTACATGAGCGGCGCCGGCACCGCCCTCAGTGACGGCGATGTCCTCGACATCCTCCCCGCCCTCGCCGGGGGCTAGTCCGCCCCCGTGGCCCTCTACCGCTCCATCCTCGACCTCATCGGCGATACCCCCCTCGTCGAGTTGCGCTCCTTCGCCCCCCGCCCCGACGCTCACATCTACGCCAAGCTCGAGGGCCAGAACCCCACCGGCTCGGTCAAGGACCGCATCGCGAAGGCGATGATCGAGGCTGCGGAGGAGCGCGGCGAGCTCAAGCCCGGCGACACCATTCTCGAGCCCACCTCGGGAAACACCGGCATCGGCCTCGCCCTCATCGGCAAGCTGCGCGGCTACCACGTCGTCTGCGTGATGCCCGAGAACGTCAGCGAGGAGCGCTCGCTCCTGCTCCGCTCCCTTGGCGCCGAGATCATCTACTCGCCCGGCGAGCTCGGTTCGAACGGCGCCATCCGCAAGGCCAAGGAGATCGTCGCCGCCGACCCCGGCCGCTACCACTTCCCCTACCAGTACGGGAACGAGGCCAACCCCGCCGCCCACGAACACGGCACCGCCGTCGAGATACTGCGCGACCTCCCCGAGACGACCGCTTTCGTCGCCGGTCTCGGCACGGGCGGAACCCTCACCGGCACCGGGCGCGGCCTCAAGGCGCGCAAGCCCGAAATCCGCGTCATCGCCGCCGCCCCTCACCCCGGCGACAACGTCCAGGGCCTGCGCGCCCTCGAAGAGGGCTTCATCCCCGAGATATTCGACGAGTCAGTCCTCGACGGGAAGATCGTTGTCGACAGCCAGACCAGCTTCGCCCTCACCCGCGAGCTCGCCGAGAAGGAAGGCATCTTCGCCGGCGTCAGCAGCGGCTCCGTCGTGCGCGCCGCCATCAGGGTTTCCGAGCGCCTCGAAGGCGAGCAGCACATCGTCTGCCTCCTCGCCGATGGCGGCTGGAAGTACCTCAGCTCCGGCCTCTGGACGACCGACTGGGATGACCTCCCCGAGGACGTCGACGAAATGATCTGGTGGTAGGGCTGAAGGGCGCTATCCCCGGACCGGCTCACGCCTGCGGAAGGCCGGGGCCAGGTCCTCGCGGCTCAGGATGATGACGTCGTCGGCCTCGCGGATGAGTGTGCCGGCTTGGTTCTGCTCCCCGAACGGTGCGATGCCGACGAGCACAACGCGAACACCCATGTCCTGAGCCTCTACCATCCCTTGACGCAAGTCCTCGTCGCCACCCAGGAGGTATGCGGTACTGATCGCATGGTTCTGTGACAGCCTCATGAGGTCGCGAACGATTAGGGAGTCGACTCCCTTCTGGCGGCCCTTCACGAGGCGCCCGAGCCGAAGCTTGACTCCCGGGAGTCGGGCTACCGCCAGGTGTTCTTGAGACGGTTGCCCATCGATGCCGCCGTCGTACCAATAGGTTCGGAGATAGGGGACGCGATCAATGGAGCCCCAGGCGTCGGCCCATCGCGACCCCCACGTTGCGAGGGCCCTTGTTAGCGAAGTGAAATCGACATCCATCTCTTCGCGCTTCCGTGTTTCAGCGCACAACTCTCCGCCCGCGGCAAAGAGGTATCCGGCATCGACGAACCAGGCGAAGGGCTGCACGCTTCCCTCAAGAGAAAGGGCCTCCAGAAGGAGGCCCAGTATTCCCCGAGTACGGGGGCGATCGGAGTACGACCGCAGCGCATAGATTGTAGCACGTCAGGACCATCCAGTGCACGCCATGCAACATCGCCTATGGTCGAAGAGCACTATTGAGCAGCCCTCCACTACACTCCCCCCGATGCGCTTCGGTGTGACCCTCCCCAACGTCGGCTACGGCGGCGACCCCGCCACCCTGATCCAGCTTGCCGTCGACGCCGAGGAGGCAGGCTGGGACGGTGTCTTCTTCTGGGACACGCCCTACGCCGTGGCCCCCGACCAGCCCCCGCCCGACTTTACCGACGCCTGGGTGCTGCTCTCCGCCATCGCCGTGCGCACCGAGCGCGTGCGGCTGGGCACCATGCTCACGCCCCTCGCCTGGCACCGCCCCTGGCTGATCGCCCGCCAGGCCGCCACCCTCGACCGCCTCTCCGGTGGTCGCCTCACGCTCTCCGTCGGCCTCGGCGCGCCCGACGACGCTGGCCCCTGGTTCGGCGGCGACGCGTTCGACCGCCGAACCCGTGCCGCCATGCTCGATGAAGCGCTCGCCGTGCTTGAGGGCCTGTGGAGCGGCGAGCCCTTCGCCTACGAGGGTGAGCACTTCAGCCACCGCGAGGTCACCTTCCTGCCACGTCCCGTGCAGCAGCCCCGCATTCCCATCTGGGTGGTCGGCGCCTGGCCCCGCGACCCCTCCATGTGGCCCCGCCGCAAGTCGATGCGCCGCGCCATTCGCTACGAAGGCCTCCTCCCCAACGTCTTCGATGGGAACGGTGAGTTCGTGTTCGACGCCACCCCCGACGAGTCCCTCGGTGACCTCCGCGCCATGAGCGCGTGGGTCGAGCGGGAGCGCTCCAGCGCAGGCCCCTACGACATCGTCGTCGAGCGCAGCCTCGCCGACCTTGATGACGCCGCCGCGCGCGCCGAGGCCGCCCGCTGGGAGGAAGCCGGCGCCACCTGGTGGCTCGACGACGCCTGGCGGGAGATGTGGGCCGCCCCGGACGACCCCGAACCCCTCCGTCGCCGCATCCGCCGCGGTCCGCCCCGCTAGCCCCTCCCCCACCGCCCCGCTATGCTGCCGCCAGCATATCCCTCGCCGGAGCGCCCCGTGCCCCTCGCCCGACGGCTCCTCGCCCTGTTCGCGGTCTGCGCCCTCGCGCTGACCGCGGCCTGCGGCGGCTCTGACGATGACCCCGGCACGATTATCCTCGCCACAACCACCTCCACCTACGACAGCGGCCTCCTCGACGAGCTCGTGCCCCGCTTCGAAGAGCGCACTGGCGTCACCGTCAAGGTCATCGCCGTCGGCACCGGCGCCGCCCTGCGCATGGCCGCGGAGGGCAACGCCGACGCCGTCCTCGTGCACGCCCCCGAGGCGGAAGCCCCCTACGTGGCCAGCGGCGACCTCGTCGGTGGCCGTCTCGTGATGACCAATGATTTCGTCGTCGTCGGCCCCCCCGACGACCCCGCCGCCGCCGCATCCGCCCCCGACCTCCCCGCCGCCCTCGCCGCGATTGCCGCCGGGGGCCGCTTCGTCTCCCGTGGCGACGATTCCGGCACCCACCAGAGGGAACTCGCGCTCTGGGCCACCGCCGGCATCGACCCCGCCGGCCTGCCCCGCGAGGAGACCGGCCAGGGCATGGGCGCCACCCTCACCATCGCCTCCGAGCGGCGCGCCTACACGCTCACCGACCGCGCCACCTACCTCGCCCTGCGCGGCGTGCTCGACCTTGTCGTCCTCGTCGAGGGCGATGCCCGCCTGCTCAACGTCTACCACGCCTACGTCGTCAATCCCGACCGCCACGATGGCGTCGCGGCGAAGCAGGCCGAGGCATTCGTCGCCTTCCTCCTGGAACCGGCCACGCAGGCCCTGATCGGCCGCTTCCGCGTCGAGGAGTTCGGCCGCTCGCTCTTCACCCCCGCCGTTGAGTCGCCCGTCGGAGGCGGCTGATGGAAGCCATCTGGGACGGCCTCGTCGAAGCCTTCCGCCTCATCTTCCGGGGCGATGGCGAGCTTTTCTCCATTGCCGGTCGCTCCCTGCTCGTGTCCGGATCCGCCACCGCCCTCGCGATGCTCGTGGGTGTCCCCCTCGGCTACCTCCTCGGGCGCGCGCGCTTCCCCGCCCGCACCCTCATCCTTGCCGCCGTGGGCACGGGCATGGGCATGCCCCCCGTTGTGGCCGGCCTCGTGATCTGGCTCCTGCTCGTGCGCAGCGGCCCCTTCGGCGGCTTCGAGCTCATCTACACGAAGCAGGCCATGATCATCGCCCAGTTCCTCATCGCTACCCCCCTCGTCATCGCCTTCACCGCCGCTTCCATCCAGGCCCTCCCCGCCCGCCTGCCCGACCTCCTTACCGTGCTCGGCGCGGGACGCCTGCGAACCCTCTGGCTACTCGCCCGCGAGGCCCGCCTCGGGCTCCTTGCCGCCGTCATGGCCGGATTCGGCGCCGTGGTCTCCGAGGTGGGCGCCTCCATGGCCGTGGGCGGCAACCTCGTCGGCGATACGCGCGTGCTCACCACCGCCATCGTCACCGAAACGAGCCGGGCGGATACCGAGCGCGCCATCGCCTACGGCCTCGTCCTCCTCGCCATGGCCTTCGCCATCGTCGCCGTGCTCACGGTTGTCCAGCAGCGGAGCCCCCGCTGATGGAAGCGCGCTTCGAAGGCGTCCGCTTCGCGTACGGCGACCACCCCGTGCTCGACGTGCCCGCGCTGCGCTTCGCCGAGGGGCGCGTGACCGCTCTCCTCGGCCCCAACGGTTCGGGCAAGTCGACCGTCCTGCGCCTCCTCGCCGGCCTCGAGCGGCCCGCGACGGGAAGCGTCCTCGTTGAGGGGAAGCCCGCCCCCGCCGCCCGCGAGACGGTCGCCTACGCCTTCCAGGAGGCGGTCTTCCTCTCCGGAACGCTGCGCGCCAACCTCGACCTCGCCCTCCACTTGCGCGGCCTCTCCCCCTCCGCGCGCCGCTCCCGCCTCGCCGAGGCGGCCACCGCCTGCGGGGTCGCCCACCTCCTCGACCGTCCCGCCAACCGCCTCTCCGGCGGCGAGGCGCAGCGCGCCAACCTTGCCCGCGCCCTCTCCCTGCGCGCTCCCCTCACCCTCCTCGACGAACCCCTCGCCGGCTTCGACGAGCGCGGGCGGGGCGAGATGCTCGCCGAGCTCCCCGCCCTCCTCCGCCGCTTCGCCGGGACGACCGTGCTCGTCACCCACGACCGCGACGAGGCCCTGCGCCTCGCCGAAGACCTGGTCCTCCTGCGCGAAGGTCGTGTCCGCGCCGCCGGCCCCCGGCGCGAGGTCTTCGCCGCCCCGCCCGACCCCGAAACGGCCGCCTTCCTCGGCTACACCCTTATCCCCACCGATGCCGGACTCGCCGGCATCGCCCCCGGCGGCCTGCGCCCCGGCCCCGGCGACTTCACCCTCACCCTCCAGGTCGAGGAGGTCGTCGATCTCGTCACCTGCGTCGAGGTCGCGGGCCGCAGCGGCGGCGAACGCATCGCCGTTGCGTTTCCTGCCGGCTCCCCCCTTCCCGCCCCCGGCGAGCAGGTCACCGTCAGCGCTCCCACCGGGATGGTCGTGTCTTTCACGAAACCGGCGCCCGAAACTGTTGACAGGCCCTCCCGCGCTTCCGTAGCGTGATTGGTGCGATGGACGCGCGAGCGGCACACACGATCTGACGGCGCCTCTTGAGGCGCCGTTTCCGTGTCCGAACCGCCCGCGCCAGGAGGGTTCCAGCGAACATGCAATCGAGCATCATCGGCAAGATTGAGAAAGCCAGGCGCTACGCCGCCGAGCCCGAGCGTTTCCGTGTCGAGGGCTTCAGCGTGACCGTCCGGGGCGACAACACCGACCACCGCGTCGAGTTCGCCGACGAGGCGTGGACCTGCACCTGCGGGTTCTTTGGCGAATGGTCGATCTGCAGCCATACGATGGCGATCGAACGTGTGCTCGCGGGGCTCGTCCCCCCGCAGCCGCTCCCCGTGGTGAGCGCCACCGGCACGTAACGCCTCCCCCGCCACTGCCCCGCCGCCGTACCATGACGGCCCGCGCCCTCGCGGACTGAGGATGGGTATGGCGTTCGGCAGGCCCCGTCTCCTGCTCGCCCTCTGGGTCGCGAGGGCCGCTGCCGCCCTTAGCTCCGGTCTCCGGCGGGGCGGCGCCACCGCCCTTCCCGGCCTCCTCGCCGAACGCCTCGACCCCGCCTTCGTCGCCTCGCTTGGCAGGCAGCTCGAAGGCGGCGCCGTGCTCATCACCGGCACGAACGGCAAGACCACGACCGCCCGCCTGCTCGCCGGCATGTTGGACGCGGCCGGCCTCCCCGCCGTCCACAACCGCGAAGGCTCGAACCTGACGCGCGGCATCGCCTCCGCCCTCGCCGCCGCCTGCGACTGGCGTGGCCGCCCCCACGACCGCCGCGCCCTCGCCCTCATGGAGACCGACGAGGCCACTCTCCCCGCCGCCGCCCGCGCCCTCGGCCCCCGCGCTGTCGCCTTCACCAACCTCTTCCGCGACCAGCTCGACCGCTACGGCGAGGTCGACGGTGTCGCCGCCCGCTGGCGCGAGACCCTCCCCCTCCTCCCTCCCGCCACCACCCTCGTGCTCAACGCCGACGACCCCTCCGTCGCGGAGCTCGCCCTCGACTGGTCCGGACCGGTGCACTGGTACTCGCTCGCCGGGGCCCGCGCGAGCGCCTCCTCCCCCGGCCCCGCCGACGCCCGCTGGTGCCGCGCCTGCGGCGGCGCCTACCGCTACGAGTCGCGCTACGCCGCCCACCTCGGCCGCTGGCGCTGCTCGGGCTGCGGCCGAAGCGGCCCCACGCCCGACACGACAGCAACTGCCGTCGAAGCGCGGCCCGAGGGCCTGATCCTCACCGTCCCCGGCCTCGGCGAGCTCGACCTGCCCCTCGGCGGCCTCTACAACGCCGGCAATGCCCTCGCCGCGATCGCCCTCGCCCGCGTCCTCGACCTGCATGCCGCGGACGTGCGCGCGGGACTCGCCGCCGCCCGCCCCGCCTTCGGCCGGGGTGAGCTCGTCGACCTCGACGGGCGCCGCCTGCGGCTTCTCCTCTGCAAGAATCCCGCCGGCGCCAGCGAGGCCCTGCGCCTCGTCGAGGACGAGGACGGCGAGGCGGAGGTCGCCTTCGTCCTCAACGACCGCATCGCCGACGGCCGCGACGTGAGCTGGATCTGGGATGTTGACTTCGAACGGCTGGCCGGGCGCGTGCACCGCTGCTGGGCGGGAGGCGGTCGCGCCGGGGATGCCGCCCTGCGCCTGCGCTACGCCGGCTGGCCCGCCCCCGCCGCGACCGCCGGCTCCCCCGCGGCCTTCCTCGACGCCCTCGCCGCCAGCCCCGCCGAACGGCCCGCAACGGTGCTCCTCACCTACACCGCCCTGCTCGACCTGCGCGCCGAGCTTTCCCGACGGGGCGCTGTTTCTGAATCCTCCGGAACCCGCATTCCCGCCGCCACTTCCTGAGGCTTGCCGCGCGGTACACGTTACCGTGTAAACTCGGCTCATGCCCGATTCCGATCCGGACGCCTGGGTGAAAGAGCTGCGTGAGCGTGCGGGCCTGAGCCAGGCCGCCTTCGCCCGCCGTCTGGGCGTGCGCCAGCAGACGGTGAGCGAGTGGGAGACGGGCCGCTATGCCCCCCGTGGCGCCAGCCTGACGGTCCTCCGCCTGCTGGAGGAGGAGGTCGCCCCCTACGACGCCTCCCCGCCGGAGGAAGAAGAGGCGCCAGGAGAAGGTGAAGCGCCATGAGTGTCATCGCCCCCTCCCCGCCCGCCCGCTGGCGCGCGCTCTCCGAGGAACCCGCCGTCTACGCCGCCCCCCGTGGCGAGGCCGCCCTCGCCGAGCGCTGGTTCGCCGGCCTGCGCCCCCTCTCCCGCGTCGAGGATGGGCGCCGCCTCCGCATCCGCTTCCCCGGCGTCCCCGCTCCCGGCTACGGTCCCGATGCCCGCGACGCCGTCATCGAGCTCGATGGCGCCGAGCTCTGCGGCGATGTCGAGCTCCACCTGCGCGCCAGCGGCTGGCGCGCCCACGGCCACTACGACGACCCGGCCTACGCCCGCGTCGTCCTCCACGTCGTCGAGGAGAACGACGGCGCCGCCCTCGCAACCCCCCACGCCAGCGGCCGCGCCATCCCCCTCGCCGTCGCCCCACCCCCCTCCACCCCGCCCCTTCCCGGCTTCTCGCCGCCCTGCGTCGCCACCGCCTCCCGCACCTCCCCCGCGCCCGCGCTCGAACGGCTCGGCCTCGATCGCCTCCGCGGGAAGACCTCGCGCGCGGGCAACTGGGCCGCCGCCCGCGGCCCCGCGCCCGTCCTCTACGCCCTCGCCCTCGAGACCCTCGCCGGCCGCCGCAACCGCGAGGCCTTCGCCGAGGTCGCCCGCCGCCTGCCTCTCCCCGCCCTCCTCGACCGCGCACCCCCCGGGGTCGGGGAGACGGGCCGCGCGGCAACCTTTGCCGCCGCCCTGCGCGAGGCCGCCGCCGGCCTGCCCCTCGCCCGCCACGGGGGCCGCCCCGCCGCCGCCCCCGAGCGCCGCCTCGAGGCTCTCGGCGCGCTCGCCGCCCGCCTCTGGCCGGAGCCCCTCGCCACCTGGCCGGAAGCCCTCGCCACGCCCGCCTCCATTCCACGCGCCCTGCGCGCGCCCGGCATCGGCGCCGCCGCCGCGATTGAGCTCGCCGTCAATGCCGTCCTTCCCGCCGCCCTCGGCGCCCGCCTCTGGCCCGAGGAGGACGCCCTCGCCCGCTTCCGCGCCCTGCCCGCCCCCTACGGCCAGCTCCGCTCCCTCGCCGGCTGGCTCCGGAATGGCGAGGCCGATCCCCTCGCCCGCGCCGCCGCCCTCCAGGGCGCGCTCCAGCTCCACGCCCGCCACTGCTCCCGCGGCGGTTGCGGCGTCTGCCCCCTCTCCTGAGCCTCTCAGCCTGCGGCGCGTGCGAGTTTCGCCCCGGCGGGCGACAATAGCGCCCGCGGCGCGCCGCCACCTGTCAGCCGCGCGAGGGAAACCGATGCCGACTATCGCCGAGAAGATCTGGGAAGAGCACCTCGTTCGCCGCGAGGAAGGCCTCCCCGACCTCCTCTATATCGATCTCCACCTCGTCCACGAGGTCACCTCCCCCCAGGCCTTCGAGTCCCTGAGGCTCGCCGGACGCCCCGTCCGCCGCCCCGACCGCACCCTCGCCACCGTCGACCACAACGTGCCCACCGAAGGGCGCGACCGCCCCTGGGACGACCCCCTCTCCATCCAGCAGGTCGAGACCCTTCGCGCCAACTGCGCCGAGTTCGAGGTGCCCTTCTTCGACATCGACGACCCCCGCCAGGGCATCGTCCACGTGGTCGGCCCCGAGCAGGGACTGAGCCAGCCCGGCATGACCATCGTCTGCGGCGATAGCCACACCTCCACCCACGGCGCCCTCGGCGCCCTCGCCATCGGTATCGGCACCTCCGAGGTCGAGCACGTGCTCGCCACCCAGACCCTCCCCCAGGCCGCCCAGAAGACGATGGCCATCGAGGTCGACGGCGAACTCGCCCCCGGTGTCACCGCCAAGGACGTCATCCTCACAATCATCAACACCATCGGCGTCGGCGGGGGCACCGGCCACATCGTCGAGTACCGCGGCGAGGTCATCCGCTCCCTCCCCATGGCGGGCCGCATGACCATCTGCAACATGAGCATCGAGGCGGGCGCTCGCGCCGGCCTCGTCGCCCCCGACGACATCACCTTCGACTACCTCGAAGGCCGCCCCTCCAGCCCCACCGGCGCCGCCTGGGAGCGCGCCCTCGACCACTGGCGCGGCCTCGCCACCGATGAGGGCGCCCACTTCGACACGACCGTCCAGCTCGCCGGCGCCGACATTGAGCCCTGCGTCACCTGGGGCACCAATCCCGCCCAGAGCGTGCCCGTCTCCGGACGCGTCCCCGACCCCGGCGATGCCCCCAGCGAGTCCGCCCGCGAGCAGACCGAGCGCGCCCTCCGCTACATGGACCTCGAAGCCGGCACCGCCCTCGCCGACGTGCCCCTCGATCGCGTCTTCATCGGCTCCTGCACGAACTCGCGCCTCGAGGATCTGCGCGCGGCCGCCGCCACCGTGCGCGGCCGCCAGGTCGCCTCCAGCGTGCGCGCCATGGTCGTGCCCGGTTCCGGCCTCGTGAAGGCCGCTGCCGAGGCCGAGGGACTGGACGAAGTCTTCCGCGCCGCCGGCTTCGAGTGGCGCGACGCCGGCTGCTCCATGTGCCTCGGCATGAACCCCGACATCCTCCTCCCCGGCGAGCGCTGCGCCTCCACCTCCAACCGCAACTTCGAGGGCCGCCAGGGGCCCGGCGGCCGCACCCACCTCGTCAGCCCCCAGATGGCCGCTGCCGCCGCCGTCGCCGGCCACTTCGTCGATATCCGAGACTGGGAGATGCGCTGATGCGTCAGTTCGAAGCCGTCCGCAGCAAGGCCCTGCCCCTCAACCGCGCCGACGTCGATACCGACCAGATCATCCCCGCCAAGTACCTGAAGCGCATCGAGCGCACCGGCTTCGGCGAGTTCCTCTTCGACGACTGGCGCAAGGACCCTGCCTTCATCCTCAACGAGGGCGTCTTCAGCGGCGTCCGCATCCTCGTCGCGGGCGCCAACTTCGGCTGCGGCTCCTCCCGCGAGCACGCCCCCTGGGCACTTGAGGACTACGGCTTCCGCGCCCTCATCGCCCCCTCCTTCGCCGACATCTTCCGCAACAACTGCGCCAAGATCGGCCTCCTCACCATCACCCTCGCCCCCGAGGACGTGGAGTTCCTCATCGCCCGCGCCGAGGAGTTGCCCGAGGCCGAGACGATCGTCGATCTTGAGTCGCAGACCGTCGCCACCGCCGACGGCTCCTTCGTCCGCTCCTTCGAGATCGACCCCGCCGTCAAGCGCAACCTGCTCGAAGGCCTCGACGCCATCGGCCTCACCCTCGAACACGAACCCGACATCGACGCGTTCGAGGCCGCTCGCCCCGACCGCTACCCTTCCACCGCGCCCGCGGAGACGCCGGGATGAGCCGCCGCGGAAGGCATCCACGTCCCAGCCCTGTCTGGTACTGGCGCAACTGGTACCACTCGACCCTCCAGTTCATGGATCGCACTCGCATCGCCGCGGGTAACCACTGGCTGAAGCTCCGGCGCCTCGAGGGGTGCTGTGGGAACTACGGCCAACCGGGCTGTTGAGCGCCCGCCCCGCCGTCCGGTGCGGACGGCCCCGACTCCCGGGCAAGCTAGGGCGCCATGCCCGCTCCGCCTGAGGTGTCGCTCGCCGTCCAGACGCGGCTTCCGCCCCAGCCCCTGCCGCCACCCCGCTTCCGCTTCCCTGATCCCCGTGGCGCGCCCCCCAGCGGCTTTGTCGCCGCCGGCGGCGACCTCGCCCCCGAGACCATCGTCGCCGCCTACCGCACCGGCCTCTTCCCCTGGCCCCACGACGGCGTCGATACCCTCTGGTGGTCCCCCGACCCCCGCGCCATCCTCCCGCCCGAGCGCTTCCACGTTTCTCGCCGCCTCGCCCGGCGTGTCCGCCAGCGGCGCTTCCGCGTCACCCTCGATGCCGCCTTCGCCCAGGTCATCGCCGCCTGCGCCGTGCGCCCCGAGGGCACCTGGATCACCCCCGGCATGATGCGCGCCTACCTGCGCCTCCACACCCTCGGCTGGGCCCACAGCATCGAGGTCTGGAGCCCCGACGGCGCCCTCGTGGGCGGGCTCTACGGCCTGCGGGTCGACGGCCTCTTCGGCGCCGAGTCGATGTTCCACCGCGTCACCGACGCCTCCAAGATTGCCCTCCTCGCCCTCTGCCAGCACGCCCCCCGCGCCGGCATCTCCCTCATCGACGTGCAGCTCCCCACCGACCACCTCGCCTCCCTGGGCGCCAAGGCCATCCCCCGCGACCTCTACCTCGAACTCGTCGCTGCCGTGCGCGCCCCTGCGCAGCCGAACCAGTAGACTCGAAACATGCCTTCCTACCCGATTCTCCTCGCACCCGGAGACGGCATCGGCCCCGAGGTTCTCGAAGAAGGACTGAAGGTGCTCGCCGCCGTCGAACGCCGCTTCGGCCATGAGTTTCAGTACCAGGACGCCGTCGTCGGCGGCGCCGCCATCGACGAGTACGGCATCGCCCTCAAGGACGAGACCCTCGATGCCGCCTCCCGCTCCCGTGCCGTCCTCTTCGGCGCCGTGGGCGGGCCCAAGTGGGACGACCCCCAGGCCTCCGTCCGTCCCGAGCAGGCCATTCTCGGCCTGCGAAAAGGGCTGGGCCTGTTCGCCAACATCCGCCCCGTGCGCGCCAACCCCCTCCTCCTGGGAGACAGCGCGATCAAGCCCGAGATCCTCGAGGGCGTCGACATGGTCGTCATCCGCGAGCTCACCGGCGGCATCTACTTTGGTCGCCCACAGAAGCGCTGGGAGAACAGCCGCGGCCGCCAGGCCGTCGACACCATGCGCTACAGCGAACGCGAGATCGAACGCATCCTCCGTACCGGCTTCGAGCTCGCCCGCGGCCGCCGCGGCAAGCTCACGAGCGTCGACAAGGCCAACGTCCTCGATACCAGCCGCCTCTGGCGCGAGATCGCCGTCGAGCTCTCCGCCGAATACCCCGATGTCGAGCTCGATCACCTGCTCGTCGACGCCTGCTCCATGCACCTCATCACCCACCCCGCCACCTTCGACGTCATCGTCACGGGCAACATGTTCGGCGACATCCTCACCGACGAGGCCTCCGTCCTCGCCGGTTCGATGGGCATGCTCCCATCCGCCAGCCTCGGACGCCGCCGCCGCAACGGCACCGGCATCGGTATGTACGAACCCATTCACGGCACGGCCCCTGACATCGCCGGGCAGGGCATCGCCAACCCCATCGCCATGATCCTCAGCGCCGCCCTCATGCTGCGTCACTCCCTCGCCCTCGAGGACGAGGCCGCCGCCATCGAGCAGGCAGTCGATGATGTGCTGTCCGAGGGCTACCGCACCGCCGACATCGAGTTCGGGGGCGCAACGCCCGTCGATACCGTTCGCATGGGGCAGCTCGTCGCCGAGCGCCTCTCCGTGTGAACGAAGGGAACGCCAGCCCCCTGCCAAGTTGGTAGGATAGAACGCTGCACGACTCACCTATCGGGCGCACGGCCGCGCTGCCGCGGCGCGCCCTGAGAGCGAGGATTCCCCGTGACTGCTGCCGAAATCCAGCGTGGCCTTGAAGGCGTCAACGTCGCCGCCACCAAGCTCTGCACCATTGATGGCCAGAAGGGCCAGCTCATCTACGCCGGCTACGACATCTACGATCTGGCGGAGCATGCTTCCTTCGAAGAGACCGCTTTCCTTCTCTGGAACCTCCAGCTTCCCACCCACCAGGAGCTTGAGGATCTCAAGTCGCTCCTCATCACTGAGCGCCCGCTTTCCGACCTCAACCGCATCCTCATTGGCGAGCTCGCCGGCACCGCCCAGCCCATGCGCGGGCTGGAAATCTGCGTCACCGCCCTTGGCGCCCTCGATCCCCTGTCCAGCGACTTCTCGCAGGAGCAGCTGAAGCGCACCGCTGCCCGCCTCACCGCCCGCATGCCCACCGTCGTGGCGGCCTTCCACCGCCAGCGCCAGGGTCTCGACATCATCCCCCCGCGCGACGACCTCGGCCACGCCGCCAACTTCCTCTGGACCCTCACCGGCGAGGAGCCCAGCGATCTCCAGACCCAGGTCTTCGATGTGGCCATGACCCTCCACGCCGAACACGAGATGAACGCCTCCACCTTCTCGTCCATCGTCACCGCCTCCACCATGAGCGACATGTACTCCGCCATCGCCTCCGCCATCGGCACGCTCAAGGGCCCCCTCCACGGCGGCGCCAACAGCGCGGTCTTCGAGATGCTCGAGGCCATCGGCGACGAGTCCAACATCGAGAGCCACATCGAGGCGATGCTCTCCCGTGGCGAACGCGTCATGGGCATCGGTCACCGCGTCTACAAGACCACCGACCCCCGCGCCATCATCCTCGAGAAGCTCGGTGAGGAGCTCGCCGAGACCTCCCCCGACCGCAAGTACTTTGACCTCTCCCGCAAGGTGCGCGACTACCTCGCCGAGCGCCTCAGCGGACGCCCCCTCTACCCCAACGTCGACTTCTTCAGCGCCTCCGTCTACCGCATGCTGGGCATCCCCCACGACCTCTACACGCCCATCTTCGCCGTTGCCCGCATCGCCGGCTGGAGCGCCCACCTGCTCGAGCAGTACGCCGACAACCGGCTCGTGCGCCCCAACGCCGTCTACGCCGGCGAGAAGCACCGCGTGTACGAACCGATCGAGTCGCGTGGCCAGGGCGAGAGGTCTACTCCTCGCTGACCATCTCCTCGTAGCCCTCGTCGCCTTCCTGCTCACGCAGCTCTTCTTCCTGCGCTTCCAGTTCCTCGCGCTCCTCGCGTTGCTCGGCGCTCTCCGCCATCAGCCCGCCCTGCGCGTCCACCCCGAACTCCGCCTCGCGCGAGTCGCGTACCTGCGCGTACCAGTTCCCGCCCAGGAACGTGAGCGGGCTGAAGTTCCGTTCCTCCAGCAGCCAGCGCTCCGCATACGCCTCCTCCAGGGCCTGCACCGCCACCACCTCCCCCACGAACAGGACGTGGTCACCCACGGGGATGACATCCCGCAGCCCGCACTCGATCCACGCCAGGCAGCCGTCCAGCAGCGGCGCGTCCACGCGCTGCGCCGTGAACGTGTCCAGCTTGCTGCCCTCGACCTTGTTTTCGTCGACGCCCGAGACGCTTCCGAAGTAGGCCGTCTCCCGCAGCAGCTCTGGCCCCGGGATGTTCAGCGCGAACTCCTCGCTGAAGCGGATCATGTCTGCCGTGTGCCGCACCGGGTGCAGCACGACGCCCACCATCGGTGGCGACATCGAGATCGGCGCGGTCCAGGCGACGGGCGCGGCGTTCGCCTCGCTCCGCCAGCTCGCCGTGACGATGCTGACTGGCCCGGGATTCAGCAGTCTCCGGGCATCCGTGGGATCGTAGAGGCGACGCCCCACCGGGGTGCTCCTGGCTCAATCTTGGCGCCCGCTTCGTGCGGGGCCTGCCTATGTTAGCTCCCGCCGACCAGCTCCATCCCCTGCTCGCGCTCCTGCGCGTTCCGCCAGCGGATGAACTCCCAGTACTCGAGCAGCTCCTCGATGTCCTGCGGACGCTTCTCCAGCTCGTTCGCCAGGTTGGCGATGCGGCTGTCGCGTACGTACAGCACCACGTCGACCGCGCTCAGGAAATAGTGCAGGGGCCGGTTGAGGATGCGAGCCACGTTCAGCAGCATGTCGATGCCTACTGCCCGCTGCCCCGCCTCGTACAGGCTGATCGCGCTCTGCGTCGTATTTAGCAGTTGTGCCAGCCGAACCTGGCTCAGGCCCGCGTCCTTGCGCGCCTGCCGGATGCGATTGCCCAGTACTGCCGAAGTTGGATCTTTGCCGTTCTCGTTCACTTTGCTCACCCATCACCCCCGGGCTGCGTTCGCCTCCCGGCTCATTCGCGCAGAGGGTTAGAGAAGATTGTGAAATAGTGTACAAACGGGTCTTAGTACCGTCAATTCCTCGTGGGCCGCATCTCACCTTCCAACCGCCAGCCGCTCCGCCAGCCCCTGCGGAAGCCCCGCCGCCCTCATCCGCCGCTGCGTCTCCCCGATGTCGTACGCCACGCGATGGTGCGTCACCGTGCCCTCCCCGCTGTCCACCAGCGCGTACGAAGCGCGCGGATCGGCGTCCCGTGGCTGCCCTACGGACCCCGGATTCACGCAAAGCGGCCCCTCCCCCAGCGCCGCCTCGTTCCCCTCGCCCGGCGTCTCCCCCTCTACCCCCCGCGCCCCCCGGCGCACCAGCAGCGGCATGTGCGTGTGCCCGACTGCGCTGTACGGCGTCTCCTGCCGCTCGAACTGCCCCTCGGCCGCTTCCTCCGTGGCCAGGTACTCCCACAGCGGCTCCCGCAGTGTCCCGTGCGCGAGGCTCCACTCCCCCTCCACAACCACCTCGCCAAGCCCTGTCAGGTAGCTCGCTGCCTCCGCTTCCAGGTTCGCCCGCGTCCACTCCGCGGCCGTGGCCGCCAGCGAGTTGAACCACTCCGTCCCCATGAACCCCGTCGCGGCCGCGTCGTGATTCCCCAGCACCGAGACCGCCCCCACCTCCCGCAGCCGCGCCACCACCCCGTTCGGGTCCGGCCCGTACCCCACCGTGTCACCGAGGTTCCAGACCCCCTCGACCCCTCTCCCCTCCGCATCCGCCAGCACCGCCTCCAGCGCCACCAGGTTCGAGTGGATGTCCGAGATGAGCGCGATTCGCACGAGCGCCTCCCCGTTGGCCGATGGGGCGCAGCCACGCCCCTCCCTATACTGGACCAGCCATGACCGCCGCCGTCGAGACCGTCACCACGACCGCCAGCGAGGAGGCCACCCGCGCCCTCGGCGAACGCCTTGGCGGCTGCCTCCGCGCCGGCGATGTCGTCCTCCTCAGCGGCGACCTCGGCAGCGGCAAGACGCGTCTCGCCCAGGGAATCGGCCGTGGCCTCGGCTGCCCCGGCCCCGTCACCAGCCCCACCTTCGTCCTCGTCAACGAGCACGTTGGCCGCGAGCGCCTTTTCCACGCCGACCTCTATCGCCTCGCCGGCGCCGACGACCTCTCCGAGCTGGGCCTCTGGGAGGAAGCCGAACGCGGCGTGCTCGTCGTCGAGTGGCCCGACCGCGCCGCCGGCCACCTGCCCACCGCCACCATCGCTGTCGAGATCACAGTCGATGGCGCGGAGCAGCGCACCTTCCGCCTCCGCGCGGGCGACGACCGTGGCCGCGAGCTCCTTGCCGCCCTGGAACTCGCGTGAGCGCCGTTCTCGCCATCGACACCGCCTCCCCCGCCTTCGCCCTCGCTCTCGGGGGCGAAGGCGGCGAGCCCCCCCACCTCTTCGAGAGCACCGCTGACTTCAGCCACGCTTCCCTCCTCGCGGCCGTCGAGGAGCACCTGCGCGGTGTTCCCCTTGCCGCAGTCGTGGCCGTCTGCGGACCCGGCAGCTACTCGGGACTGCGCGCCGGGATCGCCACTGCCCAGGGGCTCGCCCTCGCCCAGGGCTGTCCCCTCGCCGGCATCTCCACCCTGGAGGCGGTCGCGGCTGCCTGCGAAGACCTCCCCGCCCTCACCGCCGTCCACCCCGCCGGCCGCGGCGACCTCGCCGCCCAGGACTATCGCGACCTCGCCCCCGCCGGCCCCATGCGCATCGTCGCCCCCGACGAGCTCGCCGGAGCCGTGCTCGCCGGCGAAGGCGCCGGCGTCCTCGGTGGTCGCGAGGTGCCGCCCCGCGAACGTGTCGCCGCCGCCCTTGCCCGCTACCGCGAGGGCCGCCTCGAAGCCGTCGCCGAGCTGGCCCCCATCTATCTGCGCGAGCCCAACATCACCGCTCCCCGCCGCCCCTTTGGCCCCGCTGGCGCGCAGGACCGTCTGCCAGCACGATAGCGCCATGGCAACTGAACGCACCCTCGTCCTCGTCAAGCCCGACGCGATGCAGCGCGGCCTCGCCGGCACCATCCTCCAGCGCCTGGAGAACCGCGGCCTGCGCCTCACCGGCCTCAAGCTCATGCAGGTGGAGGAAGCCCTCGCCCGCCGGCACTACGCCGAGCACGAGGGTAAACCTTTCTTCGCCGGCCTCGTCGAGTACATCACCAGCAGCCCCATCGTCGCCGCCGTCTTCGAGGGCGACTCCGCCATCTCCGCCGTCCGCAACAGCGTTGGCGCGACGAACCCCTCCCAGGCCGCCGCCGGCACCATCCGCGGCGACTTCGGCCTCGAGGTGGGACGCAACCTCGTCCACGCCAGCGACAGCCCCGAGAGCGGCGAGCGCGAGGTCGGCCTCTTCTTTACCGCCGACGAGTTGGTCGCCTGGTCCCGCGACACCGACCGCTGGATCTCGGAGAACCCTTAACCCCCGACCGACCGCGAGCGAAACGCCGCCCTCTCGTATGCTTGCCCTATCCCCTCATCGATCGGAGCACCCGTGAAGCAGTACGACGCGCCCCCCGCCCTCAGCATCGACGCCGCTAAGAGTTACACCGCCACCATCGAGACCTCCGCCGGCTCCATGGTCGCCGAGCTCTTTCCCGACGACGCGCCCAACACGGTTAACAACTTCGTCTTCCTCGCCAACGACGGCTTCTACGACGACGTCATCTTCCACCGCGTCATCAGCGGTTTCATGATCCAGGGCGGCGACCCCACGGGAACGGGCCGCGGCGGTCCCGGCTATCGCTTCGATGATGAGCCCGTCACCCGCTCCTACGACCGCGGGACGCTCGCCATGGCCAACGCCGGACCGAACACCAATGGCAGCCAGTTCTTCATCATGCACGCCGACTACCCGTTGCCGCCGAACTACACCATCTTCGGCAAGCTCACCGCGGGCGAGGACGTCATCGACGCCATTGCCGGCGCCCAGACGGGCCCCAACGACCGGCCCACCGAGCCCGTCTCAATCAGTGGCGTCACCATCGCCGAGAGCTAGTCCTGGCCCTCTGCCGCTTCCGTTTCCGTTTCGGCCTGAGCGGGCCGCGCATACCCGTATACGAGGCCGTAGCCGATGGTCAGGAGGGCCGTGAACCCCGCCACCATCGCCCCCGTCTGGAACGCCATTGGCGCGCCGTAGGCATCCACCACCCCTCCTCCGAGTGCCGGCCCCACCGCCAGCCCCAGCCCGCTCAACGCCACCGACCAGCCGATCAGCGTCCCCCGGTACGACTCCGGCGCCAGGTCCATCATTGAGGCGTTCAGCGCCGGGACCTGCTGTACGTGCCCGCTGAAGATCACCGCCGTCGCGAACGCCGCCAGGAAGATGTTGACCGTCGCTGCCGCGGTGAGCGCCCCCGCGATGATCAGGAACTGCCCTAGCAGCAGCGGAAGCGTTCGCCCGATCCGGTCCGAGAGGTGCCCCGAGGGCACGTAGAGGATGCCGCCCGCCACCACCGCGGGGATCAGGAACACTGTCAGCTGTGCGAACGAGATATCGAGCACGTTGTCGCCGTAGGGCCGGACGGCCGGCACCAGCGAGCTGATCCCGATCGTGGCCGAGAGGATGAGCGCGCTCAGGAACACCAGCCGCTTCGAGACCACGCTGCGCAACGGCGGGCGCTGTTCGTGTATCGCGCCCAGCTCCCGCCGGTAGGCGGGAACGCCCAGCTGGGCTGTGATCATCGCCCCCACCACCGCCACGATCCCGATGATGAAGAGGGAGTTCGGGACCGTCTCCACCAGCAGCGCCCCTACCAGCGCTCCCAGCCCGAATCCGAGCAGCTGTCCGACGTTCAGGAACCCCACCACCTTGCCCCGCTCCGTTGGTGGGTAGAGGTCCGCCCCGATCGCGTACGTGGCTGGCCAGATGAACGCCGTCGAGATCCCCAGCATCGCCGAGAACCCCAGGTAGGCCCACTCCTGCTGGATCATCCCCATCAGGGCCAGCGCCGGGATCATCAACGCGAATCCAAGCAGCAGGGCGTACTTCCGCTCGATGCGGTCGCTGATCACCCCCGCCGGCGTCTCCGAGAGGAATCGCGCGCCGCCGTACAGCGCCAGCAGGTAGCCCCCGAAGCCGTCGCTGGCGCCCAGGTTGTTCGGCACGAACTCCTGGAAGACCGCGAAGATCACGATCCCCAGCGCTACCTGCGCACAGAAAATCGCGAACCCGAGGGCGTGGGGCGCCCCTGTGAGCCAGGTGCGCAGGGCCAGCCACAGGCGCATTGCGCGACTCTAACGGCGCTCGCTCCTGTGAGCCCCCGCCCCCTGCCGATCGCTGGTCCGTTGTCTCCGCCCCGCCTATTCTGGGCCAACGGTGGAAAACACCCCCGAGAGCGATTTTGCCCAGGCGATCGCTGGCCACGACCACGAGGTCGACCTCTTCGGCGGGGCCGTCGCCATCGCCCGCCTCGGACGTGATGACGTGGATTCCCACGCCCTCGCCCGCGAGCTTGACCTCATCGCCGAAGCCGTTCGCGAGCGCGCCCCTGACCGCCCTGCCCCCGAACCCCTGGCCGGCGCCGTCACCGCCGAGCTATTCGAGAACCGTGGCTTCAGCGGCAATCGCGAGCACTACACCGACCCTGAAAACAGCTACATCGACCGTGTCATCGAGCGCCGCCTCGGCATTCCCATCACCCTCTCCCTCGTCTACATGGAGGTCGCCCAGCGAGTCGGCCTCGAATGCGACGGCATCGGCTTCCCGGGGCACTTCCTCGTGCGGTGCGGTAGCGACGATGGCTTCTTCCTCGACCCCTTCAACGGGGGCGAGCAGCTCACCCGTGAGGACCTCCTCGCGCGCCTCGACGGCAGCGCCTCGAACTTCCCCAGCATCGACTCCCTCCTCGCTGCGGTCACCCGCCGGCAGATCCTGCAGCGCATGCTCGTCAACCTCTGCGTGGCCTACCAGGGCACGGGCGATGCCCTGCGTTGGATTGCCGCCCTCGGCTTCCGTCTGCGCCTCGAGCCCTGGAACGCCGCCCTCTATCTCGAACGCGGCCTCCTCCACTACCAGCAGGGCGAGGAGTCGCTTGCCTTGGCTGATCTCGAACGGTACGTTGGCAGCGGTGAACCGGACTTGAGCCCTCGGGCGCTACGCGTACTCGACGACCTCCGATTGCGGCTTGGACAGGAAAGGGGAGATCCGTGACGAGCGCTCTACCCTGCGCCCCGTCCGGCGGCGGCAAGCCGCCCTTCCGCCGCCAGATCCAGGTCGATACCTACCTGCGCATCGCCCGATCGCTACGCCGCCTCTCCAAGCTCATGAACGTCCTCACCGATGCGGAGCTGGATCGGCTCATCCCCCTCCTCAGTGAGCGCCGCTTCGATGCTCGCCAGCTTCTCTTCTCCGCCGGCGAGGTTCCCGAGCGCGTCTTCCTGCTGCTCAAGGGGCGCGTCAAGCTCTACCACATCTCCAGCAACGGCAAGGAGGTCATCATCGACATCGCCGCCAAGGGCGACCTCGTTGGTGACATGGCCATCCTCGAAGGCGAGGACCACACCGTTTACGCCCGCGCTCTTGAAGAAACCGTCGTCGTCACCATCTGCTGGGAAGACTTCTTCTACCTCGTGCAGCACTCCCCCGGCCTCGCCTTCACCATGGCCGAGATCATGGCCCGCCGCCTCACTGGCGTGCAGCGCACCCTCATGAATCTCGTTTCCAAGCCTGTCTCCGGGCGCCTCGCCGACGCCCTCCTCGACCGTGTCGATGGCGAAGACGTGCGCCTTGGCCTCACCCACGAGGAACTCGGCCAGACCATCGGAACCAGCCGCGAAACCGTCACTGCCCTCCTCAGCCGCTTCGTCACCCTCGGCGCCATCGAGTCCACCTCGGACGGCTACCGTCTCGTCAACGAGGACCTGCTGCGCGAGATATCCAGCGGCGCGGTCACCGTCTCGCCCCGCCATCCCGCCCGGGGGCAGCCGACCGCACCGAAGTCTTGAGCGCCCCCGCCAGCGGCCGCCCTCCCTCCCTTCCCGGCGCCGGCTCGCGCCCCGTGCTGATCGCCCACGGCGGCGGCAACGGCGCCGGCCTCGCCCGTGAGGCGCTCGCCACGCACCCCGCCTTCATCGAGGTCGACCTCTGGGTGCGCCACGGCCGCCTGGAGGCTCGCCACGAACGCCACCTCCCCGGCCCCCTTCCCATCCTCTACGAGCTCTGGTACCTCGCCCCCGCCCCCCGTCCCCCCTACGAGCTCGATGACCTGCTGCTGGCCTGCCAGGGGCGCACCGGCGTCTTCCTCGACCTGAAGAACGGACTCGGCGAAACCCCCCAGCTCCTCCGCCATGCCCTTCTCAGCTACGGTCAGGGCGTGAACGCCGTCGCCTCCTCCCAGAACTGGCCCCTCCTCCGCGAGGTCAAGGTCGCCTGCCCCCAACTCGACCTGTACTACTCCATCGACACCCCCGACCAGTTCGACCTCTTCCGCTCGGTCATGCTCCACGACCCCCTTCCCGCTGGCGTCTCCTGCCGCCACTCGCTCCTCGACCGGGAGATCGTCGCCGAATTCCACGACGCTGGGCTCGCGGTTGTCACCTGGACCGTCGACGACGGCGACCGCGCCCGCGATCTCGCGAGCTGGGGCGTCGACGCCATCACCACCAACCGCGTCGAAGAGATACGCGCCGCCCTCGCGCCGGCGCCGTGAGCCCCCCGGCCCCGCTCGCGGTCTACGTCCATATCCCTTTCTGCGTGCGTGTCTGCGGCTACTGCGACTTCAACACCTACGCCGGCATGGACGCCGTCAAAGACGCCTACACCGGTGCTGTCGTCGCTGAGATTGCGGCCTGGGCGCCGCACATCGCCGGCTGCGAGGTGACGTCCATCGCCTTCGGTGGCGGCACCCCCGGCGAGATGCCCTCCGAGTCCCTCGCCGCCATCATCGAGGCCGTCCGCGCCGCCGCCCCCCTTGCCCCCGACGCCGAGGTCAGCCTGGAGGCCAACCCCGGAACCACCTCCGCCCCGTCCCTGCGCGCCCTCGCCGAGGCAGGCGTGAACCGCATCTCCTTCGGCGCCCAGAGCTTCGAGGAAGCCGAGCTCGCCTTCCTCGACCGCGTCCACACCCCCGAGGCCACCGCCGCATCCCTCCACCTCGCCCGCGAGGCCGGCATCGGCAGCGTCAACCTCGACCTGATGTACGGCCTCCCCGGCCAGACCCCCGCCGCCTGGCAGGCGACCCTCGACCACGCCCTCGGTCTCGGCCCCGACCAGCTTTCCCTCTACGCCCTCACCGTCGAGCCCGGCACCCCCCTCGCCGCCCGCGTAGACCGTGGCGATGTGACCCCCCTTGACCCCGACGCCGTGGCGTCCATGTACGAGGCCGCCGCCGGCCGCCTCGCCGCCGCCGGCTTCCGCCAGTACGAGCTCTCGAACTGGGCCCGCCCCGGCCACGAGAGCCGCCACAACCGCGTCTACTGGACCTGGGGCGACTACCTCGGCATCGGCGCCGGCGCCCACGGCTTCCTCGATGGCGAGCGCTTCGAGAACGTCGCCCACCCTCGCGACTACATCGAGGCTGTCGGTGGCGCGGGACGCGCCATCGCTGAGGCCGTTCGCCCCGATACCGTCACCTCCATGTCCGACTGGCTCGCCCTCCGCCTCCGTCTTGTCGGGGGTTTCGATACCGCTGAGTTCGCCGCCACATTCGGTGAGCCACTCGAAGCCGCGGCCGGGCCGCCCCTCGATGCCTGCCGCGCCGCTGGCCTGCTCGAAGACGTCGGTAGCCGCCTCCGCCTCACGCCTCGCGGCCGCCTCCTCCACAATGAGGTCGCCGTGCAGGTCATGCTCCACCTCCGGCAGCGCGGGGAGGACTCGCCCTCCGCTCCCCGAAGTCCCGCCCCCGGCGTGGCATAATCGCCCCACGCCCATGTACGTCGTTGGTACCGCTGGTCACGTCGACCACGGCAAGAGCGCTCTCGTGCGCGCCCTCACCAACATCGACCCTGACCGTCTCCGCGAGGAGAAGGAGCGCGGCCTTACCATCGACCTCGGCTTCGCCTGGCTCGCCCTCCCCTCTGGACGCGACATAAGTATCGTCGACGTCCCCGGCCACGAGCGCTTCATCAAGAACATGCTCGCCGGCGCCGGTGGTGTCGACCTCGCCCTCCTCGTCGTCGCTGCCGACGAGGGCCCCATGCCCCAGACCCGCGAACACCTCGCCATCCTTGACCTGCTTGACGTTCCCGCCGGCGTCGTCGCCATCACCAAGTGCGACCTCGCCGAGGAGGAGTACGTCGACCTGGTCGAGGAAGAGGTGGCCGAGACGCTCCTGGGCTCCCGGCTCGAAGGCGCCCCCATCGTCCGCACCTCCGCTACGACTGGTGAGGGGCTCGATGACCTGGTCGCCACCCTCGACACCGCCCTCGACGCCACGCCCGCCAAGCGCGACCTTGGCCGCCCCCGCCTCCCCATCGACCGCGCCTTCACCATCCAGGGTTTCGGCGCCGTCGTCACCGGCACCCTCCTCGACGGCAGCCTCGAAGTAGGCCAGGAGATCGAGGTCCAGCCGGGCGGCCTTCGCGGACGCATCCGCGGCCTCCAGCGCCACGGCGAGAAGGTCGAGCGGCTCGCTCCCGGCACGCGCGCCGCCGTGAACGTGAGCGGCATCCGCACCGAGGAGCTGCGCCGCGGCATGGTCCTCGCCGCCCGCGACGTCCTGAAGCCCGCCTACGCCCTCGATGTCCGCCTCAAGGCCACCGACATCCTCACCCACCCCCTCGCCCACGATGCCGGCGTCACCTTCCTCTCCGCCACCGCCGAGTCCGAGGCCAAGGTCCGTTTCCTCGACCGCGACGAGCTCGCGCCCGCGGAGACCGGCTGGGCCCAGCTCGTGCTCGAAACCCCCGTCGCCGTCCTCCCCCACGACAGCTGCATCGTGCGCACCCCCAACGAGACCGTCGCCGGCGGTCCTATTGCCGCCGTCAACCCCCGCCGCCACCGCCGCAACCACCTCCCCACCCTGGAGGTGCTCGATCGCCAGCTCGAGGCGCCCCCCGCCGAGCGCCTCGCCGACCTGCTCGCCGGAGCCCCCCTCCCCCGCTCCGAGGTCGGTCCCGCCCTCGGCCTCCAGCCAGACGAGGCCACCGCCGCCGCCGACGGCCTCATCGCCGCTGGCCGCGCCCTCGACCACGGCCCCCTCCTCGCCGGCCGCCCCTGGCTCGCCGCCGCCGCTGCCGACCTCCTGGTGGCCGTCCGCGATCACCTCTCCGAGCACCCCCTCCGCCCCTCCACGCCCCGCGAGCACCTGCGCAGCCGCCTCGCCCTCCAACCGCAACTCTTCGACCTCGTCGCCGCCGAGAGCGTCGCCGCCGGCGACCTCGTCGAGCGCCCCGGCGGCGGGTTCCACCCGCCCGGCTACGCCGTCACCCTCAGCGACGCCCAGCAGGAGCAGGCCGACGCCTTCGTCGCTGCCATCCGGGCCGGCGGTGCCAGCCCCCCCACCGAATCCCTCCCGCCCCCCGACCTGCTTGCCTACCTGGCTGGAGAGGACCTGGTCGAGGACACCGGCTCGGGTGTGGTTTTCGAAGCGGGTGTCTACGCGGATCTCGTCCAGCGCATCCGCGAGCACATCGAGGCCAACGGCTCCGTCAGCCTCGCCGAGGTTCGCGATCTCTTCGGTACGAGCCGCAAGTACGCCCAGGCCATCCTCGAACACCTCGATGCCACCCACGTGACCCGCCGCACCGGCGATGTCCGTGTGCTTCGCTCCCCCCTGGAGGCCCGCCGGTGACCCTGCGCATGGACACCGTCGCCGCCGAGCTGCCCGCGCTCATCGCCCGCCACGAGGAGACGCGCGCCGCCGCGGGCGCCGCTGTCGAGGGCGCCCGTGCCGCCCTCCGCGAATGGAGCGATGACCCCGTGGACGCCTCCGCCCGCATCGAGCGAGCGCTCGCCGGCCATGCGACTCCCTACGCTCTCGCCGAGGACGACCCCGCCGCCACCTTCCCCGCCCCCGCCCCCGGCCCCGTCACCGTCGTCGCCGCCGACGGTTCCTCCATTACCCCCGACCGCTTCTCCACCGTCCGCTGCTACGCCATCAACATCGGCCACGCCGTGCTGCCCTACGGCGTTCCGGTCGAACCTTCCCTCGACGCCGTCGCCCAGGTCGGCCTCGATGGCGACCTGCTCGAAGGTTCCCCCGACATGCGTCAGGCGCCCCGCGGCCTCGCCACCCGCCTGCTCCGCGACGTTCGCGAGTTGGAGCGCGGCGTTGATCTCGCCGTCCCCGCCGCCGTTGACGGCCCCGCCGTCCTCCTCCTCGACGGCACCCTCCTCCCCTGGGACCTCCACACCCGCCAGGCCTCCGACGAAGCCCTCGCCCCCTACCGCGAGCGCACTGTCGAGGCCCTCGACCGCCTGAAGGCCTGCGGGGCGCCCCTGAGCATGGGCGCCTACATCTCCGCCTCCGCTGCCCGCGAGGTCGTTGCCAGCCTTGAAGTGCTCGCTCCGCCCCCACCCTCCGCCCCGCCCCTCACCGATGGCGACGTCTTCCGCGGCCTCCTCGCCCCGGGCGAGCGTAGCGCCCTCTTCCATTCCCGCAGCAGCCGTCCCGGCCGCGTCGAGTCGCTCCTTCCCGGCCACGAAGTCGCCCTCTTCTACCTGCGCGTCGGCGACGACGTCGCCCGCGTCGAGCTCCCCGCCTGGGCCGCGACGCCTTCGCAGGTCGAGCGCCTGCACGCCACCCTCGTCGACCAGTGCGCGCGCTGCGAGGGCTACCCCCGTGCCCTCCAGGAAGCGCACGAGCAGGCCGTCATCTCGACCGGCGACCGCCAGCAGTTCGAGCGGTTGGTGGCGCGCCTCGCGGGGGATGCGGGTATCCGCGAGCGCGTCAACGGCAAGCAGCACAGCAAGCGCAGGAGGTCGGTGTGAACGAGACCTGCCGCGTCGTCGCCGCCAGCGTGCGCGCCTTCGACTGCGCCTATGCCCGTTACACCAGCGAGCCCTTCGCCGTCGGCCAGATGCTCGCCGTGCGCGAGGGCCGCTACCTCACCTTCGGCGTCGTAACCGGCAGCGAGAGCGGCCCCGACGACCCCTCCCGCCCCCTCGTCCCCCGCGGCGACCCCGGCCAGAGCGCTGCCGCCGTCATGGCCGGCAACCCCGAGATCGAGCTGCTGTTGCGCACCACCCTCGAGGTCGCCATCTGCGGCCACATCGACCGCGAGGTCGCCCGCCCCGTCCTTCCCCCCATGCCCCCGCCCCTCCTCGCGGAGGTGCACGCCGCCACGGACGAGGAGAAAGTCCGCATCGCCGATGAGGGCCGCTTCCTCGTCCCCCTCCTCGCCAACCCCGCCGCTGACGATGCCGTCGTCGCCGCTGCCATCCGCGAGGTCGCCCGCGCCGCCGGCCCCGAAGGCCGTTCCTTCCTCGTCGCCGCCGGCAAGGAGCTTGCCCGCCTGCTCAAGGCCGAGCCCTCCCGCCTGACCAGTATCCTGCGGGCGGTGGAACCATGAGCGACGCCAACACCGATCCCGCCCGCCCACTCGGCGTCGTCGTCGGGGGCTCCCTGACGAAGGGCCTCGAAGTACGCCTCGACCCCGGCCAGACCGCCCAGCTCGGCCAGTACGCCAAGACCGAGGTCGAGGGCGGACTCAGCCTGCTCGGCATGGTCACCGACATCACCCTCAAGTCCGTCGACTCCGGCCCCACCGTCTGGCCCCCGGGCGAAGCCGACACGTCCCTCCTGCGCGAGGTGCTCCAGGACACCGGCGTCTACACCGCCCTCGCCGTCGATCCCTACCTCGAGCTCGGCGAGAACGGCGAGGAGCCTGCCCGCGCCCGCCGCCTCCCCAGCCACTTCTCCGCCGTCCACCCCGCCGACCAGGACACGCTCGACCGCGCCTTCGCCACCGAGGGCCCCTCCATCCCCGTCGGCGCCCCCCTCGGCATGGACGACCTCGAGGTTGGTGTCGACTTCGAACGCCTCTTCGAGCGCTCCGCCGGCGTCTTCGGCAAGAGCGGCACCGGCAAGAGCGTGCTCGTCCTCCACCTCCTCGATGCGATGCTCACGCGCTCGGCCGCCGCCCCCACGAACAGCGAGCGCACGGTCGCCCTCGTCTTCGACATGCACAACGACTACGGCTGGGAGATGAAGTTCCAGGGCCCCACCACCAGCCGCCTCCGTTCCCTCAAGCAGCGCCACGCGACGGACGCCGAGCTCTACACCCTCGAGTCCGGCGCCGCCCGCTCCGACGGCCAGATCCTGATCGGCACGCGCGATATCCAGCCGGACGACCTCGAAGTCCTGCGCGAGACGCTGGACCTCTCCGACCTCGCTATCGACGCCGCCCACGCCTGCCGCCGCCGCTTCGGGCCCGGCTGGATCGACGAGATCCTCGCCGACGAGCCCTCCTCCGCCGTGGTCGACAAGCTCTGGCGCCGCGAGCCCCCCGAGGGCGACGTGAACTGGTCGCAGGTCGGCGCCCAGATGGGCTATCCCGGGTCGCTGGAGAGCCTCCGCCGCCGCATGGAGCGGCTCACGCGCCGCGAGTTCGTCCGCACCGAGGGTTCCCAGTTCGGCGACGTCATCGAGCATATCGTGCGTTCCCTCCAGGGCGGCAAGAGCGTCATCGTCCAGTTCGGCCGCTTCGGCAACGACCTCACCAGCTACATGCTCGTCGCCAACATGCTTTCCCGCCGCATCTGGGAGCGGTACCGCGACCGCACCGAGCGCTCGCAGGAGCGCGAAGCCCCCAACCGCCTCGTCATCGTCATCGAGGAGGCCCACAAGTTCGTCGACCGCTCGCTCGCCGGTCAGAGCATCTTCGGCCAGATCGCCCGCGAGCTCCGCAAGTACAACGTCACCCTCCTCGTCATCGACCAGCGCCCCAGCCAGATCGACCCCGAGGTCCTCTCCCAGATCGGCACGAAGTTCACCCTCCAGCTCGATAGCGACAACGATGTTGATGCCCTCGTCGGCAACGTCGCCGGCCGCAGCGGCCTGCGCCAGGTCATCGCTTCCCTCGAGAGCAAGCGCCAGGCCCTCGTCTTCGGTCACGCCCTTCCCATGCCGGTCGTCGTCCAGACCCCCGAGGCCACCAATGCCGACTCCGCCCGCGCCTCCCTGCGCGCCCGGCTCGGCCTGCCCGAGCGCGAGGAAACCAGCCCCGCCGCCGCCCTCTTCGGCGCTCCCGCCCCGCCCGGGGATGGCCCGTGACCCATGTGCTCCACGCCGACGCCGAGTGGGATGCCGGCGACCTGGGCTGCGGCGAGGTGCTTGTGATGCTACGCTCGCGTATGCGGGGGTTGGCCGCGGGCCAGGTGCTCAGGCTCACCGTGCGTGACTTGGGTGCGCCCGAGGACCTGCCGGCCTGGTGCCGCATGACCGAGCGCCGCCTGCTCCGCGCCGACCATCCCCACTACTGGATCGAGCAACGCCAACAACCCTAAACGAAGGAGACACCCGCTCCGTGCCAGGCAAGTTCTGCGTCAACCTCACCTCCTCCGGCAACGACCCCGACAAGGCCACGGTCGGCTTCGTCGTCGCCAACGCTGCCCTCGGCTCCGAGAAGGAGACCCTCGTGTTCCTCAGCACCGAGGGCGTCCGCCTCGCCGAGAAGGGCTACGCCGACGCCATCCGCGAGGATGGCTTCCTCCCGCTCACCGAGCTCATGGACGCCTTCGCTGGCGGCGGCGGGACCATCTACGTCTGCGCCCCCTGCTTCAAGAAGCGCGGCCTCGACGAGAACAACCTTGTCGAAGGCGCCTCCATCGTCGGCGGAGCCATGCTCGTCGAGTTCCTCTCCGACGGCGCCCCTTCCGTCACCTACTAGGGGAAGCGATCGCCGTGAGCCCCGAGTCGCGCCCGGTCGATCCCGTCGAACGCCACCCGTTCGCGCCCGACGCCAGCTTCGACGGTGGCGACCTCGACTGCGGCGGGGGCCTCCTCCTGCTTATCCGCCGCCACATCGACCCCCTCGACCCGGGCGCCCTCCTCGAGATCCGCTCCACCGAACCGACCGTCGAGGTCGAGCTGCCCGCCTGGTGCCGCCTCACCGGCAACGAGTTGGTCGCCTGGACGAAGCACGGCGACCAGCGCAGCTACCTCGTGTCGAAGGGCCCCCTCGCCGCCCGCGCCGAGGAGCCCCCCTCTGCCCCGACGGCCACCCCCCTCGCGACCCCGCCCCCGGCCGCCTTCCACATCCCCGTGTCCCTCCCCGCGCCAGCCCCCGCCCCGGTCATCCCGCCGCTCTCGGTCATGGGGATCGGGAGCTGGCCGCGCCCCAGGTGGATGCTCCAGTCCCTGCACGACCACCTCGAAGGCCGCCTCGGCGACGGCGCCTTCCACGAGACCGCCGATGACGCCGTCCGCCTCGCCCTTGACGCCCAGCGCCGCGCCGCCGTCGATGTCGTCACCGACGGCGAGCAGCGACGTGACAACTACGCCAGCTTCGTCGGCGGCCTCCTCGATAACTGCCAGCTCATCCCCCTGAGCGACCTCACCGCCATGGTCGACGACCCCGACGAGTTCGACCGCGAGCTGCGCGCCCTCGACGTGCCCGCCGGCGAGGTGCGCCACCCCGTCGTCCACGGCCCCCTGGGTCGCAGCCGCCCCCTCGCCGCCCACGAGCTCGCCTTCGTCCGCTCCTGCGCCGAAACGCCCGTCAAGGTCGCGCTCCCCGGCCCCTACCTGCTGACCCGCACCATGTGGCTGGACTGCCTCCGGGAGCGTCCCTACGAGACCCGCGACGACCTCGCCGTCGATGTCGTGCGCGTCCTCCGCGAGGAGTTGCACGCCCTTCTCGCCGGTGGCGCCGCCCTCGTGCAGTTCGACGAGCCCGTGCTCACGGAGGTTGTGTACGGAGAGGCTGGGGCGAAGCGCAGCTTCATGTGCGGCGCCCTCGGCGAGAAGCTCGCGGCCGAGCGCGAGCTCGACTTCGCCGCCGGCCTCCTCCGCGATGTCGTCCGCGGGCTCCCCGCCGAGCGGCTCGGTCTGCACGTCTGCCGCGGAAACTGGACGCCGGACGAGACCGCCGCCCTCTCCGGCGACTACCGCCCCCTGCTGGGCTTCCTACGCGAGGCGCCTGTTGGGACCGTCTTCCTGGAGCTGTGTACCCCCCGTGCCGGCGAGATGGAGCTCCTGCGGGAGCTCCCCGAGGAGAAGCGCATCGCCGTCGGCGTGGTCAACCCGAAGGACCCCGCGGTCGAGCCCGCCGGGGAAGTGCGCCAGCACATCGCCCGTGCCGTCAACCTCTTCGGTAAGGAGCGCGTGCTGCTCACCCCCGACTGCGGTTTCGCCACCTTCGCCGACAACCCGGTCGCCTCCGCCCGCGCCGCCGAGGCGAAGTTGGCCGCCATCGTCGAGGCGCGCGACGCCCTGCGTTCCGCCTGAGAGCGGCTAGGCCCGCCCCAGTGCGGCATAGACGTGGTGCGGGACTGCCAGAGGCTCATCCGGGAAGCGCTCCGCCAGCATCCGTGCGTGCGCCTCGTCGAAGCAGGCCACCTCGGCCTCGCTGAGCGTGGCCGCCACGCCCGCGCTTGCCCGGATGCGGCCCCGCCACGCTTCGTGGCTGTACGGCACCGTCAGGTCGAACTCGAACACCGCGCAGTCCCCGAACCCCGCCTCGCGCAGCTCGTCGAGCCAGTTGGGGTGGCGGCCCATGCCCCCCGCCAGCGTCCAGGCCGGGTTGGCCGCGAGGATCAGCGCCTCGGTCGCTTCGGGGATGCTCCCCGGGAGAGGCAGCCAGTCGAGCGAGCAGATGACGAGGTGTCCGCCCGCCTTCAGCAGCCGCCTCGCCTCTTCGATTGCGCGAGGCCGGTCGAACCACCACCACGCCTGCCCGGCAATCACGAGTTCAGCCTGTCCCGGCAGCAGCCCGGTCTCCTCCGCGGTCGCCTGCACGTAGCGGACCGTTACACCAGCCTTCGCGTCCAGCGCCCGCGCCTGCTCCGCCATCGCTGCCGACGGATCCACCCCTGTGACTGTCGCCCCTCGCAGCGCGAGGCTGCGCGCCACCGCTCCCGTGCCCGTCCCTAGGTCGACGGCCCGGCTCCCGGCGATGCGCACGCCGTGTGCCTCCAGCAGTTCGTAGAACCGGTCCGGGAGGCTGGCGCGGTGGGCCGCGTAGTCCGTGGCTGTCCTGCCGAAGTCCACGCCCGACATCAGGCGGGCCTGATCGCCGGTGTTCTCCGCGGGCTCGCTCACATCCGTTCCTGGCCTAACCGCCCGTGGCGGCCGCCTCCTGCGGTTCGCCCTCACCCCGCGACGTGAACCGCCGGAAGAACCGTCCGATGTCGTGGTGCTCCCACGCAACCAGAATCTGTGCCGCCACGAAGATGCTGCTGTACGTCCCCGCGATCACCCCGACCAGCAGCACCAGCAGGAAGTTCTGGATAGTCACGCCGCCGATCAGGAACATCGCGATGATCGTGAGAACGGTTACAAACGAGGTGTTGATGGACCGCACGAGCGACTCCGTCAGGCTCACGTTCACCGCCTCGGCGAACGGCACGAAGGCGTCTCGTGAGGTCACCTCGCGCACTCGGTCGAACACGACGATCGTGTCGTGTACGGAGAAGCCGATGACCGTCAGGATGGCCACGATGAAGGCCGTGTCCACCTCCGTCCCCGCCACCTTCGCCAGCAGCGAGAACAGCCCCAGCACGATCACCGAGTCGTGTACGAGCGCGATCACCGCGCAGAGACCGTACCGCCACGCACTTCGCTGGCGTCGGAAGGCGAAGGCCACGTAGATCAGGATTGCCACCGCCGCCGCCACCACCGCCAGCGTCGCGTCCCGGGCGATCTCCGTCGAGACAGTCCCCGACACCGTCGCGAAGTCCAGTCGCTGCACCGGACCGAACTCCTCCTCCAGCGCCGCGATAACCTCGTCGATCTCGCCTGGCGGCACGGGCCCCTCAGCCGCCGTGACTGGCGGCGCTCCTTCCAACTCCACCGTCCGCACCAGGTACGTGTTGAAGCCCGCCCCCTGGACCTTTGCTTCCTCGTGCCCGAGCCGGCCCAGCGCCTCACGGAGCTCTTCCGCCTCCACCACCCGCACGGGCTCGGTGGCTTCAGCCCCCTCCGCCCCTTCCGCGGACTCCTGTTCGCCCTCTACCGGCGGTGTCTCCTGCCCGAACTGGAGCGTGAACGTCGACCCGCCCGTGAACTCGATGCCCGCCTTCAGCGGCGGTGGTATCGCCAGCGTGACAGCCGCTGCGATGAACACGATGAGCGAGAGCCCCAGCGGGATCCAGCGCCGCTGCGCGAACGCGATGAACGTTGAGCGTGGAGCCGCAGGAGCCGCTTCCCCTTCGTCCTCGTCCTCTCCGCCAGCGGCAAGGGCCTCGGCGTTGAACAGCCACCGTGAGCGCGCGAAGCGCGTTCCCACGAACATCCGCAGGAAGGTCCGCGTCACGACGATCGCCGAGAACATGCTTACGGCCACGCCGATGGCGAGCGTGATCGCGAATCCCCGCACGAACGATGCCCCGAACTGGTCGCCGAACCAGAACAGGATCGCGCACGTGATGAACGTTGCGACGTTCGAGTCCCGGATCGAAGGCCAGGCCCGCCGGAAACCCGTCTCGATCGCCGTCGCCAGCGGCCGTCCCCGGCGTAACTCCTCCTTCATCCGTTCGAAGATGAGGATGTTCGCATCGACCGCCATGCCCACCGAGAGGATGAACGCCGCGATCCCCGAGAGCGTCAACGTGACCGGCCACATCTTGAACACCGTCAGCGTGATCAGCGCGTAGACGATCAGCGCGAACGCCGCCAGCACGCCCGGCAGGCGGTAGTACAGGATCATGAACGCGAGCACCGCCAGCAGGCCGATCTCGGCCGCGTTCACCGAGTCTTTCACCGAGTCGTCGCCCAGCGAGGCGCTCACCTCGTTCGCCTGGATCGTTCGCAGCGGCACGGGCAGGGCGCCCGCGTTCAGCTGCCTCGAGAGATCGCTCGCTTCCGTGAAGCTACGCAGGCCCGTGATCGACCCGACATCCTCGATCACCCCCTGCACCGTCGCGTTCGAGATTTGTTCGGTGTCGAGGTACACAAGGAGTTGCCGCTGCGGATCACCCTGCGGGAACTGGAGCGCCCGCGTCGTGATCTGGCGCATGAGCTCGTTGCCCACGCCCGTCGTCTCGAAGTTCACCGAGAACGTCGTGCCCCGCCGCTCGGCGAACGTGTTGCTCTTCAGGTGCTGGCCCGTCATCGCGATCTCGACCCCGTCGACGATCCCCGTCGCAGGCACGAGCTCCCCGGCGTCGTTGAAAACGAAGTACGTCAGCGAGGCCGTCCGCCCGATCAGGCGCTCGGCGTCGGGAAGGCTCATCCCCGGCACCTGCACGTCCAGCCGGTTGCCGCTCGCGATCTGGATCTGCGGCTCCACCACGCCGAACGCGTCCACGCGCCGCTCGATCACCTCTTTGGCGATCTCCAGCGATTCAGTCAGGTCGCCCTCGTAGCCGGGAGGCGGCTCCGCCTGCAGCACCAGGTGCGCGCCGCCCTGCAGGTCCAGCCCCAGGCGCATCGTGCGGCGCTCGTAGTCGCCCACGCTGAAGCCCCGGCCCTCGGGCCAGAAATCGCCGGGCAGGTAGCGGCTGGGCGCGCTCGGCCAGACCACGAAGAGGCAGAACACGCTGACCGCGAGAATCGCGACAAAGACCAGGCTCGTGGAGGGATTACGCATGCGGGTCGCGGGCCTTGCCGGCGCCGGCCGCCACCGTCTCGAGCGCATCCTCGGACGCGGGCTCCAGGGTCGTCAGCCGCCGCTCAATGGCGTCGGTCAGTGCGCGCACGTGGATTCCGGGCGCGATCTCCAGGATCAGCTCGGTTGGTCCGTCCGCTGGTGCCTGCACGTCCTTCACCTCGGCGATGATCCCGCCCGTCGTCACCACTTCGTCGCCGATCTGCAGTTCGCGAACGGCCTTCTTGCGTTGCCGCTGCTGCTTCAGCACCGGCTGCAGCAGGATGAAGTAGAACGCGGCCACGGCAAGCACCGTGTAGAAGATGACGCTGAACATCACGGCCATGTCAGTACCCCGGACCTAGCCCTCGGCGTTCAGGCGTTCGAGAGATTGGCGCGCCAGCGCGAGAGCGGTCGCGCGATCGGCAACCTCGCCCGCCAGCTGAGCCTCGCGCACCGATGTTAGGACAGCCCCCAGAAGCCGTCCACTTGGCAGCCCCAGCTCCTGCATCAGTTCCTCGCCGTTTAGCAGTGGCGGTTCGTCCTCCCGCAGGGCCTCCGCCGTGCGCGTCACGATGTGCCCCAGGAACCCGATGTGCCGCTCGAAGTGCTCGCGGCGGTACGCCGGCCCGCGCGTCGCCATGCCGTCCGCCAGCTGCAGCAGCAGCAGTGGCAGCGTTTGCCCCGCCAGGTCCCGCGCGAAGCGCCGCAGGGCGCGTTCGCTGGGTGGCCACGATCGAGCGAACTCCCCCGGCCGCAGGTGGTAGCGCACCATCGTCGTCACGAAGTCGATGCTGTCCTGCTCGAACCCCAGCGACGCCAACCGCCCCACCAGCAGCTCCGCCCCCACCGGTCCGTGCCGGGGGAAGCGCAGCCGCCCTTCCCGCACTTCGGCTGTCCGTGGCTTCGCGATGTCGTGCACGAGGCACGAGAGCCGCAGCAGGTGCATCAGCGGCCTTCCGTCGATCTCGCGTGCAAGCCACTCCGCCACGCCGATCTCCGGAGAGGGATCGGGCATCTGCAGCCCCTCCACCCCTTCCCCGAGCGCCCGGTCGAGTGCGCCCACCGCCGACAAGTTGTGCTCCAGCACCGTGTAGTGGTGCAGCGCGGGCTGCTCGAATCCCCGTCCCTCCTCGAGCTCCGGAAGCAGCGCCGAGGTCAGCTTCCCCTCCCCGTCGAGCGCGCGCAGCCGCGCCTCCGCGTCTTCACGCGCGATCGCATCAAGGAGTTCCCGGGGAGGTGTCACCCGAGCAGTCTACCGCCGCTTCGGGCTACGCCCGTGGGTGCGCCTGGTCGTACTGTTCCCGCTTCTGCTGGTCCGTCAGCTGCGTATAGATCTGCGTCGTCGAGATGCTCGCGTGGCCGAGCGCCTCCTGCACGTTCCGCAGGGGCATCCCGCCCGAGAGCATGTGCGTGGCATAGGTGTGCCGCAGCGTGTGTGGCGTGATCCCGTCCAGCCCCGCCTCCCGCGCGTAGTTCTTCAGGATTAGCCAGAACCCCTGGCGCGTCAGGCGTCCGCCCCGGCGATTCACGAACAGCGCCGCCTCATTCCGGTTCCGAACCATCTTCGGCCGCACATGGAAGATGTACTGCCGCAGTTCGTCCACCGCCCGCGGGTAGAGCGGGAGCGCTCGTTCCTGATCGCCCTTGCCGATCCCTCGCACGGTGACGGGGTCGCTCTCCAGGGCCACGTGCGCCACGTCCAGCGAGACCAGCTCGGTCACCCGCATGCCCGTCCCGTAGGCCATCTCCAGCATCGCCTTGTCGCGTTGCGCCACGGGGGTGCTCTTGCGCGCGGGTTGCTCCAGCAGTTCGTCCACTTCTTCGGCTGTGAGCGTGCGCGGCAGCGCCTTCCCCACCTGCGGGGAACGCAGATCCTCCGTGGGATTGCAGCTCAGGATGCCTTCCGCCGCCATGAAGCTGAAGAACGACTTCACGGCCGCCACTTTCCGCGCCACCGTCGCCGCCTTGTAGCGCCGCTCCCGCAGTTCCTCGACGAAGGTCAGCAGCATCTGATCCGTGATCGCCTCCCATGAGGAGCCGGTTTCGACCCCCTGCAGGGCAACGCTCTTCTCGAACTGCGCGAGGTCGCTGCGGTAGGCCGAGATCGTGTTGTCAGAGGCGTTTTTCTCTACGGCTAGGAACGTAAGGAACTCACCGATACGGGAATCCATCCAGAGTCCCCCTCCAGGACAGGGTGGAGCAACGTGCAGGCTGCGGGGGCCTGATACTAGGCGTACGCCGCCCGCTTCGCCACACGAAATCCCGTTCTTCGGGTGAAGATTTCGTAGGGAAGGGAGCAGCCTGTCTGCCTGCTCACGAAATGGATTCCGATTGTCATTGGTTCCAGTCGAAATCGCGGTAGGGCCCTAGTACAAATGTATCCTGTCAGCCCTGCGCGACGATGCGAAGCCACCGCCGCTTCCCCACCCGCACCCGCGACCCAACCTTTGCCGGCTCGCGTCCGTCGGCCACTGGCTCACCGTCGACCGTCACCGCCCCCTGCTCGAAAAGGCGCCGCGCTTCCCGCCTGGACGGCGCTGCCCCCGCCCCCACGATTACGTCGATCAGGGCCTGCCCCTCCTCCACCGCCGCCTCCGGCATGTCCTCCGGCTCCTCGCGCCGCTGCACCGTCCGCTCGAAGTGCGCCTCCGCCTGCGTCGCCGCTTCCTCACCGTGCAGTTCCGTCACGATCGTGCGCGCCAGCCGCTTCTTCTCCGTCATCGCATCGCGCTCGCCCGCAGCCAGCCCCTCGATCGTCGCCGCCACCTCCCCCCGGTCGAGGCTGGTCGCCAGCTCGAAGTAGTTGGCCAGGACCGCGTCCGGAATCGACATCGCCTTCCCGTACTGCTCCTCCGGCGCCTCGTCCAGCCCGATGAAGTTCCCCGTCGACTTCGACATCCGCATCATCCCGTCGATCCCCACGAGGATGGGCATCGTGACCGGCACGTGCTTCCGCTGGCCGGCGTGCTCCTGGAGCTTGCGCCCGGCCATCAGGTTGAAGAGCTGCTCCGTGCCCCCCACTTGCACATCGCACTCCAGCGCCTGCGCGTCGTAGCCCTGCAGCAGCGCGTAGAGGAATTCGTGCAGGTAGACCGCGTCCTCCTGCGCGTGCCGCTTGCGGAAATTGTCCCGCGTGAGCATCTCCGCCACCGTGAATTTCGACATCAGCGCGATGAGGTCGCTCAGGTCGAGCTCGTTCAGCCATTCCGAGTTGTGCCGTACCACGGTCTTCGCCTGGTCCAGGATCTTCGAGGCCTGCACGAAGTAGGCCGCCTCGTTCGCCCGGATCGTCTCGCTGTCGATCTGCGGGCGCAGCTTGTTCTTGTCGGAAGGGTCTCCGATCAGCGCCGTGATGTCTCCGATCAGGAAGACCGTCTCGTGCCCGAAGTCCTGGAACTGCCGCAGCTTCCGCAGTGGCACTGCGTGCCCCAGCGTCAGCGAGGTCGCCGTCGGGTCGATGCCCAGGTAGACGCGCAGCGGGCGGTCCTCCTCCAGCAGGTCGCGCAGCTCCGCCTCGAAGGCGCGTCGCAAGCCGGCGTCCCCGTACTCCACCCCGCTCATGAGCACGAACAGCTGCTCGTCGACCGGCGCCATCTCGCGGCTCACGAGAGCAGCTCCCGCACGTGTTCCACGTCTGCTGCGATCTGCGCCCGCAGCTCCTCCGCGCCGGAGAACGCCTGCTCCGGTCGCACGCGGTCCACGATCGCGATTTCCATGCGCTCGTGGTAGAGGTCGCCCTCGAAGTCCAGGAGGTGCGTCTCGATCGAGATATGCCCCTCGTCGAACGTGGGCCGCCGGCCGATGTTCGTCGCTCCCAGCAGCTCCCGCCCCGCCACCCTCGCCCGCGTCGCGTACACGCCCAGCGCCGGCAGTGCGCGGTCCGCCGCCACGGAGATGTTGGCCGTCGGAAAGCCGATCGTCTGCCCCCGCTCGAAGCCGCGCACCACCGGCCCCGCCAGCGTGTAGGGACGTCCCAGCAGATTCGTGACCGCCTGCATGTCCCCTTCGCCCAGCGCATGCCGCACCATCGTCGAGCTGCATCGCTCGTCCCCTGCCATCCACGGTTCGATCTGTACCACCTCGAAGCCCAACTCCTCACCTGCCTGCCGCATCCGCTCGGGCGTGTCCGCCGGCGCCCCCCGCCCGAAGGCGGCGTCGGGACCGAGCACCATCAGGCGCATGTGCAGCAGTCCCTGGAACGCCTCCGCCAGCTCCTCCGCCGTCACTTCCGAGAGCTCCGACGTGAACGTGAGCGGCAACACCCACGCCGCGCCGCCCTCGCGCATCAGCCGCAGCCGGTCCTCGAGCGAGGTCAGGTAGCTCGGCGTGATGTCGGGGCGGAGCACGGTCACCGGATGCGGGTGCAGCGTCACGACGCCCGGGGCGAGGCCCCGCGCTTCCGCTTCCCCCCGCAGCCGTTTCAGCAGCGCCTGGTGCCCCCGGTGTACACCGTCGAACACGCCCATCACGAGCGCGCTCCCGCCGGCGGGAGCGGCCATCTCCAGTTGGGCCGAGGTCAGCGATGGCAGCGTTACGGTCATGGCCTACGGACGGGCCGCCCTGGCGGCCCCGCCGTCCTCCACTCTCGCACGATGCCGCCAGCTACACTAGCCACATGCGCCTCCGGCTCTTGCTGGCGCTCCTGTGGCTCGCGGTCATGCTCGCGCTCGCGAGCACGCCCAGTCCCGAGGACCCCTCCAACGGGGCCCTCTCGAACGCGGTCCACGCGGTCCAGTACGCCGTCTTCGTGCTCATCCTGCTCAGTGTCGCCCGAGCCGTCCTTCCGCGCCTTCCCGGAAGCCTCCTGCTCGTGCTCGCGGCCGTCATCGCGCTCCTCGTGGGCGCCGGCCAGGAGTGGTACCAGTCCTTCCTGCCCCACCGCGAAGCCGATCCCTCCGACCTCCTCTACGATGCCGCCGGCGCCGCTGGAGCCCTGCTGCTCTGGACCATCGCCGCCGTGCTCCGGCAGCGACGTTTTCAGGGTCCGCTCTCCGCCGGCTGAGCCAGCGCCTTCACGCGGATGTCCCCCCATGCCTTCGACTGCTCCACCTCGCACGCCCCGCGCTTCAGCAGCTCCAGCAGCGCGATGAACGTCACCACCACCTCCACCCGGGAAGTGCACCCTTCAATCACCCGCCGGAACGAGAATGAGCGGCTCCTGCCGCCCAGGTGCTCCTCCAGCGCGAAGATCCGGTCCGCGAGGCTCACGTCGGCTCGCTCCACCGTCCCGTCTGGCTCCTCGGGCATCCGCTCCAGCACTTCCAGCATCACCGCGTAGAGCGCGTCCAGCGTGACCCCGTCGAGGGCGTTCCCCGGGGGTGGGTCCGGCGGCGGCGCTCCCCGCGGATAGGTCCGCCACCCCGCTTCCATTCGTTCCCCCAGCGTGTCCGCGGCCTCCCGGTAGCGCCGGTATTCCAGCAGCAACGCCACCAGCTCCTCCCCGGGGTCGTCTTCCTCGGGTTCCTCCCCCTCCTCGTCCCGCTCCGGCAGCAGCGCCCGCGACTTCAGCTGCAGCAGCTTCGCGCCGATGGAGACGAACTCCGCCAGCGCCGCTGCATCCAGCGCTTCGTCCGTGTGAATCGCTTCCAGGTACTGGTCGGCCACCGCCACCAGCGACACCGTCGTGATGTCGAGGTCCCGGCGCTGGATCAGCGTCAGCAGCAGGTCCAGGGGACCTTCAAACGTCGGCAGGCGTATCTCGAGCATGGGCCCCCGAAGGCCGCTCCCCGCCGTGGCGACGCTCTCAGACTCGTCCCGCTGCCCCGGCGTCTCTGATTCAGACGCCGTGTGCTCGACTGCAGCGGCTCGACGAGCGGTGGGTCGCATGATCTCGCGGTTCGCGCCTACGGCAAAGCGCGAAGGCGTCTCACTTTCCCGCCGCTGTGACTGCTCCGTCCACTGGCGCGAGGTCGGTTCGCAGCCTCTTGGCGTCGCGCAGGTAGATGTGCTGGATGTCCTGGGGCGCGGCCTCGGTATTCACGTGCAGCAGGATGCGTACGCACTTCTGCATCGAGCCCGGCACGTTCATCTCGTGCCCGCAGATGAGGGGTACGTATTTCCAGCCGTCCAGACGCCGCGTCGCTTCCGCCGGGAACTCCGCGTTCAGGTCGGGCGATGTGGTGAAGTGGCACGAAGCGATGTCGTCGGCTTCAACGCCGTTCGCCTCGACCATCGCCTCGAGCAGCTCGCGCGTGCCGTCGAGGATCGCCTCGCGTTCGTTCTGGGTTACGGTGATCGCCCCGCGGATGCCGCGAACCGCCATGGACAGGTGCTCCTCGTGAGCGTTCGGCCCGGCCCGCCGCCTGCTTCGCCCCCGTTACGCCTCGCCCGCCCCGGCCCCTGCACTGCGGCCGGTCACGAGCTCAACGTACGAGCGAACACGCTCGACGCAGCCCTCGACGCTCCCCCCTTCGATGGCCGCGATAATAGCAGAGCCCACGATCACGCCCTCCGCCACGCGCCCCACCCGCGCCACCTGCTCCTGCGTCGAGACCCCGAACCCGACCGCGATCGGCAGCTCCGTGTGCCGCCGGATCGTTGCCACCAGGTCCCCCACTTCCGGAGGCACCGCCGCTCCTCCCGTCGTCCCCATCACGCTCACGCAGTAGATGAACGAGTCCGCCACCGACGTCACCTCCCCCATCCGCTCCTCCGCCGTCGTCGGCGCCACCAGCGGCACGAAGCTCACCCCGTTCTCGGCGCACGCCTGCCGGAACGTGCCCGCCTCGTCCGGCGGCAGGTCGACCACGATGAACCCGTCCGCTCCTGCCGCCGCCGCGTCCGCCGCCGCCCGCGCCTCGCCGTAGGCGAGCAGCGGGTTGTCGTACCCCATCAGGACCAGCGGCGCGGTCAGCCCCTGCGCGCGCGCCTCCCGAACCATCGCGAGGCAGTCCGTAAACGTTACCCCGGCGGCCACCGCCACCTCGTTCGCCCGCTGGACCGTCGCCCCGTCCGCGAGCGGGTCCGTAAAGGGCACGCCCAGCTCGATCACGTCCGCTCCGCCGGCCTCCATCCCCAGCAGCAGGGGCACCGTCTGGTCGGGCTCCGGGAACCCCGCCATGACGTACGCGACAAAGGCCGCTCGTCCCTCCCCGTTCGCCTGCGCGAACCGCGCCCGCAACCGATCCGACATGCCTAGGCCTCCGTCGCTACCAGAATGGAGAAGCTAACCGCGTTGAACAACACGTGGAATGCCACGCTCTCCCAGAGATTGCCCCGCCGCCAGAACAACCACGCCAGCGTCACGCCGATGACGAAGAACGGGATCAGGCTCCCCGGGTCGAGGTGTACGCCGCTGAAGACCGCCCCCGAGATCAACGCCGCCGGCCAGAACCCCCACCGCTGCAGGCCTCCGAAGATGAGTCCCCGGTAGAACACCTCCTCCGCCAGCGGCGCCACCGCGATCACCGCCACCCCCGCCAGGACCAGCGACAGCCGTTCGCGAACGATCTCGATCCCGACCGTGCTTTCGGGCTGGAGAGCCTCGATGTCGAGGGCGTTCACGATCGTGGCGTAGGCCACCACCATCGCGTAGCAGCCCGCGACTGCCAGCCCCGGACGCCACAGCCCCGAGACGTTGACTCCCGTCAGCCCCAGGCGGTTGGCCAGCGCCCCCAGCTCGTGCCGGGTCACCACCGCCACGACCCCCACGAGCAGCACGTTGAGCGCCAGCGTCGTCGCCAGCCCCAGCGCGATCGTTGTCTGGTCGGCGCGGAGCGAAGGAGGGTCGGGGAGCACCTCGCCCGTTGCGGCCGCCGCCAGGCGTTCCCGTGCGTAGCCGGCAATTTCCCCCGCCGTCTCGAACACGTCGCCCACGTCGCGCGACTGCAGCTCCGCCCCCGCCACCTCGACCAGCCCCACGAGCAGCAGGTTCATCAGGAGCACCACGACCGCCCCTGCAAACACGCCGAAAAGGACGTGCCTCGGACCCCAGGGCAGCGCCCCGCCTCGCCCCCCGGGGGGCTCCGTCATCGCGACCTGCGCGCTCAGAGCGTGACGCCCAGCGCCTCGGCGACCGTGTGCATGTCCTTGTCGCCGCGGCCGCTCAAGCCGATCAGCACGTCGCCGCCCTCGCCCAGCTCCTCCGCCAGCCGGATGGCGGGCAGGATCGCGTGCGAGGGTTCCAGCGCCGGGATGATCCCCTCGCTCCGCGTCAGCCGCTGGAACCCTTCCAGCGCCTCCGCGTCGTCTGCTGCGATGTACTCCGCGCGCTCCGTCACCTTCAGCCACGAGTGCTCCGGCCCCACGCCCGGATAGTCGAGCCCCGCCGAGATGCTGTGCGTGTCGAGGATCTGCCCCGCGTCGTCTTGCAGCAGGTACGTGCGCGTGCCATGCAGCACCCCCGGACTCCCTGCTACGAGTGTCGCCGCGTTCCGCCCCGGCTGATCGAGTCCATCCCCCGCCGCCTCCACGCCAACCAGCCGCACCTGATCCTCAATGAACGGGTAGAACAGCCCGATCGCGTTGCTCCCCCCGCCCACGCACGCGACGGCCACATCCGGCAGGCGTCCCGCTTGCTCCAGCATCTGCGCCCGCGCCTCCTGCCCGATGACCGCCTGGAAGTCGCGCACCATGGTCGGGAACGGGTGCGGCCCGATCGCCGAACCGATCAGGTAGTGCGTCGTGCGCACGTTCGTCACCCAGTCCCGCATCGCCTCGTTGATGGCGTCCTTCAACGTGCGGCTGCCCGAGTCCACCGGGACCACCTCCGCCCCCAGCATCTTCATCCGAAACACGTTCAGCGACTGCCGTCGGATGTCCTCCGTGCCCATGTAGACCACGCATTCGAGGTTCAGCTTCGCGCACACCGTCGCCGTCGCCACGCCGTGCTGCCCCGCCCCCGTCTCCGCGATGATCCGTGGCTTCCCCAGCCGCTTCGCCAGCACCGCCTGGCCCAGGGCGTTGTTGATCTTGTGCGCCCCCGTGTGCGCCAGGTCCTCGCGCTTCAGCCAGATGCGCGCCCCTCCCACTTCCTCGGTAAGACGCTCGGCGAGGTACAGCGGCGTCGGCCGGCCCGCGTAGTGACGCCCCAGCTCCGCCAGCTCCTTGATGAAGGCGGGATCGGTACGCGCGGCCTCGTACGCCTCCTCCAATTCCTCGTGCGCTGCCACCAGCACCTCGGGGATGTAGCGTCCGCCGAACTCCCCGAACCGCGGGGCCAGATCGCTCCCTGTCTCCGTGCTCATCGTCCTGTCCCCTTCGCCGCGCGGATGAACGCGCGCACCTTCTCGATGTCCTTGACGCCGTCGCTCTCGACCCCGCTGGAGACGTCGACCGCCCACGGCTCGACCGCTACCACCGCTTCCGCCACGTTCTCGGGCGAAAGCCCGCCCGCCAGCATCAGCGGCAGCCGTCGACCGACCTCGGTCGCCACGTCCCAGTCGAACGCCTCGCCCGTGCCGCCCCGGGCATCGGGCGAGCCCGTGTCGAGCATGATGCCCGCCGCCACCCCCGGCGTCGCCGCATCGACCACGTCGTCCGTCGTCGTCTGGGGATGCACGTGGATGACCTGCATGACGGGCGGACGAATCTGGCGCACGAACTCGTCGTCCTCCGCGCCCGAAAGCTGGATCAGGTCGAGCCCCGCCGCTTCCGCAATCTCGTTCGCGTCCTCGACCTCCTGGTCGGCGAAGACCCCCACGATCAGCGGCCGCCAGCGCGCGAGCGCGTCGTCGATCGCCTCGTTCCAGGCCCCGAACCAGCTCGCGCCCCGCACCTCACCCCTCCCCGGCCCCTCGATTCTCGGCAACTCCTCGCTCCGCCGCGTTTCCCGCACCGCCTCGATGATCTCGTAGCACTGCTGCGGCGTGACCTGCCGCCGCGACTCCGCGAACATCAGGCCGATAAAGTCAGCGCCCGCCTTCACCGTTTCCCGCGCCGTTTCCGCGTCCCGCACCCCGCAGATCTTGACGCGTGTCATCGTCCCCGCAGCTCCGCGATCATCGCCCCCGGGTCCCCCGCCCGCATGAGCGCCTCCCCCACGAGTACCGCCTTCGCCCCCACCGCCTCGAAGCGCGCCACGTCCTCCCGCGTGCCGATGCCGCTCAGGGCTGCCAGCAGCGCTGACTCCGGCGTCCCCTCCGCCAGCCGGTCCGTCGTCCCCAGGTCGACCTCGAAGCTGCGCAGGTCGCGGTTGTTGATGCCGACGAGCCGCGCTCCCACCGCCCCCGCGCGCGCCATCTCCTCGGCGCTGTTCACCTCCACCATCGCCTCCATCCCGAGCTCCCGCGAGCAGGCCAGCAGCCGCCCCAGCGTCTCGTCGTCGAGGCAGGCGACGATCAGCAGCACCGCGTCCGCCCCGTGTGCCCGCGCCTCCAGCAACTGGTACTCGTCGATAAGGAAGTCCTTGCGAAGCAACCCCGGACGAGCGTCGCCCAATTCCCCCACCGCCTCCCGCGCCCCCCGCAGGTCGTCCAGCGTCCCCTTGAACCACGTCGGTTCCGTCAGCACGGAGATGCCCGCCGCCCCGCCCCGCGCGTAGCGCAGCGCCTGCTCGGCCGCGTCCATCCCCGGCGCGATGTCGCCCTTGCTGGGAGATGCCCGCTTGATCTCCGCGATCACCGCCGGTGGCGACTCCGCCAGCCGCGCCACGAAGTCGATCGGCGGTGGCGCCGTGCTCGCCGCACGCTGCAGCTCGCCCATCGACAGCGCGGCCTTTGCCTCGGCCACGTCCTCGCGGCGCTTCGCCACGATCGTCTCCAGGATGCTCGGCGAGCTCACGCGACCTCCTGTGTCAGCCTCACGTACGACTCCGCCACCTCCCGCGCCCGGCCCGACGCAATCGACTCCCGCGCCAGCGCCGCTCCCCCCGCGAAGCTGTCCGCCAGCCCCGCCGCCCAGCATCCCGCCCCCGCGTTCAGCGTCACGAAGTCCGCGACCGCCCCGCCCTGCCCGGCCAGCACCGCCCGCAGGGTCTCCACGTTCTCCTCCGCCGAGCCCCCCGCTACCTCCTCCAGCGAGCACCTGTCGACCCCGAAGGTATCCGGCGACACCTCCTCCTCCCGCAACTCGTCCCCTTCGAGGATCCAGGCGTGCGTCGATGCGGCCGGGCTAATCTCGTCCAGCCCGTCCGCCGAGTGCACGACCACCGCCCGCTCGAGCCCCCGGATGCGGAACGCCTCCGCGAACAGCGGCCCCAGTTGTGGCGAACCCACCCCCGTCAGCTGTGCCCGCGGCCCCGCCGGATTCGAGATCGGCCCCAGCACGTTGAAGATCGTGCGCGTCCCCAGCTCCCGCCGCGGGCCGCCCACGTGTCGCATCGCCGGGTGGAAGCGCTGCGCGAACAGGAATCCGAAGCCGCACCCCTCGATTACCTTCGCCACCGCCTCGCCCCCGAGGTCGATGCGCGCCCCGAGTGCTTCCAGCAGGTCGGCCGAGCCGCATCGCGAGGAGGCCGCCCGGTTCCCGTGCTTGGCCACGCGCCCCCCCGCCCCCGCCACCACGAACCCCGCCGCCGTCGACACGTTGAACGTGTCCGCCCTGTCCCCGCCCGTGCCGCACAGGTCGACGACGTTTCCTGCCGCGATTGGCTCTGCGTGCCGCTCCATTACCGCCCAGCAGGCCGCCACCACCTCCGGCGTCTCGCCGTGCTGCCGCATCCCCGCCAGGAACGCCCCGATCTGCGCCTGCGTCGCCTCCCCCGACATGATCGTCTCGAGCGCGGCCGCGGCCTCATCCGGCTCGATGCCGCCCCGGTCCACCAGCGCCCCGATCGCCGCCTGTATCGCCGTCATCGCTCCCACGTCCCCCCGCTCAAATCAAGGAAGTTCTGCAGCAGTTCCTTCCCGTGCTCCGTCGCGATCGATTCCGGGTGGAACTGCACGCCCTCCACGGTGAATCGCTCGTGTCGCACCCCCATGATGATGCCGCTCTCCGAGCGCGCCGACACCCTGAGCGACTGCGGCAGGCTTGGCGGGTCCGCCGCCAGCGAGTGGTAGCGCACCGCCGTGAACGGGTCTGGCAATCCCGCGAAGACGCCCTCCCCGTCGTGGCTGATCGCCGAGGTCTTCCCGTGCTTGATCTCCCCCGCCCCTACGATGTCCCCGCCAAACGCCTCGGAGATGCACTGGTGCCCCAGGCACACCCCCAGTACCGGTACGACCCCTGCGAAGCGCCGCACGATCTCCGTCGACACGCCTGCCCCCGCCGGCCTCCCCGGCCCCGGCGAGATCACGACCCGGTCGGGAGCCAGTTCCTCGCACGCCTCCACCGTTACCTGGTCGTTCCGGTGCACTACGATGTCGGCCCCGAGCTCCGACAGATACTGGTAGAGGTTGTAGGTGAAGCTGTCGTAGTTATCGATTAGCAGCGTCGTCATCGGTCAAGGCTCCCTTCGCCGGCGAGGTCGCGCGCGACTTCCTGCAGCGCCACCGCCAGCTCCTCCGGCGAGTAGCCGTAGCCGCGCCGATCCAGGTGGAACTTCTCCGCCAGGTATCCGGTGTCGACCGCGCTCGGCGAGCCCAGGTCGAGGGGGTACGCCGTTCCCGGCTCCCCCAGCAGCACCACAAGGAAGTAGCCGTCGCCCGCTCCCCGGGCGTACCGCGCTGTCTCCTCCAGCAGCGGCACGAGCGCGAGGTCGATGGCGTTCGCGCGGTAGAAGCGCGCCGCCACGTGCGTGACCTCCTTCGCCAGCGCCGCGCCCGTCACGATGTCGCCCCCGCCGCCACCCGCCGCACGTACGTCAGCACCTCCGACGGATGCTCCGCCAGCAGGTCGGGGCTCTCGGCCCGCACCCGCTCCGCGTCCAGCGAACCCCAGGTCGCCCCGATTGCGTGGCACCCGGCTGCCCGTCCCGCCTTGACGTCCGAGGGCGTATCGCCGATGTAGGCAATCTGTCCCGGTTCATCCAGGGCCATCCGCTCCATCGCCACGAACAATGGGTCTGGCTCCGGCTTGTGCCGGTCGCAGTCGTCGTGGCCCACCACCGTCGCGAAGCGGTCCAGCAGGCCCGTGCGCGTCAGCTCCCCCGTCGCCCCCCACGAGATTTTCGAGGTCACGACCGCCAGTTCGAGCCCGTCCGCCCGCAGCGCATCGAGCACCTCCACGACTCCCGGGAACGGCTCCAGTTGGAAGTCGATGGCGTAGTACCGCTCCCGGTAGCGCTCGGCGAAGCGCAGCCAGTCGTCCCCCATCAGGCTCCGCGCGAGTGCTTCCAGCGTCTGGCCGTTGTGCTCGCGCCAGACCCGCTCTGCATCCGGGCGCGTGCCGAGACAGTCCTCGTACGTGCCTGCGAGCGCGTCCATGCGCGCCGGGAGCGTGTTCAGCACCGTGTCGTCCAGGTCCCAGAAGACGGCTTTCATAGCGAACGCTCCGGCCGCGGCACGCCCCGCTCGGCGAACACTTCCTCCATCACCGGCCACGCCGTCAGCGCCGCCGGGAAGCCCGCGTAGACCGCCACCATCCGCAGCGTTTCGACCACCTCGTCGGGCGTTGCCCCGTGGTTGAGCGCCCCGTTGATGTGCGACCGCAGCTGGTTGGGCCGCCCAGTGAGCGCGGCCAGCATCGCCACCACCTCAAGGCTGCGGGTGTGCCGGTCGAGCCGGTCGCTTCCCCACACCTCCCCCAGCGCGAAGTCGACCACGTTGTCGGCCAACTCCGGCGAGTTCTTCCGCATGGCAGCGTGGCGCGCCTCCGGGTCGCCGCCGCCCGAAAGCGTGCGCATCACGTCCCGTCCCGCTTCCCGCCGCGACTCAAACGGCCCGTTGGTCGTGTCTGTCTCCATGCCCATCTCCCTCTGCAGCGCGCCAAGAATCGCGGCGCTGTCGTTGCGTGGCGCGGCCAGCCCAAAGGCGGCGAGGACGCCCGCCCGCACGTGTTCGTCCATGGCGAGGTCCCGCAGCGCCGCCGCCTCGCACCAGCGCAGCTCGACCCCGTCGGCTGCCGGCTCGCCCTGCCACGCGCTCGTCGCGAACAGGTTGTAGACCATGTGCCCTTCTGCGTCCGGAATAAACAGCGTTTCGTAGAACGCCTCCTCAATCGCCTCCACGGCTACCCCCATCTCATCGAGGATCGCCGCCATGCCCGCGTCCACATCCTTGTGCTCGGGCAGCAGATCACCGCCGGGCAGGCTCCACTGCTCCTCCCCCGCCCCCCGCCGGAGCAGCAGCTCGCCCTCCCGTTCGAGGATCGCCGCCAGGTGGATTCGCTGCGCCATCGCCTACCCCCCGACCGGCGCCTGTTGCGCCGCCGCCAACTCGGCCTGGTCGATGGCGCGTTCCAGCGCCAGCATCTTGTTCACGCTCTCCTGGTACTCCGTCGGCGGTTCCGAGTCGTACACGATCCCCCCGCCCGCCTGCAGGTAGGCGTTCCCGTTCTTCACCACCATCGTGCGGATGGCGATGCACGTGTCGAGGCTCCCCGCGAAGCTCGCGTACCCCACCGCTCCCGCGTAGACGCCCCGCTTTTCCTGCTCCAGCTCCGCGATGATCTCCATCGCGCGCACCTTCGGCGCCCCCGAGACCGTTCCCGCCGGGAACACCGAGCGGAACGCGTCGTACGGCGTCCGGTCCCCCCGCAGTTGGCCCGAGACGCGCGAAACGATGTGCATCACGTGCGAGTACCGCTCGATCTCCATGAGCTGGTCCACCCGCACCGTCCCCGGCTCCGCCACCCGCCCCACGTCGTTCCGCCCCAGGTCGACCAGCATGATGTGCTCCGCCCGCTCCTTCTCGTCCCCCAGCAGCTCCTCCGCAAGCGCGTCGTCCTCCTCCGGCGTCGCCCCCCGCGGCCGCGTGCCCGCGATCGGGTGCGTCGTCACCACCCCGTCCTCCACCCGCACCAGCATCTCCGGCGAGGCCCCCACGATCTGGAAGTCGTCGAGGTCGAGATAGAACATGTACGGGGACGGATTCACCGTGCGCAGCTGCCGGTAGATCGTGAACGGGTGCACCGAGGTCGGTCGCCGGATCCGCTGCGACGGCACGGCCTGGATGACCTCCCCGCCGATCACGTCCTCGCGGATGCGCTCCACCATCAGCTCGTACCCCTCCCGCCCCACGTTCGAGGTGCCCTGCGCGCTCACCCGCGCCACCTCCTCGACCTCCTCCACGGGCAGCGCCAGCGGCTGGCTCAGCCGGGCCACGATCCCGTCGATGGTCGCCGCCGCTTCGTGGTACGAAGCCTCGATGTCGCCGTCCAGCCGGCAGTGCGCGACCGCCCGGATCGTGTGGCGCACGTGGTCGAACACCACCATCGAGTCGCACAGCAGGAACATCGCCTCGGGAATGCCGACCGGGTCGTCATCGTTCGCCGGCACGCGCGGCTCGAAGTGGCGGATTGCCTCGTAGCTCACGTAGCCCACCGCCCCGCCCGTCAGGCGCGGCAGGCCCGGCAGCTCCACCGCCTGCAGCCCGGCGAGCGCTTCCTCCAGGGGCTTCAGGGGGTCGCCCTGGTACGCTTCCCCCGGACCCGTCCGGATGACCTGGTACGGATTCGCCCCGATGAACGAGTAGCGCGCCAGCCGCTCCCCGCCCTCCACCGACTCCAGCAGGAACGAGTACCGCCCCTCCCGCACCTTCAGGTACGCCGAGACGGGCGTCTCCAGGTCCGCTGCCACCTCGCGGTAGACCGGCGCCAGGTTGCCCCCGCCCGCAGCCGCGAGCGCCTTCACCTCGTCGAGCGTTGGGTGCAGCACGGTCAGCGTCCCCCTGGCGGCCCGTTCAGGTAGTTGATCGCCATCGCGTCACGCACCAGCGCCATCGTCTCCTGCGCCGCGGTGCGCGCTCGCGCCGTCCCCGACTCCAGTGCGTCCCGCACCTCGTCCAGGTGCGCCTCGTAGTACGACCGGCGCTCCCGGAACGGGTCGAGCAGGTTGTTCAACGCGATCGTCAGCTTCTGCTTCACCTCAACGTCGCCCACCTTCCCGACGACGTAGCGCTCCTTCAGGTCGTTCACCTCGTCCACGTCCGGGTTGAAGGCGTCGTGGTACATGAAGACGGGGTTGCCCTCGACGTGGCCCGGATCGGTCGCCCGCAGCCGCGTCGGGTCGGTGAACATGCTCCGCACCTTCTTCGCGACCGTGTCCGCGTCGTCCTTGAGCTGAATCGTGTTGTTCAGCGACTTGCTCATCTTCGCCTGGCCATCGAGCCCCTCCAGTCGCGGGACGCGCCCCACGAGCCCCTCGGGCTCGGGAAACACCTCCCGGAACTGGCGGTTGAAACGGCGCGCGAGCTCGCGCGTCATCTCGATATGCGGCAGCTGGTCCTCGCCCACGGGCACCAGGTGCGCCCGTGGCATCAGGATGTTCCCCACCTGCATCACCGGATACGTGAAGAACGCCACCGGCACCGACTTCTTCCCGAAGTCGTCCATCTCCGACTTCAGCGTCGGGTTGCGCTGCAGCATCCCCAGCGGCAGGAACCAGCTCAGCCACGTCGTCAGCTCCGCGTGCTCCGGAACCAGGCTCTCGATGACGAAACAGCTCTCCTCGGGGTCGAGCCCCACGGCCAGCCAGTCCAGCGCCACCTCCCATATCGACTCCCGCACGCGCTCGAAGTCGTCGGCGTAGTCCGAGACCTGGTAGTCCGCGATCAGGAAGTGGCAGTCGTACTCCCGCTGCAGGCGGACCCAGTTCTCGAGCGCCCCGGCGTAGTGGCCCAGGTGCAGCGACCCGGTCGGCCGGATGCCGGTCAGGATTCGCTTCCGCTCGCTCATCGGATCCTCCTTCAGCGCCGGCCGCTAGGCCGCCGCTCCGTAGCAGCCGTCGAGGAAGCCCAGCAGCCGCTCGCTGGCACGCTCCGTGGCCGCGACCACGGCGTTGTCGTCTTCGCACAGCTCTTCGATCGCCGCCAGCTCCGCGCCCGAATGGGCCACGTCCGAGACCAGGTGTACCGAGAAGAACTCGAACTGGTTGGGAAGCAGGTCGTAATGCTCCGTGAGCCCCTTGATCTTCTCCCAGGCGATCGCCGGTACCTGCGACTCGTAGGCGAAGAGCGTCGCCAGCGCTTCCGCCACCGGCGCCTGCTGTGCCACCTCGGCGAAGTGCTGGATGAGCGCCGTCGTCTCCGGATGCGGCTCCGCGCCCTCGACCTCGTCCCGCGAGACGCCCAGGGCGTCCGCGAACTCCAGCCACAGCGCGGGATGGTTGCGCTCGCCGTGCTCCTCGTCCCAGAGGTTGTCCAGCAGGAGCTGCCGGATCGCAGGGGACTCCGTGCGAGCGTGGATCGCGCTCAGGAAGCGCGGAAACGCCCGCTCGAAGTGGTAGTACTGCCGCGCGTAGTCCTGCAGCCGCTCGACCTCGAGCGTGCCCGCGCTCCACGCCTGGTAGAACGGATGCTGCAGCAGCGACCGCTCCGCGATCGCCTCTCGCATGCGCGACTCCAGCTCCGTTCCCGCTTCCGTCATTGTCATCTCCGACCTCCTTGGTTGTTGTCTCCCGCGTTCTTATTGCCTCTGCATCCGGCCCATTCCCCCCTCGCGGCGCTGCCCTGTTCAGTAGGAACAACGACAGGCGACCTCAGGAAAAAGAGCCAGAAAAAAACCCGCCCTGGAAAGGACGGGATACCCGCGGTGCCACCTTCATTCCCCGGCGTTGGCCGGGGCGCTCAGCGAGCGCGCGTCCGTTTCCGGACGGAACGCCCGAGGCCGCTAACGGGGCCCATCCCGCCCTCGCCTACCCACCGTCGCCGGCTTCTGCGAGGGAACTCCCGGGTCCATTCGCCGCTTGCGCACCTACCGGGCTTTCACCGTCCCCGGTTCGCTGGTAAGGCCGCCTGAGCGGGTACTCCTCCCGATCAACGCTTCTTCGATTCAGTTGTCGTTCGAGCCTAGGTCCGCGCGCCCGACCGGTCAATACGCAGAACGCGTTACTGCGCCGGCAGGAACTGGTTCAGCGCGGTCATCGCGTCCTCTTCCGTCAGAAGTGGTGGATGCGCCGCTCCCGTCACCTCCACGACGCGCGCGTCGGGGTGCTCCCGGCCCATCTTTGCCGCCGTGTCCCGGCTCAGGATGTCGCTGTGCTCCCCTCGCAGCACGAGGATCGGGCACTTAATCGAACGGTACTGCTGCCACAGCTCGTCCTGCTCGGGTACGCCCATGCCCACGTGGCGCGCCGCCGGGTCCATCTTCCACACGTACAGCCCGTTGTCGCTCAGGCGAACGTTCCAGCGTGCGTAGTCCTCGACCCGCTGGGTCGAGAGCCTCGCCGCCGCCGGGAATTGCTCCCTGTAGTAGTTCACGACCGCTTTCAGGTCGGGGAAGGCCGTCGGCGTCGAGTCCGTCCGGTCGCTGATGCGATTGACGCCACCGCCGTCAACATCCGGCCCGATGTCGTTCATCACCAGCGCCGTTACCCGCTCCGGGTACTTGGCGGCGTAAGCCATGGCCACGCCCCCGCCCATGGCCGTGCCCACCAGCGCGAGCCGCTGTATCCCCAGCGCTTCCCGCACCGACTCCAGGTCGGCCACATAGACGCTTTGCGTGTACTCGTTGTGAGGCCCCCAGGCCGATTCGCCCCGGCCACGGAAGTCCAGCGCGAACACCTGGAAGCGCTGCGCGAGCTCCGTGGCCGCTCGGTCGAACATGCGCGCCTGACCCACGAGGTTGTGCAGCAGCACCACGCTTGGCGCCGTCGACGAACCCCGCGCAATGAGGTGCTGCCTCAGCCCATTCGCTTCGACGAAGATGTCCCGAACCCCGAACGCACTCGTCATGGCTCACCCCTATAGCTATCGCTGCCTCGATTGTACGGAATCCCCCGGCCCCGGCACGTAAGCCCCGCAATCAAATCGGCTGCCGTCCTGCGTACCCCGTCTCTACCGGATGCCAGTAGGCCAGCTCCGCCTCCCCCAGTTCGTAGCAGAGTAATACCACCACGCCCTCGCGCTCGTGCGGGAAGTCGATCAGTCCGCGCTCCGGGTCCTTCAGCTGGATGCCCCACCCGTCGAGCAACTCCATGCACTCGCGCAACGTCTCCTCGTGCCGTTCCCGATCCGCTTCCTCGGTGGACGAGGGCAGTGCGATGGGGTGGCCGTCCGCCAGCGATGCTCGCCGCTGCGCCGCCTCGATCGCCCGCGACCCCCGCAACTCCACGAACGCCTGGCGCAGGCGCTCCAGTACGGGCCGCACCTGCGGCAGCAGCGCCCGCGCTTCCTCCACGCTGTAGAGCTGCACGTCAGACGAACAGGTGCAGCGGCATCTGCTCCGGCAGCACCGTCTCCCCCGACTCAACCGACTCCCGCCCCTCCAGCTCCTCCTCCACCCCCGGCCCGATGATGACGTTCCGTCCGACTGTCATCCCCGCCGGCACTATCGCCCGCTTCCCCACGATCGAGATGCCACAGTTCACGATGTCCGGACGCGCCCGGTTCACCACCGATTCGTCCCCCACCCCCACCGTCGCGCCCCTTCCCACCTCGACCTCCTTGTCGATGATGGCGCGATCGACCACCGCCCCCGAGCGGATGACTGCGTCGTGGCACAGGATCGAGTCGCGCACCGTGGCCCCCTCCTCCACCACTACCCCCGGCGAGATCACCGAGCGCTCCACCGTCCCGTCGATCTGCGCCCCAGGCGAAATGAGCGCGTCGTGTGGCGCCGCCTGTGCCCCGAACCGCGCCGGCGTCTGCGACACCCGCGAGGTTCGCAGGGGTGCGTCGGGATTCCCCAGGTTCAGCGGCGGGTAGCGTTCGATCAGGTCCATGTTTGCCTGCCAGTACGCCTCGATTGTGCCCACGTCCCGCCAGTAGTCGAGGTACTGGTAGCCGAACACCCGCCGGCTCTCGAAGATGCGCGGCACGATGTCCTTGCCGAAGTCATGCGAGCTCGCCGCCCCCAGGCTCGCGTCCTCCTGCAGCGCCTCGATCAGCACGTCCCGGTTGAAGCAGTAGATACCCATCGAGACCCACGTCGACTTCGGCTGCGCGGGCTTCTCCTGGAAGTCCACCATCCGCCCGCTCGCGTCCAGATCCAGCACCCCGAAGCGATGCGCTTCCTCGATGGGCACCGAATACACCCCGATGGTCACGTCCGCCTGCTGCCGCCGGTGGTACGCCACCAGGTTCCGGTACGACATCAGGTAGACGTGGTCCGCCGACAGGATCAGCACCTCCTCCGCCCGCGACTGCGCGATCAGGTAGAGGTTCTGGTAGACCGCATCCGCCGTGCCCTGGTACCAGTCCATGTCCGCCCGCCCCAGGTAGGGCTGCAGGATCTCGATGTTCCGGTCGGGCGTGTCGTAGCCCCACCCGCGACCCGAGGCGATGTGGTTCACCAGCGACCGTGGCCGGTACTGCGTCAGCACTGCTACCTGGTCGATGTCGCTCGCCGCGCAGTTGCTCAGGGCGAAGTCGACGATGCGGTACTGCCCGCCGAACACCACCGCCGGCTTCGCCCGCTGCTCCGAGAGCACCGAGAGACGATCACCCTGCCCGCCCGCCAGGATCAATGCGAGCACGTCGCGCATGGCCTGCATTGTAAGCACGCGGAAGAACGGACCTTGTGCGCTGAACGGCTATGCTGAGGCGGTGAGGTCCTGCCGAGTCGCCCTCGCCCAGCTCAACACCACCGTCGGCGACATCGACGGCAACTGCGCGCGCATTCGCGAGGCCATCTCCGCCGCCCGCGAGGCCGGGGCCGCCATCGTCGCCTTCCCCGAGCTCGCCGTCACCGGCTACCCGCCAGAGGACCTCATCCTCCGCCGCTCCTTCTGCGAAGCGTCGCGCGAGGCTACCGCCGCCCTCGCCCCCGAGACCGCCGGCATCATCGCTGTCGTCGGCTTCGTCGACAGCCTCGCCGGCGAGCCCTTCAACGCCGCCGCCGTCTTCGTCGATGGCCGCCTGGCCGATACCTACAACAAGCAGCTCCTCCCCAACTACGGCGTTTTCGACGAGGAGCGTTACTTTGGGCACGGCCTCACGACGCCCGTCTACCGCGCCGGCGACCTCACCTTCGGCGTCAGCATCTGCGAGGACATCTGGGACGTCGCCGGCCCCGTCGCCACCATGGCTCTCGGCGGCGCCGAGCTCTGCGTCAACATCAACGCCTCCCCCTACCACCGTGGCCGCGGTGCCGAGCGCGTCGACATGCTCGCCACGCGAGCCACCGACAACCGCATCGCCGTCGCCTACGGGAACGCCGTCGGCGGCCAGGACGAGCTGGTGTTCGACGGGAACTCCGTCGTGCTCGACTCCCACGGCGAGGTTGTTGCCAGTGGCCCCCAGTTCCGCGACGAACTCATCGTCGTGGACATTGCCCTGGAGCCCGCCAGGCGCCGGAACGTCAGTGCCAATGGCGATGACATGAACGACATTCGCGAGGTCGACCTGGAGTTCGCGCCCAACCTCGCCGCGCCTGCCGAGCCCCTCCTCCCCAACACGCCCCCGCTCCCCGACGAGGCCGAGGTCTGGGAGGCGCTCGTGCTGGGCACCCGCGACTACCTCGCCAAGACCGGCTTCACCCGCGCCTACATCGGCCTCTCCGGCGGCATCGACTCAAGCGTCGTCGCCGCCGTCGCCGCCGACGCACTCGGCCCCGAGAACGTCACCGGCGTCTCCATGCCCAGCCGCTACTCCAGCGACCACAGCCGCAGCGACGCCGATGAGCTCGCGGAGAACCTCGGCATCGAGCTCCTCACCATCCCCATCGAGCCCGCCCACGCCGCCATGCTGGAGATGCTCGAAGGCGCGTTCGATGGCACCGAGCCCGGGCTCGCCGAGGAGAATCTCCAGTCGCGCCAGCGAGGCAACATCCTCATGAGCCTTGCCAACAAGTTCGGCGCACTCGTCCTCACCACCGGCAACAAGAGCGAGATGGCGACCGGCTACGCCACCCTCTACGGCGACATGGCCGGCGGCTTCGCCGTCCTCAAAGACGTGCCCAAGATGCTCACCTACGCCATCGCCCGCTGGCGCAACGAGGCCGCCGGACGCCCCCTCATCCCCCAGAACGTCATCGACAAGCCCCCCAGCGCCGAGCTCCGCCCCGACCAGCTCGACGCCGACTCCCTGCCCCCCTACGAGGTGCTCGACCCCATCCTCGAGGCCTACGTCGAAGGCGACAGGAGCGGCCCCGAGATCGTCGCCATGGGTTTCGACGAAGCCACCGTCCGCCACATCCTCGCCCTCGTCGACCGCAACGAATACAAGCGGCGCCAGTCCCCACCCGGCGTCAAGATCACCCCCCGCGCCTTCGGCCGTGACCGCCGCCTCCCCATCGCCAACCGCTACCGCGACTGGTAGTTGTTGGACACTTTGCTCCCCTAGACCGACCGGATACCTCGGCGCCTGCTCAGTTGATGCTGGACCCGCTAGTGCCCAGTTTCCTTGGCGCGCTCGGCAAGCAAAGCGCGCGCCCGGGCGTTGGCTACTCCATGCACAGCCTTCTCCGATACTGCGGGCGTCGGTGTGACCGCGATCACTCGCGAAAGGCCAGCGGCAGGCATCTGACGGTCGAGGTTCCGCCTCGCGTCGTTTCGCGTGAGCCACGGGCCTCCACCGTAGAGGAATCGCGTCGCCGAAACTGACTGTACGGAGTTGGCAATGCAGACATCCCACCTGCTGGCCTTCTTGAATGCCAAACGAGGCAATTCCGGCCTTTCTCTCTGCCTGGTGCGGGGTCGCAGGCGGAGGGCTCGGGAAGACGAGATCGGGAGGTAGTAGTCAAAGGACACGAAACTGCCAGGTAACACGCCGTCGTCCAGGGGTGACGGCCAGCGAACGAGGCCAGCGTCAGAGGTGTAGAACTTCGCGTCATGTTCTGTGCGCAGTAGAGTCCAGTCCATGAGGAACATCAGCATGTTGGCGTACCCCTGAGCCCCTTCCAAGAAGCGGAGCACTTCCTTGGTTGCCAAGTCTGACTCTGGTTCTTGGTTGAGCCACGTCGTGTCGGGCTGCTGTTCCCAGTCTTTGAACACCTCGGGCGGGAACACTGCGCCAGCCACTTCCTTGTCCTTCTCCGCCAGTTTCTTCTTGTTGGTCTCCATCCAGGAGGCGAACGCTGGTGAGCGGAAGAACTGGGCACTGGCCAATCGAGCCAGAGCTAGGAATGTTTCTATGTCGAGGTCTGAGTCATCCTCGGCCTCTCTGAGGTGGTTGATCCATGGGGCGGCTGCGGCCTCAACCTTGGCGAGCCAAGGCTCCGCAGAAAGCGTCACGCCAGCTACGTTGATGTCGTAGCGATGTTTTGCCACCGCTAGATTCTCCGGAGAGGAGCGGGAGGTGAGGCCCGTTTCCATGTCGCGAAATGGAATCAGTCCGCTGCCTGACTCTAGAAAACCGCGAAGGACCATTCTGGGCACGAAGTGCTGTCGCTTTGCAGCAGTAGTTCCGTAGATGAACTCTCGCGGCCCGTTGTCACGCCTTGATGCGCGGGTCCGATTTGGGGGCGCGGGGCACACCTGTCCATTGTAGGGTGCGAACGGATGTTCCGCAAGGGTTGCAGGCTTTCGCTTGCGATCCCAACGCGCCCTAGCCCTCCAGACGCCCCGCCAGCTCCTCCGCCGACATCCCCAGCGCCTCCCAGAACGCCGGATTTACCTCGCCCGACGTGATCACTCCCCGCGCGATGACCAGCGCGTCGATGGTCGTGCCACCTTCGCGACGCAACGCCCCCGCCGTCATGTTCAACGCCTGCCGCAGGTTCGGCGCCGGCATCACCCGGTCCGAGAGCGGGGTGCTCCCCTCGCCGTGAACCGCCCGCAGCGCGTTCTCCAGCGCATGCAGCTCCGGCAGATGCGCCCGCCCTTCTTCGCGCAGCACGCTCAGCGCCCCCGCCAGCAGGAACTCCACGCTCTCGATCGCCACGTTCAGGCTCGCCGCCATGCGCTCGCCCTCTGCCAGCGCCCGCTCGCCGTCCGCCGATAGCCGTACCTCAGCCATTCCGGAATCGAGTCTACGTGCCCCCGAACGTCAACGCCTTACCAGTTACTTTCGACCGACCACCGACCACCGACCACCGACCACCGACCACCGACCACCGACCACTAGGGCCTGTTCACGTTAGCTGGAGGGCGTCGTAGATGAGGGCGAGGTGGATGAAGGCGAGGAAGACACAGTCCAGCTTGTCGTAGCGGGTGGCGATACGCCGGAAGCGCTTGAGTCGACGGAAGAAGCGTTCGACCTCGTTGCGTCGCCGGTAGAGGACGCGGTTGTACTGCCAGGGCTGGGCCCGGGTGCGCATCGGCGGCACCTCCGGGCAGTAGCCCAGTTCTTCGGCAAGGGCCCGTGTCTTGTCGCCCTCGTAGGCACGATCCATCAGCAATGCCGGGCTCCCCGACTGTGGACCACGCCGACGCAACAACTCCCGTCCCCAGGGGGCGTCGTGCGCTTGTCCGGGCGAGAGCGCCAGCCTCAGGACCGTGCGGTCGTCGGCCACGAGGGCGTGCAGCTTGGTCGTCAGACCGCCACGCGACTTTCCCGTCGCCTGGCGCCCCTTTTTCTCAGAGCGCCGCTGCCGTCGGCGTGCAGCTTGATGATCGTGCTGTCCAACGACAGCACATCCAGGTCGAGGGCCTCCACCTGGTCCCGCTGCAGTTCGGCGAAGACCCGTTGCAGCACACCCCGTTTGGCCCAGCGGTTCAGTCGCACGTAGACCGTGTGCCAGTTGCCGTAGTACGTCGGCAACCCCCGCCACGTGCAGCCTTGCTTGGCCACGTAGAGCAGCGCGTTCAGCGCCTGACGGTGGGGAATAGTGAGGCTGCCTCGGGGTTTCGGCAGCAAGGGCGCGATCCGCTCGTACTGCGCATCCGTCAGTTCCATCGGACCCTCGGGGCCCACCGCCTACCCCAGCAAAATCCTGCCAGCTCTCCGCGTTAAGGTGAACAGGCCCTAGCCACTAGTCACCAACCACTAGCCCCCGCCGCTCCGCGCTCGGGGCGAAGTCCAGCACCTCCAGCTCCATCCGCTCCCCCCGCCACTCGCGGCTGAGCGAGTAGACGATGTCCAGCTCCCCCGCCGGCTCCATATCCCCCATGCGGAAGGCGATGCCAGGCCACGTCGAGGCGCCTTCCCGTACCTTGAGCTTCAGGTGGCTCCCGTCCGACCCCACCCGGCGCGCGTCCCGCAGCTCCACGTTGCGGCTCAGCAGCACCGGACGGCGGTTCCCGTGACCGCACGGCTCGAACTGCGTCAGCCCCCGGATCTCCATCCCCGACAGGTCCGCCAGCGACGCCTCCGCGTCGATCGTGATGGATGGCCGCAGGTCCTCCGGCGCGAGCTGCTCCGCTGCCGTGTTCACGATGCGCTCCCGGAACAGGTCCAGGTGCTCGTTGCGAATCGTGAGGCCCGCCGCTGCCCGGTGGCCGCCGTGCCGCACCAGCAGGTCCGACTCCTTCCGGATCGCCTTCACGATGTCGAAGTCGCCGAAGGTCCGCGCGCTCGCGCGACTCGTTTCCGGCCCCTGCTCGTAGACGATCGCCGGACGGCTGCGCGCCTCCACCAGCCGCCCCGCGATGATCCCGATGATGCCCGCGTGCATCCGCTCGCTCCCGACCATCGTCAGCGGGTCGTCGCTCGCCCCCAGCAGCTCGTGCGCCTCCAGCAGACCGCGCTCGCACTCCTCCTGCCGTTGCCGGTTGAGCTGATCCAATTCCTCCGCCAGCAGTCGCGCGGCCATCGGCGTCTCCGCCAGCAACAGGTCGAGCGCCGTCCGCGCGTGCTTCATCCGCCCGGCCGCATTCAGCCGCGGGCCCAGCCCGAACCCGAGCGTTTCCGAGCGGATGCGCCCCGCGTTCGTGCCGGCGATCCCCGCCAGCGCCTCCACCCCCGGCCGCGGCGAGGTCCGCATGAAATCGAGCCCCGCTGTCACGATCGCGCGGTTCTCGTCTTCCAGCGGCGCCACGTCCACCACCGTCCCTAGCGCCACCAGGTCGAGGAAGTCCCGCTCCGGCAGCTCCCGCCCCAGCGACTCATATAGCGCCTGCAGGAACCGGTACGCGACCCCCACCGCCGCCAGCTCGGTGAACGGATACGGGGACCCCTCCCGCTTCGGGTTGATCACCGCCAGCGCCGCCGGCAGCTCCGAGGGCACCGTGTGGTGGTCGAGCACGATCGCATCGAGCCCGAGGCTGTTCGCGTGCGCGATCTCGGTCACCGAGCTCGTCCCGCAGTCCGCGCTGATGAGCAGGCTCGCCCCCTCCTCGCGCAACAGGTCGACGGCGCCCACGTTCAGGCCGTAGCCCTCCCGGAAGCGGTCCGGAAGGTACGGGATTGTCGTCGCCCCGAGCCGCTCCAGCGCCAGCTTGAGCAGCGTGATCGAGGTCACGCCGTCGACGTCGAAGTCCCCGAAGAGCGCAATCGTCTCGTGCGCCTCGATCGCCGCGCGCGTGCGCCGCAGGGCGTGCTCGATGCCCGGCAGCAGCAGCGGGTCGTGCCGACCTTCCAGGTGGGGCTTGTAGAAGCGCTCCGCTGCCTCCCGGGTCGTGATGCCCCGGGCAGCCAGCACCGTGCCAACAACCGGCGGGAGGTTGGGCAGCCGTTCCTGGTGCGCGAATGCGCGGCGGAGCTTCCAGCGCGGTGTCGGCCGCGCCGGGTCCGTCATGCTGAGCCGGCGTGCTGACGGAAGATGAGCGAGCTGTTGTGGCCCCCGAACCCGAATGCGTTCGACATCACCGCCCGCAGCGGGGCCGAACGCGCCGTGTTCGGGACGTAGTCGAGGTCGCAGTCCGGGTCGGGAGTTACGTAGTTGATCGTCGGCGGGATGGCGCTGTGCCGCAGCGCCTGGATCGCGATCCCCGCCTCCACCGCTCCCGCCGCCCCCAGCAGGTGCCCCATCGCCGACTTCGTCGAGCTCATCGGCAGGGTGTAGGCGTATTCGCCGAACACCCGCTTCGCCGCCATCGTCTCGAACCTGTCGTTGAGCGGCGTCGAGGTGCCGTGCGCGTTCAGGTAGTCGATGTCGTCGGGCGTGGCGCCCGCGTCCTCAAGCGCCGCCTGCATGGCCAGCGCCGCCCCGGAGGCGTCCTCTGCCGGCTGCGTCACATGGAAGGCGTCGCTCGTCGCCCCGTAGCCCGCCAGTTCGGCCAGCACGGTCGCCCCCCGCGCCAGCGCGTGCTCCTCCTCCTCCAGCAGCAGCACCCCTGCCCCCTCGCCCATCACGAATCCGTCCCGGTTAAGGTCGAAGGGCCGCGAGGCCGTCTCCGGGTCTCGCGACTCCGTGAGCGCCTTGGCCGCCGCGAATCCCCCCACCACCAGCGGTGTCATCGCCGCCTCGCTGCCTCCCGCCACCGCCACGTCCACCTCGCCCCGCCGGATCATGGACGCTCCCACGCCGATGGCGTCCGCGCCGCTCGCGCAGGCGCTCGTCACCGAGAAGTTCGCGGCCTTCGCCCCCAGCCGGATGCTCAGCTGGCCCGAGGCCATGTCCGGCAGCATCTGCGTCATCAGGAAGGGACTGATCCGGCCCGGCCCGCGCTTGTTCAACACCTCGTTCTCGCGCGCCATCGAGAGCACCCCGCCGACCGCCGTCCCTATGATCGTCGCGACGCGGTGGCCGTCGTCCTCGGGCGCTTCGTATTCCGCCTGGCGCAGGGCCTCGTCCGCCGCCACGAACGCAAACTGCACGAACCGGTCCGCCCGCCGCGCTTCCTTGCGCTCCATGAACTGCGTCGGATCGAAGTCCTTGACCTCGGCGCCCACAACGTCGCCGAAGCGTTCATCCTGGAACTGCGTGATCAGGTCGACACCGGACCGTCCGGCGAGGAGCGCGTCCCAGGTTGTCTGTGCATCAAGCCCCAGCGGCGTCACCATGCCCAGACCAGTAACGACAACGCGTCTGCTCATGTCTGCCCTGCCGGATCTGCTGAAAGGCGACTATACATCAGCCCTCCCCGAGCTCCCGAACGACCTTCGGGAGCCGGCTGGCGATCTCTCCCGCCAGCAGGCCGCCATCCCCGTACTCCGTGCGCAGCGCTTCCCCCACGGCCGCGTGCAGGTAGACGCCCAGGCTGGCCGCCTCGAAGGCGCCCAGTCCCTGTCCCAGATACGCCCCAATCATCCCCGCCAGCACGTCGCCGCTGCCCGCCGTGGCCAGCAGCGGGTTCGCGAACGGCGAGATGCGCGCCCGCCCCTCCGCGTCCGCCACCACCGTATGCGCCCCCTTCAGCACGACCGTGCAGCCGTAGCGCCGGGCCGCCTCCCGCGCCGCCCCTACCCGGTTCTCCTGTACCGCCGCCACGCTCGACCCCAGCAGCCGCGCCATCTCCCCGGGGTGCGGTGTCAGCACCGCCCCTGCTGGCGTCCGCTCCGCCCCGTCCTCCAGCGCCGCCAGCGCGTTGAGCGCGTCCGCGTCGATCACGACACGCCCCGCGAGGTCTTCCTCAGCATCCGGCAGCAGCGCCCAGACCAGCGCCTGCGTCTCGCCCGTGTGCCCCAGCCCCGGCCCCACCACGCCCGCGTCGAACCCGGCCCATTCCCGCCGCAGCGCCACCGCCGCCTCCCCTACGAGGCCACCGTCCTCGGCCGCCTCCTGCGGGAGCCACGTTGCTTCCGCAGCCGCCGGCGCGATCGATGCGATGACCGGTTCCGGGCACGCGATCGTCACGAGTCCCGCCCCTGCCCGGTAGGCCGCCGTCGCCGCCAGTGCCGGCGCCCCCCGGTAGCGCGAGCAGCCCCCCACCACCAGCACCTTGCCGAAGGTTCCCTTGTTCGCGTCTTCCGGGCGTGCGGGCATCGACTCGCGCGTCCAGCGCGAGGTGATCAACTCAAGTGAAGCCGCCTCCATCGCCTCCGCCGGAATCCCGATGTCGACCACCTGCACGCGGCCGACCACCCCGCTCCCCATCGCCTGGTACATCCCCACTTTCGGCAGCCCGAATGTCACCGTCACGTCCGCCGCCACCGTCAGCGGGTCGACCCCGCCCCCGTCCGCGTCCAACCCCGTCGGCAGGTCGATCGCGAGCACCTTCGGCGGCTGCGACCGCCCCCGGGCGTCCGCCAGCGCCACCAGCGCCTCCCCGATCGGCTCATCCGCCGTAATCGGCCGCCCCTTCCCCACCCCCAGCAGCGCATCCACCACCAGGTCGGCCTGGTTCATGCGCGGGAGCGCCGCCACCGCCTCCTCCCCCTGGGTCACCGCGACTTCCCGGAGGGTCAGCTCCTGCAGGTTCTGGTCGTCCGACCGACCCCGCGGCGCCAGCACTGCTACCTCCGCCCCCCAGTCGTGCAGGTGGCGCGCCGCCACCAGCCCGTCGCCCCCGTTGTTCCCCGGCCCCGCCAGCACAACGATCTCCCGCCCTTCGAGCGTGCCCAGCAGCATCCATGCCTCTTGAGCCGAGGACAGCCCCGCCTCCTCCATCAGCTGCGCCTCGCTCGAACCCGCCTCGATCGCGGCGCGTTCCATCGCCCGCATTTCTTCGACCGTCACCAGCTTCACGCGAACACCCCCCAGCCTGTTCGAGGCTTGACCTGTGCGACGGCGGCAAACCGGCGCGCCTGGAGATTCAACGCAACCCCTCCTCGCGCACGAGGCGTTGTGCCGCCTCGCCGATGCGCGGCGTGTCCTCCGCCTCGGTCAGCGCACGTTCCCCCACTACCGAGGCCATCGCGAACTCCTTCGAGTGGGTGAGGCTGATGTCGAGGCCGCGAAGCTCGATCCGCTCCGCTCGCCCCGCACCTCGCCGGTAGAGGAACACGAGCGGCTTGCCCCGGCGGTTCGGCAGGACCTCGATGTCGCGCCACCCGACGCCGCGCACGCCCGTGCCCAGCGCCTTCATCACCGCCTCCTTGGCGGCGAATCGGGCCGCCAGCTCGGGGACGCGCCCCCGGCAGTGCCGCACCTCGTCCTCGGTGAACACCCGCCGCAGGAAGCGCTCGCCGTGGCGGTCGAGCACCTTCCGCACGCGCGCAATCTCGATGATGTCGATTCCGTGGGCAAACTTGCGGGCCACCCCACGATCCTAGCCCCTCGCCCTTCCCCACGCCCAAACCGTACCCTTGGCCCATGACTGCCACCATCATCGACGGACGCGCCATCGCCGCCGAACTCCGCGCCGAACTCGCCGGCGAGGTCGCCGGGCTGACCGCCCGCGGCGTCACGCCGGGCCTCGCCGCCGTCCTTGTCGGCGACGACCCCGGCTCCGTCAGCTACGTCACCGCCAAGGCCGAGGCCTGCGCCGAGATCGGCATCTTCTCCGAGACCATCCGCCTCCCCGCTGACATCCCCCAGGAGGCTCTCCTCGACCGCATTGCCGCGCTCAACGCCGACGATCGCTTCCACGCCATCCTCCAGCAGCTCCCTCTCCCCGCCCACATCGAGGAGCGCGTCATTCTTGACGCCATCGACCCCACCAAGGACGTCGATGGCCTCCACCCCACCAACCTCGGACGCCTCCTCCGCGGCGAGTCCAGTGGCCCCATCCCCTGCACCCCCCAGGGAGTCATGCACCTGCTCGCCCGCTCCGGCGTCGACCCCGCCGGGACGCACGCCGTCGTCGTCGGGCGCTCCTCGCTGGTGGGAAGGCCGCTCGCTGTGCTCCTCTCCAACAAGGCCGCTGGCGCCAACGCCACGGTCACCCTTTGTCACACGGGCACGACCGACCTCGCCGCCCACACGCGCACGGCCGACATCCTTGTCGTGGCGGCCGGGCGCCCCGGAACCGTGACGGCCGGCATGGTCAGGCCCGGCGCCACCGTCATCGACGTCGGCACGAACCGCATCGACGATGCCTCCCGCAAGCGCGGCTGGCGCCTCGTGGGCGATGTCGACTTCGCCGGCGTCTCCGAGGTCGCCGGGCGCATCACGAAGGTCCCCGGCGGGGTCGGCCCCATGACCATCGCCATGCTCCTCGCCAACACCGTCCGCGCCGCCCGCGTTGCCGCCGCCCGCTAGCCCCTCACCCCGATCCTTGGGACACTGGCGCCATGCACCAGCTGCTGAACCAGGCCCGCGAACTCCTGCTGCGTATCTCCGACACACTGGTGCGTCTTTGACCTTTCCCAGGCAGAAGAGCAACTAGCCGAGCTCGAGGCGCGGTCCTCCGAGGCCGCCTTCTGGGATGACGCCGAGCACGCGCGCGGCGTCATGCAGGAGATTGCCTCCCTACGCGAGCGTGTCGAAACCTGGCGCGGCCTCGAGAGCCGCGCCCGCGACCAGGTCGAGCTCCTTGAACTCGCTATCGCTGAGGACGACGACTCCCTGGCCGAGCAGGCCGCCGACGACCTCCGTGCCCTCGAATCCGAGCTCGACCGGCTCGACTTCGAGCTCCAGCTCTCGGGTGAGTACGACCACCGCGACGCCATCCTCGCCATCCACGCCGGTGCGGGAGGCACGGAGTCGCAGGACTGGGCCGAGATGCTCTTGCGCATGTATCTGCGCTGGGCCGAAGCCCACGGCTATGGCACCGAGGTGCTCGATACCACCGAAGGTGAGGAGGCGGGCATCAAGAGCACCACCGTCGAGGTGCGTGGGCCCCTCGCCTACGGCTATCTCGCCAGCGAGCGTGGCGTCCACCGCCTTGTCCGCCTCTCCCCCTACGATGCCGCCCATGCGCGCCACACCAGCTTCGCCAAGGTCGAGGTCATGCCCGAGGTTTCCTCCACCAGCGAGGTCGAGGTCAACCCCGACGAGATCCGCGTCGACGTCTTCCGCGCCAGCGGCCACGGCGGCCAGAACGTGCAGAAGAACTCCACCGCCATCCGCATCACCCACATCCCCACGGGCATCGTCGTCACCTGCCAGAACGAGCGCTCCCAGCACCGCAACCGCTCCAGCGCCATGAAGGTTCTCGAGTCGCGCCTCCTGGAGCGCGAGCTGCTCGCCCAGGAGGAAGAGCGGGCCCGCCTCAAAGGTAAACATGTGGATATGGGCTGGGGAAACCAGATACGAAGCTACGTGCTTCACCCCTATAAGATGGTCAAGGACCATCGCACCGATTTCGAGACCAGCAACACCACCGCCGTGCTTGATGGAGACCTGGACGACCTGATGGGCGCCTTCCTGCGCGCCCGAGTTGGAGAAGACGCGTGAGAACTGCCCTCCTCGTGCCCGTCCTCGCCCTCCTGGCGGGTCTTGTGCTGGGCCTCCCCACCGCCGCCTCCGCCCAGTCCCCCGAGTACGTCACAGCCATCGAGAACGAGTTCCCCCAGTTCCTGCGCTTCCGCCTGACCACCACCGCCCCCGGCGAGGTCACCGACGTCAGCCTCCGCTACCGCGTCGTCGGAGCCGGTTCCCTGGCCCGCGCCAAGCCCGAGACGTTCGAGCCCGGCTCCGATGTGCGCGTTGAGGTCCGCGTTGCCACGGGCACGCTCGGCTTCATCCCCGTCGGCACCGAGTTCATCTATCACTGGGAGCTCACCCTCGCCGACGGCTCCACCATCGAGAGCGAGGAAGACGGCTATATCTACCTGCCCCCGGGTAAGGACTGGCAGAGCGTCCACAACGACTTCATGCGCGTCTACTTCCACGGAAACCGGGAGGAGACTGCCCTCCGCTATCTGGAGGCTGCCGAGCGCACCTACGCGCGCGTTGGTGCGCTCCTCCAGACCCAGCTCGAAACCGTCCCCGTGAACACCGTCCTCTTCGCCTCCGAGTCCGACCTGGAGGAAGCCCAGCCCGGTCGCAGCGAGGCCTACGACGCCGCTACCTTCCTCTGCGGCAGCCAGGTTGCCATCAACGTCATCTTCGTCATCGACCGCAGTTGCGGTACCCGCGACCGCAGCGACACTCTCCGCCACGAGTTCACGCACATCCTCACGAAGGCGGCCGGCGAGGGCGCCCTCGGCAAGGTTCCCTCCTGGCTGGATGAGGGCACCGCCGTCTACTCGCAGACCGAACCCGGCCGGGGCTTCACCGAGCCCTTCGAGGTCGCCGTCGCGATCAACCGCCTCATCCCCTTCAGCACGATGGTCTCGGGGAATAACGACCCCAACCTGGTCGGCCTCTTCTACGGCCAGTCCTACGAGATGGTGCGCTTCCTCATCGCCCGCGGTGGCGAGGAGGCCTTCGCCCGCCTTTTCGCCACTATCAAGGCTGGTAACCGCTTCGACCGGGCCATCGAGATCGTCTACGGCCTCACGCTCGATGAGTTCGAAAACGAGTTCCGCGACTTCCACGACCTTCCCCCCCGCGAGCCCCCCGCCACACCCACCCCTGCCCGCGAGGAGCCCGCCACGCCCGAGCCCACCCCGGAACCCGAGCAGCCCCGGGCGACCCCGCCGCCCACAGCTGCCCCCGAGCAGGCCGAACCCGAGCCAACCGCTTCCCCGCCCGCCGTCCCCGCCGCCACGGGTGGCGACGACGGCGGGCGCGACCTCAGCAACGTCGCCCTCGGCGCCATCGCCGGCGGCGCCATCCTGGCGCTGTTGGCCATCTTCGCCCTCCTCCTCTCGATGATGCTCGGCAACCGCGGTCAGCAACCGGAAGCGGTTGCTGCGGACGCGCCCGAGCCCGCGGAGCCCTCCGGACCGCTGGCGAGCTCGTCAAGCACACCCACCTTCGACGCGGGCTCGCGCCCCGAGGAACCCCCTGCCCCCGAACCCCCAGCCCCGGAACCGGAGCCCGAGGACGAACCAGAGCCCGAGTTCGACGAGTGGGGCCCGCCCCCGACCTAGCCTTCCGCTTCCTCCCCCACTTCGGCGAAGTTGGTGATGGCCACCTCCCCTTCGGGGAATTCGGCGACGATCCTTAGCCGTCCGCCCACCGCCTCAATGTATGAGCGAAGGCTCGAGACGTAGACGTCGGCTCGTTGCTCGAGCTTCGCGATTGCCGGCTGTGTCACCTGAAGCGTCTCCGCCAGATCCTTCTGGGTCAGTGCTCGCGCCCGACGCAACTCATGCAGCGGCATCTCGGCGAGCAGTTCGCGCTTCATCTCGTCGATGCGGCTTCGGCGCTCAGGAGCAATGTCCCTGGTCAGTTCCCGGAATGGATGACGTCCGCTCATCTGATTAGTCCCTCTCGTTTCAGTTCACGTAGATGCTCGTCGTACAGGCGATCAGCTATCGGCACGTATTCCTCATAGAACCGGTCGTTGCCTGTCTTGTCTCCTCCGATGAGGAGGATGGATGTCCGCCTCGGGTCGAAGGCGTAGAGAACGCGCAAGGGTCTCCCGGAGCTCTGTGCACGCAGCTCGCGCATGCCCCCATGGCGCGAACGCTTGATGTCCGAGGAGAAGGGGAAGGGAAGGCTGGGGCCATGTTCCATCAGGAGTTCCACCCTCGCGATCACGGGGTTCTGCTCTCCCTCCGAGAGCCCTTGCCACCACTCCCCGAATTGGTCTGTGTACTCCACCTCCCAGGACACCCCGACAGTATATGACTAATAAGGCATACTTTGCAGGGTGGGCCGGGGTAGCAAATGACTCCCCCGGGGTTCAAGGATGCTTCCCCCGACCTAACCCTCCGCTTCCTTCCGGTCCCGCTCCCGCAATCCCTTGCTGACGATCCACCAACGCTGCAGCGCCGTCGCGTTCGCCAGGATCGCCAGGATGATGATGACCACCGTCAGACCGTTCGCCAGCAACCCGATCCCGAGCAGCACCACTCGCTCCTGGCGCCGGAACAAGCCCTCGCGCGTCGTTACCCCCAACGCCTCCCCCCGTGCTCGCACGTAGCTCACCGCGATGCTCCCGAACAGCGCCGCGTACCCGAACCCCGCCTGCACGTCCTCCCCCCGCTCGGCGAAGTACCAGATGCAGGCCGCCAGCACGAGCGCCTCGCCCACCCGGTCCATGACCGCGTCCAGCAGCGCCCCGTACGGTGTTGCCTGCCCTGTCGCCCGCGCCACCGCCCCGTCGACGAAGTCCATCGCGGTGAAGCCGAGGAACACCGCCCCCGCGATGAGCAGCTGCTCCTCCGTGATCAGCCAGGCCGCCACCCCGCTCCCGACCACACCCGCCAGCGTAATCATGTTCGGCGTGATGCCGAGCGCCCCCACGCCCCGCCCGATGGCGTTGCTGGCCGCCGCCGGGATGCGGTCGGGCAGAAGCCGCACTTTTCGCTGGCTCACGCCCGCGTCAGCTCCCCTTGAGTTGCCCTCGCCTCCTCCACCTGGCCCCGTTCGTAGAGCAGCCGCTCGTAGTAGGCCATCACCCGCCGCGCCACGTTCTCCCAGCTGTAGTGCGCTGCCTGCGCCTGCCCCTGCTCGGCCAATGCCTCGCGCAGGTCGCGGTCGTGCCGCAGGCGCAGCACGGCATCGGCGATCGCTCCGTCGTCCTTGGGCGGCACCAGCAGCCCGTCGACCTCATTCGTGATCACCCCCGCGAACCCTTCGATGTTGCTCGCGACGACCGGCAGTCGCGCCGCCATTGCCTCCAGCAGCGCGATCCCCTGGCTCTCGTTCCCCGTCGCCGGCGAGCAGAAGGCGTGGGCGCTGTGGTGGTAGCGGGGCAGTTCGCCGTAGGGAACGTTCGATCGGAACACCACGTTCTCGTCCGGCCCCACGATCCGTTCGTACCGCCGGAAGCTCCCTGCTCCCACCACGATCAACCGGCTCTGGGGTTCCGCCTCGCGGATGCGCCGGAAGGCCCGCAACGCGTACTTCAGGCCCTTGCGCTTCTCCGGACGCCCCACGAACAGCAGGTTGAAGCAGCCATCGTCGAACTCCGGCAGCGGTGCGTGCTCGCCCGCGAAGTGTCCGAAGTCGATCCCGTTCGGGATCAGGTTGAAGTACCCCGGAAAGTACCGCCCCACCAGCTGCGTCGCCGCCGGCGAGACGGCGATCTTCCCGTCCAGCCGCCGGAACCACCGCCGTATCAACGGCCGGGTGTACTCGTAGAAGCGATTGCCGCCCTCCTTCGCCGCATGGAACGTGCCCACGTTCACCGCCTGCGACTGGCGCAGCACCTGGTACGGCAGGAGCGGCATCAGCGGCTCGTGCAGGTGGACAATCTCGAATGCCCCCTCCGCCAGCAAACTCTCGATCGCCGGGCCCTTCCACGTGAAGCTGATGCGCGCCATCGAACCGCTTGCCGGCACCGCCAGCGGCCGCCCCATGACGACGCAGTCCCCCTCCGCTTCATCGGGGTCCGATGCCGGCGCCAGGATCGTGACCTCGTGGCCCCATTCCCGGAACTGCGCCCCGAGCTGTCCGATGTGGCGGTTCACCCCGCTCGGCACGGACCAGTCGTATGGCGAAACGAGTGCGATCCTCATCGTCCGCTCACCCACGTCCCTCGACGTACCATCTTACGGGGCGTCGCCGAGAACCCCCACGCCAGCCCCAGCACCGCCTGCCCCAGCCCGATCTCCCGCAGCGACGGCGGCTGTGAGTGCCCCTCCCGCACCGCCCCCGCCGCCAGCGCTGCATGCAACTCCTCCGCCGTGCTCCCCTCGAACTCCGTCCAGCCCGTGCCCAGCTGCGGCAGGTGGTGGCAGTCGCTCCCCCCACACACCGGCAGCCGCCAGCGGGCCGCGTTGCGCTCCTCGGTCTGCCGGGCCGTCACCCGCCCCGCCGGGCTCAGGTTCGCCTCGATCGCGTCGAACACCACCCCCTCCTCCCCTCGTGCCACCACCCGGTCGATTGTGCGCCGGCTCAGCGACCGTGTCAGCCAGCTCATCGGGTGCGCCGCGATCGCAATCCCGCCCTGCGCGTGGATCGCCTCGATTGTCGCCTCCACCGACCTGAAGATTGGTGGCGTCCGCTCGATGAACAACGCCAGCAGGTGCCCGTGTCGCGTCGTAATCTCCGCGCCCGGCACTACCTCCACCCGCAACCCTCGCTTCGCCGCTAGCTCCCGCGCCTCCAGCCCGCCACGCACGTCCTCGTGGTCCGTGATCGCGATGACGTTCAGGTCCGATCCATGCTCAGCCCGTTCGAGAACCGTCTCGACCGAGGCCATCCCGTCCGAGATGCGCGTGTGGATGTGCAAGTCGGCTCTACCCACAGGCATGCACCCCCCAGAAGTCTTCCAGCACCGTCCATTGTCCGGGGTCGCGCTGGAGGTGTGCGCCGAACAGGTCCGCCCACCGCTGCGCAGCTGCCTGCACCGCTTCCTCCCGCTCCCCCTCGGTCGAAACCGTGAACGGCTCGTCGATCCAGACCGTCTGATCATCGGCGAATCGGCGCGCCGCGAACATGGGCACGACCCTCGCTCCCGTGCGCCTCGCCAGTTCCCAGGGTCCGCGTGGCAGCAACACCCGCCTTCCCAGGAGTGTCACGCAGATACCCGCGCCGGTCAGGTCGCGGTCCGCCACCAGTGCCACCATGCCTCCTGCCCGCAGCTGGCGCAGCGCCGTGCGCGTCCCGGTCACGTCGGCTTCCGCCACGATGCCGCCCGCCGCCTCGCGCAGCCGTGCGAGGTAACGCCCCAGTGCGGGCGGTTCCAGCGGCTCGACCAGCTCCACCCACTGTCGCCCCCGCTGCGCCACCGCGACCAGCGCCAGCTCCGGGTTCCCTACGTGAGCGCTCACGATGATGACCGCCCCCGGCTCGAATAGGGAGGGGACATGCTCCTCGCCCTCGACAAGCAGGTGCTCTTCCTCGAAGCCTGTCGGCTTGCGATAGGGGAGCGTGGCGAGGTCCACGTAGTAGGTCGCGACATTCTGGAACACCCTGAGTGAGGCGGCCCGTGCCTGTTCGTGGTCGCCCCCGCAGGCCGGCAGGAGGTTCCCCTCCACCCGCGCCCGTGCCCCCGCCCGCAACCGCCACGTGAGCCAACCCGCGCTCCGCGCCAGCGCGTAGGCGGGTCGCGGGAAGCGTCCCACCACCGGCGCCGCCACCTGCAGCGCCGCCAGCGTCAGCGTCCCGAGGACGGTACGGCGGAGGCTCGCGGTTCCCAAAACTCGCGGAACATATACCACTGCTCGGGGTACTGGCGGACGAACGCCTCGTGGGCGGTCATGATCGCCTGCGTCAGCGCCTGCACGTCGCGGGCCGTGTCCCCGCTCGGTTCGAAGTCCAGGTCGAAGTTCGAAAGCACATCGATTCGCCCCGCGCCCCGCCTTGGGAACGCCACCGCTCCCACCGCCGCCCCCGTCCGCAGCGCCAGCCGCGCGGGCCCCGCGGGCACCTCCACCTCTTCCCCGAAGAAACGCACGCGCACCCCCCCTTCGCTCAGGGGACGGTCGATCAGGGTGGCCAGCATCTCGTTGCGGCGCAGCGACCGCACCAGCGATGGCCCCACTCGCTCCATCTTGACCAGCCGTACGCCCAGCGCTTCCCGCCCCGCTACCACCAGTTCGTCCAGCCCCGGATGGCCGAACGTCTCCCCTACGACCGTCAGGGTGTAGCCCCGCGCCGCCGCGATCGTCGCCCCCAGGTCCCAGTTGCCGAAGTGCATGGGCGCTACCAGCGCCCCGCGTCCCCTCGCCAGCCCCCGGTCGAGCCCCTCGAATCCGGGTGTCTCCACCCCTACCGCCAGCCGCTCCCTCGGCGAGAGGGTTCCGCTCGCGGCGAACTCGACCATGTAGCGGCAGTAATTCGCCAGCGACTCACGGGCGATGCGCTGCCGTTCACGTGTCGTTGCGTCGGGGAGCACGCGCTCGTAGTTCCGCAGCATCGTCTGCCGGCCCTGTGGCCAGCAGTAGTACAGGGCGCTCCCGGCGAGCCCCGCCCCGGCGCAGAGCACCGGCAGCGGGAGCACACGTGTAAGCGCCAGCAGCGCGCGCCAGCCGACGTAAGCGAACGTGCCCGCTCCCCCTGCCTCGAAAACTACGCCTCCGCGATGAACGATTCGACCATGTCACGGGCCTCGTCGTCGTGATACTGCACTGGCGGCGACTTCATGAAGTACGCGCTCGGCGCCAGCAATGGCCCCTTCAGGCCCCGGTCCAGCCCCAGCTTCGCGCAGCGGATCGCGTCGATTACGACGCCCGCGCTGTTCGGGCTGTCCCATACCTCGAGCTTCAGCTCGACATTCAGGGGCACGTTCCCGAAGGTCGTGCCCTCCATGCGGATGTGGCACCACTTGCGGTCGTCCAGCCAGGGCACGTAGTCGCTCGGGCCGACATGCACGTCGTCGGCCGCCAGCTCGTAGTCGATCTGGCTCGTCACCGCCGAGGTCTTCGATATCTTCTTCGACTCCAGCCGCGAGCGCTCGAGCATGTTCATGAAGTCGGTGTTGCCGCCGAAGTTGAGCTGGTAGGTCCGGTCCAGGTGAACTCCCCGGTCGGCGAACAGGCGCGCCAGCGTGCGGTGCACGATCGTCGCCCCCACCTGGCTCTTGATGTCGTCGCCCACGATCGGCAGGCCCGCTTCCTCGAAGCGCCGCGGCCAGTAGCCGTTCTCATCCCGCGCGATGAACACCGGGATGCAGTTGATGAAAGCGCAGCCCGCCGCCAGCGTCTGCTCGACGTACCACTTCGTGGCCTCTTCCGAGCCAACCGGCAGGTAGTTGATGACGACGTCGATCTCGTTCTCGCGCAGCAGCTTCACGATGTCCGCCGTGCCGCCGGGCGCCTTCTCGATCACCTCGCCCAGGTACTGGCCCAGGCCGTCGTGTGTCATCCCGCGCTCGACCTTCACGCCTGCGTGGGGCACGTCGGAGAACTTGAACGTGTTGTTCTGGCCGGCGAAGACCGCTTCCGAGAGGTCCTTGCCCACCTTGTCGGCGTCGATGTCGATCGCCACCGCCAGGTTGATGTCGTTGATGTGGTAGCCCCCCACCACGGGGTGCATGATGCCGGGAACCTCGTCCCCTTCCTCGATGTGCCGGTAGAACTCCAGCCCCTGCACGAGCGAGGAGGCGCAGTTGCCCACGCCGATGATGGCCACGTTGATACTCAAGGTCGCAATCTCCAGGAAAATGGTTCAGTGAGCGCGCGGAGACTCGCTCAACGGCCGCGCCCTTGCGGCGCACCGGCCGCAACGCAGTACTGCAGATTACCACGGCCCCCGCGCATGCGCTCCATCACGGCCTCGTGACGAGGTTGTTGGAGGAGTGCTCCTACTGGGCTACTCGTTCTGCAGGATTGCGATCAATGCCCCGTAGAGGCCCAGCAGCGCTGTGAACCCTGCTCCCATCACCCACACCAACAGACGCACCGTTCCCCGCACTTCACCCAGGTCGGCCCTCAGGTCGGCGAACTGGTCCTTGGTCACGAGGTCGGGGTGGGAGTGGTCTTCCACGGAGGCCTCCAGGTGGGGTACGAGAAGGATAGCCGAGACTCACGGCCAACTGCAAGAGTTGTAGAAGAGACGATAGCGGTGTTGCACCGTCAGCCCTCCGTCCACTCGCACCGCTCCGCCTACAATAGCCACGGGCCCCCGTAGCTCAGCGGACAGAGCAGGCGTCTTCTAAACGTCTGGCCGCAGGTTCGACTCCTGCCGGGGGCGTAGACCCCTCCCTTGCAACCCCTCCCCCGGCCAGCCACCATCTGCCCCAGAGGCGAACCATGCAGGTTTCCCCCAGCGTCCGCGCCGTCCAGGTCCCCGACGAAAGCCCCATGCGGCCCGTGTCCACCAACATCTACCTCGTCGGCCGCGACCAGGTGCTCACCATCGACTCCGGCGAGGCCCTCGACCGCTACCGCTGGATGCTGCGCGGCTACCTTGCTGCCACCGAGAAGGCCGAAATCGCGATCGCCGCCGTCACCCACCACCACGCCGACCACTCCGGCAACCTCAAGTGGACGCGCGAGATCTTCGACGCCGAGATCGCCATCCCCGAGAACGGCCGGCCCCTCCTCAAGGGCCGCCTCCCCGCAAAGGGCGTGCGCAAGCTCGCCGATGGCCAACTCGTCGAGCTCGACGGCGGCGTCCGCCTGCGCGTCATCACCTCCCCCGGCCACTCCGTCGACTCCATCTGTTACTACCTCGAGGAAGAAGGCGTCCTCTTCACCGGTGACACCATGCTCGGTTCGACCACCACCACCATCGGCGACCTCGCCGCCTACCGCGCCACCCTCCAGCGCCTGGTCGACCTCCCCAACCTGAAGGTCATCTGCCCCGGCCACGGACCCCTCGTACTGGACCCCCGCGAGCGTCTCCAGTCCTACATCGACCACCGCAACACCCGCGAGACCCAGATTCTCGATGCCCTCCAGGAGGGTGCCCCGAAGACGAGCCGGGACCTCATGCTCGCCATCTACCCCGACATCGACACCCGTCTGCGCCGCGCCGCCGACGGCAACGTCCGCACCCACCTCGCCCAGCTTGAGGCGGAGGGCCGCGTCCTCGCCTCTCCCGGAAAACCCCGCCGCGCGACCGCCCGCAAGCGCACCCGCGAGGAGGCCCGCCAGCGCGAGCGTGACCGCATCATCAAGCGCGCCCGCCGCCTCGAAGCGGCCGCCCGCCGCGCCGAGGTTCGCGCCCAGGAGAACCCGCCCAGCGAGCAGTGGATCGACCCCCCGCGCTACGAGCTGATCTGACCGCTCCCGGTCCCGTTCGGTGGCCACTCCCCAACGTTGAAGGTAAAGCGGTAAGATCGTCGCGCCGCCAACGGGCGGCTTTGTGATCAGCGATGCCAGAGACACACATCGTTCACCGCCGCTTGGACATCGGTGTCCAGAAGGTCCCCAAGCAGGATGCAGAGGATCGCGTCCGCAACTGGGACGAGACCTACCTGGGCTTCGACCTCAACTCCGCCAAGATTGAGGCGCAGCGCTGCATCCAGTGCCCCTCCGCGCCCTGCCAGGAAGCCTGCCCCGTCAGTAACGACATTCCCGGCGCCTTCGCCCTCGTCGAAGAAGGCGACATCATCGGCGCCGCCGATGTGTTCCGCGAGACCAGCAACCTCCCCGAGATGTGCGGCCGCCTCTGCCCCCAGGAGAGCCTCTGCGAGGGCGCCTGCGTCGTCGGCTTCGCCATCCGCGCCGACGGCCGCGCCGAGCCCGCCGTCACCATCGGCAAGCTCGAGGCCTTCGTCACCGACTACCAGCGCCGCGAGGTTGGCGGCTATCCCCGGCCCCCCTACCCGGCTCCGCCCAGCGGACGGAAGGTCGCCGTCATCGGCGCTGGCCCCGCGGGCCTCGCCGTCGCCGAGATGCTCGCCGAGAAGGGTCACGGCTCAACCGTCTTCGAGTACTGGCCCGAGCCCGGCGGCGTCCTCGTCTACGGCATCCCCAACTTCAAGATGCGTAAGCAGATCGTCGATGACTACATCACCCACCTTGAGGCCCTTGGCATCGAGTTCCGGTGCAACACCTACGTCGGCAAGGACATCACCGTCGACGAGATGCTCGACGGCGAGTACGACGCCGTCTTCCTTGGCACGGGCGCGGGCGTCGGCAACGAGCTTGGCATCGAGGGCGAGGACTTCGAAGGCGTCCACCGCGCCACCGACTACCTCGTGCGCGGCAACCTCCGCCCCGACCAGCTTCCCGACCACCTCAAGGAGCCTCTCCCCCAGCCCACGAAGGTCGCCGTCATCGGCGGCGGCGATACCTCCATGGACTGCGTTCGCACCGCCGTCCGCATGGGCGCCGAAACTGTCACCTGCGTCTACCGCCGCACCGAGGCCGAGATGCTTGGCCGCGGCGAGGAGCGCATCAACGCCCGCGAGGAAGGCGTTCAGTTCGAGATGCTCACCGCTCCCCTGCGCATCCTCGGCGAGAATGGCAAGGCCACGGGCGTCGAGTGCATCCGCATGCGTTTGGGCGAGCCCGACGACTCCGGCCGTCGCCGCCCCGTCCCCATCGAAGGCAGCGAGTTCGTTATCGAAGCCGACACCATCCCCATCGCCATCGGCTACGGCGCCGACCCGGTCGTCCCCGAGACCACCAGCGGCCTGAGCACGAGCTGGGGCGCCCTCATCGCCATCGATGAAGGCGGGCGCACCTCCCGCCGCGGCGTCTTCGCCGGCGGCGACAACGTCAACGGCGCCGACCTCGTGGTCACCGCCCTCGCCGATGGCCGCCGCGCCGCCGAAGCCATCGCAAACTACCTCGATACCCTCGACTAGCGGGTTCTTTCCCGCATCGATCTCGACGATCGCCCCCATTCATGCCGCCGTCCGCCCCGCTGCGGACACGGTGTGCTATTGTCGGATAGAAGCATCGTGACCACTGAAGAAAAGAACGCCCGCAACGCAGAGCCAGACGCCGACAACGGCGATGCTCCCCCGTGGCTGGGCTGGTTTCAGAGTTCGACTACCTTCGAGCGGTTGGTCGAGCAGCAGGGTGTAGGTCCTTTCGTCTGGCCTGAGCCCTGTGAAGAGGATGAGAAGCTCGATGTCGACGACTTCCTGAGGGCCATCTTTGGCGAAGAGATGAGGCGCTAGTCCTGCAACCCCCTGCCCGCGTCGTCATCGACACCGACGTTTTCTCCTTCATCTTTACCGAGGATCCTCGCGCCGACCGATACAGGCCCTTCATTGAGGGCAGTATTGCCGCCCTTTCCTTCCAGACCGTTGCGGAGGCGCTGCAGGGGGCGTACCAGCGCAATTGGGGAGAGAGTCGCATCGCCCGACTCCGGGCCGAGATGCAGAGATACGCGATCGTTCCGTTCGACATGGGGATGGTGGAGCACTTCGCGAGGTTACGTGCCGCTCGCAGGAGGGCGGGTCGCGAAATAGAGGCGGCCGATGCCTGGATTGCAGCCACGGCCCTATGGGCGCAGTGCCCCATCGTGACTCACAACGTGGGGGACTTCACCGGGATAGACGGCCTCGAACTCATCACCGAGCCAGACTAGCTAGCCCACCCCTCAGCCGCGCGTCAGCGCGGCTCTCTTCTCACCCTCAGCGCGGCATCGCGAGCGCTCAGTAGTCCAGCGCAGACACCTACGCGAGCGCGCTCTCCTCAAGTGGAGCGGGCGAAGGGAATCGAACCCTCGTCTCAACCTTGGGAAGGTCGCATTCTGCCATTGAACCACGCCCGCTCGCGCCGCCCGCATCCTATCATTGCCCGCACTTCCACCGGAGGTCGCCCGTGCCCATTCCCAAGGAGCTCGCCCTCACCCCCGAACAGATCGACGAGATCATGTCCACCACCTGGAACATGCGTATCGCCACCGTCGGACCGGGGGACCGCATCAACCTCACCCCCCTCTGGTTCGGCTGGGCCGGAGGCAAGGTCTACACCGCCTGCCGCGGCCAAAAGGTCGCCAACCTGCGACGCAACCCCGCCGCCACCGTCCTCGTCGACCTGAACGAACGCTACCCCGAGCTCCAGGGCATCATGCTCCAGGGTCGCGCCACCGTCCTTGAGGACGCCGAAGCCGAGAATGCCGACCCGCACCTCGAGGAAGCTCGCCTCCAGATGGGCGCGAAGTACGGCCAGCCCGATGGACGCCACGGCGCCACTGCCGCCGGACGCACCCGCCGCTGGGTCGTGCTCGAACCTGACCGCATGGTCACCTGGGACAACTTCAAGCTGGGCCAGCTGCAGCGCTAGCCCTGCCTACAGGTTCGCGACCAGCCACTCCTCAGCCGCCCCCACCACGTCGTCCCCGATGGCGAAGTGCCCGCCGGGGAGCGTCACGAGGTCTCGCTCGCCTGGCAGACCGGCGTACAGCTCCATCGTCGCGTCGGGCGATACGACCTCGTCCCGCTCCTTCGCGATGACCCGCACCGCCACCTCCGCCAGCCCCGCCAGGTGACTCCCCTCCCCCTCGGCGGGACCGCTCAGCGACCCTGTCCCCGCCGCCGCGAACACCGCCGCCCGGAAACGCCCGTCCCCCGCCACCGCCGGCACCCCTAGCATCGCCCCCAGCGAGTAGCCGTAGTACCCCAGCCTCGACGTATCAACCGGATACCGCTCCGCCAGCGCGTCGATCGCCGCCGCCACCTCCCCCGCGAATTGCCCCGCCATCGCCGCCGCCCGCTCGGGGTCGCGCATGGCCGCGAACGGGTCCGCCACCGCCCGCTCCCCGTGACCGGGTGCGTCCAGCCCCAGGCAGGCCCAGCCATGCGTCGTCGCCCACGCCCGCGCCGGTCCTGACACGATCGGGTCCTCCTTGCGGCTCATCCCCGGGTGCTGGATGAGCACCAGCGGCGACGGCCCCTCCTCCCCGTCCGGCAGCCACAGCAGCCCCGGGGCCTCCCCCACCTGGAAGCGCACCTCGCGCAGACCCCCGTTCTCGCGCTCGCTCGCCTCGAACTCCGCCATCCCGCGAGCCTACCCGTTCGTCCCGGTCGCCGCGCCCATCCGCCCCCATAGCAGGATGCGCTTGAACGGATACAGGAAGGGGCGTTCGTCCGGGAGCTCCGCCAGCAACCGCTCCCGGTAGTCCGCGAGGTACGCCTCGTATTCCTCCTCGCCCAGCCGGTTGCGGTAGTCCGTCAGCAGCGACCCCTTTACCCACTCCACCACCTCCTCCCGTCCGGCAAGCCGGTGCAGGTACACCTGCAAGCGCACGTGTTGCTCCTCGAACCCCAACCGTTCGAGCAGCTCCGCATACCACTCGACCTCTCCCATCGGGTACCCCCGAACGTAGTCGCCGAGCGCCCGCGCGTGACGCGGCTCCCTCGCCACCTCGTGCGCCACCGTGTGCGACGGATGGTCGTGATTCATCGGCATCTGCACCGCCAGCTGCCCGCCCTCCCCTAGCGTCGCCGCCAGCCGTGGGAACAACGCCGGGTGGTCGTCGACCCACTGCAGCGCCGCATTCGAGAACACGACGTCCAGCCCTCTCTCCGCGAACGCCGCGATGTCGCCCCGCTCGAAGCGCACCCCGCCTCCCGTGTGTTGCGCGCTCTTCGCCAGCATCGCCTCCGACTGGTCGAACCCGACCGTCTCTGCCGCCCCGGTGTGCTCGTGCAGCACTCGCGTCAGCACCCCCGTCCCGCAGCCGAGGTCGACCACGCGCCCGCCGGGGACCGGCTGCACGAGCGCCAGCAGGTCGTGGAACGGCTGCTCCCGCTCGGCGCGAAAGCGCGCGTACTGCTCTGGCTGCCAGGTGTCGGCCATGCCCGCGAGCCTACCAGCGCTCGCCCGAGCCGTCGGTCGTCCCGCTTGACGCCCCCTCCCCGCCTCCCCAAGGTGGCCCAGCCATGATCCGCTGGGACGAACGCACCGCCCTCCTCGTCGTCGATGTCCAGAACGACTTCGCCGACCCCGCCGGCGGCCTCTCCGTCGCCGGCGGCGATGAGGTCGTCCCCACGGTCAACGCCGCCATCGCCGCAGCCGAGGACGCCGGCGCCGGCGTCCTCTACACGCAGGACTGGCACCCGCCCGAAACGCCCCACTTCGCGAAGGACGGGGGCATCTGGCCCGTCCACTGCGTGCAGGACACATGGGGCGCCGCCTTCCACCCCGACCTCCGCGTCTCCGGCGAGGTCGTCCGCAAGGGAACCGGCGGCGAGGATGGCTACTCCGGCTTCACCGTCCGCGACCCCGCCAGCGGCCACCCCAGCGACACGCTCCTCGAATCGCTGTTGCGTGACCGCGGCATCACGACCGTCGCCGTCGCGGGACTCGCCACCGACTACTGCGTGCGCGACACCGCCCTCGATGCCGTTGCCCGGGGCTTCGCCACCTTCGTCCTCATCGACGCCGTCCGCGCCGTCGACCTCCACCCCGGCGACGGCGCCCGCGCCTTCGAAGCCATGCGCCGCGTGGGTGTGCGTTCGGCGCGAGTCGACTCGTGACCACGACCGAGGACCGCCTCCGCCACTGGCTCGCGAGCGAGCACGGCATTGCCGATGACCGCCGCCTCGCCCGCGAGGACGAAGACCGGCTGCTCGTCTCGAAGTTCCCGCCCGGCTTCATCGCCCGCGTCGGCGAGACCATCGAGCGCCTCGAACTCCTCGCCGACCCCGACCCCCTTGCCGCCGCCACCGCCGCCCGCGCCCGCCGCTACCCCCGCGAGTCGCGCGTCGAGGGCTGGCGTGCCGCCGCCTGCGACCTCGTCCGCGAGCGCGCCGCCGCCCGCGGCCTCACCCCAGAAGACGCGGAGCTCGTCACCACCGGCATCGAGTCCGTCGCGGCCGTCATGCACGCGGTCCTCTGGAGCGACCCCGTCGCCGGCGAGCCCTTCGAGCCCGCGCCCGGGGAACTGGATGCCTGGCGCGACGCCGTCGCCGGTACGGAAGGCTCCGCCGACCTCTTCACCCGGCACTACGGCCCCTTCGAGGGTCGCGCCGTTGTCGCCCACTGCCCCGGAGCGCCGTACGCGCGCGCCCTCCTCGAATCCGCCTGGCGTGCCTGCACGGACACGCCGCCTCCCGCCTAGCGCGGCGCCAGCGCCCGGATGGTCTCCAGGATCGCTTCCTGCTCGCTCGCCACCCCGCCCGCCGCGATCGGGTACAGGAACGCCTCGTCGAGCCCCGCCCCCACCAATCCCGTGGCGATCTCGCGGCACTCCTCCGCGCTCCGCCCGACGACCGCGTGCGCCCTCACGAACGCCTCCGAGATGCCCTCGATCGCCTCCGTCCGCTCCCGCGCCAGCCAGCGCCGCTCGAACACCTCGCAGTCCTCCTCGAACCCGTCCTCGATGAACACTTTGCGGTACACGGGCGCCATCAGGTAGGCCAGCAACTCGTCCTTGATCGGGGCCGAGGCCTGCTCGTATGACTCGTCGATCACGGTCCGCAGGAAGGCGACGATGCGCACCTCCTCCCGCTTCCGCCCCGCCCTCGCGATGCCCCGTTCGATCGCCGCCACCGAGCGCTCAATCACCGTCGCCGTCGGGTAGTTCAGGATCACGCCGTCCGCGATCTCCCCCGCCGTCTCCAGCATCTTCTCGCCCAGCGCCCCGATGTAGACGGGGATCGCCGGCTCGGCCGGGTCCATCGCCGGCGCTCGCGTCTGGTACAGGCCCTCGTGCCGCAGCCGCTCCCCTGCCGTTAGACGCCGGAACACGTCGACGTACTCCCGCATCCGTGTGACCGGGCGGTCCCACGGCATCCCGTGCCAGTTCGTCACGATCACCGGTGTGCTCACGCCGAACCCCGCCCCCGAGACGCGTCCCCCGCTCAGGTCCTGCAGCGACCAGAACGACATCGCCGCCAGGTACGGGTCGCGCAGGCCGATGGGGACGATGCCCGTTCCGATTCCGAACCGCTCCGTGCTCGCCGCCACCGCCGCCAGCACGGTGATCGCGTCCGGTGCGTTCACTTCGGTCACCCAGCCGCCGCTGAAGCCCTGGCGCTCGCCCTCCTGCGCCTGCTCGACGTGATCGGGCACGTGGTCGCCGTGCAGTACGAGTCCGGAGTAGCTCATCGCCTTCCCCCTGGGTGGGTCGCGGCATCATGCCACACGTCGACTGGTGCCATGCCCGCGGTCAGCGGCGCTTCGCCTGGGGCTTGATGATCCCCCGCTGCATGAGTAGCCGCATCACGTAGCGCGAGACCGAGATTCCGAGCATGCCCGCCACCGCCAGGAAGACCACCGTCGCGACGATGCCCGTGCCAGGGATCACGATCCCCAGGTAGAGCCCCGCGAACAGTCCCGCCGACAGCGCGATGAACACGGGCATCGTGCGCCAGCGCCACTCGGGCAGCGGCGGCGGCGCGGCCTGCTGCTTCGTCGCCGCTTCGCTCCCGCTCTCTTGCGTGCCCCGCCCACGCCGGCGCCGTCGCCGCGCCGGGCTCACGCCGGCCCCCGCGTGCGCAAGAGCGCCTCGATCGCTTCGCGTTCGAACAGCAGCGATCCGCCCGCCGTGCGCCGGTGCGAGACGCGCCCCGCTGCCGCCGCCTCCGCCAGTTCGCTCTCGCCCATTCCCGCGGCCAGCGCCGCCTCGGAGAGGTCCAGCACCGCTTCCAGCGCCGGCGAGACCGGGCTTTCCGCCGGCTCCCCGCAGGCGCTGCACATGAACACCAGGGCCAGGTGCGCCTCGCTCAGCGAGACCGTCCCGCAGTCCCTCCCCGGCAGGTCCTCCCGCTGGTTCAGGTGGAAGAGTCGCCCGCACGCGTTGCAGTACGACTCGGTGTGCCGCTCGACGGGCTCGGTGCAGATGGAGCACGGCTCCATGGGAAGAATCTCAGTCATCGCTGTGAAGCCCTGAGAATAGACGGTTTCTTGACACTTTCAAGCGTCCGTCGATATGATCAAGGAACCCTAACAATTTTGATGGTGGGGGCATTTTGGAGAGCACGGCCGCCGTGGTCCAGTCGCCCCCGCGCAGCGGCGACTTGGCGGAGAGGCTTGGCATCAAGCCCCTTCCCGATGATGTCCTCTGCGAAGCCCTCACCCACGCCTCCTTCCCCAACGAGAGTTCCGCCCAGGCCACGCCCAACGAACGCCTCGAATTCCTCGGTGATGCCATCCTCGGCATGGTCGTCGCGAACGAGCTGTTTCGCGCCTACCCCGAGGCCGCCGAAGGCGAGCTCACGCGCATGCGTGCCGAGATCGTGCGCGGCAGCACCCTCGCCACGGCCGCCCGCCGCCTCGACCTCGGCGGCTACCTTATCCTCGGCCGCGGCGAGGAGGCCGCCGGCGGCCGTGACCGCGACCGCAACCTCGCCGGCGCCTTCGAAGCCGTCCTCGGCGCCGTCTATCGCGCCCACGGGCTTACCGTCGCTCGCGCCCTCGCCCTCCGCCTCCTGAAGCCCGAGATCGACCAGATGAGGGAAGGCGGCCCCTCCCTCGACCCCAAGTCCGCGCTCCAGCACCTCGTGCAGGCACGCTGGCATCAGCCCCCCGACTATGTCACTGTCAGCGAGCAGGACGAGGAGGAGGGGCGACGCTTCGTGGTGGAGGTTCGGGTTTCCGGCGAGATGCTTGGCCGCGGCAGCGGGTCGAGTAAGCGTGCTGCCCAGCACGAGGCTGCCCGCGAGGCCCATGCTGTCCTCTCAGCCGGCGCTGGCGCCGGCGTCCCCGTGGGGGCCTGAGCCATGTATGTGAAGCGGCTCACCCTCCAGGGCTTCAAGAGTTTCGCCCAGGAGACCACGTTCGAGTTCGGCTCCGGCGTCACCGCCATCATCGGCCCCAACGGCTCCGGCAAGAGCAACGTCGCCGATGCCGTCCGCTGGGTGCTCGGCGAGCAGGGCCTGCGTCTCCTCCGCGCCCGCAAGCAGGAAGATGTCATCTTCGCCGGCGCCAGCGAGCGCGCTCCTCTCGGCATGGCCGAGGTCATCCTCACCCTCGATAACAGCGACGGCTGGCTGCCCCTCGACTTCAGCGAAATCCAGATCGGCCGGCGCGCCTACCGCGACGGTGACACCGAGTACCTGCTGAACGGCTCCCGCATCCGTCTGCGCGACCTCAACGACCTCCTCCAGAAGGCCAATGTCGGCCAGAACAGCTACGCCATCATGGGCCAGGGCATGGTCGATGAGGTGCTCAGCCTCTCCCCCCAGGACCGCCGCTCCCTCATCGACGAGGCCGCCGACGTCAAGCCCTTCCGCCAGAAGATCGCCGACGCCCACAACCGCCTCGCCAGCACGCGCGAGAACACGGCCAAAGTCCAGATCATCATCGACGAGCTTGAGCCCCGCCTCCGCTCCCTCCGCCGCCAGGCCAACCGCGCCAGCGAACACCGCGACCTCTCCGCCCGCCTCGCCGTGCTCCTCCGCCAGCTCTATTCCGCCCGCTGGGCCGAGACCCGCAACGCCATCGTCCGCGCCCAGGCCGAGCTCGACCAGCGCGGCGCCGAGGACGAGGCCGCCGAGTCGCGCGTGACGACGCTGGAAGAACAGCTCCAGGCCCTCGGCGACGAGATCGCCAGGCGTCGCGAGGCCGTCTCCCGCCGGGACGGCGCCCGCGATGACCTCGAGAACCGTGTCCGCTCCCTCGAACACGCCCTCGTCCTCGACCGCGAGCGCCACTCGATGACCACCACCCGTCACGCCGAGATCCGCACCGAGGTCGAAGCGCTCGAAGGCGAGAAGGCCACGCTCGCCGCCGCCGATCTCGAGAGCGGCCGGCGCGCCCTCGAGCTGACGGACGAGATCGAGGCGCTTCGCACCTCCCTCGAACGCGACCGCGAAAGCCTTGGCCGCATCCAGCGCGAGGACGCCGCTCTCCACCGCCGCGCCGAGGAGCTGCGTGGCCAGCTCGCCGCCCTCGATGGGCGCATCAGGGAGCAGGAAGCCACCGCCGGGCGCGCCGCTGTCTCCCCCGCCGAGGGCCCCGACGCCGACCGCGTCGAGTCGCGGCGCAAGCAGATACTCGTCGAGCTTGTGGGCTACGGCCGCCGCTACGCCGAGCTTGGCGAGGCCGCCGAGGCCGCCGAGGCCCGCCTGAAGGAAGCCCGAGAGGCCGCCTCCGGCGCCCGCGAGCGCCTTGCCCGTGTCCAGAACGAGCTGCGCGAGCTTGAGCAGGCGGGCAAGGAACCACTCCGCCAGCTCGACCACCTGCAGGGCCGTCTCGAAGTGCTGAAGCGCGTCCAGGCCGAGAGCGAAGGCATCGCCACCGGCACCCGTAACGCCCTCATCATGGGCCAGGTCCTGATCGAGAACGTGAAGCCCGGCAGCCTGGGCGAGGCCCCCGAGATAACGGGCGTCGTCGGCCTCCTCTCCCGCCACCTCCGCGTCCCCGCCGGCCTCGAGGCCGCCATCAACGCCGCCCTCGAGAACCACCTCCACGCCATCATCGTCGAGCACGAGTCACAGGCCCTCCACGCCATCGAGCTCCTCCGCGAAAGCGCTCGCGGACGCGCCCAGTTCCTCCCCCTCGACGGCCTCCGCAAGGGCTACCCGCTCAACCTGCAGAAGGAACGTGGCGTCGTCGGCGTCGCCTCCCGGCTCGTCCGCTGCGACAGCCGCTACCGCGACCTCGTCGATACCCTCCTCGGACGGATCATCGTCGTCGAGGATCTGCAGGTCGCGAGGCGCATGCTCACCCGTGGTCTCGGCGCCGTTGTCACTCTCGATGGCGTCTTCCTTGACCCCTCCGGCGTCATCACCGGCGGTCTCGCTTCCGCCTCTGAGAGCCCCTTCAGCTTCTCTCGCCAGCGGGAAATCGACGAGATCCCCGCCCAGATCGCCGACCTCGAGGAGGTCGTCGAGGCGAACCGCAAGCAGGTCGAGACCGCCCGCGAGACGGTCGAGCGCCTCTCCCGCCTCGTCGAAGAGAGCGATCGCGCCCATGAGGAGGGCCGTGGCGCCCTCGACGACGCTCTCCGCGCCCGCGAGCGGGAACGCGACCGTCTCCATCGACTCCGCCGCGACATGACCACCGTTCTCGTTCGCCGCCGCGAGCTGGCCGGCGGCTCCTTCGACGAGCAGGCCGCCGAGGCCGCGCGTGTCCTGCTCGACCAGCTCACCGCTCGCCGCAGTGAGCTCGGCGCCGAGCTGGAAGCCCTCGCCCCCGACCTCGACGCATCCCCCGGACGCATCGAGCAGGCCGTCGACGAGGTCTCCGGGGCCAGCGGACGGCTCGCTGCGGCAGAGGGCGAGGCGAAGGCCCACGTTCTCTCGCGCGAACAGCAGAAGCGCGCCATCGAGCGGCTCGCCTCGCAGATCGCCCAGCGCATCCTCCGCGCCCAGAATCTGGAGCTCGAAGCCGGCAACTTCGCCGAGGCCATCGAGCGCCAGACCCGGGAGCTCGAAGAGCTCCGCCTTGAGCGGGAGAGCTCCACCGACGACAGCGCCCCCGACCGCGACGAGCTCACCCGGCTGGAGACCCACGAACGCACCGTTCAGGCCGAGTACGGTGAGGCGCAGCAGGCACTCCTTGAATCCCGCAGCCGCCACCTCGACCTTGAGACCGATCTTGAGCGTGCCCGCGAGCGCCTCGAGACTCTGCGGGCCGAGATGGCCCGCGAGGGCCTCTCGACCGCTCCCGGCGGCGGAGTCGAAGCCCCCGCCGCTGGCGCCGAGCCCCCCGACCTCGCCGCCGTCGAGGGCGAGATCGAAGAGGTGCGGGTCGCCATCCGCAAGCTCGGCCCCATCAACCAGGAAGCGCCGGAGGACTTCCGTGAGAGCGAGGAGCGCCACGCCTTCCTCACCGAGCAGATCCAGGACCTGACCGACGCGGAAGGCCAGCTCCAGACCGCCATCTCCGAACTCAACAGCGAGATACGCACCCGCTTCCGCGCGACCTTCACCGAGGTCGATACCGCCTTCGGGAACTACTTCACCGCCTTCTTCGGTGGCGGCGCGGCGCGGCTCAAGCTGCTCGACCCCGACGACATCATCGATTCCGGCATCGAGATCGAGGCTCAGCCCCCGGGGAAGCGCCTCAGCACGCTCAGCCTGCTCTCCGGTGGCGAGCGCTCACTCACGGCAGTCGCCCTCCTCTTCGCCCTGCTCTCCGTGAATCCCGCCCCCTTCTGCGTCCTCGACGAAGTCGACGCGGCCCTCGACGAGGCGAACGTGGGCCGCTTCGTCTCCGAGCTCGCCCGCCTCGCCGATCGCACGCAGTTCCTCATCGTGACGCACAACCGCCGCACCATTGAGTCCACGGACGCCATCTACGGCGTCTCTATGGGCCCGGGGGGTGTTTCCAACACCCTCTCCCTCCGCCTCTCCGACCTCCCCGGCGGCGTCGCCCCGGCGAGCGACTCCCCGGAGGAGACCCCCGCTGCTGAGCCGCGAGAGACGGCCGGGGCCGCCAGCCGCTAGCACCCCATCGCGGCCTTGGGGCAGAATCCGAGGGTCGCCGCGCAAGGGCGGCGGGGAGGGTGGGCGATGCGGTTCTGGCGAAGACGGCAGGATCCCGGCGGCGCCCAACCCTCCTCCACCGACCCCGCCTTCACCCCCGAGCAGGTCGAGGAGATACAGGCCCAGTCCGGTCGCGCCCTCGCCCGCAGCCGCTCCGGCCTCCTCGGCCATCTCGGCCGCCTCTTCGACCGCCCCGACTTCGACGATGAACTCTGGGAGGAGCTCGAGGAGATCCTCATCGCCGCCGATACGGGCATCACCACAACCGAGCGCATCCTCGAGAGCGTGCGCACCCAGGTGCGCGAAACCCGCGCCACCACCTCCGCCCAGGTCCGCGCCATCCTTCGCGCCGAGCTCCTTACCCTCCTCGACACCCCCGCCGGCCAGCCTCCCCGCTGGGACGCGCCTTTTCCCGATCTGCTCGTCATCCTCGTTGTCGGTGTGAACGGGGCCGGCAAGACCACCTCCATCGCCAAGCTGGCGTCCGCACTCAAGGATGGCGGACACACCCCCATCCTCGCCGCTGCCGATACCTTCCGCGCCGCCGCCATCGACCAGCTCCGCACCTGGGGCGACCGCCTCGATGTGCGCGTGGTCGCTCACCAGCCCGGTGGAGACCCCGGAGCGGTCGTCTTCGACACCCTCTCCGCCGCCGAGGCCGATGGCGCCGCCGTCGCCATCATCGACACGGCCGGCCGCCTCCACACCAAGTCGAACCTGATGGAGGAGTTGAAGAAGGTCACCCGCGTCATCCAGCGCCGCCACCCCGAGGCGCCCCACGAGACCCTCCTCGTCCTCGACGCCACCACCGGCCAGAACGGCCTCCTCCAGGCGCGCGCCTTCACCGAGGCCGTCGGCGTCACCGGCCTCGTGCTCGCCAAGCTCGATGGCACCGCCCGTGGCGGCATCGTGTTCGCCATCGCCAGCGAGCTCGGCGTCCCCGTCCGCCTCATCGGCACCGGCGAGGGTCTCGGTGACCTCGCCCCCTTCGATCCCGAGACCTTCGTGGATGCGCTCCTCGCGTGAGGCTCCGCCGTGACTGAGGCGCTGGCGTTCTGGGGGGTTGCCATCGTCATCGCGGCGCTTGCGCTGCCCCTCGCCGCCCGCCTCTTCGCCCGCTTCCCCGATGCCGGAGCGGGACTCAGCTTCACCCTCGGCCTCACCCTCGTCGCCGCCGGCTACTTCCTGCTGCGGTTCCTCGGCGCCTTCCCCGCCGGGCGCGGCGGCTTCCTCCTCGCGATCAGCTTGTTTGGCGTCGCCATGCTCGTGCTCGCCGTTCGCGACCGGCGCATCCTCGCAACCCTCCGCCGCTCCCTCCCCGGCCTCACCGTCGCCGTTGCCCTCTTCTCGGCCCTCTTCTTCGGCTACGCCTTCTTCCGTGCCCACGTGCCCGATATCGCCCACACCGAGCAGCCCATGGACCTGCTCTACCTCAACGCCATGCTCGTCTCCCCCGACTACCCCCCGCACGACCCCTGGTTCGCGGGCAAGGACGCGAGCTACCACTACGGCGGCTACCTCCAGGCCGCCGTGCTTACTGGTGCCTCCGATGTCTGGCCCGCCTCCGGCTACAACCTCGCCCTCGGCGCCTTCTTCGCGAGCGCCGGCGCGGCCGCCTTCTCGCTCTGCGCCGCGCTCGCACGCTGGCTCTTCGGGCGTCGCGCCCACCACTGGGTGACGCTCGCCGCCACCGGAGCCGTCCTCCTCCTGCTCTTCGCCGGACCGCTGGCGAGCGTCTTCGAGTTCGCCGCTGCCCACGGCGCCGACCACGAGGGCGTCTACAACGCCTTTGGCGCGGAGGGCCTGGCGCGCTGTGGCGCCGGAGCAGACGAGTCCTGCACCGGCCAGCCCCTCGGCCCCACCAGCCGCTGGTACCCCGACGACCACTGGGTCTGGTGGCGCATGTCCCGCATGGCCTACTGGGGACCGCAGCCGGGCTACCCATTCACCGTCACCGAGGTCCCCGCCTTCAGCTTCCTCCTGGGCGACCTCCACCCCCACGTCATGTCCATACCCGGCGTGCTCCTCGCACTCGCCCTGTGCGCCGCCCTCTGGCGCGGCCGCGGGCGTCTCTCCTGGGGCGAACACCGCCGCCGCCCCTGGCTCCTCGTGGTGGTCGCCGTTGTGTTTGGCTCCCTCGCCTTCGTGAACGTCTGGGACGTGATCGCCTTCTCCCCCCTCCTCGCCCTTGCCGTCTTCGCCCGGAACCGCCGCACCCGGTCATTCGGCGAGTCGATCGGCGACACCGTCTTCTGGCTCCTGCCCCCAGCCCTCCTCGCCATCGCCCTCTTCGCCCCCTGGTGGAGCGACTTCAGTCCGCAGCGAGGGGGCATCTATGGCTACAGCGGCCAGGGCACCCGCATCGAGCACGTCCTCCTCATGTGGGGTGTGCCCATCGTCTTCGCCCTCGCCGGTCTCTGGTGGGGTATGAAGAGCTGGCGGCAGGATGTACCCGGAGGCGCTGTCTTCGTGGCCCTCTTGCTGACACTGCTCCCCTTCCTCATCTGGCTTCCCTTCGCCGCCTTCGAGCGCACCGCCGCCCCCTTCAACGCAGGCGACGGCTTGCTCGCGTCCTTCGGCGCCCGCACCGCCGGGGCCTGGGTCACGCTGGTCTTCTACGCCGCCGGCTTTTGGCTCCTCGCATCCGCCACCTTCATCCTCAGCCGCCGCAGTCACCCCGCCGCCCCTGTGGCCGCCCTTGCCGCCCTCGGCGTTTTCCTCCTCTACGGCACCGAGCTCTTCCTCCTCCGCGACGCCCTCTTCTTCCTCCCCCGCCTTAACACCGTGTTCAAGCTCTCCTACCAGGCCTGGATCGTCCTCTCTCTGGCCGGCGCCATCGGGGCCGTGGCCGCGATGCGCGCCGCCGCCCCCGGATGGCGACCGATCGTCGCCGCGCCCCTGGTTGTGTTGCTCGGCTCCGCCCTCGTGTTCGCGGTCACCAACACGCCCAACCGGGCGGGCGACTTCTCCGTCCTGGTCGGCCTCGATGGCCTCCGCTACGTCGAACGCCACGACCCTGGCGAATACGACCTCGTCCGATGGCTGAACGACAACGTCGCCCGCGACGCGATCGTCGTGGAGTCCAGCGGCCGCCTCTGGGGCCGGGGAGACGATGGCCGACCCGTGTTGCGGGAGGGAGCCACCTCCTACAACAGCGCCGTCAGCCGTGTCGGCTACCGCACCGGCCTGCAGACGCCCATCGGTTGGCCCGGCCACGAGACCACCTGGCGCGGCAACTCCGCCGAGCTCGTAGCCGAGCTCCTCCAACGCCAGGACCTCGTCGACCGCGTCTACACCGCCTCAACCAGCGCCGAGGTGCTGGCCGCCCTCGACCAGCTCGGAGCGACGTACGTCCTTGTCGGCAGCCTGGAGCGCTCCCACTACCCCGCCGAGCTCATCCCCGCCTTCGAGACGTTCCTCGATACCGTTTTCTCCCAGGGTGCTGTGGCCCTCTATCGCGTGCCTGTCGGGGAGGAGGTGGTCACGCAATGACCGCCGCCGTCTCCCCCCGGCGCGTCCCCACCGTCTCGGTCGCCGCGATCGCCTGGTTGCTCGTGGTGGTGCTCTTCGTCCTCCTGCGCGTGGGGGTGGTCTGGCGAGCGCCCGTGGGTGGCGCCGAGCTCGCCCACCTCTCTGGCGCCTGGCAGGCCAGCCTGGGCGTTGAGGACGGCCGCTACGTCCCCACGCTCTACCAGGCCGTCACCGCCCTGACGCTCGGCTGGACCGAGTCCGAGGAACCCGCCCGCGCCCTTGCCCTCGCTGGCACGGCCACCATCCCCCTCGCCCTCTTCCTCCTCCGCAGGCAACTCGGCGAAGGGGGCGCGCTGCTTGTGCTCCTCCTGCTTGCCCTCGACCCCGCGGGCATCCTGCTGGGGGTCACCGCCACCGCCGCCGCCTGGGACGCCGCCATCGCCATCTGGCTCGTCGTCGCCCTCGTCGCCCGCCGCCCGCCCCCCTGGGGCTGGATCCTGATTGCCTTCCTCGTGACGACCGGAGGCCCGCTCACGCTCCCCGTAGTGCTCGCGGGAGTCGTCCTGGGAGCACTGCGCGGGAGCCGCCCCGGGCCGGGCGCCCTCGCCTGGGGCGCCCTCGGAGTAGCGCTCGGCCTGCTCCTCACGAGCCTCCAGTTCGGCCTCGGAGCCGATGGCCTCCGCATCGCGCCCTTCGCTCTCTTCGTCGCCGGTTTCGAGGAGCCCTGGTCGACCCTCACCGTCGCGACCCTCGCTGCCCACTACGGACTGCCGCTCCTGGTGGGTGGCGCGGCCGCCGGCGTCTGGCTGGTCGTCCACCTCCGCGCCACCGGCCGCACCCCCACCCCCGCGGAGACGCTCTCGCTGGGGATGGCTGGCCTGGCCATCGCCTGGTTCCTCGTCGCCCTTCCCACCACGTCGCCCTTCCCCCTCGCCTCCGCCACCCTCTTCTCCAGCCTCTTGCTCGGCCCCGCCCTCGCTCGCGCCGTCGGTTTCCTCATGACCGCGAACTGGGGCCGTCACGTCTACCTCCTCCTCTTCGCCCTCGGACTGGCGGCTGTGGCCCTGTTCGTCCTGAGCGGTTGGGCGCGGGAGGCCAGCATCGGCGGCACCCTCGAACGCGTCATGGTCGCCGTTCCCTTCTTCCTGGCGCTCCTCGCCGTCTCGCTCCTCGCGCTTGCGCTGCTATCCAGCCAGCGGGAGGAGTTTCCGCTCGCGTTCCTGCCCGTGCTCGCCGCCGGGGGACTTCTGCTCCTCGCCGGTACCAGCGGTGTCTCCCTGAGCGCCGCCGGCGAACCCCTGCCCGGACCCGTCAGCCCCGCTTCCGCCCGCGCCATCCGCGATGTCGCCTTCGATGAGAGCGCCTCGCGGGGTCCCCTCGTCGTCCACCACAGCTTCCGCGAGGAGATCACCTGGCCTTTCCGCGCTTCGCCCCCGTTCACCCTCGCGGGCCACATCTCCCCCGAGGCCGGTGTCGCCATCTGGCCCGCCGATCTTCCTGCTCCCGAGGGTTTCGTCGCCCTTGAGGGGCGCTGGGTGCTGAAGCGCTCCCTGCGCTCCCCCGGCGGTTTCCTCGATCTGGTTCACTGGTTCGCCGAGCGGAACAGCCTCGAGCAGGACCTCGATCTCGTGGTCATCTACGTGAGGTCGCCATGACGGAGCGCAGTACGGACGCTCCCGAGACCATCGCCTTCGAGCGCCTTCTCGCCCGGCGTATCGAGGTGGACTGGGTGCTGCTCGCCTACTTCGCCATCTTCGCGGCCGCCTTCGCCCTCCGCTTCTGGGACCTCGGCGCCCGCGCCCTCCACCACGACGAGAGCATCCACGCCAAGTGGGCCTGGGATTTCGCCCAGGGAAGCTACCGCCACAATCCCACCTTCCACGGCCCCTTCCTCTACCTCGCGCAGGGCTTCACCTTCCTCGTCTTCACCGCCACCGACTACACCTCCCGCATTTCCCCCGCCCTCTTCGGTATGGCCGTCGTGGCCGCCCCCCTCGCCCTGCGGCGCTGGCTTGGCTCGACCGGCGTGCTGGCCGCCGTGGCACTCCTCGCCTTCTCCCCGACGCTCGTCTACTTCAGCCGCTTCCTGCGCATGGACATCTACCTCGCCCTCTTCATCCTCGTGATGGTCATCGCCCTCTGGCACTACCTGCACGGCGGACGCACCCGCTGGCTCATTGTCTTCGCCGCGGCCCTTGCGCTCGCCTTCAGCACGAAAGAGGCGGCCTTCCTGTTCGTCGCCTTCCTGCTGCTCTACCTCAACGGCCACCTCGCAATCGAACTCGCCACGGCCGCGCTGCGCGCCCGCGAAGCCGAAGACACGCTGCGCAGACTCCTGCTCGCCGCCGCCCTCTACCCCCTCGCCTGGGTGCTTGCCGCCCTCTGGCCCTTTCTGCCCGGCCTCCACACCCGCCTCGGGCGGGACGACCTGCCCCGCTCAGGCGATCTGCTTGTGCTCACCGGGACCCTCACCCTTCCCCTCCTCACCCCCTTCGCCAAGGGCGTGCTGGAGACCATCTTCTCCGCCGGGCCGCTCGACTACCCGGACGTCTGCTCCAATCCCTCTGTTCGCGACGGAGCTGTGCTCGGGTTCGCCTTCCTCTTCGCGGGGGGTGTCGCCGCCATCGCGGGCCTCTCCTGGCGACCCCGCACCTGGTTGATCGCCGCCGTCCTGGCCGCCCTCATCTACACGACCCTCATGACGAGCCTCTGGACGAACGCGGCCGGCCTCTGCAGTGGCGCCTGGGGCTCGATCGACTACTGGCAGGCCCAGCAGGAGGTACGCCGTGGCATGCAGCCCTGGTTCTACTACCTGATGCTCATGCCCGCCTACGAGTTCCTTCCCCTCGTGCTCGCGCTCGCCGGCGGCGCCTGGGCACTGGTGAAGGGTTCCGCCTTCGCCCGCTTCCTCGTCCTCTGGTTCCTCGTCCTCTTCACCGCCCTCTCCTTCGCCGGGGAGAAGATGCCCTGGCTCAACACCCACCTCGCCATCCCCGCCATCCTGCTCGCCGCCTGGACGATCAACCGCGCCTGGACTCACAGCCGGCTCCCGCGACTCGGCGCTGGCTCCGCTCTGGGCATCGCCTTCACCCTCGCGATGGCGGCGCTCACGCTCGTTACCCTTGCCCTCGACTGGGGACCCGCGCCCTGGGTCCGTTCCCTCCTGGCCCTGGGGCCACTCCTGGCGGTCGTCACCGTGGCTGCTGCCCTTGCCTCCCGCCTCGGTGGGCGAGTCGTCCCCCTCCTCACCGTGCTTGCCGTCGTCGCGGCGCTGGCCTTCTTCTCGTTCCGCACGATGGTCGGTGTCACCTTCGAGCGCGGCGACGTGCCCAAGGACATGCTCATCTACACCCAGAGCTCCCCCGAGATCACCCGCATGGCCGATGAAATCGACGCCCTTGCCGAGGCCACCGGCAGGGGCATCGACCTGCGCATCGCCATCGATGCCCGCACCTCCTTTGCCTGGCCCTGGGTCTGGTACCTGCGCGACTACCGCAACGTCACTTACCGCGACATGGAGGACGGTCTCCCGCCCGGCGAGTTCGATGTGATCCTCATCAACGCCGCCAATGCCACGGTCGTCGCCCGCGACATCGCCGCGCGTGGCGCCACCGGCTTCGCTCCCCCGACCCTCTACCCCCACCGCTGGTGGTTCCCCGAGAACTACAAGGCCGCCCTCACCGCTGGCCCCTTCGAAGAGCTTGCGTGGCGTCAGCCCCTCCAGGGATTTTCGTGGCGCCAGTCCGTCGATGGACTTGCCTGGCGCCAGATCAACAACGGCATCTTCGGCGGAAGCTGGGCCGGCGACGCCTTTGCCTACTGGCGTGACCACGATCCCCCTTACGAGCTCGGCTCCATTGATGGCCTTGCCTACTTCCCCAGCGGCTTCGATCGCGTCTCCGGCACCCTCAGCATCGAGGCCATCGAGCCCGCTCGCCCGGATGTCGATGCCGCCGGGCGCCCCGTGTTCGGTGGGTTGGGCAGCCGTCCCGGGCAGTTCTCCGTCCCCGTCGACATCGAGGCGGGTCCCGACGGCACCCTCTACGTGATCGACAGCGCCTCCGGCGTCCTCCAGCGCTTCGACCCCGAAGGGAACTTCCTCGCATCCGTCGATCTGCGCGAATCCGACACCGAGGTCTCGCAGCCCTGGGGTCTTGCCGTTGCCCCCGACGGTCGGGTCTACGTCGCCGACACCTTCGGTTGGCGCGTGCTCGCCTTCGACGCCGGCCTCCGCCAGCGTGTGCTCACCTTCGGCGAGCCGCCCCCGCTCGATGGCCGCCCCCCCGGCCCCCACCACCTCTTCGGTCCCCGCGACCTCGCCATTGACGCGGAGGGCAACCTCTGGGTGACCGACACCGGGCACGCCCGCATCGTGGTCTACACGCCCGACGGCCAGTATCTCCGCGAGATCGCCGGCCCCTTCGACCCCGACACCTTCTACCGGGGTAGCGGCTCCGCCCAGTTCAGCGAACCCGTCGGGATCGACATCGCCCCCAACGGCGAGATCGTCGTCGGCGACATGTGGAACGCCCGCGTCCAGATTCTCGACCCCTCGGGCGCCTACCTGCGCGAGTTCCCGGTGCCCGGCTGGGGCGGCCTGGATGCGAACGACAAGCCTTACCTGCGCGTCCTGCGCGATGGCCGCATCGCCCTTTCCCTGCCCTCCCTCGGCGAGGTGCGCATCTACAGCTCCGAGGGCGCCCTCCTCTCCACCATCGGCCCCGCCTACGAGCCCCTGCTCTCCCCCTACGGAATCGTGGAGACGCCCGATGGTAAGCTCTGGATTGTGGAAGGCGGGGCCGCACGCGTGCGTCTCTTCGACAACGCCGAGGCCGGGGAGCGCTGATCAGCCGTGTTGCGCTCGTTCCGTTTCTGGGCTGCCCTCGCCGTCGGTGTCCTCCTCATCGCGCTCTTCCTGCTCGCCACCGACCCCTCCGAGATCGCCGATGCCTTCAAGGAAGCCAGCTACTGGTACGTCGCCCCCGCGATCGTCGTGCTCTTCTTCTCCTTCTTCCTGCGCTGCTACCGCTGGTCCATCCTCATGCGCCCCGTCGCTGCCATCAGCCCTCGCCGCCTCTTCTCCTATTCGATCATCGGCTACATGGCCAACAACCTCATTCCCGCGCGCGCCGGCGAACTGATCCGCGCCTACGTCCTCGGGGAGCGCGAACGCGTCTCCACCATGGGCACGCTCGGCGCCATCACCGTCGAGCGCCTGTTCGATGGCTGCGTCCTCGTGCTCATGCTCCTCACTGCGGGCGCCGTCGCTGGCCTCGGCGATGACCGCCTGAAGGCCATCGCCATCGCCGCCGCCGCTCTCTTCTCCGTCGCCCTCATCGCCTTCTACTGGCTCACCCTGCGCGAGGAACGCGCCTACCGCCTCGCCGATTTCCTCCTCGCCCGCCTCCCCGCCACCCTCGCCGGACGCCTTCGGCCCCACGTCAACTCCGTCATCGGCGCCCTCCGCTCCGTCCACGACTGGCGCAGCTTCCTCCTCGTCACCTTCTTCAGCATCCTCGGCTGGACCGTCGAGGCCGGCGCCTACGCCATCGTCGGCCTCGCCTTCGGCATCAAGGTCGGATTCGCCCACTACGTCCTGCTCCTCGCCGCCGCCAACCTCGCCATCATCATTCCCACCTTCTTCGGCGGCACGGGCCCCTTCGAGTGGGCCGCCAAGCTCGTCATGGTCAACGCCGGCCTCGCCGGCGGCCTCGCCGCCGCCTACGCCATCGTCGCCCACGCCGTCGTCGTCGCCCCCGCGACCATCGCCGGCCTCATCCTCCTCTGGGCCTTCGGAATCCCCATTGCCCGCCTCGGACGCCTCCGCACCGAGCCCGTCGAAGAGCGCAGCCCGGTGGCGCCGTGAAGGCCGGCATCGTCGGCGCCGGTGTCGCCGGCCTTGCCGCCGCCCGCCGCCTCCAGGAGCTCGGCCACGAGGTCACCATCTTCGAGGGCCGCGACGAGCCCGGCGGCCAGGTCGTCACCTTCGAGGTCGGCGGCGAACCGATCGAGTGCTTCTATCACCACATCTTCACGAACGACACCACCGTCGTCCGCTACTTCGACGACCTCGGCCTTGGCGACCGCCTCGACTGGGTAGAGCCTCACAACGGCCACTTCGTCAAGGGCCGCATCTACCCCTTCGTCACCCCCCTCGACCTCCTCCGCTTCGATGCCGTCAGCCTCCTCAGCCGCCTCCGGCTCGGCCTCGCAAGCCTCTGGTTGAAGCGCCAGGCCGATTGGCGCGTCTACGAGGACGTCACCGCCCGCTCCTGGATGGAGCGCGCCGTGGGCAGACAGGCCTTCAACGCCTTCTGGGGACCGCTCCTCCGGGGCAAGTTCGCCGAGCATGCGGACGAGGTTGGCATGGCCTGGCTGCACTGGAAGATCCGCCTCCGCTTCGGCTCGCGCGAGGGGCGCCTCGGCGCGAAGGAGACCCTCGGCTACCCCCGCGGCTCCTTCCGCTCCTACTACTTCGCCCTCGCCGACCACATCCGCAACGCCGGTGGCCGCATTCACCTCAACACGCCTGTCGAAGGGGTCGTCACCGAGCTGGGGGCTGTCACCGGCATCCGCGCCGCCGGCGAGTTCCACGAGTTCGACCAGGTCCTCATGACTACCCCCAACATCATCACCAAGCGCATCGCCCCCGACCTCCCCGCCCCCTACGTCGAGATCCTCGACCGCGTCCGCTATCAGTGGGCCAGCTGCCTCGTCCTTGCCCTCGACCGCCCCCTGAGCGATGTCTACTGGCTCTCCATCGCCGACGACCTCCCCTTCGTCGCCTGCGTCGAGCACACCAACCTCATCCCCGCCGAGCGCTACGGCGGCAACCACATCGTCTACCTCTCCAACTACGTCGCTCCCGACCACCCCGTCCTCCAGATGGACGCGGAGGAAGCACTGACCGCCTACGAGGACAGCATCCGCCGCATCAACCCCGCCTTCGACCGCTCCTGGGTGCGCGAGAAGTGGTTCTTTCGCGATCCCGGCGGCCAGCCGGTGATCACGACCAACTACTCCGCCTCCATCCCCCCCATGGAGACCGGCATCGCCGGCCTCTATCTCTCCAACACCACCCAGGTCTACCCCGAGGACCGCGGCCAGAACTACAGCCTCCAGCTGGGCGAGCGCGCCGCTGACCTCATGGATGCCGACGCCCGCGCGGTTGCTGCCGCGCGAGGCGCGCGGATATAGTAGTGCCGCATTTCACAAACGGGATCCCAACAAATGGCGGCTGAGCCGACCACTCGTGAGCTGCGAGATCTCGTCGCCGAGTACGAGTTCGAACGCGGCCATCTTCTCCCCGCTCTCATCGAGATCCAGGAGCACTACGGCTACGTCTCCCGCGAGGCGATCGAGGTGCTCGCTCGCCAGATGCGCACCACCCCGGCGCTGGTCTACGGCGCCGTCTCCTTCTATGCCGACTTCCGCACCGAGCCCCCGCCCGAGCGAGAGATCGCCTGGTGCAGCGGCCCCGCCTGCCGCCTCCGCGGCGGCGACCGCATCCGCGAGGCCCTCCAGTACACCCTCGGCCTCCCCCTCGATGCCCAGAGCGAGGACGGCGCCTACGGCCTTCGCCTCGGCCAGTGCAACGGCACCTGCAGCGAGGCCCCCCAGGTCTGGCTCGATGGCGAGGTCGTCGGTGACCTCACCGTCGCGAAGGCCGTCGCCATCGCCCGCGATGTCAAAGGGGAGGGGGACGCATGAACGACCGCTTCACCGCTATCGCTTCCGAGGCTCGCGAGCGCTGGGAGGCCGCCCGCGCTGGCGGCCGTGAGCAGATCAACCTCTGCCTCGACACGTCCTCCCTTGCCCGTGGCGGCGCCGAGACCCTCGCTGCGCTGCAGGAGGCCGTCTCCGCGAAGGGCCTCAACGTCGACATCACGACGACCGGCTCGTGGGGCTTCTGCTGGCTCGAACCGACCCTCTCCGTGCGCTCCGCCGCCGGAACGCGCACGGTCCTCTACCACTCACTCACTCCCGACCGCGTCGAGGAGTTCGTGCAGACCGTCCTCGTCGAGGCGGGTGAGCTTCCAGAGCTCGCCCTCGGCGTCGTCGAAGGCGCCCCCAGCGACCAGATAGCCCCGCTCGAAGAGCACCCCTACATGCGCGGCCAGATACGCCGCCTCATGGCCAACTGTGGCCAGATCGACCCCGAGAACATCGACCACTACCTCGCCAACGGGGGTTACGAGGGTTTCGTGAAGGCCCTCGACATGGAGGCCGAGGCGATCATCGAACTCATGCTCGAAAGCGGCCTCGGCGGCCGTGGCGGAGCCGGCTTCCCCGCCGGCCGCAAGTGGGACTTCCTCCGCAACGCGAGCGCCGACCCCCGCTACCTCGTCTGCAACGCCGACGAGGGCGACCCCGGCGCCTGGGTCAACCGTATCCTCATGGAGGGCGACCCCCACCTCATCATCGAGGGCATGCTCATCTCCGCCCTCGCCACCCACGCCGTCGAGGGCTACATCTACATCCGCCACGAATACCCCCTCGCCATCGAGCGCATGAACGTCGCCGTCCAGCAGGCCCGTGAGCGCGGCCTCCTCGGCGAGGACATCCTCGGCAGCGGCAAGACCTTCGACCTCGTCGTCTTCACCGGCGCGGGCTCCTACGTCTGCGGCGAGGAGACCGGCCTCATCAACTCGATCGACGGCTACCGCGGCATGCCCCGCATCCGCCCGCCCTTCCCCGCCCAGGCCGGCCTCTGGAACCTGCCCACCAACGTCAACAACGTCGAGACCTACGCCAACGCCCCCCTCGTGCTGCGCCACGGCGCCGATTGGTGGTCGAGCGTTAGCGACGACGAGGCCAAGGGCACCAAGATGTTCACCATCTCGGGGGCCGTGAACCAGCCCGGCTGCGTCGAGATCCCCTTTGGCCTGAGCGTCCGCGACCTCCTCGAGACCTACGGTGGGGGAACGCCCGGCGGCGTGCCCCTCAAGGGCTACCAGCCTGGCGGTCCCCTCTCCGGCGTGCTTTCCGCCGAAGAGGCCGACCTCCCTCTCACCCTCGCCCCCTTCCGCGACCGCGGCCTCTTCCTCGGCTCCGGCGGCATCGTATTCTTCGACGAGACCACGAGCGTCGTCGACCTCTGCACCTACTTCCTCGGCTTCGCCGAGGACGAGTCCTGTGGCCGCTGTACGACCTGCTTCCAGGGCACCCAGCGCGCCGTCGAGATCCTCCGCCGGATCGGCAACGGCGGTGGCCGCGAGACCGACCTCGACAAGTTCGAGGACCTCATCCAGACGATGGCCTGGTCGAACTGCCTCCACGGGTCGTTCGCTATGACCACGGTCAAGCTTGCCCTCCGCTACTTCCGCGGGGAGTTCGAGACCCTCATCCGCGAGAAGCGCGACCCCACCCGTTCCCTCCCCGGCATGATCACCTACGAGATCACCTCCCCCGGCGACCCCGCCCTCGCCGAGGCGGCCGCTATCTGCCCCACCGAGGCCATCGTCGACGAGGGCGCGCGCTACGGCATCATCGACGAGCTCTGCATCCGCTGCGGCGCCTGCGCCGAGGTCGCCCCCAACGCCGTCACCGTCCGCGACCGTTTCGTCTAGCTCCACCCGCGTACACTGCGCCGATGCCCTTCGCCGAGCTTGATGGCGCCCGCATCTACTACGAGCAGCACGGCAACCCCGACGGCGACCATGTCGTCTTCCACCACGGGGCGGGCGGAAACAGTCTCTCCTGGTGGCAGCAGCTTCCCGTCTTCGGCGAGCGCTACCGCTGCACCGTCTTCGATGCGCGAGGCTGGGGCCGCTCCCTCGCCCTCGGCGAGCATGACCGCGGCGCCTTCGGACGCGACCTCGTCAATCTCCTTGAACATCTCGGCATCGACCGTGCCCACGTCATAGCTCAGTCGATGGGCGGACGCGCCGTCGCCGGACTCCTGCGCCTCGCCCCCGAGCGCGCTCGCTCGCTCGCCCTCTGCGGCACCAACGCCGGCGCCACCAACGACCGCGTCCGTGAGCTCCAGGCTGCCCTCCGCGTCGAGCGTGGCGAGGGCGGCCTCCGCGCCCACGCCCTCGCCCCCCACTTCCCCGGGGAGCAGCCGGCTTTGGCGGCGCTCTTCCACCAGATCCGTCGCCTCAACCCGCCCCGCGAGCGCAACGTTCTCGGACCACCCCCCGCCAACTACCGCGGCAGCACCCACCAGATGCTGGTCGATTCCCGCCTCCCCATCACCTTCATCTTCGGCGAACACGACCTCATCACCTCCCCCGAGCTTGTCCGCGAGTCGCACTCCCTCGTGCCCGGCGCCGACCTCTTCGAGATGGCCGGGGCGGGCCACTCCACCTACTTCGAGCAGCCCGAGGTCTTCAACGAGTACCTCCTCGCCTTCCTCGACCGTGCCGAAGAGTGCGAGCACGAGACATAGTGATCAGGCATTTGATCTTGAACACCCCGCGGTCATGCCCTAGCGTCTCCCGCCCATGCCACGTTGGACGGCCCGCTTCCGCCCCTCCCTCCCACGCCCCGGCAGGCGCGGATGGGTGCAGCCCGGGAATGTGATTACCCGCGCGATTGAGCGTGAAATGGAGACGGGCCTGCCGCCCCACCTCCCCTCCGAGCCCGACCCCGTCCCCGCGCCGGTCATCTCCAGCGCCGAGCAGCAGTCCTCCGGCCGCCCTTCCTCCGCCGCCTGATCGCGACTCCCCGCTATACTCCCCCCATGGCCATCTACGAGTACTACTGCCCCACCTGCCGCGACACCTTCGAGCGTCGCCGCCCCATGTCCGAGGCCACCACCGCGACGCAGTGTGCGTCCGGCCATCGCGCCGAGCGCACCATCTCCAACTTTGCCGTCGCCCGCGGCGAGGGCGGAGCCGCCGTCGCTCAGATGGAGCCGGAGTTCGGCGCCGGCGGCGGCTGCGCCTGTGGAGGCGGCGGCTGCGGCTGCTCCTCCTGATCCTCGGCGGGCGCATCCCCGTCCGTAGCTTCTTCCACCTCTGCCTCCCCGTGCTGTTCGCTGGCAGCAGGCTCACCCTCGGCTGGCGCTTCCTCTTCTGGAGCCCCTGAGTCTGCCTCCGCTTGCTCTGGCGCCCCCTCCTCTTCCGAAGCCTCGTCCTCCTCTGGAGCGTCCTCGCTCGCTGCTTCCTCTTCCGTGCCATCCTCCTCGTCGACCGCTGCCAGTTCCGCCTGCGGGGGCCGCGTGAACCACAGGTATCCCCCCGCGATCCCCACCAGCACGACCGCCTCCGCCAGCGCCAGCCCCACAACGATGAACGTCGCCTCCGCCCAGAACGTCTCCGGGAACATCTGGATGAGGCGGTCCGTTCGCGGGTCCAGCAGCCACAGGTCGTTGGTGAACACGATCTCGTGCATCTGCTCCCACGCGCTCTCGAACCCGACCAGCGCCAGGATGCCAACCAGTACCCCCACCGCCGCGCCCACCCCCACGGCCACCAGCGTCTCCTTCGCCAGGTCCCGCCCCGACCGCTCTCCCGACCACAGCACCAACCCCGCCACGTAGGCCAGCACGAACCCCAGCGACACCTCGTTCGCCCGGAAGATCGTGCGCATCAGGCCCTTCACGTCCTCCATGTGCAGCGTCTCGTCCTCGCTGAACAGCGCTGTCTCCCTGCCGTCCGTGAACACGAGCACCCGCAGCGTCTGTTCGTCGTCCTCGAAGTACCGCACGATCGCGCCCACCGCGTAGTCGAGCTCGTTCAGCGCGATCCCCGTGTTCTCCGCCGCGTCGTGCCGCCGCAGCCCCCCCTCGAGGTAGCCCGTGTCGCTGGCCAGGAAGCGGATGTTCGTGGTGAAGAGCAGGATGGGCAGGGCCAGGACAAACCCGGCGGTCGCCACCATGCCGATGTAGCGCATCCCGCTCATGGTGCGGCCCCCCTGCGAGGCCGGTCAAACACCGCTAGCGTCCGAACTGGCGGGCCAGCGTCTCCTGGCGCACGTGCACCAGCGTGGGCCGGCCGTGGGGACACGTCCGTGGGGAAGCCGTCGCGCCGAGGTCCTCGATCAGCTGGCGCATCTCCTCCAGCGAGAGCGCCATCCCCGCACGAACGCTGCTGTGGCAGGCGACTGTCGCCGCCGCCCGGTCGAACGGGTCTGCCACCCGCCGCTCGTCTCCGAGCTTCTCCAGCATCGCCCGCAGGCCTCCCGCGATATCGCCGTCCCCGAATCCCGCCGGCGCCGCCCGCACGAGGCAGGCGGCGTCCCCGAACGGTTCCAGCTGCAGCCCGAGCCGTTCCAGGTGCGCCCCGTGCTCCTCGAACACGGCCGCCGCCGTCCGGTCCAGCTCGACCAGCACCGGCTCGAGCAGTGGCTGCACCGCCTCCTCGGCGGTCCGCCCCTTGAGCCGGTCGAACACGACCCGTTCGTGCGCCGCGTGCTGGTCGATGAGGTACATCCCGTCCGGCCCCTCCGCCACCACGTACGTGCTCGCCACCTGCCCCACCACCCGCAGCAGCGGCAGCGTCTCCCGCTGCGTCCGCGACCCCGCCTCCGCTGGCGAAACCTCCGGCGCGAGGCCGCCCCGCAGCGCCGGCTGCGCGCTCTCGGGAGGCTGCAGCCGCTCCCGCAACGATGGCCGCCCCGTCTCCGCTGGCGCCTCCCCCGCCACCCCCAGCGACCACCCCACCGGCCCCGCCCCCTCCAGCGCCTTCACGATCGCGTGGCGCAGCACGCGCGCCACCCCGCGCTGGTCCCGGAAACGCACTTCCGCCTTGGCCGGATGTACGTTCACGTCGACCGCCTCCGTGGGCAGGTGCAAGGCCACGCTCGCGACCGGGTAGCGTCCTCCCGGCAGCTCCGACTGATAGGCGTCGCTCACGGCGAAGCGCAGGGCCGCGCTCTGCACCCAGCGGCCGTTCACGAAGAGCGCGATACCGGTGCGGTTGCCCCGGTGCAGCGAGGGCGGACCCGCCAGCCCCGAGATCGCGATGTCCCCCTCCTCGTGCGCCACGTCGAGCATCGCCTCCCCCTGCTCCGCCCCGTAAACCGCCGCCACCGCATGCCGCAGATTGCCGTCTCCGCTCGTCTGGAAGGGCCGCCGCCCCGCCTCAAGCCGGAACGCGATTCCCGGGTAGGCGAGCGCGTAGTGCGAGACCAGCGTCGTGATCTGCCGCCCCTCGCTTGCCGCCGACCCCAGGAAACTGCGCCTCGCCGGCACCTTCGCGAACAGTTCCCGCACTGTGATCGTCGTGCCCACCGGCGCCGCCCGCGCACTGCGCCGCACCGCCTGCCGGTCCACCAGCAGCACGGCCACCCCCACCGGTTCCCCCTCCGCCCGCGTCACGATCTCGACCTCCGCCGCTGCCGCTATCGCCCCCAACGCCTCCCCCCGGAACCCGAGCGTCGCCACGCGACGCAGGTCCCCCGCGCCCGCGATCTTGCTGGTCGCGTGCCGCTCGAACGCCACCTCGACCTGGTCCGGGGGGATGCCCCGCCCGTCGTCGTTCACCTCCATCGACCGCAGTCCGCCCTCGACGATGGTCAAGCGGATGCGCTTCGCGCCCGCGTCGATGGCGTTATCGAGCAATTCCCGCACGACCGACACCGGCCGCTCGATCACCTCCCCCGCGGCGATCCGCGCCGCCACCTCCGGCGGCAGCTGGCGGATGCGCCCCGCCCCGCTCACTGCGTCCCCCGTGCCCGCTCCCGCAGCTCCCCTAGCCTCGCCATCGCCTCCAGCGGCGTCATCGACTCCAGGTCCAGCTCTGCCAGCTCCGCCTCGACCGCGCTCGCCCGCTGCTCCCCGAACAGCGCCCCCTGGAGGACTGCTGCAGGTGGCTGCTCTGCTGCGGTCTCAGCCGCCTCTGCCGAGTCACGCTCTAGTTCGTCGAGCAGCGTCCGCGCCCGCTCGACTACTGAGGCCGGCAGCCCCGCCAGGCGCGCCACGTGGATGCCGTACGAGCGGTCGCTCGGCCCCGGCTCGATGCGGTGCTCGAACACCACCTCCCCGCCCTCGTCGTGGACGGCCACGTGCGCGTTGTCCGCGCTCCCCAGCTGCTCCGCCACTGCTGTCAGCTCGTGGTAGTGCGTGGCGAACAGCGTGCGCGGCGACCCCTCCGGGCGCGCGTCGAGGAACTCCAGCACGGCCCGCGCGATCGCCATCCCGTCGAACGTGCTCGTACCTCTCCCCACCTCGTCGAGGATGACCAGTGACCGGTCCGTCGCCCGGTGAAGGATCTGCGCCGTCTCCACCATCTCCACCATGAACGTTGAGTGTCCCGCTGCGAGGTCGTCGTGCGCCCCGATGCGCGTGAAGATGCGGTCGAACAGCGGCAGCTCCGCCGTCTCCGCCGGTACGAAGCTCCCCGCCTGCGCCATCAACGCGATCAGCGCCACCTGCCGCAGGTAGGTCGATTTCCCGCTCATGTTCGGGCCCGTCAGCAGCAGGATGCGCGCATCCCCTTCGAGCACGCAGTCGTTCGGCACGAACCGCCCCGGTCCCAGCGCCGCCTCCACAACCGCGTGCCGCCCCCCACGGATCGCGAGCCGCGCCCCGTCCCCGAACTCCGGCCGCACGAAGCCCCGCTCCGCCGCGGCCTCCGCCAGCCCCAGCACGACATCGATCGTCGCCAGCCCCTCCCCGGCGCGCTGCAGCGGCTCCAGCTGCACCACCAGCCGCTCGATCAGCGCCTCAAACGCCTGCCGCTCCCGCGCCGCCAGCCGCTCGCGCGAGGTCGTCATGCCGCTCTCCAGCTCCTTCAGCTCCTCCGTCACGTAGCGTTCCGCCCCCACGAGCGTCTGCCGCCGCTGGTAGCGCTCCGGCACCAGCTCCGTGTTCGCCACGGAGACTTCCAGGTAGTAGCCGAACACCTTGTTCTGCCCGACCTTCAGCGAGCGGATGCCCGTCTGCTCCCGCTCGCTCGCCTCCAGCGCCAGCAGCGCCTCCCGCGCCGACCGCGTCCGCCCCCGCAGGGTGTCGATCTCGGGGTCGTGGCCGGGCGCGATCACCCCACCCTCGTCGAACGTCGCCGGCGGGTCCTCCGCCAGCGCCCCGTCCAGCGCCAGCAGCGGCTCCGCCACCTCCGCCAGCGCTGCCTGCGCCCGCACCAGCAGCGGCGACGGCTCCGATGTCTCCAGCAGCGCCCCCAGGTCGAGCGCCGCCCGCAATCCCTGGCGCAGCCCCGATAGCTCCCGTGGCGACGCCGCCCGCGCCCCCAGCCGCCCGCACAGACGCGCCACGTCGGGAATGCCCCGCAGGATCGTCTGCGCCCGCTCCCGCTCGATGGGGCGCTCCAGCGCCCACGCGATGGCGTCGTGCCGCTCCCCCAGCGATGTGGCTTCGCGAAGCGGCTGCGCCAGCCAGCGGCGCAGCAACCGAGCCCCCATCGCCGATCGCGTCCGGTTCAGCACCGCGAAGAGCGAGGGGCGGCCGTCCCCCGCGGGCAGCGCTTCCAGGTTCGTCAGCGTGCGCCCGTCCAGCGCGACCGTCTCCTCGCTGGCGAGCGTGCGCACCCGCCCCAGCGCCCCCGCCCCCTCCGGGTACACCTCGCCCAGGTAGGCGAGCACCTGCGCGACCGCCGCCACCGCCGCTTCGCTCCCCACGAGCGTCTCCGGCGCCGATTCGCCGTACTGCTCCGCCACCAGCGCCGAGGCCACGGCCGCGCTCAGGCGCGGGCGCTCCACCTCGCAGCCTGCTGCGTCGCCGCCCACACCCAACTCCTCCACCAGCAGCTCCGCCGGCGCCGCCCGCGCCAGCTCCGCCGCCGCCCCCTCCCCCGAGGCCACCCGCACCTCGCCCGTCGTCACATCGGCCAGCGCCAGCGCCTGCTCCCCGCCTCGCTCGACCAGCGCCGCCAGCTCGTTCGGCGTCTCCGCCGAGAGCGCCGCCTCGCTCGTCACCGTCCCCGCCGTGACCGTGCGCACCACGTCGCGCGGCACGAGTCCCTTCACGCTCGCCGGGTCCGCCATCTGCTCGCAGATGGCGACCCGGTGTCCGCGCCTCACCAGCTTGGCCACGTGCCCGTCGATGCTGTGGTAGGGAACCCCCGCCAGGGGCACGCGAACGCCCTTCCCCATCGGCTTCGAGGTCAGCACGATGTCGAGCTCGCGCGCGACCAACTCCGCGTCCTCATCGAACGTCTCGTAGAAGTCGCCCAGCCTGAAGAAGAGGATCGCGCCCGGATGGCGTCGCTTGAGGTCCAGGTACTGCCGTCGAATCGGCGTCGTCACGCGCCCAACACCCCTCGCCTATTCTACGGACATCTGTTCGGGGGCCTAGGGCCCTACCGCCCGCAACTGTCGCAACCCCGCATCCCCGCGACGATTCCGTAGCCGACTCCCACGATGTCCCGCAGTGGCCGCACCCACAGCACCCGCGCCAGACCCCGCCACCCGATCGCCCCGAGCGTGAAGATCGTTGCGTCCCCTGCCCGCAACACGCGCCCCCGCGGCGTGATGGCGTGCAGCGCCTGGGAGCACGCGACCCGGAGCTCGGGCGTCATGGGCGGGCTCGGCGCTTCCTGGTAGGCCACCACCCGCAGCAGCCGCCCCCCGTCGCGACGCACGACCCACGCCGCCAGCCGTGTGCAGAAGCCGCACTGACCGTCGAAGAGCAGCCAGGCTCGCCCCTCGCCGTCCCCCTCCATGCGCGACTGCTAGGCGTCGACCGCGTGCGCCCGCAGGTAGGCCTCGTCGAAGCGCAGGCCCAGCCCCGGCTCGTCGCCGAGCACGACGTGGCCGTCCTCCACCCGCGGAACCTCCTCGAACAGGGGGAAGGCCCAGGGCACGTGCTCCAGCAGCAGCGTGTTCGTTCCCGCCGCCACGTGCGCGAACAGCTCCGTCGCCAGGTGCGTCACCACCGGCAGGTTGAACGCCTCCGCCAGGTGCGCCGCCTTCACGTACTCCGTGAAGCCGCCTACCCGGAACAGGTCGACCATCATGATGTCGATCGAGCGGGCCTCCACCATGTGCCGGAAGGGGACCAGTCCGTAGTGGTACTCGCCCGAACACACGGGCGTGTCCAGCGCCTCCGCGATGCGCGCCATGCCCGCGTAGTCCTGGTGCTGCGTCGGATCCTCGAGCCAGTAGAGCCGGTGCTCGCTCAGTTGTCGCCCTATCGTCGTCGCCTGGTGCACCGTCCAGCCCTGGTTGATGTCGATCATGATGTCGACGTCGTCCCCCACCGCCTCGCGCAGGACGCGCATGCGCTCGACTTCGTCCGCCGCCGAGGACTCCGCCCCGCAGCGCAGCTTCATCGCTTTGAAGCCCTGCTCGACAAGCGTCGGGCCCCACTGCTGCAGCTCCTCGAGGTTGTAGTGCCGCCAGAGGTGCCCGCTGCCGTACGCCCGCACGCGACCCTCGCTGCCGCCGAGCAGCTTCCAGCAGGGCATGCCCAGCGCCTTCCCCTTGATGTCCCAGAGGGCCACGTCGATCGCCGAGCTCGCGCGCGTCACCAGCCCCGCCGGCGCCGTCCCCCCGTTGCGCATGCGCAGGTCCCGCCCGATCGCATCTGTCTCGAACGGGTCGCGCCCCACGACCTGTTCGGCGAGCCCGTCGAGCGTCGCCTTCAGCGCTGGCGCCACCGCGCGCGATACGTAGGCCGCGTACGCGATCCCCTCGATCCCGTCGTCCGTGCGCAGCCGCAGCGTCGTGTACCAGGGCGTGACCTGTCCAGGAATTTCGCCCAGCGTCACCCGTTCCTTGGAAAGTTCGACGACTTGCGTCTCGAATCCGGCGATCTGCATCTGTTCCTCCAGTGCTCCCGTCGCCGGTATCCGGCAGACGGTTCTAGTCCAGCACGCCCTGCTTCAGGGCGACCTCGGCGAGCTCGCCCTCGCGCTCCTGCGGAGGACCGCCGCCTTCGATTTCGAACCCGGCGTCCGCGATCATCGCGAGGTCCGCCTCCGCCGCCTGCCCCTTCGTCGTCAGGTAGTCCCCGATGAAGATCGAGTTGGCCAGGTAGAGCCCCAGCGGCTGCAGCGACCGCAGGTGTACCTCGCGACCTCCGGCGATGCGCACCTCCGCCCGCGGGAAGAGCAGCCGGAACACCGCCAGGATGCGCAGGCAGCGCTGCGGCGTGAGCTCGTTCACCGCCGCTAGCGGCGTCCCCTCGATCGGGATGAGGAAGTTGATGGGCACCGAGTCCGGCTCGATCGCGCGCAGCGCGTAGCCCGCGTCGAGCACGTCCGCGTCGCTCTCGCCCATTCCGAAGAGCGCCCCCGAGCAGGGCGAGAGGCCGCCCTCGCGGGCGCGTCCCACCGTCTCCTGCCGGTCCGCGAACGTGTGCGTGTCGCAGATGGCGTCGTAGAAGCTCTCGCTCGTGTTCAGATTGTGGTTGTAGGCGTAGACCCCCGCCTCCCCCAGCTGCTCCGCCTGACCGTCGCTCAACAGCCCCAGGCAGGCGCAGATCTCCATCGCCCCGTCCGCCGCCTTCACCGCCTCCACCCCGCGCGCCACCTGCGCCACCTCGCGCTCCGTCGGACCGCGTCCGCTTGCCACCAGGCAGAGCCGCGTCGCTCCAAGCTCACGCGCACGGTCGGCCGCCGCGCAGAACGTCTCCTCCCCCACCATCGGGTACGAGAGGATGGGCGCCTTCGAGTCGCGCGCCTGCGAGCAGTAGTGGCAGTCCTCGGGGCAGAGCCCGCTCTTGATGTTCAGCAGCAGGTTCAGCTTCACCCGCCGCCCGAACGCCGCGAAGCGCACACGGCTCACTGCCGACACGATCTCGAGCGTGCGCTCGTCCGGCGCCTGCAGCAGCCAGGCCAGCTCTTCCCGTCCGGGATCGCGCCCCTCCAGGCTCGCCTCGACCAGGCCATCCAGACGCTCTTCGAAGGTCAGTTCCATGGGCTCGAAGCATACCCTGCCCTCGCGCCACACGGCAGTCGCGGTACGATCCCCCGATGCCTGCCGACGAGCCACCAGGCGACTACCCCCTCTGGCACCCGTTTACGCAGATGGCGCGCTTCGAACGCGAACCCCAGCTGGTCGTCGCCCGCGCCGAGGGCAACCGTCTCATCGACACCGATGGCCGCGAGTACGTCGACGGCGTCGCCTCCCTCTGGGCGAACGTGCACGGCCACAGCCATCCCCACATCGTCGCCGCTATCCAGGAGCAGGCCGCGAAGCTCCAGCACAGCACGCTCCTCGGCATTACCCACGAGCCCGCCATCGACCTCGCCCACCGCCTCCTGCCCCACCTCCCCGGCCGCTCCCGCGTCTTCTTCAGCGAGAACGGCGCCTCCGCCGTCGAGGTCGCCCTCAAGATGGCCGTCCAATACCAGGCCAACCGCGGGCGCCCCGAGCGCAACCGCATCGCCGCCCTCGACATGGCCTACCACGGCGATACCCTCGGGGCCGTCAGCGCCGGCGGCGAGGGCCCCTTCCGCGACGTCTACGAACCCCTTCTCTTCGAGCCCCTGCGCTTCGCTAACGCCTACCGCTACCGCTGCGACCGCTGCTCTGCCGCCCCCGCCTGTACCGACGCCTGCGTTGACTCCCTGCGCGACCTTCTCGAGACCCGCGGCAACGAGATAGCCGCCGTCATCATCGAGCCGCGCGTGCAGGGCGCTGCCGGCATGATTGTCGCCCCCGAGGGCCACATCGCCGCCATCCGCGCCCTCTGCGACGAATACGACACCCTGCTCATCGCCGACGAGGTGGCCACCGGCTTCGGCAAGACCGGCGCCATGTTCGCCTGCGACCTTGAGGGCGTGACCCCCGATATCACGATTCTCGGGAAGGGCATCACCGGCGGCTACCTGCCCCTCTCCGCCACGGTCACCACCGAGGATGTCTACCAGGCCTTTCACGGCGAGGAGGGGAGCAAGCTCTTCCACGGTCACACCTACGCCGGCAACCCCATCTGCTGCGCCGCCGCCCTCGCCAGTCTCGACCTGTTCGAAGCCGAAGACGTGCTCGCCCGCGTGCGCGACCGCGCCGAGCTGCTCGGCGACCTCCTTGCCGAGCGCATCGCCGACCATCCCCTCGTCGGCGAGGTCCGCCGGCAGGGCCTGATGACCGGCATCGAGCTTGTTGCCGACCGCGACACCCGCGAGCCCCTCCCCCCCGAGCGCGAGGCGGGCTGGCGGGTCTGCCTCGCCGCCCGCGATCGCGGGGTCTTCATCCGTCCACTGGGGGACGTTATCGTCCTCATGCCTCCTCTCTCCATCGAGGAGGACGAGCTCGCGCAGATCTGTGAGGCGGTCGCCTATGGCCTCGACCGAGTCTCCCGCGGCTAGCGGCTGGCTCGGCGAGCTCCGCGACGAGCTCGCCGCCCTCGAAGGCCGCTCCCTGCGCCGCACCATCCTCACCCCCCGTCACGGTCAGGGCGAAACGCTCAGCATCGACGGGCTCGACCTTCTCAATCTCACCTCCAACAACTACCTCGGGCTCGCCGGCGATCCCCGTGTCGTCGAGGCCGCCGCCGAGGCCGCTCGCGCCTACGGAGCGAGCGTCAGCGCCTCCCGCCTCCTCTGCGGCTCTACCCCCCTCCACGAGGAGCTGGAAGGCCGTCTCGCGGCTCTCAAGGGCCAGGAGGCGGCCCTCCTCTACTCATCCGGCTACCTGGCCAACCTTGGCGTCCTCACCGCCCTCGCCCGCCCTGGGGACGCCATCTTCAGCGATGCCCTCAACCACGCCTCCATCATCGACGGCTGCCGCCTCTCCGGCGCCGACACAAAGATCTACGGTCACTGCGACGCCGAGCACCTCGCCGAGCTCCTCGCCACCACCCCCGCCAGCCGCCGCCTCATCGTCAGCGAGACCGTCTTCAGCATGGATGGCGACGTCGCTCCCCTCCCCGCCCTCATCGAGCTTGCCCGCGCCCACGACGCCGTCCTCGTCCTCGACGAGGCCCACGCCACCGGTGTCCTCGGCCCCCAGGGCGAGGGCGCCCTCGCGCGCTTCGGGCTCCAGCCCGAGGGCGTCATCATCGTCGGCACGCTCTCCAAGGCGCTCGCCTCCGCAGGGGGCTTCGTCGCCGCCGGCCAGACCGTGATCGACTACCTCGTGAACCGGTCGCGGCCCTTCATCTTCAACACTGCCCTGCCCCCCGCGAGCGTTGGCGCCGCCCTCGCCGCCCTCGATATCGTCGCCGACGAATCCGAGCGCCGCGCCCACCTCGACGCCCTCGCCACCCGCCTCCGCGCCGGCCTCACGGCTGCGGGCTACCCGCCTTCCGACTCCGAGACGGCCATCGTCCCCCTCCTCCTCGGCTCCGCCGACGCCGCCCTCGCCGCCGAGCGCCGCCTGCGTGATGCGGGCATCCTCTCCCGCGCCATCCGCCCCCCCACCGTCCCGGAGGGCACGGCCCGCATCCGCTTCAACCTCATCGCCACCCACACCGCCGACGACATCGACCGCGTGCTGGACGCCGTCCCCCCGCCCGCGTGACCAACCGCGTCATCTTCGTCACCGGCACCGATACCGGCGTTGGCAAGACGGTCGTCGCCGCCTGGCTCGCCGCCACTCTCGCTCCCGACCACCGCGTCGCGCTCATCAAGCCCTTCCAGACCGGCGCCGCCGACCCCGCCGCCGATGGCGACGAGGCCTTCTACCGCGCCGCCCTCGGCGACGAGGCCGTCGACATCCGCACGTTGGTCTCCCTCCCCGAACCGCTTGCGCCCTCCATCGCCGCCGAGCGCGCCGGCGCGCCCATCGACATCGCCGCTGCCCTCGTCGAGTGCCGCGCGCGTGCGAAAGATAACGACATAACACTTGTGGAAGGCGCGGGAGGCCTCCTCGTCTCCATCACCGCCGAGCACGACATGGCCGCCTTCGCCGCCGCCCTCGATGCCTCCCTCGTGGTTGTCGCGCGACCCTCCCTCGGCACCCTCAACCACACCACCCTCACCATCGAGGCCGCCGAGCGCCGTGGCCTCCCTGTCGAGATGGTGGCGATCAGCGGCTTCCCGCAGGATGCGGGCGTCGTCGAGTGGGAGAACCTGCGCTGGCTACGCGACCGCTTCCCTGCCCTCCCCCTGGTCGTGCTCGCAGAAGCGCCCCTCGCCCCCTCCGACCCCCTTGCCGGCCTCGACCCCCACCTCCTCGGCCCCCTGCCCCCCCTCCTGAGGGGCGTGGACCTCCCCCCGCTCGCCCTCAGCGATCAGCCCAGCGACTCGTAGACCGCCCGCACTAACCTGTCCGAGCGCGGGTCGTCCGCGGTCAACGTGCTCGTCCACATCTGGTTCATCGCGTACCCGAACCCGAGTCCCCGGTCCGGGTCGCAGAAACCCAGCGACCCGCCCATGCCCGCGTGCCCGAAGGCGTTCTCGCCCCGCGCGTCCGGCTGCCCCGGGACCGGCATCATGTACCCGAGGGTCCGCCGCACCGGCGTCTGCAGGATGATGTCCCGGCCCTCCAGTTGCGGTGTACCGGCAAGCTGGATGGCTTCCTCGCTCAGCAGGCGGTGGCCCTGCCACGCGCCGCCCGACCCCAGCGCCCCGTAGAGCGTCGCCAGTGCGCGAGCGTTCGTGTGGCCGTTCGACCCCGGCTGCTCAGATGCACGGTAGGCGCGGCTGTTGCGGCCCTTGTTCGGACCCCGCGGGGCGATGTTGAATGCGCGCGCCGCCAGCGAGGTTGGCTCCAGCAGCGCCGCCGCCGCCAGGCTGGGCAGCTCCTCGGCGGGAACCTGGGCCAGGTGCAGGTCCGAGACCCGGTGCTCCTCCTCCGGCCCGAATCCCAGCAGGAACTCGACCCCCAGCGGCTCCGCGATCTCCTCCCGGATGAAAGTCCCCACCGAGCGCCCGTCCACCCGTCGGATCACCTCTCCCACCAGCCATCCGAACGTCGCCGCGTGGTAGCCCGTCTTCTCCCCCGGCTCCCACACCGGCGCTTGCCGCGCCAGCGCCCCGGCCATGATGTCCCACTCCAGCTCCGCCCCTAGCGGCAGTTCCTCGTCGACGACAGGCAGCCCCGCCTGGTGCGTCAGCAGGTAGCGAAGCGGCAGGCTCGCCTTGTCCCCCTGCGCGAACTCCGGCCACACATCCGCGACCGGCGCCTCGAAGTCGAGCAGCCCCTGGTCCGCGAGCATGTGCGCCGCCAGCGCCACCACTCCCTTCGTCGATGAGTACACCAGCACGAGCGTGTCCCGTTCCCATGGCTGCGTGCGGTCGCGGTCCACATGGCCGGCCCACAGGTCGACGACCAGCTCGCCCCCGAGCGCCACCGCCACGGATGCGCCCAGCTCCCCCGACTCCGCGAAGTTGCGGGCGAACGCCTCGCGCACGCCCTCGAAGCGTGCCTCGCACGTCCCCTCGATTGCTGGAAGCTCCCCGCTCACAGTGTGTCGCTGAACGAGGTCGCGATGTGCCCTTCATTCTCCAGGCGTGCGTACTCCTCGTCGCTTATTCCCAGGAGTTCGCGGTAGACGTAGTCGTTGTCCTGCCCGAATGCGACCGGCGGACGCCTGATGCCGCCCTCCGATTCAGGGAAGTCGAAGATCGGCCGTGGATAGCGGTGTACGCCGATGTCGTCCTGCAGTTCCTGCGGGATATAGAGGTTCCGCGCCTGTACGTGCGGGTCATCGAGCACGCGCGAGGCCTCCAGCACCGGCGCCGCCGCCACGCCCGCCGCCTGCAGCCGCGCGAACAGGTCCTCGTCGTCGAAAGCCGCCGTCCACTCCGCCAGCTTCTCGTCGAGCAGATCCTGCGCGGCTGCCCGGCCCGCGCCTGTCGCCAGCTCGGGGTCTTGCGCCCATTCGGGGTCGCCCATCACCGTGCGCAGCGCCTCCCAGGTGGCGTCGCTCGTGACCGTGATCGCGATCCAGCGATCGTCGCCCGTCTCCGCCCCGCCCGGGGAGAGGCACGGATAGACCCCGCACGGCGCCTGTCCGTCGGCGGCGTAGATCGAGCGGTTCCCGATCGCGTGCTCCACCTCGCCGTTGAAGCCGTAATTCATGTACGCCTGCGCGAACATCGCGGCGGCGTTCTCCGCCTGCGCCATCTCGATGAACTGGCCCTTGCCCGTGTTGTTCCGGTGCCAGATCGCCATCATGATCGCCAGCGCGATCTGCGTCGCCGCGGTGTAGTCCGCCGCGAAGATGCCGCTGTTCGAGTTCGGGTCGCTTCCTTCGTAGCCGCGCAGGATCTGGTGCCCCATCGTCCCTTCCAGGTGGGCGCCCATCGTGCGCGCGCTGGCGTAGTCTCCGGTGACGCCGTAGCCCGGCGCCCGCAGGAAGATGATGTCTTCGCGCTGCTCACGCAGCCACTCATACGAAATCCCCAGCTTCTCCATCGTCCCCACGGCGCTGTTCTCCAGTACCGCGTCCGACATCGCCGCCAGGCGACCCAGGATCTCCTTCCCCTCGGGCTGCCGGATATCGAGCGTGAAGCTCCGCTTGTTCCGGTAGAGGCTCACAAACATGGGGTGGTAGTTCCAGGGGCGCTCACCCGGATCGCTGTTCGGCAATCCCGTCACCCAGCCGGCCCCCCCTTGCGCCATCGCCGGCGGGATGCGCGGCCCCGGGACCGCCCGCGTGTTCGGCTGCCAGACGAACTGGTTCTCCTGTTTCAGCACCTCCGCGCCCAGGTCGGCCAACAGCACGGTCGAGAACGTTCCCGCCCACACGCCTCCAAGGTCGAGGATGCGGATGCCATCCAGTGGTTGCTTCGCCATCAGCGCACCTCCGCCACGCCGGCCGCTGCCAGCTCGTTGATCGCCCCGGCGTCGTAGCCGGCCTCCCCCAGCACCTCCGCGGTGTGCTCTCCCAGCAGCGGCGCCGGACGGCGCAGCTCCCACGGAGACTCCGACATCAGGAAGGGACGCCCGGGAATCTCCACCTCGCCAAGCTCCTCGTGGTCCGCCATCTCCCAGAAGCCCCGCGCCCGGAAGTTCGGGTCGTCGAACACCTCGTCGATGGTGAAGAGCGGCCCGCAGAGGAAGCGCACCTTCCGCGCCGCCTCCCAGATCTCCCGCTTCGTGTGCTCCAGGAGCCACACGTAGAAGAACGCGTTGAACTCCTCGATCGCTTCCGGGTTCATCTGGATGGCGGGGTCGTCCCACTTCTCGTCTTCCATCCAGTCCGGGTAGCCGAGGAACTCGCGTGCGTTCGAGAAGCGCGCCCCTCCCCCCTGCAGGTCCACCCAGCCGTCCTGGCAGGGGAACACGCCGTTCAACATGCCCACCGCCGCACCGGGAGATCGCAGCGACTTCCGCCCCGAGTACTGGTACCCCATCACCGTCGCGTGTCGCCGGTCGACGCCCACCAGGTGGCTGTCCGCAATCGAGAAGTCGACCTGTTGGCCGACACCCTGGTAGCGGCCCGCCATCAGCGCGCCCATCATCGCCGTGGACGCTGCCGACCCCGACTGCACCAGCGCTGCCGTGCCGTACATCTTCACGGGCTCCCGCTCCAGCAGCCCCGTCGAGAACATCTCCCCCGCGAAGGCATAAAGCACGAGGTCCGAGCCCTTGTAGTCCCGGTAGGGGCTCTCCTGCCCGAAGTTCGTAATCGAGACGAGGGGCACGTCCGGACGCCGCGCGTGGATCTCGTCCCAGCCCAGGCCCAGCGACTCCATCACCCCGGGGCGGAAGCTCTCCACCACCATGTCCGCGCTCTCCAGCAGCCGCCAGAACGCTTCCCGCCCCCGCTCCTCCTTCAGATCCAGCACCAGCGAGCGCTTGTTCGTGTTGAAGTAGAAGAACGTTCCGCTCTTCTCCGGATGCGGCTCGCCCCCCTTGTAGGGACCGAGCCGCCGCGAGGGGTCGCCCCCCGGCCGTTCGATCTTGATCACGTCGGCCCCGAAATCCGCGAACAGCTTTGTCGCGTACGGGCCCGCGATGTGCTGCGTCAGGTCCAGCACCCGGACGTCGTTCAGAGGACCGGTCATCGGCCCCTCCTCCGTGGCATGTGCTTGCGTCCGCCTCGGCGGGCGCAGGGACGCATCTTACGGCGTTCTCGTGTCCGATTCTCCGGGACGCAACCAGGGGGCGCGGCTCTGAGCCGCGCCCCCTGGTTGCGGGCGGTTCGCGCCCCCTGGCCTAGTTGGTGTACGGCGCGATCTTCGCGAACTGCTCGCCGAGCAGTTCGGCCGGCATGGTCACGTAGCCGACTTCCGGCGCGATCGCGTCGCTGTTCTCGAGGAAGAACTGGACGAACCCGGCAACCTCGGGGCGTTCGCTCAGGAGGCTTGCGCGGGTGTAGATGAAGAGCGGCCGCGCGAGCGGTGTGTACTCGCCCGAGAGGGCCGCATCGAAGCTCGGGGCCACACAGCCGTCGCCGTCATCGACCGACACTGCCTGCAGGCTCTGCCCCGCTTCGAGGAAGTAGGCGAAGCCGAAGTAGCCGATGGCGTTCCGGTCGCGGCCGATGCCGAGCGCGAGGATGTTGTCGTCCTCGGAAGGCGTGCCGTCGCCGCGGTGGGTGGAGCCCTCGAACTCCTCGATGATGGCCTCATTGAAGTAGTCGAAGGTGCCGGAGTCGGCGCCCGGGTAGTAGGCGACGATGTCGTCGTCGGGCCACTCCGCTCGGATGTCGCTCCACTTCTTCGCGCCGTCGGCGCGGAAGGCATGGTTGAGCTCGGCCACGGTCATGCACTGGGCGAAGTCGTTGTCGGGATGGATCATGACGGTGAGGGCGTCGATCGCGACCTGGATCTCGACGATGTCGTCGATATCGTTCTCGGCGCAGGCCTCCACCTCGGAGTCCTTGATTGGACGGGAGGCGTCGCTGATCTGGGTCTCACCGCGGCAGAACTTCTCGAAGCCGCCGCCGGTACCGGAGAAGGCCACGTTCACGCGCACGTCGGAGGCGTAGCCGAATTCCTCGGCCATGGCCTCGGCGATGGGGAACACCGTCGAGGACCCGTCGATGCGGATCTCACCGGAGAGGTCCGAGTAGTCTCTCGGCTCTGGCTCTGGAGCGACCTGCCCCAACAGCTGATACGGCGGCTGGATCTTCGCCTGCTGGGCCGCGAGCAGGTCCGCAGGCATGGTCACGTAGCCAACTTCCGGCACGATCGCGTCGGTGTTCTCGAGGAAGAACTGGACGAACCCGGCAACCTCGGGGCGCTCGCTCAGGAGGCTGGCGCGGGTGTAGATGAAGAGCGGCCGCGCGAGCGGCGTGTACTCGCCCGAGAGGGCCGCATCGAAGCTCGGGGCCACACAGCCGTCGCCGTCGTCAACTGAGACGGCCTGCAGGCTCTGCCCCGCTTCGAGGAAGTAGGCGAAGCCGAAGTAACCGATGGCCTGGCGGTCGCGGCCGATGCCGAGCGCGAGGATGTTGTCGTCCTCGGAGGGCGTGCCGTCGCCACGGTGCGTCGCGCCCTCGACCGATTCAATGATGGCCTCATTGAAGTAGTCGAACGTCCCCGAGTCGGCGCCCGGGTAGTACGCGACGATCTCCTCGTCCGGCCACTCGGCGCGAATCTCGTTCCAGCGCTTCGCGCCGTCGGCGCTGAAGGCCTGGTTCAGCTCGGCCACGGTCATGCACTGGGCGAAGTCGTTGTCGGGATGGATCATGACGGTGAGGGCGTCGATTGCGACCTGAATCTCGACGATGTCGTCGATGCCGTTTTCGGCGCAGGCCTCCACCTCGGAGTCCTTGATTGGACGGGAGGCGTCGCTGATCTGGGTCTCACCGCGGCAGAACTTCTCGAAGCCGCCGCCGGTGCCGGAGAAGGCCACGTTCACGCGCACGTTGGAGGCGTAGCCGAACTCCTCGGCCATCGCCTCGGCGATGGGGAACACCGTCGAGGACCCGTCGATCCGGATCTCACCGGAGAGGTTCGCGTATGGATCCTCATCAGCTGGTTCTTCGGCTGCCGCCTGCTCGCCGGACGCTGCCTCGGTCGCTGCGGGGGCAGCCACCTCGTCGTCGTCGCCGCATGCGACCGTGACCAGCGCGAACGCGGCCAGACCGGTGATGAGGAGCAGCAGCCATCGCCGCTGCGCTGAGTTGAGGACGTTCTTCTGGAAGGTCACGGCAGTAGTAATGCCCCTTGAGTGATTTGCCGGGCCCATCGGTCCCGGCGCTCGTCGGCATGGAAGCTAGCCCGGAGGGCTTAAGTGGTCGTTAACACCGCCACCCGGGCCTGTAACTCCGGTCCAGGGCGTACGATCGCCCCCGCGTTCTTATGGCTATCAACGTCGTCGCCCTGCTCGTTGCCCTCGTCGCCGGTTCGATCCCCTTCTCCTGGCTCCTCGCCCGCTTCCGTTACGACGTCGACCTCCGTACGACCGGTGACGGCCATGTCGGCTCCGGCAACCTCCTCCATGTCGGCGGGATGCCCGCCGTCCTCGTCGCAACCATCCTCGATCTCCTGAAGGGCGCTGCTGCCATCGCCATCGTTCTCGCTATCACCAGCGACGAGTGGGTCGTGATCACCGCGGGAGTCCTCGTCGTCGTGGCTCACGTCTTTCCGCCGTGGCTCTCCTTCGCCGGCGGCCGGGGAGCGGCCCCCGCCATCGGAGTTGCCTGGGCGCTCTTCCCAATCGCCGGCCTCGCCATGCTCGGTGTGGGACTCGTCGCCCTTGTGGGCACCCGCCGCACCGTGGTCGGCATTGCCGCCGCCGTCATCGCCCTTGTCGTTGTCGCCTTCGTGGTCGACCGCGACCTCAGCCGCCTCCTCTTCATCGCCCTCCTCTTCATCAGCGTCGGCCTCAAGGACGCATTCGACCGCCTCCGCGCCCGTCGCGCCTAGCACTTCCCCTGGGGGAGGTTCCCCACTCAGGATGGCTCTGCCCGCTGCCACACTCAGCCGGGCGCCAGCACGGCCCTCTTCTCGTCCTCAGCGGCGCGTTAGCGCCGCGCTCTCCTCGCGATAAGCGGCAGCGACCGCACCCCGCGGTGCTGCAGGCTCGGCATCCGCGGCAGCACGTCCGAGTCCGCCCGCTCGATGTGCGCGAACCGCGACAGCAGCGCCCCGATCGCGATCGTCCCTTCCAGGCGCGCCAGCGGTGCTCCCAGGCAGAAGTGCGTGCCGATCCCGAACGTCAGGTGCCGGTTCGCGTTCGCTCGCCGGATGTCGAACGCGTCCCCCCCGGCGAACACCGCTTCGTCCCGGTTCGCCGAGCCGAACCACAGCACCGCCTCCTCCCCCGCCTCGATCCGTGCCTCACCCACCACGGTCGCCGCCTTCGCCCGTCGCGACATGTACTGCGCCGGAGCGCTGTAGCGCAGCACCTCCTCGATCGCGTTCGGCGCCAGCGATGGGTCCGCTCGCAGCAGCTCCAGCTGCTGCGGGTGCTCCAGCAGCGCCAGCACCGTGTTCCCGATGAGGTCGCGCGTCGTCTCGTTGCCCGCCACCAGCAGCAGGATGAGCAGGTGGATCAGCTCGTCACCCGTCAGCCGCGACCCCTCCACCTCCGCCCGCACCAGCCCGCTGATGAGGTCGTCCCGCGGCTCCGCTCGCCGCGCCTCGATTAGTGCCGTGAAGTACCGCCGCAGCTCGGGGAAAGCCCGTCCCCCGAGCGGGTAGCGCCCCGGCCCCGTCCCCCGGGTCTCGATCGCGATGATCGCCTCGTCCGACCAGCGCTTGAACTTCGCGCGGTCGCTGCTCGGCACCCCCAGGATCTCCGCGATCACGATTACTGGCAGCGGGTGGCTGAACGTCTCCACCAAGTCGAACCGGCCGTCTGCCGGAACCGTGTTGAGCAACTCCTCCGCGATCGCCCGGATGCGTGGCGTCAGCCGCTCCACCGTCTTCGGCGTGAAGGCCTCCGCCACCAGTGACCGCAGCCGCGTGTGCTCGGGCGGATCGCTGTTCAACAGGCCCACCGTCTTCGGCAGACGCTCGTTCGTCTCCGGGTCGAGGTCGTACTGACCCGCCCGCGGCTCCATCGTCCAGTGGTCGTGGTCCCGCGAGATCGCCACGCACTGGTCGTGCCGGAACACGAACCACACCCCGTGCCCCCGCCCGAACTGCGCCGCCACCCGCTCGTGGATGCGGCGCACATCTTCGCTCCAGGCCCCGCTCCCTTCCGTGTCCACCCGCAGCGGGCTCTGCTCCCGACCCCATGCGTAGAAGTCGTACGGGTTCGCGAGGAACGGGTCTTCCTCGCCCCAGGGCGCCTCCGAGGGGGTGAACGTCTTCGTCATCCCGCCCTCCGCTGCGATTCTAGCCCTGGCCGCCGTCCCTCACGGGCGCCGGCCGCCCCTTGATCGCCTCGATTTCCACGATCCGCTCCTGGAACCGCCACAGACCGTCGTCGCACCGCCGCACCGTGTCCTTGTAGCGCCCGAACACGAGAACGTATGGCTCCTCCGTCTCGTCCTCGTCCAGCCGCGTGAAGAAGCTCTGAACCCTCGCCGTGTCGCCCTCCACGGCGATTCGGGGCTGCACCATCATGTGCTTGTGCCACGTCTCCGGCGCCCGCGTGTGCGTCGCGATGAACGCCGCCAGCGCCTCCCGCCCGTCGATCCGGTTTCCCACCTTGTCGAAGTCCGGCGGCCGGCGCATGTCGAATGCCCCGTCCTCGGTGAAGCAGTCGACCCACTCCGCCTCCAGCCCGTAGTCGATGCTGTGCGCATAGCGATACATGTTCGCCACCACCCCCCGCTCGTCCTCGAGCACGGCCAGCCGCGCCTCCACCGCCGCCAGTCGTTCCTCGGTACTCGCCATCGCGTCCCCCTGACCGGCCCGTCCGCCGGTCGCGCGACCCTACCCAGCCGCCCGTCCCCGCGCTACCCCGTCCCTGCCGCGACAGTCGCCTCTTCGTCCACCGGTTGAGCCGGCTCCGGATGCGACGGCATCCGCCGCAGCCCCGGGTTCCGCCAGAGGATCGTGGCCACCACTCCCACCAGCACGATGGCCGAGCATACGACCCAACCTTCGTCCTGCAGCACCGCCTGTCCTCCGCGGGCTATCTGCGGACTCAGGAGCCCGGCCGCTGCAGCGAGCGCCACGTAGACACCCATCACTCGGCCCATGACCGCCATCGGTGTGTGCGACTGCACGAGCGTCAGGAATAGAAGTCCGTAGACACCCAACGCCAGGCCATACAGACCCATCAGGAAGCCGGTCAGGCCGTAGCTCGATGAAAACCACACTGCGATCGCCGCGAGAACCGACGCGATGATGACGGCCCCGAACCAGGCGCCCGCGCTCCGAACGCGGGGGACGAAGGCAAGGGCAATCGTGCTGACGACTACCCCTACTCCCAGGAAGACACTCAGCAGGGCCAACTCCCGCACGCTGATGTCGAGCCGCTCTTGAGTCGCCGCGAAGTCCAGTGCCAGCCACGGCCCCGCCAGCGACGCCGCCAGCAACAGGACGAGCAGCATCCGCAGCTCGGTCGAACTCCACAGGAACCGGAAGCCCTCGATGATGTCGCCCCGCATGGTTGCAGGCTGGGCGCGAGCTTCGGCGGCTTCTCCTTCGGCTGGCTCCGGTTCTCGAGGAGGGACGCGAAGCGGAATCAGGAGCAGCGCGCCGATGGCCGAAATGGCCGCCAGGATGGCGAAGGCGCCCCCCACCGCCCATCGGTCGGCGACTGCTGCCGCCATGGGAATCCCGCCGACTGCACCGAGCCCCAACCCCAGCTCATTCAAGGCGTTGGCGTTCAGGATCCGTTTCCTCGGCACGAGCGCCGGGATGAGAGCCAGTCGCACGGGCCGTCCGATTGCCACCCCCGCCACTGCGAGCGCCACCGCCAGAACAGCCAGCGTAGACGACATCAGGTCCGCCGCCGTGAGGACGGCCGTGAGCATCAGGACTAAGGCGACCGTGAGGTGGCTCGCCATCAGCAGCAAGCGCCGGTCCCCGCGATCGGCGAACCTGCCTGCGGGCAAACCCAGCAGGAGTAGCGGAAGCGCCATTGCCGCCGTGAACAGCCCGGAGTTGTAGTTGAGGCTTACGTCTTCGATGACCAGCCAGACGACCAGAAACGACTGTGCGCCCTGTACCGCCCCCGAGGTCAGGTTTGCCGCCCACAGCCAGCGGTAGCCCCGGTACCGGAACGATGCGAACGGCTGCAACCGCCAGCGCCGTTCCCGGTCAGGCTGCGGTTCCAGACTGGTCATCGCGCCCCGGCCGGCCCGTGCGCCGGCCGCGCGACTCTAGACGAAGGCGTGGATTACCGTCGCGTAGTAGGTCAGTCCCGCGAGCGCCGTGAAAAGGTGGAACAGCTCGTGGTAGCCGAACACTCCCGGAAACGGGTCGGGGCGGCGGCGGGCGTACACCACCCCGCCGACCGTGTAGAGCGCCCCGCCCGCCAGCAACAGCGCCAGCACAGTCGGGGACGCCGCCGAGGCGAACGGTACGATCGCGACCAGGCCGATCCAGCCCAGCGCCAGGTAGCGGGCCAGGTTGAGCCACCGCGGAGGCGCCGGGTTCAGGGCCTTCGAGGCGACCCCCACGGCCGCCAACCCCCACACCGCTGAGAGGATGGGGATGCCCCAGCCGTCCCCCAGCAGCACCAGGCAGAACGGCGTGTAGGTTCCCGCGATCAACACGAAGATCATGGAGTGGTCGATTCGCTGCAGGAACGCCTGTCCTCGCTCGATCAGGTGGTAGGCGCTGCTCGTCGAGAAGAGCAGCAGCATCGAAACCCCGAAGATCGCCCCGCCCACGTATTCCCGGGGGCTGTCGGCGATGAGGAGGAGCACGAGCAGCGCAGCCGGAGAGGCCAGCGCCATCAGCAGATGGAACTGGCCGCGAAGGGCGGGACGCGCCTGCTGGATCATGCTTCCAGCGTAGACGACGCGGGGAACGGTTCGGTGAAGGAATCCCCCTACCCCGACCCCGACTCCGCCGGCGCGGCCACCGCCACCTCCGGGTGCGACGGCATCCGCCGCAGCCCCGGCTGCGTCAGCAGGAACACCGCCCCCAGCGCCACGCTCGCCCCCCCGCAGAGCGAGAAGAAGCCGCCCGCCCCCAGCCACTCCGCCCCGAGCCCGCCGATCAGGCCGCCAACCGGCGTGGCGCCCATCATCACCAGCGTGAAGATCGCCATCACCCGGCCCATCACCGGCGCCGGCGTGTGCGACTGGATCAGCGTCAGGTTGAGGTTCATGAAGAAGGCCGCGCTCAGGCCGGTCATGAACATAAGCACTGACGTCAGCAGGTAGCTGTGCGAGAACCCGATGATCACCGCCAGGGCGCTGCTCGTCATGAGCGCGCACGTGAACCACCCCCCGGCGTTCCCCAGCCGCGGGATGGAGGCGAGGAAGAGCGAGCTGATGGTCAGTCCCACCCCCATGTACGTGAACAGCATGCTCGCCCAGAAGCCGTCGGCATCGAGTTGCACCTGCGCTACCTTCGGCAGCAGCGTTACCCAGGGGCCGTTGATGATGAGTGAGGAGAGCAGTAGCAGCAGGAAGAGCACGCGGATGTTCGGCTCCCGGATGATGAACCGGAACCCGTCGACCACGTCGCTGAGTATCCCGCCCAGGGCGGAACGGCCCGCCGCGGCCACGGCGGGGGACGGTCCCCGCGCGGGGATTCGCAGGGGGATGATGAAGATGACCCCCACTCCCATCAGGATCGCCTGAAGCGCGAAGTTGCCCCCGATGCCCCAGAGCGCGATCGCGGCCCCGCCCAGTGCCGGCCCCACCATCTGCGAGATGGTCTGTCCCGCGCCGTTCAAGGTGATCGCGTTCATCAGCCGCTTCGGCGGCACCACCGCCGGGATGAGCGCCTGCCGCACCGGCTGCCCCACCGCCACCCCCGTGCCCACGAACAGCGCCATCACCAGCGCCACGCGCAGGGTCATCAGGTCCATCCAGATCAGGATCGCCGTCAGCAGGGCGGCGACCAGGACGATCGCCTGGCTGATGAAGAGCAGCCGCCGCCGGTCCCACCGATCGGAAAGAACGCCCGCCGGCAGCGCCAGGAAGAACACGGGAATGCCCAGCGCGAAGCTGACCAGCCCCAGGAAGAACTCCCGCTCCTGCAGCGTCTCGATCACCAGCCACACGAACGCGAAGCGCTCGATGCCCTGCACCAGCGCGTAGCTGAAGTTGTTCGCCCACAGGAGCCGGAAGTCGCGCAGTTCAAAGGCCGCGAACGTCTGGAGGCTGAGCCTGCCCCCCGTCTGCTGCTCGCTGCCTGACATGGCCACGGGAACCCTCCCCCGATTGGCCGCTGCCCGATGCTACCCCGATCCCGCGTCTGCCGGAGCCGCCGGCGGGGCTTCCGGGTGGGAAGGCATGCGTCTCAGCCCCGGCTGCGTCACGAGGAACACCACCGCCACCGCCGCGATCGCGCCGCCGCACAGGGCGAACCAGCCCCCCGCCGTCAACCACTCCGCCCCGATGCCGGCCAGCAGACCGCCGAACGGCGATCCCCCCTGCAGCATCAGCGTGTAGATCGCCATCACACGTCCCATGACGTCGCCGGGCGTGTGCGACTGGATCAGCGTCAGGTTCAGGTTCATGAAGAACCCGGCGTTGAAGCCGCTCAGGACCATGAGCACGACTGTTAGCGCGTAGCTCTCCGAGAGCCCGATCCCGACGGCAAGGCTTCCCCCGATGACGAGCGTCAGGCTGAACCACCCACCCGCATTCGCGATGCGTGGTATCGAGGCGAGGATGAGCGAACTGACGATCGTGCCCACCCCCATGAACGCGAACAACATCGCGGTCCAGAAAGCGCCCTGGTCGAGCTGGGCCTGCCCAATCCGGGGCAGGAGCGTCTGCCACGGACCCATGATGACCAGCGCCGAGGCCAGCAGCAGGATGAAGAGCACCCGGATTTGGGCGTTCTTGAAAACGATGAACCGGAATCCCTCGAAGATGTCGCTCAGCATGACCCGGAGCCGGGACTGATCGGCACGCCCCTCCCCGCCGGTGGCAACAGCCGGCGCCCGTTCCGGAATGCGGAGGGGAATGATGAAGAACACGCCCACCCCCACCAGCATCGCCTGCAGCGCAAAGCTTCCCCCGATCCCCCAGAGCGCGATGGCGGCGCCGCCCAGCGCCGGGCCTCCGATCTGGGAGACGTTTTGTCCGAGGCTGTTCAGCGTGATCGCGTTCATCAGCCGTTCCTTGGGAACGACCGCTGGGATGAGCGCCTGCCGCACCGGCTGCCCCACCGCGATGCCTACCCCCGCAAAGAGGGCCATCGCCATCGCTACCGCCACCGTCATCACGTCGATCCAGACAAGGATCGCCGTGAGCAATGAAGCCGCCAGCACCAGGAACTGGCTGACGAACAACAGCATCCGCCGGTCCCAGCGGTCGGAGAGCACCCCTACCGGGAGCGCGAGAAACAACACCGGCACACCCAGCGCGAAACTCACGGCTCCAAGGAAGAAGTCCCTTGCCAGCAGGGCTTCGATAACCAGCCAGGGGAAGGCGAAGCGCAGGATGCCCTGCACCAGCGCGTAGCTGAAGTTGTTGAACCACAGCAGCCGGAAGTCACGCACCTGGAACGCTGCGAACGTTTGCAGGCTGAGGCCACCCCCAGCCCGCCGTACGGGACCAGCCCGCGCACCGCGCTCCTCGATCCGTGCCAATCCGCCACCAGCGCGAGCGCGGCTCTTCCGTGCTGACGTTCTCGCGAACGTCAACGTACGCGCACGAGGGGCCGGGGGCAAACCCTTGCGGGTCACCAGCGCGTACGATGCGAGCCACGCGAACATCCCGTGACGACTCCCGAAGAACCCGCCCCCGCCCCCCTGCCTCTTGAGGGCATCCGCGTCTGCGATTTCTCCTGGATCGTCGCCGGCCCCCAGGCCACCCGCATCCTCGCCGACCTTGGCGCCGAGGTGATCAAGGTCGAGAACGCGGACCACCTCGATACCGTCCGCCTCACGCCCGGCGAGCCCGGCCCCAACCGCCGCGGCATGCACAACAACTTCAACCGCAACAAGCTCAGCATCACCGCTAACCTCGGGAACCCCGCCGGACGTGAACTCGTCGAGCGGCTTGTCGCCGTCTCCGACCTCGTTGTCGAGAACTTCAGCCCCGGCGCCTTCGAGCGCATGGGCTTCCCCTACGAGCGCCTCCGCGAGCTGCGGCCCGATGTCGTCTACCTTTCCATCTCCGGCTACGGCCACGCCGGCCGCGACTCCAGCTACGTCACCTGGGGACCCACCGCCCAGGCGGTTTCCGGCGCGACCGCCGTCTCCGGACTCCCCGACCAGCCCCCCGCTGGCTGGGGCTTCTCCTACCTCGACCACACCGCTGGCTACTACGGCGCCATCGCCGCCCTCATGGCCCTCTACCACCGCTCCCAGACCGGCGAGGGCCAGCACGTCGACCTCTCCCAGGTCGAGACCGGCATGCTCCTCGCCGGCGTCAACATGCTCGACTTCCAGGTCAACGGCCGCCCCTCCGAGCGCATCGGCAACCGCTCCCGCTGGCCCGCCGTCGCCCCCCACGGCATCTACCCGTGCGCCGGCGACGACCGCTGGATCGCCATTGCCGTCGAGGACGATGCCGGCTGGAAGGCTCTCTGCGCCGAACTTGGCCTTCCCGCGCTCGCTGCCGACGCGCGATTCGCTACGAACGAGGCCCGCGTCGCCAACCAGGATGCGCTCGATGCCGCCATCGCGTCCTGCACCCCTGAACGGGAGGCGCACGAGCTCATGGAGGCCCTCCAGGCCCGCGGCGTCCCCGCCGGCGTCGTCCAGACGATGGAGGACCGCATGGAGCGCGACCCCCAGCTCGCCGACCGCGGTTTCTACCCCACCGCCCCCCACCCCGAGCTCGGCGACCACCGCTTCGAGGGCTTCCCCGCGCGCTTCTCCAGCGCCCGCTGGCGCCTCGACCGCGGCGCCCCTCTCCTCGGCGAGCACACGCGCCACGTCGCCACCGACATCCTCGGTTACAGCGAGGCCGAGTTCGAGGCGCTCGTGGCCGGGGGAGCCGTCTGATGGCCGGACCCCTCACCGGCCTCACCGCCCTCGAGATCGGCGACCGTGGCGAGGTCGCCGGCAAGCTCCTCGCCGATGCCGGTGTCGAGGTCGTCCGCGTCGAACCCCCCGAGGGCGCCCGCACCCGCCACACCGGCCCCTTCGTCGACGACCGCCCCGACCCCGACGCCAGCCTCCGTTTCGCCTACCTCAACACGAACAAGCGCAGCGTCACCCTCGACCTGGCCGACCCTGAAGACGCCGGCCGTTGGCGCAGCCTCGTCGCCCGCGCCGACATCGTCGTCGACAGCACCGAGCCGGGCGCTCTCGATGCCCTCGGTCTTGGCCATGAGGCACTGGCGGAGGACTCGCCCCGCCTCCTCTGGTGCGCGATCACCCCCTTCGGCCTCACCGGTCCCCGCCGCGACTGGGTTGCTAACGACCTCGTCAGCATGGCCCTCGGCGGCCCGCCCATGAGCACCGGCTACGACGACCATGACCTGCCCCCTATTCGCGCCGATGGCGAGCACTCCTTCTGGATGGCCGGTGAATACGCGGTCGCCGCCATCGTCGCCGCCCTCCTGCAGCGCACCCTCACGGGCCAGGGGCAACTCATCGACGTCTCCATCCACGAGGCCGTTGCCTGCACCACCGAAGGCGCCTTCGAGAGCTGGGAATACCGCCGCCGCATCAACCAGCGCCAGACCGGCCGCCACTCTGCTCCCGACCCCACGCCCCCGTCCCAGTTCCTCAGCGGCGATGGCCACCACATGCAGATCCTCGGTGGCGGCGTTCCCCGCCGGAAGCGCCTCTACCCCCTGCTGCTCGAGTGGCTCGACGAGCACGATGCCGCCGAAGACCTCCACGACCCCGCCTACAGCCGCGCCCTCTACGACGGCGAGGGCGACGCCGCTGCCGCCAACCGCCATGTCGGCGAGGTCATCCAGCGCTTCGTCGCCACCCGCCCCGCCGAGGAGATGTACCGGCGCGCGCAATCCATGCACCTCCCCTGGGGCACCGTTCGCCAACCCGAGGAGAACCTCGACGACCCACACTGGGACGACCGCGGCTTCTTCGTCGAAGGCCCCGTTCCCGGTGCGTCCGAACCCGCCCGCTACCCCCGCGCCGGCTACCGCTTCACCGCCACCCCCGTCGAGTTCCGCCGCCCCGCCCCTCGCCTTGGGGAGCACAACGACGAGGTCTTCGCCGAGCTCCAGGGCGACTGAGCTCCCCTGCTAGCCGTCGCGCTTCAGTCGGGTCGCTGCCAGGAACGCCTCGAACTCCGCCCGGTGGTCGCCCGCGATAGCCGCCAGCTGCCCGATGTCGATCAGGTGCCGCTCCGTGCGCACTACCAGCGTCCGCAGCAGGTCCGATTCCTCGCAGGGCGCCTCGTGCTCGACCGCGTCGTACCCTTCGAACGGCCGCGAGGTCGTGGTTACGTCTTCCAGGGCGACGTCGTGGACGCGCTTCCACCGATCCGGAACATCGTCTGTCTCCCCCGCCCCCCGAACCCGGATCGCGAACGCCGAAGCCCCCTCCTTGCGAAAGAGCACGGCGTAGTCCGCGGTCGACAGGCGCTCCCAGCCGGAGACGGTCAGGTCCGGGATACCCAGCTCGCCCTCGTCTCCCAGCCAGATACCAGGCTGTTCCCCTGCGTCGCTCATCGCGGTTCCTCCTGGGAGGGCCGGTCAGCGCCCCCGCATCGCGCTAGACTACCGCCCGCTGGTCCCCGGCAGCGGGGCCCGCGATTGTCTGGAGGCCGAAGTGGGAAGGTTGGACGGAAAGGTAGCGCTTGTTACGGGCTCCGCCCGGGGACAGGGAGAGGCTGAGGCTCGCCTCTTCAGCGCCGAGGGCGCCTCCGTTGTCGTCGCCGATGTGCGCGTTGAGGAGGGCACGAAGGTAGCGGCCGAGATCGCGGAGTCCGGCGGCAGCGCCGAGTTCATCCGCCTCGACACCACCCAGGTCGACGGCTGGAAGGAAGCCGTCGGCCACGCCGTCGACCGCTTCGGCAAGCTCGATGTCCTGGTGAACAACGCCGCCATCTGGCGCGGCGAGGGCGGCATCGAGGACATAACGAACGAGAACTGGGACGACCTCTTCGACGTGAACTGCAAGGCCGGCTTCCTCGGCATGCGGGCCGCCATCCCCGAAATGCGCCGGACCGGCGGTGGCTCCATCATCAACGTCGGCTCGACGCTCGCCCGGCACGGCGCCACCAGCAGCGCTGCCTACTCCGCGGCCAAGGCGGCCCTTGCCCTCGTCACCCGTTCCGCCGCCCTCCAGTACGCGCCCGAGAAGATTCGCGTCAACATCATCCACCCCGGCTCCATCAACACCCCGATGCTGCGCGAGGGCACCCATGGCCGGCACCTCGATATCGCCAACCGCATCCCCATCGGCCGCCTCGGCGAGCCCATCGATATCGCCTATGGCGCTCTCTACCTCGCCTCCGACGAGGCCTCCTTCGTGACCGGTGTCGAGCTCATCATCGACGGGGGGACACAGGCCTGATGACCGCCGAAGTCCTCGTCGAGCGCAACGTGATGGCCCCCATGCGCGACGGTGTCCGCCTCGCCACCGACATCTACCGCCCCAACGACGACCAGCAGTACCCCGTCCTCGTCCACCGCATCCCCTACGACAAGTCCGTCGCCCAGAACATCGGCAGCCAGATGGTGAACCCCGTCGTCGCCGCCGAGCACGGCTACGCGGTCGTCGTCCAGGACTGCCGTGGTTGTTTCCAGTCCGAGGGCATCATGACCCTCTACGGCGACGAGCACGACGACGGTTACGACACCGTCGAGTGGGCCGCCGCCCAGCTTTGGAGCAACGGCAGGGTCGGCATCTACGGCTCCTCCTACATGGGCGTCACCACCCTGCAGGCCGTCGCCTCCGCCCCGCCCCACCTTGAGGCGGCCATGGCCTACCTCACAGCCGCCAACCTCTACAACGGCTGGGTCTACAGCGGCGGCGCCCTTGAGCTCAGCTTCAACCTCGGCTACACCCAGGGCCGCGCCATGCCCGCCATGATGCGCATGGGCGTCGACGCCGACCGCCAGCGCGACCTTCGCCGCCAGATGTCAGAGGGCGCCCGCGATCGCATGGCCTTCCTGCGAACCATGCCCCTCAGCGAGGCGCCCGTCCTGCGCGAACGCGACATCCTCCCCTACTGGCACGACTTCATCGACCACGACACCTACGACGACTTCTGGAAGAACCTTGACGTCGCTGGCCGAGCGGACGAGATCACCGTCCCCGTCATGCACATCGCCGGCTGGTACGACCAGTTCCTCAAGGGCCACCTCGGTCTCAATCTCGCCCTCCAGGAGCATCCCGACGAGCGTGTGCGCGACACCCACCGCTTCGTCATCGGCCCCTGGGACCACAACTCCTACATGGGCTACAACCTCTCCCGCGCCGGCGACCGCGACTTCGGCGGGCGCGCCCTCAGCGGTGTCGCTGTGGTCAGCGACATCCTCCTCCAGTGGTTCGACCACTGGCTCAAGGACGAGGACACCCCCCTCATGTCCCGGCCCCGCGCCCGCTACTTCCTCATGGGCGACGAGAATGTCTGGTGCGAAACCGACACCTGGCCTCCCCCGAACACCCCTGCCTCCTGGTACCTGCACAGCGGCGGCCACGCCAACACGCGCTTCGGCGATGGCGCCCTTTCTTCCGAGCCCCCGGTCTCGGAGATCCCCGACAGCTACAGCTACGACCCCGAGGATCCCGTGCCCACCATCGGCGGCCGCGTCTTCGCGACCGTTACCGGCCCGGGCGGCGTGCGCGACCAGGCCGAGGTCGAGACCCGCGAGGATGTCCTCGTCTACACCTCCCCCCGCCTGCTCGAGCCCCTCACCATCGCCGGCAACATCACCGTCGACCTCTGGATCGCCAGCAGCGCCCCCGATACCGACTTCACCGGGAAGCTCGTCGATGTCGAGCCCGGCGGCTACTGCGCCGTCGTCGCCGACGGCATCCTCCGCGCCCGCTTCCGCAACTCCTTCGAGGAGGCCGAGTTCCTTGAGCCCGGCCAGCCCACGAAACTCACCATCGATCTCTGGGATGTCGCCTACACCTTCAAGCAGGGCCACGCCCTCCGCCTCGAGATAAGCAGCAGCAACTTCCCCCGCTTCAGCCGCAACGCCAACTCGACCGTCCGACCCGAGTTCGCGGGCCCGGACGATGTGCGCGTCGCCGTGCAGCAGGTGTTCCACGACGCCGCTCGCCCGTCCCGCATCACCCTGCCCGTGCTTGAGGATGCGGCAGGCGGCGAGGGCTAGCGGCCCCTGTAGGTCCTGCACTCCATAGAAGCCGAGGAGTCCCTATGTTTATCCCCCCCGAGAGCCGCTGGTCCGTGCCCTTCGACGGCTCCTTCGATGTCCGCGCCCACCAGACGGCCCCTCCGGCCGACCCCCCCGCCAAGAAGGTGCTGCGCAAGCAGCTCAACCGGGTCATCAAGGAAATCGATGAGCTCCAGTACCGCCTCTTCGTCGAAGATAGCCGCTCACTCCTCCTCATCTTCCAGGCCCTCGATGCCGCCGGGAAGGACAGCACCATCCGTGCCGTCTTCCGCGGCGTGAACCCGGCCGGACTGCAGGTTACGGCCTTCGCCGAGCCGTCCTCCCTCGACCTCGACCACGACTTCCTCTGGCGCACCACGCGAGTGCTTCCCCAGCGCGGCCGCCTCGGTGTCTTCAACCGCAGCTACTACGAGGAGGTTCTCGTCGTCCGCGTCCACCCCGAGCTGCTGGAGCCCCAGCGCCTGCCCTCCATCGACAGCCTTGATGACCTGTGGGAGGGCCGGCTCGCCTCTATTCGTGACCACGAGGCCCATCTCGCGCGGAACGGCACCACCGTCCTCAAGTTCTGGCTCAACGTCTCCCGCGAGGCGCAGGCCGAACGCCTCCGGGACCGTGTCGAGGGGCGCGAGAAGCAGTGGAAGTTCTCCATGTCCGATGTCCGCGACCGCCAGCACTGGGATGAGTACCTGGACGCCTACCAGTGCGCGTTGGACGCCACCTCCCGGCCCTGGGCCCCCTGGTACGCCATCCCCGCCGACGACAAGCCCTACATGCGCCTCGCGGTCGCCGAGATCATTGCTGCGACTCTGCGCGCAATGGATCCCCAGCTCCCGCACGTCGAGCCCATCGAGCCCGACGAGCGCCGGCGCATCCTTGGGCTGCTCGAGGAATAGCTCCGGAAGGCGGACAAGAAGAAAGGGCCTCCCGGAGAGGGAGGCCCTTCGCTAATGCCTGGTAGCGGGGGAGGGATTCGAACCCCCGACCTTCGGGTTATGAGCCCGACGAGCTACCACTGCTCCACCCCGCGCCGATGGCCCTGGCGGACCTTCGCACTGAAGAGCGACGAAACGCGGATCGATTCATGGCGAGCCTCAATTGAGGTCAAGCCCTCGACCATTAGTACGCCTCAGCTGAACGCGTTGCCGCGCTTACACCTGGCGCCTATCAAACAGGTAGTCTTCCTGTGGTCTTAACCCCTTAACAGGGTGGGAAGTCTCATCTTGAGGTCGGCTTCGCACTTAGATGCTTTCAGCGCTTATCCGATCCGAACATGGCTACCGGGCAGTGCTCCTGGCGGAACAACCCAAACACCAGCGGTTCGTTCACCCCGGTCCTCTCGTACTAGGGGCAACGCCTCTCAAACTTCCTGCGCCCACGGCGGATAGAGACCGAACTGTCTCACGACGTTCTGAACCCAGCTCGCGTACCGCTTTAATGGGCGAACAGCCCAACCCTTGGGACCTACTCCAGCCCCAGGATGCGACGAGCCGACATCGAGGTGCCAAACCTTGCCGTCGCTATGGACGCTTGGGCAAGATAAGCCTGTTATCCCCGGGGTAACTTATATCCGTTAAGCCACGGCCCTTCCACTCGGAACCGTAGGATCACTTTGACCGGCTTTCGCCCCTGCTCGACTTGTAGGTCTCGCAGTCAAGCTCCCTTGTGCCAATACACTCAACAGGTGATTTCCATCCACCCTGAGGGAACCTTTGTGCGCCTCCGTTACTCTTTGGGAGGCGACCGCCCCAGTCAAACTGCCCACCAGACACTGTCCTCCTGCTTGATCAGGAGTTAGAAAGCAAACCACAGAAGGGTGGTATTTCAAGGTTGACTCCACCATGCCCGCAAGCACGGTTTCATAGTCTCCCACCTATCCTACGCATCTAAGGCCCACTCCCAGTGCCAAGCTGCAGTAAAGCTCCACGGGGTCTTTTTGTCCTGCCGCGGGTCGGCCGCATCTTCACGGCCAATTCAATTTCGCCGGGTCCTTCGTTGAGACAGTGCCCAGATCGTTACGCCTTTCGTGCGGGTCGGAACTTACCCGACAAGGAATTTCGCTACCTTAGGACCGTTATAGTTACGGCCGCCGTTCACCGGGGCTTCGGTTCGAAGCTCTCACCTCTTCCCTTAACCTTCCGGCACTGGGCAGGCGTCAGCCCCTATACGTCAGCTTTCGCTTTTGCAGAGACCTGTGGTTTTGGTAAACAGTCGCCTGGGCCTGCTCACTGCGGCCCTCTACCGCTCACCGGGCAAGCCGGTTCACAGCCGAGGGCGATCCTTCTCCCGAAGTTACGGATCCAATTTGCCGAGTTCCTTAACGAAGGTTCTCCCGTTCGCCTCACGGTACTTACCGCCACCTACCAGTGTCGGTTTGCGGTACGGGCACGTTGGCAACTTGCAGCGAGGCTTTTCTCGCCGGCTTGGGCTTAACCCCGTCGCTTTGACAAAAGTCTCTACTTCTCCCGAGTCCTCAGCTTGTCCCGGCGGTGGATTTACCTGCCACCGGATGCCTACGACTCAGAAACGGACCATATCCATTAGATCCGCGGGATCTACCCTTCCGGGTCCCCCCTCTGCATTAAAACGCGGCCATCGTGGTGCTGGAATACTAACCAGCTGTCCATCGCCTACGCCTCTCGGCCTCGGCTTAGGCCCGACTAACCCTACGCGGACTGACCTTCCGTAGGAAACCTTAGGTTTACGGCGGGTGCGGTTCTCACGCACCTTACGCTACTCATGCCGGCATTCTCACTTCGCTCCACTCCAGGGCGCCTCACAGCTACCCCTTCTCTGCTGAAGCGAACGCTCCCCTACCGCCATCCGCCTGATGCGGATGACCCACAGCTTCGGTGTCACGCTTAGCCCCGTTGAATTCTCGGCGCAGAACCACTCGACCAGTGAGCTGTTACGCACTCTTTAAAGGGTGGCTGCTTCTAAGCCAACCTCCTGGCTGTCTTTGCAATTCAACATCCTTGTACACTGAGCGTGAACTTTGGGACCTTAGCTGGTGGTCTGGGCTGTTTCCCTTTCGACAATGAAGCTTATCCCCCACTGTCTCACTCCCGGATTTTGTCCGGCGGCATTCGCAGTTTGGTTGGGTTTGGTAGGCGGTAAGCCCCCTAGCCCATCCAGAGCTCTACCTCCGCCGGAGATACTTCCGAGGCTGCACCTAAATGCATTTCGGGGAGAACGAGCTATCTCCTGGTTCGTTTGGCATTTCACCGCTACCCACAAGTCATCCAATCGTTTTGCAACACAAGAAGGTTCGCGCCTCCATCCGGTTTTACCCGGACTTCACGCTGCCCATGGGTAGATCACCAGGTTTCGCGTCTACTCCACGCCACTCAATCGCCCTGTTCGGACTCGCTTTCGCTACGGCTCCATGACGTCGTCACTTAACCTTGCGACGTAGCGTAACTCACCGGCTCATTCTTCAATAGGCACGCCGTCACTCGTCGAAACGAGCTCCGACTGCACGTAAGCACACGGTTTCAGGATCTCTTTCACTCCCCTCCCGGGGTACTTTTCACCTTTCCCTCACGGTACTGGTTCACTATCGGTCATCAGAGGTATTTAGCCTTGGGAAGTGGTCTTCCCGGGTTCCCACAGGGTTTCACGTGTCCCGTGGTACTCAGGTGCCCGCCCGGAGTCACAAACCATTCGTCTACGGGGCTCTCACCCTCTCTGGCCGGCCGTTCCAGTGCCGTTCGCCTTGGTTTGCGATTGATAACTCCGTGCCCGAAAGCTGGCAGGTCCTACAACCCCGGCTGGGCGAACCCAACCGGTTTGGGCTTTTCCCCGTTCGCTCGCCGCTACTGAGGGAATAATCTCTTTTCCTCGGGGTACTTAGATGTTTCAGTTCCCCCGGTTCCCTCTCACAGGTCTATGTGTTCAACCTGGAGTGATCCGGTAATCCCGGACCGGGTTTCCCCATTCGGAAATCTCCGCCTGAGCTTGTTTGGCAGCTGAGCGGAGCTTATCGCAGCCTTACCACGTCCTTCTTCGGCCCCTGATGCCTAGGCATCCACCGCGCGCCTTAGTAGCTTGACCTCAATTAAGGCTCGCACGCATGAATCTCTCCCGGCTCCGCCGCACTCCCCCTGGTAGGAGAACGCAGCGAACCCGTTCGCAGTTTCATCGCTCTTCAGTTGTGAAGGTCCGTACCCGGCTTCGTCGCCGGGGGGCGCCGCCTGGCGCTCCCCGATACCGAAACCCGCTCTTGCCGTTTGCCCAAAGAAGACTGGTGGAGCCGAGGAGACTCGAACTCCCGACTTCCGCCTTGCAAAGGCGGCGCTCTCCCAGCTGAGCTACGGCCCCTTAATGTCCGGTGCCAGAGTGGTGGGCCATTCTGGACTCGAACCAGAGACCTCAGTCTTATCAGGACTGCGCTCTAACCAGCTGAGCTAATGGCCCCCGTGAGCCGGCACGGCCTTTAAGAGCTGAATAGCGGACGGAAGAAGGCCGCCTGGAGGCCTTCAGGTGCGCCTCCGAGCCGAAGCTCGAGGCGATCGACCTGGGATCGTCCCCGCCGCACTCCATAACACCGTTACGGAATGTCTTATCGGAAGGGCGTACTCCCTAGAAAGGAGGTGATCCAGCCGCAGCTTCCGCTACGGCTACCTTGTTACGACTTCGTCCCAATCGCTGGCCCTACCCTCGACGCCTGCTTCCTTGCGGTTAGCCGAGCGGCTTCAGGTATTGCCAACTTTCATGACGTGACGGGCGGTGTGTACAAGGCCCGGGAACGTATTCACCGCAGTAGTGCTGACCTGCGGTTACTAGCAACTCCGGCTTCATGCAGGCGAGTTTCAGCCTGCAATCCGAACTGAGGATGGCTTTGATGGGATTAGCTCCACCTCGCGGTTTCGCGACCCGTTGGACCACCCATTGTAGCGTGTGTGTAGCCCCGGACGTAAGGGCCACGCTGACCTGACATCATCCCCTCCTTCCTCCGGGGGTTTCCCGGCAGTCTCGTCAGAAAAATACAACTGACGACAGGGGTTGCGCTCGTTGCGAGACTTAACCCAACACCTCACGGCACGAGCTGACGACGGCCGTGCAACACCTGTGCATGCTCCCCGAAGGGTCCCTCTGCTTTCACATCAGTACTACATGCATGTCAAATCCGGGTAAGGTTCTTCGCGTACCATCGAATTAAACCACACGCTCCGCTGCTTGTGCGGGCCCCCGTCAATTCCTTTGAGTTTTAGCCTTGCGGCCGTAGTCCTCAGGCGGAGTACTTATCGCGTTAGCTTCGGCACTGAGGGGGTCGATACCCCCAACACCTAGTACTCATCGTTTACGGCGTGGACTACCCGGGTATCTAATCCGGTTCGCTCCCCACGCTTTCGCCCCTGAGCGTCAGGACAGGGCCAGAATGCCGCCTTCGCCGCTGGTGTTCCTTCCGATATCTACGCATTTCACCGCTACACCGGAAATTCCGCATTCCCCTCCCTGCCTCAAGCCTCGCAGTTTTCCAGGACCCCTCCCGGTTGAGCCGGGAGATTTCACCTGAAACTTGTGAGGCCGCCTGCGGGCGCTTTACGCCCAGTAAATCCGGACAACGCTTGTCACCTACGTATTACCGCGGCTGCTGGCACGTAGTTAGCCGTGACTTATTCGCGAGGTACCGTCAGTACTTCTTCCCTCGCAAAAGCGGTTTACAACCCGAAGGCCTTCCTCCCGCACGCGGTGTTGCTGCGTCAGGCTTTCGCCCATTGCGCAAGATTCTTAGCTGCTGCCTCCCGTAGGAGTCGGGGCCGTTCTCAGTCCCCGTGTGGCTGATCATCCTCTCAGACCAGCTACCGATCGTTGCCTTGGTGGGCCGTTACCTCACCAACTAGCTAATCGGCCGCGGGCCCCTCCCGGAGCACCGGAGTTTTCACCACCCGATCTCTCATCGGGGGTCGTATGCGGTATTAGCCCGGCTTTCGCCGGGTTATCCCCCACTCCAGGGCAGGTTACCCACGTGTTACTCACCCGTCCGCCGCTCTCCACCAGCCCGAAGGCCGGCTTCTCGCTCGACTTGCATGCCTAATACACACCGCCAGCGTTTGTCCTGAGCCAGGATCAAACTCTCCGTAAGAGCACTCAACCCGAAGGCTGAGTCATTTCCCTTGACGGGTTCCCAGACGTTCTCTTTCGTCCGCTATCCAGTTGTTAAAGTCCGCAGGACCTGAATGAGGCCCGACGAACAACAATAGCCGCGCCCCCCTCCCATGTCAATCGGAAAACGCGTAGATCCCTGCTCCATTACCGCGTCCGCAGGTACGTCAACGGCTCCTGCTGCCGCACCAGGCCCCGCAGTTCCAGCGTCAGCAACGCGCCCGTCACCACCTGGACCGGCAGCTCCGCCCGCCGCGCCACCTCGTCCACGTGAAGGGGACCCTCCTCCAGCCAGTGCAGCACCCGCCCCTCCTCCGTGCTCGTCTCCACCGGCGCACTCGGAGCGGCGTCCGTCCGTGCCTCTGCCGGCGGCGTCGCCCCCAGCGACAGCTGCTGCCCGATGCTCAGCAAATTCAGCTCCTCGCACAGCTCCTCCGCCGACCCCACCAGCTTCGCCGCGCTCTCCCGGATCAGCCGGTTCGTCCCCACGCTCTGCTGCGAGAACACGCTCCCGGGCGTGGCGAACACCTCCCGGTTCTGCTCCAGCGCATGGTGCGCCGTGTGCAGCGCCCCGCTCGTCATCCCCGCCTCGATCACCAGCGTCGCCCGCGCCAGCCCCGAGATGATCCGGTTCCGCCGCGGGAAGTAGTCCGCCCGCGTCTTCACCCCCGGCGGGTACTCCGAGACGACGCACCCCTGCCCCATCACCCGCTCCGCCAGGCCCGCGTTCTCCTTCGGATAGATGCCGTCGATGCCTCCCGCCAGCACCGCCACCGTGGGCGCCCCCTCGTCCACCGCCACCCGGTGCGCGATCGAATCGATTCCTCGTGCCAGCCCGCTCACGATCGCGACCCCCGCCCGCGCCACCGCCCCGCAGTACTGCTCGCACACTTCCCGCCCGTACGGCGTCACCCGCCTCGTTCCCACCACCGCGAGCGCCTGCTCGAACTGTGGCCCCGAGCTTCCCCGCACGAAGAGCACCGGCGGACTCTGTGGAATCTCCTGTAGAAGTGAGGGGTAGGCCTCGTCCTCCCAGGTCAGGGTGCGAATGCCGTGCTGCTCAAGCGCCTCCAGTTCCTGCTCGGGCGCGAACTCCCGCCGCGCCCGCTCGAAGCCGCGCACGTATTGCGCCCGCAACCCCGCCTCCCGCGCCGCCCCCGACGGCGCCTCCCATGCCTCCGCGATGCTCCCGAAGTACGCGATCAGGCTGCGGAAACTCTCCGACCCCAGCCCCGCGCGCCGCAGGGCCACCCACTGCGCTCTCTCTGTGTTTGCCTCAACCATTGCGATCGAGACTCTAGCACGCTTCGTCGAGTCAGGCGCTCACACGCTCCCGCGCCACCCGCAACCGCCGCAACCGCCGCCCCGACATGCTCAGGACGCGCAGCCGCAGACCGTCCACCTGCACCTCATCCCCCACCGCCGGCAGCCGCCCCAGCTCATGGATCACGAAGCCCCCGACGGTGTCGAAGTCCTCGCTCTCCGCCGTGTAGTCGAATAGTTCCTCGAGCACCTCCGCCGGCATGCTCGCATCGAGCAGCACCTCGTCCTCCGATATCTGCTCCATCGCCGGGCCCGCCACGTCGTACTCGTCCTCGATCTCCCCCACGATCTCCTCGATCAGGTCCTCGATCGTGACCAGTCCCGCCGTCCCCCCGTACTCGTCCACCACGATCGCCAGGTGCGTGCGGTTCGCCCGCATCTCTGTCAGCAGCTGGTCCGCCCGCTTCGTCTCCGGGATGAATACCGCCTCCCGCAGCAGCGACCGCAGCGAGGCGTCCCCACCCGAGAGCAGCGCATCGAGCAGGTCCTTCGCGTAAGCCAGCCCCGCGATGTCATCGATGCTCTCGCCGTAGGCGGGGATCCGGCTGAACCCGCGTTCCGTCGCCAGCTGGGCCGCCTCCGTGATGCTCGCCTCCACCTCCGTCGCCACGATGTCGATGCGTGGCACCATCACCTCGCGCGCCGTCTTGTCTTCCAGCCCGATGATTCCGCGGATCATCCGCTCCTCCTCCTCCTCTACGCCCCCGGTCGCCTCCTCCCGTTCGAGCAGCGCCAGGATGTCCTCGTTCTGCGACCCCGGCCCGACTCCCTGCAGCGGCGCCGCGATCAGCCGCGCGGGCACGCTCAGCACCCACGCCGGCGCGGCGAACACGCGCCGGGCCGCCACGATCACGCGGTGCAGCTGCAGCACCGAGTACTCCGGCCGCCGCGCCGCCAGCGTGCCCACGGTCATCTGCACGAGCGCTGCGTAGGCGCCCCCGCCGATGCCGATCCACGCGGCCCCGCCCGTACCCAGCTCCACCGCCCCGATGTAGGCGAAGGCCGAAACGACCGCCGCCGCCGCCAGTATCCGCGCCGTCGTCAGCGGCCCCAGCGGCTCCAGCGGACGCTCCACCGTCCCCACGATGCGCAGCGCCGCCTCGTTCCCCTGCCGCGCCAACGCTTGGATACGCGCCACGTTCGTGCGCTCCAGCGCCGTCTCCGCCCCCGCTACCAGCGCCAGCACAACCGACGCCGCGACGATTACCACGATCGCGATGATCTCCCCGAGTTCCATCGCTACCCCTCCCCCCCGTCTTTCGCGGGAAGTTCACGCGCGGGAACCCCCGCCACCCGCACGCCTGCCCCCACATTGCGCGTCACCACCGCCCCCGCTGCCGTGAAGGCGCCGTCCCCCACTGAGACAGGCGCGATCAGCATCGTGTCGCACCCCACGAATGCCCTTTCCCCGATGTGCGTGCGGTGCTTGTCCTTCCCGTCGAAGTTCACCGTCACCGCACCCGCCCCGATGTTCGCCCCCTCGCCCACGTCCGCGTCCCCGAGGTAGCTGAAGTGGTGCATCTTCACCCCATCCCCAACCACCGAGTTCTTGACCTCCGCGTAGTTGTGAATCTCGCAGCCGTCGCCGATGGCCGCGCCCCCCCGTACGTGTGCGAACGGCCCCACCGTCGTCCCCGCCCCCACCGAAGAGTCCTCGACCACCGAATGCTCAACGCGGCTGTTCGCCCCGATGCTCGCATTCCGCAGGGTCGCGCCCGGCCCGATCACCGCGCCCGTCGCCACCGATGTCTCGCCGTACAGGTAACAGTTCGGCTCGACCACGACGTCCGCCTCCAGCCGCACGTCGCGGTCCACGTAGACCGACCACGGGTCGCGGAAGCTGACCCCCGCAGCCTGGAGGCGGGCAACGAGCTGCTCCCGCACCAGCCCTTCCGCCAGCGCCAGCGCCTGGCGGTTTACGAGCCGCAGGCTCGCCTGGTCCCCCGCCTTGACCGTCGCCGCGGGGCTCCCGTCCGCCTGGGCCCGCTCAACCAGCCATGTCGCGAAGCTCTGGCCCCGTGGGTCCTGCTCCACGAGCCAGGCCGTTTCCACGCACACCCCCACATCGTCCCCATCCTCGCTGGTGAGGTAGGCCCGCCGCGCCCGTGTTTCCTCGCGCCGTTTCACGACGGCGAGCATGGCGGAGGGATCCAGCAGGGGCGTGTCGCCCCAGACGAACAGGGTCGCCTCGCATCCCCCAAGGGAGTGGAACAGTTCCCGCGGTCCGGCCAGAAACGTGTCGGCGCCGGCAAGTGCTTCCTGCCCCTGTCCCCGCTCGTCTCCCACGACGACGACGGTCGCCGGGTCGAGCCTCCGCGCGGCGTCGATTACATACTGCGCAGCAGGCGTGCCTGCCACGCGGTGCAACGCCGGCGCGACGTCCGACACCATCGCCTCGCTGTGCTCCCCGGCGAGCACGACAACGCCCAGCCTGTCGCTCATCGTGGGCATGGCGCTGCCCGGCGTCGGGCGCGCGCGGTGAGGCCGGCTAGTGGAATGGGCTTGCGTTCGTGGGGATCGGAATCGTCGCTCATACGCGTTTTGGCGGTGTGCCCGGCACATGCTAGAGCGCCATAAGGCGATGTCAAGCTGTCCGAACGTGCTTCCGCTCGACACCCGGCGGGTTGCGCTCGTAGCATCCGAAGGTGCTATGCCTTCCCCCCCACGGAGTTCCGACGAGATTCGCGCTGCGTTCGTGGACTTCTTCGCGGAACGCGATCACCGCCAGCTTCCCCCCTGGCCCCTCGTCCCCGTGGGCGACCCCACCACCCTTTTTACCACCGCCGGGATGCAACAGTTCAAGCCCTACTTCACCGGCCAGGCCGAGGCCCCCGTCCCCCGCGCCACCACCGTGCAGCGCGCCTTCCGCGTGACCGACATCGAGGAGGTCGGCGACTTCAGCCACTGCACCGCCTTCGAGATGCTCGGCAACTTCAGCTTCGGCGACTACTTCAAGGCCGAAGCCATCGCCTGGGCCTGGGACCTCAGTACCCGCGTCTACCAGCTTCCCCCCGACCGCATCCACGTCAGCATCCACGACGACGACGACGAGGCCTACCAGGCCTGGCGCGATACCGGCGTTCCCCACGAGCGCATCCACCGCTACGACGAGTCCGAGAACTACTGGTACAGCGGCCCCGTGGGACCCTGCGGACCCAACACCGAGATCTTCTACGACTACTTCCCCGAGCGCGGCCTTGAGGGCGCCAATCCCGCCGCCGACGGCGAGCGCTTCCTCGAGTACTGGAACCTCGTCCTCATGCAGAACTTCCGCCACGAGGACGGCTCCCTCAGCGATCTCCCCAGGAAGAACATCGACACCGGCAGCGGCCTTGAGCGGGTCGCCGCCATCCAGCAGGGCAAGAGCTCCATCTTCGAAACGGACATCTTCCTCTCCATCCTCGAAGAAGCCGCCAACGTCGTCGGCGTCGACTACCTCGGTGGGCGCGCCAGCTCCTCCGCAGGCCGCGCCATTCGCGCCATGTCCGAGCACGCCCGCGCCGCCACCCTCCTCGTGGGCGATGGCGTCGTGCCTAGCAACGAGGGCCGCGGCTACGTCCTCCGCCGCATCCTTCGCCGCGCCGTCTACATGGCCCGCCGCGAGGGCGTTGGCGAACCCTTCCTCCACCGCCTCGTCGAGGCCTCCATCCGCAAGCTCGGCCCCGCCTATCCCCACCTCGAACAGGAACGGGACTTTATCCTGCGCGCCATCGGCGGCGAGGAGGAACGTTTCCTCCGCACCCTCACCGCTGCCTCCCAGCGACTCGACCTGGTCCTCGACCGTCTTGAGGGCGCCGGCCAGCGCACCCTCCCCGGCGAGGAGGCATTCTCCCTCTACGACACCTTCGGCCTCCCCATCGAGCTCACGCGCGAGATCGCCAGCGCCCGCGACTTCGCCGTCGACAGCGACGGCTTTGAGACCGCCCTGGAAGCGCAGCGCCGTAGCGCCCGCGAAGCCGCCGCCCTCCTCGGTGGCGAGGACCGCCCCGCCCTTGTCGCGATCGGCGGCGACCACAGCGCCTTCGTCGGCTGGCGCCACGTCGATGCCGACGCCCGAGTCGTCGCCCTCCTCCACGACGGCCGCCCCGCCGACGTCGTCCCCGCCGGCAGCGAAGCCGAGGTCATCCTCGACTCCACCCCCTTCTACCCCGAGGGCGGCGGCCAGCTCGGAGACCGCGGCCTCCTGCGCGCGCCCAGCGGCCTCTTCGCTGTCGAGGACACGCAGGCCGCCAGCGGCGCCATCGTCCACTCCGGCAAGGTCACCGAGGGCGAGCTCCGCGTCGACGACTCCCTGCGCGCCGAGGTCGACCTGCCCTGGCGTGGCGGCGTCACCCGCAACCACACTGCCACCCACCTCCTCCACGCCGGCCTCCGTGGCACGCTCGGCCAGCACGTTCGCCAGCAGGGCTCCCTCGTCGCCGACGAACGCCTGCGCTTCGACTTCACCCACCTCGAGAGCGCCCCCCGCGAGACCCTCGACGAGGTGGAAGCCCTCGTGAACGGCGTGATCCGCAGCAACCTGCCGGTCGAGTGGCGCATGACCACGTACCAGCAGGCTATCGACGACGGCGCCCTTGCCTTCTTCGGCGACAAGTACGGCGCCGAAGTTCGTGTCGTCGAGATCGGGGGCGACGGTTCCCCCTTCAGCGCTGAACTCTGCGGCGGCACGCACGTGCGCAGCACGGGCGAGCTCGGCCTCGTCCACATCCTCCGCGAATCCGCCGTCGCCGCCGGAACCCGCCGCATCGAGGCGCTGTCGGGTGCCTCTGCCGAGCGCTTCCTCCTCGACCAGCACGCCCGCCTCCAGCGCCTCGCCGAGCGCCTCTCCACCCCGCCCGCCGACCTTGAGGCGCGTGTAGAGAGCATCCAGGAGGAGTTGGCCGGCCTCCGTTCGCAGGTCGCCGACCTGCAGCGCGCCCAGGCCGCCGAGCAGAGCGTCGAGTTGGCCGACGCCGCCGAGCGCATCGGCGATGCCCACCTCGTCGTGGCGCGCGTCCAGGCCGCCTCCCGCGAGGCCCTCAAGGAGCTAGCCGACGATCTCCGTCGCCGCCTTTCCCCCTCCCTCCTCGTCCTCGCCGCCGTTATCGACGACCGCCCCGCCTTCGTTGTCGCCGCCACCCCCGACCTCGTCGATGCAGGCGTTCACGCCGGCAACATCGTGCGTGAGGTTGCGAAGGCCGCCGGCGGTGGTGGCGGTGGCCGCCCAGACCTCGCCGAGGCGGGCGCCCGCGACCCTGGCGGCATCGATGCCGCCCTCGCCGAGGGCCACAGCCGCGCCAGCGCCGCCCTCGCGGACCGGTGAGCGACGTGGACGGCTCCCCCGAGTCCGAGTCCGATTCCCCCGAGCCGGCGACCCCGGAGCCGCCCCAGTCCCCGGCCGCCCCCGAAACCCCGCCCGCCGCTGAGATCGGCGCCCCCCCTGCCGAGCGCGCCCTCGCGTCCGTCGTCCCTATCGGTCGTCACGAGCCCATCGACGGCATCTGCGGTCGCATCGACGCCGCCCCTTCTCTCGCTGTCGTGCTCCACGCCCCCAGCGGCAACCGCGCCATGTCGCAAGAGCTCGGCATGCGCCGCGTCGCCCGCCATGTCGAGGCCTCCGGACGCATATTCGCCGTCGCTACCCGCTCCGGCGTGCTCGCCCGCCGCGCCCGCGCGCAGGGCGTCCCCGTCTCCTCCAACCCCCGCAACGTGCACTGGGGCTCGGGGGGCAAAGTCGTCGTCCGCCTCGGCTTCACGACCCTGCTGGCGCCACCCCTCGGGCGGTACTCCCAGTACATCGCGCTCACCGTCTTCATCCTCGCCGTCGCGGCTCTCCTCTACACCGCGGGCCCATCGGCGACCGTGAGGGTGTACCCCCCCACGACGACCGTCGAGGGACTTGCCGTCGTGCGCGCGACCGATCGCGTCGACGAGCTGGACCTCGAACGGCGCACCATTCCCGCCACGGTCATCACCGTTGAACGCGAGGTGCTGCTCGCCGTCCCCACTACCGGCGAGGTCATCCAGGGCGTCACCCCCGCCACAGCCACCCTCCGGCTGGGAAACTCGACCGCGAGCGCCATCACCGTGCCTGCCGGGGCTGTCATCTTCGCCGTACCCGACTTCATCGCCTTCGAGGTAGACATCCCCGTCATCGTCCCCGCTGGCGGCAACGCCTTTGCCCCCGTCACTGCTCGCTCCCCCGGCTCCGGGGGCAACGTCCCTGCGGACGCGATTAGCCAGTGGCGCAGCACCGAACTCGCCGTCCTCACCGCCACCAACCAGGATCCCGCCACCGGCGGCGCCGACGAGCCCCGCCGCGCCGTCGCCCCCGCCGACCTCCGCGCCCTTGAGTCACTCGCCAACGACATCGGCGCCGGCCCTCCTCCCGCCTCCCTCCTGACGAGCGCGCGTCCGGGCTACGGAATCGTCGCGCGCAGCGCCACGGTCAAGGTCACGCTGGGTGAACCAAGCGCCCGCCCTGGCACGGCCGCCGATGTGGTGTTCATGCAGGTCCAGACCACGATCGAGGCGCTGGCCATCGCCCCGGACGTGCTCGAAGCCCTCGCCCGTTCCCTCCTCACCGCCCCCGAAGGCGCGGGCGAACTCATCGCCGGAACCGTCATTGGCGTCGAAACCGGCAGCCGCCAGATCGACCACCCCGACGGCTCCTTCACATCCGAGTTGAGGCTGACCGCCGAGTTTCCCGAGGGCCCCTCCCCCGCCGAGATCGAGGACGCCGTCGGCGGCCGCGGCGCCGATGCGGCGGTAGCTGAGTTGGGAACGCGCTATGGTATTGACGATGTCGAGATCGACCTCACCCCGGGCTGGGCGCCGCGGCTCCCCCGCTTCGGGTTCCGCCTCGATGTCCAGTTCGGAAGCCGCGCCTTCGAGCCCCCAGAACCCGAACCAGATGCCGATGCCAGCCCGTCTGATGGCCCTTGACGTGGGCGCCCGCCGCACGGGCGTTGCCGTAAGCGACGAGCTCGGCCTCTACGCGCACGCGCGCCCCGCCCTCAAGGGGGGAACCCGCGCCCTGCTCGACGCCCTCCCCCCGCTCGTGGACGCTGAGAACATCGACGAGGTCGTCGTCGGCCTGCCCCTTACCCTGGCCGGCGAGGACTCCGCCCAGACCGCCGCCACGCGCGCCTTCGTTGAGCGTCTTCGGGAGCGCCTCGATGTGCCCGTGACGACCTGGGACGAACGCCTCACCAGCGTCGAGGCGGCCCGCTACGTGCCCTCCGACCGCCACCGCGATGGCGCCCTCGATTCCGCCGCCGCTGCCCTCCTCCTCCAGGCCGTCCTCGATTCCCGCGTAGGCGCCGCCACATGATGCCGCTCCTCCGCTGGCTGTTCAGCGGGCGCTCCCTGCTCATGGCGCTCGGTTTCGGGCTCGTCATCGCGGGCGTCATCGTCGGAGCCGCCCTGCTCGCCGGCACGCCCCGCGCCACCCTCGAGGGGGACATCCTCGAGCCCGAGCCCACCTGCACCGGTGACCCCCAGCGCTACATCCTCTCCGAAGGCATCGCCGCCGAAGACGTTGCCGACCAGCTCGAGGAGCTGGGTGTGATTCGCTCCTCAGTCCAGTTCAACGTCCTCGCCTCCTTCCTGGGCCTGCAGAACCGCCTCGTCTCCGGCGTCTACACCCTCCATCCCTGCGAATCCACGATCGCCATCCTTCGCCGCATCACGGTCGTTGGTGTGGACGTCATCACCATTCGCGTCACCTTTCCCGAGGGCCTGCGCATCGAGGAGATGGCCGAGATCGCCCAGCAGGCGGGGTTCGGTCCGGCCGAGGAGTTCATTGCCGCCGCCCGCGACGTCGAACTGCCCCTCACGCTCGCCGTCGAGCTCCCCGACGGCGTGGGCCACGAGGGCTACCTCTTCCCCGACACCTACATCGTCCCCCTCGGCTCCACCGCCGCCGAGCTCGTCGCCCTCATGGCCGAGACGCTCCACCTGCGCTTCTCCGCCGACCTGCGGGAGGTCGCCGCCAGGCGCGGACTCACCCCGCACGAGGTGCTCACCCTCGCTTCCATCGTCGAACGCGAGGTCCTCATCCCCGAGGAGCGCGCCGTCGTGGCGGGGGTCTTCTTCAACCGCATCGAATCCTTCGACCGCCTTGGCGCCGACGCCACCACCCAGTACTGCATCGCCGCCGACCCCGCCAGCGTGGAGGCCTACGGCTGGTGGAAGCCAGGCGACGAACTCACCTTCGCCGATCTCGACTGCGATTCGCCCTACAACACCCGCCGCTACCCCGGCCTGCCCCCCGGCCCCATTGCCAGCCCTGGACTCGCGTCGATCGAAGCGGTCGTTTACGCCGAGGACACCGACTACTACTACTACTCCGTCGACATCTTCAGCGACGATGGCTCGCACTGCTTCGCCATCTCCTTCGAAGAGCACGACAACCCCAACCGCTGCCAGAAGGTCGACCGGTGAGTGCCCGCCTCGGCATCATCGGCTCTCCCGTCGCCCACTCCCTCTCGCCTGCCATCCAGGGCGCCGCCCTCCGCGCCGCCGGCGTCGACGCGACCTACGAGCGCTGGGAAACCCCCCTCGACGCCCTCCCCGCCCGCATCGCCGCGCTCCGCGACCCTGACTGCCTCGGCGCGAACGTCACCATCCCCCACAAGCAGGCGGTCCTCCCTCTCCTCGACGAGGTGGCCCCCCTTGCCGCCGAGATCGGCGCCGTCAACACCATCGTCAACGACCGTGGCCGTCTCACCGGTCACAACACCGACGGCGGCGGCTTCGTCGCCGCCCTGGAGGAGGCGGGTTTCGCTGCCGCCGGGAAGCGCTTCCTGCTCGTGGGCGCGGGGGGAGCCGCCCGCGGCATCGCCTTCGCCCTCCGCCACGCTGGCGCGGAGTCCATCGCTATCTCGAACCGCACGCCGGAGCGAGCGGAGACCCTCGCGGACGCCGCCAGCGTTCATACCGTGCCCTTCGACGCGCCTCCCGCCCCCTACGACTGTGTGGTGAACTGCACCTCCGCCGGGATGCACGGCTCCGGGGCCGAGACCGTCCTCCCCGTCGACCCCGCCTCTTCCGACCCCGGCGCCCTCATCGTCGACATCGTCTACGCCCCCGAGGAGACGCCCCTCCTCCGCGCCGCCCGCGGTGCCGGCCGGCCCGTCCTCGGCGGTTTGCCCATGCTCATCCACCAGGGCGCCCTCGCCTTCGAGCTCTGGACCGGCCGCCCCGCTCCCCGCGACGCCATGCGCGAGGCCGCCCGCGTCGCCCTCTCTGGAAACGAGCCATGATCATCCTCGGCACGGTCCTTGGGCTCGCCTTCTTCCTGTTCGTCGGCTGGATCATCTCGACCGAGATGTTCCAGCAGCGCGCGTGGCGCAGGCGTGTCGCCTCCGGCGACCACGAGATCGTCGAGGCGCTCATCCTCGAGGCGATGGCCGGCTGGCGTGGGGCCCGCCCGCCCCGCGATGTCCCTGCCAGCCTCTGGGCGGGCGTCCAGCGCGCGGAGCTCGCCGCCGCCACCGCCGGCCTGGCCGTCGTCCAATCCTCCGCCGAGGGCGAGTTCCGCACCGTCGAAGGACGGCGCGAGCAGGTCTCGTCCGCCCTCGACGAAGCCCTCGCCCTCGCCGCAAGGCTGGTGGAGATGATGTTGTACGATGTTCCCAATCTCAGCCTCGGGAGCGTTCGCGTGGACGTGTACTCCACCTTCACCGCGGACGGCGGGGCCGCCTTGCAGAAACCCATCCTGACCACCACCGCCCACCGCGCCGACGCCGACGGCATCGACTGGGACGAACTCGCCCCCGCCGAGGTGCTCGCACGCTTCGAGACTGCCTGGGAACCCACCGGCAGCGGCCTCGCCGCTCCTATCAGCCTCCCCCCTATCCCTGGTCAGAATCGGGAGGCCTCCTGATGGGCGCCTTCCGCTTCCTCACCTCCGGCGAGAGCCACGGCAAGGGCCTCACCGCCCTCATCGAAGGCCTGCCCGCGGGCCTCCCGATTACCGAGGACGACATCGCCCGCGATATGACTCGTCGCCAGGGTGGCTACGGCCGTGGCGGCCGCATGAAGATCGAGAAGGACCGCGCCGAGATCACCGCCGGCGTTCGCCACGGCCTCACCCTCGGTTCCCCCATCGCCCTCTGGATTACGAACCGCGACTGGGTGAACTGGACCGAGAAGATGGCCGTCGAACCCGTCGACGCCGAGATCGAGCGCGTTACCCGCCTTCGCCCCGGCCACGCCGACCTCCCCGGCGCCATCAAGTACGGCTTCGATGACGTCCGCAACGTCCTCGAGCGCGCCAGCGCCCGCGAGACCGCCGCCCGCGTCGCCGTCGCCGGCGTCGCCAAGCGCCTCCTCGACGAATTCGGCGTCTCCTTCCACAGCCACACCCTCGCCATCGGCGGTGTTCGCTCGGGTGTTGGTGAGAACGTGGACTGGGAGGCTGTCGAGGCCGATCCGGTGCGCTGCGGCGACCCCGCTGCGAGCGAGGCCATGGTCGCCGCCATCGACGCCGCCAAGTCGGACGGCGACACCCTTGGCGGCCAGGTCGAGGTGCGCGTCTCCGGCGTGCCCCTCGGGCTCGGCTCCTACGTGCAGTGGGATCGCAAGCTCGATGGCCGCATCGCCCAGGCCATCGCCAGCATCAACGCCTTCAAGGGTGTCGGCATCGGGCTCGGGTTCGACTCCACTGAGCAGCGTGGTTCCCAGACCCATGACGTTATCCTCCCTGCCGACAAGTGGGGGGAGCGCCCCTGGCGCCACGGCACCAACCGCCACGGCGGCATCGAAGGAGGCATCAGTACAGGCGAGGACATCGTCGTGCGCGCCGCCGTCAAGCCCATCCCCACGCTCGCCCACCCCCTCCCCTCCGTCGACCTGGAGACCGGTGAGGAGGTGCTCGCCCACTACGAGCGCAGCGATGTCTGCGTGGTGCCCGCCGCCGGCGTCGTCGCTGAGGCGATGGTCGCCATCGTCCTCGCCGACGCCTGGCTCGAGAAGTTCGGCGGCGACAGCCTCCCCGAGGTGCGCGCCAGCGTCGAAACCCACCTCAAGACCCTCGGCCCCCGCGCCAGCTCAGGCTGACGGCCATGCCTGACCACATTTTCCTCGTCGGCCTCTCCGGGAGCGGCAAGTCAACGGTCGGACGCCTTCTCGCCGATCGCCTCGGCTGGTCCTTCGCCGACACCGATGCGCTGATCGAGCAGGCCGCGGGCCAGTCGATCCCTGCCATCTTCAGCGAGCAGGGTGAAGCCGCCTTTCGCGAGCTGGAGGCGCGTGCCCTCGCTCGCGCGGCGCGCTCCGCCCGCGTGGTCATCGCCACCGGCGGCGGCGTCCCCACCCACGATGCCGGCCGCCAGATCCTCGCGGATGGCTTCACCGTCTGGCTCGCCGTCGACCCCGCCGTCGCCGCCGAACGCCTCGCCCGGCAGCCCGACGACGAACCCCGCCCCCTCCTCGCCGGCGACCCCCGTGCCCGCCTCGAAGCCCTCCTCGACTCCCGCCGTGACGACTATTCCCGCGCCGACGCCTCCGTCGATGTCGATGGCCTAACCCCCGAGCAGGCCTGCGACGCCGTGCTGCGGCTCTGGGATGGCGACAGCCCCGGCCCTGATGACGCCATTCCCGGCGTCGCCGCTACCGTCAGCACTCCCGGCGGCAGCTACCCCATCGTTGTGCGTGAGGGCGCCCTGGCCGACCTCGGCGAACTCTGCGCTGCTGTCGAACTCTCCGGTCGCGCCTTCGTCCTTACCGACGACGGCGCAGGCCCCCTGTACGCGTCCGCCGCGCTCGATTCGCTCCGCGCGGCTGGCTTCCAGGCTGCCACCATCACCATCTCCGGGGGCGAGGAGCAGAAAACCCTCGCCACCGTCGCCACGGTCTACGACTGGCTCCTCGGCGAGCGCGTCGAACGCAGCGACTTCGTCGTCTGCCTCGGTGGCGGCGTCGTTACGGACCTCGGCGGGTATGCCGCCGCCACCGTCCTGCGCGGCATACCCTTCGTCCACGTGCCCACCAGCCTCCTGGGCATGGTCGATGCCGCCATCGGCGGCAAGACCGGCGTCGACCACGCCATTGGCAAGAACCTCGTGGGCGCCTTCGCCCAGCCGCGCCTCGTCCTCAGCGACCCCGCCCTCCTCGCCACCCTGCCGCCCCGCCACCTCCGGAACGGCCTCGCGGAGCTGGTCAAGCATGGCTTCATCCTCGACGAGGAGCTCGTCCGGCTCCTCGAAGCCCGCGCGGGCGACCCCGCTGCCCTCGCCACCGAGGACTTGATCGCCCACAGCACCGCCATCAAGGCCGGTGTCGTCTCCGAGGACGAGCGCGAGGCAGGCGCTCGCACGCTGCTCAACTACGGCCACACCATCGGCCACGGCATCGAGGCCGCTGCCGCCTACAGCGGCTATCTCCACGGCGAGGCCGTCGCCATCGGCATGCACGTCGCCGGGCGCATCGCCTGCGAGACCGGCCTCCTCCCCGCCGCCGCCCTCGAGCGCCAGCAGGCGCTCCTGCGCGCCTGCGGCCTCCCCGAGCGCGCCCATGGTGTCGACCGCGAGGCCGTCGTCAGCGCCATGCGCAGCGACAAGAAGGTCCGCGCCGGCGCCATCTCCTGGGTGCTCCTCGAATCCATCGGCCACGCCGCCGTCCACCGCGACGTACCCGACCAGGCCGTCGAGACCGCCCTCGACGCCGTCCTCGCCTGAGCATGGCGTTTTCCTTCCGGCTCGATGGCGGCGGCGACGGCCCTGCCGCCCCCCGCGCGGGCACCCTCACGACCGATCGCGGCGCCGTCCCCACCCCCACCTTCATGCCCGTTGGCACCCTCGCCAGCGTTAAAGCCCTCACCCCCGACGAGGTCGCCGCCACCGGCGCCGGCATCACCCTCGTCAACGCCTACCACCTCTACCTGCGCCCCGGACACCGCCTCATCGAGTCCCTCGGCGGCGTGCACCAGTTCATGGGCTGGAACGGACCCATCCTCTCCGACAGCGGCGGTTACCAGGTCTTCAGCCTCGCGAAGCTGATGCGCGTCGACGACGAAGGGGTCCGCTTCCGCTCGCACCTCGACGGCTCTGAGCACCACTACACCCCCGAGCTCGCGGTCGAGGTCCAGAGCGCCCTCGGCGTCGACATTGCCATGCCCCTCGACCATGTCCTCCCCGGCGACGCTCCCGCCCCCGACCAGCGCGAGGCCGCCGAGCGCACCCTCCGCTGGTTCGATCGCTCCCAGGCCCTCGAACCGTCCTCCGCCCTCTTCGCCATCGTCCAGGGAGGCGTCGATGAGGACCTGCGCCGCTGGCACGCCCGCGAGCTCGCCGCCCGCGAGGCCCCCGGCTACGCCATCGGCGGCCTCTCCGTGGGCGAGTCGAAGGCCGAGCAGTACGCCATCACGGAGGTCTCCTGCGCAGAGCTGCCCGCTGACCGCCCCCGCTACCTCATGGGTGTCGGCAGCCCCGAGGATCTCGTTCTTGCCGTCGCCCGCGGCGTCGATATGTTCGATTGCGTTCTCCCCACCCGCCTCGGCCGCACCGGCTCGCTCTTCACCGACGATGGGCGTGTCCACATCAAGGGCGCCCGCCATCGCGAGCGCACCACCCCCCTCGACCCGGACTGCGACTGCGTCCTCTGTGCGGGCTACTCTCCCGCCTACCTCCACCACCTCTTCCGCAACGAGGAATTGCTCGCCTATCGCCTCGCCAGCATCCACAACCTCCGCTACCTCCAGCGCCTCTGCGAGCGCCTCCGCGAGGCAGTGCTCGCAGGCGCCTTCGACGCCTTCGCCGCGGAGTTCCTCGACCGCTACCAGCCCGCCGACGAAACGGTCCGCGCGGAGCAGCGCAAGCGCTGGCGATCGCGCTCCCGCACCTGACCCCGGCTCGACAAACTCGCGTCCTCCCTTCTACGCTCGGGAACCGACGGCGCCATTCCCGCGCCGAGGGTGAACCTGGAACGATGCCGAAAAGAACCGCCACCGCCACCGGTACTGGTCGCAAGAAGGCCGCGAAGCGCGCCACCACAAAAGGCGGCGCCAGGACCTCGCGCGCCGGCGGCGGCAAGGACCTCGTCATCGTCGAGTCCCCCGCCAAGGCCCGCACTATCGAGGGCATACTCGGCGACGAGTACCGCGTCATCGCCTCCGTCGGCCACGTCCGCGACCTGCCCAGCTACGGCTACGGCGTCGATGTGAAGGGCGGCTCCTTCCAGCCCACCTATGAGGTCCTCAAGGACAAGAAGGACGTCGTCAAGGAGATCAAGTCCGCCGCCGGCAAGGCCGAGCGCGTCTTCCTCTCCACCGACCCCGACCGCGAAGGCGAGGCCATCTCCTGGCACATCCTCGAGGCCGCGGGCATCCCCGCCGACAAGACCCAGCGCGTCGTCTTCCACGAAATCACGAAGCCCGCCATCGAGGCTGCCTTCCAGCACCCGGGCGAGCTCAACCGCGAGCTGATCGAGGCCCAGGAGACCCGCCGCGTCCTCGACCGCCTCATCGGCTACCCCCTCAGCTGGTTCGTGCAGGGCAAGGTCGCCCGCAGCGCCAGTGCCGGCCGCGTCCAGAGCGTCGCCCTTCGTGTCATCGTCGAGCGAGAGCGGGCGATCGAGGCCTTCACGCCACAGGAGTACTGGACCGTCCATGCGCGTGTCGCGAAGGACGGCGAGGAGTTCGGCGCGAAGCTCACCGGCCTCCCTGGCGTCCGCAAGCTCGACGAGAAGCGCGACCTCCCGGACGAAGCGACCGCAAACGCTTTGCTCGACTCCCTGCGCCGCTCCGACTTCTCCGTGAAGTCGGTCAAGAAGGGCGAGCGCAAGCGCCGTCCCGCCCCGCCCTTCACCACCAGCAGCTACCAGCAGGCCGCGAACAACCGCCTCGGCCTCGGCGCCCAGCGCTCCATGGCCCTTGCCCAGCAGCTCTACGAAGGCGTCACCATCCCCGGTGAGGGCGCCGTCGGCCTCATTACCTACATGCGCACCGACTCCCTCAGCATCTCCCCCGTCGCTCGCCGCGAGGCCCGCCGCTTCGCCACCGGCCGCTGGGGCGAGGACCACGTTCCCGAGAAGGAGCGGGTCTACCGCTCCCGCGCACGAGGCGCCCAGGAGGCCCACGAGGCCATCCGCCCCACCTCCGCCTTCCGCACCCCCGACTCCCTCCGCGACGTGCTCAACCGCGATCAGCTCCGCGCCTACACCCTCATCTGGCAGCGCTTCATGGCCAGCCAGCTCGCCGATGCCCGCTACGCCACCGTCGCCGTCGATATCGACGCCCGCGAGTCCGGGGAACTGCGCGGCTCGTTCCGCTCCAACGCCCAGCGACTCATCTTCGCCGGCCACCTCGCCGCCCTTGGCATTGACGCCACCGAGGAGCAAGCCGCCACCTCCAACGCTGACCGCGACGGGCCCGAAACCGTCGACGCCCTCCCCGAGTTGGCCGAGGGCGACGCCCTCGACCGGCGCTCCGTCGATGGCGAGCAGCACTTCACCGAACCCCCTCCTCGCTTCACCGAGGCCTCCCTCGTGAAGGCCCTGGAGGAAGAGGGCATCGGTCGCCCCAGCACCTACGCCTCCATCGTCCAGACCGTGCTCAACCGCGCCTACGTCGTTCGCGAGGGGCGCGCGCTCGTTCCCCAGGAGCTTGGCTTCGCCGTCAACGACCTCCTCGTCCAGCACATGGACCGCTACGTTGCCGTGCCCTTCACCAGCGAGCTCGAGGGCGAGCTTGACGAGATCGCCTCCGGCGAACGCGACTACGCCGATGTCGTCCGCGGTTTCTGGGAGCCCTTCAACACCGCCCTCGAGACCGCCAAGAAGGACGCCCGCAAGCAGGTCGAGGAGACCGACATCGTCTGCTCCAAGTGCAACGAGCGGAAGATGGTCGTGCGCTGGAGCCGTAACGGGAAGTTCCTCGGCTGCTCCGGCTTCCCCGAGTGCAAGAACGCCATGCCCCTCACCGAGGAGGGCGACCCCCAGCCGTTGCCGGAGCCCCAGCCAACCGACTGGAAGTGCCCCCGCTGCGGCGCCGGCACCGAGCTGAAGCACGGCCCCTACGGCGAGTACATCGACTGCGTGCGCCGCGAATCGAAGGACTGCGACTTCCGCTCCAGCAAGCCCGTCGATATCCCCTGTCCCGAGGAGCCCGAGACCGGCCAGCTTGTCGCCAAGCGCGCCCGCCGTCGCACCTTCTACGGCTGCTGGAACTACCCCGACTGCACCTACACCACCGGCAGCATCGAGCCCGGCAAGCTCTCCCCTGTGCGTACCGCCGAGGAGCGCGAGGCCGCCGCCGAGAAGGCGAAGGCCCGGGCAAGCAAGGGCAAGCGCACGACCCGCCGCGGCTCCACCACCCGCCGCCGCCGTGCCAGCTAGCTCCCCTCCGACGGCGTCGCTCTTTACGTCTCCTGTCGTATTCTGTCGATATGGCCTCCCCGCCCGCCCACAAGACCGCCGAGGCCTTCCTCGATGCCTACCTGCGCGAACTGCAGAGTCTGGGTGGGCGCTCGCCCTACACCATCCGCAACTACCGCAGCGATATCGGCCACTTCCTCCGCTTCTGCGAGGAGACCGGCATCGAGCCCCTCGCCATCACCCGCGCCACCTTCCGCACCTACCTCGGCGCCCTGCGCGAGGCGGGAATCGCCGCCGCCTCCGTCACCCGCCGCACGACCACCATCCACGGGTTCTACCGCTACCTCCAGCGCGAAGGCGCCACCGACCGCGACCTCCTCTACGGCGTTGCCCTCCCCAAGAAGCCCAAGCGCCTCCCCAAGGTGATCGAGCCGCCCCACCTCCAGGCCCTCATCGAAGCGCCCGATACGGACACCCCCGGGGGCCTGCGCGACCGCGCCATCCTCGAGCTCCTCTACGGTGGTGGCCTGCGCATCTCCGAGCTTGTCGGCCTCGATGTCGCCAGCCTCGACCTCGTCGGCGGCCAGGCCATCGTCCGCGGCAAGGGCGACAAGGAGCGCGCCGTCCTCTTCGGCGAGCCCGCCGTCCGCGCCATCCAGGCCTACCTCACCGTCGGCCGCCCCGAGCTCGCCGGTGGCCCGGAAGAGGCCCTCTTCCTCAACCGCAACGGCAAGCGCCTCAGCGCCCGCTCCGTCCAGTACGCCGTGCGCCGCTACGCCCTCGCCGCGGGCATCCCCGAGGACGTCCACCCCCACCTTCTCCGCCACTCCTTCGCCACCCACCTCCTCGACGGCGGCGCCGACATCCGCATCGTCCAGGACCTGCTCGGCCACACCTCCGCCAACACCACCCAGATCTACACCCACGTGAGCCGCGCCCGGCAGGCCGAGGTCACCGAGAAGGCCTGGCAGCAAGTCGGCGTGAAGGCGCTCGAACGCGCCCGTTCGAAGCGGCACACGCCATGAGCCCGGCAGACGCCCCCCTCCTCCTCCTCGTGAACGGCCCCAACCTCAACCTGCTCGGCGAGCGCCGCCCCGAGATCTACGGCCGCGACACCCTCCCCGACATCGAGGCCGATGTCGCCGCCGCCGCCAACGCCCGCGGCGCCACCGTCCTCAGCTTCCAGAGCAACCACGAGGGCGCTCTCATCGACTTCCTCCACGAGCACCGCCGCCGCGCCGCCGGCGTCATCCTCAACGCGGGCGCCTACACCCACACCTCCATCGCCCTCCACGACGCCCTCGAATCGATCGCCCTCCCCGCCGTCGAGGTGCACCTCTCCAACATCCACGCTCGCGAGGAGTTCCGTCGTCGCTCCGTCATCGCCGCCGCCTGCATCGGGCAGGTCGCGGGCCTCGGGCGCGCCGGGTATACCGTCGCCGCCGATCTCCTCCTCGACCATCTCGACGCACGCGACTAACCCCGAGTTTCGGCGAGCGCTACACTGACCCTGTGACCGCCCCCGCCCTCCCCTCCCAGCGACTTGAGCGCGTGCGCGCCGCCCTCGACGAAGCCGGGCTCGATGGTCTCTACGTCGCCAGCCCCGTTGACGACGTCAACCACCGCCACTCCGCCAACCGCCGCTACCTGACCGGCTTCTCAGGCTCGACCGGCTACGCCGCGATCTCCGCGACCAGGGCGCTCCTCGCCGTCGATGCGCGCTACACCGCCCAGGCCCGTCGCGAGGCCGAGCCGCGCGGCTTCACTATCTTCGACACGAAGGGTCCCCAGTCGGCCTGGCTCCCCGAGTTTGTCGCCGCCGCCGGCCTCTCCGGCAAGCGGGTCGGCCTCTCCCGCTCCGACCTCAGCTACGGCGACTTCCTGACACTTCGCGAGGCCGTCGAGCGAATGCCCGATGCCGACCGGCCCGACCTCGTCCCCGCCGCACCCATCGTCGAGCGCCTGCGCGCCCGCAAGGACGCCGAGGAGCTCGCGCTCCTCGAGGAGGCCATCGCCATCGCCGAGCGCGCCTTCCTCGACGTGACCGCCACCGTCGAGCCCGGGGTCACCGAGCGCCGTTTCGCCGCCTCCCTCGACGCCGCCGTCAAGGAGCACGGCGCCCGCGGCCTCTCCTTCGAGCCCATCGTCGCCGGCGGCGAGCGCGGGGCCATGCCCCACGCCGACCTCTCCGACCGTCCCTTCGGCGCCGGCGAGCCAATCATCGTCGATTGGGGCGCCGAGCTCTCCGGCTACTGCAGCGACCTCACCCGCACCTTCTTCCTCGGCCCCGAACCCGAGCGCTTCCGTGGCGTGTACGAGGTGGTTCGCGAAGCCCAGCAGGCCGCCATCGAGCGCATCGAAGCGGGCATGACCGGCGCCGATGCCCATGCGCTCGCCGCGTCTGTCATCGAGGAGCACGGCTACGGCGATGCCTTCACCCACGGCCTCGGCCACGGCGTTGGTCTCGACGTGCACGACTACCCGCCCTACCTCGGCCCCACCTCCGAAGACGTGCTCGAAGACGGCATGGTCTTCACTATCGAGCCCGGCATCTACCTTCCCGGCTGGGGCGGTGTCCGCATCGAGGATATCGTGACCCTCGAAGACGGCCGCGCCCGCCAGCTCAGCCACCTCGACTCAACACTTCCAGCAGGAGCCCAGCCTTGAGCCAGATCTCCACCGCCGAATTTCGACGCGGCGTCACCATCGAAATGAACGACAAGCTCTACGCCGTCCTCAGCTACGAGCACAACAAGACGGCCCGCGGCTCCGCCCAGGTCCGTATGAAGCTGCGCGATGTGCGCAGCGGCGCCATCATCGAGCACACCGTCCAGGCCGGCACCCGCTTCGACCGCGCCCGCGTCGACCGGCGCGACATGCAGTACCTCTACTCCGACGAGGACTTCTACTACTTCATGAACACCGAGACCTACGACCAGATCCCGGTCGATGCCGCCAAGGTGGGCGACGCGAGGAAGTACCTCAAGGAGAACGACATCTGCGAAGTGGCCATGTACGGCGAGGAGGTCATCTCCGTCGAGCTTCCCGGTTCGGTCGCTCTCACCGTCGCCACCACCGACCCGGGCGTGCGCGGCGATACCGCCCAGGGCGGCTCCAAGCCCGCCACCCTGGAGACGGGCCTCATCGTGCAGGTGCCCCTCTTCATCAGCGAGGGCGAGGTCATCCGCGTCAACACCGAGACAGGCGAGTACATCGAGCGAGCCAACTAGTGGACCCAATCCGCGTCTCCCAGCTCGTCTACCTCCTCAAGGACATGCTTGAGGGCAGCGAGTTGCTCTCCGACCTCTGGGTCGTGGGCGAAGTCGCAGACGCCACTCGCTCCCGCCTCGGCCACCGCTACTTCTCCCTGCGCGACGGCGATGGCGCCCTCCGCGCCGTCCTCTTCCGCGACGACATGCCCGGCGCCGACGTTCCCGCCGGCGAGCGTGTCCTCGCCCACGGCCGCGTGACCATCTACCCCCAGCGCGGCGAGCTCCAGTTCGTCTGCGACTTCTTCCGCCCCGAGGGCGTCGGCATCGAGGCCGCCCGCCTCGCGCGGCTGCGCGAGCAGCTGGAGGAGGAGGGCATCTTCGAGCCCTCCCGCAAGCGTCCCCTCCCCGCCTACCCCCGCCGTATCGGCCTCGTCACCTCCCCCTCCGGCGCCGCCATCCAGGATGTGCGCGATGTCCTCGCTCGCCGCTGGCCCCTCGCCGAGCTGGTCGTCTCCCCCGCCCTCGTGCAGGGCGACCAGGCACCCGCCAGCATCGTCGCTGCCCTCCGCGCCCTCGCCTCCGACGAAGCGCTCGATCTCGCCCTCGTTGTGCGGGGCGGTGGCGCCGCCGACGACCTCTCCGCCTTCAACGACGAGGGCGTCGTGCGCGCCGTCTTCGGCTTTCCCGTGCCCGTCGTGACCGGTATCGGCCACGAGACCGATACCTCCCTCGCCGACCTCGCCGCCGACCTCCGCGCCCCCACCCCCAGCGCCGCCGCCGAGCGCGCCACCCCCGACGCCGCCGAGGTCGCGGCCCGCCTCGCCTCCATCGAGCGGGGCATGGCCATGGCCGCCCGTGGCCGCATCGAGGCCGGCGCCGCCCGCCTCCAGAACCTGGCCGCCAGCCTGCGCCACGCCGCCCCCAGCCCCGCCCGCGCCGCAGAGCAGGTTGAGTCCCTCGGTGTGCGCATGGGGGACATCCTGGAGGGCCGCCTCGCCGCCGAACGCGCAAACCTCGACCGCGTCGGCGCCCAGATCACCGCCCTCAATCCCGCCACAACCCTCGCCCGCGGCTACGCCATCGTCGAGCGCCTCGGGCGTCGTCGTCGCGTCGTCCGCCGCGTCCGCGACGTCAAGGCCGGCAATCGCGTCGCCGTCTCCGTCGGGGACGGCGCTTTCTGGGCGGAGGTCAACTGATGGCTGAACCGAATTTCGAAGAGCTCGTCGCCCAGCTCGAGGAGCGCGCCCGCAAGCTCGAGGCCGGCAACATCCCCCTCGAGGAGTCAATCGCCACGTACGAGGAAGGCGCGGCGCTTGTCGAGCAGCTGCGCAAGCTCCTCGGCGATGCTGAGCTCCGCGTCCAGCGCCTCCAGGACAACCTCCAGGAAGGCGCCTCCTTCCGCGAGGAGCCCGAGCCCTACGACGAGGCCGCAGCCTCCGATGACGCCGGCTGAGCCCCTCCGTGTCGCCTGGCTCACCACCGGGCGCGGGCCCGGCTCCTACGGCGCCCTCGAAGCGCTTTGCGAGGCCATCGACGCCGGCCTCCCCGTCGAGCTCGCCGTCGCCTTCGTCAACCGCGAGTGGGGCGAGTTCGAGGCCACCGACCGCCTCCTCGATCTCCTCGAAGGCCGACGTATCCCTGTCGAGACCCTCTCCTCCGTGCGCTTCCGCAAGGCGCAGGGTGGCCCGCGTTCCCGCCCCGGCGAGCCCCTGCCCCCCTGGCGCCGCGCCTTCGACGAGGCCGTAGCCGAGCGCCTCGGCCGTCACTCATTCGACCTCGCCGTCATGTTCGGCTACATGCTCATCGCCACAGAGGCTCTCCACGACCGCTTCTCCATCATCAACGACCACCCCGCCCTCCCCGACGGCCCCACCGGGACCTACCAGCAGGTCATCGCCCGGCTCATCGCCTCCGGCGCCCGCGAGTCCGGCTGCATGTACCACCTCGTTACCGGCGACCTCGACCGTGGCCCCGTGCTCAGCTACTGCCGCTACCCCATCCCCGCCGACCCCTCCGCTCACGTCCCCCCCGATGCCACCCGCGCCGACATCGAGGCACTGCCCCTCTACGACGAGATCCGCGCCCGCGGTGTCGACCGCGAGCGACCCTTCCTGACCGAGACCCTGCGCGCCCTCCAGGGGGGGCGCCTGACCGTACCCGCTTCCCGCCCCCTCGACCTCACCACAGAGGTCGAATCCGCCCTCTCTCGCGACGTATAATCCCGCCCATGTCCGACCCGGCGCCCCTCAGCCTTTTCTGCCCCGACTGCGCTGAAGCCCACGACGTCACGGATAACTACTGCCGCAACTGCGGGATGTTCCTCCGCGACAGCCGCATGCCCGTCGCCCGCCCCGCCGCCGCGCTCGAGGTTCGCCGGCCCGCCCTCCCCACGCCCGTCCGTCGCGCTGCCACCGCCATCGTGGTCGGCACCGCGCTCAAGATAACGGCCAACCTCGTGGGCAAGCTCCTCGCCCAGCGCGCCGCCAACAAGGCCTCCAACCGCGCCCTCGCCCGCCGTGAGCGCGAGAGCACGGTCGTCAGCGAATCCCTGTTCGTCCGGCGCACCTGGATCCAGCGCGACTAGCCGTTCGATCGCCCGTGCAGGTTCGCAACCCCATGGTCATCCACTACGTGCGCGACATGGACCGCGCCTGTGCCTTCTACCGAGATGCACTGGGCCTGCCGGAAGCTCCCACCCCGGGCTCAGGCTCCCCCGGATGGAACACCTTCGACTGCGACGGCCTCATCCTCGCCCTCCACATCCTCCCCGCCGGCGACTCCGCCGAGGGCCCGTTGCCCCATGCCGGACTCAACCTGGAGGTCGACGACCTCGACACAGCGGTCGAGGAGTTGCAGGGCGCCGGGGGCACGTTGCGAGCGCTTCACGAGGCCACCGGTGGCATTCCCGTTCGTGTCGCCGAAGTCGCTGATCCCGACGGCAACGGCTTCGAGTTGCGCCAGCACGTCGGCTGACGCCGACCGCTCACCGGCGTCCTGTACGCTTCACATCCGGAGGAGAGCCACCCCATGTTCCACACGATCGGACACACCTTTGAGTTGATGAAGATGAGCTGGCGCGTCCTCATGCTCGACCGCGAGCTCGTCTTCTTTCCCATCATGTCGGTAGCAGCCCTCGTGGTGCTGGCGGCGGCCATCTTCGCCGGGGGCCTCCTCGGGGGCGCCTTCGGTCTTGCCGAAGAAGGTGGCGAGGGATCGGCGGGCGATCTGGCCCTGGTGCTCCTCCTCGCCTTCGGCTCCTCGTTCGTCATCATCTTCTTCAACTCCGCGCTGGTCGCGGCCGCGCTTGAGCGCCTCCGCGGCGGCGACCCCAACGTCGCCTCTGGCCTGAAAGCCGCCTCCGCGCACATCCCCCAGATCCTGGCCTGGGCGCTCATCACCACCATCGTCACCCTCATCCTGCAGGCCCTCCGCGAGCGCGGTGGCATCGCCGGGCAGGTTGCCTCCTGGCTGGGAGGCATCGCCTGGAGCCTCGCCACCTTCTTCGTCATTCCGCTGCTCGTCGCCGAGGGGATCGGCCCCGTCGAGGCCATCCGGCGCTCGTCGTCCCTGCTTCGCGACACATGGGGCCGTCAGATAGCCGCCAGCTTCGGCTTCGGCCTCGTCACCCTCGGCGCCATCATCGTCGCCGCCATTCCCGGGCTGCTGCTGGCGCTGGTCCACCCCCTGCTGGGAATCGCGATCGGTATCCCCCTGGTCGGCCTGGCCTGGGCGGCCGTCACTGCCCTCGAAGGCATCTTCAAGGCCGCTCTCTACGACTTCGCCATCGGCAAGGACCCCCACGGCTTCGACCGTGCCGCCCTCCAGAACGCCTACGAACCCCGGACCGGCGGAAACCTCAGGGGCATCGTGTAAGAGGCATGGCCCCTCCCGCGATTGCCGACCTCGACTGGCGCGGCGACCGCCTCACCCTCCGCCCCGCCACCCCCGCCGACGCCCCCGCCCTTACCGCCCTCCACCGCGAAGTGGCCGGCGAAGCGCCCCCCGGCGACCCCTCCCCCGTCGAGTGGTTCCGCACGGGCGGCCCCTGGATGCACGAGCACTTCTGCGTGCGCCACATCCAGGCCTACCGCGACCTCGGCTGGGACTGCTGGGTGCTCGAACGCAACGGTGAGACAGTCGCCGGCAGCGTCGAGGTGCTCTACGCGACCGAACCCGAACCGTTCGGCCGCTACGCCCACCTCGAAATCCTGGAGCTCGCCGACGACCTCGACGTGCCCGAGGTCGAGCACTGGGTGCTCGACCAGTGCGAGGCCCGCGCCCGCGAGCGCGGCTTCGACCGCTTCTGGTGCCGTCCCGTCGGTTCCGGCGGCAGCTGGGACGTCCTTGCCGCTCGCGGTTACACCGAGCGCTGGCGGAACGCCTGGCTGACCGTCAGGAACCTCCATCGCATCGAGCCCTCCGCCTTCGAAGCGGCGCCTCTCGATAGCGACTACGACCGCGAAGCCTCGCAGTTGCTATCGCTCGACCACCGCGAGTCCGCCGCCTACCGCTGGCGCTACCTCTGGCGCCCCGTCCTGACCCCCGAGGCGTCCGACTTCCCGACCGATGTCGCGTTCTCGGGCCGGAGTATCACGCTTCCCGGGCGACCGGCCGGCAACGTGCTCGTCACCAACTGGCGGTGGCGCGACCCCGAGGTGGCGTGGGCCGACCTCTACGTCGACCCATCCCTGGCCGGCGATGCCGCCTACGTCGCTGACCTGATCGGCGTCGCGGCCCGCGACGCCTCGGTTCTGGGCGTCCGCACCCTCGAGGTCGTAGTCCCGGAGCCCCTTGCCCCCGCCCTGCAGGCGCTCTTCGACGCCACGGTCATGCCCCTCGAACGCGGCGACCCCTGGTTCATGAAGGAACTTGGCTCCTCCCCCTGACCGGACCCACGTGGCGCCGCCGCCCGCCCACCCCTAGGATCGCCCCACCCTCAACCGGAGCCGTGCCCATGCAACCCCTCACCGAAGAGCAACTCGCCGCCCTGCGCGTCTGGCCCTCCCCCGCCATCTCCAACGCCATCGAGACGTTCGGAGTGCGCGCACGCAACTACGGCGCCATGACCCCCGACATCCGCTGTCACTTCCCCGAGATGGACCCCATTGTCGGCTACGCCGTCACCTGCAAGATTCGCGCCAGCGTGCCCGTCGACCAGGATCCCGAAGCCAACGTCGAGCGGGGCGCCTGGTACGACCACATCGAGTCCATCCCCGCCCCCCGCATCGTCGTCATCGAAGATATGGATGATCCTCCCCTCGGCTCCTTCTGGGGCGAGGTCAACGGCAACATTCACCGCGCCTTCGGCTGCCTCGGCGTTGTCACGAACGGCGGTGTGCGCGACATGGAGGAGGTCCGCGAGCTCGGCTTCCAGTTCCTCGCGAAGGAAGTGCTCGTCTCCCACGCCTACGTCCACCAGATCGAGGTTGGCGGCCCTGTCACGGTCGGCGGCATCACCGTCAATCCCGGTGACCTCCTGCACGCCGACCTGCACGGCTGCATCTCCATCCCCCACGACATCGCGGCCGACGTCCCTGCTGCCGCACAGATGGTCGAGGACCGCGAGCGCGTCATCATCGACTACGCGAAGTCGCCGGAGTTCACCCGCGAGGGCCTACTCGAACGCTTCCGTGGTGGCTTCACCCGGCCCCGCGAGGAGGCCTAAGGCTCAGTCGAACATCAGCACCGAGCGGGCGACCTCGCCCGCCTTCATCGCGCGGAAGGCCTCGTTCACGTCCTCCAGCTGCATGCGGCGCGTGATCATCTCGTCCAGCTTCAGCCGGCCCTGCATGTAGAAGTCGATGTAGCGGGGCATGTCCACCCGGAAGCGGTTCGAGCCCATCGAGCTGCCCTGCAGCTTCTTCTCGCTCAGCAGCGAGCGCCCGTCGATCTCGACCTTCTGTCCCACCGGGATCATCCCGATGACCGTCGCCGTCCCGCCGCGACGCAGCGCCTCGTACGCCTGCTCCGCCGCCGACTTCAGCCCGATCGCCTCGAACGCGTAGTCGACACCGCCCCCGGTCAACTCGTGGATTCGTTCCACCGGGTCCCCTGAGGAGGCGTCCACGACGTGCGTCGCCCCTAGCTCCCGCGCCTTCGCCAGCTTCGACTCGACCATGTCGACGGCGATGATCATGCGCGCCCCCGCCACCAGCGACCCCTGCACCGCCGCCAGCCCCACGCCGCCCACGCCGAACACCGCCACCGTGGAGCCAGGCGCCACCTTCGCCGTGTTCACCGCCGCCCCGAACCCCGTCGTCACCCCGCAGCCGATGAGCGCCGCCGCGTCCAGCGGCATGTCGGTGCGGATGGCGACCAAGGCGTTCTCGTGGACCAGCATCTTCTCCGCATAGCTCGACAGGTTGGCGAACTGCGCTACCGGCTGACCGTTCCACGTGTACTTCGGCGGCTCGTCCGCGCCCCGCGTCACCGCCTCCCGGTCGCAGGCGTAGGGCTGACCGGTCATGCAGCGCTCGCACATCCCGCAGAACACCGAGAGGCAGCAGATCACGTGGTCACCCGGCTGCACGTACGTCACCTGCTCGCCCACCGACTCGACGATGCCCGCTGCCTCGTGCCCAAGGATCGCCGGCGCATCGAAGGGGTAGAACCCGTCCACGAAGTGCAGGTCGCTGTGGCAGACACCGCTCGCGGCCGTCTTCACGACGACCTCGCGCGGTCCCGGATCGTCGATCGCGACTTCCTCGATCGTGAGTGGCTGGTGCGGTCCGTGGAATACAGCGGCTTTCATGGCGCCCCTCCTCGCGGAAAGTGCGCCTACTCTACGCCGCGCGTTAGTCCCTCGCGGGCAGTGAAGCGCGCGGCTGAACCCGCGGATTCGCCACGAACTGCGGCCAGCGCCCCTCCATCAACCCGACCACCGTCTCCCCCACCCGGCGGCGCATGCTCTCGAACGACTGGTCCGAGTACGAGGCCGAGTGCGGCATCAGCACCACGTTCTCCATCCGCGCCAGCGGCGACTCCGCCTCCAGCGGTTCGCGTTCGAACACGTCCAGTCCCGCCCCCGCGAGCTCGCCCCCGTCGAGCGCCGCGATCAGCGCTTCCTGGTCCACCACCGGCCCCCGCGCCGTGTTGATCAGGTAGGCGGTCGGCTTCATCGCCGCCAGCTCCGCCTCGCCGATCAGGTGCCGCGTCTCCGGATTCAGGGGCGTGTGCACGGAGACGTAGTCCGAGCGCCCCAGGAGGTCGTGCAGTGACTCCACCCGCTCCACGCCGTAGGCACGGAACACGCCTTCGCCAAGGTAGGGGTCGTACGCGATTACGTTGAGCCCGAACGCCTGCGCCCGCGGCACCACCGCCCGTGCGATGTTCCCCAGCGCGACCAGCCCCAGGGTCTCTCCGCCGATGGGCCCCATCGGCCCCAGCGGACCGGGTCGCCACGTGCCCTCGCGCACGGCTGCGTCCAGTAGCGGCAGCTTCTTCGCACAGGCCAGCAGCAGCAACATCGCCTGGTTCGCCACCTCCGGCTGGCAGAAGTCTGGGAAGTGCGCCACCACGATCCCGTGATCTGTCGCCGCCGGAATATCGAGCGTGTCCAGCCCCACCCCGTAGCGGATGATGAGCTTGCACTTCGGCATCGACTCCACCACCCGCCGCGTAATCTGCGCCGACGACACCAGGATCGCGTCCGCGTCCTTCACGTTGGCGATCAGCTCAGCCTCGCTCGACGAGCTGGTCGCGACGAACCTCCCGCCACCGCCTTCGATGATGCTCTGTTCGATCTCGAACGAGACGTTTGGGCGCTTGTCGACATGGACCACCAGGTACGGTTCAGACATGCGGGAGAGCGTACAGATGCGGTCCGGACCGGGCCAGCGATGGCCGCAGCCTTTCAATGGTGGGCTCGCGTATTATGCGGCGCTACGCACCCAGCGCCCGAGGAGCCACCATGACGACAGCCGAGCAGACCTGGACCGAATCCACCACCGAGGTTGCGGGCCTCAGCGTTCGCTACCTGCAGGGGGGGAGCGGTCCCGCCGCGGTCGTCCTGCACCACTCCACGGGCAACATCGGCTGGGTCCCCTTCTACGAGGCGCTCGCCCAGAACTTCACCGTCACCGTTCCCGACCTCCCCGGCTACGGCCAGTCCGAACGGCCCGCGTGGGCGCGCGACGCCCGTGACATCGCCATCCTCATGAGCCACTTCCTGACGCGTGTCGCCCCCGAGAGCCCCACGCTCGTCGGCATGGGCTTTGGTGGTTTCATCGCCGCCGAACTCGCCGCCATCAACCAGGACCGCATCGGCTCCCTGGTACTTGTCGGCGCTGCCGGCCTGCAGCCCGACGAGGGTGAGATCCTCGACCAGATGCTCGTCAGCTACGGCGAGTACATGACCGCCGGCTTCCGCGACGAAGCGCACTTCCAGGAGATCTTTGGCGAAGAGGTCGCCCCGGAGGTCCGCGAGCTCTGGGACTTCAGCCGCGAGATGACCGCCCGCCTCAGCTGGAAGCCGTACATGTTCAACCGTCGCCTGGCCCCAGTGCTCGGCGAGGTGCAGACGCCCACGCTGGTCGTGGCTGGTAGCGAGGAGAAGGTGGTTCCCCTCAGCTGCGCGCGCCAGTACGCCGCCGCCCTCCCCAACGCCACCCTTGAGGTCGTCGAGGGCGCCGGCCACCTGGTCGATTACGAGGAACCCGAGGCGCTTGCCGCCCTCGTTGCCTCGCACGCCGGGGCCTAGCCGCACCAAACGCCAAAGTTCCGCTACAGGCGCCCTCACCGCCTTGTCGAAGGCGGTATGATGCGCCCACCAAGTGCCCCCGCGCCTTGAGCGTGCGGGTGCGGAGGCAGTGCATGTTCATCGGCTACTTCACCGAGAGGCCCTACCAGGACCAGGAGTCCGGCTACTTCGGCTCCACCGGTCGCGATATCGCCGACCTCGGCATCAGCAACCGCGAGTACAACCCGCGCCTCGGCTCGGACCTGTACAACCGCTACCTCGACGAGAAGGTCTACGCCGAGGAGATGGGGTTCGATGGTGTCATGCTCAACGAGCACCACAGCACCCCGTTCTGTATGGGCGGCGTGGTCAACGTCGAAGCTGCCATCCTCTCGCGCATCACACAGCGCGTGAAGATCGTCATCCTCGGCAACGTCCTCCCCATCTGGGAAGACCCGCTGTGGCTCGCCGAAGAGCTCGCCGAGATCGACATGATCTCCCGTGGCCGCCTCGTCACTGGCTGGGTTCGTGGCACCGGCCGCGAGAGCGTCGCCCACAACGCTCAGGCGCCCTTCAACTGGGAGCGCTTCCAGGAGGCCCACGACCTCGTCCTCGCCGCCTGGACCAAGCCTGGTCCCTTCCGCTGGGAAGGCGAGCACTATAACTACCGCTACGTGAATCCCTGGGCGAAGACCTACCAGCAGCCCCATCCCCAGATCTGGATTCCAGGCGTCATGAGCCGCAATACCGTCAAGTGGGCCGCCGAGCACCGCTACCCCTACGTCATGCTCGCAACCGAGCTGGAGCCCACGAAGAACTCCTACGACTACTACACCGACGTCGCCAAGGAGAACGGCTATGAGGCCGGCACCCAGCACCGCAGCTACCTCTTCAAGGTCCACGTCGATGAGACCGAGGAGCTCGCCGACGAGGCCGCCCGTAAGTACGTCGAGGGGCCCAGCAACCCCTTCCTCGAGGGCAACCAGGGAATCGTTCGGCCGTACCTGCAGAACCTCCCCGGCATGACCTCCCGCACGAACCTGCTCCCCACGGTGACCAGCTTCACGCAATCCGCCGCCCGCGGGCGCCAGGTCGCGCACCAGGAAGCCACCGGCAAGGACGGCAGTCAGGTTCCCGAGGACTACTCAAGCTACGAGTCGCAGAAAGAGCGCATGTCCATCATCACGGGCACGCCCAAGACGGTTATCCCCAAGATCCGTCATGTGCTCGAGTACCTGCGCCCCGGCAGCATCTTCTTCTGGGACGGCGACGGCGCCATGGATCACGACGATGCCATGCGCAGCCTCCGCCTCATGGGCGAGGAGATCATTCCCGCCACCCGCGAGATGGCCAAGGAGTTCGACCTCAAGGGTCCCTTCGAGATGGACACCAAGACGAACGAGCCTATCGAGGAAGGCGAGGCAATCCCCGCCGGCGGCCAGTAGCCCGGCCAACCCGGCACAGCCCGAAGGCGCCGCACATTGTGCGGCGCCTTTCTTTGTCTGTGTTGCACATGATTTAAGGACTAACTTATATTAGAGACTCCTTGAAGAGGGGGAGGCCATGGGAATCGACATCGTAGGCTATCTCGGCGCCGTCGAGCGCTCCGTGTCGGAGCTGGAGGTCGAGGGGCAGCCCGCTCGCGCGGTCACCATCGCCCGCACCTTCGCGACGACCGTCGACGACCTGTGGGACGCCGTGACGAACGGCGAGCGTATCCCGCGCTGGTTCCTCCCGATCAGCGGGGAGCTCGCCCTCGGCGGACGCTACCAGTTCGAGGGCAACGCGGGCGGGGTAATCACCGAATGTGAGCGCCCGTCGCTCCTCGCCCTCACCTGGGAGTTCGGCGGAGACGTGAGCTGGGTCGAGGTGCGCCTCTCGGAGGACGGGCCCGGTCGTGCGCGCCTCACGCTGACGCACACGATGCACATGTCCGATCAGTGGGAGACCTACGGCCCGGGCGCCACGGGCGTCGGCTGGGAGGGAGGCCTCCTGGGACTCGCGCTCCACATCGAGAGGCCGGACGAGCCCGCGCCGGATGAAGCCGCCTTCACCGCATCCGAAGACGGGAAGGCGTTCTATGCCGGCAGCAGCGAGGCGTGGGGCGAGGCCGCCGTCGCCTCCGGCGGCGACCCCGCTGCCGCCCGTGCCGCAGCCCGGCGGACGACCGCGTTCTACACAGGTGAGCCGGAAGTGCCCGCCTGATGCACGCCTTCGACGTCCTCCGCGACCCCGTCCGGCGACGAATCCTCGAACTGCTCGCCGGTGAGGAACACCCCGCCGGCGCCGTCGCCGACGTCATCAGGCGCGAGTTCGGCATCACCCAGGCCGCCGTCTCCCAGCACCTCAAGGTCCTGCGCGACAGCGGTTTCGCGACCGTGCGGGTCGACGGCGCGCGGCGCATCTACGCCGTCGATCCGGAACCGCTGAGGGATGTTGATGCGTGGCTGGTGCGGTTCCGGCGGTTCTGGGAACCGAAGCTCGACGCGCTGGAGACGGAAGTCGAGCGCGGAAAGCGAAGGCCGCGGTAGACCGGCGTCCGTGGGCTCACCGGCGGGCCTCTGCCGCCGCGGTGTGCGACGATCGGGACATGCCCAGCGACGCCGCATTCGATGCCGATGTCCTCGTGGTGGGGGGCGGGCCGGCCGGCTCCGCCGCCGCCACCATGCTCGTTCGCAAGGGCTGGCGCGTGCGGCTCTACGAGCGCGACCGCTTCCCCCGCGAGCACGTCGGCGAGTCGCTCCTCCCCGCCTCCATGCCCGTCCTCGCCGAGCTCGGCGTCCTCCCCGCCGTCGAGGCCGCCGGCTTCCTCCCCAAGTACGGCGCCACCATGGTCTGGGGCCGCGACCCCGACCCCTGGAGCTGGTCCTTCGCCGAGTCCAGCCCCCGCTACCCCCATGCCTACCAGGTCGTCCGCGCCCAGTTCGACGAGATCCTGCTCCGCAACGCGGCCGCCCACGGCGTGGACGTGCGCGAGGGATACCGCGTACTTGAGGCCGAAGCGGGCCCCTCCGGAGCCACCCTCACCGTGGAGGACTCGGAAGGACGTCCGCACGTCGCTCGCGCCCGCTTCGTCGTCGACGCGAGCGGCCAGGCGGGCCTTATCGGCCGCGCCCGCTCCCTCCGCGAGTCGGACCCGTTCTTCCGCAACCTCGCTGTCTACGGCTACTATGCCGGCGGCTCCCGCCTCCCCGAGCCGGACACCAACAACATCCTCATCGAGTCCATCGAGGACGGCTGGCTCTGGGCCATACCCCTCCACACAGGCCTCGTCAGCACGGGCGTCGTCGTCGACAGCGCCACCGGGGGTGAGGGCATCGCCGCAATCGGTCCCGAGGCTTACTTCCGCGAGCGCATCGCCAGCGGATCCCACATCTCCGCCCTGCTCCAGGGAGCAACCCTCACGGGCGCCCCCACCGTCGTCCGCGACTGGTCCTATTCCTCTCGTGAGCTCGCTGGCGAGAGCTTCGTCCTCGCCGGCGACGCCGCCTGCTTCGTCGACCCGCTCTTCTCGTCGGGCGTCCACCTTGCGCTCTCTTCCGGCGTGCTCGCCGCCGCCTACGTGACGTCCGCCCTCAAGGACCCGGAACTCGGTCGCGCCGCCGCCGCCGTCTACTCCGAGCAGTACCGGCAGCAGTACGAGCACTTCCGCGAGCTGGCTCGCCTCTTCTATGCCAGCAACCGCACCGTCGACTCCTACTTCTGGGAAGCCCGCCGCATCACCGGCGCCGACGAGTCAACTCCCGCCCGGCTCGCCTTCGTCCGTGCCGTTGCCGGCCAGCCACCCGCCGGCTACGAGCGGGCCGTCCTCGCCCACGGCGACACGCCCCGCAGCTTCACCGAGGCAGTGAGCGCCGTCGAAAGCCGCCGCCGGGTCCGCGCCTCCGCCTTCGACGAGCGTTTCGGCGACCGCCTCCCCCGCCTCCTCTCCGCGATCCCCTCCCTCGTGCCGGAGGCCCGTCTCGAACGCAGGCCCGTCGCTGGAGAGGGCGAATTCACGTGGGGCCAGGTCATCGTTACACCCGAGCGGACTGAGGGCGCCCCCGTCAGCGACCTTGTCGCCCTCGTCCTCGCCCAGATCGACGGCCAGCGCACCGTCGGCGACCTCTTTGACCGCCTCGCCTCGCGCCTCCCCCCCGAGACCCTCGACCAGCTCCGTCCCGGGCTCGTGCAAGCCCTGCGCCTGCTCCACGTGGAGGGAGTCATCGCCGAATTCACCGAGAGGGTCGAGGCATGAACGACGTTCGGGGCCGCATCGTGCAGCTCAGCGCCTCCAACGGGGGCGTCCCCAAGCTGCCCCTCGCCGAGGCCACGGTCGACGCCAACGGCATCACCGTCGACCGCCAGGCCGATCGCCGCGCCCACGGCGGCCCCCGCCGCGCCCTCTGTCTCTTTGCCCTCGAACGCATCGAGACGCTCGCCGCCGAGGGCCACCCAATCGGGCCCGGCGCCACCGGCGAGAACGTCACCATCGAAGGCGTCGACTGGGACCGCGTCGTCCCCGGCTCTCGGCTCCGCCTCGGCGAGACCGTCCTCATTGAGGTCACCGGCTACACCGAGCCCTGTTGGAAGAACGCTCAGTGGTTCCTCGATGGCGACTTCAGCGCCATGGGTCAGGAAACGCGCCCCGGCTTCAGTCGCGTCTACGCCCGTGTTCTCGAAGGCGGCGACCTCAGTCCCGGCGATGCCGTCGAGCTCCTTGCGAGCAGCACCGCCGAGCGCATCGAGCGCACCCAGCCCACGACCATCCGCTGGCGCCCACCCTCCGCGGACTGACCAGGGCCGCCCCCAGCGTTGACGATCACCACCCCCTTGTGGCAAAGTTACCCCTCCTACTTAGTGTCGAAGGTACACTAAGTACCGCCTCCCAACCGAAGGGATGGTCCGATGACCGCTACCGCCCCCTCCTCTGACCGCGCGGCCCTGCTTGAGCTGTACTCGGACCCCGACACCTGCCCCACCGACCGCCTCGAACCCCTCCCCCTGGTCGAGGAGCCGGCGTTCGTAAGCTGGCAGCAGGACATCCCTCGTAGCTACCTCGGCCTTCCCCCGGAAGAGGTCGACCAGCGCATCCGCGCCGCCCGCGCCGCCCTTGGCGAGCGTCTCGTTATCCTCGGCCACCACTACCAGCGCGACGAGGTCATCCAGTACGCCGACTTCACCGGCGACAGCTTCAAGCTCGCCCAGCACGCCGCCGACCAGCAGGGCGCCGAGTTCGTCCTCTTCTGCGGCGTCCATTTCATGGCCGAATCCGCCGACATCCTCACGCCCCCCGAGGTCTCCGTCGTCCTCCCCAACATGGCCGCCGGCTGCTCCATGGCCGATATGGCCGACCCCGGCGACGTCTACGCCGCCTGGGACGAGATGACCACCGCCCTCGACCCCGCCACGCGCATCATCCCCATCACCTACATGAACAGCGCCGCCAGCCTCAAGGGCTTCGTCGGGAAGCGCGAGGGCATTGTCTGCACTTCCAGTAACGCCCCCAAGACCTTCGAGTACGCCTTCGAGCGCGGCGAGAAGGTGCTCTTCTTCCCCGACCAGCACCTGGGCCGCAATACCGGCTACGAGATGGGCATCCCCCTCGAGGAGATGGTCACCTGGGACTGGCGCCAGCCCCTCGGCGGACTCACGCAGGAGCAGCTCGAACGCGCCCGCGTCATCCTCTGGAAGGGCCACTGCAGCACGCACCAGCGCTTCTCCGTCGAGCAGATCGAAGAGGCCCGCGCCGAGCACCCCGACCTCAACGTCATCGTTCACCCCGAGTGCTCCTGGGAAGTCGTCCAGGCCGCCGGCGCCAGCGGCTCCACCGAGCGCATCATCAAGGCCGTGAACGCCGCCCCCGCCGGGTCGACCTGGGGCGTTGGCACCGAGATCAACCTCGTCAAGCGCCTCAACGATGAGAACCCCGACAAGACCGTCTTCTGCCTCGACCCCGTCGTCTGTCCCTGCAGCACCATGTACCGCATCCATCCCGCGTATCTCGCCTGGACCCTCGAAGGGCTCGTGCAGGGCCACGTCGTCAATCGCGTGAAGGTTGACGACGAGACCCGCGAGTGGTCGCTCGTCGCCCTCGAACGGATGCTGGCCCTCCCCTAGCGCCTTACCCCATTCCTGTATCGTCTGCGGCGTAACTCCACCTGCTGGAGGCGTCGCATGGAAGGCCGCATGCCGCTCGCTGCGCGCCTCATCTACGCCTCCGGATCCCTCGGCGGGAACGCCCTCGGTCGCAGCCGCGACCTCTGGCTGATCTTCTTCTACCTCGGCGATGACGATGGCGATGTCGAGCGCCGGGGCGCGGCTTTCGCCATCGGCGCCGTACTCGTCATCGGCCGCCTGATCGAGGCCTTCGACGACCCCCTCATTGGCTACTGGAGCGACCGCACCCGTTCCCGCTGGGGTCGCCGCATCCCCTTCGTCCTTGCCGCTACCCCGTTCATGGCCATCTTCTTCGTCCTCCTCTGGATTCCGCCCAACCCCGGCGAGACCCTCGGCAACGTCTTCTTCCTCTTCGCCATCTTCTGGTTCTTCAACCTCTTCTCGACGCTCTCCGGCGGCCCCATGGAGTCGCTCCTGCCCGAGATTGCCCGCCGCAACGACGACCGCCTCAGCATCGTTGGCTGGCAGGTCGCCTTCGGCGTCGTGGGCACCGCCATCGCCTTCATCGGGAGCGGCTTCCTCGTCGATGCCTTCGGCTTCGTCGCTATGGCGATTATCGTCGCCGCAGTGGCCTTGGTTTCTCGGTACATCGCGCTGACGGGCGCCTGGCGGCGAACCATCGAGGCCTCACAGGAGATCTACGCGCAGGACCAGGCGGTCGAACGCCTCTCCGTCTGGGATTCGATCACGACCTGCCTCCGCAACGACCAGTTCCTCGTCTTTCTCCCCTCCTTCATCCTCTACAGCGTTGGCGTCCAGATCATTACCGGCGTGCTTCCGTTCTATGTCGAAAGTGTCCTCGGCCGGGATGAACCCGGCGCGATGGTAGGTGTCCTCAGCGGGTGCGCCCTTGGGGTGCTCGCGCTCATCCTGCCGTTCGCGATCCTCCTCGCCCGGCGCCGCTCGAAGCGGCAGATCTATGGCTGGGGCATGCTCTTCGCCGGGATTTACTTCCCGCTGTTCGCCATGGCTGGATTCCTGCCCGGGATCCCGGTCGTCGCCCAGGGGATTACCTACGCGCTCCTGATCGGCGTTGCCCTTGCGCCCGTGCAGACCTTCCCCAACGCCCTCATCGCCGACATTACCGACTACGACACGGTGCGTACGGACCAGCGCCGCGAGGCGGTGTACTACGCCACCCAGCAGACCCTGGAGAAGATCGCCGGCGCTGCCGGCCCCGGCATCCTCATCGCCCTCCTCGCCCTCGGCAGCACCGCCGATGACCCTCTCGGCATCCGCCTCGTCGGGCCCGTCGCCGGCATCCTGGCGCTGGCCGGCTACATCGTCTTCCGGCGTTACTGGCTCCCCGATCACGTCACCGAGGAGTCCGTGGAGGCTGCCCGCCCTTCCTGACCAGCTCCGCCCTACCCCGCGTCCCCCGCCAGCTCCGCGAACACGCGCTCGTTGTCCTCCCCCAGCAGCGGCGCCCGCCGCCGGATACGCCACGGCGAACCCAGGAGCTGGTACGGCGCCCCCGGATAGGTGACCGTCCGCTCCAGCTCCGGGTGCTCCACCTCCACCGGAAATCCCCGCTCGATGAAGTGCGGGTCCTCCAGCACCTCCTCCGGCGAGTAGATGATGCCGATCTGGAAGCCTCGCTGCTGACCGCCGGTGAAGAACTCGTAGGCCGTCAGCCGCTCCGCGAGGAAGTTCATCGCCGCCCGCCCCGCCCCGAAGATCGCCATCAGCTCCTCGTCCTGCTGCAGCATGGACATGTCGAAGCGCTCCCGCCGCATCCCCTCCTCCAGCAACGGAAACTCCAGGAACTCCTCCGCCCAGCCCATCGTCGTGAGCCACTCGCACACCGCCCCGAACGACTCCGGCCGCCTCGGCGGAATGCCCGTGTTCACGTGCGTTCCGTCCTTGCACAGCACCTGCGAGGGCATCGAGGGGTTCACCCCCGCGTGGCGTCCCGTCTGGCGCTGCACGGTGTCCTGCGCCACCAGCCAGGTGTACGTCCCCGCCTCCGTCGTCACGTTCGCGGCCGCGTGCGCGTTCACGTCGATGTGCTGTCCCTGTCCCGTCTCGTCCCGGTACAGCAGCGCCACCAGCGCCGACATCACCCCGAAGTGGCTGGCCGTGTGGTAGCCCTGGTTCCCGCCGCCCCGCACCGGCGGCAGCGAGTGGTCGTCGTACCCGCAGTTCCAGACCGGCCCGCCCCCCGCCAGGATCGTCAGGTCCGTCGCCGCCTCGTCCTCGCGCGGCATCCCCCGCCCGAACGGGCTCAGCGTGACCATGATCAGCCCCGCGTTGGTCTCCCGCAGCGACTCGTAGTCGAGGTCCGCCCCCGCCTCCCCGCTCTGCAGCAGGATGTCGGCCCGGTCGATGAGCGCTCGCAGCCGCTCCCGGTCGGGCGCCGCGGCAAGGTCGAGCGTCACGCTCGACTTGCTCGTGTTGTAGTGCCAGAAGAAGAGGCTCCGCTCCTGCCCCGGCTCGTCGTCGGCGAAAGGCGGGTATGTGCGTGTCCGGTCCCCCTCCGGTGGCTCCACCTTGACCACCTCCGCGCCCATGTCCGCCAGCAGCTTCCCCGCGAACATCCCCAGTTCGTCGCACAGCTCGACGACCCGCACCCCCTCCAGCGCCCCCGGCCCCGTCACAGCACCCCCTCCTCCGTCAGCGACGCGATCTCGTCGGCCCCCAGCCCCAGCAACCCCCCGAACACCTCCTCGTTGTGCTCCCCGAGGCAGGGGCCGCCCCGCTCCATCCGCCAGTCCGTCTCCGAGAAGTGCACCGGCAGCCCGTCCACCCGCACATCGCCCATGTCCCGGTGCTTCACCGTTGGCCACAGCCCCCACGCCTCCGTATTCGGATCCTGGTCGATGCGCTCCTGCGGACGCTGCACCGCCGTCGCCGGGACCCCTGCCCCCTGCAGCAGCGCTGCCGCCTCGAAGTTCCCCCGCGTCCGCGTCCACCCCGCCATCAGCTCGTCGAGCGCATCCTCGGCCACCAGCCGCCCCCGCAGGTCCGAGAAGCGCCCCTCCTGTGTCCACGCCTCCCCCGTCACCTCCCCGAACGCCTCCCAGTCCCGCTCGTCCCGACAGGAGATAGCCACCCACGTGTCCTCCTCCCGCGAGGGGTAGATGCCGTGCGGCGCCATCGCCGGGTGCTGGCTGCGATTGCTGTTCGGGCTCCCGTCTCGCCTCAGCGGTCGACCGTTCACCGTGTAGTCGAGCATCGCCGGACCGGTCAGGCTCGCGCCCGCCTCCGTGCACCCCAGGTCGACCCACTGCCCCTCGCCCGTCCGGTTCCGGTGGCGAAGCGCCATCAGGATCGCGATCGCCATGTAGTAGGCGCCTGTGTGGTCCATGTACGAGTAGCCCCACCCCGCCGGCGGCTGATCCGGGAGCCCCGAGCTAAACGTCAGCCCCGAGACAGCCTGCACGATCGGCCCCCACGTCTTGTAGTCGCGGTACGGACCCCGGTGCCCGAACCCGCAGTTGGAGACGTAGATGATGTCCTCGCGCAGCGCCTGCAACTCCTCGTAGCCAAACCCCCACCGCTCCATCACCCCCGCCGAGAAGTTCTCCGCCACAACGTCCGAGACCTTGACCAGCTCCTGCAGCAGCTCCTTCCCCCGCTCCGTCCGCAGGTTCAGCGTGACCCCCAGCTTCTCGACGTTGTGGTTGTTGAACGGTCCGCCGAACTCGACCCCCCGCCGCTCGTCCACGTAGGGAGGCATCCCCCGCAGGATGTCCCACCGCCCCTGGTTGACCGGGTCCTCAATGCGGATGACCTGTGCCCCGAAGGCTGCCAGGAAGCGGGTCGCGCCCGCCCCTGCCAGCTGACCCGTGAAGTCGCAGATACGCAGATGCGAGAGTGCCTGCGGCATACGCCCTCCAGCCGCGGGAGCATACCCGCGCGCGCCCGCCCCCGCACTCCCGGAGCCTGTCAGCGGTCTGGGGCGCCCTCCTCTTGCGAGAGCCGCCGCTCCAGCCGGCTCAGCGATTCCCGCGCTGCTCGCAGCTCGTCGATCAGTTCGTCCCGCGTCCCCACCCGCTCCAGCTGCCGCAGACGCTCCTGCTTCGCTTCGTCCAGGTTGCTGATGACGACGGCGATGAAGAGGTTGATCGTCACGAACGAGCCCAGCACGACGTAGCTCACGAAGTAAATCCAGGCGAACGAGTGCAGCTCCATGGCCACGTACATGATGTCCGTCCAGTCCTCCAGCGTGACCACCCGGAAGAGCGACAGCAGCGAGGTCCCGAGGTTGTTCCAGTGCTCCGGGTCGTGCTCGTGGAAGAACTCGTAACCGAGGATCGCGTAGATGTAGGACAGCACGCTCATCACCGCCACGATGTGCAGCATGCCCGGGATCGATCGCACCAGCGTCGTCACGATCAAGCGAAGCTCCGGCACCGCGGAGACGAGCCGCAGCAGGCGCATCAATCGCGCCATCCGCGCGATGATGGCGAACGTCCCTACCGCGGGAATGAGTGACAGCACGATGATCGTGAAGTCGAAGACGTTCCAGTTGTCGCGGAAATAGCGTTCCGACCGGGGCGCCAGGGCGAACAGCTTGAGCGCCGCCTCGACGATGAAGATGCCGATCGTGATCCAGTGGCCGGCGTTGAGCCAGGCCGCGTACCCCTCCTTGATGCTGGGGACTGTTTCAATCCCCAGCAGCGCGCCGTTCCCGAGGATCAGCGCGATGATGAAGTACTCGAAGCGGTTGGACCGGGTGATGCGTCCGGCAAGTTCCCGCATGTCTCAGCCGTTCGCCCTGTCCCTGACGGCCGCCAGCGGCATACGCCCTCCAGCCGCGGGAGCATACCCGCGCGCGACCCGGGCCGCACTCGCGTTAGCGCGTGAGTCGGCGCGCTCTAAGCTGCCGCTGCCTGATGCGCAGGTCCCGAAGCGAAGAGTTTCGCCTGGGCGGCTGGGCCTGCCGCGTCATGAGCGCCGCTACCGAGGCGGTCGTAATCGAGAGCGCCGCGATTCCGAAGACCATCAGGAAGCCCGCGACCCCTCGCCCCAGCGGCGTCACTGGTGCGTAGTCGCCGTACCCCACCGTGGTCATCGTCACCATCGCCCACCAGTACGAGTCGCCCAGTGAGGTGATCTGGCCGTTGGCGTGGTTGTGTTCCGCGATGAAGGTCAGCGTTCCTCCGCCCACGATGGCGACCAGCAGGCAGGCGAGAACGAAAGCGGTTCCGCGTCGCAGGAAGAACGTTCTGATGAGGCGGGTATTCAGCCCCAGCACGACGGCCAGCCGCAACAGCATGAGCAGTCGCAGGCCCCGTAGCGGCCGCAGGAAGGGCACGATCACCATCGCCGCCTCAAGTGGGTGGGCGCGGATGTACGCCAGCCGGCGGGGCGCAACCAGCAGCTTTGCCCCGAATTCGATGGTGAACGCTGCCCAGATGACGTAGTCCGCGATCAGGAACCACTGGTCGGCCTGCGGGGACAGTTCGGTGGTAAACGGCAGGATGAGCAGGGGCACCATCAGCAGCGCGAGGGCGAGCATCGGCAGCTCGGTCGCCCGCTCGACTCGCTTCAGGCGCTCTTCGCTTCGCTCCACTCGGAGCACATCCGGGATGTTCACGGCGTCCGCAGCGCTTCGACCGCCTCGACGATGTCGCGCGGCTCCATCCGGTAGCGGTAGTCGGAAAGGCAGTGCCGCGAACGGATCACGCGCCCGCTGTCGACCACGAATGTGGCCGGCGTCGGCAGCCGCCACCCCGTCGCAGGATTACGGTCGGGGAAGCCCAATCGTGTGTACCCCGCCTTCAGGCGCTCGGGCAGCTCGAAACTGATGCCGTAGGCGTCCATCACGGCGCCATCGCTGTCGGTCAGGACCGGGATGTCCGTTTCGTTCTTCCCCAGCAGCTTGCGCGCGTCCTCCTCCGTCTCGGGACCGATGAAGAACAGCTCCGCGCCCAGCTCCCGGAGCTCGCCGTACCGTCGCTGCAGACCCTGCAGCTCGATGTTGCAGAACGGTCACCACTCGCCCCGGTAGAACGAGACAACCGCTGGCCCATCCCTGAGGGCCTCGCTCAGACTCACGTCGCGGTCGTGCGTCACATCCCGAAGCTGGAAGTCGGGCGCCGTCGCCCCCACGTCCAGCGCCCGCTCGATTGTGGCCGCCTCGATCTCCTCGATCGCTGCCTCCACGGTCTCGATCAGTTGCGGCGCCCGTTCCGCGAAGCCGTCGCGCAGCACCTTCAGTTCGTCGTCAAGAAGCCTGTCGTCCGCCATGGCATCCTCCTGCGTTCATTCTACGAACGCGCCCCCGGCCGTCTCCGCTATCCTGCCCTCGTGCAGACCGACCTCCTCCTGATGCCCTTCGGCGCGACCTACGCGCAGATGCGCGAAGCCGCCGTCGTCGCCGAGGACGCGGGCTTCGACGGCATCTGGACCTGGGACCACCTCCGCGACGCCGACTACAACACCGGCCGCGTACCCGAGGCGCTCGTCACCCTCACCGGCATCGCCGAGGCCACATCCCGCGTCATGCTCGGCACGCTCGTCCTGAACGTGGCCAACCGCCACCCCGCCCTCCTCGCCAACATGGCCGCCACCCTCCAGGAGGTCAGCGGCAATCGCTTCATCCTCGGCCTCGGCGCGGGCGGCGGCCCCTCCCTCCCCTACGCTCCCGAGCAGACCATGATCGGCCGCCCCGTACCCCCCGACCGCGTCCGCGCTGCCCAGGTCGCCGAGGCCGCCCAGGTGCTGCGCCACCTCTGGTCGGGCGAGCGTGCCACCTTCGACGGCGACCACTTCCAGCTCCGCGCCGCGCACGGCTACCCCCGCCCTGAGGTCCCCCCGCCCGTCGTCGTCGGCGGCTGGGGACCGCGCATGGCCGGCATCGCCGGCCGCCACGCTGACGGCTTCAACACGCAGGCCGGCCACCCCCAACTCGAGTCGTTCGCCGAAATCGCCCGCCGTGAGCACGCCGCCTCCGGCCGCAACCCCGATGACTTCCTCTTGACCGTCTTCGCGGGCCTCAGCGAGCCCTACGTCCGCGCCGACGGCTCCGCCCGCGCCGCTCTCGAGCACAAGGGCGTCGACCGCCTCATCCTCCTCACCACCCCGCCTTACTACCTCGAGGAGATCCGCGAAGCCGGCCGCATGCTGCGTTCCTAGCGTTGCCCGAGCGGACTGGCGACCTCCAGCCGGTGCTGCTCGAAGGCAGCATGAAACTCGTCGAGGGTTATGCCGAACGCTGCCTCAAACGCCGCGCTATGCCCGCCGAAGCGGAAGAAATCGAGAGCTGCTTCCGGACCAGCCCGTTCCACGAGCCAATCCGTCGCCAGGAATCCCACTTCGTAGGCGAAGAAGGGCTCCTGCTCGGGGTCGGCGAGATCCCCCGGGCCCCTCGGAAATGGGTGCTCCGACGCCGCCCAGGCCGCCCGCACACTGTCGCGCCGCACATCAATGGGGACTTGGCCCTTTGCATCGCTAACAAGGGCGGTCGCATAGACCGCCGAGCCCGTTTCGACCCAGTCCAGCCAGGCCATCTGCCTGACGGTTCCGACCTGGCGCTTCCAGGCGAGCCCGCCTGCCTCCCGTTGGAGGACACGGAAGTACTCGTGTGCCAGGAATGCCCCCTGCGACCTGGTTTCCGGGCAGTCCTTGGGGGCCACGATGGCAGGGTCGTCTGGTGGAACGATCCCGCATGTGGGCTCAAAGCCATGCCCTTCGCCAAGGACCGAAATGACTCGATCTTCGTAGTCTTCAAAGAGGTCGTTGGATAGAACGTAGACGGTAAGGTCTGAGGTCACGACCCCGAAGCGCTCGGCGAGCACTACCTGCGCGATCTTGAGGTCACGCCTGGCCGACTCCTCCTCGGCGGGCGTGAAGTCTCCCCCGAACACGAACTCCGCCTCGGGCACGCCCAGCTCCGTCCAGCGCTCCTCCCACGGGTTCGGTTCGCTCGACCCGAACGCCAGGACGAACCCCAGCACCACCCCGAACACGAGCGCCCCCGCCAGCACGGCGAGACTCGCGACCCCCGTGCGGCTCAGGACCATGCTCGCCTCCTAGAAGATCGCCAGCGGGTTTAGCGGCGAGGCCGTGCCCTTCTCTAGCCTCAGCGGCGCCAGCGTGAACAGGAACTCGTAGCGGTTCCGCTCGCGGCAGGCCGCCACCAGACGCTCCAGGTTCATGTTGTCGATCAGGTGGACGCCCATGTTCGCGATGGCGACCTGGTGGAACGGCATCGGCCACCCCTCGACGCCGCTCGGCATGGCATCGGTCACGCCGTCGCAGCCGATGACGGCCACGTCGCGCTCCCGCACCCACGGCAGGCAGCTCGCGTCGAGCCCCGCCAGACCGTCGAATTGCCCCCCTGGCCCCTTCGACTCCTTGCGCGGATCACGCCCCGTCGCCACCAGCAGGATGTCGCCCGACTCCACCCGCACCCCCTGCCGCGCCTCCGCCGCCTCCAGCTCCGTGGTCGTGATGTTCTGCATAGGCTCCAGCCATTGCGCGTCTCGCACCGGGGGGATGTCGAGCAGGACCCCCCGGCTCACGATGCCGTCCGCCCCCGCCATGATGCTGTTCTTGTGCGCGCCGTCCGTTCGCACCTCGTCCTTGCTGTAGCCGTTGTAGATCTTCCCCTCGTAGAAGATGTGGCAAAGCGCGTCGAGGTGCGTGGTCGCCATCCCGTGCGGCGCGATCCCGATGTAGTCGGCGGCGAACGCGAAGCGACTCTCCTCGCTCACCTGGTCCCCGCCCGCGACCATGTGGTGTTGCACGGGCGTCATGTTTTCCATCGACGGGGTCACCGGCAGCGAACGTGCGCAGCTCACCGAGAACCCCTCCCGTGCGAGCGCTACCGCCTGCGCGCGTTTCTCGTCCGTGATCAGGTTGAGCGCACCCCGCTCGTCGTCATCCCCCCAGCGCCCCCAGTTCCGCAGCTCGACCGCCATCCGGGCCATGTCGTCCGAGGTTGGTGTTCCCGTTGCATCCGTCATCGCCGACGCTCCCGCGGGCGCGGGCTCGCTGGCTGCGCCGCTCGCCGCCGATGATACGTCGCCGCGACCCGCCTGCTAGCCACCGACCTCCAACTACCGGCCACCTAGAAGATCGCCAGCGGGTTCACCGGCGAGGCCGTACCGCCCTCCAGCCGCAGCGGCGCAATCGCGAACAGGAACTCGTAGCGGTGCCGCTCGCGGCAGGCCGCCACCAGCCGCTCGATCGAGACGTTGTCGATCAGGTGCACGCCCATGTTCGCGATCAGGACCTGATGAAGCGGCATCGGCCACTCATCGATGCCGCTCGGGGTTGCGTCCGTGATGCCGTCGCAGCCGACCACTGCCACGTCCCGCTCCCGCAGCCAAGGCAGACAGCTCGCGTCCAACCCCGCCAGCCCGTCCCAGGGCGCCCCCGGCCCCCTCGACTCCGCCCGCGCCTCCCGCCCGGTGGCCAACAGCAGGATGTCGCCCGGCTCCACCCGTACCCCCTCCCGCTCCTCCGATGCCTCCAGCTGCGCGATTGTGATGCGCTCAACTGGCTCCAGCCAATCCACCCCCCGCAGCGCGGGAATATCGAGCAGGACGCCGCGACTCACGATGCCGTCCGCCCCCGCCATGATGCTGTCCTTCTGCGCCCCATCCGTCCGCACCTCGTCCTTGCTGTAGCCGTTGTAGATCTTGCCCTCGTAGAACATGTGGCAGAGCGCGTCCAGGTGCGTCGTCGCTGGCCCGTGGGGCGCGATCGAGAAGGAGTCCAGGCAGAACGCGAAGCGAGCCTCCTCGCTCACCTGGTCCCCGCCCGTGATCATGTAGTGCTGCCCGGGTCTCGGCTCCAGCCCCCGCGACACCGGCAGGGCGCCAGCGCAGCTGACCGAGAGCCCCTCTCGCACCAGCGCCGCCGCCTGCGCGCGTTTTTTCTCCGTGATCAGGTTGAGCGCGCCCCGCTCGTCATCTTCTCCCCAGCGCCCCCAGTTGCGCAGTTCGACCGCCATGCGCACCAGGTCGTCGGAGGTGGGTGTTGCGATTGCATCCGTCATCGCCGACGCTCCCCGCGGGCGCGGCTCGCTGGCTGCGCTGCTGGCCGCGATGATACGTCGCTGCCCGTGGCCTGAGCGCCCCACCGCTGGCGTGTAGGATCGAACGCTGCTGGAAAGTCGTCCCGGAGGAACGCCCGTGCCCATCGAGAATCTGCTCGTCGCGAACCGTGGGGAGATAGCCATCCGCATCATGCGCGCGGCCGCCGATCTCGGCATCCGCACCGTCGCCGTGCACTCCGAGGACGATGCCCGCAGCCTCCACACCCGGAAGGCCGATGCCGTCCGTCCCCTCGAGGGCCGCGGCGTCGCCCCCTACCTCGATATCGAGCAGATCGTCGCCGCCGCCAAACGGGCCGGCTGCGATGCCGTCCACCCCGGTTACGGTTTCCTCGCTGAGAGCCCCGCCCTCGCCCGCGCTTGCGAGGAGGCCGGCCTCACCTTCGTCGGCCCCACCCCCGACACGCTCGACCTCTTCGGCGCGAAGACCCAGGCGCGCGCCCTCGCCCAGGATAAGGATGTCCCCGTCGTCCCCGGCCTCTCCCACGCCGTCAACCTCGAGGAGGCGCACGCCTTCTTCGCCGATCTCCCCGAGGGCGCGGGCATGATCATCAAGGCCGTCGCTGGGGGCGGTGGACGGGGCATGCGCACGATCGCCGAGGCCGGCGAGATCGACGGCGCCTTCGAGCGCTGCGCCTCCGAGGCCGGACAGGCCTTCGGCGACCCCAGCCTCTACGTCGAGCGCTGGGTGCCCCGCGCCCGCCACGTCGAGGTGCAGATCGCCGGCGACGAGGCTGGCGCCGTCACTCACTTCGGCGAGCGCGACTGCAGCATCCAGCGCCGCCACCAGAAGCTCATCGAGATCGCCCCCGCCCCCAACCTCACCCCCGACCTCCGCGAGCGCATCACGGATGCCGCCGTGCGCCTCGCCAAGGCCAGCGGCTACCACAACCTGGGAACCTTCGAGTTCATCGTCGATGCCGGCGACGACGCCGCTGGCGAATTCTGGTTCATCGAGACGAACGCCCGTCTCCAGGTCGAGCACACCGTTACCGAGGAGGTCACGGGCGTCGACCTCGTCCAGCTCCAGCTGCGCCTCGCCGCGGGCGAGTCCCTCGACGACCTGGGCCTGTCGCAGGAAGAGGCGCCCTCCCCACGCGGCTTCGCCGTCCAGGCCCGCGTCAACATGGAGACGATGGCCGCCGACGGCTCCACCCGCCCCTCCGGCGGCACCCTGGCCGCCTTCGACATCCCCTCCGGCCCCGGCGTCCGCACCGACACGTTCGGCTACGCGGGCTACCGCACCAGCCCCAGCTTCGACTCGCTCCTCGCCAAGGTCATCGGCTTCTCCCCCTCCCCCAGCCTCGCCGACGCCCTCCACCGCACCTCCCGTGCCCTCTCCGACTTCCGCATCGAGGGCGTCGCCACCAACGTCGACCTCCTCCAGACCATCCTCGCCCACCCCGACCTCGCCACCGGCAACGTCTACACCCGCTTCGTTGACGACCACGTGGCCGCCCTCGTCGACCCCATCAACGCGACCCACCCCCGGCGCTTCTTCGAGCGTCCTGCCGCCTCCGCGTCCCCCGCCAGCGGCCAGGCCGGCGTCACAGTCGACCAGAGCGACCCGCTCGCCGTGCTCGTCCACGGCAAGGAGGGCGGCCCCTCCGCGCCCGCGCCCGCTGTTGCTCCCGACATGGACATCCTCCCCGATGTCGACGTGCCCGAAGGCGTGCACGCCGTCCGCGCCCCTCTCCAGGGCACCATCGTGACCATCGACGTGGCCGCCGGCGATGCCGTCCGCGAGGGCCAGCTCGTCCTCGTCATGAACGCCATGAAGATGGAGCACGAGGTCCATGCACGGGCCAGCGGCATCGTCCGCGAGGTCACCGTCTCTGCCGGCGACACCATCTACGAGGGCCACCCCGTCATCCTCATCGACGAAGCCGAAATCGACGCCTCCGGCGAGGCTGTCGACGAAGAGATCGACCTCGACTTCGTCCGCCCCGACCTTGCCGAGGTGCACGAGCGCCACGCCGCCACCCTCGACGAGAACCGCCCCGATGCCATCGCCCGCCGCCGCCGCACGAAGCAGCGCACCGCCCGCGAGAACGTCGACGACCTCTGCGATCCCGGCACCTTCGTCGAGCACGGCTCGCTCGCGCTCACGCCCGGTACCGGCCTCTCCCTCGAAGAGGTTATCCGCCGCTTCCCCACCGACGGCATGATCACTGGAGTCGGATCCGTCAACGGCGAGCACTTCGAGGACGAGGACGCCCGCACCGTAGTCCTGGCCTACGACTACACCGTGCTCGCCGGCACCCAGGGCGCGGTCAACCACCCCAAGACCGACCGCATGCTGGAGCTGGCCGGCAAGTGGCGCCGTCCCGTCGTCTTCTTCACCGAGGGCGGTGGCGGGCGCGCCGGCACCGGCGGCCGCCGCGAGGGCGGCCAGGCCGCGGCCGAAGCCCCCCAGATCGGCGGCTACCGCCCCCTCGATACCCCCACCTTCGCCACCATGGCCAAGCTCAGCGGGCTCGTCCCCCTCGTCGGCGTCACCTCCGGGCGCTGCTTCGCCGGGAACGCCGTCCTCCTCGGTTGCTGCGACATCATCATCGCCACCGCCAACTCCAACATCGGACTCGGCGGCCCGGCTATGGTCGAAGGCGGTGGACTCGGCGTGTTCACCCCGGAGGAGATCGGCCCCATGGACGTGCAGGTCCCCAACGGCGTCGTCGACATCGCCGTCGAGGACGAGGAGGAGGCCGTCGAGGCCGCGAAGCAGTACCTCTCCTACTTCCAGGGGTCCATCGACGAATGGGACTGCGCCGACCAGCGCATCCTCCGCACGCTCGTCCCCGAGAACCGCCTCCGCGCCTACGACATCCGCGCCATCATCGACACCATGGCCGACTGCGGCTCCGTGCTCGAGCTGCGTCCCCAGTTCGGCATCGGCATGATCACGTCCCTCATCCGCATCGAAGGTCGCCCCATCGGCGTCATCGCCAACAACGCCGTCCATCTCGGCGGGGCCGTCGATAGCGACGGCGCCGACAAGGGCGCTCGCTTCATGCAGATCTGCGACGCCTTCGACATCCCCATCCTCTTCCTCGTCGATACGCCCGGCATGATGGTCGGGCCCGAGGTCGAGAAGACCGCCCTCGCCCGCCACTCTGCCCGCCTCTTCGTCACTGGCGCGAACCTCACGGTTCCGCACGTCGCCATCTTCATCCGCAAGGGCTACGGCCTTGGCGCCCAGGCCATGGTTGGAGGCAACACCAAGGAGCCCTTCTTCGCCGCCGCCTGGCCCACCGGCGAGTTCGGCGGCATGGGCCTTGAGGGCCAGGTCAAGCTCGGCTACCGCAACGAGCTTGCCGCCATCGAGGATCCCGAGGAGCGCATGCGCCGCTACGAGGACCTTGTCGAACGCGCCTATGAGCGCGGCAAGGCGCTGAACCAGGGGGTCGCTTTCGGCCTCGACGACGTCATCGACCCCATGGATTCACGCCTCTGGATCAGTGCCGCCCTGCGCTCCGTCCCCGCCCCGCCCCGCCGCGAGGGCAAGAAGCGACAGAACATCGATACCTGGTAGCCCGCGCCGCTAGCGAGCCTGGTGGACGAAGTTCTCCAGAGTGTCCAAAGCGTGATCCCACATCAAATACATGCGGTAGCGGTCGCTCTGAGCGGTAATCAGGTGTTCGACAGAGAAGGCCCCTGACAACACGGCAAGTGGCACGACGGCTCCCTCACCGAAGTGTTGACGCCATACAGGAGCCTTCGAGCATGAGTCATTGATGAGTCGCTTGTAGCTGTTCAGACGAGTGCTCGAGACCTTTGCTTCTATCAGAAGTAGCCGACCGTCGAAGAGCCGAGCCGGTACGTCCGCCTTCCTTCCGCCGGCATTGGTTTCCTCGGTGAACGACCCGGGCTCGAGGTCAGAGATCAGATCAATGGACTGTGGACGTGGAACCTGTTGGAAGTCGGCCCGCCTGAGTGCGTCCCGGATGGCTTTCTCCTGACTACGGCTGGGCCGCATTCGCGAAGCTGTTCTACTCTCCTCCAAGGCCATCAAGCCAGCGGTCCAAGTGATGGCAAGCTGCCGATCCCCGTCAGTTGGGGACCGCTGCTCAGAGAGCCAGGGGAATCGAAGTTCATCGAGGCCCCTCCCAGCAAGAGATGCGATGGCTTCGGCCCTTTCAGGCGGCAACACCTTAACCTCGATTGAGCCCCCTACGTGCTCCTTGACAATGTCATTACTCAGGGGTGGGCCAAAGCAAAACCGAAGAAGCCGGACCAGAGAGGGATGCTCTATGAGTCCTTCAGCTTGGATCGTCGCCAGGTCATCGGTGGAGGAGAACAGTTCAGAGACGCCATCCTTGGCGGCGAGGAAAGATGAGCGGTAGACCTCGTCCGAGAGAATGCGATTCATGACTCCTGTCTGAGAAAAGGCAGCAGCAGACTTGAGTTCGTCAAGCGTCCAGACGGGTGGCAGGGGTCTTTTAGTCAATGGTGTCCATCTATCAGCTTGCTAGGGACTCTTAGCGCTTCCATCTCACGTGGTTCAAACTTCTGGAGCCCGCCTTGATAGGTCCGTCCCTGTCCCGAGAACCTTACAGCGTTCTCGTTGAGCCAGTTCACCCATGCCTCCATGGATTGGGAAGCCACTTGGTCATGGGGCCGGAGCCCGAGAGCGACATTGAGCAATGGCAGGGCGTCTGGGTTTAGGGCAAATACAGGGGGGCGCCGTCCCATGTACGTGGCGACAATTGGCGCTGGCTTGGGCGGTCGTACTGCCCACCAAGGCTTCCGGTGGGCGCAGATGTATCGCTCGGGCACTCCCAGTTCCTCCCCTACTCGGAGGTAGGCTTGGAGCATCGGCGCCGCCGACAGCCGAGTGTCGCGTGGGATTGAAAGCAGAACCCTTTTGGCCGACCCTCGTCGCAAGACCCCGTCTGCAGCGTGTATCTCAGTCGCACTCGACACTACGGGCGTCACCCAATCCCGTATCGAGTGCCATGCCGCCTGTTCCGGCTCCATCACAAAGAAGCGATTGTGACCTGTGGCCACTCCCCGGCTGACCTTGAAGACATCGCCGAGTGGAACCGTGGACTCTAGGCGAACTTGTGAAGGTACCGGCTTTTCGAAGAGCCTCCCCCACTTGTGCGAGGATTGGAGGCATCCCCGCGTCACTGTCCTGGATGCACGGTCAAGGTCAAAGACCTCCCCGCTGACCACTTTGTTCAGAGAAACTATCTGACTCTGACCGCCAGAAGCGAAGCAACTGATCACCGCTGAAGTAAGTGCATCTTCAAACTCGCCGTTGCCATCAGTTGCTCTGAGGTGAAGGGAACTCAACCTGAGCGTCGTCGAGAGGAGTGATCGCAGGGACGTTCCATACCCTACGTCTAGCCACTCTGAACTGGTGATCAGGCAGCCGATGTCTCCCGCCCTGCTGAGGTTCGCGATTTGCATGAAGAAATAGGCGTGCAGCCCGGCCAGGCCAGAAATTGGGTTGCCGACAGAACTCGCTAGTGCTTGGCCGCGTCGTTTTGTCTCTGGCGAGAGCCTGTGGTGACGGACATACGGCGGATTGCCGAGAAAAGCAGTAGGCGCAGAACTTGTAGGCAGGGCTAGCGATAGGAAGTCCTGGTTGACGACACGAATGCCAGACTCGCTTGGTTGGCCAAGCAGAGTGAAGAGGTTGGCTCGCGTAGTCAAGGTTGCCAGGGGATCACTGTCGACGGCTACGATTTCAACATGTGGCAGTGCTTGCGCGGCTGCCACTGAGAAGCGGCCGCTGCCGCATCCAACGTCTACGACCCGGCCTAGTGAGTGGCGTGTCACCCAAGAAACCATTGCTCGCACGGTGGGCGGGTCTGTGAGGAATTGACCCAAGTTGCGCCGCAACTCTGTGTCTCGCAGGGCAACGAGTGCAGACCCTAGGGGATCCTCGCCCTTTAGAATGGCTCGCCGCACAACTTCAACTCGGCTTGCGGGGATGCGAACCCCCCGAGCATCCCTTACCAACTCCTGCTCGGCGGCGCTAAGCGGTCCTCCAATCGTGTGTCCACCAAGGGCCAGCGCTGTTGCCGCAAGTTGTTCCTCGGTCGCGATCCCATGGCTGGGAGGAAATTGCGTCATGTCCGCACTCTAGCGGTGCGACTCGATCCGCACAACTGTTCGTACGACAGAACATCGATACCTGGTAGGGCTCAGGTCGGATAGATGCCCAGGGCGCTCGCGAGAGGGGCGACCGGTACGGCGGCGTCCTCGACCGCGTTCTCAATTGAGCGCTGCCAGAACTCCCCCACTGGTTCCATCTCCTCCGCGTTGAACCGGCGCTCCTGCATCGTGAACGAGTCCCGGGCGTAGACCACGGCATCGACCGGCGGCCCCACGTCTGTCGAGCTCGCCTGCGTCGAGTTGAACGAGAGCAGGCCCACCCGCAGCGCCTTCTCGAGGGTGGCCTCGTGCCGCAGCGTGCGGTCCAGGATCGGCTTGCCGTAGCGCGTATCGCCGATGATCACGTACGGCGTACCCGCCGAGACCTCTACCCAGTTCCCCTGCGGATACACCAGGTACAGGTGGGGTGCGTCGTCCTCGGCCAGCTGGCCGCCCACGATGCAGTGCAGGTCGAACCACAGGCCGGCCTTGATCAGCCACTCGTTGTCTTCCTCGTGCGCCCGCCGGATGTCCGCGGCCAGCGCGTTCACGACCTGGTAGGCGCGGCCCATCTCTGCCCCGTTGTTCTGCAGCCGTTCCTCGAAATAGGTGATCGCCTTGTCCCGCACCGAGCGCAGCCCGCTCGTGAGCACGAACATCGCGCGGCGTTCGCCCTGGTGCACGGCGATCTTCTTCGCCGTCGAAACCTCCGACCCGCTCGTGATGCGCGTATCGGCGATCGCGACGAGCCCGCTTTCGCACTTCATCCCCAGGCAAAATGTCATGTCAGCCCTCAACCAGCCGAACCAGCGGGCGGCTTGGCTCCCCGCCGAAGATATCTTCCGTGATGGCTCGGTCAACCTCGATCAGCTGAGCCTGGAACCCGTCAAGGAACTCGTGCAGGCCGTCGTCGATGATCTCATCGATGTCCGAAGCCCCCAGGTCCAGGTTCAGCAGTGTCACCTGCCGCTCCGCCCGTGCCCGCCGCCGCTTCGGGGTCTCCGCCGTCGCCTGCCCGTAGTGCCGCCCCAGCGCCTGCACGCAGAACACAAGGCTGCGGGGAAATTCCTGCGAAAAGAGCAGGAGGTGCGCCACCAGCGCGCCGTCCACCTCGCTGTGCCCCAGCCGCCCGTAGGCCTCCCGGGCCGAGGCCGAGCGCAGCACCGCCACCCACTGGAACCGGTCGAACGGTCCGCCGATCCGATCCGCGGGGGGCAACAGGATGTGGTACTTCGCATCGACGATGCGGCTCGTCATGTCCGCCCGCTCCAGGTACATGCCGCAGCGGAACCACTCCCGCCCCTCGTCGCGCAGCACCGTGTTGTCGTACAACCCGAGGATCGTCTGCGTGCGCCGCTGCGTTTCCGTGCAGAGCTCGTGGACGTCACTCGCGATGTACTGCCTCCGGTCCCCGAGGAACAGATACAGCGCGTTGATCTCCTCCCACACCTCGCGCGAGATGTGCTCCCTCAGGCCCCGCGCCAGCTCCCGCGCCCGCCCGAACGTGGCCCGCAGCGACCCCGGGTTCAGCATCGAGAACAGCAAGAACTCCGAATGCGTCAGTCCCGGCGACTCCACCAGCGCCTCCCAGTACAGCTCGTTCGAGGCCGTCGTGCTGACCAGGCCGTGCCACACCTCCTGCCCGCCCTCCAGCGAGACCTCGTGCTCCACGTGCGCCATCCGCGCGATGTTCTCCGTTCGCTCCAGGTAGCGGCCCAGCCAGTACAGGTTCTCGGCTACGCGACTCAGCATCAGTAGCGCTCCTCGTTCAGCACCCAGGTGTCCTTGCTCCCACCCCCCTGCGACGAGTTGACCACGTACGAACCCTCCCGCAGCGCCACGCGCGTCAGCCCTCCCGGTATCACCCACGTCTCCTCCCCGGAAAGCACGAACGGCCGCAGATCCGCCCGCCGCGGCTTCAGCCGGTCGCTGTCGAACGTCGGGATTGTGCTGAAGTGCAGCAGCGGCTGCGCGATCCAGTTCCTCGGCTCGGCCTCCACCTGCGCCAGCGTCTCCTCCAGCTCCGCCTCCGTCGCCTGCTCGCCGATGAGGACCCCGTACCCGCCCGATGCATTGGCCGGCTTCAGCACCAGTTCTTTCGCATGCGCCTTGATGTGGTCCCGTTCGGAGGGGATCAGCGCCGAAAACGTCTCCACGTTCTGCAGGATCGGCTCCTCCGCCAGGTAGAAACGAATCATCTCCGGCACCCAGCGGTACACCACCTTGTCGTCCGCGACCCCCGCGCCGGGCGCGTTCGCCAGCGTCACGTTGCCCGCCAGGTAGGCCCGCATCAGTCCCGGCACCCCCAGCAGCGAGTCGGGGCGGTACACCAACGGGTCCAGGAATTCGTCGTCGATGCGCCGGTACACCACGTCCACCCGCTCCAGCCCCGCGGTCGAGCGCAGGTAGACGCAGTTGTCGTCGCCCACGGTCAGGTCGCTGCCCTCCACCAGTGGGATCCCCATCTGCTTGCTCAGGAACGAGTGCTCGAAGTACGCCGAGTTGTAGATGCCAGGCGTCAGCAGCACCGCGCGAGGAGCGTCCTCGCTCGCCTCGGGCCGCGACGAAAGCAGGGTCGCCAGCAACTGGTTCGGATAGTCCGTTACCGCCTGCACGCCCTGTCGCGGGAACAGGTCGGGCACCACCCGCAGCATCACCGTCCGGTTCTCGAGTACGTACGAGACCCCCGAGGGCGTCCGCAGGTTGTCCTCCAGCACGACGAATTCGCGGCTCTCGTCGCGGACCAGGTCGCAGCCCGCGACGTGGGCGTACACCCCCAGCGGCGGCCGGAAGCCCTCCATCTCGGGCTTGTACCCCGGAGAGCTCAGCACGATCTCCTCGGGGACCACCTTCTCCTTGAGGATGCGCTGGTCCCCGTACAGGTCTTCGAGGAACAGGTTGAGCGCCCGCAGCCGCTGCTTCAGGCCCTCGTCCACGCTCTCCCACTCGCTCGCCCCCACCACCCGCGGGATCAGCGAGAACGGAAAGATCCGCTCCGTCCCTTCCTCCTCGGAGTAGACGTTGAACGTGATGCCGGCGCTCAGGAGCGCGAGGTCCGCCCGCGCCTTACGCTGCTCGTAGTCCTCCAGCGACCATCCATCGAGCGTCCCGGCCAGCTCGCGGTAGGCGGGCCACAGCTCTCCCACCGCGTCGAACATCTCGTCGTCGGGCGCGTCCGCCTCGTAGCCGCGAAAGAGCTCGCCTCTCGCCATATTCACACCCTAGGGGGCCTAGGTTACAGCAGGGTTTCGGGGTTCGGCGCGTCTGGCGAGCGCCACGGGCGGGCCGTAGAGTCCCCCCATGCCAGTCGCCCGCAGCGCCCCCGGCGCGGCCCAGCGGTACGAGTTCGATGTCGTCGTGGTAGGCGGTGGCATCGCCGGCCTCTCCGCCGCCCTCAGCGCGACCGAGGCCGGCGCCCGCGCCGTCCTCGTCGAGAAGGCGCCCATGCCCGAACGCGGCGGCAATACCCGCTTCGCCGACGCCCAGATGCGCTTCCCCCACGAGCCCGACGAATTCGGCCAGCGCCGCTACACCGCCGACGAGATGTTCGACGACCTCATGCGCATCTCCAGCGGCCGCGCCAACCCCGACCTCATCCGAACCCTCTGCGACCAGGCCGCGGGCGCCATCGAGTGGCTCACCGGCTACGGCGTCGAGTGGGAGCAGGGCTACCCGCACACCGCCGGCTACCGCCGCATGCCGAAAGCCGGCGGCCAGGGGCTCGTCGACCTTCTCTACCGCCGCCTTGAGGGGTTGAGCGTTGCCGTTAGCTACGAGACCGCCGCCGCCGACCTCATCCTCGACCCCGACGGTTCGGTCTGCGGCGTGCGCTGCACATCGCAGGAGGGCATTGTCGACATCGAGGCGTCGGGCGGCGTCATCCTCGCCTGCGGCGGCTTCCAGGCGAACGTCGAGATGCGCGTCCGCTACCTCGGACGTTTCGCCGATTCCCTCATCCTCCGCGGCTCCCGCTACAACACCGGCGAGGGCCTCACGATGGCCATGGCCGCCGGCGCCGCTCCCGCGGGACAGTGGGGCGACTACCACTCCGCCGTTCTCGATGCCCGCTCCCCCGCCATCGAGTGCGGCGTCACCGCCCTCTACAACTACCAGATGGGTATCTTCGTCGACTCTCGCGGCCGCCGTTTCATCGATGAGGCCGAGGACTTCCGCGACCACACCTACGTGAAGTTCAGCAAACGCATCATCGAGGAGGCCGGCGGCCGCGCCTGGTGCCTCTTCGACCAGCGCGCCTACCAGCGCGAGGAGTTCGCCCGCGCCTGGCGACCCGTCGGCCCCCCGTTCGAAGCGGACACCCTTACCGACCTCGCCCGCGACATCGGCCTGCCCGCCGAAGACCTGCTCGAAACTGTCGCCGCCTACAACGCCGCCGTCGTCGACGGCGACTACGACCTCGACCGCCTGGACGGCAAGGGCACGCGCGGCATCACACCACCAAAGAGCAACTGGGCCCTGCCCCTCGATTCACCGCCCTACCTCGCCATCCCCGTCACGGGCGGCATCACCTTCACCTTCGGCGGCCTCGGCTGCGATACCCGCGCCCGTGTGCGCCACACCGCCGGCCACACCATTCCCGGCCTCTACGCCGCGGGCGAGCCCATGGGCGAGTTCTTCTACGACAACTACCCCGGCGCCAGTTCGGTCATCCGTGGCGCCGTCTTCGGGCGCATTGCCGGCCGCGAGGCGGCCGCGCGCGCCTAGAACCGTTCGAGCTCGTCCCCGATCGGCGGCTCCGCCAGGCACTCCATGATCTGGCCCGAAGCCCCCGTGTGGTAATCTGCCGTGGAGTAGCGCTGGAACGCCTCCGTATCGTCGAAGGAAAGGAACAGCACGTACGTCAGCGGGTCCTCGACCCCCCGGCGGTACTCGAACACGTTCCCGGGCTCGTTCTCGGCCACGTCACGCACGAGTTGCGACGTCAGGCGCTCGAAATCTGCCTGCTTCTCGGGGGCGACCTTCAGCCGCCACAGCGTCGTTGGCATGATGGCCCTCCTAGACCGGGCGGAACACGGGAATCGGGTAGTCGCCCTCTTCCTGGTCCTCGAACTCGACGCGAACGCGCTGCCCGATGTGGATGTCCTCCGTCGGGTTGTCGACCCCGACGACGCTGCTCATCATGCGGAAGCCCTCGTCCAGGTCGATGTAGGCCACCGAGTAGGCCCCCAGGTCGATGAAGCCCGGCATCCGGTTCTGCCGCACCACCGAGAACGTGTAGACAGTTCCCTCGCCTGCGGAGACGTGCCAGTCGAGGTTGTTGCAGCCGCACACGGGGCAGTGATGCCGTGGGTAGAACACCACGTCGTCGCAGTCGTTGCACTTCTGGTAGCGCAGTTCGCCCTGCTGGGCGCCCTCCCAGAACGGCTCGGTGTGGGGCTCGGGGAATCGCGGTTGTGGTCGGTTCGCCATCGTCCTAATCCTTCGCCAGAATCACGGTGCCGCCGGTGTGTGTGCCGCCCAGCAGACCGCCGTTCCCGTGGGCCACGGCCAGCTGCGCGTCCGGCACCTGCGAGGTCGATTCGCCCCGCAGCTGCCTCGCCGACTCCAGCAGCAGGAAGATGCCGCGCATGCCCGGATGGTTGGAGGAGAGCCCCCCGCCGTCCGTGTTGAGCGCCGGCCCTTCGCCACTGTCGAAGGCCAGCCGTCCGCCCTCCACGTACGCCCCAACTTCGCCCTTGGGGCAGAAGCCGAGGTCTTCCAGGCAGACCGCGACCGTGATCGTGAACGAGTCGTAGATCATCGCGATGTCGACCTCGTCCGGCGTCACGCCCGCCTCGGCGAACGCGATCGGTCCGCTCTGCGCGCCTGCGCTCGTCGTGATGTCGCCGCCGTTCTCGCGGTACTTCGTCGCCTCGCCCCCGCCGATCAGCCACACGGGCGGCTTCTTGCAGTCGCGCGCCACGTCCGCCGAGGCGATGATGAGCGCCCCGCCGCCGTCGCTGATCATGCAGCACTCCAGCAGGTGCAGCGGGTCCGCTACTACACGCGAGTCCAGCACGTCCTGGGGCGTGATCTCGTTCACGCCCACGAACTGCAGATCCGTCATCGCCTTCACGGCCTCGGGGTTGCGCATCGCATGGTGCCGCGTCGCCACCGAGATGCCCGCGAACTGCTCGTCCGTCGTGCCGTACTCGAACTGGTGCCGCTGCTTCACCATCGCGTAGTTCGCGATCAGGGTGGCCCCGTACGGAGCCTCCATGTTCGTCGCCCACGTCGCCGGGCCGCCGCGCCCCCCCGTGCCGATAGCGACACGGTTCGAGGCCGAGGTCGAGCCGTAGCTCAGCACCGCCACGTTGCATTTGCCCGCGGCGATGTCGCGCATCGCGTGCGCCGCCTGGAACTCGTACGAGGAGCCGCCCACCTGCGTCGTGTCGAGCACCGTCGGGCGCAGGCCCAGGTAGGCCGCAAGCTGCAGCCCCCCGCCCGCTTCCCCGTCCTGTGCGTCGTAGATCGCGTCGATGTCGCTCCACTTGAGCCCGGCGTCGTCCAGCGCCGCCCGTATCGAATCGACTTTGACGTTCATCGCCGAGACTCCCGGAGCCACCCGCAAGGGGTACTCGTGAATGCCGACGATCGCCGCCGCCCGTTCTTGAGCCATCGTTCCTCCTCGGATCGCGATTGCGGTGGAATATGCGCCCGCTGCCGTTTGCGCCAGCGCCCGCGCGTCCCGTACGGTGCGCGCGTGCGCGTCGCGCTCATCGCCGACACCCATCTCCCCTCGCTCATCCGTCAACTTGATGAACTCGGATCGGGCCCGCGCGAGCTGCTCGCGACAGCGGACCTGATTCTACACGCAGGCGATGTCACCGCACCGAGCGTCCTCGACTGGTGCGAGGCCTTCGCCCCCGTCCTCGTCGCCCAGGGCAATAACGACATTTTCGAGGACCGCCGCCTCGCCCACCGCCAGATGCTCGACCTCGAAGGCTGGCGCCTCGGCATGACCCACGAGCTCCGCCCCGAGTCCCGCCCCATCCCCGTCCTCCTCAAGGAGGGGCTCGGCGGCGAGCGGGTCGACGTCCTTGTCGCCGGCGATACCCACGTCGAACGCCTGGAGTACCGCGACGACGTCCTCTTCGTGAACCCCGGCAGCCCCACCCTCCCCCACCACAAGGAGTACCGCCTCGGCACCGCCGCCATGCTCGACATCGAGCGCGACCGCATCCGCGCCGAGATCCTGCTGCTCGGTCAGACCGAAGGCTCCCCCAACCCCGGTACCGCCAGCACCCTCGAAGTCGTCCGCGAGAACGGGCGTGTCAGGGTAGTGGAATGACCGCCGAAGCCCGCGTCACCCACATCAACATTTCCAACGGCGGCGTGCCCAAGCTTCCCGTTCTCAGCGCCGTCATCGGGACGCTCGGCGTCGAAGGCGACCGTCAGGAGAGCACCGAGTTCCACGGCGGTCCCGAGCGCGCCCTCTGCCTCTTTGCCCTCGAGATCATCGAAGCCCTGCAGGCCGAAGGTCATCCCATCGAGCCCGGTACCGCAGGCGAGAACATCACCATCACCGGCCTCGACTGGGACGCCGTTGGTCCGGGCACGCGAATGCGCCTCGGTGACGCCGTCCTCATCGAGATCACGCGCCACACCGCGCCCTGCACCAAAATCAGCGCCAACTTTGAGGACGGCGACTTCAACCGCATCAACCAGAAGACCAACCCCGGCTGGAGCCGCGCCTACGCCCGCGTGCTCGAGGGCGGCCCCCTCATCCCCGGTGACTCCGTTGAGCTCTTGCCCGCGGGTTAGCCCCCCGGCTAAACCACGACGGCGGCACGGCCACCGGCAGCATCCCAAATTCCTCCGCCAGGATCCGCTCCAACTCGCTCGCCGACCTGATGGCGTGCCGCTCCATCTTCCCCTCGCGGGTGGTCATCAGGAGGCCCCGTGCCGCCGTGATCCGCCCCCCGCCCTCCAGCGGGCGCGTCACGATCCACCCCTTCGTGAACTGCGAATTCACCGAGGTCGTGTGGAAGGTCAGCATCGGCAGGAATCCCGCCGCTGTCGTTGGCGCCGAGCGGAAGTGGTAGACCACCTCCCGCTCCGCCTCCTCGTTCGCCTGGAACTCCACCTGCCACGCCTTCGCCGAGGACGCCCGCGGCTCGTCCGGTGGCTCCTCGTCCTCGCGACGCACCACCCGGTACGCCCCGCCACGCTCCTGCGGCGTCCAGCTCCCATCCCAGGGCAATGGCTGCTGGAACGTCTCCCCGTTTCCCACATCCGCGATCCAGTCCTGGTCCGCCATAGCGACTCGCAGCGTCATGTGGTCGAAAGGCGCCCCGAAGCCGCCTTCCCGCCTCCGCATCTGCCCCTCCAGCACGTCCACCTCGAACCCCAGCCCCCGCAGCGCCGCCGCGAGCAGGAGGTTGAGTTCGTAGCAGAACCCGCCCCGGCGGCGAGCGATCATTTTCGCCACCAGGTGCGCCGTCGCGAACGAGTATCCCCGCCCCAGGTGGATGTCGAGGTTCTCGAAGGGAATCGAAAAGTGGTGCGCCCGGTGGACCGCCCGCAGGCCGTCTTCGTCCGCCGCCGGACGCCGGTCCAGGCCGATTCGTTCCAGGTATGCGTCCAGCGTGTCGCCCCCAAGGGCTTCAGCAGGTTGCTGCAGCAGGTTGCCAGCCCTCGGTTCGGATGGCGATCATGCTCCGAGCGCGGGGGGCGGTTGTCAAACCGGTCATACTGGGCGCGCTGGCAGACGCATGACCACCACTGAAGACCAGTTCGCCGAGATCGACGGCTTCGAGCTCCGCTACCGCCTCTATGGCAGCGAGGACGCGCCCCTCGCCGTCATCGGGCACGGCATCTTCTCCTCCCTCGACCAGTTCGCCGACCGCCCCGCGGGCCTCGACCTGCTTGCCAGCCGCTACCGCATCCTCCTCTACGACGCCCGCGGCCACGGCGAGTCCGAAGGCCCCGAGGAGCCCGGTGGCTACTCCTGGCAGGCCCTCGGCGAGGAGATGCTCGCTCTCGCCGCCCTTGCCGGGGAGGACCGCCCTGTCCTCGGCGGCGCCTCCATGAGCGCCTCCGCCGCCCTCTGGGCTGCCATCGAGCGCCCCGAGGCGGTCCGTGCGCTCGTGCTCATTGCCCCTCCCCCCCTCGGTCCCCGCGAGGACCGCGACGAGTCCGAGACGCAGGCCCTCCAGATGCTCGCCACCCTCGCCGGCGCCGTCGAGTCCTTCGGCCTCTCCGGCACCGCCGATATGGCCGCCAACATGCCCGCCTTCGCCGCCGCCGCCGGCCCCCGGGGGACCGAAATCCTGCGTTCTCAGAATCCCCGCACCATCGTCCCCATCATCCGCGGCCTCCACGAGCACACCCCCCGCGAACCCGCCGAGTACGCTGCTATCCGTACTCCCGTCGTGGTCTTCGCCCACCCCGACGACGCCCTCCACCCCGTCCGCTCCGCCAACCTCCTCGCCGAGCACATCCCCAACTGCCGCCTCCACCTCGGCCCCGAGCGCGACTACTGGCAGGACCACCCCGAGGCGCTCGCCGAGAAGATCATCGCCTTCCTCGACGACGTCCTCTAGCCACACCGAGCTCCGCGCTCGCTATCATCCGGCGCGAATCCCCGCGAGGAGACGTCCCCATGACCGCTTTCGATGAACCAATCGCCCACCACCTCGGCTGGGCCGTCTACGACGCCGACGTGACCGCCGCCCGCTACGAGCAGATGCTCGGCGCGAAGTTCAAGCTCCAGCCCATCTACGAGCTGCAGGACATCTACAACCGCCCCGCCAAGCTCAAGGTCTACTACGGCGCCTTCGCCGGCATCGCCATCGAGATCATCGAGCCCTTCGAGGGCGAGACGCCCCACGCCACCTTCCTCCGGGAGCACGGCGAGGGCATCCAGCACCTCGGAATCTGGGTCCCCGACGTGAAGAAGGCGACCGCCGACATGATCGCCAAGGGCGCCCGCCTCACCTGGGTCTACGCGCAGGAGGACCACGACCCCGAGGCTTTCAACGCCGCCGCCCAGCTCACCGTCGCTTCACCCGTCGAGGAGCTCATGGAGGCCGTTCCCCAGAACGGCCTCAGCTACCTCGACATCAAGGAGGGCGGCACCACCATCGAGCTGCTCGGCCCCTTCGTCCACGACGTCATCTACCGCGGCGGCCCCCTCGAGGGCATGGAGGAATGGATCCAGGCCTTCCCGCCCCTGGACGACTAGCGCGAACGCCCTGGCGTTTAGTCCGCCGCCGCCACCCACTCGGCGACCATGTCCCGCGCCGCCTCCCCGTTGACCTCGACCCGCACGCCGTAGTGGTTGAGCAGGTAGGTCGGGCCGGTCACGACCCCCTCCGGCGTAACCGCCTGCACCTCGACCTCGAAGCCCGCCCCCTCCAGCCGTGCGATCTCGGCCAGCGGGTCGGCCGCCAGCACACCGATGTGGTGCAGACCGCCGGCCATCGCCGGACTCCACACGCTCTCGCCGATCGCCTCGATCAGCTCGAAATACGGCGGTCCCTCCCGCGAGTAGGTCGCCAGCACGTCGTAGGAACGCAGCTCGCCGTCCTCGTGGATGTTCACCGGGAACGCACGCGGTGGAGCCCATGTCAGCCCCATCTGCTCGCTCATCTCCGACATTGCCGGGGCGAGATCGGGCACCACGATCCCCATGTGGTACAGGTTCTCGTAGGAGGCCGGTGAGAGCCCCCGGTCATCGGATCGATGGCCACCCTACCGACCGTCCGGATCCAGACCGCGCTCCTCGCGCGCCTTGCGCATCCGCTCGGAGTCCGAGCTCAGCCGCGGACCCATCTCCTCCGTCGGTAGCTCACCCCGCACCATCCGGTCCGCCTTCGACCCGTTGAACGTGATCCACTTCTCGGGCGTCACCTCGATCACGATCCGCAGGGGCGAGTCCAGCCGCTCGACGAACGCCGCCACGGCATCCGCGTCGTCGCCCAGCGCCTTCGTCGCGAGTGCGGGGTAGAACCAGTCCTTCGTCTCCCGGTCCTCGCGGACTACCGCGCGCCCCTTCGCCGTCACGGCCCCGCGCTGCTCGAAGTTGAACGCCACCATCGCGCTCACCGATACCGAGACGCGGGGGTCGCGCTTGATCGCGGCTACCCGGTGGCGGTTCGCCGTGCAGGTGATCCAGAACTTCCCGTCCTTCCAGAAGAACTGGTGCAGCACCCCCACGGGCCATCCGTCCTTGGTGCCCCACATCAAGACGCACTCCCGTGCGTCCGTCAGCATTTCGTCGATCTCGTCGTCGCTGAAGGGGAAGATCGAGACGATCTCGTGGTCCTTCATCACCTCTGGCTCTGGCATTTCCGTCACCTCGTCGTGGTCTGTTCGTGGCGGCCCTGAGGGCCTCCGGCGGCTCGCGATGATACCCGCCCCTCACCGCCCCCGCCCCCGCACTCCCCTATGATGCAAGCGCCCCACCCCGACCAAGGACGTGCTCGTGGCTGAAGCAGCGGCCTCTCCCGACACCCCGCAACCCCTTGGTCTGCGCGACACCTTTCGCGCTGCCGGTGACGCCTTCCAGGATCGCGGCTTCGCCCGCTACTTCTGGAGCAACGCCCTCTTCTTCGTTGGTCAGGGGCTCATCCTGCTGGGGGCCCAGTGGCTGCTCAAGGAGCTCACCGACTCCCGCACCGTCCTCGGGCTGATGGGCGGTATCCACGCGGTCATCGTCATCGCGTTGTCCCCTTACGGCGGCGTCATCGCCGATCGTACGGCCAGACGCGACCTGTTAATCGCCGGACGAGTTGGCCTCGCTGGCGTCGCCATCGCCATGGGCATCGTCGTTGCCATGGGCGCCGCTCAGGTCTGGATTGTGCTCGTTGCCGTCGGGTTCGAGGCGGCTTTCCTTGCCCTCAGCCAGCCCGCTACGCAGAGCTACGTCTACGACCTCGTCGGCCCCCGCCGTCTGCCCACGGCAGTTGCCCTGATCGCCATGGTGACGGGCGTGCTGGGCATAGCCGGACCCTCCCTCGGCGGTCCCCTTATCGCCACCGTCGGCGCCCAGGCGACCTACCTCATCGGTGGCGCCGGCTTCGTCATCGGCGCGATTCTCCTGCTGGCCATCCCCATCAAGGGCAAGACCGAGGTCGCTGTCGCCTCCACGCTCTCCTTCACCGCCGACATCGTCGAGACCGCCCGCCACCTCCGCCGCGACCGCCTCCTCGTCTGGATACTGATGCCCGCCACCTTCATCACCCTCTTCGCCGGCGCCATCCTCATCCTTCGGCCCGTCTTTGCCGACGATGTGCTGAATGTTGGCGCATCCGGCTTTGGCTGGCTCAATGCCGCCTTCGGCGCCGGTAGTTTCGCCGGCTCCATCGTCGTCGTGGCCCTCGGCGAGCGCCTCAAGCTGAAGGGCCTCACGCTGTTGATCGCCCCCCTCGACTGGTGCGCCTGCATGATCGTCTACTCCATCTCCCCCTGGTTTGAGCTCACCCTGGCGGTGGAGTTCTTCATGGGGATCAGTTCCCCCTTCTGGATGGTCGCCATGATGACCATCCTCCAGATCCGCGTACCCGCCGAGTTGCGGAGCCGCGTCCTCGCCGTCTACTTCATGGTCCTCCAGTTCATGCAGCTCAACTGGGTCTATTCGGGTGCCCTCGCCGACGGAATCGGCGACCGCCCTGCTCTCCTCATCATGGGCGCCATCCCCTTCGGACTCCTCATCCTCATGCTCATCTTCGTCCGCCCCCTCGTTACCCTCGGCAGCGACAGCAACCCCCTTGTGACCTGGACCCCACCCGAGGGCGAACCCCCCGACCCCTCCTGACCCCGCCCGCTTCTGGCAGAATCGTCCCATGACATCCATGCCGCTTCCCGACGTTCAAGCCCTCACCTTCGATGTCTTTGGCACCGTCGTCGACTGGCGTAGCACCGTGATCCGCGAAGTCACGGCCGCACTCGGCGAAGGCAAGGGCCTCGACGCCGACTGGGGCGCCTTCGCCGATCGCTGGCGCTTCGAGGGCTACGTGGGCGGCATCCAGGCCATCCGCCGGGGCGAGCGCCCCTTCACTACCGCCGACGCCCTCCACCGCGCCAAGCTCGACGAACTCCTCGGCGAGCTCGGTAGCCCCCTCGACGAGGCCGAGGCCGCGGCCCTGAACCGCGTCTGGCACCGCCTCGACCCCTGGCCCGATTCCGTCGGCGGGCTCCGGCGGCTCGGCACGCGCTTCATCGTCTCCACCCTCTCGAACGGCAACCTGGCCCTCCTCGTGAACATGGCCAAGCACTCCGGCCTGCCTTGGGACTGCTTCCTCAGCGCCGACCTGCTCGGGCACTTCAAGAGCGACCCCGAGACCTATCTCTCAGCCGCCCGCGCGCTCACCCTCGACCCCGCCCAGGTCATGATGGTGGCCGCGCACAAACCCGACCTTGAGGCCGCCGGCGCCTGCGGTCTCCGCACCGCCTTCGTCCCCCGCCCCCGCGAGCACGGCCCGTCGGTGACCGTCGACCTCGAGCCCGACGATCGCTTCGACTTCAACGCCACCGACTTCCACGACCTCGCGGCGCAGCTCGGCTGCTGACTCCAGGTAGCGACACGGCTGAGTGAGGGGCTGCGGACAGCCCCTCACCCCTTCTCCGTGACCGCTGGCTAGCCCTCGTCCTCCGCGGACTCGTCCTCCGTTGCTTCCTCTGCTGGAGCGGGCGGCGTGTGCGCGCGCGTCTCCCACGACGCGAGCACGAGGTTCATGTCGTATATCTGCCAGCCGATTTCGGGCGTATAGCGCACCTTGTCGAAGTAGGTGCCCCGGTAGATACCGATGTTGCCCCCGGGTGAGAACTCATGCAGGGCGTTCAGGTAGCTCTGCATCGTGCCGCCGCCGCCACAGCCCTCGTCGTCCGGCATCTCGTCGATCTCGACCAGCTGCGTGCCCAGCATGTGCTGCGTCGCCGAGAACGGGGCCAGCGCCGCCGCTACCTTGTCGGCCCAGTCGTCCGGCCCGACCCCCGTGAGCGCCCCGCCGGAGGCCGAGATGGTGGCGTCCTCGGTGAAGATGCGCCGGTAGATGTTGCGGGCCATGAAGTGCTTGATCTCGGTCGAGAGCGGCTCGTCGCCCCCGAAGTGGTCGTGGTCCTTGCCCGCGCCGAGCAGGTCCGTCGCCTTGCCGTACATGCGGCGCAGTTCCGATATCTGCGCCTTCGCGACCACCTCCTCGATGGCCGACGTCGATGCCGCCTTGCTTGTGCCTGTCGATGCGAGGAGCGCTGCCGAGCCTGCTGCCAGCGCCGCCCCTCCCACCATCAGTTGCCGCCTCGAAATGGCTTTTCCGCTCTTCCTGGCCGAGAGCATGGGTACTACCTCCCCTAAGATGATGGGGACGATAGGTATCTGTCATACCCGCGTCAACGAGCCCGCGCGGGACGGCTGTCGGGAGGATTCCCTCAGGACGCCGAGCGGTCGTACAGTTCGATGAACTCGCCTGTTGGCCCGATGATCTGCGCGAATCCTGCCTCGTTCGGCGGGAAGAACCACGTCCCCAGCCCGCTCGACTCTACCCGCTCGGCGATCGCTTCCAGGTCGGCATTCAGCAGCCGGAAGTGGTTCGACCCCAGGTACCGCTTCCCCGCCTCGGGAGGCGCCACCGGCGTCCCCTCTTCCACCACCAGCTCCACCCGTCCGCCGCCCCCTTCGAGCCCCCAGCGCTCGTCTCCCGTGCCCTGCGTCGAGAGCGACGTGAGCCGGTAGCCGAGCACCTGCTGGAAGAACCGCCACGCCGTCGCGAAACCGGACCGCGGGTAGTGAACGAACGCGAACGGCTCGCCCCGCGTGAGCACGTACCGCTGGCTGTCGAGCGTGAACGCCAGGCCGTCCTCCTCCGGGACCGCCTCCGCCTCCGACCACGCCAGCCCCGGGGCTGCATCGCGCATCGCCCGGTACGCCCCCTCCGGGTCGTCCGTCGCGATCCCGATGGTGAGGTCGCCCTGCGCCGGTTCGTCGCCGGGCCGGTCGAGGCGCGTGCGGTCCGCCGTCAGCTCCACGAGGTCGATCTGCTGGCGTGTCGCCGGGTTCTCGATGAACCACGTGCGGATCTCGTCGCCCAGCGTGGGCGCGATCATCTGGCCGATGGCGTCGCCATCCTCGTTCCGGTAGTTGCGCGGCTCGCTCGCGCCCCCCTCGATGGAGGTGAAGCCGATCGCTGCGACGGCCGCCGTCATCGCCTCCAGGTCGCTGATCGTGACCCCGTGGTGCGCCTGCGTCTCCGCCATGGCCTGCTCCTAGCTTCCCGGCGCCAGCGCCGCGATCTCGCGCAGGCTCTGCTCGCGCGAGGTTCCCGAGGCCGCGAACAGGTACAGCTCGCCCGTCGGCCCGTCCGGCCCGTGGGCGAGGATGTTCAGCGCTCCCTGCGCGATGTCCGCCGGCATCACCTCGGCCGGGCTGTCGTGCGTCGCCCGGAACATCGGCGAATCGGTCGCCCCCATGCAGAGCGCGTTCACCCGGATGTTGTGCGGCTTCAGCTCAACCGCCCACGTCTCCGTCAGCCGTGCCTGCGCGAACTTCGCCGCGTCGTAGCCGGTTGCCGCCGCGAGCCCCGTGATCAGGTGCCCCTCGTGAACGTGTTCGGTGATCACATTGAGGATGTGGCCGCCTCCCTGTGCCTGCATCGCCGGTACGGCCGCCAGCGAGCAGTAGTAGGTCCCCATCGTGCAGATGTCCATCGAGTCCTCGAACGCCCGCGCCTGCGACTCGTACGTCCCCGACGTAAGCGCCGTGTCGACCCAGATCGCCGCGTTGTTCACGAGGACGTCGACCCGCCCGAAGCGCTGCACGACGCTGTTCATCGCCCGCCGCACCTGCTCCTTGTCGGCCACGTCGCAATCGACGGCGAGTCCGTCCCGCCCGGTCGCCCGTACCTGCCTGATCGTCTCCTGGTTGCTGAGCGCGTCGATGTCGAGCGAGGCCACGTTCGCGCCCTGCTCCGCAAAGGCCACGGCGAACCCCCGCCCGATCCCCTCGGCCCCGCCGGTCACGACCGCCACCTGTCCTTCGAGCTGCATGATCCTGCCCCCTTCTTCCTGAGCGAGCCGATTCTGAGCGATGCGCCGACGCTTTGCCACCGCGCCCGCACCGCTACAATCGCGAGATGGCCCCCACCGGCAGCCCCCGCCCCGACTTCGACAGCGCCCGCCTCTTCGACGCGGACCCGCAGGTGCTCGCCGATCCCCACCCCTTCTACGAGGCCGCCCGCGACCGCGGTCCCATCGTGCGTGAGCCTCACTACGGCGTCTTTGTCGTCACCCGCTACGCCGACATCCTCGAGATCTCGCAGCGCACCGACGACTTCTCCGCGGCCGTATCCGCCTACGGCCCCTGGGCCGTCGACGTGCTCCCCCAGCGCCCCGAGGGCTGTCCCTTCGGCGAGGCCGACGTAACCGAGGAACTGCAAGAGTGGCGCAAGGAGACGCCCTTCGGCTTCATCCCCGTGCTCACCGCCGACCCGCCCCGCCACACCGACCTCCGCTCCGTCGCCAACCGTCTCTTCACCGCCTCCCGCCAGCAGGAGATCGAGCCCCGCCTGCGCGAGATGGCCGAGGAGATGGCCGACGACTTCGCCGCCGCCGGCGAGGTCGAGTTTGTTTCGCAGTTCTCCTCGCTCTATCCGTTCTTCGTCATCACCGAGCTCTTTGGCATCCCCCGGGAGGAGCAGGACCGCCTGCGCGAGCAGTTCCGCCAGCGCAGCGCCGCCGGCGTGACCTCGCGTCCCGAGCAGAGCGACAACAGCGCCATGCGCGATCGCATTCGCAACGAGCGTGCCCCTGGCGCCGGCCCTGCCGACTCCCTCACCCCCAACGACCGCCAGTTCCTCGACTACATGCGCGACCGTCGCGCCCACCCCCAGGCCGACATCCTGACCCAGATCGCCACCGCCCGCTTCCGCGACGGCACCCTGCCCGAGCTCGAAGAGCTCGTCGAGGTCTCCAGCGTCGTCTATGGCGCCGGTAACGGCACCACCACCGACCTGCTCACGAACGCCATGCAGCTCCTCGCCGAACAACCCGACCTCCAGGACCGCCTGCGCCAGGAACCCGCCGAGATACCCGCCTTCATCGACGAGGTCCTCCGCTACGCATCGCCCGTGCAGGGCCTCTTCCGCTACGCGAAACGCGACGCCGTCGTCGACGGCGTCGAGATCCCCGCCGGATCGGTCGTCTGGCTCGTCTACGCCGCCGCCAACCGCGACCCCGAGCGCTTCGACGAGCCGGCCAGCTTCGATCCCCACCGCGAGAACGCTCGCCACAGCGTCGCTTTCGGCCACGGCCCCCACTTCTGCCCCGGCCAGCCCCTTGCTCGCCTGGAAGGCCGCCTCGCCTTCGAAACGCTCCTCGCCCGTATGGACGACATCCGCATCGATGGCCCCAGGTTCGAGCCCCGCTGGCCTGCGTGGTACGTTGTCCGCGGCCTCGAATCGCTTCCCCTCGCGTTCAGGCCGCTCCAGCCATGAGCACAGATACCGAAACCTGGTTCGAGGCGAACCGCCGCCACTGGGACGAGCGCGTCCCCATCCACCGGCGCACGCCCTTCTACGATGTCGAGGGCTTCCTCGCTGGCAGGAACGTGCTCGAGCCGGACGAAATCCCGGAAGTAGGCGATGTCGTGGGCAAGTCGCTGCTTCACCTCCAGTGCCACTTCGGCATGGACACCCTCTCCTGGGCCCGCCTCGGCGCGAACGTCACCGGCCTCGATTTCTCCCCTGAAGGCGTAGCCGCCGCCCGCCAGCTCGCCGCCGAGACCGGCATCGACGCCGAGTTCGTCGAGGCCAACGTGTACGACGCCCCCGAGGCCCTCGCGGGCCGCACCTTCGACATCGTCTACACGAGCCGGGGCGTCCTTACCTGGCTGCCCGACATCCGCCGCTGGGCCGAGGTCGTCGCCACCCTGCTCAAGCCCGGCGGCTTCCTCTATCTGCGCGAAGGCCACCCCTTCGTCCACATCTTCGATGACGAAGCCGAGAGCGGTTTGTCCGTGCGCTACCCCTACTTCCACGGCCCCGAGCCCGACCGCTGGGACGACCCCGGCACCTACGCCGACCCCACCGCCGTCACGGTCGAGAACGAGACCTACGAGTGGAGCCACCCCATCGGCGCGATCGTCACGGCCATCGCCCAGGCCGGTCTCGTCATCGAGTTCCTGCACGAGTTCGACCACCTCTGCTGGGAAGCCTTCCGCTGGATGGAACCCGGCGAGCATCCGGGCACGTGGGTGCTCCCCGGTCACCGCGACAGCATCCCCCTGGCGTACTCGATCCGCGCCCGCAAACCCGGGTAGGCCCCCGCCCGCTATCATCCCCGCCGTGAAGGCTACCGATACCCGCCCGATCGGACGCACCTCCCTCGAGGTCACCTGCCTCGGGCTCGGCGGCGTCTTCCTTGCCCGCGACGCCCCCCGCAGCGAAGCCGAGGCCCTCATCGACCGCGCCTACGAGACTGGCGTGCGCTACTTCGATTCCGCCCCGATGTATGGCCTCGGCGAGAGCGAGCGCCGCTACCGGAACCCGCTCGCCCGCCTCGATCGCTCCGAATTCGTGCTCTCCACCAAGGTCGGCCGCCTCCTCCAGGAGGACGTCGGTGGCGACGAGCCCTGGCACTTCGACTTCACCCGCGACGGCGTCCTGCGCTCCTTCGAGACAAGCCTCGAACGCCTCGGCCTCGACCGCGTCGACATCCTCCTCGTGCATGATCCCGACGACCACGCCGATCAGGCCATCCGCGAAGCCTTCCCCGCCCTCATCGAGCTGCGCGAGCAGGGCCTCATCGGGGCCATTGGCGCCGGCATGAACCAGTGGGAGCTCGAGCTGCGCTTCGCCCGCGAGCTTCCCCTCGACTGCTTCCTCCTTGCCGGCCGCTACACCCTCCTCGAGCAGACCGCCCTCGCCGAGTTCCTCCCCTACTGCGAGGCGAACGGCATTAGCGTCATCGCCGGCGGCCCCTACAACAGCGGCATCCTCGCCTCCGACCTCGACGACAGCGCCAACTACAACTACCGCACCGCTCCCCCGCAGATGCTTGATCGCGCCCGCGCGATCAAGGCTGTCTGTGACCGCCACCGCGTGCCCCTCAAGGCCGCCGCCCTGCAGTTCATCCTCGCCCACCCCGCCGTCGCCGCCGTCATCCCCGGCGCCGCCTCCGTGGCCGAGGTCGAGGAGAACGCCCGCATGGTCGAGACCCCCGTCCCTTCTGCCCTCTGGCCCGAGCTGAAAGACGCCGGCCTCCTCGACCCCGCCGCCCCCGTCCCCGACTGACCCCGCCCGCGTACGATGCCGCCGGGAGGCCAGCCGACAATGTCACCCACCGTCTCGCGCGTCCTCGTCGAGAAGAACATCCCCATCCCCCTCCGCGACGGCGTCGTGACTTACGCCGACATCTTCCGCCCCGCCGAGGGCGACCCCGTGCCCGGCATCATCACCCGCACCCCCTACGACAAGGAGGTGTTCGCGGCCGCCGCCCTGCCAATCATGCCCTCCGCCCTCAAGCTCGCCGAGCGCGGCTATGCCGTCGCCGTCCAGGATGTCCGCGGCCGCTTCTCCTCCGAGGGCGAGTTCAACCCCTTCGTGAACGAGGCCGAAGACGGCTACGACTCCGTCGAATGGCTTGCTGCCCAGCCCTGGTGCGATGGCGGTGTCGCCATCTACGGTCCCTCCTACGTGGGTGCGACAACCCTGCTCGCCGCGAAGGCGAAGCCGCCCTCCCTGAAGTGCGCCATCCCCATCATTACGGCGGACGACTACTACGACGGCTGGACCTACCAGGGCGGCGCCCTCCAGCTCGGCTTCACCACCTTCTGGGGACTCGGCCTCGCTGCCGCCCAGGCCCTCGGCCGCGACCGTGGCCTCGACCCCGACCACCTCGCCGCCGCCGCCCAGGCCCTCCTCGACCCCCACGAGACCGCCCGCACCCGCCCCCTCGCCGCCATGCCCGGCCTCTCCCAGCCCGCCCTCGCCCCCTGGTACCGCGACTGGATCGGTCACGACCGCCGCGACGACTACTGGGAAGCCCTCCGCCACTCCGACGACTACTCCCGCTACGAGATCCCCATGTATCACGTGGGCGGCTGGTTCGACATCTTCGGCATCGGCACTGTCCGCAACTTCCAGGGCCTAGACGCCGCCTCCCCCGCCGGCCACCACCTCCTCATGGGCCCCTGGTCCCACGCCTACTACGACCGCTACCTCGGTGAGCGCGACTTCGGCCCCACCGCTGCCGCCGCCATGTCCGGCGCCGTCCTCGACTACAACCGCTTCCTCGACCAGCACCTCAAGGGCGCTGATGCCGACCTCCCAGCCGTGCGCTACTTCCTCATGGGCGCGAACGAGTGGCGCCAGAGCGAGCGGTGGCCGCCCTCCGAGGCGAAAGCCGAGAGCTGGTACCTGCACAGCGGTGGAAACGCCAACAGCGCCCGTGGCGATGGCGCCCTCGTGACCACTCCGCCCCCCGGCGACGAGGTCCCCGACCGCTTCTTCTACGACCCCCTCCGTCCCGTCCCCAGCGAGGGCGGCCCCACCTTCCACTCCGGCATCGGCCTCCCCGGTCCCCGCGACCAGTCCCGCGTCGAGGCCCGCGACGACGTGCTCTGCTACACCAGCGACCCGGTCGAAGCCCCCGTCGTGGTCGCCGGACCGGTCAAGGTCGTCCTCTGGACCGTCACCGACGCTCCCGACACCGACTTCACGGCCAAGCTCGTCGACGTCCAACCCGACGGCCGCCCGGTCTCCGTCTGCGACGGCATCATCCGCGCCCGTTTCCGCGACTCGCTCAGCGATCCTTCGCCCGTTCCCGAGGGCGAGCCCGCCCGCTACGAGATCGACCTCGCCAGCACCGCGATCGTCTTTGCCCCCGGCCACCGCATCCGCATCGAAGTCTCCTCGTCGAACTTCCCCCGCTTCGATACGAATCCCAACACCGGCGGCCCCCTCGCGACCGAGACCGAGATCTGGCCCGCCCTCCAGTACGTCCTTCACGACGAAGCCCACCCCTCCGCGCTGGAGCTCTGTGTCCTCCCCGAGTAGGGGGAGAGCGCCCCGGGCCTGCCCCGCGCGCCGGCCACCTCACCCCACAGCGTGGGTGCGTCTGCAGGCTGGTACCATCCGCGACGCGTGGGCGTCCTGGTGCGAGGAGATGCGACATGCCGTTGCGCCAGGGACTTGATCGCCGGGCGTCGGAATGGGTGGACGCGGGGATCGTCTCGGCCGATCAACGGCAGGAAATCCTCGAATTCGAAGCGGCGGCGGCAGGTCACAGGTATCGCGTCGTAACCATCCTGGCGGTGCTTGGGGCTGCACTCGTCTTCCTCGGGCTCGTGCTCGTGATCTCGCAAAACTGGGATGAAATCGGGAAGCCGCCGAAGCTGGTGACGGGGATAGTGCTGCTGATTGCCTGCTACAGCGGCGGGTACTGGCTGCGAAACGGACCGTTCGGGCTGGTGCGCACTGGGGAGGCCTTGCTGCTCCTCGGGGTCGGCGTCCTCCTCGGAAACCTCGCCTTGATTAGCCAGCAGTACCACATTGAGTTCAATCCCGCGCCGCTGCTCTTGCCCGTGCTCGCCGCCGCGATTGCGCTGGCCTACCTCTTCGTCTCGCGCAGCCACGCCTTTGTCGCGGCGGTGCTGTTCACCGTCTGGCTGATCGCGGAGAGCCAGCGAAGCGGCTCCCCCCTCGAAGCCGCGGGAGAGAACATGCTGTTGCTGCTCCTCGGGGTCGGCTCGTGGCTCGTCGTCCTTGCCGCGCTCCAGAGGCGCGGTCTCTACGCGTCCCTCTCGCCGCCCTACGAACTCGTCGGCGGGATCCTGATCGCCTCCACCGTGTATCTGTTGGGCTTCTACCGCCACTTCGGCATCGAAAGCGCCGTACCCGTCGTCCCGGCCATCCTCCTCCTGCTGGCGCCGATGTGCTTCGTCGCGCTGGCCCTGTTTGCGACCGCTATCCGCGCCGAAGCGCAGCTCGGTTGGCCGCCGATCGCCGAGCGGCTGCGACCACCGCTCCTGCTGGGTCTGGTCACGCTGCTGCTGCTCGTGATCTGGACGGTTGTGGCGGCCCTCAATCCCCGGGGCGGCGCTGAAGAGACGTTCATCCTCACCACGCTCGGCTATTGGCTGGGGGCGTGTCTGCTGACCGCTTCGATGGTCTGGCTCGGGCTGGTGTCGCGGCGCGAGTCCTGGGTCAACACCGCACTCCTCTTCCTCGCCCTGTTCATCCTCTCGAGGTACTTCGACCTCTTCAGCGACTACTCCCAGACCGGCGCAGTCTTCGCTGGCGCCGGCATCCTGTTCCTCGCGCTCGCGTTCCTGTTTGAGCTGAGCCGCCGCCGGCTGAGCCGCCGCATGGAGACCTCGGCAGGTAACCCTCCGGTGGGGCGCTGAGGTGCGCGCACTCATCAGGAGACGCCGGCTTGTCGTGTTCAGCCTCATCGTCGGGCTTCAGGTGGCGCTGGTGCTCGGGGTCATCTTCGTCGAGGAAGGTCGACAGACAGGCGTCGACATCGTGCTCGAATCCATGCCCGTCGACCCGCGCGATCCCCTTCGTGGCGACTACGTGATTCTCAGCTACCGCGCCGAAGGGCTCGATGGCCTCACTGGCGCCCGACCGCGAGCCGGTGAGGAGGTCTACGTCGTCTTCGCACAGCGGGACCGTTACTGGGAGCCCATCACCCTCCGCGACCGGAACCTGGATGAGGACGGGTGGGACCGCGGATGGGTTGCGATCCGCGCACGCGTCGTTGATGAATCGCCCCTCCGCGTTGAGTATCCCAATCTTGGCGAGTACTTCGTCCCCCAGGGGACCGGCGTACTGCCGTCGCTCCCGGATGTCCATGTTGTGGTCTCCCGCGATGGTGTCGCCCGCATCAAGTATCTCGAGGTCGACGGGGAGCGTTGGCCACGTGACTGACAGGGTTCGACGCGTGCGGTCTCCCATCGGTCGGGGTCGTGCCCGGGCGAAAAGGACTACCGTGCCGTTCCCGCCAGCTCTCCGACGAGCTGCGTGAGCAGCTCCGGGTAGAGCGACCGCGCCGGCCATGCGAACTCCCCGCTCCCCTGCACGTCGAGCGCTAGCGCCGGGGAGTTGGCTGTGAACGGCCACGTGAACACCGGTCCCACCCCCGCCTCCGCCAGCCACCCGTTGACCAGCGCCCCCAGCCGCTCCCGCTGCTCCCCCACCGCCCGCCGCGACCCCGACAGCCCTGCCGCGTCCTCCCCGAACAGCCGGGCTAGATCGACTGGTTGGCCCGGTTCCCCGCCCCGCAGCGCCCGACCCACCCGGATCGCCGCCCCGAACGTGCCCGCCATCTCCCGCCACGGCGCCACCGGCTCCTGGTAGAGGCGCAGCGGCACCGTCCACCCCTCCGTCAGAGAGGTGCGCGGAAACAGGTCGTTTGCGCTCTCGCCGTCGCGAGGCGCGCAGCCGGCGTGTATCCCCGGAAGCCCGTGCTCCGCGCAGACGCCGAGCACCCCCCACCGCCGCACGAACCCCGCGAACTCCGCCAGGGGCGCCTCCTCCAACGCGAGGAACGCATCGAGGCACCCTTCGGGCCACTCCCCCCGTGCGAACCCGTAGTCGATGTTCCCCGGCGCGCGCACCCGCCACGCCACCCACTCCCCGTCCTCCCCCTCCCGCACGGCCACATCCAGCGGGACCGCGAGCGTTCGTGGGTAGGTCACTCCTGCCTGGCCGCCAGGTGTGCCGCGAACCGCTCGAAGGTCTGCCGTACCCCCGATTCCATCCCCGAGGCGAGGGCCCCGTCCCGCGACTCCGTGGCGGGGTGCAGGACCACTGCTGTCAGCCGCGTCCCCTCCCCCTCCGCCTCGAACGTGGAGGTCACGGTCGTCTCGAAGTCCGGCATCCCCGCGAAGATCTCCGTGTTAACCATGCGCGAGCCGGGTACGATCTCCTGGTAGACGCCGTACAGGATGGTCTCCTCCCCAGATTCGTCCCGGGTTCCGTACCGCCAGCCGCCCCCCACCCGAAAATCCTGTTCCGCCACGATCAGCTCGTGCCCCTCCGGGCCGTACCAGTGCGCCATCCCGGATGTGTCGTTCCACGCCGCGAAGACCCGCCCCGGCGATGCGTTGAAGCCGTACGCCATCACGATCTCGAAGTCGCCCCTGCCCTCGAAGACGAAATCCCCGTCGCTGCCCGCAGTCATCGGTTACCCCCGTTCCGTCGTCCGTTCTTCGATTGCGTACAGCGGGTCCATCTCGGCTGCCTGCTTGATCGCCTCGTAGCCCGCCCCGATGGCCGCCTCATCCTCCCCGCTCGCCCCCTCCTCGAGGAAGTGGCGAGCCGCCTCCCGTGCCGCCAGCCACCCCGCCACCTGCCCCGTGAACGGGTCGATCACGAGCGGCCAGCCCAGCCCCTCCCACTCCGCCCCCGTGCGGCTCCCGAACGAGGCCATCGCCGCCAGGGGCGCATCGATCGCCCTGACCGCGTCCCGCCACTGCTCCGCCGTCTCCGGACGCAGCATGACCAGGTCCGCCCCCGCCGCCCGGTACGCCCGCCCCCGTTCCACCGCCGCCTCGTACGACTCGTTCCGCACCGCCCCCGTGCGCGCGATGATGAGGAAGTCAGGGTCGCGCCGCGCCGCCACCGCCGCCTCCAGCTTCCCCACCATCGTCTCCAGCGACACCAGGTGCTCGACCCCCTTGTGGTGATGCGCCCGCTTCGGCGCGACCTGGTCCTCCAGCTCGATTGCCGCCGCACCCGTCGCCTCGATCTCCGCGACCGCCCTGCTTGCGTGGACCGCATCCCCGAACCCCACCCCACCGTCGACAATCAGCGCGATCGTCGACCGCGCCGTGATGCGCCGCGCCGCCTCCGCTATCTCCGTGAGGGTCAGCAGCGCCTCCGAGACCGCCAGCTGGAAGCCGAGCGCGCCCCCGCTCAGGTAGACCGCCTCGTACCCCAGCCCCTCCAGCGTGCGCGCCGTCAGCGGGTCGAGGCACACCGGCGCGAACACGGGCGGGTGCGATTCGAGCAGCTCCCGCAGACGCCCCCGCGCCTCCACGCCTATTGCCCCCGGAACTGCGGTCGCCGCTTCTCCATGAACGCCCGCCGTCCCTCGATGTAGTCCTCGCTGGCGAAGCACGCCTCAACCATCGCCTCGATGGTGCTGAGGTCGCGCTCCTCCGGATCCTTCGCCGCCTCCGCGATCGAGGCCCGCAGCAGGTTCACCGTGAGCGGGGCGTTGTCCGCGATCGCGTCTGCCATCGCTGTCACCGTCGGCTCCAGCTCCTCCACTGGAACAACGCGGTTAACCAGCCCCCAGCGCAGCGCGTCCCCGGCGGGGAAGCGCCCGCCCGTGAACAGGATCTCTCGTGCTGCTGCCGCTCCCACCGTATGGACCACCTTCTGGGTGCCCCCGAAGCCGTATCCCAGCCCCAGTCGTGCTGCCGGGATGCCGAATACCGCATCCTCCGCCGCCACCCGGATGTCCGCCTGCAGCGCTGTCAGCAGCCCGCCACCCATGCAGAACCCGCGGATCATCGCGATCAAGGGCTTCCCCAGCTCCCCGTACGCCCGGTTGGCCTCCGCGCCCACGCGGTCGAACTCCGCGATGGACTCCGGGTCCGAACGCCGCTTCTCGAACTCGGAGATGTCCGCCCCGGACACGAAGGCCTTGTCGCCGGCCCCCGCCATGACCACGACCCGTACGTTTGGGTCGTCTCGGAAGTCGTGCAGGATCACCGGGATCGCCTCCTGCATCTCCCTGCCGAGTGCGTTTCGGCGCGCCGGATTGTTGAAAATCATCCAGCCGACACCGCCCTCCTTGCGGGCGATCATCTTCTCCGTCTTCAGTTCCATGCGGCTTCTCCCGTTCCGTTCCGCGTCTAGACGACGCCGTTGTCGCGCAGCCCCTGGATGGCCTCGTCGTCCATCCCGAGGTCGCGCAGGATTTCGTCGGTGTGTTCGCCCAGCTCGGGAGTCGCCCGGTGGCTGGCTGGCTGAGGCGTGCGCGCGAGGTTGATCGCCTGCCCCACGACGTTGATGTCCCCCAGGAGCGGATGCGCCAGCGGCCGCGCGATGCCCAGCGCCTGCACCTGCTCGTCCGCGAACGTCGCATCGATGCTGTTGATCGGACCGCAGGGAACGCCTGCCTCGTTTAGTACCGCGATCCACTCCTCGCTCGTGCGCGAAGGCGTCACCTCCGCGATGCGTGCGTTGAGCGCCTTCCGGTTCTGCGAGCGCAGCTCGTTGTCCGCGTAGTCGGGATCGTCGAGCAGCTCCTCCAGGCCCAGCGTATGGCAGAGCCGTTGCCAGAGGATGCCCCCCGAGGCGGCGATGTTGATGTGGCCGTCTGCCGTGGGGAACACACCCGTGGGGATGCTCGTGGGGTGGTCGTTCCCCGCTTGCGGCGCCACCTCCTGCGAGATCAGCCAGCGCGCCGCCTGGAAGTCGAGCATCTGGATCTGCGCTTCCAGCAGCGACGTGTGTACCCACTGCCCCTCTCCCGACCGCTCCCGCTCGAACAGCGCCAGCAGGACGCCCTGCGCCAGCAGCATCCCCGCCGTCAGGTCCGCGATCGGGATGCCCACCCGCACCGGCCCCTGCCCCGGCAGGCCCGTTATCGACATCAGCCCGCCCAGCCCCTGCGCGATCTGGTCCACCCCCGGCCGGTCCCGGTACGGCCCCGCCTGCCCGAACCCGCTGATGCTCCCGTACACGATGCGCGGGTTCACCTCGCGGACTGCCTCGTAGTCGATGCCGAGCCGGTGCTTCACCCCCGGCCGGTAGTTCTCGACGATGACATCCACGTCCTTCGCCAGCCGCATGAAGATGTCGTGCCCCGCCTCCGCCTTCAGGTTCAGCGTGAGGCTGCGCTTGTTCCGGTGCAGGTTCTGGAAATCGAACCCGTGGCGCTCCCCCGTGATCCCGTCCCCGCCCCCCGGTCGTGGCGGCAACTCGATCTTGGTCACATCCGCGCCCCAGTCCGCCAGCTGACGCGCGCACGTCGGACCCGCCCGCGCCCGCGTCAGGTCGAGCGCGCGAATCCCCTCGAGCGGCAGCCTCGGAGCGCCCATGATTCCTCCGGCGCCGATCCTACGCGGGCGCGGCCCCGTTGTGCCGCTGGACAGCAGGCCTCCGATCCCGTCTCCTTTGCGCCAGCAACCCAAGGAGCACCCCCCATGCGCCTCCCCACCCTCGATGAGCAGAGCCTGACCCCCGACCAGACCGCCGTGGTCGAAGCCATCCGCAGCGGCCCCCGCGGTCCCCGCGCCGGCGCCACCACCGGCCCCTTCGGCGTCTGGCTCTACAGCCCCAACTTCGCGAACCCCGCCCAGGAGCTAGGCGCCCACTGCCGCTTCGGCGCCGCCCTCCCCCGCGATGTCTCCGAGTTCGCCATCATCCTCACGGCCAAGCGCTGGCGGGCCCAGTTCGAGTTCTGGGCCCACGCCCGCATCGCCATCGAAGAAGGCATCCCCGAGTCCGTCGTCGAAGCCGTGCGCACGGGCGCGCCCCTCGAGCTCGACCGCCCCGACCTCGCCCTCGTCCACCGCCTCGTAACCGAGTACTTCGAGACCAGCCGCGTCTCCGACGCCACCTATCAGGAAGCACTCGACACCTTTGGCGAAATCGGCATCGTTGACCTCGTCGGCACGGTCGGCTACTACGGACTCGTCTCCGCCACCCTCAACGTCTTCGAGGTCGAGCTGCCCCCCGGCGTTGAGGCGCCCCTCGCCTAGGCGGTTTCCTACAGCCGGTCGAGTGCTGCCCGCGCCCCGTGCAGCGCTTCGAGGTGCCCTGCGGTGTCGAGTCCCACGCCGAGCGTGCGCAGGCACAGGTGCGTGACCTCTGTCTCGCGCCACGCCTCGACCTCCGCCAGCCACTCCGCCTCCGGCTTCCCCACGATCTGGACCGCGCTCTCCGAGCCGATCCCCGCGGGGTCGCGCCCCGCCGCTGCCGCCTGTTCCGACACTCCCTCACGCACGGCTCCGTACGCATCCGGCGCCATCAGCGCGAACCACCCGTCCGCCATCCGCCCGATGCGCCGCAGCACCGAAGCGCCCGGCTCCCGCGCCCCGCCGATCCAGATTGGGATCGGCTGCTGCACCGGCAGCGGGTTGATGCGCTCCCCCTCCAGCTGGTCCCAACGCCCCTCGAAGTTGACTGCCTCCTCCGTCCACAGCCGCCGCAGGATCTCGATCTGCTCGTCGCAGCGACGCCCTCGCGTATGGAAGTCCTGCCCGAAGGCGGCGTAGTCCTCCGCTCGCGCCCCCACGCCCACGCCGAACCGCAATCGCCCCCCGCTGAGCCGGTCGATCTCCGCTGCCTGCTTCGCCACCACCACCGTCTGCCGCGTCGGCAGCACGATCACCGACGGCACCAGCTCGATCGTCTGCGTGTGCGCCGCCACCCAGGCCAGCAGCGTCAGCGGTTCGTGCACATGATCGACCCCCACCGCCGCCACCCGGTCCGGCACGCGCAGGTGCGTGAAGCCGAGCTCCTCCGCCTCCCGAACGAACCGCGCCATCCCCTCGTGGTCGTCCTGCAGGTCCCTCACGGGAATGGACATCCCTATCCGCATGTTGTGCCTCCTCTGGCTCTCACGTTGTTGGTCCGTGGGTTAGGTGTCCTCCCCTCGCGGCGAGAACGCTGCCGGCCCTACAGATCAAACTCGATCTCTAAATGTTGGAGGCCGCGGACGCCGCCCCGTCCGGGGGGTGGGAAGGCGATGCCCTCGTTCGGCACGTCCGCCAGTCTCGGGTTCTTGAGCCGCTCTAGCAGGATCCGTGACGACACCACCGACTCCTGCCGCGCCAGCGCGTAACCCATGCAGAAGTGCGTCTCCTGCCCGAACCCCAGGTGGCTGGCGACGCCGTCCTGCCAGTATCCCGTCCGCAGTTCCTTTCCGAAGTACAGGTCGTCCCGGAAGATGTTGAACTGCTCCGGGTCCTTGAAGATGCGCTCGTCCCGATTCCCCGACCCCAGCCCCAGCCACGCGGTCGCGCCGATGGGCAGCACCCGCCCGTGGATCTCCACCTCCACCTTCGTCCGCCGCCGCTGCCAGTGGTTCGAGCCGTCGAAGCGCAGCATCTCCGTGAACACGCGATCCATCAGATCCGGGTCGTCTCGCACCGCCTCATACTGTTCCGGGTTGCGGAGCAGGTTCCACCACATCGCGTCGATCGCCTTGTGCGTCGTATCGCCCCCGCCCACCAGCAGGAGCGCCACGTAGCCCCGCATCTGGTCGCGGGTCATCTTCTCGCCGTCCTTGGTGGCGTGGCAGAACACCGAGAGCAGGTCGTCCCGCGGAGCCGCGATGCGCTCGTCGAAAAGCGGGTCCAGGTAGGCGAACAATTCGTCTCGAGCCGCCACCCCTCGCCGGAAGTGCGCCCGCCCGTAGCCGTTCCCCGCGAAGAGCCGGTCGTAGACCGCCTCGAAGTAGTCGTTGTCCTCCTCGGGCAGCCCCAGCATCCCCGCGATTACCCGGATCGGGAAACGCTCGCTGAACTGCGACACCAGCTCCACCATCCCTCGCGACGCCCGCCCCGTCTTCTGGTCTGCCCGCGCCTTCTCCACGAAATCGTCGATGATCTTCGTCGCGATCCGCTCAATGAGCGGTACCCGCTTCTCCAGCCGCTTCCCCACGAACTCGCCCGCCACGATCCCCCGCAGCCAGATGTAGTCCTGCCCCTCGCCAAGGTCGTTCAGCGTGAACCCCATCGTCGAGTCCGACCCGAACTTGTGCTTCCCGTGGGGGTCGTAGGTGGCCCGCGTGAACCGCTCGTTGTCCTTGTAAATCGCCCAGATGTCCTCGTACCGGGAGATGATCCAGCGGTTCTGGAACTTGTCCTGGTAGGCCGGCTCGAACTCCCGCAGCCGCTTATAGATCGGGAACGGGTCGATCCGGAACTCGTCTGTGACGAACTCCTGCGGCTCGATCAGGCTCGGGTCGCTCTGGACGGGCGCCGTCATGGCAGCCTCCTGACTCTGGCCCGAATACTACTCCAGCGCGCTCCCCGCCTCGGGGCTGGGGCCGGGCAGGGACCAACAGCCAATAGCCAACAGCCCGCAGTGGGCTCGCCTAGGCGAGCCCACTGCGAATAAGCTCCGCCACCCGCTCCCCAATCATGATGCACGTCAGGTTCGTGTTCGCCCGCACGATCTCCGGCATGACCGACGCGTCCACCACCCGCAACCCTTCCACCCCGTACACCCGGCACTGCGCGTCCACCACCGCCCCCGGGTCGCTCGCCGGACCCATCTTCGCCGTGCCCACCGGGTGGAAGTTGTGCGACCCGTTCGCCCTGATGTACGCGTCGAGGGCATCGTCGTCCCCCAGCACTTCGGCTGAGGGCGTCTCCAGCCCCTCCGCGTACTCCGCGATCGCGGGGTGCTCCCCCAGTCGCTGCGAAAGCTGCAGACCCTCCCGCAGCCGCCGCACGTCGGCGCCGTCCTCATCCGAGAAGAAGTTCAGCTCGATCCGCGGCTGCGCCCGGTAGTCGGCGCTTTCGAAGTGGAGCCGCCCGCGCGACTTCGGCCGCTGCAGGATCGGCAGCAAGGCGAAGTTCCCCTCCCGCCCCGGGAAGTGGTTCACCATGTAGATCTGCATGTCGTTGGTCTCGCCGCCGCTCGCGGTGTAGCGCAGCATCGTCTGCACGGGCGGGTCTGGCATCACCGAGACGCCCGGCTTCGACCGCCACACCACCGAGCAGAGCGGATGGTCGATCAGGTTGCGACCCACCCCCGGCAGCTCCCGCACCAGCGGCGCCCCCACCGCCTCCACGTCCTCCCGCGCCCCGATGCCTGACCGCACCAGGATCGGCGGCGACATGATCGCCCCCGCCGAAAGCACCACGTTCCCGCCCAACACCGTCTGCATCTCCCCGTCGCAGTCCACCTCCACCCCCGTCGCCCGCCCGTCCTCGACCAGTACCCGGTTCACGAGGCAGCCGCCCCGGATCGTCAGGTTCAGCCGGTGCCGGATCGGCTCCAGGTACGCCATCGCCGTGGAGATGCGCGTGTCCACGTTCCGGTTCTGCGCCATCGGGCTGATACCCGTCGCCTCCGGGTCGTTGAAGTCCTCCGCGTAGGGGAAGCCGTGCTCCTGGCACACCTCAAGGAACGCCTCCGACAGCGGCCGCATCTCGTCCGAACGCCAGCGCACGACCGGCAGGGGGCCGCTCTTCCCGTGGAAGTCCCCTGAAGCGTCGAGGTCGTGCTCCAGCCTGCGGAACGACGGCAGGCAGTCCTCCCACGACCATCCCTCATTCCCCAGCGCCGCCCACTCGTCGAAGTCCTCCGGCGTCCCCCGGATCGCGAGTGTCCCGTTCACCGCCGAGGAGCCGCCAATCACCCGCCCCCGCGGGTAGTAGACCTCTCGATCCGGTGTCGCGTTGGCCGTGAAGCCCCAGTCGTGGTCGACCACTGACACGCGGTGCGCGTAGCGCAGATCGTGGGGCGTCGCGTCCGTGCTGGCGTAGTCCGGACCTGCCTCCAGTAGCAGCACCGAGCGGTCCGCGTCCTCGCTCAGGCGCGCCGCCAGCGCCGCCCCGGACGACCCCGCCCCCACCACGATGTAGTCGTAGACCGTGCTCACGGCGCGCAAGCATACCGGCCTCATTGACAAGGGTGAGCGTCGCGCTGACGATGCCGCCCAGTAGCTTCCCTGCCCCCTTGTGGCGAAAGGTTCCCCCCATGGCCGACCGAATCGAAGGCGTGACCGTCGACGAGAACGTGATGATCCCGATGCGGGACGGCGTTCGCCTCCAGGCCGACGTCTACCGCCCCTCCGGCCCCGGCCGCTTCCCCACCCTCGTCTCCCGCACTCCCTACGGCCGCAGCGGCCTCGGACCCCTCGTCATGGCCGACTTCTGGACGGCCCATGGCTATGCCGTCGTAACGCAGGACACGCGCGCCCGCTTTGGTTCCGAGGGCGACTACTACGAGCCGCACGTCTTCGAGGCCCTTGATGGCTACGACACCATCGAGTGGGCCGCCGCCCAGCCCTGGTCGAACGGCTCCGTTGGCACCTACGGCCAGTCCTACCTCGCCGCCGTGCAGTACATGGTCGCCGCCGAGTCCCCGCCCTCGCTGAAGGCGCAGATGCCCGTCTCCGGCTCCACAGACTTCAAACAGAGCTGGATCTATCGCAGCGGTGGCGCCTTCGAGCACGGCTGGATGGCCGCCTATGCCACCTCCAAGGCGCGCGATACCGCCCGCCGCCTCGGCCTCGACCCCGACCTCCCCGAGCTCGAGTCCGAGCTCGCCCAGGCCGACGGCTTCCGCCCCCTCCTCGACCACTCCGCCCGCGAGCTCCCCATGACCGCCTGGGCCGACCGCCTCTCCGAGATTGCCCCCTACTTCGCCGACTACCTCGCCAACCCCGACGACGGCCCCCACTGGTGGAACATCAACCTTCGCCGCCGCTTCCACGAGGTCAACCAGCCGGTGTTCCACGTCGGTTCCTGGTACGACATCTTCCAGGAGGGCGCGCTCGAGGGCTTCTCCGGCATCACTGCCCGTGGCGGCGAGCACGCCCGCCCCAACCAGAAGCTGCTTATGGGTCCCTGGGGTCACATCGGCTACACCGTGCCCACCACCGGCGGCTGCGGCGACCTCGACTTCGGCCCCAACGCCGCCATCGAGCTCAAGGAGACCCAGCTCCGCTGGTTCGACCACTGGCTCAAGGGCGAGGACACCGGGATCATGGACGATCCCCCCGTCCGCATCTTCGTCATGGGCGACAACGTCTGGCGCGAGGAGAACGAGTGGCCCCTCGCCCGCACCGTCTACACCCCCTGGTATCTCCACAGCGACGGCCGCGCCAACACCCTCAACGGCGACGGCGCCCTCAGCCCGGACTCACCCGGCAACCAGCGCCCCGATACCTTCGTCTACGACCCCGACGACCCCGTTCCCACCCTCGGCGGCAATAACCTCATCACACCCCCAGGCGTCTTCGACCAGACCCCCGCCGAGGAGCGCGGCGACGTGCTCTGCTACACCAGCGAGCCCCTGACCGACGAGCTCGAAGTGACCGGCCCCATCTCCCTCACCCTCTGGGCCACCAGCAGCGCCGTCGACACCGACTTCACCGCCAAGCTCTGCGACGTCCGCCCCGACGGCTACGTGCAGAACATCCAGGACGGCATCATCCGCGCCCGCTACCGCAACTCCCTGCTCGAGCAGGAGATGATGACCCCCGGCCAGTCCTACGAGTTCACCATCGACCTCTGGGCCACGAGCCACGTGTTCAAGCCAGGGCACCGCATCCGCGTCGACATCAGCTCGTCGAACTTCCCCCACTTCGACCGCACCCCCAACACGGGCCGCGCCATCCATACGGAGACCGAGGTCATGCCCGCCCAGCAAACCGTCTTCCACGACACCAACCGCCCCTCCCGCATCACCCTCCCCGTCATCCCGCGCTGATACTCAGGGGCTCCTGGCTGTTGGCCCTTGGCTGTTGGTGGGGAAGGCGCCGCCAGTCACTAGCCACTAATCACTATCCACCAACCACCGTTCCGGACACGAAAAAGCGCTCCACCCGAGAGTGGAGCGCTTTCCGCTGGAGGTAGTTTCCCGGAGCCGGCGATCCTCGGTTTCCCTCGGTCCGCCTTCCCGTCCGGTTCGCCCGAGGGCTCCCCGTCCGGTCCTCCGCTCACCCCGCCTCCAACACAAACGAGGTTACTCCCGCGAATTTCGGCCTGTAAACCCCTCCCGCAAATTCCTTGACGATCCCTTCATGGACGACGTTCGGTTACAGATGCCTTCCCTCGCAGGCCCGATGCCGCCAGCTCAACACACCAGCGAAGAACGCCCCACCATGGGATGGAGCGCTCTCGTTCGGCATGCCCCGGTTTCCCGGGAGCCAGTAGCCAGCAGCCGCGGGCCGCAGGCGCGCTACGCGCGCTTCACCTCCGCGTACTGCTGCGGAACCTCGTCACCGAGCCACGACTTGCCCATGACCCCGTAGTGGCGCCAGCTCACGCCGCCGTGCGCCGCCGCCTGGTGGGCGTCGCGGAGCTTGCGCTCCAGCGGGTGCTCCATGCGCGCCGCCGTCGTGCCGCCCAGGTTGTGGATGCGGTCGACGACCAGCCTCGAGGTTTGCGCTGCGTGCGTCGAGGCCAGCAGCCCCAGCCGCAGGAGCGGCCACTCCGGCACCGAGCGGCCCCCGTCCAGCGGCCCCAGGTTCGCTTCGATCTCCTCCTGCGTCTCCATCACGAAGGCGCGCGCCGCCCGCAGCGTCGCCTCGCACTCGGCCACGCCGATGTACGCCTCCGGCTGGTCCTTCAGCGTCGAGCCCGACATCCACGGCGTCTTCACCATCGCCAGGTCGACCAGCGAGTCGATCGCGCCCCGCGCAATGCCGAGCGCCACCGCTGCCTTGTTGTACGGCACCTGCGAGGGATTCCGGTGGGTCGGGTTCTCCCAGTACGGCGTCGAGTCCAGCGCGTTCTGAGGCAGCATGTGCTTCGGCGGCACGTACTGGTCGACGATGCGCACGTCGTGGCTGCCCGAGCCCCGCAGCCCCGCCATGTTCCAGGTGTCGACCGGGACGAACTCGCCCTTCGGCACCATGAAGGAAGCGTCCGCCATCTCGCCCGTGTCTTCGTCCACGATCTCCGCGGCGGGATTGAGCACGAGATTCCAGGTGGCGTTGAAGCAGCCGCTCGCGAACGCGCCCTGGTAGGTCGTGCGCCAGCCCTCGCCCTCGCGCTTCGCCTTCCGCCCGGGGAACTCGCCATTCGGCGTCCCCAGACCCGAACACACGAGGAAGTACCAGTCGTCGCAGATCTCATGGGCGAAGTCGGGCTGCATCTGCCGCAGCACGAGCGCGTTGATCTCCGAGTTGATCTGCACGCACCAGCCGATAGAGCCGTCGATGGCGCACGCCGCCTCGATCGTCTCGATCTGGCCCCGCGCCAGCATGTCCTCGCCGCCGAGCTCCTTCGGCATGGTGTGCCGGTAGAGCCCGGTTTCAGCCATCAGCTTGGATACCCAGTCGGGCAGGCGGCGCAGCTGCTGCGCCTCGTCCCCACCGGCCGCCAGCTCTTCCTTGATGTTCGCGATGCGCTCCAGCATCGGCGTCTTCTGGAGCGCCGTACTCTGGTCAATAATTTCCTGTCGTACCATGTTCCGCATTCTCCCCGTAGGATTCGCGCACGCGATACTACCGAATCCCGAGAATCAACACCGCAAGGAGCCCCAAATGTCCGACGTCAAGCCCGTTCCCGACGGCTACACCGCCATCACCCCCTACCTCGTAGCCGAGGACGCCCCCGGTCTCATCGACTTCCTCAAGAGCGCCTTCGGCGCGGTCGAGCGCATGCGCATGCCCATGCCCGACGGATCGCTCGGGCACGCCGAGGTCGAGATCGGCGGCGCTGCGGTCATGCTCTCCTCCTCCATGGCCCCTGACTACCCGTCCAGCAGCGCCCAGATCCACCTCTACGTCGAGGATGTCGACGGGGTGTATGCCCAGGCCGTGAGCGCCGGCGCCACCGCCGTGACCGAGCCGGAGGACCAGTTCTACGGCGACCGCATCGCCCGCGTCCTCGACCCCGCCGGCAACCACTGGTCCATTGCCACCCACATCGCCGAGGTCACCCCCGAAGAGATGGCGCAGGCCATGGAGGCCATGGGGGAGGGCTAGTGGTTGGTGGCTAGTGATTAGCGGTTAGTGGCTGGTGGCCGGTGACCAGCCAGCCTCAGTCCGCGAGCCGAACTTTGAACTGTGCGGGGTCCACCGCTGCCGCCCCTCGTCCCCCAAGAGCCAACAGCCAATAGCCCGTCACCGACCACCGACCACCCCCGTATACTCACCAGCCACTAACCACCAACCACTAGCTACCACAGAGAGCCCCCAAGGAGCCCCCATGCCTCCCCTACGCATCGGCCTTATCGGCAGCGGCGGGATTTCCCGTGCCCATATGCCCGCCTTCCTCGAACACCGCGACGAGGTCGAGCTCGTGGCCGTCTGCGATATCCGCGAGGAGGCCGCCCAGGCCTACGCCGCCGATGCCGGCGTCGATCCCAGCGCCGTCTACACCGATGCCGCCGACCTCCTCGCCCGCGACGACATCGAGGCGGTCGATATCGCCACTATCCACGACGCGCACCACGGCAACGCCATCCAGGCCGCGAAGGCCGGCAAGCACGTCCTCCTTGAGAAGCCGATGGCCTGCTCCGTCCAGGAAGCGCGCGACATCGTCTCCGCCTGCGACGACAACGGCGTCACCTTCATGGTCGCGCAGATGCTGCGCTACCTCCCCCACTACCAGAACGTGAAGCGCATCATCGAGGACGGCGAGCTCGGTGACATCTGGGCCTGCCGCGCCGATAGCTGGTTCGGCGCCGCCCTCCCCGGCAGCATGACCAGCATGAACCGCGGGGACTGGTGGGGCTTTGACGGCAAGCGCAACGGCGGTGGTAGCGTGATGATGGTCAGCACCCACCAGGTCGACCTGCTCCGCTACTTCGTCGGCAACGTCGTGCGCATCACCGCTCGGACCTGGGGCGACCACCCCCTCATGAAGAACGGCGCCGAGGACCGCGCCGTGGCCACCTTCGAGTTCGACAACGGCGCCATGGGCACCCTCCTATCGAGCTACAGCGCCCGAACCCCCTGGATGTACCAGTCCCTCGTCATCGGCACGAAGGGGACCATCTACACCGAACCCCCGCTCGAAGGTAACGTCATCGACCAGCACCACGCCCCCGCCCGCATCGCCTCCGAGGCCCGGGAAACCGAGCCCGGCCACAACGGCTTTGAGGCCTTCACCGAGGTCGCCCCCCGCATGGAGGGCCTCGTGAGCAAGAACCCCTTCACCAACGAGATCGTCCACTTCGCCCGCTGCATCCGCGAGGGTAAGGAGCCCATCAGCAGCGGTCGCGACAACCTCAACACGATGGAGGCTGTCCACGGCGTCTACGCCGCCGCCGAGGCCGGCCACACCGTCGAGGTCGCCGACCTGTAGCCCCCGCTAGCACCCTCCTGCGGCAAGCCTCAGGACGGCTCCTCGTCTCCCTCGAAACGCCGGTGCGTGTCCTCGATCGCCACGTCGAGGTCGTCCCACAGCTGCTCCACCATCGAACGCAGCCGCATGTTCTGGTACGCCCCCCAGACCGTCATCGCCGGCGGCACCACCAGGATGGACACGATCAGCGAGTAGGAGATCGTGATCGCCGCCATGATTCCGAACTGCTCGAACGACAGCAGCGGCGAGAACGTCAGGACTGCGAATCCGAGCGCCGTCGTCAGCGCCGAACCCAGCAGCGCCGAGCCGGTCGTCGCCAGCGTCCGGATTGCCGCCGTTTCCGGGTTCCGCAGGCGCGAGAATTCCTCGCGGTAGCGATGGATCACGTGGATCGTGTAGTCCACCCCGATCCCGATCGAAAGTGCCGTGATGATCGAGGTGGTAATCGTGTAGGGGATGCCCAGCAGCGCCATCGTGCCCAGCACCCAGATCAGCACGAGCACGATCGGTCCCACCGCGATGAACGCCAGCGCCGGCTGCCGCAACGTCACCCAGAAGAAGATCGTGAGGACGGCGAGTGCGGCCGCGATTGTCGTGGCGATCGCCTCCGTCTGCCGCTCGGTGATCTCTTCCGTGACGGCGAGGGTGATGACGTCCTGCGAGGTCGTCCGGATCTCGTCGTCGTCCCCGAACCAGAGGCCCTTGATGTCCTCCACCATTCCCTCGGTTCGCTCCCGGTCTCCCGAGTAGGCCCGGAACTGGATCAACATCGTGTCGATACCCTCCGGATCGTTCACCAGCACCTGCCGCAGGCTGGCGGCATCGTTGGCCGCGAGCGCATCGAGGAACTCCTGGATCAGTGCTGTATCGAGGCCCAGCCCTGCGGTTGCCTCCTCGAACATGCGCGCGAGCTCCGGGTCGTACTTGTCGCCCGGCTCGCCGCTATCGGTGATCCAGTCCTCCACCAGGTGGGCCAGCGAAGCCTCTGCATGACCCTCTGCCGCCCTCGGGCGCGACCGTTCGTCCTCGAACGCCTCCGTGACATCAAACAGGTTCTCGAAGATGCGTGCGTTCGTGACCTCCGCCCTGATTAGGACGCTCGCAACCTCCGTCGAGCCCCCAACGGCCTCATCGAGTGTCTCCAGGTCTTCCAGCACGTGCCCGTCACGCGGAAGGAGGTCACGCACGCTGAAGTCCGTTGTCAGGCGCGTAGCCCCCAGTCCCAGCCCGATCGTTACCGCCGCCACGAAGATGATGTAGGGCGCTGGCCGGCGCGCGATCGATGTCCCCAGCCGCTCTGCCAGCCGGTCGATGCCTGGCACTGCCTTTGCGATCGGACGCGCCGGCGGAAGCGTGCCGCGTGACTCGCGCCGTCGGTCGATGATGGTCCGTGCTGCCGGCAGGAGCGTCAGCATCACTATCAGGCTGAGCCCCACCCCCAGCCCCGCGACCACGCCAAAATCGCCGATCGGCGAGATCGGCGAGAGCAGGTTGGTGAGGAAGCTGGCGATCGTGGTGAGCGCGGCCAGCACCAGCGGGATGATGACGAACCGCAGGCCCGCCCGCACCGCCTCCGCCACGGGTTCGCCCGCGATGCGCTGCTCGCGGTAGTGCGAGACCGCCTGGATCGAGTAGTCCACCGACAGGCTGATCAAGATCAACGGCACCATCGACGTGAGCGCGTTCGGCGGGCCGATCACACCGAGCGCGTCGGGACCCAGCCAGCCCTCCGCGCCGATCGTCCAGATGATGGCGAGCAGGATCCCCCCCAGGGTCAGCAGCAGGTCGGAGAGCGTGCGCATGAAGAGCATCGTCAGCACGACGATGACCAGCAGCGCGATGCCCAGCAGCGGCAACATCCTCGAGCCCGTGGCCTCCCGGACCTCGTCCTCGATTACCGCGATCGACACGCTGCTCACGCGCAACGGTCCCTCGCTCTCCCTTCCCAGTTCGTCGATCCGCCGCTCCGCGTCGTCCACAGCATCGTCGCCCGTGTCGAGGAGGCGGACCGTGCCGACCCCGACCGGCGAGCCCTCCGCGTCCCTTCCCACCATGGCCGTGATGGCCGCCTGTATCGCTGCCGCTTCGGGCGTTGTCCGAAGGTAGTCGAGCGCTCCATCGATCTCCGCCTGTGAGACCGACTCGAAGCCCTCGACCTGCAGCACACCCTTCAAGAACAACGACGGCGCGAACACGGCGTTGACGGGCGGAAGCAGGTTCGCCACCTTTGGGTCGCTGGCGATGGCGGCCAGCAGTTCTTCCATCTGTACGAGGCCTTCAGGCGTGAGCGCCTCGCCACGGAACACGAGGGTTGTCACCTTTACGTCGGCGGAGTCGCCGAAGAGCGTTTCCACCTCGTCCATCGCCCGCGCGACATCGCTGTCCTGGGGCAGGAACGCCTCGTTCTCGGCCTGGGGCGACCGCTGTCCGAACCCCGCCGCCAGCACCACCGTGACGGCCACGAGGACCGCAAGGGTGATCCACGGCCGTGCCGTTACCGCCCGGCTAACCCAGTCCAGCAACTTGCCCATTGCGGGCCATTCTCGCGACACCCATCAACGCTGGCAACACGGTCCGGGTGAACCCGACCTACGGCTCCTCCCCGAGCTCCGTGCGTGCCCGCTCCACCGCGTGGCGCAACCGCAGGTTCTGGTACGCCCCCCAGACGATCATCGCCGGCGGCACCACCAGCACCGCCGCCACCAGCGCGTACGCGATCGTGATCGCCGTCACCACACCGAACTGCTGGAATGGCGTCAGCGGCGAGAACACCAGCACTCCGAACCCCAGCGCGGTCGTCAGCGCCGACCCAATCAGCGCCGACCCTGTCGTCGCGAGCGTCCGGCTCGCCGCCGCCTCCGGGTCGCGCAGGTGGGCGAACTCCTCCTTGTAGCGATGGATCACGTGGATCGTGTAGTCCACGCCGATCCCGATGGAGAGCGCTGTGATCAGCGCCGTCACCACGTTGTAGGGGATGCCCAGCAACGCCATCGTGCCCAGCACCCAGATGAGGACGAGCACGATCGGCCCCACCGCGATGAACCCCAGCGCTGGCTGCCCCTGCGTCACCCAGAAGAAGATGGTGAGGATGACGAGCGCCGCCGCGATCGTCGTTACGATCGCCTCTGTCTGGCCCTCGGTGATCACCTCCACGATCTCGAGGCTGATGATGCCGCCGGAGGTCGCCGTAATCTCCTCCTCTCCCCCGAACCAGAGTCCGTCGATGTCCTCCAGCATTGCCGCCGTCCGCTCCTGGTCGCCCGTAAACGCCCGGAACTGGATCAGGAGCGAGTCCACACCCTCCGGGTTGTTCACCAGCACCCGCCGAACGGTCTCGGCGTCGTTCTCCGCCAGCCGGTCGAGGAACGCCTGCGCCAGCACCGGGTCTACGCGCACCCCCGCCGACGCCTCCTCGAAGAGGGTCTCCAGTTCGGGGTCGTACTTGTCCCCTTCCGCCTCGCTGTCAGTGATCCAGTCCAGAACGAGCAATCCAAGTGACACCTGAATATCGCCCTCCACGCCCACCGGCCGCCGCAGGTCGTCCTGGAACGCATCCGTGAAGTCGAGCAGGTTCAGGATCGTGCGCGCCTCCGTCACCTCTGCCTCGATCAACACGTTCACGGCTTCTGTCGACCCCCCGAAGGCGGCGTCCAGCGTCTCCAGGTCCGTCATCGAGTCCCCTTCCGAGGGCAGGAAGTCGCGCGTATCGAAGGTCGAGTCGATGCGCGTGGCCGCGAACCCCAGCAAGACCGTGACCACTGCCACGCACCCGAGGTAGGGCGCCGGCCTCCGCGCCAGCTCCCTCCCCAGCGCCTCCATCGCGCCGCCTACCGCCGGCAGGGCGTTCGAGATGGGTCGGGCCGCAGGCAACGTGCCTCGCGCCTCCCGCCGTCGGTCGATGAGCGCCCGCCCCGCCGGGACGAGCGTCAGCATCACGATCAGCCCGAGCGCCACGCCCAGCCCCGCCGTAATGCCGAAGTCGCCGTTCGCCGGGATCGGCGAGGCCAGGTTTGTCAGGAAGCTCGCGACGGTGGTCCCCGCCGCCAGGGCCAGCGGAATCGTGGCAGTGCGCAGCCCCCGTCGCACCGCTCGACCCACCGCCTCTCCGGCATTCCGCTGCTCGCGGTAGAGCGCCACCGTCTGGATCGCGTAGTCCACCGCCAGCCCAATCAGCATGATTGGCACCATCGTCGTCAGGATGTTTGGCGGTCCGATCCACCCCAGCGCGTTCGGCCCCAGCCACCCCTGCGCTCCCGTGATCCACACGATCGTCACCAGCAGCCCCGCGAGCGTAAGCAGCACATCCGAGGGCGAGCGCAGGAACAGGAACGACAGCAGTGCGATTACCAGCAGCGCAATCCCCATCAACCGCAGCATCGTCGAGCCCGTGGCCGCGTCGCTCTCCTCGTCGATCGTCGCCTCCGACACGCTGCGCCCCGCCAGTGGCCCCTCCACCTCCTCCGTGATCTCGTGGATCGCGAGTTCCGCCTCGATCAGCGTCTCGATGTCGCCGGGATCGCGCAGCCGGATGGTCGCGATCGCGATGGGCGTGCCATCCGCATCCGTGCCCGTCAGTGCATCCAGTGCCGCCCGCTTGGTCGCGAGCCCCGGGTCTCGCGCGATGCGGTCGAGCGCCGCGTCGAGTTCCCCCTGCGTGACGTCCCTGAAGCCCTCCACGCCCAGCACTGCCGCCAGCGGCTCCGTCGGCGAGGCAATGGGATCCCCGGCTGCGAGCACGTCCGCAACGCGCCCGTCCGATGTCACCCGCTCGATCACTCGGTCGATCTGCGCCAATCCCTCCGGTGTGAGCACGTCCCCCCGGAAGACCAGCGTTGCCGAAGCGGTCTCCGCCGACTCCCCGAACAGCGTCTCGATCGTCGAGAGCGCCACCGCCACATCGCTGTCGTCGGAGAGGAAGATCTCGTTATCGGCCTGCGGCGCCCGCTGCGGGATGCCCGCCCCCAGCGCGACCGTGATGGCCGCGACCACCGCCAGCGTCACCACGGGCCGCACCGTGACCAGCCAGCTCAGTCCATCCAGAACCCTGCCCATGGCGCGCCATTCTCACCGCGCCCGCGCCGTCCGCCAACCTCGACCGCTGCGCCTCCGCTAGCCCCAGTGCCCGGCCATAGGCGGGCTGTTCCAGACCTCGGTGATGCGCCCCTCCACCACCCGGAACACCTCGATCCCGCAGATGTGCAGCTCATCCCCGACCACCTCCGCCGTCACCCCCGACTCCGCCAGCTCCGTCCCCGTCGGGCCGGTCATGTTCCAGACCCAGGTCACGTCCTGCCCGTCTCCCGCCAGCAGCAGCGTCTCGAAGTGCAGGCTGCGCCCGTCCGCCGCCGTTCCCATCTCCCGCTCGCTCGTGACACGGTGGAGCTGTTCGGCGTGGCTCATCGACCGTGACCGCCCGGCGTCGTGCCGCACATACGGATCGGCGCAGTACCCGACGACAGCCGAACTGTCGCCCAGGTTCCACACCCGCTCGACGTAGCTGGCCACGATTTCGCGCGCGGAGAGGCCCGACATCGCGCGCAGTGTCGCACACTTGCGCCGCCGCGCCGCCCCCGTCCCGAGTCGGTATCATCCCGCCACCACTCCCTTCCAGCGGAGGCCACCAATGGTCCGATCAGAGATCATCGCGAAACAGGAAGCACTCCACGACACGCCAATCCTCGACCGCCTCGCCAACATGCGCGAAGCGCTCGTGCAGGCCGGCGACGAAGCCCAGGAGCTGCGTCACATGCCCGCCTGGGCCGTCAAGGAGATGGTCGATGCGGGCATCTACCGCATGGTCGTCCCCGCCGAGCTCGGCGGCGAAGACCTGCTCGCCCGCGAGCAGATCGAGGTCATCGAAGCCGCCTCCGCCATCGACGGCTCCGTTGGCTGGTGCGTCCAGATCAACTCCGAGATCAACGCCCTCGTCCTCCGCCAGATGGAGCCCGAGTTCGCGCACCAGATCTGCGACGACTGGGAATACCTCGTTTGCTCTGGGCTCGGTAGCCCCAACGGCCCCTTCCCCGGTCGCGAGGCCCAGCGCGAGGGCGAAGGCTGGCGCGTGACCTACCAGGGCGCCTTCGCCAGCGGCTGCCACAGCGCTACCTGGAACCTCATCCTGACGGGAGAGACCAAGGACCCAACGACCGGCGAGAACGTCGATGCCGCCTTCATGGTCCCGAAGGGCGAGTTTGAGATCGTCGACACCTGGGACATGGCCGGGCTGCGCGGCTCCGGCAGCCATGACGTGCGCATCCTCGGCTACGTGCCTCCTGAGCACTGCCTCCCCCAGGCCGCCCTTGCGCCCTCTCAGACCTGGGAGAACCCCACCTATCGCAACCCCAACCAGGTGCCCTACAACAAGGGCGCCGTCGCCCTCGGCATCGCCCGCGGCGCCCTCGATGAGTTCACCACCCTCGCCGTCACGAAGACCCCGTGGGGCGCCGGCTCGCTCCTCAAGGACCTCCCCGAAGCCCCCGTTCGCCTTGGCGAGATGGAAGCCACCTGGGCCGCCGCCCGCGCCTTCCTCATGGAAACGCAGGACGACATCGAGGCCGACCTTGGCCCCCTGGACGGCGGCAAGGAGCACCCCGATTGGCCCCTCGCCCGCCGCGGCCTGCTCGCCTCCACTCACGCCGCCCAGGCCTGCCGCCACGTCGTCGATGTCATCCACAACACCGCCGGCACCACCGCCAGCCGCATGAGCCACCCCCTCGAGCGCAAGCTCCGCGACGCGCACCAGGCGGCAGCCCACGGCGGCGTCAGCTGGCGGCACTACGGCAACATGGGACGTTCCTTCCTCGGCGAGGATCCCCCGCCCCAGTACGCCACCCCCACCCGCGCGTAAGCGCGCTCGCCGCCCCTTGAAATGGGTGTGCCGCAGGATCCCGCAGCATGAGCAGGAACCGCTGGAGGAGCCGTTTCCTCATCGTGACCGCGCTTGCGTTGACGGTTGTGCTGGCGCTCGGCGTTGCCTGCGGGGACGACGATGACGGCGGTGGCGATGTCACCCTGCACCTTGGCACGATCCTCCCCGAGACCGGCGGCCTCTCGAACCTTGGCCGCCCCATGATCGCGTCCGTCAGGCTCGCCGAGGAGGACATCAAGGCCGCTGGCGGCAACATCAAGGTCACCTACGCCGATTCCGCCACCAGCCCCGAGACCGCTCCCGAGGCCGTCAACCGCCTCCTCGGACAGGGCGTCCACGCCATCGTCGGCGCCGGCGCATCGGGCGTGTCGCAGTCGTTCATCCAGGTCCTCTTCGACGAGAACATCCCGCAGTGTTCCCCCTCCAACACATCCCCCTCCTTCAGCACGCAGGAGAACGCTGCCTATTACTTCCGCACCGTTCCTCCCGACATCGCCATCGCCCCCATCCTCGCCGACCTCGTCGTCGGTGACGGTCACACCCGTATCTCCCTCATCGCCCGCGCCGACGACTGGGGCCAGAGCCTCCTGCACCAGCTTGAGAAGGAACTGGAGCAGCTCGGCGCCGAGTACGACAGCACCCTCTACGACCCCGCCGCCATCTCCTTCGATGCCGAGGTCGCCGCTGTCGAGAGCTACGACCCCGACGCCGTCATCAACATCACCTTCAACGAGGGCCTGGCCCTCATCCGCCACCTCCTCGAGGCCGGCTACGGCCCCGAGCGCCAGTACCTCACCAACGGCTACATCGACCCCGCCCTCGCCGAGCAGATCGACCCCAACAATCCCAACGTGATCGACGGCCTGAGGCTGCTGGAACCCGGCGCCGACCTCGACTTCAACAAGCGGCTTGAGGCCGAGACCGGCGGTGAGATCGCCTACGGCGCCTCTGCCTACGATTGCACGATCATCCTCGCCCTCGCTGCCCGCATCGCCGGCAGCACCGATGGCGATGACCTCCTCGAAGCGGTTGGCAGGGTCACCGACGGCGGTACCGAGTGCACCAGCTACGCCGCCTGCGCCGAGCTCATCGACGACGGTAAGGACATCGACTACGTCGGTGTGAGCGGCCCCATTAACCTCGACGAGGTCGGCGACCCGACCGTCGCCACCTACATCATCACGACCTACACGAACGGCGAGTTCGACCGTCTCCGCGTTGCTGAGGTCGACCTGAGTTCTGGGCGGTAGCGCGGCCAGCGCCGCGCTACCGCCCGCCAACCCTCTAGAATCCCGGCACTCGCACCAGGGAGGCTCGCACATGGTCCGTCCCGAGATCATCGAGCGCCAGAACGCCATCAAGCAGACGCCCATGCTCGACCGCATCGCCGGCATGAAGGAGATGCTCCTCCAGGCCGGCGACGAGGCGCAGGAGCTGCGCCACCTCCCCGAGTGGGCCTCGAAGGAGATGGCCGACCAGGGCCTCTACCGCTTCGTCCTCCCCATCGAGCTCGGCGGCGAGAACGTCACCGCCCGCGAGCAGATCGAGAACGTCGAGGCCGCCTCCGCTATCGACGGCTCCGTCGGCTGGTGCGTCCACATCAACTCCGAGATCAACGCCCTCGTCATCTGCCGCATGGAGCCCGCCTTCGCCCACGAGATGTGCGATGACTGGTACGTCCTCGTCTGCTCCGGCCTCGGCCCCCCCAACGGCCCCAACCCCGGCCGCAAGGCCCGCCGCGACGGTGACGGCTGGCGCCTCAACTACCAGGGCTCATTCGCCAGCGGCAGCCACAACGCCACCTGGAACTTCGTCATGGCCTCCCAGATGAAGGACGAGGACACGGGCGAGACCCCCGGGCGCTCCTTCATGGTGCCCCGCGGCGAATTCGAGGTCGTCGACACCTGGGATACCGCCGGCATGCGCGGCTCCGGCAGCCACGACGTACGCATGACCGACTGTTACGTCCCCCCCGAGCACACCCTCCCCGAGGTCGCCCTCGCCTCCAGCGAGATCTGGGAGAACCCCACCTACCGCAACCCCACCCACGCCGTCTACAACAAGGCCGCCGTCGCCCTCGGCGTGGGCCGCGGCGCCATCGACTCCTTCGTTGAGCTTGCGAACGTCAAGACCCCGTGGGGCTCCGGCTCGATGCTCAAGGACCAGCCCCAGGCCCAGTACCGCGTCGGCGAAGCCGAGGCGACCCTGCAGGCCGCCCGCACCTTCGTCATGGACACACAGGACGCTCTCGAGGCCCACCTCGGCCCCCTCCCCTCAGAGGGTGGACGCCTCACCCCCGACTGGGAGCACGCCCGCCTCGCCCTCCTCGCCTGCGCCCACGCCGCCCAGTCCACCCGCCAGATGGTCGGCGTGCTCAACAACACCGCCGGCACCACCGGCAGCCGCATGGACAGCCCCCTCGAGCGCAAGCTCCGCGACGCCCACCAGGCTGCCACCCACGCCCTCATCTCGTACCGCCACTACGAGAACATCGGCAAGACCTGGGTCGGCCACGACCCACCCCCCAACTACCGCATGCCTGAGCGGGCCTGAGGGGCTACCCCACCGCCACCGCCAGCCCCTCCACCACCTCCACCCCCGGCAGGTGTCGCAGCGCCTCCGGGGCGACCGCGATCTTGGAGCTGCGTACGCCGCTCCCGAGGATGACCCGGTCCAGGTCGAACACGGCCGCGTCGATGTAGATGGGCAGGCCCTCCGGCAGTGCGAACGCCGTCACGCCGCCGATGGCCATGCCCGTGTGCGCCACCGTGTCCTCCGCTGACGCGAACGACGCCTTGCGCACCCCCATCAGCTTGCGTACCCGGCGGTTCACGTCGAGGCGCGTGTCGGCGCGCACGACGCACGCCGCGAACTGGCGCGGCTCGCTCCGCGAGGCGATCAGGATCGTGTTCCCGCACTCGGGGACGGGGTAGCCGTACTTCCGGCAGAAGTCCGCTGTGTCCCCGAACGCCGGGTCGATCTCGATGCGCTCGTACGCGATCCCCAGCGCATCGAGCGCCTCCAGCACGGCGCTTTCGGCATCGACGGTGTCGGTCACCCCACGAGCGCCCGGCGGAGCGCGTCTCGTTCGTCCGCGTTCCAGCGCTGCGAGAGCGATGCGTTTGGGGTGGACCCGCTCGAGCCGTGGTACGCCCCCGGGTAGACGTGCAGCTCGACTGGTACGCCCGCGTCGGCCAGGGCGCGCGCGTAGGCCACGTCCTCGTCGACGAACAGGTCGAGGTCGCCCACGTTGATGTACGCCGGGGGCAGGCCCGAAAGGTCGGTCGCCCGCGCGGGCGCCGCGTAGGGCGACACGTCATCGCCGCCCGCGTTCCCCGCGAGGTAGGCGTCCCAGCCCGCGAGGTTCGCCTCGCGGTTCCAGGTGCGAGCGTCGGTGATGGCGTGGCTGCTGCGGGTGATATTCCGGTCGTCGAGCATCGGGTACACGAGCAGCTGAAAGCAGAGCGGCACCTCGCCCCGGTCGCGAGCGGCCAGCGCCACCCCTGCCGCCAGCCCCCCACCCGCGCTGCCCCCGCCAACCGCCACGCGCGACGGGTCGATACCAAGCTCCTCCCGGGATTCCCACAGCCACTTCAGGCCCGTGTAACAGTCCTCCAGCGGCGCGGGGAACGGGTGCTCCGGCGCCAGCCGGTACTCGACCGAGGCGACAAGCACGTTCATCTCGTCCGCCACCCTCCCGCAGTACACGTCGCTCCCCGCAACGTCCCCGAGCACCATCCCCCCGCCATGGATCCAGTAGAAGGCAGGCGCGGCATCGGGCAGGTTGGCGGGCCGGTAGAGCCGCACCAGCACGTCCGGGTCGCCCTCTGGACCGGGTGCGAACCGGTCCTCGATGGTCACGCCCTCCGGCAGCTCTGGCTGTGGCATCGCGCCGAGAAGCCCATCGAGGGAGGCGCGCAGCGCCGGGATATCGGACCAGTCGCCAAAGAGTGGCGGGAGCGCGTCGAAGACCGGCCGGTGTTCGTCGTCGAGCCGGCTCGCGATGTCGATTGGGGTCACGTCCATGGTGTGCTCCTCGCCTGTCTGGCTATTCGGCCAGCGCGCGGCCGAGCGCCGCCAGCTCATCCGCCGCCCAGCGCCTCGAGAGCTGCGCCTTCGGCGCCGCCCCGTTCGATCCGTGGTACGCGCCGGGGTACACGTGCAGCTCGACCGGCACCCCCGCGTCGCCTAATGCCCGCGCATAGGCCACGTCCTCGTCGACGAACAGGTCGAGGTCGCCCACGTTGATGTAGGCGGGAGGCAGCCCCGCGAGGTCGGTCGCCCGCGCGGGCGCCGCGTACGGGGACACGTCCTCGCTGCCCGCGTTCCCCGCAAGGTAGGCGTTCCAGCCGGCGTCGTTGGCTTCGCGGTTCCAGGTGCGCGAGTCCTGCACCGCGTGACTGCTGCGGGTCGCGTTGCGGTCGTCCAGCATCGGGTATACGAGGAGCTGGTAGCACAGCTCGATCTCGCCCCGGTCGCGGGCCGCCAGCGCTACCCCTGCCGCCAGCCCCCCGCCCGCGCTCCCGCCGCCGATCGCGATGCGGTCCGGGTCGACACCGAGTTCCTCCCGCGACCGCCACAGCCACGCCAGGCCCGCGTAGCAGTCCTCCAGCGGCACCGGGAACGGGTCCTCCGGTGCCAGCCGGTACTCGACCGATGCCACGAACACATTGAGCTTGTCAGCGATGTTCGCGCAGTACGGGTCGCTCATCTCAACGTTCCCCATCACCATGCCCCCACCGTGGATCCAGTAGAACGCCCCCGCCGGCTGGGGCAGCCCCTCGGGACGGTAGAGGCGCAGCCGCACGTCTGGATCGCCCGCCGGACCGGGAACCATCCGGTCCTCAATGGCCACGTTCGGGGGCAGCACCGGCTGGGGCAGCGAGGCCCGCATCTCCGCCACCCGCGCCCGCGTTCCGGGAATGTCCGACCAGTCCCGCTGAGGCCGCGGCATCGCCTCGAAGATGGGCCGGATCTCGTTGTCGAGCCGGCTCGGAATGTCGATTGGGGCTACGTCCATGGGGTCCTCCTCCCGCGCCCGCTGGCGGGACGCCGGAAGTCTACGCCGCCCGTCCGCCGCCCCGCTCGCGTACGATTCGCCCGATTCCCACGGGAGGTCGCCTAATGGGAACGCTCGACGGTCGTGTCGCCATCGTCACCGGCGCCAGCCGCGGCATCGGCGAGGACGTGGCGGTCGCCCTCGCCGCCGCCGGCGCGAAGGTCGCCATCGCCGCCCGCACCGAGGAGGTCCGCGACAAGCGCCTCCCCGGCACCATCCACACCGTCGCCGAGTCCATCCGCGGCGATGGCGGCGAGGCCCTCGCCGTGCGCATGGACGTGCGCGACCCCGAGAGCATCACCGCGGGCGTCGACCGTGTCGTCGAGGAGTGGGGTCGCGTCGACATCCTCGTGAACAACGCCGCCATCCTCGTCCCCGGCTCCATCGAGACCGTCCAGCCCCGCCACCTCGACCTCATCTGGCAGATCGACCTGCGCGGCCCGCTCCTCCTCATCCGCGCTTGCGTCCCCCACATGCGTGCGGCTGGCGGGGGCCACATTGTGAATGTGTCCTCCCGCGCCGGCGTCTTCCCCGGGCCCGGCCCCTATCCCGAGACCCGCGCCAGCGGTGGCTTCTACGCGATGGTTAAGTCGGGCCTCGAACGCTACTCGCAGGCCCTCGCCATGGAGCTGCAGGACGATGGCATCGCCGTCAACGTCCTCTCGCCCCTCGGGCGCATTCGCACCCCTGGCAACATCTGGGCCGAAAACGACCCCGAGAACCCGACCCTCGAGTTCGAGCGCGCCCCCCACATGGCCAAAGGCACCGTCTGGATGTGCGAGCAGTCCCCCGCCGAGTACACCGGCCACATCGTGTTCGACGAGGACCTCTGCGCCGAGAAGGGTCTCTAGCGAACCGCCCTACCGAGTCAGCTCCGCGATATCCGGCCCGCCCTCGGTTGCGACCACGCCGGCCTCGCGCAGCGCCTCCACCTCTTCCGCCTCCAGCCCCAGCAGTTCACCCAGCACCTCGGCCGTGTGTTCGCCCATGCTTGGCGGCGGCCCCGCAATCCCCGACTCCGATCGCGACAGCCGCACCGGCGTGTTCGAGACCGGCATCGTCCCCGCCACCGGGTGCGTGACCTCCTGGATCATCTCCCGGTGCTGCACCTGCGGGTCGGCCACCACGTCCGCGATCGTGTTCAGCGGCCCGCTCGGGATGTCCGCCGCAAGGAACTCCTTCAGCCAGTGTTCCCGCGGCTGCTTCCGGAACGCCTCGAACAGGACCGGCTCCAGATCCGCGTGGTTCGCCGTCCGCTTCGGACCCGTGTCGAAGCGCGGGTCGTCGATCAGGTCCGTCACGCCCAGCAGGGCGCACAGGATGGGCCACTGCTCGTCCCGGAATGCCAGCGCCACCACGATCCAACCATCCGCCGTCGGGAACGCCTGGAAGGGCGTCGCGCTCGGGTGGCGCGTGCCCAGCGGCTTCGGCGCCTCGCCCGTCACGAAGTACCGCATGATTGCGTTCTCCAGCACGCTCACCTGTGCATCGAGCATGCTGATGTCGACCGCCTGCCCCTCCCCGCTCTTCCCCCGCTCGTGCAGCGCCGTCAGGATGCCGATGGCCGTGTAGAGCCCCCCCACGATGTCGCCGTACGAGACCCCCGGACGCACCGGACCACCGTCCGGCTCCCCCGTAATCGACATCACGCCGCCCATGCCCTGCACGATGATGTCGACCGCCGGATAGTCGCGGTACGGACCCGTCTGCCCGAACCCGGAGGTGCTCGCGAAAATGAGCCCCGGGTTCCGCTCCCGCAGCGTCTCGTACCCGATTCCGAGCCGGTCCATCGTGCCCGGCGTGAAGTTCTCCATCACCACGTCGACCTTCTCCGCGAGGTCCAGCAGCAGGTCCCGGCCCTCCTCGCGCGTCAGGTCGATCGAGATGGAGCGCTTTCCCCGGTTGATGCTGAAGAAGTACCCGCTCCAGCCGTTCTGGTAGGGACCGCTCGTGCGGGCCACGTCCCCCCATGGCGGGCGCTCCACCTTGATAACGTCCGCCCCGAGGTCCGACAGCACCATCGCGGCGTAGGGCCCCGACAACACCCATGTCAGGTCAAGGACCTTGATGTCGTCGAGCGGTTTGGCCACGGACGCGAGTATACGTGCGGCGCTCTACCGCTGGCCCCGCAGGCGCGGGTCGAGCGTGTCCCGCAGCGCGTCCCCGAACAGGTTGAAGGCCAGCACCGTGACGCTCAGCGCGAGCCCGGGGAAGATCGCGATCCAGGGCGCCGAGACGAAGTAGGCGCGGTTGCTGCCCGAGAGGTCCGCCCCCCACGACGGCGTCCCCTGCTGCACCCCCACCCCCAGGAAGCTCAGCGCCGACTCCGTCAGGATTGCCGCGGGTAGCGTCGTGCTCATAACGATCAGCAGCAGGCCCACGAGGTTGGGGAAGATGTGGCGCCACATGATGCGCACCTCGCTCGCCCCGATCACGCGCGCCGACTCCACATACATCGCCGCCCGCTGCTCCAGCACGTTCCCCCGCATGATGCGGAAGATCACCGGCGTGAACACGATGCAGATCGCGACAACCAGCAGGAACTCCTCCGCCGCCAGGACCTCTCCCAGGTTCGGTAACTCGTCTCGTAGCGAGGCGTGCAGCGTCAGCGCGAACAGGATGGAGGGGAAGGCGATGAGTACGTCCGCCACTCGCCCGAAGGCGAAATCCACGGGACCGCCGAGGTAGCCCGCGATGAGCGCCAGCGCTGTGCCCCCCAGCGCCGCCACGACCACCGTCGCCAGCCCGATCTTCAGCGAGACCCGCCCTCCGTACAGCACCCGCGACCAGACGTCGCGCCCCTCCCGGTTTGTCCCGAAGATATGACTGCTGCTGGGTCCTTCGAGGATGGGCGCAACGCCGAATCCCTCCGGGTCGCTCGTGCCCAGCACCGGGGCTGCAATGGCGCCGATAGTCATCAGGATGATGAGAACCGCCCCGATCGTCCCCAGCCGCTGCTGCCGCAGGAAGCGCAGCACCCCGGCGCCACGCCGCGCGGGTGGCTGGATTGCCTCCTGGCCCAGGGCCGCGGCCGCTTCCGTCGTCTCCGTCATCAGTACCGGATCCTTGGATCGACGAACGTGTAGGAGACGTCGACCACGAGGTTGACGATGGTGAACATGAAGGCGAACACCATGATTGCCGCCAGCGCCACCGTGTAGTCGATCGAGACGACCGACTCAAACACGAGCAGCCCCAGCCCGGGTATGCCGAAGATCTGCTCCGCGATCACCGATCCACCGAGGACCGCCCCCAGCTGGATCCCGATCACTGTGATAACCGCGATCATCGAGCTGCGGAACACGTGCCGCAGCACGACCGCCCGTTCCCGCAGCCCCTTCGCCCGAGCCGTGCGCACGTAATCCGAGTACAGCGTTTCCAGCATCGACGAGCGCACGATGCGGGCCACGTAGGCGGCCGTCGCGATCGCCAGCGTCACCGCCGGCCAGATCACGATCTTCAGGTTATTGATTGGGTCGTCCTCAAAGCGCACGTATTCCCACAGGGGGGTCCACGCCCACCAGATCGCGGGTAACGTGATCACCAGCGTTGCCACCCAGAAGTTGGGCACGGAGATCCCCGAGATCGTGACGATGCGTAAGAGCCCGTCGAGGAACGTCCCCGGTCTGATGGCCGAGATGATCCCCACCGGGAGGCCGATCACCGCCGTCAGCAACACCGTCAGCAGGCCTAGCTCTGCTGTCACCGGCAGGCGGGACCTGATCTCAGGGGTCACGGGGCGCCTGTTCTTCAGCGAGATCCCGAAGTCGCCCTGGAGTGCATTCCAGGCCCACTTGCCGTACTGCACGAAGAACGGCTTATCGAGCCCGAACTCCTCTTCGAGGCTGGCGATCGCCTGTGCGTTCTGGTCCGGCGAGACCAGCCCGAAGCCCGTCAGCGCCGCGTTCCCCGGCCGCAGGAAGAGCAGCCAGAACAGCAAGAGCGACATCCCGAACAACATGAACGGGACGGCGATCAACCGGCGCGCGATATAGGCCTGCATGTGCGGAAGACTCCATGGAAGCCGGGCGGGCGGAGACGCCCGTCCGGCTCCCGGTATGGACTCCCTAGCCCTTGATGTACATGTCGTGGGTCCGGTTCAGGAACCCGCCAAGGAGCGTGTCGTCCTCGGGGAAGTTCCCGACCCGCGAGTTGTACACGACCCAGCTGTGGCCCGGCACCGGCAGGTTGATCCCCGGCACCAGCTCGTCGAGCGCGAAGAGTTGCATCTCCCGCATCTTCTCGAGCCGCAGGTCCGGGTCGACCTCCTGTGCCTGCGCGGCCGTCAGGTCGATCAGCTTCTCGGCGTTCGCCACCAGGCTCGCGTCTGGCTGGTCCACCCCGAAGCTCCACGACACGCCCGCGAAGGCGTTCGGGTTCATCATCGTCATGTTGTAGATCTCCGGCGTCGTGCTCGCGTTGTACGGCACCACGAAGAGCTCCCACTGCTTGATCGGCTCACGCGCCCGCGCCACATACGTTGTCACGTCGTGGATCAGGGGCTCTGCTGTGACGCCGAGGTTCTCCTCCATCTGTCGGGCGAGGAACTCCGCCATCGTGGAACCTCGCGGGTCGATGCTCGTTTCGATGCGGATGTGTTCGACGTCGGTGCCCGAGGCCTCCCACAGCTGCCGCGCCTTCTGCGGATCAAACTCCCGGTACGACTTCAGCGTTTCCTGGTCGAGCGCGAAGCCCGGCAGGGCCTGGCCCACGGGCCCGTCGTACACGCCGTCGCCCGCGTACAGGGTCGCGATCATGGCGTCGTAGTTGATCGCCAGCGACACCGCCTCGCGCGCGCGCCTGTCCGTGAACTTGATGTTGTCGTAGGCGAGGAAACGCGCCTCCGTCGAAGCCACTTCCTTCGCCACGAACCGATCGTCCCCCGTGAATTCGTCGAACTCGATGCGGTCCGCGATGCCGGGGATGTAGTCGATGTCTCCCGCGAAGAATGCCGCCTTCACCGCCGCCCGGTCCACGATGATCCGTGTCTCGTGCCGGTCGATGTAGGGAGCGCCCTCCAGGAAGTGCGTCGAGGGGTTCTCGTGCGCGTAGTACTCCGGGTAGCGCGCCAGCGCGACGCCCGCGCTGTCGCGCTGCTCGATGACGTACGGCCCTGCGCCCGCGTCCAGCTCCTGCACGTTCGCGTTCGCCTGCTGGTCCAGCAGCGCCTTCGAAACGATGCCAAAGGCGGTCGAGGCCATCAGCACCGGCGCCGAAGCCGCGGGCGCCTTCAGGGAGACCTGGGCCGTGGACTCGTCCACCGCCGTGATCGTGTCCATGAAGCCCCAGTTCGCCTCGTTTACCTGCGAACCTTGGTCCGCGAGCAGCGAGGGGAAGCGGCTCCAGGTGCTGGCCACGTCCTCCGCCGTGACGGCGCTGCCATCGTGGTGGAACGTCATCCCCGAACGCAACGGGAAGATGATCGTGAGGTTGTCGGGCTGCTCCATCGCCGTTGCCGCATCGAACAGGAACTCGTTCGTGGAGACCTTGTAGAGATGCGTGTGGTTGTAGATGCGGGCCAGGATCTCGTTGTTGTTGATGACCTTCAGGCCCGGATCGATACCGTCGTCGACCTGCGTCTTGTGCTGGCGGAATGTGCCGCCCGGTGCGGGGCCATCGGCCGCGGGAGCCTCGGTTGGCGCCTCGGTCGGCGCCTCGGTTGCCGCGGCGGCTGTCTCCTCCGGGGCTGCCGGCTCCTCCGGCTCGTCGTCGTCGTCATCGCCACACCCGACCGCCACCAGGCCTGCCGAGCCCGCTGCCAGCGTGGCCCCTCCGATAAGGAAGCCGCGGCGTGATCGTCTGCGCCTCCAGTAGCGCCCCCAATAGCTCTCTCGCATGGTGCCCTCCCGGGTGCCAATTTCGCGGCAGTCTAAGTCAAACGCGATATGCCCGTCAGCAAGGTTTGCAATTCTGACTACGCTCCGTCCGCGCTATCATCCTGCCGTGGCCCACATCGACTGGCACCGCGTTGCCGCCCTCGACCAGCTTGAGGAGGGAGACGTCAAGACCGTCCTCGCTGGACGCAGCCTCCTCGTGCTCACGCTGCACGAAGGGCGCTACGGAGCGCTGGACAACCGATGCCCCCACGAGAACGCCCCTCTCGGCGAGGGCTACATCGACCGCGGCTGGCTGATCTGCCCCCTCCACCAGTACGAGTTCGACCCCCACGACGGTCACCCCTCGCCCACCTACGAGGAGGGCCCTCCCTCGTACCCCGTCGAGGTGCGTGACGACGGCGTGTACGTAGGCATCGAGGACCTGGCCGCCACGTACGAAGAGGCCCGCCAGGCCTTCTTCGCCGCCACCGAGGGCGCCGTTGCCCTCGTCGACGCGACCGAGGGCGCCCGCGAGACGCTCATCGATTGGCGCCGTGCCGCGGTCCTCGGCACCGAGGTCGCGCCCCCCGAGGGGATGCCTCGCACCGTCCAGGCCGCCGACCTCCCCAACGCGCTCGCCATCGCCCGCGCCCTCCGCGCCTGGCACGACTCCCACGAGGCCATGCGCGTCGCCTTCAACCGCATCCCCCGCGAGGAGAGGCCCTCAGTCGCGCGCCCGCCCCAGAAGTACCCCGCCCCTTCCCCCGCCTCCGTCCCCCGGATGACCTTCGGCTAGCCGCCATGCCCGATTTGAAGCGGCGCAGGCTCGGCCGCACCGGCCTCATGGTCCCCGAGCTCGGACTTGGCGCCATGGATACCCCCACCTCCCCCGAAGGCGGCGACACCCTCCGTGCCGCCCTCGACGCCGGCGTTACCTTCATCGACACCGCCCGCGAGTACGCCGGCAGCGAGATGCTCATCGGCCAGACCCTCCGCGAAGTCGACCCCCCGGCCGACCTCTGCCTCGCCAGCAAGACCTTCAGCCGCACCGCCAACGGCGCCCAGTACGACATCGACCGTTCCCTCCGAACCCTCGGTCGCGAGCGCATCGCTCTCTACCAGCTCCACGACGTCTCCACGGACGAAGCCTGGGAGGCGGTCATGCACGAGGACGGTGCCCTCGCCGGCCTCCAGACGGCCCGCTACCGCGGCCTCATCGACCACATCGGCGTCTCCTCCCACACCGCCGAGATCGTTCGCAAGGCGATCACCTGCGGCGAGTTCGACACCGTCATGCTCGAGTACTCCGCCTTCTACCCCGCCACCGCCCCCCTCATCGACCTCGCCGTCGAGCACGAGGTCGGTGTCATCGTGATGCGGCCCGTCGGCGGCTCCGGTCGCACCAGCGCGATGCGCGGACGCATCGCCGATGGCTACGACGGCCCCCTCACCCCCGCCAACCTCCTCCGCTACGTCTGGTCGAATCCCGGCGTCTCCGTCGCCATCCCCGGCGCGCGCTACCCCTCCCGCATCCGCGAGAACGTGGCCACCGCCGCTGACTGGAGCCCCATGGACCAAGCCGAGCGCGGCGCCCTCGAAGCCGAGGCCGCCTGCCTCTACTGACCCCCCGCGGCCTTTCACACCCCGCCTCCGCCGGGCCGGTATCGTGCCCCCCGACCGCTGGCCGTGAACGAATCGAACTCCACCCCCGCCCCCGGCCGAGGGCCCCTCTGGGAGGCCGTCGGCTACTTCCTCCGCCTCGGCGTTGTCGCCTTCGGCGGCCCCGCCGCGCACGTCGCCATCATGCGCCGCGACCTCGTCGAGCGCCGCAAGTGGCTCTCCGACCAGGACTTGCTCGACCACCTCGCCGTCGCCAGCCTCATCCCCGGCCCCAACTCCACTGAGCTCGCCATGCACCTCGGCGCCCGCCGCGCCGGCTGGGCCGGACTCTGGCTCGGAGGAGCGGCCTTCATACTGCCCGCCTTCGCCATCGTCCTCGCCTTCGCCTGGATCTACGTCGAGTACGGCGAGACCCCCGCCGGCGCCGACCTCCTCCGCGGAGTCCAGCCCGTCATTCTCGCCATCGTCGTGCAGGCCATCTGGAGCCTGCGCACGACCGCCGTTCGCGCCTGGGATACGGCTGTCGTTGCGGGCGCCGCCGTCGTGCTCGCATTCGTCGGGCTCAACGAGGCGATCGTCATCATCGGCGCGGGACTCGCCCTCCTCGGCTGGCGACGCCTCGCTCCCGAACCCCTTCGCAAACCCCTCGACGCCCCCCTTCCCAATCCCCGCACGGTCTGGCGCGCCGCCCGCCGCTGGCTGCGGGTGACCGGCCGACGCGCGGGCGGCTTCGTGCTGCTCGCCAGCCCCGCTGGATTCGCCCTGCCCGAGCTCTTCTGGGTCTTCCTCAAGATCGGCGGCACGCTCTACGGCAGCGGCTACGTCCTCGTCGCCTTCCTCGAGGCAGACTTCGTCACCAACCGCGGCTGGCTCACCGAGCAGACCCTCGTCGATGCCGTCGCCGTGGGCCAGTTCACCCCCGGCCCCGTCTTCACCACCGCCACCTTCGTCGGCTACGTCTTCGATGGCTTTCCCGGCGCCATCGTCGCGACACTAGGCATCTTCCTGCCCTCCTTCTTCTTCGTCGCGATCACCCACCCCCTCGTGCCCCGCCTCCGCGAGGCGCCCTGGGCATCCGGCTTCCTCGACGGCGTCGGCGCGGCCGCCGTCGCCGTCATGGCCGTGGTCGTTATCTCTCTCGGACGGATCGTCATCGACGACGCCTTCGCCTGGGTCGTGCTCGCTGTCGCCGCGGTCGTCCTCGTTCGCTTCTCCCCGAGCACCGTCTGGCTTGTACTCGCGGGCGGCGCGGCGGGCCTGCTCGCAGGCGTGGTCACCTGAGCGGTGCTCCGGCCATCCCTGGCCGAACGTGCTAGCGTGCGCGCCCCAGGCGCGCGTGGAGGAACACCGTGGACGTTGGCCTCGTCTCCCTCGGCGACAACCTCCCCCATCCCCGCACCGGCGAGCGCCTCAGCCCCCACGACCGCTTCCGCCAGCTCGTCGACCTGGGCGCTCTTGCCGAGGATCTGGGCTTCTGGTCGTTCCACCTCGGCGAGCACCACTTCAGCGAGTACATCCTCTCCTCCCCGACTCCCATCCTCGCCGCCGTCGCCGAGCGCACGACCGCCCTCCGCCTCTCCACCGCCGTCTCCCTCCTCCCCCACCACGACCCCGTTCGCCTCGCCGAGGACTACGGCACGGTCGACGTGCTCTCCGGCGGCCGCGCCGAGCTCGTCGGCGGCCGCGGCGTCTACCGCGCCCATTACGCCCAGTTCGGCCAGGACCAGGAGCGCTCCGCCGACATGCTCGCCGAGTCCGTCGAACTCCTGCGCCGCCTCTGGACCGAGGAGATCGTGACCTGGTCGGGCGCCTTCCGGCCCCCACTCGAGGGCGTCACCGTCCACCCCCGCCCCGTCCAGCAGCCCCACCCGCCGATCTGGCTTTCGGCCAGCTCCCTCGAGTCCGTCGACCGTGCCGTTGCGCTCCGCTGCCCCATCGTCATCCCCACCGTCTCCGTTGGCGTCGAGGCGCCTCCCGGACTTGTCCAGCGCTACCGCGAGGGCTGGAAGCGAGCCGGCCACGACCCCGAGGCCGGGCGCGTCGCCCTTCACGTCCACTGTCACGTCGGCGCCGGCGCGACCTCGGACACCGCTGAGTACTGGCGCCCCTTCCAGACCGGCTACCTCTCGTGGGTTCTCCATGACATCGCCGGAGCGACTGGCCCACTACCTCCCCACTTCGAGGCCCTTGCCACCCCTGTGGCGCAGGCCGTCTGCGGAAGCGTCGAGGACGTCGTCGTCGACCTCGAACGCCGCATCCGCGCCACCGGTGGCGTGGAGCTGCTCATGGTCCAGATGGACCAGGGCGGACTCCCTCCCGGTGAGGTTGTCGAGACGGTCACGCGCTTCTCCACAGAAGTGCTGCCCCGCCTCCGCGAGCGCCTCGCCTCCCGCTAGCGCCGCGCGTTCGTGGACCGTTAGCCGCCCCGTGTCAGGCTTCCAGAGACACGCCGAGGAGCCACCCGTGACCAACATCCAGACCGCCGACACTCGCTGCCTCGATGCCGACATCGAGGGCGCCGTCAACTTCCGCGACCTCGGCGGCTACCGCACGCGGGACGGACGGGTCGTCCGTTCCGGGCGGGTCTACCGCTGCGGGATGATGCACCACATCAGCCCCGCCGGGTTGGCCCTTCTGCGAGACGACCTCGGCATCCGCACCGTCGTCGATCTGCGCAACGCCCTGGAGCTCGAAGGTGATGGCCTCTCGCCCTTCGCTGACTACAGCATCGACTGGCGCAACCTCCCCATCGGTGGCGACACGGTGATGACCCCCGAAGAGCGGCGCGATCGCTTTCAGGCCCTCGCTTCCGGTGAGATCGACTGGTCCCAGTCCTACATCCAGATGGTGGGGCGCGCCCCCGGCGCCTTCCGCGCGTTCTTCGAGCTCGCCGCCGACTCCGCCCACGTCCCTCTTGTGTTCCACTGCACGGGTGGCCGCGACCGCACCGGCGTGGCCGCCGCTCTCCTCCTCTCCTCCCTCGGCGTCGATGACGACACGATCGCCCAGGACTACGCCCTCACCGGCGAGTGGCTCCAGCCCCACGTCGACCGCTTCGGCAGGCAGATGGAGGCTCTCCACATGACCCGAGAGAGCTGGGCCAGGCTCCTCGAGACGTCCGCCGGCGCCATGCTCCGCTTCCTCGCCTGGCTGCGCGAGGAGCACGGCGGGGCCGAGCCCTACCTGCGAGAGGCTGGTGTGAGCGCGGTCACAGTCGAAGCTGCCAGGGAGCACTTGCTCGAATCTCGCGGGCGCTGATTCGCTAGCAGGGTTTGAGTGGGGGTATCATCTCTCCAGCGCACATGTTGAGAGGGACGCGGTGTATAGCTCTAGACTGTTCCGACGCCTGACTCTGGTCTCCCTGGTTGCCCTGCTTGCTGCCTTCGCAGTAGTCGCCTGTGGCGATGACGAAGACGAACAGGCCACCCCGGAACCCACCCCCGCTCCGGCCACCGAAGCGGCTGAGACCGAAGAACCAGCCACCGATGAGGCAGTTGAGTTGCACATCGGCGTCGTCCTCCCCGAAACGGGCGCGCTTGGCTTCCTCAACCCGCCCATGATCGAGTCCGTCAGGTTGGCCGTCGCGGACATCCTTGAGGCCGGCGGCGCCATCACCGTTACCTACGCGGACACGGGAACGAACCCCGACGTTGCGTCCGAGTCCGTGAACCGCCTCCTCGGCGAAGGCGCCGATGTCATTGTCGGGGCCGCCGCTTCGGGCATCTCGCAAGCGTTCATCCAGCGCCTCTACGACGAGAAAATCCCGCAGTGCTCCCCCTCGAATACTTCCCCTTCGTTCAGCACCCAGGAGAACGCCGGATACTACTTCCGCACCGTCCCCCCGGATGAGGCGGTCGCCCCCATCATCGCCGACGAGGTTGTCGCCGATGGCGGCACGCGCGTCGCCATCCTCGCCCGCGCCGACGACTATGGGAACGCCCTCGCCAACCTCATGGTGGGCGCCCTCAACGAGCTCGGCGCCGAGTCGACCATCATTTCCTTCGACCCGAACGCCTCATCCTTCGAGTCCGAGGTGGCGGCTACCAGGGGCTACGGCCCCGATGCCATCGTGCACATCTCCTTCGAGGAGGGCACGAGCATCATCCGCGGCCTCCTCGAAGCCGGCTTCGGCGCTGAGATCCAGTACGCCGCCGATGGCCTCTTCTTCCCGACCCTCTGGGAGCTGATCGACCCGAACAACGCCAACGTCCTTGATGGCATGAAGCTGATCGGGGCCAGCGGGTCCAGGGAGTTCAACGAGCGCCTCGGTCCCATCACCGGCGGCAACCTCATCTACGGCGGTCAGTCCTACGACTGTGTCGTGCTCCTCGTTCTCGCCGCTGAGGCCGCGGGCAGCGCGGATGGCGACGCCATCATCGAAGCCCTGGGAACGCTCACCGATGGCGGCACCGAGTGCCGCACCTACGCCGACTGTTCCGCACTCCTCGCCGAAGGCGAGAACATCGACTACGTCGGTGTGAGCGGTCCCCTGGACCTCGACGGTGTCGGCGACCCGACCGTTGGCAACTACGCCATCGCGCAGTTCCAGGATGGCGTGCTCGTGGCCGTGGGCTCGCGCGAGAGCCATCTCGCCGACCTCGTGGCCGCTGCCGCACCCGCACCCACTGAGGCTGCTCCTGCCGCCCCCACCCTCCATATCGGCGTGATCCTCCCCGAGACGGGTCAGCTTGGTGAGTACGGCGTTCCCATGATCGCCTCCGTGAGCCTCGCCATTGAGGACATCGTCGCCGGCGGCGGTGATGTCGAGGTTACCTACGCCGACAGCGGCACCGATCCCGACATCGCCTCCGAGGCCATAAACCGCCTCCTCGGCGAGGGCGCCCATGTCATCGTTGGCGCTGCTGCCTCGGGCATCTCCCAGTCCTTCATCCAGAGGCTGTACGACGAGCGCATCCCCCAGTGTTCGCCTTCGAACACCTCGCCCTCCTTCACGGGCCAGGCGAACGCTGGCTACTACTTCCGCACCGCCCCCTCGGACGCCATCGTCGCGCCCGTCATCGCCGACACGATCGTCTCCGAAGGGGGAACGCGTGTCGCCATCCTCGCCCGCGCCGACGACTACGGCGTGGCCCTCCGTGACCTCGTCGACGCCGCTCTCCAGAGCGTCGGCGCCGAGACCCACATCACGACCTACGACCCCAACAGCGCCGTCTTCAGCGCCGAGGTGGAAGCAGTCAAGGGCTACGACCCCGACGCCATCCTCCTCATCAGCTTCATCCCCGATGGCGCCAGCCTGACGCGGGGCCTGATTGAGGCCGGCTTCTCGCCGGACATGATGTACGGCTCCGACGGCATGCATACGCCCACCCTCTGGGAGAGCGTGGATGCCTCGAATCCCGAGGTGCTCGATGGCCTAACGCTGTTCGTTGCGACCGGTCCGGCCATCCCCGCCTACCAGGAATTCAACGACCGCCTCGCCGAGGTGTCTGAGGGGAACTTCGTCTTCGGGGCGCAGTCGTACGACTGCACCGTCATCCTCGCGCTCGCCTCGCGGGCGGCAGCCAGCACCGATGGCGATGACATCATCGCCGCGGTCGGCGCGGTCACCCGCGACGGGACCGATTGCACCACCTACGGTGAGTGCGCCGAGCTCATCGACGCCGGCCAGGACGTTGCCTACGTGGGCAAGGTCGGAAGCCTCAAGCTCGACGATGGTGGCGACCCCACCGTCGCCACCTACAAGGTCAGCCGCTTCGAGGGCAGTGAGCTCGTGGAGCAGATCACGGTCTTCGACCTCAGCCGCTAGGCCGAGCCCTGACCAGCACGTCGAAGGGGGCGCCGTGAGGCGCCCCCTTCGCTTGTTGCCGTAGTCGCCCTGTTAGTCCCTCGCTCGCGCGCTCAGCGTGCCCAGGTACAGCTCGACCACACGCTCGTCGTTCAGCAGCTCCTCGCCCGGACCGGTATAGGCGTTCCGGCCCTGGTCGAGCACGTAGCCGCGATGCGCGACCTGCAGGCAGCGCCGCGCGTTCTGCTCCACCATCAGCACCGAAACGCCCGCCCGGTTCACCTCCAGCACCTGCTCGAACACCTGCTCCTGGTACCTCGGCGAGAGTCCTGCCGAGGGCTCGTCCAGCAGCAGCACCGACGGGTTCATCATCAGCGCACGCCCCATCGCCAGCATCTGCCGCTCGCCCCCCGAGAGCGCCCCTGCCCGCTGCCCCGCCCGCTCCGCCAGCAGCGGGAACAGCGCCACGACGGCGTCGAAACGCTCCTGCCACGCCCGCGGCTCCAGGAAGAGCCCCATCTCCAGGTTCTCCCGCACGCTCAGCCGGGGGAACACGTTGTCGGTCTGCGGCACGTAACCGATGCCCTCGGTCACCAGCATGTGGGGCTTCTTCCCCAGCAACGACTGCCCACGAAGCAGCACGTCCCCTTCCCACACCTCCACCAGCCCGAATGCCGCCTTCAGCAGCGTCGACTTCCCCGCCCCGTTCGGACCCACGATGCCCGCGATCTCCCCCTCGAACAGGGTCAGGCTGCACGTGTTCAGGATGGGCACTCCCGGCAGGTAGCCCGCGATAAGGGCTCGCGCTTCCAACAGCGGCCTCTCCTCAGCCATCGCTCCCCTCCACCTCCGCGTCCTCCTCCCCGTCGACCACGTCCCGGGGCCGCCCCAGGTAGGCGTCGATGACTTCCTCGTTGGCGACCACCTCCTCCGGCGCCCCCTCCGTCAGGATCCGCCCCTGCGCCATCACCACCACCCAGTCGCTGATGTCCATCACCACGTCCATGTTGTGTTCCACGAAGACGATGGTGACGCCCTCCGCGTTCAGGTTGCGGATGTGTTCCAGCAGGGACTCCGTCAGTGCGGGATTCACCCCCGCCGTGGGCTCGTCCAGCATCACCAATTCGGGGTCCGCCATCAGCGCCCGCGCCATCTCCAGCAGCTTCCGCTGGCCGCCCGAGAGTGTTCCCGCCTGCTCCTCGGCCATATGCGCGATCCCGAAGCGCGCCAGCAGCTCCATCGCCCGCGTCACCACCCGCTCCTCCTCCGGCAGCCATAGCCAGCGCAGGAGCGCCCGCTCGAGCCGTTCACCCCGCTGCGTCTGCGCCGCCACCGCCATGTTCTCCAGCACCGTCAGCCGCGAGAGCGACTTCGTCAGCTGGAACGTGCGTACCATCCCCAGCCGCGCGATGCGGTGTGGCGGCAGACCGCCCAGCGAGCGCCCGTCCAGCCGCCACGATCCCTGGTCCGGCCGATCGAACCCCGTCAACAGGTTAAAGAGCGTCGTCTTCCCGGCCCCGTTCGGCCCGATGATCGCCGTGATTGTGCCCCGCTCGATCTCAAGGTGGTCGATGTCGACCGCGCGGATGCCCCCGAATGTCTTCAGCATCCCGAACGTGATCAAGATGGGGTCGTCCTTCAGCCGTCCTGGTGGGGCCGCTTCGAGCGCCGCTTCCGTCAGCTCTGGCCGTGCCATCGTCATATCGCTCACGTCCCCAGGTGTAGGTTCCGGCGTCTGCCGAAGATGCCCTGCGGCCGGAGCGCCATCAGCCCGACCAGCCCGATGCCCATCAGGACGACGCTGATCGCCCCCTCCGCCCCGTCGAGGAAGTCCGCCAGCACGTTTGGAAGCCAGTTCTCAGCCGAGAGTTCGCGGATGAACGACTCGACCCCCTCCCGCAGGAACCAGAACAGCACCGCTCCCACCACCGGCCCCACGGTCGTCGCGAGGCCGCCCAGGATCAGCGCCGCCCAGGCGAAGAAGGTCACCTGCGGCTCGAAGTTCTCCGACCCCACGCCGGACTGCTGGAGCACGTCGATCACCCCCGCCAGCCCCCCAATCACCCCCCCGATCGCCAGCGCCTGCAGTTTGTAGGCGACGGTATTCTTCCCGAGGCTCAGCACGGCGTCCTCGTCCTCGCGGATGGCGCGCACCACCCGTCCCCACGGGCTCTTGATGAGCCCCAGCACCAGCGCCGAGCAGAGCACCACCAGCACCCAGGCCACGATCATCACCCAGAGCTGGTTCGACGAGTAGGAAAACGTGCCAATGCCGAAGCGTCCGTCGGGCAGGAAGTTGAGGTCGTAGAAGCTGTTGGCGATGGCCTGCAGCCCGAACGGCCCGCCGGTGATGTCGGTCGCCGGTGAGGAGCGAATCAGCAGACGGAGGATCTCCGCCGCCGCGATCGTCGTGATCGCGAAATAGTCGCTGCGCAGCCGCAGCGTGGGGATGCCCAGCGCCAGCGCGAACGCGACGCACAGCCCCAGCCCGAAGGGAATCCCCAGCCAGAGCGAGCCGCCCCACGTCGCCACCATGATCGCCGTGCCGTAGGCCCCCAGCATCATGAAGCCGACCTGCCCGAAGTTGAGCAGCCCCGCGTAACCGAAGTGCAGGTTCAGCCCGATCGCCGCCAGCGCGAAGATCGCCGCCTGCGGGCCGAGCCCCGCCCGCGCCGCGTTGCCGAAGATGACATCGAACTCCATCTACCCGATCCGTTCCCGCTGCCCGAGCAGTCCCTGGGGGCGAATCAGCAGCGCCAGCACCAGCACGCCCAGCGCGAACACCGCCTTGATCTCGGGACTCGCCCATACCGTGCTCACCTCCGTCACCAGCCCGATCAGCAACCCCCCCACCATGGCCCCGTAGGCCGTCCCCAGCCCTCCCAGCACTACCGCCGCGAACATGAGCAGCAGCAACCGGAACCCCATCAGCCAGTCCACCGCCTCCACCGACCCGAAGAAGACGCCCCCCACCGCCGCCAGCGCCGCTCCCGCCACCCACACGACCAGGATCACCCGGTCCACGTCGATGCCAGAGGATTCTGCCAGCTCGGGGTTGTCCGCCACCGCCCGGATCGCCTTCCCCGTGCGTGCGCGCTGCAGGAACACCGCCACCGCGAGCAGGATCACGGCCGACAGCACCATGATGGTGAAGTCCCGCGGCGTCACCGCGAACGGCCCGAACGTCCACTCGGCCTGCAGGGCATAGTCGACGTAACGTTGCCGGTCGGGCCCGAAGAACAGGAGCAGCACGTGGCGAGCCAGCAACGACAGCCCGATCGTGACGACCATGAACTGGAAACCGCCCAGCCGCCGCCCCCGCAGCGGGCGTAGCAGCGAGAACTCGACACCCCCGCCCGCCGCTCCCGCCACCACAACCGCCAGCACCCCCGCCAGGATCAGCGGCGCCCCAAACGTGTCCGCGTTGAAGTACCACGCGAGGATCGCCCCCAGCGTGACCAGCTCGCCGTGGGCGAAGTTAATCAGCCCCGTGAGTCCGAAGATGAGCGACAGCCCGATCGCGCACATTGCGATGATCAACCCGAACTTGACCCCGTTCAGGACCGCCTGAGCGAGCTTCTCCCCCACCGTGGGCCCTGCGCGGGCGGGCTCCCCCAGCGCGAAGATGAGCGGCCGTGAGCGCCCCGCCGTCACAGTCACCTCCAGCGTCTGCCGCTCGGGATCGCGCAGGCTCACGCCCTCGGGCAGCGTGTCCGTGTCGATCGTCGCCCGGTACGTGCTCGGTCCGGGCAACTCGATCCGCCACTTGCCGTCGCTCCCGCTGACCGCCTCCCCGACTGCCTCCCCCGCCGCGTCCACGACGGAAATCCGCACGCCCTCGACCGGCTCGCCGCCAAAGCGAAGCGTCCCCGAGAAGGCTTCGCCGTCGCCGTCCTGCGCGTGCGCCGTGCCGAAGAGAAAGAGGGAGAGAACCGCCACCGCGACCAGCGCGACCGCATTGCGGAGCGAGCGGGCGTTCGACAAAGTCGGTCCCCTTCCGGTAACTGGCTTCGAGGCGAAGTATAGGTCGGGAGTATAGGTGCCGAGCCGCGCCCGCGTGCCGTGACATCGCTTACGCCCGTGCGGGGAGCGACAGCCTCGGACGCAATGCCAGGCCCTCCCGCAAGGGGCTGGCTCCAGCCGTCGTTCCCCCCATGCTGTCCTGTCATTGACGCCGCCGGTTGGCACTCACATACTCGCCGCCGGTCGCGACGGGCTAGCATGGTTGAATGGCGAAATACGGTTTGCGCGCGGTTGGTGTTCTTCTTCTCGTCCTTGGCCTCGGCTCCCTGCTGATCTCCCACTGGGTTACGCCCACCCAGGCCAGTGGCGACTACATCGGCCTCTTGAGGGTCGACGGCCCGATCGATGAAGTCAGCTCCCGCTACCTCTCCCGAGCCGTCGGCAAGGCCGAGGCCGACGAGGCCGTCCTCATCGTCGTCGAGCTCGACACGCCCGGCGGCCGCCTCGACTCCACCCGCGACATGGTGACCACCATCCTCGAGTCCCGCTCCCCCGTGGCGGTATACGTCTCCCCCTCGGGGGCGCAGGCCGCCTCCGCCGGAACCTTTATCACCGCTGCCGCCAACTTCGCCGTCATGGCCCCCGCCACCAACATCGGGGCTGCTTCCCCCATCAGCGGCTCTGGCGAGGATCTTCCCGAGACCCTCGGCAGGAAGGTAATCGAGGACACGCGGGCGTTCGTGCGCTCCATTTCCGAGCAGCGTGATCGCAACGCCGAGGCGCTCGAGGCCACCGTCACCGAGGCCAGGGCCTACTCCTCCAGCGAGGCCCTGGAGGTTGGCATCATCGACCTTATCGCCACCGATCTCGAAGACCTGCTCCTTCAGGTCGACGGCCGCACCGCCCAGACCCCCGCCGGTCCAGTCGTGGTCAACACCGAGGGCGTCCCCGTCCGCGAGATCAAGCAGAGCCTGCTCGAACGCTTCCTGGCGATCCTCGCCGACCCCAACATCGCCTTCACACTCATGTCCCTTGGCACCCTCGCTCTGATCGCCGAGTTCTACACTTCGTTCTTCGGGCCCGGGATCGCCGGCATCATCATGTTGGCGCTTGCCTTCGTCTCCTTCGGGGTGCTCCCCGTGAACTGGGTCGGCGTCGCGCTGATCCTGATCTCGATGCCCCTCTTCTACCTTGAGATGGAGGTTGCGGGCCTCGGCGCCTTCGGGATTGGCGGCCTCGCCAGCTTTGTCATCGGCGCGTTCCTGCTCTTTGGCGGTCTCTTCGGCTCATCGAATCCCCTCGACCTCACGGTCGGCATAAGCCTGTGGCTGATCATTTTCATGACCTTCGTCCTGGGGAGTGGGGTGCTCACCGTCTACTACCTGGTGCGCGAGGGCGGCAGCTCCGATGCCTTCGGCGGAACCGACAGTGGCCTCGTGGGCGCGGCTGCCACCGCCCTCTCCGACCTCAATCCCACCGGCCGCGTCCTTGTCAGGGACCGTGAGTTTTCGGCTACTATGGAAGAAGGACAACGCGTGCGCGCGGGCGCAAACGTGCATGTCGTTGCCGTCTATAGCGGAAGAACGCTCAAGGTTTCGGACGTGCCCCCGCCAACCGCGCGGGGAGCGCGAAGACCCTTTGTCACGTTCGCAGCCATCATCCGAAAGGCGTTTAGGAGGTAGTTCATGGCGCCAATTATTCGAGTCGCAGGCCCAAACGAGGCCCTCATCAGGTCCGGTGGCGGCTCTCAGCCGAAGATTACCGTCGGCGGCAGAGTCATCGTCATCCCCATTTTCTTCAAGGCGCAGACCCTCTCGCTTGAGGTCATGACCCTCGCCGTCGAAACCGCGAAGGTCTACACCAAGGAGGGCGTTGCCGTCACCGTCGATGGCGTTGCCCAGGTCAAGGTCGCGCGCTCCGAGGAGGCCATCCGCACGGCTGCCCAGCAGTTCGTCGGCAAGCCCCAGCGCGAGATCGCCGAGGTTGCCCTCCAGACCCTCGAGGGCGCCCAGCGCGCCATCCTCGGCACCATGACCGTCGAGGGCATCTATCAGGACCGTGAGTCCTTCGCCCAGAGCGTCGGCGAGGTCGCAGAACCCCACATGGCCAACATGGGGCTCGAGATCGTCAGCTTCACCATCCGCGACATCCGCGACGACCAGGGCTACCTCGATGCCCTTGGCCGCAAGCGCACCGCCGAGGTCACACGCGACGCCGAGATCGGCGAGGCCGAGGCGACTCGTGACGCGTCCATCAAGCGCGCCGAGGCCGAGCGCGACGCCACTGTTGTCGAGGCTCAGGCCAACCGCGACCAGGAGACGGCCAAGTACGATGCAGAGACCCGCATCGCCGAGTCCGAACGAGACTTTAAGGTCGAGCAGGCGCGGTACCAGCAGGAGACCAACGCCCGCCAGGCCGAAGCCGAACTCGCCTACGCCCTTCAGGAGGCCGTGACCCGCCAGGAGATCCGCGAGCAGGAAGTCCAGATCGAGGTTGTCGAGCGCACCAAGCAGATCGAGATCGAACAGCAGGAGATCCTGCGCCGCGAGCGCGAGCTCGAGGCCAACATCAAGCGCCCAGCCGAGGCCGAGCGTTACCGCCTGGAGACCATCGCGGCCGGCGAGAAGTCCCAGGTCGTGGCCGGGGCCGAGGCGGAAGCCGAGTCGCTCACACTCAACGGTACCGGCGAAGCCAACGCCATCCGCGCCCGTGGCGAGGCTGAAGCCGACGCCATCCGCGCCCAGGGTCTGGCCGAAGCCGAGGCCATGCGCATGAAGGCCGACGCCTGGAAGGAATACGGCCAGGCGGCCATGATCGACACGCTCCTCGAGTCACTGCCCGAGGTCGCGTCGTCCGTCGCCCAGCCGCTCGCCCAGACCGACCGCATCGTCATGATCAGCGGTGGGGAGAGCGGCTCCATCGGGGCCAGCAGGCTCACCAACGACGTCACGAGGGTCGTCTCCCAGCTCCCCGACCTCGTCGAGAGCCTCACCGGCATCGACATTCTCGGGACGCTCAAGAACCTTCCGCGCGTCGCCACCACCGACGGGCAGAGCAACGGCAGTGCTGCCGTGGCGGCCCCTGCCGCCGCCGAAGCACCCGCCTCTGACGCCGGCGCCGCTGAGCCTGAGGGCGAAGCCGGCCAGGCGGACGAGTCGCCCGCCCAGTAACTCCGACCGTGCGGGGCGATGCGGCGCCTTTCGGGGCGCCCATCGCCTTGGCCGGCACTGAAGTTCGAGGCCCCCATGGATGACCGAGCAGCCAGACGCGAGGTCTTTCGTGAGTTCGCGTCGCGACTTCGTGCCCGGACGGCTGACGTTCCACAAACGCCAGCCGAAGTGCTCATCCGCGAAGACCGCGACCACGGGCACCGTGAGCGATGCGCGTTTACTTATCCGTCGATGCCCGCCTCGTAACCGCCGATACCCGGTTCGCGAACGCTCTGGCGGGCACCGAGCATGGCGGAGCGTTGGTGACGTTGTCGGATCTGGCCGAGGAGCTTCCTTCAGAGGAGGCCCAGCTCTAGGCGGGAACCTCCGCGGGCGCCGCCGCCGTCTCGGCGGGCCGCTCGAGGGGCAGCTCGATGATCATCTCGGTGTACTCGCCGGGCGCCGAATCCACACGGATGTGGCCCCCGTGCCGCCGCACGATGTCGCTTGAAAGCGACAGCCCCAGGCCCGTGCCCTGGTCCGTTGGCTTCGTCGTGAAGAAGGGGTTGAAGATCTTCTCAATGACCTCCGGCGGCATACCCGTCCCGTTGTCCCGGATGCGCACCTCGATGTGGTCCTCTTCCCGCTTCGTCTTCAGCCAGATCGTCGGTGAATAGGGTCCGCCCGCTACGTCCGCCCCCGGCGTCGCGCGGCGCCGTTCGTTGGTGGCGTAACAAGCGTTGCTCACCATGTTCAGGAACACACGGCCCAGGTCCTGCGGGATGACTTCCATTTCGCCCGTATTCGGGTCGTAGTCTTCCTTGATATCCAGCTGGAAGTCGGAGTCCGTCGCCCGCGCGCTGTGGTAGGCCAGCCTGGCGTGCTCGTCCAACAGGTTGTTGATGTCCGACACCTGCCACTCCCCCGACTCCCGTCCCATGCGCAGCATGTTCTCGACGATCCGGTTCGCCCGCTGTCCGTGCGACTGGATTCGCTCGAGGTTGCTCGTCAGGTCCCCCGTGATCTCCTCGATGTACGACTGCTGGTTCTCGCTCAGCTCCACGCCCTCCTCATCAAGCACTTCCTGCAGCTCGGTCAGGAGTTCGGCCGAGACCTCGGAGAAGTTGTTCACGAAGTTCAGCGGGTTTCGGATCTCGTGGGCCACGCCCGCCGTCAGCTCGCCCAGCGCCGCCAGCTTCTCGCGCATCACGATCTGGTCCTGGGCCTTGTTCAGCTCACCCAGCGTGCTCTCCAGCTCGACGTTCTTGTCCTGCAGTTCGTTGGCCAGCTGCTCCACCAGGTTCAGCCGCTGCACCTCCAACGCGTGCCGCCGGAACACTTCAAGCGCGGCTGCCATGTCCGCCACCTCGTCCTGCCCCTCCATCTCGACGCTCGTTTCGATGTCGCCCCCGGCCATCCGCCGCATCCAGTCTGAGAGCATGTTGAGGCGTCGCAGCAGGATCCTTCCGAGGTACAGCCAGATGATGAGCACCGCGCCGACCACGCTCACCGCGCTAATCACCAGCAGGAGCGTCCGGCCCGTGAAGATCGCCGAGGAGGAGGCCTCCGTGGCGTCCTCGGCCCTCGCTTGCGCCGCCATCACCAGCCCGTCCACCTCCGCCACTACGTCGACTGAGAGATCGCGGTTGCTGCCGAGCAACTCCGCCTGGCGAGCTTCGATGCGGAGTTCCCGCTCGAACAGCCCGAACACGCTCTCGCCCCCCACGCCCAGTGCAAATAACCGGTCGAACAGCGGGCTGGCAGCTTCGTGGAAATCCGAGCCTGCCAGCGTCCCCAGGTTGCGCTCGATGCGGTTTCGCGCAGCTTCGAAGCGTTCGCGCAGCGGCTCGATCAGGGAGGCGTCCGAGAGCGTGAACGCATTCGCCAGCAGCTCCGTCGCGATGTTCACGTCCCCCTGCAGCTCGCTCAGTCGCCGGTAGCGAACGATCTCCCGTTCGGCGAAGTGCTGTGAGCGGGGGGCGGCCGCCCCGTCCAGATCCCGGAATCCCGTCAGGGTGTAGAAGAGTTGGTCGTCGATCGCCGGCGCAAGCAGGTCATCCAGTTCAAAGCGAACCTGAGTGAGCTCTTCCTGCAGCCCCTCCAGCCGGTCCCGAAGCTCGAACACCCCGGAGGTCTCGCTCCTGAGCTCCTTGATGTTCGAGATGAGTGTGTCCGAGTCCGCGCGGATGCGGCCCACGCGCTCCTGGTCGGTGTCTTGCCGTGCCTCCAGCGTCTCCAGCTGCTCCTCGAAGGAGGAGTAGGCGGCATCGATGTTCTGGACGACCTGGTCGAATTCCTCCGGCGTGGTCGCTGCCGTCAGGTTGGGCGCCGCCGCCACCAGCACACCGCTGTACTGCGCCACGCCGAACGCTGCTGCCAGCTCAGGCACGCTCCCATCGTTAACGCGGCTCTGGGCCGTCCCCACCCGGTCGAACGAGAACCAGCCCACCAGACTGGCTGCCAGCGTAAGCACCACCGCTCCCCCGACGGCCCCGTAGAGCTGGGTCGAGATGCGGAACCGGCTGTCCAGCAGCTGCCTTAGTCGCCCAACCACTCTGTCTCTCGCAGTTGCTCAATCTCCTCGAGCGATTCAATCGCATGGTACTGCTCGCCGGGGCCGATCACAGTCAGGAATACCTTGTCCGACCCCTGGTTGTCATCCTCCCCGTACTGCAACGGGAACCCCTCGATCTCCAGCACGGCCGACCCGCGCAGGCTCGCGAGGAAGCAATCCCGGTCCAGGTCGCGCCCGCACATCTCCAGCCCCGCGATAGCGAGACGCCCTGCCAGGTACCCCTCCAGCGACACGAATCCGGGTGTGGCATCGGGGGCATAGGCCGCCAGCGCCCGCTGGTAGGCGGCGACCACCGCCAGCGAGTCACCCTCAGGGAAGGGCACCACCTGCGTCACGAGCACGCCCACCCCGTCCGATCCCAGCTCCTGCGCCAGGGCATTGCTGCCAACGAACGAGACGTTCAGGAACAGGGCGTCCATCTCCAGGATCCGCCCCCACTTGATGAACTCCGCCATCGGCTGGTACGCGCCGATCATGATGACCGCCTGGGGATTCCCCTCCTGGATGTCCAGCACCGACGCCTTTACCGCCGAGGTGTTGCGCGTGTAGCGCCCCACGGCCACCGCCTCGCTGCCCCGCCGCGCCAGTGCCTGCTGCACGCCGTCGTAGCCGCTGCGCCCGTACGAGTCGTCCTGGTAGAGGATGGCGATCCGTTCGACTCCCAGGTCCACGGTCAGCCGCTCCACCATCTCCTCGGTTTCCTGGGCGTAGGAGGCGCGCAGGTTGATGATGTTCGTCCACTCGGGGTCGCGCAGGAAGGCCGCCCCCGTGAACGGCGTCAGGTAGGGGACCCCGGACTCCGCTGCCACCGGCGTGGCCGAGCGCGAGGTCGGCGTCCCAACCGCCCCGATCAACGCGAACACCCCCTCCCCGATGAGCTGCTGCGTATTGGTGATCGCTGCCTCCGGTTCGTACGCGTCATCCAGCGTGACCAGCTCCAGCCGCCGCCCGTGTACGCCCCCTGCCATGTTCGCTTCGTGGAACGCGGCCTCGATTCCGAGCCGCATGTTCTTCCCCAGCTCCTGGGCAGGCCCGCTGAACGCCGCCGACTGCCCGAAGAGCACGCTGTCCTCGAATACCCCCGGCGTTCCAGTGTCGGGGGTCTCGGTGGGCGTTGGGGTGGGGGTGACCGTCCCGTCCGGGCCAGTCCCACTCCCGGAACAGCTCGCTGTGAACACTGATGCTGCCACCAGGGCAGCGCCTGCCAGCCAGGCGACGATCGCGGGACGCCTCGGCTTCATCGCACCTTGCGGGTGACGATGCTCAGCCGGTTCCTGTTCTCTTCCCGCGAGTAGCGCACGTCATCCATAAGGGTCTTCGTCAGATGGACGCCCAGTCCGCCTACACGTCGCTCGCCTACGGACGCCGTCAAGTCTGGCTCCGGGGCCTCGGTCAGCGGGTCGAAGGGCCGGCCACGGTCACTCAGGTCGATCGAGATCGAGTCGTCCTTCGACTGGATCTCGAGGGCGATGTCGGGATCGTCGTCTTCCGCCCCGTAATCCATGATGTTCAGGATTAGCTCCTCGAGCACGAGGTTCACGCGGAACACCAGGTCGTCGGGCCACTCGTCGCGCTGCCCCAGCTCCTCGATGGCCGAGGAGATGCGTTCGAGCTCATCGCGGGTTGTCCCGATCGCCATGGTGAGCGTGGCGCCCATTGATCAGTCCCGGCGAAGCGTCAGGCAGGTGATGTCGTCGTGCTGGGGGGCCTCGCCCGTGAACTCCAGCACCCGCTCCATCATGGCCCTGCCCGCCTGCTCTGCGCTTGCCGGCGGCGCCGAGCCGAAGAGTTCCTGGACCCCTTCGATGCCCATCAGTTCGCCCTGCTGGTTCGTTGCCTCCGTCACCCCGTCGGTGTAGAGGCAGACGGTATCCCCGGGCTCAAGCTGGATGGACTCGTGCCGGTAGTCGAAACCGCCCAGCACCCCCAGGGCAATGCCACCCGTCAGTTCCTTCAGCTCCGAGGTTCCGTCCGGGTGTACCACGAGGGGCGCATCGTGACCGCCACTGGCGTAGGTCAGCACGCCAGTGGCCGGGTCGTAAACGGCGTAGAGCATGGTCACGAACATGCCCGTTGTCTCGTCCTCGTTCAGGAGGTTGTTCACCTCGGTCAGCACCTCGCCCGGGCCGCCCAGGGTACCGATGGCCGAGCCCTTCAGCAGCGTGCGGCTCGACATCATGAAGAGCGCCGCGGGTACGCCTTTGTCCGAGACGTCCGCAATCGCCAGCCCGATGCGATCGTTCTCAAGGCGAATGATGTCGAAGAAGTCCCCGCCAACGTCCTTCGCCGGGTGCATCGTGCCGTACGTTTTGTAGGAAGGGCCGCTCGGGAACGACGTCGGCAGGATCGACTGCTGCATCTTGCTGGCGACGTCCAGTTCGTTTTGCAGCGCCACCAGCTTGTCCCTGGTGCTGAGCGCCTCCCGCCACTGTTCGATGTGTTCCAGCGTCCGGTCGATCGTGAACTGCAAGTCGTCGAAGTCAACCGGCTTCGTCACGAAGTCGAAGGCGCCCCGGTTCATCGCCGTCCGGATGTTCTCCATGTCGCCGTAGGCCGAGACGATAATTGCGCGGATGTCGGGGCTGACGTTGGGGATCTGCTCCAGCAGCGTCAGCCCGTCCATGCGTGGCATGTTGATGTCGGAGACGACCATGTCGATCTTGGGATCGGCCCCGAGTTGCTCCAGCGCCTCGATGCCGTTGTGCGCGAATACGAACTCGTAGCGGCCGCGCCGGATATGCCGGCGCATGCGCTGCAGCACCAGCGGCTCAAGATCGGGTTCGTCGTCGACTACGAGAATCTTGTAGGTCATCGACCGCGCGCGCCCTTTCCTGGGGTGGGCGGCGGAATTTAGCCGCTGATGGCGGCCGTAGCCTCGGCCTGGGAGTCATGGATCGGGATGATGTTGTCGAACCCGCTGATGCGGAACACCTCGCGAATCGGCTCGGAAAGCGAGCACAGCGCCAGCTTCGCCCCGTTCCCCTCCAGGGTCTTGGCGGTGAGCAGCAGAACCCTCAGTCCGGCGCTGCTGATGTAGGAGACACTCTCGAAGTCCAGGATAAGGGCCTTGTCGCTATCCTCGATCACTCCCTGCAGGTCCGCCTGAAACTCGCTGGCGTTGGAGCCATCGATGCGCCCGTCGGCCTTCGCGATGACGGTGCCGCTTTCCCTTTCGGCGCTGATTGCCATGTGCTGTGTCTCCTCAACCGTGCTTTCGAAATCGTGCCCGCGCAGTGTACGACGTACTTGGTGTCGCGTCGCCCGCTCCTCGGGCGTCGACCCGATAGAAGTCCGGGCCTACTGCCTCGGCACCGCGCAAGCAGAGCCTGCGCCATGTGGGCCGCGAGTATACACGACCCATAGTCGCGCCATAACGCAATCAGGGCGGTCCGGGGCGGCGGCAAAGCCCGGGGGGAGCCTGCACGTGGCCAAGTTCCTTGCTGGCTGCCCGCCATCGCCGGGCCAGGGCAAGCGTGCTCACAATGCCCGTCTCTTACTGAGATCGACTCTCGAATCTCGTTCATGGCCTTTTGTATAACTAAGCCAGCAATCGACTAGAGGAGAGTCCCTAATGGCACATGACACCCACGAATGCGACGAGCACGAGCACCACGGCGGGCCCGGCCACGTCCACGATCCGCACGAGTGCGACGACCACGAGCATCACGGCCACCACGAGCACGACATGCATGAGTGCGATGAGCACGAGCACCACGGCGAGCCGGGTCACGTGCATGATCCGCACGAGTGCGACGAGCACGAGCACCACGCCGCGAACTAGGCGCTCGCCTCACTAGACGAACCGAGGGCCGTCTCCACACGAGTGGAGATTCAGAGGCGCACTCCGTGAGGATGCGCCTCTCTGCCATTTCCGCCAGTGGATGTCGAGCGTCGCTTAGGCTGCACAGTGTGCAACTGCATAGCGTGTCATTGACTTCCGACCGCAACTCTGGGGTGAGCGTAAATGTCTTCAACGTCAGGTTCCGCAGGTGAGGGCGCTGGCGCCCCCGACCACGATCACGACGCTCACGACCACGACCAACACGATCACGACGAGCATGGCCACGAGGCTCATGCCCACGACGAGCACGACCATGACGCCCACGCCCACGACGCCCACGACCACGATGAACACGACCATGACGATCACGACGACCACACTGGCCATGACCACAGCGGCCACGATCACGCCCATGACCTGCGAGGACTGAGCCGCCGCAGCCTTAGTTTCGCTTTCGTCCTGATCGCCGGCTATATGGTCGCCGAGATCGTCGGCGGATTACTTTCAGGCAGCCTTGCCCTCCTCGCCGATGCCGGCCACATGGCCACCGACGCCGCCGCCATCGGGCTCGCCCTGCTCGCCATGTGGATCGCCGAGCGCGCCGCCTCTGCCGAGCGTACATTCGGCTTTTACCGCACCGAGATCCTCGCCGCGCTTCTCAACGCTATCGCCCTCTGGATCATCGTCGCCTGGATCTGTTTCGAGGCTTACCACCGCTTTGGCGCGGAAGGCGCCCATGTCGATGGCTGGCCTGTCCTTTGGGTGGGCCTCGGCGGCCTCGCCGTCAACATCGCCGCCGCCTTCATCCTTCACCGCTCCTCGGAGCACAGCCTCAACGCCGAGGGGGCCTTCCAGCACGTCATGGCCGACCTCCTCGGTTCCGTCGGCGTCGTTGTCTCCTCGATCCTCATCATCACCCTCGGCTGGCACGTCGCCGACCCAGTCATCAGCGTCGTCATCGGCCTCCTCATCCTCGTCAGCTCCTGGGGCCTCATGACCAGCGTCGTCCATGTCTTGCTTGAGGGAACACCCGAACACATTGATGTCTACAAGCTCTGCAACGACATCGAGGAACTTGAGGGCGTTACCCTCGTCCACGACGTCCATGCCTGGACAATCACCTCCCAGAGCGACGTCTTCACCGCCCACGTTCTGATCGATCCCGCCTATGGCGGTGACAAGGATGACCTGCTCACTGCCATGAAGCGCATCGCCCACGAAGAGTTCGGTATCGCCCACGTCACTATCCAGATGGAGGAGTCCGTGAACGGCTGCGACGAGCACCACCACGTCGACCACCTCTTGCAGCGATCGCGCATCGTCGGCCAGCGAGTCACCTGGGGGTCGCTGCGCTACATCTTGCCCGGGTCCTGACCCGTCCGCCCATGCCCTTCGCGGCCCGCCCAGCGGCAGGTGCGCGAGCGTAGGATCGCCTCCTCAACACAGGGGGAGCCATGAGCACCGTCGCCTTCATCCAGCGCAGCCTCGAATTCACGCACGCCGCTCTCATCGATGCCCGCAACGGCACCGACGAGCAGCTCCACTTCGTCCCCGAGCAGGGCAGCCACTCCATTGCCTGGTGCCTCTGGCACACCGCCCGCGTCGAGGACCTCATCATCAGCCGCGTGGCTGCCCAGCCGCCGGTTTGGAGCGAGGAGTGGGCCGGGCGCACCGGCCTCCCCTATGAGGGATTCGGCACCGGCATGTCCGACGAAGACGCGCGGCAGGTCCACGTGGCCGACATCGCCGCGCTCAGCGGTTACCAGGACGCGGTCTTCGAGCGCACCGCCCAGTTCCTCGCGATTGCCACCGACGAAGACCTCGAGCGCGAAATCCCCGCCCGCAACGGCACCGAGTCCGTGGGCGAGGCCATCTCCCTCCACATGATGGGTCACTTCAACGGCCACCGCGGCGAGATCAACACCCTCCGCGGCATGCAGGGCATGCCCACCGTCATGGCCGCCCAGGGAACGCACTAGCAGGGTGCTGAAGAAACCGCGTTGGACGTAGCGAGCAGCGCCCCTCGGCTCCGGCGACGCGTTCCGGGAGGGGTTTCAGGGGCTTGGAATCTTGCAGTCGCGGGAGTCGATCTGGCTGCGGAGGATGTCGGCGGCGCCCCGAAGCTTGCACTCGAGCTCGCTGGTCGTAAGGGGCATCGCCGACTCCTTCTATCCGGCGGTGCGACTGCGCCAATAGGCGTCCCGCGGTACAACGTGCCTCACGCGGACCTGGTGCCCTTGCGCTTGCCTGCATGCTGGAGGCGTAGGCTGCCCCCCGAGATAGGGGAGGGCCAGCCATGGCGCCGGCAGCCGCAACGGGTTACGACCCGCGGACCTATGAACCCCGGGTATTCCACGAGGCCGCTGGTCGGTTCCGGACGGGGGATGACACGCCCCGCGACTTCCTCGATCGCTGCCTGGCGACGATCGAGGAGCGCGAGCCGGTGGTCCAGGCCTTCGCCCACCTGAACCGCGACCTGGCCCGCGCCGCAGCTGATGCGAGCACGGAGCGCTGGGCTGCGGGAGAACCGCTTTCGCCCATCGACGGGATGCCGGTGGGGATCAAGGACCTGCTTGAGACGAAGGACATGCCGACCGAGTACGGCTGCGAGGCCTTCCGCGGGAACTTCCCCCGGCGCGACAACGCGGCCGTCTGGGCGCTGCGGCAGGCGGGGGCGGTGATCCTCGGCAAGACCGTCACGGCGGAACTGGGGGGCTCGCACCCCGGACCCACGACCAATCCGTTCGACCCTCGTCGGTCGCCCGGCGGATCCTCGTCGGGTTCGGCAGCGGGAGTGGCGGCGCGCATGTTCCCGGCGGCGCTCGGAACGCAGGTCGGCGGTTCGATCATCCGGCCTGCCGGCTACTGTGGGAACGTCGCCCTGAAGCCGACCCAGGGAGGCATCAATCGCGGTGAGCGGCAGGCGACGAGTATGAGCACGCACGGCGTCCATGCCGCCTGCATCGAGGACATGTGGCAGGTCGCCATCGAGATTGCGAAGCGCGCCGGAGGGGACCGGGGATGGCCCGGCTTGCAGGGGCCCTCCGCCACCCCCGAGCCGCGCAAGCCAGAGCGGCTGATCGTGCTGGAGACACAGGGATGGGCTGACCTCGACGACGCCAGCAAGGAGGGCTTCGCCGCAGTCCTCGATCAATTGCGCGCGCTTGGCATCCAGCTCGTCCGGCGACGGGACGACCAGTTGGTGGAGACGCTTGAGGGCGTCATCAGCGATGCGCGCGAGGTGTGCAACGCGATCACGGACTGGGAAACCAGTGGGCCACGAGGAACCTCGTCGACCAGCACCCCGACGGGGTCAGCGAGCGCGCCAGGGCGGCCCTTGCTCACGCAGAGGCCATGTCGGTGGACGACTACCGGGCAGCGCTGATCGTGCGCGAGGTCGCCCAGGAGGCGCACGCGGCCCTGGCGGCCTCCGCCGACGCCATCATCACGCTCTCGTGTCCGGGTCCGGCCCATGTGTGGCTCGGGGACGAGCCGGGCGCTCCGCTCGCCCCGCGACCGACGGGCGACCCGGTGTTCAACTTCCCCAGCTCGATGCTGTTCGCCCCGGCCGTGAGCATGCCGCTCTTGGGCGTCGGCGGGATGCCGGTTGGCGTACAGGTCTTCGGACAGCCGCACGAGGATGCCGGGATGACGGCGATCGCGCGCTGGCTGCTCGGGGCGGTCGAACCGGTCGTCGTCGGCTAGCGCTGCATCCCGCGACGAGACTCCCGGCCGGCTGGGCGGTACCCCTCAGCGCAGGGGGCGGAAGAACTGAACGAGGTCCTGCACGAACAGGTCCGGCTCCTCTGCCGCGGGGAAATGACCCCCACGCTCCTGCTTGCCCCAGTGGGTGAGGTTGTTGTTCGCCTCGACCATCTTGCGGGGGGCGAACACCATCTCGTGGGGAAAGCCCGGGACGCCGACGGGAACCTCGATGGCGGGGGTGCGCTCGTGCGCGCGGTCCCAGGGCGTGCGGAAGACGTGCCAGTACCATCGGGCGGACGTGACGTAGCTCTCGGTGAACCAGTAGATGCTCACGAGGTCGAGCAGGAACTTCCGCGACGGCACCTTCTCGATGCCGCCGCGATTGTCGCTCCAGTTGTAGCGCTTCTCGATGAGCCAGGCGGCGAGACCGACCGGGGAGTCGTGGAGGGCGTAGGCGAATGTCTGCGGATCGGTCGTGTGTACGGCGACGTGGGCGAGGGCGGTGGTCCAGCGGTCGTCCATCATGTCCCACGACCACTGCTCGTCGGGCTCAAAGTCGTCCCGGCTCAGCCGTGACGTTGGTCCGTCAAGGGTCCGCCGCAGGCCAAGGAGGCTGCCGGGCTCCTGGTTGCCGGTGCCGGACCCTCCCGCCCCTCCGAGCATCGGCGCGATGCTGACGTGGATGCCGACGACGCGGTCGCCGTACTTGTGGCCGAGCTGGGCGCTAATCCCGGCGCCGAAGTCCCCTCCCGCCGCCGCGAAGCGGTCGTATCCGAGCACGTCCGTCATGAGCGTGGCCCAGAGGTCGGCCGTCCACTGTGTCTGAACGCCATCGACGGTCAGGGGCGTGGAGAACCCGAAGCCGGGGAGTGACGGCGCGATCACATCGAAGGAGTCGGCCGGATCTCCGCCGAAGGCGGCGGGGTCGGTGAGCCTGAGCATGGCCTCCTTCCAGTCCCAGAAACTCCACGGCCAGCCGTGCGTGAGGATGATGGGAAGCGGGTTCGGCCCCTTCCCCCGCTCGTACATGAAGTGAAGCGGTATCCCGTCGAGTTCGACGCGGTAGTTGCCGAAGCTGTTGATCTCGGCCTCGGTCTCGCGCCAGTCGTACTCCTTCCAAGACTCCACGAAGGATTCCAGGTAGGAGCGGGGCACGCCGTAGCGCCAGTCCTCGTTGTTGAAGTCCGCAGGCCATCGGATACGCCGCAGGCGGGCCTGGAGGTCGTCTATCGCCTCGTCTGGAATCGCGACTGTGAACGTCTCAAGCGGCATGCCATCCCCCTCTCAACCGTCGCTCGCATCGACGGCGGAACTGACGAGCACCTTGCAGTCCGCCTGCGCGCCGCTGGCCATCCGGTCGAACTCCGCCGGCAAGTCCCCGAGATCCACGGTGCGCGATACGAGCGGCGTCGTATCGACGGCGCCGCTGCTGAAGGCAGCGAGCGTCTCCTCGAACTCGGCGCGGGTATAGGCGACCGAGAACGTGATCGTGAGCGCCTTGTTGATCCCGACGAAGGGGAGGAAGCGGTCTTCTTCCATGCAGACGCCGACGACGATGACCCTGCCGGCGGGCCTCACGGCGTCCATCGCCTGGCGGATGATGCCGGGGATGCCGACGCAGTCGAAAACGACATCCGGGCCCGCACCGAATGCGTCCTCGATGTCGGATGCGAAGGCGGGGTCGGAGGGGTCCAGAACGAGGTCCGCCCCGAGCCGGGAGGCAAGCTCACGACGCTCGGCCACGGGGTCACTGATGGCGACGAGCTCGACGCCGTCGTGCTTCAGCCACAGCAGCGCCATGAGCCCGATCGGACCGGCGCCCATGATGAGCGCTCGCTCGCCCTTCTCGATCCGGGCCTCGTGGGTGGCGTGTCGAGCGACGGAGCAGGGCTCGGTGGTGGCGGCTACCTCGACGCTGATGTTGTCGGGCACGCCGAGGAGGGTGGGTTCCCAGATCACCATGTGGTCGGCGAAGGCGCCGTTGAGCTCCGAGCTGTAGGCACTCGCCATGCGCGGCGGGAGGGGGCGCGCGGTCTCCCGGGCGGGCGCCTTGACGACGCGGTCACCGGGGGACCACTCGTCAACGTCGGGCCCGACCTCGACGACCTCGGCAACGAACTCGTGGCCCATGACCACGCCCTGCGTCAGGTCCACCTTGGCGTACCAGGAGGTCGGTCCCGTCTCCGCCATCATCGCCTCGAGGTGGCTGGCGGCGTGAACGTCGGAGCCGCAGATTCCCGCCGCCAGCACCCGCACGAGCACCTCACCGGAGCCAGGGGTTGGGCGTGGCCATTCCTCCACGGTGAGGGCGGTGCCCCGCAATACCATTGCCTGCATGTCGTCGAACCCTCCTCAGTCGCTCCGCGGTTGGAACGGGGCGGTAAGCCTAGTCCCTTCGCGAAGGGCGTGTGGATGAAGGGTGGGCGCAGCCATCCCGGCAGGCGCCCCAGCCAGTAGACTGCGCGCACTCCGGGAGGGCGCGTGACGACCGACCTGTTCAGCAACCCGAAGCGGTTCGGAGACATGACCTCGTGGCGCGAAGAGGCGCTCGCGCTTCACGCCAGGGGCGCGTTCCACCCGATCGAAGCCGAGGGCTTCGGTTCCTTCCGGGCGGTCATCGGTAGGGACGAGATTCTCGAGATCGAAGCCCAGCATGAGCTCTTCACGAACGGCCCTGAACCAATCCTGACACTCGATGCGATCCTGGAGATGCGGGCACAGGGGGGACCACGGGCGAAGACGCTCATCCACATGGACGACCCGGAGCACCGGAAGTACCGCATGCTCACCAACGACTGGTTCAAGCCCGGCAGCGTGCGTCAGCTCCAGCCGCGCCTGGACGAGCTGAGCCGAAAGGCTCTCGCGACGCTGGAGGGAGGCGGCGGCGAGATCGACTTCAATACGGAAGTCGCCCTGCCCTTCCCCCTTGAGGTGATACTCGCGATTCTCGGGCTTCCGGAAGAGGACTACCCCCGGATGCTCCAGCTCACCCAGGAGATGTTCGGCGCCAGCGATCCCGACCTTGTCCCGAAGGATCGCGACCCGGAGGACGTCCTGGCGGTCCTGCGGGACTTCTTCCAGTACTTCGCCACCCTGAGCGCGAACCGCCGGGCGAACCCGACCGACGACCTCGCCACGTGCATCGCCAACGGCCTCATCGACGGGGCGCCCATGCCGGACCTGGAGACGATGGGGTACTACCTGATCGTGGCCACCGCCGGCCACGACACGACGTCCGCCTCGATAGCCGAGGGGATGCGCCTCCTCGCGGAGAACCCTGACCAGCTGGCGCTCCTCAGGAGCAAGCCTGAGCTCATACCGAACGCCGTCGAGGAGCTGGTGCGCGTCGCCTCGCCGGTACGGCACTTCATGCGCACCGCCCAGGACGACACGGAAATAGCAGGGGAGCCAATCGCGAAGGGCGAGTGGCTGATGCTGTCGTACGCCGCCGCCAACCTGGATCCGCGCGCGTTCGAGGACCCGCTGCGGTTCGATGTGGCCCGGGAGAGCGCGGACCGCCAGATCGCCTTCGGCTATGGCGTCCACTACTGCCTCGGCGCACACCTCGCGCGGCTGGAGATGGAGACGCTGTTCGGTCACCTGCTGCCGAGGATCGAGTCGGTCGAGCTGGCGGGCGAGGTCACAACATCGACGGCCACGTTCGTGAGCGGCATCAAGAGCCTGCCGATCCGTTACACATTAACTGCCGCGTGGGTCCCACAGGGAGGGCGAGATGTACGAGAAGCTGTTCGAACCGATCAACGTCGGTGGCGTGACCATCAAGAACCGGATCGTGCGCTCGCCGCACGGCACGGGTCTCTTTGGGGACGACTTCATCGCCTACCACGTGGCCCGGGCGAAGGGTGGGGTGGGCATGTCGACCGTGTCCGCGACGAGCGTCCATCCCAACGCCCCGGGGGCCATCGCCCTCTGGGACGACAGCTGCAAGCCGTACCTGTCGAAGCTGGCGAACGCCGTGCACGAGCACGGCATGAAGATGTTCCACCAGATCTATCACCCGGGGGCCTCGCAGGGGGAGATGGTCGGCGGCGCGGAAGCCTGGTCGGCCAGCGAGATCCCGAACTTCCTTGGGGGCGCGGTGGTGCCCCTCGCCATCAGTAAGGGCCAGATCGACGACCTCGTGGAGCATTACGCCAACGCCGCCCGGCGCATCTATGAATCGGGTCTCGACGGCGTCGACATCCACGCATCGAGCGGGTACCTGGTACACGAGTTCCTCTCGCCGGCGCTGAACCAGCGCGACGACGAGTACGGCGGCTCCCCCGAGAACCGGATGCGCCTCCTGCTCGAGATCATCGACGCCATTCGCGGGGAAGTCGGTGAGGGCGACTTCGCGGTGGGGGTGCGCCTGCCGAACGAGGACTACGTGCCGGGCGGCCTGACCGCCGACCTCAACCGCCAGATCGCCGAGACCGTCGACCCGCTGGTCGACTACGTCTCGCTGCACATGGGCTCGTACTGGCGCTTCCACAAGCTAATCGCACCGACGGACGACCCGCTGGGGGTCGAGATGTCGCCGAACGCGACAATTCGCCCCGTGATCACAAAGCCGAGCATCGTGGTCGGGCGCATCCTGACGATGGACCACGCCCACGCGCTCGTGGATTCCGGGCAGGCGGACATGGTCTCGATGGTGCGGGCGCTGATCGCCGATCCGGAGTTGGTAAACAAGGCGCATCGCGGTGACGAGGACCTCATCCGGCCCTGCATCGGGACGAACATGGGATGCGTCGGGCGCCTCATGAGCGGCCAGGGGTTGAGCTGCGTCGTCAACGTCGCTGCCGGCCAGGAGGCGACGGTTACGCAGGAGCCCGAGATTCCCGCGGAGGAATCGAAACGCGTTCTCGTGGTCGGGGGCGGCCCCGCGGGCATGGAGTTCGCCCGGACGGCGGCCATCCGCGGGCATCACGTGCAGCTACACGAGGCGACGCAGAAGCTGGGGGGTCAGGTCAACATCGCGGCGAGCGCTCCCAGGCGGGGCGACGTTGGCGCCATCACCCACTGGCTGGGGGAAGAGCTGAAGCGCCTGCACGTGGACGTTCACCTGAACTCGCTGGTGGACCTCGAAACCGTCATGGAGGCGGATGCGGACGTCGTGGCGCTGGCCACCGGCGGCAGTCCGCGAGCGGACGGGTTCCAGGTCTCGACCCCGTCGGTCCCGCTCCCCGGGCACGACCTCCCGCACGTGTACAACGCGCAGGACCTGATGGGATACGGCGATCCGGTCAACATCCAGGGGCCGGCGGTCGTGTTCGACGACACGGGGTCGTTCGAGGCGATCTCGGCCGCGGACGTGCTCCTTGAGGCGGGCGTTCAGGTGACCCTGGTCTCGCGCCTGAAGGACCTGGGGGAGAACCTGCCCTACCCGCCGGTGACCGTGGGCGCCGCACGCGAGCGCCTGATGTCGGGGGACTTCGACCTGATCGGGGGGCACTACCTGCGCGAGATCCGGCGGGGCGAGGTCGATATCGGCGTCCTGCACACCGACCGCGTGCGAACGCTCCCCGCCAACACGGTGATCATGGTGACCCACCACGAACCCAACCGGTACCTGGCGGACGAGCTCGAGGCGGAGGGCATCGAAGTGCACGCCATCGGCGACGCGCAGGGCCGCAACAGCATCCGCAACGCGATCCACGAAGGGGCGTTCCTGGGGAGGAAGGTGTAGCCCGGGTCAGCGGCGTTGCCGCCGACAGCCGGAGCACCACGAGGCCCGTGACCAGCGTCGAATTCGTCCTGCCCGATCCCAGGCTCGCGGAGTACACCTGGGTGTACGAGAACGAGCACGGTCCCGCTTCGCAGCCTCCGCTCACCAGGGGCGGGTCGTTCGGACGGCCACCGGAGGAGAGCTGGCCACCGGCTCGCCTGGTCATCAATGGCTACAGCTACTACCGCGCGGGGCCGGCCGGCGAGATGCCGATGCCAGGCACGATGCCCGATCTCGGGGAGGCGACCGCCTTCGAGACCTGGGAAAGGAAGTGGCTACCCGAGGTGAACGCCCTGTTCGATGCGCTCTCCAATTTCGATGCGGCCTCCGTTCCGGAGGGGGAGTGGCGCGAAACGCTGGACCGCCAGGCAACCGAGTTCGGGCGGGTGTTCGCAGGGGTGCACGGCGAGTGCGTCCTCACCTCGGGACGGCTCGCCCAGGAGTTCGTCGACGGGTACTGCGGGGCCTTCGGCGAAGCGCGGCGAGCCGACGCCCACGCCCTCCTGCAGGGCTTCCCCAATCGAACCCTTGACCGCGCGATCGCGCTCTGGGAGCTGGGCCGCGAGGTTCGGGCCAACCCTGGGCTGAAGGCCGCCTTGCACGATGCAGCGGCAACCGGGACGAGCCTCGTGGGGCACTCCGAATTCGACGGCCGACTCGCCGCCTTTCTCGAGGACTTTGGCCACACGATCGATGCCCAGGTGCCGGATGCACCCACGTGGCGCGAGGACTCCCGACCGGCCCTCGCCCTTGTGCTTCGCTACGCGAACGAGCCGGAGGATGCGGCGCCTGCGCAGGCCGCGGCGGAGCAGGTCGCCCGGCGGGAGCGGCTTGAGCAGGAGCTGCGCGCGCTGGCCGAAAGCGACGAACGCGCCCGAAAACTGCTGAAAGGGCTCCCGGGGGCGCAGGAGCTACTGCCCGTTCGCGAGGACCACAACACGCTCTGCGACCAGCGGCTGGGGGCAGCCTCCCGCTATCGCTGGCTGGGCATCGGCAGGCTCCTGGTGGACCGAGGACTCGCGGAGGAGGAGGGGAATGTCTTCTATTTCACGCTCGAGGAGCTGATCGAGGCACTCGAAGGGCACACGCCGCCGGGGATGCAGACGCTCGAGGAGCGGCAGCGGGAGCAGGTGGCCTACCGGTCGACGCAACCGCCCCCCGTACTCGGCCAGCCGCTGGCCACGGAAGGGAGCAAGACGGGTGTGCTGCGCGGGACGGGCGCCTCGCCGGGCGTCTACCGGGCTCGCGCACGAGTCATTCGCTCACTGGCGGAGGCGGACCACCTGGGGGACGGCGAGGTCTTGGTCTGTGGAGTGACCGCGCCAACCTGGACGCCGTACTTCGCCATCGCCGGGGCGGTGGTGACGGACGCGGGAGGGGCACTTTCGCACACGGCCGTGGTCGCGCGGGAGTACGGCATTCCGGCGGTCGTAGGCACCCGGACTGGTACGCGGGCGATCGAGGACGGGACGCTCATTGAGGTGGACGGCTCGGAGGGCACCGTCCGGTTCCTCCAGGAATAGCGGGGTGGCGGGTCGCGGGCGGTGCGCGGGACGGGGATACTGGGGCTCGAACCGGCCGTTTCAATACACGCCGGTGAAGGCTGGAGTTGGCCATGGCATTCGCGCACCCGGAGTTCCTCGTTTCGACCGACTGGCTGGCGGAACACCTGGCGGACGACGACGTCCGCGTCTTCGAGTCAACGGTCTTTCTGCGCCCCGGTGACCGCGGCGTTCGCGTCGAGTCGGGGCGGTCGGAATACGAGTCGGGGCACATCCCCGGGGCGGGATTCCTCGATCTGCAGGCCGACTTCTCCGACAACGAGCAGCGCCTGCGCTTCATGATGCCCTCGGCGGAAGCGTTCGCCGAGGCGGCCGGACGGCACGGGATATCGGAGTCGTCGAAGCTGGTTCTCTACGACCGTTCGGGGTCGATGTGGGCGGCGAGGCTGTGGTGGATGTTCCGGTCGATGGGTTGTGAGGGCGCGGCAGTGCTGGACGGGGGGTGGAACCGCTGGAGCGCCGAGGGTCGGGCGATCTCGACGGACGAGGCGACGTACACGCCCACGACGTTCACGCCGACCACCGACCCGGCCCGGTTTGCCGACCTGAACGAGGTGCTGGCGTTCACCGCATCAGGGGACGGTGGTGGCAGTTGCCTGATCAACGCACTGGGGCGTGACCAGCACTCGGGGGCCGACGGCGGGCAGCGGTACGGGCGCGCCGGACACATTCCGGGCTCGACCAATGTGCCGGCGATGGAGCTGACCGATCCCGAGACCGGGCTCTTCCGCCCGGCGAAGGAGCTCGCAACGCTGTTCGAAGAAGCGGGCGCGGACCGGACGCAGCGCGTGGTCACGTACTGCGGGGGTGGCATCGCCGCATCCAACGATGCCCTCGTCCTGTCGCTGCTGGGGTACGAGAACGTGGCGGTTTACGACGCCTCAATGTCAGAGTACGCGGCCGATCCGTCGCTGCCGCTGGAAGTCGACTGAGCGACGCGCGCCAGCGTCCGTGCTGAAAGATGAGTCCGGCCTGACCTGGAGCGAACTCGCAGCCCGCCTCGGCACGAATCCCCTGACGGTCAGGCGCTGGCGTCAGGGCACCCGCCCGAACGCACTGCACCTTCTCGCCCTCCCGGACGTGGCCGCGTCGCTTGAGCTCACGCATCTGCTGTTGAGGCAGAGCGGGCCGTAAGGGCGCCGACGAAGGGGCTGGGCTTCGGGCAGCTGCTTCCGCCAGCGACTGGTTCGCCTGTTGCGGCAGAGTTGTATGGGGCCCTGTGGCCCGCATGGATCGGCATCGGCCTGGTCACCCGCTACGAACCCCTCCGGTGGCGGCCGCCGTTTCCTGGGAACGCAAGCTCCCCGAGGAATGAATCGAGCTCTCCCGGCACGGTCACGACGCCCGACGGCCTATCTGATCGATGTCGACACTCCCCGCGCCCGCCAGCCCGTCGCCAGGTCGAGCGACGACCTCCTCGCTGCCCTGGCCGCAGCCTCGGAGCTTTGGAGGTCACGGGCGCATGGCGCTTTCGCACGCCCAATTGGTACAGAGTGATAGGTAAGAGATGTCGCTCAATTGGTACAGAGTGATGGGCAAAAACTGTCGCTCCAATTGGTACAAAAGAACCTATGCCCTGGCCGCTTCCAGCGGGTAGAACTCACCAGCCAGAGATTGCGCTGGTTGTCGGTGACTTTGGTCATCGACAGGAGGGGCCTCAACCATGTCCCGACAGCTCCCTGCCTCGCAGCGACGGTGCGGTTCTCTGTGAGCGGAGAACGGACGCATGTGCGAGGGAGCAGTGCCGCGAGAGGATTCCCGGCCCAGATCAACTCGGGTCGCTACCGTGACCACCCGGGGCTGGCGGCGCGGGACGCTGGGGGTCGCTGTCGGACTCACGGTTGGCTGGTGAGCGACTGCGACTATTCCCAGGTCCAGGACATCCCGGCCGACCTCCTCCTCACCCCCAACAGCGACGGGCGCTACTACGTCGAGCGGGGCCGCCAGTGTCCCCTGAGCCGCTCCCGCCACCCCCGAGTGGGAGAGGAAGCTCGGGCGCGAGCGAAGTGGGCAGGGCGTCCGGCGGCAATGCAGATACTGCGGTCTCGTACGGTCGAGTTGCCCCCCCGGAAGAACTCGGCGGGATAGTGCCTCCCCACAGGGTCTCCCGCATCCGGTTCGAGCCACGTCCCCTCAGAGCTATCCAGGATCAGAAGAGCGGAAAGTACCAGCAGTGCAATAGGAAAAGTGCTACGCAAATGTAGCAAAAGAACTATCGACATATTTCCCCTCTCATCTTGTGCAGTTCCGGACAGGAACGGGAAAATCGCGACTGAACCTCACTGGTGAGGAGCACGCGTCTCATCAGTCAGGCGGGACCGCCTTGTGGCAATGACCACCCGTGCTGAGTTGAGCAACACAAACAGCGTGCCATTGCATCCTCAGGCCACCGCACAATGCGTCTGCTGATAGCTGTCGCTGCTGCCGTGCTGCTATTTGCGCTCGCTCCTCCCGCCAACGCCCAGTCGACGGCTGTCCCGACCATCACAAGCGCCAGCTTGCTTTCAGTTGATGAGGGCACGACAGCGATCGTGAGCCTGACGGCCGAGGATACGGATACAACGAGCGACCACCTGATGTGGACGAGGACGGGCGGCGCCGACAGCGACAAGTTCAGCCTGAGCAGCGCCGGCGTGCTCACCTTCGCCCCCGCCAAAGACTTCGAGAGCCCCGACGACGCGAACGCCGACGGCACCTACGAAGTGACCGTCCAGGTGAGCGACGGCGCCAACACCGACTCCGCCGACCTCCTCGTAACCGTCGACAACGTGACCGAACTGCTGGCTGCGATTACGGGCCCCAACACGGTCACCTTCGCTGAGAACGCGGCGACGCGCGTCGCCACCTTCACCGCCTCATCCGATTCGGACCGCGAGGGCGTGGAGTGGACAATCGGGGGAACGGACGCAGCGCACTTCAGCATCGACAGCCCGGCGGGCGCGCTCCGCTTCGACATTGATCCTGTCTCGCCGAATCTGTGGGCGGAGCCGCCTGACTTCGAGGAACCGGCCGACGCCGACGATGACAACGAGTACTCCATCACGCTGCAGGCCCAGGCGGGCACGACGACGACGCCAGCGGTCTCGGTGACGATCACGGTCACCGACGTTGACGAACCCGGCGACCTGTCGCTCTCCTCAACCAGGCCGCGAACCCGCGTTGCGCTGACCGCGACGCTGACCGATCTGGACGGCGCAACCAGCGGGACCACGACATGGAAGTGGGAGCGGTCCGCGGGCCGCAACGCCTGGGCGGTGATCGACGGCGCCACTGCAGCGAGCTACACGCCTGTGGCCGCGGACACACCCGCGTTCCTGCGGGTGACGGCGACCTACGATGACGAGCACGGGACCGGCAAGACGGTGAGCGAGGTGGCGCCCAACGTGGTCACGGGTCCCCTCTTGACGGGTCTGACGGCCGAGACCGAGGATTCCCGGGCCAACTCCGTGCAGGCCTTGTACCCCGCCTTCGATCCACAGACGCTTCACTACGGCATCGGCTGCAACAGCACCGACACGATGGTCCTGACCGTGTCGGCGGCGGCGAACGCGCGGGTGGCGGTGGACGGCGTGCAGGCCGGAAGCGCGCCCATGTCTGTGGCCGTAGCCGGGGACAGCGACGTGGCGATCCGCGTCACCGAGGCGAGCGGCGCCGCCACGACCTACGTCGTGCACTGCCTGTCGGACGATTTCTTCAAGATCGAGACGCACACGTTCCCGGGCGCCGACCCCTTCGAGGATCTGATCCTGCTCAACCGCCGGGGCTACTTCACGGTGATGGATCGAAACGGCGTGCCGAGATACCACCGCGCGTACTTGGGCTTGAGTCCGTTCGCCATCAGGTTCTACCGGATCGGCGCCGACGGTGCGTACCGCTACGGGTTTGGCCAGACTTCAAGCTACACCATCCTGGACGAGGACTTCGAGGTCGTCGCCGACGGCGTGAGGACCGTCGCTCCATTGAATGCGTTAGATTTTCACGACTTCCAGATTCTGGAGGACAGCAACTACCTGGTCATGTCATACGAACCGGCGACGCGCGACTTCAGCGACATCGAACTGCCGCCTCCCGCCGATGTGGGTGTTGATCTCTCCTCCCTCGGGCTCCTGGACTCAGCGTTCCAGATCGTCACGCCAAGCGCGGGAGCCGCCTTCACCTGGAATAGCTGGGGCAACATAGCCATCGAGGATTGCGTATCACACTTTTTCCCCGTGACGCTCTCCACCGATCCCGATGCGAGGAGTCCCCGCCAAGACTATGCGCATATCAACGGGATGCACGTGGTCGACGGCGTCCTTGCCGCCTCGCTACGGGGTTGCTCGAAGGTGCTGGGCATCGACGTCGAACCGGGCGCTACGCGGGGAGACGTGTTGTGGCGGATGGGCCGCACCAACCTGAGTGATGCGGAATGGGCGGCGCGGGACATCGGCCCGCGGCCGCTGGACTTCATCAACGATCCCGAAGGCGAGTTCTGCGGCCAGCACACGGCGCGCTTTCTGCCCACGGGCAACATCCTCCTCTACGACAATGGCGTGGAGTGCGCGATCGACCCGTGGACGTTCGACCAGTTGGGCCGCGAGGGGAACGACTTCAGCCGTGCGGTGGAGTACGCGCTGGACCTCGACAACCACGAGGCCGTCTTTGTGCGCGATCACTCCCTGCGGGGCGAGCGGGCCCACGTTGGCTACGCCAGCGGCAACGTGGACGCGCTCGACAACGGCGACTGGCTGGTGAGTTGGGGCCGGGTAACCGACGAGAATGACCGCTTTCCGGACAACGAGATGGCTACCCTGGTCGATCCCGCCACCGGTCAGGAGAAGCTGGGCATCCGTTTCGCGGAGCTGCCCTCCGAGGCACGTATCCGCCGCATCAACCCGACGGTGGCTCCGGCGGAGGCCCTGGCGCCGCAACCCGTCCCGCTCACGGCGGAGTTCCCGGACAGCATCAACACCTCCATCTTCCACACCGGCGCTGCCGACGCGCCGCAGGTGGTGGTCGCCTTCAGCCGGCCCGTGGTGGACTTCGATGAGACTTCACCTTCGCTCAGTGTCACCGGCGCCAGCATCGCGAGCGTGAGCCCGCACATCTTGCCCGGGGAGCCCGCCAACGCCTACCTGGTCACGCTCACCCCCGACGGCGATGGCGCCATCACCATCAGCCTCGTCGCTGATCAGCCCTGCGGCTCCGACGGCATTTGCGCCGCCGCCGGCACGGTGCTGAGCGCAGTCCCCGTGGCGCTGGTCATCAGGGCGCGCGTGCACGTGTCCTTCGCGCAGGCGGCGTACTCGGTCCGTGAAGGCAGCACGCTCGCGGTCACCGTGCGGCTCGGCCCCGCCCACCGGGGCGTCCGCGGTGTGACCGTCCCCGTCATGCTGGATCCCTCGAGCCACGATGACCTCACTGCCGGGCAGAGCGTCACCTTCGCGGCGGGCGAGACCAGCAAGGTGCTGCTGGTCGAAGCGCTTGACGACGACCTCGTGGAAGGCGCAGAGAACGTCACGCTTGAGTTCGGCACACTGCCCCATGGCATCACGGCAGGCTCGACCGCCAGCGCCTCCGTCACCGTCACCGACCCCGACCAGGCCCAGTTCAGCTCGCACCTGGACCAGTTGCAGGTTGCGGAGGGGGGCGAGGTGGCGTTCACCTACACCATCACCAACGGCGTCACCTTTGAGGACGACCAGACTGTCGCCCTCAGCCTCAGTGGCAACGCCACTCCGGGGGACGACTTCACCCTCGAGGACGAGAATGGACAAACACTGACAGACCCGTACGAGGTTACCTTCCCGTCCGGCGAAAGTTCAGTGTCCGTGACCATTCGCGCCGTGGATGACAGCGACATCGAGGAGGCAGCAGAGACCGTCACGGTGAGCGCCATCCTCGCATCGACCGGCGGCCCCGTGGGCGCTGCCCAGACGCTTACGATCCCACCAAGCGACGTGCCCGACACACCGGAAGTCTCGATCGCCGCGGGGAGCACGGTGACCGAGGGCGAAGACGCCACCTTCACGCTCTGGCGCACGGCCTCGTCCAGCACCCCGTTCTCGGAGCCGCTGGTTGTATCGCTCGAAGCCACGGATACGGGCTCGGCGCTGGACACGGCCCCGCCCACCACCGCCCGCTTCGAGGGGGGAGAAGTCATGATCGACGTCCTGGTGCCGACGCTCGACGACCGCGTCGTGGAGCCCGCCGGCGAGGTGACGCTGCTGATCCGGGGCAGCACGAGCAACCCTCCCGTCTACCTCACTGGCGCGGTCAATGCGGCGACTGTCACCGTCAGCGATAACGACACCGCGGCCTTCACGCTCACAGGCAGCGCGGAGGAAGTCGCCGAGGGGCGTGCGGTGACGGTCAAGATTGCAGGGGATGGCGTCACTTTCGCCGAGCCCCAGACATTCACGCTCGCCCTCGGGGGTACCGCGACCCCCCTCGATGACTTCACCGTTACCGCAGGTGGCAGGGAGTTGTCGGAACCGTACACCGTCACGCTCCCCGCCAGGGCGAAGTCGGTAACGGTGACCGTCCAGACAATCCGCGACGGCGAGGACGACGTTGGTGAGACGGTGGAGCTCTCGGCCAGCCACGACGGGACCGCGATCGGCGCAGTCGCAATCACGATCGCAGCACCGGCGCCTCCCATCATCGGCGGCGGGGGTGGCGGCGGCGGCAGCGGTCCCTCGCCAAGTACGGTGGACTTCGAGTGGACGGTGAAGCGCGACATCGAGCAGCTGGCAGAGGGCAACGACACGCCCACGGGCATGTGGGCCGATAGCGCCACGCTGTGGCTGGCAGACAACCCCAACGGCTCCGGAGACGCCGTCTATGCCTACGACCGCCGGTCCGGCGAGCGCCAGTCCGGACGCGAGTTCGCCCTCCACACCACCAACCGCGCCCCTCGAGGCATCTGGTCCAGGGGCGAGGGCCTCGTCTGGATCTCGGACAGCGGACGCGACCGCCTCTTCGCCTACAGCCTCCAGAGCGGCCAACCCTCGGAGGAGCACGACATCGAACTGGCCGAGGAGAACGGGGACGCGCGCGGCATCTGGTCCGATGGCGAGACCATGTGGGTGCTCAACGACAACCCCTCCCTCTTCGCCTACGACCTGGAGACCGGCGCGCTGCTCGCCCGGTTCGCCCTCGACCCCGCCAACAGGACCCCCGTGGGCATCTGGTCCGACCGGGTGACCATCTGGGTCTCCGACCCCGGCTCCAGCCCCCGGCGGCTCTTCGCCTACCGCCTGCCCACGCCCGCCGAGGTGGAAGCGGCGACCGCGGAGGCGAGCCTCGAACGCGTGCCCGAGGAGGACTTCGCCGAGCTCTCCAACGCCAGCAACAACAGTCCCGGCGGCATCTGGTCCGACGGCGAGGTCATGTACGTGGCCGACGAGTCCGACGGCAAGGTCTACACCTACAACATGCCCGATACGATCGACGCTCGCCTCGCCTCGCTCACGCTCAGCGGCGTCGAGTTCGGCGAGTTCGACCCGGGCCAGACAGACTATGCGGGCGTCATCGACGAGGGCGTCACCGAGACCGTCGTGGCGGCCGAGGCGATGCAGCGCCGGACGGACATCGCCATCGACCCGCCCGACGCCGACGAAGCTGCCGAGGGCCACCAGGTGGCGCTTGAGGGCATCGCTGCGATCACCGTCACCGTTACCTCGGCCGATGGCAGCCGCGAGAAGACCTACCGGGTGACCTTCGGCGAGGCGGAACCGGAAGCGGCCGCCGAGCCCTGGGAGCATTGCCTCCTGGGCGACATTGCCGAGGGCTTCAGCCTCGTCGTCTTCGAGGGGGGCAGCGTCGAGGAGCTGGTGGCCTGTGCGGAGAGCCGGGACGTGGTCACGCTCTACGCCTTGCACGAGGGCGCCTACCTCACGTACATCCTCGGGGCGCCGGACTTCGTCAACGAGGGGTTCAGGGAGCCATACCCCGATGGCGTACCTGCGCTCACAGCACTGATCGCCGGGAGCAACGGGCCTCCCAGCGAGGACCCGGTGGGGGGCACCGGCGTGCCGCGCTCCTGGTCCGAGTGTCTGCGCGGCGACGTGGCCGAGGGCTTCAGCCTCGTGATCTACGAGGGGGGCAGCGTCGAGGAACTGGAGTCCTGTGCGGTGGGCCACGGCGTCACGGCTGTCTATACCCTTGCCGAGGGGGAGTGGTTGTCCTACATCCTCGGAGCGCCCGACATCGTGAACCAGCCGTTCCGAGAGCTGTTCCCCGAGGGCCTGCCCTCCCTTACCCCGTTGGTGGCCAAGAGCGAGGATCGAGCCTCGACTGCAGCCGATGGTGGCGGTGCTGTGGGCAACTGAGTCGGAGTGCCGGTCCGACGCGGTCCACTCCGCGGCTCGTCAGGAGGCTGACGCCGCCCCGGTAGTCCGGGTGGGCAACGCGAAGCCCATAGTCGGCCTTGCCTTCGATCCAGACGTTCTCGTGCTCCGCTGCGAGCCCGAAGATGGCTCGGTGCACCGAGGCTGTTGGCGCTGCGAGTAACGGCTCCCGTAGCGCATCGTCGAACGCGTCCTTCTTTCCCTTGGCACCGCCAACCGCCTTCGACTCGATCAGCACTCGGAACGCGTTTGCCAACCTGTCAGGATCCTGAACGTCCGCGAGATCCAAACCATGTCCGTCGAGGTCGCCGCCAGCGGCCCATAGCTGCTCGAAAAAGACCTTTGTGCTCAGGGAAGCGGAGCGCCGATCGGTTCCTTGTATCGACGATCACGGCGGCCACTCTTTGTGAGTCCCCAGCCCCGGTCGTCGATCTGGACCCTCTTGCCATTGGGACTCGTCACGTAGCGCAGCTCGGTGACGCTGCTTTCAGTGTCCTCCAGGTCGGTCAGGATCCGGATGGCTGCCGCCTTGTAGTCGCGGATGTAGTCGTCCAGGTCGGCCTCAAACTCGCGGGAATCAAGGCCGACATCGGCGGGAGGCAACTCGAGGTGCGACATCGGGGGTGTACCCCGGACGCAACTCCAAGGTTCACTCTCCACTGGCGTGCCGTCGGCGCGAGTGGTGACCCAGCTCGCGCTCCCCGGCTCGATGTCGCCGCAGTGCTCGATTTTCGTCCAGCGGATGGACTTCCCATCGGACACGAAGGGCGAGGCAGACGCGACCCTGTGCATGGTCTCGTCCAACCAGATGCGATCCGCCGCGTACATGGCCATCTGGATCTCGCGGTCCATCTCATCGTCGAACGGTCGGTCGAAAACACCTTCCGCCTCAGCCGTTTCGTAGAACAGCAACTGCTCCACCGTGTGACCTTCGACGATGATGCTGACCCAGCGCACCCGCACACCCGCAATCTCGACTGTCTTCTCCTCGACGGCTGCCGGGACACCTTCGACCTCGGGGGGCATGTGCCCCTGCACATGGTCGTGGAGTCTGTCCGCCAGCGATGTGATCTCCGCGAGCATCGTGAGCTTCTCCCGCCACTCGGCCGGGATCGACTCTGCACCGTAGTAGGCGCCCGCAAGCTGTCCGTAGATCGCTCCGGTCGTGTCGGCGTCGTCGCCGAGGTTGACGGCAAGCAGGGCGCCTTCCCGGAAGTCGTCCGAGTTGTGGAAGGCCCACAGGGCGGCCTCGAGCGCGTTCACGACGTAGCCCGTGCCCTTGATGTCCGGAGGGTTGCGGTCCTTGAACGACCCGCCCGCGATACCGGCGATCTTGCCGGTCAGGGGCTCGGGTTCCTGGTCCCACCAGGCGGGCCAGTAGTTAGGGGAGAGGAGCGTCTCCTTGTCGGTGCCGTTCAGAGCGCCGACCAGCAGCGTGGCGAAGTAGCGGCAGGCGTCGACCGCCTCACGCGCAGCATGGGTGGTTTCGGAACTGGAGGCGGCCATCTCGACAGCGTCTTCGTGGTCTGCCGCGAAGTACATCGCGACGGGCGCGAGCCGCATCAGGGAACCGTTGCCAGCTGATTTCGGATCGGTGGAGCCCGCGTACGGGTCCCCGTCCCGCTTGAAGCGTGACAGCGCATCGCTCACGGTGTTCCCGATGTCGAAGCACCGACCGGTGGATGACAGGTAGCCCTCCTGCCACCAGCGCACGTAGCGCTGCATCTGGTCGGAGGCATCGAAGCCGTCCTGCTCGATCAGGCTCGTGCCGAGGCACAGGGCCATCGAGGTGTCGTCGGTCCACTGACCCGGCTTCAGGCCGAACGGTCCCCCGCCAACCATGTCGTCGATTGCCTCGAACGTCCCAGGCGACTTGAACTCGAGCGTCGTCCCGAGCGCGTCGCCTGCCGCCAGCCCAAGGAGGCAGCCGCGAAAGCGGTTCTGTGTGCTGATCTCCTTCTTCGGGGGCTCTGTCCACTCACGGACGTACCGGAACTGCTCCTGCGTTTCAGGCGACTGGGGCTTGCGGTCCACCTTCTTGACGCCCTGCCACCACTCGTCCAACTGCTGCAGGGCCTCCTCTCCGGTTCGTCCGTGCCGTACCAGCCAGCAGCCCACCACGGTGCCGGTCCGCCCAACCCCACCCCAGCAGTGGAGGTAGACGGTTCGCCCGTCCTCAAGCGCGCCGTCGATGGCGTCGAGGATGGTGGCCATCTCCGCGGGACTGCCGGGCACGCTCTGGTCGGCGACGGGTCGTCGCTCGTGCTCGACCTGCCGGGAGAGACGCCCGGCTTCGTCGGCCGCTATTTCGGCATAGGGCACCAACTCGTGCGGTTCTGTCAGGTCAACGAAGTGGTCGATGCCGACAGCCAGGAGCGTCCGCAGCTTGCGTGCAGCCTTGCGGGAATCCTTGGCGCCCGGGTATTCGCCGGCCGCGAACCGGCCCGGGATCACCCAGTAGCTGTTGGGCTGGGGGCGGTCACTGGCGTCCCGGCGGGAAGCTCCACTGCTCATCCTAGAAGTCCCCTTCCCGGTCGGGCCGAGAGTGGGATGACCCGTGGGGCAACCGGCTCGTTTCCTGGAAGCACTCCGTCCCCCGCCTTGAGGCTCTTCGCTGCCACGCTATCCAGGTCTGCAAGCTTCGCGGCGCTGGTGATGGCCTCCAGATCACCCCCGTAGTAGTCGAACCACGGCAGTCCGGCAGCCGAGTAGTCCTGCGCGCTCACCGGTTCCTGGGGAGGCTTGCCACCGGTCATGGCGAGGAATTGGGCGCTGTTGAGATCAGACGGTCGTCGTAAAGCTCGATCACAAACGCTCTCTCCTTCTTGTAGTGGTCCAGGGGTAATCCGCTGCTTACCAGTCGCCGTCCCGGACCTCCCGGACGACCCGGACGATGGCGTGGTCCGGAGCATCTCTCAGTTGCCTGAGCACGTCGCCGAACAGCTGTGGCCGGCTCAGGACGATGGCCTGAAGGTCACTTGATACCTTGCCCGCCATGGCCAGCAGCACATCCGGGTCCTCGTCCAACTCTTCTGCGAGACGCCGGATGGTGGCCTCGGAGGGGGGAGCCACCTGGTCGCGCTCGATCTTGCTCAGATAGGCCGGCTCCACACCGACACGCCGGGCCACCTGCCTCACGGAGAACGCCGGATCCTCAAGCCGGCGATCTTCCCGAGTCGTGCGAACGTGGCCTCCGAATGTCATATGTACTACATAGTACACACTAGCGGCCGTTAGTCAAGATACGGCTGTGGCTGTGGGCTATTCTGGCTCGTCGACGAAACCGGCATCGGCGGGCTCCAGCAGCACTCCGGCGTTGACACGCTCCCGCGCCTCGGTGAGCGCCGTCTCGATCTCGGCCCGCTCCAGCAGCGCCAGCTCGCCGCTGCGCAGGAAGAGCAGCCCCGCAGTCGCGGTCTCGCCCACGGCTGCTTCGATGGCGCGCTGGTAGAGGCCGATCTGCACGGCGTAGCGGCTCGCCGCCTCCTGCGCCGAGGTCCCGTTCAGGCGGTCGCTCTTGAAGTCGACCACGTGCCAGCCGCTCGCGTCGCGGTAGACGAGGTCGATGCTGCCGTGGACGGGCACCCCGCCCCAGTCCCAGGCGAAGGGCAGCTCGAACCATCGCTCAACACCGGGGTCGGCCAGCGCGGCGGCGACCGGCGAGCGCGTAAAGCGGTCGAGCATCTCTCGGGTCTCGGCGGCCAGCCCCTGCGCCGTTGCATCGTCAAGCGCTCGCTCGCTCTGTTCATGCGCGAGGTCGGCCAGCGCGTGGTCGTCGAGGGAGTTGGGCGCGCCCCCCGAGACTTCGAGGGCGCGATGCACGAGCAGCCCGCGCAGCGATGCGAGGCCGTCGCCCCGCTCGTAGTAGTGCGGTTCGTCCTCTGGGGGGCGCAGCGCGGTGACCGGTGTGCTCGCGCGCAGCGGGATCACGGGCGGCCGCGCCAGCAGCGGCGGGACGTAGTCCTCCTCCTCAGAGGCGGCGGGAGGCCGCAAGATTGGCGGCCGTTGACGCTGCGCGAGCGCGCCCGTATCGGGTTGGACCGGCTCGCGCACCTCGATCCCCTGGAGGGCGCCGCTCGCGTGCGCTTCGCGCGCTGCCCGCAGCCAGCCATCCTTCTCCGACTCGTCCCCGGAGAGGTAGAGGTAGTCGCCCGCGCGCGTCGCCGCAACATAGAAGAGGCGCCGGTGCTCCTCCGCCTCCTCCGACTGGTCCTGGCGCGCCAGGTGCGCGTAGAAGCCAGGCTGAGGCCGCTTGTCGTCGTCCTCGTCGCGCTCCAGCGTGAGTGAGACGCCATCCTCGCGCGACCAGCGGACCACGTCCCAGCCCAGCACGGGGCCGAGGTGCGCCTCCGGCACGAAGACGATCGGGAACTCCAGCCCCTTCGCGCCGTGCACCGTCATGAGCTGCACTGCATCCGGGCGGTCGAGCGTTGCCGGTCCCTCACGCGGGTCAAGGTTGTCGCGGCGCTGCTCCAGGTAGGAGACCACCTCGGAGAGCGGTTGCCCGGCGAGCGTCCGCACGATGCGTAGCAGCTTGCGGATGTTCGCGAGGACCTGCTCGCCGCCCGCGACCGGCACCCAGGACGCCTCGAAGGCGGTGCGGTCGAGTGCCCGCTCGAGCAGTGCGTCCGCCGGCAGGGAATCCGCAGCGCGCCGTAGATCAGCCAGCGTCACCGAGGCGTGCAGGCAGCGTTCACGCTCTTCCCCTGCGACTGCCTCGGGTGGATCAGCAAGGGCCGGCGTCAGGAAGCCGTGCTCGCGCAGCGCCAGCAGCGTGTCGTCGCCGAGGGCGAAGAAGGGCGAGCGCAGGACGCCGGTAAGGGCGATGTCGTCCTGTGGTTCTGCCAGCCAGCGCAGCAGGTTGATGCAATCGAACACCTCCTGGCGTGTGAAGAAGCCGGTCCCGCTCGGGGTCGCGGCCGGGATGCCGTGCGTATCGAGGGCTTGCTGGAAGACATGGACGTTGGCGAAGCGCCTGAGCAGGATGGCGATGTCGCCGGGCCGGGCCGGACGCATCCGATCCTCTCGGCGGTCCCAGACCGGCCTGCGCTCGTCGAGCAGCCTGCGCATCTCCCCCGCCACCAGGTCTGCTTCCACCCGACGCCGATCGTTTTCCCGCGCTGTCTCGCCGTCCGGCGTCCTGCTCCCGACCTGCGTCAGCGTGAGGCAGGGACCGCTGCCTGGCGCCGCGGCCGGGCGGCCGGTCATCGGCGGGGTGTCCGCCAGCGCCAGCGACATCCCCGCGAAGACCTGCCCGAAGAGCTCGTTGATGCTCCCCACCAGCGCGTCGTGGCTGCGGAAGGAACGGCTGAGCGGCTGCAGCGGTCCGCCCCGCGAGGTCACGAGCTGCTGCAACTCGGTGAAGCGGTGCACGTCCGCGCCGCGGAAACGGTAGATGGACTGGCGCGCATCGCCGACGAGGAAGAGCGCGGGCCGGGGCGCGTCGCCATCCCCGCCGGCGAGCAGGTCGATCAGCTCTGCCTGAACGGGGTTGATGTCCTGTGATTCGTCGACCATCAGGTGGCGGAAGCGCTCGCGTACCTCCGCGGCCACTGGTGGGTGGTCACGAAGCAAGGCGACGGCCCCCATCTCCAGATCGAGGTAGTCGAGCGCTCTCTGCGTCTGCTTCTCCGCCTGGTAGCGTTGGACGGCGTCCTCGAAGAGCGCCCGTAGTCCGGCGAGTACCTCCAGGGCTGGCCCGTCGTGCTCGTTCCAGGCGGGGAGTCTCTGCACCTCCTCGTTGAGGTCGCGCAGGTCTCGCATCGCATCCTTGGCGCTCACGGCGGCTTCACTGTTGCCCCCTCCCCGGAGGTTAGTTCGAGCTCGCGCTTCGCCGAGTAGTTCGGCGAATGCCTGCCAGGAGTCGGACTCGCAGGCCTCGGTGAGCGGCGGCAGCACGTTATGCACCGTTTCCGCGAGCTTGCCGCTCACCGTGCTGGCTTCGCTCCTGAGCCTCGCCGCGATCCCGCGTGCGGGCTCCCGCACGGCTGTCCGTTCGTCGTCGTAGCCGTCGTCGAGCGTGGTCCGAACGTAGGCAGCCCAGCCCGCGCTGTCTGGACCCATCGCCTCGAAGGCGGTCCCGACGGCGTCCCGCTCCGCGACCATCCGCGGGAGCTGGAGGCCAGCGTGGAAGATGCCGAGTCCGCGCAGCGCAGCAGTGCGCTCGTCTCCCGCCTCGGCGGCGGCGTCGATCGCCTCGATGCAGGCAGCCTGGCGGAGCAGCTCCGCCTCGTCGTCGGCGAGGACGGTGGACGAAGGGTCGAGGGCCGCCTCGACGGGGAACTCGCGAAGCAGGCGCAGGCCCAGCGCGTGCACGGTCCCGATCGCGGCCTCGTCCAGTAGCGCGCGGTGCCGCTCGAGAGCGGAGTCCGACATCACAGCCCGCCGTACCCGCTCGCGCATCTCCGTCGCGGCCGCCTCCGTGAACGTGATCGCCGCGACCTCTGGGATCGAGCAGTCCCGCAGGAGCCGCAGGTAGCGCTCGACGAGTACGTGGGTCTTGCCGCTGCCCGCCCCCGCCGAGACGGCGAGATCGGAGGCGTCCGCCTCGATGATCGCCCGCTGCTCGGTGGTCAGTTCCACTGCTTCCACCGGCTGAACTGGTTGACGCGGCAGATGTGGCGCGCGTCGCAGTACGTCGGACAGCTCGGCACCTGCGGGTCGACACGGAAGTTGCCCGTGCCGACGGAGGACCGCACCGCCTGTGCGTGCACCGCGGCCTCTTCGATAAGCGCGTCGTCGGTGGGGTTGGCGCTGTCCAACTCCCATTCGCGGGCGCGGGGGTCGAGGTAGGCGTAGCGGGCTACGAGCCGGTCCGCCTGCAGTTGCTCGCGTGCGGCGAGCGCGTAGAGCTGCAGTTGCAGGCGATCGCCGCGCTCGACGGCGCGGCGCGTGATCTCGCGCCCGCTCTTGTAGTCGACGATCTGCGCGAAGCCCGGGCCGGTGTCGACGCGGTCGATGCCGCCCCGCAGCCGCAGCTCCGGCTCGATGCCGGGCAGGGCGATGTCGACCTGCTCCTCGGTACCAGCGATCGCCGTCGTTCCCAGCGCCTCGTTGTGCACTGCTTCGCGTCGGATCAGGCGTTCGAGGTCGGCGGCGGTGTCCTCCCAGCCGAGGCGCCAGAGCGCCGCGCGTCCGAAGTGGTGGCGCTCCGGCGCTGCGTGCCAGAGGTCTGCGCCGCGCTCGAACATGCGCCGGATGGCTTCTTCCTGCGTCGCCGGCACGAGCGGCAGGCCGGCCTCGGCCAGGGGGGCGAGGACCGCCTCCATGACCTCATGGACCACGGTCCCGCGAGTCGCTGCATCGGCTTCGGCGAGTTCGTCCTCGACCTCGTGGAGCCGCAGTCCGTAGCGCCCGAAGAACTGGAAGGCGCAGGTCCGGTAGGTCTCGACGCGGGTCGCGCTCCAATACACCTCGGGCCCGACCAGCCGGTCCAGCGCGCCGTCCACAAGGGCGCCTTCGTGGCGCCCCGCTCCATCGAAGGAGCGTCGCTGCTGCTCGATCGGCGCGGCCGCGCGCACGACCAGCGGCCAGGCCTCCAACCCCCCGGGGCGGCGGCTTTCGCCACCGCTCCAGCGCGAACTGAGCGTGACCGCCAGCTCCCGCCGGGAGGCCGCGTCGTGCGGCTCGACGCTCGCCGGCTCGTCGGTGGCCTCCTGCTCGGCGAAATACCAGGAGGCGGGCAGGGGCCGGCCGGAGTCGTCGAAGCGCGGTCGCCACAGCGAGGTCCCGGTGTCGGCGCGCGCCGAGGAGGAGCGCCACAGCTCGTCCTCCGTGGAGCGCGGCTCCGGCGGCAGTTCCAGGCCCGCCTCCGTCAGGCTTTCGCGGTTCTCCCGCCCCAGCAGGCGGGCCGCCCGGCGCGGGGCCGGAAACTCGCCCTCGACGAGGCCGCCGACGAAGACGTGCGCGAAGCGCAGCCCGTGCAGCGTGTGCATCGGCGCGAAGAGCACCCCGCCCGCCTCCCGCAACAGCAGCCCAGGCCGCTGCATGCGCCGCTCCAGATCCCCGGCGAACGCCTCCAGTGAGACTGGTGCTCCCCCCAGCTGCTCGTCGATCGCCCGCATCGCGTCCAGGTCCGCGCGCAGGGCTGCCGTCTCCACATCAAGGCTCTCGTAGTCCTCGACGGTGGCACGCACGAGGCCGCTCGACCCCAGTAGGGCGTCGTCGAGCGCCGTCGCCCACTCCCCCATTGTGCGGTCCCCGCCGGCGAGCAGTTCGCTTAGCGCCGCGACGGCCCGCGAGAGGGCGGCACCTGCTATGCGCAGGCGCTCGGCGGTCCTGTCACGTCCGTCGTCCTCGGCCCGTGCGGCCTGGTCATCGAGAGCCCGTGTGAGTGCCTCCAGCCGTTCGACACCCGACAGGAGGTTCTGCCTTCGCCCAACACGCAGGAGGTGATCGGCCGTGTCCCGCTCCACCCCCCAGCGTCGGCGATCAAGGAATGCCGAGCGCAGCAACTCGGCGAGCCGCGTGAGCCGCCAGTCGTGCGCCGGCAGCCGCAGGAGCGCCAGAACCCAGGTCCCGAACGGACGGGAAGCGAGCCGCTCCCCGGCCGCCGGGTCGAACGGCAGGTCGTACTCCGCGAACACGCGCCGGGCCAGCGCGAGGTGCTGCGACGCCTGGCGGAAGGCCACGGCCACATCCGAGGGACGCAGCGCGTCGTCCTCGCCCAGCCGCTGCTTGATCGCCCGCGCGATCCCGCGCAGCTGCGCTTCGGCGTCGAACACGCGATGGGAGCTGACGCCTGCCGAGCTGTCGCGCGGCGCCAGCGTCTCGACGGTCACGTCGCCGGCCAGGGCTTCGAGGCTCGACGCCGTCCAGCGCGCCCGTTCGCTCCCCTCGCCATCGAGGGCGACCAGCACGCGGCTGCGCTCTGCGAGGGCCGCGACAAGCGCCTGCTCCCGCGGGTTGAGGTACTCGAACGAGTCGATGAGTACGAGTCCCGGTGGTTCTGGGCCGCGCCTGATCGCCGCCGCGGCCAGCGAAGGCGCCTCGTTGGGGTCGCGCCACCCGCGCTCGGCCAGCGACTGCCGGTAGGCAGCATAGATGTCGGCGAGCGCGACGAGGTCTGTGCTCCCCGCATCCGCCGCAGCGCGGGCAAACTCCGACGGCTCTACGTCCCCCGCCACAAGCTCCGCGACGGCCTCGGCGATGAGCCTGTGCAGGCCTGGTGTGTCAGCGATGGGCTCGAAGCGCCCTGCCCCTCCCGATTCGATGCGCTCCAGCGAAACGCGCCGCAGCAGGTCCGCCGCCACTTCCCGCGAGAGCGTCCGCCCGGCGGCGTGCAGGCGCGCGTACTGTGCCAGCGTCGAGACATCGAGGTTGAGCGCGACGCCGCCCCGCGCGACAAGCCGCCGGCGGAACTGGTCGCCGTGCCGCGCCGTCGGCACGAGCACGAGCGTTGAGGCGAAGCGGTCGTCCTGGTAGCGAGCCGCGGCTTGGTCCACGAGCCGCCCGGTCTTGCCGGACCCGGCCGGCCCGCACACCATTACCAGTTCAGCCATATCGTGCGATTGTAGCGACGATACCGGCGGGCTACTCCAAGCCGGCCCCATCGTCTTCGCTGGGACGCGGTAGCGCTCCTAGGAACGCCTCAACCTGGTCAAGGCAGGCATCGAGTTCGTCGCCAGCCGGATACGCGGCTCGGCCAGTCTTGAGAGAGCCGATGGCAGCGACCGCGTCCTCCTCTGCTAGTGGGGGGAAGAATTCGGCGAACTGCGCCGGCCCGGCATGTAGCACGATGCCCCCTTGCTCAGGCCGTGCGTACATGAGGTAACGGGTGCGGTTTGCTGGGGGTGCGATCATCACCCCCCTGCGATACGGCTGTACCGCCAGGCCAGCGTCCCCGACCAGTCCGAGGAAACGGTCAAAGGGCTCCGCAACCCCCTTTTCAGTCGCGAGCCCTCGTATTTCGTCAATGGTGAGGCGAGGCCGCTGGGCCCGGCGTGGCGGGCCTGTCTGCTCCTCAGTGACCTCGCGAATCAGCAGCATTGGACCGCCCTCGGGCTCGAACGCCTCGAAGCTCACGATCGTGATCGGCATCCCGTAACCGCCCAAGTGGTCGACAATGCGCTCCAGCCCAGCGTCGACGCCGAGGCCGGCGAGTAGGACGGCCACATCCCGGCCTCCATCTTCCCCATCCAGCTGGCGCCGCACTGTGCGCGCAAGCTCGTCGCTGTCACCGAGCGTCGAAAGCCCCGGTTGGAGCCGTTCCTCCAATTCATCGCCATCCATCCCCGCAATCGATGACGCGTAGTCCAGTGCCTGCGCAAGAGCGTCGCGATACAGACGCTCCCGCTTCAGCTCGATGACGACCCATCGGTCCTGTAGGTCAATGGCGAGGAGGTCGAGTGGGCCGCCTTCGAGGCGGACCTGACGGCCCACTACCGTGAGCCCATCAGCGAGCAGGGATGAGTCGCTCGCGATCCAATCCTCCAGGTTGCGCTCAAGTCCCACGCCGGAGCGGACCACGCGCTGTGGCGCGTCCCCGTCGACCCTCCACATGCCCAGATCGGCCATCGCAATCCCCCAACTCCGGGGCGTAAGGGTAGCCGAGGACCGCTTAGTGGGAACTCGGAACCGGCGACTGCGTCGTTCCGGGACACTCGTTCGGGCAGCGAAGCTGGCCAACGCACAGGATCAAGAACCGGGTTTCCTCGCCCGCGCAGCAGCCCGGGGGAGTAGCTACCTCACGACATATTTCTGCGACATTTTCTTCCTAGCTTGAACGGCATCACAGATGAAAGGACAGATGTGATGATGTTCAAGAAGCGGTTCACGAAGACGTTCCTGATTGGGTCGGTCCTTGCGGCCGTACTCGGTGCGGGGATCCTGGTTGCCTGTGCGGGCGATGGCGAGGCCGCAAACGGTCACGACTCCGACCGCTCAGAGGCAGGCGAGGCCGTCTCCGGGCGCGAAGGCGCCGGCGAGCATGGCGGCCGGGGCGAAGGCGGTGAGGGCGGCGGTGAGCCGGGCCACACCAACGGCTCCGGTGAACAAAGCCACGCCGAGGGCAGTGGCGAAGGCGGCGAAGGCGGCAGCGAGGGCAACGAAGCCAGCGAAGCCGCCATGTCGAGCCCGATCATTCCGCTCGGGCAGACCTGGGAAGGCACCCTCGGCGGGCTGGCGGTCTCCGCTCGCTTCGATGAGGCGACCGGGACTGCCTACACAACCGTCCAGAACACGGTTGCGGGGAAGCTCTGCTACGTGCAGGCCGAACCGCACCTGAAGATGGGCACGCAGACCGTAGGGGAGCTCGGCCCCGGCAAGCTGGGCGACCTCAACCCCGGTCAGCAAGCAACGTCCGTCCTGGCCGTCGCCGATGAACCGGCAATGGCGGGGGTGGCCTACGACGGCTACGTCGTGCACATGGAGGTGTTCGACTGCAGCGGCCTCGGCCCCGTTCCCCACTCGGGAGAGGGCGCTGAGACCGGCGGCGAAGGCCCCGAGGGCAGCGGCAACGAGGCCGGCGGCGAGCACGGCTCCGGAGGTGAAGGCTCCGCCGAAGGCGGGGGCGAAGCCTCCGAGGGCGGCGAAGAAGGCAGCGCCGCTACCCTGGCACCGGACGAGACATTCGACATGGTGCGCGGCGGCGCCCGGCTGATCCTCAGCTACGACGCCTCGGCCAATGCCTTTACGGGCACCGTCGAGAACACGACGAACAGTGTCCTGACCCGCGTCAGGATCGAAGTGCACCTCTCCAACGGAACGGAGCTCGGCCCGACGACTCCGGTGGACATGGCTCCAGGCGAGGTGCGGACAGTCAACCTGCCCGCGACGGCGGCGTCGTTCACCGGCTGGGTCGCCCATGCCGAGGTCGGTAGCGCCGAAGGGGGCAGCGAGTCCGGCGGCGAGCACGGCTCCGGCGGTGGCGGCAACGAAGCCGGCGGCGAGCATGGCTCCGGGGGCGAGCGCCGGGGCGGGGGCTAGCCCCCGGTCCGGACCGGCAAGGGGTGTACGCTGACCGGCGGAGCATCCCGCGAGTGGACGCGGCGTCTCTCCCGAGGCGCCGCGTCCAGGAATGTTCGAGGACTTGCTGATGAGCGGCACGGTCTTGATAGTCGAGGACGACAGGCGGATCGCGAACTGGGTCAAGGTGTACTTCGAACGCGCCGGATTCTCCGCCGAGATGGCTCACGACGGTGAAAGCGGGCTGGCGCTGGCCCGCGACCTGGCTCCCGACCTGGTCATCCTCGACCTCATGCTCCCCCGCCTCGACGGCGTCGAGTTGTGCCGCATCCTCCGCCGTGAGTCGGACGTTCCCATCATCATGCTGACGGCCAGGGAAGCCCCGGCGGAGCGAATCACCGGACTGGACAGCGGGGCCGACGACTACATCATCAAGCCGTTCGACCCCGACGAGGTCATCGCCCGCGCCGAGGCGGTCCTGCGTCGCGTCAAGGGAAGGGTTCAGCAGGTGCTGACGCGCGGCGCCATCACGTTGAACGAGACCACCGGCGCCGTCACGGTCGACGGGGAACCCGTGGTGTTGAGCCAGGCCCAGATGGCCCTCCTGGCGACCTTCATGCGACATCCCAACCAGGTGCTTACCCGCGATCAGCTCATCTCGCTCACCTTCAGCAAAGAGTTCGGGGGCTTCGACCGCGCCATCGACAGCCAGATCGCCCGCCTGCGGAAGCAGATCAACCGCGACGGCCGGGAGCCCATCCAGACCGTCTACGGCGCCGGCTACCGGTTCGTGGTGGAGGACTCCTGATGTCGTTGCGCTGGCGAATCATGGGCGCGACCGTCCTCGTGGTCGTCCTCGCCGTCCTGATCAGCGTGGCCGTGGGCTACTACGCAACGCAGTCCCGCCTGGGCGAGTTCGTCGACGAGATAGGTGACGATGAGGCCATTCAGCTCGCCCGCAATCTCAGCCGGGAGTACACCGCCGCGGGGGGTTGGGACACAGCGGACAGGGTGCTGTCGGAGGCCGGATACAGCTACGGCGAGACGCCCCGGGGGGAGGGCTCGGACGAGGGTGAGGAGGACCACCTCGAGGCCTTCCACCGCGATCCGGTACGAGTCGTCATCGTCGGCATCGACGGAAGCGTCGTCAGGGACAACTTCTCCGAGCTCCCGCCGGGAGCCGCCGTGCCCGACCTGGAGGGGAACCGTGAGCCGGTGCTCGACCTGAGCACGAACCGGCCCGTGGGCCACGTCTATGTGGACGTCAACCGTGAGTTCCTGTCGAGCGAGTCGCACGGGTTTCTCAACGTGCTCCTGTACATCACCCTCATTGGCGGCGCCCTCACGGCCGGCGTCGCCATCCTGCTGGCGGGGTGGCTGTCCCGGCGGATCACGGCGCCCGTCACCGCCCTGACGGAGGCGACCCAGGCCATCGCCCAGGGCGACACAACCCGGCTGCCGGTCACCTCTTCGGACGAGCTGGGCAGGATGAGCGCCGCCTTCAACAGCATGACCTCCGCCCTGGAGACGCAACGCGAACTCCGCAGGCGGCTCGTGAACGATGTCTCCCATGAGCTGAACACGCCCCTGAGCGTCATCCAACTGGAGGCGAAAGGGTTGCACGATGGCCTTCAGACGCCCGAGCGCGCGTCCGACATCATCATCGAGGAAGTGGAGCGCCTGCGAGGGCTCGTATCCGACCTGAACTCGCTCGCGGAAACGGACTACGGGGAACTGGGGCTCACCCTGGAGGCCACGTCGGTCTCCGCGCTGCTCACGGCCGAGGTGGAGCGCTGGCAACCCCAGTCTCGCGCTCGGGAAATCGATCTGACGCTGGAGGTCTCCGGCGATGTGCCGGACATGGACCTCGACCGCTTGCGCATGAGCCAGGCGCTGGGGAACGTCGTGAGCAATGCCATTGATTGCTCCGAGGCGGGGGGAAGCATCGCCATCAGGGCCCGGCGGGAAGGTGAGGAGACGCTGGCCATCTCCATCGTCGATGGCGGGATCGGCATCGACCCCGCAGACCTCCCCCAGGTATTCGACCGCTTCTACCGGACCGACCAGTCTCGCAGTCGGGGGATAGCCGGCACGGGCCTGGGGCTGGCGATCACGCGAGCCATCGCCGAAGCGCACGGGGGCGCCGTCACCGTGGAGAGCGCCGGGCCTGGACAGGGCGTTACGGCTACCATCCGCCTTCCCCTGGCAGACACAGGCGAGGGGCGGTAGTGCGTACTCTCGCGACACGCTCGCTGATCGGCATGCTCATCCTGGCCGCTCTCCTGGCGAGCGTTGCCGCCTGCGGCTCCGGCGACGACGGCCGCTCGCTGTCGCTCGACGATGCCGTTGGCCAGATGCTGCTGATCGGGTTTCCGGGCGAGCAACTGGATGAAGAGACGGTTGCGCTCCTGGACGACATCGCGCCCGGGGGCGTGATCCTGTTCGACTACGACCTCCCATCCGGCGGAGCGAAGCCGCGCAACATCACCTCGCCGGAACAGCTACGTGCACTCATCGCCGAGCTGCAGGGGCGGGCCGACATCGCCTACTTCATCGCGATCGACGTCGAAGGCGGGCTCATCAACCGGCTCAAGTCCGCCTACGGGTTCGGCATCGATCTGCCCAGCCATCAGGCGCTCGGCGCCGGCTCGGTGGCCGCCACGGGGGTCGTCGCCTCGGCTTCGGCGGCGGAGCTGCGCGCGCTCGGCATCAACTGGAATCTCGCGCCCGTCGTCGATGTCAACGTCTTTCCGGAGAGCCCCGCGATCGGGGCCCTGGAGCGTTCCTTCAGCGCCGACCCGGAAGTCGTAGCCGCGCACGCCGCCGCATTCGCTCGCGCCCACGCCGCCGCCGACATCATCTCCTCCCTCAAGCACTTCCCCGGGCACGGCAGCGCCGCGGGAGACACCCACCTCGGCGTCACCGACGTAACCGCCAGCTTCGTGCGCGAAGACGAGCTGGCGCCCTATCGGATGCTCATCGAGGACGGCTACGAGGACCCGGTCATGACCGCTCACATCGTGAACCGGGACCTCGATCCGAGCGGCCGCCCCGCCACCCTGTCCACCGCAATCCTGACCGGCCTACCAGACGTGGATCGGCGAGGACTCCGGGACGACCTACGACCGCCACCCTGTCCACCGCAATCCTGACCGGCCTACTGCGTGAGGAGCTGGGCTTCAAGGGCGTCATCCTCTCGGACGACATGCAGATGGGCGCGATCGTCGAGCAATACAGCCTCGAGCGGGCGGCTGTTGAGGCAATCAAGGCGGGCGTCGACGTGGTCCTCATCGCCAACCAGCTGTCCGATGACAGAACCGAGGTCTACCGCGTGAAGCGAGCCATCCTCAATGCCGTGGCTGAGGGAGAGATCTCGGAAGACCGCATCTACGAATCGGTCGAGCGCATCCTGGCGCTCAAGCGTCGCTACGGCATGGTCGACTAGCGGGGCTGGGAAAGCGGGGCGGGGTCCGAGTGGCCCCCCTCCTGCGAAGGCGAGGGCTTTCCCCAACCGCTGAAGCTAGTGGTGACCTTCGACACTGACGGTCACGATGTCGACTCCGTGGACATACGAAGCTCTCCGCGAAGTCAGCCCCCTGCTCGGCTCGCGAAGCGGTCTGAGTATCTACCGAGTATCAGCCCCCCCTCGCCTTCGGGCGAACGTCCGCTGGGAGCGCTGGCAGCGCCGTTCCCGCCACTCGGGCCTAGACCTGAAAGGGCGCATCACGCTCCCGCGCGGGATGGTACCTACGGAGCCAACCTGAACACCAGGACGAAGGTTCTCGATCTTGTCCAGTCTGGTCGACCTAACTTGACAGTAGGCAGTACCACCTTCGAGGTGCTCTTCGCCCTGTAGTCGTTGGCCCAACGGGAGTGTCGCCCTTCACCCCCCAAGCTGTGTTGGTCAGTGAGGCCGGCGAGCCGCCTGAGCGGGGGGACGCGCGCCTCGACGATGCGGCCCGCGCGCCCGGACTACTCCTCGGTGAGCGCGAAGTACCGCCCGGCTGGCCTGGCCGGATCTGGTCGATAGACGTACATCCGACCAGGGGCCAGCGCCTCTTCGTAGAGCACTTCCTCGCGGCCACCGGCGGTAACGGCAAGCGCGTAGGTGTCCGCTCCGGGCAGATAGAATTTCGCGACGCCCTTGCGATTGGTCTGCGATCGGTTCAAACCCGCGACGACCACCTCTGCTCCGGGAACGGGATTGCCGCCGCCGTCGAGCACGAGCAGTCTCGCGGCCTGACGTGCGAAGAGGTGAACCGCAAGAAACTGTCGGAGCCGCCCGGCACGACCGGGCACGGTCCCCTCCGGCATGTTGTCGAGGACGTCCTTCTCGTAGCCGATTTGCTTCGGGGTGGCCCAATCAGGGCCGTACTTGAAGCGGAGGTAATCCTCGGGCGGACTTGGGACGAGAAACTTCTCGCCGATGAAGTCGACCTCGGCCAACTCGGTGAAGAGGCCGACGGGAAACGGCACTCCCGGGTAGTGGGCGATCGTCCCCTTCACGACCCGGTAGCACTGCCAATCTATCCTGATGCGGTACTTCATGATCTTCACGGAGGTGTAAAGGCCGTCGTGGAGCACCTCGACGTAACAGCCGTGCGCCCGGAGCGTCTCGACGGTGGGCTCGATCAAGTCCTCGGTGAAACCGTGAAGCCCGATGATCGATCCGAGGTCGAGGTCGTCGTCCCATGCGATCAGCGCGTGATCGCGCACCGCGCCCAGGCATGTGCCCTGGCGGAGGAAGAAGACCACGCCGTGCTGTTCGAAGACCTCTCTTGCTTCGCGCAGCAGCCGCTCGGCGGCCCCGAGGTCCATCGGCGGGATCGTTCGCTCAAGGTGCTCCATGAGAGCGGCGTTCTCAGCATCGCTCTCTGCGTTGGCCAGTGTCGGAGCCTCGTCGTCCGGCAGTGATCTCGTCATCGGTGCCTACAGCAGTGCCGCGAGCGCTTCGACGAGGATGCGATTCTCGGCGCGAGTGCGCGACGCGATGCGCAAGTATCGATTCGCTTCGGGCATGCTCTTTCCCGAGCAATCCTTGATCAAGATGTTGTGCTCGACGTAGAGGCGGCGTGCGAACTCGGAGCCCGTAGCGGTGGGGTTTGTCATCCGGGCGAGCACGAAGTTCGCGTCCGGCTCGATGCAGTCCAGCCCTGGAAGTGCGGACAGGTCGGTGTACAGCTCCCGGCAGGTCGTTCGGGTCAACTCGCAGCTCTCCGCGAACTCCCCGCGGTACCTGCCGGCGACGCGCAGGAACTCCTCGGCCAGGGCGTTGACGTTCCAGATCGGCAGGGACCGGCGCACGCTCGTGACGAAAGCGCGGTCCGCGCCGAGGAGGTAACCGAGACGGAGGCCGGCGATCCCGAGCACTTTGCTCATGCTCTTGATCACCACGAGGTTTGGATAGGTCGCAACGTCGCCTTCAACGCTTCCGCTGCCGCCCGCGCACGAGAACTCGATGAACGACTCATCGACGACGAGGCGGCAGTCGTGAGGTTCGAGCAGGCGCGCGAGGCGCAGGATGTGCTCACGTGAGACGGACACGGCAGTCGGGTTGTTGGGCGTGACGACGACGGCGGTATCGGACCTCCAACGAATTGCGGACTCGGCGAATGCATCGATATCCAACCCGAACGTCTCCTGCTCAAGCGGGAAGCGGTTCAGCCCCGCGGCATCGACCACCTCCTCGTACTCGTTGAACGACGGCGTCGGGATCGTCAGACGCCGTACGAACTGATTGCCGAGGACCTTGATCAGTTCCGAAGCGCCGTTGGCTACTGCGAGACTATCGGGGTCCGCGCCCGTCCAGTCGGAGACCAGATGCGCCAACTCCTCTTGACCGACCGGGTAGTTCGTGACGAGGTCTCCGAGGTTGGCGCGAAACCCATCCAGCATCTCCAGCGGTGGGAAGTGCATATTGTATAAGTAAGAGTGGTCCGTGAATCCGTATCGCCAGTACGCGCCGTGCAGCTTTTCAATACGGTCGAACTGCTCGCTGCGGTCGAGGAACAGAAATTGTGCAGCTTCCAGATCACGCTGGTTATCGATCTCATACCAACGGGTCGCAGAGACATCAACCGCCGCGAGATCAGTGAGCGATCCATCGGCCACGCAGTCGCGCAAGATTGTTTCGTAGTACCGATCGACATGGCCGTCCTCGATGGCCCGGCAGAGACGGGGGACGAGTGTCTCGCGCAGCAGCTTCTCGCGCAGCACATAGATATTGACGGTCTTGAGTGAGCCGGCAAAGTGGAACTCACGGTCCTGATCGGCGCCGAGAATGAAGCTCGTCACGCGCTTCTCGCGATCGCACCGAACCACTGTGCCGGATAGCGCTCGATGGTAGGGCGCCACGGCGGCGCTGCTGCCGGGCTCCTCGAGCAGCGCCGTGATCACCGCTCCATCGAACGCCACGTCCCCCTCGATCAGGAGGACATCTTGATCGAGGTACTCGCGGGCGTGCCAGAGGGATCGAATGTTGTTGGTCGTCTCGTAGTCGGACGCCGTGACGTAGTGGATGTCGATGCCGGCGAAGCGAGAGCCAAGGGCGTCGCGGACCACGTCGCCCTTGTAGCCGATCACCAGGACCGCCTCAGTCGTTCCCTGCGTGGCAAGCTCCCTGAGCGTGCGTTGCAGAAGCGGCTCACCGCCGACCGTGACCATGCACTTGGGGAGATCCTCCGTCAGCGGTTTCAAGCGGACTCCGACGCCCGCCGCAAGGACCACCGCACGGCGGATGCCCAGCCGGGGGGGGCTGGAGATCTCGCCACGTATCGAACTCATCAATGGAGCGGCCACCGTATCGCTACTACTCCTTGACGCCCGATGCGGTCTCTGCATGACGCTGAGTCCCGGAACCGCGGCCAACCCGCGCCGGCGACGCAAAATAGTCGCGCAGCCGGTCGATGCCTTCCTCGTAGCGATCATTGCAGAAGGCGAGGCGGAGGTCGTGCGGCAGACCAAAGTCGGTCCCCGGCACGACGGCAACGTGGACGCTCTGCAGGATGTCGCGAGCCAGCTCCTTCGATGACGCGAACCCCCGACCGGCGTTCCACTCTTCGCACCTGAGGATGGCGTAGAACCCGCCCTCGGCCGCGATCGGGCGACATCCCGTACCCGCCAGTCGTTCCGTCGTGTATTCCGCCCTGGACCGATAGATGCCCGCAAGCTCCCCGAGGCTCTGGTCGTCCTCGAGCGCGGCGATCATTCCGTACTGGTAGCACGGGTCGGTACACAACAACGTGTGTTGCTGGATAACACGCAGGTTCACCTGCAACTCCTCCGGGAGGATGGCGAATCCGACTCGCTTCGTGTACATCCGGTAGCCTTTGGAGAATCCGTTCGTGACGATTGTCGTGTTCGCGTATTCTGGAAGCAGCGCCAGTGGCGAGTGAAAGTCGTCATAGAACATTGTGTTATTGTAGATTTCGTCGTTCAGAACGTATGCGTGGCCATCGACAATCCCGTACATCTCTCGCATCTCTTCTGGTGTCACGATATTCCCCACGGGGTTTCCGGGTGAGTTAATCACGACCAGCGAGGTGCGTTCTGCTGAGAAATTTCGGCGAAACGAGTCCATGTCGACTCGCTTGGTATTGATGTCAATGTCGTAGAATTTGACGGTAGCTCCGGCTAGCTTGGCACAGTAGAGATAGAGGGCGTAATACGGGCGCGGAATCATGATCTCGTATTCCGGCCCGGACAGTAGCTGGAAGATGTTGCGGAAAATCGGTGATGTGCCGGTATTGACGATGACTTGCGCGGCCGAGACACTCGCTCCGTGTCGTCGACTGTAGAAATTCGCGATCGCCTCGCGAAGCTCCGGAAGGCCCTCCGGGTAGACGCGGCGAACGAAGTCGGGATCGTGAAGTTTTGCGACCATCCGATCGAGAACGACGGGAGGAATCGGAAGCTCGGGTACCCCGATCGTGAGCTTGAGGACATCGGCTCCCTGTTGTGTCAACTCGTCTGCGAGTTCGTCAAGGACAAACATCTGAAACTCGAGATCTCGTGGCATGAAATCTCGTATTGTGCGTGGCAGCGGTGGCCTCCCTTTCGCGGCGGGAGCGACGTAGCGCCCCTCACCAGGTTGATTACGGATCACATGGCGATCACACGGCGTTAACGTGGACAGCGTTCGTCATGATAGTGGAACCGGGAGGTCAGCGCGTCGCCAGCTCAGATCGGCTCCCACTCGTGAGCTTCGATGCTGGCCGTTCGGGGGGCCTCACGCCCGACAACGCTGCGGGGACGCGGACGCGGCCAGGTCGCTCTCTCGGACGAGTTGTGGAGTACCGTCAAGTCTGGTGGGCCTGCGTTGACGGTACTGCGAACTTTCGAGTTGGCCGTGGGTCGGCAAGAGACGACTCCGACCGCGACTTGGTCACGGCCCGGGAACTCCTCGCGTCGCTCGAGAAGCAGCGCCAGAGGCTCCTCCGGCTGTTCCAGTTGGGCGAAGTCGATGAGGCGTACTTGCAGAAGGAGATGGCCGCCATCCGGGCGCGACGCTCCGCGGCTGAGGCAACGGTCGTTCGCCTGAACGGCGCCACCCTCGCTGCTCAGATTCCGCGGAACAGAGAGGACTTTGCCGCGACCTGCGAAGCCCTGCGGGAGCGCGTCGTGACCGATGTGGAGGCAGGCCACCTCGACAAAGTCGCCGAAGCGATGCAATTGACCGTCGAAATTCAGCGCACCGACGAGGGTGCTTCAGGTCTACTTGCGGGTGTAATCCCGCACGATTTGGATAGGTTTGGTGGGAAAATTTCTCACCACTGTACGAACATCGGCATGACTGCTCGCCTGTCACAAACGGCGGCTCGGAGTTCCTGCCCTTCCGCAGGACTTTCGCACGGCAGCCAGCGAGCTAACGCGCGAGCGAGTGAGGAGCCCGGTCGCTTCGCCTCGGCGTGCAGTTCGAATCCCCTCAGCGAGGCCTAACTTGACGGTAGGCAGGACCACCTTCGAGGTGCTGTTCAGCCTATAGCCCGGGGCGCAATGAGGACGCGCCTAACGTCCCCGACTTCGACTGTCGCCGAGGCTTTTGGCACTGTCGTACGAAGGAACCTAGGGTCCCTCGGTATGACGATCGGCACCTTGCCAGTCCCCTGCTACACCACTCCAGTCGAGGTCGAGTTTCCTTCGACGTGTCCAAGTCGCCCAGAAGGGTGGGTTCTCTGATCGTGGCCGATGTTCGGGTGCCAGATGACGGATCTGAGCGAGAACCGGAATCGGTGTCACCGCACCCAGCACAACAGCCTCGGCTGCGGGCAAGGACGGGAGGCCGCTTAGCATCCCGCCTAGCGTGTCAGGGACAACGCGTGCGACCGCGTCTTGGTCATTGCCGTTTACGAGGCGGTGAAGGATGTACGAGTTGCACTGCGAGAGAACAGTCGGGCTGATTTCTGTAGGCCTCTGCGACGAGACCACAAGGCCCATACCGAACTTGCGGCCTTCTCTGGCGATGCGCTCAAAGGCTTCTCGGCACAGGGCGAGTGAAGGAGACTCGGACTCCCCCATCCACGACCGAGCGCTGACGAACCTGTGCGCCTCTTCAAGTACGAGAGTGGTCGGTACCGTGCCTTGATTGTTTCGACTGTGACGTTGGACAGCCTCGAACAGCGTGCGAGCGAGAACCGCGATGGTTAGGTGGAGCACATCAGAGGGGACGAGTGCCAAGTCGATGACAGCGACACGGTCCTCACGATCTGGTCCGCCGAGAAAGTCCGCTAGGTACTCGTCGAGGGGGCAGGTTTCCGCCGGCGCTACGAGTGGCTGCACACGCTCATCGCCCAGCATCGTCTCGATCCTCATCACTAGGGTGGCGATGAACGATGCCGTCTGGTTGCCTGCCTGCGTGCGGGCGGCGACTTGCCGCAGCCGCTCCGGGAGGCTTGGGATGTCGAATGGAAGGGGACTATCCTCAGTCGCGGTCCAGCGAGGCCCCGCGTTGGTCGGGAGGGCACTCACAGCTTCAGTGACCGAGTTGAGTGCCGTCTGAACCTGTACTGTCGTAAAGCTCCGGTAGTACTGTCCGTCCTTTGCTGCTGCCGCTGTCTGCGCGGCCTCCAGTGCCCTGTTCAGTGCGGGGAGAACTTCAGAATCGGGATCTGACTCGAGAAGCTGCTTCTCAAGCCCCCGGCACTCGCGCTCGAGGGTTGCGAACAGATCTCCTGTGTTTTGCCTCGCGGGCAAACTGAGTCCGTACGCAGTCGGCCCCTCTTCCAACATGGACAGGAGCTGCCTCCGATAGCCTTCAAGAACTACACGCCACTGCGCAAGAGTATCGACCTCCTGCAGACCCGAACCGCGTAATTCGCGGAGGGCTTGCATGAGCAACGGCCGCTGCGTCTGCGGAGCAGCAGCAGTGAGCGCAGCCCACTCCTCACTGTTCCAGAGCCACGCAGGTGCGGTCAGCGCCTTGGTCGGGGGATCCCCTGCCTCTCGGTCCTCTGCACCGAGCTGAAATCGATCGACTTGGATTGGCAAGTCATCGAACGCGTGCTGATATTCTCCGTTCGGGTCGAGCACAATGAACCGAGCATGTGGCGGCTTGTCAGATTCCCCACTTGCCATTTCGGCGCTGGCCGCCATCAATGACCAGCGAATGAGACCGGCGACAGTACACGATTTGCCGCTTCCAGTGTTTCCGAGGACGGCCAGGTGCTGGCCAAAGAGGATATCCGGATCCACCTGAATCGTGAGTTCCGGAGCGATCGGGGAGAACCCGATGCTCACTCGCGGATTAGTGCCGACCGGCCTGAGGATGGCTTCGAGCTGCGAAGGGTCCGGCAGATGCACAGCATCGCCGATGGACGGCAAGGCAGTCACACCTCGGCGGAGCGACAGTTGAGTGATTCCGTCGTCGCCGGTGCGTTCTGGTACGAGCACGCCCACCGGCGTGAGGCTTATCCTGCGTTGGGGGAAGGGGAGGTCGATAAGGTCAAAGTCCTTAAGCCCTTTCCTCCTCGGGAACGCCGACATCGAAACTGTGATTGACCCGACCTGGCCGACGACCACGCCAGATTCGATGGGGATCATCAGGTAAGAATTCACTCGTGGGAAGGCGGTTGGCGAACCTGTATTGAGTGCCATCGACTGCGGTGCATCCGTGCTTAGAGCAATAGAAATGGACGTTGGCGACACCCCGTCCACGGTGCCAATCGCCAGCGCGCCTAACTCATCGATGCGCGAGCCGTGTCTACTCGTCACGGAGACCCAACTCATCCGGGTCACGATCGTCGCTCTTCGCAGCGTGCTGGATGGAAGTGACAGGGAGTAGTTGAGCGCTGAACGTTCCGAGGCTTGCGAATTGAGCACCCAAGATGACTGATACCCGTTCGCTCTGCGCTGCTTCCCGAGCGAACCGTCCAATCCTGCCACCCGGATCATCGTGGGAGATGATCACCAGGTGCGTGGATGGGATCCGCAGCATATCGCGAAGGATCGCGTTGATGTGCTGGTCACCATAGCCGTAGCCGTAGGTGATCACAGCTGACTGTGGACGCACGATGGCGGCTGAGAAGTCTCGGAATAGCTCCGAGTACGGATAAGCGGACAACGCGGTGTCCTTGGCCGCGTTGGGATATACGAGGAGCGTACCAGCGTCGCCTACATTCTTGGGCATCTCGCCGAACGCGGTAGGCACCCGCAGCACCTCGCCGTCGGTTGACGTCCAATCAACCGAGCCGTGGATTTTCGTGAACCGAATCACGCCCTCCAGGTAGCGAGGTTCACCCCTCAGACCCGGAGGGTTGTAGTGAACGTCAACGCTCAGACGAGGCGCTCGGAAGGTCGGGCGGACCGTGCCAACGAAGTTGTCCAAGACGTGTAGACCTGCCGAATCTGCGACGAACTCGATGAGGCGATCGTAGTTAGTCGTGAACACGTGGAGGCGTTCGCGCGACGCTGTCCTGTTCGCGAATGTCAAGATCAATCTCTCAAGGGCACCGAGCATCGTTCGCCCAGATTCGGTGTCGCGGAAGGCAGTCGCTAAGTCCGCCTCGACCTTGATGACCGAATCTACGAAATCTCGTAGAAAGCCGACGATCGCGGAGTTCCACTCCGCGGCTCGAGGATCCTCCATGATCTGCAGACCCCTCACGAGAGTGAGCGCCGCGTTGAGGTGATCCTCCACATTTGCTTCGCCTCGACCGCTCGCCCTAGCTGCTCGCTCAGCCTCGCGAGCTACCTCTTCGCCAAGCGCGAGGTCGAACGGGGAAGCCGCCATCGAGCGCGCATCGATCTTGAGCGGTATCGCGGTGCCCAGCGTCAGCCCGTTACCAAGCAGCAGGGCGAGGTGCTCGGTCTGGAGTACATTCGTCAGGAAGCGGCGAATGGAGTCGTCATGCTGGCCCACATCAAGGCTCGCGTCTCCCTCTGGGCGCACATCCTTGCGTCCAATCCGCAGCCACTCGCTAGCAGGGGCATCCGACGACATGCGTCCGAGTATAGGATGGGTAGTGATTGTGAGACTCCTTGGCGCCGGCCTGCCCGTTTCGTTGCCTGCGCAGGACACGCGGCGTCTGCCTCTACGTGTCTAGCTTGTCCACCCCAGAGTAGGAATCACGCCTTACCAAGGAAGTGAGTTCCCTGCCGTCGGCCGCCGGTCGCCCGGCTCCTGCCTTGGAAGTCCAACCTCAACCCCCTCGCCAGCGCTGAAGGCACGGTCAGGAATCCGGTGAAGCCCATGGCATCATGTGCGATGCTCGCTCAGTACCCAACCTCGATGGGCACTCCGAGTTCGGTAGCGACTGGGGTCCATAGGTCCACGTCTTCGGTCGGACTCTCGATCGACGCGACGAGAGCGTAGTGTGCGCCCCGATCGCTGTGATCGCGGTCCTTTCTGTCCTTCCACCACCCCGACACCGGGAACACGGCGATGCACCCTCGCAGGGCGAGGTCAGAAGCCGTCCCTTCCCATACGTCGGCATGCAGGGATCCTGCAACCCTGTTCTCGGGACCAAAGAGCCATTCCCGAGCGTCGGGTGCTACAGACTGGTGCCTCTCGCCGTCTTCACGCGCAAGCTGGTTGACGCGGCGGCGAAACTCGTCAGTCGACTCCGTCGGACGGCGGAGATCGAAGCGCAGCCCGTGCGACGCGTAGCGGTAGCGGCCACGCCAACCCCTCCGGCTGGGGTTGGGCTCGATGAAGTAGGAGAGGGTCACGCGAAGCCGAACTTCGACCTCACCGAGCTCCTGAAGAGCCTCAGTTGGCCACGGAAGCTCATGGAGGTGCATCTCGAACATACGACCCGCACCATCGAATGGGTGGATCGCATCTTCGACGATCAGCGTGAGCGCATCCGATCCGCTTCTTATCGCGCGCGTCAGGCTTGGAACCCCCATCCCGTATCGGCGGCGCAGTGCCACGCGAGCCTGGCGGGAAGCCGCGCCGTTGAAACGCGCACGCATGGGCTCGGTCCACTCGGCCGAGTGCGTGACGAGAGCACGGACGGCTTCCGGCCCGAGGTCCCGGTACTCTGAGAGCACCGATGCGGCGACGTGAGCAACGTCGGAGGTCGCGACGCTGGTGCCGTTGGATGTCGTCAACAGCCGACCCGTCTGGTCAACTCGCCTCGTCGTAAGGACTTGGAGTGCGTCGGGTGTGTCAAAGTCCACTCTCGCTGGCGAGATCGCAACGTTTCCACCCTCGGCAACTACGTCGGGCTTGTACGGCCAGCCTCTTCCGAAGACCACAGACGTACGGCTGAACGGAGATAGCTCGCCCGCTGGCGCGACTGGCGACCATCCCGACCACTCCGGCTCGTCCGGGTCTAGGTGGTCTAGTTCCGAGTAGGCGCCGACCGTCAACGCATTCCAGGCCTGTGCCGGATCCTCGACCGGTTCAAGGTCGCTCCGCTCGAGATGATCGGGCGACATGTCGTTCCATGAGACGTTCCCCGCGGAGATGATGAAGAGCCTCCGCTGACCCAGCTCACCTTCGTCTAGCAGGACAGAGCCCCCGTCCTGAGCATCGACACCAACCCCTACAGCGAGGGCATCGACCGCTGCCGACCAAGAAGTCGGCTGACCAGGATCGGCAATGTCCTGCGGAGCGTCGTGCTCCGCGGCCTTGGACCTTGCAGTCACCGCCATAGAGAGCACCCGCTGGCGAGCAGGAGCCTCGATCTCCACAAGGCTCGCGGCGGTTGCGGTGATGGCGCCATAGAGCTCCGGGGCATTCGCTCCAGTAGGCGGGAGGATCATCACTGACTCGAGTCGGTGGCGCAGTGCCACAGCATTTCCGGAGAGAATTGCCTCTCCGAGGTTTCCGTACAGGGCGATGCCGGCCATCTCCGTCCCGTGCCCGTCATGGTCCCACGCGTCCCAGTTGGGGTCGCAGCGATGGCAGTCAGAAGGCTCCAGTGCCCCGGACAGGAGTGGGTGCGCATGGCTCACACCGGTGTCGAGAAGGCATACGGCTGGCGCGTCGCTTGGAGGCGGATCAGTGCGTTCTCGAAGCTGCTCCACCCACTCGGACTGCTCAAGTGCCATCTCAGCCGCTAAGACCTGTGGAAACTCGCGCGGCGCCCGCAGCTCCGCCAAGTCATCCAGGACATCCAGCGCTCCCACGAGTTGAGCTGATGATCCCCGTACGAGAACGACCACACGATCAGGGAAGGCCAAAGTGCGATCGCTAACGATGATGCCTGCCTGTGACGCGAACGCCCTCAGCCGGTTGACTTCCTGATCGTCCCGCCGACGCAACCAGACTTCCCACCACGCGTCCTCGTCCTCCGCCGGCATCGCCCCTGGATGATCAGTCCAGAGTTGTTCGAGAGACGCCACCCCGATCGAGCGGATTCGATCAATCAGCTTGCGGTGCCTACCCTTCTCAGTCTCAGCGGTCTCGAGGTATTCCTCGAGCCGGCGAAGGAAGTAGCCGAGTTTGCCGTCCGGGATGAACACAGTTGCCTGCTCGGCTTGTTGACCATCCTCATCGGTTACTTCTGCCACGGCGAGCAACTCTGGATGGACGCTCCCTTGGCGGGGATCTAGGCTCTCGAGCGCCAATTCCAGGCCAGCGAAGCTCTCGAACGAAACACGGATGCCCGGAGTCGCACCTTCGATACTGGAATCGGAGGGCGCACGCTGCTCGCGCGCAGTGCGATCCGCACTCGATAGCTGGTCCCGAAGGTTGCGCCCGTGCGACCCGCGATGGTCTGGTGCGAAGGGAGCGCGAGGTTCTATTCGTCGCCGTGGTGGTTGGTACGGCTCGACTGCTGCAGGGCGTGCGACGAACAGATGTGGGCGATCCCGCTCAGCGGCCATCCGCTCTCCCAGATGACTCGGCCCGTCGCTCTCGTAGCGCATCAACGAGGGCTGCAGTTGTGACTTGTGGTCGATGGCCAAGGATCAAGTCCTTAGCAGCTAGCTCCGCCGCCATAGTGATTTCCGCGTGACTCAGCCCTGCGGCAGCTTCCGCTACTCGCGTCCAACTGATCCGGGCAAGCTTCACCCCAGCGAGGCGATTCCGGATGAGGGCCTTGGCGACATCTGCGCTAGGCAGGGGGTAATCGATGACCGCGTCGAAGCGCCGGAACATCGCGCTATCGAGCAGCTGCGGGTGGTTCGTCGCTGCGATAAGGAGGCTCTCGGTCTCCTCAAGCTCAAGGAACTGGAGGAACGAGTTGAGGACTCTGCGGATCTCGCCTACATCGTTGGTGCGCGTACGTTCCCCTGCCAGCGCATCAACCTCGTCGAACAGGTAGACGCCGCGAGTCTCACCCAGAGAGTCGAAGACGAGCCGGAGCTTTGCCGCCGTCTCCCCCATGAACTTTGTGATGAGGCTATCCAGCCGGATCATGAAGAGGGGCAAGTGCAATTCGCCAGCGAGGGCGCTCGCCGTCATGGTCTTCCCCGTGCCAGGTGGCCCTATGAGCAGCAGGCGTTGGAACGGCCGGAACCCCTGCTCGTGCAATCGGTCACGCTGCCGTTGCTCTAGGACAACCCGTTCGAGGCGCGACCTCACCTCTGGCTCGAGTACCAGGTCCGCCATCCGAGCCTCGGGGTAGGTGACTCCCAACAGAGCAGACAGCTCGCCCCGCGGCTGCGCCACGGGGGTCGGCGCGGGGTGCTGCGGCCTAACCTTGCGCAACTCGTCGACAAGATCACGTAGCTCCCGGGCAAAATTGCCCTGTCCGCCTCGGGCAGCTCTAGCCGCGACCTGCAGGGCGATCGAGAAGAAGCGCTCGTCGTTTCCCTCGGCGTGGCTCTTGACGAGTGCCTTCAGTTGATCCGCGGTTGCCACGGGATCACCTCCGCCCCGCCAAAGACGGATATTCCGTATCCTCCCACAGGTCCAGGGATCGTGGTACCTGTTCGGAAGTCGATGGAACGCTCGGTTCCGTTCCACCATCGATGCGAGCGCTTGGCGATGCTGCAGCTTACCGGGAAGAGGCGCGCCCTGGCGAGCGTTGCCCGGTCCAACACGCGCCCAACCGCCTCAAGCACCGCTTCTGGCTCGACCGGGCCCTCTTCAAGGACCGTGAAGTCGAGATCCTCGGAGAATCGGTATGTCTCGATGTAGCCCTTCTTCAGGCACGTCCCGCCCTTGAAAATCCAAGTCCGGCCGAGAAACGGGTCCCCTCCGATGCCCCAGCGCTCCCACCCGGCCACGTAGTCCTTCTCCACTACGTCCTCGCGGAGACCCCAGGCGCGCACGCGGTCGTCGATGTCGGCACGACCGATCACGACCGAGCCTCCTCAGCAGGAGCAAGGCGCGCCACGTTCACGCGGAGATCTCAGCGCGAGACGATCCGGCCTTCCCGGGCCGGTCGATGAGGTCGTCGTGTAAAATGGTGTCCATGGAAAACACGATCAGCGCGGCACACCTTCGCAAAGTAGACACGTGGGATTCGGGTGGCGGAGTGGAACTCGACATCCTTGAGCTGGAGGACGGCACGGTGCTCGTCGTCGCCGATGATACGGTGACCTTCTACCGCTCTGCAGACGAGTTCTGGGCCGAGGCCGAGGACGGAGACGAGGACCATCGAACGGTCACAATTCTCCGTGAGACGGGGAGGCCGTTCGAGTTGGCGGGAGCGCGGTAGGCGTCGCCTGCCCGCCTCCCCATCCCCCTGCCGAGTATTCTCCGGCCTCCTTGCCACGAGCCTGCTGGTTTGCGCGCACGCCGCGAGGCGCGCCCTGGGTCGTCGCTTGTCGGGGCCCGTTTTTCGAGGGCGCCTGCACGCATCCATTTGGCCCCGCGTCGCGCAAGAGTGACTGACCCCTAGTCCACTGAGGACGAGCCGCTGCCCGGTTGGCGCTCCGACACCCCGTGTGCGAGTCTCCGAATGTAATGACGGATTTCGATCTGGCACCCCCGCGAGCCGATGCTCTCATGGAGTCATTGAGAGCCACGGGCTATTCTCTGCCTGGCGCCGTCGCGGACCTCATTGACAACAGCATCACCGCCGGCGCCCGGAACGTATGGCTGAACTTCCACTGGGCAGGCGCGGATTCGCGCGTGTCGATCCTCGACGACGGCTCCGGAATGTCGGAGCCGTCGTTGACCGCTGCCATGAAGGTCGGGTCCCAGAGCCCTCGCGAGGAGCGCGAACCGACTGATCTGGGCCGCTACGGCCTTGGCCTCAAGACGGCCTCCATCTCCCAAGCAAGAGCGGTGACCGTCGCTAGCAGGGCCCCCGGCAATGAACGAGCGACGGCGCGACGGTGGGATCTGGATCACCTGGCTTCAGTCGCAGAATGGCAACTTCTGCGTGTTCCGCTGGATTCGGTTGGGGATGGCGTCGAGAGGCTCGCGGAGCTGAGCCACGGCACGCTCGTGGTGTGGGACAAGCTCGATCGCCTCGTTGGTGACGCCGGGCGGGACGACACGCGGGCTCGCGAACTGTTTCATGATGGACTCCGGACTGTCGAAGACCACGTCGCCATGGTGTTCCACCGGTTCATGGTCCCACCGAACGTCATTTCGATCTGGATCAACGGTCAGGCCATCAAGCCCTGGGACCCGTTCCTTGCCGCCGAGGCTGCAACGCAGCGCCTTTCCTCGGAAGCACTCGATCCCGAAGTCACCGTGACGCCATACGTGCTCCCGCACCACTCCCGCCTATCTGCCGAGGCGCACCGAGTGGCAGGCGGCCCGGCGGGGTGGAACGCCCACCAGGGGTTCTACGTCTATCGGAATCGCCGGCTCCTTGTGCCTGGCGACTGGCTCGGGCTCGGGTTCGTGAAGGAAGAGCACTACAAGCTGGCACGCATACAGGTTGACCTCCCCAACTCCCTCGACCACGAGTGGGAGATCGACGTTCGGAAGTCGCAGGCTCGACCTCCGCTTCGGTGTCGCGACACGCTGCGCCGAATAGCGCGCGCCACGCGCCAGAGAGCAGTCGATGTCTACCGACACCGTGGGAAGTCGATCGCCCGCAGTACCGGTGGAAGCTCCACATTCGTCTGGACGAGACGCATCCGGGAGAAGAAGGTCTCGTACGTGATAAACCGCGACCACCCCCTGATCGAGGATGTTCTCAGCTCCGGATCAGTCGAGCCGCGGCGGGTGCAACAGCTCCTGCGCCTGATCGAGGAGTACGTTCCCACTCAGCAGATATGGGTTGACCTCGCAGAAGGCGACGAGTCCGAGAGCGTTCCGTTCGAGTCGGCCACGGAGCGTGAGATCACCGCACTGATCCGCGCCCTCTACACCGCTTTCATTCGCGCAGGGCTGACCCGCGCGGAGGCGCTTGCCCGGCTGAGCGCCACCGAGTCAATTGGCGAGCGGTTCGAGCTTATCGAACCGGCCGTGGCCGAACTTCTGAAAGAGGCTATCAATGAGTGATTTCGAACAGGCCAGGATCATCGCCCTCAGTCTCCTCGGTGTGGGGTCCACCTCGGACGAGGGTGGGGTGAGGCAAGCAGCGGAAAACGCGGTGCGAGCGGTCACGTCTCAGTCACCCGACTCAAGTATTGACCTCGAGGCCCTGGTCAGAGAGCTCGAGGCAAACGTGACCGTGGTCATCGACGATGCATCGACGCTCGTCGACGAGGCCAGTGACCATGAGCCGTGGCTACCTGATCGGCGGGCCTCCATCAAATGGAAGTTCGCCCGCCGTTACCAGCGGTTGCTCAAGGAACAGAAGGGCTGGGCTCTCGCGACACTCAATCAGTCTGACGTTCTCACCGACGAACTCCTCGGACTACTGGAAGATCCCGATCGGCCGGGCCCCTGGGACCGGCGTGGGATGGTCGTGGGCGAGGTCCAATCGGGAAAGACCTCCAACTACATCGAACTGATCTGTAAGGCGGCGGACGCTGGGTACAAGTTCATTGTCGTCCTCACCGGGACTACCAACAGCCTCCGCGCTCAGGCTCAGCTGCGCTTCGACGAGGGCTTCCTGGGATGGGACACTCGCCTGCATCTGCAACTCGACACCGCCAACAAGCGCGTGGGTGTGGGAACCCTCCTCGGGGAGCCCTTGCACAGGGCTATCTCATCCACCAACGCCGCGGAGAACGGTGACTTCAGCCGACGCGTCGCCAACCAGTTCAATGTTCGAATGGGTGGCGATCCGATGATCATGGTCGTTAAGAAGAACGGCTCTGTGCTGCGAAATCTCATCCGCTGGGCGAGGGCGTTGAGTCCGGACGGGCCGGAGCAACCAATAGCTGATATCCCGACCATCGTGATCGACGACGAAGCTGACTTCGCATCCGTCAATACGAGGCCGGTTGGGGACGACGACGAAGACCCGACTGTCATCAACGGGCTCATTCGGCAGCTACTCAACGCCTTCGACAAGAGCGCCTACGTGGGTTACACGGCGACACCGTTCGCCAACATCTTCATCAATCACGACGAGAGCACCGAGGCGTTCGGTCCCGACCTGTTCCCCCGTGACTTCCTCATCAACCTTCCCGTTCCCAGCAACCATGTCGGTCCGACCAGGGTCTTCGGACTCCCCGCCGCGCTCGACGACGACAGCGAGGAAGAGATAAGGCCTCTGCCGCTTGTCCGACTCGTGGCCGACCACGAAGGCCACATTCCGAACGTGCACAGAACCAGCTGGGTCGTAGATCAACTTCCGGACTCGCTGAAGCGTGCGATCCGGGCCTTTATCCTCGCCTGCGCCACCCGAGCTGCCAGGGGTGACGAGGGCCAGCACAACTCGATGCTGATTCACGTCACTAGGTTCGTCAACGTGCAGGGTCAGGTTGCTGACCTCGTGCAGTCGGAGCTCCGTGACCTGCAGAACCGCATCAGATACGGGGACGGAGACTCGACCGTTCCCATCCTCGATGAGTTGCACACGATGTGGGTCGAGGACTTTCTTCCCACGTCAGAGGAAGTCCGACGTCTCCACCCCGACCTGGCGGCGGAGTGCCAGGAGGTCTCCTGGGAGGAGGTGCGGTCCCAGCTGGTTGAGTCCTCCCAGAAGATCCAGGTCAGGGTGATCAACGGGGCCGCCAGGGATGCTCTGGACTACTGGGACCAGCCGGACGGGTTGAGCGTGATAGCGATCGGAGGCGACAAGCTCTCGCGCGGGCTCACCCTCGAGGGGCTCTCGGTGAGCTACTACCTGCGGGCATCAAGAATGTACGACACCCTGCTCCAGATGGGACGCTGGTTCGGCTATCGACCGGGTTACGTTGACCTGTGCCGTCTCTACACGACCGACGAACTGCGTGATTTCTACAGTCACATCACGATGGCTACCGCTGAACTCAGGCAGGAATTCGACCTGATGTCTGCGACGGGCATGACACCACGCGACTTTGGTCTGAGGGTGAGGAGCCACCCGGCGGGACTGGTCATCACTGCCGCCAACAAAATGCGCAACGGGACGCCGATGACCGTCTCATACTCCCGCAGCATCAGTGAGACCATCTCATTCGAGCGCACCGCCAACAGCCTGAACTATGAGCGATTCAGCGAATTCATCAGCTCACTGGGCCTGCCGGAGGCCTCGCCCGATGCGCCGCAGGCGAACGACCCTGGACGGCGTCTCTGGCGGGGGATCCCCGGCGAGGGAGTTGCCGAACTCCTGGAGGATCTGAAGCTCCATCAGGGGTCCCGCAGAGTGTGGGGCGACTATCTTGCCCGTTACATCCGATCGCAGAACGCCAATGGCGGCCTGACGAACTGGACTGTTGCCCTGATCTCGAATCGGCACGGCGATGCGCCCGTGGAGCTGGGTGGCTGGACCGTCCATCCTGTCAGGCGGGCAGCGCATCCGCCGGAAACCCCCGCCTCCGACCCGGTCTACAGCATTCGGCGGCTGGTCAGTCCGGCGGACGAGAGCATCGATCTCACTCCCACCCAGGAGAGACGAGCGCTGGACCTGACCAGGCGGCAGTATTCCGACGACGAGAGCCGCCACCGGGCTCCGCCATCGAGGCCGAGCGGCCCCAACATCCGGGGCGTCCGGGATCCCAGGAACGGGCTCCTCCTTCTCTATCCGCTTCAGGAGCGGGACGCGGAAGGGCTCCCAATCGTCGGCTTCGCCGCCAGCTTCCCGGCCGCCGAGACCGACACTCCGGTGGACTACGTCGTGAACACCGTCTATTGGGAAGAGGAGTTCGGCATTTGAGCTTCGAGGACGTCTGGGAGCACCTGGAGGAGGACACCAGCGGGCCCGGCGGTTCGGGGAGGGCGCAGCGACGCATTAGCCCTTCCGGTCGCCGCAGTTTCTTCCTCGGGCTGGAGATGCCGGCGCGCAACCGGATGCTGATTCTGCGGGTAGCAGCGAGTTCACTGACCGGCCAGCCGGACACCTCAGACTCACATGGCCTAGTCGTACGAATCGCACTCCGGGATTCCGACTCCGGCGAGGCGGAGGTTGCGCTCGTCCTCACAGACACTGAGGAACAGGACATCTTCGACCTCCTCATACAGGACCTGGTTGACGCCGCAGAACGCCCGGTGGACGAGGCCGACGGATTGAGGCAGTTTCTTGCGCGGCTCGCCGACTGGCAGCAGCTTCTCCGGAGACTGGGCCCTCAGGGACTGTCCCGTGAGGGTCAGCAGGGCCTGTGGGGAGAGATCTGGGTGCTTCGCGATGTCGTTGCCCCGGTTACGGGGCTCTGTGACGCGATTCAGGGCTGGCGTGGTCCTATGGGAGCCGACCAGGACTTCCAGCTTGGCCACCTCTGTGTGGAGGTCAAGACGAGCACTGCATCGACTCTGGATCGTCTTGAGATCTCGAGTGAACGACAGCTCGAGGTTCCCGCCGACGTGGGTCTCCTCCTGGTCGCCCTCTCTTTGGACGCCCGACCTGATCACGGTGAGACGTTGCCAGACATAGTGCAGGCGTTGCGCTCCGACGCGTCCGAGCTCGGATGCCTGCCCATCCTCGACGCACGCCTGGAACTCCTGGGCTATCGGCACGAGCACGCCGCTGCCTACGAAGATGTCGGCTACGAGGTGCGGTCGTTCACTCCCTTCCAGGTCGAAGAAGGGTTCCCCAGGATTGTGTCTGAAGACCTCCGCGCCGGGGTTGGCGACGTGCGTTACTCCATTTCGACCGCCGCCAGCGCCCAATTCCGTGTCGACAAGCAGGAGCCGGACCAACTCATCAAGGATCTCGTGTGACATCCCAGACTCCCTTGGACAGATTCTCCGAAGACCTCCGCGAGGATGTCCTTGCCTTTGCGGAGACTCGTGAACAGGAGTTGATGCTCGCCGACTCGTTCACCCAGACCACATTCGACATGCTGTCCGAGGCGGGGGAGTTCGAGGATCCGCTCACGTGCTATCACAGAGCCCGTGGCATGGAGGTCAGCGGCTACGGCGTGGATGACGATGAGGGGCGGCTGGATCTCTTTCTCAGTATCCATACCAACGCAGCCCCGCCGAGGACCGTCACCAGACAGCAGGTCGAAGTGGCCTTCCGGCGCCTTCGATCGTTTCTGGACTGGTGCCTCAGCGGCGGGTTCTTCGAACTGGAGGAGTCATCTCCCGTGTTCGACATGGCCGCGCACATCCACAGCGTCAGACATGAGCTGACGCAGGTCCGCCTGTGTGCGATCACAGACGGAAGAACCACTGTGGAGACGCTGCCTCAGGACCAGCTCGGCAATATCGCCATTACCAGCTCACTCTGGGACATCGTCAGGCTGCACCGGCTCAGCACGTCCGGCCGGCAGCGCGAGGCCATCACCATCGACTTCAACGAACGCTTTGGGGCGCCCCTCCCATGCCTGGAGGCCGACGGAGCGCAGGACGGATACCGCGCGTTTCTGCTGCTCGTACCCGGCGAAGTGCTGCGTAGCCTTTACTCGGACTTCGGCTCACGGCTGCTTGAGACGAATGTCAGGTCTTTCCTGCAGGCCCGAGGCAAGGTGAATCGGGGCATCCGGGACACCATCGCGAAGGAGCCCGAGCGATTCCTCGCATACAACAACGGGATCACCCTCACTGCCGAGTCGGTGGAACTCTGCGATGTCGAGGGCACCCGCGCAGTTGCGCGGCTGGGAGGACTGCAGATCGTAAACGGCGGTCAGACGACCGCCTCGCTGCTGGCCACCGAGAGAGGTCGGGCCGACCTGGATCAGGTGCACGTCGCCGCAAAGCTCATCGAGATTGAAGCGGGCGATGCTTATGATGAGCTGGTCCGCAACGTCTCGCGCTACGCCAACTCGCAGAACCGTATCTCCGAGGCAGACTTCTCCTCTAACGACCCGTTCCATGTGCGCATTGAGGAGCTCTCCCGGACCACTTGGGCGCCCGCGCCCGCTGGTACTCAGAGGCAGACGAAGTGGTTCTACGAGCGTGCTCGTGGTCAGTATCAGGACGCCAAGGCGTCGGAACCAACGCCGGCGAGACGCAGGGCGTTCTCCGCCGAGCACCCGACGGCGCAACGGTTCACGAAGACCGATCTCGCCAAGTTCGAGAATACATGGGACCAGCTGCCGCACATTGTCAGCAGAGGCGCGCAAAAGAACTTCTCCGACTACATGATCCGGCGCTCAGACCGCCAGCCCGTCGAGGTTGATCGAGCCTACTTCGAAAGGATCGTGGGCAGGGCCATCCTCTTCCGGACAGCCGAACGGGTCGTGCAACGCCAGAACTTCGGAGGCTACCGCGCCAACATCGTCACATACACGCTTGGCCTGCTCTCCAATGCAGTGAGCCAGCGCATCGACCTCGCGCGGATATGGAGAGACCAGGCTCTCAGCGAGAGTCTCCAGCTCGCGATCGGTGAACTCGCTCACGAGGTCCATCGCATCATCATCAACCCGCCCTCAGCTCGGAACATCACCGAGTGGTGCAAGTCCGAGCAATGCTGGGAGATGGTGCTGTCCTCCGCCTCACGAGCGCCGATCGACCGGATTCGCAACGAGCTCCTCGATGCCGAATCCACGAGGACCGAGCAAGAGAGGTCCGTCTCGGAACTTCCTTCCGACTACGTCGACAATCTCACGCGCTTGGTCTCGGTCAATCCGCCGGCCTGGAAGCTCCTCGCCGAGTGGGGCGCGGAGACGGGGGCCCTCGAACCCGGTCAGCGGCAACTCGCCATCCGCATCGGCAGGGCCATCGAGAGAGGGAGAGACATCAAGGCGTCAGACGCCGCAGAGGCGGTCGAAATCCTCGATCACGCCGGCTCGCTTGGCTACCGAGTGGAACCCGAGTAGGTCCAGCCGATGACCACCTCAGCCGGTTCCCAAGCGAATCCCGCCCGGATCCCCCCGAAGGCCTATCGCCCGAGGCGGCTCGCCGATGGCCCCTTCGGGCTCGCCCGGAATGACAGGCTTCCCCCACTGGAGCAGTGATGCCCAAGAACGAACCAGCTTCACGAAGCAACTCGGCAGGATTCCGATGAGCATCGAACCTGCTCGCGAGTCTGGACCGCAGCTACCCGTCGTGGATCTCTTCGCAGGGCCTGGCGGCCTTGGCGAGGGATTCAGCGCGCTCGACGCGAACCTGTTTCGGATTGCCATTTCCATCGAGATGGAGGAGACGGCACACAAGACACTGCGGCTTCGCTCGTTCTTCCGGCAGTTCGAGAAAGACTGCGTGCCGTCTGAGTACTACGACTACGTCCGCGGAGATCTCCCGATAGCCGACCTCAAGGCCGCGCATCCCTGTGAGTGGGAGCAGGCGGAGTCGGAGGCCTGGCGGGCTGAGCTGGGCGTCGAGGAGCACACACAGGTGCGGGCACGGGTGGACGAAGCGCTTGGCACAGAGTGCAACAACGGTGACGCTGTCCTCATTGGAGGCCCCCCCTGCCAAGCCTATTCGCTGGCTGGTCGGTCGCGGATGAGACCCGTGCAGGGCGCAGAGTTCGAGTCTGACAGGAGGCACATCCTCTACCGAGAGTATCTGAAGATACTCGCCGATCACGCGCCGAGTGCCTTCGTCCTCGAAAATGTCAAAGGGATGCTGTCATCCACCCGTGACGGTGAACAGATCTTTGGCCAGATACAGACCGATCTTCGCTGCCCCGGTAAGGCCCTGAACAACTTCAAGTCCCGGAACCCCGATGTCCGGTACGAACTCTTTCCTCTCGGATCGTCACGCTCGCAGACCCATGGTGGAAGTGATCCGCCTGCCGAGAGTTTTGTGCTGCGAGCGGAAGAGTTCGGACTACCGCAGGCCAGACACCGTGTGATCATCGTTGGAGTACGCAGTGATCGCGCAGAGGGAGCGAGCGAACCGCTGAGCTCCCTGGTCAAGTCAGTCGAGCGTGCGACACTGGCCGATGTTTTGCAGGGACTGCCACCATTACGCTCCGGGCTCAGCCGGTCAGCCGATTCCGATCATTCCTGGGAGAACGCTGTTCGGTCATCGGCAGCTCGCCTCTTGAGGAACACGAGGTTCGTAAGAGGGCGTATCCGGGACGAGGTTCGGCACAGATTCGCCGAAGTCGAAACACCTCCCGGTGGTCGTGGGGGGCGCTTCGTCCGTGAACTAGAAGTGCCTCCTGGCTACGAGCCCTCATGGTTCGTCGATCCGAAGCTCGAGGGCGTACTCAATCATGAGTCGCGGGGGCACATGCCCGATGACCTCACGCGCTATCTGTTCGCGGCGGTGTTCGGCCGGGTTGAGCGACGCTCCCCTACGCTCGCGGACTTTCCGCCCGGGTTGCTGCCGAACCACAGGAACGCTCGAGCCGCACTTCAAGGAAGCCTGTTCTCTGATCGATTCAGGGTGCAGCTACTCGACCGCCCCTCGACCACGATCACCTCGCACATCTCCAAGGACGGCCACTACTACATCCATCCCGATCCGGCCCAGTGTCGGAGCCTGACGGTTCGTGAGGCAGCAAGGCTCCAGACGTTCCCGGATAACTACTTCTTCGAAGGCCCACGGACCAAGCAGTATGTCCAGGTAGGAAACGCGGTCCCGCCGCTGCTCGCACACCGCATCGCCGGGGTCCTGGCCAGTGCTCTGGACCTGGTCCCCTCGTGAACGCGCCTGATGAGGCAAATCGGACAGCACCCTCTGACGAATGGGTCGCGGGGGTTCGCGAGGAGGTGCTCAACTGGGGAGCCACGCACTCACAGAGCTACCCGTGGCGCGCGTCGGGCCTTCCCGTCTGGCAGGGCCTCATTGCGGAGTTCCTTCTCCTGCGAACCCGCGCCAGCCAGGCCGTCCCCGTCTTTGACGACATCCAGCGTCAGTATCCTGATGCGCGCTCGTTCGGTGATGCCGCAGAGGACCGATTGAGCGAGATGATCGCATCGCTCGGTCTTCGGTGGCGGCAGCCGCTGTTCGTTCAACTGGCTCGCGCTATCGCTGACTGTGACGGGAATGTCCCGACGACCGTGGAGGGGTTGAAGGAGCTGCCCGGCGTGGGAGATTACGTCGCGGCAGCGACTGCCGCATTCCACGGAGGCACCCGCGCCGCGATAGTCGATGCAAACATCGTTCGGCTCCTCTGCCGCCTGACAGGAGAGAAACGGGACGGCGAGACACGTCGCAAGCGATGGTTGCTCGACCTGGCGGGCCGCCTGACACCTGAGGGCGAGTTCAGGGCCTATGGGTACGCTGCCCTCGACCTGTCTATGACCATCTGCCGACCGCGGCGACCCCTGTGCGCTCAGTGTCCTCTAGTTGCTCGCTGCGCAACCGGACGGGGCCGAGGAACTGCACGCGGGCTCTCGGGCATGCTTCCGTCGTCGGAGTAGTTCGTCTCGTACCAGCAGATTGTTAGGAACTCGACGAGATGGTGGGACGCGGAACGTTCGGCTCTCCCCGCACCCCAACGTCCTACGCGTATAGTGTCGGTACTTCTTGACAACATCCGACATGTCCAGGAATATCGACGCATGAGCCGGACCGGAGCGGAGGAGATTCTCGAACTCGTGCGCGAGGCCGGGCTCGTCCGCCCACGCGACCTTGAGGCCGCGGGCATTTCGGGAGGCTCCCTCGCGCAACTGGCGCGCAGAGGTCTCCTGGCGAGAGTGGGTCGTGGCCTTTACTCGGTGCCCGGTGCCATGGCGAGTGAGCATCGCTCACTCGCAGAGGTCTCAAAGCGGACGCCCAGAGGGGTGATCTGCCTGCTCTCGGCGCTGCGCTTCCACGGACTCACGACCCAGGCGCCGCCCGAGGTCTGGCTGGCGATCGGCCCAAAGGATCGGGCCCCGAGGCCGGATGGCGTTCGCCTGCGGATCGTGCGCGTCTCGGGCGAGGCGCGCGATGCCGGCGTCGAAACGCATGTCGTCGAGGGCGTACCCGTCCGCGTCTACGGCGCGGCGAAGACCGTCGCCGACTGCTTCAAGTTCCGGAACAAGATCGGCATCGACATCGCCGTCGAGGCCCTGCGTGACTGCCTCGAACAGCGCCGCTGCACCGTCGACGAACTCTCGGAGTACGCTCGTGTGTGCCGCGTCTCGCGCGTCATGCAGCCCTACCTCGCGGCGCTCGCGTGAGTCCCGAGGGCCGCGGAACCTTCCTGCCTCGGTCCGCCAGCGTCTGCTCAATCGAGCTCGCGAGCGCCGCGAGGACTTCAACTATCTGCTGACCCGCTACGCGAACGAGCGCCTGCTGTTCCGCCTGGCGGAATCGGCCCATCGCGACCAGTTCGTTCTCAAGGGGGCGACCCTGTTCGAGCTCCGGCACGACGCGGTGCATCGAGCCACGCGCGATGTGGATCTACTCGGCTTCGGCGAGCCGGCCGTGGAGCGGATGCAGGCGACCTTCCGGGACCTGTGCACGCTCGACGTGGAGCCCGACGGTCTCCAGTTCCTGGACGCGTCGGTGCGCGCAGAGCGTATCCGCGACGTCCAGACCTACGGCGGTGTCCGCGTTCGTCTGGACGCCGACCTCGACAGAGCCGAGTCCTCCACCGCGCGGCGGTCGTCGCCGAGTTTCCGCTGACACAGGCCGCGGACAATCAGCGCGTCGGCATCGCCGGGGTTGACTGCGAGCTCGGCGTCGAGGACTAAGACGCCTCGCGCCGTCGAGGCCGCCGACCGACGGAGAGGGGGGCGCGTGGGATTTGGCGAGAGGCACTTCGGTGTTATGATTTTTCTCAGGTCGCGGGGTGGGTGGCCTGCCATTCGGAGGCGAAGCATGACCAACGCGACCCCCCCCCCCCCCCCCCGACATTCGTTGTGGGCGCGACGCTGGCGGGCACCGCTGTTCGGCCTCGCTCTGCTCGCGATCATGGCGGCGACGCTGCTGGTCAGCGCTTCATCGACGACCACCGTCAACGCCCAGGACTCGTCGAGCTGCGTGAGCGACGCCCTGCTCGAGCGAGTTCGCTACTACTACGACATCAACACCGCCCAGGGCCGCACCGGCGAGAACTGGAAGCGCGTGCTGATCGCCTTCGGCGATGTCGAGGACTCGCAGTTGACGCCGTTCCCCGCCGCCGACGCCCTCATCCGGGAAGCGCGCTGGTCAGGGTGGAAGCCCATCCGGCAGGCGCTGGAGTGCATCGAAGCGGCGGCCGAGGTCGCCCCGACTCCCACGCCGACTCCCACGCCGACTCCCACGCCGACTCCCACGCCTGCTTCCACGCCTGAGATCAGCATCGCCGCAGGTCCGGGCGTCACCGAGGGCGCCGCCGCCAGCTTCACCGTCACCGCCAGCCCCGCACCCGCCTCCGACCTCGCTGTCACCGTCACCGTCTCGCAGAGTGGCGACTTCGCCTCGACCGGTTCGCACACAGTGACGATCCCGGCCTCCGGCAGTTACACGCTCACCGTCTCCACGACCAACGACAACGCCGACGAGCCCGACGGCTCGGTCACGGCGACGCTGGGCGCGGGCACGGGCTACACCGTGTCGTCAAGTTCGGGCGCGGCCACGGTTGCCGTGTCGGACGATGATGTGCCCGAACTGAGCATCGCCTCCGGCGGCGCTGTCACCGAAGGTGCCGCCGCCAGCTTCACTGTCACCGCCAGCCCGCCGCCGCATTCGGCGCTGGTCGTGAGCGTCACGGTCTCCGCGACAGGAACCTTTGGCGTCACGACCGGCTCGCAGAGTGTCACCATTCCGACGAGTGGCTCCAAGTCCTTCACGATCAGCACGAGCGGCGATGCGACCGACGAGCCCGACGGCTCGGTCACGGCGACGCTCGGCACGGGCGCCGGTTACACCGTCTCATCGAGCGCGGGCGCGGCGACGGTTGCCGTGTCGGACGACGACGATCCGCTGCCAACCCCAACTCCGACGCCGACTCCCACGCCAACGCCGACGCCGACTCCCACGCCAACGCCGACCCCGGCGCCTGAGCCCGAACCAGAAGCGCAGGACACGTCCGCGGATTGCACCCTGCCAGCCGACGCCGTCACCGTGGCCGAGGTCACGGGTTGGCGCGACGCCCTCGATCCGGTCAAGGCCGCGGCCGGGATCAAGCGCTGGAACCGCGTGCTTGAGGCGCTCGGTCAGGACACCGGCACCGGCGTCACCGCGATGACCCCCGAACAGGCGCAGAACGTCGCCGACTGGCTGGGCAACACCCGCTGGGATCGCACGGCCCGCACGATCAGCGCCGCCGCCAACTGCGACGTCGAACAGGGCGAGCAGGGCGAGCAGGACGCGACGCCTGATACCACAGACACCCAGACCCCACCGACTCCGTCCACTACGAATTCGAAGCCTGAGCTCAGTGTCGTGGGCGGCTCCGCGATTACCGAGGGCGGCGCTGCCACCTTCACCGTGACCGCTAACCCCGCGCCGACCGGCACCATCGCCATCACCTTCGTCGCGGTGGTGACGCAGGACGGCCGCTTCACCTCCAGCGACGGCCAGATCGTGGACTCGATTGGGCGGTCGGGCAGCATCACGATCACCGTGCCCACGCTGGGCGACGACCGCGACGAGCCCGATGGCTCGCTGACCCTGACGCTGCAGGCGGACACGCGCGAAATCCCGCGCTTCACCGTCTCGGCGACGCAGGGCGCGGCGACAGTCGTCGTGACGGACGATGATGCGCCGGGTTCGGGCGCTACCCCGACCTACACCGAGTTCTGGGCGCCCTACCAGGACCTGATCGCCAGGGTCGAGGAGACGCGCAACGACCCCCTTTACGGCCAGTTCACGTCGCACACCGACCTCTACGACTCTGTGCTGCTCGCGCTCGGGCAGGACGTCGCGAAGCAGTCGCTGGAGCCGATGCCGGCTCGGACAGCGCGCAAATTGGCAGCGTCCAGCTCGACCGATATCTGGGACGAGATCGCCCCGGCTCTGGATTGGATATTCCATAACGGCCCGCCGCCGGCGCCGCTGCCGACGCTGGACAAGCCGTTGCCCGCGTCCATCAACCTGTCCACAACCATCGCGCCGACGCAGCTCACGCTGACCGATTACTTCGGCCACGAGACGGACGCCGACCTGACCTTCACGGTGACGCTCGACAACCCGATCGCCACGATTGGCCAGTGGGACGAGCTCATTTCGATCAAGAACACCAGCAAGGGGACGGCCACCCTGACCGTCACCGCCAGCGATGGCGCGAACAGCATCAGCGCCACCGCCAGCGTCGAAGCCGCCTGCAACCCGGGCTCGCGCCTGTCGTCCGATGGCTCCTTCTGCGTCGCCGCGCAGGCGGCGGTCGTCTACAACGGCGACCTACCCCCCTATTCGAGCAGTCCGAATGGTCCGTCCGATGGATTCGTCCCCACTGTCAGGCTGGAGGAAGGCACAGCGAACAGGATAAATGTGCGCGTCTGGGTCAACAAACCTGAGGCCGGCAGCGCGTGCCGGATGCGCGGCTACCTCACCATCGAGCCGCAGACCGGCGGCGCCACCATCCCCACCGGGGGGAGCGCAGTCACCATTGGCAACACCACCAGCCCGAACAGCAGCGCCGGCCAGGGCTGGAATGACACCAATTGCACAAACAGCTTCCTGACGGGCAACGGCGGCCGCAACTACCGTGAGGCCAGAGTCATATACAACCTGCCGCCCGCCGACAGTACGCCCGGTACTGACCTCCCCGGCGCCAAGCTCGTCTACCACGACATGGGCGCCAGCGGCAACTCCGTGGTCGGCACCCACGACCTCCTGAATATCAACTTCCGCGACAGCATCGCCACCGTCACCGTCACCGGCAACACCGGCACACTTGACGCCGACGCGGACGGCGATGGCGACGGCTCAACGTTCACCATCAAGGAGGGCACCAGCGGCACTCAGACCGTCACCCTGTCAGGCGAGCATCTGATCGGCTACCTCGCCCCGCGGATGCAGGACATCCGCAAGGACGGCAAGGCCTCGGAGGCGCGCATGCGCCTGGAGCACGGGCACGCCGTCTACTGGCAGCCCAGCGTCTGCGCCTTTAACAAACCGGCGCTCGCGAATGAGAACACCGGTAATCGGACGGCCACCTGCGAGGTCTCATGGGACTGGCAGTCAGACGGCGCCCCCAACTCGGGCGGCACGGTCAAGCTGGTGTGGCACGAGACCGACGGGGCCGGCTGGGACCTCCCCGATGTGCACACCACCGAAGTCAGTACGATCACAATGGATGACACCGGCAGGTACAACGTCACCACCAATCCGGGCGGCTGGACCACGACGATCACCGCTGTGACCGGGAATTTCGCGATGGCGGCTGCGAGCGGTCAGAACACCGTCTCCACTCTTGGCAATCTTACCAATGTGACCACGATCGAGGAGGGCGGTAAGTTCGAGCTGGAGGTCGTTGCCGATGGCAACGCTAACCAGACTACGGTGCTCGCGCTCCAGGTGCGCACGGCGCTCAATGACGACAACACCTCGTGGTCAAGCTGGCAGGATCTGGATCGGGAGGTGGGCCACCGCTCGCTGGCGATTCAGGAAGAGTCCGAGTGGCACCTCTACACGGGCAGGTTCACCGGATGCTTCAATCCCGGCGGCTTCAACTGTGTTGGCGGCCCCGGCGCATGGAGATGGCACAGCCCCCACATGGCGGCGCTTGACTTGACGATCGTGTCCCACGACGACAACTTCGTGTACGAACCCGAACGGTACTACCAGTTCCGGGTGAAGGGCACGACCAGCACTGCCGCGATCCCGACCTTCAGGGTCATTGAGGACGATGGCGTTGTAATCAGCCTGCATCCGCAGCAGGAGGACGGCCAACTGCGCGTCCACCTCGCCAAGAAGGTGAGCGAGCTGATCCAGTTCACGCTGTATACCGACAGAGTGCAAAGCGCGTGGTACAACCGGTCGATCACGTACCATGAAGGCGAGTTTGGCTCCCAGATCTTCAATCAGGGCTGCGACGGCCGGACAGACGACATCAGGGTCTGGATTACCATCAACGCCGGCCACCACGACGGCGTGCCGCAATACATCGACTACTACGACGGCCGTGTAGACAAGGACGACGACCGCAACGGCGAATACGTCCTGGTGAGATGTAGCTAACGCATCGGGACGAGGGCGGGGAGGGTGCGCCTCACCAGGGGCGCACCCTCCCCGCCTGACCTCCACCCGCACTACAGGGCCACGGCGCCAGGGCTCACCCCTCCGAGGCGCTATGCGGCCGCGAGCGGTTCGACCGTGACCCCGAGGACCGCGCAGCGATCCTCGATCCCGTCGCACGCGCTACCGGCTAAACGGGAGCGAGGACGTTCGTCGTCGTGGCGTGCTTACCGAGATTGTGCGACGCATCCGGCGGGGGCGACACGAGCCGCGCTGCCTTGCGTTCCTGTCCGGGCGACCTAGGCTGCGCGTCAACGGAACCGGCGATGGCCCCGGCTGCCACGGGTGCCTGACGGTTGGACACGACGAAAGGCCCCACACATGGACGGGAGCCGGGGACACCGCCGTAACCGGCGATGCCCCCCGCGCGTCCGTCTAGCGGGCCGCTCCCGCGAGCGCGCCCTCCTGCTCCCGCTCCAGCGCCCACTCGAACAGAGAGAGCGTGGGAGCCTCGTCGCGCCGCCGCGGCTTCGGCGGCGCGTCCGGCTCCCCGGCCATGAACTCCGCCCACGAGAACAGCGAGCGCTGCGGCTCGCGGGCCTCCTCGCGGTCGTCGCTCGCGACCGCAACGCCCCCGGCCTCTACGACCGCAGGCTCCGGCTCGGGCGCGTGCCAGCCCTCGTCAACCAGAAGCGCCTCGGCCTCGGCCGCGACCTGCCGCGCCTGCTCGAAGACCGACTCGACCGAGCCCGCGTCCTCCTCGCCCGCGACGATCTTTCTCGCCAGGGCGAGCAGCAGGTCGTCGCCGTCGTCCCCGTAGGCGGCGAGGCCGTCCTCGGGCAGCTCGCCCTCGACGGCGAGCGAGCTTTGCAGCTTCTGCGCCACGAGCTTGAGGGCGTCCGCCTGCAGGGTGTTCCGGTAGGCCATGAAGACGACCTGGACGGGACTCGGCTACTTGAGTGAACAGGCTCTGGCAGCACATCACGTCGGTGCCAGAATGGGCTCCGCTTGTTGGCGTCGGAGAGTGGCAACCGACCCCGCGACGTGACATAGCGTTGGCTTGAAATCGCATTGTTGCCGATCTAGGGTAGCGCTCAAGCAGAACAGGCGATGCTCCGCCAAGCGGGTACCCTCGTCGTCGCCTGGATTGGGGCCAGCCCGATGTCCAGACGGAACACAGAACGAGGTTCAACTCACCGGCCAGGCAGCGCTACCCCCCCCCCACACACTTCGCGGAGGTCATGTGATGCGTCTGCCACACTGGCGGCTGCCCCTTCTCGGACTCGTGGCGGTCATGGTGGCTGCTCTGGTCATGTCCGGGCAGTCCCTGCCGCAGGCCTATGCGCAGAGCGCCGTTGAGGTCCAGTTCGCGAAGACTACGGACACGACTAGCCATGGTCGGCCGGATCCGCCCATCTATTACGACTACAACGTCGTGGAGGGTGGGATGCTCCCGCTGACCCTGAACTTCAGTGCGCCAACGCCACGCGAGACGACGTTTACGGTGAATGCCGGTGTCGTCACCGGCCATGCCGAGAGAGGTGATGATACCGCGACACCGGATGTCGATTTCATTGCCGGCGACCATGTGCTTACGGTGCCAGCCGGCGTTGAAAATCACCGGGTCTGGATTCCCATCCCGTGGGACGCGAAGATCGAGGGCTATGAAACATTCACCATGACCCTCGCCACGCCGCCAGCCGGGTATACGCTCGGTCCGGTAACCTCGGCATGGGTGCAGATCGTCGATGCCCAGGTCATGCCCAGCAACTGGGGCCTCCGGCCCGACGATACTGCCGTGGGCGACCAGTTCCGCCTCCTGTTCAAGACCGGAAACAAGCGCGACGCCAGTACCCCGAACCTCAGCATCTACGACGAGTTCATCCGTAATCGCCCGCCTGAGCATCCCTGGCACGCCGATCTGGTGCCATTCAAGGACACCTTCCGCCTCCTCGGCAGCGCCCGATGGGGCAAGTACAACTGGGCATCGTGGCGAACGGCGACGGGCGTCAATCTGAACGATAATCGCTGGCCGTACACCAATGGGCATACGGCATTCGACACACCGGTCTATTGGGTGGGCGGGATACTGATTAAATCCGGCTACGACGAATTCTGGTCTGGCGGATGGAATCCGGCCAACAATCTGGAGAATCAACGCCACGCTGACGGAGAAGCCGCCACCGATGTCGGTGGCGCCACCGTCGGCACGCTCGATGTTAATGGGGTTGGTCACATAAGCTCTTTCACGGGTGGCACCGCCCACCTGGATGGGTCTATTGGAGGCGGCGATGGCGCCATCGCAGTCAATAGAGGTTCGAATACAGGCGGCACCTTTGATACAAACAGCGCAATCAACAGCGGGTCTAGGAGGGGGTTCAATGAACCTGGCCCGTTCTTTGGCATCTCCACGGTCTTTGAGGTGGGGGATTACGTGGCGGGAGACCCGGAGGCGTGGATCACTGCCAATCAGGCATCCGTAACGGAAGGCCAGAACGCCGTCTTCACCGTGACGCTGGACAAGGCTGCGCCGCGGGACCTCACCATCAACCTGATGGTCGCCAAACGGGAAAAGGCCCGCCGCTACTATATCGACTACCTCAAAGAGGGCGAGCAGACGGTCACCATTCGCAGGGGCCAGAGCAGCGCGACGTTCACCGTGGGCACCAACGATGACAAATACGACGAGCCTGACGGCGCGGCGTACGTCTGGCTCGAGCCCGGCTCGCGCTACGTCATGACGCGCGGCGCTGTCGCGACGAGGCAGACCGTCGCCAAAGTGACAATCGCCGATAACGACACGCAGGCCGCCCCAGAGCTAGCCGAAACAACAGACGACACGATGGGATTCGGCGACTATTATCAGGGGTTCATCGCAGAGGGGTGGCGCACACAGCAGGCGGCCAGGCTTCCGCTCACGGCGTCTGTCAATGAATTCACGCTGACCTATCGAATCGTCCCCGCGAGCGAGGAGGGCGGCAGCACCGCAACCTACGGCGAGGACTACCGCCTTCGCAATTTCACAGGCCACGCGACATCGCCGGACCACACCTACAACCCGGCCACCAATCGAGGTGTCGCTGAGCACCAGACCGGCTACAGCCCGTGGGTGTGGCTCCCCTTCGAGGTGATTGAAGACAAGCGTCTCGAAGGAGACGAGACCATCGTCATTGAAATGATCAACACAGCCGACGATCCGGTGGCCGGCAAAACCCGTTACTCAATCACGCTGAGGGACGATGAGCCTCACAGCATCCTCAAATTCGACGAGCGCGAGGGTGTCGTCTATGAGGGTGGCCAGCGGGACATCTACGTGTACCTCGAGAAGGGGTATCACGATGTTGAGCATTGGGCGTTGCCGAGGAATGCGCCGTTCCATTACTGCATCTCAGGCCGGAGCACGGCTAGATTCAACGTGGATTATGAGGTATTTGTGGCCGGCGGTGGCACGAAATTGACGCAAGCTGGATGCCATGCCGCCGTCCTGCCCGCCGGCGTGACACGCATGAAGCTGCTCACGCTGAACATTCTTGACCCGGACGATAAAGTTGAGCCCGACGAGTCCATAGAGGTTCGGTTGTGGCCGAGAGGCCTCAGCAGGGCTCAGAATCGGCTCACCTATCAGTTCAAGGCGCACGATGACCCCACTGCGGTCATCTACGGCTATCAGTTCCCCGGTGATCTGTTCTATGTGCCAGATTCGTCTCCCGGTGAGATCGGTGAGATTCGTCCCGCGTTGGAGCGCGCAGTCAACAAACCCGGCGCGTATCTGCCTAATCGCGCATGGACCACCATCAAGGATAACGATATCCCGATCCTGGAGATTACCGGCCAAGATAGGCCCGGCAAAGGCGGCGAGCTCATCACCTTCACCGTCCGCGTCACAAATGGCCCCCTGGTTAGTCCCCTGAGCTTTGATTGGACGGTCGAGGATACCAACAGCGTGATAGACGACGGCATGAAAGAGATCGATTGCGATCGCACATTCACCGTCGTCGCCGAACGCGATGCCATGGGCAACCCCATCCGATGGGTCACGGACCCCAACGACCCCACCATAGACGACACGGTCATGGCAAACGCGCTTCAGTTCACGAACGAGAGTTGCGTTGGCGGCAAGGTGAGCGTGACGAAGCACCGTGGTAAGTCGGGCTATTTCTACATGGGAGCTGGCGAAACGGAGCGCGACATCACGTTCCTGGTCCGTCGCAACGGCGCGAACGGATACGCGCAATTCATTCCGGAGCAGAAGCCAGAGTACACAACGCCGGAGGGCATGGAGACGGCGTGCACTCCCATCAATAGCGGGACCTGCCCTGACCCTAATCTGGACTACCGGCCGCCACCCACCACCGCGGTCTCCAACGTGCAGGTAACCGCAGTGAGTTCTGCCAGCGCGACCGTTACGTGGGACGCCGTGCCGAACGCATCTTCCTACCACGTGCAGTACCAGGGCATCGCATCCGATCCGCTCAACAACCTGCACAGCGGCCAGAACGGATATGCCGGCACCTCGTGGACCTTCACCCACAACGCCGCGGAATCGATGACCATCACCGTCACCATCACGCCGGAGTACGAGGATGTCTACGGTGTGGTCCAGCGATTGAACAACCTGGCCGGCACGGCAACGCTCACCGTGACCATCGACGATCTTGACTACCAGCCACCGCCCACCACCGCCGTCTCCAACGTGCAGGTCACCGCAGTGAATTCTGCCAGCGCGACCGTGACGTGGGACGCCGTGCCGAACGCATCGTCCTACCACGTGCAGTACCAGGGCATAGCATCCAACCAGATCAACAACCGTCAGGGTGCCCAGCAGAGGCATACCGGCACGTCGTGGACCTTCACCCACAACGCTGTGGAATCGATGACCATTACCGTCACCATCACGCCGGAGTACGAGGATGTCTACGGCGTGGTCCAGCGATTGAACAACCTGGCCGGCACGGGGACGCTCACCGTGACCATCTCGCAGGGAGGTGGACAGGGCTCACCGCAACCGGCAGATGCGCAGGCGGCACCGGCACGGCAAGCCTGCACTCTGCCGACCGACGCCATCACGGTGGCCGAGGTAACCGGCTGGCGGGACGCCCTCGACCCCACCAGGGCGGCCGCGGGTATCAAACGCTGGAACCGGGTGCTGGCCACGCTGGGCGAGGACACGGGCCTCACGCCGATGACGGCGGAGCTGGCCCGGCAGGTCGCCGACTGGCTCGGGAACGACCGCTGGGACCGCACGGCGCGCACCCTGGAGGCTATGGCCCAGTGCGATGAGCCGCCTCCGCCGCCTCCCACGCCAGAGATCAGCATCGCCAGCGATGGCGACGTAACCGAGGGCAGCGCTGCCAGCTTCACCATCAGCGCCAGCCCCACGCCCGCGGCCGACCTCGATGTGACGATCGAGGTGTCCCAGAGCGGCGACTTCGCTCAAACAGGCTCGCGCACGGTAACCATCCCGACGACGGGCAGCGTTACGTTCACCGTCACTACCACCAACGACAGCGCCGACGAGCCCGACGGCTCGGTGACCGCGACGATCGACACGGGGACCGGCTACGCCGTCTCGACCTCGAGCGGCGCGGCGACGGTCGCTGTGGCCGATGATGATGACCCACCGGCGACCTGCACTCTGCCGACCGACGCCATCACGGTGGCCGAGGTAACCGGCTGGCGGGACGCCCTCGACCCCACCAGGGCGGCCGCGGGTATCAAACGCTGGAACCGGGTGCTGGCCACGCTGGGCGAGGACACGGGCCTCACGCCGATGACGGCGGAGCTGGCCCGGGAGGTCGCCGACTGGCTCGGGAACACCCGCTGGGACCGCACGGCGCGCACCCTGGACGCTATGGCGCAATGTGACGGCTAGCTTAGAACGGCGGTAGCACCGACGCCGCAGGTGGACGCGCCAGGGAGCTCCCCGGCGCGTCCACTTCCCGTTGACAGCCAGCCGCGAGACTGCGTCGCCGGGCCAGGACTTCACCCTCGCTGCTGGCGCTACCAGCCTCGACATCGTCGTGCCGGTCATCGATGACAACACCGTCGAGGGGGACGAGACGCTCACCGTGTACGTGTACGCGCCGAGCGGCATCACCATCCCCGGCTACTTCGTCTACGCCGACGGGACCATCACCGACGACGACTAGCCGCCGCTGAGGCATGCACATCCTCGCCGGACACGACGAAAGGCCCCACACAGGGACCGGAGCCGGGGACACCGCCAGCAATGGCGATGCCCCCGTGTCCGTCCCGCTTACGCGGCCAGCGCCCCTTCCTGCTCCCGCTCCAGCGCCCACTCGAAGAGGGACAGGGTCGGAGCCCCGCTCCGCCGGGGGCGCTTCGGCGGCTCTTCCCGCTCCCCGGCCATGAACTCCGCCCACGAGAACAGCGAGCGCTGCGGCGCGGGCTCTTCATCGCGGTCGTCGCTCGCGACGGCGACGGCCTCCGCCTCGACGATCACCGGCTCGGGCGCGTGCCAGCCCTCGTCGACCAGCAGCGCCTCGGCTTCCGCCGCGACCTGCCGCGCCTGCTCGAACACCGACTCGACCGAGCCGGCATCCTCCTCGCCCGCGACGATCTTCCTCGCCAGGGCGAGCATCAGGTCGTCACCGTCGTCCCCGTAGGCGGCGAGGCCGTTCTCCGGCAGCTCACCCTCCACGGCGAGGGAGCTTTGCAGCTTCTTCGCCACGAGCTGGAGCGCGTCGGCCTGCAGGGTGTTCCGGTAGGCCATGAAGACGACCTGCACGGGGTTGGTCTGGCCGATGCGCCAGGAGCGCCGTGACGCCTGCCTCATCACGTATACGCTGTAATCGGTTTCGTACCAAATCAGCGTTGGGAAGTCGACGAGGTCCAGACCTGTCTGCACGAGCCGGGGGTGGCAGACGAGCACGTCGACCCCCTCCTCGACCCGCTTGGCCACCCAGGCCTCGCGGCGCTCGGGCGGCACGGCATCGGCCTTCATCACCGCGACCTTGAACCCGTGGCGGGAGAGGAAGTCCTCCATCCGTCCGGTGATGTCGCGCGTGCCCGTGTGGGTGACGTAGACGAGCACCCTGCGGCCCGCCAGCCGCTCGGCGGCAACGAGGTCGACGAGCGCGCGCTCCTTCGGGTAGAGCCGGTCCTCGGGCAGCGGCGGCACCTGCACGAGCAGCTCCTCCGACTCCGGGTCGAAGACCGTCTCGCCCTGCGTGCAGCCGTCGGGGTAGGCGAGCAGCGTCTGCAGGTAGGTGGCGAGCAGCCGCCTGGAGCCCTTCGAGAGCGCGTCGGCGAGCGCCGCCCGCAGCGTCCCGAAGAGCTCGTCGTAGCCCGAGCGCTGCGAGAGCCCATTGGCGTCCGGCTCGTTGTCCATCGAGGAGAGCAGCACGCGCTCCTCGTAGGGCGGGAGGCCCGAGGCGACATCCGAGAGCCGCAGGAAGACGCTGTTCCCGATGAGGTGGAACAACGCGGCGGGGGCGAGCCCCGGCCGCTCGCGCACGACCTTGCGGTAGCGCTTGCGGCGGCTGGTGCGTCCGTCCTCGAAGGAGTCCGGGTCGTCGCGCCCGATGGTGTGCTCGACGAAGCCGTAGCGCTCGATCCAGCGGCTTTCCTCGCCGCGCCCGAACTCCCCCCGGATCTCCGGGCTGAACCGGTAGAGCAGGTGGAAGAGCGTCGAGGAGTAGCCGCCCATGAGCGTGCCGCTCAGGGAGAGCGACTTGCCGCAGGCGTCGGCGAGGACACCGGCGGCGATGCCCTGGGCGGAGCCGCGCGCCTTGAGTAGGGTAGGCCGCCGGCGAGTTGCCCCGCGTCAGCGGGGTACTTTTCCGTCGGCCCCCCTCCGAACCGGACGTGCGCCTTTCAGCGCATCCGGCTCTCCAGTGGTTCGTTCTGCGATTGCGGATTGCCTTGCCCGGCGTGGATGTTGACGTGGCACCGACGGCAGACCACGAGGGTCTTGCGCCGTCGTCTTGCCATGAGTTCCACCCAGCCGGTCTTCGGCTGCCGCCCCTTGGCCTTCAGGTCGCGAAGTGCGCGGACGTGGTGGACTTCAACGTCCACCGTGGAGCCGCACAGTTCGCATTCGTCCGCCAGGAGCCGTTTCACGAGCTCCGTGCGGTCGGACCTGTGGCGCTGAGGCTGCCTGTCAACGAGGACGGCATCCCGTTTTCGTTTCAGCGGGATGCCACCGAACTGCGCCACCAGTGGGCGCTTGCCGTCGCCGCGTTGCACCACGACCCTGAGGCATGCACGCGGTCCATGCTCGGTTTCGGCGACGCTCTTGTAGCGCCTCCTCATTTTCCGGGCTGTGGACTTGTGCTTGGCCGCAAGGGTTCTGGCCAGTGACATCTCCATGACCTGTTGCAGCCTTCCGAAGTGGAAGACGTTGTAGGCCAGAAGGTAGTACTGGACGACGCCCCGGAACTCCGCTCCGTACCTGCCCACGATGCTGAAATCGTCATCGTGGATGAGCGCGCTGCGGTGTGCCGGTTTGCCGTTGCGCATGTAGGCGCGGCGGTGTCGTTCGATGACGTCGGCCGGAACCCGCAACCCGATGCGGCCGTTGACCTTGCGCCGACCGCGATGGTCGAGCTGGTCGTCGGCCTGCTGGTTGACGAGTTCGTAGCCGAGGAACCGCGCCGCCTTGGTGGTGGCGTGGGTGATGAGGGTCTTTTCCCGGGAGAGTTCCAGTTTGAGCGTCTCGCTCAGGAACCCTTCCAGGGCTGCCCGCACCTGCTCGGCTTCGGCCTTCGGCCCGATGAAGCCCAACACGAAGTCGTCCGCGTAGCGTACGTACCGCAACCGGCGGTAGCCAGGGTCGTGAGGGTCACCCGATGGTAGTTGCTGCATCTGCTTGCGCAGTTGCAGTGCCTCGGCGTGGTTCCCCCGCTTCCGTTGGCGGGCCGCTTGGTTCAGCAACCGTGTGTACTCGCGGTTGTCTCTCCGGGCTGTGCCTCGGGTGTGTGCTGGAATGAGTATCTTCTCGACGAACTGGTCCAACCGGTCGAGGTAGACATTGGCGAGGATGGGGCTGACCACGCCCCCTTGCGGCGTGCCGCTCAGGGTGTGGCCGTAGCGCCATTCCTCCAGGTAACCCGCTCCGAGCAAGTGCTTGAGCAGGCGCAGGAAGCGGTTGTCGTGCAACCGCTCCCCGAGCATCGACAGCAGGACCTCATGGTCGATGTTGTCGAAGCATCCCTTGATGTCTCCCTCGATGAACCAGCGGGTTCCGGTCCAGACTTCGGCCACTTCGCTGAGTGCGGTGTGGCAGCCCCGTCCGGGCCGGAAGCCGTGGGAGCGGTCGGAGAACTGCGGCTCATAGTAGGCCTCCAGAATCATCCGGATGACCTCCTGGAGCAGCTTGTCCGACCACGTCGGTATGCCCAGCGGGCGGGTCTTCCCGTTGGATTTCGGGATGTGGACCCGCCGTACCGGCGTCCATCGGTACCGCTCGTGGCGCAGGGCCTCGATGATGCGGTCGATCTTCGCCGTGGACATGCCGTCCACCGTCTCTGCGGTTACGCCCTTGGTCGTTGCTCCCTTGTTCCGGGAGAGGCGACCGTAGGCCCGCAGGTACAGGTCCCGGTTGTACAGTTGCCGGTAGATGTCCTCCAGCGGCAATCCTCGTTCTCCGCGGTCGCGGATGACGTTCAATACAGTTTCGGCTGTTCTCATCACGAGTACCTCTCTGTGTTTGTCAGTCGTGAACCACCTGCCCTCCTTCGCCATGTGCCGGGCTTTCCCCGGCTCGGACTACTACGAGGGCTCCGTGACCTTGGGGGTCTCCCCCTGTAGGCCATCCCGCGTTCCGTCGACATAGGACGTGTCGAGCGCGACGTAGGCGCCCCGTTCGCTCCCTTGCATGACCACATCGGCCATCGTTCGCCCATCAGAGGTGCACCGGCCACGAGTTCAGACCAGTGCAATGGGCGACGCCGGGTTGTAGACGTTCTACCGGCGGGTGAAGTTCAACACCTTCTGGGAACTGGGGTTCAGGCAATCAAGCTTTCGCCGTATCGCGCGGGCCTTGCGGAACCAGCCCTACAACGTCTTCAGGCTGTAGCCGCTTTACCGACATGCTGTTGTCCCCTTTGGCTTTCGCCTCCGGGTGGGTCGGTTGGCCCAGAGATTTCCTCCGAATCTCTCCCGGTTGAACCGGGAATCCTATGCCGCGTTACGCGGCGCACATTCGTGAATCTCGTCGCCGATCAGCAGCTCGAAGAAGCCCTTGAGGCGGTGCTTCACGTAGTCGCTGAGCGGGTAGCGCTTGGGGCCGGACCGGTCGGCCTGCCAGAGCGGCGCGCCGCACTCGCTGCAGGTGCGCTTGCGGCGGGCGAGGTCGCGGCCCGTCAGGGGCACGCCGTCCTTGTCGACGACCTGCTCGTGGCAGTCGGGGCAGCAGGGCACCCGGAAGGGCTCGCCCGTCTCCTCGTCGCGCACGAGGCCGCGCGCCGTCGTGGCCCAGCGCTGGACGACGGCGGGCTGCCAGCGGTAGGAGAGCTTCGCTCGCTCGCGGCTCATCACCGCGAAGAGCGGCCCCGTGCCGGTTGCGGTCCGCAGCCGGTCGAGGTCGGTGATCGAGGCGACGATGACGGCGCGGGCGCCGGGCACGGTCTCCTCGACCTCGCGCTTCCACTTGCGGGTCAGGTGCGGGGGGCACAAGACCAGCACCCGCTTGAAGCCCGCCATGTAGGCCGCCGAGGCGGCGATGAAGGTCTTGCCCGTGCCCATCTCCCCGACGACGGTCGTGCCGCGTTGCGCCTCGAGCGAGAGCGCCGCGCCGCGGATCGCGTCGGCCTGAGCGCCCAGGGGAGCGCGCAGCAGGCGGGGCAGTGGGCGGCCCTGCTCGGAGGGCCGGTAGCGGGGCGGGTAGGACTCCACCACCCGCCGGGCGATGGCGTCGCGGTAGGTGTCGATGAACTCAGCCAGGTCCATGGTTCCGTTCCTTCCTTCTTGTTCTGGGTCGTGACGTGGCGAGGCCCCGCGATCGCAATGACCGCGGGGCCTCGTGGATGCGGCTCCGAGAGGAGCCGTCTATGCGGCGTCGCGCTGCGCGCGCTCGCAGCCGTCCTTGAGATGGATGGCCGTCACCGGGGAGGAGACGGCCATCCCGCTGACGAGGTCCACCTCCGCGGTCCGCATCACCGGCTCGCCGGGGCGGATCGGCCGACCGCAGCGGGCGCAGGTCTCCGGGTCGAGGGGCATCTGCATCGTTCTTGCCTCCTTCAGGCGGCGATGTCGGTGATCTCGCTGAGGTCGAGGTCAAGCGCGACGACGGTCGTGCGCAGCCGCTCCCGGTAGACCTCCTTCTCCGGCGTCGTCTCGATCAGGTGCATTTCCTTGCTGGTCCTGCCCTTGACGAGGATGCGGTTGCCGTCGCCCTCGAGCTGGAGGTTGTCGAGGAAGCCGGCCGCCACCAGCATCGCGAGGTGCCCGCGCCGCAGCGGCATCAGCGGGCGCTTGCGCCCGTCCTCTGCCGGCCAGAGCGCGTCGGTGACCACGGGAGAAACCCAGAGGCCGGAGCGCCGCGCTTCCCCGGCAGCCGCCACGGGGTCGACCGTGCGGGTGGCGAAGAGCACCTCGCCGTCCGCCGTCGCCGGGGCGTTGTAGACGGGGTAACGGTGCGCGGTCAGCTCGTCGAGGTTGCCCTCGATCGCCTCCTGCAGCGCGACGGCGGCGTACTGGTCGTACTGCACCTCGGCCTTGCGGATGCCCGTGACGACGACCTGGCCGAAGGCCTCCCGCTCGGGCTCAGGGAAGCCCCAGACGCGCAGGCTCCGGTAGTGCGAGGCGAGGTAGCGCGCCGACTCCGCCATCCGCCGCAGCGGTACGACGAAGACCAGCAGCCCGCCCTCCGCGAGGTAGCGGGTGCAGTGGCGCAGGAACGCCTGCTCCGTGCGCTTCTCGTCGTCCGCGGCGTCATCGTCGTAGGGCGGGTTCAGGTAGAGCAGCCCGAAGGCCCCGTTGGCAATCGCCGTCTGGAAGAGATCCGTGCCGAGCGCGTGGTCGAGGCGGCTCTCCGCCTCCTTCGCGCGCTCCGCGTGGAGCTCCACCCCGAAGGTCTCGACGGTGGCCCCGTCGGGACGCTCGATGCAGGCGGCGAGCTGCGCCAGCGCCTCACCGGCCCCGCAGCAGGGGTCGAGGATGCGCAGCGTCGTCTCGCCGCGGGTGACCGTGCGAGCCTGCATGAGGCTCGCGATCATCTCCGTGACGCGTGGCGGGGTCGGGTAGAACCCTCCCTTGAACTGTGCGGCCAGTCTCATCTCGTGTCTCCTTTCGTTCCGTTCGTGTTGATGTGCTGCGCGCCCTCCGGCGGCAGCGTGAGCAGTCCCGAGCCGACCGCCACGGAGAGGTCCTCGCGCAGCGCCTCGGCGTCGGGGGTGCAGCGCCAGGCGCGGACGCCCGACGACTGCAGGGGCGAGATCTCGCCCTTCGCCAGCCCCCGGCGCCACAGCCACTCCGCCCAGCTGCGGTGCAGCGGGAGCGGGCTGCGGCGGTCGAGGAAGCGGTGGTGCAGGGCGGGCGCCTCCGCCTCGCCGGGGGCGAGCAGCAGGAAGGCGTCCCGCTCGAAGGCGTACTCCGCGAGGCGGGTGTAGACGAGAGCATGGAAACCCCCGCTCACGGGGAGGCGGGCGATCTTGGTCGTCCACGTCCCCACCGTCTCGCCCGGGATCTGGCAGCGGTGGAAGCCGCCCGAGAGCGCGAGGCCGTCGGTTCCGGCGAGCAGGTGGGCGCTCTCCGGTGGGCGCTTGAGGAGGGCGGCCCAGATCGCCTTGAGGGCGCTCTGGGCGCCGACCATGGAGAGGAACCAGAGTCCCTCGCTGTCGGGGTCGCGCGCGAAGGCGTCGGCCGTGGCCGAGAACCCTCCCGCGCTGATCGTGTAGAGGTCGTCCGGGTTGATGGCGGCGTCGGCCGCGAGCATGGGCATGCTCCTTTCGTGAGTGCCGGGTTGATGGATGCGCGGGGTGTCCCGCGTGCGCCGGGCCTAGAAGAGGCCGCGGTCCTTGAGGCTCGTGGCCTCGCTTCTGCCGATGACGACGTGGTCGAGCAACTCGACGCCGAGCAGCTTCGCCGCCTCGGCGAGGTCCCTCGTGACCTTGATGTCGTCGGGACTGGGGGAGGCGTCCCCGCTGGGGTGGTTATGGGCGATGATGATGTGAGGCACCGCCGCCACCACCGCCGGGCGCAGCACCTCGGCGGGGCGCACCACCGACGAGTAGCAGTTGCCCTGGTACAGGACGCGCTGCCCGACCACCCGGTTGCGCCGGTCGAGCAGCAGCACCCGCACCTGCTCCTGAGCGAGCGCCCCCATCTCCGGCCCCAGCAGGCGCTGCACGTCCTGCGGGGAGCAGAGGGCGGAGGCGTCGTCCGCGCGTTCGGGGTCGATCTCGACCTCGTAGCGCACGGCCAGCTCGCCCAGCACGTGCAGGTTCTGGCGGAGGGCGTCCAGCAGGGCGTCCTCGTGCTTCGCCGTCACGCCGCCACCTCCACGGGGATGGCCTGCCCGAGGGAGCAGATGCAGTCGTCGTGGTCGGGCGAGGCAGGGTCCTCGCAGTCGAGGCAGAGGCCGCAGTTGCGGCACGCCACCCGCTGGTGGGCGAGGTCGCGGGCGTGCCGCCGGGCGACCGTGGCCTCGCAGCAGCAGTTGCACTCGCAGTTGTCGCCGTGGTCGTCCTCGACGGCGGCGTCCTCGCAGGTACGGCAGTGCGTCTTGCCCTTGATGACGGGGTAGCCACAGCCCGCGCAGTCGCCGCCGTACTCGCCGTGCCGCTCCAGCTCGCGCCGCACGATCGTGCGGGCGAGCGGGTGGTCGTCCGGTCCGCCGGACTCGGCGACGTAGTGCCAGGCCCACCTCGCCCCGAGGTCGTCCCAGTCGTCGGTGCGGTAGGACCAGCGGTCGCAGGTGCAGTGGCCGTTGAAGTGGTCGGGACCCTCCAGCAGGGTCATGACCAGCGTGTGCGCGCTCCAGGTGGGGAGCGCGTCGCGTTCGGTTGTGCGCGCCATGTTCGGTTCTCCTTCGTGGTGTTGCTGATCGGGTGGAACGAGAGCGGGGCCGCCCCCGATGAGGGAGCGGCCCCGTGTGCGCCCGCGCTCAGGCGGGCGGCGTCTGTGCGCCGGTCGTGGCTTAGAAGGGCTGGTCGTCCGCGACCCCGGCGGCGGCCTCGCGGCTGCCGTTCCCGTTGCTGTTGGAGCGCCCGCTGCCCCCGTTGCCGTTCGAGTCGAGGAAGATGACCTCCTGCGCGTGCACCTCGGTGCGGTGCCGACGCTCGCCGTCCTGCGTCTCGTACGTGTTCTGCGCGAGCGAGCCCGCGACGAACACCCGGTTGCCCTTCTTCACGTACTCGGCAACGGCCTCCGCCTGCTTGCCCCAGCAGACGACCGAGTGCCAGTCGGCCTCGGTCTCGCCGTTCTGGCGGCGGCGGTCGGTCGCCAGCCGCAGCTGGCAGATGGCGGTGCCGTTCTGGCTGTACTTCAGCTCGGGGTCGGTCCCGACCCGGCCCAGCAGCTCGACGCGGTTCATGGTGCGTGACATTTCTCAGATTCTCCTTCTGGTGTTGGTTGTCACCGTGGCGGTGCGGCCGTGCCGCACCTGGTTCGAAACGACGGCGGGGCCGCCCCGCAGGACGGCCCCGTTCGCGCTCCCACGCGGGAGCGTCTCTGCACTGCTTGTGGTTCAGGCACCTGCGATCGGCACCTCCCTTCGTACGCCTCCCGGCCCCTCAGGCGGCCTTCGGCGTCTCTTCGGCGCGGGACTCCTCGCCCGCGGCGTCCGCCTGGAGCTTGCGCGCGACGGCCTCCACCAGCGGGGTGAGGGCCGCCACCGGCAGCTCGTCGAGGTCGCGGCCCGTGCGCTCGCGCACGGCGGACCGCACCTTCGCCTCGCCGAAGCCCCGGCACTGGCCGAGGTCGACGAGGGTCTTGCGCAGCGACGGCGCGAGGTCGCCCGTCGCGCCGTCGCCATACAGGGCGTTTCCGAACTGGCTCCCGTAGCTGCGCAGCGCTCGCTTGAGTGCGTCGGTGACCGCGCCTTTGAAGGCCGTCTCGTGGCCCTCGACGGTGTCGTCGGCGACGGCCTGGAAGCCGGTGTCGGTGCGCGGCTGCGAGCCGGGGACGGTGACCCGCACGGTGGCGGCGTAGGCCCGCCAGGGCTTCGCCTCGCCCGTCTTCGGGTCAACGCTCTCGCCCTCGCGGAGCGTCACGTCGCTGACCAGGTCGTAGCCCCAGCCGCCGTGTCCGAAGACCCGGTTCGCCTGCTCGATGGCGGTGCGGCCCTCGAGGTAGGCGAAGCTGCGGCCCCTGCGTCCCCTGCGGTGCGAGACGAGTCCCTCGTCGAGGGGCTCGCCCAGCTTCGTGGTGACGGCGGGCGGGAGGCTCTCCCACTGGAGGTCGTGCTCGCGGATGGCCGGCTCCGGGCGGACGCCGTTGCGGCGGCCGTTGAGGGTGGTGGTCTCTGCCATGTCTCTCTCCTTTGTGCTGTGCGTTGCCTTGGTGGACTGCTGCGGGTCTCCCGAGGGAGGCCCGTGCGCGGGGCGGAGCCCCGTCGGTCATGCGTCATCGCGCCTCCTTCCGGTCGGCGGTTGGTGCGGCGGGCACGCGGGGGCGGCCCGGCTCGTTGCGAGCCGGGCTGTCCGCTGTCCGCTGCGTGGGATAGGTGGTTAGCGGGCGGCGCGGGCCGCCCGTTCGAGGAGGCGCAGGAAGACCGTGCGCCCGTTTGACGCCGTGGCCAGCTCAGCCACGTCGGAGATGCCGTCCGGCAGGTCCACGATGGCGGCGCGGCGGCCCAGCAGGCCGCTGAGCGCCGCCGTGGCCTCACGCCCGGCGTCGTCGTTGTCGAAGGCGAGGAAGACGTGCGGGCAGCCGCGCAGGGCGGCGGCCACGCGCTCCATCCCCTGCGTGCCGAGGGCGGCGCAGGCGGGGAGGCACCACTCCGTGAGCAGGAGCCAGTCGAAGATTCCCTCAGTCACCACCGCCCACGGCGGGGCGTGGCCGAGGCGTCCCCGCCCGAGCACGGGCTTTGGCCCGGGCAGCGCCTGGAAGCGCGGTCTGCGCTCGCGGTCGATGGTCCGTCCCGCCAGCCAGCGGACGCGTCCGCCGGCGATCTCGGGGACGGTCACCATCCCGGCGAAGCGCTCGCCGCGCTCCGTGAGCAGCCCGCTCCCGCGGACCCGTCCGGCGTCGAAGCCAGCCGACGCCAGCGCTTCGCGGAGCCCGCGCCCCGGCGCGTAGCCGAGGCCGAGCCGCGCGGCGGTGTCGGTACCGATGCCCCGTGAGGCGAGGTACGTCCTCGCCTCGGGACTGTGTCGGAGGTGCTCCGCGTAGTAGCTCGCCGCCGCAGTCAGCAGCGCCGGGTCCGGCGGCGCGACCGCAGCGCGGGTGCGCCGTTCACGGGTCGTGTGACGGACGGGAGCAGTGGTGGGAGGAGAGGCGTCGAGCCTTCGGATCGCCTCCGGCAGGCTCAGGCCCTCGAAGCGCCGGATGAAGTCCAGCACGTCGCCGCCATCGCCGCAGCCGAAGCAGTACCACCGCTCCGAATCGGCGTAGACCGTGAAGCTTCCTTCCGCCTCCTCGTGGAAGGGGCAGACGCCCTGGCGGACGCGGCCCCTGCCGCGCAGCCGCACCCCGGCCGCCTCCACGACGTCGCCCAGCGGATGGCGCTCCTTGAGCGCCGCGATGTCCACCGGTGCGTTCGCGGCGACCATCACGAGCCGCCCTTCGCGAGGGGCCGGAGGCCCCGCAGGCTGCGCCGCGAGACGAGTTTTCCAACAGGCCAGCGCATGCCCAGGACGGCCAGCACTTCGAGCGCCCCGCCGGTGTGCGGGGCGAGCACCGCCGCTCGCCCGGTGCCGGGGCTGTACACGATCGCGCCCTCGCGGTCGCCGAAGCGTCGCCGCGCGACGTCGAGCCACTCGGCGTAGGCCCAGCGCGTTTCCTGCTCGGTGGCCTTCTTGAGGTCCGCGCCGGCGAGGACCGCCAGCGCTCCGTCGAGGTCGCCCTGCTGCCGCAGCCGCCGCGCCTCGTGGACGAGGCGGGCGATGCTCTGTTCGGCATCCGGGGTCGCTCCGAGGAGCGCCTCGAACACCCGGTCCACCAGCTCTTCGAGTCTGCGTCCGGGGCGGTCGCCCGCGACCGTCGCAGCCGTGCTCGTCGTCGTCGTTGCCATTGTCATCTCGCGCCTCCTTCTGGCGTCTGCGCTGTTCCTGTGTCGTGCGCCCTCGCGGGCAAAGAAGTGGGGCCGCCCCCGGAGGGACGGCCCCATGTGTCGTGGTGGCTGTGGTGGGCCAAGGCCCGCGTTCGTCAGGAGCGCAACGCCCTCCTCGCCCTGCCGGGGAGCCCCGTGAGGAGCACTCCGACAACGCCGAATGCGCCCGCGTTCGCGACCGCCGTCTCCACGCCGTGGCCGAGCAGCAGCGGCGCCGCCAGCAGCAGCGCCGCTCCCGCGACCAGGGCGAGCTTGCGTCCCGGCCACCGCTTGCGCGGAGACCGGGCGGTGGGCTCCGGCACGGGCTCGTAGGCCGTCCAGATCGGCAGGCCAATGAGGCCCTCGATGGAGGTGACGACGTGCGCTCGCGTGCAGCCGCCGGTGTGGCAGCGCACATCGATGGCGTTGCCGTCGGGCCGCTGCCGGAACGCGAGTCCGTTGGGGTCGTCGCCCCCGTGGCAGGCGGCCGTCGTCGTGCGGAACCAGCCGCGCTCGAAGCTCACCGGCTGTGCGATGAGGCTCGCGATGCGGCCTGCGCTCGGTCCCGTGTACCGCTGCGTCGCCGCTCGCATCTCCATGGCGTCTCCCTGTGTTGCGTGCATTCCGTGACCTCCTTCGTCACTGCGTGCTCCTTGCTGTTGCTGGCGACCCGCGCCGGCATCCGGGCTCGGGTCATGGCTGGCTGGATTGGCTATCGCTGGACGCACTCCGCCCACGGTCGGATGCCGGACCGGGGGAACGGGGTGACTGGGCCGCGCGGATGCGAAGCGGCCGGCCTGCGAGTCACTTCGTGGACCGGCTCGGTGCAAGGGGCGGCGGGCGTGGGGTGAAGGGCCGGGTGCGGGACGCACTCTGCCCACGGACTCCGGGGCCGAGCGCTGAACGCGACTCGCCACGCGGTTCCCGGCGTTCGAAGCGGCCTCCGGGGAGCAGAGCTCGACCCTTCGGACGCCTCCCGCCGCGGGAAGCGGTTCTCCCTCACTGGCCGGCCGTCGGGAGAGCAGGGCTCGATCCGTCGGGTCTGCCGGGTCCGGGATGGACCCTCCAGGTTCTGCGGCATGAACCTGGCGAAGCCGGAAACTGTGATCGAGTGTCGTAGGACGACAGTTCTGATGTCAAGCCCCGCCCGCAAGGGCCGTTACCGCCGACGCATCCCGAACGTGACCACCCTCCGCAGGAATCGCCAGCAGAGCGCCCGGCGGCGCTCTCGGCGGGCGTCCCGGAGCGACTGCTCGCTGCGCTGTAGCTCCCGCCGGCGCTCGAACCTGTCCCAGGGGTAGTCGGCCAGGGGCAGCGTCAGCTCGTGTTCGCTGATGAGCGTGATCGCGAGTTCGCACATGCGCACCCAGCCGGTGGCGCGCTCCACGCGGCTGTTGCGCCCGTCGAGGAAGCCCGCGCGGGAACGCCGCCACTCCGCGATGAGCGGTGCGGCGTCGCCGTAGACCAGCTCCTCGCCCTCCTCGGGCTCAAGCGTCACGAGTTCGGGATGGGCGCGCCATGGCTGCGTGGCCGGCCTGCGCCCGATCACCGGCTCCACGCCCGGCACCGCGAGAGCCGGGGTCCGCTCGGCGCCGTGCCCGGCCACCCGCTCCCGCTCCTCGCCCGACCCGGCTGGTTCGTCCCCCCGCTCGCCATCGGACGCCGCGGCGCGCAGCTCCGCGAGTTCCCCGGAGACGCGCGCCAGTTGCGCTCCCAGTTCCTTCGCGAGTTCCTTCAGGGCCGCTTCGAGCCGTTCCTGACGCCGCTCCAACGCCTGCAACCGCCCGGCCGCCTGTGCGCCGGCCACGCCGCCGTCTTCCAGCAGCCGGCCCTTGAGGGCGTCCTCCATGCGCGGGGTGAGCTCGCCGGTGTCGTCGGCCTGCTGGAGCGTGCGGAAGCTGACGCCCAGCGTCTCCGCGGCCTTCACCCGCCCGTCGCGGGCCACCAGCTCGCGCAGCAGCGCCAGCAGCCGCTTCGGGTCGGGGCCGTCCCCCGGGCTCGCGCCCGCTCCGCCGTCCGCCTGGCCTCCCGCGTCCGCGCCGGTCGGCTCTCCGCCAGCCTCTCCGGGTGGCTTTCGGCCGTGTTCCCCCGATTGCATTTTGTCAATCTCCGCCCGCTTGCCGTGGAATGGGGCCTTCCGAGGAAGTCTTCGCGCAGGACCGCCTGTAGGGGGCGTTCGCCCTTGTACGGCAAGGGGTTCTCGCCCCGATTGCATTTCTGCAACCAACCTCTTTTCCTTGTACAGCCCGCTGACATCTAACCGCGCCCTCGCGCCCGTGACAGTCCGACGAATCGAACTTCATTCGTGAGGTCTTCATTCGTGAAGTTCGACGTATGGGACTGTGCCCCCCCGCGCCCGGCTCCACACTCCGCCTCCGAACCGAACCCACGTTCGTCACGGAGGCTCCCATGCGGGGAAGCGCTACGAAGACCACATCCAATAGGGCGAAGCGCCTGCGGGCGCTGGGCGCGGCGCTGCTGCTGGCGGCGCTGGCGGCGGTCCCCTCGAGCGGGACGGTGCTCGCCCAGGGGCCACCCGACCCCGACTCCCCGATCGTGCTCGTCAACGCGGACGACCAGGACCTCGTCGAGCGCAAGAAGGACGGGCGCTTCATCGCGAGGCCCGTCTTCGACCGTGAAATGCCGATCGTCTACTTCGGCGTGCGCGACGGCGACACGGGCGAGTGGGTCGTGCCCATGTACCGACTGCGCTCAGGCGAGAAGGAGCGCCGCGACGGCTGGGAGTACTCCCTCGAGTACCCCTTCGAGGACGGGCAGACCGCGCTCGACCCCGAGCGCCCCTACCTGCTCGTCATCCTCGCCAAGAGCTGGGCGGAGGTGAACGGGCACTTCTACGCGGTCATCCCGATCCACGAGCCCGGCGGCATCTGGAACAAGATCCTCCGCGCGCTGGACCCCCCGCGCTGGGGAAGGGCGATCGCCGCCTGGCTGATCGAAGGCGCGCACGGGATGCTCTGCGGTGTCGTCGAGCGCGCCTCGGGCGCAGACGCCGAGGCCTGCGAGGTCTCGCCGTGAGCGACATCTTCACGGGCACGCCCGCCGGCCTCACCTACGACCACGAGATCGTCCGCCAGGCGTGGATGGCCGTCTGGGTCGTCACCTCCGGCGCACTCGTCGTGATCGTCGCGTGGATGGGGCTCAGCCTGATCGTCGGCGACCACGTGGGGAGGGCGCACGCGGGCTGGCGCGAGCTGGTCCCGCGCCTCGCCCTCGGGCTCGTCGCCGCCGCCGCCTCGCTCTGGTGGTGCGCGCTCGTCATCGACGTCGCCGACGCCGTCTCCGGCTTCATCGCCGCCGAGCTGGGCGTCACCGCCGGCGACATGCTCCGTAGCACGCTGGAGACGCTGCTGCGGGCGGTGCAGGTGGGCAGCGTGGGCATGGCCCTGCTGCTGGCGCTGATCTACCTCGTCTACGGCTTCTTCGTGCTCTACCTCGTCGTGCAGATGGTGCTGCGCCTCGCGCTCATCGACATCCTGCTGGCGCTCGCGCCCATTGCCCTGGGGCTCTGGATCCTCCCCCACACGGCGGGCTGGGGCCGCCACTGGCTGCGGCTCTTCATGACGACCGTCTTCCAGCAGGCGATCCAGCTCGTGGCGCTGGCGCTCGGCATCGGCTTCCTCAACGAGTACGCCGCCATCGGCGGTGGCGATGCCATGCAGGACCTCGCCTGGAAGCTCTTGATGTCGCTGGCCTTCATCTACCTGGCGACGCGCGTGCCCTCGATGCTGGGCAACGCCGGCACCTTCGACGCCTGGCTGCACACCCTCTACTTCGGCATGTCCCTGCCCGGCTCGCTGGCGCGCTCGGCGCGCTCGCTGGGAATGCTCGCGGGCGGCGGCGCGGCGGGCGGTCCCGCCGGGGCGGTCGCCGCGGGAGCAGCGGGAGCTGCCGCGGGCGCTGGCGCCTCCGCAGCCGCGTCCGGCGTGAGCTCCGCAGCCCAGTCCTCGACGCCCTCGGCCGGCGGCGGCAACGCCGCGCCCGGCTCAGGCCTGCCGCGCAGCAGCGGCGAGTAACCCCCACCCACGACGGCGAACGGAGGAGCGGAGCGATGTGCCGGTAGGCGAAGGAACGACAGCACCGAGAACCAACAGCACTAGACCAACTGCAAGGAGCGAAACACGTGCAAGACCTGGTCCAAACGATCTCCAACCTGGTGGGCATCCTGCTCGGGGTCGTCGGCGCGATCGGCGTCGGCTTCTTCATCTACGGGTCCTACCTCTACCTCACCGCCAGTGGCGCGCCCCACCAGATGGAGCGCGGCAAGAGCGCGATGATGACGGCGCTGGCCGGCATCGTGCTGGCGATGGTCGCCTTTGGCGTCGTCGAGCTGGTGATGGACGCCGTCGTCAATCCCGCGGTCAAGGTGGGTGACGTCCCCGACCCGAAGGCCCTCCCGACGCCCAAGGCGGGAGGCTAGCCGTGCGAGCGCACGAAGTCCCCACCCACGTGCAGGCCGAGGACCGCGTCCTGCTGTGGCTGACCTTCCCCCAGATCGTGGCGATGACGGCCGTCTGCGCCCTCGCCTACGGTCTCTACCAGTACGCCCCGCTCGGTCCCGCCGGGGTGCGCATTGCGGCCGCCGCGCTCTTCGGGCTGACCGGCTTCGCCGTCGTGGCCGGGCGCGTCAACGGCAGGCGGCTGCCGCTCGTGGCCGCCGACCTGCTTCGCTACGCGCTCGGCGCTCGGCGCTACGCGGGTCAGTCGGCCGAGCTGGCACGCAGCGAGCCGCCTGCGCCGGTGCGGTCACCCGACCGCGACGGCGACCCGCTGCGGCTGCTGGCGCGGCGCATGCTGCGGAGGACGCGGCGCACCGCCCGGAAGCGCAGGGAGGGCGAGCGCCGCGTCGGGCGCCTGCCCTTCCGCCCGCAGCGCCTCTTCGGCAGGCGGCGCGGCGGCGAGGAGCCGGACGGGGCACCCGTGGCCCGCGAGGACCGCGAGCAACGGCTCGGTCAGCAGCGGCGCGGGAAGCGCGGCTTCTGGAAGAGTTTTCTTGCGGCGTCCCTCCTGGCGCTGGTCATGCTCGCCACGCTGCCGCTGACGGCGGCGCTTGCCCAGGAGCCGGACGAGGCGGGCTGGACCTCCGAGGAGATCGAGTTCCAGCCCCCACCCCCGGTCGCCGGACGGCGGCTCTTCGTCGAGTCGCTCACGGTCAGCGGCGAGCGGGCCGAGGTCGTCCTGCGGGCGGCCACGGACCTGCGCCTCACGGTGCGCGCCTACGGCGGGCCCGAGGGCGACACTTCGCGCTACTACGCCGCGGCATCGCTCGCGGAGGGCGAGCGCGCGACGTACGACCTGCCGCTCGACGGTCCGAGCCCGTCGCTCGTCTTCTCGTGGCGGGACGAACTCGGGCAGGCTGGCGCTGTCAGCCTCGACGGCGAGCGTCTGCCCTGGCCACTGCCAACGGCGGACGGCGAGCTCTGCAACCTGCGAGTCACCTCGCTGGGCTGGACACCGGGCGCCGTCGAAGGAGCGGTTGCCTCGGACTGCGTGGCCGGCGTCGACGAGGTCCTCGACCTCGAGATGGTCGCGGGGCACGCCAGCGTCACTACCGCGACTCGGATCCAGGCCGAGGTCACCGCCATCACCGGGACCGTCACGGTCAGGTCCGGCGCGCGCGAGACCAGCGTGGCCCTCGTGGCCGGCGGCGAGACCCGCTTCCGGCTGCCCGCCGCGGCGGGCGAGGGCGTCCAGAGCGTCGCCATCGAGGTGGCGATGCAAGCAACGCTGCGCATCGCCCTGCCGCCGCTGGTGGAGCTCACGCACCATCCCGAGCGCACGGAGCGGCTCACGGAGACGGCGGTCGTGAGCATCCCCGCCTACGGCGACACCGTGACCGAGACGGTCAGCATCCCCAACGAGGACGGGACGTTCTCGGAGCATTCCGTCACCGCGAGCTGCTCCTTCCCGGCCTCGACGGTCAGCCAGGACGTCGTCTTCAAAGTGGTGCACGCCGAGCGTGTCGAGGCCGCGGTGGTTGAGCGAGCGCCTCTCACGAGCACCCGCGCCGAGACGCTGGCGCTCTCCTCAAGCCTCTGGGCCGACGACGCCTTCCGGGCGCTCACGGTCCCGAAGCCCGAACCGGAGCCAACACCCGTCACGCCGGTACCCGCCGGCAGCGGCGAGCTGGGCGAGTGGTTCGAGGAGCTCGGATGGGAGTGGCCGTGGTGAGGCGGCTCACGACCGTCCTGCTCCTTGCCGGGGTCGCGCTGGTCACGGCCGGCGCGGCCCCGGAGGAGGAGCAGGCCATGCTCGACGCCTTCGACGAGGCGCTCACGGCGATGGCGTACGCCGCCTCGGGGCTGTGCGTCTTCTCACTGGTCTGGGCGGGCTTCCTGCTGATGGCCGACGGCGCCGAGGAGCGCGGCCTTGGTCGCGCCAGAAGCGCCGTCTTCCTCGCCGTGGCCGGCCTCGCGCTCGTGCTCTCCGCGAAGGGCGTCGCCGCCCTGCTGCGTGCGGGCGTCCTGCCCTTCTTCACTCCCTGACCCTCAGCAAAGGACGATCACGATGAGACAACTACTCGAACTCACGAAGCGTGTGGCGGCCGAAGAGGAGCACGCCGCGCCGAAGCCCCCGCCCGGGCTGCCGCTCGCCTTCATGCTCTCGCACCTTGAGGACGACGGCCCCGTGCGACTCGACCGACAGAAGCTCGGCGTCTGCGAGGTGCTCGGGCTGGAACTCGACGAGCCGAAGCTCGGAGCCTTCGCGGGCGCGCTCAACGCCTGTGACTTCCCTCTGCAGTTGCTCGTGCGCCAGCACCCGCCCGGCCTCGGCAAGCTGCGCGACGATCTTGAACGAGCGCAGCCGGAGGGCCTGCCGCCGCGGACGAAAGCGGCTGCTGAGTCCTTGCGCCGCCTGCTCGGCGAACTGGAGACCCGCGAGGGCATCCTCGACCGCCGCTTCTACGCCGTCTGCGAGCACGAGCGCATGGACGAGCTGCGCTCCCTGCTCGTGCGCGCCGGCCTCTCCATCCACCCGCTCAGCGGCCGCCAGCTGCGCATGCTCGTGCTCGCTTCCGCCCTCGGCGGCTCCCCGAGGGAGATCGACGAGGGGAAGGCGGTCGAGGTCGAGGTCAACCGCCGGGAGATCCGCCTCGGCGGCCACCTCACGCGCTCGCTGCACCTGGGCAAGTGGCCGCGCTCGCTGTCGCCCGGCTTCCTGCAGGCGCTGCTGGCGGCGGGCGCGCCCATGGACCTCTCCCTCCACCTCGGCCCCATCCCCGCCGCTGTCGCCGCGCGCACGCTGGAGTGGCAGAAGGTGCGCTTCGAGTCGGCGCAGAGCCTCTCCCTGCGAAAGGGCAAGAGCCTCTCCTCGGAGGCCGAGATCGCCCTCGAGGACGTGATGCGGCTGCGCGACGAGGTGCAGCGCGGACGCGAGCGGCTCTTTCACGCCTCGCTGTCCCTCACGCTCCACGCCCCCGACGAGGAGTCCCTGGCCGAAGTCACGCAGACCGCGAAGGCGCACTTCGCCTCGACGCTGGGGAAGCTTGACGCCCTCCCCTTCCGCCAGCGCGAGGGGCTGCTCTCGACGCTCCCGCTCGGCCTCAACGCCGTCGCCGCCTGGCGCACGCTCGACACCAGCTCGCTGGCGATGCTCTATCCGTTCTCGCCGCCCGACCTCGACACGCGCGGAGGCGACCTGCGCGGCATCGACCTGCGCGCTTCGTCCCCGGTGGTCTACGACCCCTGGGACGGCACCCACCTCAACGCCAACACGGCCGTGCTCGCGCGATCGGGCTCGGGGAAGTCCTTCGCGACGAAGCTGGGCGTCCTGCGCGGGCTGTGCCGGGGCGTCGTCGCCTACGTAATCGACCCGGAGGGCGAGTACGCCGACATGGCGCGCGCGGCGGGCGGGCGCGTGCTCTCCCCGGGCGTCTCCGGCCAGGGCATGAATCCCTTCGTGATCGACTCGGGCGATGCGGAAGAACTGCTGCAGCGCATCGGCAGCCTCCGCCGGCTGATCGAGGTGATGGTGGGCGAGCCGCTCGGCGCCGAGCGCCGCGCTTCGCTCGACCACGCCCTCGCCGCCTACTACGCGCAGTCGCGCGAGCGCACGGGCTTTTCCGACTTCTTCGCCTTCCTGAAGGGTGACGAGGCCGACGGCGACCCGAACCTCGCGAGGCTGCTGCGGCCCTTCGCCACCGGCAGCCTGCGCCATCTGCTCACCGACGAGGGCGACGACCTGCTCACCAACGAAGCCCTGGTAACCGTCTTCGACCTGCACCTGCTGGAACCGGAGCTGCGCCCGGCCGCGACGATGGTCTGCACGGAGACCGTCTGGGCCGCCGCCGCGCGCGACCCCCGCCCGCGCCTGCTGGTCGTCGACGAGGTCTGGTCGATCATGCAGCACCCCGAGGGCGCGGCCTTCATGGTCTCGATGGCGAAGCGCGCGCGGAAACACCGGCTCGGGCTGCAATTCATCACCCAGGACGTGCAGGACCTCCTCTCCGAGGATCCGTCCCGCGCGATCACCGGACACAGCGGTCGCGCGCTCCTCCAGAACGCCGCCTTCAAGCTCCTGCTCCAGCAGGACGCCGCGGCCATCTCCACCGTCGGCGACGCCTTCGACCTGCCCGAGGACCTGCAGCGCTGGCTGCTTTCCTGCCCGCGCGGCGACGGGCTCCTGCTCGCACGCGGCAACCGCTTCCCGATCCGCATCGAGGCCACGCCCGAGGAGGCGGAGCTGATCGAGTGGCGGCCGGCCTCGCAGCGCACGGGCGCTGCCGCCACAGCCGACGACCAATAGATGAACCGGAGGACCAGGACCGATGACCACGACGCGCCCCGCCTGAACACCAACCCGAACCGCCACCGACGAAAGGAACGCGACATGCGACTGAACCCGTTCAACCGATCGAACGCCAACCACGACACCGAAAGGAACCACCACACCATGCGATTCAACCCCCTCAACCGCTTCCGCAGAGAACCGCCCGAGCCCGTGCTGCTCGCCGTCACGCCGGCGCGCAACGCCGAGCGCACCGTGCTCGGCGTCGAGAACCTGCTCTCCTCGATCGCGGTGCCCGAGCCCTTCTCGCTCGAGCTCGCGGGCGACGCCGACGGGGTCACGCTCATGGCGCGCTGCCGCGACCAGGAGGTCGTGCGCCAGCAGCTCTCCGCGCACTACCCGCAGGCCCGCATCCGCCAGCTGGAGCCCGAAGAGGACCCGCTCGCCCCCGCCGAGGGCGAGCAGGCCTGGACCATGCGCCTGCGCGCGAGCGGTCCCGAGTACGTGCCGCTGCGCGTCTTCCGCGACGACGACCTGCTCGACCCCGGCTCCGACCCGCTGATCGCCCTGCTCGGGGCGCTCTCGGCGCTGCGCCCGGGTGAGCGCGTCGTGGCGCGCCTGCTGCTGCGCTCGCTCGGCCCCGACTGGTCGCAGGGCCACCAAGAGCGGGCGCACCGCCCCGCGGTCGAGCGCCCGCACCACGACACACAGACGGGCGAGGTTCGCCGCCACACCCAGGACGGCGTGGCGATGGCGGCGCTCGCCCTCGGCGGCCTCGGCTTCTTCCAGGGCTACCGCTGGTGGCAGGCGGGCGAGGAGTGGAAGACCGTGACGCTGGGCGCGGGCGTGGCCCTCACGCTCGGGCTGGCGGGCTGGGCGTGGGCGCGCTGGAAGCGCTCGCGCAACCGCGTCTTCGACCCGCTCCTGATCAAGGAGAAGGTCTCGCGCATCGCCTTCGAGGCGGAGTTGCAGGTCACGGCCATCCTGCCCGGGGACGACCAGCGCAAGCGGGCGGAGGAGCTGCTCGGCCAGGTGGCGTCGGCCTACCGCCACTACGACCACCCCGCGGGGGCGCGCTTCCGGGTGGGCCGGGTGCGGCCGGGCGCGCCCGCGCCCGCCGCCATGGAGCCGCCGGGACCCGGCCTGCTGCGGGGCCGCAGCGTGCTCGGCGTGCGCGAGGCGGCCTGTCTCTGGCACCCGCCGGGGGCGAAGGACGAGACCCCGCTCGTGGCCCGCTCCGGGGCGCGCGTGCTGCTGCCCTCGGCGCCCAGCGTCGCCAGCGGGGCGCTCGTGGGCAGGACCACCACTGGCCGGCCCAGGGACATCCGCTTCCCGGACGGCCTCACGCGGAGCCACCAGCTCTTCGTGGCGCGCACGCGCATGGGCAAGTCGACGCTCATGCAGCACCTCGTCACGCACCGGCTCCAGGAGAAGGCGGCCGGGCGCGACCGCGACGCGATCGTCGTCATCGACCCCCACGCCGACCTCGTCGAGAGCATTCTCCAGCAGGTGCCCGGGTCGCTCATCGACCAGGTGCGGCTCGTCGACCTCGCGGGGCGAGGCGGCTACCCCGGCGTCAACCTGCTGGACACACGCGTCTTCTCAGACCGCGACCGCACCGCGGACTCGGTCGTGCGCGTGGCGAAGGGGCTCTGGGAGCAGTGGGGGCCGCGCATGCAGTCGATCCTCGAGCAGGTCGTCAAGACCATGCACGAGTACAACGCCCACCCCGACACCCCCGAAGACGAGCAGCTCACGATCCTCGACGGGCTGCCGCTGCTCACCAGCGACGAGGTCTTCCGCCCGATGGTGTTGCCGCGGGTGAGCGACCCCTACCTGCTGGAGTGGTGGGAGCGCGACCTCGAGGGCTGGCGCCGCGAGTACCGCGCGGAGGCGTTCGCGCCCGTGCAGACGCGGCTCTCCTACTACGCCACCTCGAAGCGGGCGCGCGCGATCCTCGGCCAGCCCCGCTCCACCATCGACCTGCGCAGGACGATCCTCGACGGGGGCGTGCTGCTCGTCTCGACGGCGCAGGGCGCGGCCGGGCGCGATGTCGCGGCGCTCGTGGGCTCGTCCATCCTCAACCTCGTCGACGCCGTCATCCGCGAGCAGGGCGAGCTGCCGCCCGAGCAGCGGCGCGGGGCGCTCGTGGTCGTGGACGAGATGCAGTCGATGCCGGGCGTCGACTACGAGTCGATGCTCTCGGAACTGGGCAAGTTCGGGGCGTCGCTCGTGCTCGCCACGCAGAGCCTCGACAAGCTCGACGAGCTCTCGCCGACGATGCGCACCACCGTGCTCGCCAACATCGGCTGCCTCGCCGTCTTCCAGGTGGCGGGCTCCGACGCGCGCCAGCTCGTCTGGGAGCTCGACCGCGAGCGCGTCTCCGAGGAGGACATCGTCTCGCTGCCGGTGCACCACGCCTACGTCCGGGCGACGGTGGGGACGGAGCGCACGCCCGCCTTCTCGATGGAGGTGCTCAAGCCCGACGAGGGGAGCGCGGAGACGGCGGCGCGCATCCGCTCGGAGGCGGCCTCCTACCTGCTGACGGAGCAGGAGGTCGCCGTCCAGCAGGCTGAGGGCCGCCGCCGCGTCGAGGAGTTCCGCGAGCGGCTGGAGGCGCAGCGCAACAAGGAGGCCGAACCCACCAGGGACGCCGGCTCGGCGGCCCCGCGCGGCGAGGGCCAGCGCAGCAAGCACTTCCAGCCGCCCACGGGCGGCTCCGGGAAGGGCGCGGCGTGAGGGTCGAACGCGACCTGCTGCGCCTGCTCGGGGAGACGCCCTTCCCCGACCGGCTGGAGCTGGCCGCCCTCTCCGGCTGGTCGCGGGGCGCGGTCTACGTCAACTGCGAGGCGCTGGAGGGAGCGGGGCTCGTCGCCTCGCTCCCCCACGCCTCGGAGCTGATCGCCCCGACGCGGCGCTACTACCTCACGCCCGCCGGGCTGCGTCGGCTGGCCGATGAGGAGGGAATGGGCCTGGACGAGCTGCTGCGCTCGCGCCCGCTCACCGCACACTGGCGGCGGCTCCTGCTGGAGCGGCTCGACGCAGCGGCCAGCATCTACCGTCTGACGGCGGCGATCACCGGACAGGCCTGGCCGCTGCGCTTCCGCTGGTACCGGGCGCAGCCGCTGGATGCGGCGGTCGCGCTGCCGGACGGGCGCAGCCTCTTCGTCGTCCGCCAGGGCGAGACGACCGACCGCACGTCCTTCGGCAAGCGCCTCTGGCGGCTGCGCGAGGGGCCGCGGCCGGGCGCGTACCTTCTGCTCGCCCCCGACACTGTGCGGCTGCGCCACACCGCGAGGCTGATGGCGCGGGCGGCCGCGCCCGCCTTCCTCGCGCTGGAGCGCGACGCGGTCGCCTCCGGCCCGGACGCGCGCGTCTGGCGCACGGCTGCGGGCTCGCCCTGGCTCTCGCTCGGCGAGGTGCTCGCGCACATCGCCGGTGGCCGCGCCTGGCCGGAGGAGGCGCCGCTGGCGCGCACGACCGTCCCGCGCGACCTGCGGCGGCGCGACCTGCGCGAGGACTGGATGCTGCCCGCCACGCTCGGGGCCGCGCAGAAGCGCGCGCTCGGCCTCGTCGCCGACTGGCCGTGGATCGCGCCCGCGCACCTGGGCGCGCTGCTCGGCGTCTCCGCGCGGCGCGTCTCGCAACTCCTGCAGCCGCTCCGGGATGCGTCGCTCATCGCCCGCGCGGAGGGCCGGCTCGTCCTCTCGGACCGTGGCCTGGCATCGCTCGCGCGCCGCGACCGCTCGGCCGTGCACCTCGCCCTGAAGCGCTGGAGCGCGGAACCCCTGGACCCTGCCGCGCCGCTCGCCTGGCGCAACGTCGCGGGCCGGCGCAGCCGCCAGCTGCTGCGGACGCCCGGGCACACCGACGCCGTGCACGGCTTCCTCGCCCAGCTCGCGGAGCAGGCGCGGGGGCGCGACTGCGAGATCGTTCAGCTTGACCCGCCGCACCGCGCCTCGCGCTACTTCCGGGACCGGGGCGCCGTGCGCTCCGTCCACCCCGACGCCTTCGGCGTCCTGCGGCTGGACGGCGAGCGGCGGCCGTTCTTCCTGGAGTGGGAGCGCCGCGCGGTGCGGCCCTCGACCATGGCCGGCCGCCTCGCGCCCTACCTCCGCTACTACCGCTCGCAGCGCCCCACCGACGATCACGGCTCACGCCCCGCAGTTCTCGTCGTCCTTGACCACGAACTGGCCGCCCACCACTTCCTGCGCGTGGCTCGCCTTGAGATGAAGCGCGCCCGCGTCGAAGTGCCGCTGCGGGTTTCGCATCGCGCGGCGCTGGAGCGCGAGGGGCCGCTGGGACACGTCTGGCACCGCCACGCGAGTGAGCCGGTGCCCGGACGCCTATTCTGACCTCCGCTCCTCCCACCGCCCGCCGTCCCGGAACTCCGCCGATCGCGTTCCCCTGCGCGCGCCCGCCGCTGCGACGCGTCGGTTCCCGCGGGCCGTCGCCGCTATCCGGGTGCGGTAGACTGTCAGGGCACGGGAGCGAGAGCAGATGACGACCACGGCTGAGACGCGCAGCGAGACAGGGCTGCTGACCGCCGCCGACCTGCTGCGGCTCGACGGCGAGGGCGTGCGCGGCGAACTGATCCGGGGGGTGCTCTGCGAAACCATGGCAGCTGGACACAGGCACGGCAAGATCGTGATGAACCTCGGCAGTGAGCTTCGTGTCTTCGCCAAGGCCAGGCGCCTGGGCACGCTGGTTGGCTCCGACTCCGGCGTCTGGCTGGAGCGCGACCCCGACACGGTGCGCGAGCCGGATCTCGCGTTCACTTCGGCGGAGAAGATCCCGCTGGACGCGGACATCCCCGGCTATGCGGAGGTCGCTCCCGACCTCGTCGTGGAGGTCGCCTCGCCGAGCGACAGCCGCCGTGAGGTGCACGACAAGGCGCGGATGTGGCTCAGCCACGGCGTACGGCTCGTCTGGGTCGTGCACCCCGAGACCCGCACGGTGGATGTGCACCGGCCGGACGAACCCGTGACCACGCTCGGCGAGCAGGACGCCCTCGACGGGCTGGACGTGCTGCCCGAGTTCAGCTGCGACGTGAGCGCGATCTTCGACGCGTAGCGCGGCTCGTCCACCCGCTCACTCGTCTTCCACCCGCACCGGTTCGTCCTGTACCAGCCGCGCCTGCACACGAACGGCATCGCCGGGTACGCCGAAGTACTCGGCGATCTCCCAGGCGTGCACCAGCCCCTCGGCGAGCGCCTCCTCGGCGTCGATCAGGAGTTCGTGGGCGAAGTCGTCGGCCTCCCGCTCGTGGCGACGGCGCAGGTGCTCGGGCGCTTCGAGGTGGTTCCCCCGATGCAGCAGCCGGTGCCCGATGGCGTGAGCGGTCTCCCAGCGTCGCTCCTCCGGCCCGAGCCGCTCCGCCACCAGGATCTCGCCGTTCATGATCATTTCCTTCTGCACCTGCAGGTGCCACGGCCGCACGCTCAGCCCGAGCCTTCCCGCCACAGCCTCCGCATCCACCCGCCCGCGCAGTCCCAGCTCGCGCCTGAGCGTCGCGCCCCGCAGCTGTGCCCGGTTCACGTCTCCCGGCGCCTCCGCCTGCGGCGCTCCCCCCGCACGAAGCGGACGTAGTTGCGGATCGACTCGATGTCCTCCATGGGGAGGCCCTCGAAGGCGTCGCGGAAGAAGACCTCCGCCTCCTCTCGCAACTCCGCCTCGAGCACGTCGCGCCCCTCCAGCTCGGCGACGCTGGTCTCCAGGTGGAAGGCGAGCTCGGTCATGTGCTCGTGGTTGGGCTTGACCCGACCCCCCTCCCAGCACCAGACGCTGTGGGTGGAGACGCCGACGAGGGCGGCGAGACGCTTCTGGGTGAGTTCGGCGCGGACGCGCGCCTCGCGGATGCGGGCTCCGATCGCGGTCCACGGGAAGGCGGGCGTAGCGGTCATGGGCGGGACTCCCGGGTGGGCACCGGTGCTGCACCCTAAGCACCATTAGGTTATCAGCCTGGTGACCTTGACTCAACACCCTAAGAGAGATTAGGCTACGGGCCTAGTGGTATTCACGCGAGGGCAACCCGGCGGCAGCCCCCGCAATCCCCATCAGCGGAGGACTCCCGATGCGTTGCGCACGACCGTCCCGGAGAAGCGCATCCGCGCGCCGGGCGCCGCCCCGGCTCCCGCTCTACCGCGGCGACCCGGTGATCGCCGGCCGCGCCGTGCCCTGCGGGAGCGGCCTGCTGGCCGGCGACTTCCCCCGGCGCCTCGACCGCCTGAAGGAGCTCAGCGGTCTCACCTGGGAGGAGTTCGCCGAGGCGGTGGGTGTGGACTGCAAGCGCGTCCTGAGCTGGCGCCGCGGGATCGAACCGCGGAGCGGCGCCTACCACTCGCTCCTCGAGTTCGCCAGCCGCGTCCCGGGCGGGCTCGCCATCCTCATGGGCGAGCCGTTCGTCGCCCGCGTCCGGGAGGACTGAGGCGGTGCGAAGCGGACGTGGCGCGTGGGCGTCCTCGACTGGCCGCGACGCGTTCGGCGAGGCGCTGGAGCGGACCAGGGAGGCGTCCGGTCTGACGTGGAAGGAGCTGGCGCGGCTGCTCGGCACGAGCACCCTCAACCTCTGGCGCTGGCGCAACGGCGTGCGCCCCAACATGGAGCACCTGCTCGCGCTGCAGGAGCTGGCCGCCGACCTCGGCCTCGACGACCTGCTGCCGGGGGCGAGCCCGCGCCGCCGTGCGTAGGCCCGGCTCCGCCGCTCGCGCCGACGTTTCATCGATGAAGTTCGTTTCGCGGGATTACGTCCGTCCTCCCAATTCGCGATGCTGCTTGGCGCGCGTGCGCCGGACATCCAGCACTGTGCTGGCAGTTCGGCGTGCTCCATCAAGGATACGAGTGGCAGCATGCGAAACGGCAGAGATCACGAACGCGAGGCTGTGCACCAGCCGGTCTCGGGAGCGGATGCGCTGGACGCGACGCCCAGCGAGTTCACTCTCTCGGCCAATTGGCGCAGCGGGCCGCGGACACGTGCCTGGGACGAGCTGTGGCGCTGGCTGCTCGCCCCGGAGGAAGTCCATCCCCCCGGCTCGGCGGGAACGCCCGCGAGCAGTGATCGGGAGCGGCAGCGGGACCGCTGACCAGCACCCCTCTCCTTCTCGAGCGACCGCTTCCACCCCAACCGTTCCCTTGCCTCGACCCGGTAGGCTGGAGTGAGCGATGCCGATGACCCCCACCCCCGACCCGATGGAGACTGCCATGCGAGCGATCATCTACTCCCGCGTCTCGACCGACGCCCAAGAGCGAGACGGCACCTCCCTCGACACGCAGGAGCGCGCCTGCGACGAGGTGGCTGCCGACCGCGGCTGGCGCGTGGTACGCCGCATCCGCGAAGCCGCCAGCGGCGGAGTGCTCGAGCGTGACGGTCTCGATGAGCTGCGCGCTGCGCTGAGAAGAGGGGAAGCGGAGGTCGTCGTCGCCTTCGCCGTCGATCGCCTCTCGCGCAGCCAGAACCACATCGGCATCCTGTTCGACGAGTTCGAGCGCGCCGGCGTGCGCCTGGAGTTCGTGACCGAGCGCTTCGAGGACACTGCCGTTGGGCGCTTCATCCTCGCCGCGCGCGCCTTCATCGCCGAGGTCGAGCGGGAGAAGATCGCCGAGCGCACGATGCGCGGCAAGGAGGAGCGGGCGCGCAGCGGGCGCATTCCGCAGGCGACCGGGACGGGCTGCTACGGCTACATCTACAACCCGGCCAGCGGGCGCCGCGAGATCGAACCCTTCCAGGCGGCGGTCGTGAGGCGCATCTTCGAGCGCTACGCCGACAGCCGCAGCTTCTCCGCCGTGTCCAACGAACTCAACGACGCCGGCATCCCCGCGTTCTCCGGCGGCCGCTGGTATCCGATCACGGTGCGGCGCACGCTCCTCAACGAGGCGTACATCGGCCGCACGGTGTACCGCCGCACCAGGCGAGTGCCGGTCCGCGCGCCCGGCTCGCGACGTCGCACGCGCGTGGTGGAACGGCCCGAGAACGAACACATCGAGATTCCCGGCGCGACGCCGGCCATCATCGATGACGAGCTCTGGGCGCGCGTGCAGGCGATCCTGAACGACCCCGAGCGCACGAGCCGCCGCCCGGTGGCGAAGCGACGCTACGCGCTCCGGGGGCGGCTGCGCTGCGGCGTCTGCCAGAGTGCGATGGTGGGGCAGACGCTCTCCTCGAAGGGCAAGAACTACCCCTACTACCGCTGCAGGCACGCGTACACAAAGAGCACGTCGCGCGCTTGCACGGCTCGCTACATCCCGGCAGTCGCGCTGGAGCAGGAGATTCGGGACGAGGTGCGCAAGGTGCTGACCGCGCCCGAGGTGGTTCTGCAGGAACTGAAACAGCCCGACGACTCCGCCTCTGCTCGCGAGGCAATCCAGCGCCTAGAATCCGAGCTGACGACGCTGAAGAAGCGCGAGGAGCGGCTCGTCCGCCTCTTCGGCTACGACGAGGTCGACAGCACCGTGGTGCGCGCCGAACTGCGCGAGGTCCAGCGACAGCGCGAGGTCCTCAGTGCGGAGCTGGAGACGCTTGCCCGTCCGGCCTCGGCGATTGCGGCCGGCGTCGACGAGGCCGGCCTCCGGGAGGTGTGCGCGAGCATCGCCGCGCGGCTCGACGGCGCCGAGCCGGAGCAGTACGAGCGCGTGATGGAGGCTGTGCAGCTGAGCGTGGCAGCCACCCGGGACGAGGTCACGGTCAAGGGGCTGCTCCCGACCGAACCCACAGAATCTAGCAATTCTCCCGACTGTCCCCCAGAATGTGCAGATTCTGACGCCGGTTTATCACCATTGAACAAACATGGGCATGACGACGTGCACGTAGCCGTCGTCCTCGGCCGGGCGGAACACGCCCTGGCTTGAGGGGCTCGTCGTTTCCAGGCGCACTTCGCCGTCAAGTACGCCCAGGACATCTGCAAGGTAGCGACTGTTGAACGCGATCTTCGCCGCCTCGCCCTCGACCTTCACGTCAATCTCGCCCTCGTTGTCTCCTACCTCGTCCGCGCGTGCGCTGATCACCAGCTTCCCCGAGGTGCCGTCGCCAGTGGGCTGCACCTGGAGCCGCACAATGCCGCTCCCGTCCCGCGCGAAGATGGCCGCGATGCGCGCACTTCGCATGAAGTCGTCCACGTCCACCACCGTCGAGGTGTTGTACTCGCCGGGAATCAGCTGGTTGTAGTTGGGGAAGGTGCCCTGGATCAACTGCGCCACCAGCTCCACGTCCGTCATCGAGAACTGTACCTGCGTCTGCTTGTCGTTCACGCGCAGCTCCACCGGGGCCGCGCCGTCGCCGATCAGCCTCCCCACCTCGCGCAGGGCGCGCGATGGAACGATCAGGTTCAGGTCCGTCACGGGAAAGGCCTGCTTGGCTCCCAGCTCGATGTCCGAGACCGCCAGGCGGAAGCCGTCCGAGGCCGCGAACGTCAGCTTGCTCTCCTCGCCCTTGATGCTCACGCCCGTAATCACCGGTCGCGAGTCGTCCGTCGCCGCTGCGAACTCCACCCGGTCGATGGTGCGACGCAGCGTAGCCGCGTCCAGCTCGATCGAGGGACCCTCGTCGATCGTCGAGATGCGGGGGAAGTCCTCGGCGTCCATCGTGTTGATGGTCGATTCCGTGCGGGCGCACTCCAGTTTTGCCTGACGCGTGCGCTCCGGAACCTCTACGGAAACGGTTGCCGGCGGGAGTTGCCCCACGAAGTCCGTGATCAGCCGCGCCGGGATCGTCGTCGCGCCCTCTTCCTCGATCTTGGCCCCGATCCAGGTGCTGATGGAGATGTCGAGGTCGGTCGCCGAGAGGCGTAGCCGCCCGCCGTCCGTCGCCATCAGGATGTTCGAGGTGATGGGCAGGGTCGAACGCGTGGCGACCGCTCGCCCCACGATCGCCAGCCCCCGCTGGAGGTTCTCCTGCAGGACCTGAACCTTCATTCGATTACTCGCTTGTTCGTGTTGTGGCGCGATTATAGGAAGCTCCCTACCCCCCCACAAGGCGAATGCATAGGCGCCTGAGCAGTTCCAGGCCCATACTCGCGCCGGATGGAACATAACCCCATAGCGTCAAGGGCTCTATAATTCGCCCTCTGGCGTTCTGGCGGGGCGCCGGGTTGGACGTGGCGTGTACATCAACAGCCTCAACCTAACGAACTTCCGCAACTATGCCGCGGTCGATCTGTCCCTGGACCGCGGGCTCAATCTCTTCGTCGGCGAGAACGCGCAGGGGAAGAGCAACCTGCTCGAGGCCATCTACCTGCTCTCCACCCTTCGCTCCAGCCGCGCCAGCAGCGACTCCGACCTCGTCCGGCGCGATATCCTCGATTCCGAGTTCCCCGTCGCGCGCCTCCAGACCGAGGTCCAGCGGGCCGCTGGCCGCCTGAACCTTGAGGTCGCAGTCGTCGGGCGGGGCGGCGAAGGTCAGCGAGCGGGGAAGCGCGTCCGTGTGAACGGGCTCGCCAAGCGCACCTCCGATGCCGTCGGCGAGCTCGCCGCCGTCCTCTTCACCACGCTCGACATTGAGGTCGTGGCCGGACCACCCATCCTCCGCCGCCGATACCTCGACATGATGGCCTCCCAGGTCGACCGCGGATACCTGCGCGCCATGCAGCGCTACCAGCGCGTCCTGCAGCAGCGAAACGGACTGCTCAAGCGCATTCAGGCCCGCGAGGCCGCCCCCTCCGAGCTCGGCTTCTGGAACCAGGAGCTTGCTCACGCCGGCGGCATCATCATGAAGGGTCGCGCCGATGCCCTCGGTCTCCTTGTGCCCTACGCCCGCGAGCAGATGGGCCGGCTCAGCGACGACATCGAGACCATCGACCTCACCTACAAACCCGCCCTCGGCGACGCCGTCGAGGACGGGCTGCCCATCGACGAGGCCGAGTGGACCAGCCGCATGCTGCAGGCCCTCAACGACGGCCGCCCCCGTGAGATCGGCGCCGGCGTCACCCTCTCCGGGCCCCACCGCGACGATGTCGAGGTGCTCATTGACGGCTTCTCCGCCGCATCGTTTGCCTCCCGCGCCCAGCTCCGCACCGCCGCCCTCTCCCTCCGCTTCGCCGAGGCCGCCTACCTCCAGACCTGCCTGGGTGACGAGCCCGTCGTCCTCCTCGATGACGTGCTCAGCGAGCTGGACGAGCAGCGCCGTCGCGGCGTCCTCGACTCCTTCGAGATCTTCCAGCAGGTCATCGTTACCACCGCCGACCCCGACCGTGTGCGCGATGTTCTCACCAGTGCCGCCGGACGCTTCGTCGTCGCCGGCGGCGCCATCGGTCGCTTCGAGGGCGAATAGCCGCTACCCGCGCAGAACCGGCGTCAGTGGACCCCCGGGCACGCTCATCTTCAGCGCCCCTTGCTCGACCGCGAGCGTCAGCGGCGTCTCGCCCACCACGTCCCCGTCGAGTTGCACCGGGATACCTGGTGTCGACACCTCGAACCGCGATGTGCGCAGCTCGCGCACGCCCGCGTCGCCCGGGTGCCGGCGCGCGACCACCTTGAGTGAGTGGCGAAGCGCTTCCGGCGCGTTCCGCGGCGTGAAGATGCAGGCGTCGAGCCGCCCGTCGCGGGCGCTCGCCTCCAGCGAGAACATGAGCATGCCGCCGTACAGCCGGGTGTTGCTCACGACGATCAGGCCTACGTTCTCCGTTTTCGCCTCGCTCTCCGCAGACCACGCCACGTCCCCCGTCCGCAGCCGGTGGAGCATCGGCAACCCGTGTAAGACGTAGGCGAGGACGCCCAGCCTTCGTTTTAGTGAAGGCGTGACCGTCGCTGCTATCTGGGCGTCCCACCCGATGCCTGCCATTAGGAGGAACGGCTCGCCGTTCGCCCGCCCCAGGTCCATGGCCACCTGCTGGCCGTCCAGGTGCGCGTCCAGAGCTTTGTGCAGATTCCGCGGGATGCCCGCCTCCTTCGCCCAGACGTTGGCTGTGCCCCCCGGCAGGACCGCCAGCGCCGACTCCGACCCCGCCATCGCCCCAGCCGCCAGCCGCACCGTCCCGTCCCCGCCCAGCACGAAGATGAAGGCATCGCCCCGCTCGGCCGCTTGAGCTGCAGCCTCCGCCGTCCCCACCGGCGAGTCTGGCAGCTCCAGCCGTCCCTCCAGCCCCCGCTCCTGCAGGCGGCGCAGCGCCCGCTCCGCATCGAAGCGGCGCATCCCCCGTGCCCGTGGGTTCGCCACGATCGTGGCGCTGCTCGCTTCCATCGTTGCCCGGCGGCTCCTGCCTTCCTACCATACCGCCCCACACTCCTCCCCCCGGAGACTCCGTGCTTACCCTTACCCGCTTCGACCACATCAGCATGGCGACCCACGACTGGCGTGAGCAGCGTGATCGTTTCGAGCGCCTCTTCGGCTTCCGTTACCTCCGCCGGTTCACCCCCCACCCCGGCACCCCCTTTGAAGGCTGCGTAACTCGTGTTCGCAACACGAAGGTCGAGTGGGAGCTCCTCCAGCCCGATGGCCCCGAGAGCTTCGTCCAGCGCTTCCTCGACCAGCGCGGCCCCGGCCTCCACCACCTCACCGTCCAGGTGCCAGACATCGAGGAGGCCGTCGCCGAGCTCGAACGCCTTGGCCTAACCCCCTTCGGGGGCATTAGCGAAGACACCATGTGGTGGATGGCCTACATCCACCCCCGCGATAGCGGCGGTGTTCTCTGGCAGCTCTACCAACCCAAGACCGGCCAGGCCGTGAACGGCACCCGCGGCGAAGCCGGCGCTCTCGGCTTCCGCCGCCTGGACCACGTTTCCCTCGCCTCCCCCGACCTTGAGGCGCAGGCGGCCTGGCAGGAGCGCGTCTTCGGTATGGAAGTTGAGAGCCGCTGGGAGGTCCCCGACCAGGGCTATAAGGGCTGCCTCATGCGCATCCCCAACACCGAGCTCAAGCTGGAGATACTCGAACCCCTCGGCGATGAGGGCTTTCTCCAGGACTTCCTCGCGAAGCGCGGGAAGGGCCTGCATCACGTCTCCTGCGAGGTCGAGTCCCTCGACCGCGCCCTTGAGGCCCTCGCAGCCGAGGGCATGGAGCCCCCCGGCGGCGTCGGCGGCCAGCGCTGGAAGCGCAACGTCTTCCTCTCCCCGCGCGATACCAACGGCGTCCTGTTCCAGCTGTTCGAGGAACCCTCGGCTTAGCCCAATCTTGCAGGGCATTCGCGTTGCCCTCCGCGCCAACGGGCAGTGCCGTGAAATTTCAGTAATCGGTATAAGCGCACTAGCCGTAAAGCTGGCTCATCCCCTAATATGGTGCTCGGCGGGGTCGCGGGGGAGAGCGACCCATGTTCTGTCGTACGAACCCGGTGGTGGCCACAGGGCTAGCCTCGGTGGTTCATGCCCTTCTCGCTCCGCGATTCTCACCTGCGGTTGCCCCGCTTCTCGCGCCAGAGAGATCCCCCGAATCCCTTCTCGCCGTGCCGGCGGAGCCTGACGCAGGTCGGCGCCTCCGATTCCCGCGGCCGACCACCTCCCTCCCCACGTTGCCTGGCTTGCGACCGGTGCCCTGCTCGGTGTCAGGCACGCCTGCTGGCTCTCCCACTGCACGCGTGAGTCGTGAACGCAGGGGGCTGGCTCCATGACCTGGGGAAAGTTCGGACTCGCTTCCACCCTCCTGCTTGTCACGACCGTGGCCCTGGTTGCCACGGTGCTCACCCGCGGGCCGTCCCCCGTGTCCGCCGCGGCCGTACTCGACGAAGCCATCTGCACCAATGGCACGGTTATTTCCGACCACGCCACGCTCGATGACCCCAACGACGACAGTGACGACCCCAACCTCGTCACCGACTGCAAGGCCCTTGTGGCGGTGGCCAACGAGTGGAACGGCCAGTCCAACATGAGGAGGTATCTCACATGGGGCGGGACAGAGTCCCTCTCGGATTGGGAAGGCATTACGGTTGAGGGAAATCGCGTCACGAAGGTCGTATTCGACAACACCACTCACACGATCGGACGGTTCGTCGGGAATATCCCGGACGAGATTGGCGACCTCACCGCCCTGAAGGTCCTGGTGCTTTCAAGGCATCAGCTCGCCAAATGAGATCCCATCCGGCATCTGGGAACTCGAGAACCTCACAACGCTCGACCTCGGTAGCAACCAATTCTCGGGCCCGATCCCGAATGAAATCAAGAATCTCCAGAACCTGACGAAGCTCGACCTCTCCAGCAATAACTGGACAGGAGGGCTTCCCAGCGAGATTGGCGAACTCACCAAGCTGAAGGTGCTGTTCATCTACTCCACCAGCCCGGGAGCGTTCACCACTGGCCCGGGGCTCCTGGGGACGATTCCTTCGGAGATCACGAACCTGACCCAGCTGACCCACCTGCGCCTCGACGGCAACGGTTTCACGGGGAGCATTCCCGACCTGTCCGCCCTCACGAATCTCCAGCTCCTGTCTTTCTACCACAACGACCTGACAGGAGGGTTCTCCTGGCTGTCGAAACTGACGCTGCTGCAACGAATCGACCTGAACGGGAACCAGCTGTCCGGACCCATCCCCGACTTGAGCCGGCTACAGGCGCTCACTGCTCTCGATCTCTCGAGCAACCTGCTGCGCGGGTCCATTCCTGCCTCGCTCGGAAGCCTCCCCAATCTCGACACGCTCGCATTGGACTACAACCAGCTGAGCGGGACGATTCCCGACGCACTCAAGAAACTGGCAACTCGGAGCGAACCCCTCAATTCTCTTCAGCTCTCGTTCAATGACTTCTCGGGCTGTATCCCAGATGAGCTATTCACCATCTCCTACAACGACATGGCGAGTACCAACCACCCCGCGTACCGCGACTACGGTACCGACTCGGACATAGCCGCCGACATCCTTCCCCGGTGCTCGGTAGCGAGCCCAGGAATCGTGCTGAGCAAGACCGCCTTCAGCGTAGAGGAGGGTGATGCCGCCGGGAATACATACATGGTCCGCCTCCAGATCAGGCCCTCGACGACCGTCACAGTGACAGTCACCGGTCACACCGGGGAACTCACGCTCGACAAGACGCGGCTCACGTTCACCCGCACGACCTGGAGCACCGATCAAACGGTCAAGGTCACGGCCGAGGACGACGACGCCAGGGACGAGACGCTCACCCTGACCCACACGGCCAGCGGCGCCTCCGAGTACCGGGGAGTAACCGCCAGCCTGGAAGTGACCGTCAACGACAACGACACCCCCGGCGTGACGGTGGCGACGGCGCCCGCAACGGACCCGCCCGAACTGACGCTCACCGAGGGCAACAGCGATACCTACACGGTGGTTCTGGATAGCCAGCCCTCTGCCAACGTGACCGTGACCGTCGCCAAGTCGGGGACCTCCGGCATCACGGTGAACAAGAACACCCTGACCTTCACCACGGGGAACTGGCGCACCCCCCAGGTGGTGACCGTCTCCGCGATTGACGACGGCAACGTCGATGCGGAGTCCGCCACCATCACCCACAAGGTCACCTCGACCGACACCCAGTACGACGGCATCTCCGCCCAGAGCGTGAGCGTCACCGCGAGCGACAACGACACCCCCGGCGTCACCGTGAAACCGACCTCGTTGACGCTGACCGAAGGGGGCGAGACGCAATACACAGTCGTCCTCACAAGCCAGCCCTCTGTCGACGTGACGGTCGACATCGTCTCTGGGAGGAGTGACGTGGAGGTCGATCAGTCGCGCCTGGTCTTCAAGAGCACGACCTGGAACACCGTGCGCACGGTCAAGGTCTCCAAGGACCAGGACAACATCTCCAGCGGCACCGGAACCGTGACCATCACCAACACCGTCTCCACCACCGACACCGACTACTCGGGTATTACCGCCGCCGATGTCTCCGTCCAGGTCATCGACGACGACAGTCCCGGCGTCGCCATCCACCCGGCTTCGTTGACGGTGGATGAGGGCGGCGAGAAGAAGTACACCGTCGTGCTGGCGACCCAGCCCTCGCATGACGTGGAGGTGGCCATTGCCGTCTCCGGCAGCTCGGACGTGACCGCGGACGAGTCGAGCCTGACCTTTACCGACCAGAACTGGAACACTCCCCGGGAGGTCACCGTTTCGGCGGCCGAGGACGACACCGACACCGCCAAGGACAGCGCTACCATCGCGCACACCGTCACCTCCGACGACAGCGACTACTCGGGCATCGCTGCCGCAAGCGTTAGCGTTGAGGTCACCGACAATGACCATGTGGGTGTGGTGGTCGACCCCACATCCCTGAGGGTGGTCGAGGCGAGTAGCAACACCTACACGCTCGTGCTGGGGAGCAAGCCGTCGGCCGACGTGACGGTGAACATCGCTCTCACGTCCGGCTCGAGCCCGGATGTGACGTTGACCACCACCAGCGACAGCTCGGTAACCACGAGCAGCGTGACCTTCGCGCCGGGGGACTGGGACACGGAGCAGACGGTGACCGTCCACGCGGCGGACGACGCGGACTACGCCAGCGAAAGCGCGATTGTCGAGCACACCGTCACATCGGCGGACACCGACTATGCGGGCATTCCTGATGCCGATGTCAGCGGCGTCACCGTGACGGTGACCGACAACGACAGCCCACCCCAGCAACCCCCCATCCTTCCCGACCCGATCCGCCCGGACCCCAACCCCGATCCCCGCCCACGACCACAGCCGGAGCCGCAACCCACCCCAACGCCTACCCCCACGCCCACACCCACCCCGACCCCGACCCCCACGCCCACACCCACCCCGACCCCGACCCCAACACCGACGCCCACACCCACGCCGACCCCGACCCCAACATCGACGCCCACACCCACACCCACGCCGACGCCCACACCCACGCCGACGCCGACCCCAACACCGACGCCCACACCGACGCCGACGCCCACACCCACCCCCGAGGAGGAGCCGCCCGAGCCTCAGAAGCCCGAGGAACCGGAGGAACCGCGAGAACCCGAAGAGCCTGAGGAGCCCCAGGAACCCGAGAAGCCTGAGGAACCGCAGGAGCCCGCGCCAGAAACCGACACCGGCAAGGCCGCCGCCGAGCCCGACGCTGGCACGGGGCTCGCCTCCGACCAGGTCACCGTCTCTGCCTACCTGCTCGTTGTCCTGCTCGTCGGAGCCGGGCTCGCCCTCTCCTACCGGCGGCGCTAGCCCCCTGGCCGTCCCGCACCTTGCCTGGCGCCCTCTTCTGGAGGGCGCTGGCTCGTTCCGGCGAGCAGGAAACCTCGTGGTCGGCTACTATCACCCGCACGCATGTTCGAGCGCGAGCCCGCAGCTGCCCCGCCACCGCCCGCCGGCGACTCGCTCGCGGACTTCCACCCCGTGGTGCGCGCCTGGTTCGAGCGCCGCTTTGCCCACCCCACCGACGCCCAGGCCGAGGGCTGGCCCCGCATCCACGCCGGCGAGACCACACTCATCGCCGCCCCCACCGGCTCCGGCAAGACCCTCGCCGCCTTCCTCGTCGGCATCGACCAGCTCATCCGCGAGGCCGAAGCTGGTGAGCTCGAGGACGCCACCCGCATCGTCTACGTCTCGCCGCTCAAGGCCCTCAGCAACGACATCCAGCGCAACCTCGAGGAGCCGCTCGCCGAGATCCGTGCCCTCGCCGGGGAGATGGGCTACGAGTTGCCCCCCATCACCAGCGCCGTACGCACCGGCGATACGCCCCCCTCCGCCCGCCAGACTATGGTGCGCCGCCCGCCCCACATCCTCGTCACCACCCCCGAGTCGCTTTTCCTCCTCGTCACCGCCCAGCGCAGCCGCGAGAACCTTCGCGGCGTCCGCACCGTCATCGTCGACGAGATACACGCCCTCGCCCGCGACCGCCGCGGCAGCCACCTCGCCCTCACCCTGGCCCGCCTCGACCGTCTCGGCGAGACTCCTCCGGTCCGCATCGGCCTCTCCGCCACCCAGCGTCCCATCGAGCTGATCGCCCGCTTCCTCGGTGGCGCGGGTCGCTCCGCCTCCATCGTCGACCGCGGCCACCAGCGCGATATCGACCTCCACGTCGAGACGCCCCCCAGCGACCTCGAGGCCGTGCCTCCCAAGGAGCAGTGGGGCGACATCTTCAACCGCCTCTCGGAGCTCATCCAAGAGCACCGCACGACCCTCATCTTCGTCAACACCCGCTCCCTCTCTGAGCGCGTCGCCAAGGAGCTCGCGGAGCGCCTCGGCGAGGAGGCCGTCGCCAGCCACCACGGCAGCATCGCCAAGGAGCGGCGCCTCCACGTCGAGCAACGCCTCAAGGCCGGCGACCTGCGCGCCCTTGTCGCCACCGCATCCCTCGAGCTGGGTATCGACATCGGCGCCATCGACCTCGTCTGCCAGGTCGGTTCCCCCCGCAGCATCGCAACGTTGCTGCAGCGCATCGGGCGCTCCGGCCACGCCCTCGGCCTCCGCCCCCACGGACGCCTCTTCCCCACCACCCGCGACGAGTTGGTCGAGTGCTCCGCCCTCGTTCGCGCTGTCAATGCCGGCCGCCTCGACCGCATCAACCCCCTGACTGCGCCCCTTGATGTGCTCGCCCAGCAGATCGTCGCCGAAACCGCCTGCGAGCCCTGGTCCGAGGACGGCCTCTACGACCTCGTGCGCGAGGCATCCCCCTTCGAGAACCTCGAGCGCGGGCCCTTCGACGAGATCGTCGACATGCTCGCCACCGGCATCGGCGATGGCCCCGGCTCCGCGTCCCCTCTCATCCACCGCGACCGCATCAACGGCATCGTCCGCGGGCGGCGCGGGGCGCGCCTCGCTGCCCTGAACAACGGCGGCGTCATCCCCGAGATGGGCGACTATCGCGTCGTCGCGGAGCCCGAGGACATCCCCGTCGGCACCGTCAACGAGGACTTCGCCATGGAGAGCGCCGCCGGCGACATCTTCCTCCTGGGCTCCACCTCCTGGCGCATCACCCGCGTCGAGCAGAGCACCGTCCGCGTCATCGACGCCCACGGCGCGCCCCCCACGGTCCCCTTCTGGCTGGGCGAAGCCCCCGGGCGAACCATCGAGTTGTCCGAGGAGGCCGGCCGCCTCCGCCGCGAGATCGCGGATGGCCTCGATGACCCGGAGGAGCTCGTGGCCCGCCTCCAGCAGGAGTGCAGCCTCGTCGAGAGCGGGGCCCGCCAGATGGTCGATTACGTCCGCGCCACCCGCGACGGCCTCGGCGTCGTCCCCTCAGACACCGACGTCGTCTTCGAGCGCTTCTTCGATGACTCCGGGGGCATGCAGCTCGTCGTCCACGCCCCCTTCGGCGCCCGCGTCAACCGCGCCTGGGGACTCGCCCTTCGCAAGCAGTTCTGCACCACCTTTGACTTCGAGCTCCAGGCCGCCGCCAACGACGACGCCATCCTCCTCTCCGCTGGCCCCCAGCACTCCTGGCCCCTCGCCGAGGCCTTCTCCTGGGTGAACCCCCGCAACGCCTCCACCCTCGTCGAGAAGTCGATCTTCTACATCCCCCTCTTCCCTACCCGCTGGCGCTGGAACGCCTCCCGTGCCCTCGCGATCGCGCGCCAGCGCAACGGCAAGCGCGTGCCTCCCTTCCTCCAGCGCATGCGCGGCGACGACCTCATGGCCGCCGTCTTCCCCGCCCAGGTCGGCTGCCAGGAGCACCTCGATGCCCCCCTCTCCCTCCCGGACCACCCCCTCATGCGCCAGACCCGCGACGACTGCCTCTACGAGGCGATGGACGTGCGCGGCCTCGAAGATGTCCTGACCCGCATTGAGGACGGCGGCGTACGCCTCCACGCCATCGACACGGTCGAACCGTCCCCCATGGCCCACGAGATCGTCAGCGGCCGCCCTTACACCTACCTCGACGACGCACCTATCGAAGAACGCCGCACCCGCGCCGTCACCCTCCGCCGCACCCTCCCCGACTCCGCCCGCGATCTCGCCGCCCTCAGCCCCGACGCCATTGCCCGCGTTCGCGAGGAGGCCTGGCCCGAACCCCGAGATGCCGAGGAAGCCCACGACGCCCTCCTCGGCTTCACCGTCCTCGCAGGGGAGCAGGCCACAGGCTGGGTCGCGTGGCTCGGGGAGCTGGAAGCCGGTGGTCGGGCCGCCCGCCTGAGCGTCGATGGGCGCTCCTTCTGGTTCGCCGTCGAGAACCTCCCCTCTATCCGCCTCCTTTTCCCCGATGCCGAGACGCCTTCCCCGGCCGTCCCCGCCCACGCCCTGCTGGAAATGGAGGATCGCGAAGCCGCCCGTCTCGCTCTCGTCCGCGGCCACACCGAGTGTCTCGGCCCCCTCACCGCTGCCGGCATCGCCCGCCGCACCGGCCTGGCCGAGAAAGACGCCGACTACGGCCTGCGCGCCGCCGAGGCCGCCGGCTATCTCGTCCGCGGCCGCTTCACCCCCAACGCACCCGAGGACGAGCTCTGCGACCGGCGCCTCCTCGCCCGCATCCATCGCTACACCCTCGAGGGCCTGCGCAAAGCGGTGGCGCCCGTCTCCCGCGCGGACTACATGCGTTTCCTCACCCGCTGGCAGGGACTCGCCCCCGGGGCCGTCTACGGCGGCCGGCCCGGCCTGCGGCGCGCCCTCGAACGCCTGCAGGGCTTCGAGGCCCCCGCCGGCTCCTGGGAGGACGACCTCCTCCGCGCCCGCGTCCGCGACTACGACCCCGCCTGGCTCGACGAGCTCTGCCTCGCCGGCGAGATCGCCTGGGCTCGCCTCAGCGCCCGCAAGGCCCCCTCCCCCGACGACGCCCCCGCCCGCCCCGCTCCCGCCACCCGCGCCACCCCCATTACCCTCGTCGCCCGCCGCGCCTTCCCCGACCTCCTCGCCGCCGCCCGCTTCGACCGCCCCGAAGGCATCCCTGCCCCGCTGGGAGCAGCCTCGACTATTGTTGAGCTCCTGCGCGAGCGCGGCGCTCTCTTCTTCGAGGAGCTCGTCCGCGAGACAGGGCAGCTCACGAGCCAGACCGAGGACACCCTCCGCGAGCTCATCGCCGCAGGCCTGGTCGCCTCCGACGGCTTCGAGGGCGTTCGCAAGATCTTCGCCCGCACTGCCTCCGGCCGCCGCCGAACCGCCGCCCGCCGCCCTGTCGCCAGCTACCGCCTCGGACTGGTCCTCGGCGGCCCCCCCGGGCGCTGGTCCGTCGTCGAGGCGCCCCCTCTCGACCCCGCCCGCCAGGACGAGCTCGCCACCCTCGTCGCCAGCGTCCTCCTCGAACGCTACGGCGTCGTCTTCCGCGATCTCGCCAGGCAGGAGCGCTTCTCCCTGCCCTGGCGGCAGATCCTGCGTGCCCTCCGCACGATGGAGGCTCGCGGCGATGTCCGCGGCGGTCGTTTCGTCTCTGGCGTGGTCGGCGAGCAGTACGCCCTCATCGACGCGGTCGAGCAGCTCCGCCGCACCCGCAACGAACCCGCCAGCGGTGAACGCGTCGTCGTCAGCGCCGTCGACCCGGTGAACCTGACCGGGACGGTCGTTCCCGGCCCGCGTGTGCCCGCCTACCCGGGACACTCGCTGGTCCTGATCGATGGCGTGCCCGAGGAGGAGGCGAAGGCCGCCGAAGCCTTCGCGGGCGTCGACCGCCGCTAGCCCTTAGCCGCCCTGCGCAACCGGTGGCAGGTTGTAGACCCGTGCTGCCGTGTCGTGCAGCACCTTGCGACGCACCGTTGGGTTGAGTTGGTCGAGTGTCTTCGAGATGCGCGTACGCGTGTCCGGGTAGAGGCAGGTCGGGTGGGGGAAGTCCGTCTCGAACATCACGTTGTCCTCCCCCAGTTCCTCGATCGCGTGCAGCGGCCCCCACTGCTCGAACCAGAAAGACGCGTACACCTGCCGCTTGAAGTACTCCTTCGGGCGCAGGCTCAGCCCCTCGCGCTCCGTCGGGATGGTCTCGTCGTACTGCCACTCCAGCGCCTCCAGCAGGAACGGGATCCAGCCGATGCCGCTCTCCACGGAGACGAAGTTCAGGTTCGGGTAGCGGTCCAGCAGCCCGCTGAAGATCAGGTTCATGATCGTCTTGCACTGCACCATGAACAGCGAAACGCTGATCGTGGCGAGGAAGCGCTGGGGTCCGTACCCGTCCCAGATCATCTGCCCGCCGAGGTTGTTCCCCGAGCCCACGTGGAAGTTCACCGGGATGCCCATCTCCTGGCACGTCGACCACAGGGGATCCCAGTGCGGGTCGTGCAGGTGGGGCAACCTGAAGTCTTCGGGCGTGTCCGTCATCACGATGCCCGTGATGCCCGCGTCCTTCATGCGGTGCACCTCCCGCACGCACTCGTCGATGTCCCAGAACGGCGTCACTGCCTGCGGGAACAGGCGCCCCTCTCCCGCCTGCTGCAGCTCGATGATGGCGTCGTTGTAGACGCGTGCGCAGACGTTCCGAAGCTCGGCGTCCCTCAGCATCATGAAGCGGTGGCTGCCAAAGCCGGCCACGTTCGGGTAGATGATCTGCTGCGAGATGCCCAGTTCGTCGAGCATCCGCAGCCGCGGCTCTGGGTAGCTCGCCGCGTCGCTCATCTCCTCGAAGCTGGGCAGGCTGTAGGCGCCATACTCCTTCGAGCCGTCCTGCCTCACCACCGTCAGCCCGAGCGGCCCGAAGTCCACGTCGTCATCGACGAACCAGTGCTCGTCCCCGTCCTTGTTCGGTCTTACCCGGGGCATGCGGTCCCGGTAGGAAGCGGGCGCCCGCGATGTCCACAGGTCCGGCGGCTCCGTGTAGTGGCTGTCGATGTCGATCACGGGCACGCCGTAGGCGCTGAACGGGGCGGTCACGGACGCGTCCTTCCCGCTACGTGATCTCCGGCAGGTTGTAGACCCGCGCCGCCGTGTCGTGCAGCACCTTGCGACGCACCGTTGGGTCGAGCTGGTCGAGTGTCTTCGAAATGCGCGTATGCGTCTCCGGGTAGAGGCAGGTCGGGTGGGGGAAGTCCGTCTCGAACATCACGTTGTCCTCCCCCAGCTCCTCGATCGCGTGCAGCGGCCCCCACTGCTCGAACCAGAACGAGGCGTACACCTGCCGCTTGAAGTACTCCTTCGGACGCAGGCTCAGGCCCTCGCGCTCCGTCGGAATTGTCTCGTCGTACTGCCACTCCATCGCCTCCAGCAGGAACGGGATCCAGCCGATGCCGCTCTCCACGGAGACGAAGTTCAGGTTCGGATAGCGGTCCAGCAGCCCGCTGAAGATCAGGTTCATGATCGTCTTGCACTGCACCATGAACAGCGAAACGCTGATTGTGGCGAGGAAGCGCTGGGGTCCGTACCCGTCCCAGATCATCTGCCCGCCGAGGTTGTTCCCCGAGCCCACGTGGAAGTTCACCGGGATGCCCATCTCCTGGCACGTCGACCACAGGGGATCCCAGTGCGGGTCGTGCAGGTGCGGCAGCTCGAACGCCTCCGGCGTGTCCGTCATCGTGATGCCCGTGATACCCGCGTCCTTCACGCGCCGCACCTCGCGCACGCACTCGTCGATGTCCCAGAACGGCGTCAGCGCCTGCGGAAACAGCCGCCCGTTCCCCGCCGCCTGCAGGTCAATAATGGCGTCGTTGTAGACGCGCGCGCAGATGTTCCGCAGCTCGCTGTCCTCCAGCGACATAAAACGGTTGCTCCCGAAGCCTGCCACGTTCGGGTAGATGATTTGCTGGGAGATGCCAAGCCGGTCGAGCAGATCCAGCCGCGGCTCCGGGTAGCTGGCCGCGTCGCTCATCTCATCGAAGTCCGTCAGGCTGATCATCCCGTATGCCTTCTCGCCGTCCTTCTTCACCACCGTGAAGCCCATAGGCCCGAAGTCCACATCCCCGTCGACCACCCACCGCTCGCGCCCCTCCTCGTCGCGCACCACCTGGGGCACGCGATCCTTGTAGGCCGCCGGCGCTCGCGAGGTCCAGAGCTCGGGCGGCTCGGTGTAGTGGCTGTCGATGTCGATCACAGGCACGCCGTGGACGGTGAGCGGTGGCGTCATGGGGGCAACCTCCTGCGCTGGGCGCCCCACCATCCTACCGCCCCGCCCTGTCGCGAGGGTCAAGCCAGCGCAAGCTCCGGAAAGTAGCGCCCGTACGACCGTCGGTCCTGTGTCAGGAGCCGGTCGGCGTGCATCAAGGCGTGGCCTCCGACCAGGAAGTCTGCCAGCGTGTGCTGGCGGAACTGGATTTCGGTCCGGCAGCTTTCGCACAGGACCTTCTGGGAGGTCCCGCACTGCGGACACGCAGGCAGCCGCGGGCGTCTGCGGCTGTAGTCGCGCCAAGCCATGCCTGCGCGGTGGAGCGCCTCGTCACTGGAGCGCTCGACCCGTATGCCGGTCGCCAGGAGAAAGCGGTTCAAGCCGCCCGCGGTCTCGAAAAGTGGGGCGACTTCCGAGTAGACCGCCTCGCAGATGATCACGCCGCCAAGCTCCCGGGCGTTCGCCAACCGGTCGGTGCTGTCGGCGGACTGGCCGTTGAGGACCTCGATAAGGACGTTCGTGTCAACGGCGGTGATCACGGATCGCCTGCAGCCTGCTCAATCTCGTCCACGGGGTCGGGGCCGCGAATCTCCAGGAAGATCTCGTCCGCGGTCATGCCCTCGTACCCCTGTTCCTTCCAGTGAGGCTGCAGTTGCTCCCGCCACCAGCGAAGGTTTGCTCGAAAGGCCTCGGGATCGAAATCCCTCTTGACGTGGATGCCCTCGTCGTCCTCGACGAACGCGACCCTGTCGCCCTCGCGAAGCCCAAGACGGTCGCAGAGCCCCTTCGGCAGCGTGATCTGCCGTTTACTCGTGATTTTCGCCGTGAAAGTCGACTCCCCCATCGGCCTTGCTCCTGGTCCTTACATCCTTACCTTACTCCAGAGTAAGGAGCTGGTGGAAGGACCTCCAAGGGGCCTACTCCATCAGACCCGCGCCCTTAGCCGCCGCCGTCGCTGCGTTCCGCCCCGCGATGCGCCCGAACGTGACCGCCGGCCCGTACGACCCGCCACCGCCGATGTAGCGATCGCCGTGCAGCGTGCCCATCGCCTCGCCCGCGGCGAACAGGTTGTCGATGGGCAGCTCGGTGTTCGCGATCACGTGCGTCTCGGAGTCGACCCGCAGCCCGCACCCCGTCCAGGCGATAATCGCCGGACGCGTCTCCACCGCGTAGAACGGCGGTGTCTCGATCGGGCGCAGCCCCATCGGCTTGAAGTAGGCGGTGTCGACGCCCTTCGCGCAGTCCTCGTTGTACTTCTGCACCGTGCCCGCCAGGGGCGCCGGGTTGATCTTGCACAGGGCGGCCAGCTCTTCCAGCGTGTCCGCCCGCAGTACCTCGCCGCTCTCCGCGCGCGCCAGCAGGCTCTCGGAGGTCCAGCTCGGGCCCGCCGGCATCGAGTCGGCGTCGAGCCGGGCCGGCTCGTCGAAGATCGCGTACGCCATCCCGCCGTTCCGCTTGTAAAGCCCCGCCATCACCGTGTATGGCGCCATCTCGTTGGCGAAGCGCCGCCCCTCGCGGCTCACCAGGATGGTCCAGGGTGGCACTCCCAGCTCAAGGTCCCTGTTGAACCCCGGGGTGACGAGCAGCAGCCCGCGGTTGTGGCCGCCCAGCGTCGCTCCCACCTGCTCCCCGAGGACGATCCCGTCGCCCATCGCCTTCGGCCCCGAGATCGCCCAGACCCCGTCGCCCTGCTCGTGCGCATCGGGCCAGTACTTCTCGATGAACTCCTTGTTGTGCCCGAACCCACCCGAGGCGATCACGACCGCCCCGCAGCGCACCTCCTGGTCGCCCGCCGCCACCCCCACAATCTCGCCGTCCTCCTCGATCAGCTGGTCCGCGCGAGTCATGAGGGCCATGTCCACCCCCCGCTTGATGCGCTCGGAGTCGAGCACCCGCACCACCGCCAGCCCCTCGCCCTCCGGCGGGTGGCCCCGGGGCACCGTGTCGATCCCCGAGATGTAAACCCGCTCCGGCTTGTACTCGACGCCCAGGCTGCGCAGCCACTCGAACGTCGGCGCCGCGTCGTCGCAGTACCTGCGTGCGACGGCCGGCTCCACGTTCCACTGGTTGAGCGTCATGTAGTAGCTGAACATGTCGTCCGGCGTGTCATCGAGGATGCCGGCCTCGCGCTGCACGCTCGTGCCTGCCGCGTAGAAGTGCCCGCCGGAGAGCCGCGAGGAGCCGCCCACCTTGTCGTCCGCCTCCAGCACGATCACGCTTGAGCCCGAGTCGGCGGCAGTTACCGCCGCGGCCAGTCCCGCTGCTCCCGAACCGATGACGACAACGTCGTAGTCCCGCTCCATGCTGTCCTCCCTCGGCCGGCGCTTCCGGCCTGGCGCATCCGCGATTGGCTCGCATCGTGGGAGCCTGCGAGAGGCGCGTCAAGCGTCCTCGCTGGTACTCGCGCCGCCACTGCCCGATAATCTGCCCGCAAACCCTCGCAAGCTCGCAACCCCGGGAGGAAGCGATGAAACTCTCCGTGAATCTCGACCGCTGCATCAAGGCCGCAGAGTGCTCGACCTACCACGCCGAGCTGTTTGCAGCGCGCGAGGATGGCTTCCCCACCGTCATCGTCGAGGAACCGGAGGGCGACCAGGTCGAAGACGCCGAGGATGCCGTCCGCGTCTGCCCCGGAAACGCCATCGCCCTCAGCAGGGACGACGACTAGAACAGCAGCGAGGCCTGTGCTTCGCTCCCGCTCTCCGAGGCGTTGTCCTGGAGCCAGGCGATAGCGTCCCCCAGGGCCAGGTAGAGCGAGCCGCTTGCCCGCACCCCGCGGGCCCAGCGTTCGATCGCTTCCTCACCCTCGTCCGAACGTCGCCGCACCGCGCTCGCCGCCGTCTCCGCGATGGCGCGCACCGCGCGCTCGTACGACGCGCGCGGCTCCAGCGCGTACTCCTCCCGCAGGATGGCGACCAGGTCCAGCGACTCGCCCCGCTCCAGCGCATCGGCCGCGCGCCGGCGAGTCGCCTCCAGTGCCCGTTCCGCCATTAGCCAGCGCGCTCGTCGAACTCGAGGTTCAGCTGCCAGAGCCCCAGCATGATGCCGGGCTGATGCGTCAGGTCGTTCTTGTCCGGGGCCAGGCGCAGGTTGTCCAGCCGGTCGAGCATCACATTGACCGCGATGTTCTGCTCCAGCCGCGAGAGCCCCGCTCCCGGACACACCCGCGGACCCATCGAGAACGTCAGGTGCCTCCCCGGGTTCTTCCGCGTCAGGTCGACCGAGTCGGTCGCCGGACAGAGGTCCGGGTCGCGATTCGCCGCGCCGTAGCGCAGGTGCAGCATCGATCCGCGCGGAATCTCGACCCCGCGCAGCTCGATGTCCTTCATCACGACCCGCGTCGAGAGCCCCTGCGTGGGCGCGTACAGTCGCAGCGCCTCCTCCACGAAGAAGCGCACCTTCGAGCGGTCTGCCCGTAGCTCCTCGACCAGCTCCGGCTGCTGCGCCAGCATCATCGCCTCGGCCGTCAGTGCGTACTGGGTCGTCTCGTTCCCGCCGATGTGCATCCCGTACACGACGCTCGCGATCTCGGGGTCGGTCAGGCGACGCTTCTCGGGCCCGTACTCGACGTTGATCAGGAATGTGATCATGTCGTCCTTGGGGCTCTGCCGCTTGTCCGCGATCTGCTCGCCGATGTAGTGCTGGAACGCGACCAGCGCCTCCGCGTTCGCCTTCTCCTGCTCGGGGGTCAGCAGGTTCTTGTGGCTGAAGCCAAACACGAACCGCTTGACCTGCTCCTCCTCCCAGATGCGCGTCTTCGGCATGTCATCCAGGGGGAAGCCGAGGATCGTCGTGATTACGATCTGCGGCAGCGGCGCCGCGAACCCTTTCACGAACTCCACCGAGCCCTGCTCGATCCACTTGTCCATCAGGTCGTTCGCGGCCTGCGTGATCATGGGTGTGTGGCGCTCGGCCGCGGGCAGGGCCACACACGGGTCCGTCAGCTCCATGCGGTGGCGCTTGTGCTCTTCCAGGTTCGGGCGGAGCGTGTCCCACGTGTCCGTGATCGTGCCGAAGCCCTTCTCGCGGAAGATCTCCTGCGCCGCTTCGTCGCCTTCGGCCGCGTTGTAGAACTCGAACGTCTCCGGGTCGCGCACGACCATGGCGATGTCTTCGTACTTGCTCAGGATGTAGGCATCCGAGCCGGGAATGGCTCCCTCGCCGGGAATCTTGTGAACCGGCGCCTCGTCGTGAAGGATCTTGTAGGAGTCGAACCAGTACTCCTGCGCCCCCGGCGAGAAGAGGTCGACATCGTCGAGATTCACGGGACACCCCGTGACTTGTTCCTGCCGGTGGCCCGTTGCGTGAGGGGCGTCTGAGGTCGCTCGCTGCATCGTGTCCTCCCTGCGGCGCTCGCCGCCTGAGTCCGAATTTCGTGCCGCCAATCCTACCCGCATCGGCGCCGGCGGATCAGCAGTTCCGGGCGGGCAGAGTGCCATGGAGGGAACGAATCAAGCTCTCCCTGCATATCCTCAAACGGGTGGGGTAATCCGCCATGCGACGTGCTAGCGTGCCCCGGCCAGGTAAGGAGGGGATCGAGCGACCATGGGTCCACGCGCTGTCGTCCTCGCACTGGGATTCCTGCTTGTGCCCGTCCTCGCGCTAGCCCCGGCCCCAGCCCGCGCTGCCCCCGAAAACTTCGTCGAGGCGTGTTCCAACGGAGTCGCCGTTCCCGACCCCGATGACAACCCCGACCTCGTCCAGGACTGCGCCGTCCTCCTCAGCATCCGGGACACGCTTGCGGGCGACGCCACGCTCAACTGGAGCGCTGACACGCCGATTCAACAGTGGAATGGAGTTGGGACTGCATCTGAAGGTCCAGACAGACAGACTTGTACGCCTGAACGGGCAGCAGTGTTCTGTGGCTGGGACTGAAGACACTGGGGGGCAAACCGAAGATCGCGTCGTACGGCTGTATTTGTACAGGCGGAACTTAAGTGGGCACATTCCGGCTGAGATGGGGTTGCTCGAGAACTTGGTGTTCCTCTCTCTGGCGGAGAACGAATTGACGGGTGAGATCCCACCGGAGTTGGGAGCGCTCGACAGTCTGATCTGGCTCCGGCTGTCCGGGAACCAGTTGATGGGGGCGATTCCACCGGAGTTGGGGTTGCTCGATCGTCTGGAGGGACTCAGCTTGAATGGGAACCAGTTGACGCGCGAGATCCCACCAGAACTGGGGCTGCTTCAGCGCTTGAAATACCTCAATCTGTACGGGAACGAACTGCGGGGGGCGATCCCACCGGAGTTGGGGTCGCTCCAGGGCCTAGAGAATCTCTACTTGGGCTGGAACCAACTGACGGGGGAGATTCCACCAGGACTGGGGCTGCTTCAGCGCTTGAAATACCTCCATCTGTACGGGAACGAACTGCGGGGGGCGATCCCACTGGAGTTGGGGTCGCTCCAGGGCCTAGAGAATCTCTACTTGGGCCGGAATCAACTGACGGGGGAGATTCCGCCGGAGTTGGGGTCGCTTCAGCGCTTGAAGGACCTCAGTCTGTATGAGAACCAACTGACCGGGGAGATCCCGCCAAAGCTGGGGTCTCTTCAGCGCCTTGTGTCGCTCAACCTGAGCGGGAACCAACTGACGGGGGGAATCCCGCCGGAGCTGGGGTCTCTTCAGCGCCTTGTGTCGCTCTACTTGAGTGGGAACCGGTTGACGGGGGAGATTCCACCCGAGCTGGAGTTGCTCCAGCGCTTGAAATACCTCGACCTGAGCGGGAACCAACTGACGGGAGAAATCCCGCTGGAATTGGTGGAATTCCTGACGTATCCGGGCTGGGTGAATCTCGCAGGCAATGACTTCTCTGGCTGCATCCCTCCTAGTCTGGGAGGCCGCCACGACCTGGCCTCGCTCGGCCTTCCCGACTGCCCCGCCCCCGCCGACACCGGCAGCGGCCTCGCCCCCACCCCTCCTGCCGCCCTCCCCGTTGCGGTGAACGTGTTTGCCGTCCTTGCCACCGTCGGCGCCCTCCTCGGGATTGCCGCTGGCCTCCGACGCCCCCGCCCCTGACCCCGCCCCACCCTTGCCGCCCCCGTTCCCCCCGCCGTATCGTGCCGCCTGCCAACCCCACACCCGGAGGAGCGCCCACATGGCGACCGTGCTCATTACGCTCAAGGTCAAGGAGGGCATGGAGGCCCGCTACGAGGAGATCCAGAAGGACCTCTACGAGAAGACCCACTCGCTCGAAAGCGACGTCCTTCGCTACGAGATGTGGCGCGGCCAGGAGCCGCGCAGCTACTACTGCATCCTCTCTTTCCCCGACTACAACACCTTCCTGATCAAGCACCAGATCAGCGACCACCACGAGGACGCCACCCCGCCCCTCATGGAGGTCATCGAGGAAGAGGGCATCGAGTGGGTCGACCCCATCCAGGGCGCCTCCCCCCTGCCCTCCACCAACCCCCAGGACGTCCCCGACGACGCCCCCGAGATCGCGAAGACCTACGACGAGATCCTGCGCGTGGCAGTGCCCGACTGGTGGGCGGCCCTCCGCTAGCCATGGACCTTGAACTCGAAGGCAAAGCCGCTCTCGTCACTGGTGGCAGCAAGGGCATCGGCAAGGCCATCGCGCGCGCCCTCGCCCAGGAGGGCGTCGATGTCGCCATCGCCGCCCGCACCCGCGAGACCCTTGAGGAGACCGCCGCCGAGCTCGCCGGGGAGACCGGCCGCCGCATCCTCCCCATCGTCTGCGACACCGGCAGCACCCCGGCCGTCGAAGCGATGGTCGCGACCGTGGTCGAGCAGCTTGGGCGCCTCGACATCCTCGTGAACAACGCCGCCCGCCCCGGCGGCGGCCCTGGCCCCGTGCCCGGCCTCGAAGGCATCACCGATGCCAGGTTCGAGGAGGAGATGAACACAAAGGTGCTCGGCTATCTCCGCTGCGCCCGCGCCTCCGCCCCTCACCTCAAGGCGAACGGCTGGGGGCGCATCATCAACATCAGCGGGATGGGCGCGCGCCAGGCGGGCACGGCCATCGGCAGCATGCGAAACGTCGCCGTCTCCGCCCTCACCAAGAACCTCGCCGACGAGCTTGGGCCCCACGGTATTAACGTCACCGTCGTCCACCCCGGCGCGACCTGGACCGAGCGCATGCCTGAACTCATGGAGACCCGTGCGGCCGAACAGGGCATCTCCGTCGAGGAGGTCACCGAACGCGCTGGCCGGGGCAACTCCATCGGGCGCTTCGTCGACGCTTCGGAGGTCGCCTACGTGGTGGCCTTCCTCGCCTCCCCGAAGTCGGTCGCTATCACGGGCGATGCGGTCGCCGCCGGCGGCGGCGTCGGCAACGCCATCCACTACTAGGCCAGGGGCGCCGAAGGCTCCCTACTCGCCCTCGACGATGATCGCCTCGACGGGACAGACCTCCGAGGCCTGTTGCGCCTCGATCTTCATGTCCTCGCCCTCAAGCGGGTCCATCTGCACGACGGGGAAGCCTTCGCTGTCGACTTTGAAGAGCGCGGGGTGGTTGTAGTAGCACTCCCCGCTCTTCGTGCACTTCTTCAGGTCGACCTTGACTCGCATCGTTTCCCCCCGTCCTAGTTAACGTCGAACTGGATCCAGAGCTCTTCCGGTGCGCGGAAGCCTCCAGAGCCCATGACCGGCGATGTGATGCCCGGATGGTCGGGGAACTTCGGCCGTGGGTTCTTCATCGCCTCCGCCAGGCGCGTGCTCGCGATGATCGCCTCCTGGCGCGCCATCGCGTAGCCCATGCAGAAGTGCTGGCCCATGCCGAAGCCGAGGTGGCCGTGCTTGCCGTCCGGGTAGCGCCCTGAGCGAAGCTCGCGACCCATGTGCAGGTCGTCCCGCAGGATGTCGAACGTGTCCGGGTCCTTGAACACGCGCTCGTCCCGGTTCCCCGCGGCCAGGTACATGATGATGTTGGCCCGCTCCGGAATCACCTCGCCGTGGATCTTGATCTCGTGCGTCGTGCGCCGGCCCTGCGTATGAACCACGGGGTCGTAGCGCATCATCTCCGTGAACACGTTCGTCCACAGGCTCGGGTCCTGCTGGACTTCGTTCTCGAACTGGTCCGGGCGGGTGTAGAGCATGTGGTACCACATGTTGGCGATCGCCTTGTCGGTCGTGTCTCCCCCTGCTGCCAGCAGCAGCGCGATGAACCCCTTGATCTCGTCGGCGTTCATGCGCTGTCCGCGGAACTCCGCGTGCACGATGCGCGAGACGAGATCCTCTCCGGGGGCATCCTCGGCGCGAAGGATCAGCGGATCGAGGTAGGCCCACATCTCGTTTCGCGCCTGCATGCCCTTCGCGAAGTGCTCCCCTCCGAAACCCAGCCCCTCGATCAGGTGCTGGTACCAGCGCACGAACATGTCCTCGTCCTCGCGCGGGAGCCCGAGCATGTTGGAGATGACGCGAATCGGGAACTGGTTCGTGAACTGGCTGACCAGCTCCACCTCGCCCGTGTCGGAGAAGCCCTGGGCGATGTCGTCTGCCGACTTCGCCCAGATCTGCCCCATCAGCTCGCGCGCGATCTGCTCGATAAAGGGCAGGAACCCCTGCAGCCGGTTGCCAACGAACTGGTCGGCCACGACGTTGCGCAGGAAGCGATGCTCGTCGCTGTTGCCGTACTCGAGGATGTTGGGCCCGAACACGTGCTTCTTCCCGAACTCGTACTCCCCCTTCGGGTCGTACTGGGCGCGGTTGAAGTCGTCGTTGTTCTGGAACACGTCCACGATGTCGTCGTAGCGGCTCACCACCCAGTTCTTGTGGAACAGGTTCTGGTAGATCGGATGGTGGTCGCGCAGCCGCTTGTAGAGCGGGAAGGGGTCCTTGCGGAACTCCGGCCCGTCGAACTCCTGCGGCTCGATCGCGAGCGCCAACTGCGCCCTGATGGCGTCCGCCATCGCGGTGGATTCATCGGTTGCCGTCATCGGCCAACTCCTGCTGAGAGTGCGTCTGCGTAGCCTACGACATCCCGAACGCGACGCGCTTCGGGCCGGGGCCCTTAGCTCACGTCGAACTGGATCCAGAGCTCCTCCGGCGCGCGGAAGCCGCCGGAGCCGGTCACCGGCGACGTGATGCCGGGATGCGTCGGGAACTTCGGCCGCGGGTTCTTCATCGCCTCCGCCAGCCGCGTGCAGGCGATGATCGCCTCCTGCCGCGCCATCGCGTAGCCCATGCAGAAGTGCTGGCCCATGCCGAAGCCGAGGTGCCCGTGCTTGCCGTCGGGGTAGCGCCCCGAACGCAGCTCGCGGCCCATGTGCAGGTCGTCCCGCAGCATGTCGAACGTGTCCGGATCCTTGAACACGCGCTCATCGCGATTCCCCGCCCCGAGGAAGAGCGAGACCACCGCCCGCTCCGGGATGACCTCGCCGTGGATCTTGATCTCGTGGGTCGTGTGCCGAGCCTGGCCGTGCACCACCGGGTCGTAGCGCATCATCTCCGTGAACACGTTCGTCCACAGGCTCGGATCCCGCTGGACCTCGTTCTCGAACTGGTCCGGGCGCGTATAGAGCATGTGGTACCACATGTTCGCGATCGCCTTATCGGTCGTGTCTCCGCCAGCTGCCAGCAGCAGCGCGATGAAGCCCTTGATCTCGTCCACGTTCATCCGCTGCCCGCGGAACTCCGCGTGCACGATGCGGGAGATCAGGTCCTCGCCGGGGACGTCCTCCGCCTTGCGGATCAGCGGGTCGAGGTACTCCCACATCTCGTTGCGGGCCTGCATGCCCCTGGCGAAATGCTCGCCGCCGTACCCCAGCCCCTCGATCAGGTGCTGGTACCAGCGCACGAATGTGTCCTCGTCCTCGCGCGGCAGCCCCAGCATGTTGGAGATGACGCGGATCGGGAACTGGCTGGTGAACTGGCTCACCAGCTCCACCTCGCCCGTGTCGGAGAACCCCTTGGTGATGTCGTCCGCCGACTTCGCCCAGATCTGCCCCATCAGCTCGCGCGCGATCTGCTCGATGAATGGCAGGAACCCCTGCAGCCGGTTCCCGACGAACTGGTCGGCCACGACGTTGCGCAGGAAGCGGTGCTCGTCGCTGTTGCCGTACTCGAGGATGTTCGGGCCGAAGACCTGCTTCTTCCCGAACTCGTACTCGCCCTTCGGGTCGTACGCCGCCCGGTCGAAGTCGTCGTTGTTCTGGAAGACCTCGACAATGTCGTCGTAGCGGCTCACCACCCAGTGGTTGTGGAACAGGTCCTGGTAGATCGGATGGTGGTCGCGCAGCCGCTTGTACACCGGGAACGGATCCCGGCGGTACTCATCCGTATCGAACTCCTGCGGTTCGATCGCCAGCGCCAGCTGCGCCCGGATGGCGTCGGCCATCGCCGTGGATTCGTCCGTCGCCGTCATCGAGCCCCTCCTCTTGGGTGGCCTGTCCTAGTCCTTCGCGTCGCCCTCGCGCTCGTCCTCGGGGATGATGCCCCGTGTCCAGAACGGGTCGAGGGCTTTCAAGACCGCGCTCGGGCCGTGCTCTTCCTTCGGAAGCGACCCGTCGCGCGACCGCTGCGTCTCCCCGTACACCCTCCGCGCCTCGTTGTCGGCGTCGAAGATGCGGATGTGCGACTCGCGGCCGTGCAGGGGCGGCGGCTGGCGGAAGGCCCGTTCCCTTTCGGGAGCCGCCGCGAGCGCCTCCCCCGTCCGGGAGCTCCTTGAGTGGTCGCCCTCGTCGCGCACTGCGATGCCCTCCTAGCTGGTGGCCTTCGTGAACTGCATGTGCAGCTCCCAGAGGCCGAGCATGATGCCGGGCTGGTGGCGGAAGTCGTTCTTGCCGGGCACGAACTCGAGCGTGTCGAGCCGCTGCGTCAACCGCTCCCAGGCGATGTTCTGCTCGAGGCGCGAGATGCCCGCGCCCGGGCAGACGCGGATGCCCTGCGAGAACGTCATGTGCCGCCCCGTGTTCGGGCGCGCCAGGTCCACGTCGGCGGGACAGCCGAACTCCTCGTCGTCGAGGTTCGCGGCGCCGTAGCGCAGGTGCAGGATCGAGCCCTTGGGGATGGGCATCCCGCGTATCTCCACGTCCTTCGCCGCCATGCGCGTCGAGAGACCCTGCGTCGGGGCGTGGATGCGCATGCCTTCCTCGGCGAAGAAGCGAACCTTCGAAGGGTCCGCCTTCAACTCGCGGAAGATTTCGGGCTTCTCCGCCAGCAACTGCGCCTCGGCCGCGATCGCGTACTGCGTCGTCTCCAGGCCGCCGATGTGCATCCCGAAGAGGACGCCGATGACCTCGTTGTCCGTCAGCTTGCGGTTCATCGCTTCGTAGGTGACCTGCGTCAGGAAGCTGGTCATGTCGTCGCCGGGGTTTTCCCGCTTGTGCGTCACCTGCTCCTGCACGTACGCCATGAAGTCGCCGAGGTCCTTCGCGTTCTCGAGCTCCTCTTCGTCCGACATGATGTTGCGGTGGCCCTTGCCGTAGACGAAGCGGCGCACCTGCGCCTGGCCCCACTTCCTCAGGATGTCGAGGTCCTCCAGCGGCCACCCGAGGATCGTGGTCATCACGAGCTGGGGCAGCGGCGCCGCGAAATCCTCGACGAACTCGATCTCGGCCGGGTCGCGGTCGATCCACTCGTCGATGAGCTGGTCGACGAACTTCTCAACCATCGGGCGGTGGCGGGGCGCGCCCGTCGCCCCCACCCACGGATCGGTCAGCTCGATGCGGTGCGCCTTGTGCAGATCCAGGTTCGGCCGCAGCGTGTTCAACGCCATCGCGTCGGCCAGCGCGCTCGCCTCGCCGTCCTCGGTGCTCATACCGGCGGTGCTGTTCCCCTCCGCCCCGGCGAAGCCGGGCTGCGGGAACGTCCACGGGTCGCGCACGATGTCGTAGATGTCCTGGTACTTCGTGATCACAAAGCCGTCGGTGTCCGGCGTGCTGCCCTCGCCTGGAATTCGCTGCACGGGCGACTCCGCGTGGAGGATCTTGTAGGACTCGCCCCAGTGCTCCTGGGCGCCAGGCTCGAACAGGTCGACGTCCTCCAGGTTCACGGGGCACTGCGCCACCGCGTTGATCATCTCCGTGTAGTCGCTTGCTTCGGTTGTCGTCATCGGACGGCTCTCCTCGATGAGGTGTTGTGGGGAATTCTGCCACGTTCGGAGGGTTGGCGGGACTGCGTCGCCCCGGCGTCCTCGACGCTGGCGAAGCCGCGCCTGCTGCCCCACACTGCGCCCATCCAGTCCCGGGAGCGAAATCAGTGACAGTAACCGTGAATGTGACCTACCCCGCCGATGGCGTCGGCCTCATCTCCTTCTCCGATCCCCCCATGAACTTCGGTGGCGGCGAGCTCGGCGCCGGCATCCTTGAGGCTATCGACGAAATCGAGCAGTCCGGTGCGAAGGTCTTCGTCCTCGCCTCCGATACGCCCGGCTACTTCATCGCCCACTGGCACCTCGGGGGCATCGTCGAGGCGATGGAAGGCATGGCCGCAATCGGGAACAACGTGCCCCCGCCCAAGACGCCCTACGGCGCCGATCGCAGCATCTTCGAACGAGTCGGCGATAGCCCGCTTATCTCCATCGCCGCCAACAACGGCCAGGCCTGGGGCGGCGGCGCCGAGCTTTCCTGGGGCTGCGACCTCCGCATCGCCGCCGAGTCGGCGACCTACGGCCAGCCCGAGGTGGCCATCGGCATCCCGCCCGGAGCCGGCGGCTGCACCCGCCTCGCCCGCCTCATCGGCCCCACCAAGTGCCTCGAGATGATCCTCGATGGCCGCCCCATCACCGCCCGGGAGGCCCTCAACCTCGGCGCCATCAACAAGGTCGTCCCCGACGACCAGCTGCGCGAGGAGGCCATCGCCTGGGCGGCCCACATCGCCCAGTGGCCCGCCTTCAGCCTCGACGCCTGCAAGCGCAGCTTCATGGGCGGCCGCGACCGCGACATCTACGACGCCCGCCGCCACGAGCAGTCCATATTCGGCCAGACCGCCCGCCGCGCCGACGCCATCGAGATCATGAGCGCCGCCCAGGCGAAGTACGACGCCGGCATGGACTCCTACGACGCCCTCGGCATCCCCCGGGAGTAGCGCTCCCCCGCTACTCGTCCAGCCGGTACAGGTAGCGGATATCGAACACGCCGTACAGCGTCGGCGTCGTGTTGCCGAGCACGTCTCGGACAGCGCTCAGCCGCTCCCCCAGGGCCGTGTAGATCAGCGGAAGGTTCTCGCCCGCGATCGCTTGCGCGCGATGGTAGTGCTGCGCTCGCCGCTCGGGGTCCAGCTCCTGGCTCCCCTCGATGTACAGGCGGTCGATCTCCGCTTCCCACTCAGTCGCCGGTGCGCTCTGGTTTGGGTGCCACAGGTGGAACGGCCCGGTGCTGTGCCACATGCTGATCCCCCCGTGCGGCTCGGAACTGCCGGTAAACCCGATGATGACCGCTTCCCAGTCGTAGGTGGTGGTCAACTGGCCCACCATCTCCCCGAACGGCCGCGCGGCCGCCCGTGCGTCGATGCCGATCGCGTGAAGATCCTCGCGGATCAGCGCCAGCACTTCCGTGCGGATGGAGTTCTCCTCATTGGTCACGATGGTGAAGGTGATCGCGTTGCCGTCGGCATCCTCACGGAAGCCGTCGCCGTTCTGGTCCATCCAGCCGAGGTCGTCAAGCATGGCCATGGCCGCGGCCGGGTCGTACTCGTAGCGCCGCACCTCGGGGTTATGGAAGTCCCCCGCTGAGGGGCTGATCGGGCTCCACTGCGGGTACCCCAGCCCGTCGAACGCCTCCTCGATGATCACGTCGCGGTTAATCGCGTGGGAGACGGCCCGGCGGAACTCCGCGTTCTGGAACCACGCCAGCTTCTCCGGGGCCACGTACGGCTCGCCCGTCTCCGGGTTCGTCCCCGGATTCTGGTTGAACGTGAGGAAGGTCGTCCCAAACCCCGGACCCCGCCGGTGAATCGTGAAGTTCTCCTCCTGCTGGAACGGATAGACCTCCGCGTAATCCCTCCCCGGCAACCCGAAGACATCGGTTTCCCCTGCCCGGAAGGCTGCGAGGGCCGCCTCGATGTCCGGGACGATGATGTGCACCAGGGAGTCGAGGTAGGGCAGCTGCTCCCCCTCGCCGTCAGTCAGCCGGTAGTCGGGGTTGCGCCGCAGGACGACGCGCTGACCCGGCTCGTACGACTCCATGATGAACGGCCCCGTTCCGATGATCTCGGCGGGATCCGTGTCGAGGCCCCACGTCTCTGCAAATACTCCGTCCGACACCGCCTGCTCGAGGATGTGCTTCGGAAAGATCGCCGTACCCATGAAGCGCAGGAACGGCGCGAAGGGAACCGGCAGCACGAACCGAACCGTGTAGTCGTCGATCAGCGAGACCGACATCCTCGCTTCCTGCCACACGCCTTCCTCGTCCGGGAAGCGGAACGTGAAGGCCGTCCGCTGGGGCACGGGAATCTCGTCGTTGTAGATGATCTGGTTGAACGTGAACTCCACGTCCTGTGCGGTGAACGGCTCCCCGTCATGCCAGCGCACGTCCTCGCGCAGCCGGAACGTCCAGCTCAGCCCATCGTCCGAGTTCTCCCACGACTCCGCCAGCCCGGGCTCCACCTCGTTGGTGAGCCACGAGACCTCGCTCAGGCCCTCGAACAGGTAGCCCACGACGCCCGATGAGGTCGCATCCGTTGCGATGGCGAGGTTGAAGGTCAGGGGGTCCGAGAGGATCGCAGACGTCAATGTTCCGCCGTGCTTCCCGATCTGGTACTCGAAAGCCGATGCATTGGCCTGCAGCTGCTCCAGCCGTCCGTCCTCGGCTATGGGCTCCGCCGTCGCCTCGGCGGTTGCCTCGGGTGTCGCCGCTGCCGTTGCCTCTTCCGTGGCAGGGACGATTTCGTCGTCGTCGTCCCCGCAGGCCGTCACCAGCGCCACGCTGACCAGTGCCAGCAGCGCCGTGACCAGCCAGAAGAGTCGAGGTCGTTCAAGCATCGTCGTGGTGGAAGCGTTCAAGGTGCTCTCTCCGGATGTGCTTTCGGGAAACGATACGAGGTACCACCCTAGAGGCCCATCCTCCAGCGGGCGGTGAGCCAGCTAACCGATCGCTAGTCTCCGTCCGCCAACCGTTCCCGCAGGCGCTCGACCTGCACGCGCAGGGGATCGCCGCCGGGCGCCGTCATCGGCGTGAGCTCCGCTTCCTCCACCGCTAGCTCCACCAGCACCGGCCCTCGCACGCTGAGCAGCTCCGGCAACCTGATGCGCAGCTCTTCCAGCGTGTGGATGTGCGTCGTGAACGCGTACCCCGCCGCCTCCGCCATCCCCGCGAAGTCCACCGCGCCCGCCCCCGGAATCGCCTGGCTCCCGGAGGTCTGGTACACGCCATTCGCGAACAGCACGTGCGTGTAGTTCGCCGGGGCCGCCCCCGCCACCGTGGCCAGCGATCCCAGCTGCATCAGCAGCGAGCCGTCCCCGTCCAGCACGACCACGCGGCGTTCCGGTTGCGCCAGCGCCAGCCCCAGTCCCAGCGACGACGCTCCTCCCATGAAACCGATGCAGGCCACGCTGGGCGCATCTGGCGCGATCGTGCGCCACTCTGGCACCGCCGTCATCGTCGGCACGACGAGCGCATCGCCCCGCGCCTCGTTGATCGCCCGCAGAACGTCTTCGGGACGCATCAGCCCGTCTCCCGCCCGACGAAGACAACCGCCGGTCCCGACCGTTCCCGGCTGAGCGCGTAATACTCGGGGATCAGCCCGAGGTCGTGCCGCGTCTCCAGCAGGGCGTGCGGCACCTCGAACGTGTCCATCAGCGGCCCCGCGAAGCGCACCATCGAGCGTGGCGAGTCGGCTGGTTCCAGCTCTGGCTCCCGGCTCAGCAGCCCCACCAGCGCGAACAGCGGCACGCCCCCGTCCAGCCCGACCCCGCGCATCGTGTTCACCGAGGCGTACAGCCCCGCGTGCTGGATCATCAGGGCCACCTCCGCCCCGCCGATGTAGAGGCCCGCCGCGATCGCGTTCGCTTCGTCCTCGGTCGAGCAAGTCAGCAGCCGCAGGTCGCCGTCGCCCTCAAGCTCGGCGATCACGCTGCGCTGGTGCGTATCGGGCACGGAGAGCACCCAGCCCAGCGGTTCCCCGCCCGCCGGCGGGGCCTTCCGCTGCCTGCGAAACGCCTCTTTCAGCGCCCCCACGATCAGTGCTGCGGGAATCTGTTCGTTCTCCGGCATGGCCGCCTATCCTACCGGCCGCGGCCCCAGGGGCATTGACGCGCCTCCCCTGCGTTCGTACCTTGCCTGTATGACCCCTGCCGAGGACGCCAGCCTGCTCGCTCCCGATCTTGAGGAGCGCCTCGCGCGTTTCGCGCCCGAAGTCCGCGATGTCATCAGCACTCTCCACGGCGAGCTCTGGCAGGCCCTCGACCCCGAAGTCCTTGAGCTCTGCCGGCTTCGCATTGCCAGCCTCCAGGCCGACGAACGCGAGGCCGCCCCCGGCGCCCCTGTCCCCCCCGAAAAGGCCGCCGCCATCGGCGACTGGCCCGACTCCCCCCTCTTCAACGAGCGCGAGCGCGCCTGCCTCGCCTTCACCGAGCAGTTCGTCGGCGACGTCGCCGGCGTCTCGCAGGGCGACATTGACGCCCTGCTCGCCCACTTCAGCCCCGGAGAGGTGCAGGCATTCGTCAGCGCCCTCCTCGCCCTCGATCAACACCAGCGACTGGCGCTGGGCCTGCGAACGGTCCTCGCGCCCACGGAGGAATAGCCATGACATCCGTACGAGAACGCCGCCTGCCCGAACCCGCCGGCCCCACCGCCCCGGTCGCCCCGGGACTGGGCGCCGCCATCGGCGCCTACCAGGACGCCGTCGTCCGCCTCAGCGGCCTCGACCCCGTTACCACCGAGCTGGTGCGCCTGCGCTGCGCGCGCCAGCACCAGTGCTACACCTGAATGTCCCTACGCCTGGGCGTTGCCCGGGAAGCAGGCCTCGACGAGACGATGGCCGAGAAGATCGACCACTACGAGGACAGCGACCTCCCCGAACACCAGAAGGTCGCCCTCCGCCTCACCGACGCCTTCGTGACCGCCCCCGGCGCGATCAGCGACGAGCTCGGGGAACAGGTCCGCAGCCACTTCACCGAGTCCCAGATCGTCGAGCTCATGCTCGACATGTCGAAGTGGAGCACCCAGAAGCTCCCCGTTGCCCTCGGCACCGACGACCCCATCGACTCCGACCGCCTCAGCCTCTTCGACTTCGATGACGGCGGCGCTGTTGTCTGGGGCCCCACGATGATGGCGCCCTTCGTCGCGGCCGAGCAGCCCGGCCGCTAGCCGTATTGCGGTCGGGGAAGCCGCCAGGCCACCCAGAAGAGCGCCGCCGAAAGCCCCATTGAGCCCATCAACATCACGAGCGCCCAGTCGTAGCCTCCGGTCGCATCGAAGATGGCCCCGGCGATAATGGGGCTCGCGAGGTGCAGGCTCCCGACGACCTGCACAATCCCGAGCAGCGAGGCGAACGCGACCAGTCCGAACGAGCGCGTCAGCAGCAACGGCTCCACCATCGGGCCGCCGCTCGCCCCCACCACCCAGAGCACCAGGAAGATGGCGACGCCAACGACGCTCCCGTCGGTAATGAGCAGCGTCGCGAACGCGCAAACGATAAATCCCGCGACCACCATCGCTGCCGCCTCCATGCGGGGGATGCGGTCCGCCAGGTAGCCGAATCCCAGCCGCGTGACCACGCCGCCGCCTGCCGCGATTGAGAACAACAACGCGGCCCGCTCGGTCGAATAGCCCGCCGCCTCGAAGTAGGGGATGCCGTGCACCATCCAGGCGACCATCCCGAAGAAGAAGGCCGTCAGCGCGGCCGCGATCACCCAGAACAGCGGTGTGCGCAGCGCCACCTGTACCGTCACCCCGGTCAGGGCCGGCGCCGTTCGCGGCTCGCCCGCGGGTGGGGCTGCCCCATCTACCTCGGCGCCGATGTCCGACGGGTTATCGCGGATGAGGAGTATGCAGAGGGGCGTGAAGATCGCCACCGTCACGATCCCCGCCACCACGAACGATCCCTCCCACTGCACCGCGTCGATGACCGCCCGCATGATCGGCACCAGCACGAGTCCGCCTAGGGCAAACCCCGTTCCCAGGATGCCTACTGCCAACCCCCGCCGCCGGTCGAACCAGCGCGAAATCAGCGTTTGGAAGGGGATAAAGAACATCATCTGCCGGAACACGGCGTTGATCGACTGGTAGACAAACCACTGCCACAGCTCGCTCGTGGTCGCCAGGAGCAGGTAGCTTGCCCCCGTCAGCACCGCCCCGATGAGGATGATCCGCCGCGGGCCGTACCGGTCGATCCACCGCCCCACCAGCGGCGCCGCGAAGCCGGCCCCCAGCTGTGCGATGGAGAAGCCCCCGGCGACCTGAGCCCGCGACCAGCCGAACTCCTGCTCCAGTGGGTCGACATAAAGTCCGAAGAACCAGAATGAGGTGCCCGCCGCCAGCGCAACCGCGACGACCGAACCCGCCAGCAGCCACCAGCCATAGTAGGCATGCCGCAGCCGCTGCCAGTACCGGGTCATCCCCGCGATTCTAGGCGTGCGGGTGCTATGCCCCCGGCGGTGCACTCGGCTGGCGCGTCACGAGGGGGACGACGGGAAGCTCCGGTCGAGGCAGCTTCCAGGCCAGCCAGTACAGCAGGAGCGATAGCCCCATCGAGCAGGCGAACATCACGATCGCCCAGTCGTACGCCCCCGTCGCATCGAAAATCGCGCCCGCGATGATGGGGCTCACGATCTGCCCGCTCTGGGAGACGATCGCCAGCGCCCCCAGGATCGAGGCGAAGTGGGCCATACCGAACGTGCGCGCCGTCAGCAGCGGCTCGATCATCGGTCCCCCGCTCGACCCCACGAACCAGAACGCCAGGAAGAAGACCACCCCCAGCACACTCCCGCCGGTAACGAGCAGAGCCACCATCGATAGCGACAGGCAGGCGCAGAGCGCCATCGCCGCCACCTCGATCCGTGAGATGCGGTCGGCGATGTAGCCGAAGATCAGGCGCGTGATGATGCCGCTCCCCGCCGCGAGCGCGAGTAGCTGCGCCGCCCACCACTTCGAGTAGCCTACGGACTCGTAGTACGGCACCGCGTGCGCCGTCCAGCCGAACATCCCGAAGAAGAACACCATCAGGGCGAACGCGATCACCCAGAACAGGGGTGTCCGCAACGCCTGCCGGTCCGTCAGGCCGGTCAGGACCGCGGGCCTCGGAGGCTCGCCCTCGGGTTGCGTGTCCCCATCGGCCTGCAACCCCTTGTCCGAGGGCTGGTCCCGTATCAGGAGCACCGCGAGCGGTGCGACCACGGCCACCGTCACGATGGCGGAGACAACAAACGAACCCTGCCACTGCACCGCGTCGATCACGGCCCGCAGGATGGGCACCACGATGAACCCGCCCATCGAGAATCCTGTCCCCAGGATCCCCACCGCCAGCCCCCGTTTCCGGTCGAACCACCGCGAGACCAGCGTCTGGAACGGGATGAAGAACATCATGTTGCGGAACACGGCCGCTATCGACTGGTAGGCGAACCACTGCCAGAGCTCCGTGGTCGTCGCCAGCAGCAGGAAACTGCCCCCCGTCAGCACCGCTCCCAGAACAACCACCCGGCGCGGTCCGAAGCGGTCGATCGCTCGCCCGATAAGGGGCGACGCGAGGGCGCCCACCAGCAGCGCGATCGAGAATCCGCCCGCGATCTCCCAGCGCGACCACCCGAACTCCCGCTCCAGCGGGTCGATGTACAGCCCGAACGACCAGAACGACAGCCCCGCAGCCAGTGCGACAGAAACAACCGAAGCAGCCAGCACCCACCAGCCGTAGTAGGCGCGCCGCACCCGCCGCCAGAGCGAGCTCATCGGTGGGATGCTCGGAGCAGCGCCCTAGTCCTCCGGCAGCGCGACCGTCGCCGTGCCCTCCAGGCAGGGGTCCTCGCCCTCGCGCCCCAGCCAGACATCGCAGTCCGCCAGGCGAACGCCGTTCTCCTCGCGGATGGCTGTCACTGTCCCGTTCGCGACCATGCGGTCCCCGTCGAGGACCACGTTGGGGAAGCGCATCGTGATGCGCCGCACGCTCGTCGGTCCGGCCCAGTCCATCAGCATGTTCAGCATGTAGCTCAGGCCCAGCGGCCCCTGGTTGATCGTCCGCTCCCCGAGCCCGAACGGCAGCGCCGCTACGGCCTTGCGGTCCCAGTGCACGGGGTTCGGGTCGCGCAGGATGGCGGCCATCGTGCGCATTCGCTCGGGCCGCACGCTTTCCATCACCCACTCCGGTATCGAATCACCCACCTGCACGTTCATGCCCTCGACCTCCGGTACGTCCATGTGATCGTGGAACTGGCGGCGAAGTCGCCGCCCGGCTCGTGAAGCTCGAAGCGGAACTGGATGCGGTCATACACGCCCCGCGATGCGCCGCGCAGCGAACCCTCCATCCGGTCTGCCTCCGTCACCTTGCCGGTCACGGTGTACTCGACGTCCTCGTGCAGGGGCCGCTCGATCTCCCAGTCGTAGCTCTCGATGCCGATGGAGAAGTCCGACTCAGCCTGCCCCAGCGCAAACATCCCCCCGATGGAAGTGTTCGCCCCCAGGATCGGCATGTGGAACAGCACCACCGGATGCACCTGCCCGTCCGGAAGGGGCTCGGCGCCCGTGCACTCCGTCAGCAGGAAGTTCTCCCAGTGCGCCACCGTGTACTTGCCGCCCGGGAACTCGTGCCCCACGAGCGCCCGTATCTCTTCGACCGGCGGTTGAATCTCGGCCATCGCTTCCCTCCCTACGCGAACTGCTCGGCGAGGCGTGCGTTCGCCTCAAGCCTGGGAAGCACCACGTCCGCCGGCGCCGGAGGCACCAGGAACACGATGCGGTCGACCCCCGCCTTTGCGTGCTTTTCCAGCCGGGCCGGGTTGCTGCCCGCTCCGAAGAGCGACACCGTCATCGGCCCGCGCCCCTCCTCCGCGGCGAGGTCGTTCAGCTCCGCAATCGCCGGGGCGAAGTCGTCGCGGGTGCGCCCGTCGATCGGCATCCAGCCGTCGCCGTAGCGAGCCACGCGCTTCAGCGTGTTCGGTCCGTCGCCGCCGATGATCACCGGCGGACCCGCCTCCTGGACGGGCTTCGGCCACTGCCAGATCGGGTCGAAATCGACCAGCTCGCCGTGGTACTCGGCCTCGTCGTTCCCCCAGATAGCTCGCATCGCCTCAATCGTCTCGCGCATCCGCCGCCAGCGACGCGCCGGGTCCGTCCCGTGGTTCTCCATCTCCTCAAGGTTCCAGCCCGCGCCGATGCCCAGCAGCGCCCGCCCCCCGGACACGAAGTCCAGGCTCGCGACTCCCTTCGCCAGCGTAATCGGGTCGCGCTCGATGACGAGGCAGATGCCGCTCCCCACCAGCAGCCGCTCGGTGGCCGCGGCCGCTGCTGTCATCGCCACGAACAGGTCGAGCGTGTGCGAGTACTCCTCTGGCAGGTCGGGGCCGCCCGGCCAGGGCGACCTGCGGCTCGCGGGGATGTGGGTGTGCTCCGGAAAGAAGAGCGACTCGAAGCCGTGCGCCTCCACCTCCCGCGCCAGCTCACCCGGGCCGATCGCGTAGTCGGTAGGGAACATCGTGATGCCGAACTTCATGCACATCCTCCGCCGGGCTCGTTGCCGGCCGCGGCAGCGTAGCGCGCCCGCCCCCTCACCGCACCCTCAGAGGCGCAGCACCAGCTTCCCCACCACGTCCCGGTGCAGGACGCGCTCCAGGAACTGCGGTCCGTCCGCGAGTCCCCCCACCTCCATCGCAGGCGGCGCCAGCCTTCCCTCCGCCAACATCGCGAACACCTCCGCCGCAGACTGCTGCATGCGGTCGACGCGACGGCCGCGGTAGTGCATCAGCACCATCCCCACGGCGCTCCGGTTCTTGATCAGCAGGTGGTTCCCCTTGAACTGCGGCACCGACCCGCCCGCGAACCCCGCCACGACATAACGCCCGCCCCAGTCCAGCGACCGGAACGCCGCCTCCCCCTGGGCCCCCACGGGGTCGACCACCACATCGACCCCGCTCCCGCCCGTCGCCGCCAGCGTTGCCTCCCGCAGGTCCTCGTCCCGGTAGTTCACGAGGTGCTTCGCCCCCGCCGCCCCCGCCGTGGCCAGTTTCTCGGCGCTGCTCGCGGCCGCCACCACCTCCCCTCCGAGTGCCGCCGCCACCGCCACCGCCGCCAGCCCTACCCCGCTCCCAGCGCCCAGCACGAGCACCCGCTCCCCCGCCTCCAGACGCGCCTCCCACGTCAGGCAGATGTGCGCCGTCAGGTACACCGAGAGCGCCCCCGCCACCACCTCGGCGGTCAGCCCTTCCGGGACCGGGAAGCACTCGCTCGCGAGCGCCGTCGCTCGTTCCGCGTAGCCGCCGTCGTGCAGCAGCGCCGCCACCGCGTCCCCCTCCCGGAACCCCTCCACCCCTGGCCCCACCTCGACCACCCGCCCCGCCACCTCCATGCCCGGCGCGAAGGGCGGCGTGTGTTCCGTCTGGTGCCGGCCCTGCACGAACAGCACATCCGCGAACGACACCCCCGCCGCCTCCACCGCGATCCCCACCTCCCCCGGCCCCACCGGCGGCGCCGGCAACTCACCGACGCGCAGCCCCTCGAACGCCCCTATTTCCTCGCAGACGACCGCGCGCATCACGCCTCCCCGACGAACCCTACCCCACGTCCGACCTGAGGCGGATAACCGGTGGCCGCGTATCATTTCCGTCCTGCGGAGGATTCCCATGCCGGATGTCATCGTCGAGCGCCACGACCGCGTGATGTTGATGCGCTTCAATCGCCCAGAGCGCATGAACGCGATGGGCGGAACGCTCATGCCCGAATTCCTGGCCGCGATTGAGGAAGGGACGAAGGACGACGGCGTGGGCGCCCTGGTCGTCACCGGCGAAGGCCGCGCCTGGTGCGCGGGCGCCGACCTCGAGGCTGCCGGCCAGCGCCAGGAGAGCGGCAGCGCCCCCCAGCGCCGCTCACAGAGCCTCGACACGATGGGGCCCGGCCGCTCCATCCTCGCCATCTACAAGAGCGGCAAGCCCATGATCGCGGCTGTCAACGGTGTCGCCGTGGGTGGAGGCTTCGGCCTCTGCAGCGCCTTCGATATCCGCATTGCCAGCGACCGCGCCCGCTTCGGCACGATCTTCATCAAGCGCGCCCTCGCCTCCGACTTCGGCCTCTCCTACTTCCTCCCGCGCATGGTCGGCCACGAGCGCGCCACCGAGCTCTTCTACTCCGGACGCATCGTCGATGCCGAAGAGGCCCTGCAGCTCGGCATCGTCTCCCGCGTCGTCCCCCACGACCAACTCGTCGACGAGTCACTCGAGTTCGCCACCCAGGTTGCGAACCAGCCCCCCACGGCCCTCGCTTTCACGCGGCGCATGTTGCAGCACTCCCAGTCGGCCACGATCGAGCAGCAGCTCGAGTTCGAGTGGCCCCTCCAGCGCGACCTCCTCCAGGGCCCCGAGTTCAAGGAGGCGGTCGCCGCCTTCCGCGAGAAGCGCGAGCCCAACTACAACGCTTAGGCCCTGCGCGAGTTTGCTGCCCGGGGCCTGTAGGTGGGTGGTCTACACGTAGGTCGGGTGCGTCCGGTCGATCCACGTCCCGGCGAAGCGATCCTGGTAGGCCTCGCCCGCATCGACCGGGAAGAGCTGGACGTACGGCCAGAACAGCGTGACCACGTCCTCGCTCACGAAGTTCGCCCCAACGTTCAGGTCCAGGAGACGGCGCTGGGCGTCATAGGCGATCTCCTGGCGCCGCACAGACGACATCTCGGCGCGCTGCTCGTCGATGAGCGCATCCATCTCCTCGTCCCGCAGCACGAACGTGTTCCCGCTCCCCGCGCTGTGGAAGTACGGATGGAGCCAGTCGTCCAGGTCGATCCAGCCATTGTCGACTCCCACCGCCCACGGCGCTTCGCCAGCGCTGAGCCGCCGCGCAAGCTCATCGATGCTGAGGGGCTGCACTCGGACGTTCAGCCCCAGCGTGTCTCGTAGCTGGCCCGAGATGAGCCCCCCCATGCCGAGGCTTTCCTCCAGGTTCGTCGTCACCAGCAGCTCCAGCTCCAGCTCCGGCGCTTCCGCCTCCGCCTCCTCTCCTTCCTCCACTGCCGGCGCCTGATCGGCCAGGTAGGCATCAAGGTTGCTCCGCGCTTCCTGCACGTCTACCTGCCGGCCTCCCGATCCTGGCCGGTAGCCGGGCTGGCGCTGGAGCTCCTCCTGCGGGAGCGACCACTGCCGCACCGCTGCGCTGATCCACGGGTTGAGCGTGCCGCTGCCGTGGAAGAAGCGCTCCAACATCTCCCGCCGGTCGAGCGCGACGGTCAGGGCCCGCCGCAGCCGCGGGTCGTTGTATGGAGGGAAGGCCGAGAGGAATCGCATCCCGTAGAACCGCGCCACCGCCGAGCGCGCCTCGCGCAGGTCGGGAAGCCGCGCCTTCAGCTCCTGCGCCTGCAAGAAGCCCGCTTCGACGGCGTCGAGCCCTCGCGTGCGGAAGTCCGCCTCCAGCTCCTCGATCGAGCGCGGCGGCACTGTCGAGATGCCGTCCAGGAACGGTCCCTCGTCCGGTCCGTACCAGTCGTCGTTCCGCGCCACGCTCGCGTACAGACCCTCCGACCACTCGATCCAGCGGAACGGTCCGCTCCCGACCTGCAGGGTGGGGCTCAACTCGCCCTCAAACTCCAGCGGGATCACGAATCCCTCGGGCGAGGCGAACCGCGCCAGCGTGCCCGCGAACGGCGTGTCCGTCTGCGCGATCACTGTTTGGTCGTCGCTTGCCTCGACGTTCACGATTGGGTCCCAACGTCCCTTGCGCGGGAAGTCCTGCGCGCGGCCTGTCCGTTGTCGCTCGATGCTGGCCCGGATGTCCTCCGCCGTCACCGGTCGCCCGTTGAGCGGCTCCACGTCGTGCCAGCGGGCTTCGGGGTCCACGTGGAAGATGTACGTCAGCTCGTCCGGCTGTTCCGGCATCCCCATCGAGAGGTCTGGCGCCAGTCTCCCCTCGGCCTGGCTCTCGTAGGTCAGCAGGCGGCTGTAGATGAGCGCCTGCTGAGCCAGCAGGGCCGCTGAGGTCGTCCGGTGTGGGTCGAACTGGTCGTCGCTCGCGAAGGCCGCCGCAAAGCGCAGCGTGCCCCCGTGGCGGCTCCCCTGCTCCGGCCGCGTCGGATCCGGCGCCGGGGTGCTCGCGTAGGTCGGGTACGCCGGCTCCTCCGTGGGTGTCGGTGTCGGATCCACGGGCGGGAGCTCGTCCGGCTCCTCGCACCCGATTGCGGCCAGCCCCGCCGCCCCCGCCGAAGCGCCCAGCGCCCCCAGGAACCACCGCCGGCTGTACCGTCGTCTGCCCCTCGACCGCGTCATCCGTACTATCCTTGCCTGCCCGGCGCGTATGCGCCGGAACTGCTCGCCCAACCCACAGGAGGTCCGGGATGCCCGAACGACTCAGCTCCGACCAGGTGGCCGATGCTCTCGCCGGCCTCTCCGGCTGGTCCCCCGACGGCGACGACGCCATCCGCAAGACGTTCAAGCTCGACGATCACATCACCGCCATGGGCTTCGTCAACCGTGTCGCCATGGCCGCAGAGGTGATGAACCACCACCCCGAGCTGTCGATCGTCTACAGCACGGTCGACATCCGCCTGAGCACGCACGACGCCGGTGGGGTCACCCAGCTCGATATCGATCTGGCGGGGAAAATCGAGCACTACGCCTAGGCTCGACAGAGGGCGCCCTACGTAACGCTGACCGCGTCCTGGGCCGTCTTCGCCTGCTTCATCAGGGCGATCTCCTGGTCCGTCAGCTCCTCCAGGGGCTTCAGGATCTCGTCCTTCAGCGGGAAGATGTGGACCGCGTCCCAGCCGCACACGTCCTCGCACAGGCGGCAGCCCGTGCACTTCTTCTCATCGACAGTGCTCACGCCGAAGAAGTCGTCGATGCGGTCCGTGTGCTCCAGGCTGAGCGCATCGAAGGGGCAGATGTTGATGCACAGCTCGCAGCCCGAGCCGATGCACTTCTCCTCGATCACGACCGCCTTCGGCCACTCGTTCTTCTTAATCGACTTCGTCACGTCGCCCACCGCGTCGAGGATCGCCTCTGGCGGGCAGACCACCCCGCACGCACCGCAGTCGATGCAGAGCGTCGGGTCGATGACGTGCAACTCATTCCGCGAGCCGGTGATCGCGTTTGTGGGGCAACGCTTCGTGCAGGCGGTACAGCCGATACACGTCTCGATGATGCTGTAGGACATCGCCTCTCCGCCGCAGGTGGCCCGCGCGAGGATGATCTTAGGTTTGACTCCCACCGCCCGCAAGCAGCGCGCCCTCCCCGCGCTGGGATTGCCCCCTGCCGCCCCCTACACTCCCCCCGTGTCCCTGCCCGATATGCCCCTCGGCCCCACCGACCTCCTCCTCCGCCCCCTCGGCGTGGGGACCATGCGCTGGGGCGAGCCCCCGGACGAGGGCACAACTCCCACTGACCCCGCGTCCACCTTCGAAGCTGCCACCGCTGGCGGTGTCCGCTTGTTCGATACCGCCGAGGGGTACCTCCGCGGAGCCTCCGAGCGCGAACTTGGCCGCGTTTCTGCCGCCAGCGAGGCGCCGGCCTTTCTGGCGACCAAGTTCGCCCCCCTCCGCATTACCAGCGCCGCCCTTCCGCGGGCCCTGGACGCAAGTCTGCGTCGCCTTCAACTCGAAACGGTCGACCTCTACCAGATTCACTTCCCCTTCGGAATCCTCCGCATCCGCCCGCTCATGAACCGCCTTGCCGACGCCGTTGAGGCCGGAAAGGTCCGCAACCTCGGTGTCTGCAACTACAGCGCTGCGCAGATGCGCACCGCGCATGCCGCCCTCGCCGAGCGCGGAGTGTCCCTCGTGTCGAACCAGGTGCACTACAACCTCCTCCACCGCGACCCCGAACGAAACGGCGTGCTCGCCGCTTGCCGCGAGTTGAACGTGACACTCATCGCCTACCTTCCCCTTGCCAGTGGGATGCTGACCGGCAAGTACCGTGGCGGAGCCACGCCCCCCCGCCACTGGATCCGGCGGCGCACCGCTCCCTTTCCCGCCCCTGAGGACATGGAGCCCCTGCTCCAGGCTCTCGCCGAGATCGGCCAGGCTCACGGCCGAACCCCCGCCCAGGTCGCCATCAACTGGCTTGCCCGGCAGGACAACGTCCTCCCCATACCCGGAGCCCGACACGCCCGTCAGGCCAGCGAGAACGCCGCCGCCATCGACTTCGCCATCAGCGGCGCTGAGGTTGCCCGCATCACCGCGCTCAGCGACGGGCTTTCCTAGGCGCGAAGATCCTCGCCGCCCCCTACACTCCCCCCATGTCCCTGCCCGATATGCCCCTCGGCCCTACGGACCTCCTCCTCCGCCCCCTCGGCGTGGGCACCAACACCTGGAAGGATGAGGCCGGGACTACCCCCGACTCCACCAACCCCGCCGCCGCTGTCGAGTCCGCCATCGCCGCCGGCGTGAACCTCTTCGACACCGCCGAGATCTACAACTCTGGCGCATCTGAACGCGCGCTTGGGCGCGCCCTTGCCGGTGGCGATGCCTCGCCTCTCGTCGCCACCAAGTTCGCACCCCTCCCCTGGCGTCTCACCAGCGGTTCCCTCCACCGAGCCCTCGATGCCAGCCTTGCCCGCCTCCAGCGCGAGACCGTCGACCTCTACCAGATCCACTTCCCCTTCACCCTCCTCCGCATCCCCAGCCTCATGGACCGCCTCGCCGAGGCGGTCGAGGCGGGCCGCATCCGCCATGCCGGCGTCAGCAACTACAGCGCCGATCAGATGCGCGCCGCCCATGGCGCCCTCGCCCGGCGCGGGGTGCCCCTCGTCTCGAACCAGGTCAACTACAGCCTCCTCAACCGCCAGCCCGAGCGAAACGGCGTCCTCGACGTCTGCCGCGAGCTCGACGTGACGCTCATCGCCTACTTTCCCCTCGGCAGCGGCGTGCTCACGGGCAAGTACCGCGCCGGTGGCCAACAGCCCCGCGGCTTCCGCCGCTTCAGCGGCGCCTTCCGCAATCCCGAGCGCGTCGAGCCCCTGCTCCAGGCCCTCGACGAGATCGGCCAGACCCACGGGCGCTCCTCCGCCCAGGTGGCCGTCAACTGGCTGGCCCGCCAGGACAACGTCCTCCCCATACCAGGCGCGCGCCACGCCCGCCAGGCGCGCGAGAACGCCGGCGCCATCGACTTTGCCATCAGCGATGCCGAAGCCGCTCGCCTTGCCACCCTCAGCGAGGGGCTGTCATAACGCGGATAACCCGCCGCCCCGCTATACTCCCTCGCCGAACCAACTGCCCAAAAGGAGCTCCCATGAGCCTGCTCGATCGCATCCTCCGTCCCTCCCATACCGCCTCCGCCCACTGCGACGGCCCCTGCGGCGTCTACGACCCCGCATCCGCGCGCATCGCCGCCGAGGCTGTCCTCTCGATGGCCAAGAAGCTCGTCGACCTTCCCGAGAGTCAGGACATCGCCACCGAGAACACCCGCAGCCGCTTCATCGCCATCAAGGAAGAGCAGGCCCAGGTGGCCAAGCAGGAGCTGCTCATCCTCTGGACCGACTACTTCAAGCCTCCCCACCTCGAGGCCAATCCCGGCCTCCACGACACCTTCTGGAACGCGGCCAAGCTCTGCTCCCAGAACAAGGTCGAGGTGAACGTCGACGCTGCCCAGGCCCTCGTCGATACCATCGGTGAGATTCACAACATCTTCTGGGCCTCCAAGAACCGCGACGACGTTCCCTTCTACACCGCCGGCTAGCCTCGAACGCCGGCCCGGATCGCCCTCGCCATTGCCGCCGCGGGCGCGGCGCTTGTCGCGCTCGCCCGCTGGCGCCTGTCCCGTTACGCCATTGCCGGCGAGAGCATGACCCCCGCTCTCAACTCCGGCGACTACGTGGTCGTCGATACGCGCGCCTACGCGGGCCGGGCCCCCGCTCCCGACGATGTTGTGCTCGCCCGCGACCCGCGCGAGCCCTCCCGCATGATCGCCAAGCGCGTCGCTGGCCCCGACGGAGCGGATGGCGTGGTGCTCCTTGGCGACAATCTCGACCAGAGCACCGACAGCCGCACGTTTGGTCCCGTCCACCTCACCGACATCGCCGGGCGCATCTTCTGGCGGTACTGGCCCCCCGCCCGCTTCGGCCCGGTGCCCTAGCCGCCCCCATCCCCCGCCAGCTGTGCCAGCACGAGCGCGTCCGTGGGGAAGGCGAGCGGTGGCGGCTTCGCCGGGTCGAAGTAGCCGACCTCGCTCAGCTCCCCGTCGGCGGGAACAGGCTCCCCTTCGGCATCCTCGCCCGCGAACCAGATCCCGACGGTCAACCGCTCGGGGTCGTGGAAGTTGGAGTGGACGGCCACCACCTCGCCCGCCCGCGCTCTGATGCCTGTTTCCTCCAGCAGCTCCCGCTCCGCGGCCGCGCGCACGTCCTCCCCCCACTCCAGCGAACCGCAGGGAATGCACCACTCCCCCGCGCCCCACCCCACCGCGCGCTTGCCGAGCAGCACCCGCCCCGAGCCATCCCGAATGATGATCGCGACTCCTACTGTTGGCCGCCGCCTCGCGCTCATGGCCCCTCCCGTTGAGCTACGGCCGGCCAGTGCTCTCTGTCCCCGTTCGCCCGGCACGAGCCTACCCGCACGCTAGCGGCGCTGACTACGGGCTGCCTTGCCGGACGTCACGGCCCGCTCGATACTGCGAGGCAGGAGCCTGTTCTTGACTCAGCCCTCCCATCGCCTCTGCCCCGTCTGCGGAATCGCTTTCTTCGCGGGCGAGCCCGTCCTGCAGTGCTCCGGCTGCCAGGCGGTGCATCACCCCGCCTGCTGGATCGAGGCCGATGGTTGCGCTACCCCCGGAGAGCACGAGGGCCAACCCCTGCCACGCACCTTTGGGGGCGCGCCCCCGCCCGCGTCCGCCGACCGCCCCGCAGCCCCGCGGACGCCTCCCGCTCCTCCCCCCGTCTCCCCACCTCCCCCTGCTGCCGACCCCTTGCCCGCCCGCCAGTCGGTGGGCCGTCCACGGAACATCGGCTCCCTCGACCTCGATACGCGCGGCTCGCGTCAGCCCACCGGCCTGGTCCGTTTCTGGTACGTCCCCTTCGGCTTCCTCATCGCCGCCGCGATCGCGTTCGGGATCGTCTGGGGTATCGACTACTTCCAGGACCATGGCGGTGGTGACCAGCCCGCCGCTACCGCCACAACGGCCCCGGCCACCGCCACTGCCGCCCCCACCACGCCCGCCCCCACCGCCACGACAGCTCCCGCCACACCGGAACCCACTCCCACGCCTGCGCCCACGGTCGCCCAGCCCGCGGCCCGCTTCGCTCGCGGCGATCCCGCCGTGGTTGCGGGCACCGATAGCTGCCTCAACATCCGCGCCGAGGCCGACATCGAGGCCCAGATCCTCGATTGCCTCGCCGATGGCACGAACGTGACCGTTCTGGAGGGTCCTGTGGAGCAGGGCAACCTCAACTGGTGGCTGATTGCCGCTCCCGAGGTCAACGGCTGGGCCGCTGAGATCTACCTCGCCCCGCGCTAGGCCAGCTGCGCTCGCAGACGCGCCATCTGAATCGCCGCCTCGGCCGCCTCATCGCCCTTGTTCCCCTGCCCTCCGCCCGCGCGATCGAGGGCCTGCTCCGGGGTGTCGCAGGTCAGCACGCCGAAGGCGACCGGCACGCCCGTCTCCTGCGCCGTCTCCATGATCCCCGCCGCCGCCTGCCCGGCGATGTGCTCGTAGTGGTCCGTTTCGCCCTTGATCACGGCGCCGATCGCGATGACCGCATCGAACCGCCCCGACTCCGCCGCCCAGCGTGTCGCCGCCGGCACCTCGAACGAGCCCGGCACCCACGCCACCGTGATGTCGTCTGCCCCCACCCCGCGCTCCCCCAGCCCCGACTTCGCGCCGTCGAGCAGCTTGTGGGTCACGAACGCATTCCACTGCGCTACCACGATGCAGACGCGCAAGCCCTCGCCGTCGCTGTCGGCTCCGATCTCCTTCACCCCTGCTCCTCCGGCTCGCCGTCGAGTTGCTCGAGCAGGTGCCCCATCCGCCGCCGCTTCGTCTCCAGGTAGTCGATGTTGAACTTGTTTGGGGCGATCTCAAGCGGCACGCGCTCCACGATCTCGAGGCCGTACCCCTCAAGCCCCGCCAGCTTGTCCGGGTTGTTCGTCAGGAGGCGCAGCTTGCGCACTCCAAGGTCGAGCAGTATCTGCATCGCGATCCCGTAGTCGCGCCCGTCCGCCGGGAACCCCAGCGCCAGGTTCGCGTCGACCGTGTCGAGCCCGTCGTCCTGCAGGCGGTAGGCGCGCAGCTTGTTGTGCAGCCCGATGCCCCGCCCCTCCTGCCGCAGGTAGAGGAACACACCCCCCTGCTCGCCGATCAGCTTCAGCGCCAGATCCTTCTGCTCGCCGCAGTCGCAGCGCATCGAGTGCAGCACGTCGCCGGTGAAACACTGGTCGTGCACCCGCACGAGCACGGGCTCGTCCGGGTTGATCTCGCCCTTGACGACCGCCACCTCCTCCTCGCTCGCGTACTTCGCCTGGTAGGCCACGATCGACATCTCCCCCATCGGCGTGGGCAGATGCGTCTCCGCCACGCGCCGCACGAGCCGTTCCGTCTTCAGCCGGTACTTGATGATGTCGTTCGTCGTCAGGATCTTGAGACCGTGGCGCCGGGCGAAGCGCTTCAGCTCCGGCATCCGCGCCATCTCGCCGTCACCCTTCATGATTTCGCAGATCACCGCCGCCGGCCGCATTCCCGCCAGCTGGCAGAGGTCAACGCTCGCCTCGGTCTGTCCGGCTCGCACGAGCACGCCCCCCTCGTGCGCCCGCAGCGGGAACATGTGGCCCGGTCGCACCAGGTCCTCGGGACGCGTTTCCGGGTCGAGCAGAACCTGCACGGTCCGTGCCCGGTCCGCCGCGCTGATCCCCGTCGAGACCCCCGTGCGCGCCTCCACCGAGACCGTGAAGGGCGTGCCGAAGGGCGAGTCGTTCGTGTGCTCCTCCACCATCATCGGCAGCCGCAGCTCGTCCACGCGGTCCGCCGCCAGCGCGATGCAGATCAGCCCCCGCGCGTACCTCGCCATGAAATTAATCGTCTCCGGCGTCACGCACTCGGCCGCGATTGTCAGGTCGCCCTCGTTCTCGCGGTCCTCGTCGTCGGCGATGATGACGAACTTGCCTTGGCGGTACTCCTCGATCGCCTCTTCGACGCTTATCGAAACCGGATCCCGTACTTCCGTCATGCCCGCTCACCTGCTGCCTCGCGTTCCGCCACGAACTGCTCGACGTAGCGCGCGAGGATGTCCGTCTCCAGGTTCACCTTCGCCCCGACCCCGCGGTTCACGAGGTTCGTGTGCTCCTGCGTGTACTGCACCAGCGAGACGAACAGAGCCGACTCGTCCTTCCCGGTGATCGTGAGGCTCACGCCGTCGATGCAGACCGGCCCCTTCACCACCGTGTAGCGCAGCAACTCCGGGGGTGCAGCGACGCGCACGATGAGCGCCTCCCCTTCTGGGGCGATTCCGGTGATCTCTCCCACCCCCTCGGTCACGCCCCGCACGATGTGCCCGCTCAGCCGGTCGTCCGGACGCACGCTCCGTTCGAGGTTGACGCGGTCGCCAGGGCGGAGGTCGCGGAGCGCCGAGCGCCGGTAGGTCTCGGGCATCACATTCGCGAAGAAGGTGTCGTCCTCCATCTCCGCCACGGTTAGATCGACGCCGTTGATGGCGATGGAATCCCCGAGGGCGGAATCGCCCACGACCAGGGGTGCGCGGATGAGCAGCCGCCCTTCGCCGCTTTCGAGGACCGTGCCGAGCTCTTCAATGATGCCGGTGAACATTTTCCCGCCTCGCGCATGCAACGTTTGCGCGCCGGGGATGACGGGAAAGACAAATACCAGCGGTTTGCCGCCTGAGGCGACCGCTCGTTCGTTCTCTCCCATCCGGACTTTGACCGTCGGCCCCGGATTTCCACCGGGTCAATCCGCCGAAGCGGAGTCGCGGGCTTTCACCGCCGGTGAGGATTTTCACCTCGCCCCGAGAACGTCGCCCCGATCGTTAGCGTCAAAGTGGGCAATGTCAAGGACCGCCGCCGCTGCCGCCCAGTCCGGCGCGCTCCGCCAGCTTCACCAGCACGTCGTAGGTGGCGTAGGCGTCCGCCAGCGCCGTGTGCTCCCCCAGCCGTCCGATTCCGAGCCGGTCGGCCACGTGCCCCAGGTTGAAGCGGTCCACCTCGTGCCTCCCCAGCAGCTTCCTCGCGATGAGTTGCACGTCGATGGCCACGTCCGCGAATGGCCACGGCGTCCCCGTCCGTCGCGCGCTCTCGGCCAGGAACGCCATGTCGCTCGTGATCCCCCAGCCCGCGATCGTCGCTCCCCGTCCCAACTCCACCACGCGGGCGAACGCTTCCTCCAGGGGCGCCGCATCCCGCCACGTACGCGCCGAGTAGCCTGCTACCTTCAACGCTCCCGTCTGCGCCGTGCCGATGTGTAGCGGCCGCACCCGTGACCCCCACGATCCCTGCTCCGGGAACCCCGCGCCCACGTCGGCGAGCACACCGCCGATGTCGATCACCTCGTGTTCGCGCGGGTGCGGACCGCTCATCTCCAGATCCACCACCAGCAGCGTCCCACCCAGCAGTCCGTCGTGCTGCTCGCCCCGTGGAAGGAGCGTGCCATCCGGCGCCAGCGCCCGCCTCCCGGGCTCGAGGAAGGTTTCCAGCCCCTCCATGCCTCGGAAGGGTACCGGAATCGCCGCCACCCTTTCGTGATCGCGTTTCGCGCCTGCTGCGGGGCGTGCGCTACTATTGCCGCCATGTCCGATCCCTCCCAGGAAGCCCGGGAATTCTTCGCCGAGCGCTACGGCATCGATTCCGCCCGCATCGCCTCCATCCTCTCCGACGCCCTCGCCCAGGGCGGCGATTTCGCGGAGCTCTTCTTCGAGCACCGCACCAACGGCGCCATCAGCCTCGAGGACCAGCAGATCAAGTCCGCCGCCCGCAGCGTCGAGCAGGGCGTCGGCATCCGCGTGGTGAAGGGCGACAGCATCGGCTACGCCTACACCGAGTCCCTCGATCCCGAGGCCATGCGCCTCGCGGCAGGCACGGCCGCCCGCATCGGCGAGGGCAGTGACCTCCCCGCTGCCATCGACACCACCCCCGTCGGCGCTGCCGAGAGCTACTACGGCGAGGACGCCCTCCTCAGTGATGAGCCCGCCGCCGCCAAGGTCGCCCTGCTTGAGCGCGCCGACCGCGCCGCTCGCGCCTACGACCCCAGCATCGCCCGCGTCGACGCCAGCATCGGCGACGAGCGCAAGGTCGTCCTCGTGGCTCGCAGCGACGGTCAGATCATCGGCGACGTGCAGCCCCTCATGCGCTTCAACGTGATGGCCCTCTCCGAGCGCGGCGAGAATCGCCAGACTGCCCGTACCGGCGGGGGCGGCCGCCTCGGCGTCGAGTACTTCGACCGAGTCACCCCCGAGGACACTGCCCGCGAGGCTGCCCGCCAGGCCGTGCTCCTGCAGGATGCCGTAGACGCCCCCGCGGGCGAAGTGCCGGTTGTCCTCGCCGCTGGCGACAGCGGCATCCTCCTGCACGAGGCCATCGGCCACGGCCTCGAGGCCGACTTCAACCGCAAGGGCACCAGCAACTACACCGATCGCATCGGCCACTCTGTTGCCAGCGAACTCGTCACCGTGATCGACGACGCCACCATCGAACAGTCCCGCGGCTCCATCAATGTCGACGACGAGGGCAACCCCACGAAGCGGAACACCCTGATCGAGGGCGGCATCCTCCGCGGCTACCTCCACGACGAGATCAGCGCCCGCCACTTCGGCGCCGAACCCACCGGGTCCGGCCGCCGCCAGTCCTTCAAGCACCCGATCATGCCGCGCATGACGAACACCTACATGCTGCCCGGCCCCTCCACCCCCGACGAGGTCATCGGCAGCGTCGAAAGCGGCATCTACTGCGTCGCCTTCTCCGGCGGCCAGGTCAACATCTCCAACGGCGACTTCGTCTTTTCCACCACCGAGGCGTACCTCATCGAGAAGGGCCAGATCACCAGGCCGCTGCGCACCACCAACCTCATCGGAAACGGCCCCGAGGCCCTCTCCCGCGTGAGCATGGTCGCCAACGACTACGCCCTCTCCGACGGCCGCTGGACCTGCGGCAAGGAGGGCCAGTCCGTGCCGGTCGGGGTTGGCCTCCCCACCGTCCTCGTCTCCGCCATGACCGTGGGAGGCACGCAGCTTGGCTGAGGCGACCCCCCTCGAACTCGCGACCCGCGCCGTCGAGCTCGCCTCCGCACGTGGCGCCGAGCAGTGCGATGCCTTCGCCACGGCCCACACCGAGTCCACGGTTTCCATCCGCCTGGGCGACATCGAGAAGCTGATCGAGGCCAGCTCCCACTCCCTCGGCCTGCGCGTCATCACCGGAGGACGCACCGCCGTCTGCTCGACCTCCGACTTCACGCCCGCCGCCTTCGAGCAGTTCGTCGCCGAGACCGTCGAGCTTGCCCGCATCTCCGCCCCCGACCAGTACGCCGGCCTCCCCGAGCCCGAGCTGCTCGCCCCGGGTGGCGCGGACTCGCTCCAGCTCTACGACGAGCGCATCGAGAGTCTCCCCCTCGACGAACGCATCGACATGGCTCGTTCCTGCGAGGCCGCTGCCCTCGGCTTCGATTCACGCATCACCAACTCGGAAGGGGCCAGCCTCTCCACCCGCACCGGCGAGGTCGCCCTTGCCAACTCGCGCGGGTTCGCCGCCGGCTACCCCGCCACCTCCATTTCGCTCTCCACCGAGGCACTCGCCGACGATGAGGACGGCAAGAAGCGCAACGCCTGGTGGTTCAGCGCCGAACGCAACCTGCGCAGCCTCCTGGACCCAGAGACGCTCGGCCGCATCGCCGCCCAGCGTGCCGTCGACCAACTCGGCGCGCGCAAGACCGAGACGAAGCGCGTTCCAGTCATCCTTGAGCCGATGATGGCCGCCCGCCTCGCCGGCGACGTTGCCGGCTGCGCCACCGGCGGCGCCCTCTACCGCGGCGCGACCTTCCTCGCGGGGCGGACCGGCGAGGCCGTCGGCTCCCCCCTCGTCACCATCATCGACGACCCCACCCAGCCCACCCGCGCCGGCTCCCGCCCCTTCGATGGTGAAGGCGTGTCCGCCCGCCGTAACGTCCTCTTCGAGGAAGGCCGCTTCGAGGGTTTCCTCTTCGACTGCTACACCGCCCGCCGCATGGATGCCCGCACCACGGGCAGCGCCCAGCGAGGCGTCGCCTCTCTCCCCGAGCCCGGCCCCGCCAACCTCATCTTCCAGCCCGGCGATACGGCCGCCGAGGACATCGTCGCGGACACGCAGGAGGGCCTCCTCGTGACCGCCCTTATGGGCTTTGGCTTCAACCCCACCACCGGCGACTACTCCCGCGGCGCCAACGGCTTCTGGATCGAGAACGGCGCCATCGCCTACCCCGTCGCCGAGGCCAACATCTCCGGGGATGCAGCCTCCATGCTCGCCGCCGTTGACGCCGTCGGCAGCGACCTCACCTGGTTCGGCTCCACCGCCGCCCCCACCGTCCGCATCGGCGAGATGACTGTCTCCGGCGTCTGACCGTGGCCCTCTCTCCCTACTTCGCCTACGGCTCCAACATGGCCTCTTCCCAGATGGCCGACCGCTGTCCCGGAGCCGTGTGTCTCGGGGTCGCCCGCCTTCCCGGCTACCGCCTCGCCTTCGACGCCTGGAGCAAGCGCCGCGGCGGCCTCGTTGCCGATGTCCTTCCCGCCCCCGGCTCCGATGTCTGGGGCGTCCTCTGGACCGTCACCGAGGAGCACGCCGAATCCCTCGACCGCTACGAGGGCGTCGCCCGCGGCCAGTACCGCCGCGAGAACATGCGGGTTGAATCCGAGCAAGGCGAGTCGGTCGAGGCCTTCGCCTACGTCATCTGCAATCCCGGCGAGGAAGGCCCCACAACCGACGGCTACCAGGCAATCCTGCTCGAGGGCGCGCGCGAGCACGGCCTTCCCCCCGACTGGGTAAACGCCATCGAAGCCGTCCCCGCCCTGCCGCCTCGCCCCGCGCCTCCCCCTCCCCCTACACTGAACCCGTGACACCGGAGCCCTCCCCACCCCCCACCGCTGACGACGTCCGCCGCTATCGCAACAACCTCCAGGAGGAGGTCGATGGCCAGGGGCTCTACCTGCTTCTCGCGGATGCCGAGGATGACCCCAACCTGAAGAAGGTGTTCGAACGCCTCGCCGAGAGCGAGAAGCGCCACATCGACCTCTGGGAGGAGAAGCTGCGCGAGGCTGGCGCCGACATCCCCAGCTTCCGGCCCGGCATGCAGGTGCGCGTCCTCGGCTGGCTCGCGCGGCGTTTCGGGACCGGCTTCGTCACCCCCATGGTCGAGCGCATGGAGCTGAACGCCGTCACCATGTACGACGACCAGCCCGAGGCCATTGCCGAGGGCCTTCCCGGCTCCGAACGCTCCCACGCCCGCCTCTTCCAGGAGCTCGGCCGCCAGCCCGGAGAGGGCGTCGATGTCGCCCGTCTTGAGGGCCGGCACCGCAGCGCCTCCGGGAACGCCCTCCGCGCCGCCGTCCTTGGCGCCAACGATGGCCTTGTCTCGAACCTGAGCCTCGTCATGGGCTTCGCCGGCGCAGACCCCGGCCGCGAGGTCGTCGCCCTGGCCGGAATCGCGGGGCTCCTCGCCGGCGCCATCAGCATGGCCCTGGGCGAGTGGATCAGCGTCCGCAGCAGCCGCGAGGCCTTCGACCGGCAGGTTGAGATCGAGCGCGAGGAGCTCGAGATGAACCCCGAGGAGGAGCACGCCGAGCTCGTCCTCATCTACCAGGCCAAGGGCCTCTCCGAAGAGGCCGCCCGCATCACTGCCGACCGGGTCTTCGAGAACCGCGAGACGGCCCTCGACACCCTCGTACGCGAGGAGCTTGGTATGTCCGAGGAGAGCGCCGGGAGCCCCTCAGTCGCCGCCATCACCTCGTTCCTGCTGTTCGCCGTTGGGGCGCTGCTGCCCGCCCTCCCCTGGTTCTTCGCCGATGGCGGCCTCGCGATCGGTCTCAGCCTCGGACTCGGTGCAATCGGACTCTTTGTCCTCGGCGCTGCCGTCACTCTCTGGACCGGCCGCTCCGCCCTCTACTCGGGCGGAAGACAGCTCGCCCTCGGTCTCGCCGCTGCCGGAGTTACGTATGGCATCGGCACGGCCCTCGGCGTCGCCATCGACATCTAGGTTGCGCTTGCGCCTCCCCGCCTCCCCCTCGATACTGAACGCTCTGGTGGCTAGAGCGAGGTGGCCCCACCCGTTCCCATCCCGAACACGGAAGTGAAACGCCTCAGCGCCGACGATACTGCCCGGGTAACTGGATGGGAAAATAGGCCGCCGCCGGGTCTCCAAATCCCCCTGACGCGCTTGCCCCTGTGTGGCTTCGTCAAGCATCTGCGTTTCGCACCAAGATCGAGGCGCTGCTACAATCGAGACCACATCAGCGGCCGTCCTCTCGCCTCATCATCAGACGGGCAACGCGGTCAAACGGAGCCCACACGTGTCCACCGACGAACAGGCCCCCGAGGCCACCACCGGCGACTGTCCCGCCCCTGCGGTCGTCGCCGATCCCCCAGCCACCCCTGAAGCTACCCCCGAGCCCCCCGCAGCAATGGCTGAACCCGCCCCGGCGGCGCCCGCCGAAGCCCCCCGACCTGAGCCGAGCGCCGAGATGGACATGGCCGCCCTTCTCGAAACGGAAGCTGCCCAGCCGGGCAGCCTCCGCCGCGGCGAGATCATCAGCGGCGTCGTCATGGGCGCCTCGCCCGACGGTGTCATCGTCGATGTCGGCACCAAGACGGAGGCCGTCATCCCGCAGAGCGAGATGCTCTCCATGGGCGTCGAAGGCCAGAGCCGCCTGAAGGCCGGCGATACCGTCCGCGTCATGGTCCTCCAGCCCATGAGCTCCGAGGGCCACGGGATCGTCTCCCTCGACCGCGCCCGCGGCGAGGAAGGCTGGGAGATCCTGGCTGGCCGCCTCGAGTCCGGCGAGATATTCTCCGCCGAGATCGTTGGCCATAACCGCGGCGGCGTGCTCGCCAACGTCGAGGGCGTCAACGCCTTCATCCCCCTCTCCCAGATCGACAGCATCCGGCGCGACAACCCCGATGCCGCCAGCGCCCTCGCCACCCTCGTTGGCAAGGAAGTGCGCCTCAAGGTCATCGAGCTCAACCGCCGCAAGAACCGCGCCATCCTCTCCGAGCGCGCCGCCATGACCGAGTGGCGGCGCGAGCAGAAGGAGCGGATCATCCAGGAGCTGCAGGAAGGCGAGATCCGCGAGGGCCGCATCTCCTCCATCACCGATTTCGGTGTCTTCGTCGACCTCGGCGGCGCCGATGGCCTCGCGCACCTCACCGAGCTCACCTGGGAGCGCGGCAAGAAGGCCAAGGACCTGTTCAAGGTCGGGGACGAGGTCAAGGCCTACGTCCTCCGCGTGGACCGCGAGGCCCGCAAGATCTCGCTCTCCCTCAAGCGCGCCCACCCCGAGGAGTGGGACAGCGCCGTCGACCGCTTCGTCATCGGCCAGGTGCTAATCGGCAGGGTGACGAAGCTCATGCCCTTCGGCGCCTTCGTCCGCCTCGACGGACCAATCGAGGGCCTCATCCACATCTCCGAGATTACGAACCGCCGCATCCAGCACCCCCGCGAGGTGCTTGAAGAAGGCAACGTCGTGCCGGTCAAGCTCGTGCGTATCGAGAAAGACCGCCACCGCCTCGGACTCAGCCTCCGGCAGGCGCGCAACGACGCCGAAGCGATGGGCTTCGGCTTCGACCGCAACGGCTCCGTTATCGATTGGCCTGACGATGTCCGCGAGGAGTTCGGGTTGGACAAGCGCGACTCCTCCCAGTCGCCCGCCCGTCCGCGCACAGCGCAGGAGACCGTCGAGCAGGCGGTTGCCAACGATCCCGAGCCCGTTTCGGCATTCGCCCACGCCTTCGCCCAGGCGCTCGAAAACGCCGAGTCCGGCCACGCCCTGACCCTTGACGGAGACGCGGAGGTCACTCCTGCCGACGGTGAGGAGACCGCCGCCGTCGTCGCCGAGGATGCCCCCGCCGCTTCCGGGGAAGCAACGGCCCCCAGCGAGGAAGCCGCCCCCGCCGCCAGCGTTGAAGAGGCGCCTGCCGCAGTCGAGGAAACACCCGCCGCCAGTGTTGAAGAGGCGCCTGCCGCCAGCGAGGAAGCACTCGCCGCCAGCGAGGAAGCTGCCCCTGCGGCGAGCGTGGAGGAAGCTCCCGCCACGAGCGAGGACGCTGCCTCCGGGGCAGGCGAGGATCAGACCGGGGAAGCGGTAAACGAGAGCCCCGCGGAGGCGGAAGCTCCCGCGGAAGCAGTTACGGCATCCGGCGAGGGTGGCACTGCCACCAGGGCCGGGGACTAGCCAGGAGGGAACGCTATGGCCGACCGATTCGATAAATTCACGGAACGCGCCCGGCGTGTGCTCACCCTCGCCCAGGAAGAGGCCCACCGCTTCAACCACAACTACATCGGCACCGAGCACATCCTCCTCGGCCTCGTGCGCGAGGGCGACGGCGTTGCCGCCAAGGTCCTCTCCAACCTCGGCGTCGAGCTGAACAAGGTCCGCTCCGCCGTCGAGTTCATCATCGGCCGCGGCGATCGCACCGTGCTCGGCGAGATCGGCCTCACCCCCCGCGCCAAGAAGGTGATCGAGCTCGCCGTCGACGAGGCCCGCCGCCTCGGTCACAGCTACATCGGCACCGAGCACCTGCTTCTCGGCCTCGTGCGCGAGGGCGAAGGCATCGCCGCAGGCGTCCTCGAGAGCCTCGGCGTCAACATCGAGCGTGTCCGCGCCGAAACTACCCGCATCCTCAGCCAGTCCTCCCCCCAGGCTGCTGGCACGGCTGCCGGCGGAACCCGCCAGGCCAGCCGCACCCCCACCGTCGACCAGCTCGGCATCGAGCTCACCGCAGCCGCCCGCTCCGGCCAGCTTGACCCCGTCATCGGGCGCTCCACCGAGCTTGAGCGCGTCGTCCAGATCCTCTCCCGCCGCACCAAGAACAACCCCGTGCTCATCGGTGAGCCCGGCGTCGGCAAGACCGCCATCGCCGAGCTCCTCGCCCAGCGCATCAGCAGCGGCGACGTTCCAGAGACCCTCGCCGAGAGGCGCCTCCTGACCCTCGACATCGGCTCGCTCGTGGCTGGCACCAAGTACCGCGGAGAGTTCGAGGAGCGCCTCAAGAAGGTCATCGAGGAGATCAAGACCGCCGGCAACTGCATCCTCTTCGTCGACGAGCTCCACATGCTCGTCGGCGCCGGCGCCGCCGAGGGCGCCGTCGATGCCGCCAACATCCTCAAGCCCGCCCTTGCCCGGGGCGAGCTCCAGTGCATCGGCGCCACCACCCTCGACGAGTACCGCAAGCACATCGAGCGCGATGCCGCCCTTGAGCGCCGCTTCCAGCCGATCGTGGTCGATGAGCCGACGGTCGAAGAGACGGTCGAGATCCTCCGTGGAATTCGCGTGCGCTACGAGGATCACCACAACCTCAAGATCAGCGACGACGCGCTTGCCGCGGCCGCCCGCATATCCGATCGCTACGTGACCGAGCGCTTCCTGCCCGACAAGGCCATCGACCTCATCGACGAGGCCTCCAGCCGCGTGCGCATCCGCCGCGCTGCTACCCCCCCCTCCACGCAGGAGGCACTGAAGGGGCTTGAGAGCCTCCGCAAGGAGCGCGATCAGGCCACCGAGGCCCAGCAGCTCGAGTACGCCTCCGAGCTCACCGATCGTGAGCAGAAGCTCCGGATCAAGATCAATGAGATGGGCGAGTGGAGTGAGGGCGCCGGCGGCGTCGCCACCCCACTCGTCAGCGAAGAGGACATCGCCGAGGTCGTCGCCATGTGGACCGGCATTCCCGCCGCCCAGATCGCGAGCGAGGAGAGTGCCCGCCTGCTCAAGATGGAAGGCGCCCTCCGCACCAAGGTCATCGGCCAGGACGAGGCAATCGAGTCCATCGCCCGCTCCGTGCGCCGTGCCCGCGCCGGGCTCAAGGATCCGCGCCGCCCCATCGGCGTCTTCCTCTTCCTCGGACCTACCGGCGTTGGCAAGACCTACCTCGCCCAGCAGCTCGCCGAGTTCATGTTCGACTCCCAGGACAACATGATCCGGCTCGACATGAGCGAGTTCAGCGAGCGGCACACCGTCGCCCGCCTCATCGGGGCTCCTCCCGGCTACGTTGGCTACGACGACGGCGGGCAGCTCACCGATACCGTGCGCCGCAGGCCCTACTGCCTCATCCTGCTCGATGAGATCGAGAAGGCGCACCCCGATGTCTTCAACCTGCTCCTCCAGATCTTCGACGAGGGTCGCCTCGCCGATGCCAAGGGGCGCAAGGTCGACTTCCGCAACACCATCATCATCATGACCTCGAACGTTGGCTCCGACCTCATCAAGCGCGACTCCAACCTCGGTTTCAGCATCGCGCACGACGAGGTCCAGACCCACGAGGACCGCTACAAGCGCATGAAGGACAAGGTGCTCAGCGAGCTCAAGAACGTCTTCAAGCCGGAGTTCCTGAATCGTGTGGACAGCACCGTCGTGTTCCATGCCCTCACGCCCGAGCAGATCCGCCAGATCGTCGACCTCGAGCTGATGCAGGTCGAGCGACGCCTGGCTCTGCGTGCGGTCACCTTCGACGTGACCGAGGCGGCCAAGGACTGGCTCGGCGAGAAGGGTTACGACCAGGTGTTCGGCGCCCGCCCGCTCCGCCGCGTCATCCAGGACAACATCGAGGACAAGATCAGCGAGATGCTTCTGGGCGGCGAGTTCGGCACCGGCGACCGCCTCCTGATCGACCGCGATCCCGATGGAGACGGGCTCACCATCAAGCCCGTCCCCTCGCCCGCGGCCGTCGGCTAACGCCGCCGCTCAGCGAGGCCCGAAAATTCGAGGTTTTCGGGCCTCGACCTGTTGACAGCGGGTGCCCTTTTGCGTACTCTCAATCTGGCGTGCTGTGCCATCGCGCAGAACCCCCGAACCGTGACCTTGTCGAACTGTGCCATTCAGAACCCATGGACTGAAGGAGTCGCCAGTACATGACCGCGACACTTAATGGGACGCGGGAGGGCGAGCGCGCCCCCCTCGCCGTCCAGTCGTTCAGCACCATCTCCAACGTGCTTGAGATACCCAGCCTCATCAAGCTCCAGCTCGATTCCTTCGACTGGTTTAAGCGTGAGGGCCTCCGCGAGCTGCTCGATGAGCTCTCGCCGATCCAGGACTTCACCAGCACCAAGATGGACCTCATCTTTGGCGAGTACGAGTTCCGCGAGCCCAAGCACAACCAGGAGGAGTGCCGCGAACGCGACATGACCTTCTCCGCGCCCCTCTTCGTCGATGTCGAGCTGCGTATCAAGGACTCGGGCGAGATCAAGGAGCAGCGCCTCTTTTTCGGCGACTTCCCCCTGATGACCGACCGCGGCACCTTCATCATCAACGGCGCCGAGCGCGTCGTTGTCAGCCAGCTCGTGCGCTCCCCCGGCGTCTACTACACCGTCGAGACCGATGCCCAGAGCGGCCAGCGCATGGCCAACGCCAAGCTCATCCCCAGCCGCGGCGCCTGGCTTGAGTTCGAGACCTCCGCCAAGCGCATCCTCAGCGTCAAGATCGACCGCAAGCGCAAGCTGCCCGTCTCCGTGCTCATCCGCACCATCGATGAGCCTGGCCTCCTCCCCGGCGACCACGACAACCCCGCGTTCGCCAAGTACTTCGCCGCCCAGAAGCGCCTCGACGAGGAAGGCACCGCCGCCGCCGAGAAGGCCCGCGATGCTGCCCGCCGCGAGTGCGAGAAGGTGCTCGGCACCGATGACCGCGTCCTCGCCTTCTTCAAGGAAGTCGACATCGAGGGCGACCTCTCCTACCTCACCGCCACTCTCGGCCGCCGCGAGGGCGGTCGCAACAATGACCCCTGCGTGAACAAGCACGAGGCCCTCCTCGAGCTCTACCGCAAGATCCGCCCGGGCGATCCTCCCACCCACGAGAACGCCCGCGCGCTCGTCAACCAGCTCTTCTTCAACCCCCGGCGCTACGACCTCGGCCGCGTGGGCCGGCACAAGCTGAACAAGCGCCTCGCCCTCCCTGCGGACGTCGAGCAGCGCTGGCTGCGCCCCTACGACCTGATCGAGCTCACCCGCGAGCTGATCAACGTCAATCTCAACCGCAGCGGCACCGACGACATCGACCACCTCGGCAACCGCCGTGTGCGCGCCGTCGGCGAGCTCATCCAGCAGCAGTTCCGCATCGGGCTCGTGCGCATGGAGCGTGTCGTGCGTGAGCGCATGACCATCACCGATCCGGCCGAGGCGACGCCCAGCGCCCTTATCAACATCCGCCCCGTTGTCGCGGCCATGAAGGAGTTCTTCGGCGGCAGCCAGCTCTCCCAGTTCATGGACCAGACCAACCCGCTGGCCGAGCTCACCCACAAGCGCCGCCTCAGCGCCCTCGGCCCCGGCGGCCTCTCCCGCGACCGCGCCGGCTTCGATGTGCGCGACGTGCACCACAGCCACTACGGCCGCATCTGCCCCATCGAGACGCCGGAAGGTCCCAACATCGGCCTCATCGGGTCGCTCGCGACCTACGGCCGCCTCAACGCCTTCGGCTTCATCGAGACGCCCTACCGCCGCGTCACCAGCGAGATGGCCTCCGACGACCCCAGGCTCCCCGGCCAGGAAGTCCGCGAGGACGTGATCGACGCCGACGGCAACGTCGTCGTCGCCGCTGGTACCGTCGTCGACAAGGCCGCTGCCACCAAACTGAAGAAGGCGGGCCTGCGCGTCCCCATCAGTGCTATCGTCGCCAACGAGGTCACCTACCTCACCGCCGACGAAGAGGACCGCTACGTCGTTGGCCAGGCCAACACCCGCGTCGGCGAGGACGGCCGCGTGCTCGACGAGCGCGTCGAGGTGCGTGTCAACGAGGAGTTCAAGCTCGTCGCCCCGCACCAGATCGACTTCCTCGATGTCTCTCCCAAGCAGATGGTTTCCGTCGCCGCCTCGCTCATCCCCTTCCTTGAGCACGACGACGCCAACCGCGCCCTCATGGGCTCGAACATGCAGCGCCAGGCCGTTCCCCTCGTCCGCCCGGAGGCGCCCCTCGTGGGCACGGGCATGGAGGGGCGCACCGCCATCGACAGCGGCCACGTCCTTGTGGCCCTCGCCGATGGCGAGGTCGTGGAAGCCTCGGGTACCCAGATCATCATTCGCTACGACGACAAGAGCCTGGGCACCCAGCGCATCCCCATGATCAAGTTCCAGCGCTCCAACCAGGGCACCTGTCTCAACCAGCGCCCGCTCGTCTTCCGCGGCGAGCGCGTTCGCGCCGGCCAGCCCCTCGTCGATAGCTCCAGCACCCAGGGCGGCGAGCTCGCTCTCGGCCAGAATGTGCTCTGCGCCTTCATGAGCTGGGAGGGCTACAACTTCGAGGACGCCATCATCATCAGCGAGAACCTCGTCCGTGAGGACAAGTTCACCTCCATCCACATCGAGAAGCACGAGATCGAGGCCCGCGATACCAAGCTCGGCGCCGAGGAGATCACGCGCGACATCCCCAACGTCGGCGAGGAAGCGCTTGCCAACCTCGATGAGGAAGGCATCATTCGCATCGGCGCCGAGGTCCGCGAGGGCGACATCCTCGTCGGCAAGATCACGCCCAAGGGCGAGACCGAGCTGACCGCCGAGGAGAAGCTCCTGCGCGCCATCTTTGGCGAGAAGGCTCGCGAGGTGAAGGACACCAGCCTGCGCCTCCCCCATGGCGAGCGCGGCAAGGTCATCGATGTCCGCGTCTTCAGCCGCGAGGACCACGAGGGACTGCCCGCCGGGGTCAACAAGCTCGTCCGCGTCAGCACCGCCCAGCGCCGCAAGATCGCCGAGGGCGACAAGATGGCCGGGCGCCACGGCAACAAGGGCGTCATCAGCCGCATCCTCCCCCGCGAGGACCTGCCCTACCTCCCCGACGGCACCCCCGTCGACATCATCCTCAACCCTATCGGCGTTCCCAGCCGCATGAACATCGGCCAGGTGCTTGAGACGCACCTCGGCTGGGCCGCCAAGGCCCTCGGCTTCCGTGCCAGCACGCCAGTCTTCGATGGCGCCGACGATGGCGACCTCGACGACTCCCTGGCGCGCGCCTGGATAGCCGCCGAGAGCGGCGCCGTCTACTACATAGACCCGCGCGACTACGGCTTCGACGAGGCCGTCGCCGCCGAGTGGCTGCGCGAGCACGGGTACGACCCCGGCGCCATCTTCGAGCAGTCCGAGAAGGGCGCCGCCAAGCGCGCCTGCCTCGAGATCTGGCTCAAGCAGGCCGGCGCGAAGCCGAAGAAGTCCGCTCCCATCGAGGACCTCGAGGAGGAAACGCAGCGCATCTTCGCCGAGACCGGGGCTGTGCCGCCCCTCTTCGGCAAGACCACGCTCTACGACGGCCGCACGGGCGAGCCCTTCGACCAGCCCGTCACCGTCGGCTACATCTACATGCTCAAGCTCATCCACCTCGTGGAAGACAAGATCCACGCCCGCAGCACCGGCCCCTACTCGCTCATCACCCAGCAGCCGCTGGGCGGCAAGGCGCAGTTCGGCGGCCAGCGCTTCGGCGAGATGGAGGTCTGGGCGCTCGAAGCTTACGGCGCAGCCCATATCCTCCAGGAGCTCCTCACCGTCAAGTCCGACGACGTCGTCGGACGGGTCAAGACCTACGAGGCCATCGTCAAGGGCGAAGACGTGCTCGAACCGGGCGTGCCCGAGTCCTTCAAGGTGCTTGTCAAGGAGCTCCAGAGCCTCGGCCTTTCCATCGACGTGTCAAACGATTCGGGCAGCGTCTCCTTCACGGAGGAGACAGCCGGAGAGCTGCCCGAGCTCGGCATCAACCTTTCCGGATTCGAATCGGAGGATCTCTTCAATGCTCGAAGTCAATGACTTCAACCAGGTCCGCATCGGGCTCGCCAGCCCCTCCCAGATTCGCTCCTGGTCCTACGGTGAGGTCACCAAGCCGGAGACCATCAACTACCGCACCCTGAAGCCGGAGAAGGACGGCCTCTTCTGCGAGAAGATCTTCGGTCCCACCAAGGACTTCGAGTGCTACTGCGGCAAGTACAAGCGCGTCCGCTACAAGGGCATCATCTGCGACAAGTGCGGCGTTGAGGTCGCGCGCGCCAAGGTGCGCCGTGAGCGCATGGGCCACGTCGAGCTGGCCAGCCCCGTCAGCCACATCTGGTTCGTCAAGGGCACGCCCTCGAAGCTTGGGCTCCTGCTCGACATCTCCCCCCGCAACCTCGAGCGCGTCCTCTACTTCGCCCAGTACCTCATCACCGAGGTCGACGAGACGGCGCGCGATTTCGAGATCGAGAACCTTCAGAAAGAACTCGCTCGCGCCATCGACGAACGCCTCGCCGAAGTCAATCCCGAGCGTGAGCGCCTCGAGCTGCAGCTCGAGGCCGCCCAGGAGGAGCTCGAAGCGAAGCGCGACGAGCAGATTGCGCAGCTGGAAGCCGAGCGTAGCGCCACCCGCGACGCAATCGAGGCCGAGGCCGCCCGCAACGTCGAGGCCGCCGAGGAGATCCTGACCCAGATCACCGAGCGCGACTACGTCTTCCAGGGCGAGGTCATCGTCGCCACCGGCGAGAAGATGACCAAGACCGCCCGCAACAAGCTCACGCGGGCCGGCAACCGCAAAATCAAGGAGTTTGACAAGGAGACGAAGAAGCTCATCGAGGCCGAGCGCGTCGTTGTCGAGAGCGCCATGGAGGAGGCCAAGGCCGCGGTCTACGACGAGCTCAACCCCCTCCAGGAGCGCGCCGCCGAGATCCAGCGCGAGACCGAGGAGCAGTTCCAGGAGCGCCTCAACGACCTTGAGGACATCGTTGACCCGGTCCGTGGCGACCGCGTCGAGCTCCTTACCGAGACCCGCTACCGCGAGCTCTCCGATATGTTCGGGCACGTCTTTAAGGCGGCCATGGGCGCCGAGGCTGTCCTCAGCGTCCTCGAGCGGATCGACCTTGACGCCCTGCGCGCCAAGCTCAAGGGCGAGCTCGCCACCGCCAGCGGCCAGCGCCGCAAGAAGGCTACCAAGCGCCTCCAGGTCGTCGAGGACCTCATCGAGTCAGGCAACAAGCCCGACTGGATGATCTTCGCCGTCCTGCCCGTGCTTCCGCCCGAACTGCGCCCCATGGTCCAGCTCGATGGCGGCCGCTTCGCCACCAGCGACCTGAACGACCTCTACCGCCGCGTCATCAACCGCAACAACCGCCTGAAGCGGCTCCTCGATCTCGGCGCGCCCGAGATCATCATCCGCAACGAGAAGCGCATGCTGCAGGAGGCCGTCGACAGCCTCGTCGACAACGGCCGCCGCGGCCGCGCCGTCAGCGGCAGCGGCAACCACAAGCTCAAGAGCCTCAGCGACATGCTCAAGGGCAAGCAGGGGCGCTTCCGCCAGAACCTGCTTGGCAAGCGCGTCGACTACTCGGGCCGCTCCGTCATCGTGGTCGGCCCCGAGCTCAAGCTGCACCAGTGCGGCCTGCCCAAGAAGATGGCGCTTGAGCTGTTCAAGCCCTTCGTCATGCACTCGCTCGTCGCCAAGGGCCTCGCCCACAACATCAAGAGCGCCAAGCGCATCGTCGAGCGCGCCCGCCCCGAGGTCTGGGACGTGCTCGATGAGGTCATCACCGACCGCCCGGTGCTGCTCAACCGCGCCCCCACCCTCCACCGGCTCGGCATCCAGGCCTTCCAGCCGGTGCTCATCGAGGGCTCGGCCGTCCAGCTCCACCCGCTCGTCTGCGCGGCCTTCAACGCCGACTTCGACGGCGACCAGATGGCCGTCCACGTGCCCCTCAGCCGCGAGGCCGTGGCCGAGGCGAAGCAGATCCTGCTTTCCACCAAGAACCTGCTCTCTCCCGCCAGCGGCGACCCCACCGTCACCCCCACCCTCGATATGGTCCTCGGCTCGTACTACATGACCGAGGTCAGCGAGGGCGCCCGTGGCGCCTTCGTCGAGGCCAACGGCGCTCCCGCCCGCGGCGTCTACTCCTCCTTCGACGAGGCCAAGCTCGCCTACGACCTCGGCACCGTCGATCTGCGCGCGCCCATCAAGGTGCGCACCGACCGCCCCGCTGCCGACAGCACCGAGAGCGAGGACACGGACGGCCCCTCCGTTGCCCTCGACAAACCGCGGCTCCTCGAGACCACCATCGGGCGCATCATCTTCAACGAGGTGCTCCCCGAGGACCTGCCCTTCCAGAACTACACCATGGACCGGCCCGCCCTCCGGCGGCTCGTTGCGCTCGTCTACCGCGAGCTCGGCAGCGATGCGACCGCCGAGGTCGTCGACCGTATCAAGGACGTCGGCTTCCGTTTCGCTACCCAGAGCGGCGTCACCATCGCCATCCACGAGATCGTCGTGCCCCACCACAAGAAGGAGCTCATCGCGGAAGCCGACCAGGAGGTCGCCGACCTCGAAGAGCAGTACCAGATGGGGCTCATCACCGAGGAGGAACGCTACCAGGGCGCCGTCGAGGTGTGGACCGAGACGACCCGCCGCATCGAGACCGACATCGCCGAGAACCTCTCCGAGTACGGCTCGCTCAACTACATGGCCAGCTCTGGCACCAAGGGCAACATCACCCAGATCCGGCAGATGGCGGGTATGCGCGGCCTCATGGCCGACCCCCACGGCCGGATCATCGCTGAGCCCATCCGCGCTTCCTTCCGCGAGGGGCTTACCGTGCTGGAGTACTTCATCTCCACCCACGGCGCCCGCAAGGGTCTCGCCGATACGGCCCTCCGTACCGCCGACTCCGGCTACCTCACCCGCCGCCTGATCGACGTCTCCCAGGACGTCATCATCGGCAACAACGACTGTGAGACGACGACCGGCCTCTGGATCGAACAGCGCGATGAGCGCGAGACGATGGAGGACTTCCGCGATCGCATCGTTGGCCGCTACGCCGCCGCTCCCGTCGCCAACGAGGCCACAGGCGAGATCATCGTCGACCGTAACGAGGAACTGAGCGAAGCCGTCGCCGACCGCCTTGAGGCGGCTGAGGTGGCGCGCGTCTACGTGCGCACGCCGATGTCCTGCGAAGCCGAGCGCGGCATCTGCCAGCTCTGCTACGGCCGTGACCTCGCCCGCGGCGAGCTGGTCCGCACCCGCACGGCGGTCGGTATCATCGCCGCCCAGTCCATCGGCGAGCCGGGCACCCAGCTCACGATGCGCACCTTCCACACCGGCGGCGTTGCCGGCACCACCGATATCACCAGCGGTCTTCCCCGAGTCGAGGAGCTGTTCGAGGCGCGCGTTCCCAAGGGCGAGGCCATCATCAGCGAGATCGACGGCGTCGTGGAGGTTCTCGAGGATGGCGGCCGGCGCCTCGTGCGCGTCTCCAACGTCGATACCGTCGTCGAGGAGTACCAGATTCCCGGGGGCGCGATGGCGCAGGTCGCCGATGGCGACCACGTCGTCGCCGGCAGCGTCCTCGCTGCCGTCCCCGAGGAAGACAAGAAGGCCGAGGACGCGGCGGAGAGCGAGGAGGTCTCGACCGAGCTGCTCTCCCGCATCCCCGGCATCGTGCGGGCCAAGGGTCGCAAGACCCTCCAGGTCGTCTTCGAGGACCGCGAGGACCGCGAGTACGCCATCCCCGCTGCCGCTCGCCTGCTGGTCAGCTCCGGCGAGGCCATCGATGCGGGCGCCCAGATCACCGAGGGCGCGAAGAACCCCCAGCACATCCTCTCCATCCAGGGCCGCGACGCCGTTCGCCGCTATATGGTCGATGAGGTGCAGAAGGTCTATCGCTCCCAGGGCGTGAACATCAACGACAAGCACATCGAGGTCATCACCCGGCAGATGCTGCGCCGCGTGCGCGTCGACCACCCCGGCGACACCGGCCTGCTTCCCGGCGACCTCATCGACCGGCGCGAGTTCGAGGAAGTCGTCGCTCGCGTCGTGGCCGAGGGTGGCGACCCCGCCACCGCCCAGCCCGTGCTGCTCGGCGTCACCAAGGCGTCGCTCAACACGAACTCGTGGCTCGCTGCCGCCTCCTTCCAGGAGACGACCCGCGTGCTCACGAACGCCTCCGTCGAGGGCAAAATCGACAAGCTCGTCGGTCTCAAGGAGAACGTCATCATCGGCAAGCTCATCCCCGCCCGCGCGGAGATCGAGGTGCCCCGCCGCGAGTTCGTTCCCGAGCTCGACCTGCCGGAGTCCCTTGAATTCGATGAGGAAGCCGAGCTGGAGCGCATGCTCGCCGAGAGCGAAGCCGGCGCTGCCGTCGCCGTCCAGGTTCCCGACGACGACAGCCTGGCGACCGTCACCGGCGAGGGCGACCCCACCTAGCAAGCGCCGGAGGTGGCGTCGCGACTAGCTTCGCGGCGCCGCCTCCAGCAGCACTACTGCCATCGCCCCGATTGCCTCGCCTCGGCCCACCGTGTCCAGCCCCTCGCCGCTCTTCGCCTTCACGTTGACTTGCCCCGCCTCGACGCCCGCGATCGCGGCAATGCTTTCGCGGATGGCCCCGAGATGCGGAGCCAGCCGCGGGCGCTCCGCCCGCACGGTGGCATCGACGTTCGAGAGCGCCCACCCGTCCTCCCGCGCCATTCGCAGCGCCTCGGTCAGGAACACGCGGCTGTCGGCATCCTTCCAGCGCTCGTCCGAACTGGGGAAGTGCGCCCCCAGGTCGCCCTTCCCCCCCGCTCCCAGCACCGCGTCCGTGATCGCATGCAGGAGCACGTCCGCGTCGCTGTGCCCTGCCAGCCCCGCCGCCCCCTCGATTGTGAGCCCGCCCAGCACCAACGGCCGCCCCTCCTCGACCCGGTGCAGGTCCTCCCCGATTCCCACCCGCATCAGCTTCCCTCCCGCTCCGCCAGCAGCGCTCGCGCCAGCGTCAGGTCGACCGGCCGTGTCACCTTGATGTTCCCTGGATCGCCCTCGACCGTGCGCACCTCCAGCCCCGCCCGCGCGAGCATCGCAGCGTCGTCCGTCTCGTCCCCCTCGGAGAGCGCCGCCGCTTGGAGCCACGCCTCGCGACGCACCACCTGCGGCGTTTGCGCCGCCCGCAACCGTCCCCGGTCGGGACTCGCCACGATCGTCGCCCCCTCCACCTCCTTGATTGTGTCCGTTACGGGCCCTACCAGGATCGCCCCGTCGGCCTTCGCCGCCTCCGCCACACAGGCATCGATAAGCGCTGGTGTCACCAGCGGCCGCGCCCCGTCGTGGATGGCGACATACTCGCTCGCCACCGCCCGCAGCCCCGCCTCCACGCTGTCCCGGCGCCGCCCGCCCCCAACGACCACCCCCGCCAGCCTCTCCCCGAGCACCTCCTCCCCGATGGCCCTCAGCGCCCCCAGCAGATCCTCCCGCCCCACGATCGCGACCCGCCCGATCGACCCCGCCTCCGCCAGCGCCGCCATCGACCACGCGATCAGCGGCCGCCCGTTCAGGTCGGCGAGCAGTTTGTCCCCCTCCCCGAAGCGCGTCGACTGCCCCGCTGCGACCACTACGGCGTCGACCTGCATGGCCGCACACTACACCGGCTCCCGCTACCATGTGAGTAGCGCGGCTCACGCCGCCCAAAGGACACAATGAAGGTCGAGATCGACAGCCTCCTCGCTCGCGTCACCAAGCCCGGCCGCTACACCGGCGGCGAGTGGAACTCCGTCACGAAGGACTGGGACGCCGCCACCGTGCGCATCGCCCTGGCCTATCCCGATGCCTACGACATCGGCATGTCGAACATGGGTCTCGGCATCCTCTACGACCTCCTCAACGCTCACGACGACGTTGTCTGCGAACGCGCCTTTGCCCCCTGGTCCGACATGGAGGCGGAGATGCGCCGCGATGGCGTTCCTCTCTGGAGCCTCGAGACCCGCCACCCCCTGCGCGACTTCGACATCCTCGGCTTCACCCTCCAGTACGAGCTGACTTACACCAACATCCTCAACATGCTCGACCTCGCGGGCATCGCGCCGCGCTCCAATGACCGCCGCGAGGACGACCCCATCATCGTCGCCGGCGGTAGTTGCGCCTTCAACCCCGAGCCCCTCGCCCCGTTCATCGACGCCTTCGTACTCGGCGAGGGCGAGGACGCCATCGCCGACCTCGCGGAGCTCGTTCGCACCTGGAAGCGCGAAGGCGCCCCCCGCGACGCCCGCCTGCGCGACCTGCTCGCCATGCCCGGCGTCTACGTCCCCGCCTTCTACGAGGCCCGGTACGACGAGCTCGGCCACTTCGCCGCCCTCGAGCCCACCGACCCGGCCGCCCCGCCCGTGGTCCAGCGTCGGGTTGTCGAGGCGCTTCCTCCGGCTCTTGTGAAGCCCATCGTGCCCTTCCTCCAGACCGTGCACGACCGCGCCGCCGTCGAGATCCAGCGCGGCTGTACGCAGGGCTGCCGCTTCTGCCAGGCCGGCATGATCTACCGCCCCACCCGCGAGCGCAGCCCCGAAGAGGTCGTCGACGCTACCCGCGAGCTCCTTGCCAACACCGGCTACGAAGAGCTTTCGCTGCTCTCCCTCAGCACGACCGACCACAGCCGCATCGTCCCCATGGTCGAAGCCCTCACGACCACCTTCCCGGACCTCAAGATCTCCCTCCCCAGCACCCGCGTCGATAGCTTCTCCGTCGATGTCGCCAACGCTATCGCGAAGGGCAAGAAGCACACCCTCACGCTCGCCCCCGAAGCCGGCAGCCAGCGCCTCCGCAACGCTATCAACAAGCTCGTCAGCGAGGACGACCTTTTCGGCGCCGCCTCCAACGCCTTCGCCCGCGGCTGGACCAGCATCAAGATGTACTTCATGGTCGGGCTCCCCTCCGAGACGCTCGAGGACGTCGAGGGGATCGTCGACCTCGGCCGCCGCGTGAAGGAGATCGGCCGCGAGCATGCGGGCAACCGCGCACGCGTGCGTGTCAGTACCAGCAACCACGTGCCCAAGGCCCACACGCCCTTCCAGTGGGCCCGCCAGGAATCCGCCGCCGAACTGACTCCCAAGCACCGCCTGCTCAAGGACGGCTGCCGCGCCGCCGGCGTCGACTTCAGCTGGAACGACCCCGCCGACAGCCGCATCGAGGTCGTCCTCAGCCGTGGCGATCGCCGCGTCGCCGAGGCCGTCGAGCACGCCTGGCGCAACGGCGCCACATTCGACGCCTGGAGCGAGCACTTCCGCCCGGAACTGTGGGACGACGCCTTCGCTGCAACCGGCGTCGACGGCGACTGGTTCGCGCACGAGGAGTGGGACACCTTCGCCCCCCTCCCCTGGGACCACGTCGCCAGCGGGGTGAACAAGAGCTACCTGCGAGGCCAGTGGCGCGATGTCTTCCGCGAGCACACCGTCGGCGACTGCCACCACGGCGCCTGCAACGTCTGCGGCGTCCAGGACGCCCCTGTCGCCGACTGCGTGGTCAAGGTCGGCGAGCTGATCGAGCTGCGCCGTGGCTCCCGCACCTTCGAGGGCGAACCCCTCGAACTCGTCTAGCCGACCACCAGCCACTATCCCCGACTGCGTCTATACTCGACAGGCGTGAGCCTCACTGCGGAATACCGCACCCAGCTAGTCGCCAGGCTCCGCGCCACCACCGCTGACCTTGCCTGGGCCGTGCGCGACCTCCCGGGCGACCAGCACCGCTGGACCCCCGACCCCGACGAGTGGTCCATCCACGAGCACGTCGCCCACCTCGTGGACATGGAGGAGTACGTCTACTTGCCTCTCCTTCGCTGGGCCGCCATCCCCGATATGCTCGAACCGGCCGACTACAGCCGCCGCGTCTGGCGCGACGAACGCTATGACGTCGGCGCCCCCCTTGGGGATCTGGTGGAACAGCTCGGCCGCGTCCGCGACGAGGAGTTTGATGTGTTCCGTGAACTCGACGATGCCGCCTGGCTCCACCTGCGGGATGACGGTCACTGGGGACCGGTCACGTGCCAGTGGATCGCCGAGGTTGTCTACCGCCACGCGCTCGACCACCTGCAGGGCGTGATGGGCCTGCGCGGCGACCTGAACCTTGCCGCCCTCGATCGCGGCGTGGCGGGTGGAGTCTAGATGCGCCTTCGCAGCATCCTCCGCGCCCGCCCCCGGGAGGCCCTTGCCGCCGCCCTTGAGTCCGACGCCGACGCCGTTCTCCTCGCCCTCACCGACGAAACAGAGCCCGTCGAGGAGCTGCGCGCCGCCGTCGCCGAGGCCGTGGAACGCATCGCCGAGGCAGGCAAGACGGCCCTCGTCGCGGTGAACCACCCCCGCACCCAGCTCACCCGCGGCGACCTCGACGCCATCACGGGCCCGCGGTTGGCAGCCATCCTCCTCCCCCACTGCACCGAACCCCAGGACGTGCGCGATACCGCCGTCCTCCTCCGCGAATTCGAGCACACGCGCGACATCGAACCCGGGCAGGTCGCCCTCTTTCCCGTGGTCGACACGGCCCGCGGCCTCGTCCGCGCCTCTGAAAGCCTCGCGGCCGCTCCCCGCACCGCCGGTCTCCTCCTCGACTCCGAAGCGTTCGCCCGCGACGTTGGCGCCCGCCTCGAGGAGAGCGGCCCCCGCCTCGCCTACGCCCGCGGCAACGTGATCGCTGTCGCCGCCGCCCACGAGGACGTGGCCCTCATCGACGGCAGTTCGCTCGAACTGCGCGACATGGCCAACTACGGCTTCGCCGGGGCCGTGCTCGATGACGCGCGGCTCGTCGCCGGCGCCAACGATGTGTTCGCGCCAACCGAGACCGTGCTCAAGCGCGCACGCGCCGACATCGAGGCCTACGAGTCGCGCTCCGAGGGCGCGTGGGTCGCGCGCCGCGCCGGCGCTGTCGTTGATGCGCCCCGCGCGCGACAGGCCCGCCGCACCCTCGACCGCGCCTCAAACGGCGACTGATCGCGCCCACCGCCCCGCCAGCTCCTCCAGTAATCTCGCCGCGTTCCGCATCGAGGTCTCCCGGTCGGGCTCGATCTCGGCCAGCGTGCGCACCTCCCCCGCCGCCCCCTCCGCCCGCCCGGCCAGCACGGCGCAGGGAACGCCTGCATCCTCGGCCAGTTGGCGAACCCGCCCCACCGTCTTCCCCTGCCCCGACTGCCCGTCGAAGCTCCCCTCCCCGGTCACCACGATGTCCGCGCCGCGCAGCCTGCCCTCTAGCCCCACCGCCTCCGCCACCACGTCGAAGCCGCTCGTGATGCGCCCCCCAAGGAACGCGACGACCCCTGCCGCCAGCCCGCCCGCCGCCCCCGCCCCGGGCATCCCCGCCACCGCCACCCCCAGCGAGCGCTCAACGACCGCCGCGTAGCGCTGCAGCGCCGCCTCGATCGTCTCAACGTCGCGCGGGGAAGCGCCCTTCTGCGGCCCGAAGACCGCTGCCGCTCCCCGCGGCCCCACCAGCGGGTTCGTCACATCTGTCGCGACCACCACCTCCACCCCCGCCAGCGACTCCGGCGGCGACCAGTCGATGCGCGCCAGCTCCGCCAGCGCCGCCGCCCCCGGTAGCAGGTCGCGCCCAGCTTCGTCGCGGAAACGAGCGCCCAGCGCCCGCGCCATCCCCGACCCGCCGTCGCTCGTCGCGCTCCCCCCCACCCCTACGACGACCCGCCCCGGCGCGCCCTCGAGGGCCGCGGCGATCAACTCCCCGACCCCCTCCGTGCTTGCTCGCAGCGGTTCGCGCTCCCCTCGCTCGATCAGCTCGAGGCCATTCGCCATCGCTGCCTCGACCGCGCACGTGCTGGTTTTGGCGATGTCGAGCACGTGCCCGGTCCGCGCCCGGCCCAGCGCATCATGGGTCTCCGCGCCGCGAAGCTGGCCGCCGGTGGCCCGCGCCAGCGCGGCCAGGAACCCCGGCCCTCCGTCCGACAGCGGCAGCTCCTCGACCGTCCACTGCGGCTGCACGGCGGCGATGCCCCGGGCGATGGCCGCCGCTGCCTCCTCCGCCGTCAGGCTCTCCTTGAACTCCTGGGGAGCCACCAGGACACGCATGGCCTCAGAGCCCGCCGTCCCGCACGAGGTAGATAACCGCCAGCAGGACGATCGCGATCACGTAAGCCCAGCCGACCTTTCGCAGCATCCGCAGGGCCGCGATCGCCCGCTGCCAGCGAAACACGACCGCCCCCACCACGACCCCCACCGCGATCAACACCAGCGCTCCCGCCAGGAATCCCGTCAACGTGCCCTCCCGTGATTCTGAGCCCCGATCGTGGCCCCCCCGCGCCGCAGCCGCCACCCCCGCCGTCCGGTACGATGGATCTTCCGTGCGACACCCCTCACTGCGACTGACCCTCCTCCCCGTCCTCGCGGCCTTCGGCCTCGTGCTGCTCGCAGGCTGCGCCGATACCCCGGAGGAGTTCGCCACCGACCTTCCGGATGACGCCTACCCCCTCGAGGACATGCTCATCAGCCTCGATGACCTTCCCCTCGCCATGGAGAACGAGACCACGAACACCTTCGACAATGGCGATTGGGCGCAGGTGTTCAACGTCGAGAACCTGCGCGCCAAGCTCAACCAGCTCGAGGCGCGCGGCCGCATCAACGCCGCCGTGCGCGAATTCTCGTGGAACGAGCCCTTCACCCGCCTCGGAGGGCCTGCCCTCATCACCGTGCAGTCCACCCTCTATGCCGACGTCGAGGCCGCACAGGACTCGATGAGCCTGTTCTGCGGCACGCTCGTCAACGAGCGCACCGCCACCGACGTGACCGAGTTCTGGCTGGATGACATTGGCGATGGCGTCCAGGGCTTCCTCCTCGGCGAGCAGACCGAGGAGATTGGCAAGCTCGTGGAGACGGTTGTCTGCTTCCGTACCGGGCGCATCGTGCACGCCGTCGTCCAGAACGGCCTCGAGGGTACCGAGGACATCGCCCTCGGTGTCCGCATCGCGCGTCGCATGTACGAGAACGTCCGCGCCGTCTTCGCGGATATCGAACCGCCCTCCGACTCTTAGGCGCTCCGGAACGCGTACAGCGTCCGCCCCCTGGCGCACAGCCGGTCCTGCTCGTCGAGGATGCTGACCTCGATCATGGCCAGTTGGCGGCCCCGCTTCACCACCGTCCCCTCCGCGTAGATGCGCGCTCCCAGTGCGGGCCGCAGGTAGGTGATGTTCAGGTCGGCCGTCCCCGCCGGCTCCCGGTCCGGACGCTGCACCGTCGAGAGCGCCGCCAGCATCACGATGTCGACCAGCGCCGCGAGGATGCCCCCGTGCAGGCTTCCCCCCACGCCCCCCTGCGTGACCGCGCTCGGCGCAATCGAGATGCGCGCGAAGTCCTCGCGCCGCTCCTCCAGCCGCACGCCCAGCGCCCGGTGCAGCGGGTGTTCGGCGAAGTGCTTCGCGAACGCCTCGTCGTTCGAGGCGCCCGGCTCCTCGCTCACCAGGTCGCGGCGCTGGGACGGGCCGTACCCGGAGGCGCCTTCCCGTAGTCCTCGAAGGGCCCGTCGCGCCAGTCGAGCGCGGCCTTCAGCCCCTTCTCCCGCGAGATGCGCCCGAAGTCCCCGCCCCCGGGACGTACGGAGCTCAGCGCCTGGATGTCCGCCCCCACCGCCATCGAGGTGCGAATCCCCATGATCTCGTAGACGCGGTTCACCTGGCGCTTCGTCATCTGCAGCATCGGCGAGTCGATGTTGGCGATGCGCTCGGCGAACGCTTCCGCCGCCTCCGCCAGCTCCTCGACCGGGAAGGCGCGGTTCGCCCAGCCCGCCTCCACCGCCTCCAGGCCCGTCAGGCTGTCGCCCGTATAGAGCAGCTCCCGCACCTTCTTCTGATGCATGTGCCAGGGGTGGTAGATGATGTCCACGCTCGTCATCGCCCGCACCGGCGGGTACCCGATGATCGCGTCTTCGGCGATGAACATCAGGTCGCACATCGTCGCCAGCTCCGTCCCGCCCGCGAGGCAGTAGCCGTGCACCTGCGCGATCACCGGCTTCGTCAGGTCCCAGATCTGCCAGTAGCCGCTCAGCAGATGCTGGGGCCACTGGCCCTGTCCCGGATGGATCGGCCCGACGCCTGGAAGCCCGCTGCGCGTGTCGACGTAGCTGTGTTCGTCCGGGGGCGTGCCCGAGAGGTCGTACCCGGCGCTGAAGGCCCGGCCCGAGCCGCGCAGGACGATGACCTTCACGCTCTCGTCCAGCTCGAACTGCTTCATCGCGTCGAACACCTCGGCGCGAAGGTTGTGGCTCAGCGCGTTCATCTTCTCCGGCCGGTTGAGGGTGATGATCGCGTGGCGGTCCCGCTTTTCGGTGAGGATGTCTTGGTAATCAGGCATGGCCGAATCCTAGCAGGCAGGGCCGCATCCTGGAGACCCTGCCCCGCTTGGCCAGTGCCTGCCTACCGCTTCTGCGCCACCACCCGCGCGAACGACAGGACGCGCTCGCCCTCCGCATCGGCCGAGAGTTGCACCTGCTCCTCCGGTCCCGTGTGGGGGATGAACTCCTCCCAGACCGAATCCGACTCAGGAGGTTCGTCCGCGAGCGTTACCTCCAAGAGGCCGGTCTTGCGCCAGTGGTCGCGCCACCACTCCGCCGTGTGGAATGCATGGAAGCCCCCCGGCGCGTACAGCTTCGCCAGGTAATCCGGGACCGTGTCCGGTCCCAGCTCCCAGCGGAAGGCGGGGCACACGATGCCGATCTCCCCGCCCGGTCGCAGGAAGGGCGCGAGGTACTCGAGATACAGGTCGGCCGTGCCGAAGTACTGGTACGCGTCCAGGCTGATGATCGCGTCGAAGAAGCCCTCCGCGTACGGCAGCCGGTGCGCCTCCGCGTAGATGGGGTGGACCTGCCCCTCCAGCCCCGCCTCCCGGATGCGTTCCCAGTTGTCCGTCGGCTTGATCCAGAGGTCGGTCGCCCATACGTCGACACCGAACTCGCGCGCCAGGAACACCGAGCTGATCGCCCGCCCGCAGCCGAGGTCCATGACCCGCATGCCCGGTTCCAGCGTCATCCGCTTGGTCAGCAATTCCGCCAGCCAGAGCACGTTGGGACCCATGCGGTTCGCCGTTACCCACTGCTCGTCGTACGCGGCGCTGCGAGGAAAGAGGTCGGTGAGGACATCTTGGTTGTCAGGCATCGCCGAATCCTGAAGCCCGTGTCCGTCCGGTCAAGGCCTGCCTACCGCTTCCGCGCCACCACCCGTGCGAATGTCAGCAGCCGTTCCCCCGCCGCGTCGTCCCTGATGGCGGCCTGCTCATCCGGCTCCGTGTGCGGGATGAACTCGTTCCAGATGGCGTCCGACTCAGGCGGCTCGTCCGCGCAGGTCACCTCCACCAGGCTGGTCTTGCGCCAGTGGTCGCGCCACCATCCCGGCGTGTGGAACGAGTAGGCGCCTACCCCGTAGTAGTCGGCGAGGTAGGCGGGCACGTCGTCGGGGCCGAGCTCCTGCCGGAGTCCGGGACAGACGATGCCGATCTCCCCGCCCGGCCGCAGGAACCGGGCGAGGTCTTCCAGGTAGAGGTCGGCCGTGCCGAAGTAGTGGTAGGCGTCCAGGCTCACGATTGCGTCGAAGAAGCCCTCCGCGTACGGAAGCTGGTGCGCCTCCGCATAGATCGGGTGGACCCGCCCCTCCATCCCAGCCTCCTGGATGCGCGCCCAGTTCTCCGTCGGCTTGATCCAGAGGTCGGTCGCCCACACGTCGACCCCGTACTCCCGCGCCAGGAACACCGAGCTCAACGCCTTCCCGCAGCCGAGGTCCATAACTCGCATGCCCGGCTCAAGCGTCATCCGCTCTGTCAGCGACTCCGCCAGCCAGAGCACATTGGGACCCATCCGGTTCGCGTTCACCCACGCCTCTTCGTAGGAGGCGCTGCGGGGGAAGAGGTCGGTCACCAGTCCGGCCCTACTCGTCCGCGAACCCGATCGCGAGGTTCACGAGGGCGCGTACAACTTGGCCGCTTGCGCCCTTGGTGATCCAGCCCTTGTTTTTCGAGGCCATGTCCACGCCCGCGATGTCGAGGTGCACCCACGGCTTCTCATCGACGAAGTGCTCGAGGAACTTCGCCGCCGTGATGCTGCCCGCGGGGCGGCCCCCCACGTTCTTGACCACGCTCACGTTGCTCTTCAGCTGCTCCCCGTACTCCTTGAACATCGGCAGCCGCCAGCTGCGCTCGCCCGCGGCTTCGGCAGCCGCCTCGACCCGCTTCGCAAGCGCGTCGTCGTTCGTCATCAGGCCATAGCACTGGTCGCCGAGCGCGATGCTGATCGCGCCCGTGAGCGTGGCCACATCGACGAGGTGACGGGCCCCCAGCTCGCGCGCGTAGCAGAGTCCGTCCGCCAGCACGAGCCGGCCCTCGGCGTCCGTGTTCAGGATCTCGATCGTCTTGCCGTTCATGGCCGAGACCACGTCGCCGGGACGGGTCGCGTTCCCGCCGGGCATGTTCTCCGTGCAGGGCGCGATCGCGAGGATGTCGGCCTTCGGCGCCAGCGCCGCGATCGCCTGCATCGCCGCGATTACCGAGGCCGCGCCCGTCATGTCGGCCTTCATAGCCTCCATGCCCGCCGCCGGCTTGATGCTGATGCCGCCCGTGTCGAAGGTGATGCCCTTTCCCACGAGCGCGAGGTCGTACCCCTCGCTCCCCCGCCCCTTGTAGCTGATGCGTACCAGCTTGGCCGGCTGCACGCTCCCCCGCGCCACGGAGAGGAGCGAACCCATGCCCTTCTCCGCCATCTCCTCCTCCTCCATCACCTCCAGTTCGAGGTTGGGCGCCTCCGCCACGGTCGCTGCCCGCGCTGCGAGGTCGGTTGGGTTGAGGTTGTTCGCCGGCTCGTTGGCGAGGTCGCGTGCCAGGTTCGTCGCCTCCGCGAGGATGCGCCCCCGCTCCGCCGCCGCCGCCATCCCCGCGACCTTCGTCCCGTCGTGCTCGACGATCGTGAGCTGGCCGACCTCCGCCTTGTCGTCTTCGTCCGACTCGGTCTTGTAGCGAAGGAACTGGTACCCCCCGAGCGCCGCGCCCTCGGCCATCGCCTGCGCGCACGCTTCCGGGTCCAGTCCGCCGATGCCCGCGCCATGCGCGATCGTGGCGACGTTCGTTACGCCCGGCTTGCGGCAGGCCCGCACCACTTCCGCCGAGAGGTTGCGTATGGCGTTGACGTCGAAGTCGTCCGCCTTGCCCAACCCGGCGACGAGCACGCGCGGCGCCGCGATCTTGCCGAACGTATGCACGATCGTGCGCTCGCCCGCCTTCCCCCGGATGTCGCCCAGCTCGATCAGCTTGCTGATCGCCCCGTCGAGCGCGCGGTCGACGGCGCCCGTGGCCCCGCCTGGGCTCTTCACGCCCTCGAATAGATTGACGACGACGACGTCCGCCTCCGTCGTGCTGATATCACCCTGGACGACTGTGATGTCCATCGTTGGCCCTCTTCCGGAAGTTTGGTAGCGTGCGCTCCCCGGAGAGTGTAGCCGTCCCCCTTTGGGCGGCAAGGCGCGACCCCATCTGCCATGGCCATTGACGTGGATTCCGCACGAGCCCAGGCGCTCCGCTTCTGGCGATTCTCCCGGCGCACGGGCATCCAGGAAGCGGTCGTCGTCGTGATCGCTTTCCTCGTCTATTTCTTCATTCGCGGCGCCGTCGTCGACCGCGCCGGCGAAGCGCTCTCCAACGGCCTCGACCTTATCGCCCTCGAACGCGCCATGGGAATCTACTGGGAAATCGAGTGGCAGTCCTGGATCATCGACGAGTACTGGGCCGTCCGCGCGATGAACTGGATCTACTTCTGGGGGCACATGCCCCTCGTCATCGTGCTCGCCATCTTCCTCTTTGTCTGGCATCGCTCCACCTACGGGCTCATGCGCACCGCCTTCCTCGCCTCCGGCGCGATCGGCGTCGTGATCTACGCCCTCTACCCCGTGGCTCCGCCCCGCCTCGTCCCCTTCGCCGGCTACATCGACACCATGGCGGTGCTCGACCGTGTCGGCTACCAGGCGCAGGAGGCCCAGGCCTTCGTGAACCCCTACGCCGCTGTGCCCAGCCTCCACTTCGGCTGGTCGATGCTCCTCGGGGGCGCCTTCGCCTGGGTGGGGCGCCGCCACGCCTGGGTCGTGTTCGGCGGCGTCATGTGGCCCGTGTTGATGCTCTTCTCCATCGTCATGACCGCGAACCACTTCATCATCGACGCTGTCTTCGGCGCGATCGTGTCCCTCGCCGGACTCGCCATCGCCGAGGCCATGCGCCGCGCCCAGCCCGAGGCCCTGCGACTCCTGCGCGCCGCCCTTGCCCGCTCCCCCGGCTAGGCCCTCCCCGCGGGCACGCCCCGGCGCGCGATGACGCGCGCCACGCGCCGTCCGTCCATTGCCGTCACCTGGAACTCGTAGCCCGCCTCCTCGAACCGCTCGCCCACGGCGGGAATCCGTCCCAGCCGCTCCATCACGAACCCGCTGACGGTGTCGAAGTCCTCCCCCGCGCCCTCGAGCTCGATCGCTGCCACGTCTTCGAGGTCCGCCACCAGCGCCAGCCCGTCGAGCAGCAGGTTGCCGTTCGGCAGCGAGCGCACGCGCTCGCCCGCCTGCTGGCGCACGCCGCCGTGCCACTGCCCCAGCAGCCGCCCCAGCACGTCGTCGCCGCTGAGGATGCCGCTCGTACCGCCGTGCTCGTCGACGAGCACGACCAGGCTGGCCCCCTGCGCCCGCATCTCCGTCACCGCCACCTCCAGGCTCACGGACTCGGGGATGGCGACAACCGGCCCCACCAGCGAGCGCCATTCCTCGTTCCCTTCGCGTACCGCTCGCATCAGATCCTTCGTGTCGAGCAACCCGGTGACATAATCGAGGTCGCCCTCGTAGACCGGGTAACGCCGGTGCGGGTGCTCCCCGGTGATGGCGAGCACCTCGTCCAGCGTGGACTCCGCTTCAATCGCCACGACGTCCCTGCGCGGCGCCATGACCTGGTCCGCCTGCACCTCGCCGAACTCGAGTCCCCGCTGCGCCAGCACGAGCTCCGCCGTTGAGAGCAGCCCCGCCCGTGCGCTCGCCTCCATCACCAGCTCCAGCTCTTCCGGCGCGAGCGTCGACTGCCGTTCGCGCACCGGCCGCACCCCCGCCAGCCGGGCCACCCCGATGCCCATCCCGTTGAGCAGCCAGATGAAGGGCCGCAGGATGCGCGTGAACACCTCAATGGGCGCTACCACGAGGAGGGCCGTACGCTCGGCCCTCGCCAGGGCCAGGTGCTTGGGCGCCAGCTCCCCGAAGACGATTAGCACAGCGGTGATGAAGATGAAGGCGACCGTTACCGCGATCGTGTGTGCGGCGGCCGTCCCCATCGTATCTCCCAGCAGATCCTCCAGCGCCGGCTCGATCACGCTGGCCAGAGCCGGCTCGCCCACCCAGCCGAGCCCGAGGCTGGACATGGTGACCCCCAGCTGTGTCGTCGCGATGCACATATCGAGCCGCTTGAGCGAGCCCAGCAAGAGCCGCGCGCGCGCATGGCCCCGGTTGGCGAGCTGCTCGATGTGCGTGCGCCGTACGGCGACGTACGCGAACTCAGTCGCGACAAAGAGGCCGTTCGCGGCTATGAGCGCGACAACAGCCAACAGGCCGATGATGATCGTGACATCCGACACGGAGGACTCCTTCGGTCTTTCATGGTACGTCCAGCGCTGTTGGGCGCAGCAAGGTTCCTAGTGGAACATCGCCCGGTAGGCGCTGCTCACCACGAATCGCGTCAGCAGCGCCCGCGCCTCCTTCGGCAGCTCGGCCACCTCGATCTCGACCGGCGCGAGGTAACGCAGCAACGTTCCCGGAGGCGGATCCAGTTCGCCCAACTCCAGGTCGGGATCGCAGTAATAGACGTGGTGGTTCGGCTGCCCGTCCCGGAACAGGTGCAGCTCCTCCAGCAGCGCCCCCGTCGTCTCCTCGAACGCCCGCAACGCCCCTGCGTCCGGGCTCTCCCCCTCCCGCAGCCGCGTCGAGGGCGGCCCCCCAGCCCCCACCAGCACGCTCCCCCAGCGGTCGAGCGCCAGCACCGTTACCCGCGACCCACCCGGCTCCTCCGTCACGATGCCTCCTGGCGAAATGTCCCCGCCCCTGCCCCTGTCTCCCCGTGGCGATACCATACCGCCATGATCCGCCGCCCCGTCGCCTCGGTGCTCACCCTCGGATGCAAGCTCAACCTCGCCGACAGCGAGGCGATCGCGGCCCGTCTCGGCGCCGCCGGCTACGACGTCGTCGACTCCATCTGCGAGGCCGACGCCGTCGTCGTCAACACCTGCTCCGTCACGCACGCCGCCGACCGCAAGTCCCGCCGCCTCGTCCGCGCTGCCCGCAGGCTCTCCCCCTCCGCCCCCGTCGCCGTCACCGGCTGCTATCCGCGGTCCGCAGGCGAGGAGGCCGTCGAGGCGCTCGGCGCCGACTTCGTCGCTGGCACGACCGAGGACGAGCACGCCCGCCTGATCGCCCGCCTGACCGCCGCCGCTCCCGCGTCCCCCGCCCTCAACCCAGCGCCCGCGCCCCGCCTCCGTACCCGCGCCTTCGTGAAAGCGCAGGAGGGCTGCAACGACGTCTGTGCGTTCTGCATCGTGCCCCGCACCCGCGGCCGGGAGGATTCACGCTCGATTGACGACGTCGCCCGCGACGTGAACGACGCCCACGCCCGCGGCGCCCGCGAGGTTGTGCTCACGGGAACGCAGCTTGGCGCCTGGGGTCGCGACCTGCCCGATCCCCTCACCCCCCGCGACCTCATCGCCGGCGTCCTTGCTCGCACCGAGACCCCCCGCCTCCGCTTCAGCTCGCTCCAGCCCCAGGACATCACCCCCGAGCTTGTGGCTCTCTGGGATGACCCCCGCCTCATGCCCCACTTCCACCTCGCCCTCCAGTCCGGCGCCGACCCCGTCCTTGCACGCATGCGCCGTCGTTACGACGTCGCAGCCTACCGCGATGCGCTCGCCCGCATCCGCGCCGCCGTCCCCGATGTCGCCGTCACCACCGACGTGATCGCAGGCTTCCCCGGCGAGACCGCGGAGGACTTCGCCGCCACGCTCGCCCTCTGCGAAGAGGCGGCCTTCGCCCGCGTCCACGCCTTCCCCTACTCCCCCCGCGCCCGCACCGCCGCCGCAACGATGTCCGGCCAGGTGCCCATCGAGGTGCGCAAAGAACGCATGACCCGCCTCCTCGCCCTCGCGAACGAGCTAACCGCCGCCTTCCGCGCCCGCTTCGCCGGCGACGTTCGCCCCGTGCTCTGGGAGAAGCAACAGACGACTCCCGAAGGCCGCCGCTGGGACGGTCTGACGGATAACTACCTCTCCGCCTACACCGAGAGCGACGACGACCTGGCGGGACGCATCACCCCCGCCGTCCTCGGCGAACCCTTTGCCGGCGGCCTGACAGCCCACCTGGGGAGCGCCGCATGACCGAGTCCGCCCCCATCGAACGCCCCTCCCGCGACGAGCTGCCCTGGGTGCTCGAAGCCCTCCTCCTCGCCTCCGAGGAGCCCCTCGGCCCCGCCGCCCTTGCCCGCGCCACCGGCGTGGGCGAGCGCTCCGTCCGCACGGGCCTCGACCGCCTCGCAGCCGACTACGAGGCCCGCGGCCTCCGCCTCCAGGAGGAGGCCGGCCGCTACCAGCTCGTCACCGCCCCCGAGTACGCCCCCTTCGTCGCCCGTCTCCTCGGCGACGAAACGACCGTGCGCCTCTCCCGCGCCGCCCTCGAGACCCTCACCATCGTCGCCTACCGCCAGCCCTGCACCCGGGGCGAGGTCGAGGCTATCCGCGGCGTCAACTCCGACCGCATCGTCCTCTCCCTCGAGCAGCGCGGCCTCATCGAAAACGTTGGCACCGCTCGTTCCCCCGGACGCCCCAAGCTCTACCGTCCGGCCCCCGGCTTTTACGAGCACTTCGGCCTCCTCGGCCCCTCCGACCTCCCACCCCTCCCCGAGGACGACCCCTCCGAAACCGTCGACATCTGAGCCCCGCCCCGATGGTTCTCGGACTCCTCCGCATCCGCCTCCGCTTCGTCGCCCACTCCCGCAAGGAGAAGCGTGCCCTCGTGAAGTCGGTCGTCGAGCGCTTGCGCCATCGCTACAACGCGGCCGTTACCGAAGCAGGCGACCTCGATGCCCTCGACCTCGCGACCATCGCCGTCGCCTGCCTCGCGAACGATGCCGCCCACGCCGACTCCCAGCTCCAGAACATCGCCGGGGCGATCGAGGGGTGGCGCCTCGACGCTGAGGTGGTCGATGTCGAGACCGAGCTCATCAGCGTCTGACCGGCGGGTGTCAGCGCGGTCTCAACAGCCCTAGCAGGCGGTTCCGCGCCTCCTCCACCTCCTCCACCCGCAGCAGGATGCAGACCCCCAGGTACACCGCCAGCCCGGCGATTGACGCCGCGAATACCGTCACCCACGCTGCCGCCGACCCAGGCTCGTCGAACGTCGGCAGCACGAGCCCGAGGAAGAGCGCCATCGCCGCCGCCGCCGCCGCGATCCGCGAGATCGCGTGCAAATCCCGGAATGCGTCCGCCGCCGACCCCGTCCGCACCGAGTAGAGCCAGTAGAGGAGCACCCACTCCAGCCACGATGCCACCGAGAGCGAGATTGCCAGCCCTTCCACCCCGTACCGCTCCCAGAGCAGCATGCTCAGGATGATGTTCACGATCATCGCGCCGATCGTGAGGATGACCGGCGTGCGCGTGTCGCCCAACGCGTAGAACCCGCGGCTGTGAATCTCGATGGCCGCCTGGGGCACGATCGCAAGGCAGAGGAACCCCAGCGCCGCCGAGGTGATGGCCGTGTCGCTCGCTCCGAACGCTCCGCGTTCCAGCAGCATCGTCGTCGCCGGCTCCCGCAGCAGCGCCAGCCCCAGCGCCGCGGGCACGCTGAAGAACAGGATCGTCCGCAGCACCCGCGAGACCGTCTCGACCAGGCTGCGCTCGTCAGACTCCGCCGCCTGCTCCGCCAGGGTCGGGAACGCCGCCGTCGAAAGCGCAATCCCGAAGAGCGCCACCGGCAGGCTCGCGATCAGCCACGCGAACGTCAGGCCCGAGATCGCCGAGGTGCCTACCTTCGAGGCGAAGAACGTCGTGGTCACCACGAAGTTCGCCTGCGCCGCCGCCAACCCCAGCACGCGCGGCCCCATCAATCGCGCCACCTCAAGCATGGGCGCGTCCCGGAGATTGGCGCGGAACCGGAACCGCATTCGTTCCCGTACGAGCCCCGGAATCTGGACGACCAGGTGTCCCGCCGACCCCACGATGACGCCGATCGCGAGCCCCTCCACCCCGTACCGCCCCGCCAGTGCCAGCGCCCCGAAGATGATCCCCAGGTTGTAGAGGTTCGGCGCGAGCGCCGGCAGGAAGAACTGCTGCCGCGCGTTCAGGATGCCGGTGATCATCCCGCTCACCGAGAGGAGCAGCGGCGAGAGCAGCATGATCCGCGTGAGCTTCACTGCCTCCGAGGTCAGCTCGTCCCCGCGCCCGATGTCCTCGCCAAGACCGGGCGCGAACAGGGGCACGAGCCAAGGCGCCAGCGCCAGCGCGACCAGGCAGAGCACTGCCGTCGCCAGGAACACGATCGTCAGAACGTTGCTCGCCAGCCTCCAGGCCGATTCGGTGCTTTCGCGCCGGTAGAGCCGCGTGAACACGGGGATGAAGGCGCTCCCCAGCGTCGCCCCCGCCAGTACCTGGAAGATCAGGTCCGGGACGCGGAACGCCACCCAGTAGGCGTCCAGCTCCGGGCTCGCGCCGAACTCGTTCGCGATGATCGCCGTGCGCGCGACCCCCAGCAGCCTCGACCCCAGGAACCCGAAGGCGACAATCGCCGCCGCGACCACGAGCCCCTGGCGGGCCGCCCCCAGCCTTCCCTCCGCGGGACCTCCAACGGACATGCCGGGCATGGTACGGCCTCGCCGCTCTGCGGTCGCAGCCGCCCGGCGACGTAGCGCCATCGCCCTGCGCCGCTACCATGGAGCCATGCGCTACCGCCGCATCGTCGCCAAGTTCGGCACGAGCCTCCTGACCGCCGGCTCCGACCGCCTCGACCTCGAGGCGATGTCCCGGCTTGTCGGCCAGGTCGTGCGCCTGCGCGAGGCAGGCTGCGAGGTGGCCGTCGTTTCCAGCGGCGCCCAGGCCGCGGGACGCCACGTCCTCTCCCACCGCCCACCCGAGGCCCCGGACCTCAGCCGCCAGGCCCTCGCCAGCGTCGGCCAGAGCCACCTCATGCAGAGCTGGGACGAGCTCTTCGAGTGGCACGATGTTGTTGTCGCCCAGGTGCTCCTCACCCGCCGCGACCTCAGCGACCGCCTCGGCTACCTGAACGCCCGCAATACCCTGCGCGACCTGCTCGGCTGCGGCGCCGTCCCTATCGTGAACGAGAACGATGCCGTCGCCCTCGACGAGGTGCTCGCCTCCCGCATCGGCGAGAACGACAGCCTCTCCGCCTTTGTCGCCAATCTCATCGATGCCGACCTGCTGGTCATCCTCACCGATGTTGACGGTCTCTACACCGCCGACCCCTCCCTCGACCCCTCCGCCCACCTCATCCCCGAGGTCGACGCTATCGACGACAGCCACGAGGACGCCGCCGGCGACGGCCCCGGCCGTGGCGGCATGACCTCGAAGATCTCCGCCGCCCGCGTTGCCACGCACGGCGGCGCGGCTGTCGTCATCGCCAACGGGCACTCGCCCGACGCCCTCGTGACCGCCGCCGAAGGCGGCACCATCGGTACGCGCTTCTCTCCCGCCGCCAACCAGCTCGAAAGCCGCAAGCGCTGGATCCTTGGGAACGCCGGCGTGAACGGCCATCTCGTCGTCGATGGGGGCGCCGTCGCCGCCCTGCGCGACCGCGGCCGCAGCCTGCTTCCGGCAGGGGTGAAGGGCGTCGAGGGCGCCTTCGAGCGCGGTGAGACGATCGAGGTGCGCGACCTCGACGGTAAACGCGTCGCCGCCGGCATCACGAACTACGCCAGCAGCGAGGTGCTCCGCATCCGCGGCCTTCGCAGCGACCTCATCACTGAGACCCTCGGCTACGCCTACGGAGACGAGGTCATCCACCGCGATAACCTTGTGCTCCTCTAGAACCCGCCCCGGAGGCTTCCATGGACCGCTACGTTCGCTTCGCCCGCCCCGACGGCTCGACCGGCGCTGGCCTGCTCGAAGGCGACAGCATCGCAGTCGTCGGCGAACCCTTCTGGGAGCGCACGGAACGCACTGGCGAGGCGCTGGCCCTCGCGGACGTGCGTCTCCTGCCACCCTGCGAGCCCCGCTCCATCGTTTGCGTCGGCCTCAACTACGCCAGCCACCTCGGCGGACGGCCCGCCCCGGACCCGCCCACCCTCTTCCTCAAGCCCCTCTCCTCCATCGCTGGCCCGGGCGACCCCATCCGTCTCCCCGCCGCCTCCGCCCGCGTCGACCCCGAGGGCGAGATCGTCATCGTCATCGGCCGCGAGCTCTCCGCCCCCACGCGCGAGGAGGCCCTCGCCGGGATCTTCGGCTACACCGCCGGCAACGACGTCAGCGCTCGCGACTGGCAGGGGAGCGACGGCCAGTGGTGGCGCGCCAAGGGCACGGACACCTTCGGCGTCTACGGCCCGACCATCGCCACCGGTCTCGATCACGACGCTATCGAGGTCCGCACGCGCGTCAACGGCGATGAGACGCAGCACGGCCGCTCCGACGAGCTCATCCTCGACATCCCCGAGATCGTGCGCTACGTGGCCGCCGTTATCACGCTCGTTCCCGGCGACATCATCTACAGCGGCACGCCCGGACAGCCCCAGTCCCTCAACCCCGGCGACACCGTCGAGGTCGAGGTTACCGGTGCGGGTGTCCTCAGCAATCCCGTCGTCGCCGGTTCCTGAGCCAGGTATCGGCTATGCTTCGCCAACTCCTCAGAGGTGCACCGCAATGAAGAAAGTCGTGGTCGACCGCGTCATTTGTCTGAAGGCCGGGCAGTGTTACTACCTCCAGCCCAGCATCTTCAAGGCCGATTCCCTGGGCTGGCCCGACATCCTCGTCGAGCACCCCGAGTCGGACGACGACATCGAAGCGGCTGAAGACGCCGCCGAGATCTGCCCCAGTGGCGCCATCACCATCGAGGACGTCTAGTCAGGCGGTAGGGCTCGCGCCGCTCGCTAGTCGAAGCGTGTCGGGACTTTGAGGTGCTCCAGGGCGTCGTCGCCCACGCGGTCCACGATCGCTTCCCACTCGCCCATCTCCCACTCGCCCACGAACGTGATTGCTGAGCCTTCCTTGCCCGCGCGCGCCGTACGGCCCACCCGGTGGATGTACTCCTCGGCGTTCTGGGGGACGTCGTAGTTCACGACGTGTGCGATGTCGGGAATGTCGAGCCCGCGCGCGGCCACGTTCGTCGCGACCAGCCACTCAAGCTTGCCCGCGCGGAAGTCGCGCATCACCCGATCGCGTTCGCTCTGGCGCAGATCGCCGTGGATGGCGCGCGCATGGATCCCGTCGCGGCGCAGGCCCTCTGTTAGCCGGTCAACGCCGACTTTCGTCCGCCGGAAGATGAGCGAGCGACCGAGGTCCATCGAGTCGTGCAGGTGCTCCAGTGCGTGGAACTTGTCCCGCGAGGCCACCTCGCAGTAGAACTGCCGGACCGTGTCGACCGGCTGCAGCTGCGCCGGCGAGGCCTCGACCCGCTCCGAGTCGCGCATGTAGCGCCACACCAGCCGGCTGATGCTCATTGGCATCGTCGCGCTGAAGAGCGCCGTCTGCCGGTCGAGCGGCGCCTGCCGCAGGATCTGGTCGATGTCCTTGGCGAAGCCGATGTCGAGCATCTCGTCCGCCTCGTCCAGCACCACGAAGCGCGCCCGCGCCAGCGAGAGCGTCCGCCGCTTGAGGTGGTCGATCACGCGTCCCGGCGTGCCCACGATCACGTGGCCGCCGCGTTCCAGCGCTTCCAGGTCGCGGTTGATGGGCTTGCCGCCAACCAGCCGGATGGTGGTGAAGCCGTAGAAGTCGCCCAGGTGCGCCATCACATCGGTCACCTGGTCGCAGAGCTCGCGTGTCGGCAGCAGGATGAGGCCCTGGACCTCGTTCCGCCGTGGGTCGATGGAGTTCGCCAGCGGCTCACCGAAGGCGAGTGTCTTGCCCGTGCCCGTCTGCGCGAGGCCGACAACGTCGCGTCCCTCGTAGAGCAGCGGCATCGAGCGTTCCTGGATCGGTGTTGGCTGGTCGAACCCGAGCGCCCCGATGGCGCGCAGGCCCGCGCCGCGGACGCCCACGGCGTGGAACGCCGCCGGCTCGGTCAGGCGGTCGTCGTCGGGCTCGGGAGAACGCTCCCGCTCGAGTGTCGCGCGCGAGCCGTTCTCGTGGACGGGCTGCGCCGCCCCTTCGGGACGCCCTCGGCGGCGGCCGCGCGAGCGGCGCCGCTTGCGCGCGGGGCGCGGCTCATCGCGCGATTCCGCGCGCGGATTCGCCTCCGGCCGCTCCGCCGTGGCGGTGGCGGCGCCGGTGTTGGTGTCGGAAGGTCGGTCGGAAGTCTCGGGTTCGGTCTCGGTCTTGGTGGTACGCCGGAACAATCGCAGTGGCAAAGGGGGAATGTATCCTCTCGTTGTCGCGGGCTAGGCCGCGCAAGGTGGGGCGTCTGCTTCGTGCGCCTGGCTTCGGACGGCTCTCTCCCCGCCTCACAGCCCTGGCGCAGCGCCCGCTGTCGTCTGACGATACCACAACATCGGCTAATGGCCGGGAATTGGAGGCTAGAATAGCCGCCACTCACCCGCCCCTGAGGCGTCACCCGGAGGATCCCCATGGACTACGAGGTCATCATCTACGAAGTCGAGCGCGGACGCGCCCGCATCACGCTCAACCGCCCGGAGAAGCTCAATGCGCTCTCCATCCAGGTCCAAGAGGAGCTCAACCACGCCCTCTGGCAAGCGGATAACGACAACCGCGTCCACACCGTCATCCTGCGTGGCGCCGGACGCGCCTTCAGCGCCGGCTACGACCTCACCCCCCGCCCCCTCGCCGAGCGCGACCCCGACGACCACACCCGCGAGGGCCGCTCCTTCGACGACGACGCCTGGCGCATGGAGCAGGGCCAGCGCCTGCGCATGGCCATCTTCGACATGCACAAGCCCGTCATCGCCCAGATCCACGGCTACTGCGTCGCCGGCGGTACCGATGTGGCCCTCCTCTGCGACATGATCATCGCCGCCGATGACACCCTCATCGGCTTCCCGCCCGCCCGCGCCCAGGGCGCCCTCCCCAACAACATGTGGCTCTACAACGTCGGCCCCCAGTGGGCCAAGCGACTCATGCTCTCCGGCGACTTCGTCACCGGAGCCGACGCTGCCAAGATCGGCCTCGTGCTGAAGGCCGTCCCCCTCGACCTGCTCGAGCAGGAGGTTGAGGGCCTCGCCGACCGTCTCGCCATGATCGACACGGAGCTGCTCTCCGCGAACAAGCGCATCATCAACATCGGCCTCGAGATCATGGGCGCCCGCACCCTCCAGCGCATCGCCACCGAGAACGACGCCCGCGCCCACCTCGCCCCCAGCGTCGCCGAGTTCGGCGCCCGCTCCCGCGAGCAGGGCCTCAAGGCCGCGCTCCAGTGGCGCGATACCAAGTTCGGCGACCAGCGCGCCCTCGTCGACCGCCCCGAGATCCGCGACGAGGAGGGCTTCTTCGTCGAGGAGTAGGCATCGCCCACGACCACAGCGGTTCCGTTCGCTAGCATGGGCTCATGGTCGAAACGGACCGCTACGAGGACTATGAGGATTCCGACGACTACGAGGATGAGGACGACGGCCTCATCCTCGGACCCGATGAGCGCGACCGCGACCTCCTCGACGGCACCTGGGAGCAGGAGTACTACTCGAGCGAGCGCCGCCCGCCTCGCGACTGGAACGCGATCGGCGTCGGCGTCGCCCTCCTCCTCCTGATGGGTCTGATCCTGCCCACCCTCCTCATCGCCCTCCGGTAGACCGCACCATGACCAACGACGCGCTCGCAGGACAGGTCATCGCCGCCATCGGCGGCGGGGACGCGCATCACCGCGCCGTCGCCGTCGCCGCCGCGGAGGCGGGAGCCTCCGTCGCCCTCGCCACGTTCAACACCCTCTCCGAGCAGGAGTTCTCCGTGAACTCCGTCGCAAACGAAATCTGGGCCATCGGACGCGACCACTTCGCCGAGGTCATCGAGGCCTCCGACCCCGAGCAGATGGGCGCGTTCGCCCAGAAGGCGTGGAGCCAGCTCGGCGCCTGCGACGCCATCATCGTCGTCTCCTCCCTGCCCACCCCCAGCCCCGACTCCCCCGTCGAGGAGAAGCGCGCCTTCGCCGGACGCCACCGCACGCCCCTCCTCGCCGCCCAGGCGTTCGGCCAGCTCATGCGCGAACACGGCGGCGGCGCCGTCGTCTTCGTCGCCCCCGAACGCGACCCCGCCGACGAGAAGGCCCTGAACGCCGCCCTCTCCGCGCACCTCGGCGCGGGCGGACCGCGCATTACCGTGGTCGGTCGCGACGCCCCCGCCCCCGAGGAGGCTGCCGCCGCCGTCCTCGCCCTGCTCTCCGCCGAGGTCCCCTCGTGACCGCCCCCACCCCCGACCTTGCCCCGCCGCCCCTCGCCGATGTCGTCGTGCTGGAGCTCGCGACCGGCGTGGCTGGTCCCTACGCCGCCCGCCTCCTCGCCGACCTCGGCGCGCAGGTCGTCAAGGTCGAGCCCCCCGAGGGCGATCCCGCCCGCGCCGAGCTCCCCCTCGTCGAGGGCGAGAGCGCCTTCTTCGCCTGGCTCGCCGCCGGCAAGCGCAGCGTGACCCTCCCCCTCGACGACCCCCGCATCGAGCAGCTCGCCGCTCACGCCGACATCGTCATCCACAGCGAGCGCGGCGAACCCGCCGACCGCCTCGAAGAGCGCCTTGTCGCCGCCAACGGCCGTGCTGTCGTCCTCTCCCTCTCCCCCTACGGGCGCAGCGGCGACCGCGCGGACTGGCTGGCGACCTCCTTCACCGAGTACGCCACCGGCGGCTACCACTTCTTTGGCGGCGACCCCGCGCGCGAACCCCTCGCCCTTCCCGGCCACCAGGTCGCTTTCCACGCCGGCACGCACGGTGCCGTCGGCGCCCTCGCCGGCCTTCACCACGCCCGCGCGCACGGCCAGGGCCAGCGCATCGAGGTCTCCCACCAGGAGGCCATTCTCAACGACCACGCCTGGCTCACCACCATCTGGACGCACCAGGGTGTCATCCAGAGCCGCACCGGCAGCATCTTCGTGCCCTGCGCCGATGGCTTCGTCTTCCTCTTCAACCTCGCGCCCTATCCCAACCTCTTCGTCCTCATCGAGCGCTTCGACCTGTTGGAGGACGAGTCGCTTCAGCAGCCCCTCGTCTGGACCGAGCGCTTCGATGAGGTCCTGGAGGCCTTCGGGGAGTGGGCGAAGACCCGCACGAAGCAGGAGATCTATCACGCCGCCCAGGAGCTACGGATCGCCGTCACCCCCGTGAACACCATGGCCGATGTCGCCGCCAGCGAGCAGCTCGCCGCCCGCGACTGGTTCGGGACGCTCTGCCTCGGCGACCGCGAGTTCGTCGCCCCCGGCCTCCCCTACAACCTGCCGGGAACCGCCCCCGCCCCCACCATCCCTGCCCCCTCCCCCGGCGAGCACACGGACGCCGTCCTCGCCCCCGACTTCCCCTGGGCGAACGCGGATGCACCCCCGCCTCCCCCCGCAACGGCCCCCACGGGCCGGGGACCGCTCGCCGGCCTGCGCTTCATCGAGGTCACGGCCAACTGGGCGGGACCGATCGCGGGACGCCATTTCGCCGATCTTGGCGCCGATGTCATCAAGGTCGAGCTCCACACCAAGCCCGCCACCCGCACCCTCGCCTGGGTCCCCGCCGACATCTGGCCGGACCACTACCATCGCGCCGGCTACTTCAACAAGCTCAACCGCAACAAGCGCGCCATCTGCCTCAACCTCGCCACCGACGAGGGCCGCGCCATCCTCTTCGAGCTGGTCAAGCGGGCCGACGGCCTCATCGAGAACAATGCCGCCCGCGTCATGACCCAGCTTGGCATCGGCTACGACGTCCTCAGCGAGGTCAACCCCGGCCTCGTCATGTGCTCGATGGCCGGCTTCGGCGCCAGCGGGCCCGAGCGCAACTACTCCGCCTACGGCAGCAACATCGAGGCCATGAGCGGCCTCGCCAGCGTCCTTGGCTACGGCCCCGGCGAGTACTTTGGCACGGGCAGCTACTACGCCGACCCCGTCACGGGGAACCACGGCGCCGTCGCCACCCTCGCCGCCCTCCACGGCCGCCGCGCGAGCGGTCGGGGCCGCTGGATCGACATGTCCCTCTTCGAGGCCGTCCTGCCCTACTTCTCCCAGGAGCTGCTCACCTACGCCGTCACCGGCGAGGCCCCCGAGCCCATCGGCAACGCCTCCCCCGTCCACGCCCCCCAGGGCGTCTACCCCTGCGCCGGCGACGACAACTGGCTTGCCCTCACGGACCGTGACGAACGCGACTTCTCCGCCCTCGCGAAGGTCGCCGGCTTCCCCGAGCTCGCCTCCAACCCGGAACTGTCGACCGTCGCCGGGCGTCGAGCTGCCTCCGCCGAAATCGACGCCGCCATCTCCGCCTGGTCGCGCGAACAGACGGTGCCCGCCGCTGCCGCCGCCCTCCAGGAAGCGGGCGTGCCCGCTGCCCCCGTCATGCCCAACTGGATGATCGTGAGCGATAACCACCTCAACGACCGTGGCTACTTCGTGACGGTGCGCCACCCCGTTGCCGGGACGCATCCCTCCCCCGGCTTCCCCTGGCGCTTCGAGCAGACCCCCGGCGCCATCGCCCGCGCGGCCCCGCTCTTCGCCGAGCACAACCGCGTGGTCTTCACGGACCTGCTGGGCATGAGCGATGCCGAGATCGACGCGCTCTACGCCGCCGGCGCTACCAACGACGCCCCCGAATACGCCGCCGGCCCGAGCCTCTGATGGGTGCCGTGCTTGTCGTCCTGCCGTCCGGCATCACCCCGCCTCCCCTGCCGGACGGCGTCGAGGTGCGCACCTGCGCCACCGCTGCCGAAGTGACCGCAGCCCTCGCCGCTGCCACCGGCGATGTCGCCCTCTGCGGGGGCGACCGTCGTGGGGACGCCGAGGTCGCAGACGCCATCGCTGCGGTTACCGGGACCGTCATCCAGGTAGAGCTGGAGTCGTGGGATGGCGTGACCCATTCGGCTGTCAGCGCCGCTTGTGCGGGCGTGATTGCCGGCTTTGGAACCGCTGGGATCGCCGCCGCCGTCGCCCTGCTGCGTAACGACGCCTAGCTCGCGCGGAGCAAGCTCGCGACCGCCGCGTCCCCGCTCGCCAGCGACCTCCCCCGCTCCGCCAGCCCCTTGATCGTGCTGCGGCTGCGTCCGCCCAGCAGCGCCCCGATCTCGCTGTAGCTCGAGCCCCGCTCCTGCAGCGCTGCCGCCGCCACCGCCCTCGCCCGCGATGGCTTCCCCGCCCGGCTGCGCCCCTCCACCTCACCCGCCGCCAGCGCGAAGTGCGCCGCGATCCGCTCGATCACCGCCTTCGTCGTCTCTTCTCCCCGCCCGTTGAGCTCCAGTGCTCCCAGTTCAGCAGCAAACCGCATCTCGCTCAGAAGCCCCCGTCGCTGCAACCCCACCGCCGCGTGGACCCCTGCCAGGATCGACCGCACCGAGCCCGTCCCTGCCGCCAGCTGCTCGACGCACCAGGCCGGCAGTCCCAGGCGCAGCTCGACGAGCCGCTGCTCGACGAACGCCCGCCGCTCCGGCCCCGCGAACGGCTCCACCGCCGCCACGATCCCCGCCTCCAGCCGCGAGCACAGTCGCTCCGGAAGCCCCAGTTCCCGCGGTCGCACCTCGCTCCCCACCACCGCCCCGCCACCCGCGTGCGTGACCGCGTCGAGCGTGTGCACCAGCTCCCGCAGCGTCCCCGTCTTCCCCGCCAGGTCGTGCAGGTCGTCGATGATGAGCAGTTGCACGCCCCGTACGGAATCCTGGAACGCCTCGACCGCGCTCTCTCGCAGCGCCCGCTGGTAACCCGTTGTGAACCCCTCCCCGCTCAGGCAGGCGACCCGCCGGCCCTGCGCGCTCGCCCGTGTTGCCAGTGCGTGCAGCAGGTGCGTCTTTCCCACCCCCGGCGGCCCGTGGACCACAACAGGGCTGATCGCCGCTTCCCCCTCATCCACGAGGTTCAGGCAGCTTGCGACGGCAAGCGCGCTGCCCTCCGAGCGGAAGTACCGGGCCAGCGTGAACGACCCGTTCACCTGGCCGACGACGCGTGCTTGCGGGACTTGGTCCCGGTGGCCCGTGTCCGCTGCTGCTTCGCCGTGGCGCCCGGGCTCGCTCCCCGGCGCGACGAACAGCACCGCCAGACGTTCCCCCTCGATTGCGCCCAGGCAGCGCTCCACCACCGGCGCCATGTTCGCGTTCAGCCAGTCCGCCCGGAATGCCGAGCGCGCCTCCACCAGGAGTTCGCCGTTGCGCACACAATGTGGGGTCGTGCCCGCCAGCCACGTCTCGAAATTCGCACGGCTTACTTCGAGCTCCAACCGCCCAAGCACGGCCTGCCAGGTGCGCTTCAGCGCTCGTGGTGACTGCCGGATGTCGTCTGACACGGGCGTGCGCGTCCCCTCCCCGGGGCGCACAGGCGCCCCCGGCTCGCTCGTCCTCGGTGGTGATTCAGAGGTTGCCGCGCCCCTCGACGCGACCTAGAGAGGCTAGCGCTCGACCGGCGCGCGCGGCAACCGCTTTCGGCGGTCCGCGCTCTTTCGTTAACGGATGTTTGACGGCGGTTTTCGGCTTATGGTCTCGCGCCCCGTGAGGCCGGTCGGGTGGCCCTTAACGGATGTGGATTGACGCGCGTCCCGCCGCCGCTAGACTAACGACCACGGCATGGAACGCGACGACGGCTACCTCCAGATTGGCGAAGCGGCCGAACGGTCGGGGCTGACGCAGCGCACCCTCCGGTACTACGAGGAGCGCGGCCTCCTGCCCCCGCCCACGCGCATGGTCGGCGGCTTCCGCCTCTACTCGCCCCCCGACATGGAGCGCATCGATCGCGTGAAGGCGCTCAAGGAACTGCTCGGGTTCTCCCTCGCCGACATCAAGGAGATGCTCGAGGCCGAGGACGTCCGCATGCAGATCCGCGCCGAGTGGAACAAGGACGATGAGGCCGAGGAGAAGGCCAAGAAGGTCCGCATTGCCCGCGAGGTCACCCTCCGCCAGATTGCCCTCCTCGACCAGAAGGTCGAGAAGATGGAGAAGATGCGCGTGCAGCTCGCCGAACGGCTTGAGAAACACGACGAGATGCTGCGGCGCTTTACCGAGGCGGTCCCGCCCGTCGCCGCGCGCGACTGACGCCGGAGGCTCGATCGGCTCCCTCCAGCACAACGAAACGGATGGGACCGTTAAGCTACCCCTGATGGCCGTGCTCGATACCTTCGACCGCCCCCTGCGCGACCTCCGCGTCTCCGTGACGGACCGCTGCAACTTCCGCTGCGTGTACTGCATGCCAAGGGAGGTCTTCGGCCCGGACTTCCAGTTCCTCGATCGCGAGGAGCTGCTCACCTACGAGGAGATCGTGCGGCTCTCGCGCATCTTCATCGCGCAGGGCGTCGAGAAGATCCGGGTCACCGGCGGGGAGCCACTCGTCCGCCGCGACCTGCCCCTCCTCATCGAGCAGCTCTCCGCCCTCGACGGCCTCCAGGACCTCACCCTCACCACCAACGGCGCCCTTCTCCCAGCCCAGGCCGGGCCCCTCCGTGAGGCTGGCCTGACTCGCATCACCGTCAGCCTCGACTCCCTCGACGACGCCACCTTCCGCGCCATGAACGACGTCGAAGTCGGCGTCGAAGTTGTCCTCGCCGGCATCGACGCCGCCCGTGATGCCGGCCTCTGGCCCATCAAGGTGAACGCCGTCGTCAAGCGCGGCCTGAACGACCACACCATCGTCGAGCTCGCCCGCCACTTCCACGGCACCGGCGTCATCGTGCGCTTCATCGAGTACATGGACGTCGGCACGACCAACGGCTGGGTGCTCGACCACGTCGTGCCAGCCGCCGAGATCGTCGAGCGCATCGACGAGGCCCTTCCCCTGGAGCCCCTCGACCCGAACTATCGCGGCGAAGTCGCACGACGCTACCGCTACCGCGACGGCGGCGGCGAGATCGGCGTCATCACCTCGATAACGCAGCCCTTCTGTGGCGACTGTACCCGCGCCCGCCTCTCCCCCGAGGGCGAGCTCTTCACCTGTCTCTTCGGCGCGAGCGGTTTCGACCTCCGCGCCCTCCTGCGGAACGGTTTCACCGACGACGAACTGGCCGACGCCGTCGGCCGCGTGTGGAGCATCCGCGACGACCGCTATTCCGACCTCCGCACCGATGCCACCACCGAGCTCAAGCGCGTCGAGATGTCCCACATCGGCGGCTAGATTCCAGTCGCCGGGTTAGTCCTCGTCCTCGTCCGGCCAGAGCGATTCCCAGCCCGGACCGCCCAGCACCGCCTCCCGGATCGTGCGGCGCTCCAGCACTTCCAGCCGCGCGATCGCCCGTGACATCGCCAGGTCCGCTTCGTTCGAGACGGCCGTCATCCGTGCGCTCATCGGTTCGAGCACCTCGTGCTCGCGTATCAGGGAGATGGAGTGTGGCCACATCGCGAACGTGAAGTCGTCCGGCAGACCGAACGCGCTCCGGTGCTTCCCCAGCCAGGCGTAGCGCTCCTGCACGCTCGTTACCGGCGCCACCACGGCCACCAGCGGCCCTTCCGTGGGCGAGCTGCGCGCATCCAGCAGGAGCCGCTCGGGGAAGGCGTGGAACCCGATCACGATCAGGTCGGCGTTCTCCAGCCGTTCCCGCAGCGCCTCCAGGTCGACCTGCAAGCCGTTCTCCGAGTGGGCCATGGGCACTACCCCCGGATGTGAAGCGAGGGGGCCGGCTCTCGCCGTACCCCCTCGCCACAGGTCCTCGCGCGCCCGCCGTGGTTGGCGGGCGGGTGGAGGGTGAGCCTAGTACATCGGCGCGGGCGGAGCCGCCGCGGCGGGCGTCGGATCCGATTTCTCCGTGACCAGGCAGTTCGTCGTCAGGACCATCGCGGCGATGGAAACGGCGTTCTCGATGGCGGCGCGGGTTACCTTCGCCGGATCGATGATGCCCTTGTCCACCATGTCGCCGAATTCGTCCAGCTGGGCGTCGTAGCCGAGGCCCTTCTTCAGCTCTTTCACCTCTTCGACCACCACCGAGCCGTCTTTGCCGGCGTTGATGGCGATGCGGCGGAGGGGCTCCTCCAGCGCGCGCCGCAGGATGCGGGCGCCCGTGTCCTCGTCGCCGTCCAGCTTCACGCGGTCGAGCGCCGAGATGGCGTTCAGCAGGGCGACACCGCCGCCCGGCACAATGCCTTCTTCCACAGCCGCGCGGGTTGCGCTCAAGGCGTCCTCCACACGGTGCTTCTTCTCCTTCAGCTCGACCTCGGTGGCCGCGCCGACGCGGATGACCGCGACGCTGCCGGCCAGCTTGCCGAGCCGCTCCTGGGCCTTCTCGCGGTCCCAGTCGCTCTTCGCCTCGCCGAGGATGGCGCGGACCTGGCCGACGCGAGCGTCGATGTCCTTCTTCTTGCCACGGCCCTCGATGATGGTCGTGTCTTCCTTGGTCGAAAGCACGCGGCGGGCGCTGCCCAGGTCGGCCTGCGTCACGCTATCGAGCGTCCGGCCGATCTCCTCGGAGATGACCTGCGCGCCCGTCAACGTCGCGACGTCGCCCAGGTTGTCCTTCTGGCGGTCGCCGAAGCCGGGAGCCTTCACCGCGAGCACGTTCATCGTGCCGCGCAGCTTGTTCACAGCCAGCGTCGCCAGCGCTTCACCGTCGACGTCGGCGGCGATGATGAGCAGGTTCTTCGACTGTGAGACGATCTTCTCCAGCAGCGGCAGGAGCTCCTGGATCGAGGACAGCTTCTTGTCGGTGATGAGGATCAGGGGATCCTCGATCTCCGCTTCCATGCGGTCCGGGTTCGTCACGAAGTAGGGGCTGATGAAGCCGCGGTCGAACGCCATGCCGTCCACGTACTCGACCTCGGTCTGGATGCCTTTCGACTCCTCGACCGTGATCACCCCGTCCTTGCCGACCTTCTCCATCGTCTCGCCGATGAGCTCGCCGATGGTCGGGTCGTTATTCGCCGAGATGGAGGCGACCTGCGCCATCTGCTCGCGCGCGTTCACCTTGATCGAGTTGCGGCCGACGCGGTCCACGACCGCCTCGGCGCCCTTCTCGAGGCCCCGCTTCAGCGACATCGGGTTCGCGCCGGCGGCCACGTTCTTGAGGCCTTCCTGCACGATCGCCTGGCCCACCACGGTCGCCGTGGTCGTGCCGTCGCCGGCGATGTCGTTCGTCTTGGAGGCGATCTCCTTGGCGAGCTGGGCGCCGATGTTCTCGAACGCTTCCTCCAGCTCGATGTCCTTGGCGATCGTCACACCGTCGTTCGTAATGGTCGGCGCGCCAAACTTCTTGTCGAGCACCACGTTGCGGCCCTTCGGCCCCAGCGTGATCTTGACGGCGTCAGCGAGCGCGTCAATGCCACGCTTCATCGCGTGGCGGGCTTCTTCATCGAACAGCAGTTGCTTGGGCATGTACTTCTCTGTACCTCTCGCGAAATTCGATGGCGCGTATGTTAGCACTCTTGCGGTAAGAGTGCTAATCAAGCCCGCGACCCTCTCCCCTACCGCCGCAACAGCCCCCGCAGACGCCCGCCCAGCCCCTCCCCGTCTCCCCGCCGCGTGATCGCGCTCGCCGCCCGTCGCGCCGACTCCTCCAGGCTGGCGCCGATCGACGCCAGCCTGGCCGACTCGCCGTAGCGCTGCTTCAACGCCTTCTCCAGCAGGAAGTCCGCCACCGCCGGGTTCTTGGGGAGCAGGCTCCCATGCAGGTAGGTCCCGATCGCGTTCCCCACCCGCGCCCCTTCCGACCCGTCTTCCCCGTTGTTCCCCCGGCCCGCGATCACGGTGCCGAATCGCTCCTCCCTGCCGTGCAGCCAGGTCCGGCCCCCATGGTTCTCGAACCCCACCACCTCTCCGAATTCCGTGCCCAGCAGGACGTTCCCGATCGCGCGCTCCGCCCCCTCCTCCGGTTGGACTGTCTCCATGCGGAAGACCCCGATGCCCGGCAGCACTCCGCCATCCGCATCGACATAACGCTCCCCGAATAGCTGGAACCCCCCGCACACCGCCAGGGCCGGCATCCCGCCCTCGATCGCCGACCGGATCGCGGGGCCTCTCGCGACCAGGTCGTCGGCGATGCGCCGCTGCTCCCGGTCCTCGCCCCCGCCGATGATGAGCAGGTCGTACTCCCCTGGCTCGAACGCCTCCCCGATGCCGACGCCGTCCACGTCGAGCGCGATGCCGCGCGCCTCGCAGCGGTACTGCAGCGCGATCGCGTTCCCGCGGTCGCCGTATACGTTCATCACATCCGCGTACAGGTGCGCCAGCCGCAGCCGCACCCCGTCCCCGTCGGCCATGCCCCTAGCCTACCGCCGCTGGTTGGCAGCGTGGCCATTTGCCTACGTGCCAGGCGGGCGCCGGGTTCCTCGCTACGACTCGTTCAGTTCATCGAGCGCGGCCCGCAATTCGGTCGGGTCGTCGAACAGCTTCCTCACGATGACCAGAAAGAAGCGGCGATTGAACGCCATCTGTGCATCAAGCCGTGCGTCCACGTGGTCGCAGATCGCCTGCACGGCGTCCGCCAGTTCTTCTCGCGTGACGTAGTCGGCGGCCCGCTCAGCTTGGGTCATACTAGGGATTCTACCACAACTGTGTGGAAGGGCAGAAGTTGCTTTCTGTTATGTCCCGCTTGCCCCCTCACCGCTCAAATGTTCTAGACTGCGCATCGTGACCGCCTCCCCTGCCTCCCCCGCTCCGCCGCACGACCCTCGCACCCTCGCTCCCGCCCGCGAACAGCTCCGCGAGGTCTTCGGCTACGGCGAGTTCCTGCCCGGCCAGGCCGAGGTCGTGGCCTCCGTTCTCTCCGGGCGCGACACGCTCGCGGTCCTCCCCACCGGCGGTGGCAAGAGCGTCTGCTACCAGCTCCCCGCTCTCCTCCTCGACGGCCTCACCCTCGTCGTCTCCCCCCTCCTTGCCCTGATGAAGGACCAGGTCGATGCCCTCACCCGCAACGGTGTCGCCGCCGCCGCCATCAACTCCACCGTCCCCCGAGGGGATCAGGGCGACATCCTCCGACGCGCTGCCGATGGCGACCTCCGCCTCCTCTACGTCGCCCCCGAGCGCTTCTCCGACGGCCGCTTCGTCGCGGCTCTGCGCGGCGTGAACGTCGCCCTCCTCGCCATCGACGAGGCGCACTGCATCTCCCAGTGGGGCCACGACTTCCGCCCCAGCTACCGCGACCTCGGCGCCGCCCGCGCTCGTCTCGGCGACCCGCCCATCGTCGCCCTCACCGCCACCGCCGACCCCCTCGTGCGCGACGACATCGTCGAGCGCCTCGGCCTCCACGACCCCGATGTCCGTATCGCTGGCTTCGACCGCCCCAACCTCCGCTTCCACGCTATCCGCGTCCGCAGCCAGAAGGAGAAGCTGGACCAGATCGCCGAGCTCCTGCAGGCCCTCGGCGACGAGGCCTCCGCCATCGTCTATTGCGCCACCCGCAAGCGCGTCGAGTCCCTTGCCGAGGCCCTGCAGCGGCGACGCATCCGCTGCGCTCGCTACCACGCGGGCATGCCCGAAGAGGATCGGGTGCGCATCCAGAACGCCTTCGCCCGCGACAGCCTCCGCATCATCGTCGCCACCAATGCCTTCGGACTCGGCATCGACAAGCCCGATGTGCGCCTCGTCGTCCACCACGACCTGCCCGAGTCGATCGAGTCCTACTACCAGGAAGCGGGCCGCGCCGGTCGCGACGGCGACCCCGCCGAGTGCGTCCTCTACTACGCCTCCCGCGACCGTGGCCTGCGGGAGTTCTTCATCGAGCTCTCGCACCCGCAGCCCGAGACCGTGCTCGAGGTCTACCGCGCCCTCGTCCGCCGTGGCGGCGACCGCGAGATCATCGACGACCTCGTCGACCGCGAGGAGACGCCCGGGGTGAACGCCGCCGTCCAGGCCCTCGTCGAGTCCGGGCTGGCCCAGCGCCAGGGGCGCTGGGCCTGGGCCCTCCGCCCCGATGGCGAGGACGAGATCGACCTCGCCGGCCTCGAAGCGCACCGCGCCCACGCCACCGCCAAGCTCGACTCGATGCAGTGGTACGCCGAGTCCGCAACCTGCCTCCGTGCCCGCGTCCTCGATTACTTCGGCGAGGCGGACGGTGCGCGCTCCTGCGGCAACTGCGGTCCCTGCCTGGCCCCCACCCGCCGCGTCGAGGCCGACAACGAGGCGCCACTCTTCCTCGAGCTCCGCGCCCTCCGCCGCCGCCTTGCCGAGGAGGAGGGCGTGCCGCCCTACGTCATCTTCAGCGACGCCACCCTCCACGACATGGTCGAGCAGCGCCCCACCACCGAAGCCGGCCTGCTCCAGGTTCGCGGCGTCGGCCGCGTGAAGGCCGAGCGCTACGGCCCCGCCTTCCTCGCCGCCATCGCCCCCGCCGCCGACCCGTCCCCGCCGCCCGAGTCCCCGCCCGCCCCCACGCCTCACGAGCCGGGGCGTCCGCTGGTAAGGCCCCGCGCCGGTGCGAACCTGCCCCCTACCGCCCAGCGCACCCTCGAGCTCCACCAGGAAGGACTCTCGATCGAGGAGATCGCGGCTCGTCGCGGCTTCAAGGCGCAAACCATCGCCCAGCACCTCGCTCGCTTCATTGAGGACGGTCACATCGAGGACGTGCGCCCCTGGGTCAGCGATGCCGACCTCGCCCGCATCCGGCGCGTCGCCGCGGGTCGCCCCATCGCCGCCCTGCGCCCCCTCCGCGAGGCCCTTGATGGCGACCTCTCCTACGACCAGCTCACCCTCGCCCGCGCCTACCTCAACCGCGAGCTTCGCGACTCCGGCTAACGCAGCGGTCTAGGAGGCCCACTCCATCAGCGACCGCCACATCTCGCGCGGTGGCGGCAGCCGGTGGCGGTAGCGCAGGTACAGGATCGTCCCCGGCGTCACGATCGCGACGATGATGAGCCCGCCCGCTACAAACCGCGCAGTCCAGGACTCCGTGAGCGAGTCCCCGAAGTGCACGACCACCGCCGTCGGCACGATCGAACCCAGTAGCACCAGGGTGATGAAGAAACGGAACGACATTGGGGTGAGCCCCGCGGCGTAGGCGGCGAAGTCGAACGAGATGGGCATCATCCGCCACCAGAACACGAGCTGCGGCCCGATCTCCGTCGCCAGCATGTCGACGCGCTCCGCCCCTCGCTCCCCCACCAGCCGGGGAATGAATGCCCGCCCGAACCGCCTCGAGATCCAGAAGATGATCGCCGCCCCGATCACCTGCCCGATGACCGCGTAGACCACGCCCAGCACCGTCCCCCAGATGAGCCCCGCCGCGATCATGAAGGGCGGGTTCGGGATGGGCGCGAACACCATCGCCGCCGCCAGGACGGCGATCAGGATCACCGGCCCCCACCAGCCCAGCCCCTCGCCCCACTCGCGGATGTCGTCCGTCTCCAGGCCGCCCAGGGCGAAGTCCCCGATGACGAAGACCACCGCCAGGATGAGCGCCGCCACACCGATAACTCGCCGCCGTCGCACCGGGTCGAGCAGCACCGGCCGCTCCCCTTCCGCCTCCTCCGTGGCTCCCCCCACGCGATCCACGCGACAACGATCCCCGCCGCCAGCGCCACCCCCGTCGTGTCGAACGCCGCGCGCAGACCCAGAGCGACCGCGGCCCCCGCCGCCAGCGCCACCGCCAGGATCACCGTCTCGCGCATCGCGTCCGATCGTAAGCGGAGAGCGGTCGCGCCGCCCTCAGGAAAGCAGGCCGTTCAGCAGGTCGTGGTACTGCGCCAGGTGTCGGATCCCGAGGAAGTCCGCGCGAACGCGCTCACGCGCATTCGTCCCCAGCCTTGCTGCCAGCGCCTCGTCTTGCATCACGCGGCAGAGCGCGTCGCCAAGCGCCTCCACGTCGGCGGGGTCGTCCAGCAGCAGGCCGTGTTCGCCGTCCGTGACCTGGTCCTGCAGGCCGCCTACACGGCTCGCAATCACCGGGCGGCTCTTCCACATCGCCTCGGTCAGCGTCAGCCCGAACCCCTCGCGCAGGCTCTTCTGCACGATCACGCTCGCATGCCGCTGCAGCGCGTTGACCATCGCCGCGTTCTCCCCCACGTCATCCATCGGCAGCGACGCGAGGTGCATCCGCGACCGCAGGTGCTCGGGGAAGGACGCCCACTCCGCCTTCAACTCCTCCAGCACGATCGCGCCCTCGGGGTCGTCCGTGACCCCCGACACGTCCGGACCCGCGAGCACGAGCTGCGAGCGCCCGTCGGCGTCGCAGCGCTCCACGAACGAAGCGAAGCCGCGCATCACGCCGCCGTGGTCCTTGAGCGGGTCCCAGCGCGAGACCTGCACGATCAGCGGGTCGTCCCAGGCCGGAGCGTCGCCCTCCCGCAGGACTTCCGCCTCGCGCTCGACCGACCCCGTCGTCCCGTCCTCCCGCGTGAAGCTCCGCGGTCCATCCCCGGCCGGCCCGGCGACCAGACCCGTCTGCGCCAGGATCGCGCGCGTCACATCCTCGTCGAGCTCCTCGTTCTTTGCTGAGAAGGCGTCGATCGAGGGCTGCACGACCGCGCTCCGGCCGTCGTCCAGCACCGGCGGGACGTACGCCTTCCGGGAGAAAATCCGGAGCGGCGCCTCGCGCACGTGCGGCGCCAGGAACCCCCAGCCACGCTCCGCCTCCGGTGTCAGGTCCTCCGTCCCGATATGGCATCGCCAGATGACCGTCGCCCCGTGCGCCATCAGCGCCGGCGCCATCCCTGCCGTCTGCGGGTCGTGCAGGAACACGGCGTCCCCGGGACGCACGTCCTCCAGGAACGCCTCGATGTTCGGCCTGAGCACCTCGCCGTACACCCGCGACGCCTGCGCGCCCAGCGGCGACCCGTCGCCGGTCGAGCCGTGCAGTGAGTGGTGCAGCCGCTTCGTGATTCGGAAGAACTCCGGCTCGCCCTCGATCACCGCCCAGCGCGCGTCGATGCCTGCGCCCCGCGCGTAGGCCAGGAGCGACCGCAGCATCTCCGCCACACCGCCGCCCTCGGCGGTCGAGTTCACGTGCCAGACCGCGCGCCCGGCGAGCAGGTCGCGGCTCCGTTCGAGCACGGCAAGGGCCTGGTCGTAGGCGCTCGCTTCGACCACGTTCCGGAATCGCTCAAGGGAGTACGTGCGGAGGTCGACCTGGCTCAGGGGGGACATGGCGGCTCGCAGCCTTTCGTGGAGTTCGCGGCAGCGTAGCGCAGACCCTCCCTACGGAAACGCCCCCTGCCCACTGCGCGCGGCCGTTGTGAGTTGGGTACGATGCTCGACGCCAGACCCGTCACAGGAGGGACTCATGCCAGGCGCGCTCGAAGGAGTCCGTATCCTCGACTTCACCCGCTACCAGCAGGGGCCGTTCGCCACCGTCCTGCTTTCCGACCTCGGCGCCGACGTCATCAAGGTCGAGGAGCCCACGCACGGTGACCTCGGCCGCAGCCTCGGCCTGCAGCCCGATGGCTGGTGTGCCTACTTCCAGGCGCTCAATCGCAACAAGCGCTCGCTCACCATCGACACGCGCACGCCCGAGGGGCGCGAGATCATCTACCGGCTCATTCCCGAGACCGACGTCGTCACCGACAACTTTCGGCCCGGCATGATGGAACGCTTTGGCCTCGACCACGACTCCCTCGCCGCCATCAACCCCCGCATCATCACCGCCAGCGCCACCGGCTTCGGTCCGAAGGGCCCCCAGGCGCACGAGCCATCCTTCGACTCGATCGGCCAGGCCATGGGCGGCATCGCGATCGCCCAGGGAGGCGGACCCGGCGCCGAGCCCTCCGTGGTCATCGGTGGGATGGCGGATCAGGTTGGCGCGATGATCTTCGCGCTTGGGATCGCCGCCGCCATTGCCGCCCGCGAGCTGCACGGCGTCGGCCAGCACGTCGATACCTCCCTGCTCGGTTCCCAGCTCGCCCTCCAGGGGCTGGGGCTCACGGGCTTTCTCCGCCAGAACGAGCAGCGCTCTGGCGGCACCCGCTGGAATCCCCTCTTCACCTGGTACCCCTGCGCCGATGGCCTCTACCTCAGCCTCGGCCTGCTCGACCCCAAGTGGTGGCCCGCCTTCTGCGAGGTCCTCGTGCGCGAGGACCTCATGGTCGATGAACGCTTCGCCGCGCCGGCGGGCCGCATCGGCAATCGCGAAGAACTCATCGAGGAGCTCAACCGCACCTTCGCCACCAGGCCCCGCGACGAGTGGCTCGCCCTCCTCAAGGGCGCGAACCTCCCCTGCGGTCCCGTTAACGACTACGCCGCGGTGGCAAAGGAGCCGCAGGTCATCGCCAACGAGTATTTGACCAGCCTTCCGGACCCGAACCTTGGCGAGGTGGGGGTCGTCGGTACCCCTATCCAGATGAGCGAGACGCCCGCCGGCCCCAAATCCACCGCCCCCGACCTTGGCCAGCACACGGAGGAGATCCTGCTGGACCTGGATTACACCTGGGAGGACATCGAGCGCTTCAAGGACGCGAAGGTCATCTAGAGCGTCGCGCTAGTCCTCGATTTCGTCGAGACCCTCTGCCGTCAACCTGATCGCCGCGGTCGGGAACTCGGGGTTGCGCGGATTGTCCGTGTGGTAGACCTCGATTAGCTGGCGCTCCAGCAGTACCTTCATGATCGCGTGCGTCAGCCGGTCGTTTGCCCAGCGCGCGCCGGTCACGTTGCCCAGCCGGTTCCGGCGGAAGTGCTCGAACCCCACGAACGGCAGCCGTTCGTCCATTTCGAAGACCGCCTCGAGGATGTCCCACTGCTGGTCATCCACGATCGCGATGGCCACGGCCCGCAGCGCCTCGTTGACCTCCTGCTCGCTCTCGAGGGGAAGCATGGGAGCCAGCCGGTACCTGCCCGGGTCGGTGGTCTCCACGAGGTCCCGGAACTTCAGGTGCGAGAGGTTCGGCGAGACGCTGCTGGCGGGCGCCCCTGCGACCTCGGCGATCTCCTGGTAATGCATCTCCGCCGCCGACCCCGCGAGTATGCCCAGCACGGCGGTCTGCCGAGGAAGGTGCGAGAAGTCCACTGCCGTCACCGGCGTGCTCTCGGCCGCGGGTTTGGCCGTGGATTCGTCCTCGTCTTCCTCTGGGGGCGCCGGTGGCTGGAACTCCCGTGCGAGGTCCGGGCGCAAGACGGCGAGCGTCTTCTGCATCGCGTCGATCTTCTCGTTCAGATCGGCGAGCGCCTCGTGTCTCTCGGCGAGGTCGCGCTCGATGTCGGCGATCTCGTCGAGAATGACGTCGCGATCCGTGTGGAGGCGGGTGAGCGCCTCGCCTAGTTCATCCGCTGCCGAAGAAGTCATGCCGAAGAAGCCTCTGCAACGTTGTGGAACGGCAAGTGTAGCGGATCGCACTCATTGGCTCTGCACTCCCAATCCTACCGCACCCTGACGAGCTTCCCCTTTACCCTCGGCCTTCCACTTTACGCAGCTCTAATCCTCCCGGTAGTCCTCGAACACGCCCGGCAGCGGCGTCCCCTCGGGCCAGGCCGGCAGCCGCTCCAGGGGGAACCACTGAGCCTCGGCCAGTTCCTCCTCCTGGAGCCGGAACTCGCCCCCAACAATCGTGGCCACGCACACGACCAGCACCAGGTTTCGCCCCATCGGTTCGCAGGAGTAGCTCCCGAGGATGCGTTCGATGCGAACCTCGAGCCCCGTCTCCTCCCGCACCTCCCGCACCGCCGCCGCCTCGATCGTTTCGTACGGCTCGACGTACCCTGCCACCAGCGCAAAGTCCGGCGAGTGGTGCGGGCGTGCCAGGAGCACCGTGCCCTCCCGTTCGATGATCACGGACGCCACCGGGGTCGGCGCATCGAGGTGCACGTAGTTGCACGCGGGGCAGCCAGGCTTCAGCGCCTCCTCGGGAAGATGCCCGCTTGCTGCGTCAATCGCCTCGCGACGAAGGCCCTCCCCGCAGTAGGGGCAGTACCGTGCGACCGGAGGGTCGGGGGCCACAGGAGGCCGCGGGCTCAGGCCCGCGGCAACCCCAGGCCGCGCGTCGCGATGATATTTCGCTGGATCTCGCTCGTGCCGCCCGCGATCGTCGCCGAGACCGAGCCCACGTACCCCGCCCCCAGCCGCCCCTCGAACGGCGCGTTCGCGCCGCCGTTGAGCTGCCCGGCAGTGCCCAGCATCTTGATCGCCGTACCCGCGATCCGCTGCGAGAGCTCGGTGCTGAACATCTTCGCGATCGACGCCTCGGCGTTCGGGATCTCGCCGGCCGCCTGCATCCCGATCACGCGGTAGCTCAACATCTTCGCGGTCGCTGCCTCGATCCAGCGCTCCGCGAGCGCCTCGCGCACGCCGTCCGGATTCGAGACCGCTTCGTGATGCTCGCGCCAGTAGTCGAGGTAGCGCTCCAGCGTCTGGCGATGCGCCACGGCGCTGCCGATCGAGCTGCGCTCGAAGTCGAGCGTAGTCGCTCCGACGTACCAGCCGCGGTTTACCTCGCCCACGATGTTCTCCGCGGGCACGCGCACGTCCTCGAAGAACACTTCGTTGAAGTTGTGCATGTTCCCCATGTTCACCAGCGGCCGCACGGTGATGCCGGGGGTCTTCATGTCGAGCAGGAAGTAGCTAATGCCTCGGTGCTTGGGCGCATCCGGATCGGTCCGCGCCAGCATGAAGATCCAGTCCGAGTAGTGCGCTCCTGAGGTCCAGATCTTCTGGCCGTTGATGACGTAGTCGTCGCCGTCGCGGATGGCGCGCGTCTGCAGCGAGGCCAGGTCCGAGCCGGAGCCGGGCTCGCTGTAGCCCTGGCACCAGATCACCTCGCCCCGCAGCATGCGGCCCAGGTGCTCCTCCTGCTGGGCCTCGGAGCCGTGCGCGATAATCGTCGGCCCGAGCATCGAGACGCCGTTGCCGATGCTCCCCGAGGGCACCCGCGCCTCGGCGAACTCCTCGTTCATGATGAACTGCTCCATCACGCCGAGGTCCGCGCCGCCGTACTCCTTCGGCCACGCCGGCGCGATCCAGCCCCGCTCCGACAGCTTCCCCGTCCACCGCTTGTACCAGGCGGCGTTGCGTGGGGGGCCTTCCTCGCCGCCCTGCATGCCCTTGTCGGGATCGTACTCGGGCGGGCGCTCGTTCTCGATGAACGTGCGCACCTCTTCCCGCCAGGCGGCTTGTTCGGGGGTGTCCTGGAAGTCCATGGGGGCCTCTCCGCGCCCCGTTCGGGGCCGCCCGAACGCTACCAGACCCCCCCAAGGCCGTAAACGGCCCCGAGCGCCTACTCCATCTTCCGCAGCACGGGCTGCGTCAGGAACGCCATCGTCGTTAGCGCGAGCAGGATGCCTCCGCTGATCGCCATCCAGATCGGCGCCCCCAGCCATGCCGCCATGAATCCCGCCAGGATTCCGCCCATCGGCCCGATCCCCTGGAACGCCAGCGTGTGGATGCCGACAACCCGACCCATCATCTCGTGCGGCGAGTTGGCCTGGACCAGCGTCTGGTTCAGATTCATGAACACCCCTCCGCCCATGCCTCCCAGGAAGATCACCACGGCGGTCAGCGCGTACCACGGCGAGAGTCCCAGGGCGGGCAGGACAAAGCCCGCCGTCATCAGCGAAACCATGAACCAGCCGCCCTTGTTCTTCAGATCGGGTACCGAGGCGATGCCAAGCGAGCTGATCACCATTCCCGCCCCCATGAAGGCGAAGAGCAGCCCCGCCTCAAACGGCGAGCTCCCCAGCTCCTCCTTCGCGATCTGCGGCAGCAGCGTCCCAAACGGACCCATCATGAAGATGCCCGTGACCCCCAGCAGCAGGATGAGCGTGCGGATGCCCCGGTGACCCCATACAAAGCGGACCCCCTCCCGCAGATCCTGGAGGGGTTTCTGCTGATGGTCCGCCGTGCGCGCGTCCGGAACCCGGAGGGGGATGAGGGCCAGCGTCCCGACCAGCAGGACCACGCCCTGCGCGATGAACGCCCCGCCGATGCCCCACACCTGGATCGCGATCCCGCCGAGCGCCGGCCCCAGGATCTGCGAGATGTTCATTGCCATGCTCATCATCACGATCGCCTTCAGGAGCGTCCGCCGATCGACCACCGTGGGCACGATCGCGTTGCGCACGGGCAGGCCCACCGCGATCGTCGTGCCCACCCCCACCGCCAGCACCAGTGCGATCGTCGTCGTCATCTCGCCTGCGACGATGATCACGCCCGCCGCCACCGTCACCCCCACCGCTACCAGCTGGCTGCCGAGTACGAGCGACCGCCGGTTGATTCGATCCGCCAGCACCCCTGCGGGAATCGTCACGAACATCACGGGAATGCCGAGCGCGAAGAACACCGCTCCCGACCACGCCGACCCCTTCCCAAGACCTCCAACGTCGATCGCCTCGATCACCAGCCAGACGAACGCGAACCGCTGCGTCGCCTGCACCAGGGCGAAGCTCATCGTGTTGATCCAGAGGTAGGTGAAAGGCCGCGACTTGAAGGCGGAGAACGTCTCCAGCGTCGGCAGCGCGGGACGATTGGCAGGGCGTGCGGGCGCTTCCGCGGCGCTCTGCGCTTGTTCGACCATCGCCGCATCCTACAGGGCAATCCTCATGCCCCGTTGCTTCCCGTCGCCTATAGTCCCGCCATCCCCGCGCGAGGAGGTTCCAGATGGCGGGAAGGCTTGAGGGCAAGGTAGCGGTCATTACCGGCGGGGCCAGCGGCATTGGCCGCGCCACCGCCGAGCTCTACGCCGATGAGGGCGCCAACATCGTCATCGCCGACCTCCAGGACGGCGCCGACTCCGTCGCCGCCGTGCGGGAGCGGGGACGCGAAGCCACGTTCGTCAGCACCGACACCAGCGACGAGGCCGCCTGCGAGGCCATGGCCGCCGCCGCCGTCGAGGCCTTCGGCGCCATCGACATCCTCGTTGCGGCCGCGGGCATCGGTCACGCGGGTGCCACCCCTGATGTCGCCGCCGACCCCTCCTCCGTGCTCCTCGTGAACCAGCCGGTCAGCTCTTGGCAGCGCGTCCTCGACGTCAACCTCAACGGCGTCATGCTCTCCGACCGCGCCGTCGCCCGGCGCATGATCGAGGCAGGCAACGGCGGCGCCATCATCAACATCGCATCGATCATGGCGAAGGTGCCCCAGGTCGGTGTCGGTCCCTACTGCGTCTCCAAGGCGGGCGTCTGGATGGTGACCAAAGTCTTGGCGATGGAGCTTGCTCCCTACGACATCCGTGTCAACGCCATCGGCCCGGGTTTCATCGATACCCCCATGACGGCCGGCCTGAACGTGAGTGAGACGGGCCAGTGGGCCATGGCCATCACCCCCATGAGGCGAATGGGCGTGCCCGAGGAGGTCGCAACGACGGCGCTCTTCCTCGCCAGCGACGACGCCAGCTTCTACACCGGCGCCCTTCTCCACCCCCACGGGGGCGTCTTCACCGACTAGCAGGTCCTGACAGGCGCCAGTGCCTCGCCTAGGACATGTTCCGCAACGCGGGCTGCGTCATGAACGCCGCCGTCGTAAGGGTGAGCAGGATCGCGCCGCTGATCACCATCCACATGGGCGCGCCCATCCACGCCGCCATGAGCCCCGCCAGCATCCCCCCGAACGGCCCCAGTCCCTGGAACGCGAGGGTGTGGATGCTCACCACCCGCCCCATGATTTCGGGAGGCGTGTTCGCCTGGATCAACGTCTGGTTCAGGTTCATGAAGATGCCCGCCGCCACGCCCCCACAGAACATGACCACGGCCGTTACCGGGTACCAGGGCGAAACCCCCAGCAAGGGCACCACGATGCCAGCGGACATCAGCGTGCCAATGACCCAGCCTCCCTTGTTCCGCAGCTGCGGCACGGAGGCGATGGTGAGTGAGCTGATGACCGTCCCCACCCCCATGTACGTGAACAGCAGGCTCGCCTCCAGCGCATTCCGTCCCAGCTCCTCCTTCGCGATCTGTGGGAGGAGCGTCCCGAACGGACCGATCAGGAAGATGCCGGAGATAGCCAGCAGGACGATCAGCGTGCGGATGCCCTGGTGATCCCAGACGTAGCGGAAGCCCTCCTGCAGCTCGTGCAGCGGCTGCCGGTGCTGCTCCGCTGTGCGCACGTCCGGGACCCGCAGGGGGATGAGCGCCAGTGTCCCCACGAACAGCACCACCCCCTGCGCGATGAATGCCCCGCCGATGCCCCAGAAGGCGATCGCGAGGCCACCCAGCGAGGCCCCCGCGATCTGCGAAATGTTCATCGCCATGCTCATCATCACGATCGCCTTCAGCAGCGTGTCCCGATCCACCACCGTGGGCACGATCGCGTTTCGCACGGGCAGGCCCACGGCGATGGTCGCCCCCACGCCCGCCGCCAGCACGAGTGCGATCACGGTCGTCATCGCTCCCGCCACGATGATCACCCCCGCCGCCACCGTGACTCCAACCGCGACGATCTGGCTGGCGAGCACGAGCGACCGGCGATTGATCCGGTCCGCGAGCACCCCTGCGGGAATCGTGACGAACAGCACCGGGATGCCCAGCGCGAAGAACACCGCCCCAGACCACTCTGACCCCCGTCCCAGCCCACCCACCTCGACCGCTTCGATCACCAGCCACACGAACGCAAAGCGCTGCATCGCCTGCACCAGCGCGAAGCTCAACGTGTTGATCCAGAGGTATGTGAACGGGCGCGACTGGAACGCCGAGAACGTCTCGATCGTGGGCAGCGATGGGCGATTGGCGGCACGCGTCGGGGCAGCCCCAGCGCTCCCGCTCTCCTCGCTCACTGCCGTATCACCGGGTCGAGCACCGGCGCATCATAGAGCGGCGTCTTCCTCGACCGGCTAGCTGGAGGGCTCCCGCCGTTCCCGCCAGAGCGACTGCATCTCGCGCTCGGCGATGCGCCAGCCGTCGTCCGTGCGTACCAGCACGTCACGGTAGATGCCCCCTGTGACGATCACCCCGCCACCCGCCTCTTCCCGCTCGATCTGCGTGGCGTGGAGATACGTCGTGGCCGTTGCTCGATCCCCATCGAGCGCGATCTCGTGATTTCCCAGCAGGTGCTGCTGAGCCACGAGATCGGTCGGCATGCCCTTCACGAACTCCGCCACCGCTTCCCCACCCCGGAACTCCCGCCCCCCACCGTAGCGAGTGATGGAATCGCGAGTGAAGCACGCGGCCAGCCCTTCGTAGTCACCCGCGTCGATCGTCGTCCCGTACCGGTTGATCACGTCTGTGACTGCGATCCGGTCGTTCTGTTCACGCACTGATTCAGCCATCAAGGTCCTCCTTCGGGGTGCTGGCGCGTCAGGGTTCGCCCGTTGCGGGAGCCGCGGCTCCGCCGCTTCCCCGCCTCCGCCACAGGTGTCCGCCGCCGAGGCCGAGGGAGAGAACCGCCGCCGCCGCCATCAGCACCGCTGCCACGAAGAACGTCTCATCCATCGTCTGGCGGACGACCTCGATGAGGTCCTCCTCGGTAATCTCGAAGAGGCTCTGCGAGAACAGGGCGCCGGCGCGCTGGTCGAAGCGGCCCAGCCCCTCCGACCCCAGTAGCGCCATGCCCACCACCATCCCCAGCGTCTGGAAGACCTGGAGCACGGCCGTCGCGGAGGCCCGCCGTCCCGCCTCAACACCCTCCATGATGGTCGCGTAGAGGGAAGCATCGGCGAGCGTGAAGCCCAGCCCTGCCAGGCCCAGCGCCGTCCAGAGGGCAATCTGGCTGGGCTCCGACGCCCAGCCGGCCATCGCGAAGAGGCCGGCTGCGGCAATCGCGAAGCTCACGAGGGTGGTCAACCGGTACCCGACGATCGTTGCCAGCGCGCCCCCGGCAATCCCCCCGACTGCCATGAAGAGCACCATCCGCCCCAGCATCAGGCCCGGCCCCGTGCCCTCCAGGCCCCACACCACCTGCGCCATCAGCGGCACATTCACGAGTGCGGTGATCAGCGCCATCCCCTCCAGCAGGAAGACCACATTGGCTAAGGCGACTCGCCGGATGCGGAACATGCGCATGTCGATGAGCGGGGCCGCCACCCGCAGCTGTCGCCATACGAACAGGCCCATGAAGGCCGCCGCGGTCGCGTAGAGCAGCAGGATCATCCAGAGCTCGCGCAGGCTCTCGCCGGCCCCCGCGATAGCGAATGTCAGCGCCCCCAGCGAAATGGAGAGGAGCAGCCCGCCCTGCCAGTCCACCTGCTCGTTGGCCCGAGGGGGCGCCGATTCCGGTTCGACCATCAGCAGACTCCGCCCCAACCCCTTCAGGGTCTGGCGGCTCTTTGAGCGCCCCAGCAGCCCGAACAGGCTCCGGAACGCGTTCATGACTCGTGAGGGGCCAATCGCCAGCACCAGGACGAGGATCAGGATGGGGAGGGCCAGGACGATGTTCATCCAGAACAGCCCCCGCCACCCGATCCAGACCCCGATGAGCGTGCCCCACAGCGGTCCCGCCAGGCTGGAAGCGTCGTCCAGCGTCGAAATCGCTCCCAGCCCGATCGTGCGCTGCGAACCGGGCAGCGTGTGCGCGGCAATCGCCAGCCCCACCGGCACCAGCGCGCCTCCGCCCAGCGCGGTCACGGCACGGGCGATGGTGAGCACCGTGAGGTTGGGCGCGAACGCCACGAACACCGACCCGCCCATGAAGATCAGCATGCCGATGACGAAGATGCGGTAGTGCCCGTGCACATCGGCCAGCCGCCCCATGAGCGGCAACGCCACCGTGTACCCCAGCAGGTACCCGTTCAGGATCCACGAGGCCTGCTCGAGCTGGTCCACGGAGACCCCGAGGTCGCCCAGCATGTCCGTCAGGACCGGCACCACGAACGTCTGGTCGAAGCCCCCGATGAAGACTCCGAGTCCGAGCGCGATCACCACCGGCCAGGCTGATCGAGCCCCAGCCGCCGCGCCCTCCGCTACCGTCACGGCGGCTCGATGGGCTCCACGTCGTTGAAGCTGGAGAAGGTCAACCGCCGCAGGATGTCCACCGGCTCCTCGGGGGCCAGCTGCCCGAGCAGGTGGATGCGGTAGATGATGTTGTCGGTCTTCCCGATCCAGATCGTGCCTTTCACGTCATAGCCCGGAACCGCCGACTCGAGGAACGCCTTCAGGTCGCCCGAGTCGACCGTGCCCTCCACCATCCACATCGCCACGCCATCGACCTCCTCCTCCCCCGCCAGCATTGGATTCGCGGCGCCGCGGATGACCGCCGCCACGCCTTCCGACGGATTGAAGAGTCCGTTCAGCGGATTGCCACCCTCCAGGGGGAGCCACATCGACTGGTCGAACGGATTCGTCACCCACGCGTCCTCGCCCACCCCCACCAGCGTCACGTTGACGTTGATGCCGCCGAACTGCCTCGCCTTCGCCCGCACCTGCGCCTTGAGCTTGTCGGGAAGGATGACGTCGCCCGCGATCGTCTCCATGTCCACCGAAAGCTGTTCCAGCGGAGACGTGTTCCCGTCGAAGTCGAGGGCGAAGTTGAAGCTCTCCAGCTCCAGGAATTCCGTCACCGCCGAGTCGAGGAGCACCGCCACATCCAGCGAGTCGATGTCGTCCTCGCCCCCATCCCCGTCGCCTCCGCCGCAGGCCACCACCGCCATGCCGCCCACGAGGACGAGTCCCACCAGCCACAGCCTTGCCTGGGTCTTTACCTTCATCGTCGCGGCATTCTGCCGGTTTCGGCAGCGTTCGTCACCCTTCCGCGATCTCACGGGATCACGCGCTGATCCGGTAGGCTACGCCCTGCAACCCCGAGGGAGACGTGAGCATGACTACGATTGAGGAACGCAGCCAGCCCAAGGCCGGCTACAAGGTTGTCGGAAGCCGCCCCATCCGCCACGACGGCGTCGACAAGGTCACCGGGCGCGCCCAGTACGGCGCCGACATCAATCTGCCCGGCACCCTGCACGGCAAAGTCCTGCGCAGCCCCCACGGCCACGCCCGCATCGTTTCCATCGATACGAGCAAGGCCGAGGCCCTTCCCGATGTGAAGGCCGTCGTCACCGCCGCCGATGTGCCCATCGTGCAGGACATGATGATCGACTACGGGGAGACCATGGGGAACGCCCGCCTCCTCGCCGAGAACTGCCTCGCTCAGGAGAAGACGCTCTACAAGGGCCACGCCGTCGCCGCTGTGGCCGCCCTCAACCCGCACGTGGCCGAGGAAGCGCTCGACCTGATCGAGGTCGAGTACGAGCCTCTCCCCGTCGTCCTTAACGCGGTCGAAGCCATGCGCGATGACGCCCCCCTCCTCCACGAGGCCATGACCACCCGCTCCATCGCCGAGCGCTTCACCCGCGGCGACGACACGGGCGTCCACAGCAATATCGCCAGCCACCTGCAGTTCAAGCGCGGCGACCTCGACGAGGGCTTCGCCAAAGCCGATGTGGTTGTCGAGCGTGAGTTCACCACCAGCACCGTGCACCAGGGCTACATCGAGCCCCACACCTCCACCGCCCGCTGGGACCCCGATGGCCACGTCACCATCTGGACGAGCACCCAGGGCGCTTTCGGCATCCGCGGCCAGGCGGCCGCCATCCTCGGCGTGCCCGAGGGCAAGGTCACCGTCATCCCCATGGAGATCGGCGGCGGCTTCGGCGCCAAGACCTACGTCCACGTCGACCCCGTGGCCGCCCTCCTCTCGAAAAAGAGCGGCGCGCCCGTCAAGGTCACGATGAGCCGCACCGAGGTCTTCGAGGCCTCGGGCCCCACCTCCGCCACCACCATCCGCGCCAGGATGGGCGCCACCAACGACGGCGCCATCACCGCCGCCGAGCTCTGGATGGCCTACGAGGCGGGCGCCTTCCCGGGCTCCCCCGTCGGCGCCGGCGCCTCCACCGCCCTCGCCCCCTACGACATCGAGCACCTCGTCGTCGACGGCTACGACGTCGTCGTGAACAAGCCCAAGGTCGGCGCCTACCGCGCCCCCGGCTCCCCCCAGGCCGCCTTCGCCGTCGAGAGCGTCATCGACGAGCTCGCCGAGCAGATCGGCATGGCGCCCATGGACTTCCGCCTCCAGAACGCGACCAAGGAAGGCGATCGCATGCCAAACGGCATGCCCTTCCCCACCGTCGGCTGCGTCGAGGTCGAGGAAGCGATCGTCAACCACCCGCACTTCTCCGCCCCCATCGAGGGACCGAACCGTGGACGCGGCGTCGCCATGGGCTTCTGGTTCAACGGCGGCAACCAGTCCTCGGCGACCGTCACCGTCAACGCCGACGGCACCATCGCGCTGGTGACTGGCTCCGTCGACATCGGCGGCATGCGCGCCGTGCTTGCCATGCAGGCTGCCGAGACCCTCGGTCTCTCGGTCGACGAGGTCCAGCCCACCGTCGGCGACACCGACTCCGTCGGCTGGACGGGCGTGACCGGCGGTAGCCGCACGGCCTTCTCGACCGGCATCGCCACCATCACCGCCTCCGAGGACGTGAAGCGCCAGATGACCGAGCGTGCCGCCATCCTGCTCGAAGCCGACGTGGATGACGTCAGCTTCGACGACGGCGTCTTCTCGCTCGCCGATGGCAAGCAGATGACCTGGAAGGAAGTTGCCGGGAAGCAGCTCCGCACGGGCGGTCCCATCAGCGCCTCCGCCAGCTCCAACCCCACGCGCGTCGGCCCTGCCTTCGCCGGCAACATCGTTGATGTCGAAGTCGACCCCGAGACCGGCAAGGTCGACATCCTCCGCTTCACCGCCATCCAGGATGTGGGCACGGCCATCCACCCCAGCTACGTCGAGGGGCAGATGCAGGGCGGCGCCGTGCAGGGCATCGGCTGGGCGCTCAGCGAGGAGTACGTCTGGCAGGAGGACGGCGCCATGTCGAACGCCAGCTTCCTCGACTACCGTATGCCCACCAGCCTCGACCTGCCCATGATCGACACGGAGATCATCGAGGTGCCCAACCCCGGCCACCCCTACGGCATCCGTGGCGTCGGCGAGGTGCCTATCGTCCCGCCCATGGCCGCCATCGCCAACGCCATCCACGACGCCACCGGCGTGCGCATGACGCACCTGCCGATGTCGCCCGGCAACGTGCTTGAGTCGCTGGGAGCCGTGCCGCCGGAGGACTAGCGAGGGGACCGTGGCCACCGTCTTCATCCCCGCGCTGCTCGAGGGCCTCACCGGCGGCGCTCGCACGGTCGAGGTGTCCGGACGCAACCTGCGACAGGTCATCAACGCCCTCGACGAGCGCTACCCCGGCATGAAGGAGCGCCTCCTCGACGAGGACGGCGCCCTTATCCCCGAGATCATGGCCGCCATCGACGGCGAGACGAACCACCTCGGCCTCCTCCAACCCGTGACCGAGACCACCGAGATCCAGTTCGTCCCCGCCATCGGCGGCGGCTGAGGGCCGTCTGTTGGCACCGAGCTAGGTGGCGCGGACGCGCGAACAATCACGCTGGGTGTAGTCCTTCGGGTGGCTGTGGGGGATCGAACCGTTGGGCATCCTGATCTCGTGCCACGTAGCGATGTGCCGTCCGTTGGGTGTCATGACCTTGAGGATGAGAGAGGCACCCCCGGCATAGGTGGGGTTTCGAGCCGGCGCTGAGTAGGCGATGATGTCGGAGAGAATTCCCGCAGCGCGCTTCGCTTGGACGCCTTCCTCCAGACAGATGCGTTCGAGTTCCTGAAGGGTGGTGACATCCATGGCCAACGCCGCCGTACCGATTGAGACGCTCGTCCTTGAAGACATTGAGGACGCCGTGCGCCGTGCGCTCCTTGACAGGCTGCGGCCCGAACTGCTTGAAGACTTTCTTGCAAATGTGGACTGGAGCAATCAGGATCGCGCCGGGCAGCCTATCAGGGAAACCCTGGGCCTGCTTGAGCAGTGCGCGACTGAGTACGCGGAGAGCGATTTATCGGAGGCTGACTACCGGGAGCAACTTCTCGGAATCCTCCCCGCAGACGAACGGCTTCAGCCTGCCGCTCGCCAATGAGCGCGAGCGTTGATTCGCCCGCGCGGGTGCTAGCCTCGCCCCGATGAGAGGCCTGTCGAGGCGAAGGACCGCGCTCGTAGCGGTGACAACGTTGGTCGTGACAACGCTCGTGGCCTGCGGAGGCGACTCCCAGCCGCCGCTCGCCCCAGCCGCCACGTCCACCCCGACCGCCGCTGCCACGCCCACCCCGACCGCCGCCGCCACGCCCACCCCGACCGCCGCCGCCACGCCCACCCCGACCGCCGCCGCCACGTCCACCCCGACCGCCGCCGCCACGCCCACCCCGACCACCGCCGCCACGTCCACCCCGACCACCGCCGCCACGTCCACCCCGACCACCGCCGCCACGCCCACCCCGACCGCCGCCGCCACGTCCACCCCGACCGCCACACATGAGGCCATCGACAGGGCACTGCCGGAGAGCGCGGTCGTAAGTGCGCCTCCCGGCCCCTTCACCGCGATCGCTGTTGGAGGCCACGAGGCCGTTTGCGCGTTGACCGAGGCCGGCGAGCTAGCCTGCTGGGGTTGGGGGGACGGGGTCGCAACAACCATATCAACCGACCGCCACATCGACCTTGACGCCGATGGCGGGACCACCTGTGCTGTCACGGACGCTGGCGAGGTGGCCTGCTGGGGTGCCGATGAGTCAGCGGCGGATGCTCCGCCTGGCGTCTACACCATGGTCAGCACCGCTGACGGCTACACGTGTGGTCTAACCGAGGTTGGCGAGGTGCTTTGCTGGGGCTATCACAGCGAGCGGTCCCGCCCAGCCTCCGATGAGGACAGCGAAGTCCCCAGCTCGCTCATCGGCAGAATGCCCAATCTGCTGTCCGACAGCTATGTCGCGGTGATTGTTGGGTACTCCGACTACCTCGATGGCACGCTCTTGTGGGCTTGCGCGGTACGTGCGAGCGGGGGATTCGCCTGCCAGAGATCAAGCGGGAAATACCACCATGGCGAAGCCTCTGTGTGGCTAGAAGATGCCGGTCCAGGCGAAAGCCCGCCCAGCGGCGACTTCTGTTCGGTGAACGATTGGGGTAGTCCCTCATGCGGGAGGGGTCGCAGTTATGCGGACATAAGCCAGGGGGGAGACTATGCCTGCGGCGTCACCGTTGAGGGGGAAGCCGAGTGTTGGGTTGCAGGGGTCCGGGCACTGGCGACGGGCGCGTTCGGGGTGATGACGCCGCCGAAACTCGCGACCGATCGGTACGCTGCTATCAGCAACTCTGGCGGACGCGCCTGCGCCATTACCGAGACCGGCGAGGCTCTGTGCTGGAATGCTGTTCCGAACGTCCTACTCCCGCCTGACCCTCAGCCCGGTCCCTACATTGCCGTCAGCGATGGACGGAACCACACCTGCGCACTAACTGAGGCTGGACAGGCGGTCTGCTGGGGCTGGAACAACTGGGGACAGAGCGAGGCGCCACCAGGGCGATACACAGCGATCACAGCCGGCGACTCCAACACCTGCGCGCTCACGGAATCGGGGGAAGCGGTCTGCTGGGCCTGGGCAGCCAGCCCCGTCCGCATGGACGGCTACGTGACTTGCGCGCTGACGGATACCGGCGAAGCGGTTTGCAGGGGAACTGACGCCCCTACAGGCCAGTACGCCGCGCTCGCTGTCGGTTGGCAGCATGCCTGCGCGCTCGACGGGGCCGGCGAAGCGGTCTGCTGGGCCTGGGCAGCCAGCCACTACAAGGACGAGGATCCATACGAGAACCCCTATCACGACCAATTGATAGAGCCGCCGCCTGGCCCCTTCATCGCCATCAGCGCAAGTGAGTTCCGCTCCTGCGCCGTGACGGAAGCCGGGGAGGTCTTCTGCTGGGGCGACGTGAGCTATTCGACGTCGCCCCTCTGGAGGTCCTTGATGTGATGAAGCCTCTTTGGCCCCTGTGGGCTCCTCCCCTCGCCCACTCCCGCTATCATCCGCCCCACCCGCAGGAGGCCCCACATGCCCGTCGGACCCAACGACATCGAGACCGCCCGCCAGCTCTTCGGGGATGGCGGTTGGGGCAGCGGCGACCTCTACGGCCCCGACCAGTGGTTCGCCGATGACGCCATCATGCGCGACATCGTCAACTACGACGGCGCCATGCGCGGCAAGGACGAGATCCGCGCCTTCTGGGCCAGCTTCTGGCGCGACCGCAAGGTCGGGATGGCCGTTCGCGTCCCCGCCGAGGAGATCTACGTTGCCGAGAACCACCGCGGCGTCGCCGTCATGTGGATGGCCTACTCCCAGATCACCGACGAGAACGATGAGAACTACGGCAGGTGGCGCTGCTTCGAGGGCATGTCCCGCCTCGAATTCAACGACGAGGGCAAGGTCACCCTTGAGGTCGACTACCACCACGGCGTCCAGGGCATGTGCGATAGCTGGGTCGCCCACTGGAACGCCCGTCGCGCCATGAAGTGGGAAGAGCTGGGCGCCATCACCGGCGCCTGAGCCGCCGCGCCCCCCATCCCCTCCCGCCCCACCTCCCCCGTTATGATTCGCGCCGCACGACCAAGGAGGCGCACCCATGCCCGTCGGACCCAATGACATCGAAACCGGACGCAAGCTCTTCGAGGAGGGCGGCTGGAGCAGCGGCGACCCCTACGGCCCTGACCAGTGGTTCTCCGATGACGCCGTCATGCGCGACATCGTCAGCCATGCTGAGGCGCTCAACGGCAAGGAAGAGATCCGCAAGTTCTGGGCCAGCCGCAAGGTCGGCATCACCCTTCGAGTCCCCGTCGAAGAGGTCTACGTCGCCGAGAACCACCGCGGCATCTGCATCCTCTGGATGGCCTACTCCCAGGTTATGGACGAAGACGACGAGAACTACGGCAAGTGGCGCTCGTTCGAGGGCGTGTCCCGCCTCGAGTTCAACGACGAGGGCGAGGTCACCCTCGAGGTCGACTATCACCACGGCGGCCAGGGCTTCGTCGATAGCTGGGTCGAGCACTGGAACCGGCGCCGCGCGATGAAGTGGGAGGACCTGGGCGCCATCACCGGCGGACCGTTCGATGACTAGGCTCGAAGGCCGCGTCGCCCTCGTTACCGGCGCCGGACGCTACCGCGGCATTGGACGCGCCATCGTGCTGCGTCTTGCCGAAGAGGGCGCCGATGTCGTTGTCACCGCCCGCGCCCGCGACGCCTCCACCTTCCCCCCGCACGAGCAGGAGATGGGCTGGAAAGGCATCGAGAGCGTCGCCGAGGAGGTGCGCGGAATGGGCCGCCGCGCCCTCGCCGTCGACTGCGACGTGACCGACAAGGACGACCTCCAGCGCACCGTCGATGCAGCTGTGGCCGGGCTGGGGAAGATCGACATCCTCGTGAACAACGCCGCCCTCCCTAGCGAGGCCGGCGCCGCCCCCATCCTCGAGATGACCGACGAGAACTGGTACGAGACCGTCGACGTCAACCTCCACGGCCTCTACCACACCATCCGCGCCGTCGGACGCGAGATGGTCAAGGGCGGCGGAGGCAGCATTATCAACATTTCCTCCACCGCCGGGCGCATCGGCATCCCCAACTACGGCGCCTATTGCGCCACCAAGTGGGCCATGCACGGACTCACCCAGCAGCTCGCCCTCGAGCTCGCCAGGCAGAACATCCGCGTCAACATCGTCTGCCCCGGCTCCACCGACACCGACATGATGGACGGCACCTTCGGCCGCTACGACGAGGTCGCCGGCCAGGAGCCAGGCACTTCCAAGGCCGCCATCCGACGCGCCCTCCTGATGGGCCGCCAGGCCACCGTCGAGGAGCAGGCCGCCGTCGTCGCCTTCCTCGCCTCCGACGACTCGTCCTACATGACGGGCCAGGCCCTCAACGTCGACGGCGGCAGCCGCATGGACTGATCCCGAATCCCAATCCCGCACCCCAGGAGGCCCCGATGCAGCTCCGTTACGTGAAGACCCTCGAGGAGGTCCGCAACCTCCAGAAGCTCTACGCCACCCCCGAGTTCGAGTCCTTCCGCGGCATTGCCGCCAGCTTCCGCACCGACCCGGACGTGATCGCGGCCATCCTCCCGCCTCCCCTGGAGCCCGCCGACGAGCCCATCGCCTCCGTCAGCGTCTCCCACATCGGCCTCAGCAACACGCTCCAGCCCTTCGGCGCGGGCGGCCTCAACGTCCGCTGCAAGTACGAGGGCATCGTCGGCGACTACCCCATCACCATGCCCATGTCGACCGACAGCGCCGTCATCTTCGGCCGCGAGCTGTACGGCGAACCGAAGAAGGTCGCCAACATCCACGTGCGTCGCGACGGCGACGAGATCACCGGCACGATCGAGCGCTACGGACAGGTCTACATCGAGGTCCGCGGGCGAGTCGTCGAGCAGGTCGAACCGGGCGAGTCGCCCGAGTCCTCCCGCTTCTACTTCAAGTTCATGCCCGCCCCCGACGGCCGCGGCTTCGACAACGACCCAGTCCTCGTGCGCGTCCGCCACACCGGGCGCACCCGCCTCATCGAGCGTCTCGAGGGCGAGGTGCTCCTGCGCGAGTCCCCCCACGACCCCGTCGCCGACATCCCCATCCGCGAAGTGCTGGGTGTGAGCTACAGCGAGGGCGACACCTACACCCACGGCGAGATCCTTACGCGCGTCCCCGGCGAGTCCTTCCTGCCCTACATGTTCGGCAAGGTCGACGACCTGGAGCTCCTCGCGAGCCAGGCCCCGGGGAACTCCTCGGCGGGAACCTCCTCCCCGTGAAGTTCGGCATCGTCGCGACGGGCGGTGGCGCCCTCAACGACACGATCGCGGAAGTGGACGCCCTCGGCTTCGACGCCCTCTACGTCGTCGACCACCCCTCCTTCGACCAGCCCGATGCCTGGACCTATCTCGCGTGGGTAGCCGGACAGACGCAACACATGCGGCTAGGCACGCACGTCACGGGCATGCCCTTCCGCCCGCCCTTCCAGCTGGCCAAGCAGATTGTGACCGTCGACAGCCTCTCGAACGGACGCGCCGTGCTCGGTATCGGCACCGGCTACGAGTACGCCGACTTCGAGCCCTACGGATTCGAGATGCTCGACTTCCTCGGCCGCATTGAGCAGCTCGAGGAAGGCATCCAGATCATGAAGTCGTTCTGGACGCAGGAAACGACCGAGTTCTCGGGTAAGCACTATCAGCTCGAGGGGGGCGCCACCTTCTCCCCGAAGCCCGTGCAGAAGCCCCACCCGCCCATCATCATCGGCCTCAACCGCCGCGGCGCCCTCCTTCGCCTCGCCGCCCGCCAGGCCGACGCCATCAACACCTGGCAGCTTGGCCCCGCCCAGGTCGCCGAGCTTGCCGAACACGCCCGCGCCGCCTGCGAAGACATCGGCCGCGACCCCGCCAGCCTCGCCATCACCTCCGACCTCATCCTCGCCCGCGGCCAGACCCAGGAAGCCGCCGACCAGATAGCCGGCGGCATCGCCCAGATGGCGCGGGGCTGGGGCCGCTCCGAGCTGGTCACCCAGTGGAACCACGGCGGCGTCCTCTACGGCGACGGCGACAACATGCTTGAACAGATCGCCGCCTTCGCCGAGCTTGGCGTCGAGGAGGTCGACATCTCCTCATCCGATTTCGACGACATCGCCTGGTTCAGCGAGAACGTCGTCGCGAAGAGCCCGTAGCGTCTAACGCAGGTGTTCCGAGTTCCGGATCACGAGCAGCCACGTCAGCACCGCCGAGACCGCGACCAGCACGACGCTCGCAAGCCCCATGTCCGCAAGGAAGCCGTCCTCGTTCGCGTTCCAGATGCGCGTCGCCAGCGTCTCGAAGCCGACCGGCGAGGCCAGCAGCGTCGCTGGCAGCTCCTTCATCGTCGAGAGCAGCACCAGCCCTCCGCCCGCCGCCAGCGCCGGCGCCATCAGTGGCAGGTCGACCCGTAACAGCCGCCGCAGCCGCCCCGCCCCCAGCGTCTGCGCTGCCTCCTCCAGCCGCCGGTCGACCGTCGCTACCCCTACTTCGGCGCTGCGCAGCGCCTGCACCCCGAAGTGGACCACGTAGGCGAAGATGAGCAGCGGCAGCGTCAGGTAGAGGAAGTCGAGCCTGGGCACGCGCAGCGCCATGAATACGACTGCCAGTGCGATAAGCAGGCCCGGCACGGCGAAGCTTCCCGCCACCACCGCGTGCACCGCGCCCGCCGCCCGGCCCCCGTACCGGCTGGACAGGTAGGCCAGGGGTAGTACGACCACGACTGCCACCCCTGCCGTCACTACCCCCGCGATCACCGTGTTCAGCGCCGGCGACCCCAGCGCCGCGAGGTCCACGCTCGTGCGATCAAAGCCGCTGCCCGTGCCCGCCAGCCCCCGCGCCGCCCACCACGCCAGCACGACCACGGGCGCGATCAGCCCCGCCCCCACGGCGACCAGCGCGGCCAGCGTCGCCGGCGCCTTCCAGGGGCCCAGCACGACCCGCCGCGCCCGCACTCCACCCGGCGCCAGCCGCGCCAGCGAGCGGTTTGCCGATGTCCGCTCAAGCCCCGCCACCGCCAGCGCCACCACCGCCAGTATCAACCCCAGGGAGAACGCAAGGGGCGCATCGTAGAGCCGGTTCACGAAGACGCTCGTCGAAAGCGTCGGGTAACCCATCAGCTTCACCACGCCGAAGTCGCTGACCACGTAAAGGAAGACGAGCAGCGTCCCCGCCTGCACCGCGCTCCGCACCTGTGGCCACACGACCCGCCGGAACGTGCCGAAGGCGCCCTCTCCCAGCAGCCGCGATGCCTCCTCCAACGAGGGTGGCAGGCCCCCGATGCGCGCCGCCGCCGGCAGGTACACGTACGGGTAGCACACCGCCGTCAGGACGAAGAACGCCCCCCAGAATCCGTCGATGCGGGATGGCGCCTCCAGGCCGATGGGATTCAGAACTTCCTCCGCCATGCCCCCCGGCGAGAGCGCCGCGAGCAGCGCCGCCGCCGCCACGAAGGAAGGCAGGACGAGCGGCAGCGGGCAAATCACCCGCCACGCTCCCCGCAGGGGCAGGTCCGTGCGCATCGTCAGCCACGCCAGCAGCGTCCCCACGGCCGCCGACGCAGCCGCGACGGTCACCGCGAGCAGGAGTGTGTTCGCCAGCGGGTCGGCCGTCTGGCGTGAGAACAGGATGGAGAGCGTCTCGCTGCCCTCGCTGATGTTGCGGGCGACGAGGTACCCGACCGGTACGGCGAAGAGCGCCGCGATCACCAGCGTCGCCACCCAGAGCCACAGCGGCCCGCGGATGCCCGCCGCTCGCCTGGCGGCCCCGATGAGAGCCGTTGCACCGAGCATCGTCGTTACGCTTCGAAGGCCACGGTTGGCGGACCCTGGTAGCGCACCGACGCGCGGTCGCCGTTGCCGTAGCGAGGCGCCCCGCCCGCGCGCACCATCAGCCTCTCGCCCTGCTCGCCGCGAAGCACGTAGAGCGTGTCGTGCCCGTAGAACTCGAGCTGTTCGACCTCCCACGCATCCCCGGTGTGCAGGGACAGGTGCTCCGGCCGCAGCAGCACCTCGCACGTCGCCGGCGCCGCCTGCGCGAGCGGCACCGAGCCCACCACCGTCTCCGCCGCCGCCTCCCCGCCCTTGCCCGGCACGACGTTGGCCTCGCCCACGAAGCTGGCCACCCAGCGACTCGCCGGGCGGCTGTAGAGCTCGCTGGGCGGCGCACTCTGCAGCACGCGCCCGTCCCGCATTACGATCACCTGGGCGCCCATCACGAACGCCTCCTCCTGGTCGTGCGTCACGAACACGCTTGTGACGCCCAGCGTCCGCAGCAGCGATGCCACCTCCGTCCGCAGCTCCACTCGCAGGGCCGGGTCGAGGTTCGCGAACGGCTCGTCCAGCAGCAGCACCTCCGGGCCCGGGGCCAGCGCCCTGGCCAGGGCCACGCGCTGCCGCTGCCCGCCCGAGAGCGACGTGGGCGAGCGCTTCCCCATGCCCGCGAGCCCCACGAGCGCCAGCGCTTCCTCGACGACACCCGCGCGCTCCCGCCCGCGAGGCAGCCCGAAAGCGACGTTCTCCGCCACGCTCAGGTGGGGGAAGAGCGCCCCCTCCTGGAAGACCATCCCGATGCGCCGCTTCTCCGGCAGCCGCACCCGCTCGGGCGTGCTCAGCGTTTCTCCGCCAGCGTGGATCGAACCCGCGGCCGGACGCTCCAGCCCGGCGATCAGGCGTAGCAGTGTCGTCTTGCCGCACCCGCTCGGCCCGAGCAGGGCCGTGACCGTCCCCGCCGGAACGGCGATGGACACATCGTCCACGGCGCGCACCTCGCCGTAGGAGAAGGAGAGGCTCTTCGTGACGAGCTCACCGGCAGCCATTGCGGAAGGACGGGAGTCCTTCCCCAGGCGCGCGCGCGTGATCAGTGCGAAAGCGCTCAAATTCGCCCTCTGCCTCGATGTTAGCCACGGCAAAGTATCGCAGATAGGCGTTCCTATCAACCCTCCACGGGGGCCGAATCGGCTAAGATCGTCCCCGAGTCCGGGCTCACGCCCGCCGGAGCATGCATGAAGGCAGTTGTCCTCGCGGCGGGTCTCGGCCAGCGGCTGAGCGAGTCCGGCCCCGACCTCCCCAAGCCCCTCGTTCCGCTCGCAGGGAAGCCGCTCGTGGGCCACACCCTCGAGGCCCTCGCCGAGGCCGGCCTTGAGCGAGCCCTCGTCGTGACCGGCCACGGTGAGCGGGCCGTCCGCCAGGGCGCCCAGGAGTGGGCCCGCCTGCCCGTCGAGTTCGCGGCCAATCCCCGCTTCCACCAGGGCGCCTCGTACTCACTCGCCGCCGCCCGCTCCTGGTGCGGCGAGGAACCGTTCCTGCTCGTGATGTGCGATCACGCGTTCTCCCCGGGGCTCATCGGCGCGCTCCTCGACTCCGCCGCCACCGACCCCCTTGGCGACACCTGCCGCGTCGCCGCCGACCGCTCCACCCGCAGCGCCGCCTACACCGACGAGGCCACCAAGCTCGCCACCGATGGGACAGGCTGTGTCACCGCCATCGGCAAGGCCCTCGCCGACTGGGACGCGCTCGATGCAGGCGCCTTCATTTGCTCCCCCGGCATCTGGGAAGCCCTCGCCGGCGCCCCCGACGACTGCGGCCTGAGCGACATCATGGCCGTGCTCGTCCGTGACCGCCGCCTCGGAACCGTCGATGTCGGCGGACACTTCTGGTACGACATCGATACCGCTACCGACCTGCGCGAGGCCGAGCGCCTGCTCGCCGCTAGCACGAGCGGCGCCCCTACTCGTCGATAACGGCCGTCACCTCGACCTCGATGTCGTACCCATCGCCCGAGCCGCTGAATACGGCCGTGCTCGCCGGGAAGCGCTCCCCGTAGAACGTCTCCCGGATCTTCGCCACCTCGGGCAGCTTCGAGCGGTCCGCCAGATAGACGGTCTCGCGGACCACGTCGTCCATCGTCGCTCCCGCCTTCGCCAGCACGTCCACGACGCTCTCGTAGGCCTTCCGCGTCTGCGCCTCGATGCTGCCCTCGCCGGCACCTACCTGCCCCGCTACGTAGACAGTGTTGCCCACCTTCACCGCCTGGCTGTAGTGCCACGGCATGCTCTCCGGAAGCCGGAGAACATCGATGTACTCTCGCGCCATTGCGAACCTCCCGCGGCCCGGGCCGCGCGTGGAGTCTACGCAGCGGAGACGAAGGCGGTTCAGGTGATGATGGCGATGAGCGCTAGCGCGATGAAGAGCGGGATCAGTGCCAGCGTCGCATAGAACAGCGTCTCCGGAGGAAGGCGCCGGCGTCGCGTAACGCCCCCGGTCACCGCCAATCCCAGTGCCACCACGATCACGCCCGCCAGGACCGACGTGAGTGGATTCACCAGGATCGCGAACATCACCAGCACGCCCAGCGCGGCGGCGACGACGGTGGTGAGCCCGACCCAGTACGAGAGCCCGATCCACCACGAGAAGGCGGGAAGGTTCCGCATCCGGCCAGCGACGAACGCAAAGAAGCCCCGGCCCAACTCTGATTTCACAGTCGCTCCCGGGGGATGGTCCCAGCCTCTCACCATACCCGTCCGACGATGGACGGATGTAAGCCCGGTATCATGCGCGTTGTGAGCACCATGCGCGCCGTTGCCTGGGCCGCCCCCCGTGCCGTCGACGTTGTTGAGCGCGATCTGTCCGATCCCCCTCCCGGTTGGGTGAGGCTGCGCGTCGCCGGCGCCGGCATCTGCGGCAGCGACCTGCACAGCTACCGTCGCGGCGGTCCCGCCGTGAACACCCCCGGCCACGAGGTCGGCGGCGTCGTCGAGGCTGTCGGCGAAGGTGTCGAGCTTGAGATGGGCGCCAATGTCTCCGTCGAACCCGTCGCCGTCTGCTTCCGCTGCTACGAGTGCCTCACCGGCCAGACCTGGCACTGCCAGAACCGCGTCTTCCTCGGCGGCGACGGCGCCGGTGGCATGGCCGAGTCGATGCTCGCCCCCGCCACTTCTGTCTACCCCCTGCCCGACCGCGTCAGCCCCGAGGATGGCTCCCTCGCCGAGCCCGTCGCCGTCGCCGTTCACGCCGTCAATGAGTCCGGCATTCGCCTCGGCTCGCGCGCCGTCATCCTCGGCGCCGGCACCGTCGGCCTCGTGAACACGCTCGTGGCCCGCCGCGCCGGCGCCACCGAGGTCTACATAACCGCTCGCCACCCCTTCCAGGCCGAGATGGCCCGCGCCCTCGGCGCGACCGCCGTCTTCCCCGACGGCGAAACCGCCCGCAAGGAGCTCAAGGGCCTTCCCGTGGACGCCGTCATCGAAACGGTCGGCGGCACCGCCCCCACCATCGATGAAGGCGTCTCCCTCGTGCGCAACCGCGGAACGGTCGTCATGCTCGGCGCGTTCCAGGGAGATGTCGCCCTGCCCGTCACGCCCCTCCTTCTCAAGGAGGTGCGCCTCGTCGGCGCCGTCTGCTACGGCCGCCCCGGTCCCCGCACTGAGTTCGGTATGGCCACCGACCTCCTCGACGAACTCATCGAGTCCCTCAATCCCCTTGTCACCCATACCTTCCCCCTCGACCGCGCCTCCGAGGCCTTCCAGACCGCCGATGACAAGTCCTCCGGCTCCATCAAGGTCCGCCTGACCCCCTGAGGGGGAGGCTCGCTTCGTTACTGCGATTGCCCCCACGCCCCCGGAGCCCCTCGCGCCTCCGCCCGCCCCTGTGCCATGCTCCCCACGACTCCGGAGGGAAGACATGGGACGTCCGCTCGAAGGCATCCGCGTGCTCGATTTCACCTGGGCCCAGCAGGGCCCCTACGCGACCGTGCTCCTGGCCGACATGGGCGCCGAGATCATCAAGGTTGAACACCGCGAGGGTGAGCGTGGCCGCGGCGTAGGCGGCCGGAGAGGCGCCCCCACCTCCTACTTCGTCGCCCATAACCGCGGCAAGCACAGCGTGACTCTCGACGTGCGACGCCCCGAGGCCCGCGACATCGTCCACCGCTTTATCGAGCGCGTCGATGTCGTCGTCAGCAACATGCGCCCCGGCGCCATGGATCGCCTCGGCTTCGACTACGACACCCTCTCCGCCATCAACCCTGGCATCGTCTACGCCAGCGCCTCCGCCTTCGGCCCCCATGGCGACCGCACCCCCGTCCCCGGCAACGACATCATCGGCCAGGCCTCCGGCGGCATCACCCTCCGCAGCGGTCCCGAGGACGGCCCGCCCACCCCCACCGGCGCCGCCATCGCCGACCAGGTCGGCGCCATGATCCTCTGCTCGGGCATCCTCGCCGCTCTCGTGAAGCGCGAGCGCACCGGCGAGGGCGAGCAGGTCGACGCCTCCCTGTACGGCTCCCAGATCGCCCTCCAGTCCTGGGAGATCAACACCGAGTCGTTCTCCGGCGACACTGCCCCCCGCGCCGGCCTCGGCCACCCCCTCCTCACCTCCCGCGCCGTCTGGCGCTCCTACCAGACCGCCGACGGCTGGCTCGTCATCGGCGGCGCCACCACCGACAAGTTCGCCGCCCTCTGCGACGAGCTCGGCCTGAACGACCTCGCCGAGCAGTACCCCGACGACCGCTCCCGCGCCGCCGGCATGGCCGACATCCACCCGCGGCTTGAGAAGGCCATCCGCACCGGCACGACGGACGACTGGGTCGCCCGCTTCCGCGCCCGCGACATCTTCTGTGGCCCCGTCCAGACCTACGCCGACATCCTCGCCGACCCCCAGGCCCGCGCCAACGGCTACATCGCCACCATGCCCCACCCCGTCCTCGGCGAGGCGCTCGTGGTTGGCTCCCCCATCCAGTTCGGCCGCGCACCCCAGACCGAGGTCGCCCCGCCCCCCGAGCTCGGCGACTCGACTGAGCGCTACCTCACCGAGCTCGGCTACTCCTGGGAGGAGATCGAGTCCCTGCGCGACTCCGCTGTTATCTGAGCTTTAGCCACTCACCAGCAAATCGAGGATGTTGCCCGCCCTGCTGCTCTGCTGCCGGTAGAACTCGCTGTACCCGCAGTTGTCGCACGTTACCGCCGTGAACTTCTTTCCCTGGTAGTCGAAGAAGCGTCCATACCGTCCCGCCAGGAAAACGTCCTCGCCCGTGAACGATGGGTTTGAGCACTTCTCGCACGAGTAGCTGATGGGTTCCGCTGTCATGGCCGCCTCCGTCCGCTGGATCGCGGATGGAGTCTAGATGAACCCCGGCGGGCGGTACTCATCGAACGCCTCGTGGCCTACTCGCAGACCTCCACAATGGCCTTCTCGAGGATCGCCGCTGCTTCGTCGATCTGGTCCTCGGTCGTGCTCGCCGGTGGCACGAAGCGCAACACCGAACCCTCCCGTCTAAGGCTGAAGATCAGCCCTTCCTCCAGGCAGCGCTGCGCAATGGCGCGCCCCTCTGAGGTCGCCGGCTCCTTCGTCCTGCGGTCGCGGACGATTTCCACCCCCAGCAGCAATCCCCGGCCGCGCACGTCGCCGATCACCTCGAAGCGCTCCGCCAGCGCCCGCAGCTTCGACTTCAGACGCCCGCCAAGCCGTCTCGCCGTGCCTGCCAGGCCCTCCCCTTCGAGTACGTCCAGCGTTGCCCGCCCGGCCGCGCAGGCGAGCGGATCGTTCGAGTGCGAGTGCGTGACGATGAACTCGTCCGCGACGACGCGTTCCTCGATCTCCGCCGATGTGCTGACGGACGAAAGGCAGACGCCGCCGCCGAAGTGCTTTGCCAGCGTGAGGATGTCCGGTACGACCCTTTCCTGCTCGAACGCGAAGGTATCGCCCGTCTTGCCCAGTCCTGTCTGTTCTTCGTCGAGGATCAGCAGCATGTCGCGCTGGTGGCAGCGCGCTTTGAGCTCGGGCAGCCAGCCCTCTGGCGGTTCGATGACCCCGCCGGCGGAGAAGATGGGCTCGGTCAGCACGGCCGCCGGCCGTGACGTTGTCTGCGCGTCGATCAGCTCGAACGACGCGTCCAGGCAGGCGAGGCCGCAGGAATCGGGCTCGAGGGCGATCGGACAGCGGTAGCAGTACGGCGCGAGCATCGCCATCAGGCCCGGCTGCGGAGGGCCGTATCCCCGATGCCACCCCGCGAACGTGAGCCCTCGCGTTGTGTCCGACATGCCGTGGAACGACACATGCGGACTGGCCACCTCGAACCCGCCCGTGTACTTCCGTGCGATCGCGATCGCCGCCTCGTTGGCGTCCGCTCCCGACTGCAGGAACAGGCTCTTGCGAAGCGGATCCGGGAGGAGCCCCGCCAGCCGTTCGGCCAGCCGTATCTCCTGGTCGTTGTAGTAGCTGCTGTGCGCGTGGATCAGCCGCCTGCATGCCTCGGCCACGGCTTCGACGATCGCGGGGTGGTTGTGCCCCAGCCAGGCGCACATCTGCCCGGAGTTGAAGTCCAGGTAACGCTTGCCGTTGACGTCCTCCACCTCGGAGCCCGACCCGCGTACGAAGATCGGCCCCGAATCCGATGCGTCCATCCGCCCGCCGAAGCTGAACCGTCGCGCAGCCTCAAGGAGGTCCTGCCCGGAATCACTCATCACCGCCCCCTGTCGCCGTTTGGCTGGGGGCCAGCGTACCGGAAGGCGTTAGATGACCGTCGGCGGGTGGTACTCCCCGAATACCTCGCGCATCGCCCCGCAGATCTCCCCCAGCGTGGCGTAGGCGCGGACCGCGTCGAGGATCGGCGGGAGCAGGTTGTCGTCGCCCTCGCAGGCCGCCTTCAGACCCGCGATCGCGCTTGCGACCGCCTCCGGGTCGCGCTCGCGACGGTGGTGCTCCAGCCGCCCGAGCTGCTCGTCCACGAGACGCCGGTCAACGCTGAAGATGGTCTGCGGCTGGTCGCCGCCCTCCTGGAAGTCGTTGACCCCCACGACCACCTCCTCGCCATCGTCCACGCGCTGCTGGTGCTTCCAGCTCGCCTCCGCGATCTGGTTCTGCATCCAGCCGCTTTCGATCGCCGGCACCGATCCGCCCATCGACTCGACCTCGGCCATGATCGCGACTGCCTGCTGCTCCAGGTCGTTCGTCAGGTGCTCCACGTAGTAGCTCCCCGCGAACGGGTCGACCGTGTCGCCTGCGCCTGTCTCGTGCGCGATGATCTGCTGCGTGCGCAGGGCGATCCGCTGCGCCTCGTCGGTGGGCAGCGCCAGCGCCTCGTCGAAGCAGCTCAGGGCGATGCTCTGCACCCCTCCCGTCACCGCCGCCAGGGCCTGGATGGCCGCCCGCACGATGTTGTTCTCCGGCTGCTGCGCCATCAGGGTGCTGCCGCCCGTCTGTGAGTGCGTGCGCAGCATCATCGACCGCGGGTTTGTCGCCCCGTACCGCTCCTTCAGCAGCCGCGCCCACAGGCGACGCAGCGCCCGGTACTTGGCCACCTCCTCGAAGAAGTGGTTGTGGGTGTTGAAGATCCAGCTGATGCGTGGCGCGAACTCGTCGATCTCAAGTCCCCGCGCCAGCGCCGCCTCGATGTAGGCGCACGCGTTCGCGAACGTCAACCCGATCTCCTGTGCCGCCGTCGAGCCCGCGTCGCGGATGTGGTACCCGCTCACGCTGATCGTGTTCCAGAGCGGCACTTCCTTCGCGCAGAACGCCATCACGTCCGCCGCCAGGCGCACGCTCGGTCCCGGCGGGAAGATGTACGTCCCCCGCGCCACGTACTCCTTCAGCACGTCGTTCTGGACCGTGCCCCGCAGCTTCTCCGCGGGCACGCCCTGCTTCTCCCCTGCCGCCACGTACATCGCCAGCATCACCGCCGCCGGCGCATTGATCGTCATGCTCGTCGAGACCTTGTCCAGCGGGATCTCCGCGAACAGCGTCTCCATGTCGTAGAGCGAGTCGATTGCGACCCCCACCTGCCCCACTTCCGCGATCGCCATCGGGTCGTCGGAGTCGTAGCCGAGCTGGCTGGGCAGGTCGAACGCCACGGAGAGGCCTGTCTGTCCCTGGCTCAGCAGGTAACGGAACTTCTGGTTCGACTCCTCCGCTGTGCCGAACCCGGCGTACTGGCGCATCGTCCACAGCCGCCCGCGATACATCGTCGGCTGCACCCCACGCGTAAACGGGTACTCGCCCGGGAAGCCGAGGTCGCGGTCGTAGTCGAGGTCCGCCACGTCGAGCGGCGTATACAGGCGACCCACGTCGAGGCTGCTCGTCGCGAACCCGTCCGACCGCTCCGGCGAGCGCTGCAGCGTCTTCGCCAGCGGTCCCTCTTCCCAGCCGTGCACTGCCCGCGACAGCTGCGCCAGCGCCTCCTCCGAGAACAGGCTGGGCTGCGTCCCGTTCGATTCCGTCGTGTCGCTCATGCGCGGGCCTCCCCGTACCCCCAAGTCTAGCGAACCCGCGCCTCACAGCCGACGCCTGCCGTCTGGCGAACGCGCCCTCGCCAGCGTACCCTCGTTGCCATGCCACCAGAGACCGCCCTCTTCCTGCCCCCCGGAGTCGTCCCCCCACAGGCCGCCGCCGCCCAGCCGGCCGCTGGCGGCCCACCCTTCGACCGCAGCTTCTTCGAGCAGACCCTTCCCCAGGCCATCAGCGCGTTCTGCACCCAGGTGGTTTGCACCACGCCCATCGTCGAGCTCTACACCGTCGACGGCGCCAAGCACTTCGTGAAGAACATCTCTGGCGTGGCGGACACGTGGGTCGCGCTCCACACCAAGCGCGAGGACCACGATCACGACATCCAGGTCTTCCTCCCCTACACCACCATCTTCCGCGTCGAGGTCCACCCCGAGGAAGACGACGGCCAGCGCCGCCTCGGCTTCCTCGCCATCATGGCCGACGAGGGCGAGTAGAGACTTTTCCGGCGGTCGTTCGCGGCGCCTGAGGCCTCTTGTTATCCCAAGCAGTCGGTGGACACGGAGGGTCGGGTTACTCTTCTCGGTCGCCCCGCAGTGCCCTGCGGGCGGCGGCACGCCCCTCCCGACTGTCGGAGGGGCGGAACACGATCAGAGCTGCGATCGCCAGAGCGATTTCCAGGAGACGGATCAGCCCACTCCAGACAGCGCGCCACATCGTCCTATCCCTCTCGGGTCAGGGCGCCCCGCCTGGCCCTACCCGACGTACCGGAACACCGCCGACATCGCGAGCACGACCGCAAACCCAAGCCCCGTTCCCCAGATCAGCAGGTCGAGGCGTCCTCGGATTTCCGCTACCTCTGCCTTCAGGTCTCCGAACTCTCGCCGAAGATTCCCGAAGTCGCCCCGAAGTTCTCGGAAGTCTCCGCGCAACTCCCCGAATGTGTCGGACACCTCCGCCTTCGTCGCGGCTTCAGGGTGCGTGTGGTTTGCGACCGCCATTTTCGTCCTCCGGCAGCGCCAGTCTATCTCGTTGGCACTACCTTTGCCAAGAGCAAGAGCGCTCAGCCGCATCAATCTTCCCCGAACAGCCCCGCTAGCTCCCGCGCCAGCTCCGACCCCTCCCCCAGCGCCCGCAGGCGCTCCGTGGGCGCGTGCAGGATGCGGTTCACCAGCGACCGCGTGAGCGCGTCCAGCGTTTCCGGCGGGATCTCCGGGTGACGCTCGGCGATGCGCGCCAGCTCCCGCTGCCGGGCACGCTCGACCGACACCCGCAGCGCCCCCACCGGCGTCGACGCCGTCTCCCGGCGCGATGCCAGTTCGCGGTCGAGCAGCGCGTGCAGCCGCTCCCGCAGAGCCCCCCGCCGCGCGACCGAGTGTGGACGCCCCGCCTCGTCCGAGAGCAGGTCCGCGATCGTGACCACCCGCGCCTCCGCCTCCCCCGCGAAGTTGCGGGGCGTCCCCAGGTCCAGCACGAGCTGCGCCGGCGGCAGCGCCTCCAGCGCGATGACGTTCGCCGCGGAGCCCAGGCACCCCGCCACCGCCGCCACCGGCCCCGCCCGCCGGATGCTTCCCAGCCCGATGTACGTCCCCGCGATCGGCTGACGTGGTGGACGCCGCCCCGCCACCAGCACCTCCTCGAACCCGATCGCCCCGCCCCGCTCCGCCACCAGCCGCGCCATCGCCCCAGTCCCCAGCACCATTAGCCGCCCGCTCGGCTCGACGCCGGAGAGCGCGAGCCCCCGGTCGAGCAGGTGCCCGGCGTGGCTGTCGAACTCCGTCTCCGCCCGCAGCGACCGCGCCGCCGCGATTGCCGTCTGCCCGAGCCCCTGCAACTCCGCCCCCGCGTCGTCGAAGGCGCGCCGGCTCTGCCCCAGGATTTGCGCCTCCCCCAGCACTGCCGAGTGGAGCCCCGCCGCCACCTCGCTCAGGTGGCGCAGCGCTGGCACCCCGTCCCGGCGCTCGGGGGCCGGACAGTCGCACGGCGCCAGCGCGTAGGCCTCGATGCGCTGGCAGGTGCGGATGATCGCCGCCTCCCGGTGCGTCTCCGTGGCCAGTTGCTCGACGGCCGCGACCTGCTCCCGGTCGAGCGTGGCCGCCTCCCAGCAGCAGGCCGTCAGGCGACCGACGCCCCGGAGAGTGTCGCCCGCTGCGGAGGTCTGGTTGGTTGGTGTGTCCGTCGTCGTCGTTACCCTCCGCCCGTGCCGCCCGCGGTCGGTACCGGTCGCGTGCTCGTACGGTACTCCGCCTTGCCCGCCTCCAGGAGGTCGCCCCCGTGGGCGTCGTTCACGACGATCGCGGGGAAGCCGTCGACCACCAGTCGCCGGATTGCCTCGGTCCCCAGGTCTTCGAACGCCACCACCTCGACGCTCGTGATGTGCCGGTTCAGAAGCGCGCCCGTGCCCCCCACGGCGATGCAGTAGACGGCGTGGCTCGCCGCGATCGCCTCGCGCACCGCCGCGCTGCGCCCGCCCTTCCCGATCATCCCCTTCACCCCCAGCTCCAGCATGCGCGGCGTGTACGGGTCGAGGCGCATGGCCGTCGTCGGCCCCGCCGCCCCGATCACCTCCCCCGGTCGCGCCGGTGTTGGCCCAACGTAGTAGAGCACCTGGCCCCGCAGGTCGAGGGGAAGCGCTTCCCCGGCGTCCGCCATCGCCACCAGCCGCCTGTGGGCGGCGTCGCGCGCCGTGTAGATGACCCCGCTGAACTCCACGTGGTCGCCGATGCGCAGCCCTTCGATCGTCTCGTCCGTCAGGGGCAGCGTGATCGCCTTGTTCTCCGCCATCCCCGCTCCTACAGAACCGCGTGCTTCGTGCGTGCGCTGTGGCACTGGATGTTGACCGCCACCGGCAGCGCCGCGATGTGTGTCGGGAACGTCTCCACGAACACGTCCAGCGCGGTCGTCGAGCCCCCCACCGCCTGCGGCCCCACCCCCAGGGCGTTGACCGCGTCCAGCAGCTCCCCCTCCAGCGCGGCGACCTCCGGGTCCGGGTTGCGCTCGCCGACCGTCCGGAAGAGGGAGTGTTTCGCGATCGTCATCGCCTTCTCCGCCGTCCCCCCCACGCCCACGCCGATGATGAGCGGCGGACACGGGTTCCCGCCGGACAGGTCCACCGTCTCGCAGACGAAGTCGACCACCGCCTCGCGCCCCGCCCCCGGCAGGAAGTTCTGGTAGCGCGACATGTTCTCGCAGCCGCCCCCCTTCGGCATGAACCCGATATGGACCTCGTCGCCCGGCACGATCTCCGTGTGAATCACGCCGGGCGCGTTCGTGCCCGTGTTCGTCCGGTCGCCGAAAGGGTGCGCCACGATCGACTTGCGCAGGTAGCCCTCGCCGTACCCCCGCTCGATGCCCTCGTTGATGGCGTCGGTGAGGAAGCTGCCGGTCACGTGTACGTCCTGCCCAAGCTCCACGTGTACGACGGCCGTTCCTGTGTCCTGGCAGAGCGGCAGCATCCGCTCCCGCGCGACTTCGGCGTTCTCCAGGATCTCGTCGATGATCTGTACCCCCAGGGGGGAACGCTCCGTCTCACGTGCGTCGCGGATGGCTCCCTCGACGTCCTCGGGCAGGAAGTGGGTAGCCTCGACGGCGAGTCGCGCGACGGTCTCGGTGATGGCCGCCGCCTCGATCTCTCGCATCGCTGGTCCTTCCGCGGCAGCAGGCGCGAACCCTCTCGCACCGCTTCCTGCGTGGGAGGATCGTAGCCCCTTGCCCCCGCTGCCGCACGCTTCCGCAGGCCGCGTTCTGTCTGGTGAGAAACAGACGTGCTAGCCTTCCCCCGGGCGTTGCCTCCGCCACGACCCAACGGCTGTTCGCCAGACCAAAAGACGCTCTGGAGCGCCCATCCGATGACCGCATCTGCCGGTACCCTCAGGCACCAGGCCATCAACACGATCCGCACCCTCTCCATGGACGCCGTGCAGGCGGCCAACTCCGGCCATCCGGGCGCCCCCATGGGCGCCGCCCCCATGGCCTACGTGCTCTGGACCCGCCATCTCCGCCACAACCCCGCCGACCCCGCCTGGCCCGACCGGGACCGCTTCGTCCTCTCCGCGGGCCACGCCTCCATGCTCCTCTACAGCCTCCTCTACCTGACCGGCTACGACCTGCCCCTCGACGAGATCAAGAATTTCCGCCAGTGGGGAAGCAAGACGCCTGGCCACCCCGAGCACGGCCTTACGCCCGGCGTCGAGACCACCACGGGGCCGCTTGGTTCCGGCGTCGCCAACGCCGTCGGTATGGCCATCGCCGAGCGCATGCTCGCGGCCCGCTTCAACCGCGATGGCCACACCATCGTCGACCACCACACCTACGCCTACGTCAGCGACGGCGACCTGATGGAGGGCATTGCCTCCGAAGCCTGCTCCCTCGCCGGCACGCTCGGTCTCGGAAAGCTGATCTTCCTCTACGACGACAACGAGATCTCCATCGAGGGCAGCACCGACCTTGCCTTCCAGGAAGATGTCGGCGAGCGCTTCCGCGCCTATGGCTGGCACGTCCAGCACGTCGATGGCGACGACCTCGACGCCACTGATGCCGCAATCTCCGCCGCCAAGGACGCCGGGGACCGCCCCTCGATCATCGTCACCGCCACCGAGATCGCGCATGGCAGCCCCAACAAGGCGGGAAGCGCAGCCGCCCATGGCGCAGCCCTCGGCGAGGAGGAGGTGCGCCTTACCAAGGAGGTCTACGGCTGGCCCACTGAGCCGGCCTTCCACGTGCCCGAGGAGTCCCTTGCCGAGTTCCGCGTTGCCCTGGAGCAGGGCGCCTCTCGCCAGGGCGCCTGGCAGGAGCGTTTCGACGCCTACGCGCGCGCCTTCCCCGAGGAAGCCGCCGAGTGGCGCCGTGGTGTCGCCGGCGACCTCCCCGACGGCTGGGAAGCCCATCTCCCCGCCTTCTCCCCCGACGACGGCTCGATGGCGACACGCGCCGCCTCGGGCAAGGTGTTGAACGCCCTCGCCCCCGTCATCCCCAACCTTGTGGGTGGCTCCGGCGACCTCGCCCCCTCCAACAACACCTACCTCGGCGCCTATGGCGACTTCGCCAGGGACGCCTGGGAAGGGCGCAACCTCCGCTTCGGCGTCCGTGAGCACGCCATGGGCGGCGTCGTGAACGGCATCGCCGTGCACGGCGGGATCATCCCCTACGGCGGCACCTTCCTCGCCTTCTCCGACTGGATGCGCGGCGCCATCCGCCTCGGCGCGATCATGGGCTGCCACTCCATCTACGTCTTCACCCACGACAGCATCGGCGTTGGCGAGGACGGCCCCACACACCAGCCCGTCGAGCAGTTGCTCGCCCTTCGCGCCATCCCCGGCCTGACCGTCATCCGCCCCGCCGACGCCAACGAGACCGCTGCCGCCTGGAAGCTCGCGCTCGAGCGTCGAAATGGCCCCACCCTGCTCGCGCTCACGCGCCAGGGGGTGCCCACGATTGCCGATGGGGACCGTGTCCGCGAGGGCGTGCCCCGTGGCGCCTACATCCTCGATGACGCCCCCGGCGGCTCGCCCGACATCGTTCTCATCGCCACCGGCTCCGAGGTTCCGCTCGCCCGCGATGTCGCCTCGGCGCTCGCGGGCGAGGACATCGCCGCACGCGTTGTGAGCATGCCCAGCTGGGAGCTCTTCGCCGAGCAGCCACAGTCCTACCGCGACGAGGTGCTGCCCCCGGGCGTGACCTCCCGCCTCGCCATCGAGGCCGGCACGAGCCTCGGCTGGGAACGCTACGTCGGCTCCGAGGGCGAGGTCGCCGGTATCGACCGCTTCGGCGCCTCCGCCCCCGGCAAGGTCATGATGGAGCAGTACGGGTTCACCGCCGAGGCCATCACGCAGCGCGCCGCCAACCTCGTCGAACGGGTCCGTGCGGGAGGATAGGGACGTGCCGCTTGCCACAGAGGAGCTGATTCAGCACGGCCAGAGCGTCTGGCTCGACTACATCCGTCGTGGCCTGCTCCGCTCCGGCGAGGTCGACCGCATGGTCGCCGACGGCTGGATCACCGGCATGACCTCCAACCCCACCATCTTCGATAAGGCCATCTCCGAGTCGGGCGACTACGAGGAAGCCCTGCAGGCCATCATCCGCATGGGCGAGGCCGACCCCTACGACGCCTTCGTCGCGCTCGCCTCCGAGGACATCCAGCTCGCCGCCGACGCCCTCCGGCCCGTCTACGAGTCGACCGACGCCGTCGACGGCTACGTCTCCCTTGAGGTGCCGCCCGGCATCGAGCACGACCGCGAGGCCACCGTGGCCGAGGCCCTCCGCCTCTTCCGCCTCGTCGACCGCCCCAACGTGATGATCAAGGTGCCCGGCACCCCCGCCGGCGTCGAGGCCCTGACCGAACTGATCGCCGCCGGCGTCAACGTGAACGTCACCCTCCTCTTCAGCGTCGCCGTCTACGAGCGCGTCGCCGACGCCTACATCGCCGGCCTCGAACGCCGCTTCGACGCCGGTCACCCCCTCGACGCCATCGCCAGCGTCGCCTCCTTCTTCGTGTCGCGCGTCGATACCGCCGTCGACGCGCAGCTCCCCGACGACTCCCCCCTGCGTGGCCAGATCGCGGTCGCGAACGCCCGCCACGCCTACGCCCGCTTCCGCGACATCTTCGCTGGTGAGCGCTGGGACCGTCTTGCGGCCGCCGGGGCCCGCCCCCAGCGTCCCCTCTGGGCCTCGACCGGCACCAAGAACCCCGCCTACTCCGACACCCTCTACGTCGAGACCCTCATCTTCCCTGAGACCGTGAACACCCTCCCCCAGGCAACCCTCGATGCCGTCCTCGACCACCTGGCCGTCACGCCCGCCGCCCCCGAGACGCTCGACGAGGCGGCCCGCCTCCTCGAGGCGGCGGCGGCGGCGGGTATCGACATGGCCGCCGTCACCGACAAGCTGCTCGTCGACGGGCTCGCTTCCTTCGAGGACAGCTACAAGGCGCTCATGGCCAAGCTCGACCGCCGCCTCGCGACTGCCCCCGGCCGCCAGACCTCCGCCTCCCACGCCCTCGGCGGCCTCGCCGGCGCCGTCGAGGAGCGCCTCGCGGCTCTCCGCCACGACGAGGTCGTGCGCCGCCTCTGGATGCGCGACCACACCGTGTGGAAGCCCGATCCCGCCGAAATCAGCGACCGCCTTGGCTTCCTGACCGCCCCCGAGCAGAGCCTCGAGGACGCGCCCGTGCTGACCGCCTTCGCAGGCGAAGTCGCAGCCGAAGGCTTCACCGACCTCGTGCTCATGGGCATGGGCGGGTCGAGCCTGACTGCGGGTGTCCTGCACGCCGCCCTCGGGACGGCCGCCGGCCTCAACCTGCACGCCCCCGATACCACCGATCCCGAGGAGCTGCTCGCCCTCGAAGCCCGCCTCGATCTCGACCGCACGCTCTTCATCGCGGCCAGCAAGAGCGGCACCACCATCGAGATGAGCGCCCAGCTCGCCTGGTTCTGGGAAAAGGCGCCCGATGGCGCCCGCTTCGCCGCCATCACCGACGAGGACACCCCCCTCGACACCCTCGCGCGCGAACGCGGCTTCCGCCGCGTCTTCCACGGCGACCCCGAGATCGGCGGGCGCTACTCCGCCCTCTCCGTGTTCGGAATGGCCCCCGCCGCCCTCATCGGCACCGACGTGGCCCAGCTCGCGATGCGCGCCCAGGAAATGCTTGACGCCTGCCGCCGCACCGTCCCCACCGAGAATCCCGGCGCCCTCCTCGGCGCTGTCATGGGAGAGGCGGTGCTTGCCGGTCGTGACAAGCTCACCCTCGTCCTCCCCGACGAGGTCCGCGAGCTCGGCATCTGGATCGAGCAGCTCGTCGCCGAGTCCCTCGGCAAGGAGGGTAAGGGCATCGTGCCGGTCGAGGGCGAACCGCTCGCGCCCCCCGACACCTACGGCGACGACCGCCTCTTTGTCGCCCTTGGCGAGCACGATGGCCTTGCCGCGCTCGAAGCCGCCGGCCACCCCGTGGTTCGCCTCCCCTACTGCGACCCCGCCCAGCTCCCCGCCGAGTTCGTGCGCTGGGAGATTGCCACGGCCGTCGCCGGGCACGTGCTCGGCGTCCAGCCCTTCGATCAGCCGAATGTGCAGGAGGCCAAGGACGCCACCGCCCGCGTCCTCGCCGCCCCTGCCCCGCCTCCGCCCACCCCGCCCCTGGCGGAAGTGCTGGCTTCCCTGCAACCGGGAGACTACCTCGCCCTCCTTGCCTACCTACCGCGCACCTCCGAAACCACCGCCGCCCTCCAGGACCTGCGCCTGCGCTTGCGCGACCGCCACGGGGTCGCCACGACCGTTGGCTTCGGGCCGCGCTACCTGCACTCCACCGGGCAACTGCACAAGGGCGGACCGCCCAGCGGCGCCTTCGTCCAGATCGTGCGCGACGACCCCGCAGACGCCCCCGTCCCCGGCAAGCCATACACCTTCGCCCAGCTCAAGGCCGCTCAGTCGCAAGGCGACCTCGAAGCCCTGCTCGCCCGGGGACGCCGCGTCGCCCGCGTCACCCTTGAGGAGCTCGCCGCCGAGGCGGGAGCCTGAAACCCCCATGACAGACGAGGCAACCGACGAAGCAGCGGACGGCGCAGAACCATCGCGCCAGCTGCGCCTGGTCGGGACCGCGCTCCTCGAGGAGCTCGAAGCGACGGCCCGCGAACTCGCCCAGGCCGCCGGCGCGGAGATCACCGCCGCCCTCGGCCGCTCCGTCGCCGTCGACTACAAGACGAAGGGCAAGTCCGAGGAGACCGCGCCAACCGACCCCGTCTCCGAGGTCGACCGCGCTGTCGAGCAGATGATCCGCGAGCGCCTCGCCGAGCGCTTCCCCGACCACGCCATCCTCGGCGAAGAGCAGGAAGACGCCCCCCTCCTCGATGCCGAGTACCTCTGGGCGATCGATCCCGTCGACGGCACGACCAACTTCGTCAATCGCTACCCCTTGTTCGCCGCCTCGGTGGGGGTTCTGCACGAGGGTGTCCCGGTGGCGGGAGCCATCTGGTGCTCGGCCAGCCAAGGCCTGGGCCCCGGTGTCTATCACGCCCACCACGGCGGAGCGCTCTACTTCGATGGCGAGCCGGTCTCCGCCGTCGAGAACACCGGTGTCCGGCGCAGCCTCAGCGCCGCCCCCGGCGGAGCTCCCGGACGCTCGGCCAGCTGGGACAACCGCGTCACCGGCTCCGCCGCCATCGAGTGCGCCTTCGTGGCCGCCGGCATCTTCACGACGGCCCAGTTCTGGGGCGTCCACGCCTGGGACCTCGCCGCCGGAGTCGTCCTCGTCGAAGCGGCCGGCCGCGAGGCCCTGATCCGAGAGGGCAACACCTGGAAGCCCTTCGAGCGCTTTGCCCCACCCTCCCGCGTCCGTGAGGACCGCACCCCCACCCTTCGCGACTGGTCCCGCCCCGTGCTCGTCGGCACCTCCGAGGGGATCACGCAATTGCGCGAGCGCATCCGCCGCCCCGGCATCCTCCAGCGTGCCGCCCGCCGCCTCCGCGGTCGCTAGCGAAACACCTGCTCGCGGTAGTAACGCAGCTCCGCGATCGACTCGAGGATGTCGCCCCGCGCCCGGTGCGCCTCCCCCTTGGGAAAGCGCTCAAGCTTCGGGTACCAGCGCAGCGCCAGCTCCTTCACCGTCGACACGTCGATCGTGCGGTAGTGCAGGTGCTGTGCGACCTCCGGCATCCACCGTTCGAGAAAACGCCGGTCGTGACTGACGGAATTCCCCGCCAGCGGCGACTGCCCCTCCGACGTGTGCCGCCGCAGGTACTCCAGCAGCAATGCCCCCGCCTCCTCCAGCCCCACCCGCGAGCCCCGCACCGCCTCCGTCAACCCCGACTGGCCGTGCTGCTTCACGCACCACTCGTCCATCAGCGCGAGCACCTCTTCCGGCTGGTGCACGATCAGGTCGATCCCGTCGTCGAGCTCCTGCAGCTCCCCGTCCGTCACGACCGCCGCTACCTCCAGCACGTGGTGACGCTCGACATCGAGCCCCGTCATCTCCATGTCGACCCAGATCAGTGGAGGGCGAGCTTCTTCGGCCATTGCCTGATCGTAGCGCGATGCCGCCCCTGTGGCGCTAGAATCCCCGCCGATGGGACCGCTGGACATCTTCGACTGGCTCGCGAAAGAGGAGTGGCTCGCCATTCTCCGCATCGGGCTCGGCCTCTGGTGGCTTGAAAGCGTGCGCCACAAGGACCTGCGCGGCTTCCTCGGTGGCGACTCGCGCGGCTGGGTCGAAAGTCTCGTCGAAGACCACCCCATCCCCGCCTTCGCCAGTGTCCTCAAGGCTACCGCGCTCCGCAGCGAGCGAACCTGGGTCATCACCTCCTGGTTGGTCGTCCTCGGTGAATTCGCTGCCGGTGTCAGCATCACCCTCGGCTTCCTCACCTTCGGCGGCCTCGTGCTGGCCGCCTTCCTGAACCTCAACTACCTCCTGCTGGCGGGGTTGAAGGACCAGGGCGAGCAGGGCCAGAACCTGATGATGATCCTCATCGCGGTCGTCCTCTTCGCGACCGGCGCCGGCCAGGTCTGGGGCGTGGACGCCGCTATCTTCTAGGGGCGCTTGCCTCTCGCGCCCGGGGCTCCCACGATCGGCCCGTGCCCTTCTCCATCTCCTACCCCACCCGCCACACCGACACCTTCACCGACACCGGCTTCGTGCACGCGGGCGTTCTCCTCGCGCTGACCGAGCTCGCCTACGCTGCTTTCGAGGAACACTGTGGCGTCTCCAAGCCCGACCACGTCGTCGCCGTCCAGCGCGAGACCCGCGCCGTCTACCACGCTCCCCTCCCGTGGCGCGATGGCGCAACCATCGAGGTCACGACCACCAGCGCCGACGACCGCGGCTTCGAGCAGGAGTTCTCCGTGCGCTCTACCGCCCGCGGAACTCCCGTCGCGACCTTCGTCCACGCCTGGGCCTGGCTCGACACCGTGACCGGCCGTGGCGTCCCCCTCCCGCCCGACGTGCAGTTCCTGCTCCAGCGAGGCGGAGCCCCTTCGTGAGCTGTCCCCGGCCGGAAGGCCGCCCGATCGCCATCGCCCACCGCGCCGGCAACGCCCTCCCCCGCCTTGATCGCGCCCGTGCCATCGGCGCCGATCTCGCCGAGCTCGATGTGTGGCTCCGCCGGGGACGCGTCGAGGTGCGCCACGCGCAGAACGTCGGCCCCCTTCCCCTCCTCCGCGAACGCTGGCGCCTCTCGCCCGGCTGGGGTCCCCGCCTCCAGCTCGACGCCGTCATCGAGGCCGCCGGCCGCGACGTACAACTCATGGTCGACCTCAAGTCGGACACGCCCGCCCTCTCCGAAGCCGTCGTTGACGCCTTTGAGCGTGGTCTGCCGGGCGCGCCCTACGCCGTCACCACGCGCGACTGGTGGCTGCTGGAGCCGTTCGAGGGCCGCGACCACGTCTGCCTCCTCCCGTCCGCCGCCTGGCCCCACGAGCTTGCGGAACTCCTGCCTGCCCTCGGCGAGCGCTTCCACGCCCTCTCCATGCACATCACGCTCGTCGAACCCGCCCTCATGAGTGAGCTCGCCGGGCGCGGCGTCTCGACCTGCGTGTGGCCCGTGAACACCACCGACGACCTTGAGCGTGTCCTCGGCGCGGGAGCCACGGGCATCAACAGCGACAACCTCGACCTCCTCGCGGAGGTCGTCGAGAGCGCCGGGGTTCCACGCGAACCCGCCGCCGGGGGCGGGACTGCGTGAGCCGAAGTTTGCCCAACGCACACAATGCCCTACGCTCGATTCCATGAGCGCCATCTGGGCCGAGGGCCTGACCAGGCACTTCGATGAGGTTCGCGCCGTCGACGGCATCGACCTCGACATCGCCCCCGGCACCATCTTCGGCTTCCTTGGCCAGAACGGCTCCGGCAAGACCACCACCATCCGCATGCTCACCACCCTCCTGCGCCCCACCGCCGGGAACGCCCGCGTCGACGGACTCGACATCCTCAGCGAGGCTCGCGCCGTGCGGAATCGTATCGGCGTCGCCCTCCAGGAGGCTGGTCTCGACGACATCCAGACCGGCCGCGAGCTGCTCACCCTCCAGGCGCGCCTCTTCGGCCTGCGTGGCGGAGCCCGCCGCCAGCGCATTGAGGAGTTGCTCGCCATCGTCGACCTCGAGGACGCAGCCGACCGCGCCGTCGGTACCTACTCGGGCGGCATGAAGCGCCGCCTCGACCTCGCCGCTGCCCTCGTCCATCGCCCCGGCATCATCTTCCTCGACGAGCCCACAACCGGCCTCGATCCCGTCAGCCGCGAGGGTATCTGGCGCTACGTGAACCGCCTCAGCGTCGAGGACGGCATCACCGTCTTCCTCACCACCCAGTACCTTGAGGAGGCCGACCGCCTCGCCCACGACCTCGCCATCATCGACGAGGGGCGCATCATCGCGCGTGGCTCCCCCGCGGAGATGAAGGCAAGCATCGGCACCGACGTCGTGACCGTGGAGGTCGAAGCCTCGGAGGCGCTCGGCCGCGCCGCCGAGGTCGCCACCGCCCTGCCCGCCGTCGAACGCGTGCAGATCGCGGACGGCGCCGCCGTCGTCTACGTGCCTGATGGCGCTCGCGCCGTCGCCCGCATCGTCATCGCGCTCGACGACGCCGGCATCGAGGTCGGCAACGTCTCCATCTCACGCCCCAGCCTCGACGATGTGTTCCTCGAGGCGACGGGCCACCACCTGCGGGTGGAGGAACCTGCTCCCGTCGACGGGGGAGCGGCCTGATGCACTCCCTCTCCACTATCTACTTCCTCACCGTGCGCTCCCTCCGCGAGGCCGTTCGCAACCCTGCCCAGGAAGTGGGCAACATCTTCGTCCCCCTCTTCTTCTTTGCCGTCACGGTCGGCTCCATCGGCTCGATCGCGGCCGACGCCTTCGGTATCGACAACTTCACCGGCTTCCAGGTGCCCGTCGCGATCCTCTCGGCTGCCTCCAGCATCTCCGCGAGCGCCGGCCTCGGCACGATCACCGACATCCAGCGCGGCTACTTCGACAAGCTCCTCCTGACCCCCGCCCCCCGCTCCGCCATCGTCCTCGGCCGCATCACCGCCGATGGCGTCCGCTCCATCATCATCACCGCTGTCATCGTCGTGGTGGGGCTCCTCTTCCGGACCGGCTTCGATACGGGGGTGCTCGGCGTGCTCCTGCTGCTCGCGGGATCGTTCGCGTTCGGCATGGCCTACTCCGGCTTCAACGCCGCCGTCGCCCTCCGCACGGGCAGCCCCCAGGCTGCTGCCGCCGGCGGCCTCCTCCTGTTCCCCCTGATCTTCCTCTCCACCGCCTTCGCCCCCAAGGAGGTCTTCGCCGACTGGCTCCAGGTGCTCGCCACCATCAACCCCATCACCTATATCCTCGAGGCCCAGCGCTCCCTCATCATCGAGGGCTGGAACTGGCTCGACCTGCTAAGGGGCGCGGCCGCTATCTTCGGGTTCGGTATGGCCTCCTTCACGCTCACCTTCCTCGCCCTGCGCTGGCGGACCTCATGAGCGAGCAGACCCTCCTCGAACACGTCGGCGGGCGCGAGGCAGTCGAGGCAGTCGTCGAGACGTTCTACGACGCCGTCGCCGCCGACGCCCCCCTGCGCGCCATCTACCCCGACGACCTCGGACCCAGCCGCGAGAAGCTCGCTCTCTTCTTCGAGCAGTGGCTCGGCGGCGAGCCCCGCTACTCCGAGCGCTACGGCCACCCCCGCCTGCGGCGCCGCCACTTCCCCTTCGTCATCGCCGAGCATCACGCCCAGAGCTGGCTGACGCACATGCGCGCCGCTCTTGAGTCGCAGGCAATCCCACCCGAAGCGTTCGATGCCATCTGGGGCCGCCTCGAACCGCTCGCTCACCACATGGTCAACGCCCACGAAGACGTTCCCCGCGACCCCCTCCCAGACGACGCCTGGCTCACCTGAGCGACCGCTGCGGGCGTTGTATCGTGCGCGCGTGACCGAGCCGCCGTCCCCCGAGCCCGAGGACCTGACCCTCAGCCTGCACAACGTGACGGCCGCCCCCGGCTCCACCCCCGACAGCCTGGACGTAGTTCTGCAGACCAGCCGGGGCGAGATTCCCGGTGTCTTCCACCCCGTGCAGGGCGGCTCCGGCGCCGTCATCTGCGCCGGCGGCGCGATGGGCGGTCTCGACGGACCGGCAAAGGGCCTCTTCGTTCGCCTTCCCGGTCTGCTGCTGCCCCGAAGTGTGAGCGTTCTCCGCCTCGACTACCGCGAGCCCAACGCCTTCGAGGAGTGCGTCCTCGATGTTCTCGCTGGCTGCTCCTTTCTGAAGGGCATCGGCGCTACCGATGCCGTGCTGGTCGGCCACAGCTTCGGCGGGGCCGTGGTCGTCAAGGCGGGCGCCCTCCATCCCCTCGTGCGGGCGGTCGCATCGCTCTCGCCCCAGCTCTACGGCACACGCCAGGTCGAGGAGCTGGCCCTGCCCCTCCTGCTCGTACACGGCAGCGTCGATGAAGTGCTCGATTCCGAGGCCAGCGAGGACATCTACCGCCGCGCCGCCGACCCCAAGCAACTCGTCATCTACGGCGTTGCCGGCCACTCGCTCGGCACAGTCGCGGAGGCGCTCGACGAGCTCGTGGCTACCTGGGTCGAGGCCCGCCTGCTGGGCGAACCCATGGACAGCGGTCGCACCGTCGAATGGCCCGCCGATCCCGACGCCGATAGCGGGTAGTTGACGGCCTGTGGTACTTTGACGATCAGGCTGAAAGGAGAGGTGCCGCCGGCGGGGTGGCCGGCGCATAGCTCACAGAAAAGGACGGAACCTGTCGCCATCTCCCAAGGCTCCAGGTTCCGCCCGTCTGGTCGAGAAGCAGTCCTGCTGGACTCAACCGTGCGCTCGGTTTTGGCGGCTACCTCCTTTCAGCCATCCTTGCTTCCCGATCTCCGTTGGCGCTGATCTCGCCCATTGAGCGGATGTTGCGCCGAAGAAACGCCGGCAATTCGGCGTCTTCCTCCGATGAGATGCCCGGCAGCTCCAGGGCCACGGCCCGTGGCTTGCTGACGGCGTTCCGGTTCAGGCCCACCGTTGGGGCCTGCATGTCAGAGAACCCCGTCGCGATCACCGTCATGTGCACCGAGTCCCCGACCGACGGGTCGATGACCGTGCCGAAGATGATGTTGGCGGTGCTGTCGACCACTTCCGCGATCACGCGTGCGGCGATGTCCAGCTCGCGCAGCTTCAGGTTCCCGTCGTGGGTGACGTTGAAGAGCACGTTCGTGGCCCCGTTGATCGTCTGATCAAGCAGCGGGCTCGCTGTGGCCTTCTTGGCTGCCTCCGCGGCGCGGTTCTCGCCCGAAGCGTCCCCGATGGCGAGCAGCGCGGGACCCGCTTCGCTCATCACCGTGCGGACGTCGTTGAAGTCGAGGTTGATCGCTCCGTTCTGGCTGATGATGTTCGAGATCGCCTGGATCGCCTGCCGAAGCACGTCGTCGGCCATCTCGAACGCCTGCTCCATCGTGAAGTCGTCGGGGCAGCTCTCCAGCAGCCGGGAGTTGGGGATCGAGATGAGCGTGTCCACCTTCTCGCGCAACTGATCGAGGCCGCCGCGGGCCGCCTGCGAGCGGGCCGCGCCCTCCCAGGCGAAGGGCGTTGTGACGGTGCCGATGGTCAGCGCGCCGACTTCGCGCGCCACCTCGGCTATCACGGGCGCCGCTCCGGTGCCCGTGCCGCCGCCCATGCCGGCTGCCACGAACACCATCTCGGCGCCGTCCAGCAGCTCTTCCAGTTCGGCCCGGCTCTCCTCGGCGGCGCGCTCACCGCGCGTGGGGTCGCCCCCGACGCCCAGGCCCTTTGTCAGCTTCTCCCCGATGCGCAGCCGCAGCTCCGCATCGGAGCTGGCGAGCGCCTGCGCATCGGTGTTTACGGCCACGAACGTCACGCCCGGGATGTTGGCGTGCACCATGCGGTTCACGGCGTTCCCGCCGCCACCGCCCACTCCGATGACCTTGATATCCGGCAGTAGTTCCCTATCGACTGTGTAACTCAACGTTCTTCCTCCGTCTGTGGGGTGTTGGCGGATTGGCTTCGGTCTGACCGTTAGCGTTCGAGATGAGCCTCCTCCGTACTGCGATGGTCTCGATTACTGGGGGATGAAGGCTCGCCCAAACGCTGCGACGCGCTTGAGGAAGCCGCTCTCCGGGTCGTCTTTGCGGGCCCCCGCGGGTCGCTGGGCCGTCACGGCCCCCCGCAGGGCGTGCTTCGCGAGCCCCACCACGGTTGTGTAGGCGGGAGTCGTGATCAGGTCCGTGAGCCCCGTGCAGCCGCGCGGCCCGCCGACTCGCGCCGGCAGGTCGAGCCGCTGCTCCGCGAGCTCGTCGATGCCCCGCAGCTGGCTCGTGCCTCCAGTGAGCACGAGTCCCGCTGCGAGACGGTCCAGGTAGCCCGCGCGCTTCAGCTCGATGGCTACCATCTCCAGGATCTCTTCCGTGCGCGCCTGCAGGATCTCCGCAACGTGGCCGGCCGAGACCACCTTCCGTGGATTCGTGCCGAAGGCGCGCACCTCCACATCCACGCTCCCGACTTCCGCCGTCGGTATGGCCGATCCGTGCTCGCACTTCAGGCGTTCGGCGCTCTCCCAGGGGCAGCGCAGCAGCCGCGCCAGGTCCTGGGTAAGGTGCGTACCGCCCAGCGGAAGCGTCGCCGTGTGCGCCACGGCGCCCTCGTCGTACACGCAGATGGACGTCGTGCTGCCGCCGATATCGACCGCGGCCACCCCCTGTGCCCGCTCTTCGGCGGTCAGCGCGCCCGTCGCCGCGGCCAGCGACCCGAGCACGATCTCGTCGACCTGGATGCCTGCGTCCTCCACGCACTTCGTCAGGTTCTGCACGGCCGAGACCGCCCCCGTCACGATGTGCGTCTCCGCGTCGAGCCGTCCGCCGTACATCCCCACGGGGTCGGAGACGGGGTCGGTGCCCTCGATCCAGTACCCCCGCGGGATCACGTGCAGGACCTGGCGGTTGGTGGGGATGTTGATCTGCCCCGCCACCTCCACCGCCCGCTCCCGGTCCTCCGTTGCGATCGGCTCCGTGCGGTCGGCGATGGCCACGATGCCGCGGTTGTTCTGCGAGCTCAGGTGCCCGCCGGCAATCCCCACGACGCCGCTCAAGATGCGCATCCCGCACGACTGCTCGGCCTTCTCCACCGCCGTCGCCACGGCGTCGCGGGCCGACTGGATGTTGTCGATTACCCCGCGGGAAAGGCCGGCTGCCGGCGTTACGCCGACGCCGAGCACGCGCGCCTGCCCGTACTCGTTTACGTCGGCGACGAGCGCCGTCACCTTGGTCGCCCCGATGTCGATGGCTGCTATGGCGTTACTTCGCTTCATGGTTCCCCTCGTTGACGTTTTTCACCGCAGAATGGGCCTGTCCCCGAACCGCAGGTCGATGGTTGAATAGGTGATGTTCTGGGCCGTGGCCTCCTCGGCCACGCGCGCCCACACGGCGAGCTTGTAGGCGATGCCGCTCGAGTCCCCGAGCAGCGCCGTCTGGCCGTCCGCCGTGCGAACGCGGATTCCCTCGTCTGGTGAGTAGGTCAGCTCGACCGCACGTGTACCCAGCGCCTGCTCAATCTGGCTCGTGATCTCCGCGGCCGCTTCGACCGCGTGGTGGTCCACCCGGTCGCCCGCCTGCAGCGAGTACGACTCGTTGCTCACGATCGTGGTCGAACCTGCGGGCGGGGCTCCGAACCCCAGCACGTAGGCCTCGCGGTCGATGGTGTAGCGCAGGCCCACCTGCTCCCACGAGCCCCAGGGCTCGCGTTCTCGCACGACGATGCGCACCGTGTCCGGCCACTCGCGCTCGATGTCGACCGAGGCCACCAGCGGCAGCTCCGAGATGGCGCTGGCCGCGCCTCCCAGGTCGGCGGTCAGCATGCGCTCGCCCCAGAAGTCGACGCGCTCGAGGATGTCGCCCTCCCGCGTGGACACCGCCCCCACGACCTCCACCTCCCCTACTCGCAGCATCGGCGCCTGCCAGGTCCACACGGCCCCGCCCACGACGGCCATCAGGAGCGCGGCCGCCGCGATCGGCAGCCAGCGTGCTCGCAGCCAGGAGCGGCCCCGGCGTCCGATGGCCGATGTACGCGCTCCAAGGCGGAGCTTTCGCTCGCCGACCCTTCGCTCTCGGCGCACGACCCGTGGGCGCTCGGCTGCACGTGTCGGGGTGCTCTGCTCGACAGGGCGGGTCCGACGAACGATGCGCTTCGGCTTGCCCTTTGGCTGGGACTGGTCGTGCCGTCTGATCATCGCGGCGCCCCCCGTTCGCCCCGCGCGATGGCGAGGTCGAGGATGCGCGTGAGCAGGTCGGTGTAGGCGAGACCGCTCGCCTCCCACAGCCGCGGGAACATGCTGATGCTCGTGAATCCCGGAAGCGTGTTCACCTCGCTGCCGGTCGCCTCCCCGTTCGCCCCGACGAAGAAGTCGACGCGCGCGTACCCCTCGCAGCCCATCGCCACGTACATGCGTACGGCCAGCTCCCGCACCCGCGCAGCCGCCTCGTCGTCGATGCGCGCGGGCACGTGCAGCGCCGTCTGCGAGTCGACGGCGTACTTGCTGTCGTAGTCGTAAAACTCCCGGTCCGGCTCGATCTCACCGACCACGGCCGCTGCCTCCGGCGCCTCGTTCCCGAGCACCGAGCACTCGATCTCGCGACCCACCACTGCCTGCTCCACCACCACCTTCTCGTCGTGGGGAAGGGCCGCCAGGAATGCCCGGCCAAGGTCTTCGCGCGAGGCGACGCGCGTGATGCCGATGCTGGAGCCGCCGTTCGCCGGCTTGGCGAAACACGGATACCCGACCTCGCCCTCGACGAAGCGGTAGGCCTCCTCGATGTCCTGCTCGATCTCCCAGCGGCGAAGCACGACATAACGCGCGACGGGAATCCCCGCCTCCGCGAACAGCGCCTTCTGCAGAGCCTTGTCCATCCCCACCCCGCTCGCCGCCACGCCCGCGCCTGCGTAGGGGATGTCGGCCAGTTCCAGCAACCCCTGCAGGCAGCCGTCCTCGCCGTAGGTGCCGTGGATGAGCGGGAAGGCCACGTCGCAGGCGCCCAGGTCGGCGAGCGCCCTGCCGCTGGTCAACAGTGTCCCGCCCTCGTGGAGCGCCTCCACGCTGTCCGCGAGCGCCTCCTCCGTCTCCGCCACCGAGAGCCACTCGCCCGCCCGCGTCACGCCGATGGGCGCGACCTCCCAGCGCTCGCGGTCGAGCGCCCCGATGACGCTGCGCGCGCTGCGCACGCTCACCTCGTGCTCCCCCGAGCGTCCCCCGAAGATGACTGCCACGCGTTGCCTCGCCATCACAACGCCCCCACGAACCCGACTTCGCGCCGGAGCTGGATGCCGTGCGTCTCGAAGACACGCCGCTCCGCTTCCTCGACCAGCCAGAGCACGTCGCTCGCCCGCGCCTGCCCGAGGTTTACGAAGAAGTTGGTGTGCTGGTCGCTGATGGCCGCGTCGCCCCGCCGCTCCCCGCGCAACCCCACCGAGTCGATCAGCCTCCAGGCGGGGCTCTCGGGCGGATTCGTGAACATCGAACCGGCGTTGCGACCGCGGGGCTGACCGGTCAGCCGGCGCTGGTCGTAGCCGTTTGCCTCCGCGAGCAGCGCATCCGCGTCGCCCTCGCTGAGCGCGAGTTCCGCCTCCAGCACCGTGCGACCAGCGAGGGCGCCGCGCCTGAAGGCGCTGCCGCGATAGGTCAGGTCGAGTTCGTCTGCGCTTAGCCAGGCGTCGCCGTCCGCGGGATCGAGCAGGCGCACGCGCGTGAGCACGTCCGCCAGGCAGCCCCCGTACGCGCCTGCGTTGTAGACCACTGCCCCGCCCAGCGTCCCCGGGATGCCGACCGCCCAGGCCAGCCCCGCCACCCCCGCGCGGCACATCTTCCGCGCGAAGCCCGCGAAGCTCGCCCCGCTTCCTACCCGCACGCGGAAGCCGTCGTGCTCCTCCTCGCGCGCCCGGTTGTCGATCACGACGCCGCGGATGCCTCCGTCGGCGACCACGATGTTGCTTCCGCTGCCCAGCACGAACGGCCCCGCGTCGGCCTCGGCGGCGATGCGGGACGCTTGCGCGAGCGCGCCGGCGCTGCGCACGGTCACGTACAGGTCCGCGGGACCGCCCACCCCGAAGGTCGTGTGCCGCGACATCGGCTCGTCGATGCGCACGTCGCCCACCGCCTCCAGGTTCGCCGCCAGCCGTTCGATTGCCGTCATGACAGTCGCTCCAGCAGCAACGGCCCGACCTCGGTGACGCTCCCCGCGCCGATCGTCAGCACGACGTCGCCGGGGCCTGCCAGCGCGGCTGCCTGCTCGACCGCCCCCGCGAAGTCGGCGGCGTAGGAGGCGGAAGGCCCCACGATGGCTCGGGCGAGGTCGGTGGCCATGCGGCCTTCCGTTGGCGTCTCGCGGGCCGCGTAGGTCTCCAGGATCACGAGCTCGTCGAGCCCGTCCCAGCAGGTAAGCCAGTCTTCCCACAGGTAGGCGATACGGCTGTACGTGTGCGGCTGGTGGATGCCAATCAGTCGCTTCCCCGGGAAGTGCGTGCGCGCGGCGCCGAGCACCGCGCGGACCTCGCTCGGGTGGTGCGCGTACTCATCGATGACGAGCACGCCGCTCGCCTCGCCCACGCGCTCGAAGCGCCGCTTCGCCCCCTGGAAGCAGGCCGCGGCCTCGCGGACGGCGGCGAACGGTGTGCCCTCCCCGAGGCACACCGCCGCCGCAGCCAGCGTGTTCTCGACCGCGTACTCGCCCGGCAAGGGGATCCTGAGCTCGCCCAGGAGCGTGCCCTCGCGCCGGACAGCGAAAGCTGCGCCGTCCTCGCCGAATGCGGTGTCGGTCGCCTGCCACGTGCAGCCGTCCGTCAGCCCGTAGGTCTCGACCGTGAAGTCGCCTCCGGCGGCTGCCGCCACCCGTGCCGACCCCGCATTCCCGCCGCCTGCCACCAGCCGCCCGCCCGGCCGCAGGCGCCGCGCGAACGTCAGGAAGGCCTCCTCGTACGCCTCCGGCGTTCCGTAGAGGTCGAGGTGGTCGGCGTCGACGTTCGTGATGACCGCCACGTCGGGTTCGTAGGCGTGGAAGGCGCGCTGGTACTCGTCCGCCTCCACCACGCAGATGTCGCCGCCACCCCAGGAGGCGTTCCCGCCCAGGTCGCGGCTCTCGCCGCCGATCAGGTACATCGGCTGGCGGCCCGCCTGGCTCAGGATGAAGGCGATCAGGCTCGTCGTCGTCGTCTTCCCGTGCGAGCCCGCGACCGCGATCACGCGCTTCCCCTCCATCAGCCCCGCCACCACCTCGGGGCGGCCCAGCACCGGCAGCCCCCGCCGCCGCGCCTCCGCCACCTCCGGGTTGTCATCGCCGACCGCCGCCGTCGCGACCACGCTCCGCGCTTCGCCGAGGTTTCCGGCGGCGTGCTCGGGGTAGACCGTCACCCCCATCGCCTCGAGGTTCCTGGTGAGCGCCGACGGTTCGAGGTCGCTGCCCTGCACGGCCTCGCCTCGCTCCCGCAGCAGGAGCGCGATCGCCGACATGTGCATGCCCCCGATTCCCACGATGTGTACCGGTCCGCGAATCTCGGTCATCGCGCCGCCACCTCCCGCAGGATGGCGGCGAGCCGCTCCGCGCCGTCGGCGTGGCCCGCCGAGCGCGTCGCCTCCGCCATGCCCCCTCGCCCCTCGTCGTCCCGCAGCAGGTCGAGCACGCGCCTTTCGAGCGTTTCCAGGTCCGCTTCCTCGATGAGGAGCGCGGCCCCCCGGTCGGCCAGCCAGCGCGCGTTCTCGCGCTGGTGCCCGCCGGCGAACGTCCCCGGTACGAGGATCGCCGGGAGCCCTGCCGCGGGCAGTTCGCCCAGCGTGCTCGCGCCCGCCCGCATCACCGCCAGGTCGGAGGCGACCATCAGCGCCGGGAGGTCCTCCCGGAATGGCGCCGGCTCGTAGCGCTCGCGCAGCCCCTCGGGCAGCGATGCCCGTACAGCGGCCGCCTCGTCCGTGGCGGCCCCTCCGGTCACGTGCACGACGCGCGCGGCCTCGCAGAGCCGCGGCAGCGCCTCCCAGACCGCGTGGTTGATGCGCTGTGCCCCCTGCGTCCCCGCCGCGACCAGCAAGACGCGCTCGTCTGCGCTCCAGCCGAGCGCCTCCCGGGCTCGCTCGCGCGGTGTGCGGAAGGCGTCGCGCACGGGGTAGCCGCTCACGACCGTTTTCTCGGCGGGAAGGCGCGGCAGCGCCGCCTCCGTGGCCGCCGCGATCAGCGTCGCCAGGCGGCTCTCGGCGCGAACGGCCAGGCCCGGCTCCACGTCCGGCAGGAACACGACGAGGGGCAGGCGCAGCAGCCGCGCCGCCACGCTCGGCGGGAAGCTGCCGTAGCCGCCCGTGCTCAACAGCACGTTCGGGCGGAAGCGTCGAAGCGACCGCAGCGCGGCCGCGACCCCCAGCGCCGTGCGCGCCAGCCCGCGTGCCAGCGCCAGCGGCGATCGGCCCCGCAGGGGCGCCGCCGGCACCGTCTCGAAAGGCACGTCGTGCCCCTGGACCAGCGCTCGCTCGCCCCGGTTGTCCGGCCCGAAGAAGCGTGCCTCCACCGGTTCGCCCGTGGCCCGCAGTGCCCCCAGGGTGGCCAGCGCCGGGAAGATGTGGCCCGCCGTGCCGCCCGCTGCCAGCGCGACCCTCATGACTCGTCCCCTTCCCCGGAGGACTGCCTTCCGGCGCCGGTGCGCTCGCGGGCCGCTTCGCGCGCTTCCGTATAGCGCGAGATGCTCGCCAGCACGCCCGCCGCCAGCAGCGTCGCCGCGAGGGCGCTGCCGCCATAGCTGAGGAACGGCAGGGGCACGCCCGTCAGCGGGATGACCCGTGTGATGCCGCCGATGTTCACGAACGCCTGCGTCGCGATCCACGTCGTGATACCCGTCGCCAACAGGAAGCCGAACTGGTCCGGCGCGCGCCGCGCGATCTGGTAGCCCTTCAGCATCAGCGTGACGAACAGGAGCAGCACGGCACTCGTCGCCACCAGCCCCATCTCCTCCCCCAGGATCGCGAAGATGCCGTCGGTGTGGCTCTCCGGCACGTAGAAGAACTTGCCCCGGCTCGCCCCCAGCCCCAGACCGGTGGCCCCGCCGTTCCCCAGCGCGATCATCGCCTGCAGGGTCTGGAAGCCGCTCCCCAGCGGATCCGACTCGGCGCTGATGAAGGCGCTGAGTCGGTCGAGCCGGTACCCCTCGATTACCGTGAGTGAGACGGCCGCGATGCCTCCGGAAAGGAAGAGGGCGCTCATCTGCAGGAATGTCGCTCCCGCCGCCCAGAACATCGTGATCGTGATTGCGATGATGATGCCGGTCGTGCCCAGGTCGGGCTGGAGCATGAGCAGCAGCCCGATGGCGCTGATGATGACGATGAACGGCATCAGGCCCTGTTCGAAGCTGCGCAGGCTGTCGCCTCGCGAGTTGAGCCATGCCGCCAGGTAGATGATCACGCTGAGCTTGGTGAACTCCGCGGGCTGCAGGCTGAAGCCGCCGAAGGTGAGCCAGCGCTGCGCGCCCCCCGCCTCCGTCCCCACGATGAGGGTGAACAGCAGCAGCGCCAGCGTGAGCCCCATGAACGGGACCGCCAGCCGCCGCAGGATGTGGTAGTCGAGCCGCATCGCGATCACCAGCAGCACCCCGCCCAGCACCGCCCACATCGCCTGCCGCACGATGAAGTGGTGCGAGTCCGAGAACTGCGCCAGCCCGATCACGAAGCTCGCGCTGTAGACCGCCACCAGCCCCGTCATCGTGAGCACGGCGATCAGCGCCAGAAGCGTGTAGTCGGGTCCCCGCACGGACCAGCGGCGGTTCGAGGCGATAGCTATGGCGACACCTCCTCGAATCCGTCGAGCGCAGCTACGAGCGCGGCAAACGCCTCGCCCCGCGCTTCGAAGCGCGGGTAGGCGTCGAAGCTCGTACCCGCGGGCGAGAGCAGCACGGCGTCGCCCTCCCGCACAAAGGCCGCCGCCGCCGCCACCGCCTCCTCCAGCGTCTCCACCCGCGCGATCGTCCCCACCACGCCCGCCATCGCCTCCGCGAACGGCGTGGCTGCCTCCCCGAAGCAAATGGCCGCCCGGCAGCGCTCGCGGGCGGCGTCTTGCAGCTTGTCCAGCGGCAGTGCCTTCTCGCGCCCACCAAGCAGCAGGATGGCCGGCTCGTTGACGGCCTCCAGGGCTGCCACGGTGCGTTCCGGCGAGGTTGCGATGCTGTCGTTGATCCAGGTCGCCCCGTGCGCCTGCCCCACGACCTGCAGGCGGTGGGGAAGCCCGGGGAACTGGCGCAACGCGTCCGCGATTGCGTTCGCTGGCAGGTCCATCGCCCGCCCGATCGCGACCGCCATGACCGCGTTCGCGATGTTGTGGCGTCCCCGCATCCGCAGGTCGCCCGCGCTAGCGACCGTCTCGGCCGTACCTCCCCGGCGGGAAACGATGTCGTCCCCCGCCAGCCACGCCCCGTCCCCCGCAACCGGTCCCGCCAGCGAGACCTCCGCCAGGCCTCCGCGCACGTCCGCGCGGAGCTCGCGGCTGGTTTCGTCGTCGGCGTTCAGGATTGCGAGGCCGTCCGCCTCCTGGTACCGCAGGATGCTGCGCTTCAGGTCGACGTAGTCGGGCCAGCTGAACTGGTCGAGGTGGTTCGGTGTGACGTTCGTGACCGCCGCGATCGCCGGCGAGCGGTCCGTGTACTGCAACTGTGTATGGCTCATCTCGAGGATGACGCTGGCCGTTTCCGGAACGGCCTCGATGCGGTCCAGCAGCGACCCCCCGAGGTTCCCCCCGATGAGGTGCTCGATGCCCGCGCCCTCCGCCATCGCTCCCACCAGCGCCGTCGTCGTCGACTTCCCGCTCGACCCCGTGATCCCCACGACCCGCCCCCGGCAGAGCCGCAGGGCTAGCGCCATCTGCGACACCACGGGGATGCCAAGCTCCCGCGCCCGGATCATGTTCGGGTCGCTGCGCAGTACCGATTGTGAGACTGCCAGCAGGTCGAACCCCTCGGGGTCGAGCAGCTCGCCCCGAACGGTGCGTTCGACCTCCTCTGGTGGCGTGGCGCTGGCGTCCTCGAGCTGTGCGGCGCTGCGGCTGTCAGCCATCGTCACCGAGGCGCCCTGCGCGAGCAGCCAGCGTGCGAGGTCGCGCCCCTCGATCCCGAGCGAGTAGACGAGCGCGCGCGCTCCCGCCATCTCGGGGAGTCCGGCTGTCGTGGTCGCGCGTTCCACCATCATCGTCACTCCGGTACCGCCAGGGCGAGGCCAACCCCGACCATTGCGGCGACGATCGCGACGACCCAGAAGCGGGTCACGACCTTTGGCTCGCTCCAGCCGAGCTCCTCGAAGTGGTGGTGCAGCGGCGCCCGCCGGAAGACGCGCTTGCCGCCGGTCACGCGGAAGTACCCGATCTGGATGATGTTGCTCACGGCCTCCGCGACGAAGACCAGTCCCACCAATGGCAGCAGCAGCCAGTGGCCCGTCATGAGCGCCACGATCGCGAGGCTGGACCCGAGGGCGAGCGCCCCCGTGTCCCCCATGATCACGCGTGCGGGGTGGGCGTTGTACCAGAGGAACCCCAGGTTCGCGCCCGCGATGATGAACGCGAACGTCGCCACGAAGTCCTGCCCCTGCACGAACGCGATCACGCCGTAGGCGATGAAGGCGAACAGGGTCGTGCCGCCGGCCAGCGAATCGAGGCCGTCCGTGACGGCCACCGAGCTTGTTGTCGCCACGATCGTGATGACGGCGATGGCCATGTAGGCGGGACCGAGCGCGTAGCTCCCCGCCCAGGGCACATTCACCGACTCGACGTCGAGCTCGCCGTAGAGCACCCAGGCCGCGCCGATGGCCAGCAGCGTGAGCAGCCCGATCTTCAGCCGCCAGCTCAGCCCGCCGCGCAGACCCACTCGCTCCTGCAGTGTCCCGAGGTCGTCAAAGAACCCGATCGCACCCGTCGCCGCGATCATGCCCAGGGGCAGCAGGATCGAGCGGTGGTCGAGCCAGTCGATGGCGATCGCGGTCACGATTAGTGTCGGCACCCAGATGATGAAGCCGCCGAAAGTGGGTGTGCCGGCTTTCGCCTGGTGCGACTCGGGCTGGTCCTCGCTGATCGCCTTGCCCGCCCGCTGGGCGCGCAGGTACTGGACGATCGGCCAGCCGAGGCCCGCCGTGAGCGCGAAGGTAATGCCGCCGGAGAGGAGAGCGCGGATCATGCTCGGCCCTCCAGCACGGGAATGAGCGCTTCGAACGCCTGCCCCCGCGACGCCTTTACGAGGATGTGGTCCCCTTCCCCCAGCCGGCCGGCTGCGAACGCCGCCGCCTCTTCCTTCGTCTCGAACCAGTGGCTCTCGCGGAGCCCGCCCGCCCGCGCCTCTTCGACGAGGTCGCGGCAGGGCTCGCCCACCGCGATGAGCACGTCGCAGCAGCCCGCGGCCACCCCCCCGATGCGGCGATGCTCGCTTTCGGATTGGTCGCCCAGTTCGGCCATCTCGCCCAGCAGGGCGATGCGTCGCCCGCCCAGCCCCCGCAGCAGGTCAAGGTCGCCCGCGACCGACGCGGGGCTGGCGTTGTACGTGTCGTCGAGGATGCGAGCCCCGTTCGCGCCCCGTCGCACCCGCAGCCGCCCCTCGATCTCGGCGGCGCTCACCGCCTCCGCCGCCTCCGCCAGCCCCACCCCCAGTGCGAGCTGGATGCCGATCGCTGCCAGCGCCCCCTGCGCCAGGTGGGCCCCGGGCATGCGCAGGCGGACGTCCGCCTCCCCGCCCTCGTAAGAGACGCGGAACTCTGAGCCCTCCAGCCCAAGGTCGCGCACGTCGCCGCGCCGCAGGCGCGCCGTCTCGCTCGCCCCGAAGCCGATGACCGTGCACCCCAGCTCATCGACGACCGGCGCGATGCGCTCGTCGTCGACATTCAGCACGGCAGCGCCGTCCCGGGGCAGGGAACGCGCGAGCGACAGCTTTTCCCGCTCGATCGCGTCCATGCTCCCGAGCTTCTCCAGGTGTGTGGCCCCAATGTTGAGCACGGCCCCGACGGACGGCTCGGCGATCGCGCACAGCTCGGCGATCTCGCCCTCGCTGTCCATCGCCATCTCCAGCACGGAGACCTCGTGTTCCCGTCGCAGGCTCATCAACGCGAGGGGCAGCCCCTCGCGCGAATTCAGGTTCCCGGGGCTGTGGTGTGTCTGGAATCGCGTGGCCAGGGCGGCGCCGGTCAGCTCCTTGGCGGTCGTCTTCCCCACCGTCCCGGTGATGCCCGCCACGTGGACGCCGCAGCTACGCCGCCAGTCGCGCGCGAGTTCGGCCATAGCCGTGCGCGTATCGCCCACGATGGCCAGCGTCTTGCCTGGCCAGTCGCCGGACGGATCGCGCTCGCAGACCGCTGCCGGCGCGCCTCGCTCCAGCGCCTCGTCGACGAAGTCGTTGCCGTCGAGCCGCTCGCCCCGGAAGGCGGCGAACAGGTCGCCCCGCTGCGTCAGGCGCGAGTCGGCCGCGCCGCCCGTGATGGGGGCGTCGGCGCCATCGATCACGCGGTAGCCGCGGGCGCGCATGCTCTCTGCCAGGAAGGTTGTCGTCATGCCCGTCACCTCGCCGCCACCTGGTCAACGTTCGGCGGAACGCCGAGGAATCCGAGTACTTCATCGACGAGCGCCGCGAATACCGGCCCGGCCGCCATCGTGCCCGTGGCCAGGTCGGCGTTCTCGTCGAGCTTGATGAGGATGAGGATGCGCGGTTCGTCGACGGGCGCGAATCCCGCGAACGACACGATCTGCGTGTCGTCGTAGCTCGCGTCGATGGGCACATTCGCCGTGCCCGACTTCCCGCCTGCGGTGTAGTAGCGCGGTTTCCCGGGGTGGTACCAGCCCGGGTCGACCACCGATCCGAGCATCTGCCGCATGGTCGCGCTCGTCTCCGCCGAGATCGGCTGCCCGACCACGTTGGTGGGCAGGTCGTAGCGCGTGCCGTCGCGCGCGATCATCGCCTTCACCAGCCGCGGCTCGATCAGGCGCCCCCCGTTGATGACCGCGGCAAGGGCGCTCACCATCTGGATCGGCGTCACGCTGATCGCCTGCCCGAACGATTGCGCTGCCGCATCCACGGGTGACCAGTCCGCGTCGGTCGGCCGCCGCACGAGTCCCGCCGCCTCCCCGCTCAGGTCGATGTACGTCGGCTTCCCGAAGCCAAAGGCGTCGAGGTACTCGTGGAACTGCGTCACCCCCAGCTTCTCCATCATGAACACCGCGCCCGTGTTGATGCTCTGCTGGAGCACCCCCTCCATCGTCTGTTCGCCGTACACGCCGTTGTTCCAGTTGAAAATGGGCACCCCGTACACGAAGGCGATGCCCGTGTCCTCGTACGTGGTCTCCGGCGTCACCAGCCCTGTGTCGATGGCCGCCGCCGCCGTGATCACCTTCATCACCGAACCCGGCTCGTAGAGGTCGCTCACCACGCTGTTGCGCAGGAGCCTCACCTGCTCCGGGTCCGAGAGGTCGAGCGTGCTGAACGAGAGCCGGGGCTGCGTCGCGAGCGCCAGGATCTCCCCCGTTTGCGGGTCCATCATTACGATCGATCCGCTGATCGCCTGGTGCTCCTTGATCGCCTGCCGCAGCGCGCGCTCGGCCGCCACCTGCATGCGCCGGTCGATCGTGAGGATGATGTCCGGGCCGGGCACCGGCTCCGTCGTGAACGTCTCCCCGTAAGGGATGGGGGAGCCGGTCGTGTCGCGCTCGAAGATCACGCGGCCGGGCGTGCCCAGCAACTCGTCGTCGTACCAGGCCTCGATGCCCGTCAGCCCCGTGTTCTCCCCGCCGATGATCCCGACGACTGAAGACGCGAGGTCCCCGGCGGGGTGCACGCGCACCGTGTTTGGGAGCCCCACCAGCCCGGGCACGTCCGCATCGAGCAGCGCCTTGCCGGTGTCGTAGGGAACGTCCCGCGCCACGAGCACGTCCACGAGCCCGCTCTCCTGGACGAGCGTGCGCAGGTAGGTGGCGTCGTGCCCGGTCGCCTTCGCGATCGCCTCCGCCGCCGACCGCGCGGTCGCGTCGTCGTTCCAGACGCGGGTGGCTACGTACAGGTCCCAGGTGTCCGTGCTCATCGCGAGCAGGAAGCCGTTGCGGTCGAGGATAGCGCCGCGTCGGGCGAAGACGGTGTCGCTGGCGTAGAGCTCGCTCCGGGCCTCTTCGGCATAGCGGTCGTGCTCGAGAATCTGCACCTGGACGAGGCGCGCCAGCACGATCACGGCAAACACCGTGAACGCGATCGCCGGAAGCCACACCCGGCCCGTACGCCTCGCCTGCTGGTGCGCCATGGGGCGCCCTCCCGCCGGCCTCCCTCCCGCGACCGGTTCGAAATCAGTTCAGCAGCGGCATCGCCTCCATAGGTGGTCCGCGGCTACGGAGCGAGGCCGGAGACAGGCTCCGACTCGGGGAGATGCTCCGCAGGAATCTTCGGGGGCTCCGGTCCGGCTTCCCCGATGGTCACAAAGATGGCGTTCGCCCCCGGCACGAGGCCGATCTCGCTTGCGCGACGGGCGATCCGGTCTACCGAAATCAGGCGTGCGATCTCGGCTTCCAGCTGGCGCATCTCGACGCGGAGGGTGTTCTGCTCGCCCTCCAGCACTTCGAGGTTGCGCCCCTGGGTTGTCATCAGGCTGTTCTGCACGACCGGCGCCATGGCGCTGGCCGAGACGATCAGCGCTCCCGCCACCACCCAGCCGCTCACCCCCAGCTTTGGAAGGGAGAGGCCTCGGTGCGTTCGTGGAGCTGGTTGGTCGAGGGCCGTCACGATGGCGCCTCGGCCTTCCGCTGCGTCGCCCGCAGCACGGCGCTGCGCGCGCGCGGGTTGCGCGCGACTTCCTCGTCGCTCGGGCGCACGGCCCGGCGCGTGAGCAGCGACAGCGTTGCGTGGTGGTCGCAGCGGCACGCCGGCAGTACCGGCGGGCAGACGCAGTCTCGCGACTCGCGCCCGAAGAACTGCTTCACAATGCGGTCCTCGAGCGAGTGGAATGCAATAGTGACGAGCCTTCCGCTTTCGCGAGAAGGTCCAAAGCCGAGCAGGCTGCGGGCGAGCGGTAAGCTCGTGCCAAGCGAGTCGAGTTCGCCATTTACACGAATCCGAAGCGCGAGAAAGACCTTGGTGGCGGGGTGTTGTTGGGTTCGGTCTCTCGCGCCCCCCGCAGCCTGCTCGACGGCTTTGGCTAGATCCCAGGTCGAGCGAAGTGGTCGCGCCCTCTGCACCGCCCTCGCGATGCGGCGCGCCCCGCGCACCTCTCCCTGTTCCCGGAAGAGGGTCGCGAGCGATCGCTCGTCCCACGTATTCACGATGTCCGCAGCCGTCAAGCCGTCCGACGACTGGTCCATACGCATGTCCAGCGGCCCCTCGTGCGCGAAGGCGAACCCTCGCGCTGAGGTGTCCATCTGGATGGAAGAAACGCCGAGGTCCATCAGAATGCCATCCACCGCCTCGAACCCTTCGTCCGCGGCGATGCTGTCGAGATCGCGGAAGTTCCCGCGGACGAAGCTGACCCGCCTCCCAAACGGAGCCAACCTCGTTCGCGCGAACTCCAGCGCCTCGCCGTCCTGGTCGATGCAGAGCAGGCGCCCCTCCGCCCCCATCGCTTCCGCGATGGCGGCGCTGTGCCCGCCCGCTCCGGCCGTGCAGTCGATGTAGACCCCGCCCTCGCGTACGGCCAGGTAGCCCAGCGCCTCATCGAGGAGGACGGGGGTGTGTGGTGCTCGCGGCGTCGTCATGATGGCCACGCTAGCCTCCCCCTCCCGCCGCGGCGGGCCCGTCGGCGAGCTGCTGCAGGGCGTTGGCGCGAGCGGTCGGCAGCAGCGACTCCTGCTCCTCCCACCTGGTCCGGTCCCATATCTCGAGGCGCTGGTCGTTGCCCAGCACGACCACGTCCCGCTGGATGCCGGCGTGCGTCAGGAGCTTGGCGGGGATGAGCAGCCGCCCCTGGCCGTCGCGCTGTACGTCGAACGAGGAGGCGAAGAAGGCTCGCCGCAGCTGGCGGCCGGCCTCGGAGTAGGCGGGCACCCGTTCAACCACGCGCGCCTCCGCCTCGAACCCCTCCGGCGTGTACACCTCGATGCACTCGTCGGACCCGGGGACAAGGACGGCGCCGTTGGCGAATTCCTCGCGGAACTTCGGAGGCAGCGCGACCCGATTGCGGTCGTCCAACTGGTACTCGAAGTTCCCACGGAACGCCATGTTGGCCCCTCAGGCAGGGAGGACCCCACCAAATTCAGGAGAATGCTGGGGAGGATTCCCATCTATCCCCATTTCTCCCCACATGGACTATAGGTAGCCCCCCGGAGGGTGTCAACAGAAATCGCCCCGGAAAATCGCCTGTCTTCGTGGGCCTCCTTACCGTTCGCCGCTCTCCCCGAGGGTCGCGCTAGACTGTCCCGATGGCACGCATCGCGATCCTCACCGCTTCCGACGGCGTCGCCGCCGGAACCCGCGTCGACGAAGGCGGCGCCCTCATCGAGCGCCGCTGCCGTGAGGAAGGCCACGAGGTCGTGTCCCGTACCGCCCTCCCCGACGACCGCGAGGGCATCGCCGTGCAGCTCGCATCCTGGTGCGATGGCGGTGTCGCGGACGTGATCCTGACGACCGGCGGCACCGGCCTCACCCCCCGCGACCTCACCCCCGAGGCAACCCGCGACATTGCCGAGCGCGACGTACCCGGCATCCCCCTCGCCATCGCCCAGGAGGGGCTCAAGCACACCTCCTACGCCATCCTCTCGCGCGGCCTTGCCGTCACCCGGGGCTCGACGCTTGTCGTGAATCTGCCCGGCAGCCCTAAGGGTGTCGCCGACGGCCTCGCCGTGCTCCTCCCCCTGGTGCCCCACATCGCCGAACTCCTCGCCGGCCCCGTCGAGCACGACGGATGAGGGTCGACGTCCTCACTCTCTTCCCCGAGGCCTTTGGCGGTCCCCTCGACGTCTCCATCATCAAGCGCGCCCGCGACGGCGGCCTCCTCGACCTGCACCTCCATGACATCCGCGAGCACGCAACCGACCGCCACCGCACCGTCGACGACCAGCCCTTCGGCGGCGGCCACGGCATGGTCATGAAGGTCGATGTGCTCGACGCCGCCCTGCAGGCCGCACAGGCCGAGGCGGAGCCCTCCGGCCACGTCATCTACCTCTCCCCCCAGGGCCAGCTCCTCAACGACGCCCTCGTGCGCGAGCTCGCCGCCTATCCCCGCCTCCTCCTCGTCGCGGGACGATACGAGGGCGTGGACGAGCGCTTCGTCGAGCACTGCGCTGACCGCGAGGTCTCGGTCGGCGACTACATCCTGACCGGCGGCGAGCTCCCCGCGATGGTGCTCATCGAGGCCGTCGCCCGCCACCTCCCCGGCGCCCTTGGCGACGACGCCTCCCCCCGCGAGGAGTCGTTCGCCGACGGCCTCCTCGAACACCCCCAGTACACCCGCCCCGCCGAGTACCGCGGCTGGACCGTCCCCGATGTCCTCCTCAGCGGGCACCACGCCGAGATTGAGAAGTGGAAGCAGGAGCAGCGCCTCAAACGCACACGCCAGCGCCGCCCCGACCTCCTGGAGGAATGAGGCCGGCCGCTACCCCGCCCGCGCCAGCACGACCAGCCGCCGGCTGTCCATCTCCAGCGCCGAGCCATCGAGTCCGCCCCACGCCTCCTCCACCTCCAGCCCTGCCTGCGCCATCCGCAACTCCAGCTCCTGCAGCGTGTAGGTCCGGACGGTGTGGCTGTGGGACATCCGCTCGCCGTCATCGAGCGTGACCTCCCAACGCGTGGTGATTGTGCCCGCTACCGCGTCGAATTGGCGCTCTTCGACCCCCATGCGGCCGTCGCGTCGCCGGCCGCTGCTGCGGGGCTCGAAACGGCGCATGAGCGAGTCCCGGTTGATCAACTCGATCAGGAAGCCTCCCCCCGGACGCAAGACGCGCGCGATCTCCTCCAGGACTCGCTGGTTGCCCTCGTCGTCGAAATAGCCGAAGGCGGTGAAGATGTTGATGACCGCGTCCTGGCTGGACCCCGCCAGTCCTGTCTCGCGCATGTCGGCCTCGCGCCAGGCCACATCCACGCCGAACTCGGCGGCGTCCTCGGTGGCCTTCTCCAGGTTGTAGGCGGAGATGTCGACGCCCGTGACGCGGTGCCCGCGTTGCGCGAGCCGCACACTGTGACGCCCGGGCCCGCAGCACAGGTCGAGCAAGTCGCACGGTTCCGTCAGCCCCAGCGCCTGCTCCATGAATTCGACCTCAGCCTCGGCCACACGGGCGTACTCGCCGTCATCGTCCGGATAACTGGGGCCGCCCTTCGCGAAGTAGCCGTACCAGTCCCGCTCGAACAGCGTCTCGTACCAGGGACGCGCGGCCTCGTCGCTCATCGTTCTACCTAAACGGTAGCTGGGCCTAGGGGCTACTCCGGGTGCTCCCAGTCGATCATCATCACGTCGATCTCGTCGCCCGGTTCCGCCCGCGGCAGGTCCTCGGGGATGACCGTGAGCCCGTTGGCGGCGCTCATGCTCGTCAGGATGCCGCTCCCCTGCGGACCCGTCAGGTCGGCGTAGTAGCGACCGTCCTCGCCCTTCGTCACGATGCAGCGCGCGTAGAAACGGCGCCCGTCCGTGTTCACCACCGTGTCCCGCGTGATCGCCCGGATGACCGGCCGCTCCCAGCCGGAGCGCCCCAGCATCTTGAAGATCGCCGGCCGCCCGAACAGCTCGAACGCGACCATCGAGCTGACCGGGTTCCCCGGCAGCCCCAGGTGAGGCACGCGACGCCCGTCGGGCGCCTCGAACGCCCCGAACGCGAGCGGCTTGCCCGGCTTCATGCGAACCGTCCAGAAGTCGATCGCCCCCTCGCGTGCGAGCACGTCCTTGACCACGTCGAAGTCGCCCCGCGAGACGCCTGCGCTCGTCACGATCATGTCCGCGCCCAGCCCCGCGTGAATCTTCGACGTCAGGTCCTCGACCGTATCGCGCGCGATGCCGAGCAGCCGCGGGCGCCCGCCGAAGGCGCGCACGAGCGCGGCCACGCTGTGCGCGTTCGCGTCGTAGATCTGCCCGCGGCGGCGCTCATCGCCGGGCGTCACGATCTCGTCGCCGGTCGAGAGGATGGCCACCTCCGGGCGTCGGTACACCGAGACCTCCGTGCGCCCGATGCTGGAGAGCACGCCAACCTCCGAGGCGCGCACCGTGCGCCCCGTCTCCAGCACCACCTGCCCCTCCCCGATGTCCTCCGCCCGGCGGCGGATGTTGGCGCCCGGCAGGGCCGCCTTGAACACGCCCACCGCGTCGCCCCGCGTCGGGGCCTGGCCCGGCTCCCGCAGGGGCTCGTCCGTCTCCTCGAAGGGCACGATCGCGTCCGCCCCGGGCGGGATCGGTGCGCCCGTCATGATGCGTACCGCCTCGCCCTCGCCCACCGCCGTGTCGAGCACGTAGCCCGCCGCCAGGTCCGCGATCACCGTCAGCCTGCGAGGGTTGCCCTCGCGCGATCCGTCCGTGTCGGCGGCGCGGACGGCGTATCCGTCCATCGCGGTGTTGTCGAGCGGCGGGATGTCGAACCCCGCGACCACGTCCTCGGCCAGCACCTGCCCCAGCGCCTCGACCACGGGCGCCTGCTCGGGCGCGAGGCGCTCGAAGAAGGCGAGGATGCGCTCGCGCGCATCCTCCACGCTGATCATTGCCGAGGTCGGAATCGTCACGTCTGCGGGCTTCCGGAGGGCCTAGCCGAGGCGCACCGCCAGGCAGGTCGTCGTGCGCTGCACGCCCGTCACCGTCTGGATCGCGTCGGTGATGGCCGTGCCCAGTGCGTCGAGGTCGTTGGCCTCAAGCTGCACGATAACGTCGTACGGGCCGGTCACCGTGTCGACGGCGAGGACGGTCGCGCCCGGATAGGTCAATGCGGCGGCGGCGGCGCCGACAGCCTTGGCGCTGCCAACGTCAGTCTCGATAAGGACGTACCCTCGAACCACGCGCTCCTCCTCAGTCAGTCGAGTGCAGCCATGATTCGGCCCGCCTCGGGGACTGTCAAGAACCTTTGTAGGTCGCCTCGACCGCTGGCAACTCGTACACCACCACCACCTCCCCGGCGGTGGCTGTCTCGCTCACCCGTACCGGCGCCACCAGCTCCACCCGCTGAATCAGGCAGAGCGCCTCTTTGCCCGTCCGGCAGAAGTAGACGATCCCCTCCCCCGTAATCTCCGCTTCGCCCGCGCGCAGCTCGATCGGGATGGGGAACGTGACGTAGGGCTCCTCGCTCGTCCACGTCAGCAGGGTCTCGCTCAGGAGCACGACCTCGTCGCTGCTCGAGGCCAACTCGAACCGCGACGGCGCCGAGTTGTTCAGGTGGAAGTCCTCCGGCGACCGGAACGTGATTCGCAGCGTGCTCACACCGGGAGCCACTACCTGCGTCGGCAGCCTCACGCGCAGGATGCCGTCCTCCGGCAGCTTCGGGTTCGCCGCCGACAGATTCGTCAGCGCCAGCGTCGTCACACCGCCCGTGGAGGCGTCGATAACCCGGACGACGTGGTTGCCCGTGTCAGCGAGGTAGAGCTTGCCACCCGCGAACGCGAGGCCGTTCGGCTCCTCGAAGGCCGCCTCCGCCCCCGTCGCATCGTTCCAGCCCCGCTCCCCGCTCCCCGCGACCGTCGTCACGGAGAAGTCCGCCAGCGAGAGCGCCCGCACCTTGTGGTTGTAGGTGTCGGCGAGGTAGACCACGCCGTCGCCCAGCACGAGGCCCTGCGCGTGTTGGATCAGGGCCGTGCCCGCGGGACCGTCCGCGTCGCCCCAGCGGAACAGGTGTGTCCCTATGAGCGTCTCCACGTCCCCCGTGTCCGCGAAGGGAGCGCGCCGCACCGAGCTGGTCTCGGCGTCGACCCAGTACAGGTGCGTGGCGTCACCGGTGAGGCCGCTGGGCTGGGCCAGCGTCGCCGTCGCGAGCCGGTGGCCATCGTCGATGTCCTCCCGCCCCGTCCCCGCGAAGACGCTCAGGAGGTCCGTGCCGAGGTTCAGCTCCCAGATCTGGTGCGTACCCGCGTTGGCGATGTAGAGGGAGCCGTTGTGATAGTGAATGTCCCACGGCGAAGCGAGCGCTGTGGTGGCCGCGTCCCCCGAGGAGAACTGCGCGTAGGTGCGCGCCCCGGTGCCGGCGATCGTCGTCACCTGGTGCGTGGTCAGGTCGATCGCGCGGACCGCGTGGTTGCGCGTGTCCGCCACCCAGAGCGTGGTCCCGTCCGGCGAGAGTTCGAGCCCCTGCGGGTCGCGGAAGTGCGCCTCGCCGGGACCACCGTCGGCGAGACCGGCGTCGCCCGAGCCGTAGGCCGTGGCCACCCGTCCGGCGAGGTCCGTCACGACGATGCGGTGGTGCCCCGCGTCGGCAATGAAGATGCGTTTGCCCGCTTCGTCCACGAGCACCTCGCTGGGGAAAGAGAAGAAGGTCGAGGCGACCTGCGCATCCAGCTCGAGCGGGATGGGCGTCGAATCGATCAGGCCCCGCTCCGCGAAGTGGTCGTGGACCTCCTTGATGACCGGCTGGAACCGCTCGTAGACCCGCTCCCCGGCCGCGCCCCCGACCACGCTCCCCCGTGGGTCGATCAGCACCACGGTCGGCCACGCCCGCACCCCCCACTGCCGCCAGATAGCAGCCTCGGGGTCGTTCACGACGGGGTGCTTCAAGCCGTAGCGCGCGATCGCCTCGGCTACTGCCGCGTCCTCGTGCTCCTCCGAGTACTTGCCCGTATGCACGCCGATGACGACGAGACTATCCGGGAACTCGTGCTCGAGACGGTCGAGGTCGGGGAGGATGTGCTGGCAGTTGATGCAGCCCTGCGTCCAGAAGTCGAGGAGCACCAGCTTGCCCCGCAGCTTCGCGAAGCTCAGCGGCTCGCTCACGTTGAACCACGTCAGGCCCGAAGGGAACTCGGGGGCCGGGTTCTCCACCTCGGGCTCGGGCGTGGGTTGACTGGCCGGCTCCTCAGTCGCGGTCGTTCCCGGCTCCCGGGTTGCCTCCCCGCCCGTGTTCACGGCCGACCCCTGCGCTTCCGGTTGAGACTCCCCCGGCTGCTCGTCCGGGCCGCCACCGCAGGCGGCGGCGATGAGGGCCGCCCCGGCGATGAGGGCGATGACCGCCAGCCTAGGCGTCAACGCTCACCTGGATGATGTGGTGGCCTGTGGCGCCGCTCGGCTTGGGCGGCATCATTTCCGCCGTCTGCACGTTGCCGTTGCGGTCGATGCCGCGCACTTCCAGGTCGTAATTGCCTTCTGCGGCGTTCCAGTCGACCACCCACTGCCGCCAGCTACTGTCCGAGAGTTCCTCGCCCAGGATCGCGTCGAGCCACTCATCGTCGCCCGGCTGCGTCTCGGCGTGCATCCGGCGAGGCCGCACCTGGACGCCGCTGATGCCCTTCAGTCCAGCCCAGGCGACGCCTGCGATGCGCACGTTGCCCGCCGCCACGGTGTCTTCGTTGTCGGGCACGTCGATCCTCGACTGCAGCTTTATCGGCCCTTCTTTCGCCCAGCCCCGGCCCCCGACCCAGTAGGCGTCGAAGCCCTCCCAGGTCGTCAGCTCGATCTCTTTCAGCCACTTGGTCGCCGAAACGTATCCGTACATCCCCGGGATGATCAGGCGTGCGGGGAAGCCGTGCTCCGCAGGCAGGGCCTCGCCGTTCATGCCGATAACCACCATCGACTTGCGCCCGTCCAGCGCCTTCGCCGTGGGGAAGCCGACGGTGAAGCCGTCGACGGAGCGCCCTACCACCTGTGTCGCCGCTTCGTCGGCCCCTGCCTCTCGTAGCAGGTCGGGAAGGGGGACGCCGAGCCAGTAGGCGTTCCCGACCAGGCGGCCGCCCACCCGGTTCGAGACGCAGGCCAGCGTCACCGACTCCTCCTCCACCCCCCGATCGAGCAGATCCGCGAACGAGAGCTCCAGCTCGTTCTCCACCATCCCCTTGATCGTCAGCCGCCAGTCGTTGATGTCGATGCGGGGTACCGAGAGCTCCGTGTCGATCCGGTAGAACCTGTCGTTCGGCGTGACCAGCGGGGAGATGCCGCGCACGGTCTCCGGGCCGGGGCGTGGTGCCGCCGTGGGCTCGGGCGTCGGTTCTGGCGTTGGTTCAGGCGTTGGTTCCGGAGTTGGCTCAGGCGTCGCTTCAGGTGTTGCCTCGGATGTGGCTTCGGCTTCCGCCTGCTGGGTTGCCTCGGTCTCCGTCGCCGCTGGTGTGGCTGTGTCCGATGCATCCGGCGTCGCTGTGGCCGCAGGCGTCTCTGCGGCGGCTGTGGCTTCCGCGGTCTCCTCCGCGACCGGCGTGGTCGTTGCCGTGGCGGCCGCTGCCGCCGCGGTGGCCGTGGCGGTTGCGGTTGCCGCCTCCGAGGTCTGCGCCGCCCGTGACGAACTGCGGATACGGTCGGCGATCGATGCGCGCTGCGCATCCACATCGACGGACAGGTCGATGAACCGTCGTACCAGGGGCGTCATCACGGCGGCGCCCGCAATTCCGCCGGTTGCCAGGTACAGGAACTGCCTGCGCCCGGCCCGCGCTGCCGCGGCGTCGTCCGGGGAGTCTTCGGCCGCCCGACGTGAACCGGCCAGGGTCCACAGGAGCCCCAGGAGCGTCCCGCTGGCGACGACGAAGGCGGCGGCGGCCGTGATCGCCGCGTCTGCATCGGAAATCAACGGGTCATGCGCTGCGGCAAGGCCTCCCACGATGGAGAGGACGGCGAATCCGGCCACGCCGATGACGCGGAATGCCAGGTAGGAGAGTCCCCCCAGCACCGTGCCGAGGGCCAGCGTCGCCACGGTGATGCCTGCGACCAGGACCGGCTTGTCCTTGTCGCCGAACGTATCAATCGCCCACTTCGAGACGCGCCCCGGCGAGTTGTCGATGACGACATCGCCGATCGCAAAAACCAGCGAACCGCCCACGACCAGACGCGCCACAAGCTCCGACACCGCCAGCCCGACTGCTATCGCCGCCAGTCCCGCCAGTGCCCCGGGCCATCCCGCGCGAAGTTGCTGCAGCATGCCGCCTCCTATTTTCCGCCGCCGGCCGCCGGATCGCGACCCTGCCTGAAACGCAGTGTAGAACGTGCCCTCGCCTGCGCCAGATGGTGAGGGTAAAGACGCCGCGTGGCCTTCACCCCGTCTTGCCCTCAGCGGTCCGCTTCCCTCCGCTCGCCTGTTACCCAGCCCTACCTATCATTCCTCTTGCCGATGTCCACGACAGAAGCGGAGGTTGACTCGCTTCGTGCGGAAGCGCTGGAAGCGCTCGCTCGGGCTGATGGCGAGGCCGAGCGCGAGGCATGGCGCGCCGACTGGCTCGGCCGCAAGGACGGTCGCCTCACCCTCCGCCTGCGTGGCCTGAAGGACGCCCCGCCCGAGCAGCGAGCCGCCCTCGGCCAATCCCTCAACCAGCTCAAGACGACACTTGAAAGCGAGTTGGAAGCGCGCCGCGAGTCTGCGCGGGCCGACGCCCTTGCGGCCCTGTCGGCCGACGCCGCCCTCGACGTTTCCCTGCCGGGGCGGCCGCAGTCGCTAGGCCGCCTCCACCCCGTCACCCAGACCATGAACGACTGCATCGAAGCTTTCGCCGAGATGGGTTTCCGCGTCTTCGAAGGGCCCGAGGTCGAGTGGTCCCGCTATAACTTCGATGCCGTTCGCATCCCCGACGACCACCCCGCCCGCGACATGTGGGACACCATCTGGATCGACACCCTTATCGAGGGGGAACGCCAGATCCTGCTTCGCACGCACACCTCCCCCAACCAGATCCGCGTTATGGAGCAGAGCGAGCCCCCCGTGCGCGTCATCGTCCCCGGCAAGTGCTACCGCCAGGAAGCGACCGACGCCACCCACGAGTGGATGCTCACCCAGATCGAGGGGCTCGCCGTCGACGAGGGCGTCCGCATGAGCGACCTCAAAGGCACGCTCTACGCCTTCGCCCGCCGCCTCTTCGGCGAGGACCGCCAGATCATCTTCCACCACAGCTACTTCCCCTTCGTCGAACCCGGCGTCGAGATGGCCATCGACTGTTTCCTCTGCCGTGCCGACGGCAGCGACTGCCGCACCTGCCACGGCACCGGCTGGATCGAGATCCTGGGCGCGGGCATGGTCCATCCCGAGATCATCGAGAACGCCGGTTACGACTCGTCGAAGTACACCGGCTTCGCTTTCGGCGTGGGCATCGAACGCGTCGCCATGCTCCGCTGGGGCATCGAGGACATCCGCCACTTCTATCAGAACGACCTGCGCTTCCTCAGGCAGTTTTAGGGAGGCTGTTGGCTGTTGGCTGTTAGCTGTTGGCTCGATGACGTTGCAGGAGCGCTCTCGTGAGACCCTTTCAGGAACTGGAAGTGTGGCGAGTCTCCCATGAGCTGACGCTGGCGGTTTATCGCTCCAGCAAGGAGTTTCCCGCCGACGAACGCTTTGGCCTTCAGTCGCAGATGAGGAGGGCCGCCTCTTCGGTCCCAGCCAACATCGCCGAAGGGTCGGCGCTCACCAACGACCACTTCCGCCACCACCTCCGGATTGCCCTGGGCTCGGCGACGGAGCTCGAATACCATCTCATCCTTGCGCGCGATCTCGGCTACCTGGACACCAAGTCGCACGCTGCCCTCACGGCAGGAGTCACTTCCGTCAAACGCATGCTCCAACGCTTCATGCAACGCCTGAACTCGCCCCCACCGCAGCCAGCGAACGGAAGGCGACGAAACACCAAGAGCCAACAGCCAACAGCCAAGGGCCCGTCATGAAGCTTCCGCTCTCCTGGTTACGCGACTACGTCGACATCGACCTCCCTCCCGCTGACTTCGCGAAGCGCGTGACCGACGCCATCGCCGAGGTCGAGGGCTGGGAGGTCATTGGTGAGCACTGGGACCCCGACCTCGTGCGTGTCGCCGAGGTCCTTGCGGTCGACCCCCACCCCAACGCCGACCGCCTCGTCCTCGCCACCGTGAACGTCGGCGAGGGGCCGCGCACCGTCGTCTGCGGCGCTCCCAACGTCGCCGCCGGGCAGAAGATCGCCTTCGCTACCGAGGGAGCCATGCTCGTCGACGGCCATACCGGCAAGCTCTCCAAGCTGAAGCTGCGCGCCATCCGCGGCGTCGACTCCGCCGGCATGGTCCTCAGCGAGAAGGAGCTCGGTCTCAGCGACGACCACGAGGGCATCCTCGTCCTCCCCGAGGACTCCGCCATTGGCGCGCCTCTGGTGGAGGCCATCGGCGATGTGGTGTTCGATGTCTCCACCTGGGCGAACCGCGCCGACCTCCTCGGCATCCACGGTTTCGCCCGCGAGGTGGCGGCCGTCACGGGCCAGCCCCTGCGGGAGCCCGACCGCTCCTACTCGCCGTCCGGCCGCCGCGCCGACGAGTTCGTGTCCGTCACCATCGAGGCTCCCGACCTCTGCCGCCGCTTCACCGCCAGCATCATCGAGGGCATCGAGATGCGGCCCTCGCCCCCCTGGATGCAGCAGCGCCTCATGCGCGCGGGCATGCGCCCCATCAACAACGTCGTCGACGTGACCAACTACGTCATGCTCGAGACGGGCCAGCCCCTCCACGCCTTCGACTACGACCTCGTGCGAGGCGCCGAGATCCGCCCCCGCCGCGCCCGCCCCGGCGAGACGCTCACGACACTCGACGACGTGGAGCGCGATCTTGACCCCGACATGCTCATGATTTGCGACGGCGAAGGGCCCGTGGCGGTCGCGGGCATCATGGGCGGCGGCAACAGCGAGGTCTCGGAATCGACCAGCACCGTCCTCCTTGAGGTCGCCAACTTCCACCCCGGCTCCATCCGCCGCACCTCCACCCAACTCCGGCTCCGCAGCGAGGCCTCCCTGCGGTTTGAGAAGGGCATCGGCCCCGATCTCGCCCCCTACGCCCAGGAACGCGCCCTGCACCTGCTGGAGCAGGTAGCCAGCGGCCGGCCCGCCGCCGGTCTCGTCGACTCCTTCCCCACCCCGCTCCCCAGTCCCCGCATCACCCTCCCCGCCGCTCGCATCGAGCAGGTGCTCGGTATCGCCATCGACCCCCCGGAGGTGCGTCGCATCCTCTCCGCGCTCGGCTTCGATGTGACCGAGAGCGGAAACGCCTTCGAGGTCACGCCTCCCTTCTGGCGCCCCGATGTCGCTCTCCCCGACGACGTCATCGAGGAGCTCATCCGTGTCCACGGCTACGAGAAGCTCCCCACCACCGTCCTCCGCGGCGCCCTCCCCGAGGCCCAGCCCCGACCCCTCGAACGCGTCCGCGAGCAAGTCCGCTCGCTGGCCGCCGGCCTTGGCTTCCAGGAGGTCATCAGCTACACCCTCACCTCCGGCGACACCCTCTCCCGGGTGGTTGCGCCCGGTGACGAGGACCGCGCCCAGCCGCTCGCTGCCGCCAACCCCGTCGCCTCCCAGCACACCTACCTGCGAACCTCGCTGCGGGGCTCCCTGCTCGCCGCCTACGCAGCCAACCGCCACCATGAAGACGCAGCCATGCGCCTCTTCGAGGTGGGAGTCGAGTACCTCCCCACCGAGGCCGACCTCCCCCACGAGCGCCCCGTCCTCTGTGCTGTCCTCGGCGGCCAGCGGCTGGAACGCTGGGAGCGTCCCGGTCCCGAGCGCCTCGATTTCTTCGACGCCAAGGGCGCCGTTGAGAGCCTCCTCGACGACCTCGGCGTGGAAGGCGCTTTCGCGCCCGAGGAGCACTACGCCCTCCTCTCCGGCCACACCGCCGCCGTCTCTGTCGGCGAGGAGGCCGTCGGCGTCGTCGCCCAGGTCCACCCCGACGTGGCCGCTTCCTTCGACATCGAGGAGCCCGTGTTCCTCGTCGAGCTCTGGTTCGAACCCCTCACCCGCGCTCTCCCCGAGCGGCCCGACTACGCCCCGCCCAGCCGCTACCCCGAGGCCCGCCGCGACCTCGCCCTGCTCGTCCCCTCCGGCACCCCTGCCTCCTCCCTGCTCGACGTTATCCGCAGCCACCGCGCCCGCGGCGTCCGCATCAGCGCCGACGTGTTCGACGAGTACCGTGGCGAGGGCGTCCCCGCCGGCCAGAAGTCCCTGGCGCTCGCCCTGCGCTTCCAGGCAGGCGACCGCACCCTCGGCGAGAAGGACGTCGTCCGCATCGAGCAGGGTCTTCTTCGCCGCCTCGAGCAGGATCTGGGCGCCACCCTGCGCGCGTGACGGACTCCCCTTCGTTCGACCCCGCAGTCGGCCTCTGTAGCCTCTGTGAGCACGCGCGTCAGGTGCGGAGCGGCCGCGGATCGCGTTTCTGGCTCTGCGCACAGGCGGCTGAAGACCCCACCCTCCGAAAGTATCCCGCCCTTCCCCGCGAGGCCTGCCACGCCTTTGCCACGGATGTAAGCCAGCCCCCTTGTGACGGCCCGGCGACTGGCTAGAATGCCCGCGCTATGGTGCTCGCCCGCGACGACCTCGCCTATCGCTACCCCACCAACGACCTGCTCCGTGATGGCACGGCCGTGGTCTTCCGCCCGGCGACGTCCGCGGATCGCGACTCGCTCATCGGCTTCGCCCGCGCCCTCAACGAGGAAGCCCTCCTCTTCCTGCGGGAGGACATCACTTCCCCCGATGTCGTGGACGAGTGGCTCGTCGATATCGCGAACGGCGAGACCTTCACGGTTGTGGCCGAGGTAGGCGACCGCATCGTCGGCTACGGGAGCCTGCACACCGAGCCCGCACGCTGGACCCGCCACGTCGGCGAAATTCGCATCAACGTCCACCCCGACTACCGGGGTACTGGTCTTGGCGGCCTGCTCGCGGGCGAGATTCGCGCTATCGCACCCGCCTTCGGCGTGCGCACCCTGAGCGCCCAGATGCCGGTCGATCAGTTGACGGCCAGGACGGTCTTCGAACGCCTCGGCTTCCGCCACCAGGCCATCCTGCCCGGCTGGGTCATGGACCGCGATGGACGCCACCTCGACCTGCTCGTCATGGCCACCGAAATCTAGAGAGGAGCGCGGCGCCCTTCCTGCGGCCCCCCGGCCCCAGGATCGACGGGCCGCATATACTGAGCGAGCCATGTCTCCTACCCTGCACGACCTCGTCTCCCGCTACCCCATTCACGCCGACCTGCGAGATGGCACGTCCGTGGTCTTCTGGCCGTTCACCATCGACGACCGCGACGACATGCTGGAGTTCACCAAGTCCCTCGATGAGGAGGAGTTGCTCTTCCTGCGAGAAGACATAACTTCTCCGGCGACCGTCGATGCATGGCTGGCGGAGGTCGCGACTGGAGACACGTTCACGATCATCGCGAAGGCCGCGGGCAAGGTGGTCGGCTATTCGAGCCTCCACACCGAGCCTGCACGCTGGACCCGCCCTGCCCGCTGGACCCGTCACATTGGCGAGATTCGCATCAACGTGCACTCCGACTTCCGTGGCACCGGTATGGGCGGTTTGCTGGCCGCCGAGATTCGCGAAGTCGCCCCCGCCCTCGGCGTGCGCAAGCTGAGCGCCCAGATGACGGTCGACCAGGAAGGCGCGCGCGTCGTTTTCGAGCGCCTCGGCTTCCGCTACCAGGCCACGCTCGAGGGCTGGGTGGTGGACCGCGAGGGCAACGACCGCGACCTCGTCATCATGTCCTGCGACCTGGACGTCGAGTAGAGCGTCCTACGCCGGGCCGGAGGCGTTCCCGGAAGCGAAGCCCGCCCGCCACGCCTCGCCCTCACGCTCGAGGATTTCCCGCACGTCCGCCAGCGTCTCGAATCCGAAGGTTCGCTCGCCTTCTCCCAACGAGTCGCGCAGCGCGCCGCTGGTGCAGCTCGCGTACGCCAGGCCCGCTGCTTGCCTCCCCGCCTCCTCCTGGCCCACGTACGCCACCAGGTCGCCTGCATCACGCAGTGCCGCCGCATAGGAGAGCAGGAATCCCTCCTCCAGTTCGACCCCCCGCGGGCTCGCGTACGTCAGCCGCCAGCGGTACACCTGGCGCGTCCGCCCGCAGTGGCGAGCCACGCGATCAAAGCCCGGATCCTCCAGCACCGTTTCCACGCACACGTCCGGGGCGGTGCTGACCACCATCGGCAGCCACCCGTGCCACTGCGTCCATCCCACCAGCTCCTCGAACCCGGGGCGCGGCCGTGCCAGTTCCCGCACGCGCGACTCCACCTCCTCGCGCGGCGCCTCGAATTCCCCGATCGCCGCCGCCAGCGCGATCTCGGACCCGTTCGTGCCCGCCGCCGGCGGGCTCACGCCGAATTCGCCGACGATCGCGTCGGTCAGGCCCGGCTCCACCACGACCCCCTCGAAATCCAGCCACAGCACCGATGCCATTCGCGGCAGGATAGCCCAACCCCGCTCAGGGGCCACTCACCCGGCGGCTACCCGAATGCCAAGATTTCGACATAAGGAAGAACGCCTGCTAGATTTTTATTGCCTACTCGGTTTATCGTTTCGACCCCGCGGCCGGGTGGGTGGAGATGACGCCATGACGACTCCGTTTGATGACTACCTTGATCTCGTTGAATCGGCGCGTGAGCTTTCGATTCATCCCCAGAGCCTGCGACGCCTGATCAAGCAGAAGAAGATCCCCGCCACGCTTTTCGCGGGCAAGTACCTCATCGAGCGGGACAAGCTCGAAATGTTCAAGAGTAACTACGACCCGCGCCCGGGCCGTAAGCCCATCCGCCGCCTGCTCTAACCTTCCGGGTACTGTTGCTAGAAAACCTTGCCCTGGCTGTTGAGTACCGCCAGGGTGACAAGCACGGCCGCCTCGACCGTCAGGATGAATCCCGCCGCCCCGAGCCACATCAGCTGTGGGGTGCCTCGCGTCGCGAATGCCGGGATCGTCACGATCACCGACGTGGCCGCCCAGACCAGCACGAATATCACTCCGAGCGCGGTCGGGCTGTAGAGGGCGAGCAGGGAATCCATCATCGAAGAGGCGCCTCCGGTGCCAATGACCGCATCATACGACCGCTTGTGACCAAATGCACAGACGCCACCCGCCTCAGCCTGTGCGTTCCCGGTAGTCTGCGATTGCCCGCTTAAGTGCGTCGGCGGCGAGCACGCTGCAGTGCACCTTGTCCCGCGGCAGCCCCCCAATTCCCTCCGCGATCGCCTCCCGTGTGAGCGCCTCCGCCTCCCCTAGCGTCCACCCTTCGACCTGCTCGCTCGTCCACGAGCTCGTCGCGATCGCCGGCGGGCAGCCCCGCGTGAGCCACTGCATCTTCGCGATGCGCCCCTCGTCGATGCGCAGCATCACCTGCATGCGGTCGCCGCAGACCGGGTTGCGCACGGTTGCCTCGCCGTCGGGCGCGTCCATCTCGCCCGCATTCCGCGGGTGCTTGAAGTGATCCATGACGGTCTCGGAGTAGGCGGCCATGCCTCCCCATGCTAGGAACGCCCCCCGGACCCCGTCAATGAGCGGCTACTGCTACGGCCCGCGCACCAGGAAGAGCTGCAGCTCCATGACCCCGTTGTCCTCGATCGAGACGAGGATCGGTGACTGCGGCTGTGCGATGTCGTAGTCAGCGAAGAGGATCGGGATCGACCCCACGACGACCATGACGCCGTCCTCCAGCACCGCCTCAATCGGAATGACCACCGCCTTCGTGACCCCGTGCAGGGTCAGTGTCCCGTTCGCTTCGATGCTGATCGGCTCGCCCGCCGCGAGCCCTGCAGGCACGGCGATCGGATCCGTCAGCTCGAACGTGGCGGTCGGGAACCGCTGCGACTCCAGCGCCTGGAACTGCAGCGCACCGTCCCGGCGCGAGTCGTCGCTTTCCAGGTCGCGCAGGTCGGCCGTTACCGTGACGCCCGTGATCTGTCCGTCCGCGATCGTGATTGTTGCCTCGATCGTCGGGCTGCGGCCGACGGCTTCCTTGTAGCCGATCGTTGCCAGCTCCTCCTCAACGCGATAGCCGACAAAGCTCTCCTGTCCCTCCGCCAGCGTCCATGTGCCCTCGACGCCTGCCGCATCCGTCGTGGATGCGCCTGTGGCCGCCTCCGTAGCCGCGGTCGTCGCTGCCGCCTCGGTCGCGATTGCCGTGGCTGCGGGGCTGGCGCTCGGCGATGCCGTCGCCGCTGGCGTCTCCTCCTCCTCGATCGTCGAGACGGCTTCCTGCAGGTTCACGGGCGGCGGCGAGTCGTCGCGGATCACGAGCCACCAGATCAGGAATATCGCCACGGCGATGGCCGCCACGACAATGACGCCTCCACCGATAAGCAGTCGCTTGCGGGTCATGCACTTCTCCCGAGCCGCCTCGTTGTGCCCCCGGATGCGGCCTCCGCTCACCGTAGGCCAGCCGGGGTCCTAGGGTCGAGCCGCTAGGCCAGCCCCAGCGCTGCGAAGAAGGCCTCGAACGCCGCCAGGTTTCCCGGGTTGAAGTGCGGCTCCACGTAGCGCACCACGCCGTCCCTCCCCACCAGCACCAGCGCCCGCCGCGACTTCCGCGCGTCCTCATCCCAGAGTCCGTACGCCCGCACCACCTCGCCAAAGAAGTCGCTGATGAGGGCGAACGGGTAGCGGTCGCGCTCCTGGAAGCGCGCGTGCGATCCGAGCCCGTTCGTGTTCATGCCGAACACCTGCACGCCTGCCTTCCGCAGCGTTTCGTGCTCCTGCGCGAACGCCTTCAGCTCGCTCGTGCAGACCGGCATCCCGTCGTCTTGGTAGAAGAGGAGCAGCACGTCCCCCTCCCCCAGCGCAGCCGACAACGTCACCTCGACTTCCTCCCCCTCCGTCGTGATGGCCGGCAGCCGGAAGTCCGGCGCGCTCTCCCCTGCCGCGATGGGCGCATCGCGAGGCGGCGCCGTTGTCGCGGGTTCTCGCTCCCCGCTCACGCCTCGACCCCGAACCCCGGCGGCACGCCCTCCACCCCCCGCGTCCCCGCCAGCACCCGGATGCGCCCCAGCCCGGCCGCGTCCGTGAGCTGCTGGAAAGCCCGCCGCCGCGCGAAGTACTCCGGCAGGTCGTTGCGCACGCTCTCGATCAGGCTCCCCAGGCCCGCCTCTGTCAGGAACGCTGCCTGCGTGATCGGCGGGAATGCCGTGAAGCCCGCCAGCTCCATCGCCAGCCCCAGCTCCGAGAGGTTCACGTGCGCGGTCAGGTCCTGCTCGCCCACGTGCTGGTAGGGATCCTCATGGGCCGTGTGCCGGTAGAAGCAGAGCAGGGTGCCCTGCCGGCGCCAGTCCGCCCACAGCTCCTCTTCCGGGTAACCGTAGTCGAAGGTGAGCACCGCGCCCCGCTCCACCAGGTCGCACATCGCCGACATCGTGGCGTGGGCCCGGCCGCTCACCTCGAAGCGCCCCGCCGCCGGCGCCCCGTCGATGGTCGCGATGCTGCCCCGCGCCTCGACGAACGCCTCCCCGCCCCAGCGCACGTACACCTCGACCGGTCCCCGCCCCTCGACGTCGAACACCCGCACCGGCAGCGCATCGAACAGTTCGTTCGAAAGCACGACCCCCGCTTCCACCGCCTCCGGCGCGTCCTTGAGCCACTCCACCCGTCGGTCCGCCCCGCGCGCGTTTGGCTCGATGGCGACGTAGCGCAGCGCTTCCGCGAAGGCCCCGCCCCGTCCCTCCGCCCAGTCCAGCAGCGCCGTCGCGAGGGCACCCTCCCCCGCGGCCGGCTCGATGATCGTGAAGGGCGCCGGGCGCCCCAGCGCCTCCCACACCCACTCGCACCAGGCCCCCGCCGCCCAGCCAAACATCGGGTGGATGACCGGGCTCGTAAGGAAGTCCCCGCCGGTACCGATGCGCCCCGGCTTGCGGTAGTACCCGTGCTGCGGGTGATACAGCGCCAGCTCCATGAAGCGCTCGAACGGGATCGCGCCGCCGTCCATCTCCTCGATGATCGCCTTCACGAGCGCGGGGTTGCCGGAGGCCGCCAGGCCGGGGTCCAGATCGAGCGCCATGCTGCGATTCTCCCCTGCCGCGGCGGCACTGTCCCGTTCGCGTCCGGAGCGCTACAGTCCCGGCCATGTCCGATGCCACCAAATCGCACCACGTACGCTGGATCGACCTCCGGAACCCGTTCATTGAATCGCTTGAGGGCATGACTGAGTTGCTCCTCGTCCGCCACGGCGAACAGCAGCTTGGCGCCAACATGCCCGTCGGCGAGGTCGTCGACGCGCCCCTCTCGCCGCTCGGCCGCGAGCAGGCCCGCGTTGTCGGCGAGCGCCTCGCGACTGCTGCCATCGACGCCGTCTACTGCAGCCCCCTCAGCCGCGCCCGTGTCACCGGCGGCGAGATCGCCCGCCACCACGGAATCGAGCCGGTCGTCCACGAGGACCTCGCGGAGCTCGATCCGTTTCACCACGTGCCCGCCCACCTCGGTGTGATCGACCACTACGGCGCCGACCGCTTCGTCGAGCTGATGCGCGAGCAGAGCCGCACACGCCTCGACTCGGTCTGGCCCGACTCAGAGGACGTCCCCGCCTTCCGCAGCCGCATCACCGGCGCCATCGCCGGGATCGCCGCTGAGAACAAGGGCCGGCGCGTCGTCGTGGCCTGCCACTCAGGCGTCATCAACCACTACCTTTCGTCGATACTCGGTTCCGCCTTCCACCAGGTATTCCCCCTCCACCACACCTCGATCACGACCGTTCGCGTCGACGGCGACCGGCGGGCGGTGCTCACCGTGAACGACTTCGCGCACGTCCACGCCGTGCAGACCTCCCGCAACGACCTCAATAGCTGAGACGCCCCTCCTGGCGTGCTAGGCTCGCCCTGCGATGGCCCCCTCCGCGCCTCACCAGAAACTCTGGGTCGAGACCGACGGCCAGCTCGTGATGTCCGACTACCGTGTCCGCCTGCTGGAGCTCGTTGGCGAGACCGGCTCCCTCGCCGAGGCTGCCTCCGCGCTCGGACTCAGCTACCGCCGCGCCTGGGGAAAGGTGAAGGAGATCGAGACCAACCTCGGGCGTTCCCTGGTCCACTCCGAGGTGGGTGGCGCCGGTGGGGGCCGTACCGCCCTCACCCCCGCCGCCGAGGAGCTCGTTGCCGCCTACCGCCGCTTCCAGGAGCACGTCGAGCAGGACATCGAGAGCGCCTACGATGCCGAGCTGCGCGACCTCCTGACCCCACCCTGAACCCCTCCCCGCCGCGTTGGTCGTTGAAAGCCTCCGCGGTAGGCTGACCTATGCTCAAAGACGCCTACGCAGGGGACCTGACCGCCGCCGACGATGGCCGCACCGTGCGCATCGCCGGCTGGGTCCACCGCCGCCGCGACCACGGCGGCCTCATCTTCATCGACCTTCGTGACTCGCACGGCATCGTCCAGGTCGTCATCGACCCGGAGAACGCCGAGGCCCACGAAGCCGCCCACCGCGCCCGCTCCGAGTGGGTGCTGGGAATCGAGGGCGTCGTCCGCCGCCGCTCCCCCGAGACCGTCAACGCCGACATGTCCACGGGCGAGATCGAGGTTGTTCCCACCAGGGTCGAGGTCCTCAACGAAGCCCTCAACCCACCCTTCGCCGTCAACGACGAAAGCGAGGTCGACGAGCTCGTGCGCCTCCGCCACCGCTACGTCGACCTGCGCCGCCCCGGCGTCGCCGAGGTCATCCGACTGCGCCACGAGGTCGTGCTCTTCATGCGCGAGTTCCTCTCCGGCCGGGGTTTCTACGAGATCGAGACCCCCACCCTGATCAAGTCCACTCCCGAGGGCGCCCGCGACTTCCTCGTGCCCTCCCGCCTCCAGCACGGCCACTTCTTCGCCCTGCCGCAGTCACCCCAGATCATGAAGGAGCTGCTCATGGTCGGCGGCTTCGAGCGCTACTTCCAGATGGCCCGCTGCTACCGCGACGAGGACACCCGCGCCAACCGCATCGTCGAGCTCACCCAGCTCGACCTCGAGATGGCCTTCGTCGAGGAGGAGGACGTCATCTCCCTCGTCGAGGAGCTCTTCACCGAGGTCGGCCGGCGCTTCGGCGGCGGCAAACGCCTCGCCCAGACCCCCTTCCCCCGCATCGACTACGCCGACGCCATGGCCCGCTACGGTATCGACCGCCCCGACCTCCGCTTCGGCCTCGAGTTCGTGGACGTCAGCGAAGCCGTCCGCGGCTCGGAGTTCCAGGTCTTCGCCGGCGCCCTCGCCGCGGGCGGCGAGGTGCGCGCCATGCGCGTCCCCGGCCAGGCCGAGATGGCCCGCCGCGCCATCGACTCCCTCGTCGAGGTGGCCCGCGGCGGTGGCGCCAAGGGCCTCGCCAACATCGGCTTCCTCGCGGGTGGCGAGCTGCGCTCGCCCATCGCCCGCTTCCTCTCCGAGGACGAGATCGCCGGACTCCGCTCCCTCACCGCCGCCGAGGATGGCGACATGCTCTTCCTCAGCGCCGACCAACCCGCGGTCGTCTCCGCCTCGATGGCACTGGTCCGCGAAGAGCTCGCCAACCGCCTCGACCTGGCCGACCCCGATGTCCTCTCCTTCGCCTGGGTCACGGGTTTCCCCTTGCTTGAGTGGCAGCCGGAGGAGGAGCGCTGGGACGCCACCCACAACCCCTTCTGCGGCTTCGTCGAAGAGGATGTCGACCTGCTCGCCACCGACCCCGGCGCCGTCTGCTCCAAGCAGTACGACCTCACCCTCAACGGCGCCGAGATCGCGGGCGGCTCCGTCCGCATCCACCGCCGCCCCGAGCAGGAGCAGGTGCTTCGCCTGATGAACTACACCGACGAGGAGATGCAGGACCGCTTCGGTGTCCTTCTCGATGCCCTCGAGTACGGCGCACCGCCCATGGGCGGGATCGCCGCCGGCATCGACCGCGTCCTCATGGAGCTCGTGGGCACCCCCAACATCCGCGACGTCATTGCCTTCCCCAAGGCATCCTCCGGCAGCGACCCGCTTATGGGCTCGCCCCAGCCAGTTGGCAAGGAGCAGCTCGACGAGCTGGGGCTGCGAGTCGCGCCGCCCGGGTAAAGGGTAAAGTCGGGTAAGCGCCGTCACGGTGGAGCGCTTCCGCCGGTGCGCTATCCTCTCAGCAACGCGCGTAGCGTCGCGCACAACCAACCTGCCAACCTCTTAGCGCTCAACGGGAGAAACCGCATGTCCAACCGCACGCTCGGATTGATGATGGGGGCTGTGGCCCTGCTGATCGTGGCGGTCGCCGTCGTCTTCGTGCTCGTACTCTCCGGTGGCGACGATGGCGATGAATCCCCGAGGGCTGCTGCGCCCACGGAGGCGCCCGACCGCGAGGATGCGGACACCGGCGATGCCCGCGACTCCAGCGATGACCGCGACGATGGCCGCGCGGTCAGCGGCATCTGCGGCGAGAATCGCCTGATCACCTTCGGCGACGACCCCGCCACCGTCTTCGACCCCATCCAGGTTGGCGATGCCAGCACCGCCGAGTACACCGCCGAGATATTCGGCGGCCTCGTCACCCTCGACCTCGACCTGAACGTCGTGCCCGACATCGCCGAGCGCTGGGAAATTACCGACGGCGGCCGCGTCTACACCTTCTACCTGCGCGACGACGTGGTTTTCCACAACGGCCGGCGCGTCACCGCCGACGACGTCAAGTACAGCTTCGAGCGCGCTGCCGACCCCGCCAACTTCTCCCCCACCGTCCTCGACTACCTCGGCGACATCGTTGGCGTGCGCGACAAGTTCAACGGCAGCGCCGACGAGATCAGCGGCGTCCAGGTCATCGACGAATACACCCTCCGCATCGAGCTCGACGAACCCATCAGCTACTTCATCCAGCAGCTCACCTACACCATCGCCTACGTCGTCGACCGCGAACAGATCGAGCAGGACCCCGACGGCTGGACACGGAACCCCAACGGCACCGGTCCCTTCCGCGTGAAGGTCTTCCGTCCGCTCGAGGAGATCGTCCTCATCCCCAACGACCGCTACCACCTCGGGCCGCCCAAAGTTGATGAGGTGGTCTTCTCCCTCTCCGGCGGCTCCCTCTCGACCCGCTTCCAGAACGACGAGATTCACATCGCTATCGTTCCCGCGGTCGAGCTGGCCGGCGTTCTCAGCGGCGAAAGCGAGCTCAGCGAGCACTACCGGCCCGCGCCCCAGCTCTCGATCTTCTACATCGGCTTCAACGTGAACCAGCCGCCCTTCGACGACCCGCTCGTGCGGCAGGCCTTCGCCCACGCCATCAACCGTGAGGCCATCAACGAAGTCCTCTTCTTCGATGCCGCGATCGTGGCCGACGGCCTCGTCCCGCCCAACCTCCCCGGCTACAGCGAGTCCGTTTCCACCTACCCCTATGACCCCGAGCGGGCCGCCGAGCTGCTCGCGCAGTCGAGCTACGCGGACGAAATGCCCCGCATCATCCTCACCTTCAGCGGTGGCGGCGGCGACCCGCCCGACAACCTCCAGGCCTACCAGCAGCAGTGGCGCGAGGCCCTTGGCGTTGAGGTCGAGATCGAGGCCATCGAGTGGTCCGCCTACCTGCGCGAGCTCCGCCGTGGCGAGCTGCAGATGTACTCCGCCGGCTGGATCGCCGACTACCCCGACCCCGAGAACTTCGTTGGCAAGCTCTTCTCCAGCGAGAGCCGCCTCAACCACGGTGGCTATTCGAACGACCGCGTCGACGCCCTGCTCGCGGAAGCGGCCACGCTTCAGGACCAGGAGGCCCGCTTCCGCCTCTACCAGGAGGCCGAGCAGATCATCATCGACGACGCGCCCGTGATTCCCACTTTCTGGACGGTCAGGCACTATCTCGTGCGTGAGTGCGTGCAGAACTTCGTCGATCCGGGCACGATTGTGCCCAAATACCGCTATATCGAGATCGACACCTCGGGAGAGTAGGACGGAGTGAGCCAGGGGCTCGCGGGCTACGTCATCCGGCGGCTCCTCTGGACGGTGCCGGTGATCTTCCTGATCTCCGTGTTCGTCTTTCTGCTGCTCCGCCTTGCTCCCCAGGATCCCATTGACTCACTTCTCGGCCAGCGCTACGACGACGAGATCGCTGACAGGCTGCGGGCCAAGTACGGCTACGACCGCCCCCTCCACATCCAGTACCTGAAGTACGTCCAGAACCTCTTCCAGGGCGATCTCGGCGTCTCCACCAAGCATGGCGACTTCTCCGTGGCCGAGGTCGTCATTCCCAAGATCCGCGTCTCCGCCGGAATGAACATCATGGCCATGATCCTCATCTTCGGCCTTGGCGTGCCCGTCGGTGTCTACGCTGCCCTCGTGCGCGGGTCGTTCCTCGACCCTCTCGTGATCGGGTTCTGGCTCCTGGTCGATGCCGTGCCGGTGTTCATCACCGGGGTGGTGGCGCCGTGGTTCTTCGCGCTCCAACTCGGCTGGGTTGACCTCACCTATGAGGGCGTCCTCCACCCGAACATCATCCTGCCTGTCTTCGTCATGGCTCTCCCCGGCGTCGCGGGCGTGGCTCGCCTCATGCGCGCGTCCGTCATCCAGGTCAGCTCCGAGGACTATGTCCGTACGGCCCGCGCCAAGGGCCTTCGCGAGCGCACCGTGGTCACCTCCCACGTCGTGCGTAACGCCCTCCTGCCCATGGTCACGGTGGTCGGGCTCTCCCTTCCGGGCCTCTTTACCGGCACGCTCTTCGTCGAGTTGCTCTTCGGCATCCCCGGGATCGGGCGCGAGGCCCTCCAGGCTGTCCTCGGGTTCGACTTCGACGTTGTCCTCGGGCTCGTACTGTTCGGCTCGATCCTCTTCGTGCTCGCCAACATCCTCATCGACATCGCCTACGGCTTCATCGACCCGCGGATCCGCATCACCGCGGCGAGGAGCGTCTAGCGATGACGAGCATGGCGACTCCTCTGGAAGCGGGAGATTTTGCCGGGCGACCAGTGCCGCGCTTCCGCTTCCTTCGCGAGCTTGTCCGGAAGAAGATCGCCATGACTGCGATCTTCTTTCTCGCGATCTTCTACCTTGCCGGGATCTTCGCACCGTGGGTCTCCACCGATGACCCCAACTACCAGCGACTGACGATCGAGGATCGGCTTGCCGCTCCCTCTGGCGATCACTGGTTCGGCACTGATGGAGCCGGCCGGGATCTCTTCGCCCGTGTGGTCTACTCCGCGCGGACGACGCTGCTCTTCACGCTCGTCGTGATGCTGACGGGTTCGTTGTTCCTCGGACTCGGGTTGGGGTTGCTGGCCGGGTATCGAGGGGGGTGGATCGACGCCGGCATCATGCGCGTCGGCGAAGTATTAAGTGGCGTTCCCACGCTCTTGCTCATGCTGGCGATCTCCGCCGCATTCCGCACGCGCCTCAACGACGTGGCCTTTTGGCTGCAGGAAAACACCTTCCTGGGAGACGATGCTCGCGCGATCGTCCCCTTCCTCATCATCGTTGGGGCGGCGCTCCCCTTCGCCTGGATCGGATCCGCTCGCATCGTCCGGAGCCAGGTATTCGCGATCCGGGAGCAGGAGTACATCCTCGCGGCCGAAACCATCGGCGTCTCCACCGCGCGCCTCCTCGTGCGCCACGTGTTCCCGGGTGTGCTGCCCATCTTCCTCGTGGGCGTCTCCGCGGGAATGGCCGGGATTGCCGGTTCCGAGATCGCCCTCAGCTACCTCGGGCTAGGCGTCGACCCCTCGACGCCCAGCTTCGGCACGCTCCTTCAGAACGCGGGCGGCGTGCGCACCTTCCAGGAGTTCCCGCACCTGCTCCTCGTCTCCGGTGTCCCTCTCGTCCTCTTCTTCTTCGCCTGGAACCTGCTCGGCGATGCCCTCGTCGACATCGTCGAGCCGCGCACGTACCGCCGCTAAGTCGTAACGAGTCGATGCCGTATACTCGATTTTCCGGAGGGACGGCGGCCCGGTGAAGGTCACTCTCGAACGGCTCCCCGAGAGTCGTGTGCAGCTAGAGATCGAAGTCGAACCGGACCGCCTTGAGCGGTCCCTTGATGCTGCGTATAAGCGTCTCGTCCCAACCCTGCGTATCCCTGGTTTTCGCCCTGGCAAGGCCCCGCGTGGCATCGTCGAGCGCATGGTCGGGCGCGACCGCCTGATCCACGAGGCGCTCGATGCCCTCGTTCCCGCCGTCTACACCGAGGCCCTCGAGAGCGAGGAGGTCGACGCCGTCGACCAGCCCGAGCTCGAGATCCTCGAAACCGAGCCCGTCCGCTTCAAGGCGACCGTGCCCGTCCGCCCCACCATCACCCTCGGCGACTACCACTCCATCCGCATCGCCCCCGAGCCCGTCGAGGTCACCGACGAGATGTTCGAGGAGCAGATGGAGATGATTCGCCGCCGCTTCGCCACCATCGCCCCCGTCGAGCGCGGCGCCGAGTGGGACGACATTCTCACCGCCGACATCAACGGCGCCGTCGACGACACCCCCTTCGTCCAGGACGAAGACGTCGAGTTCCCGTTGCGCGAAGGCGAGCGCCTTCTCCTCCCCGACCTCGCCGAGCAGTTCCTCGGCATGGAGGCCGAGTCTGAGAAAACCGTCGAGCTTCCCATCCCCGAGGACTTCCCCGAGCAGTTCGCAAACAAGACCGCCACCCTCACCCTGAAAGTGAAGTCCGTGAAGGAGGAGGAGCTGCCCGAGGAGGACGACGACCTCGCCCAGCAGGTCAACGCCGAGGAGTTCGAGACCATCGACCAGCTCCACGAGCGCGTCCGCAACGACCTCCAGGAGACCCTCCAGCGCCAGGCCGACGAGGCCTACCGCCTCAAGGTCGTCGATGAGCTCGTGGGCCTCTCCGAGGTCGAGTACCCGCAGGTGCTCCTCAACCGCGAGATCGACGAACTCATCCGCGAGAGTCACGGCAGCGACGTTCGCGCCTACCAGGCCCACCTCGCCCAGATCGGCAAGTCCACCGACGAATACCGTGAGATGTACCGCGAGCCCGCCCAGCAGCGCCTCTTCCGCTCCCTCGTCCTGGCCGAACTCACCGACGCCGAGGGCATTGAGGTCACCGACGAGGATGTCGCCGAACAGATGGAGAAGATGCTGGAGCCACTGGGCGAGCAAGCCGAAAGTATGCGTACCATGTTTGAGAGCGATCGCGGGTCCGCCAGCATTCGCAGCAGCTTGCTGACCGATAAGACGCTCGGCCTGCTGCAGGAAATCGCCTCAGCAGATCCCGAGGAGGAGGAAGCCGAGTGAACGAACTCCCCACCACCGCCCCCAGGGCCGTGGTCCCCATGGTGATCGAGACGGGACCCCGCTCCGAGCGCGCGCTGGACATCTTCTCCCTGCTCCTCAAGGAGCGCATCATCTTCCTCGGCACGCCCATCGACGACATGGTGGCCAACCTCATCGTCGCCCAGCTCCTCTTCCTCCAGCGGGAAGACCCCGAGCGCGACATCAGCCTCTACATCCACTCCCCCGGGGGCATCATTCCTTCCGGTCTCGCCATCTACGACACGATGCAGCTCATCGAGCCCGACGTCTCCACCATCGCCGTCGGCCAGACCGCCTCGATGGCCACCGTCCTCCTCGCCGCCGGCGCCAAGGGCAAGCGCTACGCCCTTCCGAACGCCACCGTCCACATGCACCAGGCCCTCGGCGGCGCCCGTGGTCAGGCCCGCGACATCGAGATCGCGGCCCGCGAGATCCTGCGCAATAACGAGATCATCCGCGACATCATCTCCAGCAGCACCGGCCAGACGGTCGACAAGATCCAGGAGGATTTCGACCGCGACTTCTACCTCGATGCCGAAGGCGCCAGGGCCTATGGCTTCGTCGATGAGGTCCTCGAGCAGAGCGACATAGTCGCGAAGAGCGAGGGCTCCTGACCGTGGCCAGCAACCGGTCGAAGCGCACCCAGTACCACTGCTCCTTCTGCGGAAAGAGCCGGGACCAGGTGCGGCGACTGATTGCCGGACCCGGCTCCGTCTACATCTGCGACGAGTGCATCGAGCTCTGTCGCGAGATCATCGAAGAGGAGTCGAGTGGCGCTACCCCCCAGCCCGCCGCCAAGGCCGCCATCCCCGACGCCGTCCCCTCCCCCCGCGAGATTCACGAGCACCTCGATAGCTACGTCATCGGCCAGGATCCCGCCAAGAAGGTCCTCTCCGTCGCCGTCTACAACCACTACAAGCGCATCAACAACGCAGGCGACGACCAGGACGTGGAGCTGGAGAAGTCGAACATCCTCCTCGCCGGTCCCACCGGTGTCGGCAAGACCCTCCTCGCGAGGACGCTCGCTCGCTACCTCGATGTCCCCTTCTCTGTCGCAGACGCCACCGCCCTCACCGAGGCCGGCTACGTTGGCGAGGATGTCGAGAACATCCTCCTGCACCTCATCCAGGCCGCCGACTTCGACATTCCGAAGGCCGAGCGCGGCATCATCTACATCGACGAAATCGACAAGGTCGCCCGCAAGGCCGACAACCCCAGCATCACCCGCGATGTCTCCGGCGAGGGCGTTCAGCAGGCGCTCCTGAAGATCATCGAAGGCTGCGTCGCCAACGTACCCCCGCAAGGCGGGCGCAAGCACCCCCACCAGGACTTCCTCCAGATCGATACCTCCAACATCCTCTTCATCTGCGGCGGCGCCTTCGAGGGGCTTGAGAACAACATCGAGCGCCGCCTCAAGCGAGACCAGGTCAGCCTCGGCTTCCGCGCGGAGCGCAGCATCCGCGGCCCCAAGCGCACCGACCAGCTCCTCGCCCACGTCGCCCACGACGACCTGCTCGAGTACGGCCTCATCCCCGAGTTCATCGGCCGCCTCTCCCTGGTCGTCGCCCTCAGCTCCCTCGACCAGGAAGACCTCGTCCGCATTCTCACCGAGCCCAAGAACGCGCTCGTCCGCCAGTTCGAGCGCTACTTCTCCATGGATGGGGTCGACCTCACCTTCACCGACGACGCTCTGGAAGCGATCGCCGACGAAGCCATCCGCCTGAAGACGGGCGCCCGAGGGCTCCGCACTGTAGTCGAGGACCGGTTGGTCGACGTGATGTACGAGATACCCAGCCGCGAGGACATCGACCGCTGCGTGGTCAAGGGCGAGACGATCGTGAACCGCCAGCGCCCCATCCTCATGGCCAAGGGCGGCCAGCCTATCGAGCTGGACGACGACGCCCCGGAACCCGAGATCCACGGCGAGACCGCCTGAGCCCCCCTACCCCCGCACCTTCCCCACCGCCGCCAGTTGAGCGCCTGTCGCCTCGATCAGCTCGTCCGTGCCCGCCCCGAAGAGCGCGTCGCTCGCGCCCGCCGCCGCCCACACCTGGGTGAACCGGGTCAGGCTGTCGTCCGCGATCACATCCCACTCGCCCGGCAGCCCCACCGGAGGCACTCCTCCCACGCGATAGCCCGTCAGCTCAAACACTCGCTCCGCCGGCGCCATCTTCAGGCGCTTCCGCGAGACCCCGAGCAGCCGCGCCAGCGCGGACGTGTCCGCCTGCCGGTCACCGGCTACCAGTACTGCCGTCGGACGCCCGTCCGCGAGCATGACCAGCGTCTTCACGATCTGCCCCAGCTCGCACCCCAGCGCGTTCGCCGCGTCCATGGCGGTAGCCGTGCCATCCGAGAATCGCTCGATCGGCGCCGTCAGTCCGCGTGCCCGCATCGCCTCCTCGACGCGCGCCGGTCCGTCCGCCTCGCCGCTCACGCCGGCCTCTTCCCCACGAAGATCGGCCCCGGACACTCGACCGGGTCGCCGGCGGGATACTCCCCCGCCTCGAACCCCGCCCCCTGGAGCGTCTCCAGCCACTGCGCACGCGTGAACAGCCCTTCGATGCAGTAGTCATGCTCGACCCGTACCGCCCCGTCCGCTTCCCGCAGCACGTAGATCAGGTCGACCTCGTACTGCGAGTCGTCCGGGTCCTCGTCCCGCACCCACTCGAGGTATCGCATCGAGCGGCCGTCAGGACCGTCGTGGCCCCCGTGGTTCGTGCCCGCCTCGATGGTTTCCCGGATGTAGTCCGGCACGAACACGACCGCCCCGCCCGGGCGCACAGGCGCGAATGCCGTCGCCGCTGCTGCCCGCAGGTCATCGATCTCCGTCAGGTACACCACCGCGTCGTGAACGAACACCACGTCGAAGGTCCGTCCCAGCCGCAGGGTCCGCATGTCCCCCTGGATGTGCTCGCACTCGGGGTTGATGGTGCGGCTCTGGGCAAGCATCTCCGGTGAGAGGTCCGTGAGCGTGCAGGTGAACCACTGCTTCATGTGCGAGGCGTTGTTTCCGCCCCCCGACCCCAGTTCCAGCAGCGTGACCGCCGGTCCGTCGCACGTCTCGACCAGCGCCTTGTGGTAGTGCGCAGCCTCGAACGCGTACTCCTCGGGAGCGGTGAGCAGGTGGAACCAGCCGGCCAGATCGCTGTAGAGACGCATGCCGGCCGTGATCGTACCGCGCCGCGCCGCGAGAGCCCAAAGAGGCGCGCATGCGCTAGCCTTACGCGGATGGCTCGCGTTCGCGCCGACCAGCTGCTCGTTCACCGGGGTCTCGCCGAGTCTCGCGAGAGCGCCCGCCGGCTGATCATGGCCGGCCGTGCCCGCACGGGCACGCTCACGCTGGTGAAGCCCGCCACCATGCTCGATGAGGGCGCTCCCCTCGACCTGAGCGAGGTCGAGCGCTACGTGAGCCGCGGCGGCCGCAAGCTCGAGGCCGCCCTCGATGCCTTCGGCGTCGACGTGACCGGCCTGCGCTGCCTCGATGTCGGCGCTTCCACCGGCGGTTTCACCGACTGCCTGCTCCAGCACGGCGCCGACTCCGTTGTCGCAGTGGACGTCGGCCGTGGCCAGCTCCACCAGAAGCTGCGCGAGGACACGCGCGTGACCTCCATGGAGCGCACGAACGCCCGCGACCTCCCCCAGCTCCCACCCCTCGACCTCTTTGTCGCCGATGTCTCCTTCATCTCCTTGCGCAAGGTTCTGCCCTCCGTCGCGGCGCGCCTGCCCGCGCGCGCGCCGGGCGTGGTCCTGCTAAAGCCCCAGTTCGAGGCCGGTCCCGCCGATGTGCCTCGTGGCGGTGTGGTGCGCGACGAGGCTGTGCGCCAACGTGTTCTCGACGAGTTCCGGCAGTGGGCGCTCGGCGAAGGCTGGCAGGTCGTCGACTCCGCCGACTGCGCGGTCACGGGCGATCGCGGCAACCGTGAGATAGTCGTGCACCTGCGCACCCCCGCCCGCCGGGAGGCACCGTGCTGAAACGAATCCTCGTCCTGCGGCCCGAGGGCGTCGAGCCTGCCATCCTCCTTGCCAGCCGCATCGGCGACGCGGCCCGGGAGGCCGGCGTCGAGGTGCGGATTGCGGGCGCATGGGGCCACGTCCCCGCCGACGCGCTCACCGACGCCGAGCTCATCATCTGCGCCGGAGGCGATGGCACCGTGCTCCGCGCCGCCCGCCTCGCCGTCCCCCGCCCCCTGCCCATCCTCGGCGTGAACATGGGCCGCCTCGGCTTCCTCACGAGCATCAACCGCGATGCCTTCTTCGACCAGTTCGACCGTATCCTCGCGGGTGAGTGGGAGGTCGAGGAGCGCCTCATGGTCGCCGCCACCGTGACCGAAGGCGAGGCTGCGGGACGCTCGTTCCACGGCCTCAACGACATCGTTCTCAGCCGCCGCTCCCCCGGCCGCCCTGTCTACGTAGAGCTCGCCGTCGACGACGAGCGCGTCGCCCTCTACCGCTGCGACGGCATGATCGTGGCGACCCCTACCGGCAGCACGGGCTACTCCCTCAGCGCCGGCGGTCCCATCCTCGCGCCCGTCGAGCGCCACCTCGTCGTCACGCCGGTCTCCGCCCACCTCGCCATCGGCCGCTCGCTCGTGCTCGAACCCTCCTCCACCGTCACGCTGAGCGTTCGCTCCGACGAGGGCGCCATCCTCACCGTCGACGGGCAGGAGGACCTGCGTCTCGCCGGCGGCTCCCGCGTTTCCCTCTCTGCAAGCGAGCATTCAGCTTGCTTCGCCCTCCTCGACCCGCCCTCGTCCTTCTTCGGACACCTCGCCGAACGGCTCGAGGTTCAGCTCAGCAGCGCCATGAACAACGGTGATTGAGCAACTCACCGTCACCGGTTTCGCCGTCGCCCGCGACGTTACCCTCGCGCCCGGCCCCGGCCTGACCGTGATTACCGGGGAGACCGGCGCGGGCAAGTCCATCATCGTCGACGCTCTCGACTTCCTCTTCGGCGGCAGGCACGGCCGTGGCGTCGTCGCTCCGGGCGCCGAGAGCGCCCGCGTCTCCGCGAGCGTGCGCGCAGGGGAGCAGTGCCTGGCCGTGGAGCGAACAGTGCGCCTCTCCGGCCGCACCGCGGGACGCATCGAGGGGGAGTCCGCCCCTGCGGAGAAGCTGCGGGAGCTCGGTGCCCGCGTCATCGACATCCACGGGCAATCCGAGCAGCTCACGCTCCTGCGGCCGTCCATCCAGTTGGCCGTGCTCGATGCCTTCGGCGGCCTCCAGGCCCAGCGCGATGCGCTCGCTGGCCAGGTCCGCGAGCTGCGCGCCCTGCGCCGCGAGATCGAGGCCGTCAGCCTCGATTCGCGCGAGCGCGAACGCCTCCTCGACCAGCTCCGCTTCGAGGTCGAGGAAATCGCCAACGCCGGCCTCGCCCCGGGCGAGGACGACGCTCTCCGCCGCGAGCAGCGCCGCCTCGCCAGCGTCGAGCGCCTGCTCGCCGCTTCCGCTACCGCCCTGGAGGCGCTCGACGCGCCCCCCATCGCCGAGGCCGTAGCCGCCCTTGAGGAGATCGCCGAGGGAGATCCCGACGCGCTCGACCTCGCCGGCCAGGGGGTCACCCTCGAGCAGACCGCCGCCGACCTCGCCCGCTCCCTGCGTGCCTATCGCGAGACTCTCGAGGACGACCCCGAGCGCCGCGACGTTGTCGATGCCCGCCTCGACCTGATCGCCCGCCTGCGCCGCAAGTACGGCGAGAACATCGACGCCATCCTTCAGTACGAGGCGTCCGCCCGCGAACGGCTGGACGCCATCGAGACGGCGGGGTCGTCCCTGGAAGAGCTGCGCGAGCGCGCCGGCGCCCTTGCCGCTTCGGCGGCGGAGGCCGCCGCCTCCCTCTCGCTCGCGCGACGCGAGGCGGCCACGCGGCTCATTGCCGAGGTCGCGGCGGAGCTCGCGCGACTGGAGATGCCGGACGCGTCCCTCGCGGCCGGCTTCGCCTGCGAGGACGCCCCCGATGGCCTCGCCGTCACCCTCCCCGACTACGAGGCGGTCGCCCCGGATGCCGCCCCCTCCGGCGGCGGCGAGCCCGGAACCCGCGCCTTCACCGAGTCGGGCGTGGACCAGATGGAGCTGCTTGCGTCGTTCAACGCCGGCGCCCCGCCCCGCCCCCTCCGCAGCGTCGCCAGCGGGGGCGAAACCTCACGCTTCCTGCTCGCCCTGACCACCGTGCTCGGAGCCGCCGCCGAGCCCCGCCTCGTCGTCCTCGACGAGGTTGACGAGGGAGTTGGCGGCCGCGCGGGCTCGGTCGTCGGAGAAGCGCTTCGCCGCCTCGCCGAGCGCCACCAGGTGCTCTGCGTGACGCACCTCCCCCAGGTGGCCGCCCACGGCGCCCGCCACTTCGTCGTGACCAAGGCCAGCGAGGGCGCCCGCACCTGGAGCGACATCGAGGAGGTGGAGGGTGAGGCGCGCCTGCTTGAGATCGCGCTCATGCTCGGCGGCGACACGCCCGCCAACCGCGTGGCGGCGGCGGAACTGCTCCAGGCTGCGTCGGGGTAGTGCCCTAGGAGTAGCGCTGCTCCCGCCAGGGGTCGCCGTACATGTGATACCCGTACATCTCCCAGAACCCCGGACGGTCCTCGTCGATGAACTGCATGCCCCCCACCCACTTCGCGCTCTTCCAGAAGTAGAGGTGGGGCACCACCAGGCGGATGGGCCAGCCGTGCTCTTTCGTCAGCGGCTCGCCGTTGTGCGTCCGCGCGAACAGGACGCCTTCCGCCAGCAGGTCCTCCAGCGGCACGTTCGTCGTGTAGCCGCCGTAGCTGTGGACCATTACGACCTTCGCCTCGGGCTTCACCCCGATGGCGTCATACAGGGCGCGGAAGGGTACGCCTTCCCAGTCGTTGTCGTACTTGCTCCAGGTCGTCACGCAGTGGATGTCGCTGGTGTCGGTCGTGTTGCCGAGGGCGTTGAACTCGTCCCACGTGAACTTGCGCTCTTCCTCGACGAGCCCCCAGACGTGGAAGCGCCACGTCTCCGGGTCGAGCCGGGGAATGGCGCCGTAGTGGAGCACGGGCCAGCCCTCGGTCAGCCGCTGCCCGGGCGGCAGCCGCAGCTTGCCGTCGGGCCGCACTTCGCGGGTCGCGCTCTGAACCATGCACTGATCTCCCGGGAAGGGTGTCGCTCCAGCCTAGGGCGGCCCCCCGCCTGCGGCAAGCGACCCCGGTAAAGCTCCCGCACTCATCGCCGCTTCCCCGTCCGCGTCGCCCGCCAGAGCCCCAGCCATTGCTCGAACGACACCGTTCCCGGCCGCGCATCCCGCTCGATCCCCAGCGCTCGCGCCGCCCGCTTGAACTGCTCGTAGCCAAGCGTCCCCGACAGGTTCCGGCGGACGCTCGTGCGCCCTCCCCCGAACCCCTGCTCGACGAACCGCCCCCATGCCTCCGCCTCCGGGGGCGGGACCAGCGGCTGCGTCCGTAGTCTGGCGCTCAGCAGGACGCAGTCGGTCCGCGGAGGCGGCGCGAAGTCGCGCCGCCGAAGCGCCAGCGACACCCCTAGCTCGAACCACGGTTTCGCCAGCACCGAGACCAGCGTCTCCTCCCCGAACCCGCCCCAGCGCATCGCCGCATCCCGCGACATGACCAGGTGCGCGGAACGGGGTCGGTTCCGCGCACCCAGCAGGAGCCGCATCGCCTCCGATGTGTGGGCGAAGGGCAGGTTCGCGACCACCTCGTAGCTGCCCCGTGGCGGCAACCGCACTTCCCGGAAGTCTCCCAGTACGCTCCGCACGCGAGGCTCGCCCTCGAACCGTTCGCGGAGCCGCGTCCAGGAGCGGCGGTCCCGTTCGATGGCGACGACCCGCCCTACCCGTCCCAGCAGCGCGGCCGTCAGGATGCCGTCCCCCGCCCCGAACTCGTAGACGAGCGCCGGTGGGGACAGTCCCGTCGAGGTCACGATCCGCTCCGCGACCTTGTCGTTGCGAAGCCGGTGCTGGGAGAGGGTCGTCGCGAGGGGTGAACGTCTGGCCATGGCCATACACCACGCCGCGCGCAGACGTTTCCGAACCGTGAAAGGTGAGCCTGGGAATGCGGCGGCAACTGTGCCCGATCCAAGCCGTCGGGCTGGGAGCGTGCCGGGTCGCACCGTCGAAGCGGTGGCCCGGGCGCTAGCTGCGAGTCTTGCCGTTCAACATTCCGTAGCCGAGCGTACGGCTGAACCGCCCCCCGATCAAAGGGCGGCCTGCCGGTCCCGCCGCCGCAGCATCGCCTTGGCGACTGCCGTGAGCGGCGCCGCGCGCTTCGCCTCCCGGGCGTAGCTCGATTCGCCCCGCTGCACCGCGAACAGCGAACCCCACAGGAACGGCGTGTGCTCGCTCGCCAGCATCCACGGCCGCCGCGCGCGCTTCAGCATCCCGTAGAACATGTAGGCGATGACCCGCGCCGCATCCAGCTCCGGCTGGATCTCGTCCTCCAGCTCCTCCTGATACGAGCGCAGATCGCCCTCCCCGCCGAGCGCGCGCAGCGCCGCCCGCGCCGCCAGCCGCCCCGAGTGGATCGCGTAGGAGATGCCCTCCGCCGTGAACTCGTCCGCGAGCCCCGCGGCGTCCCCTGCCAGCGCCACCCGCTCGCTTGCGACCGCCTCCCCGCCCCGGCGGAAGCGAATCTTGTGCCCCCGCCTGATCGCCACCTCCGCCTCTCCCAGCCCCAGCCGGTCGAGGTAGGAGTCGACGAGCGCTTTCATGCTCCCCGCTTCCTCGCGCGGCAGCACGATCCCGATGGAGAGCAGCTCCGCCTTGGGGAAGAGCCAGGCGTACCCCCAGGGGTCGTACCCCAGGTCGATCAGCGTGGTCGCCTCCCCCACGGAGGCGTCGCGCGGGCGGCCCCGCACCTCCACCTCCCAGGCCGCGCACTCGGCCAGGCCGTCGCCCAGCCCCGCCATCCGCCCTACCGGCGAATGCGCTCCGTCCGCGCAGATGAGCACTTCCGCCTCCGCCTCGAAGCCGTCCCCCCGGATGCGTGCCCGCCCGTTCAGGTCGAGTTCGCGCACCACCGTGCCCGTGCGCAGCTCTGCCCCAGCGCGCTGCGCGTGCTCCAGCAGGAGCATGTCGAAGCGATCGCGCATGACCATGCGTGCAAACGGTCCCCGCGAGCGCTTCGTGAACGCCATCTGTCCGCGCGCCGACATCTCGATGCGCGAGACCGAGTCCTCCACCACGCTGTCGATCGGGAAGGGCAGCATCCGCTCCGCCCGCAGGGGAACACCGCCGCCACAGGCCTTGTAGCGCGGCCACTCCGCCCGGTCGACGATGAGCACCCGCGCCCCCGCAGCCGCGAGCTCCCGCGCCGTTGTGCTTCCCGCCGGCCCCGCGCCCACCACGACCGCATCGAACGTGCCCATCCGGCGATTCTAGCGGCGGCATCGCACCCGAGCCTTCCCGGTCAATGGCGATGTATACTCAACAATTGAGCCGGGAGGGGATGCCTAATGCCGATGCTGTACTTCTACATCAACATCGTCCCCGTGACCGTCACCGCGGCCGCCCTCGGCTGGATCATCGGCGACCTCGTCTGGTAGCCGCTTGCCGCGCCAACCCCGCCCGCGTACCTTCGCTGCACCATGAGCAGCATCAATACGAGCGCAAGCTACCTTCGCACGGCCACCCTCTCCGCGGACGATGCCGCCTCCCTCGACCAGGCCGCCGACCAGTGGCTCAACGACCACATCGCCAACGAGGTCGTCTCGATGCAGCTTGCCCCCGGGGGCGACCGGCTCCACCTGCTCATCGTCTACAAGGGCGAACGAAGGGTGCGGCGTGCGTGAGCAAGTTCATCCGCACCCGCAACAACGGCGCCGGCAAGGCCGTCATCGCCGAGAACCGCGAGCTTCCCGACGCCCGCGCCCACGATTTCGAGGTGCCCGCGGGCATCGATGGGCGCTGGCTCATCGTCGAGTTCGAGCCGTGCCAGACGACCGGCTGGCACGCCGTCCACTGCGATGTCTACGTCTATATCGCGAAGGGCCAGCTTGAATTCGCCCTCGACGGCGGCGAGTCCGTGACGGTCTACGAGGGAGACCTCGTCATCGAGGGCGACAACACCCTCCACTCCTGGACCAACACCGGCGATGGCCCCGCCAAGGTCTCCGCGATCGAGGTCGACCTTCCTTAGCCCGAGCTCGCAGGGACCGCCGACTGCGACAGCAGCTCGATCGTGTTCCCGTCCGGGTCCCAGCCGTACACCACGCGGATGCCGCCGTCGTAGTCGAGCACCCCGGACTTGAACTCCATGCCCGCGGCCTTCAGGCGGGCGTACTCCTCGTCCGCGTCGTCCACGGCGAGGCAGATGTGGAAGCCGCCCACGTCCGAGGTGCGCAGCGGGTTGTGGTCGTAGCCCGTCGGAGCGTCGTAGCGGATGACCTCCAGCGAGTAGTCGTTCAGCCGGAGCACCGCCGCCGTGATGTCGGCCCCCGGGATGGCCTGCAACGTCTCGATGAACTCGTTGTCGAGGTGGAGGCGCGTGCCTGTGTCCTCGAAGCCGAGCAGTTTGTAGAAGGCGACCGCGCGATCCAGATCGCGCACCGTAATCGACGTGTGGCCCACTCCGCGGATGCCCATCGCTGTCCCCCTGTGCCGTGCTGCGGGCGGATGCTAGCGGATGGTGACGCCCGAATCGACCATCAACCCGTTCCCCACGATGTAGCCCGCGCTCTCCTCGCTCAGCAGGAAGGCGCACGCTTCGGCGATATCGCGCGGGCCGCAGATGGCGCCCGTCGCCGTCTGCTGGCCCATCCGCTCCCGCGCTCCCTCCTCCTCGAGGATGTCCTCGGTCATGCCGCTCTCGACGAACCCCGGGCAGATGTAGTTCACGCGGATGCCGTGCGGCAGCAGTTCGATCGCCATCGAGCGCGACAGCGCCGCCACCCCGCCCTTCGAGGCGGAGTAGGCGGCCAGGTTCGGCAGGCCAAGCACGGCCGCCACCGAGGCGATGTTCACGATGCCGCCCTTGCGCCCGTCCGCCACCATCGAAGTCGCCACGGCGTGCCCGACCACGAACGTGCCCGTCAGGTTCACGTCGATAACCTCGCGCCACGTGGCCAGGTCGGTCTCGAGCGAGCCCGCGTAGCGCAGGATCGCCCCGCAGTGCACGAGCCCGTCAATGCCGCCCCAGGCCGAGCGCACCTGCTCGATGAGCCGGTTCACGGCCTCCGGGTCGGCCACGCTGATGGGCTCGGCGATGACCTCGCTCCCCGCCTCGCGAAGCCGGCGCTCCGTCTCCGCGAGCCCCTCCGCGGCCGGGTCGACGATGGCCACGCGCGCGCCCCGCTCGGCGAGCAGCTCGGCCACGCCCTGCCCCATCCCCGAGGCCGCCCCCGTGACGATGATTGCTTTCCCCTCGAACGACGCGCTCATGCCTGGCCCCCTGCGGGCCCGCGCACTAGGCGAACCCCCACTGGGGCAGGGGCGCCGTGCCGCTCATCTCCATGTGCCCGATGCCCTCACGACCGTTGAAGCGGCAGCGCACCGCGTGCTCGCCGTCCCAGATCTGGTGCGCGAAGCTCGGGTAGGTCGAGTAGTCGCTCAGGTCGTACTTGTCGTACTCCTCGTGCCAGTCGCCCTGCCAACCACCGAGGAAGCGGGGCTGGCCGTAGCCCTCGCCGCGAATGTGCCGCGTCGAGTTCGGCTTGATGATCTCGAATTCGAGGTCGTACTCCGTGCCGAACTCGTCGATCAGGGTGATCTGGGCCGACTGGAACTTCTGCGTGCCCGGCTGGGCCACGATGTCGATGTTCGTGAAGTCGACGATGCGAATCTCCTCGCGCGGGTCGTCGATGCGCCAGGTGACCGCCCCGTCGAAATGGCTCCCGCGGTTGTCCGCGAGCGTCCCGCCCAGGCGCGGCTTGCCCATGAACTCGTCCATCCACCACCAGAAGCCGATGTCGTCGAACTGGATGTGGCTGTGCCAGTGGATGCGTCCGGCGCCCCGCGGCGAGACGCCCCCGCCCCCCGGGGCCGGCCCTGTCCAGCCTTGCCAGCGCTCCCCGCCGAGGCTCGCCCAGCAGCGGTCGCGTTGCCCCCACGTGTTCTCGTGGTTCACCTCGTAGGTCACGCCGTCGACGTTCAGTTCGCCCGTCCAGCGCCCCATGATCTCGAAGTAGGGCAGGAGGCCCGGCAGCGTCGCCGATCCCGCGAACGCGATCGGCGTGCGCGTCTGCACGGGGCGCAGGTACGTGTCCATCGTGAGGTCGTAGCTGATGCCCCAGTGGTTGTCCGGCGAGAGGGTGAAGCGCGCCTTCCGCAGCGGGTCGATCACCTCCATGGAGGCTGGCCCTACCTGCTGGTTGGTGCGCACCGACTTGTAGCCGTCCTGCTCGATCGTGCTCGAGTAGCGCAGGTTGTACTGCGTGTCCCCGTGCACGATGATCTGGCCGTTTTCGATCATCCCGGCGTTGGGCCAGACCGGCCAGTTGGCGCCCACGATCCAGCGCCCCTCGGTGTCCATGCACTGGAACCAGTGCTGGTCGACGTAGCGCGGATCCGTGTCGCGGAGGGCGTCCACGGGGCTCGGTGTCTGGTGGTAGAAATGCTCGTCAAGCTCGGTCAGCTGCGTCATCGCTCTTCTCCTCGCTCCCTTGCCTAGATGCTCAGGCGGACTACGCCATAGGCGGTCCGCTCCCCCGCTGTGACCTCGCAGAAGTGCTCGATCGCGAACGGGTTGATGTGACCGGAATCGTTGTCGAGCAGCTGCCCGATCGTTGCCGCGTCCGTCGTGTCGTGCGTCTCCGCCTGGGACACGCCGTCTTTGTATTCGATGTGGCGGAAGTCGGGATGGCCGTAGCCAAGCCCCTTCGCGTAGATCGTCGTCAACGGCTTCAGGCTGAGGGCGTGGGCGCCACCGTCCCAGTCGTGCAGGGTGACGCTCCCGCCCCGCAGCCGCTTCCCGTCCATCTCGTACTGGATGTCAAGATCGGCATCCGTGAAGCGCGTGGGCTCGCCTTCGCCGTGCGCTCCCACCATGCACCCATCGAGTCGGGTTCTGCCCGTGTCGTCGCCGAGACCGCCGGGGTTGCCGGCGCGGTCCCCTTCGATGCGCCACACCCACCCGGAGAGATCCCCGGCGGTGGACGCCAGCCAGAACGAGCGGCTGCCGATCGAGCTGGGCGGCCGTCCGAGGTGCGGAATCTGCCCGAACACGGGCCGCACCCCCCACGAGCGCTCGCGCACGCCCACCGCGCCGTCAACGGCGATCGTCTCGCCCTCGACCGTCACGCTGCCGCTGGCCGTGCCCGTCTGCGAGTACTGGTAGAGGTCCCAGATCACCTGGCGGCCGTCGCGCCGGTGCTGCACCGGCCCGGCCACCTCCATCGGCTGCAGCTCTGACGTGAATTCCAGGTCGAAGCTGACCGCCTGTCCCTCCGCGGGCTCCAGCGTGAAGCGCCACGAGCGGAAGGGGTCGACGATGTCGGCGCTGATGCCGCCCACCTCCCGGCGATCACGGTCGCCGTCAACGCGGCGCCCGAAGCGCACGTCGTACTGCTTGCCTCCGTAGGCCACGCTGGCGGCGGCGTCCATGGTCGCGGTTGGGGGATAGACCCCCATGTGTCCGGCCACGCTCAGCGAGCCGTCGGTCGTACCGATGTGGAACCAGAGCTCGTCGACCCAGCGCGGATTGCGCCCCTCGACCAACTCCATGTTCTCGACGATCTGGTGGATGGCGTAGTCGTCCAGTTCCGTTGCCACGGTCACCCCTTCGTCGCGGCTTCGGGACGCATAGGTGCGCCAGACCGCGAAAGCCTCGCGAATCTAGACGAGCGGCGGGCACGTTTCAATGCGCCGACCCTCGGCGGAAGGGGATGCGGTGCCCGGTCGCACTGCCGTTAGCGCCCCTTGAAGGTCGCCGCGCGCCGCTCCTGGAAGGCGGCCACGCCCTCCTTCGCGTCCTCCGTGTAGGCGAGGTCGTCGAAGAGGTCGTGTTCGAGCTGGAGGCCGTCGTTGAGCGACATGTCCAACCCTTCGCGCATCGCTCGCTTGGCCGCGCGCAGCGCCAGCGGCCCGCGCGAGCACAGCGTCTCCGCGAGCTGGCGCGCCGTCGCCATCAGCCGGTCGGCCGGTACGACTTCGTTCACGAGTCCGTACTGGAGGGCAGTGTCGGCGCCGATCTGGTCGCCGGAGAACACCATCCCGGAGGCGATTGCCCAGGGCAGCTCGCGCGCCAGCCGCTGCGTTGCGCCCCAGCCGGGGATGAACCCCAGCGTGATCTCGGGAGCGCCGAAGCGCGCGCCCTCGGCCGCGATGCGCAGGTCGCAGGCGAGCACGATCTCGAGCCCGCCGCCGAGCGCGAGCCCGTTCACGGCCGCGATCAGCGGCTTCGTTACGGTCTGGCCGCGCATGATCGTGTCGGGCTCGTCGTAGCGGTTCCCGCGCGGGTCGTCGATCAGCGTCGGGATCGTCTCTTTCAGGTCGGCGCCGGCGCTGAAGGAGCGCCCGCCGGCGCCCGTGATGATGCCCACCCAGACATCGTCGTCGGCCTCGAGCTTCGCGCACGCCTCGGAGAGTTCGTGCCACGTCTCAAGGTCGATCGAGTTGAGCGCATCCGGCCGGTTGATGGTGATCGTCGCGATGTGGTCGCTGGTTTCGTAGAGCAGTGCCACGCCTGCCTCCCGTTACTCGTATTCGAAGAATCCGCGGCCGCTCTTGCGGCCAAGGTGGCCGAGCGAGACGAGCCGTCGCAGCATCGTTGGGGCCTTGAATCGCGACTCGCCGTATTCCTCGAACATGGCGTCGCTGATGTGGATCATCGTGTCCAGCCCGATTAGGTCCGCCGTCGCCAGCGGCCCGAGGGCGTGGTTCAGGCCCACCTTGCAGCCCTGGTCGACGTCTTCGGCCGAGGCGATCCCGCCCTCCACCATGTGGATGGCGTCGAAGATGAAGGGCACCAGCAGCCGGTTCACGATGAACCCCGGCGAGTCCTTCACCCGTACCGTGAGCCGGTCGATCGAGTCGCAGAAGGCCATGGCCGCGTCGATCGTTTCCTGTGAGGTGCTCTCCGAGGAGATCACCTCCACCAGCGGCAGCACCGTCGGCGGGTTGAAGAAGTGGATGCCGATCACCTGCTCGGGACGCCCCGAGGAGGCCGCCATCTCGCTCAGCGAGAGCGATGAGGTGTTGCTTGCGAGGATGGCATCCGCCTTGCAGCCTTCGCCAAGCTGCTCGAAGAGCTCTTTCTTGATGGGCAGGTCCTCGACCACCGCCTCGATGATGAGGTCGCTTTCGGTGAGCCCTTCGATCGACTCCACGCCCTTGAGGCGGGCCAGCGTGCGGTCGTGCCGCTCGCGGCTCAGCCGCCCCCGCTCGACCTCACGCCCGAGACGGCGTCGGATCGTCGCGATCCCCTGCTCGAGCCGATCCGGGTCTTCTTCGGTCACACGGACGCGGTAGCCGTGCGCCGCGCAGATCTGGGCGATTCCCGCGCCCATGATCCCGCAGCCCACAACGCCCACTTCGCGGATGTTCATTGGCTTCCCTTCCTAGCCACCACGCCGCGCTCTTCAGCGCAGCGTTCGCATTGTCGCACACCTGTAGGCATCGCTTTGTGGCCTACGCAATCTCGTGCGCGGCCAGCGTTTCCAGCGCCTTCACCAGCCCCGAGTGGTCGAGATCGCTCCAGCCCTGCGCCTCACAGGCGTTCATCAGTGCCTGCGCGGTGGCCGCATTCGGCAGGCTGATGCCAAGCGCTCGCGCCCCCTGGAGGGCGAGGCCGAGGTCTTTCTGGTGCAGCGCGATCCGGAATCCCGGGTCGAAAGTCCGCTCGATCATGCGCTGGCCGTGCACCTCGAGGATGCGCGACCCCGCGAAGCCGCCCATCAGCGCCTCGCGCACGCGCCCCGGGTCGACCCCTGCCTTCGAGGCGAACAACAGCGCCTCGCCCACCGCCTCGATCGTGAGCGCCACGATGATCTGGTTCGCCACCTTGCAGGTCTGCCCAGCGCCGATGTCGCCGACGAGCGTGATGTTCGCGCCCATCAGCTCCAGCAGCGGGCGCACGCGCTCGAATGTCTCCCCGCTGCCCCCGCACATGATCGTGAGACCTGCTGCCTTCGCCCCCACCTCGCCCCCGGACACGGGCGCATCCAGGTAGTCGCAGCCCTTCTCCGCGATGCGCTCGGCGAACTCTTTCGTCTCGATCGGCGAGATCGAGCTCATGTCGACGACCGCCGTCCCCGCCTGCAGCCCTTCCGCCACACCCCCTGCGCCGAACAGGACCTCCTCCACGTCCGGCGTGTCCGGCACCATCGTGATGACGACTTCGCTGCGTGAGGACGCTTCCGCAGCGGTGGCGCACTCGACGGCGCCTCCCGCCAGCAACTCCTCCGGCAGCGGCGAGACGTGCCGTACCAGGAACAGCTCGTGTCCCGCGGCCTGCAGGTGCGTGGCCATCGGCCGGCCCATGATCCCCACCCCGATGAATGCGATTCGTGTCATGCTTTCGCCCTATCCTTGCTGTACATAATCACTGAGCCACCCCAGCCCCGCCTCGGTCGTGCTGGCGGGAGCGTATTCGCACCCCACCCACCCCTCGTAGCCGATGGCGTCCAGGTGGCCCAGGAAGAACCCATAGTTCACCTCGCCCGTGCCCGGCTCGTGGCGCCCCGGGTTGTCCGCGATCTGGATGTGCCCGATGACCTCCAGGTTCTCCTCGACCGTGCGCGCGAGGTCGCCCTCCATGATCTGCATGTGGTACGCGTCGTACTGCAGCCCCACCAGCCCGTCCCCGATCTCCTCGATGACCGCCAGCCCCTGTGCGCTCGTGTTCAGGAAGAAGCCGGGGATGTCGCGTGTGTTGATCGGCTCGGTCAGCAGTTGCAGGCCGGCCTCGCGGAACGCCCGGCCGGCATACGCCAGGTTCTCGAGCAGTGCATCGACTGCTTCCTCCGTCGAGGCGCCCTCCGGCGGGATACCGGCGAGGCAGTTCGCCCGCGGGCAGTCGAGCGCCTGCGCGTAGCGAATCGCCGTCGCGACGCCCTCGCGGAACTCCTCCGTCCGCCCCGGGTGGCAGGCGAGACCCCGCTCACCCGCCGCCCAGTCCCCCGCCGGCAGGTTGATGAGCGCCTGCGTCAGCCCGTGGTCGCGCAGGCGTTCGGCCAGCGCCTCCTCGGGGTAGTCGTAGGGGATGGGGTACTCCACCGCCTCGAAGCCGTGCTGCTTCGCCAGCGCGAAGCGGTCGAGGAAGTGGACCTCGGTGAAGAGGAAGTTCAGGTTCGCCGCGAGTTTCACCATCTCGCGCATGATACGGGTCCACGGGTTGCCCGGCCCTTCCCTTCGCGAAGGACCGCGCCCGCTACAATGGAGCCATCACAAACGGAACCACCACGAACGGAGCGCGCCCATGTTCATCGCCATGAACCACTTCACCGTTAACCCCGACCGCGGAGAGGACTTCGAGGACGTCTGGAAGGGACGCGAGAGCTATCTCAAGGATCTCGACGGGTTCGTCCAGTTCTCCCTGCTCAAGGGCGACGACCCCGGCGACTACATCTCCCACACCATCTGGGAGTCTCGCCAGGACTTCCTCAACTGGGCCCAGTCCGATCACTTCCGCCGCGCCCACGAGCAGTCCGGTCCCGCCAAGGGTGTGCTCGAGGGCCATCCTCAGGCGAAGTTCTACGAAGCGGTCATCGTCGAGCAGGGAGCCGGCGCCCCTGTCAGCTGAGCCGCAGGACGACAACCCGCTCCTGCCGGAGCACTTCCGCCGCGTCGACGAGTCCGATGACTCGTCCTTCTACGTCCAGCCGCGCCTCGTCAACCACATCGACGACGCGGCCATTGCCGCCCTCGGCCAGTTCTACGGCGAAACCCTCCCCGCCGGCGGCCACATCCTCGACCTCATGTCGAGCTGGGTCTCCCACCTCCCCGCAGGCGTGACCTACGGAGGCGTGACCGGCCTCGGTCTGAACCAGATCGAGCTCGACCAGAACCCCGTCCTCACGCGCCGCACGGTCCACGACCTCAACCAGGACCCCACCCTCCCCTACGACACGGACGAGTTCGATGGGGCCGTCGTGAGCGTCTCCGTGCAGTACCTCACCCGCCCCGTCGAGGTCTTCGCCGAGGTGGGCCGCGTGCTCAAGCCGGGCGCGCCTCTTGCCATCACCTTCTCGAACCGCATGTTCCCCACGAAGGCCGTCCGCATCTGGCAGCTCTTCGGCGACGGGCAGCGCGCCAACCTCGTGGCCCTCTACTTCGAGCTCTCGAAAGCCTTCGAGAAGGCCCGCGCCTTCGATCTCAGCCCCAACCCCGGCCGCTCCGACCCCGTCTACGCCGTCGTCGCCGAAGCCCTGGGAGGCCCGGACTCCGACTCCGACTCCGACGAGACCGGCATCACATGAAGGTCCTCCGGCGGTAGCTCCAGCGTCCACGACCTCTGCCCCGCTACCCCCAGCACCTCGTAGGGCCGCGCCGCGATCTCGACCTCGACCGGCTCCCCCAGCGCCGACTCGAAACGCAACGTGTGCGTCGCCCCGTACGCCAGCTCCTCGCGGATCGTCCCGCGCACGAGGTTCGGCTGCCCGGGGTCGTCTGCGTCCAGACGCCGTAGGTTGACCCGTTCCGCCCGGATTGCGACATCGACCGCCTCCCCCTCCCCGGGCTGCCACCCGTTGGGAACGCGCGCCCGCAGCTGCTCCCTCCCGGACTCGATGGTCAGGCTCCCCTCTCGCGTGGCCGCCACCCGGCCCTGCAGGATATTGGCCACGCCCGTCAACTCCGCCACGCGCCGGTTTGCGGGCTGCCGGAAGACACGCTCGCGGCCGTCGAACTGCAGCAGCCGTCCCGCATCGAACACGGCCACCCTGTCCGCTACCAGGTGCGCCTCGCGCAGGTCGTGGGTCACGAAGATGACGCTCAGGTCGAGCTCGCTCCGCAGCCGGATCAGTTCCCGCCGCAGCTCTACCCGCAGCGACTCGTCCAGCGCGCTGAACGGCTCATCCAGCAGAAGCAGGTTCGCGTCGCGCGCGAGCGCTCGCGCCAGCGCCGCCCGCTGCTGCTGCCCCCCGCTCAGCGAACGTGGCCTTCGGTCGCGGTACTCGCCCAGGTGCATCACGTCGAGCAGTTCCCTGAGGCGCTCCTCCCGTCCCGCCCCCATCATCCCGAAGGCGACGTTCTCCGCCACGGTCATGTGCGGGAACAGCGCCAGGTCCTGCACGACGTAGCCGAGCCGCCGCCGCTGAGGGGGCAGGTCGAGGCCCGTGGCCGAGTCGAACACCGCCTCCCCCCCGATCGCGATGCGCCCCTCCGCCGGCCGCAGCAGCCCCGCGGTGAGCTGCAAGGTCAGGCTCTTCCCCGCCCCCGAGTGTCCGAACAGCACTACGATCTCGTTCCCCGCCTCGAAGCGGGCGTCGTACGAGAAGTCGCCGAGCTGCGTGCGCGCCGCGAAGTCGAGCGTCATGCCGTCCCCCGCCCCCGCGTCGAGAGCAGCCAGAAGGCCGCCAGCGCGACCAGCGCCACCGCCAGCAGCAGGATGGCCAGCGCAACCGCGGCGGTCAGCCCGTCCGCGCTCTCGAAGGCGCTCAGGATGGCGAGCGGCATCGTCTGCGTTTCGCCCTGCAGGTTCCCCGCGAAGATCAGCGTCGCGCCCAGCTCCCCCAGCGCCCGCGCCCAGCAGAGCGCCGCCCCCGCCGCCAGCGACGGCCAGCTCAGCGGCAGCACGATCCGTGCGAATGCCCGCAGCCGCGACGCCCCCAGCGTGTGCGCCACCCGCTCGTACTGGGCGTCGACGCTCGCGAACCCCGCCCGCGCCGCCCGCACGTAGAACGGCGCTCCCACGAACAGCTGGGCCATGATGACCGCCACCGTGCTGAACCCCAGCGTCACCCCGAACCAGTCGTCGAGCGGCCCTCCCAGCAACCCCTTCCGCCCAAACGCCGTCAGTAGCGCCACGCCCGCAATCGTCGGCGGCAGCACGATTGGCAGGTCGATGAGCGCCTCGACCGCCCCCTTCCCGGGGAAGCGCGCATGGGTGAGCCAGTAGGCGACGGGCGTCCCCGCCACGATCGCGATAACGAGGGATATCCCCGAGGTCCACAGCGACAGCACGAGCGCATCGAGCGCCGTATCGCTCGTGATCGCCTCCCAGGCGCCGCTATCCCCCAGCCCGCGCTCCAGCAGCCCCGCGAAGGGCAGCAGGAAGAACACCGCGAACACCGCGATGAGCAGCCCCACCCCTGCGTAGGGCGCCCGCGCCCGCAGGGCCGTCACGGCGTCACCCCGACCGGTGAGAATCCGTGGCGGGCAAGCACTGCCTCCCCCTCGGGGGAGGTGACGAAGGCCACGAACGCCCGCGCAGTCTCGCCCTCCGAGAGGAGCGCGATGCGGTACTCCGCCGCCACCTGGAACTGCTCGGGGATCGAGACCGCGCGCACGCCGTCGGGCGCGTCCCCGGCAAGATCGCTCGCGTAGACGATGGCCGCGTCCGCCTCCCCCAGCTCGACCTTCGCGAGCGTCGCGCGCACGTTCGCCTCGTTGCTGTGGACGTTCGCCAGTACCCGCGCGGCGAAACCCGGCCCGTAGCCGCCGTCCGCATCCGCCAGCGCCAGCGACTCGCGCGCATACCGCCCCGCCGGCACCTCCGCCGCAGCGAGCACCAGCCGAAGGCCCGGGCCGGCGAGGTCTTCGAAGGCGCCGACCTCTTGCCCCGTCTCCTCCGCGACCGCCACGACCAACGTATTGGTCGCAAGGCCCTGCGCCTCGACCACGAGCCCGGCTGCCTCAAGCGCCTCGACCTCGTCGGGACTGGCGCTCGCGAACACGTCGGCGGGCGCGCCCTCCAGCACCTGCGTTCGCAGCGTCGCCGACCCCGCGAATGACACCCGCACCGTGACCCTTGGATTCCGCGCCTCGAAGGCATCAGCCAGTTCCCCGAACGCGTCGGTGAGCGAGGCTGCTGCAAACACAGTGATGGTCTCTCGGCGCTCGCCGTCACCGCCGCACGCGGCCAGCGACAGCGCGGCGGCCGCGATCCCCGCCGCCCCCAGGGCCCGCAGGCTCACGGTGTGGCCGCGGGAGCAGGGAGCGTCGCGAGGTGGTCCCGCAGCCACGCGACCGTGGCTTCCGCGGCGGAGAGCTTCGACTGCGCCACCAGCCGCGAGAAGCCGTCCCCCGTTCGCGCGACCCGTTCGACGGCGCGATCGCGGTAGGCCTCGCACACGTGCAGCTGATCGCGCACCAGGGCGGCCTCGGCGCCGGCGTCAACGAGGTGCAGGACGTACAGCTTCACCAGTAGCTCGAACCGCACCTCCCGCAACCGCTCGACCGGCTCCCGCAGCCACTGGTCCACCACCGCCTCGCCCTCGGGCGTCAGCGCGAACCGCTTGCGCGGTGGGCGCAGCCCCTCCCGCTCCTCCCGCCACATGACCAGCGCCCGCCCCTCGAGGTTGCGCAGGTAGGTGTAGAGCGAGCCCTGCTCGATCGGGCAGACCTCCCGCAGGTCCTCGCCCTCGAAGTAGCGAGCCATCTCGTAGCCGTACATCGGCCGGGTCCGCAGCAACGCAAGGACGGCGCTCTCGGCAGGCAGCAGCTCGCGTGACATAGCCCGGGGACTCTATCGGGAGCCCAATTACTTGGCAATCAAGTAATTGGCCCAGAGGGCGGGGGCGTCAGCTGGGACGTGCAGGACTGCGGGGCCCCGCCCCTACCCGTTCAGGGCGTAGCAGGCGCGAATGCCCTCGATGCGCGCCTCGACCCCCGGCTTCGTGTCCTCGTGCGTCACGATGTAGAGGTGGTTGTTGCGGACGGCGTCGACCACACGCGCCGCAACGTCGGCGGGCGGCATGCCCTGCGCGATCCCCTGCCGGATGGGCTCGGCGAAGTCGGGCACGTCCTCGGGCCCGCCGTGCTCGTCTGGGCGGTTCCGGCCCGCCTCCACGATCTTGGTCGCCACGCCGCCTGGGCACAGCACCGACACGCCCACGTTCACGGCCTCCAGGTCGTGGCTCAGGTGCTCGGACAGCCCTACCACCGCCTGTTTCGAGGCCACGTACGAGGCCATCCCCGGAGGCGCGAACAGGCCCGCACTCGACGATGTGTTCACGATGTGCGCTTCGCCACCCTGCTCGATGATGCGCGGCAGGAACTGCGTCACCCCGTTGATCACGCCGTCCAGATTCACGCCCATCACCCAGTCCCAGTCCGAGTCGCTCATCTCGGCGGCCGAGCGGAAGGCCACGACGCCCGCGTTGTTGCACAGCACGTGCACCCCGCCGAACGCCTCGAAGGCCGCGTCCGCGAGTTCCTTAACCGAAACCCGGTCGGCGACATCCGTGCGGACCGCGATCGCGCTCCCGCCCGTGTCGTTGATCGTGTTCGCCACGCCCTCGGCGGCGCCCAGATCGATATCGGACACCACGACCGACATCCCCTCCGCTGCGAACGCCCGGCACAGCGCCTCGCCGATGCCGCTTCCCCCACCAGTCACGACCGCCGTCTTGCCAGTTCCAAGTTCCATGGTTCGGTGCGCCTCCCAGCGAGCGCGCATCTTACCGGTTCGCCGCAAAGGGGGGTGAGGGTAGGTGCATCGATACGCGCCTGAGCATTGCGGGCCGGTCCCCCAGTCACATATCCTGTGATACACAGGAGGGGCCAGCCATGCGGAACATCACCGTCTCCGTTGATGACGAGACCCACCGGCTCGCGCGCATTCGCGCGGCGGAGCTGGATACGTCGGTATCCGCGCTTGTTCGCGACTATCTCAGGAGTCTATCGAGTTCGAAGAGGGCCGCACCCGGGCCCGTGGAGACGGAGCGTGAGCGCAGGATCAGGCTCCTGGATGAAGTGATCGCAGACTTCGATGCTCGGGGCGTGGGGCTGCGCATGTCCGACAACCTCTCCCGCGACGAACTCTACGACCGTAGTGCGCTTCGTTGACACGAATGTCCTGCTGTATGCGGCAGGTGCCTCGCCCGAGGATCCAGGGAAACGCGCTCGCGCCCTCAGCCTCTTGAAGGAGGCCGACCTTGTAGTCTCGGTTCGGGTGCTGCAGGAGTTCTACTATCAGGCGACACGCCCGACCCGTGTCCCGAGACTGACGCACGACGACGCCCTCCGCTTCCTCCAGCCCATTCTGGGGCTCTACATTCAGCCGCTCACGCTCGATCTGTTCCACGCCGCGGTAGCCATCAGCCGGCGCTACGGCGTGTCGTATTGGGACGGCGCAATCCTCGCCGCCGCCCAGGCCGCCGGGTGCGACACGCTCTACTCCGAAGATCTCAGCCACGGCCAGCGCTACGATGACATCCAGGTTCTCAATCCTTTCGCTGGCTGACCAACAACCTGCCCCTCGCCCCTCCCAACCCCATCCGTGGCACGATAGCTCCGTGACGCAGCCATCGGGCGAGTACAAGACGGTCGGCATCATCGGCGGTGGCACTGCCGGCTACCTGACCGCGCTCGCCCTCCGCAAGAAGCTCCCCCACCTGCGCGTGACCCTCATCGAGTCGCCCACCATCCCCATCATCGGTGTGGGCGAGGGCACCACCCCGATCATGGTCAAGTTCCTCCACGCCTACCTCGAACGCGATGTCCACGAGCTCTATCGCAAGGTGCAGCCCACCTGGAAGTTCGGGGTCAAATTCGAGTGGGGCCAGCCTGGCGACTACTACTTCAACTACGCCTTCCACCCCGGTCCCGTCCTCGACTCCGTCTACTACGGCGGCGACTTCAACGAGTACTCCCTTGGCTCGATGCTCATCTCCAACGAGCGCGCCCCCATCCTCACCGGCGAAGGGGGGCAGCTCACCTCCCTCATCGACCGCATCCCCTTCGCCTACCACCTCGATAACGGCCGGTTCGTGGCCTACCTGCGCGAGGAGGCCGTGCGCGACGGCGTGGAGCGCCTTGAGCTGTCCGTCGACTCCTTCGTCCCGGCTGAGGACGGCGAGAGCCTCGACCACATCGTCACCGAGGACGGCGAGGAGCGCCGCTTCGACCTCTACGTCGACTGCACCGGTTTCCGCGCTGAGATCATCGGCGAGACGCTCGGCTCGCCCTTCCACAGCTATGAGGGCAGCCTCTTCTGCGACCGCGCCATCGTCGCCAACGTACCCCACGGCGGCCACATCAAGCCCTTCACCACCGCCGAAACGATGGAGGCTGGCTGGTGCTGGAACACCCCCTCCGTCGAGGACGACCACCGCGGCTACGTCTTCTCCTCCCAGTTCCTCTCCGACGACGAGGCCGCCGAGGAGATGCGTTCGAAGAACCCCGGCATGGGCGAGCACCGCGTGATCCGCTTCAAGACGGGCCGCCGCGAGCACTTCTGGAAGGGCAACGTCGTCGCCATCGGCAACTCCTACGGCTTCGTCGAGCCGCTCGAATCGACCGGACTCCACATGATCATCCTCGAGATCAACCAGCTCGTCCTGAACTTCCCCCGCTCGAAGAAGGACACCGCCATCCGCGGCATCGTCAACCGCACCCTCAACGCCCACTGGGACGACGTCCGCTGGTTCCTCGCCGTTCACTACCGCTTCAACAAGAAGCTCGAGACGCCCTTCTGGCAGGCCTGCCGGAACGCCGTCGACATCGGCGGCGCCCAGGAGCGCGTCGACCTCTTCCGCGAACGCACGCCGCTCACCTACCGCCAGTCGCAGTTCTTCAAGCCCGAGGAGGTGTTCGGCGACTTCGCCTACGACGTGCTCCTTCTCGGACAGCGCGTCCCCGGACGCTACCTGGAAGCGAACCAGCCGCGCGTCGAGTGGCAGAAGCGCGTCGAAGGATTGAAGCAACTCGCGACCAACGCGCTGCCCCAGGAGCGCGCATTCGAGGCGCTCAACGGCGCCCCCCGCGAGATCCTCGGGAGCCTCACCGCCTCGCCCAACACCTGGGTCGCCTGGCCTTAGGGGCGTACACGATGGCCGCCATTCAACCCCCCGCGCCCCAGGGTTCCCGTCTCCACTGGGAGCAGGCCCCGCAGCGTCTCCGCGACGCCTTCGAGGCCTGGGCCGGAAGCCCAGCCCGCGAGGCCGTCACGCAGCCCTCCGGTTTCTCGCCAGGCGTGGCTGCTCGCCTCCTGCTCGCCGACGGCCGCCGCGTGTTCGTGAAGGCGGTCGGCTCCGACCTCAACCCCCATAGCGCCGGCATCCATCGCAGCGAGCTCCGCATCATCTCCGGCATGCCCGCCGATGTGCCCGCCCCGAGCCTTGTCTGGTCGCACGACGAGGGGGAGGGTGGCTGGGTGGTGCTCGCCTTCGAGGACATCGAGGGCGAGCACCCGCAGCAGCCCTGGGACCTGCAGGAGCTTGAGCGCGTCCTGGAAGCACTGGTGCGACTGGCCGAAGGCCTTACCCCCTGCCCCCTGCCGCCCGGCGTGGCCCCCAGCGCCTCCGACACCTTCCCCAGTCATGGGTGGCGGACCCTGCGCGAGGAGGGAGGCCAGCGGCATCGCAGCCTCGCTCCCTGGTTCCAGAACAACCTCCACCGGCTCGCCAACCTCGAAGTCGACGTACCCGAGGCGGTCGAGGGCCACACCCTCCTCCACCTCGATATCCGCTCCGACAACATCCTCCTTACGCCCGACCGCGTCTGGTTCCTCGACTGGCCCCACGCCTGCGTCGGCGCCGCCTGGGTGGATGTCGTCGTCATGGCCCCCAGCGTGACCATGCAGGGCGGCCCCCCGCCCGAGGAGATCGTCGCCGCCCATCCCGCCTACCGCGGCGCCGACCCCGAAGCTGTCACCGCCGTCGTCGCCGCGCTGGCGGGCGCCTTCACGGAGTGGGGATCGCGACCACCCCCGCCCGGCCTCCCCACCCTGCGTGCCTTCCAGCAGGCGCAGGCCTCCGTTGCGCGCGACTGGCTCCTGCGGCGGCTGGGTAACCGCTAGCCCGCGCCCTCCCCCATCCCTTTCGCGATGCGCTCACCCGCCTCCGCTGCGTCCTCGAACGCGACCGCCTGGCGGCTCAGCACCGGGTACAGCGTGAAGATCGGCGTGTTGTACGGGATCACCGCCGACTCAACCCCGGGCCGCAGCGCCAGGTGCAGGTTCACGTAGTTGTAGCTGAGCCCTTCCTGCCACGGCTCCCCGCCGCTGCGCTCGTACTCCTCGGTCGTCCCGAGCCCGTAGGTGCGCGTCATCAGGCCGCTCGCCCCCGTCAGCCCGAGGTCCAGCAACTCCGGCGCCCCCTGGATGAGCACCGCCACCTTCGAGGCGTCGAACCAGACCTTCAGGTTGCAGCTCACCTGCACGTAGTGCCCGAGGCTGCCGAGATGCTGGAGCACCGTCAGGGGGAAGCCGAGCTCCGGGGGCGCGTTCCCCGGCGCCGCACCGTCGTAGCGGAACTCCGGCTCCTTCACCCGCGAGGCCGACACGTACACGAGGTTCGGGTCGTCCACGGGAACGCCCACCACCGTGCCGTCGCGGTCGCTCGTGAGCTGGCCCATCTGGTAGCGCAGCGGGAACGAGTAGCCCGGCTTGCCGTAGAAGATGCGCACGCCCGTCTCCAGCGGATCCTGGGGCGTGCGGCTCAGCTTCAGGTCGAACGGCAGGAGCACGTGGAACGCGTGCGTGCGTGCGTTCATGAACGGCCCGCAGGCGCCCTCGAACTCCTTGTGAATGGCCGCGTTCTCCGGCTCGAATTGCTGCGCCGGGCCCGTGTAGTTCTGCGCCCGCCGCGCCTCCGGCGTCAGGTGGTAGCGCTCCTGGTAGTGCCCCGCCGCCCGCTTCTGGGCGATGTCCGTGAAGTACTCGGGCGCCATGCTCTCGATGATGATGTGCTCGCGCTCGTCCGTGGTGGAGCGGTTCACCCGCACGGCCTCGTGGTAGCGGTCGAGCTCGTGCGCTGTCTTCCGCAGTTCCTGCCCCACCTGCCCCTCGACCGTAGTGCCCGCGAGGCGCGTGCGCGGCAGCAACGCCTGCGCCCGCTGCAGGAACTCCAGCTTGGCGCTGTAGCGTCGCGGCTCCGGCGCGAACGACTGCGCTGCCGCCAGCAGCAGGCTCACCTGTTCGTCCGGCAACAGCCCCAGCGCATCCAGGTCGTTCTCGCGGATGAAGGCGGCCGCCAGCGGCGCGAACGCCTGCTCCCGCCGGATGCCCAGCGTGAGCAGGTAGTTCAGGTAGCTGCGCGCCTCTTCGGGCGTCATCGTCTCTGCCATGGCGCGATCGTACACCGCAGCGCCGCCGTTTCCGCTACCATCCCGGCCACGCACGGAGGATGCCGCTCATGGTTGGACAGGCCGAGGTCGAGATCGCACGCAAGCTCTTCGAGGAAGGCTGGAGCGGGGGACACGTCGATGCGCCCCTCCAGTTCATGACCGAGGACATCGTCATGCGCGACATCGTGGGCCATGCCGAACCCATGCGCGGTCACGATGCCGTCCGCGAGTTCTGGGCGAAGGCCGCCCCCACCCTGAAGGTGCTCCCCGAGGAGCTCTACGTGGCCGATAGCGGCGTGGTTGTGTTGTGGATGGCCTACGGCCAGATTCCCGAGGACGCCAAGGAAAACGCCGGTCGCTGGGGCACCGCAGAGGGCGCGTCGCGCCTCGAGTTCCGCGACGGCAAGGTCTGCCTCGAGGTCGACTACTGGCACGGTGGCCAGGGCGTGTGCGACGACTGGAAGGCCCACTGGGAGGCTCGGCGCGCCCGGCCCTGGCGCGAGCTAGGCGCCATCACGGGCGCCTAAGCTCGCAACCGGAGTCCCTACTCGGAAGCCCCCTCGTCCTCGGAGACGGCGGGAGGCGGCGTGACTTCGATCACGCTGCTCCGCACGAAAATGCCGGCCGGCGGGTCGGCCACGAACCGGATTTCCGACTCGATTGCCTGCCCGTTCGCGTCGCGGAAGCCCAGCTCCAGGCGACCGTCGGCCAGCCGTCGCGCACGGACCACGCCGATCACGCTCCCGTCGACTTCGACGTCGCCGCTGGCGTACCACTGGCCGGCGGGTGCGTCGGCGGGCAACAGGCGGCCGGGAGGCAGGATGTGCATGCCGCCGATCTCCACGCCGTGCTCGACACGACCGTCCCCCCGCAGGTTGGCGATGACTCGCAGCCGGTGTGGCGCCGGCTGCTCCGGTTCCTCCTCGACGACCGGCTCGGGGCCGGGATCGGGGGCGTTCAGCGCGACCAACTCCGATTCCACGATCCCCAGGCGCGCCAGGAAGGCCGCGTTCGCTGCGTCAACGCCTGCTATCGCGCAGAGCGCCGCGTCGCTCCCGAGCCCGAACACGGGCAGGTTCGCTCGAAGCTCGACATCGAGCGCAAGCAGTTGCTCGACGTCTTCGATCCCCGCTGCGGTGAAAGCGTCGCCCAGCGAGGCCGCCCGGCACGATGCCTGCTGCGCCAGTGCGTCGTATTCATCCCCGGGCATCATGTCCCCGGGGCCGGCTTGCGTTGCGATGGAGCCTGCCGCCGCAATGGGCGCGAGCAGGCGTTCCGCGTAAGCCAGCCCCGCCTGGAGCGCGAACGCGTCGTTGAAGGCCAATCCTGCGCCCCCCTCGACGCCTTCCTGGAGAGCGCTCCAGGAGGCGGATAGCGCCCCGTACTGCCGCGCGGCCTTGTCGGCCACATGCAGCACGAGTGCCTGCACATCGAGCGGATTGATGACCTCGCCACTGGCCAGAACGTCGTCCAGGCCGAACAGGGCGATTGCCTCCAGGTACTGCTCCGCGAAGAGCTTCAGCAGCGTGCTCGAGGACGCATTCGGGATGTCGATCTCGGCCGCCTCATCCGCAGCCGACAGACCGGCCAAGCCTGGCCGGTCGAATAGCCCGTCCAGCACCGTTGCAGCAACCGCTGCGGTGTAGGTTGCCTTCGCCTCTGCGAGCGCTTCGACCTCTGCCTCGTCGCCGGCAACGGCTGTCACCGTGGTCGTTACGAGGCCATCCTCATCGGCCGACGCTTCGACCCCGTAGTCGGCGCCGTCGACCGAGACGGTGACAGGGCCGTAGGTCGGGCCGGTCACCACTCTCAGGTTCCGCCAGATGCCGTGGAACGAGATTTCGTTGTCGAATCGGCCCTCCCCCTCGACGACCTGGAAGGCGATGGCGGCGACGAATACCCACGAGGGGCCCGGCCGCGGGAGTGCAATCTCCATGGGTCGCACAGCCGGAATCGCCGTGCTGGTTGCGCTGGCCGTCTCCAGGCTCGAGTGGTAACCGGCCCCGGCCTGCCAGAGCGTTTCCGAAGCCGGGATTTCCGGCAGTTCCCCGTAGGCCCGCGGCCCCCGCGCGTACATGATGACGAACGAGTCCTCGGGTAGCGCGCCCCCGCCGACGTTGCCGACACGGAAGTCGACCGCGAAGGGCTCGCCGGCGATGACGACATCCGGCGCAAGGGTCTCCTCAACCTTCAGGAGGAAGTTGCCCTGCGCTGCCAGTTCGTCGACCAGGTGAATGGTCAGTTCAAATTCGGCCACCAGGGGTTGCAGGTCGCGCTGGAGATAGGTGGTCGCCTCGATCACGTAGATGCCGGCGGGCAGGTAGTCCTCGATCCGTGCGTTGACCCATGCGCCACCGTCGTCGTTCGCTCCGATCACGCCCAACGTGGGTGACGCCAGGGAGAGCACGGGATCGCCGTGCTCCGACGTGAGGTCGATCCGCACGCGTCCACTGGCCGGCAGCATGAACGAGTAGCTGTAGGCCGGGTGCGTTGCCACGATCCGTGAGCCGCAGGTTTCCGGCGTCCAGATGCCGGTCGCAGTCAGGTCGGCTCCTGCCGTCAGCGTGCCGAGGTGGGTCGTTTCGCAGCCCTCCACGTAACCAATGGAGAGGGAGAAGTCCGCGGGGCCCCGCGCGCGTCCTCCGACGGTGGTTGCCTCGATGCGGTAGGCGCCGGGCTGCATGTCACGCTCGATGCGCGCGTCCCGTCCTGTAGCGCCGTCGTCATCGTCCGTGATGCGCTCGCCGGTGGCCGTCAGCAGGTAGAGGTACGAGTCTGCTTCGCTCGACAGCAGGTCGATCCGGATGCGTCCGCCCTCCGCGACCTGGAAGCTGTACGAGTGGGCGTCGCTGTTCGGACGGAACTCGGAGTCGCAATCCTCCGTCGTCCAGCGGCCGGTTGCCTCAAGCTCCTGGGTCTCGCCGCCCAGAGTCCCGAGGTCGGTGACCTCGCACTCCGGATGCTCGGCCGAGGCCACCTGTGGGGCCTCCAGGACGAGCAGGCCGCCGATCAGGGAGATGGCGACCAAGGCAGCCGCCAGGAGTGGCCCGCCGATCCGGGCGGTGAGGGGGGAGGAAGCAGTCGAAAGCATGGGTACTCCGGGCGTGAAAGCGATTAGTGACAGGTGGTCTCAATCAATGGCGATAAGGATAGATGCTTGCCCTCCACCGGGCCAGTCGGCCCGCTTACTCGGGTAAGCGGTTAGGCCCCCGTAAGCGAGCCATCCCCGCACGGGCCCTACACTGTCGCCATGCCCCTGCGTCTCGTTGCCGTGCTCGCCTGCCTCGCGGTGGTGTTCGTAGCCTGTGGCGGAGCGGGCGAGGACGAGTCACCGCCTCCTGATTCCGCCCCCGCCCCCGCCCCCGCGACCACCTCCGACGCCACCCCGACCGCCTCCCCCCAGGCGACCGCGACAACCGTCTCCGCCTCCCAGGACACCGCCACCCCCCGGCTCGAACCCACCCTCGCCCCCGAGGACCTTACCGAAGAGCACGTCCTCAGCCTCATCTACTGGACCGAGATCGACTTCTGGAACCGCTACGTCCTTTTCCCCGGCACCTCGGATACAACCCGCGACATCCTCCGTGCGATGGCCGACCCGGACGGCAAGTGGCTGCCCTACCTCGTCGACCTCGCCGCCGTGCCCGTGCCCTACAGCGCCTTCGTCTACAACCTCCTCACAGAGCTGCGTCCCGAGCACCCCTACCCCATCTTCCCCCTCACCGAGGAGCTTGGCCTCCGCACGCCAGAGGACGAGACCGCCCTCTACGTGGAGTTCAAGCACCGCCTCATCGAGGGCATCCAGGAGGACATGGGCGCCTTCCTCGACCCCGACAAGCCCCGCACCCTCTCCGCCCAGGAGATCTTCTGGGGAGGCGTCCGCGTCGACGGCATCCCGCCCCTCGAGATCCCGAACTTCATCACGCCCGAAGAGGCCTCCGACTGGATAGGGCCGAAGGACCGCGTCATCGGCGTCGAGATCAACGGCGACGCCCGCGCCTACCCCCGCCGCATCATCGACTGGCACGAGATGGTCAACGACACCGTCGGCGGCGTCCCCGTCTCCCTCGCCTACTGCACGCTCTGTGGCAGCGCCATCCTCTACGACGGCCGTGTCGGGGACGAGGTCTACCGCTTCGGCACCAGCGGCCTCCTCTACCGCTCCAACAAGCTCATGTACGACCGCACCACCAACACCCTCTGGGAACAGTTCACCGGCGAACCCGTCTGGGGCGACCTCGTGGGCAGCGGTATCCAGCTCGATGTCCTCCCCGTTGTCCACACCACCTGGGACGAGTGGTTTGCCGAGCACCCCGATACGCTCGTGCTCGACATCGACACCGGCCACGCCCGCGACTACGGCGAGGGCGTGGCCTATGCTCGCTACTTCGCCAGCTCCGGCCTCATGTTCCCCGTCCCCGACCGCAGCGGCCCGCTCGCCGTGAAGGACAGCGTCTACGCCGTTCGCCTCAACGGCGAGGTCGTCGGCTATCCCATCCTCCTGCTCGGCGCCGAGGACTTCCTCCAGGACGAAATCGGCGGCGACCCCGTTGTCGTTTTCTCCACCCCCGACCGCAGCGGCGGACGCGCCTACGCCGCCGGCAACCAACGCTTCGTGGCCTACGACGTCGACAGCGGCGTCGCCACCACCGCCGCCGGCGACCGGTGGACCGCCACCGAGGGCGCCCTCGTCGGGCCCTCCGGCGAGCAGCTCGAACGTCTTCCCGGCCACAACGCCTTCTGGTTCGCCCTCGTCAACCACGCTCCCCGCTTCCGCCTCTACGGAGAGGACGGGCCACAGAGTTCCCTGACCGGCTCCGGCTGCAACCTCTTCGCCTACCTCGAAGGCACGGCCGTCGCCGCCACCACCTGCTCCCTCTAGCCCGCACGCGACCGGCGTAGGATGCCGCCATCGCGACCGGAGGTCGGTCGCGCGCCGGTTGCAGGCGCGAGTCACGAGGAGGAAACGATGGCGCTTCCCGAACGTTGGGACATGGAAGTCGAGGTGGCCGTGCTTGGCTCTGGCGCGAGCGCCACAACCACCGCCATCCTCGCTGCCGACAACGGCGCGGAAGTTGCCGTGCTGGAGCGCGCCGACGTGGTCGGCGGCACGACCGCCCTCTCCGGCGGCGTCCTCTGGGTTCCCAACAACCACCACATGGCCGAGGCCGGCTTCGAGGACTCCCGCGAGGACGCCCTCGCCTACCTCAACTCCCTCTCCCTCGGCATGATGGATGACGAGCTCGTTGAGACCCTCGTCGATACCGGTCCCGACATGCTGCGCTACATGGAGGACAACACCCCCGTCTCCCTGCACGTCTTCGAGGGCTACCCCGACTACCACCCCGAGAATCCCGGGGGAAAGCCCGAGGGCGGCCGCTCGCTCGATAACGACCTCTTCCCCTTCGAGGAGCTTGGCTCCTGGGCCGAGCGCATCAACCACCAGCCCGACGCCGTCTTCTTCCCCGCGACGATGCTGGAGATCGATACCGGCCAGGTCGAGGCCATCCCGCAGGAGGTGCTGGAAGCGCGCCGCGCCCGCGACATGCGCTCGACCGGCCAGGCCCTCGCCGGGTCCCTGATCAAGGGCTGCCTCGATCGTGAGATCCCCGTGCACACCGCTACCCGGGCCCGCGAGCTCATCCTCGACGACAGCGACGCCGTCGTCGGCGTCCGCGCCGAGCGCGACGGCCAGGACTACTTCGTGAAGGCGCGCAAGGCCGTCGTCATCGCCTCCGGTGGCTTCGAGTGGAACGAGGACCTCGTCAAGGCCTTCCTGCGCGGCCCCATGACCGCCCCCACCTCCTCCCCCGAGAACGAGGGCGATGGCCTCCTGATGGCGATGGACGCCGGCGCCGCCCTCGGCAACATGTCCGAGGCCTGGTGGATTCCCGGCATTCACGTCCCCGGCGACGAGATGCGCGGACGAACCTTCGCCCGCCTCATCCTCGCCGAGCGCACCTGGCCCCGCTCGATCATCGTCAACCGCTACGGCAAGCGCTTCATGAACGAGGCTGCCAACTACAACGCCGTCGGCCATGCCTTCCACACGTTCGACCCCAACACCTTCGAATTCATCAATCTCCCCGCCTGGCTGATCGTCGATAGCCGCTACCAGGCCCCCATCGCTCGCCACCCCGTCGGCCCCGATGCCCCCGACTGGATCCGTCGTGCCGGTACCCTCGCAGAACTCGCCGACGAGATCGACATCGATGCCGCCGGGCTCGAGGAGACGGTCGCGCGCTTCAACGAGGGCGCCGTCAGGGGCGAGGATCCCGACTTCCAGCGCGGCGTCAGCGCCTACGACAGCTACAACGGCGACCGCAGCCAGGAGCCCCCCTTCACCACCCTCGGGCCCATCGAAACGCCCCCCTTCTACGCCGCCCTGATCGAATCCGGCGCCCTCGGCACCAAGGGCGGCCCGAAGACGAACGCGCAGGCGCAGGTGCTGCGCGCCCGGGGCGGAGTTATCCCCGGCCTCTACGCCGTGGGGAACGCCATGGCGGGCGTCACGGCCATGGTCTACGGAGGCGCCGGCGGCACCCTCGGCCCCGGCATGACCTTCGGCTACATCGCCGGCATGAACGCCGCCCGGGAGCCGGACCACATCGCCTGAGCGACTCCCCTTCCCCGGAGTTTCCCGTGTGACCGGTCGCCGGTAGGCTGCCCCGGGGGATACGGCCCGCCCCGAGTGGCGCTCGCGGCCGCCCCGGAGGAACGATGAAGGTTCACGAATACCAGGCGAAGGCGCTCTTCGCGAAGTACGGCGTCGAAGTACCCGGTGGCCGCGTTGCCGCCACCCCCCCCGAGGCCCGGGCCATCGCCGAGGAACTCGGCGGCAAGGTCGTCGTCAAGGCCCAGATCCACGCCGGTGGGCGCGGCAAGGGCCGCCTCGTCTCCGAGGGCGAGACAGCCGCCATGTACGAGCGCCTCACCACGGACCCGGCCAACAACGAGGGCCAGGTCCTCGGCGATCGTGTTGGCGGCGTGCGCCTCGCGAGCACCGCCGCGGAGGCGGAACAGGAAGCCGCCAACATCCTCGGCAGGCACCTCGTCTCCATCCAGACCGGCCCCGAGGGCAAGCTCGTCAAGAACGTCCTCGTCGAGGAGCAGTCGGCCATCGCCAGCGAGTTCTACCTCGCCATCATCATCGACGGCGCCCAGGCCGCCCCCCTCATCATGGCCTCCACCGAGGGCGGCCAGGAGATCGAAGTCGTCGCCGCCAACGACCCCGACGCCATCGTCCGCCTCCCCGTCAACGCCGCTTCCGGCTATGAGCCCTACATCGGACGCACCCTCGCCGCCCGTCTCGGGCTCGCCGGTGAGCAGGCGGCCGCCCTCAACAAGCTCGTCGGCAGCCTCTACCAGGCGGCCGTCGATAGCGACGCCAGCCTCGCCGAGATTAACCCCCTCGTCGTCACCGAGGAGGGCCGCGTCCTCGCCCTCGATGCCAAGTTCACCGTCGATGACAACGCCCTCTATCGCCACGCGGACCTGGCCGAACTCCGCGACAAGGACGAAGAGGACCGCCTCGAAGTGCTCGCCGACGAGCTGGGTGTCGCCAACTTCATCAAGCTCGACGGCAACATCGGCTGCATCGTCAACGGCGCCGGCCTCGCCATGGCCACCATGGACACGATCAAGTTCGCCGGCGGCGAGCCCGCCAACTTCCTCGACATCGGCACCGTGAACGACCCCGCCCGCGTCGTGAATGCCATTCGCGTCATCAGCGAGGACCCCTCCGTGAAGGCCATCCTCGTCAACATCTTTGGCGGCATGGCCCGCGTCGACATCATCGCCCAGGGCGTCATCGACGCCGAGAAGGAACTCGGCCTCGACGTGCCCGTCGTGATGCGTCTCGTCGGCACCAACCTGGCCGAGGGGGAACAGCTGCTGGCCGAGGCCGGCCTCGATGTCATCCGCGCCGAGAGCCTCGGCGAGGCCGCGGAGAAGGCTGTCGCCGCCGCTGGCGCCGCCTGACGCGCCGCTCTTCGCGCGTGTGATGCGGTGATGCGCCTTCTGGTAGCATCACTGCATCATGCCGAGAACCACGCTCAACATCGACCTCGACATCCACCGGCAGCTGGCCGAGTACGCCGCCGAAAAGCGTCTCAGCCTCGGCGAGGCCGCGACCTACCTGATCGCGTCCGGCTTGAAGAAGGAAGCGCAGAAGCCGAAGGACGCTGAGTTCGTCCAACGGCCCGCCTGGAATCTCGGGACGATGGGGCCGGCTGGTGTCGACCTGAGCGACTGGGCGGCGGTCAAGGAGTTCCTCCTCCAGGAGGAGATTGACCGTGCTCTTGGCTCCGGCCACCGCGAGAGCCAGGACCGGCAGGAGCCGCAGTCGGCGTGACGTTCACGATCGACGCCAACATTCTCATCTACGAGACGAACGCAGACGCTCCCGAGCACGAGGCTTCACGTTCGGCGCTGGCGGGCGCGTGGAGTGGCTCCGAGCGGGTCGTACTCTTCGCGCCAGCCCTGCTTGCCTACCTGCGCAACGTCACGCACCGCTCGCTCCTGTCACGCCCGGTCTCCGTCCCCCAGGCCCTGGGCAGCATCGATCAGTTGCTCGCCCTCGATCATGTCAGCTTCGCAAGCGACGGCGCTGATGGGTGGTCGGTCCTCCGTGAGGTGGTGCTGCGGCATGACGCGCATGGCGGCCTCGCCCACGATGCCCACCTTGTTGCCCTGATGCGCCAACACGGCGTCTCGACCATCTGGACACACGACATCGACTTCCGTCGATTCGATGGCATTCGTGTCTACGACCCGGTGACCGGCTACCGGGGCGGCTAGCGGTCCTCGAGCACCCGCCCCAGGGCCCGTCCCTTGTCTGGCGTGGGATCCTCCACGAGGCCATAGATCTCGCGGCCCTCGTGGTCTTCGGGCAGGTGCTCCGTGATAGGGAGCCCCTCGTCGTTCACGAACAGCAGGCAGTGGCAGTACTTGAACTTCTGCATCTCGTCGCAGGCGCAGATCCAGTCGCGACGCTTCGCCTCCTCCTCGCGCGGGAGGTAGAGCCCCTCCGGCCAGTTCCCGTCCTCGTCCTTTTCCGGATAGAAGTTGCAGGGACAGATCGGCCGCCCGAATTTGTCGACGTTGTCCGCCAGCCCCAGCACCACCGCCTCCGTGATCGCGCGGTCGGGGTGCAGGTGCGTGCCCGACTTGTTCGCGAATTTCTCCGCGTAGTTCCACATCTTCTTCGTCGACTTCTCGCTGGGCTGCTCGCGCATGCGGTCCCTCCTGCCTTCGCCTTCAAGCCTAGGCCGCGGGGCCGCCCGTTGCCAGTTTCTGCGGGTAAAGATGCGACCTGGGGTCGGGCAGGCCCATACGCCTGCATCATGATGAACAAGGTGTTTTGTCATTGACTTGCGGATCGCGCATCTCTATTCTCAGCGGATCGGACGCTGCTATTGGTTGGAGGGGAAGCCATGCGTGAGAACTATTGGACACGAAGGCGCTTTAGCCGCCGAGCAGTGCTCAAGGCATCGGCCGCCGGCGCCGTCGGCGCCGGCGCGCTTGTAGCCGTGGGCTGCGGCGACGACGACGATGACGACGATGCCCCTCCGGCCGCTACCCAGGCCGCCGCCACCCAGGCCGCCGCCACCGAAGCTGCGGCAACCGAGGCCGCAGCCGCCGAGGCGGAAGCCGAAGCGACGCAGGCCGCCGCCGAGGCCGAAGCCGAGGCAACCGAAGCCGCCGCAGCCGGGATGGGCCCCACCGACGGCAGCTTCTTCAGCCAGTACACCGGGATCGGCGGCACCACACTCGACCTCCACCGCGAGCTCTACCGTGGCATCGCCTACACCGCCGGCAACGCCTACAACAACCTCCTCAAGTTCACCGACATGGACAACTTCGTGATCTCTGGCGAGATCGCGCGGGGCCTGCCCGAGCAGCCCGATGAGGTCACCTACCTGTTCACGATCCGCGACGACGTGAACTACCACAACAAGCCGCCGGCCAACGGTCGCGCCCTCACCATGGACGACGTCCGCTGGAACATCGAACGCCAGCGCACCAGCCAGCGCGCCGACGGTACGGAGGACACGACGTTCTTCCGGCACCCGCTCATCTACAAGAACATCGAGAACGTCGACTACGTTGACGGCACGAATTTCACGGTCTCCATGTCCTCGCCCCAGGTCACCTGGCTGGGGGACATGACGGACGAGTTCAACAGCATGCTCTACCCGGAGATCGGCGAGAAGCTCGAGGACGACAATGAGTTCGGCGTCTTCAACGCCGACAATGTGCTCGGCACCGGTCCCTTCATCTTCGACGAGTTCGAGCTGCAGGAGCGCGCGCACGGCGTGCGCAACGATGACTACTTCCTGCGCAAGGACGGGACCATCCCGGGCATGGTCGACGAGCTCTTCTTCGTGAACCTCGGCGGCGACATCAACCCGCAGCGTCTCGCCTTCGAGCAGAAGCAGATCGACGAGCTTTCATCCCGTGACAAGGCGGTGATGGAGGAGATCGCGGCGAACAATCCGGACGCCGAGGCCTTCCGTGTCGGCGACCCGAACAACAACCTCGAGTTCGCCTACAACTACACCACCAACCGCGCCCTCTCCGACGAGCGCATTCGCACGGCGATGTTCCTCGCGACGGACCGTGCGGAGGTTGCGCAGCAGCACTTCCAGGGTCTTGGGCGGCCGAACCCGGCGGTCAACTGGCCGTTCACGGCGTGGGCCCTCTCGCAGGAGGAGCTCTCGCAGGCGCCCGGCTACCGCCAGCCCAAGGACCAGGACATCGCCGATGCCCGCGCCCTCTGGGAGCAGGCCGACGCGGAGGGCCACGAGGATGTCGACTTCCGCGTGACCACCGTAGACGTCCCCCAGTACGCGCCCCTGCTCGAGTGGTTCCCGGCGATGCTGAATCGGACGCTCGACACCGAGAAGTGGAACGCACAGGCGATCCCCGGCACCTCCCTGCTCGAGTACAACAACTCCGGTCAGGCCTCGGTCGGCTACCTCGGTGGCTGGGACCAGTGGAACAGCCCCGACCCGCGCACCCGCTTCGCGCAGGTCTACTCGGCCCACCCCGAGGATGGCGGTCGCGGGACCATCAGCTTCTGGAAATACACCACTCCGACCATGGAGGGGTACATCACAGCGATGTTCGAGGAGTTCGACAACGAGCGGGCCCAGGAGATCATGAAGGACGCCCAGCGCTTCGCTCTCACGGACGCTGGCTCCGGGCACCTGCAGATGGTTGGAGGCCTCACCAGTTGGGTGAAGTGGCCCTACTTGCACCGCAAGGGGCCGTTCTTCATCACCTACGGCACGACCATCAGTCAGGAACTCTGGATCGACCAGTCGCACCCCACCTTCCAGGGGAAGCAGCGCCCCGCCTGACGCGGTGAACATCTTCCCGGCGCCTCCTCCGCATACGTCCGGGGGAGGCGCCGGAGTGTCTCGGAGGGTTGCCCTTCCACGCCCACACTTGCCGTGCGCGGGCGCGTGCCCGCGACAGTCCACCGACTGCCGAACGGAGCCCGCCCTCGGGTTGCGCGCGCATTGACTCCCTGATCACGCATTCCGTATGCTCCCGCGCATCGCACGCCGCGACTGCGGTGGAGGGAAGTGCATGCGCGAAAACTATTGGACACGAAGGCGTTTTAGCCGCCGAACAGTCCTCAAGGCATCAGCAGCAGGCGCCGTCGGCGCCGGCGCGCTCGTAGCTGTGGGCTGCGGCGACGACGATGACGACGACGCCCCGGCCCCCACCCAGGCCGCCGCCACCCAGGTCGCTGCCACCGAAGCAGCGGCAACCGAGGCCGCAGCCGCCGAGGCGGAAGCCGAAGCAACACAGGCCGCCGCCGCCGAGGCCGAAGCCGAGGCAACCGAGGCCCCGACAGCCCAGATGGGCCCCACCGATGGCAGCTTCTTCAGCCAGTACACGGGCATCAGCGGTACGACGCTCGACCTCCACCGTGAGCTCTACCGCGGGATCGCCTACACCGCCGGCAACGCCTACAACAACCTCCTCAAGTTCACGGACATGGACAACTTCGTGATCTCCGGCGAGATCGCGCGGGGCCTGCCCGAGCAGCCGGATGAGGTCACCTACCTGTTCACGATCCGCGACGATGTGAACTACCACAACAAGCCGCCGGCCAACGGCCGCGCCCTCACCATGGACGACGTCCGCTGGAACATCGAGCGCCAGCGCAGCAGCAAGCGCGCCGATGGCACGGACGACACGACGTTCTTCCGCCATCCGCTCATCTACAAGAACATCGAGAACGTCGATTACGTCGACGGCACCAACTTCACCGTCTCCATGTCCTCGCCCCAGGTCACCTGGCTGGGTGACATGACGGATGAGTTCAACGGCATGCTCTACCCGGAGATCGGCGAGAAGCTTGAGGACGACAACGAGTTCGGTGTGTTCAGCGCCGACAACGTGCTCGGCACTGGCCCCTTCATCTTCGACGAGTTCGAGCTGCAGGAGCGCGCCCACGGCGTGCGCAACGATGACTACTTCCTGCGCAAGGACGGGACCATCCCAGGCATGGTCGACGAGCTTTTCTTCGTGAACCTCGGCGGCGACATCAACCCGCAGCGTCTCGCCTTCGAGCAGAAGCAGATCGACGAGCTTTCATCCCGCGACAAGGCGGTGATGGAGGAGATTGCGGCGAACAATCCGGACGCCGAGGCCTTCCGTGTTGGCGACCCGAACAACAACCTCGAGTTCGCCTACAACTACACCACCAACCGCGCGCTCTCCGACGAGCGCATCCGTATGGCGATGTTCCTCGCGACGGACCGGGCGGAGGTTGCGCAGCAGCACTTCCAGGGTCTTGGGCGGCCGAACCCGGCGGTCAACTGGCCGTTCTCCGCGTGGGCCCTCTCCCAGGAGGAGCTCTCGCAGGCGCCCGGCTACCGCCAGCCCAAGGACCAGGACATCGCCGATGCCCGCGCCCTCTGGGAGCAGGCCGATGCCGAGAACCACGAGGATGTCGACTTCCGCGTCACGACCGTGGACTTCCCGCAGTACGTGCCCCTGCTTGAGTGGTTCCCGGCGATGCTCAACCGCGGCCTCGACACCGAGAAGTGGAGCGCCCAGGCGATCCCCGTCACCTCCCTGCTCGAGTACAACAACTCGGGTCAGGCCTCGGTCGGCTACCTCGGTGGCTGGGACCAGTGGAACAGCCCCGACCCGCGCACCCGCTTCGCGCAGGTCTACTCGGCGCATCCGGAGGATGGCGGTCGCGGGACCATCAACTTCTGGAAGTACACCACTCCGACCATGGAGGGGTACATCAACGCGATGTTCGAGGAGTTCGACAACGAGCGAGCTCAGGAGATCATCAAGGACGCCCAGCGCTTCGCCCTCACGGACGCTGGCTCCGGGCACCTGCAGATGGTTGGAGGCCTCACCAGCTGGGTGAAGTGGCCCTACTTGCACCGCAAGGGGCCGTTCTTCATCACGTACGGCACGACCATCAGTCAGGAACTCTGGATCGACCAGAACGATCCTACCTTCCAGGGGAAACAGCGCCCCGCCTGACGCGGTGAACATCTTCCCGGCGCCTCCTCCGCATACGTGCGGGGGAGGCGCCGGAGTATCTCGGAGCGAGGTTCCTCCTCCATGACCGAGTACGTCATCCGCCGCTTCCTCCTCGCGCTGGTCACGATTTGGATTGTCCTGACCTTCGTGTTCTTTGTTCTGCGCGTCCTTCCCGGCGACTACGCCGAACAGCAGCTCGCGAACCAGTTCTTTGCCCAGGCGGCCCGTTCCGAGGAGCAGCGCGAACAGCAGCTCGCCGACCTCCGCGCGAAGCTGGGCACGGACAAGCCCCTTTACGAGCAGTACGCCCGCTTCTGGTGGGATATCCTGCGCGGCCGCTCCCAGGAGTCCTTCCAGTACAACGAGCCCTCCTACAGCGTCGCCGGCGATGCCCTCCCCTATACGCTCCAGCTTGGCATCATGTCGCTCATCATCGCGGTGCTCCTCGCCTTACCTGTTGGCGTGCTCTCCGCCATCCGCCCCGACGGCGTCCTTGATGCGGCCTTACGCGTCTTCGCGATCTTTTTCCTGGCTGCGCCCGCCTTCCTCACGGCGGCAATCGCATCCGCCTACGCCGTCAAGTACGACGTGCTCACGATCGGCGTCACCTCCCAGCAACTCATCTGGGACGATCCCTGGGCCAGTTTCCAGCTCTTCCTCGTTCCCGCCTTGGCCGGAGGGCTCGCGGTCGGCGCCATTCTCATGCGCTTCCTGCGCTCTGGAATGCTGGAGGTGCTGCGCCAGGACTACGTGCGAACGGCGCGCGCCAAGGGCCTCGCCGGCAGCATCATCATTGCTCGCCACGTCCTGCGGAACGCGCTCATCCCCGTGGTCACCATCTTCGGATTCCTCGTCGCAGCCCTCGTGGCCGGCAATGTCGTCCTTGAGTCAATGTTCGCCATCCCCGGCATGGGCAACGAGATCCTGACGGCCATCCGCATCCGCGACATTCCCGTGACGCAGACCTTCACGTTGCTACTCGTGGGCGCCGTCGTCTTCGTCAACCTCGCGGTGGACCTCAGCTACTTCCTCATCGATCCGCGAGTCACCGTTGCGGGAGCTGATGCATGAGCGAAGCAGCAACCCAAGTTGCCGACGATCGCCTGGGCGGCTTCACGCCCCCCGACGACCCATCACCCCCGATGAGGGCGCTTGTTGCCCTGGGACGCTTCTTCGCGAACAAGACCGTGGGAGCTGTCGCCCTTGTCATAGCGACCATCATCCTGGTGCTTGGCATCATTGGGCCGTGGATCGCTCCCTACGACAAGGACGAGGTGTTCCGCGTCGACAACCCGAACTATGACCTCTCCTCGGACGATCCGGATCACTGGGAGGCCTACACCTTCCTCACCCTCGAGAACCCGTCCTGGGATCACCTCCTGGGCACCGATCACCTCAATCGCGATCTGTTCACCCGAGTCCTGCACGGGGCGCGCCGCTCGATGTTGCTCGGATTCGGCGCTGCCGCCATCGCGACGATCTTCGGCGCCATCCTCGGTGTCGTTTCCGGCTACTTCGGGGGTGTAGTCGACCTCGTCACCCAGCGCCTCGTCGATGCATTCATCGCCTTCCCGCCCCTGCTCTTCCTGCTGCTGCTTTTGCAGACGGGGGAAGCCACCTTACCCAGGACGATCATCGCCTTATCGTTCTTGAATATCTTCGGTGTCTCGCGCGTGGTGAGATCCGCCACGCTCGCCGTCCGCAACGATGTCTACGTCGAGGCGGCGCGCGTAATGGGCGCTCGCCCGCCCCGCATAATCTTCCGCCACGTCTTCCCCAACGTGTTCGCCCCCATCATCATCATCTTTTCAACAACGATCGGCGGCGCCATCCTCGCCGAGGCGACCCTGGCTTTCCTCGGGCTCGCGCCTCCAGGCCCGAGCTGGGGCGCCATGGTGAACAACGGTCGCCAGTTCTTCGGCTCCGAGCCCATCCTCGTCGCCATGGGCGGTGGTGCGCTCACGCTCACGGTGCTCGCCTTCAATATCTTCGGCGATGCCCTTCGTGACGTGCTCGACCCGCGCCTCCGCGGTGCATAGGACGCCGAGTTGACCGAGAAGGCGGCTCACCAGCACGGGCATGGGCACGGCGATACCGGCCAGCACTGGCGCGAGCCCGCCCGCGTGCGCGATTTCGTCGCCCGCATGGATGCGCGTGCCCAGGAGCGCGCCCCCCAGTTCGAGCTGATGACCCAGCTCCTTGGTCGCGATGGCGAGGAATCCCTCCGCATCCTCGACCTCGGCGCCGGCTACGGAGCGGAGGCGCAGGTCTTCCTGACCGTCTTCCCGAACGCCTCCGCCGTACTTGTCGATGCCTCCGAGGAGATGATGCGGGTCGGGAGCGAGCGGCTGGCCCGCTTCGATGGTCGCTACCGCTACGTCGCCTGGGACTTCGGCGAGGGCGCCCTCCCCGCCGACCTCGACGGTCCCTTCGATGCGGTCATCTCATCGGCTGCCATCCACCACCTCCCGGAGGCGGGGCTCAAGCGCCTCTACGGCGCGGTGTTGGCCTGCCTGGCGCCCGGTGGCGCTTTCCTCAACCTCGACCTCGTCCATGCCCCCGACGATGTCATTGAGGCGCGCTACCGCGAAATCCAGCAGGGGGAGCAGGAGACCCGCGACGAGCCTCCGCAACCCGCCGAACTCCCTCGCCACCACTCCCACCTGGAGCCGCTCGATAGCCACCTCGGCTGGCTGCGCGACGCCGGCTTCGAGCACGTCGACTGCTTCTGGAAGCGCCTCGGCAGCGCCATCTTCGGCGGCTACCGCCCCGACAGCGCCTGACGACCGGGCGACAGCCGCCATCGGCGCCCCTCGCGGCGCAGGCTTGTCGTCAGCTGCTGCTGGTGCCGGCCTTAAAGATCGTGGGTGAGGCCCTGGATCGGCTCCTGTACGTCGCTCTGTTTGAAGACCTGGATGCTCTCCCCGTTCTTCATCAGCCGGATGATCCGGTTCCCGTCTTCGTCCACCGTGTCGACTCGCGAATCCGCCTTCACAACCACTTCGCTTCCGTCCACGAGCGTCACTTTCATCGCAAGCAGCGCCATGTTGCTATGTCCCCCTCGGGTCGGGCACGTTGACGACGATCGCTTCCATCGTCGTCCGCGCCAGCAGGAATACCGCTTCGTTTTCGCTGTCGAGGTTCTCCTCGGCGTGGATCTCGTGCGGCGGCACGAAGATGAAGTCGCCCGGACCCGCGTCGGCCACGTGTTCGAGCGCGTCGCCCCAGCGGAAGCGCATGCGCCCCTCGATCACGAAGATGCCCGACTCGCTCTCGCCGTGGTGATGCACGTCCGAGCAGCCGCCGGGGTCGTTGCGCCCCACGCCCATCCACAGCCCCTCGGAGCCCGTAAGAGCGCCCGAGATGCCCGCCTCGCGACGCATGCCCGTCGTCTGCGCCGTGCCTGCGTCGCGTTCGCCCGGACGGATGATGCTGACCATGGACCGGATTCTACGGGGAACCTCCCAGCGGGCGAGTCGGAGACCCCTCCCGCGGGGGATGCGCTAGGATCGCCCCCGCAACCCGCAAGCGTGACACCGCCCAGGAGGACGCCCGTGACCATCCCCGAAGGCGCAACCGAGGTCATCCTCAGCTACGTCCGCAGGAAGGCGGCCGAGTGGACGCCGGAGCAGATGGCGCAGCGCGTCGAGGCCGCTGTCGCCGAGCTTGAAGCCGCCGCCCGCGCCGTGCCCGACGACCTCCTTGAGGTGCGCCAGGAAGGCCAGGAGTGGAGCCCCCTCGAGTGCATCCGCCACGTCGCCGAGGTGAACCACGGCACGGCCACCCGCGTCCGCGGCGTGGTCTCCGAGGGTGTCGTGCCCGACGAGATCCCCGCCGTCCCCCAGACTCGCGAGGACGTCCTCGCCACTCACGCCGGGGTCATCGCCGGCGCCATCAGTGCCGTGCGCGAAGGCAACGCTGACCCGGACGCCGAGATCGTGTGGCTTCACCCCTTCCTCGGTGACCTCAACTGGCGCGAGTGGCTCCTCACCCTCCGCGTCCACTCCCTCGACCACGCCCGCCAGCTGGAAGTCCTCCAGGGCCCCGCGTAGCCGCGATGCCGCCCGGCGAAGCCGAGGACGCCGTCCGCTTCCTCGATATCCTCACAACTGCGTCGAGCGTCGCCCACGCGCGCGGCGCCGAAGCCGTCCTCGCGGCGCACCTGCTGGAAGCCATCGACGTGCTCACGGGCCAGGCGGAGGTGGAGGAGGCCGGTGGCCCTGCCGCTCTGCTTGGTCACCGGCGCGCGGAACTCTCGGCCGAGCCTGCGGTTCGGGAGCTGAGCCAGCGCTGGTTCGCGCGCCTTGGCGGCGCGCCCGAGGCCACGCTGGGGCCCGGAGACCTTGTGCAGCTGCGCGCGGACCTCGAAGCGCTGGTCAGGTCGTAATCGGACGCGCCTGCAGCAGGAACATCGTGCCGAAGTCGTCGTAGGCGAACTCGATGTCAATGGGGCTGCCGTACTCGCTCTGGACCGCGTGCGCCGTCTCGACGACCTCCTGCACCTCCTCGTCGCTCAGCGAAGGAGCCGCCATGCGCTCGGTAGGCACGGCCGTCCGCTCCGTGCCGTGGCCTGTCAGTACGACCTGCTCGTGCTTCTCGCTGATGGCGCGCTCACGCATCTCGCCACCGGGCCCCACGATGAACGAATCGGGCGTGACATAACCAGATACGACCGCCTCCCCCAGCCCCCACGACGCGTTGATGAGAACCTCGTCCGTCGCGCCCGTCATCGGATTCTTCGTGAAGGCCACCCCGCTCGAGCGCGCTCGTACGACCTGCATCACGACTACCGCCATCGCCTCCCCCGCGTGCTCGATGCCCCGGAAGGTGCGGTATTGCACCGCCCGTTCCTGCCAGAGGCAGCGGTAGCTGTCGAGCACCGCCCCCAGGACCTCCTCGTCGGTGTGCAGGTTCAGGTAGCTCTCGTAGAGCCCCGCGAAGGAGCTGCCGGCGCTGTCCTCGTTCAGGCTGCTCGATCGCACAGCGAAGGTCGCGTGCGGTCCCGAGCGCGTCCGCAACTCCGTCACTGCCTCGGCGATGGCGCCACGCGCGCCCTCGCCCAGGCTCGCGGCGTCGAGCCGCTCCGCCACGGGCGCAAGCGTCGCCCGGATGGCTGCCATCGGCGTCCGTGCCTCCAGGTCGGCGAGCGGGGCGGTCACGGCCGCAAGGTCGTGAGCCGCGGCGAAGGCCTCATACCCCTCCGCTGCCACGACGAAGCCCGGCGGAACTGGGAACCCCAGGCCCGACAGCCGCGCCAGGCTGCCGCCCTTCCCCCCGACACGCCGCTCCGGCGCCCCGGACTCGTCCAGCCACACGATTGCATCAGTCATGGCGCAGGAGTCTATCGAGGGCGCTCCCCACGGGGTAGCGCCCCCAGAGCGACCCTGCCCGGGGTCCGCCGTAAGATCGCACCGTGGACGCCCTCTCCCTGCCCGAGATGGTCAGCCTCGACGGCGGCGTGCTGCTGATGGGCAACGACAGCGGCCGCCCCGACGAGCAGCCCGTCCATCGCGTCGAGATTGCCCCCTTCCGCGTTGCCATCTCGCCGGTGACGAATGCGCAGTTCGCGCCGTTCCTCGCGACCGGCCACGAGCCGCCCCGCTTCTGGGACGACGAGCGCTTCAACGCACCGGACCAGCCAGTCGTCGGCGTGAACTGGTTCGATGCTGTCGCGTTCTGCGAGTGGCTCGCCGCCCAGACGGGCGTCCCCTACCGCCTCCCCGGCGAGGCGGAACGCGAGTACGCTTCGCTCGGCGGCCTTGAGGGCGCCGGCTGGCCCTGGCCCGGCGAGCGCTGGCAGGGTCACCCCGCCGCCGAACGCATCGCCGCCGCCGACCGCCCCCATCCCCCCGCCCCCGAGTGCGCCAACGGCTACGGCCTCCGCTGCATGGCCGAGAACGTGCACGAGTGGTGCCTCGACTGGTATCACGCCGATGCCTACGCCCATCCCGGTTCCGGCGATCGCGAGCCCGCCGAGCGAGCCCGCAAGGTCAGCCGCGGCGGAAGCTGGCGCCACTCGGTCAAGTTCACCCGGCTGACAGCGCGCGCCAGCCTCTCGCCGGAGCGGCGCTACAACGACTTCGGGTTCAGGCTCTACGCCGGCGCCTGAGCGCCGCCACCGCTAGCTCGAGGACGCACCCAGCAGCTGCGCCGTGTGCTCGGCGAGGTGCTGCACGTTCATCTCGAAGATAGCCGCGACGTTCCCGAAGTGCTCGTGCGGCTTCTCCAGGTCCTCTGGCGTCACGTACTGCAGCTTGGCGTCGCACCGGCTCACGACCGCGTCGAACTCGTCGACCGCTTCGATCGAGGAGGCGCAGTCCGGCTCGCCTACGTTGATGCCGGGATAGCCGCAGGCCTCGCACACCATGGTGGTGATGCGCGCCTCGATCTGGATGACGTGCTCCGCCACTTCCTGCGCGGTCCACGCACCGTCGCCCGGCCCTCGCCGCCACCCCATCTCGGCTTCCTCGATGGCCTCGCGAAACGTCGCGCGGGCCTCGGCCAGCGTCGCTCGCAGCTCGTCCGGTGTTGCCATGTCACGTCCTCCCCGGCGTCGGTTCTCCCCAGTGTGTACGCCGATCGCTCGCAACCGTCGAGAGCCCCGTACTCGCTCCCCGAACGGACACGTAGAATGCCGCCGATGGAGCTCAGGAACCTCGGTCGCACCGGCGTGCAGGTATCCAGCCTGTGCCTCGGCTGCATGATGTTCGGACGCCGCACCGAGCCCGAGGAGTCCTACGCCATCATCGACCGCGCTCTCGACGCCGGCATCAACTTCCTCGATACCGCCAACGTCTACGCGCTCGGGCGCAGCGAGGAGATCACCGGCGAGGCCCTTAAGCGCAACGGTCGCCGCCACCAGGTCGTGCTCGCCACCAAGGTGCACGGCGCCATGGACGCCGAGGACCCGAACGCGCGCGGCAACAGCCGCCGCCACATCATCGAGCAGTGCGAGGCCAGCCTCCGCCGCCTCCAGACCGACTACCTCGACCTCTACCAGCTCCACCGGCCCCAGCCCGATATCCCCATCGACGAAACCCTGCGCGCCCTCGACGACCTCGTCCGCGCCGGCAAGGTGCGCTACATCGGCACCAGCACCTTCGCTTCCTGGGAGATCGTCGAGTCCCTCTGGGCGGCGAAGGAGTTCGGCCTCAACCGCGTCGTCTGCGAGCAGCCTCCCTACAACCTCCTCGACCGTCGCGCCGAGCGCGAGCTCCTGCCCATGACCCAGACCTTCGGCATCGGCGTCATCCCCTGGGGACCGCTCGGAGGCGGGCTCCTCGCCGGGCGCTACCGCCGGGGCGAGCCTTTGCCCGAGGACGGTCGCTACGCCATGAACGCGCAGCAGCGCCGCCGCCTCACCGACGGCGTCTACGACGTCATCGAGGGCCTCGAACCGATCGCCGCCGACAAGGGCTGTACCCTCTCGCAGCTCGCGCTCGCCTGGTGCGAACAGCAGCCAGGTGTGACCAGCCCCATCATCGGCCCGCGCACGCTCGAACAGCTCGAGGACAACCTCGGCGCCGGCGGGGTCGTCATCACCGACGAGGACCGCGAACGCATCGACGCCGTCATCGCCCCCGGCGCCACCGTCTCGCCCTACTACGAGGCCGGCTGGCGCTCCCACGACTACCGCATCCTCTAGGAGGAATCGAAGACGTGACGACCGATGCCGCCACGCCCGCCGCCCTCGACGGCATCACCGTCCTCGACCTGACTGCGCACATTGCCGGGCCCTACTCGACGAAGCTCCTGGCCGACCTCGGCGCCCGCGTCATCAAGATCGAGCGCCCCGGTGGCGACCCCATCCGCGCCTTCGGCCCCTGGCTCAACGACGAACCCGGCATCGAGCGCAGCGGCACCTACCAGTTCCTCAACACGAATAAGGAGTCGATCGTCCTCGACCTCAAGTCGGACGGCGGTCGAGAGGCCCTCGCAAGCCTGTTGCCCCTCGCCGATGTCGCGGTAACCAGCTACCCGCCCGCCGTCGCCGAACGCCTGGGCCTGACACCCGATGCCCTCCGCGGCATGGCGGACGTGAACGTCCTTTCCCTGACGAACTTCGGCTGGGACGACCCCTACCGCGACTACGGCCTCTCCGAGACCGTGCTCTATGCGATGGGCGGTGAGATGTACTCGCATGGCTCCGTCGGCCGCGAACCGCTCAAGATGGGCGGTACCGCCTCGCTCATCCAGTGCGGCGCTATGGCCGCCATCGGCGCGCTCGGCGCGGTTTACGCGACCGAGGTCCACGGCATCACCCAGCGTGTCGACGTCTCTCTCTTCGACGTGCAGCTCAACAGCGTCGACCGGCGCAGCTCGGCCATCATGGCCTACCGCTTCTCCGGCCGGATCAACGACCGTCCCGAGGTCGCCGGCCCCTCGACGGGGGCGGGCGTGGTCGGCGTCTTCCCCTGCGCCGATGGCTACGTCGAGATGACCGCCTCGGCCGGGCCGTACTGGCACCGTTTCGCCGAGATGCTCGACCGCCCCGACTTCAAGGACCCGAAGTGGAACGACCGCGAGTGGATGAACTCCCCGGAGGCCCGCGAAGAGGTCGACGTCGCCCTCTACCCCTGGCTGGCTGAGCGCACCCGGGCCGAGATATGGGAGGCTGCCCGCAACGCCCACGCCATCCTCGCCCCCCTCTTCACCGCCGCCGACCTGTACGAAGACCCCGTCTTTCGCGAGCGCGGCCTCTGGACCGAGGTGGAGCACGCGACCCTCGGGAAGTTCCCCATGCTCGGCCGGCCCTACATGCTCAGCGAGACGCCCTGGGCCATCCGCCGTGCCGCCCCCACGCTGGGACAGGACACCGACGCCCTCCTCGAAGAGGCCGGCTACAACGCAGCCGCCGTCACGGAACTCCGGCGATCAGGGGCCGTGGCATGACCGCCTACCTGCCCCTCGAAGGTATCCGCGTCTGCGACTTCGCCTGCGTCTGGGCCGGGCAGACCGCCACCATGTACCTCGCCGACCTCGGCGCCGACTGCATCAAGGTCGAGAATCCCTACGTCTGGAACCCCGCCACCCGCGCCGCCGCCCCTGTCCTCCCCGCCCCCGTGGCGCAGATGCTCCCTGCCTGGATGGCCGGCCACCCCGACAACGACCCCGGCCCCCGCCCCTGGAACAACAGCCCCGCTTTCATCCACGTCATCCGCAACAAGCGCTCCTTCACCGTCGATAGCCGCCGCCCCGAGGGGTTGGCCATCGTCAAGAGCCTCATCGCCATCAGCGACGTGCTCGCCGAGAACCTGGCGCGCGGCACGCTGGAGAAGCTCGGCCTCGACGACGACGCCATCCGCGCCGCTCGCCCCGACATCGTCATCCTCCACCTCCCCGCCTACGGCCGCACCGGTGACTACGTCGAGGGACGCGGCTACGGGGCGCACATTGATGGCGTGGCCGGCTCGACCATCCTGCGGGGTTACCGCGACTCCGCCCCCGAGACCAACGTCCAGACCTTTGCCGGCGACTTCTTCGTGGGGATGCACGGCGGCCTGGCGATGCTCGCTGCCCTCCGCCACCGGCGCCGCACCGGCCAGGGCCAGACGATCGAGCTCGCCCAGGCCGAGTGCTCCGCCTCGATGTTCCCCCAGGCCGCCCTCGACGCCGCCTGGAACGGCCGCGCCACCGGCTCCATCGGGAACCGCAGCACCGAGGGCTTCGTCCCCAACGGTGTCTTCGCCGCCCGTGGCGAGGAGCAGTGGCTCGCCCTCAGCTGTCGCAGCGACGCCGAGTGGGGCGCCCTCGTCGACTACCTCGGGAGGCCTGCCTGGGCCACGGCCCCCGAGCTTGCCACGGCCGAGGGCCGCCGCGCCTCGGAGGACGCCATCGAGTCCGAGCTCGCCGCCTGGATCGCCGCCCGCGACCGCGAGGAGCTCTTCCGAGACCTCCAGGAAGCCGGCGTCACCGCCGGCCCCGTGCTCAGCGCGAAGGACGTCACCGAGGACCCGCACGCCAACCAGTCCCCCGCCTATCACCGCCTTGAAGCGACCGAGGACTACCCCGCCACCGACTTCCCCGCTCCCTCGTTCACCTTCTCCCGCTCCGACGTGACCCTGCGCACCCCGCCCGCCCTCCTCGGCGAACACAACGACTACGTCTACCGCGAGCTCCTTGGGGTCAGCGATGAGGAGTACGCGAAGCTTGAGGCCGAGGGCCACATCTCGACGACCTACGCCGACGAGATACTGGGCCGCTAGGCCGGCAGCCAGTCCGTCAGCGCCAGGGCCAGCAGCACCCCGAAGGTGAGGTGCAGGCGCGCCGTCTGCACGAGTGTCGCATTCAGCGCCCGCCCCGCTGTCCCGCCTGCCACCGCCCGCAGCGGCGCCACCGCGAACGGCAGGCTCGCCAGCACCAGCAGTGCCCACCGCTCGACGCCCGTCGCCGGCCAGAGCGCAATCGCGACCCCGTAGGCGGTCACCATCAGCAGCAGGTACCACGCGCGCGTTCCCCGCTCCCCCAGCACCACCGCCAGCGTCGTCTTGCCCGCGGCACGATCGGTCGCGATGTCGCGCAGGTTGTTGGCCACGAGGATCGCCGTCACCGTGCACCCGACCGGCACCGCCGCCAGCCACACCACCCCCGGCGCCGCCTCCGCCTGCACGAAATACGTCCCCACGACCGCCACCATCCCGAAGAACCCGAACGTGAACACGTCGCCCAACGCGCGGTACCCGATCGGCCACGGCCCCCCCGTGTAGATCAAACCAGCCACGATGCTCGCCAGTCCGATTACAACCACGATCCACCCCGCCACCACCACCAGGTAGATGCCCGCCAGGAATGCCAGGAGGAAGGCGGCCCACATGCCGGCCTTCATCTGCGTGGGCGTGAGCAGGCCCATCTGCGTGGCGCGCGGCGGACCGAGCCGGTCGCCCGTGTCCGCTCCCCGCAGGAAGTCGAACACGTCGTTCGCGAAGTTCGCCCCGATCTGCAGGCAGAGCGCCCCGAAGAGCGCTGTCACGAACGGGCCCGGCGAGAACACCTCGTTGCCGATGGCCGCGCCCGTCCCCACCAGCACGGGCGCGACTGCCGCCGTCAGCGTTGGCGGTCGTGCTGCCGCCAGCCAGGCGCCGAGGCTGCCGGGTGTGGGCAGCGCCCGTTCGGCGCTCATGCCCGCACCGCCGTGATCGACTGCGCCGCCCCGCCAAGGTGTCTGCGCTTCTCGATGCTCGTGAATCCCGCCTCCTCCAGCATGTCGCGCAGCCCCTCCCCGTCGGGCAGGTACGCCGCCGACGCCGGCAAGTAGCGGTAGGCGCTGCCGTCGCTCAGCAGCGCCCCCAGCGCCGGCACGACCCGTTGGAAGTAGATCCCGTGCCCCAGTCGGAGGACGCTCGACCGCGGCTCGTCGACCTCCAGCAGGCCCACCCTGCCCCCGGGACGCAACACCCGCGCCAGTTCCGCCAGCACGGGCGGGATCGCGACGAAGTTGCGCAGGGCGAATCCCGACACCGCCACCGAGACGCTGCCGCTCGCGAGCGGGAGCCGCAGCGCGTCCCCGCGCACAAGCGCGATCGAATCAGGGCAGCGATCGCGGGCCGAGGCCAGCATCGCCCCCGCGAAGTCGAGCCCTACGACCCGGGCCCCCCGCTCCCGTGCCATCAGCGCGAAGTCGCCGGTACCGCAGGCAAGGTCGAGCACCGTGTCGCCGTTGCCGACCGCGACCGCATCGATGAGTGAGCGTCGCCAGCGCTGGTCGAAACCCAGCGTGATGATCCGGTTCATGCGGTCGTAGGAAGGGGCGATGCGGTCGAACATCGTCCGCACGACCGCGGCCTTCTCGTCTGCCTCTGGCAGCGCATCCATGCCGTGATCCTACGGGGAGGTCAGGACTCCGGCTCCTTGTTGTGGTCCCAGAGCTCTGTACCCCGCCACTCGCGGTCGCGCCACTTCAGCGCCTCCCGCAGGCCATCCGCCTCGACGCGCTCGCGGAAGCCCGGGCGCCCGTCGATGAAGGCCGTGTACACGTCGAACTCCGCCGCCGAGTGGATCGCGGGCTGCAGCCCCTGGATCTCCATCCAGCGGTTCACCGAGTGCTTGTGCAGGATGTTTACCTCGAGCGGGATGCGCATGATCTTGCGCGCGAAGTGCAGGGTCGCCTCCTCCAATTCCTCCTCGGGCACGGCCTTGTTCACCAACCCCCACTCATCCGCCGTCTTTCCGTCGATCAACTCGCCCGTCATGAACAGCTCTTTCGCGCGCCGGTACCCGACCGTCCACGGCCACAGCGAGAGCGTCCGCAGCGTGCCCATGTGCCGCCCGGCGATGTGCCCGAACTTCGCCGTCTCCGTGCAGATCACGAAGTCGAACATCGAGATCAGCTCCGTACCGCCGGAGATGCAGTGTCCGTGTACCTGTGCGATCGTCGGCTTGCGCGTGTTGAACAGCCGCAGGTAGCGGTCGACCGAGTCGATCATCGTCCGCCTTGAACGGCCCACGCTCTGCTCCTGCAGGATGTCGCCCGGCGAGCCCGGCTCCACCGTGCGGCTCGATGCGAGGTCGTAGCCGGCGCAGAACGAGCGCCCCGCGCCCCGCAGCAGCAGCACGTACGCCTGCGGGTCGTCCTCGAAGTGGTCGAGGAAGTCGAAGAACTCGTCCAGCAGGTCCGCCGAGAGCGCGTTCAGCGCCTGCGGCCGGTTCAGGGTCACCCGCACGACGCCTTCAGCCTCGGCCAGGGGCTCCACGATGATGTTCTCGTACTCGGGGTAGGTCATGGCTCTCCTCCTCGGGTTGGGTTCGTTCGCTCGCCCTCAGCTGGGCGTCACTTCGATCAGCGTGCCGTCGCGGTCGGTCTGTCGCGCGATGTAGCCCAGGATCTCCCGCCAGAGCTCCTCGGCGGCGGCGTCCCGTTCCGCCGGGAACGCCTCCACGATCGTGTCGACCACCGTCCGCAGCCGCGCGTTCTCGTCCGTCAGCTCCTCGGGCGCGGGCCACTCCCGCGCCTCGCCGGGGGCCAGTTCGATGCCGTCGAGAGCGCCCGACAGCGTCGCACTCCCGCTCCGCGCCGAGGCGGCGCTCGCGAGCACCGCCCGCAGGTCGGCGTTCTCCTCCACGGCTAGGGCGTGCTCCTGGGTTAGACGCTGCTTCAGGTGCTCCAGCGCCCAGAGCATGTTCCCCGCGATGCGTTTCGCCCACGGCGATTCCAGCTCGGGCATCAGGTCGGCCCGCAGGTTGTACTCGAGCCCCTCGACTATCTCCGCTGGTGTTGGTCGCATGGCTAGGCCGCGTCCTCGCGCACGATGCGCTCCATCCGTCGCAGGAACGAGCGCGGCGCCGCCATGCCGAGCACGAGCGTCTGCGTCTTCCGCATCTCCCCCGTGGCGAAGCGGTTCACCGCCGCCAGGCACGCCGAGACGGCCCAGTACGACTGGAAGACCGTGTAGAAGCGCATGTTGTCGCGCCGGATGGGCAGCCCGCTCAGCTCTCCATAACGTGTGATCAGCCCTTCCATCGCGTCGTCCCCGATCATCGGGCGCACCATGAAATCCAGGTACGCCAGGTCCGACATCGGGTCGCCGATGAACCCCGACTCCCAGTCCAGGGAGGCCACCACCCGGTCGTCGCGGAAGAGGATCTGCCCCGGGCCCACCTGCCCCTGCCCCAGCACGATGCGGTCCACCTCCGTGGGCAGATTCCGCTTCAGCCAGGCCATCGTCGCGGTCATCACCGGCTGCGGTTCGAGCAGTTCCCGCTTCGTCGCGCGCTCCCAGCGCTCGATGACCATTCGCGCGCATTCGGGGCCGTCTTGCGGCGCCCCCAGGAACCCCAGCCCCATCGCCTCCCAGTCCAGGCCGTGCTGGATCGCCAGCAGCTGGACGAAGTGGTCGAGGATGGCCCGCTGGCTCTCGGCGGAGAGGTCGCGGAAGTTGGTGTCGCCCTCCACCCGCTCGCGGATGACGAAATCCTCGCCCGCCCATGCGGGGTCGCGCTCGTACCAGTAGTTGGTCGGCACGGGCATCGGCGTTTCCTGGAGCGCCCGGAAGATGCGGTACTCCTTCTCCAGGCTCGCCTCCTCATCGCGGAAGCAGGTGCTCTCGTTCGCCCGGAACATGAGCTGCCTGGAGACCGGCGCTTCGCCCTCCCAGTCCGCGTCGAAGAACCACATCGAGCGCGAGTTGCCCCCCGGCGAGCGGGAGACGTTGTGGATCGAGACGTTGCGTACCTCGGGCATGCGCTCGGTGAGGTACGCGCGCAGGATCTCGGGGAGCCGCTCAATCGTCTCTGGTTCCACGCCGCCCTCCTCTGGGCTGCGCGGAGTATAGGCGCTGAGCGCACCCCGAGGGCGCGAGCAGCCAACAGGCGGCTACGCGCTCAGGGGAAGAAACCGGGGAAGGGTCAGTGGCTTACCAGTTGCGGTCGCGGCCGCCGCCACCACCACCGCCACCGCCGCGCTGCGGTCCGCGCGAGCGGAAGCAGTCGCTGCAGTAGACCGGGCGGTCGCCACGCGGCTGGAAGGGAACACGCGCTTCGCGGCCACACTCGGCACACACGGCGCTGAACATCTCACGGTTGCTGTCGTAGCTGCGGTATCCTCCGCCACCGCCGCCTCCGCCACCCTCGCCGCGCGCGGCCTTGCGGGCCTGGCGGCACTCGGGGCAGCGGCGCGGCTCATTGGTGAATCCGCGGGACTGGTAGAACTCCTGCTCGCCCACCGTAAAGGTGAACTGAGCGCTGCAGTCGGAGCAGGTCAGGGTTCGATCGACGAACGACGTCATACATTTGCCTCCGGGGCATTGGCTGGGTACCGGCGGCAATCGAGCGTGAGTTTGGAATCTCTCATGGGAACGATCTGAACCGAGAACCTCCGCCGGAGCATAGCACGGGCTTTCCATGCAGTCCGTCAACCGACCACCAGCCTCCCCCTCGTGCTTGCGCCAGCGGGGCCAAACTGCCAGTGTTAGCCGGCTCGCCCGCCGGGTGCTTCGAGTATGCGAACGGGCGATAGCCTGTGCGATCGGAGGGCAACTATGCCCGGTGTTGACGACCACGAAACCGTCTCTATCTACCCGCTGGATGACCAGCAGCTCGAGGACCTCCTGAACGGGGTCGGCGAGTGCACCTTCAACTGGGGCACCAAGGATGGCTGGCCCGTCGGCGTCATCATGTCGTTCCTCTGGAAGGACGGGCGCTTCTGGATTACCGCCGGCGCCCACCGGCACCGCATCTCCGCCGTCCGCCGCGACCCCCGTGTCTCCGTCGTCGTCAGTGGCGCCGCCGGGCCTCCGGGCTACGCCGGCCCCTTCGGCGCCGCCACCGCCAAGGGCCGCTGCATCATCCACGAGGACCGCGAGACCAAGGACTGGTTCTACCCCGCGTTCGCCGCCAAGCTGAACCCCACCAACCCCGAGGCCGCCGCCGCGTTCGTCGCGACGCTCGACTCGCCCCTGCGAGTCGTCCTCGAAGTCGTGCCCGAGCAGTGGATCCTGTTCGACGCCGCCAAGTTCGGCGCGGATGCCGCCGGCACGCTCTCCGACGACCAGAAGGGTCCGATGCTCAGCGCCGACGCCGAGCGGATGCCTCGGGAACTTGAGCGCCGCGGAGCCTCCTAGCGCTTCATGCGCGCCGGCATCCACGTCGCCAACTTCACCTGGCAGGGCGGGCCCACGGAGATGGGGCCGCGCCTTGCCGAACTCGGCGCCGTCTCCGAACCGGTCGGCCTTAGCCGCCTCTCCTTCATGGACCACCTCTTCCAGATCGGGTGGATCGGCGCGCTCGAGCTCGACATGCTTGAGGGCTACACCGCCCTCGGCTTCGTCGCCGGCCACACCTCGACGATCCGCCTCGGCCTGCTTGTCACGGGCGTCACATACCGCCATCCCGGCATGCTCGCCAAGCAGATCAGCACGCTCGACGTGCTCTCCGGCGGGCGCGCCTGGCTCGGCATCGGCGCCGCCTGGAACGAGCAGGAACACGTCGGCCTCGGCGTTCCCTTCCCGCCCCTCGGCGAACGCTTCGAGCGGCTCGAGGAGGCCATCCAGATCTGCCTCCAGATGTGGAGCGACGACAACGGCCCCTTCGACGGGAAGCACTACCAGCTCGCGGAGACGCTGAACGTACCCCGGGCCATCAGCCAGCCCCATCCCGAGCTTCTCATCGGCGGTCGCGGCGAGCGCAAGACCCTCCGCCTCGTCGCCCGCTACGCCGATGCCTGCAACCTCACCAGCAGCGAGGTCGAGGAGATCCGGCACAAGCTCAGCGTTCTCCGCGGCCACTGCGAGACCGAGGGCACCGACTACGACGCCATCGAGAAGACCGTTGCCTGGACCGGCCCCGCGTTCGACTCCAAGGACGAGCGCGCGCGCTTCCTCGACCGCATGGCCGAGTTCGCCGCCGAGGGCGTGACGACGGTCACGATCACCCCCTACAGCGACGATCCCGTCGCCGAGGTGAAGGGCTGGGAGCCCCTCATCCAGCGGCTCGCCGACCTGTAGCGCCCCGCTCCCGCCCGCCGCATGCGGCTGCGCGCGGCGCGCGGTACCATCGCACCGTTGCGCGCCGGCCTGAACGGCGCGCTTGATCTTGACCCCCGGGAGCACCCCACCAGGAGAAGTCATGAGACTGGCCAAGCGGGTCGAAGAGCTGCCCCCCTACCTCTTCGCCCAGATCTCCAAGGTTATCGCCGCCAAGAAGGCCCAGGGCATCGATGTCATCACGTTCGGCATCGGCGACCCCGACCTGCCCACGCCCCCGAACATCCTCGACGCGCTCCATCGCGCGGCCGATAACCCGGCCAACCACCGCTACCCGGAGTCCGAGGGCCTGCCCGAGCTGCGCCAGGCCATCTCCAACTGGTACGAGCGCCGCTTCGAGTGCTCCTTCGACCCCGAGCGCGAGGCCCTCGCCCTCATCGGCTCGAAGGAAGGCATCGCGCACATGGCGCTCACCCTCATCGATCCCGGCGACGTGGCCCTCTCGACCGACCCCGGCTACCCGGTGTACGAGATCGGCACCATGTTCGCCGGTGGAGTCACCATCAAGCTGCCCCTCCGCCAGGAGGCCGGCTGGCTACCCGACCTCGACGCCGTCCCCGAAGACCTCGCCGCCAAGGCCAAGGTGCTCTGGCTGAACTACCCCAACAACCCCACCGCCGCCGTCGCCGACTTCGCCTTCTTCGAGAAGGTCGTGGCCTGGGCGAAGGAGTACGACGTCTCCATCTGCCACGACAACCCCTACTGCGACGTGGCCTACGACGGCTACCGCCCCATGTCCATCTTCCAGGTGCCCGGCGCCCGCGATGTCGCCATCGAGTTCAACTCATTCTCGAAGATCTACAACATGACCGGCTGGCGCATCGGCATGGCCGTCGGCAATGGGGAACTCGTCGACGCCCTCATGCGCGTCAAGTCGAACATCGATAGCGGCATCCCCCAGGCCATCCAGGAGATGGCCATCGAGGCCGTCAACGGCCCCCAGGACGTCATCGACGAGCACAACGCCATCTACCAGCGCCGCCGCGACCGCATCGTCGAGACGCTGCGCAAGATGGGCCTCGAGGTCGATCCACCCAAGGCATCCCTCTACGTCTGGGCGAAGCTCCCCGAGGGCATCATCAGCGGCGACTTCGCCGCCCGCCTCATCGACGAGTGCGCCGTCGTCGTCACGCCTGGGCGTGGCTACGGCCTCAACGGCGAGGGCTACGTCCGCCTGTCGCTCACCACCCCCGACGACCAGGTCGAGGAGGGCTGTCAGCGCCTGGAGGACTGGAAGGGGTTCTAACTGGACATGCCGAGAGCGGGCGAGAAAGTGCAGGACGTGCGCGTGACCGATGACACACTCACGGTCGATCTCCTCGACGGGCGTACGATCTCCGTGCCCCTTGCCTGGTACCCGCGGCTTCTTCACGCCACGGCCACCCAGCGAACCAACTGGCGCGTCGCTGGCGGTGGCTTCGGCATCCATTGGCCCGATATCGACGAGGACCTGAGCACCGCGGGGCTCCTGCGTGGAGCGCCTGCTCCCCGGGAATCGACGCCAGCGTAGCGACGCCGTTTCCCGCCGATGGGCTAAGCTGGCTGGATGGCCAAACGCCTCCACTCCACCGCCCCCAAGCGTGACCGCGCCTACCTGGTCGCTGTCGACCGCCCCGGGGCCGCCCTCCCCGCCCGCGAGTCGCTCGCGGAGCTCTCCGAGCTTGCCCGCACGGCTGGCGCGAGGGTGGTCGGCCTGGCCCTGCAGCGACGCTCCAGCCCCCAGCCCGCCACCTACATCGGCAGCGGCAAGCTCCGCGAGGTCGCCGACGCCTGTCTCGAGCAGCGCGCCAACACCGTCATCTTCGATGACGAGCTCGCACCCTCGCAGCAGCGCAACCTCGAAGAGGCGCTTCAGCTCAAGGTTATCGACCGCACTGCCCTCATCCTCGACATCTTCGCCATGCGCGCGAGCACGCGGGAGGGCCGCCTCCAGGTCGAGCTGGCCCAGACCGAGTACCTCCTGCCCCGCCTGCGCGGACAGTGGAGCCACCTCGAACGCATGGAGGGCGCCATCGGCCTGCGGGGCCCCGGCGAGACCCAGATCGAGACCGACCGCCGCCTCGTTCGGCGCCGCATGAGCAAGCTCAAGAAAGACCTGGAGCAGGTGCGCGTCCAGCGCGAGCTGTACCGCCGCAAGCGGCGTCGCTCCGGCGTGCCCGTCGTCGCCCTTATCGGCTACACGAACGCCGGCAAGACGACCCTCATGCGTGCCCTCTCCGGCGCCGACCAGCGCGCCGAAGACAAGCTCTTCGCCACGCTGGACCCCGTCACCCGGCGTATGGCCCTCCCCTCGGGACGCCCCGCCCTCCTCACCGATACCGTCGGCTTCATCCAGAAGCTCCCTACCCAGCTCGTCGCCTCCTTCCGCGCGACCCTGGAGGAGCTGGAGGAGGCGGACATCCTCCTGCACGTCGTCGATGTCTCCCACCCCCACGCCGGTGTCCACGCAGAGACCGTCGACGGCGTTCTCCGCGACCTGAGCGTCCTCGGTCGCCCCACCATCGTCGCCCTCAACAAGATCGACGCCCTCTCCGGCGACGACGACGCCCCGCCCGCGACCGAGGCGGAAGCCCGCGCCCTCCTCGACGGCGCCGGGCCCGTCCCCGGCGATGTGCGCCACATTTCCGCGAGCAAGGGCTGGGGCATCGACGCCCTCCGTAAAGCCATCGATGACGCCCTCGACGACTGCCCCGGCCTCCCCGCCAACGGCGCCGTCGCTCTTTCGTACAGCGGCTAGGGACCCCGTCATGCTTGTAGACCGTGCCATGCAGTGGCTGGAGGACGTGTTACCCGGCCATTCCCTGACCTGGGCCGAGGAGGCCATCCTCTTCAGCGCCAAAGTGGTTGCTACCGCCCTTCTGCTGCCCTTCTCCTTCTGGCTCCCCGGACCGGAGCTGTTGGTCGCCCGCATCTGGGGCCGCGACCTCGAAGATCGCTAGGGTTTTCGGCCCGGCCGGCCCCCCCGCCGCCGCCCCCGCCCTTGCGCACAGCCGCTAGGCAGCGGTAGAACTCGCGCGTGTCCGATCGCGACGACAGCGTTCCCCTTCCCCACCCCGACGGCCCCCTGAGCGGCTACCGTATCCTCGACCTCGCCGACGAGAAGGGCCAGCTCTGCGCCCGCCTCCTCGGTGAGCTCGGCGCCGACGTCATCAAGGTCGAGCCCCGCACCGGCGACCGCACACGCTCCAACGGCCCATTCTTCCGCGACGAGGAAGGCCGCGAGTCGAGCCTCTACTGGTGGGCCATGAACGCCGGTAAGCGCTCCGTCACCTGCGAGCTGCGCAGCGAGGCCGGCCGCGACCTCTTCCACCGTCTCGTCGCCGGCGCCGACGCCGTCATCGAGACGAGTGCACCCGGTACCGCCAAGGATGCCGGCGCCGACCCCCGCACCCTCCAGAAGGTGAACCGAAACGCTGTCGTCGTGAGCATTACCAACTACGGCCAGACCGGCCCCGCCCGCAACCTCCCCGCCACCGATATCGTCGGTTCCGCCACGGGCGGCCACATGTACCTCAACGGCACCAAGGAGCGGGGCCCTGTTCGGACAGCCGCTCCTCAGGCCTACGCCCAGGTGAACCTCCAGGCCGCCGTCGGCACCGCTATCGCGCTCTATGCGCGCGGGGCCAACGACGGCCTCGGCCAGCACGTTGACGTCTCCATGCAGGAGTCCATGGCCAACGCCATGGACAACGCCCAGCAGACCTGGGACATCCTCCAGATCAACAACCGCGGTCCGGGCTCGGGGCGCATGGTCAGCGGCCGCGAGGGCCCCCGCTACATCTACGAGGCCGCCGATGGCTGGGTGGCGGCGCTGGGAATGGGGGGCCTAGTGGGGCCCAACTCGGGCGCCATGATTGACTGGCTCGACGAGACCGGAGAAGCCGGACCCCTCACCTCCCCCCACTGGCGTGAGCGCCTGGCGGTTGTGCAGCCGCTCGATGAGGACGAGCAGAAGTTGCTCGTCGGCATCATGGAACGGTTCTGTCGCACCCGTCGAAAGGACGACCTCGTGCGTGAGGCGCAGGCCCGCAATGCCGGATGGGCACCGGTCTACAGCCCCCGCGAGATCGTTGAGAACGACCAGCTCGCCGCCCGCGACTACTGGGTGCAGGTCCGCCACGAAGACATCGGCGAGACGTTCGTCTACCCCGGCGCCCCCTGGAAGCTCTCGAGTACGCCCTGGAGGCAGCGCGGCCGCGCCCCACATCTGGGCGAACATAATGAAGATGTGTACGGCGATCTCCTCGGGCTTGAACCGGGCGAAGTCGCGAAGCTCCGGCGTACGATGGTGATCTGAGATGACCAGCAACGGTCGCAACGGCAAGCCCAAACCCTTCGAGGGACTGCGCGTCACCGACCTCTCCTGGGTGGGTGTTGGACCGACCGTGGCGAAGTACCTCGGCGAACACGGCGCCGAGGTCATCCGCGTCGAGTCCGCCACGCGCATGGAGGGCCTGCGCCGCGCCGGTCCCTTCACCAACAACGAGCCCCACTACGACAACTCCGGGTACTACGCGAACTTCAACAGCTCCAAGCTCGGCATCACCATCAACCTCAAGACCGACAAGGGGAAAGAGCTCCTGAAGCGCCTCGTCGCTGTCTCCGATGTCGTCACGGAGTCGTTCACGCCCGGCTCGCTCAAGAAGCTGGGGCTCGACTACGAGGAGCTCCGCAAAGTCCGCCCCGACCTCGTCATGATCTCCATGCCCCTCTTCGGCCAGACCGGCCCGTGGGCCCACTACATGGGCTACGGGCACGTCCTCCAGGCTGCCTCCGGTTTCAACCACCTGACCGGCTGGCCCGACGGCGAGCCCATCGGCACCGGCATCGCCTACACCGACTTCCTCGTGCCCCACGTGGGCGCCCTCGCCCTTGTGGCCGCACTCGACTTCCGCCGCCGCACGGGCCAGGGCCAGTACATCGACTTTTCCCAGTTCGAGGGCGCCATTCACGCCCTCGGCCCCGCCATCCTCGAATGGACGGCCAACGGCCGCGAGGCCGAGCGCCTCGGCAACCGTGACCCCGAGGCCGCCCCCCACGGCGCCTACCGCTGCAAGGATGGCCGCTACGTCGTCATCGCCTGCTTCACCGAGCAGGAGTGGGAGGGCTTCCGCGCCGCCATCGGCCGCCCCGACTGGACCGACCTTGAGCGCATGCGGCGCAAGTGGTCCCGGCTTAACGAGCAGAAGGAAATCGACCGCCACCTCGACTTCTGGTGCCGCGAGCGCACCGCTGCCCAGGCGTTCAAGGCCATGCGCGACCAGGGCGTCCCCTCCGGCATCGTCAAGTCCCCCGAGGAGATGCACCGCGACCCGCAGCTGCGCCACCGCGGGCACTACGCCGCGCTGGAGCACCCGACGATGGGGGTCCGCACCTACGACTCGCCCGCCTTCCGCCTCTCCAAGACCCCCGGCGGCCCCACCAAGGCCGCCCCCCTCCTCGGCGAGGACACCGAGCGCGTGCTCAAGGGCACGCTCGGTATGAGCGACGATGAGTTCACGGAACTGCTCGTGGAAGGTGTCCTGGAGTAGGGAAGGGTTGGGGCTACGCGCCGAGTCCGGCTAGCCTTCGGTTTCGCCCTCTGTCGCTTCGCCTTCGGTCTCACCTTCGCCCTCACCCTCGACCGGCTCCTCTGCCACGGGCGCTTCGCCCGGAAGCGGCGCGCCTTCATCGATGATGAGGACGCCGATCATGGTGTCCGGGTGAACGTCGCACCAGAAGGCATAGCGGCCAGGTGGGGGCGTCGTGAAGGTGAACGTCTGTTGCACGATGCCCAGCTCAAGCGCGGTTCGCACCTGTGTTCCATCTTCGTCGCACCCGGCGAGGCAGCCCTCCAGGACGGGCTCGTTTACGCCTACCACGTCGCCCTGGAAGAAGATGAGGTTGTGGGCGACGGAGTCGTCCTGGTTGTCCAGCGTCATCGTGAAGTCGACGCCCGGCGGTAGCGTGATTTCCTCGTGACTGAAGTCGCTCGCCTTGATCGTGAGCGTATCCAGGAAGGGGCCAACATCCACGGGCACGAACCCTCCTCCGCCCTCGCCCGATGCCTCGCTCGCGAACAGGTTGAGCCCCGCGCCAACCGCGAAGCCGCCCACGATCAGCGCCCCGAACAGCGATACCGCCGTGCCTAGGCTGTAGCGCACCGACGTGTCCTTCGTGTCCCGCACCACCTGCATGTCGAACGTCTGCGTGGAGCCGGCGAGCACCTCGTCCGGGTGCTGGCTGATCAAGTCCAGGATCGCCCGCTGCGTGCCCTCGAACGCCGCCAGGTCGTCCGCCGACGACCACGTCGTCTCCACGATCACCTGCGAGGGGCCGTCTTCGGCGCTGGAGACGTTGATGCGCAGGTCCTCGAAACCGGGAGCCCCGCGCAGGTCGTCGTGCGCGTTCTGGATGGCGTCGATGACCCCGCCCTCGCCCACGCTCGTCTCGAGCTGGCCCTCGGCGATGGCGAAGGTGATGACCTGCGTGCGCCGGGCGGCCGCGCGTGCATGCTGTTCCTGCTCGCGCGCCTTCTGCCGCATGCGCCCGTCTTCGTAGGCCCAGCCGGCCACCGCGCCCAGCGTGATGGCGGCGGAGGCGCCCAGCAGCGGGCCGCTGAAGCTGCGCTGATCCTCAACGCGAGCCCACCAGACCAGTGCAGCCGTCAGGAGCATGATCGCGATGCCGGCCACGAACGGCCAGATGCTCGGATCGGGGAGATGAACCCCGGGCCCTACGTGGGCGTTGTGCTCGCTGCCTTCGTGCTCCAAAGCCTTCGTCCTTGTGGGCTACTTGATGATGTAGAGAACGGTAAACAGGGCGATCCAGACCACGTCGACAAAGTGCCAGTACATCGACGCCGCCTCGACCGCCTCGTGGTTCTCTGCTGTGAACTGTCCGCCGAGCCCTCGTATCGCCACGACCGCGATGAAGAGCGCGCCTGCCGCGACGTGAGCGCCGTGGAAGCCTGTCAGCGTGTAGAAAGTCGTCCCGTAGATCGTGTCGTCGGCGAGGAAGTGCAGCTGCGTGTAGTCGTACAGCTGCGCGGTGAGGAAGACGATGCCGAGGGCCAGTGAGATGAACAGGCCCCAGAGCATCCCCGACTGGTTGCCCTTCTGGATCTGCCAGACCGCCCACTGCACCGTGACCGAGCTGAGCACCAAGATGCCGGTCGAGATGGCCGGCAAGAGCACCTCAAGCTCGAGCTTCACGCCCTCGGCGATCTGCTCGGCCGAGAGCATCTCTACCGGCGGCCACGAGGGCGCGTCTGCCCGGGCGATGAAGTACGCCGCGAACAGTCCCCCGAAGAACATCACCTCGGAGGCGAGGAAGAGGATGAACCCGAGCATCGAGTTCGTCATGCCTTGCCGTTCCGCCGTGCCGTGAGCAGCCATCAGTGACCCTCACCGTTGCCGTGCCTGGCATCAAAGAGCGGTCGCTCTGAGCGCACCGGCGGCAGGCTGTCGAAGTTGTAGTCCGGTGGCGGCGAGGTCGTCGCCCACTCGAGCGTGTTCGCCTCCCACGGATCGTCCGGCTGGTCCTTGGGCCGCATGAAGGCCATGACCACCGCGATCAGGAACGGAATCATGCTCACCGCGATAAGGAAGGCCCCGCCCGTCGAGAGCATGTTCAGGGCTTCCCACCCGGCGCTGTCCGCGTAGACCGCGATGCGTCGCGGCATGCCGTCCAGCCCGAGCATGTGCATTGGGAAGAAGGCCACGTTGAAGCCGATGAACATCAGCACGAAGTGCAGCTTCCCGAGGCGCTCGTTCAGCTTCCGGCCCCATATCTTCGGGAACCAGTAGTAGAGCCCGCCGAACACCGCGAACACCGAGCCTCCGAACAGCACGTAGTGGATGTGCGCCACCACGAAGTACGTGTCGTGCAGGGCGAAGTCGACGGGCACAGCGGCGCTGTAGGTGCCGTTGATGCCGCCGATCAGGAACATGCTCACGAAGCCGAGGGCGAACAGCATGGGCGTCGGGAACGAGATCGACCCGCCCCAGAGCGTGCCCAGCCAGTTGAAGATCTTGACCCCCGTCGGAACGCCGATCATGAAGGTCATGAAGCCGAAGAAGGGCAGCAGCACCGAGCCCGTGGTGAACATGTGGTGCGCCCACACGCTGAACCCCAGCCCGCCGATGCCGATCGTCGCGAAGACGAACGCCTTGTAGCCGAAGAGCGGCTTGCGCGAGAACACGGGCAGAATTTCCGAGACGATGCCCATGCCCGGCAGGATCATGATGTAGACGGCCGGGTGCGAGTAGAACCAGAACACGTTCTGCCACAGCACCACGTTGCCGCCGCCGTTCGGATCGAAGAACTGGCCGCCGTAGTTGCGGTCGATGAAGAGCATCACCAGCGCGGCCGCCAGCACCGGCGTCGCCAGCAGCTGGAGGAGCGCCGTCACGAGCATCGTCCAGCAGAAGATCGGCATGCGGAACATCGTCATGCCGGGCGCTCGCATCCGGAACATCGTGACCAGGAAGTTGGCGGCGCCGATGGTCGAGGACATGCCCAGCACAATCACCGCGATGATCCACATGTCCATGCCCACGCCCGTTTGCTGCGCGAGCGGGCTGTAGGCCGTCCAGCCGCCGTCCGCGGCCCCGCCGTCGACGAGGAAGCCGGCGAACATCAGCAGGCCTGCCGGAGGCAGCATCCAGAACGAGAGTGCGTTGATGCGGGGGAAGGCCATGTCGGCCGCGCCGATCTGGAGGGGCACCAGGTAGTTCCCGAAGCCCGCCCAGACGGGAATGATGAACAGGAAGAGCATCGCCGAGGCGTGCATCGTGAAGATCTGGTTGTAGGCGTCGTTGCCGACGAAGCTGTTATCCGCGACTGCCAGCTGCGTCCGCACCAGCAGCGCCAGGATGCCGCCCACCGCGAAGAAGAAGAGCGTGAAGTACAGGTAGAGGATGCCGAGCTTCTTGTGGTCGACCGTCATGATCCAGTCGAGCACGGCCGGCCGTTGGTAGCCGCTGAGCTGCGGGACTGCGACGCTCGCCATCAGGCCTCCCCGGTCTCTCTACTGCCCCGAAGCCGACACGCGTGTGCCGGTCCCGAGCTGGCGGGCGGCCTCTTCGGCTACCCAGGCGTCGAATTCGTCTCGCTCCACCACCCGCACGACAAAGCGCATGAGGGCGTGGTTCGTGCCGCAGAGCTCGGCGCACTGCGCGCTGAAGTCGCCCGTCTCCCGGGCGGTCACCGTGAACGAGTTCTCCCGTCCAGGGATCAGATCCAGCTTGTAGAGGAAGTCCTTCACGTAAAAGGAGTGGATCACATCGTTCGATTTGAGCAGGAACTCCACCGGCTCATCGACGGGCATGACGAGCACCGGGTCGTTCTGCGGTGTCCCGATGATGGCGATCGTGCCTTCGGCGGCCGCGTCCGTGTTCGTCCCGAGGTCGTCCATGTTGTAGGCGAACTGCCACGAGAACTGGAATCCCGTCACCTCGATCGTGAGGGCGTCGTCCTCTGCCTTGTCGTCGATCTGGACGAGCGTGATCATCGAGATGGTGAACAGCGCGATCACGATGACGACGGGCACGCCCACCATCGCGGCTTCGATTTTGGCGCCTCCGTGGAACTGGGGCGGAAGCTCGTCGCCCTTGCGCCGGTAGCGGATCATCGCGTAGACCAGCGCCGCTGCGACGAGCACGAACACGACCAGGCCCGCGATGGTCACGATCCAGAAGAGTTCGTTCATCAGTCGCGCTTCGTCGGTGATGCCGCCGGGCTGGATCGCCGAGGCGGTACCCGTGGCCGCCAGCGCGAACAGGGCAGCGACGCCCGTCGCGAGAAACAGGCGCAAACGACGGTGAAGCGGCACGCGGCGCATCTCGCCTCCTCCTGCTCGCCTCACCCTGGTGTGTGTTGTGCCACGGACGCTCTCGGAATCGCGTTTCGTGGGAGATTGTGAATCGCGGCGCAAACCGATTTTGTTGTACGCCGGGCGCTTCATGGTGTCAACTCAGGGACCCCGTTTCGGCCCTCCGTGGAGCCACTTGCGACCCGAACAGCCACCCGGTGGCGGCTGGAGGGAACGGGAAGGTGATCAGCGGGCCTGTAAGCCGGATTCTGTGCCCTCCGATGGGTTAAGTCGGAATGGCGGTGACCATCTCTCTAGGCGCCGCATCGCTGCGACGCTCACGCGGCCAACCCGGGAGTTCGAACGGGCCGGGCGCCCTTCTCCCCTATTCGGCCTTGCTCCGGGCGGGGTTTGCACGGCTGCCCTGTCTCCAGGACACCGGTGCGCTCTTACCGCACCATTTCACCCTTACCCGCAGCACGCGGGCGGTATGTTTCTGTTGCACTTTCCGTCGGCTTGCGCCGCCCAAGCGTTACCTGGCGCCCTTGCCCGGCGGAGTCCGGACTTTCCTCACCGCGACGCATGCGCCCCGGCGCGGCCACCCGGCCCGCTGATCGCCTCCCAGCGTACGGCGGCCCCTGCCCTCTGGCTAGCGCCCACCCCGCCCACGGTCGAGCGCCTCGTTCGCGAGCGCGTCCGCCCGCTTGTTCCGCTCCCGCGGCACGTGCCCCACCGTGTACGGCCCCACTGCCTCCAGCGCCTCCACCAGCGCCCCGAACAGGGGCTTCAGGGCCGCGTTCTTCACCCGGTAGCGGCCAGCCAGCTGACGCACCACCAGCTCGCTGTCGAGCCGCAACTCGATGCTCGTCGCTCCCAGGTCGTGCGCGGCGTGCACGCCCGCGATCGCGGCCTTGTACTCGGCCACGTTGTTCGTCGTCCGCCCGATCGTTTCGCTCACCGAGGCGAGCTCGTCGCCCGCGCCGTTCTGCACGCTCGCGCCGATGGCGGCGGGGCCCGGATTGCCGCGGCTCGCGCCGTCGGCGTACACGGTCAGGCGCATCAGTGCCGCCTCATCAGGCGAGCCTCGTCTCCGTCGACCTCGACCCGGTCGACGATCTCGCGCAGCAGCGTCTGCCGCTCGTCGAGTGCGAGTTTGTCCCAGCGTGTCAGCAGCCGTTGGCAGGTCGCCTCTGCCTGCTCCTCGCGCTCTGCCTCGGAGCGCTCGGCCGCGAGCCGCGAGCGGGCCTCCTGCGCCTCCCGCTCCAGCTCCCGCTGCTCCTTCGCGAATCCCGCTCCGATCGCCTTCATCCGCTCGATCGGGATCTGACCGCTCGCCGCCTCCCCCACCAGCCCCTCCACCTGCCGCCGGTTCTGCCGCTGCCGCCCCTTGATGCGCTCGATCTCCCCCGCCACCTCCTCGGCATACGCCTCCGCCCCGCCCGCCCGCTGCAGCCGCGCCGTCGATCCGTTTGGCTCGGCCAGCAGCTCGCGCACGCGCGTCTCCAACTCCGCCTCGCGCTGCGTGTTGTAGGAGCACGTGTTCTGGTTCGTGCGGCTTTCGCACTGGTAGTAGCGGTAGGTGGCCTTGCGCTCGTCCCCGGCTTTCGTCGTCCAGTGCTGGCGGCGGCTCACCCCGATCAGCCGGTTCCCGCAGCGTGCGCAGAACACGAGGCCGCTCAGCAGGAACGGCTGCAGCGACCGGCCCGTCCCCCCGCGCCGCCGCTTCGCCATGTTCTCCTGCACCTTGCGGAAGTCGGAGGGGCTCACGAGCGCGCGATGGCTATCGGGGATGCGTACCCCGAAGCGCGAGTAGGTCCCGAGGTAGGCGCGATTCCGCAGGATGTCGCGCACGCTCACCATGCTCCAGCGCCCGCCCCGGCGCGTGGTGATGTTCTCCTCGTTGAGCCGCCCCGCGATGCGCCGGATGCCCATCTCCTCCTCCAGGTACATCCGGAAGATGTACTGCACGACCACCGCTTCGTCCGGAACGATCTCCAGGCGCCGCTTCGCCCCCACGCAATAGCCGTAGGGCGGACGCCCCAGCGCCTCCCCCCGCACCGCCCGCCGCCGCATGGCCGCCCGCACCCGCTCCGAGACGGGCGCCCGCCCCGCCCGCCCGGCCCACTGCTCGACAATCGCCTTCGCGGCCTCGCCCCCGCTCTCCGCCTCGTAAACCGTCGCCCCCGCCGCCTCGATCGTGAGCATCTTCGTGGCCGCCCGCCCCAGGTCGGTCCCGAGCACGCCCACCCCGTCCACCACCGCCACCACGAAGCCGTGGTCGCCCCGCTCGATGAAGCTCAGCATCTGCCGGAAGCCGCTCTCCCCCTCCTCCGCCTCTTTCGTATCGACGAACGTGGCCGCCACCTGGTAGCCGTGCTCCTGGCAGAACGCGAGGAACCGCTCCGTCTGCTGGTTGAGCGAACGATCCTCCCCGTTTACCTGCGCCCCCTCGACGAAGTACCCGATCGCCTTCATCGCCCTAGTACCCCACCAGGATCCGTTCGCAGTTGGGACAGAGGGCCGGCGTCTCCGGGTCGAGGGCGCGCTTCCGCGCCGAGGGGGGCACGCTCACCCGGCAGCCGGTGCAGATGCTGCCCTGCAGGTGCGTCACCGCCACCCCGCCCCGCCGCCGCCGCAAATCGTCGTACTGCGCGACCAGCGGCGCGGTCAGCCTCGCCTGGCACGTTTCTCGCTCCCCTTGTTTCGCCGCGATCTCCCCTTCGAGCCTCTCAACAACGCCGCCCAGCCGCGTGTGCTTCTCCGCCGAAGCCGCCTCCTCCCGCCCGAGCGTGGCCCGCGCCTCCTCCCGTGCCTCCTCCGCCTCCTCCAGCTTGTCGAGCAGCGCCAGCTCCGTGTCCTCCACGTCGGAGAGCCGCGAACGCAGCGACGCGACCTCCTGCTGGAGGCCGGCCAGTTCCTTGGGCAGGCTCACGGAACCGTCGTACAGGCGTCCCTCCTCCTTCTCCACCCGCGCCACAAGCCCGTCGATCTCGCCTTCGAGGCGGCGCTGCTCCCGCTCGAGGGCGGCGCAGCGCTCCTCCCCCTCGGCCAGGGCGCTGCGGGCGGATTCCAGCGCTTCGTCGTCTTCCAGATCAGCACGCGCCTCGTCCAGATCGGTAGTCAATCTGGCGAGGTGGTCGTCGATTTCCTGGAGGGAAGCGAGGTCTGCGACCTGTGGCATACGGACCCTAACCCTAGCGAAAAGCGTAGGCGGGAGGGACAGGCCCGTAAACGGCCCCGGCGCGAATCTGTTTCGCCCGCGCGCCCTTATGTTCCCCGGGGGCTTTCCCCGCCACCGCTATACTGAACAGGGTCGCGCTGCGGCGCGCAGGAGGGCCGGCATGGAACTCCCGTCCCTCGTCTTCAACGTCTCCCAACTCCTTGCCGATGGCGCGGGCGCCTCCCGCGTCCACGAACTGTCGCCCTCCGGTGCACTCCGTGGTGGCAAGGTCGAGCTGGTGCGCATCGGCGCCGGCGCGCTCGTGCGCGCCTCTCTCGAGATCACGGTCGAGACCGACTGCTCCCGCTGCCTCTCCCCCCTCGCCCTCCCAACCAGCATCGCCTTCGACGAGGTCTACGAGCAGCGCTACGACGTCAGCAGCGGCGCCCGTCTGGACGAGGGCGATGACGACCCCGAGTCCTTCACCATCTCGCGCAGCCACCTGATCGACATTACGGAAGGTGTGCGGCAGTATTGTGAAGCGGCTGCGCCCATGCAGCCGCTCTGCAGCAGCGACTGCCAGGGCTTCTGCCCCAGCTGCGGAATCGACCGAAACACGGGCGAATGCGCCTGTGAGTATGTGGCCAGCGACCCCCGGTGGGCGGCTCTGGCCAAGCTGAGAGAGCAAGCTCTGACTCGCGTGCCGGACCGGAAGTGATCACCATGAGCGAGAAGGCCGCGAGCGCCACAACCCTGAGGGAACGAACCGATGCCGCCCCTTCCAAAGCGCAAGTACCCCAAGACCCGCCAGCGCAAGCGGCGCGGACACCATCGCCTGCGCGCGCCCCACGTCGTGACGTGCAGCCAGTGCCGAGCGCCGCGGCTCGCCCACCAGACGTGCCCGGTATGCGGGACCTACCGGGGTCGCGAGGTCCTGCGCATCCCGGATCCCGATCTGGAAGGGTAGCGCCTACGTCCTCCACCGCCTTCCTCGCGCTGCGCGAAAGCGCCGAGGGGCGCCGCGCCTTCGTCTTCCCCGGACAGGGGGCGCAGGTCGTCGGCATGGGCAAGGACCTCTCCGACGAGTTCCCCGCTGCCCGCGAGCTCTTCGAGCGCGCCGACGAGATTCTCGGCATCCCCCTCTCCCGCATTTGCTTCGAGGGCCCCGAGGATGAGCTGCAGCAGACCCAGAACACGCAGCCGGCGATCGCCGTCACCAGCCTCGCCCTCCTCCGCGTCGCAACCGACCTGAATCCCGACCTGCTCGAACGACCCGCTTTCGTCGCCGGCCACTCGCTCGGCGAGTACCCCGCCCTCGTGGCCGCCGGCGCCCTCACCTTCGACGACGCCATCCGCCTGCTCCGTACCCGCGGCGAGCTGATGGCCGCCGCGGGCAAGGCGCGTCCGGGCACGATGGCCGCCGTCATCGGCCTCGACATCTCGGAGTGCGAAGACGTCTGCCGCGAGTCCGGCGCCGAGGTCTGCACCGTCAACGCCCCCGGGCAGATCGTGATCGGCGGGCCCCGCGACAATGTCGTCCGCGCCCTTGACTACGCCCAGGCGCGCGGCGCCAAGAAGGTCATCCCCCTCAGCGTCAGCGGCGCCTTCCACAGTTCCCTCATGCGCTCCGCCGCCGAGGGCATGGTCAACCCCGTCGCCACAACCAGCTTCCGCGAGCTGCAGGTGCCCGTCGTAGCCAACTGCACGGCCACCGCCATCAACGAAATCACAACCGTCCGCAACGAGCTCGTCGACCAGGTCCACCGCCCCGTGCAGTGGGCGCGCACCGTCGAGTTCCTCGGCGAACAGGGCGTCGACACCTTCATCGAGTTCGGTCCCGGGCGGGTCCTCAGCGGCATCATCAAGCGCATGCTTCGCCGCTCCACCTGCATCACCGTCAACAGCGCCGAGTCCGTCCACGTCGAGCTCTAACCATGTCCGAGCTTGAGGGGCGTCGCGCACTCGTCACCGGCGGCTCGCGCGGCATCGGCCGCGCCATCTGCATCGAGCTTGCCCGCGCCGGCGCCAGCGTTGCCGTCAACTACAACGCCAGCAAGGACGCCGCCCGCGAGGTTGTCGCCGCTATCGAGGCTGATGGCGGTGTCGCCACCGCCCTTCCCGGCGACATCGCCGAGAGCGACCAGGCCGCCGCCCTCGTGAAAGCCGCCGCCGCCGAGCTCGGCGGCCTCGACATCCTCGTGAACAACGCCGGCATCACCCGCGACGGCCTCCTCATGCGCATGTCCGAGGACGACTGGGATGCCGTCCAGCGCACCAACCTGCGCGGCGTCTTCGCCGTTACCAAGGCCTCGCTGCGACAGCTCCTGCGCTCGGATGCCGGCCGCGTCATCAACATCACCAGCGTCGTCGGCGTCATGGGGAATGCCGGCCAGGTGAACTACGCCGCCTCCAAGGCCGGCCTCATCGGCTTCACCCGCTCCCTCGCCCGCGAGGTCGCCTCCCGCGGCGTCACGGTGAACGCCATCGCCCCAGGCTTCATTGAAACCGACATCACCGCGCCCCTCACCGAGGAGCAGCGCGAGAACGTGCGTGTCCAGGTGCCCCTCGACCGCTTCGCCGCTCCCGAGGAGGTTGCGCCCCTCGTGCGTTTCCTTGCCGGACCCGGCGCCTCGTACATCACCGGCCAGTGCATCCATGTGGATGGCGGCATGGTGATGGCGTGACCGACCACGTCCTGCGCCGCGCGCGCTGCCTCGTCATCGAGGCTCTCTACGAAGCGGAGACCTCCGGCCACAGCGCCGAGGAGGCCTACGACCGCCGCCTGCACGACGTGGCCGCGGAGGACGGTGAGGTGGCCGGCAAGCGCCCCTCCGCCTTTGGTCGCAAGGTCCTTCGGGGCGTGCTCGACTCCCGCGACGAACTCGACCGCCGCCTCCAGCCGGTGGCCCCTCGCCACCCGCTCGGCACCCTTCCCGTCGTCGAGCGCACCATCCTCAGACTTGCGCTCTGGGAACTCCTTAACGATAATTCGGCGCCGGTCGGAGCCGTCGTGAACGAGGCTGTCGAGCTTGCGCATCGCTACGGAAGCGAGACGTCAGCAGGCTTCGTAAACGGTGTGTTGCGAACGGTGAGCAAAGAGATCAGCGCAGCCCGGGCGCAAGATCCGGGTAAGCCCACTACTACCCCCCAGGAGACCTAGGATGGCTTCCATTTTTGAGCGTGTCCGAGCCATCGTTGTCGAACAATTGGGCGTCGATGAGGGCGATGTCGTGCCCACGGCTTCGTTCGTCGACGACCTCGAGGCCGACTCCCTCGATCTGGTCGAGCTCATCATGTCGCTGGAGGAAGAATTCTCCGGCGACGTGCAGCTTGAGATCAGCGACGAAGATGCCGAAAAGATCGTCACCGTGCAGGACGCGGTAGACTATGTCCAAGACCACGGCATCGAGGACGGCGGGTAAGCCTCCCCGTCCCCACGCCGCGCTGGAGCGTCCCTCTTGGAAATCCTGGGCGTCGGTATCCAGGAACTCCTGCTCGTGGCAGCCCTCATTGTCATCGTCGTGGGCCCCCGTCGCTTGCCCGAAATGGCCTACTACCTCGGTCGCGGAGTGAAGAAGCTGCAGCGCTACGCCCGCGTCGTGCGCGATGAGTTCAGCGAGGAGTTCGCCTACCTCAACGAGGAGATGGAAGCCGTCCGAGCCGACGTGCAGGAGATGCGTACCACCGTCACCGAGGTCCGCGACGAGTTGCAGGAGGTCCGCGGCGAGGTCGACGAGGTTACCTCCGAGGCCGTCGGTGAATTGGGCGAGGTCCGCGCCGGCATCGAGCAGGTTGCCGCCGGGCCGGGCGAGCATGCCGAGCCGGCCATCCCGACGCCGGGCGCGAGCGCCCCGTCCCCCGCAGTCGCCTCCACCAGCAACGGCGCCGCCGCCGACTCCGACAGGAACGGCGCAACCCCGGCCAGGGGCGTGCCCGGGCCCGCCCACATGCCCCCCATCGGCACGATGGAGTCGCGCGAGACTCCCGCCCCCGTTGCGTCTACGCCCAGCCCTGCGGAGGAGGCGGAGGACGAGCCCGAGGCGAAACCTGAGAAGCCGCTCGTCTTCTAATTCACATGGTCACCGACAGCACGGTCGTTAACCCCGAAGAGGGGCCCGAAGGGGCTATCGGGCAGGAGGACGGCTCCGATCTCACGATCATGGAGCACCTCATCGAGCTGCGGAACCGCTTCATGGTTGCCGCCGCGGCCCTGCTCGTCGGGGTAATCGCCGTCCTCTTCTTCACCTGGGATCCCCCCGAATCCTTGCCCAACACCTTCGACATCCTCCTCGACCCCGCCCGCGACCGCATCGACGTCAACCTCGGGCTGGTCCAGGAGGTCACCGCCTTCAAGGTCCACCGGGAAAGTCCCGACCCGAGCAAGGTGCCGGCCGATACCGAATTTCGCGGCGACTGCGAATACAAGTGCCTTGGCCTTGCCGAGGGGGAGATCGAGGAGATCCTGCACGAAGTGCTGCGCCGCGCTTCGCGGGGCCTGAGCACGCCCGAAGTGCCCTTCGCCGACCTCGAGGAGATAGTCACCGTCCAGGACGCCGTCGAATACCTCGGCGGCAAGATCGAGGAGAACTTCCGCCTCGCCTCCTTCTCGCCCACCGACCGCATCTCCGCCATCTTCAAGATCTCCGTCTACGGCGGCCTGCTCCTCGCCCTCCCGATCATCATTTTCCAGGCAATGGCCTTCATCGTGCCGGGCCTCACCAGCGGTGAGCGGCGCATACTGCTCATGGGTGTGCTGGGATGCATGTTCTTCATGCTCGCCGGCATGGCCTTCGCCTACTTCATCGTGCTCCCCCGCGCCCTCGACTTCCTCCTCAATGTGGCCGCGGAGAACGTCGAGAACGTGACCGGCATCCACGAGTACATCAGCTTCGTCACCCGCATCATTCTCTGGGTGGGCATCGCCTATCAGTTGCCCATGGTCCTCGCCATTGCGGCCCGCGTTGGCATGGTGACGGCGGGGCAGCTGATGCGCTTCTGGCGCTACGCCATCGTCCTCGTCTTCATCCTCGCCGCCATCGCCACGCCCACTCCCGACCCGCTTACGCAGTCGGTCGTGGCCATCCCGCTGCTCGGCCTCTACTTCCTTGGGGTGCTTTTCGCCAAGATCCTCTACACGCCACGCGATGGCGCCGATGAGGGCGTGGAGGAGGCCACCGCATGACCGTTGCCCGGGAAGTCGAGGAACTCTACGCCGAGGTGCGCGGCTGCCAGCGCTGCGACCTCGCCCGGACCCGCACCCTCGCCGTCCCCGGCGAGGGGCCGCTCGACTCAGAGGTGATGTTCATTGGCGAGGCCCCCGGTGTGAACGAGGACCGCCAGGGCCGCCCCTTCGTTGGCCAGGCGGGAGCCTTTCTCGAGGAGCTCCTCGGCGAGGCCGGCCTCACGCGCCCCGAGGTCTACATCTGCAACGTCCTCAAGTGCCGGCCTCCCGGCAACCGCGACCCCCTGCCCACCGAGATCGAGGCCTGCAGCGACTACCTCAGCTCCCAGATCCGGCTCATCGACCCCCTCCTCATCGTTACCCTGGGGCGCTACTCGATGTCGCGCTTCTTCCCCAACCAGGCCATCTCCCGCATCCACGGCAAGCCGCGCGAGGCCAACGGACGCATCCTCGTGCCCATGTATCACCCCGCCGCCGCCCTCCACCAGCAGCGCCTGCGGGGCGTCATCATCGACGACTTCCGCACGCTCCCCGAGTTGCTCGAACGCGCCCGGGCCGGTCGTGCGGCCGGGGCCGAGCCTGCCGAGGAAGAAACGCCCGCCCAGCAGATGAAGCTGTTTGAATGACCGCATGACCAGCACTGCCACCAAGGCGACCCTGCGCGTCATCCCCCTCGGAGGCCTCGGCGAGATCGGGCGCAACATGATGCTGTTCGAGTACGGCGACGACATCATCGTTGTCGATGTCGGCCTCATGTTCCCCGAGGAGGAGATGCTCGGCGTCGACCTCGTCATCCCCGACTTCTCCTACCTCCAGGCCAACGTCGAGAAGCTCCGCGCTGTCTTCCTCACCCACGGCCACGAGGACCACGTCGGCGCCCTCCCCTACTTCTGCCGCGATTTCAGCGCGCCCATCTACGGTACCCGGCTCACGCAGGGACTCGTCCGTGTGAAGCTGCAGGAGCACAAGCTCCCCCTCGAACCGCTCCACGAAGTGCAGGCTGGCGAGACCGTGAAAGTCGGCGCCTTCGAGGTCGAGTTCTTCCCCGTCGCCCACAGCATCCCCGATGCCTGCGGCCTCATCATCCGCACGCCCCTCGGCACCATCGTCCACACCGGCGACTTCAAGCTCGACCACACTCCCGTCATGGACCAGCACACCGACCTCACCCGTCTCGGGCAGGTCGGCGGCGAAGGCTGCCTCCTCCTCCTGGCTGACTCCACCTACGCCGAAGTCGAGGGTCATACGCCCAGCGAGCAGCTCGTGGGCGACTCTCTCCGCAACATCATGGTGAATGCCGAGGGGCGCGTCATCGTCGCCACCTTCGCGTCGCTTATCTCGCGCGTCCAGCAGGTCGTCGATGCCGCTGTTTTCACGGGCCGCAAGGTCTTTGTAACGGGCCGCTCCATGATCAACAACGTCGCCATGGCCCGCCAGCTGGGCTACCTCGAAGCGCCCGAGGGCACGATCGTCGGCGTCGAGGAGATGCGGAAGACACCCTCCTCCCGCCTCGCCATCATCACGACGGGCAGCCAGGGCGAGCCCACCAGCGCCCTCACGCGCATCGCCAACGGCACCCACCGCCACATCACCATCGCCGAGGGCGACACCGTTGTCCTCTCCGCCAACGCCATCCCCGGCAACGAGCAGGCCGTCGCCCGCAACGTCGACAACCTTTTCCGCCAGGGAGCCCGCGTCCTCTACAACCGCGTCGAGAACGTGCATGTGCGCGGCCACGCCAGCCAGGACGAGCTCAAGATCATCCAGAGCATCCTCCAGCCCGAGTACTTCGTGCCCATCCACGGCGAGTACCGCCACCTCGTGACCCACGCCCGCCTCGCGGAAAGCGTGGGCGTGCCCGAGGGCAACGCCTTCGTCCTCACCGATGGCGACGTGCTTGAGATCGACGAGGAGGAGGCGCGTCAGGCCGGCCGCGTCGAGGCCAGCTACGTCTACATCGACGGTCTCGGCATCGGCGACGTGGACGAGTACATCCTCCGCGATCGCGCCCACCTCTCCACCGACGGCGTCCTCGTCGTCATCGTTGCGGTCGATGCCCAGACGGGCCGTCTGGTGCGTCCCGCCGAGGTGCTTTCCCGCGGGTTCGTCGATAACGAGGAGAACGCCGCCCTCCTCGATCGCGCCGCGCGCGTGGCTGAGGGCGCCCTCGAAGGGCGCGAGCACGCCGCCCCCGCCGGCGAGGTCAACGCCCGCCTCAAGGACGCTTTGAGCAAGTTCTTGTACGATGAGACAAGGCGACGGCCGATGGTGCTGCCCGTCACGGTCGAGGTGTAGTCGAGAAACCTCGTATCCGGGCAGCGTCGGTGGGGAGTTCGTCCGCGCAGGGGTACCGTCCGAATGACGGCTCGCACGCGAGCCCGGTCCACGTCCGGGCGTAAACAGGCAAGCCCGCGGTTTGCCCTCCCAGGTTCCCGTGTTTTCCGCGCCCAGATTGTCGCTGTCGTGCTTGTGGCGGCGGCCGTCGCGGCCCTTCCCTGGTTCTTTGATGTCGGCGGCATCGCCACCGACGTTCGTACCTCCCTGCTCGAAACCTTCGGCTTCGGCCTCGTCGTTGTCGCCGCCGTCCCGCTCGCGTGGGGCGTCAGCATCTGGCGCCGCAGCAGCGAGGAGCGCCTGCTCGTCTGGCGCCGCATCGTCGGGACCGCCTTCCTCGGCCTGTTCGCCTGGGGCGCCCTTGGCCTGAACACCGCCGACTGGACCGTTGGTGGCGTGCACTTCCGTGAGGTCACGCTGGGCGGCGACCTTGGCAACGCAATCGTGACCGGATGGATCAATGTGCTCGTCTGGCTCGCCTCCGGCGTGCTGACCCTTGCCCTGCTTGCCCCGCGCTTCTCCCGCGCCACACTCCACTACACCGGCCGCGGCCTCGCCTACGCCTGGGCCGAGCGCTGGCCTCACCTGACCCTCGCCGCCCTCTGGCGCGGCCTCGCCGCCATAGCGGGCCTCTTCCGCCGCCGCGGCGACCGGAACACGGCGACGGTCATCGGCGCCCCCGCCGCGGACGCCGCCGTCGCGTCTCCACCTGCCCCCGTAATCTTCCGGCCCCGGGTCGAGCCGGGCGCCCCCCAGCCCGGGTCCGTCGATGCGCCCCCGTCCCCGCCGACCCAGTTCGAGGACGAGACCGTCGAGCCCTCCAACGCGGAGGATCCTGCCGAAGAAGCCCCCGAAGACCCGACCGACGACCCCGACGGCGAGGAAGAACCCCAGCAACTCGCCTTCGAGGAGAAGAGCGGCTGGCAACTCCCGCCCATCGAGCTCCTGCAGGAGCCCAGGCCCAGCAGCGACCACAAGCATGACAACGCCGCCCGCGCCCAGCTCATCGTCGATACGCTCGCGAGCTTCGGCGTCGACGCCTCCGTCGTCGAGATCAACGAGGGCCCGGCGGTCACCCAGTTCGGCGTCGAGCCGGGGTGGGAGGTCCGTTACAAGGACGTGGCCATCAAGGACGCCGACGGCAAGACCGTCATGGGCGCCGACGGCCGCCCCGCGAAGGAACGCATCGAGACGGGCCGCACCCGCGTGCGGGTCAACAAGATCACAGCCCTTCAGAGCGATCTCGCCCTCGCCCTCGCCGCCCCCAGCCTCCGCATCGAGGCGCCTGTGCCCGGTCGCGCCATCGTCGGTATCGAGGTGCCCAACGAGAGCGCGACCGTCGTGACGCTGCGCACGGGCATGGAGAGCTCGGAGTACCGCGACATGAGCCGCAAGTCCAGGCTCGCCATCGCCCTCGGCCAGGGCGTCTCCGGCGTGCCCGTGGTGGCCAACCTCGCGAAGATGCCCCACCTCCTCATCGCCGGCGCTACCGGAAGCGGCAAGAGCGTCTGCCTCAACGCCATCGTCACCAACATCATTACGAACGCCACCCCCGATGAGGTGCGCTTCATCATGATCGACCCCAAGCGGGTCGAGATGACCACCTACAGCCGCCTGCCCCACCTCGCCTTCAGCGAGGTCATCGTCGACCTCGACAAGGTCGTTGGCACGCTCCAGGCGGTCGTGGCCGAGATGGAAGCGCGCTACCGCAAGTTCTCCGACGTCGGCGTGCGCAACATCGAGGCCTACAACCGCCACGCCCGCGTGCTCAAGAAGCTGCCCTACTGGGTGCTAATCATCGACGAGCTCGCCGACCTCATGATGGTCGCCCCCTTCGAGGTCGAAAAGCTGCTTTGCCGCCTCGCCCAGCTCGCGCGAGCCACGGGCATCCACCTCGTCGTCGCCACCCAGCGCCCCTCCGTCGATGTCGTGACCGGGCTCATCAAGGCGAACTTCCCCACCCGTATCGCCTTCGCCGTCACCTCCATCACCGACTCCCGCACCATCCTCGACATGGGCGGCGCCGAGAAGCTGCTGGGCCAGGGCGACATGCTTTACCTGCCCACCGACGCCGGAAAGCCGAAAAGAATCCAGGGCGTCTACGTCTCCGATGCCGAGGTCGAACGCCTCGTCGAGTTCTGGGCCGACGAGCGTTTCCACGCCCTCCGTCCCGACACCGCCGACGACCTGCTCGAGGAAGCCCTCATCGCCCAGAACGGCAGCGATGACATCGAGGTCGAGGACGAAGACCCCCTCCTCGACGATGCCCGCGACCTCGCCGGCCGTCACACCCGCCTTTCGCCATCGCTCCTGCAGCGCCGCCTCAACGTCGGCTACCTGAAGGCGGAGCGCCTCATTACCGCCCTTGAGCGGGAGGGTGTTCTTGGCCCCAGGATCGAGGGCGAGTCCCGCGAGGTGCTCGCCAGCACAGCCCCGGACGAAGACGCTTGATACACTCACAGGCATGACCCTTCGTGGCCTGCTTCGTCGTGATGGCTCCGGTGACCGTTCCGGGGAGGAGTTGCTTGCCCGCTGCCTCGCCTGCGATGCCGATCTGGCGGGCTCGCGCACCTACGAACGGCACCGCGTCTGCCACGCCTGCGATCACCACTACCACCTGAACGCCCGCGAGCGGGTCGAGAGCATCCTCGATCCCGCCAGCTTCCGCGAAACCGACCGCAGCGTGACGGCGCTCGACCCCATCCAGTTCCGCGAGCGCCAGTCCTACCGCCATCGCGTGCTCGAGGCGCAGCGCCGCACGGGCCTCTCCGAAGCCGCCCTCACCGGCACGGGCACGCTCTACGGCCGCGAGGTCGTCATCGCCGTCCTCGACTTCAGCTTCCTCGGCGGTTCCATCGGCGTCGCCAGTGGCGAGCGCCTCGCCCGCGCCTTCGAGCGCGCCGCCAACCGCGGCCTCGCCGTCGTGACGGTGCTCTCGACCTCGGGCGTGCGAATGCGCGAGGGCCTGTTCGCCCTCATGCAGCTGCCCCGCCTGGCCACCGCCCACCAGCAGCTCACCGAGAAGGGCCTTCCCCACGTCACCCTCCTCTCCGACCCCTCTACCGGATCCGCCTTCGCCGGCCTCGCCAACCTCGCCGACTTCATCATCGCCGAGCCCGACGCCCTCGTCGGCTACTCGGCCCTGCGCGAGATGCGGGAACGCACGGGCGAGGAGCTACCTGAAGGCGCGCACACGTCCGAGTCCCACCTTCGTCGCGGCCTCATCGACGCGGTCGTGAAGCGGGAAGACCTGCGCCCCTCCCTCGGCCTCCTCACCGACCTCCTCATGAGCAACTATGAGCTCCGGCCCGTCGGACGTCCCGTGCGCGAACCCCGCGAATACTCCCGCCTCGAGGCCTGGCGGCAGGTCCAGCTCTCGCGCTACGAGAACCGCCCCACGACCGCCGACCTCGTTCGCCGCATGACGACCACATTCGTCGAGATCCACGGCGACCGTAGCGGCGAGGATGACCCTGCCATTAGCGCGGGCCTCGGCCTGCTTGCCGGTGAAGCGGTCGTCCTCATCGGCCAGAACCGCCTTCAGGGGCTGGCCGGTTCCGGATCCATCGGACCATCCGGTTTCCACAAGGCTCGCCGCGCCATGCGCCTTGCGCGCAAGTTTCGCCTGCCCCTCATCACCCTGATCGACTCCGCCGGCGCCCGGCCCGACCTCGCCGCCGAAGAGGCCGGCCTGGGCGATGCCATCGCTCGCTGCATGCGCGAGATGCTGCGCGTCCCCTCACCCTCGCTGGCGATCATCACCGGCGAGGGCGCCTCCGAGGCTGCCGTTGCCATGGGCGTAGCCGACCGCGTCCTCATGCTGGAGAACGCCGTCTACGAGGTTGTCTCGCCCGAGGACGCCGCCCGTCGCCTCTACGGCGATGCCTCGCACGTCGACGAGGTCGCCGAACGCCTGCGGCTCACCTCGCACGACTGCGTCCGCCTTGGCATCGTCGACACCGTCGTCCCCGAGCCCGGCGAGGGCGCCCACACGAACCACGACGAAGCCGCCCTGCTCCTGCGCCGCTTCGTCGTCCGTTCCCTCACCGCCGTCCAGCGCGAGCGCCCCCGACGCCGCCTCAACCGTCGCCAGGATCGCTACCGGAACACCGGCGAGACCCACGCCTGGGTGCGTGGCCGCGTCGAGCGCCGCCTTGCCGACCTCACCGATCGCTTCACCCACTGGCGCCGCCGCATGGGCCGCCAGCCCCGCCGCGCCCCGCGCCTTGCCGAGACCCCCGCCGACCCGGAGATCATGCGCTAGCCGCTACGCCGGATTGGGCACCTGGAATCGCTCGATCTTGAGTTTCTTAACTCTGTCTCGCGCCGCCCAGAGGTCGTACGCGGTCTGAAGGCCGAGCCACGTCTCCGGGGAAGAGCCGAATGCCTGCGAGAGCCGGTAGGCCATCTCGACTGAGACCCCCGCCCTCCCGTTGATCAGGTCTGACAGCGCCTGTCGACTCACACCGAGTCCTCCTGCGGCTCGCGTGACCGTGAGCCCCAGAGGATCGAGGCACTCGTACCTCACGACCTCGCCGGGGTGTGGGGGGTTTCCATCGCCATCAGGCCACCTCGCTAGTGAAAGTCCACGTAGTCGACATCGACGGCGTGTCCGTCCTCGAACCTGAAGGTGATCCGCCAGTTGCCCAACACCGAAACGGCGTAGTGGCCCTTGCGAAGGACAGGATCACAATTGAGAGTGTCGCGTGTCACCTGTCGCTTGCCAACGGGGCTGGAGGTGAAGGGGAGACAAAGACCCAGAGGATGCGAGGGAGTGCCCTAGGCGCGCTTGCGAACGGGCTCCTGGGCGTTATCCATGGCGCCGGGCAGCACCGTGCGACGGGCCGGGGCCGAGGGCTCCTGGCAGGCCCGCACGAATACGTTGTCCACGCTGTCGATGATCCCGTGTTCGCGAGCCTCTTCGCGCACGTAGGCCACCGTGGTCGAGATCGCAGCCTCGAACCCCGGCCATTCATGGCAGCGCAGCACGCGCAGGTGGCGGGTTGACTCGTTCCACTCGACGATCAGGCGGGGGCTCGTCGAAGGACCGGCGCTGAAGCGGGTGTAGCCGCCCAGGTATTCCTTCGTCAGGTAGAGGCCTTTTGCGGAGGGGTCTATCGAAGCTCGTTGGAGAGCGTCCCAGCTCTCACCAAGGGCGAGAAGAAGTCGAAAGGCGACATCACTGGTCTCTGCTCGCATCAAGCTCTCCTTGTGAAGACCAAGGCGGTCGACGCGAGAACCGGTCGACACCCCACCGCCCCTCAGTGTACGCCCGCGCTCGATGCCTTGCCACGCCTTCAATCGTTTTGTCGCCTTCTGCTGGCCCGAAATGGCCGCCCGCGACCGAGAACAGGCGGCCTGCTACGATCGGCCCTCGCGTGGGGCTGTAGCTCAATTGGGAGAGCGTTTGACTGGCAGTCAAAAGGTAGGGGGTTCGAATCCCCCCAGCTCCACCAGCACGTACCGAACTCATAACTCGGCCTGAGAGAGCGACCTCGGCGGCGTCCGCGCCCCCGAGGTCGCCGTCGGGCGGAGTTGGCATCGTGTAGTGGATCGTGGCCCGCCCGGGCCGCACCAGGATCGCCTTCACGAAGGAACGCACGAAGGCCCGCGTCTCCGTGATCTCGCTTGTACGCAGGAACTCGCTCATCTCCTCGGCGAAGGCCGCCACCGTCTCCGCGCTGTCCAGCAGCACGCGCCGCTCGGCCAGCATCGCACGCGCCTCGTCCGCTGAGACCTCCAGCTGCCGCTGTCGCTCGCGGTGCTCCTGGATGCGCTCCGAGGCGTCGGCCAGCTCGAGGTCTGTGTTCTCCACCACCTGCCAGACGCGGCCCAGCTTGCGCCGCACCTCCTCCAGCTCCGCCTCGATGCTGTCCAGCTTCTCGCGCTGCTCGCGAGCGACGCCGTCCATCTCCTCGTCGAGCAACCGCACGAGGTCGCGGATATTCGACTCGGTGAGGATATGGTCACGCAGCTGCCCGATGATTGTCTCCTCGAAGCGCCGCGCGTTGAGGCGCGGCGTCGCGCAGGCCTCCTTGCCGCGCTTCATCAGCGACTGGCAGACGTAGTAGGTGTACTTGCCGCTCTTCGCCTCCGCGGCCGTGAGCGCCCTGCCGCAGCTCTCGCACTTGACCAGGCCGCTCAGCAGGTAGGGGCTGGAGGCGCGGCGGGGGTGCTCCACCTTCGGAGCGCGCGAGCGCAGCAACTCCTGCACGCGCTCGAACTCCTCGGCGCTCACGAGCGCCGGCACGGCGCCCTCGACGCGCACGGGCGGGGCCTTGCCCTTGCTCCGCTTTCCCCAGACCAACGTGCCCATGTAGGCCTCATTCCCGAGCATCCCGTGCACGGTGTTCTTCAACCACCTGCCGCCGTTGCGGGTGGGGATGCCCTCGGCGTTGAGGGCGCGCACGATGTCGAGCACGCTGTGGCCGGACAGCGCCATCGTGAAGATGCGCCGCACGACGGCATCGGCCGGCGGGTCGAGCTGCAGCTTGGGACGCTCCTTCGCGCCGTCCTGGACCTTCACCTTGCGGTAGCCGTAGGGGGCGAAGGTGGAGACCCAGAAGCCGCGCGAGGCCGCCTCCCGCATCCCGCGCGTGACTTCTTCCGCAAGATTCGCCGAGTAAAATTCATCGACGCTCTCGATGATCGCCTCCATGAGCTTGCCGGTGGGGGAGTCGTCGGCGTGCTCGGTGATGGAGACGACGCGCACGCCGCGTCTGCGCAGCATCGACTTGAAGGCGACGGCGTGCTCGCGCTTGCGCGTGAAGCGGGAGAACTTCCAGACGAGGATCTCCGCGAAGGGGGCGTCGTCCGCGGTGGCGGCGTCGAGCATCTGGCGGAACTGCGGGCGGTCGGCGACGCGTCCGCTCTCCGCCTCGTCGACGTACTCGCGGGTGACGACGTAGCCGTTCTTCTCGGCGAACTCGCGGAGAGCGCGCAGCTGGGCGGCGACGGAGAGGTCGACGTCCTGGCGGTCGCTGGAGACGCGCGCGTAGAGCGCGACGGGCGTTGGGTCCGGTCGGTCTTGCATCGTTTCGTGTCCCTTGTGCGCGTTGTCTTTTCTCGCCTGCGGGACGCAGTACATCGCGGCCCTGCCGAACAAGTGTACGCGGGCGGACAACCCTGCTGGGCGTGGGGGTGTGCCGTGCGACCGACCGAACGCTATCACCGGTGAAGTTCGTTTCATGGGATGGTCGCGCCGTCCTCGGTCAACGACGCTGGACTCCGTGCAGACACCCGTTCCTGCGGTCGCAGGAGGGCGAGCCGGGCGGGCGCGGCGCCCGCAGGGAGACGGACGACGGTGAAGACGCAGCGGGCGCTGAGCGCTGAGCAGGAGCGCCTCCGTATCAAGGGCCTGCGCGCGCTCGCGCGCATCATCGCGCGACGCGCGCTCGCCCAGCCTCGTCCTGCTGCCGACTGCACGCCCGACACGCGGAGTGACGGGCAGCGACGCGAGCGCATCCGTCGCGACCGCAGCGCGTGAGCCGCTCCGCACAGGCGCTGCCGAACGCCGTCAACGCGACCGGCCCGGCGCGAGGCTCGCGGACTCCGCGATGCGCAGCAACTCCTCGAGCGAGACGTCGTCCGCCTGGAGGAGCGCGACGATGTCGCCAGTGCGCCAGAGCAGGTTGAGGAGGCCGTTCCCGGAACGGCGGGAGTAGGCGTCATCAAGGCCGGAAGCGACAGATTGCCAGGAACGGTCCAGCGTGGGCATGCCACCCGGCCTGAAGCGTTGGCGGAGCAGTATCTGGGCGTCGTCCGCCGCCTCCAGCAAGACCCACACCGCGACCGGATCGCAGCCGTACGCGTCACTCTCACCGCCCGTACCGGCGGTGCGGTAGCCGGGCGGCGTGTACGCGGGCGCGAGGAAGCCCGGCTCGGCGGGGAAGGAAGCCCCACCAGCGGTCCCGCTGCCGCTGCACGATCCCGTCGCCTCGGCGTCGGCCTCGCGGGCGCCGGGAGGAGGCTCGAAGGTGAACTTGGCGTCGTCGATCTCAGTCCCGTAGTCGAGTGCGGTCACCTCGGCATGGTAGGACTGCGCACCGTCAGTTGCGTCCACCGCCCAGCGCATGATGAACATGCGCTCGGGGTCGACTAACACGCGCGTGACGCCGCCGGGCGTGCGCAGTTCGACGACCTGCGCGCGGCGGCCGAGCAGCGTCGCCTCGCCGGCGAGGGCGACCTCGGGCGCGACGCCTCGCTCGCGCCACTGCGCCATGAGCGCGTCGACGGTGGGGGCGTGGGCCGGCCCGACGGGCGCGCTGAAGCCAGGTGAGACCGCCACCTCGTCCGGGAAACCGGCGAAGACGCCGCGCCGGTAGACGTTCGTGCGCACGTCATACTCCCACGAGTCGGTACCGTCGGCGACGACCAGCAGCACGCCATCGTCAATGACGGTATCGAAAGTCTCGATCTCCCAGCGCCAGCGCGCCGGGTCCGGCGCGTACCACCAGCGGATCACGCTTCGTCCTTGGCCGCTCTCGAAGCGGGCGAGCGGGTCGCCGGGGTGGGGCTCGACCTCGATGGCGACCTCGGCGTAGAAGCCGAGACTGCGCGCTGATTCGCGCCCCGAGCCACAGGCGACGGTGATCGCCACCGCCACTAAGGCAAGGAACGAGAACAGGGGCCGGTACCCGATGGCAACGCGCATGATGGAACCAGGCTCGTCTCGGCGACGTTGATGACGCTACTCTACCGCGAGGTTGGTCGCGGACTGCTACGGGAACCGGGATCACCTCGATCGGGCTGCTGGGTGGGGGCCATGCCCGCTGCGGCGCACTCCGCCACCCAACTCCCGGCACCGTGGGATAGGGTCTCCCGCGCGCCGTAACGGCATGCCACTAGCCCCTGCGACTCCGACTCGCCAGACTCAGACAGGTGCCCATGAGTCAACGCGGAAGGCGCTACGTCGACATCCGGGCCTTCAAGGGCCATGCCAACTCGCTCAATGTGAAGTTCCTGAACGATCGCGAGTTGGAGTTTTACGAGGCGAACTGCCTGCTGTTGCCAGCGGTACGGTTCCACCAACCGGCTGCCTATCTGACTGCCGTTACCCAGAGGAACAATCTCTGGCCGGTGACGAATCCCGAAGACCTTGAGCCGCCCGACGCCTTGCGACCGCTACAGCAGCGCCATGCAGAGGGCCTTCACCCGTTCGACGCGGAGTGTGGGCGGAGTCCCCTTCTGGTCACTCCCGGCTGCGCAACGTTCGAGCCGTGGGAGGCCGACGACAAGATTTCGCTGACCGCCCCGGACGGGTACACCGTGCGACAGAGCACGGTCGAGCGGTACTACGCTCCGTGGCAGGTCCATGTTGTCGAGTGGCTCCGACAGCGGAAGTACTACGACGTGCACTCGCGGTTCCTGAGGCACATCGACCCGTCTCACTTCCTCTGGGACTGGCACCGCCTTCCCGAGGATACCGAGGACTTACGGTCTCTTCGAGGCATGGCGGATGGGTTCGAGGCGCTGGAGCGCTACCTCTACGCGGACCAGGTGGCCCTCGACGAAGCGCTCCACGGTGGGGATGCGGGAACGCTCACGAAGTCGGCGCAGGAAGAACTGCACGTCACGATGAGGGCCTGGAGCCAACGGTCTCTAGAAGTCTCAGACCTTGACAAGCCCTCGTTCTTCCGGTTCCTCAGCAAACTCACTCTGCTGATCGGCGACTATCGCAACGACGAGCGCATCGCATTGGCCGAGGACGCGGAGGACTACCTGCTCGACGCTCAGAGGCTCTGCCAGTACGCGTTCGAGTCCGATTGGGATGGCCTCCTTGCGGCTGCGGAAGAGCACGTCGGGCTGGGGCTGTCCGCACGGCTACGCAGGTTCGACCCGGTCGAAGCTGCCGCGGACGCTGCCCAGAAGAACCTGAAGTCGATCCTCGGCCGGGATCCCGTGGCGGCAATCGCCATCGACTACGACGGTATCGACAGCGTGCCAGACGAGATCGTGAAGTTCTGCCTCGATCACGACCTCTGGGAGGTGCTCTACGGCCTCCAGCGATACTCATTCACCGCCGCTGACCTGCGCAAAGACCGCTACCCGGGCTTCTTCCACCGGGGCCTGAGGCCGCTGGCGTTGGCGGGCGAGCAACTCGCCCATGGCATCCTCGATGCACAGGCAGACCGCGGTCACGAAGGAACGGTGAGCCATTATGGGGAGCCGTACCGCGAACTCATCACGATCCTCGGCGGGGCAGGGTCGCCGTGGATGAAGCGGTTCAAGTCGTTGATTGACAGCGGCCGAACGTCCGACAAGCAAGGGGATCTAGACCAGCGTGCCGCCAGTCTTACTGAGGCGGGGCTCGCAGTCGGCGCTGGCCACGATGAAGTCATCGCGAACACGCTTGCCGCTGCGGTGGCGACCCGCAATCTCGTCAGCCACAGGCACCAGTTCTTGTCTGTGCGCACCGCGAGAACGCTCGGAGGACCAAGCGCTGACGCTGTTGTTCTGATCTGGTTGCTTGCTCGCGAACGAGGTCTGGTTCCGTAGATTGTGGAGCGCGGAATCTGGAACCGGACTTCGCTGGATCGCAGTGCATGCTCCCGGTACAGGCCGCGGGCCCGGCTCGATCTCATTCAGGTGAAGCGCCCGATGTGCCCCTCCACCCGCTACAGGACGCCGTGAACCGACCAAACCGGTTTTGCACCATGTGGCACGAAATGGGCTGTTTGGGTCAGACAGAGGGAGTAGAGAGAAGAACGTAGATAAGAATGCCCCATCGGCACCGCGCAGGTACATGTGGGACAAGGCTTTTTCATGGGGCAGGCTGCCCCAACGCCGTGGCAGGCGAGTCCCCCTACTGGAAGTCCTGCGAACGGCCCGGTTTGCAGAAGTGCAATTTCTGGAGGAAGTGCAGGCGACGGCGTTCGGGTGCAACAGGAGCCGGCAACCGCCAGGCCTCACCGAGGGGACCGTCGAAGCCAATCGACTCGACGGTGGCGCTCGCCAGCGGCACATCGGGCATGTCCGCGGCGATGCGGAGAAACGCCCGCTCTGCGTGCTCGGTCTCGAACACGAACAGCACCATGGGCGACCGCCCCTCGTGGTCGAGCCGCGCCCGGCCGCTCGCGAAGTAGCGTCGGTACGACGCCAGCCGCTCGGGCAACCGCTTCGGCGTCGTCGCCCGCCGCTCGTACTCAAGCAGGTACCACGCCCACTCATCCTTGTAGCCGAGCTGGAACGAGGCGTCGGGGTGGATCACGTAGGTCGTGTCGCGATGCGGGTACGTGATCTGCGAGCGGTGCGTGGGCAGCAGGTCGAGCAGCGTGTGGTCGCGCGATGAGGCGGCATCGAGGGCGAGCATCGAGACGAACTCCGCCAGCCCTCGCTGGTGCTCACCCTGCGAGGCGAGGGCGCGCAGCGCGCTCCCGATGTAGACATCGCCGTCGCGCTGCGGCGTCCAGCGGTCGAGGAGCGGCCCCACCGCCGCCCGGTCGCGGCGCGCGAGGGCGCTCAGGCCCTCGTCCGTGAGCAGGAGCGCGTTCCCGTCGCTGCGCACGAGACCGCGCCTGCGCAGCGGGCGCAGCACCTGGTTCACGCGCCGCTCGCTGACCCCGCCCATGAGGTTGGCGAGTTGCTCGGTCGCGCACAGCGGCCACGCCGCGAGCAGGCCCAGCGCCTGCTTCTCCGCGGCCGTCAGCTGCAGCGCGAGCGCGTCCCCGAACGCTTCGTCGCCGCTGGGCGGCGTGGCCCGCACGCCGCCCGAAGTAGGCCATGCCCAATGCCTTTTCGTCATCACCCTGTGCACGGGGTGCTCCGCCTCGCGTCCCGCCAGGTCGACCAGCCACGCCAGGCTCGTGTCGGGCGCGATGAGCGGCGCATTCCCGCGACCGTAGCGAGCCGGTTGCCAGACGCGCGCCCGCGCCCCCTGGCCGATCACCGCGCCCAGCGTGGCGACCGCGCTGTGATGGAAGCCCGAGGGCTGCCCCAGCGCGCGCACTGCGCGGCGGCTGTCCTGGTCGGAGTCGGTCGCGATCAGCGTAACGTGGGGAAGCTCCTGCACGTCCATCCGCTCGATCGTGCGGACGCGGTAGCGCAGGCTCGCGGCGCTCAGGAGCGGCCCCTGCCGCACGACCCCCAGGGTGCGGCCCCCCGAGAGCGTGACGAGCGCGTCGTACGGTCCCCGGCGGCAGTGCTCGACGCGCACCGGGTCCTGCTCGGGGTCGGCGGCGGCGATCAGCGCCGCCAGCTCGTAGACGAGCGCCACGCCGTCCAGTCGCTCGGCGAGCAGGCGCAACCACTGGCGCGAGACGGGGTGGCGGCGCAGCAGGCCGTCGTCTCCGAGGGCCAAGATGCCCGCCGGGGTGGGCACGTAGCGCCGCAGGGGACGGTGGCTCAGCATCGCCAGGCGGTGCGGATGCGCCTCGGCGAGGCCCAGCCTGCGCAGCTTCGAGAGTCGCTCGCGCAGGGTGGAGGCGGGCATGCGCTTGAGGCGCGCGAGGTCCTCCACGCTTGCGAACGGCGTCTCGCAGACGAGCAGCAACGTCTCGTGGAGGGCCTGTGTCAGGTGTGGAGGGCGGGAGCGCTCAAACGGTGCCGGCCGCACATCGACCCTGAGTGCGCGCGTGGCTGCGGCGAGCTTCCGGGGCGTGTCGCCGGCCTTGGCGATCACTGCGCGGGGCAGCGTACGTCCGGGGCGTGTCGCCGGCCTTGGCGATCACTGCGCGGGGCAGCGTACGTCCGGGCTGGCCGCGCTCGAGGAAGCGCCACAGCGTGTGGCGCGAGACGCCGAACGCCTCGGCCGTAGGCGCGTGGCCGTGACGCCGCACGTGAGCATGGAGATAATCGCCGATGGCGTCGATGAGTTCCGGTTCCACTGCTGCGCTCCGTGCATCCGCTTCCAGCGTACATACGTTCTGCGCTCGGATCACCCCGACAGGCGAGGGGTGTGAGCAGGTGCCCGTAGCGCGGCGCGGGCATAGCCTCCGCCGCATCCGCTGACCCACGCCTTCCGTTCGACCGCCCAGGGAACCCGCCGACAGATGCCGCCGATCACCGCCGCCAGCGCCACCCTTGTCCGCCTGCTCTCGGGCGGGCCGTCGGGCGTCGTGCTCGAGCGCGGCGTGCTCCGCTTCACGGGCCGCGCCGCCATCCCCGTCGGTGTCCTCGACCACATCGAGGCGCATCCGTCGTGGTTCTGGACGCGCCTCACCGTCCGCGAAGCGGGCGGCGCCGTCCACGCCATCGGCGGTCTCGCCCGCGGCGACGCAGAACGGCTCGCTGCAGCCGTGCGCGAGGAGGCGGCCTACGTGGCCGGTGAGATTGCCGGCGAACTGCTTCAACACGACGAACGCCTGACTGCCTTCCTCAGCGGCTACCGCTACCGCCGCCACTCCTCTGGAGTGAAGCTCCAGGCGGACATCGCCACCGTCGTGCAGCGCTGCTCCGGGGCGCTGCTGCGCTCGCACCTCTCCCCGGATGCGGCAGAGGCGCTCTCCTGCATCCGGCCCTTCGCGAGCCCCGCCGCCTTCGAGCGGGCGCGCGAGGAGACCAACGACCGCTTCGTCGCCTCCTGCCTGCCCGCCGTCGCCGGCGCGACAGCAGGCGTGCTCCCCCACCCGCCAACCGCCGAGCAAGCCGCCGCCATCGCCACCGACGAGGACATCACGCTCGTGCTCGCCGGAGCGGGCACGGGCAAGACCGCCGTCATCACCGGCAAGGTCGCCCACCTCGTCCGCAACGAGGGCGTCGCGCCGGAGGAGATCCTCGTCCTCGCCTTCAACCGCAAGGCCGCGGACGAGATCCGCGAGCGCCTCCCCTACGACCTCGCCGGCGCCCACGTCGCCACCTTCCACGCCTTCGGCCTGCGCGTCATCGCCGACGTGGAAGGCGCGCCCGCGCTCTCGAAGCTGGCGGAGGACGAGGCGAAGCTGATCGCGGCCATCGACGGCGTCCTCGTCGAATCGCTCTCCGACCCGCGGCAGGGCCGCGCCGTGACGGACTTCATCGAGCGCCACCGCAGCGACTACCGCTCGCAGTTCGACTTCGCCACGCCCGGCGCGTACTACGACCACGTGCGCCGCTCCGAGCTGCGCACGCTCGCCGGCGACCTCGTGAAGAGCTTCGAGGAGCTGGAGATCGCGAACTTCCTCACGCTCAACGGCGTCCGCTACGACTACGAGCGGCCCTACCCCGTGGAGACCACCACGGCCTGGCACCGCCAGTACCGCCCCGACTTCCACCTCCCCGACCACGATGTCTACATCGAGCACTTCGCCCTCGACCGCGACGGGCGCCCGCCCGCGGGCTGGAAGGGCTACGCCGAGGGCGTCGCCTGGAAGCGCGGCATCCACGAGCGCTACGGCACGACGCTGATGGAGACCTACAGCTGGCAGCGGCGTGCAGGCGTGCTCCGCGAAGGCCTCCGCGAGCAGCTTGTGGAGGCCGGCGTCACCTTCGAGCCGGTGCCGCTGGAGACACTGCTGCGCGACCTCGCGCGCTGGCTGATCTCGTGGCTGGCGCAGCTCACGGCGACCGTCCTCAGCCACGTCAAGACCAGCGGCATCTCGCCCGAGACGCTGCGCGCCCGCGCACGCGGCTCCGCTGACCGCGCGCGCAGCGAGGCGTTCCTCGACGTCTTCGAGCAGGTGCTCGTGCGTTACGGGGAGCTGCTCGATGGCGAGAAAGACTTCCACGACCTGATCAACGGCTCCGCCGCGCACATCCGCGAGGACCGCTGGGCCTCCCCCTACCGCTACGTGCTGGTGGACGAGTTCCAGGACATCTCCGCCGGGCGCATGGCGCTCCTGCAGGCGCTCGACGGTCCCGGCATCGCGTACTTCCTCGTTGGCGACGATTGGCAGTCGATCTACCGCTTCGCGGGCGCCGATGTCGGCCTTGTGCGCGACTGCGAACGCCATCTCGGACATGTGCGTGAGCGGGCGCTCGGGCAGACGTTCCGCTTCGCGCGCGGCATCCTCGATCCCTCGACGGCCTTTGTGACGCGCAACCCGGAGCAGACGCAGCGCGATCTGCGCCCTGCTGAAGGTCTTCCCGACGGCGGCCTCACGATCATCGCGAGCGGCGACCGCGGTGAGGGCGTGGAGGAAGCGCTGCGCGACATCGCCGAGCGCGAGGGGGAGGACGGCCCGCCGCTCTCCGTGCTCATGCTTGGGCGCTACCGGGGCAGCCGCGAGGCCCTTCCCCCTCGCCGCGGGCGGCTGCGCATCGAGTTCAGCACAGTCCACGCGGCCAAGGGCCGCGAGGCCGACTACGTGGTCGTGCTCGACCTCCGCGACGCGCAGCTCGGCTTCCCCGCGCAGATCGCGGACGACCCGCTCCTCGACCTCGTCCTGCCGCCCCCGCCGGGAGGCGGCTACCCGCACGCCGAGGAGCGCCGCCTCTTCTACGTCGCGGTCACGCGCGCGCGGCGCGGGACCTACCTGGTGGCCGATGCGCTCCGGCCGTCGGTGTTCGTAGAAGAGTTGCTGCGGGAATCGCCCGGTCTGCGGCGGCTGGGCCAGTTCAGGCGCGACCGCACGGCGCCCTGCCCGCGCTGCCGCACGGGCCGCCTCGACATCTCGGCCAGCGGGCGCAGCATGGGCTGCCTCAACTTCCCCTTCTGCCGCTACCGCGCGCCGCGCTGTCCAGGCTGCAAGCGGGGCTTCACGCTGATCGAGGGGGAGCTGGCGCGCTGCACGAACGCGTGCGACGCCTCTCCACAGCTCTGCAATGCCTGCGGTCAGGGCGTGATGGTCACCCGCCGCGGCCGCACCGGCGCCTTCCTCGGCTGCTCGCAGTTCGCCTCCGACCAACCCTGCACCAACACCCGCAACCTCAACGCTCGGCGCTGACTCGCCCCCTACCGGACCCCCTGGGGCGGCACAGTGGACTGTCTTCGGGAACGAGTCGGCGGAAGAGTGCATGCTCCGAAGGGTGTGTCGAGGGCTGTGACCTGTAGACCTCACGCTCCTCGCTGCCGGTCCGGCGCTTCAAGGCCCCGCAAGTGCTCGCCGCGGCGCGCTCGCGGTGCCAGAGCACATCAGCGGAATTGAGCAACACGCCAAAATCAGCGACACTACTAGTAGGCTTCTCCCCAATGGGGGCCGAGAATGCAGAATCCTGCTCTCTACTACGGCGACTGTCTCGACTGGATGCGCGAGTGGCCGGACGGGGCGGTCGACCTCATTTACCTCGACCCACCGTTCAACAGCAACGCTGACTACAACATCATCTTCGGCTCAGACAGCGGCACCCAAGCGCAAGTGCGTGGTTTCGCCGACACATGGAAGTGGGACGAGGCAGCAGCCGAACGCACCGCCCGCTTCGAGAATGCCGTCGCGCATCCACTTCACCAAGCCACGCTAGGCTTCAAGTCACTCCTTGGCCCATCGGGAATGCTCGCGTATCTCACGTACATGGGCGAGCGGCTGATGGAGATGGAACGGCTCCTAGCCCCACACGGTAGCATCTACCTGCACTGTGACCCGACAGCTAGCCACTATCTGAAGGCTATGATGGACGCAATCTTCGGTCATAGGAGCTTCCGGAACGAAGTAATCTGGTCGTATCGTCGCTGGTCAATCCGAGGGTTCCAAGGCTTCCAGCGCATGCATGACACAATCCTGTACTACATGAAGAATCCCACGGGAGCCGTCTTCAATGTGGATTACGAGCCGGCAAGCGAGAGCTACCTGAGGCGCTTTGGGGGAGGATCAAACCGTAAGGATCCAGACAACCCGACGCGCGTAATCCCCGTTGACGAGCCGACGCGTGGAATGCCAAGGCGCGATGTCTGGAACGACATTGGGATCATCGCTGGCAACTCTAGAGAGAGAGTGGGCTACCCGACACAGAAGCCGCTGGCGCTGCTTGAGCGGATCATTCAAGCATCGAGTAACCCGGGCGACCTTGTCCTTGACCCCTTCTGTGGCTGCGGAACAGCTATAGTTGCCGCCAGTAATCTTGGGCGGCGCTGGGTTGGCATCGACATTTCCGCAACAGCTATGGATGTGGTTCAACGCCGATTGAAGCCCATGGGGATAGAAGCACCGACATTTGGCATTCCACAGGACTTGGCGAGCGCGCGCAGGCTCGCGGCGGAGCGCGCCTACGATTTTGAGGCTTGGGCCGTCTCCCGAGTACCAGGGCTTGCACCCAACGAGCGCAAGGGCGGTGATGGAGGCATTGATGGGCGAGGCCAGATGCTCGACAAGCCTCCTGATCACAACTCGCGGCTGGTGCTGGCCCAGGTGAAGGGCGGGCGGAGCTTCCAACTCGGTCAATTTCGTGACTTTCTGCATGTGGTCGAGCGCGACGATGCAGCGCTTGGCATCTACGTGACGTTGGACCGGGTCACCTCGGGACAGGCGCGAGCGGAGGCGGCCGCGATGGGCGAGATAGCGCTCGGTGCCGACCGCTATCCACGCGTCCAACTGTGGTCGATCGCTGACTACTTCGACGGGCGCCGTCCAGATCTGCCAGCACTTGCCGATCCCGATACCGGCAAGCCTATGCAACCTAGTCTGCTGGCCTGAGGGCCCCGATGGACGCTTGGCACTGGATGACGGTGGCGCTCTCGCGATCCTAAATGTGGTGAAGTCGCGGGCGGGTACTCTGCCGTCCGGCGAACGATCGCCGAGAAGAGGCTAATGTGGTGATTCGTCGATTCGCGAACAAAACGGATCGCGGCATCCGCAGGGGTGATACCGTCGCGAGGCCGCACGCCGTATTGGACCCAGCCGCAAGCGCCCTTCATCTGCGCACGAACGCTGGCGGGAATGTGAAGCGAATTGACCCATTCAGGACACTGGGCGACGGCACACCTCGATATTGCGGTAGCGCGATTAGCCAAGGTAAGCAAGGACTGCCAATGTGAATGCACCGGAAGTCATCGAGATGGTCTTAGTCGAGGCGCGAACAATGTCCAGACCGGCCTTCCGGGGCCAGGCCAACGCCGATTGGAACCTGCGTTCGGGCGCTGTACATCGCATCGTCGCAGCATACGGAGATTCTGTCCTGCGCGACGACGGGTACCTCAGGAAGTTGGTGACGGACTACCAACGTGATATCTGCGCGGCAATGGAGACTATCGACGGAGATCACATGATGTCGCGCTTGCAGCGCCTGTCGGTTCTCCAGCATTGGGGTGCGGCCACCGGGTTTCTGGACTTTACGGAGAGTGCCTTGGTCGCCCTTTGGTTCGCAAGTGATGGCGCGCCTGATAGAGATGGAAAGGTGTTCATCGTGGACATCGGTAACCCTCAGGTCGCGGTGGATGGTCGAGGGCTAGACGAGGAGGCCCTGTTCAGCACAGAGCGGACCGTGTACTACGAGCCGGATCGATCTCTGGGGAATCGGATAATCGCTCAGCAGAGCGTGTTCGTGATCTGCAATCCGCCTCCGATACCGGACCCGTACGTGAGGTCTGCCGTCGTGCCAAGAGAGTCCAAGGAAGGTCTTCGGGAACACTTGGGGAACGTCGGGGTGTCTGAACGCGTGCTATTCGGGGACGTGGCTGGATTGGCGCGCGCAAACGCCCGAGCCAATCCAATCCTGCCCAAGAGCACGCTCACGCCAGAAGAGCACAGGGACCGGGGCACCCGAGCCTATCAGGCGCAGCGATACGAGGACGCCCTCGCCCACTATGAGTCTTACGCTGCAGCGATTCCCGAGGTAGCCCAGCCCCACTGTCTGGTTGGCGACACGCTGTCGGCACTCGGGAGGTTCGAAGACGCGGTCCATGCCTACACGCGAGCGATTGAGAAGATCGCCCGGCCGATCGACATCGGGCAAGGAGCGATCGTGCATTGGGAGGCCGTTGGGCGTCTGATGTTGCACACGCTCTACTACAATCGCGGTAACGTGCAGGCTGCGGCTGGGAGTCATGCCGAGGCCATTGCCGATTTTGACAGCGCTCTGGAACACGGCTCCCAGTTGAAGCGAAATGTGGTGCTGAATCGTGGGAACTCGAAGTACGCGCTGGAGCTCTTCGCGGAGGCTGTCGTGGACTTCGACGCGGTGTGGTCTGAGCGCCAAGGGAGCGACGCCGCACTCGCCCTCGGCAACTGCAAGGTCATGACCGGCGAGTTCCTCGAAGCGTTGGGGCGGTATCTCGACGGCGCAAGCGTCGAGGAGCCTGAAGACTCGGCTGTTCACTGTCGGCAAAACGCCGAACGTTGCCGCGAGCTACTTGCCGCGTTGGAGGGACAAGACCAAGCAGTGCGACGTCAGGGACAAGTCGTGTACGTGAAGACGACGTCGGAAGTGGCGACGTTCCCCTTCGCTGGCAATCGTGGAAATGCCGGTAACACGCCATCCGGCATGGTGAACGCACATGGAGGGGAAGGCTACGAAGGCGGTGCTGGTTTCCCCGTCGTGCTCTTGCCCGCGCAGAGTTGAGTGGCGGAGGCTCGAAGGGAACAGCGCCGGGCCCCTCAGTCGACCCGTCTAAGCCAATCGATTCGACGGTGGCGCTCGCCAGCGGCACCTCGAGCATGTAATGCGTTGTCTCCTCGACCGACAGGCGTCGTGGAGGTCCACTACAAGGGTCAGATGTGGCTTCGCCACGGGTTGGCCTAGCGTGGGGTCGTCTACCCGAACCCGCGCACAGTCGACGTGTACCAGACTGACGGCACCGCGACGGTCGGCGAGAAGGAATTGCTGAGCGGTTTGGATGTCTTGCCGGGGTCACCTGCCGCTCAAGGTCATCTTCAAAGCGTAGAAGTTCAACCTACGGGTTTCGCGCCGCTTCGCCTACAGGCGGACCGCCCATCGGAAAGTTCGCAGTACAGTACGTGTAGGCCCACCAGACTGGACAAAATCGACAACCTTCACTCTGGCGCTTGAACTCCAGCTAGAGGAGGTCTACGGGCCTCGCCGGTCCACTCGGTGGCCGGGCTGGGTCACAGGGCAAGTGCAACTGGCGCCGTGAGGCGCAGCGACCAGCGACGCAGTACGTGACCTGTGGCCGACCCCATCCACGGGTGGTCACTGGCTGGTGACCTGATTTGCCAGCCACGTCAGCAGGGTCTCCAGGAAATCGGGGGCGAACTCCGGTTTCAGTTGGGCGAACTCGGTCGCGTGTCCGGTAACAGCCTCCTGGAAGGAGTGGTTCGCCGCCGGGATGGTTACCAGGGTGTGGTCTGGGATGTTCGACTCCGCAGCCGCTTCGAGAAACGCCGCGGAATTGACATGGGCGGACACCTGGATGTCCAGGCCGCCGTAAAGAGCGAGGACGGGAACGTCGAGGGCCACGACGGCAGGCCTGGGATCGTAGTCGACCAGTGACCTGAACCAGGGGCTTCGCGCAGATGCCATCTGCTGGGTGACGATGGCGTTCACGTAGGCTTCTTCGTCAGAGATTGCCTCCCGTGCTTCCTGAGGCAACGCCTCCAGTTGCTCCCGAGCCGATGCCTGGAGGGACGCTTCCACTTCGTCCCACCCCTGCCCCGTCGTCGCAGCGAGGTGAACCAACCGTTGCCGTGCCAGGGCCTGCTCGATCTTCTCCTCCGCGGTGCCGTCCATCTCCAGGATCGTGCGCACTTGCACCAGGAGGAGGTTTCCACTGGGCAGGGCGGGAGCGGCCAGGAGAACGAGGAACGAGATGCTGTCGGTGCGGTTGGCCACCATTGGCGCGACGAGGCCGCCCTCACTGTGGCCGATGAGGCCAATGCTGCCGCCATCAATGTCGTCCCTGGAGAGGAGCACGCCCACCGCGGCCTCCACGTCCCCGGCACGGTCCTGAACGGTCGCCTGCAGGGTGTCGCCGGTCGAGCCGCGAACGCCCCTGTCATCGAAACGCAGCGAGGCTATGCCGCGTTGGGCCAGGTGGTCGGCGAGGGCGGCGAATATCCTGAACCCGAAGAGGTTGGACTCCCTGTCCTGGAGGCCGCTACCGCTGATGAGGACAACGCCGGGGTGAGGTCCAGCTCCCTCGGGGAACGTCAACTCACCAGTCAGGACTATCGGCCCGTTGGAGAAAACCACCTCTTCGCGGCGGAATCTCGGGTCGTCTCCGTCTCCAGCAGGCGAGGTAGCCTCGGCTCCGGAGGATTGGAGCCGGAAGGTTCCTTCCAGGCCAGCCTGGGTGAACACCCCCTCTACCGGCCCCTCACCCGCTTCCCCTTCCCACACCGCCAACCCTACGGGTGTCTCCAACTCAATACGGAGGAAGCCCGACTCAAGCACGACACTGGACAACTCCAACCCGAACAAGCCCTGGGCAGGGATGTCTATCGTCCCGCGTAGTCCCTCATCGGAGACCGCAATTGTCACCACGAAGGACATCTCACCGAGCCCGGGTATGGAGTTGACCCCCTCCCAGCGTCCCTCCAGGTCCGCGGGGTCCACCGCTGCAGACCCAGGACCCGATGCACCTTCGGATTCGGGAGTCGAGGGCCGTTCTGCCATCGGTGTCGCCGCCTCTGTGGATTCAACCATGCTAGTCGGGCGAGGCGCCGGAGTGGCGGTTGCGGCTTGTGGCGGAGGGGAGGCCCCTTCTCCACCACAAGCCGCGGCGGTAATGGCGAGAAGGAGGGACGCAACGGACGCTAGAGCCCTCCCAAAGGCCTCCCGCGGTACTGACTCGAACGCACGGGCGACTGGACTGGCGGCGGCAAGGCCTAACTCACTGAGCCTTGAAACCAACTGGGTTCGCAGCGAAAGGGAGGGATCCACCGCCATCGTGCCGGACTATACGAGGGGCCAACGCGGCCCCCTCACGCCTCGCCGAGTCCCCGGCGACGGAGGCGCTAGGGACTCGGCCCGCTGCCCGACAAGCGTCACTCCTGCAGCAACGCCGCCCTTGTTCGCCCGAAGGCGAGGGGTGGCTGATACTCGGTAGATGGAAGGTCCCCCCGTACTCCGCACGCCACGACTGCTTCTGCGCCCCTTCCGCATCGACGATGTCGACGACGTTGAAGGGTTCGCGTCGGATCCTGAGTTTGGCGGCTACCTGGCATTCCCAGATCCACGCACGAGCGGCAGCTCGCCGGGCTGATGACTCAAGGGGAGGTCTCGGCCGGATGGTAGGTCACCTGCTTGCCGTCAGGGGCGCGTTCCTCCAGCAGTGGCGCGTCACGGCGTCGGTGCGCGAACTCGTCCTCATCTCCATCTTTCAGACGCCCCTGGCGATCGGCCTCGGCTGGGTTGCTCGCAGCAGTGATGAGCCGGCGGTGGTCGCCACGGTGGCGATCGGCGCCGGCCTCATGATCCTGCGGAGCATGGCCGTCTTCTACACCGGCTTCGCCATGGTGGGCGAGCTCTTCGGCGGCACCCTCGAGCTCAACATGCTCTCCCGCTCCCCCGTCGCGCTCGTCATGCTCGGGAAGTCCCTCGCCTTCATGGCCTTCTACGCGATGCCGGCCGCGATCGGTGGAGTCGGCGCCTGGCTGATGGCGGGGAGCGATGCCTCCGTGGCAAGACCCGAGTTGTTCGTACTCTCGATCCTCGTGGTGCTGCCCAGCGTGGTGGTCGTGCAGTTCCTCTTCTCGCCTCTGACACTGCTGGTGGGCGGCTCGGATGGATTCTTCAACGCGATCATGCCGGCCGGTGTTGTCCTCAGTGGCTACCTCTACCCGGTTGCGACGCTTCCCTTCGGTCTCGAAGTGGTTGCGCGGATCATCCCGACGTCATGGGCGATGGAAGCCTTCGTGTGGTCGCTGACCGGCGGGCACGGAACCGGAGAGATTCTCCTGAGGCTCCTGATAGCCGTCGGCCTCTCGCTCGCGTTCATTGTCCTGGAGCGCTTCCTGTTCCGGCTCGCTGAGGGGCGCGCCCAACTGGAGGGCAGCCTCATGGGAGGGCAGTGATGGGATACGTCAGGAACTTCGGCGCACAGGCCTGGCTCTCCTACCGCGGCCTCTTCTTCTGGCTGGCCCCACCCTCCTACATCTCGAATGTCGTCCTGGCGCCCTTCCTCACCATGGCGCTCTTCGTGGGTGACGGGCCGCTTCGTCGGCGACGCGACCCTCGCGGAGCGTTTCGGCGTGAGCATGATCGCCTTCGGTATCGTGCGCCTCTCCATCAGCGGGGTGTACCAGTCGTTCCAGAACGACCGTGTGCTTGGCACGCTCCAGTTTCTCTACGCCTCGCGCCAGTCCTGGGTGGAAGCCTACTTCGCGAAGGGCGCCGCGCACTTCCCCAACGGCCCCCTGGCCGCCGTCTGCACCGTGGTGCTGGCAGCCTTGCTGCTCGACTTCGACGTCAGCAACGCCGACATCTGGACGTGCATCGTTGCCACGCTCGTGATCTCCCTTTCCGTTCTCATGTTGGGGATGCTGGTCGGCAACTCCGCGATGGTCATGGACGACCGGTTGCTCCCCATCAGCCTGGCGACCGGCGCCCTCCTGGCGTTCACGGGGATCACGATCCCGCCGGACTCGCTACCACCGGGGCTCTACCACCTCGCCCAGGTCCTACCCGTGACCCACGGCTTACCGGCGTTACGCGAGGGCTTCGCGGGAGCGGGGCTTCGTGAGGTCGCCGACAGCCTCTTGCTCGAATTGGGCATTGCACTGCTGTATGCGGTCGTCGGAGCAGTGCTGTTTGCACTCCTTCAGCGAGAGGCCCTGCGTCGGGGGACCCTCTCGGAGGACGCATAGAGGTGGCCATGCAACCTACAGAGCCGGCAGTCGAATGCATCGACCTTCGCCGCACCTTCCGTCTCGGCGGGATGCTGCGCCGGAAGGGCGAAGTGGAGGCGCTGAGGGGTGTTTCCCTGGAGGTTCCCCGCGGGCAGGTCTTCGGACTCCTCGGCCCCAACGGAGCGGGCAAGACGACGACGGTTCGGATCCTCGCCACACTGCTCCATCCGACCTCCGGGGAAGCTCGCGTGTGCGGGTACGACGTGGTCCGTCAGTCGCGCGAGGTGCGGAAGCGGATCGGTCTCGCGCTCGGTGGTGACCGGGGTCTCTTCGGACGGATTACCGCCCACGAGAATCTTCGCTACTTCGCGGCTATCAACCACCTCATGCCGGCGGAGGCCGCCCGGCGCAGCGACGAGCTGCTGGAGCTGGTAGGCCTCCGCGACCGCGCGAACGAGCGTGTGATGGGTTTCTCGCGGGGGATGCGCCAGCGCCTGCATCTCGCTCGCGCGTTGCTTACGGATCCAGAGGTCCTATTCCTCGACGAGCCCACCTCGGGGCTGGACCCGCTCGGCGCCCGCGACTTCCGGCAGCTGGTTCAACGGCTGGAAGAGATGGGACGCACCGTGCTCCTTACCACCCACTACATGCTTGAGGCGGACCAGCTCTGCCGGCAGCTCGCGATCATCAACCACGGCCAGGTCATCGCGACGGGCACGCCATCCGAGATCAAGCGTCGATTCGGGCAGGCCGTCATGCTGGAGTTGCGCCTCAAGGAAGCGAGGGACTCGCTGGACTCGCTGTTGAGCGCCGCCCCCGGCGTCCTCAGGACCGAGGTTGGGAGCGACGGCTTCTTCCAGACCGCGACCGTCCAGCTGCGGCCGGACGCGGACCAGCGGGCGGTCGTTGCCGTGGTCGGCGAGGACTCCATCGAAAGCCTGCAGACGCGCACCGCGTCGCTGGAGGAGGCCTACCTCGCGCTCGTCGAGGGAGAGGGTTCAGGCGGCGATGGTTGACCGACAGTTCTCCGCGCCGCATCTGGCGGCTCTCTATGACCCGCTGTTTGGTAGGGAACGCCGGGAGGACTATCGCTTCTACCTGCCTCTGATCATGTCGGCAGAGGGCGTGCTAGATGTGGGGTGTGGGACAGGAGCGCTCTTGCACTGGGCTCGGGAGACCGGCCATACGGGGCGGCTTGTTGGCCTCGACCCCGCGGAAGGGATGCTCGACGTGGCGAGGGAACGGTCTGACATTGAGTGGATCCTCGGCGAACTGTCCTCAATGGCGTGGACCGGAGAGTTCGATCTGGCAGTCATGACGGGCCACGCGTTCCAGGTGTTGGTTGAAGACCGGGAGATCCATAGCTCCCTCTTGGCTATCCACTCCGCACTAACCAGCGGTGGTGTGTTCGCATTCGAGACGCGCAACCCGCTGGCCCGGGCGTGGGAACACTGGACCCCGGAGCACCGCACGGACTTCATCGACGCCCATGGCGCCGCCGTTCGCATCGAGACGCAAGTAGAGACACCTGTTGTCGGCGATGTCGTTCGGTTCACGAGAACCTATTCGTGTGACGAGTGGGACCGACCCGAGACCAGCCACAGCACGCTGCGATTCCTGGATGCCAGCACCCTCGGCCGCTTCCTGACTGAAGCGGGGTTCCTGATTGAAGAGCAGTTCGGGGACTGGGACCGGAGTGCCCTCACCCACGCAAGCCCCGAGGTCATCACCATCGCGCGTCGGCCCTAGGCTCCCGCTGCTTCTCCCGGCACCCTGAGTGAAACGAGCGCCTAGCTCGCCAAGGGTGCCCTCGCGCGCACGCTGCCTATACTGCGTGTCAGCCCGAAACCGGCGTGGGCTACTGCTGTTGGGGCGCCTTGAGGCCGCCAAGCTGGCCAGCGGCGACCGCCCGAGAAACGACTCACCCATGAAATTCGCCCGTCTCGTACCCGAACTCATCGTGTCGGACATCGGCAGCAGCGTGGAGTTCTACACTCGACTGCTTGGGTTCGACGTGATGTTCGACCGTCCCGAAGAGCGCTTCGCCTACCTTGACCGACAGGGTGCCCAGCTCATGCTCGAACAACCGACCAACCGATCGTTCCTGCTGGGCGACCTCCAATTTCCCTACGGTCGCGGGATGAACCTGCAGATCGACGTTGATGACCTCGATGTCCTCTACGACTCAGTAGTGAAGGCCGGGGGACGTGTTGTGCTACCGCTGGAGGAGAAGTGGTATCGCGTTGGAGACGACTCGTTCGGGCAACGCCAATTTGTCGTGGCGGATCCAGACGGGTACCTGCTTCGGTTCTGCCAACCGGCGGACGCTCCCGCCCAGGGCTAGCAGGCCGAAGGGCGTGGAAGTGACCGAAGGAGAGCGGCACGCCCATGGTCCCATCGGCAGGCCGGGAGTGGGTACAGGGGACTCGGACGCCTCTGCACAGGCATGCTTCCCATTGCTTAAGAGGGCCCTTGGAAGGAGCATCGCGAAGAGATGACTCGGTACGGCCCGGACACCGATCTCACAAGCCTGGAAAAACTGCGCGAAGGGTACGAAGCGGAGATATTCGCGTGGGAACCAGGGCAGGTGCTGCGCCTCTACCGGGAAGGCGTCGGCCGCGACGAAGCACCCAAGCGAGTGGGCATCCCAGCGGCGCTGGCCGGCGGTATTCCAGCGCCCAGAATTGGTGAGGCGGTGAAGGTGGCCGACCGCGAGGGCATGGTGATGGAGCGCATCGATGGGAGAAACGCGCTCGACCTCGTGAGGAGCAAGCCCTGGTTGCTCCCGCGTGAGGCAATGGCGGCAGGACGGCTCCAAGCGCAACAGTGAACGGATCTTCCGGCGTCCCATCCATGGCCCCTATTGGAGTCAGGAGTTCAGCGCTCTGATGGTGGTTCCCCAGACCTCTCCATCAGGAGGTGCGTTTCAGTTTCGCCCGTGACGGTGAAGCCAAGCCTCTCGTACAGTGCGGCAGCGCGCGGGTTTGCCTTCAGCACCCTCAACCTCACCGGCAGGCCCAGGCCGCTTGCCCAATCCAAGACCGCCAGCATGCACATCCGGCCAACTCCCTGCCCCTGGTGCTCCGGCAAGATGTATATCTGGTGGACCTGTACACAGTCGGGCTCCAGGGTCACGTACATGGTTCCGATCTCGACGCCGTTCACGGCGATGACCGTGAAGTCCTCCGCCCGGAATCTCCGGTCGTGCAGCTTCCGCTGATCCGCTTCCTCCCAGCCCCAAACCTGTTCCACGTACTCCTTGAAGGCGGCTTTCTTCACCAGGTAGGCGAAATCCTTGTCGGCCGGCGTTGCCTCTCGAAGCGTGGCGTCATCCGAGACGCGAAGCGGAATCTTCATGTGGGGAGGCTCAATCAGTGACCGGCTCGGTGTCAATCAGGCCCAGCTCTGCGAGCACTGCCTGCAGGACATCGTCGAGGGAGTCTGTCACGCCCACCGTTCCATAGGCCTCTCGCCACAGGGCCAGGACCGCCTCTAACTCGTCATCACGAACCTCTCTGAATGCGGTCACGGTGCCGTGCCATCCACTAGGGGCCTTGCTTTCAACAGCGCACAGACGGAGGCCGCATGGGTGATTTCTCCCTGAGTCACCCGCCGGAACACCTCATCGCGGTGAAGGGCCAGAGTCGCAATCTCGTGAACGTCGTCGCCCCCGCGCTGGACAGTGGTCAGGTCTCGAGCGAGGAAGAGGTGCGCCTGAGAATCGACCATGGCTGTCGCGCCGGTGTGCAGTACTCCCAGTGAGTCCCACCGCCCGGCGGCAACTCCCACTTCCTCTGCAAGCTCGCGTTTGGCAGCATCCAGGGGGCTCTCTCCCTCTTCGACTCCGCCCCCGACCAGCTCGAGCGACACTCGGCCGATGGCAGGACGGTACTGCGACACGCACCACACCCGGTCGGTCGATTCGTCCAGTGCAAGGACGGTGACGCCCGGCTTCACGGTCACGATGCCGTAGCGGCGCTCCGGTGCTCCCGGCCAGCGAAGTACGTCTTCGCGTACATCGAGCCAAGGGTTGGAGAAGACGGGTCGGGAACTCTGGAGTTGGGGGACTGGGGTAGTGGGGGACGGCTCGTCGTAGCTTCTCGATTCCATGTGGGGGCTCTCCTCCGGCTGCTTCAACGAGCGCCAACGCCCTTCGAGCGTATCCAAGGGACCAAGGACACACTACGGCCAGGGCAAGGCGATCGGGACTGTCCGGATCGCTCACGCAAGCTCGGTTCAACAAGGCATTCCACCTCTGCGATTTGGGACATATGCTCTGCATCCTCTAGCGGACCGGGAGACAGGGTAGGCATGCAGTCAGACCGCGCGCGGTTCCTCGAAGTGGTTCTCGGCAATGAGACCATACGAGGGCTGACGGATCGGTTGGCTGACCTTGAGTTGCCAGACTCCTACCTTGCCGCGGGTCGCCTCTGCCAGACTGTCTGGAACCATGTGAGCGGGTTCCCGTCGGGGCACGGCCTCACCGACTACGATGTCCTCTACTGCGACCTCGACGACCTCACTTGGGATGGGGAGGACCGGACTATCCAGCGTTGCGAGGTGGCGTTTTCAGACCTCGGCGTCGATGTCCAGGTCCGCAATCAGGCCCGTGTCCATCTCTGGTATCCCGAGAAGTTCGGCGTTCCCCACAAGCCGCTCCGCAGTACCCGGGAAGGCATCGACAACTTCCTTCACTGCTGCTCCGCTCTGGGACTGCGCAAGGCGGCTGACGGCTACGACGTGTATGCACCCTTCGGCTTCGAAGATGTCTTCGAGATGGTCGTCCGGCCCACCAACCTGCACGACTTGCCTGGGCGGTACGAGGAGAAAGCCGACCGCTGGCAGCGAACCTGGCCCGGCGTCACTGTCACACCGTGGAGCTTCCGCGGCCACGGCTAGGAAACAGAGACTGCCCTGCGCGGAGGTTGGTAACGCATCTCGCCCCGTGACGATGGGGTGCGGGAGGCAAGGCCCTCCGGCACATGGTCATGGGAGCACGACTTCACTCGGCACATTCGTTTGGGATGCCGAGGCGGCTCAGGTCAGACCAACGGTAGGCGACCTCAGCTAGATCCGCCCCGCCTACTTTGACCTCGCGTTCCTGGCAGTACTCCGCACCCAAGGCCTCGTAGAAACGGCGCGCCGTGTGGTTGTCCGCCAACACCCACACGGCCATCGACTCGACACCGGTGTCCATCAGCCAACGGGCAATCGCCATCGTCAACTTGAGCCCGATTCCCTTGCGCTGATGCTCGGGCAGCAGATAGACCGCATAGAGTTCCCCGGCGTGGTCCAGCTCTGGTTCACGGTTCGGTCCTCCCACAGCCCATCCGACGACCTGTCCTTCGACCTCTGCCACAAGCGATACAGCGTCGTCCGGGGCCTCGGCCATGTACCGCCGCTGCCGCTCGGACCACTCATCCACATCGATCGCGTCCAGGTATGCGTCTGGAACGATGCCGCGGTAAGTGGTCCGCCAGCTCTCCGCGTGCACACTCCCAATGCCAGCGGCATCACCAACTTCTGCGTGGCGAATCAGGAACATTTCTATCGTGAGTCCAGCCGAGGAGTCCTACTGTCAGTTTACGGACCCAGCTATGGACCGGGCTCACGGCATTAGCCTCGCCGCCACATCCGCAGAAGCCGCCAGAAACAGGGAGTCCGGGTTCCGACGGTGCTCGTCCAGGCAGGCCTCGACGAACTTGATGGCGTGTTCGTCGCCGGTGCGGATCGCCTCTTCGATGATGTCCTCCGCGTCCCACTGGTCGTCACGAGTGTAGGTACTGACCGCACCCGGCTCCCCGTAGGCCGAGTAGATGCCGGCGGCCGCTTGCCACACCCTCATCAAGAGTTCGTCCGCCGTCTGGTGGTCCACGTGATCGAGCAGGAGCCGCACTGCGTGAGGACCGGTGACTCCGTGGATGAAAGCGATCGCGGCTCGGGAGCCTGCCTGGACGTTCGCAAGGTAGATGTCGGCGAACGTGTGGATCAGGTCGTCAAGGAAACTGTGACGGTCGCCGCTCACAGGCTGGACAAGCGAGGCAGCCGGCCTGAAGGCCGTAAACGTGGCCAGTTCGGCGAGGCGGTCGTTGATGAGTCTGCCGCCGACGTGTTTCCGGGCTGAGGCTACGGAATGCACGGCGCGGGAGGGCAGGAGCCCCTGCCCCGAGCCGGTTGCAGGCATCGCCTGATAGCGCGCCGCCCAGTACGCGAGCGCCCGGCTCAACTCCTCGACGCGTTCCCGCGTCTCGTACCGCTCCAGGGCCCGGACGGCATGGCCAGTGCGGATCAACCCATGCATCGCCGCTCCCGAGAGCCCTCCGGCCAGGGTCGGGGTCCAGCGGGCGACCACCGTCCGCCATCCCAGCTCCGCCACCTGGTTACGGATGAGGTTGAGCCACTCCGGGAACAGGTCGAAGCGGCCGAGGGCGTCCTGGTAACCGATATCCCCCAACCGCTGGCGGGACGACGGGAGGTCTTCCAGGTTCGGCCGATAGCCAACCACCCACGAGACGACTGCATCCCCCCGCCCGAGGGCAACGAGCGCTTCCGTGGCCATCGGACCGTGGTTCGAGTAGCCGGCGCCAAACTCGGGGCTGGTCTCCCGTAGGAGGTCCAACGCCTGGTCCAGTTCATCCGTCACGGGTACCACCTCGTTCTTGTTGCCAGTTCCACCAGGCCACTCTAGAACTTCAAGTAGACTTGAAGTCAATCCCGTCTGGTGGAGGAGTGATGCCGGCCCTGCCAGGCAAGCTCACGATTGGCGAGGTGGCGTCTCGGAGCGGCGTGCGGACCTCGGCGCTCCGCTACTACGAGGAGCGGGGGCTGATCACGTCGGAGAGGACGACGGGTGGCCAGCGCCGGTACGCCCGCGAGACCCTGCGGCGCGTTGCCGTCATCCGGGCCGCGCAGGTCCTCGGCCTCACCCTGGAGGAGATCCGGGCCGCCCTGAACGAACTCCCCCGCGCGCGAACCCCGGATGAACACGACTGGGAACGTCTCTCCCAGACGTGGCGCAGCACCCTTGACGCCCGAATTGCTGAGCTTGAAGCGCTCCGGGACAGACTGTCCGGATGCATCGGCTGCGGGTGTCTCTCGCTTGAACGCTGCGCTCTCTTCAATCCCGATGACCGCGCTGCCAGTGTCGGGACCGGTGCTCAGTACCTACTTCGGAGAAGCGCTACTCCTTGACCTTGTCTGGTCACGCTGGGCTGAACCGCTGCGCCTTGGGGTCGCGGAACGGCTGCGAGGCGAGGAACACCTTGAGCGGTACGACATGCTTGCGAGCCTTCCACTTGGGCGGATCCGTCGCAGCGACGGACCACCATCTCGTGTTACTCGGCGATGCCGTGGGCAATGGCGCGGAGAAACTCCACATACGTTGGATACTCCTCAGCCAAGGCCCCGGAAGGAATCGTGCGGACCGTTGTGCCGGTGTCAGCGGCGATCTGCTGCACAACCCGTGCGCTGAACTGCGGTTCGCTGAAGATGAAGGGGATGCCCAGCTCGGTGATACCCTCCACCAACTCCCTGATGGACGATGCGCTCGGCTCCTCTTCCGGAGTCTCCACCACGAAGCCCAGGATCGTCAGCCCGTAGCGCTCCGCGAAGTAGCCGAAGGCGTCGTGGAAGGTCACCAGGTAGCGCCGCCCCTCCGAAAGCCCTGCGAGGAGCTCGCGAATCTCCGCATCGACCTCTCGCAGCTCCGCGACGTAGGCCTCGGCGCGCTCGTGGTAGTGGTCCGCCCCGTCCGGGTCGATGGATGACAGCTCATCGCGGATTGCCTCGACGGCCTGGATCGCGAAGTCGATGTCCATCCAGAAGTGCGGGTCGAACTCGCCATGGGCGTGCCCGTGCTCGTCCTCGTGCTCGTCCTCGTCCTCGTGCTCGTCCTCGTGCTCGTCCTCGTGCTCGTCTTCGTCTTCGTGTTCGTCGTGCTCATCCTCGTGCTCGTCGGCGTGCGCCAGCGCCTCCGAGAAGGGCCGCAGGTCCATCTGGTGGGTCAACTCGAGCACAGGGCCCTCGGCGCCGTTCGCAAGAACTTCCTCGATCATGGCGAGCCCCCCGCCCACGATCACAAGCAGGTCCGCCTCAGACGTCTTGGCGATGTCAGAAGGTGAGGCGTTGTACCAGTGCACGTCGGTCTCGAAGGGAACAATGCTCACGACCGACACGCGGTCGCCCCCCACCTGCTTCACCAGGTCCCCAACGATCGTCGTGGATGTCACGACCGAGGGCATTGGCGGGGATGCCACGGCTGAGGGCGTGGTCACCGCTGTGGGCGTGGTCGTGGTCGCACCCTCCCCTTCCCCTTCGCCACCGCAGGCGATAACCAGCAGGGCAACGGCGATGACCGCTGCGGTTCCCAGTCGATGGAGCATTGCGTTCCCTCTTCCGTAGTGATTCCTAATTGATACGTAGTATCACTACTGACCCCTTTGACGTCAAACTCGCCTGGGGCGAGATGGACGGGCGGGTCTGCAAAGTCCGTTCGGGCGCGCATCTTCGTTTACTCTCTACTGCCAAACCGAGCCCACCAGGGCTCGCGCCGCCAGCGCACAGATGGCGAGGAGGAGCCCCGCGTATGACTACCGGACGGGTCGTCGTCGTTGGTGGGGGCTTCGCCGGGCTGAGTGCTGCCTACACCCTGATGAAGCGGGGCATCACCCCGCTCCTGCTCGAGGCGGGTGAGCGCGCGGGCGGACGCGGCAAGGGCGAGCGAGTGGACGGGTTCTCCCTGGACATGGGCGCCTTCGTCTTCACCTCCACCTACGACACCGCATTCCGGCTGTGCGAAGAGCTGGGACTGCCGCTCGTGCCCTCGCAGATGAAATTCGGCCACTACCGCAATGGGCGGTGGGTTACCACGACGCCCGAGCAATCGGTCTGGAACGTTATGCGGCACCTGCGTACAGCCATCACCATGGGCTTCCTCTCACCCTCGGGCATGCGGGCCGGATCCAGGGTGATGCGGGAGATGTATCGCCAGGCGGACTACATGAGCTTCGCTAGCGACAGCCCCCTCGCCGAGATCGACGACGACGAGTCATTCGGCGAGTACCTGGAGCGCCTGCGCGTGCCCGAGCGGCTGCGGACGACGCTCAGCGCGCCACTCGACATGATCCTGGGCGACCCGGAGCCCGCGGGCCAGGCCCTGATGCGGGCGTACATCGGCGAGACGATGCTGCACTCCGGCAGGGTCCACATGCCCGAGCGAGGCATCGGCTCCCTGAGCGCGGCGCTTGCCACGGCCTGTTCCGATGCGATTCGCGTCTCCACCCCGGTCAGGAGAATCGTCGTCGCGGGCGGGGCCGCGACCAGCGTCGCTGTGGATGGCGAGACTATCGAGGCGGATGCGGTCATCTGCGCCGTCCCTGGCACGAAGGTTCCGGAACTCGTCCCCGACCTGCCGGAAGAGACTCGCCGCGCCCTCGGCACCATCAGCTACTCGACCGGTTGCCGGGTGGTGATAGCCCTCGACCACTCCCCGCTCCCTCCCGGCTGGCATGGCGCCCTTTTCCCGGAGGACGCCGACACGCCGCTCCTGCTCGACCGATCCGTCTTCCTGCCCGCCTGCGCGCCTCCCGGCAAGAGCCTTCTCGACCTGCTCATCGGCCGCGACCGCGCCAGGGAGCTCCTGCCGCTCGAAGACGATGAGATCAAGCGCCACCTGCTGGGCGCCGCTCGCCGGAAAGCGCCTCCCGGTTCGGCCCTTCCCGGCGACGACGAGGGGCTGTTCTACCGCGTGTACCGCTGGGAAGAGGCGCTGTGCATGGGGACGCCGGGGATGCTTGCCGCGATTGCCGGCGTCCCGGGCCAGCTAGCAGCGAGCATCGACAACCTGTTTCTGGCGGGCGACTACATGGGTGTGCCGTCGGTCAACGGCGCCCTTTCCAGTGGCGAGAGGGCCGCACACCAGGTCGCAGACCTGCTGGCGTCGCGCGCCGGCTAGCCTCGCGGGGGTTAGAAGTGGGCCTGATGGATGGCGACAAGAGCGCAGTCCAGTCAATGCGCTAGGCTGTGTCCGTGGCTATCCGAGGGCTGTGGAAGCGCAGGCGTGGCGCCTCCCGCGAGGGCGACTTCGAGTCGGCGAGCGGCGCGAGCCCAGAGGAGCGCATTCTGCTGCGGGCACTCCAGGATCTTGCAGGCGCCGCCCGCGGCGTTGTCTACGATGTGCCTCTCGCCGACCGGCCCCTGCGCCTCCCCCTGAGCCCCGTCTACCTTGAAGGATCCAGGTCGTGGCGGCGCTTCCTCGATACTCGTCGCGCCCTCGACGACGGACACCTGACCCTGCTGCTCTCCCTCCGGCAGTTGCCCGACGATGAGCGCCGGCTGGTGGTCGACTGGGGCACCGCTCACGCCAACACGTTCCTGTTGGTCGAGCCGAGCGAGCGCGGCTGCGACCTCAGCGATCGCCGCTCGCCCATCGCGCGCGAGGTGCTGGATCTCTGCCGTCGCGCGGCGCCGTCCGAACCCTCCGCGGCCGAGGCGGCCCGCGAACGCTGGACGTCGCCTACGCCCCTCGGGGCCCAGTTGCGCGAGCTGTACGGCCGCTGGGTCTGGTGGGACGCTCCCCTGCCTGAAGGACGCTCGGGCGCGGAGCCCCTGCGCCTCGCCGGTCCCGCCGACACCCTTTCGATGCACTTGCTACCCCTCCTCTACGAGCGTTTCCCCCAGCCAAGCTTCGATGTCGCCCTCGCCGAGTTGCAGCTGGCCGAGCGAGAGCTGTTCGGAGGCACGGTCGCCGCCGCCCGTTCCGTCTTCCGCACCCGGCTGGGACTCCCCGTCCTGCACGACGCCCGCGCCGTCGACCGCGCCGTTCGCCACCTCGTCAATCTCGGCCGCATGTCTGTCACCAGTGGTGGGCGCGATGCGCTCGTGTTCGGCCTGGGCAACCCCGTCCCGGACGACATGCCCGACGAGGACTTCGAACGCCTCTTCATCCTCTAGACGAACATCTCCTTACCCTTGTACCATCTTGGTAAGGAGCATATGGCGATGATCGTCAAAGTCACCTCGAAGCGACAGGTCACCTTCCCCAAGCGCGTCCTGGAGGCGCTTGGCGTGGGGCCCGGCGACCAGATCGTGATCGAAGAACGTCCTGACGGCTTCATGCTGCGCCCCAACCGCATCAGGTTCGACCGCCTCGGGACGTTGGACCACCTGATCCCGGATGACCATCCGCCGTTCGACATCGCGAAGTTCCGGGAAGAGGGCTATGACTGGTCGCTTCGGGATTGATACGTCCGTCCTCATGCGGCTCGTCTCCAAGAAGCCCTTGGCGGAGTTTGAGCGTTGCGTTCGTGAACTGAGTGATCTGATTGGGAGCGGCGGGGAGTTAGTTGCCTCCAGTCAAGTGATTGGAGAAGCGTATGTCGCCCTTCAGCATCACTACGAAGTTCCGAAGAGCGCCGCTCGCGGGGCTCTTCTTGATGTCCTGAGCAGCGGGCTCGTCACGCCCCTCAATGGACCGCCCGTCCTTGCTGCGCTGCGCGACTCCGGAGGCGCCGGCCTCGTCGACCGCCTCATCGTCGATGGCTACAGCCACGATGGCCTGGAGACCCTGACGCTGGACCGCAGGATGGCGAACCTGCCCCGGGCGCGGCTTCTCTAGGCCCGTCCACTAGAATCGCGGTCGTCACTCGTACGTGATGGATACTCTCTAGAGATGCCTGACTCAACCGACACGGCACCCCTCTGGACGCTCGCCCAGCGACGGGGCATGGGGCGTCGCCGCTTCCTCCAGCTGCTCGTGGCTGGCGGCGCGACCGCGGTGCTGACCGCCTGCGGCGCAGACACGTCCGGCGACGACGCCTCTGGCTCCGAAGGCCCTCCCGAGCCTTCCGGCTGGTTCAAGGACACAGAACCCTTCATCCGCCACGCCGATGGCAAGAGCCTCGAGGCCCGTCTGGAGCTGATGGACGGGCTGATCACCCCCACCGCGCTCTTCTTCGTGCGCAACAACTCCGTCAGCGTCGATGTGGACGCCGGCGACTGGCGCCTCTGGATTGAAGGCGATGGGGTCACCGACCATGTGGGATTCTCCTACAACGCTATCCGGCGGCTGCCTGGACGCACCCTCGTCTCCTACCTGGAGTGCGCCGGCAATCACCGCGCCATGTTCGATCGCGTCCAGGGGCGGGCCGCCGAGGGCACCCAGTGGGGAACCGGCGGCGTCGGCAACGGTGAGTGGACAGGCGTCGCCCTGCGTGACGTCCTGGAGCTGGCTGGGATCCGGCCCGACGCCGTCAGCGTGCTCCTGGTCGGCCTCGACCCTGAGTCCTCGGAAGAGGGTTTCCGGCGCGTCATCCCCGTCGAAAAGGCGATGCATCCCGACACGTTGCTTGCCTACGGACTCAACGGCGCCACGCTCTCCCGCGACCACGGCTACCCCCTGCGGGCGCTCGTCCCGGGCTGGGTGGGCGCGTCCAACATCAAGTGGCTGGGACGCATCGTCGTCTCGACCGAACAGCTCTGGACCCGCAACAACACCACCTCCTACGTCCTCATAGGCGACGACTACCCGCCCGAAGGTGAGGCGCTCGGCCAGCCCGTGACCACGCAAACCGTGAAGAGCGCCCTCGCCCTCCCCTGGCCCGCCGAGCTGGAAGCCGGCCCCCACCGCCTTCACGGCTACGCGCACTCCCCCGATGGTCCCATCACGAAGGTCGAGTGGCGTGAGGGCTCCGGGCGGACCTGGCGCCCCGCGAGCATCACCGACCCGCAGGTCCAGTACTCCTGGGCGCGCTTCGAGTTCGCCTGGGAAGCACGTCCCGGCGAGCACACCATCATGACCCGCGCCACCGATGCCGCCGGCGCGACCCAACCGCGTTCCGTCCCCTTCAACCAGAAGGGCTACCTCTTCAACCAGCCCGTCCCACACCCGATACGGGTGTCGTGACCGTCCCCGCTAGGCCAGCTTCGTGAAGCCCAGCTTGAGCCGGATGGGGATCCGCTGGATGACGCTCGGGACGTAGGGCGGGTCGCCCTCCAGCATCTGGATGTCGCCCATGCGCCGCAGCAGCTCCTGCACCGCCACGCGACCCTCCTGCCGGGCCAGCCCCGCACCAGGGCAGTAATGCACGCCGTGCCCGAAGCCGAGGTGCGGGCACGTCTGCTCGCGCCCAAGATGGAAGCTCTCGCTCTCCTCGAACTTGTCCGCGTCGTGGTTCCCCGATCCGTAGATGATCATCACCTTTTCGCCGCGCTTCACCGGCACGCCGCCCACGGTTGTGTCCTGTAGGGCGATGCGGAAGACGCCTGGCACGGGCGTGTCGTACCGCAGCACCTCTTCGATGAACCCGCCTGCCAGGGAAGGGTCGTCGCGCAGCGCCTGCATTACGTCCGGCTGGCGCAGCAGTACCAGCATCGAATTCGTCATCAGCTCCGGCGTGTTCGCATCGCCCCCCGCCGCGTAGAGCAGCGTGATCATGCTTACCAGCGATTCCAGGGGCACCGGCTCCTTCGTGTCGGTGAAGGTCGCGTTCGCGAGATCGCTCATGATGTCGCCCTGCGGCGACTTCCGCCGCTGCGCCATCGCCTCCATGAAGTAGTCCGTCAGGAACTCGTTCTCCGTGATCTCCTCGCGCTCTTCCTCCTGCCGCTGGTAGACCCCCGTGGGGTCCTCCGCCGCCCGCGCCATCGCCGCGAGCCGCTCCATGAAGTGCTGCTTGAAGTAGTCGGCGTCCTCCGCCGGCACCCCGATCAGTTCGCCTACCACCAGCCGCGGCAGCATGTGCGCGAACTGCGTCACGAATTCGACCTCGCCCTCGTCGATGAACGTGTCGATGATCTCGTTCGTGATCTCCCGAACGCGCGGCTCCAGCTCCGCTACGTGGCGGGGTGTGAAGAAGCGGTTGATGAGCCGCTTGTGCCGCGTGTGGTCCGGCGGGTCGTTCGAGAGGATCTTGTCGCTGAAGGGCTGCGAGTCGCGCCACGCCGGCAGCTCGTCGAGCGGCGCCGGCGGGTCCGTGTAGGGCGCGTTCGCCACGAGGATGCTCGAGAACACCTCCGGCTGCGCGTTCACCTCGAGGATGTCCTCGTAGCGGCTCACCAGGAACACGTCGTAGTCGGGCTCCCGGTAGATGGGCGCTTCCTCGCGCAGCGCCCGGTAGAACGGGTACGGGTTGGCCAGGATTTCCTCGTTCAGCTTCAGGAAGCCGTAGTCCGCGAGTGCCTGCGTCACGTTCTACTCGACCTCCATCCACTGGTCGTAGAGCTCGTGGAAGTGCCGGATCTTCCCCTCCGAGTAGGCCGAGAAGTAGACGTACGGATCCTGCTTCGTCTTCAGACCCTTCTGGATCTTCGGCAGGTTGTAGCAGTCCTGGTTCAGGACGCGCGCGAGCCCGCCCATCTCCGGCGCGAGCGTGAAGTCCTCGTCTTCCTCCAGCCAGTGCATCTGCGCCGCTGGCGGTTTCTCTTCGCCCTCCGGCCACGGCACCAGGTAGAGCACCTCCATGATGCTCCGGTCCGGGTCGCTCCCGTACGGCCGGAAGCGGTAGACGATGCGGCTGAAGCAGCCCCACGGATGGAAGTTCGGGAACAGGTTGTTGAAGTACCCGTCGATCACCTCGGCGTCGCAGAACGTGTCCGCCTTGTCGCCCATGGCCTGCCGCAGACCCTCGCGCGCCAGCTCCGCGCCGCCCTTGCGCATCTCGAAGATGTCCTGAGGGTCGGGGTAGATGCCGCGCTGCGGGCTGGTGTTGCCGCCCACCGTGATCGCCCGGCACCAGTTGCCGAACACGTCGTACTGCATGTTCGCGCCGTCGCCGCCGAAGGCCATCGCCTGCGGGTGCGTCGCCATCACGTGGTAGCCCTCCATGAAGGCCTCCTGCGTGATCTTCCAGTTCGCCGCGATCACCTTCGCCACGTGCATCTGCTTGTAGCGCTTCTCGTACTCGTACTTCGCGTAGTGCTGCGGCAGCGACCCGATGAAGTCCTCGAACGGCTCGCACTCCGGGTCCGGGTTGATGAACACGAACCCGCCCCAGGTGCCGACCTTCGCCTCGCGCAGGTGGCTGGCGTCCTCGCGCACCTCGGGGAAGTCCCACTCCGACGGGATCTCGCGCAGCGAGCCGTCGACTTCCCAGCACCAGCCGTGGAAGGGGCAGCGGAACTCGGTCGCCTTCTTGCCTTCGAACTCGCGTATCTGCCGGCCGCGATGCAGGCAGGCGTTGTTGTAGGCCTTGAACTCGTTCTCACCCGTGCGCACCACGAGGTACGAGAGGTGGGCGATGTCGTACACGATGTAGTCGCCGACCTCGGGGATGTCGTCGACGTGGGCGGCGTACTGCCACACCTTCTTCCAGAGCTTCTCGACCTCGAGGTCGTGCCACGCCTGGCTCGTGAAGCGCTCCGTGCCAACCTTCGTGACCCCGCCCGTCATGGGCGAGTCCTCCCACAGCTCCGGCGGGATGCGCTCCGGGTAGGTGTCGCCCGCGAGCACCTCGTGGAAGGAGATGCCCTTCGAGCGCATCCCCTTCTCCGTCTCGCGCCCGGGGTCGCCCACGTACTTCGCGACCGTCGTCTCGCCCTGCGCGAAGATCATGTTGCGCATGCCGTAGCGCGGGTCGCGCACCGAGCCCGTGTAGGCGTCCTCGGCGAGGTCGCCCGCAGTCAGCTCCTGCTGTTCCTGCTCCGCGGCTGCCTCCCGCGCTGCCTCGAGCTGCGCCGCCATCTCGTCGACGCCCGGCGGCAGGTCGGGCCCGCCAACGTAGTTGAGCAGGTGGGGATCGGCGCGCGTGATGTCGCCCTCTTCCCAGCGCCCCTCCCAGTCGAAGATGCCGTAGCTCTCGCCCTTGTGGACGCGCACCCGGCCATCGCCCATGTCGTCATAGGTAGCGCCACTGATGGCATGCACTTCACTTCGCATCGCAGAACCTCCACGGCCCGCCCGGGCCATTCGTGCCCGCAATCTTACGCCGGTGGGAAGGGGGTGGTTGTGCGGCCACGCCTCGACGGGGGTAGAGGTGGCATGTGCAGGTTGTTGCCCGGCCGGTCGGGGTCCCGCTGACGGGAGGCGTTGAGGTCGGGATGGTGAAGAGGGCGTCACTTCTTGCCAAGCCTCCACCCATAGCGTGCAAGGCGGCGCTTAGTGGAGGCCCCTGTGTAGAGCGATATGACCCAAAGTTGCAATGTCAGTTTGGGTAACTGGGACGCTATAAATGCATACGTCATAATTTGAAATGTTTTCATGCCTGGGACCATACCCTGGGTTGCGAAGTCCACAGCAATGAAAGCCATGCTCAACAAGTAGATTAGTGTTACGGACAAAGTAATACGATCGAGAAATGGTGTAACTCTATTGAGCACCGCCAGTGAACGCGTGAAAAGGTCAGGCTGTCTACAGAGGATGTATGAACGCCGTATTGCTTTGCCGTTCAGCAAGAGGTTGAGAGCTCGTACCGCTGAGTCCCAGGCCGCCCTTTGCGGCCCGGAACTCTTGACATCCTCGAAGAGCTCCTCTTCGAGGTGGAACAGCAGCTCGGCTCGCATCTCGTCAGTCACTTCAGGACTCTTGCCTGTGGTGAGGATACGGAACGTCGCCGCGTTGATGAGCCGCGCTAGATCAAGTGCGTGGCGCCGGACGGCAAACAGCAGTAGGGCGCTCAAGAGAGCTATGAAGACGGGGAAGACGATCATGTGGCGGCTCCTTGACTTTCTAACGCGGTGAGTTGCTTCTGCAGTGCGATTCGATAGCTTTGTAGTGCGCTCTCTCCAGTTGCTGTGAGTTGGTAATACCGGCGCCCTGGGCCCCGGTGGGCAGGGTCGCCGGCTTGCTCCCACGCGGACGTGGTCATGCCCTTCTCGGCTAGCCGGTGGAGGGTTCGGTACAGCGTTCCAGGAAGTACCTTGTGGCCCCTAGCCTTAGCCGCGCGGGCGATGTCGAGCCCGTGTAGGCGACCTTCATCTCTCAGAATCGCGATCATGAGGGCCTCCAGCCCAGTGAGTTCGTTATCACGCATGCTTTCTCCAATATCTCTGCTGCACGATGGCATCGCTTCTTCCTTCAGGCAGAATATAATCCCGCGGAATCTATTCGTCCAGAGAAGGTGGCCACGCCCCCTGCCCACCCCAACCCCACCCGTTATCCTGACCCCGCCATGACCACCAACACCTTCGACGCCGCCCTCCTCGAAGGCGAGGAGTTCCAGCTCAACCCCTACCCCGCCCTCAAGCGCCTGCGCGACGAGCACCCCGTCTGGCAGCACCCCTCCCAGGGCATGTGGTTCGTCACCCGCTACGAGGATGTCGTCGCCGGCTTCCTCGACCACGATGCCCTCTCCAGCACCATCTTCGAGCAGTCCCACAGCGCCGTCTTCGGCCCCTCCCTGACCGCCATGGACGGCGACGAGCACACCCAGAAGCGCGCCATCATCGCCCCCGAGTTCGTCGGCCGGAAGCTCGAGGCCTTCCTCCCCGTCATCGAGGACAACGTGCGCCGCCTCATCGTCGGCTTCACCGAGAAGGCCGCCCGCGACCTCGTCGAGAAGTTCCTGGAACGCCGCGAGGTCGACCTCGTCGACGCCTTCAGCACGCGCCTCCCCGTCAACGTCATTGTCGACATGCTCGCCCTCCCCCAGTCCGACCACGAGCGCTTCCACTACTGGTACCCCACTTTCCTCGCCGGCCTCTCCCCCGACCCCGTCCTTCGCAAGAAGGGTATCGAGGCCAACACCGAGTTCCACGACTACCTCGAACCCTTCGTCCAGGAGCGCTTGCGCAACCCCGGCGACGACCTCATCTCCAAGCTCTGCGAGGCGGAGGTCGACGGCGAGAAGCTCACCGTTCACGACATAAAGTCGTTCGCAAGCCTCCTCCTGACCGCCGGCGGCGAGACCACCGACCGCGCCATCGCGAACCTCTGGTGGCTCCTCCTGAACCACCCCGAGCAATTCGAAGCCGTCAGGCAGGACCACTCCCTCATCGACCAGGCCTTCACCGAAACGATGCGCTGCGAAGCCCCCGTTGGCGGCGAGGTGCGCCTCGTGATGCAGGACTGGGAGATGCGCGGCGTGACCGTCCCCGCCGGCAGCGTCGTGAACCTCTCGATACACGGTGCCAACCACGACGAGCGCGTCTTCAGCGACCCGGCAACTTTCGACATCTTTCGCGAGGACCTCTACATCGGCCGGGAGATGCGCGTCGGCTACCGCGAGGGGGGCAGGTACAGCCACATCGGCTTCGGGCTGGGGAAGCACTTCTGTGTCGGCTACCAGCTCGCCCGCACCGAGGCCGTCGTCGGCACCCGCATGATCCTCGAAGCCATCTCCGACGTGCGCATCAAGCCCGGCCACAACCCTGTCATGGGCGGGAACGCGGGCATGCGTTCCGTCACGACACTCGACCTCGAGTTCGAACCCGCCTGAGCGGGCGCGCCTCGCGCCCCGTTGCCCTACACTGCCCCACGCGAACGAACCCAACAGGAGGCGCACCCCCTTATGGAATACCGCAACATCGGCAGCTCGGACCTGCAGGTCTCCGTCGTAGGACTTGGCTGCAACAACTTCGGCATGCGCATCGGCCAGGACGGCGCCAACGCCGTCGTCGACAAGGCGATCGAACTCGGCGTCAATTTCTTCGATACCGCCGAGATGTACGCCGGCGAACACGGCCCCTCCGAGGAGATCCTGGGTAAGGCCCTCGGCGACCGTCGCGGCGACGTCGTCATTGCCACCAAGTTCGGCATGCCCACGGCCATGACCCCGGCCGGCATCCAGTCCCCCGGCAGCGGCACCCGCGAGTACATCACGAACGCCCTGAACAACAGCCTGCAGCGTCTCGGCACCGACTACATCGACCTCTACATGGTCCACTTCCCCGACCCGGACACACCCGCCGCCGAGACGGCAGGCGTGCTCAACGACCTCGTGAAGGAAGGGAAGATCCGCCACGCCGGTATCTCCAACGTCTCCGGCGAGCAGATCCGGGAGGCGAAGCAGGTCACCGAGTCGAACGGCTTCGCTCCCTATATCTCCGTCGAGAACGAGTGGAGCCTGGTGGACCGCGCCATCGAGGCCGACGCGGCGCCTGCTGCCGTCGAGAGCGGCTACGGCATCTTCCCCTACTTCCCCCTCGCCGGCGGTTTCCTCACCGGCAAGTACAAGCAGGGCGAGGAGATGCCCGCAGGTGGCCGTCTTACCGAGGGCGCCCTCGCCGGCCTCGCCGGCAAGTACATCAACGACAAGAACTGGGGCATCCTCCATGCCGCCGAGGCCTACGCCGCTGACCAGGGGCACTCCGTGCTCGACCTGGCGATCGCCTGGCTGCTCGCGCAGGACGGCGTCCCCAGCGTCATCTCCGGCGCCACTCGCCCCGACCAGCTCGAGTCCAACGTCGCCTCCGGCGGCTGGACCCTGAGCGCCGATGACGTGGCCGCAATCAACGCCTTCGCGAGCTAGCCGTTGGCGATCCTGCCAACGCTCTCGCTCAACCTCGGGAGCCCTGAGCCCGAGCGGTTAATCGCGTTCTACCGCGACACCCTCGGGCTCACCCCCGCCCCCGAGATGAGCCCGGGTGCTTTCTCGCTCGGCGGCAGCTTCCTCATCGTCAGCGCCCACAGCGAGGTCACCGGCCCCGCTACCGACGCCGTCCGCTGCCTCATCAATTTCGTCGTCGACGACCTCGACGCCGAGCAGGCGCGCCTTGAGGCGAGCGGCGTGGTGTTCCTCCGCAGCAAGGGCGAGGAGCCCTGGGGCGGACGCATCTCCACCTTCCTCGACCCCGACGGCAACTACTGCCAGCTCATCGAGACCCCGGCGCCTTCGCCCTCGGCGGGCTAGCCCTCGGGAACCTCGATCCTCGCGATGGCGATCCCGCCCTCGCCTTGGACGGCGTAGAGCAGCCACGCCTCCCCGCCCTCCTCGAACACGGCCGGATCCCGCAGCTGGTTGACCGGCTCGGGAGCGTAGCCCCGAACGCTGGGCACGTTCGGAAGGTCCGCCCCCTCCCACGCATGGACCGGGCGAAGCACCTCCATCGCCGGTCCCGCCGCCCATTCCCGCCAGTCCCCCCGCATCTCGACCGGCGAAGCGAGGATGCGTTCGGGAGCGTCGCCCACGTTGCTCCAGAACACCCACAGCGTGTCGCCGCGTCGTAGCAGGGCGCAGTGACGCATCGTGTCGGGGAAGAGCTGCGGTCCCTGGTCGAATCCGCCCAGCCCGTCGTTGGAGCGGTACAGGATCCCCGGCATCGACATGCCGAACCAACCCGGCTCCGACACCTCGTCCAGCCGCACCACGCGAAGGTAGCTCGTGGACAGGACCTCCTCACGCGCCTCGAAGTGAATCCCGTCGCTGGAGAGCGCGACTCGCGACACCTGGCGCCCATCCCGCAGCTGCCCGTGGTAGTACAGGCGAGTCTGCCGTGCCTCGTCGTCGACGTGAACATCCGGCGAGGCAACGTGGGCATAGACCTCGCCCCGCGCGATGTATTCGGCCAGTTCAGGCGGGAACTCATCGAGTGCCTTTGGGAAGTGCGACTCCTCCAGCTGGAGGGTGCCGGGCTCGTACGTGGTCCAGGGTCCGGTCAGTTCGTCGGCGTAAGCCAGGCGGATGTAGCCGCCCTTGTGGTGGGCGAAGTAGAGGTAGTACTCCCCCAGCCGCCCCACGTCTGTTTCCGCCAGCCAGCCGGGTGCGCGGATGAGCGAAGGCCCGTTGATGTTGTCGCCCATGCGGGCGTCCATGTGGGGCCGGATGATCGGGTCATCGAGGAGTCGCGTAGCGCGCATCGGGTGCGCCCAGCCTGCCCTTCCGGGGCGGACGGGGTCAACGCTCTCGCGTCCGAACACGTTCCGCCGACCCGAACATCCGCCGCAGGCCGCGTCCCAGAACCCGAAGCGCCAGCGAACTGGCGACCGCGCTTGCCGCGAACGAAGCCACCGCCGTCGTGATATCCATCGCCAAATCTCCCTCCCCACTCGCCGCCTCGACGTAGATCTCTTGGAATCGAGGCTGCCCGCCGTCCGACTCCGGCAGTGGCGGCACGCCGGAAGTCGTTGCTGGCGTCGTTGTCGCCACCGCCAGGGCGATCCCGGTTGCGAGGGCTGTCGGCTCGGGGGTGGGCGCCTGCGCCGGGGTGGGGGCTGTAGTAGGGACGGGTGCGGGCGTCGGGGTCGGAGTAGGAGCGGCCGTTGACATTGGGGTCGGCGTAGGCGAGGGGGTCGGCGTGGGCGAGGGGGTCGGCGTAGGCGAAGGGATCGGCGTAGGCGTTGGGGTCGGTGTCGGCGTGGGGGTGGGTGTCGGCGTTGGGGTGGGTGTCGGCGTTGGGGTGGGTGTAGGCGTTGGGGTCGGTGTCGGCGTTGGGGTCGGTGTCGGCGTGGGAGTCGGCGTTGGGGTTGGTGTCGGCGTAGGCGTGGGGGTCGGTGTCGGCGTTGGGGTCGGTGTCGGCGTGGGAGTCGGTGTCGGCGTGGGAGTCGGTGTCGGCGTGGGAGTCGGTGTCGGCGTTGGGGTTGGTGTCGGTGTAAGCGTTGGCTGCACAAAGATGACCACCACTCGCTGGGAGGGTGGCCTAGGCGTAGGCGTGGGCGTAGGCGTAGGCGTAGGCGTGGGAGTCGGTGTCGGTGTCGGTGTCGGCGTAGGCGTGGGAGTTGGTGTCAGAGTCGGTGTCAGAGTCGGTGTGGGAGTTGGTGTCAGAGTCGGTGTCAGAGTCGGTGTGGGAGTCGGCGTGGGTGTGGGCGTGGGTGTGGGCGTGGGCGTACGAGTAGGTGTTGGTGTGGGTATCGGAGTCGGCGTCGGCGTGGGAGTCGGCAACGTGACCGCCGGCGGGTTGATCGCGACCGTCACCGCTCGCCACTCCTGCTTGGTCGTCTCCAGGAACGAGAACATGGCCGGCCCGCTGACCCCCGGCTCGGCCACCAGCTTGTCAGCGGCCCCCGCATGGACGCCGCTGCTGCCTCCTGTCCGCTCGGAGAAGTGGTCGGCGAGTTCGTCGGGCGCACTGACCGTCCGGTCTCCGTCGGCGACCGCGTACAGGTACAGGATGCGTGTCCCCGCCGCCCCGGCGTCGACACTCGGGGCAGCCGGCGAGTTGCTTGTTCCCGTCGACACCGCAATGGGCCCGATGGAGGCGCCCGGTTCGACCCTGCGGTAGCGCAGGATGGCGCCCACGGCCTCGCTCTGACCCCAGATCCACCTGAGCGTGTGGGCGGCCAGCTCCGAACCGTCCGCAAGGCGATACCAGATCGCGAGCGTCGCCTCCTTGTCCCCGGCTGTCCCGCTGTCGAGGAGCGTCCAACCCTCCGGTGCACTGAGAGACCGTTCGAACCGCGTCGCGAGGATGGCCACCAGCAGGTCACCCTCCTCCCCGGGAGGAGCGGCGATCGTGACCTCCTGATCCCCGCCACTCGCGGTCTTGGTCGCGGCCTCGACCCCCACGAGTGTCGGGCCGTGGACAGTCGGCGAAGGTGTAGGGATTGGTGGCGGAGTCGGCGTAGGGGTGGATGTCGGCGTAGGCGTCGGTGTGGGCGTCGTCGTGGGCGTCGTCGTGGGCGTCGGTGTAGGCGTGGGAGTCGGGGTAGGTGTCGGTGTAGGAGTTGGTGTCGGCGTCGGTGTGGGTGTGGGTGTGGGTGTGGGTGTGGGTGTGGGTGTGGGTGTGGGTGTGGGTGTCGGTGTGGGTGTGGGTGTCGGTGTGGGTGTCGGAGTCGGTGTGGGTGTCGGAGTCGGTGTGGGTGTCGGTGTAGGTGTAGGCGTAGGCGTAGGCGTCGGGGTGGGAGTTGGTGTCGGCGTAGGTGTCGGTGTAGGGGTGGGCGTCGGCGTGGGTGTCGGTGTAGGGGTGGGCGTCGGCGTAGGCGAAGGTGTCGGTGTCGGGGTGGGTGTAGGGGTGGGCGTTGGCGTTGGCGTTGGCGTAGGCGTCGGAGTCGGAGTCGGCGTAGGCGTGGGCGTCGGTGCAGGCGTAGGCGTCGGCGTTGGCGTTGGCGTTGGCGTTGGCGTAGGCGTTGGCGTAGGCGTCGGAGTCGGCGTCGGTGTCGGCGTGGGGGTGGGAGTTGGTGTCGGCGTAGGTGTCGGGGTGGGTGTAGGGGTGGGCGTCGGCGTGGGTTCTGGAGCGACCTCCGGGTTGATGACCAGCGTTACCGCCCGCCACTCCTCTTTCGTTGTCTCCGCCAGGTCGAACGACGCGGGGCCGCTGGATCCCGGCCCCGCGAGCACAGTGTCGGCAGCGCCCGCTCCCACCCCGGAGCTCCCCCGGCTGCCCAGCGAAAAACGCCCCGTGTGCCCCGCCGGATACCCGTCCACAGCCGTCAGGTCCCCGCCGTCGACCCCGTAGACCCGCAGAACGCGCGTGTTCGCACGGGTTGCCGTCACGCTCGGGGCCGTTGGCGAGTTCGTCTCCTCGGTGGCGGTCCCCACCGGCCCCACCGGGTAGGCCGGATCGACCCCGCGGTAGCGCAGGATCGCGGCGATCGCCTGGCGCTTCCCGCCCGTCCACCCCAGCGTCAGCACCTCCCCCTCCGAGCCGTCGGCAAGCCGGTACCAGACTGCCAACGTCGCCTCTTCCTGGTGCGTGAACCCGCTCTCCGCGAGCGTCCACCCCGGCGGGGTGAGCGGCGTGCGCTCCCTGTCGATGGCGAGGATGGCCACCAGCAGGTCCCCGCTTTCCCCCGGGGGCACGTCCACGGCGATGCTCTGCGGTGCCCCGCTCGACGTCTTGGCCGCCGTCCGCAAGTCCACGAACGCGGGTGCGATTGATTCCGCCCCCAGGGCGGGGCGTGGGTCGCCCTGAAGCGCAAAGGCGGCCAGGACGCCCAGCGCCACGCTCAGGGATGCGGCAGAGGCAACAGTGCGGAGTCTCACCCGGTGGCCCTGTGAAGGAAGGGGCCACTGGCCTACCTGTCCTTCGCGCCGGCAAGTTTACAGATTAAGAAAGCAACTGTTGTATAACATATTTTCTGCTGCCTGCCCCCACTCCGCCTCCCACAGCCCCGGAACCCGGCCTCGCGTACACTGCCCGAAATCTCTTGGTGGGAGCGCACACATGGGCATCCTCGATCTCTTCAGCCTCGAAGGAAAGATTGCGATGGTGACGGGCGGCGGCGGCGGCATCGGCCGCGGTATCGCCCTCGGACTCGCCGAGGCAGGCGCCGACGTCGCCGTGGCGGGACGCCGCGAGCAACTCCTCAAGGATGTCGGCAAGGAGATCGAGGACCGCGGCCGCCGCACCCTCGCCCTCCCCACCGATGTGCGCGACTGGTCCAGGGTCGAGGGCCTCGTGCAGTCGATGATGGACCACTTCGGCCGCATCGATATCTGGGTCAGCAACGCCGGCGGCCTCCAGGAGCAAGGCGTCAACTTCCTCGTGAAAACGCCCGAGGAGTCCTGGGACGCCACCACCACCCTCAACTTCAAGGCCCCCTGGATGTGCGCCAAGGCTGTCTGGCCCGCGATGCGCAGCACCGGGGGTGGGTCCATCATCAACGTCAGTTCCGTCGGCTCGCTCGCTCGCGGCGCTCCCACGAACGGCGTCTACACCGCCTCCAAGGCCGGCCTCAACCACCTCACCAAGACCCTCGCCCTCGAGATGGCGCCCTTCAACATCCGCGTCAACGCAATCCTCCCCGGCTCCGTCCGCACCGAGGACTACGAGGACGCCTCCGGCGGTGACGACGAGTACTTCGAGAAGATGGCCCAGAGCGAGCCCCTCAAGCGGCTCGGCAAGGAAGAGGACTTCGGGGCCGCCGCGGTCTACCTCGCCTCCGATGCCTCCAGCTGGGTAACCGGCACGCTCCTCAAGATCGCGGGCCACCCCTAGCCCGCCCCCTTTGCGGACTCGCGCCCGGCTGGCTACCGTACGCCCCTGACTCCAGGGAGGTTCCACCATGCCCGAAGGTATGCGCGACCACGAGGTCGTCTCCGTCTACCCCTACAGCGACGAGCAGATCGACCAGCTCATGAACGACGCCAGCGAGTGCATCCTGATGTGGGGCACCAAGGACGGCTGGCCCGTCGGCGTCTACCACTCTTTCGTCTGGAGGGACGGCAAGTTCTGGATCACCTGCGCCGCCCATCGCCACCGCGTTGCCGCTATCCGTCGCGACGGCCGCGTCTCCGTCGCCGTGAGCGGCATCTCCGCGAAGAGCCCGGACTCCCCCCGTGGCGCCGCCACGGCCAAGTGCCGCGCGGTCGTCCGCGAGGACGCCGAGACCAAGGAGTGGTTCTATCGCGCCCTCGCCCACAAGGCCAACCCCGACGACAAGGCCGCCGAGGACGACTTCGTCGAGCGCCTCGACTCGCCCCTGCGCATCATCATCGAGGCCACCCCCGAGAAGTGGATCACGTTCGACAGTGGCAAGTCCGCCAAGGACGTCGCCGGCACCCTCACCGAGGAGGAGCGTGGCCCGCGCCTCGACTCCGATGCCGTCCGCATGCGCGCCGAGCGCGAGCGCCGCGGCCTCGACCCGGACGCTTGCTAGGCGCGTGCGTTTCCTCTGCTAGCTTCAGCCCCGGGCGCTCGCGGAGCGGCCGCGCCCTACCCCCGGACCCGGCACTGATGGTCTGGCCGCTCGCCCGGCGGAAGCGTCGGGCAGATAGGCAGGTCGCCGACCCGGACCAAGGTGGTTTGGCCGTCGCTTCTCTCGCCCCCGACCTGGCAGTTCAGGCACTGAGGGTCGGTGTAGCCAACGGAAGCGCCGGCGTAGCCGACTCCTGTCCGGCCCGGTGTCACGACGACCCATACGTCCGGCCCCTCTGTGTGCGGGTTATTGCGTTCAACATCCGCAGGCACCGTGTACCCGTAGATCGTTCCTGACCTCTCGGCCACGTTGATCCGCACCACCCCACTCAGCGAACACGACACCGTCTCTCTGGTGGTGGGGTCTTCGCTGCCCGAAAGGTCGATTTCTAGGGTGCGCTGGCCGACGTACAGGTACTTGAGGTAGCGCGTACCCACATCACTCTCCAGCAGATCGACGGCCATTCGCGTGCCCCTCTCCTCAATCCCAACAAGGCCACTGGAAACCAACGTGAACGGCCCCCGGCAGGCGGACCACCGGATGTTCCTGGCAACATGGCACCAACTGCCGCTTGCCGAGCACTGCTCAGGTGGAACATTCACGGAAAAGCTCACGGTGGTGCCCGGGCGCCCGCTCACGGTCGTGTCGGGTTGTGGCGTGCAGGGGTCGGTGGTTGAAGGCGTTTGGCCCCGCGGGCAAGGATCCTGCGCCGACGCGAGGGACGTACCGCCGATCAGGACGGCTGCGACGGTGACGGCTGCGATGGTGACGGCACCGACTGCGAGACCCAGGGACCGCTGCATACTGGTAGCCCTCCCACAAACCAACTTCTATTACCAAGGGTTGTAGCCGCTGGCGGGGCCGCTGCCTAGGTGCATTTGTACCAAGTTGGGATTAGTTTTTTTGCCTATCAATTCATGCACATGCTCGGGTGCAGGACGCTCCACTCGCGTGGACCTGACAGGTGGAGCGTCCGGCCGCGCGCCTCCCGTCCGTCCCGCTACACCGAATGCCAGGTCCAGCCCCGGGCGCCCGCGGACCAGCCGCGCCCTACCCCCGGGCCCGGCACTGATGGTCTGGCCGCTCCCTTGGTGGAAGCGTCGGGCAGATAGGCAGGTCGCTGACTCGGACCAGGCTGCCGTTGCCCGTGCCGACTTGGTTATCTGGGTGCTGGGGATCGGTGTAGCCGACTCCGCCCTCCGCCGGCGTGACGACGACCCAGACGTTTCCGCCCGAACGGTCAACATCCGCAGGCACCGTGTGCCCGTAGATCGTTCCTGACTTCGGGGTAACGTTGATCCGCACCACCCCACCCAGCGAACACGCCACCGTCTCTCTGGAAACGTCCGCAGTGCCGTCAGAGTCAGGCGTTCCCCTGAATTCCAGGGTGCGCTGCCCCACGTAGACGTACGTGAGGTGGAGCGGAGGCCGATCATGGTCCAGCAGATCGACGGCCATTCGCGTGCCCCTCGCCTCGACACCGGTAAGGCCATAGCGATTTGTACCTTGCGTCACTTCCGGTGCATCGGGGTCATCTTCAGCCGGGTCCCATACCAACGTGAACGGCCCCCGGCAGGAAGACCACCGAACGTTCTCGGCAACATGGCACCAACTGCCGCTTGCCGAGCACTCCTCAGACGGAACACGTGGCGTAAAGCTCACGGTGGTGCCCGGGCGCCCACTCACGGTCGTGTCGGGTTGTGGCGTGCAGGGGTCGGTGGTTGAAGGCGTTTGGCCCCGCGGGCAGGGCTCCTGCGCCGACCCGAGGGACGTACCGCCGATCAGGACGGCTGCGATGGTGACGGCAACGGCCGCCAGGCCCAGGTACAGCTGCATGTTGGTGACACCCCCGGCGAAAAAACTCTATTGAAAGATATAAACGTTAGACGGGGACTCTGTATAGGTGCACATATACCTAGTTGCACTACCAGTTTTGACCCTTCACAAAGTATATTTTGTCCCATGCAAAACTGGTGCGTACTGGTAAATCGAACATGCAGGGCCGCCAGACCCCGCGTCGACCCTCCCTCACGGTCCGGCAGCAGCGCCTCTGGATCAGTCGCTAGGAACCCTGGCCCGGAGGGCCCTCACACCACGTCGAATTCCAGATCCAGCCGGGGCTGCTCGTTCATCGGGCCGGCCACCTGGATGTGTGCCTGGCCACCCGCCTTTACCCGTGGGTCGCCCATCGCCTGCAGCAGCGCCTTCGACCCGATGACCGCCTCCGAGCGCGCCAGCTGGTAGCCCACGCAGAAGTGCTTCCCCAGCCCGAAGCCGAGGTGGCTCGCCTTGCCGCCCTCGTAGTACCCCGACCGCAGCTCCCGTCCGAAGTGCAGGTCGTCGCGGAAGATGTCGAACTCGTCCGGGTGGTCGAACACGCGCTCGTCGTGGTTCCCCCCGAAGATCGAGAAGTGCGCCTCCGCCCCCACCGGGATCGTCTGGCCGTACATCTCGACGGGCTCGATCACGTCCCGCTGCTGGCTCCCCGCCGGCGGCGTGATCCGCATCGTCTCCGTGAACACGCGGTCGAACAGGTCCGGGTCGCGCTTCACCTCCGCGAACTGATCGGGGTTTTCCATCATGTGCACCCACATGTTCCCGATCGCCTTGTCCGTCGTTTCCCCGCCCGCCACCAGCAGCAGGCTCGAGAACGCCTTGATGTCTTCCTTCGACATCCGCGCCCCGTCCACCTCCGCAATGCAGAGCTTCGAGATCAGGTCCTCGCCCGGATTCACGCTGCGCTCGTCCACGAGCTTGTCGATGTAGGCGTGGAACCGCTGGTTGCACTCGATGCCGTAGGTGCGCTGCTCGGGCGTGCCCGTCAACCCCGCCATCATCGCCGGGTACCACTCATGGAAGAGGTCGTGGTCCTCCTGCGGCGGCCCCAGCATGTCGATGATCACCATCACCGGCAGCCGCGAGCTGAACGCGTCGATCAGCTCGACCTCGCCCTTGTCCGCGAAGCCCCTGGCAAGCCGCTCCGCCGCCGTCGCGCTGAAGCGCTCGATGAGGTCCTGCGTGTTCTTCTCGATGATTGGCAGGATGGGCTCCAGCCGCCGCCCCGAGAACTCCGGCGCGACGATGTTGCGCCGCTTCGTATGCTCCTCCCCGTCGAACTGCATCATCGTCGTGCCGAACACGAGCGCCATCGAGCGTTCCAGGTTCTTGCTCGAGTAGTGCACGTTGTCGCGGAAGGCGTTGCACACATCGTCGTAGCGCGTGATGTACCAGAGCCCGTGCAGCTCGTCGTGGTACAGGGGGAAGTGGTCGCGCAACACCTTCAAATGCGGGTAGGGGTTGCGCCAGAACTCCGGCGTGTCGAACACCGCCGGATCGAAGCTCACGGCCGTCATCGCCTGCCTCCCGCCGCTAGCTGGGCGGCTCCCAGATCGCCGGTTCGAGTCCCATCAGCCCGTGGTGGAACTGCTCGATTGGCAGGTTCGAGAGCGGCTGTCCGTAGTCCGAGCGCGGCGGCAGCTCCACCGGATGCCCCGGCTCCGACGAGATCAGGTCGCCCGTGCGGCCGTCCTGCAGCAGGTCGAGCAGCAGCTGGCCCTGCTGGGCGGGCGTCATCCAGCCCGCCACGATCTCGTCCGAGGGACCGTCGCCCGGGAAGACGCCCCGCAGCATCGGCGTGTCCGCGGCGCCCATGCCGATACCGTTCACGCGCACGTTCTGCCCCTGGGAGGCGAACCCCAGCGCCCACGCCTGGATGTACCCGTTGAGCACCCACTTCGAGGAGTCGTAGAGGTCGCTCCCCGGTCCGCCCCGCGTGCCCCCCGGCTCCAGCGGCGGCAGCACGTGGTCCGTCGAGATGACGACGATGTCGCCTTCCCGCTCGACCAGCGAGGGCGCGAACGCCCGCTCCAGCAGGTACACGCTCTTCACGTTCGTGTCGTAGAAGCGCTGGTACTCCGACAGCGCCTCCTCGCGCGACAGGTCCAGCGGCGACGACCCGTAGATGGCGGCGTTCATGACGACCACGTCCACGCCCCCGAAGTCGCGCAGCACGCCGTCGACGAAGCCGCGGATCGCCTCCGCGTCCGAGACATCGCACGGATACGCCCGTACCGTCCGGCCGCTCGTCGCCGCGATCTCGTCGGCGACGGCGCTCACTTCCGGCTGGATGTCGCAGATGGCGACGTCCGCCCCTTCGCTCGCGAGGGCGCGCGCGTAGGCCGTCCCCAGCCCCTGCGCCGCCCCCGTAACGACTCCGACTTTCCCATCCAGGAATCCCATCGTTCCCCTCCTACGCCCGGAAGGACGACTTCATGATGCCGACCTTCATGGAGAAATCGTCGCTGCGCGGGGTCAGGACCACCGGGTCGTCGACCCACACCGGGATGTTGTAGCCGCTGCGCCCGTCCTTGATCAGGTCGACCACCACCTGCGCCACGTCCGCCGGCTTCATCCAGCTCGCGATCACCTCGGGAGTCAGGTTCTCCTCGCCCGTGAACCCCCGCAGCATGTGCGAGTCCGTCGCCCCCAGGCAGATGCCGTTCACGCGGATGTTGTGCGGCTCCCCCGCCTTCGACCAGCTCAGCATGAACCCGTTCAGCCCCCACTTCGAGGCGTCGTAGGTGTCCATCACCCAGCCCCCGCCGGAGGGCCGGTTCTTCTGGGTGTAGATGTGGTCGGTCGCGATGTTCACGATGTCGCCCCCGCCCTGCTCCTGCATGATCGGGAACACCGCCCGCCCGAACAGGTAGTAAGCGCGGTTGTTCACGTTCATCACCAGGTCGTAGTCCGCGACCGACTTGTCCCACGGGTCCGTCGGCGAGGTCATCGCGATCGTGCCCGCGTTGTTGATCAGCACGTCGATGCGGCCGAACGCCTCCATCGTGCTGTCGACCACCCGCCAGCAGTCCTCCGGGACGCCCGTGTCCGCGTGGAACGAGGCCGTCTCGACCCCGTGCGCGTCGCCGATCTGCTGTGCGCGCTCGTCCACGTTCTCGCGGATGTCGCAGATCGCGACTTTCGCGCCCTCCGCCGCGACGGCGTTCGCAAAGGCGACGCCGACGCCCTCGGCGGCGCCCGTCACGAGCGCCACCTTCCCGTCAAGAAATCCCATGACAGCCTCCGGTTCGCGTCCGCGGGTGCGTATCACGGAACGCGATATGCGCGCATCCTACGAGCCTCGACGGCCCCTCGCATGACCCGCCTTGCCGGCCACCTATCGCGGACTACCGGTCACCGATCACCGGTGGTTAGCGATTCTTCTGCACGTGCACCCGGCGGTCCGCCGACGAGCTCCACGTCAGGACGCGCGTCGGCTTGTACGAGACCACCACGCGATCCGGCGTGTTGGCGATGTGCTCGTAGCTGCTCTCCCAGTTCTCGCCGCCGTACTTGCGGGCGATCTTCTCGGTGACCGTCCCCAGGCCCGGCGTGATCTCGCACGTCTCGGCCGCCAGCACGACCGTGCGCTGGTCCGGGTCGCCCGGCTCGTCGACGCAGATCGAGACACGCCCGTCGCGCTCCAGGTTGCGCGTCTTCAGCCTCGGCGCGGTCGTGCTGAAGTAGACCGTGCCATCCTCCCAGTGGAACCAGATCGGGGTCAGCTGGGGAAACCCATCCGGGTTCACGGTCGCAACGATCGCGTTCCGTGGCTCCGCCAGGAACGCATCCATCTCCTCACGGGACATCGGCATACCGCCGCCTCCAGGGCCCAGGTTGGGCGCGCGCGCCAGTGTAGCGCGGCTCCGGCAACGGGAGGTGCCAACACGCCTCCTCTACACTTGCTCGCGAGAGATGGCTGCCGAGCCACTCTGTCGCTTGCGGCAAGAAGACCGTACCCTCGAACGGGAGCGCACCAAATGGAAACCCTGATCCTTGAGGACTTTCGCTGCTTCGCGGGCCGCAATGATGTGCCGGTTCGTCCGCTCACGTTGCTCGTGGGCGAGAACAGCACTGGCAAGACGTCATTCTTGGCAGCCGTGAGGGCGGCACACGAACTCCTGTTCAGTGTGCCGCCCGACTTCAATGAAGGGCCGTTCAGGTTGGGAAGCTATGACCAGATCGCCAATTATCGGGGGGGCAGGGCGGGCAGGGCCAAGAGCTTTGCGATTGGACAGCAATACATGGCTGTTCCCCACCGTTTCGGCAGGCGCCCCCGCAATGCTGAGTCTGCAGAGATGTGCGTCGAGGCCCGTTTTCACTCGGCCAAGAGTCAGCCAAGGGTCTCCTCGCTTCTGTTCGCTTCAGGTGAGTATCGGCTTCAGATCAATCTAAGTGACGAGAGCCCTGAGCTCGTGTTTTCCAAGAACAGTGAGAGTCTGCTGGTCAGCGAAGTCGGTGAGCGTACAAGGTCGGTCCGAGAGGAACAGGACCCTTGGTTTGTTTTGCGTCGTGTCGGTCGTGAGGTGCGCGAAAGGGCCAGCTCAAGTTTGAGGAAGGCCGACTCGGAGCGCTTCGACTCGCTCATCGACTCGGTCATGTTCTCGGTCGGACCTGAGGCCTATGCATTCGCGCCGATTCGTACCAGCCCCCGCCGGACCTACGATCCTACGACGGAAGTTCGCGATCCTGAGGGCAGCCACATACCGATGATGCTTGAACGCCTGCTTGGGAACGGGGCTGGGCAAGCCTTCCGAGAGAGCCTTGAGGCTTTTGGGGACGCTAGCGGGCTCTATTCCAGCCTGCGCGTTCGCAAGCTTGGCCGGACCGGTAGCGACCCATTTCAGGTGGAGGTAAAGCAGCCGACGGGCGGGCGTGCCCGTAACCTTGTGGATGTTGGTTATGGTGTAAGCCAAGCGATCCCCATCATTGCTGACTGCGTCTCAGCAGAGCCGGGTCGACGCTGTTGATTCAGCAACCCGAGGTGCACCTCCACCCGCGTGCCCAGGCAGCTATGGGGACTTTCTTTGCTCAGGTTGCGAATAGTGGCCGGAACAGGTTGGTTGTCGAGACGCACAGCGACTATCTCTTGGATCGCGTCCGCGTTGATGTGCGCGATGAGCACATCAGCTGCAACGATGTGATGATCCTTTACTTCGAGCAGGACAGCCACGGAGTGAACATTCATCCCATCAAATTTGACGCGATGGGCAATCTGGTGGATGTGCCCGATGGATACCGGCGCTTTTTCCTAGAGGAACAGCGCCGCTTTCTTGGTATCGACTAGCTGTGTGTGTGATCGTTGATGCAAATGTGGCTCCTAAGTTCTTCGGTCACGATCCCGAATTGCTTCCCCTTTGGAAGTGGATCGATGATGGAAGCGGAGTGCTAGTGATCGGAGGACTGCTCACCGAGGAGCTATTCAAGGTGGGTAGCGCCGCAGCTCAGATTCGAGTATGGCTGCAGTCCGGGCATGCATTCCAAGAGGAGCCAGACAGGGTCGCTGCCGAAGAGAAGGCAATCAAGGACCGCTGTACCTCAGACGACGACCCGCATGTCATTGGCTTGGCGCGCACTTCAGGAGCCCGGATTCTCTGCTCAAGCGACCGAAAACTCCATGCAGACTTCCGCAACCGCTCGCTGCTGAACAACCCCCGGGGCTCTATCTATCAAAATGCGAGACACGCCCACGATGTGCTCACGCACCAAGGCCAGTGTCCGATCAAGTCCAGGCAGAGAAATAGCTAGGCGCTGCCCCTCCTCGCCTACCCCACCGGCTGCTTGGGGAACTCGTAGACCGGCGGCTTGCCGCCACGCTTCGCCTTGCTCGCCGGTAGCGACTCAGTCCGCTTCGTCCACTCGTCCGGCGACCAGCCCCAGTTGCTGATGATGCGGTAGTGCGAGATGCGCCACTTGTCCCCGTCCGGCACGAACGTTCCCTGGTACATCCCCCCGCCCAGACCGCCGTGGCCGCCCGACGTCATGAAGTAGGCGCTCAGCTCCGCGCTCGAGCAGTCCTCCGCCACGTTCACCTGCACGTTCGCCGAGTGGTGCCCGCCCGAGAGCGTCGGCTCCGCGCTCGAGTGCGGCCCGTACAGCTCCCGCATCGCCGCCCGGCCCTCGAACCGCAGGTCATCCATCGTGCCCGGCGGGAAGTTGATTACCTCCAGCAGGGCGTCCTCGTGGAACACGTCGAGGATGCCGTCCGTGTAGCCGATGTCTATGTTGTAGAAGTACTCGTTGAAGGTGCTGATCACCGCCCGCTCAGCCTCCAGGCGGGCAACCCGCGCGCGCAGTTCCGCTAGCTCGTCCGACATCGCAATTCGCTCCTCGTAGTGGTTGCCCCGGAGGATGGACCGCCCGCGCCCGCCCCGCAACCGCCCCTCGTGCGTTGACATGCCCGACAGGCGGCCTAGACTCGCCCCAGGACCATTCCCCTGCGACGAGGCGACCATGACAGCCCCAACCGAAGCCCCGATCATCGAACCCGGCGAGTTCCTTACCGAGGAGCACCGCCTCGACCCCTTCCCCCTCTACAAGAAGATCCGCGACTGGGAGCCCGTCTACAACGACCGGCTCCAGAACCGCTTCGTCGTGACCCGCTACGAGCACATCTGGGACGCCTACAAGCGCAGCCGTCCCAATGGCGACTTCACCCGCGGCGTCTACGACCCCAAGGGCAAGTACGAGTTCGGCTCCGAGTCACCCCTCGGCGAGACCATCCTCGATATGGGCGAAGGGCCCGAGCACCGCTGGAGCCGCGGCATCGTCGCCGGCGAGCTCGTGGGCAAGAAGCTCCTCAACTGGCTCCCCGTTATCGAGGAGACCGCCGCCGACATGATCGAGAAGTTCTCCCAGGAGGCAGCCGAGGATCTGGCCGCCGGGCTCGCCGGCCAGGGCGAGATCGACCTCGTCACGCAGTTCAGCCAGCGCTTCCCCATCCGCGTCATCGCCGGGATGCTCGGCCTCCCCCGCGAGGACTACGACTACTTCGAGAGCATCTACAACACCCTCTTCGCCGGCATGGGCTACGGACGCGCCTACTTCCGCTCCGCCGAACAGGCGAAGTTCGCGATTCACGACTACCTCACGCCTCACATCGCCGACCGTCACGCCAACCCCGGCAGCGACCTCATCTCCAAGTTCGTCACGGCCGAGATGTCGGGCGAGATGATGAACGACCACCAGATCAAGTCGTTCATCACCCTCCTCCTCGTCGGGGGCGGCGACACCACCCACAAGGCCATCGACTCCATGTGGTGGAACCTGCTCCACAATTACGGGCAGTACGAGGCCGTGCGCGACAACCCCGAGCTGATGGACCGCGTCTTCACCGAGATGCTGCGCTTCGACGGCTCGAATCACTACCAGCCCCGCCGCGCCGTCCGCGAGACGGAGCTCGGCGGCCGCGTCATCCCCATGGGCGCGACCGTCGCCCTCTGCCTCGGCTCAGGCAACCGCGACGAGCGCGTTTTCAAGGATCCGGACACCTTCAACATCTTCCGCGACGATCTCTACTTCGGGAAGGAACTCCGCTCCGGCTACTGGCAGGACGGGGTCGCCAGCCACCTCGGCTTCGGCCAGGAGCGCCACTTCTGCATGGGCTATGCGATGGCCCGTCAGGAGGCCGTCATGGCTGGCAAGATGCTCCTCCAGGTGCTCAAGAACCCGCGCCTCAAGGACGTGCCCAACGATGGCATCGTCTTCCCGCCCCCCGGCAAGGGCGGCGTGCGCGGCGTGACCCACCTGGAGATCGAGTTCGACGTTTCCTGAGGCCGGCGGCGTTGGTTGCCTCTCCGGTGGCCTTCGCTGCGAGGGGTGAAGTCGTGGCCACCGGAAACGCAGGACGATCGTAGCCGCTGCAAAGCGCCTAGAATCGCGGCGCGGCGCAGGCGTCCTCCCCTCGCGGTGCTTGCCGTTCGGGAGGGGCCGAATCCAGCCGGCCCAGAGAAACACGATGGCAACCATCCTCGCCCACATCAAGATCAAGGAAGGCAAGGAGGCGCGCTTCGAAGAGCTCGAGAGCGCTCTCTGGCGCGACACCCACGAGAACGAGAAGAACGTGCGTCGCTACGAGTTCTGGCGCGGCGCCGAGAAGGGCAGCTATTACGGCCTGCTCTCCTTCAACAGCTACAACGGCTTCATCGAGCACCAGGCCAGCCCCCACCACGAGGACTCCGGCCTCGGCGAAGTGATCGAGGGCATCCAGCTCGAGTGGATCGACCCCGTCCCCACCTGCTCCGACCTCGCCACCACCGACACCGAGCCCCTCTTCGAGGGCGCAAACGACCTGCAGAAGGAATACCACGCCAACTTCCAGCCCGACGTCCAGGACTGGTGGAGGGCCCTCCGCAGCGGCTAATCCATCTTCGGTAACGACCGCACGTATTGCCAAGCGCCATACGCATCAGCCAGAATCCCCGCGTCCTGTGGCCAGCGTTGCTGGCCGGGGAGCGTGAGGGGGCGCCATGTGGAACTACATCATCCGCCGCCTCATCGCGATCCCGCTGATGCTGCTGGTGCTCTCCCTCGTCCTCTTCCTCCTCATCTGGACGCTGCCCGGCGACGCCGCCTTCACCGCCGCCCTGAGCATCGCCGATACCGTCAATCTTGAGAAACTCCAGGAGCGGTTCGGGCTGGACCGCCCCTGGTACGTCCAGTACGGGGACTGGCTTGGGGGCATCTTCGTGGGCGACTTTGGCGACTCGCTCACGCCTCCGCACGATTCCGTCATGGGCTCCGTCAAAGAACGCTTACCCAAGACCCTTGAGGTTGGCCTGCTGACGATCATCCTGTCGGCCGTCATCAGCGTGCCTGTGGGCGTCATTTCCGCGGTGCGGCGCAACAAGCCCGAGGACTACCTACTGCGGGCGGGCACCATCCTCGGCATCTCCGTCCCCAACTTCTGGACGGGGACGCTGATCATCATCTACGCCTTCGTGTGGTTTAACTGGAACCCGATCCAGGACTGGGTCGAATTCACCGAGGACCCCCTCAAGAACCTCGCAATCGTCATCTTTCCCGCGGCCATCCTCGCCTATTCCGGGGCTGCCTACACCGCCCGCATCATGCGTTCGGCCATGCTTGAGGTGCTCTATTCGGACCACGTGCGCACGGCCCGCGCGAAGGGGTTGCGCGAGCGGGTCGTCATCTTCCGGCACGTCTTCCGGAGCGCCCTCATCCCCGTATTGACGGTAGTCGGCCTGCAGCTCGGGACCATCCTCGGCGGCGCCATCGTGGCCGAGCAGATCTTCGCCATCCCCGGCATGGGCCTCTTCGCGCTGGAGCGGATCGTGGCGCGGGACTACACCGCCGTCCTCATGATCACGATGATCTTCGCGGCGATGTTCATGTTCGTCACCCTGCTGGTCGACATCCTCTACACCTACGTCGACCCCCGGATCAGGTACTAGCCATGAGCGACGCGTCGGAAGCGGTCCAGAGGCCGGCATCGGAGACGCTCCTTGAGCAGGAGTACGCATTGCCGCCGGAGCAGCGGTTTAACCCGCTGCGCTGGGCCCGCCGCGAGCCCGCGGGCGCCCTCGGCGTCGTTCTCATCCTCGTCATCGGCATCATGTCCGGCGCCGCGCCCCTTCTGAATACGACGGACCCCAAGTCGCTGGAGTCGTTCACATCCGACAATCTTGTCGGGCCTAGCAGCGACTACTACTTCGGCACCGATCGCCAGGGCAGGGATGTGTGGTCGAGCGTGCTCTACGGAGGCCGCATCTCGCTCAAGATCGGCGTGGTCACGGTGCTGGTGGGCACCGTCGGGGGGACGCTCCTGGCGCTCATCGCCGGGTTCGTGGGTGGTCCCGTCGACTTCGGCCTGAGTCGTGTGGCCGACATGTTATTCGCCGTGCCGTCGCTCCTCTTAGCAATGATCCTCGACGTCGTCCTCGTCGATAAGCTGCCCGACTTGCCGGCCCTGCCGGCTGAGGAGTTAGCGCGCGTCCTCGCCATCGCGTTCTTCTTCATGCCGGGCGCCTTCCGCATCATGCGGGGGTCGGTGCTGGAGCAGCGCAGCGGTCAGTACGTGGAGGCCGCCACCCTGATCGGGGCCGGGCAGTTCCGCATCATGCTGCGGCACATCCTGCCCAACATCACCGGTCTTGTGATCGTGCTCACCACCATCAGCCTGCCCGCCGCCATCCTCACCGAGGCGACGCTCTCCTTCCTGCTCGGCTCTGATGCGCCCTCGTGGGGAGCGGAATTGAGCGGGGACTCGCGCCAGTTCTTCAAGAACGCCCCCTGGCTCGCCATCTTCCCCGGGGCGGCGCTGGCAATCACGGTGTTCGGTTTCAACATGTTTGGCGACTCCATCCGTGACACGCTTGATCCCCGGTTGCGTGGCCGCATCTAGCCTTTTCTGGCAGCGAACTTCGCCCTCCGCCCCGTTGCTTCGCGATCCCCGCGCAGCGTATCGTGCTGGGAGCATCCATCAGAACGCTGCCCGTCACCGAGGGAGCGAGGAGGAAACGAGATGCGCGATCGCGACAACTACTGGCTCCGGCTCCAAGGGCGAAAGACAAGCCGCCGAGGATTCCTGGCTGGAACAGGTGTAGCCGCTGCCGGCTCCGCCGCCATCCTCGCCGGCTGTGGCGACGACGACGACGATGACGACGATGTGCCTGTAGCCACCGCCGCCGCCACTGAGGCGGCCACCGAGGCTCCCACCGAAGCCCCCACCCAGGCTGCGCCTGCCGGCCCCACGCGTGGCGGCACCTACCGCTCCTGGAAGCGCACCGAAGACATGGGGATGGACCCCGCCGTCTTCCACACCGACAACCAGGAGGTTGTGTACCAGGTCTACAACCACCTGCTCGACTTCCAGGTGAGCAAGGGCACCTTCTCGATGGATGGCGCCGTCGGCTATGAGCAGGTGGACGAGAGCACTCTGGTCTGGACCATGCGCGAGGGGATGCAGTTCCACAACGGCGATCCCGTCACCAGCGAGGATGTCGCCTTCACCATCGAGCGCCCCCCGGGGTTGCTGGCCTCGCTGGGCGCCACCCACGTGCCCGCCAGCACCTACGACTACTTCGACAGCATCGACCCCGTCGATGCCACCCACATCCAGGAGAACTGGGTCGGGCCTCGCGCCGATGCGCTTATCCACCGCTCCCGCCAGTACTTCGGCATCATCAACAAGAAGCTTGTGCTGGCGCAGCCCGACCAGACGGGCCAGGAGCACGTGCGCGGCATGGCCGCCGGCCCCTACATCCTCTCCGAGCGGAACGCCGAGGGCACGCACCTCGTCCGCAACCCGGATTACTACCCCCACCCCAATCCCGATGACGGGTTCGTGGAGGACGGTCCGTACATCGACGAGTACGACATCCGCATCGTCGCCGACAACGTGACCGCCCGGTCCCTCCTCGAAAGCGGCGACCTCGATGCCTACGGCACCGTTGACGCCCTTGAGGCGGAAGGGCTCGAGGGCAACGAGAACGTGGCTGTGGAGGGCGCGCCCGCCGGCGGCTGGGCCGTCCTCGGCTTCGACGGCGGCAAGTGGCGCGACCAGCGCGCTCGCGAGGCCCTCCGCAAGGCGTTCAACTACCAGGCCTTCATCAACAGCATCCATGCCGGCAACGCCCGGCTGCAGGCCCCGCTCACCATCATCAACACCCGCTTCCAGCGCCTCACCCAGGAGGATCTGGCTGGCTACTACAACTACGACCCCGAAGACGCCCGCGCCCTCTGGGAAGCGGCCAAGAGCGACGCTGCTTCCCGTGGCCCGGACCAGGAGAAGTACGACTCCATCTACGACTACGTCGACATCCACACCATCCAGGGGCCGGCCTACCTCGCCATCTCCGACTTTGCCGCCACCAACCTCACGGAGGTGCTCGGCACCACCTTCGAGGTGTCGAGTGCGGATATCCAGACGTGGGTGAGCGCCGCCAACGACAACACCGACGATGTGAAGCCCTGGGGCCTGCTCCAGAGCGGCACCGGCGTCGGCGGCGGTACCGACGGTGCCCCCGATGCGTCCTACCTCTCGTGGTTCGACCCGGCACAGTACGGCAGCGTCGCGTTCAACTTCCGGCACGACTCGCCGCACCCCGAGATTGCTGAAGGCTCCGCCCACGTCGGCGAGCAGATGCTCGCGCAGACGCAGGAGCTGGACCACGAGACCCGCGTGGAGATCATCACCGACCTGCAGCGCTGGATCCTCGACCGTGCCTGGGGCATCTTCACGTTGCCGATGGCCGCTGAGTCATACCTCGCCGTCAGCTCGCGCCTGCGAGACTACGGCAAGGACGACTGGTTCAACGCTTACTCGGGCAACAACACGCCGCGCCGCGAGGCTGCCTGGCTGGACCAGGCCTAAAAGCCTCCGTCCGCCCCAATCCGCAACGTCCGCGGGCCCCGGGGAGTCTCCCCGGGGCCCGTTTCGCGTTCGCTGCCCCCGCCCCGCGGCCCGGACCGAGGCCGCTTCCCCTACCACGAGCCGCGCTCACCGGTGTCACCGCCCTCCCGACATTCCAGACGAATTGCACGTATTGCCAAACGGTATCGGCATCGTCCACAATCTCGCTGCGTTGTAGTCCCGAGGGCGCCGCCTCGGAGTGTGAGAGGGACCATGCGGAACTACATCATCCGCCGCCTGGTGGCCATGCCGCTCATGCTGCTGGTGATGTCCTTCGTGCTCTTCCTCCTGCTCTGGATCAAGCCGGGGGACGCCGCCTTCGCCGTCGTGGCGGGGATTGAAGAGGCCCGCAACCTTGATGCCTGGCGGGAAGAGCTCGGGCTCGACCGCCCCTGGTATGTCCAGTACTTCGATTGGCTCGGCAACGTCTTCCAGGGAGACCTGGGCGACTCCCTCCGGCCGCCGCGCAACCCGGTAGCCGACAAGATCCAGGAGCGGATCGGAAACACGATTGAGATCGGGCTGCTCACGATCGGGATATCGGCGATCATCGGCCTCCCCATCGGCATCATTTCCGCGATTCGAAGAAACACCCTTTCCGATTACACGCTCAGAACCGCCACCATCATCGGCATCTCCGTGCCCAATTTCTGGACCGGGACGCTCATCATCATATTTCCTGTGATCTGGTGGGGCTGGAACCCTATCCAGCCGTACACCAGCTTCACCGAGGACCCGCTCAAGAACCTCAGCATCGTCATCTTCCCGGCGGCGATTCTTGCCTACGGGAGTGCCGCCTACACGGCCCGCATTGTCCGCTCATCGATGCTCGAAGTGTTCTTCTCCGACTACGTCCGCACGGCCCGGGCCAAGGGGCTGCGTGAACGCGTAGTCGTGATGCGCCACGTCTTCCGCACGTCTCTCATCCCCGTGCTGACCGTCATCGGCCTTCAACTCGGCGCCATCCTCGGTGGTGCGGTGGTGGCCGAGTCGATATTCGCCATTCCCGGCATGGGATTACTCATGCTTGGGTCGGTGCAGACGGAGGATTACCCGGTTGTCCTCACCGTGGTGCTGCTCTTCGCCCTCATGTTCATGATCATCACGCTGGCGGTCGACGTGCTCTATACGACCGTTGACCCGCGGATCAGGTACTAGGCCATGACCGAACGCTCGCCCGCTGCTCCGCTCCCCGACTTGCAGGACCAGGGCTACGCCATGCCGGAGCAGGAACGGTTCAATCCGTTTCGCTGGGCCCTTCGGGAACCCATGGGCGCGCTGGGCGTGGTGCTGATCGTCCTCGTCGTGTTCGGTTCGTTCGGCGCCCCCATCCTCAAGACAACGAACCCCCGGTCATTGGCGGCCTACAGCGGCGATAACCTCGCCGGACCGAGCAGCGAGCACTTCTTCGGCACCGATCGCGATGGCAAGGATGTCTGGTCGAGCGTGCTCTACGGCGGAAGGCTTTCCCTCAAGATTGGAATCGCCACCGTCATCGTGGGAACGATCGGCGGAACGATGCTCGCGCTCATCGCGGGCTTCCTTGGTGGCGTGGTGGACTTTGTCTTCAGCCGTATTGCCGACATCCTCATCGCCTTCCCCGCGATCCTGTTCGCCCTCACCTTAAGGACCGCCCTTGGCCAGGATCTCCCGGACCTCCCCGGGTTACCCAGGGCGGAGTTCGTCGTCGTGCTTGCCATTTCGCTGATCTTCATGCCCGCGGCCTTTCGCATCATGCGCAGCACGGTGCTCGAGCAGCGTGCCGCCCAGTACGTGGAGTCCGCGACGGTCGTGGGCGCCAGCCAGGTGCGGATCATGTTGCGGCACATCCTGCCCAACATCACCGGGCTGATGATCGTCCTCACCTCCATCAGCTTGCCCGCCGCCATCCTCACCGAGTCCACGCTCGCCTTCCTCCTCGGCGCCGGGGACACCCCCTCTTGGGGCGCCGAGCTCAGCGGCGACTCGCGCACGTTCTTTGTTCGGGCGCCCTGGATCGCTATCTTCCCCGGCGCTGCCCTCGCGGTGACCGTTTTCGCCTTCAACATCTTCGGCGACTCACTGCGAGATACGCTCGATCCGCGCCTTCGCGGACGCATCTGATCCGCCTCTCCGAATCGTTGCCACGAGGTCCCTTGCGGGAGTATTGTGGCCGAATATAACAAATCGGCATTGCTGGTATGACGATTGGGCACAGAGCCCAGCGGTCGAAGGAGACTACCGATGCGAGAACGCGAGAACTATTGGCTACGTCTTCGTGGACGGAAGGTGAGCAGGCGCGGTTTCCTTGCCGGGAGCGGCGTAGCCGCAGCCGGCTCCGCTGCCATCCTGGCCGGCTGTGGCGACGACGACGATGACGACGACACCGCTGCTCCGGCCGCGACCCAGGCCGCTGCCACCCAGGCTGCGGCCCAGGAGGCCGAGGCCACCGAAGCGGCCGCAGCCGGGGCGGAGGCGGAGGCCACGCAGGCCGCTGCAGCCGCGGCCGAGGAGCCTGCCGGCGGCCCGCGTCGTGGCGGCACCTACCGTGCCTGGAAGACCCAGGAAGATCAGGGCCTCGACCCTGCCATCTACCACTCCGGCAACGGGGAAGTCACCCAGCAGGTCTATAACCACCTGCTGGATTTCCAGGTCAGCAAGGGCATCTTCTCGCTGGACGCCGCTGTCGGCTACGAGCAGGTCGACTCGACCACCCTCGTCTGGAACCTGCGCGAAGGGATGCAGTTCCACAACGGTGAGCCCGTCACCTCGGAGGATGTCGCCTACACGATCGCACGTCCCCCGGTGCTCTACGCCGAGCTCGGGAGCACGCACCAGCCCGCCAGCAACTTCCGCTATCTCGACCTCATCGAGGCGATCGACGACACCCACGTCCAGGAGAACTGGGAGGAGCCGCGCGCCGACGCCCTCATCCACCGCTCCCGCCAGTACTTCGCAATCGTCAACAAGAAGCTCGTCGAGGCGCAGGACGGGAAGGCCCAGGAGCACGTGACCGGCATGGGCGCCGGCCCGTACATCCTCTCCGAGCGCAACGCCGAGGGGACGCACCTCACCCGCAACCCGAACTACTACTCGCACCCCAACCCCGACGACGGATTCGTGGAGGATGGCCCCTACATCGACGAGATCGATGTTCGCATCATCCCCGACCCCGTTACCGCCAAGGCCCTCCTCCAGAGCGGCGACCTCGATGCCTACGGTTCGCTCGACTCCCTCGAAGTCGAGGAGTTCGACGACATCGAGGAAGTCTCCATCGAGGGGGCGCCCGCCGGGGGCTGGTCCGTGCTCGGCTTCGACGGTGGGAAGTTCCGCGATCCCCGCGCTCGCGAGGCCATCCGCAAGGGCTTCAACTACGCGGCCTTCATTGCCAGCGTTCGCGCCGGCGATGGCAGGTTCCAGGCTCCCCTTACGGTCACGAACACCCGCTTCCAGACCCTCACGCAGGAGGACCTGGCGACCTGGTACGTGTACGACCCCAGGGACGCACGCGCCCTCTGGGAGGCGGCCGCCGCCGATGCCGACACGCGCGGCAGCGCCGACGAGAAGTACGACAAGATCTACGAGAGCGTCGAGATCCACACCATTACGAACCCGACCATGCAGACCATCAGCGACTTCGCCGCGCTCAGCCTCTCGGAAGCCCTCGGCACCGAGTTCTTCGTGACGAGCGCCGATGGCACGACCTGGGTGAACGCCGCAACGGACCGCACCGACGACGTCAAGAGCTGGGATCTGCTCCAGAGCGGGACGGGCATCGGTGGAGGAACCGACGGCACGCCGGGCACGAACTACCTCTCCTGGTTCGACCCGCTGCAGTACGCGCTCAACGCCTTCAACTTCCACTACGAGACCCCTCACCCGGAGGTTCTCGAAGGGGCGACCATCGTCGGCGACATGATGGCGGCGCAGAACGTCGAGTTCGACCACGAAGCGCGTGTCCAGATCATCACCGACCTGCAGCGTTGGATCCTGGATAACACCTGGTCCATCTTCATCATGCCGATGGCCGCCACGGCCTTCCTCGGCGTCAGCTCGCGGCTCCGCGACTACGGCAAGGACGACTGGTTCAACTCGTACTCGTGGAACAACGTGCACCGCCGCGAGAGCGCCTGGCTGGACGACGCCTAGGCCGCCCCCGTCCGCCCCAATCCGCAACGTCCGCGGGCCCCGGGAAACTTCCCCGGGGCCCGCTCTGCGTTCGCTCCGATCGGCGGCGGTTACGGGCGAAACCGCTACACTGACCGGAAGCCATGACTGACATCGCTTCCGCGACTCCCTCCGCGACGCCGGTGCCGCGCGCCCGCGGCATGCGCGACCTCCTGCCCGGGCAGATGCGAGCCTTCCGCCACGTCGAGGACGCCTTCCGTGGCGTCGCCCGCCAGTGGGGTTACGAGGAGATTCGCACCCCCACGGTCGAGAGCTATAGCCTCTTCACCTCCGCCGGCGCCCTCTCCCCCGAGATGCTCGCCGGCGCCTACACCTTCCTCGACTGGGACGGCTGGAGCGGCGAGCGCGTCATGCTCCGCTACGACTCCACCATCCCCGTTGCCCGCGCCGCCGCCGACGCCGGGATCGAGCTTCCCGCGCGCCTCCTCTACGTCCAGAGCGTCTTCCGCGGCGCCGAGGGCGAGGACTGGCAGTGCGGCCTCGAGTACCTCGGCGCGCCGCCGGTCGTCGGCGACCTTGAGGTGCTGGCCGTCGCCGCCGATACATTCGCGGCGCTCTCCCTGCCCGTCGACCTGCGCCTGACGCATGCTGGCGTCGCCCGCGCCGCCGTCGATGCCGCCGGCCTGACCGACGTCCTCGCCCGCCGCGCCCTCCTCGACGACGTTGCCGGCAACGGCCTTGCGGCCGTCCAGGACGCCTTCGCCAACGAGCCCGGCGCGCTTGCCTTTGTGCAGGCCGCCCTCGGCGGTTCCGGCGAGCTGGCCCTCGTCGAGAACCTGATTGCGCTCTCGCGAAGCGGACTCCCCGGCGCCGTCGCCCCCCTGGAGGAGCTGCGCGAGGTCGCCGCCGCGCTCGTCGCGACCGGTCGCACCCTGGCCATCGACTTCACCCTCCCGTTCGACTTCGACTACTACTCCGGCGTCACCTGGGAGCTGCGCGGCGAGGATGGCGCCTGGGGACGCGGCGGTCGCTACCAGCCCGCCGGCTCGAACGCTCCCGAAAGCGCCTGCGGTTTCGCCCTCGACGCCGACCGCCTGTCCGAGCGTTTCGGCGGCGCCCCCTCCCGCGGCGCCTCGGTCGCCATCGTCGCCGAGCGCGAGGCCGGCCTCGCCGACGCCCTCCGGCTCGCCAGTTCTCTGCACCGGCACGGTATCTCCGCCGCCCTCGGCGATGCTCACGATGCCGCCATCCGTCTCATCGTCGGGCCCGCCGGCATCGCCGCCACCGCCTCCGACTCCTCCCTCGAACGCGCCACCCTCGATGAGGTGGTCCAGTTCGTGCTGCAGCGTAAATGAGCAGCGCAGCCGCGCCGCTCGGCCTGGCAGTACCCACCGGGTCTCTGCGCGAGCCCATGGGCGAGTTGCTCGCCGCTCGTGGCCTCGCCATGGACGGCTACGAGGCCGGCTCCCGCCTCCTCCGCTCCGAGGTCAACGACAGGGGCTTCCGTTTCCGCGTCTTCCGCGAGCGCGACATCCCCATCCAGGTCGCCCTCGGAAACTACGACCTCGGCATCTGCAGCGATGTCTGGGTTGCCGAGCTGCAGGCCCGCTTCCCCGGCCAGCAAGTCGTGCGAGTCGGCGCCCTTCCCGGCCCCGCCACCGAGGTCTGGCTCTGTGCCGCGCCCGGCGCCGGCCTCGAACCGGGCCAGGTGCCCGACCCCGCCTCCCTCGACGGCGTCCGCCTCGCGACCGAGCTCCCCAACCTCACCGACCTCCTCGCCTCCCGCCTCCGCCTCCCCCGCTACACCCTGCTCGACCTCTACGGCTCCGTCGAAGCCTACCCTCCCGAGGATGGCGACCTTGCCGTCGTGGCCGCTGCTGATGCCGCAGCCGTCGAGGCGCTCGGCCTCGTGCCCCTCCACCGCCTCTTCCGTGGCGGCGTCGCCGTCGTCGCGAACGCGGACTCCCTCCGCACCCGCGACTGCAGCGCCGTAGTCGAGCCTCTGACCCCCGCCTTCGTCCCCACCGAGTCGGCCGTCACCCTCCCCGATCGCGCCACTGACACTCCCCTGCGCCGCGTCGAGCGCGACACCAGCGTCCTCCGCTTCGCCCTCCCCGATGGCCACGCCCAGCGTCACACCTTCGCCGCCCTCGCCGATGCCGGCCTTGCCTTCGAAGGCTACGGCGAGCGCGACTTCGTGCGCCGCCCCGCCTCCCCCATCGACGGCATCGAGGTGAAGGTCGTGCGGCCCCAGGACATGCCCTCCCTCGTCGCCATGGGCGCCTTCGACATCGCCGTCAGCGGCGTCGACCGCCTGCGGGAGCACCTCGCCTTCTTCCCCGCCTCCCCGGTTGAGATGGCACTCGACCTGGGACGCAGCCGCTACCGCATCGGACCCGTGGTCCACAACGACTTCCCCGCCGAAAGCACCCAGGAGGCGCTCGCGATCTGGTCACACCTCGGTCGGCCCGTACGCATCGCCAGCGAGTTTCCCGGCCTCGCCGAGGAGTGGGCGCGCGAGCTTCGCCTGCCCCACACCGCCATCATCCCCATCGCCGGCGCGAGCGAGGCCTTCGTGCCCGAGGACGCCGACATCCTCATCGAGGGCACTGAGACGGGTACGAGCCTGCGGGTCAACAACCTCCGCATGCTCGACCCCTTCCTCGACTCCACCAACTGCGTCATCGCCGCCACCAACCCCCGCACCTCCCGCCGCGACCTGCTCGACCAGCTCCTCGACCGGCTCCGCGAGGGCGTCCGCGCGGCCGCCGCCGAGGACGAGGGTGCGGTCGCCCAGGGGGCCAGGGGAGGCGCCTGATGCCGCCCATCACCCTCCACATGATCCTCGCCCGGCGGCTCGGCGAGGCCCTTCCCGGGGACTCCCTCCCCGCCGACTCCGGCCACTACCTGCTCGGGGCCACCGCCCCCGACATCCGCATCCTCACCCGCGCCGACCGCCGCACCACCCACTTCTTCGACCTCTCCGTGTTCGACCACCAGGACTCCGTTGCCGGCTTCTTCGAGGCCCACGGGCGCCTCGCCGACCCCGCCCGACTGAACGAGGAGACGCGCGCCTTCGTCGCCGGCTATCTCACCCACCTCGTGCTTGATGAACAGTACATAACGGGAATCTACCGCCGCTTCTTCTATCCCCACGACACAATGGGCGGCTCCCTCCGCGCCAACGTCATGGACCGCCTCCTCCAGTTCGACCTGGAACGCGCCCACGGCGACGCCGAGCTCCGCGCCGACCTCTGTGACGCGCTCGCCTGCACCATCGACACCATCGACGCCGGTTTCGTCGACGCCGAGACGCTGGAGCGCTGGCGCGTGGTCGCCTGCGACATCGCTGCCCGCGGCATGGATTGGGACCGCGCCCGCGGCATGATCGAGAACCACCTCCGCCGTAGTGGCGTCGACGACGCCGAGGGCGAGCTCTCCGACTTCCTCGATTCGCTCCCCGACCTGCTCGGTGAGACAATCGGCCACGTGACGAGCGCGGAGGTTGACGCCTTCATCGAGCGCTCCACCGAGGCCGCAGCCGCCGCCGTCGCGAGGTACCTCGAATGAGGATCATCCGGAACGCCGAGGAGGGTCGCCGCACGCTCCTCGCCCGCACCTCCCTCGGAACCGGTGAGCTGCCCCTCGAGGTCCGCGAGACCACCTTCCGCACCTTCGGCAAGGAGCTCGAGCCCGACGAAGTGGTGCGGCGCATCCTGCGCGATGTCCGCGAGGACGGCGATAACGCCGTGCGCTACTACAACGGCCGCATCGACGGCGCCCAGGTCGAGGACCTGCGCGTTTCGGAAGAAGAGATGCGGGCCGCTCAGGAGTCCGTCGACGCTGATGTTGTCGAGGCGCTCACCTTCGCCGCTGGCCGCATCCGCACCTACCACGAGCAGCAGCTCCGGGGCGCCTTCGTCGACTTCCAGTTGAACGGCCTCGGCCAGCTCACGCGCGCCATCGAGCGCGCCGCCATCTACGTGCCCGGCACCGCCGCGCCCCTCCCCAGCACCGTGCTCATGTGCGCCATCCCTGCCCGCATCGCCGGCGTCGATGAGGTCTACCTAGCCAGCCCCGTCCTCCCCGACGGCTCCGTGCCCCCGGTCAAGCTCGTGGCCGCCGAGATCGCGGGCGTCGACGGGGTGTTCAAGGCGGGGGGCGCCCAGGCCATCGCCGCCCTCGCCTACGGCACCGAAACTATCCCGAAGGTCGACAAGATCTGCGGCCCCGGCAACCTCTTCGTCACCCTCGCCAAGAAGCAGGTGTTTGGCGATGTCGGCATCGACGCGGTCTACGGCCCCACCGAGACCATGATCATCGCCGATGAGAGCGCCGACCCCGAGATGGTCGCCTCCGATCTGCTCGCCCAGGCCGAGCACGACCGCCTCGCCAGCCCCATCCTGCTGACCCCTTCGCACCACCTCGCCGAACAGGTCGGCGCCGCCATCCGCCGCCAGCTCCGCGACCTCGAACGCGGCAAGATCGCGAACGAGGCCATCGAGACGCGTGGCGGCTGCGTCCTCGTGAACGACATCGACCACGCCATCGAGCTTGCCAACGAGTATGCCCCCGAGCACCTCTGCCTCATCGTCGAGAACGCCACCGCCTACGCCATGAAGGTGCGAAACGCCGGCGGCCTCTTCCTCGGCGAAGGCTCCCCCGAGGCGGTCGGCGACTACACCGCCGGTCCCAGCCACACGATGCCGACCGGGGGCAGCGCACGCTGGAGCTCGCCCCTCGGCGTGAGCGACTTCCTCAAGACGGTCAGCCTCGTGAACATCCCGATCGAGGAGGTCGAGGAGCTCGCCGAGGCTGCCCGCATCATCGCCCGCGCCGAAGGGCTCGGCGGCCACGCCGCCTCCGTCGAGCGCCGGCTCCAGGGCCGCTAGCGGGCCGCTCCGTGAACCCCCGACGCTACCTTCGCGGCGACATTGACGACCTCGCGCATTACGCGCCCGTGCAGCCCCTCGAGGTGCTCGCCGAGGAGATCGGCGTGCCCGTCGACCAGCTCGTCAAGCTCGACGCCAACGAGAACCTCTACGGCGCCCCCGAGGCCGTCCGCGAGGCCGCCGCCGCCGCCCCCCTCCACATCTACCCCGACCCCGACCAGACCGCCCTCCGCGCCGACATCGCCGCCTACCTCGATGTCCGCCCCGAACAGGTCGTCGCCGGCACCGGCTCCGACGACCTGCTCGATGTCGTCCTCCGCCTCACCCTCCCCGCCGCCACCGCCACGGCCACCCCCACCTTCGGCATGTACAGCTTCCTCAGCGGCATCGCCGGGATGCGCCATATCGAGGTCCCCCGCACCGCCGGCTACGGGCTCGACCTTCCCGCTCTCCGCGCCGCTGTCGACGACGGCGCGGGCGTCGTCTTCGTCGCCTCACCCAACAACCCCACGGGGAACGCCGCCGGCCTGGAGGAGGTTGAGGCGCTCTGCGCCCTCGATGCCCTGGTCGTCGTCGATGAGGCGTACGCCGAATTCGCCGGCGCCAGCGCCATCCCCCTGCTCGACGCGCATCCGAACCTCGTCGTCATGCGCACGTTCAGCAAGTGGGCCGGGCTCGCCGGCTTGCGCGTTGGCTACGCTGTCGCGCACGCTGACCTCGTGGAACCGATGCTCGCCATCAAGCAGCCCTACAACGTGAACGCAGCCGGCGATGCCGCCGCGCGCGCCGCGCTCGCCCACCGCGACGAGCTCTTGGTGAACGTGCGTGCCATCGTCGCCGAGCGCGACCGCCTCACGCGCGAGGTCGGGGCCCTCGGCTGGCTCGACCCCCATCCCTCCGACGCCAACTTCGTGCTCTTCGACGTGACGGCGGGCGACTCCGGCGAGATCGCCGCCGCGCTCCGCGAGCGCGGCGTCCTCGTGCGCCGCTACGACCGCCCCGACCTCGCCAACAAGCTCCGCATCAGCGCCGGACGCCCGCAGGACACCGACCGCCTGCTCGACGCCCTCAAGGAGGTCGCCCCCCGATGAGTGAGCGACGCGCCACCGTCACCCGCGAGACCGCCGAGACGACCATCGCCATCACCCTCGACCTCGATGGCAGCGGCCAGTTCGAGATCGCGACGGGCCTCGGCTTCTTCGACCACATGCTCAGCCACATCGCCAAGCACGGCGTTTTCGACGTCGCCATTGAGGCGAAAGGCGACCTCCACGTCGACGCCCACCACACCGTCGAGGACACCGCCCTCGCCCTCGGCGAGGCCTTCCGCGAGGCGCTCGGTGACAAGGGCGGCATCGTCCGCGCCGGCTCCGCCCACATGCCCCTCGACGAGGCCCTCGCCTTCGCCGCCGTCGACCTCAGCGGCCGCCCCTACGCAGAGCTCGACCTGCGCCTCCTCGGTCGCACCGTCGGCGAGCTGCCCGCCGACCTGCTCGGGCACTTCCTCGAGTCGTTCGCCGCTTCGCTCGGCGCGAACCTGCACGTCGGTACCCTCGCCGGCGCCAACGACCACCACAAGGCCGAGGCCTGTTTCAAGGCGCTTGCCCGCGCCCTCGATGCCGCCACCCGCGTCGACCCCCGCCGTGGCGGCGACGTGCCCTCGACCAAGGGCGCTCTCTGACCGCACGTTGGCCGGGCGTTGACAGCCCGCCCGGGCGCGTTGACCATGCCCCGCGAGTCAACAGCATGGCGCTTCACAATCGCACCCAGGCCTCGCTCAGGGAGCAGTTGCGGGACGCGCTCGCCCTGTACGAGCCCGGGCGCAGCGACCGTCGCGAGGCGAAGCCCGCCGCGGTCCTGCTTCTCCTCTACGAACGTGACGACGGCATCCACCTGCTCTTCCAGGAACGTTCCCACCAGGTCGAGCACCACAAGGGGCAGATCAGCTTCCCCGGGGGCGCCCGCGACGAAGGTGACGACGGCGCCGCGTTCACCGCGCTGCGCGAGACCCACGAGGAGGTCGGCGTCGCGCCCGAGGATGTCGATCTGCTGGGCGAGATCGACGAGATCTGGACCATCAGCGATTTCCGCGTGCGCCCCTTCGTCGGCTGGCTGCGGAAATGGCCCTACCCCTTTCGTTTCGCCCCGCGCGAGGTGGCCTCGCTCCTCGAGGTGCCCTTCGACCACCTCACCGACGCCGCCACCCTCGTCGACGATGTGCGCGAGATCGACGGCAGCCGCGTCGTCCTCCCCTCTTACCGCTGGGGCGAGCACCTCATCTGGGGCGCCACGGCCCGCATCCTTACGAACTTTCTTGATGTGTACCGTACCCTTGATGTCGACCGCTGAGACGCTCGGCGCCGGACGCGACCTATGAGTGACGCTCGTGTTCTTGCATCGCTCATCGAGGAGCTCGCCGGCGCCGAGCTTGTGCGTGGCGATGGCGACGCCGTCATCGAGCACATCGAGCATGACTCCCGCCGCGTCGAGCCGGGCGCCCTCTTCGTCGCCGTGCCCGGCTTCACCGTCGATGGCCACGCCTACCTGGTCGATGCGCTGGATGCCGGCGCCGCCGCCGTCGTCGTCGAGCGCGGCCGCCGCGGAACCTGGCGCCACCTCCCCGGCGACCAGCCCATCGTCGCCGTCGACGACACCCGCGTCGCCCTCGCCCAGGCCGCCGCCGCCCTCCACGGCCACCCCGGCCGCGAGCTCACCGTCATCGGCATCACCGGCACCGACGGCAAGACCACGACCGCCTACCTCCTGACCGCCATCCTCGAGGCCGCCGGCGCCCGTGTCGGTCGCCTCGGAACGGTCGATGCCTACGTGCCCGGCACCGACATCGACAGCCACACCGCCCGCATGACCACCCCCGAGGCGCCCGAGGTCCAGCGCCTCCTGCGCGCCATGGTCGATGCCGGCTGCGAGTACGCCATCGTCGAGGCGACGAGCCACGGTCTCGCCCTCCACCGCCTCGACGAGGTCGCCTTCGACATCGCCGTCCTCACGAACCTGACCGGCGACCACCTCGACTTCCACGAGAGCTTCGAGGCTTACCGCGAAGCCAAGGGGAAGCTCTTCGCAGCCCTCGATGGCACCCCCGACCGCCCCGGAGCCCCCGCCCGCGCCGCCATTGCCAACGCCGACGACCCATCCGTGAGCTACCTCCTTGGGCTTACCTCGCAGCGCGCCATCCGCTACGGCCTCGAGACGCCCGGCGTCGACGTCACCGCCCGCCACATCGAGCTGAACGCCGACAGCAGCCGCTTCCGCCTCGCCCTCCCCGGCGCCGAGGTCGGCACTGAGATCCGGATGCCCGCCCTCTTCAACGTCGCCAACGCCCTCGCCGCCGCCGGGGCGGCCACCGCCGCCGGCATCGACCCCGAAGCTATTGGCCGCGGTCTCGCCGCCTGCCACGGCGTCCCCGGCCGCATGGAACGCATCGATGTGGGCCAGCCCTTCAGCGTCGTGGTCGACTACGCCCACACCGGCGACTCCGTGCGCAAGGTGCTCTCCGTCCTGCGCGAGCTCGCCGAGCGCAACCTGATCATCGTCGCCGGCGCCGCCGGCGAGCGCGATCCCGGCCGGCGCTTCGGTGTCGGTCGTGCCGCCGCGGAGGGCGCCGACTTCGCCGTGTTCACGAACGAGGACCCCCGCGGCGAGGACCCCGCAACCATCGTCCGAGAAATCGGGCGGCACGCCGAGGAGGCCGGCCGCGTCCGCGGGGAGCACTTCATCGAGGTCGAGGACCGCCGCGAGGCCATCGCCGCCGCCCTCGCCCGCGCCCAGCCCGGCGACAGCGTCGTCATCTGCGGCAAGGGTCACGAGCGCTCCATCGAGCTCGGTGGCGAGTCCATCCCCTGGGACGACCGCGAGGTCACACGCGAGGAGCTCGCGAAGCTCGGCCACACCGGCGCCTGAGGCCGCAAGTTTCGCCTAGCCGACGCCTTCGTATACTCGCAGCCGCAGCAATGACACCAACCACACGACCACACACCGAGGGCCACCATGCCCCCTAATCGCCGTCGCCAGCGCCAGCAGCAGCACAGGGGCCAGCGCGCCCGCCGCCAGCGCGGCTACGTGAGCGGCGGCCAGGGCCAGGCGTTCAAGCCCGGCTTCCCCATGAACCTCTTCACGGGGCGAGCCGCGCTCGCGACATTCGCAGCGGTTGGCGTGGTGCTCATGGTTGCCGGCATCTCGCTCGCCGCATTCTTGCCCGATCGGGGCCAGGACGCCGACATCGACGAGCTTCCGACCGTGCCCGCCACCGAGGAAGCGGCCGTCGCCGAGCCGGACCCCGACGCCACCCCCGAGATCGTCCGCAACTTCGAATTCGCCGAGTACGTCATCAACGAAGTGGCCGAGCTCTACACCGCCACCATCTCCACCTCGAAGGGCGACATCGTCATCGAGCTGTTCGCCGACATCGCCCCCAACACCGTCAACAGCTTCGTCTTCCTCGCGGAGCAGCGCTTCTTCGACGGACTCGTCTTCCACCGCGTCGTCGAGAACTTCGTCGTCCAGGGAGGCAGCCCCACAGGTACGGGTAACGGTGGTCCCGGCTATGACACTTTCGACGAACCAAACGAGGTGCACAACGAGGCTGGCACCATGGCCATGGCAAAAGGGCCGGGCCAGCCCTACTTCGGCAGCCAGTTCTTCATCAACCTGAAGGACAACCCCGCCCTCGACTTCGACAACACCGGCGGTGATCGCTTCTACCCCTTCGGCCGCGTCATCGAGGGCATGGACGTTGTCAACGCCATCGTCGAGGGCGACGTCATGGAGTCCGTCACGATTACCCGTGCTCCCAACCCGGACGCCCCCACCCCCGAACCCGAAACCGAAGGCGAGGCGGACGAAGAAGTCGACGGCGAGTCCGAGGACGATGCGGAATCCGAAGGCGATACCGAAGCTGAGGACGACACTGGCGGAGACGACAGTTAGAGGCCGAATGGCCCGCATTCCTCGCCCGGGGACTTGTTGCCACGGAACAGCGTCCCGCATACTGGACGCATGGAAGCCGTCGAGGAACAGCGCTACCGCGATCTGGCCAAAGGGGGCAAGTACGCTCCCCTCTACCGCTACCTGACCCGCCATCCGGGGCCGGATTGGAGCACCTCATTCGGACGAATCGAGGAGATCCTGCGCTGCAAGCTGCCGGAGGCGGCCCGTTGCGAGGCGGACTGGTGGGCTAACCGCGCGCTGGACGCGAGCCACGACCACGCCCTCGCCTGGCGAGTCGCCGGCTGGCGGGTCCGCGTATTCTGCGTCGAAACCGAGACGCTCATCTTCGAACTCGATCCGGAGCGGGAGCGCGCCCCCCGCATCCCGATCAGCTTCAAAGACTGGCCGGTTTGGAGTTTGGGCCCCTGGCCGGAAGGACTTACCGTGAGTCGGGAGCAGATCTACGAGGACCGCGTCTAGGCGCATGTTCGTCGATACGAACGTCCTCGTGAGTTCCATAGCTCCTGGCGCACCTCACCATGAGCAGGCGTTCCGGGGCTTGGAGCGCGCCTGGCAGCGTGGGGAGGATCTCGTCATCAGCCGGCAGATCATCCGCGAGTTCCTTGCCGTCGTGACCCGGCCGCAGACCTGGAGTTCGCCAAGGCTCATGGAAGACGCGCTCGCTGACGTCGAGCGATTCACTGACGAGTTCACGGTCCTTGATGATGGGCCGTACGTCATGGACATCCTCCTGGACCTTTGCCGTGAGGTGCCGGTCGCCGGGAAGCAGGTTCACGATGCCAATATCGTTGCGACGATGCTCGCTGCCGGGGAGCACCGCTTGCTCACGTTCAACCGGGGCGACTTCCGCCGCTACAGCGACCGACTGGAACTGGTGGAACTGCTCTAGGTGTGCGACTGCACGTTCGGCTCGTCGGCGGTGACCCCGTCGGCGTAGAGCCGCGCGATCGTCTCCTCGTCCAGCCCCAGTACGTCCCGGAACACGTAGCCGTTGTGCTCGGCGAATCCGGGCGCCGGCAGGCGCGCGTGGCCGGGGGTGCGCGTCAGGTTCCACGGGGGCGTCTCCACCTCCCATGTGCCCGCGTCCGGATGCACCTGCTCCGACCACGCCCCCCGCGACCGTAGCTGCGGGTCGCTCATCACCTCGGGAATCGTCAGCACTGCCCCCGCCGGCACGCCGTGGCGCTGCAGGATGTGCATCGCCTCGTAGTGCCCCCGCTTCGACGTCCACTCCTCGATAGCCGGGTGCAGCGCCCGCTCGTTCGCCTTGCGCGCGGCCACCGTCGCGAACCTGTCGTCGTCGAGGAGTTCCTCCCGGACCATCACCCGGCAGAGCGCCGCAAACTGCTCGTCGGTCTCGCAGGCGATCGTGACCCAGCGATCCTCGCCCGCACAGCGGTAAACCCCGTGCGGGGCCACGTGGGGATGCGTGTTGCCCGCCGGCGCCCGCAGCTCGCCGTTCATGCTGTAGTCCACGAGGTACTCGCCCACGAACCCGGTCAGGTTCTCGCGCTGGGCGAGGTCGATGTGTACCCCCTCGCCCGTGCGCTTCAGCTGCTGGAGCCCCAGTGAGACCGCTGCCGGCACCGCGATCCCGGAGGTCGGGTCGCCGTAGCTGAATCCCGTCTTGAGCGGCTCCCCGCCCTCGTACCCCGAGATCGAGACCAGCCCCGCCAGCTGCTCCACGTTCGTGCCGTAGGTCACGTAGTGCGCTTCCGGGCCGGTCTTGCCGTGTCCCGGCATCGAGACGTAGACGATGCGCGGGTTCACCGCCCGCACCTCCTCGAAGCTCAGCCCGAGGTTATCCATCACGTTTGCGCGGTAGTTCTCCACCAGCACGTCGCTCACCGCGAGGAGCCTCAGCAGCAGGTCCCGCCCCGCTTCCTGCCGCAGGTCGATCGCCGCCGAGTACTTGTTCCGGTTGTTGTGGTTGAAGTAGGCCGCCCGGTTGTACCAGCGCGGCTCCGTCCGCGGGATGCCCCCCAGGCCCCGCAGCAGGTCCCACTGGCCCGGACCCTCCACCTTGATGACCTCCGCCCCGTAGTCCCCCAGCAGCCGCGTCCCCAGCGGACCTGCCCAGACCATCGTCAGGTCGATCACGCGGATGCCCGTGAGCGGCGCCGTCACAGCGGCATCCCCGCTGGCCGCGCGAGGCTGGGAGGCCCCTCCCAGCTCTTGCCGCTGTCGAGCTGCACGCGAAGCATCGTGCCCGTCGTCGTGACTGTCCCCGCGACCCACTCGTCCCGTGGCGGGAACGCGACCCGCTTTGGTACCTCGATGCGTGCGCCCGCCGGAAACTCGGCCGATGCTGCGATTTCGAGTGTCTCCGTCCGCCGCCCGATCGCGCGCGCCAGCGCCTGCAGCTCGGCGAAGTCCCTGGTGCGTTCCACCAGGCGCCGAGCGTCCCGCTCCCTCGCCGGCGAGGTTTCCGCTGGAGGTTCGGCCGGGGCCGGGATCGCGTCCTCTCCCCCTTCTGCCATGGCCTGCGCCACGAACCGCTTCGTCCGCCGTGCGACAACCGCCAGCAGCTCGTGCAGCAGCACAGGGTCGTCGCAGCGTTCGAAGAACGCGACCGCTCGTACCAGCTCGCTCATGCTGGCGCTCCCACGCTGGCGATCTCGACCTCCGACAGCCCCGCTTCCGATAGCACCGCTTGCGTGTCCGCCCCGAGCAGCGGCGCCGGGCCGTCGCGCCAGGCGTCTGGACCCATCCACCACGGCGGCCCCGGGTACGAAGCCTCCCCCGCAACCGGATGCTCGATCCGCCGCAGGAAGCCGCGGGCGGCCAGCTGCGGGCTCTCCAGCAGGTCTTCCATCGTGTGGATGAACGTGATCGGTGCGCGGAACTCCCCGCCGAGGGCGTAGGCGTCCTTCTTGCGCATGCCCGCCGCCCACGCAATCACCTCGGCCATCAGCACGTCGTCGTGCGCCCGGCGCGACTCCGCCGTGGCGTAGCGCTCGTCCTCGAGCCACTCCGGGTGTCCGGTCGCCTCCGCGAAGGGGGGCCAGTTGCGCGCCATCACGTGTACGCCTACCTGTCCGTCGAGGCACGGGTAGACGCCCATGAAGCTCGACATCAGGTTCCCCCGCCGCTGTCCCAGCCAGAGCCCGTTGTAGGCGTAAAAGGGCACTCCTGCCTCCAGGATTGGCGCCATGCAGTGCTGCACGCTGATGTCGACGTGTTGCCCCTGCCCGTCCCGCTCCGCCGCCAGCAGCGCCAGGTTCGCCGCCGAGAACGCGTTCAGACCGCCCTGGTAGTCCGCCTGGTAGCCCCCGTTCTTCACCGGCGGCTTGTCGGGGTCGCCCGTCAGGAACATCTGGCCGCCCATCGCGAACGCGACCAGGTTGTTCGAGCGGTACTCGGCGTACGGGCCTTCCTGCCCGTACGCCGTGATCGAGACCAGCACCAGCCGCGGGTTAACCGCCCGCAGCCGCTCGTAGTCGAGGCCCAGCGCCCGTGCGTCGCCCGGCCGGTAGTTCTCGATGATGACATCCGCGTCCGCCGCCAGCCGCAGGAAGGCATCGCGCCCCGCCTGCGAGCCCAGGTCGAGCTCGACCGACCGCTTGTTCGTGTTCAGGTAGAGAAAGAGGGCGCTCGTCTCGGGGTTGGGCTCGCCGTCCTTGAACGGTCCGTGCGCCCGGGCCAGGTCGCCGCCCGGCGGCTCGACCTTGATGACGTCCGCCCCGTACCCCGCGAACAGCCGTCCGCAGTACGGCGCGGAGACGAACGTGCCCACCTCCAGCACGCGGATGCCTTCGAGCGGGAGGGGCATGGCCGTCTACCTACGGCCGCGAGGGGATTTCGACCTGCACGTTCCCGCGTACGGTGGGCTGGTCATCCGCCAGCGTCACCACCTCGAGCTCGACGATGTTGGCGCCGTCTTCCTGCCGCTTGTCGACCACTCGCCCCGCGAGCGTCAGCGGCTTGCCCGCGATGTCGGGGCGCCGGAAGGCGACGCGCACGCTGCGCAGGTTCGCTTCGGGACCCGCCCAGGCCCCGACGTAGTTGGTGATCCACGAGAGCTTCAGCAGCCCCGGCACGAGTGCGCCCCCGAAGCCCATCCGCCGCCCCGCCTCGGCGTCACCGAACGCGGGGTTGGTCGGGTTGTCGCGCCCGAAAAACTCGACCGCTTTGTCCTCGGTCGGGAGGCGCTCCAGCGGCTCCAGTTCGTCGTCGGTGGCGATGTCCTCGAAGTAGCGGCTCATGACTCGGGCCGGTCGAACTGCGTGATCGTGCGCAGCGAGGCGGCCGCCTCCTCTCCATCGCTGTTCAGGTAGGCGGTCTGGAACATCACGAGCACGCTGTAGCCGTAGCGGCCTCCGAGCCGGTCGCGTACGTCGAGCAGCTGCGTCACAGCCTGCAGCGGCTCCTCCAGCTTGATCGGCCGGCTGAACTTCCACTCGGTCTGCGTCAGGATGCCGCTGGAGAGCACCTGCGGCGAAAGCTCCGCCGGCAGCCGCGGCTCCATCATTGCCAGGATGTACGGCGGCGCAATGCCCGTGCCGTCGGCCCAGCGTGGATCGCTGTCGTCTAGCAGGTCGCGCATCCGCTGCGCGTCCGGGGTCCGCGGAACGACCTCGATGGGGTCGCTCTTCTGCCCGATCATGGCGCGGTGTTCGTCGGTGATCTTGCTCTCGGTTACGTCAGCCACGGTTGCTCCTCGGCGGGAGAATAGCACGCTGCTCCGCGGCCGCGCGGAGCGGGAAAGACGAGCTAGCGCGGTAGCCCGACGATGACCTCGTCATTCTCGATGCGCACGGGGTAGGTCTGGATATCCTCCGCGCCCATGTTCCAGAAGAACAGCTTCGATTGCAGCTGCCCCAGGAACGGGTGATTCGCGTTGAACTCGCTGCTGAAGGGCTGGCGCACCGCCTTGCCGTTCGAGACCTCGAAGCGCGCCCCGTGGAAGGGGCACATCACGCAGCCATCGCGAACCGGTTCCGGCTTGATCGGCGCACCCGGGAAGCTCCCAAGGGGAAGCTGTGCGTGGGGACAGAGCGCCGCCATCGCGTGGGCTTCCTCGCCCTGCCGCACGATCGCCACCCGGAAGCTGTGCAGCCGCACCTCGGTGGCGATGCCATCGGGGAAGCTGCGCAGGGGCCCGGCGTTTGCCCAGCCTTTCATGCGGTCGTGCGGAATGTTGTTCTTCGCCTTCGTCGGGAGTGGCGGGTCGATGCCCATCAGCGGCATGGCCACGATCTGCATCAGACCGCCGGAGATGAGGCCCGCGATCAGCAGGAAGATGCCCACTGCCAGCGCGCTCGAGGTCGTTTCGGCGTCCCCTGGGGCGACCAGGAGAATGATGCCGCCAACGATGAGGGAGATCGTCGCGATCCCCCAGGTCCCGAGGACCGAGACTCCCACAATCGCGAGCGCTACCGACACGAGCTACCCTCCCCGGAAGCGGATCGTACGCGTCTGTCCACGCCTGTGCAAAGTATCACGAACGCCCGCCGTGCCCCGTCCTAATCGAGCCCGTGATAGCCGCGGCGGAAGTACAGCAGGGGCTCTTTCTCCGCGTCCGAGGCCGCCCCCACCACCCGCCCCAGGGCGATGATGTGGTCCCCGCCCGGCACGACCGTCTCCAGCTCGCAGTCGAGGTGGGCGATGGCGCCCGTCAGGATCGGGCTGCCGGTCTGGTCCGTGAACGTCTCGAAACCGTCCAGCTCCGGCCCGGGGTCGCGCCCCGAGATGGCGAAGTGGTTGGAGATGGCGTCCTGGTCGCTCGCCAGCACGCTCACCGCGAACTTCCCCGATGCCGGCACCATGCGCTCCAGGTGGTTGCCGTTCTGGATGCAGACCAGCACGAGCAGCGGATCCATCGAGAGCGTCGAGAAGCTCGATGCCGTGATGCCGTACACCTGGCCCTCGTGCTCGGTCGTCAGGATCGTCACGCCCGAGGCCCACGAAGCCAGCGCGTTCTTGAAGGTATCCGGGTCGACCGGCGACATGGCTACGCGCTATCCAGCGCCGGGCCCATGTCCCAGACTGCGTTCGCCGAGACGCTGCTGAAGTAGCGGCCCATTGGCAGACCCGCGAGGATCTGGTCCATCTCTGCCGCGTCCGCCACATCGAAGATGGCCAGCACGCCGACGCCCGTCTCGCGGTAGATCGCCTTGATCTTCCCCTCGTCCCGGAGCGCTTTCGTCGCTGCCAGCTGCTGGGCGACAACACCCTGCCAGGCCTCCGCATCGAGGTCCGCGGGCTGCCTCGAAACCAGCCGTACCGAAAAGAGCACTCCTGCCACCCCTCGCCCCGGGCCTCACTCGCCCGGGCGTGATGCTCGAAGGCTACCGCACGGGCGCCTTAGAGCGCCAGACACATTCCTTTCGTAGCATGGGCCGTGTGGGCCGCTCGCGACCGCTCGTCACCTTCGATATGGACGGCGTTCTCTCTCGCAATCCCTGGGGCATCAACCCCGGCGGGGTGAGTTCCGACGCTACCTCGCCTGCCCGCTTGCCCCGCCCCACCTGGCCCCTCGAGCGCTGGCTCTACCTGCGCCGCAAACCGATGCCTGGGGCCGTGGAAGGTTTCCACGCCATCGCCGAGCGCTTCGAGTGCGCCATCGTCTCCGCCCGTGGCGAAGGCTCCCGCCCCCTTACCGAAGACTGGCTCGCGCGCACCTTCGGCGTCTCCCCCCCGGTCCGCCTCCGCTCCTCCTGGCGCGAGCGCTCATCCGCCTTCAAGGCGCGCGTCATCCCCCCGCTCAAACCCCTCGCCCACTTCGAGGACGACCCCAACACCGCCCTCCTCCTCGCCGACCGCATTCCCCACGTCTTCCTCGTCGACTGGCCCCGCAATCGCGGCATCGAGCGCGACAACATCCACCGCATCGAGCGCATCAGCGACGCCCTCCCCATCCTGGAGAGGGTCGCCGGCGAACTTGGGCTGGACGAATCCGGGGCCTAGCCCCCCGCCATCTGCGTCTGGAACGTCGCCAGGTCGAAGTAGTCGCGCCAGGAAGCGATCTTCCCATCCTTCAGCTCGAACACGCCCATCACGGGCAGCGCCACCGCGTTCCCGCCCGCATCGAACTTGTCGACCCGCTCGGTCATCACGACATCGCCCTCGGCGACGATGTTGAGCACGTCCCAGCCCTTGCTCACCATCATTCCCCGCCATGCCCCCGAGGGCGTTGCGGATGTTGTCCCGTCCGCTGATCGGGTCCATCGGGATGTTGTGGTAGAGCGCGTCCTCCGTGAAGTACGCGGCCAGCGTGTCCCCGTCCGGGGCGGGCGCGTCCCACTCCGCGCAGAAGTTCCGCACGATGTCGGCGTTGTCCATGTCTCCTACTCCTCTTCGAGCATGCTGCTGCGAAGCAGCATCAGTGCCGTTGTGATGGCGCGTCGCTTGGTCGCCCCGCGCCCCTGGGCCATGACCATCTTCATCGATCGCGTTCCGCCGGGACCGGTCACGGCCACGAAGAACGTGCCGGGCTGCTCGACCGTTGCGTCCGGGCCCAGCGCTGCTGAGATCCCGACCCCGTAGTCGCTTCCCAGCCGCTCGCGCGCCGCCGCCGCCATCGCCTCCGCCGTCTCCGCTGACACGGCCGCGAACTCCTCCGACCTCCCCGAGGAGACAAGCCCCCCCGCGAACGAACCGCCCGCGTCGGGCGCGTCGCTGAGCGTGCTCGCCAGCAGTCCGCCCGTTGTCGACTCCAGTGTCCCTACCGTCTGCCCCCGCTCCCCCAGCGTCCGTGTGATGAACCCCTCGAGCGTGTCCTCGTCCCGACCCCAGATCGCATTCCCGAAGATCGCGTCGAGCTCGCGCTCCGCCGGCTCGATGAGCCGCTGCGCTTCCTCGCGCGTCGCCGCCTTCGCCCCGATGCGCAGGTGCACGCCGTCCGCTCGCGCGTATGTCCCCACCCCGATGCCCGGCATGTCGAACACCGGCCGCGCCATCTCGTCGACCGTCCCCTCCCCGATGCCCGCCGTCTTCAGCGTGCGCGTCACCAGCACCGCCCCCGAGCGCCCTTCGAGCTCCGGCGCGACCTCGTGGTTCCACATGCGCTCCATCTCCGGAGGCACGCCCGGCATCGAGACGATCACGTGCCCGTCCCGCTCCGTCCACCACCCCGGCGCCGTCCCGCGCGGGTTGTCGATCGCCCGCGCGCTCGGGATGAGCCACGCCTGCTTGATGTTCGACTCTGGCATGTCGATCCCGCGCCGCGAGAAGAACCCCCGCAGGCGCTCCTCCAACTCCGGCACCACGTACGGCTCCTCGCCGAGCAGCCGGCTGATCGCCTCCCGCGTCATATCGTCCTCGGTCGGACCGAGCCCGCCCGTCGTAATCACGAGGTCCGAGCGCTCCCACGCCCGCCCCAGCGTGTCCATGACGCGCCCCATGTTGTCGCCCACCACGCTCGTGTGGTTCAGGTCGATGCCGAGGGCGGGTAGCTGCTGTGCGATCCACGCGCTGTTCGTGTCGACGATCTCGCCCAGCAGGATCTCGGTGCCGATCGCGACAATCTCCGCCTTCACGCGCGCGAGTCTAGCAGGCCGCCCCGAACAGGACCGGACGCCCTCTTAGCCGAAGCCGGAGAGAAGGTCGCCAACCGCCCCGAGCGCCTCCTCCAGACCCTCTCCGACTACCTGCGCGGCTTCCCCCAGGCTCTCGCCAACTACCTGGGCGGCTTCCCCAAGGACTCGCCCACGGCCTGCGCGGCCTCTCCCATGGAAGACCCATCTTCCCTCGTGGACAGAATGTCCGGGGCGAACCACAGGACGTCCGTAAGGAGGCCCGTGAGCAGCCCCCGCGAATCCGGGTCGCGCTTCTTCTGGTATGGGGCCCACCGCTCCTGGAGGGTGTGCGCCGAGGAGACGATGCGGTCCTTCTGGGCGTCGGGGATGGCCTCCACCGGCAACTCGGCCACGCTCCGGGCGAACTCTTTCGTGTCTCGGAGCAGGTCGCGAAGCCTCGATGCGTTGGGCGTTCCTAGCTCGCGCGCCCGCGCCAGTTCCCCATCTACGTCCAGGCTGGAGAGACCGCCCATCGCCTCTCGAATCTGCTCCGCTGACCACTGCCGCTCCGCCATGACGGGCGCGAGTCTAGCAGCCCGCCCGGGGGCGGCCACCCCTGTACAGTGAATCCATGCCCGACCCCTACACCGCCGCCGCCGTGCAGTGGGCGCCCGCCTACGGCGACCTGCGGGCCGGCGTCGGACGCGCCATCGACGCCATCGACGAGGCCGCCCGCGAGGGCGCGAGCCTCATCGTGCTGCCCGAGGCGTGGCTGCCCGGCTACCCCTACTGGTGTACCGAGCAGCGACCCAACCGTGCCGTGAGCGCCCTCTACCGCGAACTCGTCGAGAACGGCGTCGAGGTGCCCGGCCCCGTGACCGATGCCCTCGGCGAGGCGGCCGCGCGCGCGAACGCCACTGTCGTCATCGGCGTGACCGAGCGTGCCGGCGGCACCCTCTACAACACCCTCTGCTACATCGGCCCCGACGGCGACCTCCTCGGGGCCCACCGCAAGCTCGTCCCGACCCTCTCCGAGCGCACCGTCTGGGGTATGGGCGATGGCTCCGACCTCGACGCCTACGACACCCCCGCCGGCCGCGTTGGCGGCCTCATCTGCTACGAGCACTTCATGGCCCCCGCGCGCTACGCCCTCGCCGGGCTCGGCGTCGAGTTCCATGCCTCCGTCTGGCCCGGCTACCCGTTCCTTCACGCCAACGTCGATGCCGCCACCCGCATGCTCGCCGTCGAGAACGCCTGCGCCGTCGTCGTCGCCCGCGAGGTCATGTCCGCCGACCGCCTCCCCTCCGGCACGCCCTTTGCCGAGCACCCCCGCATGTGGGAGATGAACGGCGGCAGCGCCATCATCGCCCCCGGCGGGAAGTACCTCGCCGAGCCCGTCTACGACGACGAAACCATCCTCTACGCCGAGATCGACCCCGCCGACCTCGTCGAAGCCAAGCGCTGGGTCGATGGCGTCGGCCACTACAGCCGCCCCGATGTCTTCCGCCTGCACTGGGACCGCAGCCCCAAGCCCCCCATCGCCACCGAGTAGCCCCGCCCCGCCTTACCCCTGCCCGTCGTTGTAGAGTGCCCCGCATGCCCGACGGGACCGCCCCCCTCGACTTCCGCGTCCTCAATCTCGCCCGCGGTGTGGCGGGCGCTTACGCCACCCGCCTCCTCGCCGACCTGGGCGCCTGCTGCTCCTGGTGGCGCTGGACCGGCTCCCGCCCCGGCGACTGGCCCCCCAGCGACCTGGTCTACGCCTACTTCGAGGACGGCATCGAGCTCCGAGACGACCGCCTCGACCGCGATGCGCTCCTCGCCGCCCTCCCCGCCCTCGCCCCCCACTTCGACCTCGTCCTCACCGACTTCTCCCTGCCGGAACTCGAGCAGGACGCCCTCTTCGACCTCCTCCGCCCCGCCAACCCCGCCATCGTCGTCGCCAACGCCGACCACTACGGCCGCAGCGGTCCCTACGCCCGCTGCGCCGCCGACGAGCTGACCGACTACGCCCTCGGTGGTTACTGGTCGATCGCGGGTCACCCCGAACGCGAGCCCCTGCGCGTCCCCGGCCACCAGGCGCAGTTCCACGCCGGACTCCAGGTCGCGTTCGCCTCCCTCACCGCCCTCCGCCACGCCCGCCGCACCGGCGAAGGCCAGGAGATCGAGGTCAGCGCCGCCGAGGCCATGCTCGGCGCCCACTGGAGCACGACCGTCGCCTGGACCCACGAGGGTCGCGTCTTCATGCGCACCGGCTCCGACCTCGTCCGCGCAAAGGACGGCTGGGTCCACTTCTTCAACTTCCTCGTCCACCAGAACGTCCTCGTCCTCTGCGAGCGCCCCGACCTCGCGGACCACCCGGACTACCAGACCATCCTCGGCCGGCGCGACCACCTCCCCGAGATCGAGGCCATCGTCCGCGAGTGGTGCGCGGCCCACTCGGTGAAGCAGATCGCCGAGAGAGGGCAGTCGCTCCGCGTCCCCGTGGTCTTCATGGCCGACGCTCCCGGGCTGCTCGCCGACGATCACCTCGCGGACCGCGAGTACTTCCGCGACTGCCGCGGCAACCCTATGCCCGGCCGCCCCTACCGCTGGACCGACCCCTGGCCGGAAGCCGAACCGCCCGACACGCTCGGCCGCGCGGTCGCAGGTGACGCCCCACCTGTCCGTAGCGGCGAGTCGATCGCCGTCAGCGCCCCGTTCGAGGGCCTGCGCGTCATCGAGGTCACGAATAACTGGGCCGGACCGATCGCCTGCCGCCACCTCGCCGACCTCGGCGCCGAGGTCATCAAGGTCGAGCTGGCCACCCGCCCCGCCACCCGCGGTAGCCACTACGCCGGCCTCGACCCCGGCAAATACCACTGGAACACGTCCGGCTACTTCAACCAGATGAACCGCAACAAGCGCGACATCGCCCTCGACCTCGCCACCGACGATGGCCGCCAGATATTCCTCGACCTCGCCGCGAAAGCCGACGTCGTCATCGAGAACAACAGCGCCCGCGTCATGCCCAACCTCGGCCTCTCCTACGAGGAACTGAACAAGGTCAACCCCCGACTCGTCATGGTCTCCATCAGCGGCTTCGGGGCGACCGGCGCCCGCCGCAACTGGATGGCGTACGGCTCCAACATCGAGGCCGCCAGCGGCCTTGCCTCCACCACCGGCTACCCCGGCGACGAACGCCCCTACCGCACCGGCTCCTTCATCGCCGACCCCATCGCCGGGGGCCACGCCGCCATCGCCGCCGTCGCCGGCCTCGAGCGGCTCGATCGCACCGGGCGCGGCTCCCACATCGATATGGCCCTCACCGAGTCCGCCATGACCTTCATGGTCGCCGCCTTCGCCCACGTCCACGACCACGGCCACTCGATGCCCCGCAACGGCAACGTCGAGCCCGCCGACGCCCCCACCGGCGCCTATCCCGCCTACGGTCGCGACGACTGGATCGCCATCGCAGTCCGTACCGACGAGCAGTGGCGCGCCCTCTGCGACGTCGCCGGCCTCGGCGATCTCGCCGGGCTCGACCGCCCCGGCCGCGTCGCCCGCCGCGAGGAGATCGACGAGCGCCTCTCCGCCTGGACGCAGCCCCTCACCCGCTTCGAGGCCGTCCGCGAGCTCCAGGGGCGCGGCGTCCCCGCCGCCCCCATCCTCCACAACTGGCAGCTCCACGCCGACCCCCACTTCCACGCCCGTGGCTCCTGGGTCCACATCGACCACCCCGATACGGGCGTCTACCCCTATCCCGGCTTCATGTGGCGCTTCTCCCGCACCGCCCCGTCCGTCCGCAGCCACGCCCCCCGCTTCGCCGAGGGCAACGAGTACGTCTTCGGCGAGCTCCTCGGCCGGGACGCCGGGACCATCGCACGCCTCTACGAGGAGGGCGTCACCGCCCGCGAGCCCGCCGTCCCCGCCCCACCCTTCGTCGTGTCCCCCCTCACCACTCCCTGACCCCCTACAATCCCGCCATCTGAGGAGGCCAATCCATGCCCGAGTACGAGAACATCCTCTACTCCACCAGCGACCGCATCGCGACCATCACGCTCAACCGACCCGAGAAGCTGAACGCCCTCAACCGCGACCTCCGTGGCGAGTTCGTGGACACCCTCAAGGTCGCCGAACGCGACGACGACGTGACCGTCATCCTCGTCCGCGGCGCCGGACGCGCCTTCAGCGCGGGCTACGACATCACCCCCAACCAGCCCGCCGACGCCCGTGCCGGCATCCTCGTCTCGGAGAAGCACTTCGACACCTGGACCGACCCCTTCGCCCGCAGCTGCGTCCGCGACTGGATGACCATCTGGGACCTGCTCAAGCCGGTCGTCGCGATGGTCCACGGCTACTGCCTCGCCGGAGGCTCCGAGCTGATGTCGATGTGTGACATCGCCTTCGCCTCCGACGACTGCAAGATCGGCTATCCCCCCATGCGCGGCATGACCACCCCCGACGTCATCTACTTCCCCTGGAAGATGCCCATGGGCCGCGCCAAGTACCTCCAGCTCAGCGGCAACAGCCTCACCGGCAAGCAGGCCGCCGAATGGGGCTGGATCGCGAAGAGCTTCCCCGCCGAGTCGCTTGAGGAGGAGGTCATGAAGGAGGTCCGCGCCATCTCCAGCATCGCCCCCGACCTGCTCGCCGCGAACAAGCTCGCCATCAACCAGAGCTACGAGATCATGGGCATCCGCACCGCCCTCAACACAGGACCGCAGTGGCACGCCCTCAGTGGCCGCATGCGCCCCGGCGCCGGCGAGTTCGGCCGCATCTCCAACGAGGAAGGCCTGCGCGCCGCCCTCGCCTGGCGCGACGAAGCCTTCAACAAGGAAGGTTTCCGCCCATAGCGAATAGTGAGTAGTGGCTGGTGGTTGGTGACGAGTCACCAACCACTGGCCACTAGCCACTACGGCTACGCCTCAGTCCCCGGCACCATCACCGGCCCTGAGTGGTGGTGCGTCATCCGCCACCGCCCCTCCTCCCGCACGAACACGTTCGTCGCGTAGAGCGGGCTGCCCGAGACCACCTCCCGGCAGAGCACGACCGCTGCGTCGCCGATCACCGTCACGCTCGCGCCCCCGCCCACGATCCGGGGCTGGTTCGGGTTCGCGAGGATCGTACGCCAGCTCTCCAGCACGTCCTCGCGCCCGCTCAACACCGTCCAGCCGGGGTGCAGGCACGTCACCGGCGTGAGACGCGCCCACACGTTCTCCATCGCGCCCATGTCCGCCGTGCCCAGCGCGCGGTAGAAGCCCTCGTTCGCGAGGAGGACCTCCTGCTCCGCTTCCGTGTGCATTCCTGCTTCGGTCACGGCCCAAGGATAGCCGCCCAGCGCTGGCAGCGGACGTGAAACGGGGCCCGTCGAAACGGACCCCGTTCGGGTTCTTGCCGGACCGACGGCGGGCTAGCCCTCCGAGCCGGCGCTGATGCCTTCCTCGAAGCGGTGCTCCAGCTCGTCCTCGAAGAAGAACTTCTCCTCGCCGAAGGCCGGGCGAAGCTCGTTCAGCCACGTCGCCGACTCGTCGTACTGGGCGAAGAAGGGCCGGCTCACCCAGTCCGGATCGCGGCCCTGCAGGAACGTCAGCGCGAGCACCTTCTGGCCGGCCACATCGGCCGGTCCGAGGACGCCAACCTTGCCGGGCTCGGCCGACATGCTCGGACCGCGAACCGTGCGCGCGAGGCCGCTGACCTGGTTGTAGGCCCCGCGGAAGATCTCCCAGGCCCGCACCAGCGGGATCTCGAAGAAGTGCTTCGCGCCCGTGTCGCGCGCCACGAACATGTAGTACGGGATCATCCCCAGGCGCACCTGCTCTCGCCACATCGTGGCCCACGCCTCCGAGTTGTCGTTGATGTTCCGCATGATCGGCGACTGCGTCCGGATCTGCGCGCCCGTCTCGCGGATGCGCTCCGTCGCCTCGCGCACGGCCGGCGTGCTCAGCTCCGCGGGGTGGTTGAAGTGCGCCATGATCGAGAGGTGCCGCCCCGTCGCCGTGATACGGCGGAAGATGTCCAGCATCTCCTCGGCGTCGTCGTCCGTCGTGAACCGGTACGGCCAGTAACCCAGCGCCTTCGTCCCGATCCGGATCGTCCGCAGGTTTGGCGGATCCTCCTCAAGGATCGGCTCGATGTACTGCTTGAAGCGCCGTGTCTTCATCACCATCGGGTCGCCGCCCGTGATGAGCACGTCGCTCACCCTGGGTCGCTCCCGCAGGTAGGAGATCAGCCCGTGAGCCTGCTTCGTCGCGAACTTCAGGTCGTCCAGACCGACGAACTGCGGCCAGCGGAAGCAGAACGTGCAGTAGGCGTGGCACGTCTGCCCGTTGCTCGGGAAGAGCAGCACCGTCTCTTCGTACTTGTGCTGCAAGCCTTCGACCGTCTCCTCGTAGAGGACCGGCACGTTGTGCTCGAGCTGCCCCGCCGGGTGCGGGTTCAGGGTCATGCGGATGCGGTTCGCGGCCTCGTCGATCTCGGCCCGTGGGGCCTCCCGCGAGACCAGCGTCGCGACCTCGTCGAAGTGTTCCTCGCGCAGCATGTTCTGCTGGGGGAAGGTCAGCGTGAAGATTGGGTCGTTGGGAACGTCGTCCCAGTTGATCAGCTCATTGACGACATAATTGTTCGTCTTGAACGGCAGCACCCGCGACACCACGTCGATGGCGAAGCGCTGATCCTTGCTGAGCCGCTCGGCCTGGGGAAGCCCGGCGATGTTGTGCAGGGTGATCGCGCGATACTTCTCGGGATCCGGGGCGTCCGTGAGGTCAATCACGTTGCTCGTCATAAGGGAAGCCTCCTGTGGCATAACGTAAGTCCGCGCCTTTATGGCGAGGACCGGTTGGTCCCTGCTCGAGACCACCGACTGGGAGGCTGGTCGCGTAGTCGCGAGCCTCCGAACGCCTGCGGGGTTAGCTGTCGGGTTCGGCGTCGGAGATCGCCTATGCGCTTCCGCGCAATTCACCCCTATGGTGGTTCCCCCGTTCCCCGGCGACTCGGGTAATCGCACGGAGATTCGACCCTTCCAGTTTACCATGCGCTACAGGCCCCCCAACCCCGCGCTGACGGAAACATGTCAGCGGTCGTACACTCTGGGGGCTGCCGACATAAGTTGGCCTACGCGGAGGCCCGCAATGCCCCGAGCCATCTGGAAGGGCGCCATCAGCTTCGGCATGGTGAGCATCCCCATCCGCCTCTTCCCCGCCACCGAGAGCAAGGACATCGGCTTTCGCCAGCTCCGGCGCGATACCACCACGCGCGTCCGCATGCTCCGCTGGGACCCCGTCGAGGAGCAGGAAGTGCCCTACGACGAGATCGTGAAGGGCTACGAATACGCCAAGGACCGCTACGTCATCCTCGAAGACGAGGACTTCGAAAAGCTCCCCCTCCCCACCAAGCACACCATCACGCTGACCGCGTTCGTCGAGGAGTCGGAGATCGACCCCGTCCACTACGAGAAGTCCTACTACCTCGCCCCGGACGAGGTCGGCCTGAAGCCGTACTCCCTCCTCATCCGCGCGATGCAGGCCAAGGGGCTTATCGCCATCGCCAAGGTGGCCATCCGCACGAAGGAACGCCTCTGCGCCCTCCGCGCCCGTGGCGACCAGCTCATCCTCGAAACCCTCTTCTACCCGGACGAGATCCGCGACCCCGGCGACTCGGTCGCCGTCGAGGAGATTACCGATCAGGAGATGGAGATGGCCCGCGCCCTCATCGAGATGCTCGAGGAGCCGTTCGACCCCGAGAAGTACACGGACGAATACCGTGAAGCGCTGATGACCATCATCAACGCCAAGCTGGAGGGCCAGGAGGTGGCCACCCCCGAGGCCGCCGCCCCGCAGCCCGCCGTCGACCTTATGGCCGCCCTTCGCGCTAGCGTCGAGGCCGCCCGCGCCCGCAAGGAGGGCGAAGCCGCCCCCGCCACCGACAACGGCGCCACAGCCGGCGAGAAGGCCGCCGTCGCCGCCGACTAGCGATGACCGATCGCGCCGCCCGCACCGGCCGCGTTGCCGCCGCCGTCATCGGTGACTTCTTCGGGGCGGGGCTCGAACTATCCGATCGTCCAGACCTACTCAAGGAGGCCGGTACGTGGCAGGGCATGCCGGAAGTCGCCGCCGTTTCGCGATTGCGCGAGGTCGGCGCGGGGGACCGCGAGGTGCGCCTGTTCATTACCTTCACGGCCGCCATGGACCGCATGCGCGACGCCGAGGCTCTCTGGATGCGCTCGGCCGGCCTCTTCGTGTCGAGGCCCGAGGTGTTTCAGCCTGAGAGGATTGTGCGGAGCCCCTTGGAGGAATTGCGAGCGATTCTCTCTCATGGGGGTGTCAGCCAGAGGCACGGGCCCGACTCAGACGCTTGGCGGAATATCGCACAGAGTCTGTGCGGCAGCGCCAGCCCGGTGGTGGACACGGTGGACACCGGCATTGGAAACGTAGCCGAACTCCTTCGTGATCTCCCGACGAAGGACCGCGGGCGCACGCGCTTCCCAATGCTGCGGGGGCCGAAGATCGGCCCGATGTGGGTGCGGATGCTGGCGGCCCCGGGCGGAGCGCGCATCACCGGCCTTGAGCGCCTCCCTGTACAGGTGGATGTGCAGGTCCGTCGCGCCACAAGGCACTTGGGGGTAGCCGATCCGCCGGGTGCTGATGTGGATGAGCCCATTCGGAGTGCCATCCAGGCGGCTTGGCGAGAGGGCGTCGACGCGGTCCGGGTGGGCGGTCCAACTGGGATGCAGGACACCTGCGCGGCGCTCGACCCGGCCCTTTGGTCCCTTGCGAAGTACGGTTGCACGCACTGTGAGAGGGTTGGTAGCCAGATGCCCGTGAGCCGTGCCTGCAATGGCTGCCAGTTCCAGCCATGACTGAGCCCCTCGACCAATACCGCGAGAAGCGCGACTTCGCGGCCACCCCCGAGCCCCCCGACGCCGTCCCCGAGGGGCGTGCCGGACCCCTCACCTTCGTCGTCCAGAAGCACGACGCCACCCGCCTCCACTACGACGTCCGCCTCGAGGTCGGCGGCGTGATGAAGTCCTGGGCCGTTCCCCGCGGCCCCTCCAGCGACCCCTCTGTCCGCCGGCACGCCGTCATGACGGAGGACCACCCCATCGCCTACTCCGCCTTCGAGGGCGTCATCCCGAAGGGCCAGTACGGCGCCGGCCAGGTCATCGTCTGGGACGCCGGCACCTACGCCCCCGAGCACGAGCGCGTCTTCGACTTCTCCTCTCGCGAGGAGGCCGAGGCGGCCATGGAAGCGGCGATCGAGGCCGGCAAGATCTCGGTCCAGATGCGCGGCCGCAAGCTGAAGGGCTCCTGGTCGCTCGTGAAGACTTCCAGCGACTGGCTCCTCCTCAAGCACGACGACGCCGTGGCCGACCCCGACCAGGACCTGGCCGCACTCGACCGCTCCGTCGTTTCCGACCTTTCCCTCGACGACATCCGCGCCGGCCGCCTCCCCCGCCACCGCAAGGCCCCCTCCGACTACACCCCGCACGCCCTCGACGGCGCCCGCACCGCCCCCATCCCCGCCACCCTCACCCCCATGATGGCGAGCACGCGCGACCCCTTCTCCCACCCCGACTGGCTCTTCGAGCCCAAGCTCGACGGCATTCGCGCCGTGGTCCACGTGGCCGGCGGCGAGGCGCGCCTCACCTCCCGCCGCGGCACCGACCTCACCGCCACCTACCCCGGGCTCGCTGCCGCCCTCGCCGCCCAGCCCGTCGCCGAGGCGGTGTTCGACGGCGAGATAGTCGCCTTCGACGAGCGCGGCGTCCCCTCCTTTGAACTCCTCCAGCAGCGTATGAACCTCGCCGGCGAGCTCGATGTCGCCGCCGCCGAGGCGCGCGTCCCCGTGAGCTACATGGCCTTCGACCTGCTCCACCTCGACGGCTTCGACCTCACTGGAGTCGTCCTTGAGGAGCGCAGGGAGGCCCTCGCCCGCGCCCTCCTCCCCGCCGGCCCCGTCGCCCTTGTCGAGAGCCTCCAGGCCGAGGGCAAGGAAGCCTACGACGGCGCCGTCGCGCTTGGTCTTGAGGGTGTGGTCGCGAAGCGGCGTGGTAGCCGCTACCTCCCCGGCAGGCGCACCGACTCATGGGCCAAGATCAAGGCCCGCCACACCGCCGAATTCGTCGTGGCCGGCTTCACGCCCGGCGAGGGTCTGCGCGAACCCACCTTCGGCGCCCTCCTCCTCGGCGCCCGCGACCACGACGGCCCCCTCGTCTACCGCGGACGCGCCGGAGGCGGCTTCACCGACGCCATGCTCGCCGACCTGCGCCCCCGCCTCGACACCCTCGCCACCGACGCGTCCCCCTTCCCCGAGACCCCGCCCGAAGCTGCGAGCGCGACCTTCGTCCGCCCCGAGCTCGTCGTCGAGGTCGAGTACTCCGAGGTCACTTCCGCCGGGCTCCTGCGCGCCCCCGTCTTCAAGCGCCTCCGCCCCGACAAGGCCCCCGAGGAAGCCACTTTCGTGGTCGATTCGCCACCGCCCGCTCCGCCACCCGCCGCCCCCTCCCCTGCGAGCCAGGCCGCCTCCGTGCTGCGCCAGCTCGACGACCCCCGCGACGAACTACGCCTCGACATCGGTGGCCACGAGATTCCCGTCACCAACCTGGAAAAGCCCCTCTGGCCCGAGCACGAGACCCAGCGCGCCGTCACCAAGCGCGACCTGCTGCGCTACCTCGCCACAGTCGCCCCCCTCATGCTCCCCCACCTCCGCGACCGCCTCATCACCCTCACCCGCTACCCCAACGGCATCGGCGACCTGCACTTCTACCAGAAGCACTCGGAGGCCCCGCCCCCCGAATACGTCGAGACCGTGCCCGTGCACTCCGAGGGCGCCGGCGGCGATCGCGACTTCCTCCTCTGCAATAACCTCCCCACCCTCCTCTGGCTCGGCCAGCTCGCCAACCTCGAGTTCCACGCCACCATGGCCCGCGTCTCCCCCGACCCCGACGCCTCCACCCTCCCAACCACCTTCACCGCCTCCCGCGAGAACATCGAGGCCTCCGTCCTCAACTACCCCGACTTCCTCCTCTTCGACCTCGACCCCTACATCTACCGCGGCGACGAGGTCGCCGGCGAAGAGCCCCAGCTCAACCGCAAAGCCTTCGCCAAGACCGTCGAGGTGGCCCGTGCCTTCAAGGAGATCCTCGATGCCGCCGCCCTCCCCTCCTACGTGAAGACATCCGGCGCGACCGGCCTTCACATCTACGTGCCCGTCCTCCGCCAGTTCCCCTACCCCGTCATCCGCTCCCTCTGCGAGACCGTCAGCGGCGAGTTGCTCGCCCGCATGCCCCAGGACGTGACCCTCGAGTGGGCTTCGCAGAAGCGCACCGGCAAGATCTTCCTCGACGTCAACCAGAACGCCCGCGCCAAGAACGTCGCCGCCATCTTCTCCCCGCGCGCCAAGCCCGGCGCGCCCGTCGCCGTGCCCGTCCGCTGGGACGAGCTCGATGACCTCTACCCGACCGACTTCACCGTGCTCACCGCCCCCGACCGCTTCGCCCAGACGGGCGATCTCTGGGCCGGCATCCTCGACGCCAGGCAGGACCTCACCGCCCTCCTGGGGCTTGAAGCATGAGCGAGCCACGCCCCCTCGACCTGCGCGGCCGCGACCGCAACGAGGCCATCGAGATCGTCCAGCGCGCCCTTGTTGATGCCGGCTACGAGGCCGGCGACCGCGTCGATGTCCTCGGCGGGGCCTTCGTCAGCGCCGCTGTGCGCCGCTACTGGGCCGAGGGCCTCAGCGCCGCCGAGGCGCACGAACGCCTCTGCGCCGAAGACCCCGAGCTCGCGCGCGCCATCGAGGCGATCGCGCCAATCCTCCTCGACCGCGTGGAGGCCCGGGGCCAGCGCGAGGCCGCCGTCGCCGCTGTCGAGCTGCTGCTCGCCGGTGGCGCCCCCGAGCGCGATCAGCTTCGCCTGCCGCTCTCCCCGGACGCGCCCTAGACCTTCGCCCCAGCCACGATGTCCTCGACGACCGCCGGGTCGGCAAGCGTCGTCACGTCGCCGACGTTCTCCGGCTCGCCCTCGGCGATCTTGCGCAGGATGCGCCGCATGATCTTCCCCGAGCGTGTCTTCGGCAGCCCCGGCACGAACTGGATCTGGTCCGGCGTCGCGATCGGGCTGATTTCCGTGCGAACCGCTAGCCGCAGCTCCCGCTCGATGTCGTCCGAGCCGCTCCATCCCTGGTTGAGCATGACGTACGCGTAGATCCCGGTTCCCTTCACGTCGTGTGGGTAGCCGACGACGGCCGCCTCCGCGCAGGCCTCGTGACCCACGAGCGCGCCTTCGATCTCCGCGCTTCCCAGCCGGTGCCCGGCGACGTTCATCACGTCGTCGACGCGCCCCGTGATCCAGTAGTAGCCGTCCTGGTCGCGATGGCAGCCGTCGCCCGTGAAGTACTTGCCCGGGTAGGTCGTGAGGTACGTGTCGATGAAGCGCTGGTGGTCGCCGTAGACCGTGCGCATCATCCCCGGCCACGACGCGACCATGCATAGCCGCCCCGTAACCCCGTTCCCCTCGATCACGTTGCCGCCCTCGTCCACCACCGCCGGCTGCACGCCCAGGAACGGCAGCGAAGCCGAGCCCGGCTTCATGTCGTTCGCGCCCGGCAGGCCCGTGATCATGTGCCCGCCCGTCTCCGTCTGCCAGTACGTGTCGACCACCGAGCAGCGCTCCCCGCCGACGACGCCGTAGTACCAGCGCCACGCCTCGGGATTGATCGGCTCGCCCACGCTGCCCAGCACCCGCAGGCTCTCGCGGCTGTAGCGATTCACGTGCTCGTCGCCCTCCGCCGCAATCGCCCGGATCGCCGTCGGCGCCGTGTAGAAGCTGTTGATCCCCAGCCGGTCGACCATGTCCCAGTAGCGACCCGCGTCCGGGTACGTCGGCACCGACTCGAACAGCACCGACGTCGCCCCGTTCGCCAGCGGTCCGTAGACGATGTAGCTGTGCCCCGTAATCCAGCCCACGTCCGCCGCGCAGCAGTAGATGTCCCCCTCGCGGTAGTCGAACGTGTAGCGGTGCGAGAGCATCGTGTAGAGCAGGTAGCCCGCCTGCGTGTGCAGCACACCCTTCGGCTTCCCCGTCGAACCGGACGTGTAGAGGATGAAGAGCGGATCCTCCGCGCCCATCTCCTCTGGCTCGCACTCGGTCGACTGCCCCGCGAGCGCGTCGTCCCACCAGATGTCGCGGTCCTCGGTCATCGCGACATCTGCGTCCGTGCGCTTGTAGACGATGACGAACTCGATGCTCTCGCCCCCCATCGTCAGCGCCTCATCGACGTTCGCCTTGAGCGCCACCGGACGCCCGCCCCGCCGCCCCTCGTCCTGCGTGATGATCGCCTTGCAGGTCGAGTCCTCCACCCGGTCGACGATCGACCGCGGGCTGAACCCGCCGAAGATGACCGAGTGCACCGCCCCGATGCGCGCGCATGCCAGCATCGCCACCACCAGCTCCGGAACCATGCCCATGTAGATGGCGATGCGGTCGCCCTTCTGTACGCCCCGCGCGCGCATGGCGTTCGCCAGCCGCCCCACTTCGTCCGCCACCTCCTGGTAGGTCATCGAACGGTTGTCGCCCGGCTCGTCGCCCTCCAGCAGGAGCGCGACCTGGTCCCCGCGCGTCGCCAGGTGCCGGTCGAGGCAGTTCACGCTGACGTTCAACGTTCCTTCCTTGAACCACGCGATATGGCCTGTCGTGAAGTCCTCCTCCACCACTGTCTGAAAGTCGCTCATCCACTCCAGGTTCGCCCTCGCCTGCTCCGCCCAGAACGCCTCCCGGTCCTCGATCGAGCGACGCCGCAGCTCGTCGTACTCGTCGCGGGAGCCCACATAGGCGCCTTCCCGCACCCGCGCCGGCGGCGCGTAGCTCTCGTCGACAGGGAGGCCGATGTCGGTGCTTCCGTTGCTCACGTCTGCTCTCCTCGCGTACCCGCGGGCACGCACCCTCTTGGTCGTGCGCGCGATTCTACCGATACCCGCTCCGGCTATCGTGCGACCGCCGCTCGCGGTACGATCACGCCCGATGAGTTCCCGCCGTCCCCGCCGCCAGCGCCGCCGCCGCGACCGCGCCTCCACCCTGCCGCGTCCGGGCGCCACTCCCACGCCTCAGCCCGCCGGCGCTACCCCCGCGCGTATCTCCGCCCAGACCCCTCCGGAGCACCACGTCGCCACCGACTACCGCTACGTCCGCCGCGACCTCGTCGTCGTCGCCGGCGTAAGCGTCATCACCCTCGCGTTCGTGCTGGCGATGGCCTTCATCGTTTGAGGCTGCGCTCCTGCGGCGCTCCCTACCGCAGGTTCTGGTAGGCGAACCAGACCCCGATCCCCGCCGCCACCATGCCCCAGAGGGCGAAGTGCGACCCGCCGAGCAGCAGCAGGACCGCCCACGCCAGCACGATCCCTCCGATCGCGAACCCCACCATCCCCGGGCCCCGCTTCCCGCCCGTCGCGAACTCCAGCAGCCGCGTGAAGACGTACCCCAGCGCCACCCCCACCAGCAGTGCGAAGAACCCCTGCGTGAACGGCCACAGGATCAGCGCCCACAGCAGGCCCATCACCACCCCGCCCACCGTCGCCGCCAGCCCCGCCCGCAGCATGTGCTGGCCGGAGAGCACGTACATGGGCGCCTTCACGACCGGGGCGCAGTTGGGACAGCGCGCCCCCACGGGCGAGTGGATCAGGCAGGACGGGCAGATGGGTGACTCGCAACGGCCGCAGCGCAGGGCAGTCTCAACCCCCGGGTGGCGAGCGCAATGCACCGTTTCGGGCATCGATTCCATGCTAGCAGACGCCCTGTAGGCCCCCGGAAGCAAGCGGTGAGGATCCCCTTGAGCGCCTAGCCGCCCGTCGGGTTCTCCACCAGCGCAAAGGAGATGGAGCCGTCCGCGACCACCTTGCCGTCCACGCTCGCCTCGACGGCGCCCCGTCCCACCGGCCCCCGCATCCGCTCCAGCGTGAACGACAGCCGCAGTTGATCGCCGGGCGTCACCGGGCGCCGGAAACGCATCTTCTCGATGCCGCCGAACATCGGGATCTTCCCCGCCTGGTCGACATCCCGCAGCAGCGTGATCGCCGCTACCTGCGCCAGCGCCTCCACGATCAGCACGCCCGGCATCACGCGATTCCCCGGGAAGTGCCCCTCGAAGAACCACTCATTGGCGGTCACATTTTTGATCCCCACCCCGCGCGCCCCGTCCTCGATCTCCACCATGCGGTCGACCAGCAGCATCGGATAGCGGTGGGGAATGATCTGTTCGATTGCGTCTGCGCCCAGGTCCACGTCCATCAAACTACTCCCGCCTGCCGCAGGTTGCGGACCCCGCGGCTGTTGAGGAACGCCATGAATGCCGCCACCGCCTCGTCCGGGAATGGAATGTCGCCAATCTCGCGGTCGTTCGGGTTCCCCAGGCCGTGGTAGTCGCTCCCGCCCGAGCGTCCCAGCCCGAGTTCCTCCGATAGCGTCTCGTGCGCGACTATGGTCTCCGTGTCGTAGTGCTTGTAGTAGGTCTCCATGCCGTCCAGGCCCATGCCGGCGAGTGTAGCCACCGCCCCTTTGTAGTCTTCTCCGAGGAAGATCGGGTGCGCCACAAAGGCCACGCCGCCTGCCTCGTGCAGGAGCGCGATCGCCTCCGACGGGGTCAGCCGCAGGCGCGTGATGTGCGCCGGCCTGCCATCCCCCAGCCACTCGTTGAAGGCTTCCGCCACGCTCTCCACGTACCCCGCCTCCACCAGCGCTCGCGCAACGTGCGGCCTCCCCACGCTCGCCTCGCCCGCGATCTCCAGCACGCGCTCTACCTGCACCGTCACGCCGTGCTCCGCGAGCACGCGCACCATGCGCACCATGCGACCCACGCGCCCATCGCGCTGCTCGCTCAGGTACTCCTGCAGCGGCCCGTGCTCGATGTCGAACCCGTACCCGAGCAGGTGCGCGTCCACCCCGTCGAGGTCGACGCTCAGCTCGATGCCGGGGATGAGCCGCACCCCGGCGGCCACCGCCGCCGCGTGCGCCTCCGCCAGCCCCTCCGTCGTGTCGTGGTCGGTCAGGGCCACGACACGCACACCGTTCGCCGCGGCTGTTTCCATCACCCAGGTGGGGCTGCGGACGCCGTCCGAGGAGGTACTGTGCAGGTGGAAGTCGCCGGTCGCCATACCCTCCCCTAGCGTGCGTACTCGGTCGCGCGCGTCTCCCGCACGACGGTCACCTTGATCTGCCCCGGATAGTCGACGCTCTCCTCGATCTTCTGGCTCACGTCACGCGCGATCCGCATCGACTCAAGGTCGTCGACCTGCTCGGGACTGACGACGATTCGCAGCTCACGGCCTGCCTGGATGGCGAACGCCTGCTCCACGCCCTTCTGGTCCTTGGCGATCTGTTCCAGCGTCTCCAGGCGCTTCACGTAGCTGTCGAGCGACTCGCGCCGCGCGCCCGGTCGGCCGCCGCTGATGGCGTCCGCCATCTGCACGATGACCGCCTCGACCGTGCCGAGCTCGACCTCCTCGTGGTGCGCTTCGATGCAATGCGCGACCTCCTCGCGCACGCGGTAGCGCCGCGCAATGTCCGCCCCGATGATCGCGTGCGTCCCCTCGACCTCGTGGTCCACCGCCTTGCCGAGGTCGTGCAGGAAGCCGCCCGCCCGGGCGATGTTCTCGTCGGCGCCCACCTCGCGCGCGATCATCGCCGCGATGTGCGCCGTCTCGATGGAGTGGCGCATCACGTTCTGGCCGTAGCTCGTGCGGTAACGCAGCCGCCCGAACACCTTCATCACTTCCGGATGGAGGTTGAGCACGTCCGCCTCCGTCGCCGCCGCTTCGGCCGACTCTGCCATCGTCGTCTCGACGTTGCGCTGCGCCTTCGAGACAGCTTCTTCGATACGCGTCGGGTGAATGCGTCCGTCCTGCACCAGCCCGGCAAGCGCCACCCGTGCGACTTCGCGCCGCACCGGATCGAACGAGCTGACGGTCACTGCATCCGGCGTGTCGTCGATGATCAGGTCGACACCGGTGGCCGCCTCGATAGCGCGGATATTGCGCCCCTCGCGCCCGATGATGCGCCCCTTCATGTCGTCGCTGCCGATGGGTACGACCGAGACCGTCGTCTCCGCCGTTACCTCGCCGGCGTACCGCTGGATCGCCGTCGCGATGACCTTGCGGGCGCGGGCGCCGGCGGTCTGTTCCGCCTCGCGCTCCATCTCTCGCACGCGGCGGCTCGCTTCGTCCCGGATCTCGTCCTCGACGGCGGCCAGCAGCTGCTCCCGCGCTTCCTCCCGGCTCAACGCGCTTACCCGCTCGATGGCGCGCTCCTGCTCGGCCCGCAGCTCCGCGACCTCTTCCTCGGAGGTGCGCAGCGCGTCGGAACGGTCGCGGAGGGCGGTCTCGCGCGAATCGACGCCCTCGGCCTTGCGGTCGAGGTTCTCCTCGCGCTGGGAGAGCCGGTTTTCCGTCCGCGAGAGCTCCGAACGCCACTCGCGGATGTCGGCTTCTGCCTCGTTTCGAAGCTTGAGCGCTTCCTCCTTGCTCTCCAGCTCAAGCTCGCGGCTCCTGGTCTCGGCCTCAGTGAGTAGCTGCCGGGCGTCCTCCTCCGCCTGCTGCAATGAGTGCTGTGCAGAGCGGCGGCGCAGGAAGTAACCCACGCCGATCCCGATCAGAATGCCCACGAGGCCGGCGATAACGGCAATGATCGCCGGCATGGTATTGCTCCAAGTAAATCGCAGGTTGCGACATAGTGTTCCCAAAGCGGCGCATGCCGCTCGTGGCGCGATGGTACGGCTCGGCCCGTGAGGCCGTCAAAGGTTTTGCACCGCTAAAGGGGGCTCTCACGCCGCTCCCGTTACCGTTGCTCGGACTCCGCCGCAGTCTCATTCCACACCGTCCGCACCGCCTCGGCCACGTCTTCGTAGGCGAATCCCCGCCGCTCCAGGAACCCCCCCAGCCGCTGGCTGAACTGCCGGAACTCCAGCCCCTGGAGGCGCGGCGCCCGCTTGCGCGCAATCGTCAGCGCCGCCGTCCGGTCGTCGACGGACGCGACCGCTTCGTCTGCCAGCTCGCTGCGAACCCCGTGACCGAGCAGTTCGTACCGCAGGAGACCCTGGCCCCGCGGGGCGCTCGCCTGCCGCTCGTCCACCCAGGCCCGCGCGAACGCTTCGTCGTCGAGCAGGCCCGCTCCGCGCAACCGTTCGATCTCGTCCGCCACCACGTCTGACGGGAGTTTCCGTTGCCTCAGGCGCTGGGCCAGCTCCCGCTCGCTGCGGGGCCGGTGCGATAGCAGGCGGAGAGCCGCCTTGTGGGCCGTCTGGCGCACCCGTTCGAGGTCCAGGCGTTTCCGCGCCTTGTTGTCGAGCACGTGCCCTTCGCGTATCCCCGCCAGCTTGAGCGCCTCCGCATGCACGATGAGCGTCTCGCCGTCGTTCGTGGTCAGGACCGCGCGTTCCCGCGAGCGGAGTTTGATGCCCGTAATGCGGGAAGGTTCGCCGGGTTCGTCGGGAGCCATGGAGCCGCCTAAGAGCCGCCGGCCGCGAGGGCTGTTTCGCCTTCGGTGTCCGGCTCGCTCGCATCGGCTACCGGCAGACCCGCCGCCAGCCGCAGCTCCCGCTCAATCGCCTCGAGCACGTCGAGGTTCTCATAGAGGAAGGACTTGGCCGCTTCCCGCCCCTGCCCGATGCGCAGGTCGCCGTAGCTGTAGAACGCCCCCGACTTGGTCAGGATGCCCGACTCCGCCCCGAGGTCGACCACGTCGGCGGTGCGGCTGATGCCCCGCGGCGTCGCGAACATGATGTCGAACTCCGCCGTGCGGAAGGGAGCCGCCACCTTGTTCTTCACGATCTTCGCGCGCACCCGCCGTCCCATCACCGTCGTGCCCTTCTTGATGCTCTCGATGCCGCGCAGCTCGATGCGGACCGACGAGTAGAACTTCAACGCGCGTCCGCCCGGGGTCACCTCGGGATTTCCGAAGACCACGCCCACCTTTTCGCGGAGCTGGTTGATGAAGATGACGGCTGTGCTCGTGCGCGCGATGGTGGACGTCAGTTTGCGTAATGCCTGCGACATCAAGCGCGCCTGCAAGCCAACGTGGGTGTCGCCCATCTCGCCCTCAATCTCGGCGCGCGGCACGAGGGCCGCCACCGAATCAATGACGATGCAGTCGATCGCGTTCGAGCGGACGAGCGCCTCGCAGATCTCGAGCGCCTGCTCGCCTGTATCCGGCTGGCTGATGAGCAGGTCTTCCGTATTGATGCCGAGGTCCTGCGCGTACGAGGGGTCGAGCGCGTGCTCGACGTCGATGTAGGCCACGGCCCCGCCTCCGCGCTGTGCCTGCGCAATCACGTGCTGGGCCAGCGTGCTCTTGCCCGCCGACTCCGGCCCGTAGATCTCCGTCACGCGCCCGCGTGGAATGCCGCCGATGCCGAGGGCAATGTCCAGCGAGAGTGAGCCGGTGGAGATGGCCCCGACCGTCATGTTGGCCGTCGCCTCGCCCATCTTCATGATGGCGCCGCTGCCGTACTGCTTCTCGATCTGGCTCAGGGCCAGGTCCAGCGCGCGCTTCCGGTCGTTTTCCTTCTTGGACATGTCGTGCTCTCCCTTGTGCTGGATGGCAATGTTACGGGAATAGAACGCCTGTTCGCAACTCCTGTGAGAACTGGTGGCCGTTCCGTACACTTGTGCCGTGGGCCGCGTCGCCGTACGAGTCACCCCGCGCTCCAGCCGGAACGCCGTCGAGGGCTTCGACGAAAGCGGCGTTCTCCGCGTGCGCGTCACGGCCCCACCGCTCGAAGGCGCCGCCAACGAGGCCGTTACGAAACTGCTTGCCCGCGCCCTCGGCCTCGCCCCCCGCGAAGTGGTGCTCACGCGTGGCGATCGAGCGCGCATCAAGCACTTCGACCTGCCCATCAGCGCCGAAGAGGCCCGCCACCGCCTGCAGACTCCTGCTGGCTCGTAGCAATCTCGGTTCACGCGACTGCTTGGAAGATCCCAAACAGGACTCCGAGGACGGCTACTCCGGCTGCCACGGCTCCGAGGAACGTCCGAGTGAGACGCATCTCCACCTGGGCCACTTGCGTCCCTAGCGCCACCACCTCTGCCCTCGTCTCGGCGTTCTTCAGCTCAAGGCGACTCTCCATCTTCACCATCTCCGTCCTTAGCCCGGCCATCTCCGTCTTCACCCCGGCCACCTGCGTCTGGACTCCCGCGATCTTTGTCTCCAGCTGGGTTTCCACCCCAGCCACCTGCGTCCTGACGTCCGCGATCTTCGTCTCCAACCGGGTCTCCATCTCAGCCATCTGCGTCTTGACGTCCGCGATCTGATCCCCGAGCGAGTGGCGCACCTGCTCAACATCACCCCAGGTCGTCGGGCTGCTGTAGTCCCTGAGCGCTTCGCCTGACTGTTCCGCCGATGCCATTAATGTCCCGCTGGTCCTTTGCCTGCGGCAAAAGGGTAGCAGATGTCTCTTCGCCTGCCTAGAACACGTCGAAGAGGTTGAAGCGGGGCCCGTCCTTGCAGCAGAGACGCACCCCGTGACGCGTGAACACCGCGCACCCGTAGCAGAGCCCCCACCCGCAGGGCATGTTCTCCTCCATCAGGATCTCCGGGGTCTGCCGGCGACCGTTATCGCGTAGCGCCTCCGCCATCGACGCGAACATCGGGTTCGGGCCGCAGGCGTACAGCTTGCTCGACCATGCTACGTACTCGTCCAGGTGCTCCGTGACCCGCCCCCGCCGCCCCTGCGAGCCGTCCTCCGTGACCACTACGTACTCGACCTGGCTGGGCCAGGCCGAAGCGGGCAGCAGCTGCGAGGCTGTGCGCGCACCCATCATCGCCGTCACTTGGTGTCCCTGCGCGAGCGCGACTTCCGCGAGGTCGATCATCGGCGCGACTCCCACGCCTCCCGCCACCAGGAGCAGGTTTCCGGAGCCGTCGGGCAGGCGGAAGCCGTTCCCCAGCGGCCCGTAGAGCGAAACGGAATCACCCCGGCGCCGTCCCGACAGCCACGCCGTCCCCCTCCCCGCGACGTTGTACAGCAGCGCGATCCGCCCCTCCTCCGCCCGGTGGTAGCTGAAGGCGCGCGAGAACTCCGGGTCGCCACCCTCCGGGGAGCAGCGCACCATCACGAACTGGCCCGGCGTGTGTCCCGCCGCCGCCAGGTTGGGCGCGTCGAGCCAGATGACGTAGCCGCCCTCGTAGCACGATTCGTTCGAGAGGACGGTCGCCTGCTCGCGGATCATCGCGCTACGTACTCATCCAGCCGCGCCACCTCGGGGGTGACAGTGCCCCGCATCGTCTCGATGGCCGCCCGTGCTGTGTCGATCGAGGTGAAGCAGGGAATGCGTTTCTCCGCCGCCGCCCGCCGGATGTGGAAGCCGTCCCGCAGGGAGCCGGTGAGCCGCCCCTCGGGTGTGTTCAGCACGCAGCGCACGCTCCCGTCCTCGATCACGTCCACCACGTTCGGGTGCGTACCGCTTAGCACCTTCGTCACCACCGTGGCGGGGATGCCGAGCGCGTCCAGCATCGCGCCCGTGCCTTCCGTGGCGTAGAGCTTGCAGCCACCGTCGTGCAACGCGTGAACGAGAGGCAGCGCTTCCGCCTTCGTCCGGTCGCTTAGCGAGAGCAGCACGGGCGTCCCAGGTTCCAGCGCGAGGTCCGAGGCCAGGAGCGCCTTCGCCAGGGCGGGCTCGTAGGCACTGTCGATGCCCATCACCTCGCCCGTGCTCTTCATCTCCGGCCCGAGGTAGGTGTCGACCTCCGCCAGCTTCGACATCGAGAACACCGGCGCCTTCACCGCCACCAGGTTCCGTTCCGGCCAGAGCCCGCCTTCGTACCCCTGGCTCGCCAGCGTTTCGCCGCACATCGCGCGCACGGCGAGCTGCACCATCGGCACGCCCGTCACCTTCGAGATGAAGGGCACCGTCCGGCTCGCTCGCGGATTCACCTCAAGCACGTACACCTGCGGCGCACCCGAAGCGTCCCGCGGAAGCACCACATACTGGATGTTGGTCAGCCCGATCGCGCCCATCCCGAGCACGATCTGCTCGGTGTGGCGGCAGATCGCCTCCCGCTCGTCCTCCGTGAGGTGTACTGGCGGGTAGACCGCCATCGAGTCGCCCGAGTGCACGCCGGCCCGCTCGATGTGCTCCATGATGCCTGGGATGAGCACGCGCTCACCGTCGCAGATCGCGTCCACCTCCACCTCGCGCCCCTCCAGGTACTTGTCGATGAGGATGGGGCGTCCCTCCGCCGCCTCCGCCGCCTGCGCGAGGAAGCCGACCATCTCGCGCGGGTTCTGCACGATCTCCATCGCCCGCCCCCCGAGCACGTACGAGGGCCGCACGAGCACCGGGTAACCGATCGTCTGGGCCGTCTTCAAACCCTCCTCCAGCGTCCGCACGGCCGCCCCCGGAGGCTGCGGAATGCCGAGGTTCTGCAGGAAGCGTTCGAACAGCTCCCGGTCCTCGGCCGTGTCGATCGCCTCCGCACTCGACCCGATGATCCCCTGCCCCGACCGCCACAGCGCTTCCGCCAGGTTGACCGCCGTCTGCCCGCCGAACTGCACGATGCTGGTGGGCGTGTCTCCCGTCTCCCCCGCCTCGTTCTCGAGGATGTTGCGTACCGCCTCCTCGTCCAGCGGCTCGAAGTAGAGCCGGTCGCTCGTGTCGAAGTCCGTGGAGACCGTCTCCGGGTTGGAGTTCACGAGGATTGCGCGCCGGCCCGCGTCCTGCAGCGCCCAGGCGGCGTGCACACTCGCATAGTCGAACTCGATCCCCTGCCCGATGCGGATCGGCCCGCTCCCCAGCACCACCGTCGAGACGCCCGGCTCGGGGGTTGCCTCGTTCTCCTCCTCGTAGGTCGAATAGAAGTAGGGCGTGAACGCGTCGAACTCAGCCGCGCACGTATCGACCATCTTGTAGACGGGCCGCATCCCGAGTTGTTGACGCAGCTCCCGCACGTGCTCGGCCAGCCGGTCGGCGAGCTGCCCCACCATCTCGTCGCTGAAGCCCATCCGCTTCGCTTCCAGCAGGAGCTCGCGTTCCAGCGGCTCCGAGAGCAGGCGGCGTTCCACCGCCACGATTCGCTGCAGGCGCTCCAGGAACCACGGGTCGACACCCGTCTCCGTCGCAACCTCCGCGATGGGCACATCCCGGCGCAGGACGGCCATGAGCGCCCACAGGCGCGTGTCTGTTGCGCTCAGATTGATCGCCTGCGCGTCCTGCCACGAGGGGTCTTCCCAGAGCAGCGTCCGTCGTCCGAACTCGAGCGACCGCACCGCCTTGTTTAGCGCCCCCTCGAAGGTGCGGTCGATCGCCATCACCTCGCCCGTGGCCTTCATCTGCGTGCCCAGCCCGCGATCGCCCAGCGCGAACTTGTCGAACGGCCAGCGGGGAATCTTCACGACGCAGTAATCCAGCGCCGGTTCGAAGGCGGCCGTCGTGCGCTGCGTGACCGCGTTCGGGATCTCGTCGAGCGTCTTGCCGCACGCGATCTTCGCCGCCACCCGCGCGATCGGATAGCCCGTCGCCTTCGAGGCCAGCGCGGACGAACGCGAGACCCGCGGGTTCACTTCGATCACGTAGTAGGGAAGCGGGTCGCTCGGGTCGCCTTCCCAGTCCCGCACGTCCTTTCGCGGCGCCAGCGAGAACTGGATGTTGCAGCCACCCTCGATGCCGAGCTCGTCGATGATGCGCAGCGCCGCCGAGCGCAGCATCTGGTAGTCCTTGTCCGTCAGCGTCTGCGAGGGAGCGACCACGATCGAGTCGCCCGTGTGGACGCCCATCGGGTCGAGGTTCTCCATGTTGCAGATGGTCACGCAGTTGCCCGCGCCGTCCCGCATCACTTCGTACTCCACCTCTTTCCAGCCGCCCAGGTAACGCTCGATCAGCACCTGCGTGATCGGGCTCGCGGCCAGACCGCTCGTCGCGATCGTGCGCAGCTCCTCCTTCGTGAACGCGATGCCCCCGCCCGTGCCCCCCAGCGTGTAGGCGGGCCGGATCACCACCGGCAGCCCGATCCGATCCGCCGCCGCCGCGCACGCCTCCACCGACTCGCACGGTTCGCTGTCCAGCACGGGCTCGCCGATCTTGGCCAGCAGGTTGTTGAAGAGCTCCCGGTCCTCCGCCCGCTGGATTGACTCCAGCGGTGTGCCCAGCAGCTTCACGTCGTACTTCTCGAGGACGCCCGCGTTCGCCAGCTCGACTGCCAGGTTCAGGCCGGTCTGGCCCCCGAGCGTGGGCAGCAGCCCTTCCGGGCGCTCCCGCGCGATGATGCGCCGGATCGTCGGCACCGTGAGCGGCTCGATATAGACCGCATCGGCCACGTCCAGGTCGGTCATGATCGTCGCCGGGTTCGAGTTCACGAGGATGCTGCGCACGCGTTCTTCGCGTACCGCCTTGCAGGCCTGCGTGCCGGCGTAGTCGAACTCCGCCGCCTGCCCGATGACGATCGCCCCGGAACCGATGATGAGGACGCTCTCAGGCTTCGTCATCGTCCCCGCCTCCCCGCTCCCCGCCGCGTGACCCATGCGATCGCGCCCCGCACGGGGGGCAGCACGAGCAGGAGCACCAACAGCGAGGCCAGCACGGCTCCCGCGCTCGCCCCTTCCAGCATCAGCGCGCCGACGAGTGCGCCCGTCGCCACACCGACCGCGACGGGTACAACGTAGCGACCGCCCTCGCGCGCATCCTCCCCCAGCAGCCCCAGCCCCAGCAGGGCCAGGAACAGTCCGCTGAGTCCCAGCCCACCCGCGAACGTAAGCGCCCAGAGGCGCCCTGCCTGGTCGCCCGCCACGTTCTCGCCGGCGAACGCCGCTACGAGGATGAGCAGGGCCATGGCCAGCGCAGTCGCGGCCAGCGCGATGAGCACGTCTGTCCACCTCGCGGCCGTACGCCGCGAGTCACGCCTGATGGCGCCGCCGCGGTTGGGCGGCAGGGGGCGGTGTTTGCTGCTCACGACTGCCATCTAGAGGGGCAACTCGAACGTCATGTCGGGATTGCGCAGGGGAACCATCCCCCCGATGGCGGAAAGGAAGCTGAGCGCGGGCTCGTTGCCCTCCGGAAGGCGACCGCGAATCCGCCGGAAGCCGCGCTTGCGCGCGAGCTCCAGCAGCTCATCCGCGAGTTCCGTGGCGATGCCCCGCCGCCGGTGGTCGGGCAGCACCCAGACGCCGAGCTCCCCCGTCTCGGGCTCGTCCGCGCTGCCCTCGACCGCGCCGAAGGCCACCGGGATCGACCCATCGAGCGCGATTGCAGCCGCCCCTCCCTCCTCCAGCCGCGCGAGCCACTCCCGCGCCATCTCCGTATCGAGGTTGGGCAGGCTCGTGTTCGCTTCATCCCGCAGTGCGTGCGCGATGGAGGCGACCGCCGCCGCATCCGCCACCGTCGCCTGTTGCAGGTCCGTTGTGCGCGTCATCGTCCGTTCCCCGCCCTGTCCATCATCTCCACGAAGCGGTCGAACATCCCCATGCTGTCGAGCGGTCCCGGGCTGGCCTCCGAGTGATACTGGATGGCCATGACCGGCTCGTCGCGCATGGTGAGCCCTTCGACCGTGCCGTCGTTCAGGTTCACGTGGCTTACCTCCGCCGAAGCCGCCAACCCCTCCGGGTCGACCGCGTATCCGTGATTCTGGGCCGTGATCGTCACGGCTCCCGTGCGTTCGTCGCGAACCGGGTGGTTCCCGCCGCGGTGCCCGAAGGGCAGCTTGAACGTGCCCGCGCCCAGCGCCCGCGCGATCACCTGGTGCCCCAGGCAGATGCCGAGGATGGGCACGTTCCCGATCAGCTTCCGCGTTTCCTCGACCTGCGCGTTCTGCACCTGCGGGTCGCCCGGTCCGGGCGACCACACGACGCCGTCCGGCGCGAGTTCGAGCACGTCCTCCGCCGTCGCGTCGATGGGCAGCACGGTGAGGTCGCAGTTCCGCGCCGTCAGCGAACGCATGATGTTCCGCTTCACGCCGCCGTCGATGAGCACGACTTTCCTTGGCGCCTCGGACGCAGGTCCGGCGACGGCCTTGTTGGCCCGGGGCTCGACCGCCGGCCGGAGCTGGTTCTGCTCGGCGAACGCCCCCCAGCCATACTGCCGCTCGGTCGTGACCTGCGACGCCCAGTCGATGCCGTCGTAGTCGGGCAGGGCGCGGACGCGCTCCAGCGCCGCCTCCGCCGATTCTGTCGTGATCACCCCGAGCATCACCCCGTGCCGCCGGATGCGCCTCGTGATCGCGCGCGTGTCCACCCCGTCGATCGCCACCACCCCCCGTTCGGCGAGGAACGTCGCGAGGTCGCTCGTTGAGAGCGGGTGGCTCGAGACCGGCGCCACCTCCCGCACGATCAGCCCCCGCGGCTGGATCCGCCCCGACTCCTCCACCGCCGCGTCCACCCCGTAGTTCCCGATCATCGGGTAGGTCAGCGTGAGCAGCTGCCCCGCGTAGGAGGGGTCCGTCAGCATCTCCTGGTAGCCCGTCATCGACGTGTTGAATACGACCTCGCCGCCCGCGTGCCCGGGCGCGCCTACGGCGCGGCCCTCGAACACGCTCCCATCGGCGAGCGCCAGCCTCGCGCTAGACATGCGCCGCCTCCGCCATGTGCCGAAGCTCGCCGCCAACCACCACCGCCCGCACGCGTCCCTGCAGCTCGAGGCCTGCCAGCGGCGTGTTCCGCCCCTTCGAGGCGAACCGCAAGGGGTCGACCGTCCAGCGTTCCTCCGGGTCGAAGACGGTCACGTCGCCGGGCGCCCCCACCGCCAGTGTCCCGATGCCCGGGACGTGCCCTTCCAGCGAGAACGCCTCCACTGGGCCCTGCGTGAGCGCTCGCAGCGCCGCCCCAAGCTCGAGCTCGCCCCGCTCCACCAGCGTCGTCACCGTCGCCAGGGCCGTCTCCGCACAGCTGATGCCGAACGGCGCCTGGTCGAACTCGCACTGCTTCTCCTCGGGCGCGTGCGGTGCGTGGTCCGTCGCGATCGCGTCGATAACGCCCGCGTTGACCCCTGTAAGCAGCGCCAGCCGGTCCCTTTCCGTTCGTAGCGGCGGGTTCACCTTCGCCGAGGTGTCGTAGGCGGGCGTCGGATCTCCACCTGCCACCGCCTCGTCCGTCAGGAAGAGATGGCTCGGCGTGACCTCGCATGTCACCGGCAGCCCGCGCTCCTTTGCGCGCGCCACCAGTTCAACGCCTGTCGCCGTCGTCACGTGCATGATGTGCAACCGTCCGCCGGTAAGCTCGCAGAGCTCGACGTTTCGCGCTATCGCCGCCGTCTCCGCTGCCGTCGGCTGACCCGCCAGACCCAGCCGCTCGCTGACCGCGCCCTCGTGCATCGACCCGTTACCGTTGAGCGAAGGTTCGTCGCAGTGCTCCGCCACGACCAGCCCCAGCGCCCCCGCCAGCGTGAGCGCGTTCCGCATCAGGCCGCCCCCCGACACGGGGGTGCCGTCGTCGCTGATCGCCACGCACCCCGCCTCCGCCAGCTCGCTCAGCGCCGAAAGCTGCTCCCCCGCCCTATCCACGGTTGTGCTGCCCACCGGCAGGACGCGAACGCGCGCATCCTGCGCGACCCGCTTCAGCAGCCCCTCGACCGCCGGCGCGCTGTCCGGCGCCGGGTCCGTGTTCGGCATCGCGCAGACCGTCGTGAAGCCGCCCCGCAGCGCCGCCTCCGTCTCCGTCGCGATCGTTCCCTTCTGCTCGAAACCCGGCTCCCGCAGGTGCGCGTGCAGATCGACGAACCCCGGCGCCACGATGCACCCCGCCGCCTTGACCACCTCCGCCCCGGCTGCATCGAGGCTGCCGCCGATCGCTGCGATGCGCCCGTCCTCGACGAGCACGTCGCCCCGCTCGTCGTGTCCCGAGGCGGGGTCCATCACCCGCCCCCCACGAATAAGTACTGCGCTCATCGCCGCCTCGCTGTCGCCATCAGGTAGAGGATGGCCATCCGCACCGCCACCCCGTTCGTGACCTGCTCCTCGACCACCGAGCGCAGGCCGTGTGCCGCCGCGGGCGCGATCTCGACGCCCTCGTTCATCGGGCCGGGGTGCATCACCAGCGCGCCCGGGTTGGCGCGCGCCAGCCGCTCCTCCGTTATCTGGAACTGCCGGATGTACTCCCGCAGCGAGGGCAGCAGCCCTTGCTCCTGCCGCTCCCGCTGGATGCGCAGCGCCATCACCACGTCCGCCTCCAGCAGCGCCGTTTCCAGGTCGCTCGTGACCTCGCAGCCGCCCGGCCCCTCGTGACCGGGGAGGGTACGAAGCGTGCGCGGCAGCAGCGTCGCCGGCCCGCACAGCGTGACCTGCGCCCCCGCCGCCATCAGCGCCCACAGGTTCGAGCGCGCGACGCGGCTGTGCAGCACGTCCCCCACGATGACGACCTTGCGTCCTGCCAGGTCGCCCACGTGGCGACGCATCGTGTACAGGTCCAGCAGCGCCTGCGTCGGGTGCGCGTGCGCCCCGTCGCCGCCGTTCACGACGCTCGCGTCGGTGTGCCGCGCCGCCAGCCCCGCCGCCCCCGAGCTCGGGTGGCGCATCACGAGGACGTCCGCCCCCACCGCCTCGATCGTCCGCACCGTGTCGATGAGCGACTCGCCCTTCCCCACGCTGCTCCCCGCCGCCGCCAGGTTGATGACGTCCGCGCCCAGCGCCTTCGCCGCAATCTCGAAGCTCGCCCGCGTGCGCGTGCTGTTCTCGTAGAAGAGCGTCACGACGGTCGTGCCCCGCAGCGTCGCGACCCGCCCCACCGACCGCTCCCGCACCTCCGCCATCGCATCCGCCGTCTCCAGCACGAGCCCGATCTCCTCGGCGGTGAGCACGTCCGTGTCGAGCAGGTCCTTCCGCGTCCAGGTCGCCGCTGGCTCGGCCGATGCCTCCGCCTGTAGGGGCGGCGCGTCCGTGGCCGCTTCAGGGGCGGCCGGTTCAATGCTCACCATGACGTTCGGCTCCCTCCATCAGGTAGATCGCATCCTCGCCGTCGATTTCCTCCAGCCGCACGTCGACCGTCTGCGACGGCGCCGTCGGGATGTTGCGGCCCACGAAGTCCGGGCGAATCGGCAGCTCGCGGTGCCCGCGGTCGACCATCACCGCCAGGCGTATCCGCGCCGGCCTTCCGAAGTCCATGATGGCGTCCATCGCCGCCCGGATCGTGCGGCCAGTGAACAGCACGTCGTCGACCAGCACGACCGTTGTGCCGTCGAGGTTGCGGGGGATGTCGCTGGGACGCACGGGTGGTGGTGGGTCGCGGTGCGCGACATCGTCGCGGTAGAGGCCCACATCGAGCTTGCCCACGGGAGGCGAATCGCCCTCGAACGCCCCGATGGCGGCCGCCAGCCGTTTCGCCAGCGGCGCCCCTCGCGTCAGCAACCCCACAAGCACCAGGTCTCGCGCACCGCCGTTGCTCTCGACGATCTCGTGCGCCAGCCGCCGGATGGTGCGCGCGACTTCCGGGCCCCGCTGCATCTCAACAGGGCTCATCGCGGAAACACCGGGGTTTGGGGGGAAATTCGCTTACGCGCGCAGCGTATGCCGCTCATGGCGGCGCCTCCTCCCTTGGCAGCCTCTCGGGACCGCCTTAAAGGACTAACAAAGGTTAGCGAATCCGGCCGGATAGCGCCAGCGTGCCGCTACGGCGCTGGGCTCGCCAGTAGAGTCAGTGCCTCCACGAGTTCCGCCACGTTCTCGATGTCCTGCCCGATGACCTCGGCGTTCAGGTGCTGCTTCCGCCGGTAGAAGTTGCTGTGTAGTTCGTTGGCGATGCCGCGGAGGGCTCGCAGGCGGTCGTTGCCGGTGGCCTGCCACGCCTGGTTCAGCACGACGCTGAAGTCGGAGTGCGTGTCGTATTCCCAGCCCTGGGCGACCGCCACGGCCTTCGCCATATGCGCTGCCGCCCCCAGCCCTTCTCGGATGCCTGGTGCAGGTCGCCGGCGTTCAGGTACTCCCGTGCTCTCGCAAGAAACTCCTGGGCCTGGTTCTCGTTATCCGCCATGCCGCCCTAGCTGCCCCCCGCCGCCTCCGCCGCAATCTGCGACTGCGCGAACGGCGTGATCGTGTCCGCCACGTCGACCGTGCTGTCGAGACGCTTCTGCAGACCGCTCATCAGACCCAGCACCCGCAGGATCAGCAGGATGTCCGACGGCACCTCCGTGATCGGGTTGTCCGATAGCAGCTGCGACAGCCGTTCGTTCACCTCACCCACCACCTCCGAGTCCGCGTAGGGACGCTGCTCAGGCCCCGCCGACTCGAAGAACGAGCGCCCCAGGGCCACCAGCATCTCCGGGTCGTCATAACGTGTCCGGAACCCCAGGTCCTGGAACCCCTTCAGCATTGCCGAGTCGTTCTGGCTGAGCACCGCCAGCGTGAAGTGGTTGTACGTCCGCCGGAAGTCGTCCGGCAGGTGCTTGCTCATCCCGAAATCGATGAACACCACCACCGGCCCCGGCAGCACCAGCAGGTTCCCCGGGTGCGGGTCCGCGTGGAAGAAGCCGTTCACGAGAATCTGCTCGCAGTACGCCTCCATCATGATCCGCGCGACCTCGTTCGGGTCGATCCCCGCCGCAACCAGCTCATCCGTTGCCGAAATCTTGATCCCGTCGATGTACTCCATCGTCAGCACCCGGCGCGCCGTGTGCTCCCACACGATCGTCGGTACCCGCACGTCCTTGCGATGCGCCAGTTCGCGCGCCACCCGCTCCGCGCTCTCCCCCTCAGCCACGAAGTCGAGCTCCCGAGGCACGTAGTCCGCCATCTCCCCGATGAGCATACGGAAGTCCCACCTCCGCTCGATGCGCGCCAGGATTGCGATGAGCAGGCTGATCGACCGCAGATCCGTCTCCACCACCCGCGAGATGCCCGCGTACTGCACCTTCACCGCCACGTCGCGACCGTCGTGCGTGCGCGCCCGGTGTACCTGTGCCAACGACGCCGAGGCAAGCGGCGCCCGTTCGAAGCTCGCGAACGCCTCCTCCGGCCCAGCGCCCAGTTCCCGCCGCACCTGCGCCGACACCTCTTCGTACGACCGCGGCGGCACCGCGTCCTGTAGCCGGCTCAGGACCGCCACCAGCTCCGGCGGCGCGACATCCGCGCGACTGCTCAGGAACTGGCACGACTTGATCAGGAGTCCCCGCATCCGCACCGCCAGCCGGTAGAGACGCTCGCCCGTGGCGCGGTGCTGCGACCGGTACCGCGCCTTCCGTTCCGCCTCGCCCAGCCAGGGCGTTTTCTGGATGCGCTTGTAACCCAGGTAGATAACGACGAAGTTCCAGCCCACCAGCAGGAACCGCCAGATCCGGTAGGGCCACGGCAGGGGTTGAAGGCCCGTGCGAATCCTGACCATACAGCCACTGTAGCAGAGCCAATGGTGTGGGTCGGCGCTCGCGAAACCCGGCCTTCGCCTGTTGCCCGTTCCCCCGCCCCGCCCGAAACTGGAAGCCCGTTCCCCGGTAGCTCAACGGTAGAGCGAGCGGCTGTTAACCGCTAGGTTCGAGGTTCGAATCCTCGCCGGGGAGCCACCCCTATCCGTCCCGTCGCATCAGGCTGAACCGCTGCGCGGTGGGGCCGACCAACGGCTGCGAGGCAAGAAACAGGGCAAGTGGCACGACGTCCTCGGGGCGCTTCACCCACTCGGATGGGTTCTCTGAGACGACCGACGGCCGAGCAGACTCGTCCTTGGGCCCGTCGCCCGTATCCACAGGGCCGGGAACCAGCTCGTTCACCGAGATCCGGTTCTCGACGAGCTCCTGTGCGAGCACCCGGGTGAGCATGGAAAGCCCTGCCTTGGACACGGCGTACGCCGAGTGGCCTGGAGCGCCACGGTGTCCAAGCCCCGATCCGATGGTGATGATACGGCCCCCGCCCCGCGCTCTCAGATGGGGAATCGCCGCCCTGGCACCCAGGTAGACGCCGATAAGGTTGAGTTCGAGCGTGTGGCGCCAGTCTCTGCTGTCACTCTCCTCAACCGTCGCTGCGACAGGGTCACCGCCAGCATTTAGCACGACGGTGTCGAGCCCGCCGAACTTGTCGGCGATCCCCGCGGTAGCCGTCTCGACTTCAGCTTCATCGGTGACGTCGCATCGCACCGCAATCGCTTTGCCTCCAGCCGCCCGAATGCGCTCCACGACAGACTTCAAGTCGGTCTCGGTCCGTGCGAGACAACCCACTGCTGCACCCTGGGCTGCCAGGCCGGCGGCAATCGCCGCGCCGATCCCTCGGCTGGCACCGGTTACCAGAACGACCTGCCCGTCGAGTTCTCCCATGGTGGCAGTCTAGCTGTGCTTCGCGCGCGACCGCCATCGGGAGCGTGCCCCAGCAGGTGGTCGGGAGGGGCTCCTCCTCTTATGCCGTCGCCTTTCGGATCGCGTCCTGAAGGATGAGGCAGGCGCGATCGACCTCTTCATCGCTGACGATGAGCGAGGGCATCAGCCGTATGCGGTCGGGGCGGACATTGTTGACAAGCAGCCCCCGGTCTCGGGAGATTGCCACAACGCTCGCCGCGGCCTCGGTCGCGAGGCCTACGGCGAGCAGCAGGCCGCGGCCGCGTACCTCGGTGACGGCGGGTATTTCCCCCTCCATCCTGCGGAGTCGGGCAACGAGGCGCTCGGAGGCGCGCCGAGCGCTGGCGAGTACCTCGTTCTCCAAGATGTAGCGGAGGACGGCGACGCCTGCCGCTGTTGCGACGGGATTCGCGCCAAAGGTGGTGGCGTGGTCACCGGGTGCGAGGTGAGCGGCGAGTTCCTCACGGGCGAGGACGGCGCCGATGGGCAGGCCGCCGGCGAGGCCCTTCGCGACGCACATGATGTCGGGCTCGATGCCGTCCTGCTCGTGCGCCCAGAGCGTCCCCGTGCGCCCCACGCCGGACTGGATCTCGTCGAGGATGAGCAGCAGGCCGTTCTCGTCGCACCAGCGGCGGACTCCCCTGAGGTAGCCGGGGGCGGGCACGTTCACGCCGCCCTCGCCCTGGAGAGGCTCCATGAGCACTGCGACGGTGTTCTGGTGGGTGGCCTCGCGGAGGGAGTCGAGGTCGTTCCAGGGGACGTGGCTGAAGCCACCGGGCATGGGCGCGAAGGGCTCTCGGTAGCGGGCCGTGCCCGTGGCCGCGAGGGCGCCGAGACTGCGCCCGTGGAAGCCGTCGTCCATGGCGATGATGCCGTGGGCGCCTTCGCGCTCGTCGTGGCCGTAGCGGCGGGCGATCTTGATGGCCGCCTCGATCGCTTCCGTACCGGAGTTGCAGAAGAAGACACGGTCGAGGGGCGAGTTCTCGACGAGCAGCTCGGCCAGCTCGATCATGGGGGTGGTGTAGTAGAGGTTGGAAACGTGGATGAGGCGCTCGGCCTGTGCGGCCGCCGCGGCTGTGACCGCTGGGTGGGCGTGCCCGAGGGACGTCACGGCAAGCCCCCCGACAAAGTCGAGGTACTCGTTCCCGTCACTATCCCAGACGCGTGACCCCTCTCCCCGCTCGATCACGAGCGGCTGACGGCCGTAGTTCTGGAAGAGGTACTTGCTCTCGCGGTCGATCCAGTCGCTCATGGCGGTTCGGGCTCCTGTCCGGGGAGGGTCGGGACGAAGATTCTATCTGGCACTCATGAATGGGCTTGCCCGGACTGGCAACCACCCAACCTAGAGAAGGCGCGCAAGGCTCTGTCGAAATGCGCCTAGAGACCCTAGGCCCGCTCAGTGACTTCGAACTGCACGCGGGAGGTGAAACGCTAGCCTGCGAACATCGTGGTCCATCAGACGAGGCGGTCGAACACGTCACACGGTTGAGGCGCTGCTGGAGGACATCCCCTCGCTGACGGAGATACTCCTCTACCACGTGGTCGCGGGAGACGTGAAGGCGGCCGATGTCGTGACCCTAGAGGTGGCAGAGACGTTGCAAGGCGGTTCGCTGAGCATCTCCGTCGAAGGCGATGTGGTGCGCATCAACGGCGCGCAGGTCGTGATCGCGGACATCGAGGCGTCGAACGGCACGATCCACGTGATCGATGCCGTCCTCCTGCCCCCGGCCGAGTGATCCCTCCTCCTGGATCAACAGCCGGGACACCCGGTTCGCGGGCGCTGCTCCCTCCAGCGGCGCCCGCGTTCCTCTGCGTTTACTGGCCCGCCCTTACGATGGCTCGAACGGGGAGCAGGGCGGTGCGCGTGGGCAAGCAGGGAGTGCAGCAATGGGCGTAGCGCGTAGCGGTGAGGCTGGCTGATCGGGCATGGGAACCGTAACCGACTTCGTTAGCAGTCCGCGCGGCAAGTGGATCACGCTGCTCCTCTGGATCGTGGCCGCGGGACTCCTGGTCTCCCAGTTGCCGCAGTTCGCGGACGTGAGCGAGAACGAGGCGGCCCTCTTTCTGCCCGCCGATGCCGAGTCCACGCGCGCCGTCGAGCTCGCCCGGGAACGCTTCCCCGCCACGGGCACGCCAACCCTGGTCGTGGTCCGCGAACCGGACGGACTGAGCGAGCCGACCTGGGCGGCCGTCGCTGAACTCGAGGCCTGGTTGGGGAGCCCCGAGGCGCCCGGCAACATCCGTCAGGTGCTCGCGCCCCGGCCCGGGGAAGGACAAGCGTCCGGCCTCGTGTCTCCGGACGCCACCACGCTGTACGTGCTCGTCGAGATAACGGGGGAACCGGCCGAGACCGAGTTTGCCGACGCCGTCGCCGCCATCCGGGACCGTGCGGAGCTGGCGGAGCTGCCCGGCGTTGAGATCGCCGTCGGCGGCCCCGGCGGCCTCGTCGTGGACCTGGTCCAGGTCTTCTCCAGCATCGACTCCCTCCTCCTCATCGTCACCGTGCTCCTCGTGCTGGTCCTGCTGGTGGCGATCTACCGGTCGCCGATCGTGGCCCTGATACCCCTGCTGGCGGTCGGGCTCGTCTTCCAGGTCGCGGGGGCGGTCGGCGCTGCTGTCGCGCTGCAGTTCGACCTGCCGATCTCCGGGCAGACCACCGGCATCATGACCGTAGTGCTGTTCGGCACCGGGACCGATTACGTGCTCTTCGTTTCCGCGCGCTTCCGCGAGGAACTGACCCGTCACGCCGACAAGCACGAGGCCATGCGCCGCACGATGCGCGGCGTCGGCGGGGCGGTCGCCTCTGCCGGCGCGACCATCCTGATAGCCTCGGGCGTCCTGCTGCTCGCGACCCTCCGCTCCTACCAGTCGCTCGGTCCCGTGATCGCGATTGCGGTCGCGCTCATGATGCTGGCCGCGCTGACGCTGGTGCCGGCGCTGCTTACCATCGCCGGGCGGCGCGCCTACTGGCCCAGGCAACCGCGGCTTGACCCCCAGGGAGCCACAGGCCAGGGCGGAGAACAGGCGTGGAGGCGCAGCATCTATGGCCGCATCGGCGCTGTGGTGCTGCGCCGGCCACGGGTCGCGCTGGCCGCCACTTCGGGTGTCCTCGCCCTCCTCATACTGGGGTTGCTGGCCTTCCGCCCCACGTACGACCAGCTCGCGAGCCTGCCCTCCAACACCGAGTCCGTCAGGAGCTTCGAGCTGTTGCGCGGAGGCTTCCCCGCCGGGGAGCTGTCGCCCATGCGGGTTTACGTCTCCCTGCCGCCCGGCGAGCACGTGCTCACTCCGGAGCGACTCGAGGCGTTCGACGCCCTCACCCTCACCCTTGCCGAGCACCCGGAGGTGGCGGACGTCTCCGGACCGAGCAGGCCCTTTGGCACGGATGGGCCGCGGGGCGGACCGCCCGGCGCCGCCGCGCGATTCGTGTCGCCAGATGGAGGCGTCGCCCGGCTGGAAGTGGTCCTCGTGGAGAACCCGTTTTCAGACGCAGCCCTCGATGTCGTGCCCGACCTGCGGGCACTGGCCCTTGAGGGTGCGATCACGGCGGGCCTGAACCCGACGGCTGTCCTGATCGGCGGCGACACTGCCGAGGCGGCAGACACGCGAACCGCTGGCAACCGCGACTCGCTGGTCGTGCTGCCCCTGATCCTGCTGGCGATCGGCGTGGTGCTCGCACTCCTCCTCCGCTCCGCTATCGCGCCCCTCTACCTGGTGGTCACGATCGCGTTCACCTACTTCGCGACGCTGGGACTTGCGGTGCTCGTTTTCGTCCTGGTGTTCGATCACGCCGGCATCGGACCGGCCGTCCCGTTCTTCCTGTTCGTCTTCCTCAACGCGCTCAGCGTCGACTACAACATCTACCTGATGTCGCGAATCCGCGAGGAGGCCCGACAGGCGCCCCTGAGGGAGGCCGTGGTGCGAGCGCTTTCCCGCACGGGGCCGGTCATCACCTCCGCCGGCCTCATCCTCGCAGGCACCTTCTCGGCACTGATGACGCTTCCGCTCCAGGACCTCCTCCAACTCGGCTTCGCCGTCGCCGCGGGTGTGCTGCTTGACACCTTTATCACCCGCACGCTGATCGTGCCCGCCCTGGTCGCGCTCTTCGGCCGCTGGAACTGGTGGCCTTCGCGAATCGCAGGCCCGGCCTGAGGCGAGCTTTCAGTCCCGAGCCTCCAATGGCTCGGCCGGCGGGTGTGGTGCACGGATTCCGATTCCGCACTTACTCAATCGCTGGGCCAGTCGACCTCTGCACGCGGGGGTCTTCCCAGGGGATAGACAGGTCTATCAGCGCCGGAGAGGGGCACACCTGCGCGCTTCCTGAATTCGACGAGGGTGGTCTGCTGGGGGGAATCACCCCCCCAACCCCGCAGCCCTGGCTTCACCGGACTGACCTGGATGACGAACGGGCGCATCCGCGCTCCAGTTGAGCGCTTCACCTCGTCCAACGAGTGGAACAGGAGCGCCAGGGGCCGCGTACTGTGCGCCCCGGACCCACCGTGGACGAGGAGATGATCGGGGATGAGCTTGTCCACGCACCCGGAGTTCCTCCAGATGCACCAGCTCGATGCCCGCTGCGGTGGCTGCTGGACATCGTTTCCCCGGCCCTGCCGATGCGGCGGGCAGATCCACGCGGAGCTCGGAGACGAAAACGCGACCGGGGATATCTGGCTCAGGCGATGGTGCTCGCAGTGCGGCATCGATTGGGACGAACCGATTCCGGACAAGCCGTAGCCAATCAGGTCGGGGACAGCCCGTCAGGCTCCCCGGAGCCGGGTCCGGCCGGCCCGGTCAGGGTTCCGGCTGGAAGTGGGGGTGAGCCACAGCCTCGTCGGGCCACAGGAACTCGAATCCCGCCGCCAGCGCGTACTGGCGGTCGAGGTCCTCGCGGTCGCCGATGTGTACGTACACGTCCGCCTCAAATCGGGCTTTCACGTCCGGCAGCATGTGCTTGGAGACGACAAAGTCGACCTCGATGTCGTGCGCGGCCCAGATGGCACGCTGACCGCTCAGCGTGCGGTCGGAACAGCTGCCGATCAGGAAGCCCTTGTCGCGCACCAGCCGCACCATGTCCATCGTCAGGACGCCAGGAGGATCACCGACTTCGAACGTGCCGTCGATGTCGAAGCTGATCAGAATCACTACGGGCCACTCCTCGTTCTCGACCTCGGCCGTACTAGTCGGGGCTGGCGCTCCACCCGGTGAAGTTCCCCCCGAGTGGCATCGGCCCGCCCGAGACTGCCACTTCCGGCTTGACGCCGGTGACCTGTCTCGCACCGGCGCGGCCTTGCAGCTGTTGAATGCAATCCGTGTGCATCCAGACCCGGCTGCGGCCACTGCCGACGTTGCCCCCGCTGGGGGAGACGGGGTTGGGGCCTTCGATACTGATATCGGTCTGGTAGAAGTCCAGCGCATCCCCGAACTGGATCCCGCGATAGCCCAGGCCTTCCAGGTGGAATTGGTGGAAGAGCGAGAAGCCGTCCTCCGAATGGCCTGGCCTTCGGTCTTGGTCCAACTGCTGCTGCCTTCTTCTCGTTGAAGATAGAAATCGCCGATGCTCCAGCCGGGCTGGCTCCCTGAGGATTCGTTTGTGTCTGTTCTCACGCGCGCTCTGCCGCCGTCAGCGGTAGTGCTGACAATCACGATCCAGTAGGTCGTATTCGGTTGCAGCCTGGTACCGCCCGGAGCGTTGAAGGGGTAGTAAGAGTAAAACGTGTTGATGCCACCGATGTAGAACGGGTTGGTGAGGACGAAGAGCTCCTGGCCAGGAGAACCGTTGCCATCGCCGTGGATGGAGATCCTCGGTATCGGGGTCCCACCACTGTCCGCCAGCCTCAGCGCTATTGAGGTCAGTCGGTATCCCGGGTCATTCGCACCGGTGGTGAAGTGGGACGCACTCTCTCGCGTCACACCAGAGTCATTGCCGAATGCGGTTGAATCGTTGCCTCCTCCAGACATGTTGGAGACGAGAGTCACTTCCGTCTCCGCTACGCTCTGGGCCTCGGCCGGCGCCGGGTCCGCCCCAGCGACCCGGCCAGCGCGAGGACGGCAAGCGCAGCCCCCAGCAGGAGGCGCCGCCCCCGCCCGCTGCGCCCGCCTCCGGTCCGTGCTGGCCGTGATAGTGGCACGGCCCAAATTGTCCGTACCGTGTGCCCCGCGGGATAGGTTCATTTGTACCTATCTCGAATGGCAGATAGTACCTATCACATTTCAAACCTTGCCGGGTGCACAACCGCCGCGCAGCATTGAACGCGACCGGGAGGGTCGCCAGCCGGCGGGCCCGCGAGCACGTGCCATACGGGGCGGGGGAGTGCTCCCGCGCTAGGCGGGGGGCGGGTCGCTCCCAGCCGGAACGTCGTTGAGCAGGCCGTTGCGGACGGCCCAGACGACAAGCTCCTGCTTCGTCTCGATTCCGAGCTTGTCCTGGATGCGGTACAGCGTATTTCGCACGGTCACGACGCTGTTGCCTCGCGCCTTGGCGATCTCCCGGTAGGAGCTCCCCCGGGTGAACTGCGTCAGCGTCTCGCGCTCAATCTCCGTGAGCCGCTCGATCGGTCTGATGGCAATCCACTGCTCCTGTCCGCGCAGCATGGCGAAGACCCGCTTGACCGCTGCATCGGGGACCTGGAGGGTTCCCTCGGCGACCTTCAGCAGGGCATTGACGAACTCTTCCGGCCGCGCGTACTTCTGCAGGTAGCCCGTGGCGCCGGCGGCGACCGCGTCGATGACGGCATCTTCTTCGCCCGCCGCCGTCAGCATCATGACGCGCGTGTCGGGCAACAGGTCGATGATGTCGCGGCAGGCGTCGATGCCGTTCTTGCCGGGCATCAGCACGTCCATCACAACCAGTTCCGGCTCCAGGCTCTCTGCCATGGTCAGCGCCTCATCGCCGTCGGCAGCCTCCCCGACGACGGTGAACCGGCCGGATTCCTCCAGCAGGGCACGCAGGCCGCTTCGCACGACCGGGTGGTCGTCTACCACCATCACGGTGAACAGTGTTGCTTCAGACATCTCACGCTCCTGACTGTCGTGCTATCGGGGAACCACGCAGGTGATGGTGGTGCCAGTGCCGTCGGTGTCACTCTCGATGATGAGCGTTCCACCTATCTGCTCGGCCTCCGCCCGCATACCGCCTATACCTCGACCACGCCCGTCGTAGTCCCGCGGCAGGCCCACACCGTCGTCCGAAACGGTCAGCCTGATCTCGTTGGGGTCGAAGCGGAGGGCGACCTCGACGCTGGCCGGTTGGGCGTGCAGGAAGGCGTTGGTGAGGGCATTGTGGGCGACGGAGAAGAGGGCGGCGCCGACCTCCGTGTTGAGGGCGGGCTCCGTTCCCGACTGGGACAAGCGGGTGGGGATGGCCGTGATCCGTTCATAGGTGGCGCAGTGCGACCAGAGGACGCGCCCCAGCCCCCGGCCCTCCATGATGTGGCCAACATCAATGGGCCCGCGCATCTCCCACATCGCCGACCGCGAGAGCTCCGAGGTTGCATCGAGGGCAGCGAGGAGGTCGTCGGTCGACTTGCCGACCAGCTGGCGCGCACGGTGAATGCCGAGGTCGATCATGTAGGCCGTTTGCGCGGTGGTGTCGTGAATGCGCTGGGAGAGCTCGATGCGTTCGTCCCGCAGCTTGCGTTCCCGCGACAGGGCGTCGCGCCAGCGGAGGCGCTCGTAGCGAGTGATGAGGGCGATGCCGATGGCGATGACATACATCGCCGCGAGGCGGTTCAGCAACTCCGTCTCGTCGCCCGCCTCGAGGTCGAGACCGGGGCCCGCCAGGACGGAGGCGAGGCTGTAGGTGACGGCCAGCAGCGTGGTCCAGGCCACGCTGAGCCAGAGCGCCGGAAAGATGATGGCGAACACGCCCACGGCCGGGTAGTAGGCGAGGAAGGCGAAGCTGGAAAACCCACCCACGACGACGACGACCACGCTGGTGAGCACCGCGTCCAAAACGCTCAGGAACAGCAACCAGCGCAGGGTGACCGTCCGGTTCGTCAACAGGCGATAGTGGACCAGGCCGTTGCCAATCAGCAGTACGATGGGCACAGCCCCGAGCGCGGGACTGTCGGAAAGCCAGAACTGGGGGCTGTAGGCGAACGTGAAGATGGACGCCAGGAAGGCGACCCAGCGTCCCCAGACGGTGATCGTGGCGGCGTAGCGGATGACGTCAGGTTCGCTGAGACTGCCCAGCGTGGCCCACCGGCGTAGGGACTCGAAGCGGGCCGGGGGAAAGGTACTCGTTTGGGGCAACGTCACGCTCTCACGTCCAGCCTCTTACGACTTTCCGTACGCTCTCGCACGGGGTGTCGCAACGGTCGATGCTCGACACACACAACGTACTTCACATACACCCGTTCGACGAGAGCAGTTTGTACCAACGAAGGATAGTAATAACGCTGCCTTGACATTGGGAAACTGCACCCATCCGTTGATGACGCTCTGGTCCAAGTCGCCCGCGGACCCCGCGGGACCGCCGGTGGCTAGGGCGCGCCGGGCTCCTGCGTCTCAATCGTCCAGGTGACGGCCTCCTCGGCCACGACCCAGTAGGTCGCGCCGGACGAGAACGCGGTGAGCGTGTTCAGCCCTGGCACATGGTCCAGGCCGGGGAATGACGCGAGCCACTCGCGCCGTGTCTCGTCCCAGGCATAGACCACGATGACCGCTTCCGGAAGGGCGGTCTCGGCAATGGCCGTGCCATCGGCGCCCGGCCACTCGAACGACGTCCACGTGTCGCCCAGCGCGATTTCCGTGACCGTGGGCTCGAAGGCCACGCGATAGGTTCTCTCGCGAGTGCCGTCCGCCGAGGTCACCGTGACGGTGACCTCGGCGACCTCGGCCAGGGCAATCTGGTGGCCGTTCGTGTCGTCCCCGCCGGCATCGCCGGGCGTGATCGCGACCTCCGTGCCTCGCTGCATCGCTTGCGCGGTGACGGTCGTCTCCGTCACCCCGTCGGCGATGAGGCCCGCGTAGTCCGTCTTCCCCGGATCGAACTCCCCGAGGTCGACGCCGCTGAGCGTCAGCGAGGCGAGACGGGCGTCGATGGAGTCGGGCATGTTGTAGGTGTAGATCTTGCCGTCGCTCGCATCGACCACATACATGAAGTCGCCGTCGGACCAGATGCCGCGGGGGCTGTTGTTGCTCGCCCCGCTCAGTTCCTTGAAGTCCTCGTCGCGAACGCGCTTGAGTGTGGCGTTCCCGTCCTCTGCTCCCTGCTCGTCTGCCGGAACAGGCAGGCGGTAGGCAAAGAGGCTCCTGGGGCTGGCGCCGGCATCGGAGATCCAGATGGTCACCCGGTCCGACCAGATACCCCGGGGGTCGCTGTTGCGGGAGTCGAGGGCGTACTCGCCGAGGAGTCCGCCGCTCTCGAGTTCGTAGGCGAAGAGGCTGTCCTCGCCGGCGTCGAGCACCCACAGGGTCTGCCCGTCGGACCAGATGCCGCGAGCGTCGCTGTTGCGCTCGGCGAGTTCGATGTCCCGCTCGGGGAGGCGCTCGCCACTGGCGAGGTCGTAGGCGAAGAGGCGGTCGCGGCCGCTGTCGGAAACCCATGCGGTGGTCCGGTCCGACCAGACGCCGCGGGGCGCGCGGTTCCGATCGGAGAGCTGGAACTCGCGCTCCTCGGCCCGCTCACCGCTGGCGAGGTCGTAGGCGTAGACAGCGTCGCCGGCGCCGTCGGGGTTGTTCGCCAGCCACAGCGTCGCGCCGTCGGACCACATCCCGGCGGGCGCGCTGTTGGCGTCGTCGAGCGGGTCCAGGTCGTGCTTCACGGTCCACTCGAAGTCGCGGGTGCTCGGGGACGGACGGGAAGCCCCCCCACCGCCGCCACCGGTGACAATAGTGGACGGAGTAGTGGACGGAGTCGAGACAACCACCCCACCGTTCGGCATCACTCTGCGCTCATAGCTCGGCTCGCCGTCGCCCAACTCATTCGTTGCAAACACCCGCACGCGGTAGTACTTGTTGCGGTCGAGGTTCTGAATGGTATGGCTCATGCCGGTCACTTCTGCTTCAGAGACTTCGGCCGGGACTGTCCAACTGCCACCCTCCTCTATCCATTGCACGGTATAGCTGGTGATAGGCCTACCACGTTCCCGGTTTCCTAATCGACACCAAACGCTGCGCTACTCTTGGGGAGCCGCATTGCCTCCGAGAGGTGGGTAGGGGCCGGACTCGCAACAAATGCAACGCGACTCGTCCCCGGCGATCACCGTGGAGCTACGCCTGCAACTGCGGTCCACCTTTGATCTTGGGGTTTATGGGTCACCCTTTGCGGGGTCTTCCTTGCTTGGTGAGAGCTGGGTTACGAGATAGAGGAACAGTGCCACAGCGAGACTGAACACGCCTGTATGAAGTTCAATCCCCCCGTAGTGGCCCCGGCCAAGAAGGCCACGGAGACGAACACCCCTCCACCTAAGCTAAATCTAAAGCCGATGGGGCACTAGCTGTGCGGTGCGGGAGACTGGTGAGATTGTCTGCTGGGGGAGCAACGACTTCGGCGAGACGGACGCGCCAGCGGGGAGCTTCCGTTCCGTGAGCGCGGGTTGGAGTCACAGCTGTGGGGTGCGGGAGACGGGCGAGCTCGTCTGCTGGGGGAGCAACGACTCCGGCGAGACGGACGCGCCAGCGGGGAGCTTCCGTTCCGTGAGCGCGGGCTGGGGGCATAGCTGTGGGGTACACCTCTCATTTCAGGTGCCTGCAGACCTCCGGTGAAGAGAGCGCCACACTCCCGCGGTGAGCCGCACCGCGCTGGCGTCGCCGCTTTGCCGGAACGGGGTGTAGGTCGTCGAGCCTCGCGACTCCGCTGCGGTTCAACACCATGCCGCCTCCCTGCAAGCTCCTCAACCCGCGCCATGCTCTACACCAAGATCGGCCCGGTCCGGCTGGACGGCCAGCCCGAACACGAGCACGCGCCCCAGCCACGAACGATACTGGCCATGCCCGGTGCGCCTCGGGACATGCTCCCCTTGGATCAGGACTCGCAGTGCTTCGCGATAAGCGAGTCCTGTGTCTCCGATAGCTCGATGACCATGCCGGTGCGGTCTCGCCCCCCATCCGTGAACGGCTCTGCCCCGTTCTCAAGCCCGTCCCAGGTCCCGTCAGCATCAGCGACAAAGCCGTCCTCGCCCCACTCACCCGCGCGCACCCACTGCACGTCGTCTTCGGCCCCCGGGCACTGCAGCCAGAGCGCTAACCTGTACCCACTCCCCGGCGCTGGGAACTCGAAGCTCCCCTGCGGGTCGGTCAGGCCCGTCGCCGCCATCCATGCCTCGCCCTCGATGCGCACCACTGCAGACACGTGTGCCCCCTCAACGGGCGCACCGTCATCGTCGAGCACGGTTCCCCCGACCCGCCACTCGTAGCGGGGGGCTACTCCCGCTAGGTACGATCCAAACATTGCTTGAAACGTTACCGGGCTCATGCCAAACGCTGACCGAAAAGCAGCGTGGTGCCCGCCCAGGCGAAAGAACTCCAGGACCGCTTCCGCTCCGGCCCGCTCGACGAGCCAATCCGTCGCCAGGAATCCATAGTCGTACGCCCACCTTGGTCCCTCGACCAGACCGGCCGACCAGGCGAGCTGCTTCCCTTGGCGCCAGGCGGCAAGAGTGCGGCGGCCTTGCGCGTCGTTGAAGAGCGCCTGCGCGTATGCCGCAGTCCCTTCGACCGTCCACCACACCTCTCCAATGGGCCGCGAAAAAGTCCCGGCCGCGTACTGGAGCATGTGGAAGTACTCGTGCGCCAGTACCGGCCCGTACTCCCGGGCTTCGGGGCACTCTCCGAGGGCCAGGAAGATCGCTCTCCTTGGCGCGACACCGCCACACCTGTACTCGTACTCGTACTCACCGTATTGGGCGAGCCGCTCGTTCAGCATTTCGAGGTCCGTGCTCACGTACACCGTGAAGTCCGAAGACACGGCGCCGAAGTGCTCCGCGAACACCACTTGCGCGACCCTCAGCTCCCTCCTGACAGACTCCTGTTCCCCGGACGCGAACTCGCCGAGGAACACGAACTCCGCCTCGGGTATCCCCAGCTCGGCCCAGCGCTCTTCGAACCGGTCGCCATCGCTCGACCCGCATGCGAGCGCGAACGCTGCGGCCAGCACGGCCCCCAGGATGGCTAGGCTCGCGACTCCCCTGCGGTTCAGGACCATCCCGCCTCCACCAGATTGGACCGGTCGAGAACCTTCGTTCTCAAGTTGCTGTTACCCCGATGATAGAACGGGCAAGATGCGTCCGCAGGGCCTCCACCCCGAGACGGAAGAGCGCAGGCTCAGCATCGAAGGTGTGCGGTCCGCCAGTGACGGCCTTCGCCTGGCCGTCCAGCTGTTCCTAGGGATGGTCTGGTCGTAGTACTTGGACGAGAGGGTGTCCACGGCCTCGATGCGCACTGAGGAACCGTGGTCACCCACGCTCAGGACACGCAGCTGGTAGCATCGAATGGGTGCTCCGTGTGGCTGTGACGACAGAAACCCGGAGGCTCGTCCGGTCAGGCGGGTGTGCCGTGGCTCTGCAGCCATCGGGCAACGCTGCGCCCGCTGGGGCTCCCAGCAGCAGGGCGAAGACCACGAACCGCGCACCCACCGCCTCAGCCCCCACTACCCCTTCTGACTGCCCATCCGAGGTCCCCTGACCAGTCAGAGTGGCAGCCGGACCGCGTCCCACGACGCCGTTTCGCGGCATACAAGATGCACTTTTCTTGCATCTTGAGACCGGAACGGGCACGACGGCAGAAATCTTGGCCACTGCAGGCGCGTGTCCCCGGAAACGCCTGACTTCGTGGGCTCAGGACCGGACATGCAATTTGTAGACACTCCCTGAATTCCTGTACACGTCTGCTACGGGCAAACTGGGCCGTTCGACCTGCAAAATGCCTTCCAGGGAACCACAGTGTGAGGTAATCGGAGAGAAATCGGTAACAACCCCTCCCTCCGGTGGAGACGGGGACTCTTCGCGAGAGCATCCGGTAGGGTCGGGCTTCGCCCGGCAACGGCGAGGGGCGCAGGCAGCCTAGGCAACGCACCCGACCGAGCAATCGCTTTTCAACTGGACCGCGTTCCTGTCGGACGAGCCGAAGCCGACCAAGTGTCCCACTCCTCAAGCAGGCACAACCGTCAAGCCTCAGGCGGGAAGGTTGCGAGTGTTCGTGCAGGTCTGGTCGGGCCGACAGCGCCTTCCTCACAGCCTGTGGCGACCTGTTTCCCCAAGCGCGTTGACGCGACGCCAGTCCATCTAAAGGCCGACCAGCAATGTGATCGGCGTCCTCCACCCCCATCGCCCTAGCAGAAGCGATCGCTTCCATCGCGCAAAGGGAGGGCGATCAGCTTATTGAAGAACTATATCCAGATGACTCGACCGAGACGTTCAGGCAGATGGTGGAAGCGATGAGCGAGGTCCTTCAAGAATTCCTTGATGAGATCAACGAAGATTGGTTCGATACCCTAATGGAAAGAGTATTCGATTGGACCGAGAACAATCCAAACGCCGTATCTTCGGAGATTGTCGAGATCGCCAAGACTGCATTCGAGAGTAGTGTAGGAGAACTGCTCTTCGAAGCTCTCCGAGACAGAACCGATCCTGGGAGGGAAGCTGCGAAGAGCGAATCCCCACACCTATAGGTGGAAGAGTGATCTGGGCGAACCGCGACGACGAAGAGATGGACGCCGAGTTGTACATGATGGAACTCGATGCTCGCGATGACTGAAACGGCAGGTTCGTTCTGGTGACTGCGCTGACCGCGGACGGGGTAGACTTGACTGGCACGGGAGTGAGAGCGATGACGACCACGACGGCGACCGAGGTAGAACTGTTGACCGCCGCTGACCTGCTCAGGCTCGACGGCGAGGGCGTGCGCGGCGAACTGATCCGGGGGGTACTCTGCGAGACTATGCCGACAGGACAGGAACACGGTGAGGTCGCAGCGAACCTGACCATAGCGCTCGGCCAGTTTGTTCAGCCTCGCGGACTGGGGCGAATCACGACCTCAGACGCAGGCGTCTGGCTGGAGCGCGACCCCGACACGGTGCGTGAGCCGGATGTCGCGTTCTTCTCAACGGTGAAGGTGCCACCCGGCGTCAGGGTGACGGGCTACTCCGAAGTGGCTCCCGACCTCGTGGTGGAGATCGTCTCCCCGAGCGACAGCCGCCGCGAGGTGCACGACAAGGCGCACATGTGGCTGAGCCACGGCGTGCGCCTCGTGTGGGTCGTGCACCCCGAGACGCGCACGGTGGACGTGTACCGCGCCGACGGCGACGCCGCGACCCTTTCCGAGACCGACGCTCTCGACGGGCTGGACGTGCTGCCGGGCTTCACCTGCGGCGTGAGCGCCGTCTTCGGTCCGCAGCCGGCGGACGAGCGTCCCGGGGCGGAGCAACCCGGGTCGTGAACGAGCCCGGCCCGCAACTGGCGAGCCAAGGCCGCCGCCTCGCCGGGGCCGTGCTGGACGGAGTGCTCTTTGTCCTTACGCTCGGCATCGGCTGGGTCATCTGGTACCTGCTCGCGGCGCGGCGCGGGCAGAGCCCCGCGAAGCAGTTACTGGGAATGCGCGTCATCCGCGAGGACGGAGCGGTCGCCACCCTGGGTTGGATGCTGATCCGCGACCTCGCGGTGCGGGTGATCGCCTTCGGCGCCGTCGACCGTCTGCTGGAGGCGGCGCTCGGCGAGGGTACGGGAGGCGCGCTGACGGCGCTCCTCTTCGTGGTGGCCGCGCTCTGGTGCGTGTGGGACGCCAACCGCCAGTGCCTCTGGGACAAGATCGTGCGCACCCGCGTCGTCGAGGGCCGCGCCTGAGCCCCTGCCGCCTCTGGCGTACACCTGTTCTGATACCATGCGAAGACTCTCCCCTGTCCGGTAGGAGAGATGCGCCAAAGCCGGAGGAACCCAAGGAGCACGAACCGATGACCGACCGCACCGACCCCACGCCCGTCGCGCTCTACGCGCGCGTTTCCAGCGACCGCTAGGACGTCGACCTCTCCGTCGCCGCCCAGCTGCGCGCCCTGCGCGAGCACGCCGAGAAGAACGGCTACCGCGTCGTGCGCGAGTACGTCGACGAGGCCGAGAGCGGACGCGTCGCCGACCGCCCGCAGTTCAGGAAGATGCTCGACGAAGCCGGCGGCCAGGACGCCCCCTTCGAGGAGATTCTCGTCTGGAAGTTCAGCCGCTTCACGCGCAAGCGCGAGCACGCCGTGGCCTTCAAGTCGATGCTCAGGAGGCGCGGCATCCGCGTCGTCTCCATCACCGAGCACGCCGACGACTCCCCCACGGGCAAGCTCATGGAAGCGATCATCGAGAGCGTCGACGAATTTTACAGCGAGAATCTCGCCCAGGACGTTGTCCGGGGGATGCGCGAGTCCGCCTCACGAGGCTTCTTCCTCGCCTCGCGCGCCCCCTTCGGCTACAGGCGCGTGAAGGTCTCGGACGGCGGCAAGGAGCGCCCCACGCTCGAGGTCGACCCGGCAGCCGCTCCGGTGGTGAAAGAGGTCTTCGAGCGCGCGCTGCGCGGTCAGGGCCTGAAGGAGATCTGCCGCGATCTCAACGAGCGCGGCGTGACCAACCGGGGACGGCGCTGGCAGAAGAACTCCATCCATTACCTGCTCACCAACGAGGCGTACACGGGCACGGCCGTGTGGGGCAAGACGAGCAGGGTCGGCAAGACCCCGAATCCGGTACGGGTGGAGCACGCCTGGGAGGCGCTCGTCACGAAGGAGCTGTTCGAGGGCGTGCGCGAGGCGCTGCGCAGCCGCGCGCCAAACGTCCAGCGCCCCGCGCGCGTGGGCAGCAGGTTCCTGCTGAGCGGGCTGCTGCGCTGCGGGCTGTGCGGGAAGGCCTACGTGGGACAGGGGGCGAAGAGCGGGCAGTACGGCTACTACGTCTGCGCCACGCTGCAGCGCGAAGGTGCGGGCATGTGCGAGGCGCGCTACCTGAACGCCGAGAAGGCGGAGGGCTTCGTCGTGGAGAAGATCCGGGAGCGCATCCTCACTGACGAGACGATCACCGAGCTGGTGACGCTCGTGGCCGAGGAGATCGACGCGCTGGCGGGTGAACTCGACGGGAAACTGCAGGCCGTCGAGGCGGAGCTGGCCGACGTGCGCAGCAGGCTCGGGAAGCTCTATGAGGCGCTGGAGACGACGGAACTGACGATGCAGGCGCTCTCGCCGCGCATCCTCTCGCTGAGGCAGCGCGAGGACCAGCTGGCGGCTGCGCGCGAGGACGCGGCGCGGCAGCTGGAGGAGCGGCGCATCGAGTTGCCGACCTCGGAGGAGATCAAGGCGTACGTGGCCGACTTCCGGAGCTTCCTCGCGGAAGGCACAATCCCGGAGCAGAAGGCGCTCATCCGCAACTTCGTGCAGGGTATCGAGGTCTCGGGCGACGAGGCGGAGCTGACGTACACGATCCCCATGCCGGCCTGAGACGAGCCCGGCATGGCAGAAAACAAGACTGCCCCGACGCCGCCGGCCCGGCATGGCCCCAGCGGAAGCTGCGCAGGAACGTGCCGAGGGTGGACGGCGCCTTCACGGTGCAGCCGAGCACGCGCCCGGCACCGCCGGCGCGCAGCGCATCGGCGTCGTCGATGCAGTCACCGCCCGCCAGTGCCGAGGCGACGAGGGTCATCAGCTTGTCGCCGGCGTTCGCCCGTCCCGCTGCGCCACCGAGGTCGATGTGGGAGTCCGTCAGTTCACGGAGACCGAGCTGGCCGGCGAGCGTGGCCGGGAGCAGCAGGCCCGCGTGGTCCACGAGGCGGTCATCGTCGAAGGCGATCTGTATCCGATCGAGGCTGCTCGCTGGTAGCATCGATTGGGTGCTCCCTGTTTCTGGTCTCTGGATTCGTCAAAACCCATTGTCCCAGATACAGCGGAGCACCCCTTCTCACCTACTCACGCACCTTCCTTCGGTGGATCGGGGCTTACCGGACCCAGGCAGTAAGCGATTTGGTTCCGGGGCTCCTTCCACGGCAATTCGGCAAAATGCCGTGGCGAAATTGACAAAAGGCAATCGCGAAGGCCGGGCATATCCACGGCAGATATCGGTACTCGCCCACCGCGCACCTCCCCTTTGACGAGCGCTCGCATGCGCGCCTCGGCAATTCACGAGGGACGCCGCCTGATCTCTCCAGCTGGCGATCCACAACTCTTGACGATATCTCGCGCCCGTATGCTATCGTAATAAACGGAGGTGCAGCATTCCTTATAGCGCTCCCCCTCCCGTCGGAGAAGACTTTGGCCGGATGGAGAACGAAGCGCTGCGACAGCGGATGAGACACGATGGCCACCGCCCGCCTGATCGCCCCAAGCGCCCCCGCTTCGGCCTGTTGCGCCGCATCATCAGCATCCTCCGCGGCGGCGGGGACTAACGCCCGTCCGCTAGGGAAGGTCTGAGCAAGAAGGTGTTGGCCCGGGTTCTGAGGCTGGCGCAGGCGCGCTCAGCGCGTCGGCGCCGTTCGGTAGGGCCAGCGGGATGGCCCCCTATGCCGAAGATTGGTTTGTCGAACTCGTTCAAGCAGTTGCCAGTCGACACGGCTTAACGGCACCGATCAGACGGTCATCCCTAGCCAACGCTCCTAGTTGGGGTTGGTAGCCATGGTGCGGTCACCAACTGGAACGAGTTAGCCCACCGGGGCGAACCCGCCAGCCACGGTGGCCGGCGGTATCATGTCCATAAACGGGGAGGAGCACCGATGCGAGTCTCAGGGCGAGGCCAGGTCACCATCCCCAAGCCCCTGCGGGACCGCTTCGGGCTGCATCCCGATGTTGAGGTCGAGTTCACACCCGCGGACGACGGTTTGCTCATCCGCACATGCGCGAACGGCGAGCACGAAGGCGGGGAGATAGAGAAAGCACTCCTGTATGGCTGGCTGAAAGAGGTGAACTGGGCCGGGCGCACCGCGCGGCTCCATGACGCCGGCGGTGGCTCCGTGCGCCTGAGCTTCGGCCCCGAGTTCGACGGCGAAATGCGACGGCTGGCGACGGAGTATGTCGAGGTCCGCGGCACGGGCTGCTTCGACGACCGGGATGAGTGGGTCGAGGTGCGCGTGGAGCAGTTGAACGCGACCCGCTCAGGGTCCGAGCCGTTCGGCCTCGACGCCTTCCTGAACGACCCCAATCCGAAGGTCTTCGACCCGAAGAAGGTCGTGGCCATCGACCTCACCGACGAGGAGTTCGAGGCCTTCCTCAGCACGATTCGGCAAGGGCGCGAGGCCTGATGGATGCCAGCCCCTCCCCTGTCGTCCTCGACTCCGTGGTCGTCTCGATGCTGTTGCGCTGCGATGAGCCAGGCGAGTACTACAAAGCGGAGATCGAAGGATTGCGGCCGCTTATCTCGTTCCAGACCCGTGAAGAGGCGCTGTTCGGCGCAATCCGTGCCGGGTGGGGAGTCAGGCGGATGAATGCCCTGCACCAGCACCTCGACCAGTTCGAGATGGTGCCATCGTCACACGAACTCATCAGGATGTCGGCTCAACTGCGCAGTGACAGGGAGAGGGTCGGGCGCGCACTGAAGACTGCCGACGCGTGGATTGCTGCGACGGCCATCATGCTCGCCTGCCCGCTGGCCCCTCACGACGGCGACTTCTCGGGGATCCCTGGCCTCGAACTCATCCGCGCCCCCTCGGCATGACCGCCTCGGCCAAGCTCAACGAGCTCAGCCTCGCGGAGGACCCGTGCGCGAGTTGCTGGAGCGGACCTACGTGGCCCGCGAGGAGTTGGCGGCGGAGCGCGACGACCAGCGCCACATGCTCCTGCGCGGGCGGCTCACGGCGGCGCTCATGCGCCTCAACCAGTGGATGACCGAGGACCAGGCGCAGCGCGTCATTTTCAACCTGCAGCACCTCGATGAGACCGGCCTCGCCCGCAACCAGGCCATCCACGAGTACCTCGCGCTGGGCATGCCCCTCACGGTAGACCACGGCGGCCGGCAGGAGACGCCGACCGTCCGCTTCTTCGACTTCGACCACCCCGAGCCGGGCGTCGGGCTGAACGAGTCGACGCAGTTCCGGGTGCGCCGGGGGAGCGAACGCGGGGCCCGTCGCGCCAGCGAGGACGACGAGCGGGTCGTCAAGCCCGACCTCGTGCTGTTCGTGAACGGCAGCCCTCTCGTCGTCATAGAGGCCAAGGCGCCCGCGCTGCTGGAAGTGTGCAGGCCGGGCTCGTTCACTCCGCCGCGCTTTGAGGGGCGGGGATCCTTCATGTGCCGTCGCAGAATCTCGTGTTGTGAGCCACCCAGATCGTAAACCGTGGGGTATCCCAGCGTGGATGGCCAAGCCTGAAACGTAGGTACCAGGCAGGAGCTATGGCAAGGCAGGTGAAAGGGCCGCACCCGGGGTAGACGCCGCTCACGCTTGGGATTGCTCCGCGCCAGGGCGCTCCTCCGCAGCCTGTCGCCGAAGACAGCGCTCACGTCGCAGGTGAAGCCGGGCAACACGTCCAGTCCGTTGAGGGCGTCCTGTTCGCCGAGCGTCGCGATTGGCTCGTCGGCCCGGTAGACATCGACCATGCGCCGTCTCCGGCTGCACAGGCGCACGCCCGTGGTTGAGCCGCATGTGCGCTTTGTCGTGGACCTCGCGGCTGCTTTCGCTCGGGGAGGAGGCCTCAATCACAAGATTGGGGGCACCTCGGCGTAGCCGGTGATTCGTGCGCTCAGAGGAATCCTGCTGGCCCGGTCTTGCAGAGCCCCCCGGTCAGTTCGCCGCGCACCCACTCGGCGTCGAGCCTGAGCAAGTCGGCGGTGGTCAGCAGCTTCGCCTCGGTCGTAGCGGTCATCGCTCCCGCGCCATGACATCCTATGGACCCCGCCTCTCTCAAGGTGAGTTCACCACCTTCAACGGCACCCACCCTCGCGTAATCCTGCACCTCGGTCCGTCGCAGGCAGATCGCGGGTTCTGCGCCACTTGGGAAGGCCTGGGCAAGTAGGCAATGCCGCCGCGTTGGCGGCGGAGTGGCGCGCTCAGCGCGGTTGGTACCGCCCTCTTGCTCAGACCTTCCCATAGGGTGCTGCGATCTCGTGGCCACTGATGATCGCCAAGTTCCCGCCAGCCACGAGAGAGGTCTCCATCCTAGGGAGAACGGTGTGCAAGTCCATCCAGTGGATGCTGGCCCCGGCCACGATGAGGCCGTATCCGGCCCTTCTCGAAGGGGAGCTCCTCAGCACCCCGGCAGACCCACGGGAGGTTGGTGTCCATGGTCCACCCCGACGCCAGCAGCGACGACGTGCCAAGTCGTGCCACCCACCGTCGGGGCTGGGGGAGGTAAGTCAGGGCTTGTGGCTGCTACCGTTCCCTCGATGCCTCAACTCCGTCGCGGACGTCCCCCGTACCCAGACATCCTGACTCCCGCCGAGACGCGCGTTCTCGCGGAACTCCGCAAGGGCGGCACGAACGCCGAGATTGCCGTCCGTGTCGGCATCGGTCCCGAGACCGTCAAGACCCACATCTCCAACATGCTCGCCAAGCTCAAGCTGGAGGACCGCCACCAGCTCGCCGCCTGGCGCGAGGAGGACGCGCCAGGCCGCCGCTGGCTCCTTGCTCCGTTCCTGCTCAGGCCGCTCGTGGCCATGGGGGCTGTAGCCGGCGTAGCGGTCGTGATTGCGGTCATCCTGGTAGTGCTTTCGCTGCTGGGAGGCAGTGGTGAGGACGGCGAGGACCCTTTGGACTTGGTGGCTGCCGTGAGCACGGGTCACGCGCACACCTGTGCTCTCTATCAGTCGGGGACCGTCCGCTGCTGGGGATGGGACATTGCAGGAGAGACGGAGACGCCTCCTGGCACATTCAAGTCCGTGAGTGTCGGCGCGGCGCACACCTGTGCGCTCCGGGAGTCGGGTGAACTAGCCTGCTGGGGGGACAACTCATCCGGCGAAACCGACGCGCCGGATGGGTTCTACCGCTTCGTGGGCGCTGGCAGCGGCTACACGTGCGCGCTCCGTGAATCGGGTGAGGCTGTGTGTTGGGGTTCGAACGTCGACGGTCAGGCCAGCCCGCCCGCAGGGACCTTTGTCGCGATGGGCGCCGGTTGGAAGTTCACCTGCGCGATCCGGGAGTCGGGTGAACTGCTGTGCTGGGGAGACAATCAGTGGGGACAGCTTGATGTGCCTCCCGGCTCTTACCGATCGGTTGACGCGGGGGCATCGCATGCCTGTGCCGTTGCCCAGTCCGGCGATGCCGTGTGCTGGGGCAGGAACCACTATGGTGAGGGCTCACCTCCAACAGGATCGTTCCGATCCGTGCACGCGGGCGAGGACCACACCTGCGGCCTGCGCGCATCGGGCGAGGTCGTGTGCTGGGGATTTAACCATGATGGCCGGACCGATGTCCCCGCGGGAGTGTATCGCTCGGTGAGCGCGGGCTTTGAGCGCACCTGTGCCGTTCGACACTCCGGTGGCGTCCGCTGCTGGCCGGACACGGTCAGCACACTACCAGCCAAGTACGTTTTCCTAGACGTAGGACCGCTCTTGGACAGCGGAGGTCGCGACTTCGTCTGTGGCCTGGAGGAGTCCGGCGCCGTGAGCTGCATCGGCCTCAACCTGATCGTACCCGCACCGGGGCGCTATCGCGGGGTAAGTGTCGGGAGGGTCGGCAATCCGTTCAGTTGCGCCGTCCGTGAGTCGGGAGAAGTGGCGTGCTGGGGTGAAGTTGCTTACGGCCAGACCGATGCACCATCTGGAACCTTTCGGGAGGTGGGTGCGGGGGCTTACCACGTCTGCGCCCTGGCGGACTCCGGCCATGTGGCGTGCTGGGGCGACAACTTCGACGGCCAGGCGGAAGCGCCCCCGGGGAGGTGGTACCGCTCGGTGGATACGGGGAGTGACCACACGTGCGCGCTTACTCAAGGGGGAGAGGTGTTCTGCTGGGGACAGAACGATCATGGACAGGTGGATGCCCCGCCGGGGACTTACACCTCCGTTAGCGCGGGCGCCGAGCACACGTGCGCCACATCTGAAGAGGGCGAGGTGGTGTGCTGGGGAAGTAACCAGGAGGGGCAGCTGGGCACGCCAGGCCCAACCTCCCTCCCATCGCAGTCGGACGGCAAGCGCTACGCATGCGAGACGGGGAGCGTGGGCGAGGCTGTCTGCTTGGCACTGGATTCGAACGAGGAAGCAAGCCGTCCCCGGGACCGCTATGTCGCGGTAAGCGCGGGAGGCGGCCACACCTGTGCTCTGAGGGAGTCGGGAGCGCTGGACTGCTGGGGCGGAGAAGGCTCCAGAGTCCGGCCCTGGGATCGCGAGGGCCTAACGGGGCCCTACCGCGCCGTCAGTGCCGGCCGCTGGGTCACCTGCGCAATCGAGGAGTCGGGGGAGGCGGCGTGCTGGCGGATGCTCGGGCCGGGTGCTTCCCTGGAAACACTAGAGGCGGGCGGCCCCCACGATTGAGTCCGCCTCCCCGGCCCCGTAATCGGCGTCGTCCGCCCCCACAGCTCCCCCAACCGGTCGTCCACGCGCCTGACGGGTCGGGGGAGGTAAATCGGGCCTTCGGGCTGGTACCGTGTCCCCCATGCTGAAAGGCCAGAACTGCGCGGGGACGGGGCGAGCGCTAAGATCGCCGTCCGCATCGGCGTCGACCCCGAGACCGACAAAAGCCCACATCTCGAACATGCCCGCCAAGGTCGAGGTGGAGGACCGCTACGAACTCGCCACCCGGCGGGACAAGGACGCTCCCCTGCGCCGCCGCTGGCTTCGCGTTCTCGTTCCCATCCCCCTCAAGCCGCTGGCAGCCTCCGGTGTTGTAGCGGGTGCGGTGGCCCTGCTGGCAGTCGTGGCGTGCGGTAGCTCACAGGAGGCGCTCAACATCGAAGGAGTCGGCGAGATCGAGGGCCCGGTGGCTGTGTACGGAAAGAGGGAGCCGGCGGAGAGCGCGTCTGAAGATCGTTACTCCGTCTTCGCGATTGACTTGGAGACAGGCCGGGGGTGGGACATCTGGGATACGACGGCGGAGGTTATCGGGATCTTGCCGGCGGGGGTTCGGCTGGCCGTCTGGTCCCCCGACAGCCTGGCCATTCACTCGGTCTCGTTGGATGGGCAGTCTGAGGTTCTCCTCCAATCCGGGGGCGCACTCGCTCCGCGCGCGTCGTTTGATGGCTCGAAGATCGCCTTTGCCGTCGACGGCTCCCCATCCGATGAACCCGACCGCATCATCGTCCTCGACGTGCAATCCGGTGACGAGATACTCCGCGTTGAGGCCGACGATCCCCGAGTCGACGCCGACGCTGTCGGGTCCGATGAGCAGTGGGCGCTGGAGGTGAGTCGCTGGAGCGTGGATGGGTCGGCGCTCCTCGTCTGGCGCACGGGGGGCGGTTCCTTCATCCTCACACTGGATGGCGAAGTCCACGAGATTCCTGATGAGCGCGACATCCCACCAAACCTGCTCTCACCTGACCTGCGTTACGGCACTGAGGCAAGAAGGCTATTCAGCGCTGGAGCCGAGTCTCTCACAGTGGTCGAACTTGCCACGGGGCGGGATCTGCTGACGCTGACAGCGGCGGACGGCAGCCGGATATGGCACGCATACGGGCCAGCCTCCGGCAAGTATCTCTATGCCACGGCCCCCCTGGGTGTCGGCTCCGACGCCCGACGTGACCTGCTCGTCTGGCACCTCGCCGACCTCGACACGGGAAATACGACCGTGGTGAGCATCGGCGACGAGAAACTGCAAGCTGAGTGGGAGTGGATATGGTGGCTCCAGGAAGGTGGGTGGCTTCTCTCCCCGATGGCACAGTGCCTCTATCGCCATCGGGACTTGGATCTTTGTGCCGACCTCATTGAGGTGTCCCAGGAAGCTCTCGAATTCCTCTACAAGGACCAGGAACGGCGGGAACGAAGTGACTCCATCCGTAGAACAGACTTCATCGGCTTCGTCTGGCTCGATTAGCCCACTTGGGGTTACCCCGTGAACGACACGGCGAGAGTCGGCGTCGTTAGTTATGAAGAGCGCGCACTCGGCCCGCAGGGCCGTCGCTGCGTGAAGGGCGTCCAGAGTCCCCAGTCCCGTCGCAGCACGCATGCGGGCAGTCTCCTCCCAAGTGTCTGCGTGTGGCAGGCACCACCTGCACCTTCGGGGCCGCGAACACGTCGCGGAAGGCCGCTTCGAGATCGAGATGGCGCTCCCGAATGGGTCGGACCAGCGTTTCGCAATGGCCAACTCGCTGCACACCACGGCAAACTGCCGGGCCTCGGCCTGCTGCGCGCTCTCGCCGGCGTTCTTCGTCGACGAGGGCACGATCGTGGCGTCCACGATCGTGCCCTCGCGCAGGAACCAGGCTCGTCTCGGCGACGTTGATGACGCTACTCTACCGCGAGGGTGGTCGCGGACTGCTACAGGAACCGGGATCACCTCGAGCGGGCTGCGGGTGGGCACCATGCGCACTGCGGCGCACTCCGCCACCCAACTCCCGGCACCGTGGGATTAGGGTCGCCCGCGCGCCGTAACGGCATGCCACTAGCAGGGTGCTGAAAAAGTCCGCAGCGGTCGTTTCGGGCTGATTTCGTGTCTGTCACGAAAACGAAAAAGTCAATGTCTCTGGGCTCTACGCCAGCCTCCTGAATAGCCCGCGAGGCCCTGCGGCGCAGAATCAGGCGTTTATCAGCACCCTGCTAGCCCTCTGCGACTCCCGACTCGCCAGACTCGGACAGGTGCCTATGAGTCAACGCGGCAGGCGCTACATCGAACATCCGGGCCTTCAAGGGCCATGCCAACTCGCTCGAGGGCGGTGGCCTGGGAGAGAGCACGCACCTTTGGTGAAGATGCAAACGATCGAGGGTGCAACGCCTGTCTTAGGGCCCGTACGCGCTGCGCGCCTTTTCAATCATCTGTCGGAGTTCAGATTCGCGGTCCTCAAGGTCTTGCGCCGTGAGCCGCACTCGGTACTTCCTCCACCGCATGTCATATTCCAGAAGATCCAGACCCGCTTCGATGAGCTGGGTGGTCAACTCGTCAGAACGGGGGATTCCGAACTCGGCCACGACGGTGTCGCCCCTGCGGGGTCTGAAGATCACTAGGTTCCTCGGCACTCCGTAGTTGGCCAGCCCGATGTAGTACTTGTTGTACTTCGCCTCTAGCCCCGGCTCGGTCGCCTGCACCATGTTGACCACCCGATCCACGATGCTCATCGAGCCGGGTGAAGCCTTCTGCTGCCAGTAGGCGCGATCGACAGTTTCGCCCTCGTCCTCCTCGTCGGTGCCGATAGTCATCAGGTCGAGCACGCGGGTGGCGACGATGGTGAACGCTCCGTTCACCTCAAGGCCCTGGATCTGGATCGCGATCAGGGGGATGAATCCGTTGAACAGGCTGACCACGTTGAAAAAGCGGCTGGTGATCTCTTCGGCCGCGATGACCGCGACATGGTCGTACTGCGGATAGCGACGCTTTTCGAGATCCCAGTACTCGATGGTCCGGATGATGTGGGATGCATCGGTAGCCCCGAGATGTAGCTCGACCACCTAACGGACGAGTGTCTCCGGGTCGAAAAGCAGGAGGTCGAGCCGTCCGCCCTGCGGCTGGCGGCGCTCAACACCCGTGACCTCGACATCCCCCAGCCCGAGCAGGCTGGGGTCCTTCTCGATCTGCGCCTGCAACGCACGTTCGGAAAACTCCGCGTTCCCGCGCAAGGTCACGCGCTTCGCTCGGTGAAACTCCACTGCGTTCCTCCGTGCATCGTAGGTCACAGGCAGTCGTGGCAGCCGTGCGGATTCTACAGAACAGCATCGCAACGACGGCGCTTCTCGCGTTGCCTACCCCCAGCTCTCCGTAGCGAAGACCCCTCGAAGATGATGCGGACCGCCTCGGCGGACCTCGACGGCCTCGGATACCCCGTCGCCTCCCCGGTGCGCAGGCTCCACCTCGCCAGCGGCTACCGTGAGGATGGTCGCGCTCCCGAAGCCACCTGACGGTCCACGCGGGCCGCACAAGACGAGGCCCCGCTCCTGCACCCATTGAAGTAGGGGCGGAGCCTCGCAAAGGGGTTGACGACCGCCAAGCGACCGTCAACCGCAACCCTACAGCAAGAACGAAAGGTCCGAACCATGGACCTGGCGGGATTCATCGATACGTTCCGGGAGGCCATCGCCCAGCGGGTGTTGGAGTCCTACCCGTCCCGCTACCGGCCCTCCGAGCAGGGCCGGCCACTCCCCCGCCTGCTGCGCGCCCCGCGGGGCGCGCAGGCCGACGCCCTCTTCGCGCGCGCGCCCTGGTGATGCACCTGAGAGCGAGGTTTCCCTGCACACTGCCCCGCGGCCTACTCCATCTCGCCCGGCCCCGCCACCCAGAACTCGCCCGTCATCGTGTCTGGATGAAACTCGCACCAGAACGTGTAACGGCTCAGCGGCTCGGACCTGTAGGCCAACAGCGGTGGTGACGTGAAGGTAAACGTGTGGCTGGTTCCGCCTACCACCGTTGGCGACCTGAGTTGCTGCGGGTCACCATTGCTTCCCTCGCAGCCGCAGAGGCACCCGCCCGGGTTGTGGGGATGGACCACCTCATCCCCGCTATACCAGACGGCGAAGTTGTGGTTGACGCCCTCGTCTTGGTTGTCCAGCGTCAGGACCACAGTGACACCTGGCGGCAGGGCTATGTCGGCGGGATCGAAGGCACTGTTCTTGGCTGTGATCGTGACGGCGTAGGGGGCGGATTGAACGCAAGCGGCTGGCGCCGGCGCCGCGCCTTTCTGGCAGGCACCCACCAGCGCTCCAAGCCCCAGCGCGAGGATCAGGCAGCATGCCGCGACGAGCAGGCGCATAGCGCAAGTCTCTCATGCCCGGCCAACCTCGGCGCGTCGGGGCCTCGCGCGTCGAGGAGGGCGTGGACGTACTCGTGACCGGGTATCCACAGCCCTACAGTCGCAGGATGACGACGGGATGTTTGGGGAAGCGACGCGGTCGATTGCCCAAGCGCTCGATGTCCCGATGCCAGATCTCGGCAGCGAATAGGACAGGGCTACTGCCGCAACGCAGTGAGATCACCCCGGAACCCGGGCACGGATCGATAACGACCCCCGTGTGTTTAGGCGCGAGCGCGAATGGCTATGGGTCACAACCTTCAGTCCTCTGCTGCCGGCCAACTGCAAGCGATAGCTCCTGCTACCGTGGGGGCATCGGCCTTCCAGGGAAGGGGGGCGCAGCGAGTGCCCCATAGAACATCGGCTGTCCATACAGCTCAGCTTCTTCCAACGTTGGCCGGGCGGGAAGTCGATGATCCACATGTTGCGTGAGCGGCCTGTGAGGTCGTCACCGTTCATCCATGGGCGCACGACGTCAGCGTTCGGGCGCCCATGGGGGTTCGGCGTGCTGAGCATTTGCTCCGCCAGAGAAGCCTCGATGTCGAAAGGACCGACCTTTGTGTCCCCCATGAAGTCTGCCACCACTGCTTGCGCAGCTCGCGCCGCAGCCGCTCCGTCCAGATCTGTACGCTCGTCATGGAGCGCCTCCAGGGGTTTGCTCCGCGACCAGTGTCGCTCATGTGGGAAGCCCCCCCGCCACCACGTCGGAAACGTCACGCCCCGGTAACCGAGGATGTCGGTCTTCCCGTTAGTAAACAAGCTGCTCCACGACGTAGAGGGCACCAACGATCAGAAGTCCCGCGAGGATGAACTGGATCCACCCCAGGCGACTTTCGATGCTTCTGATGGTGAGGAACCGTTCGTAGTCCTCTTGGGTAGGTGCGTGGGCTGATTCCGAGATGTCGGTCACAGCCTTCTCGACGCGAAGGTCGATGTAGTGCTGAAGATCCTCAAGGTTCTCGACTTCGTAGTAGCCGATGTCGTGAAACTCCGCGTCTCGCTCTTCTTGGGACAGCTCGCTTGCCATTAGTTCACCCCTAGGCGTTGCTGTATCTGGTCAAGGAGGCCATCGGCCCCGCCGTCGCCTCGGCCCATCCCTGCTGTCCCTGAGAACGCGTGGCCGCACTGCTCAGCGGCGGTTTCCGGGTAGTAGATCTCCTGAGCGACCTCGCAGTAACTTAGCCGGTAGGCTGCGAAGGCTCCGGTTCTGATCTTGCTCCGCAACTCCCAGCGCGCCAGCGCCTCGTTGTCATCTGCGGAGAGCATGTACAGGCGTTCCGCCTCGTACGAGCGAGCCGCCGTAACCCAATGGTCGATAGCCGCCTCCAAGTACTCCGCAGCAAGGCGGGAGCCAGTTGCCACATGACCGCGGAGCCCTTCAAGCGCAACGGCCACCCGTGAGGCGTTGTTGCGGTCCTGCTCGGCGAGGTTCGCCAACTGCCGCGATGGAAGGTTGTCGAGTTCCCACTTCAAGTTCTGCCTGAGCGCCCCGTTGGAAATCTCGAAGCGGTATCCGGGGATCATCTCGTCCTGTACCGCCTGGATCAGGTAGTACACGTCGAGGTTCTGCGCGCCGGGGTAGTGGCCCAGCATGGGAACGTCGAGGAAGTAGTTGCCGAACTTGTACTGACCACTCGCCTCATTGAAGTTCACGTCGGTCCACCGGAAGCGCTCGTCTCCGGGAACCTTGGTCCCCAGCCAGATCACGGAAGGGTCACTGAGCCCTTGGGCAACGCTCAGGTGGACGCGGGCGCTGTCCGATGCAGCGAAGGTGCTGGCGAGGGATAGGGCGAGGGCCGCGACGAGCGCGACGATGACGGAGTTTCGGAGCACGGGAAGCCCCCCTTCAGCTATTACTTCGTCGAGGTCTCGATGACAACGCGACCACCATCTCTGACCTGAACGTGGAGGTCGCATTGATCAAGCAACCGCATGCCTACGAGTGGTGTCGTGTCCGAGGCATAAGCATCAATGTCGACGAGGCGGCGGTCCCACAATACGGTGACGCTGTGGACATCGAAGGTTTCCTCGCTGCCGTTCGCCAGAATCGCTTGAGCGCTCGTGACAAACGGCAACCCCAACTCCGCCACCACCTTCGGCGGCAGTGTCAGGAAGCCACTGTAGCCAGTGTCGATCACAGCCTCGATCTCCCGGACCTCCCCGTCCGGGCCTGTCAGCGCGAGCACGACGATGGCTTCGTAGGAGGCGTTAACCACCCCTTCGATCACCCGGCCTCACTCCGCACGGAATTCCCGGCGAAGCTGTAGACGGCCCTGTGACCGACTCGAACGCTCCACACGTCTGTTGCCTCTGGGTGCTGTTCACGAAGGCGCTCGGCTGCCCCGAGAACGGTGTCGGCCACGACCCAGTCCCCACTGGTGATGTCGATGGCGACGATCTCCCCGTGGTGATCCGACTCAACCTGCTTGCGGATGTCGCGCTCGTAGATCGTCTCTCCGAGGCGGGCAGTCTCTTCGGGGGGGCGACGTGCGGTCATCGCGGACTCCCTCAACGCGGTGTCACGAGACAGCATAGCGTTGCTCCCGACCCGTTCCAACTCAGCACGGCACGCACAGTAGGGGCTCGGCTGGCGAACGGGCTCCCAACCGTCGCCTGAGGAACCAACGGCGGCGCCTGGGAGCGTCTTCCTCGCGCCACGCGGCGAGCTCGTGGCGGTCGTTGAACTCGAGCTTGGCGAGTAGGTTGGAGACGTGAGTCTTGACCGTCTCGGGACCGATGCCGATGCGGACGGCGATCTCGGCGTTGGTGCCGCCCGTGCGAAGCTCATCGAGCACGCGTCGCTCGGCAGGCGTCAGAAAGTCGGGGTGCGGGGGGCGTCCGCGACGGCGCTCAGGCATGGGGGGAACGGTACCAGTCACAGTCCCTGAATTACCTCCCCCGACCCGCAGTCGACTCGGGCCCTGCGCTCGCCGAAGCACGGCTCGCCCTGTCAGGTGCGGCACGTCGTCTGGCATCGCCGTCCGCACTAGCGGCCTGGTAGCCACCTGTAGCATCGGAGGCCATCCCGTGGCGCCGACGGGTGGAACCATCACCGGACGGAACTCAGCCCTTCCGGCGCTGATTGCCTCGATCCAGCCCACCAGCAGCCTGGTCGGCTGCCCCAGCCGTTCCCAGCAGCCATCACAGCAATGACAACGAGACGGTTTGCGAGCTCAGGTCGGGAGTTGGCCAGTGCCCGTGAAATTGCACTCTGCCGACAACATGGGATGTCATGGGCGTGTACAGGAAAAAGAGGGAGATTGCAGAAAGGCAATCGAGGCGAGAAACCCGGTCGGTACAAGGGAAAACGCCCCCTATAGGACATAGGCAGTAAGCAATTCGGTTCCGGGTCTCCTTCCACGGCAATTCGGCAGATTGCCCCTACGAAATTGACAAGAGGCAGTCGCGAACTCGGGGCCCGTTCTGGGGCGCTCAGAAGGCGCTCGGGGTCGGCTGGAGGGGGCGCTATGACTCCCACCCGCGCTCACGGAACGGTAACGTCCTGCCGACACGTCCCGTGCACCAAAGTCGGCGTTCAACCCCCAGCAGACGATCTCGCCTGACTCTCGTACCGCACAGTTGCGGTGCAGGGTCGCGCTCACGGAACGGAAACTCCCGGCTGGCGCGTCCGTCTGGCCGTTGTCGTTAATCCCCCAGCAGGCAAGCTCGCCCGACTCCCGTACCGCACAGCTATGCTGCCCACCTGCGCTCACCTGCACGACTCCGCTCGCAAGCTGCGTCGCCGCAGGTTCCGTCGCCGTGGGTTGCGGCGTGGGCTCCTGTACCTGGGTGGGGCCTGGCATCTGGGTGGCTTCCCGCGCAACAGGGAGCCGGGGGGCATCGTCGCCGCCGCGCAATACGGCGATCACCACGACGGCCACCGTGGCCAGAACGGCCACCCCCGCCCCCGCCGCTCCTGCCCACGCGACCGTTCGTCCGAGCGAAGAGAGCGCCGGCGGGAGAGCGAGCAGCGCGCGAACGTGCGTCCTGATCCCATCCCGCTCGCCCCGCCATACCGCGAGCGCGTGGCGGTCCTCTAGGTCGAGCTTCCCGAGCATGTTCGAGATGTGGTACTTGACGGCGTTGGGGCTGACGCCGAGGCGCACCGCGATCTCCGCGTTCGTTCCGCCCCTGTGCAGCTCCTCCAGAACGCGCCACTCGGCAGGGGTGAGGATGTCGGGGTGGCGGGGCCTTCCACCACGGTTGCGCTCCATGAACCGATCCTCCCATACAACGGGGGAGGTTTCCCTACCCGATCACTTTCCAGGCAGACTCTAGCCCGGCCCTCCTTCAGGGATGCCCCGAGAGTGGCTGCGGAGGGAGCCTCTCGTCTCAGCCGCGCAGCAGCGTGGCGCGCTTATCGCGTGAGGGGAGCGCGCGCCTCCCGGTGCCAGGGAAGGTCTGAACAACTCGCTCAGGTAGGTGAACAGATGCGATCATGAGGGCACGCCCGTCAGGAAGGGAGCGCCCCTCATGTACCAGCCGACGTTCGCCAGCTTGGAGTTCGAGCAGAAGAAACGGAAGACCCGGCGCGAGGTGTTCCTGGAGCGCCTTGACGCGCTGGTGCCCTGGGAAGCGCTCGCGGCGCGCATCGAGCCCCACTACCCGAAGCCCGGACGGGGACGGCGGCCCTACCCGCTGGCGGTGATGCTGCGCATCCACGTGGTGCAGCTCAGCCACAACCTCAGCGACCCGGCCATGGAGGACCTCCTCTACGAGGCCGAGTCGGCGCGGCGCTTCTGCGGTCTCACCTTGAGCGAGCCGATTCCCGACGAGAGTACGATCCTGCACTTTCGCCAACTGCTGGAGCGCCACGCACTGGGGCCAGCGCAGCGGCATTGACTACTTGCTCAGACCTTCCCTAGCAGTCCCGCCGAACATCGGCGCCGTGCGGTCGAGCGCCTGCACCTGGGTCTTCTCGTCCACGCAGAGCACAACGGCCGCCTCGGGTGGGTTCAGATAGAGGCCGACCACGTCACGGACCTTCTCGATGAACTGAGGGTCCGGCGACAGCCTGAAGTGCTCCGTGCGGTGCGGTTTGAGGCCGAAAGCGCGCCAGATCCTGGAGATCGCTGATTGCGACATCCCCATCGTCCGGGCCATGGACCTCGTCGACCACTGCGTCGCATCGACCGGTGTCTCCTCCAGGGTCTTGACGATCACCGCCTCAACCTGGGCGTCCGTGATCGTGCGCGGACCCCGGACGAGGCTCATCGTGCAGTCCCTCCAGGCAACGCTCGGCGAAGCGCCAGCGCCACTTTCTCCCAGTCACGAACCGAACAACTCGGCATCGTTGTTTCTCCTCCAGCCACGGGATGAGCAGGTCGACTCCTTGTGGCTCAACGTGACTGCGTCCTGCACCTCCCAGTCGACCCCAACGTCACTGTCGCTCCCGCTGCACCGGCTCACGTGCCCCGCTCCGAGTATTCCTCCTCGCTAATCACCCCTTGGTTGCGCAGCGCTGTCAGGGTTTCCTCTCTCCAGGGGTCGGACGAGGGAGGGTTCCCCGTCCCCACTTGCCGCTCATGATCCTCAATGGCCACGACATAGGTTCCGGCCATCTTGTCCCACAGGCATTGTCTGTTCACGTCGAAGAGGCACCACAGGCCCCCCATCGCCAGCACGCACACAGCAATCGTCAGACCTGCGAACCCCAGGGTCAGTACCAGACTCACCAGCACAGCCACGAGCAGCAACTCGCGCCTCACAATTGTCCTGACGAGGCCTGAGGGCCTGCCGTCCGCGAGGACCACTCGCGTATTCACGAGCTGCTTCCCGGGACTCTGCCCGCGCCGAGCCACCACCAAGCTCCAGATCAGCCACAGTGCCCCGCCCAGCATCCCACCTAGTCCCTCTATATCTGGCGCTCTGCCGGTCAGCACCTCTCCAATCACCACCCCAATGAAGAGAACAATGGTGAACAGTACATCGTCGATGAGATGGCCACCGAGTCGTCGTTCTCCGCTTGCCAGGCTCTCTGCGACGTCACGGGTGGGCCGCATGGTGCGACTGTAAGACCTCATCCACTCTCAACGTGCGCTGCATTCCCTTGTCCTGCAGGCACTGGCGGCTCCTGCCCCACACGCGCCAGTCCGCCGCCACAAGCCAGACGACCACTCCGGCGAACGCAGGGGCGCCCTCCCACACTGGGCAGATGTCCCCGAAGACCAACCCCTCCCAGGCTGGCAGAGTCGCCCCTCTGCGTCGACGACGCGTATCCCATCAGCCGCTTCGTTGGCAGCCAATCCCTCTTTGATGACATGCCCTCCGACACAATCCCTACAGGTCGGCCAACTCCCGGGCCCGCCGCTCTTCGTACTCTTCGTCCGTCAGCAGGCCGCGCTCGTGCATGTCCTCCAGCGTCTTGAGGTTCTCGGCAGCCTGCCGGGAAGAAGACATGGGTACCATGCGAGTCGCCGCATCTATCGCAGGCGCCACATGGGTTTTCATCGCTTTGTCCCAGAGGCATTGCCGACTCCTATCCCATAGACACCACAGCGCCGCAAGGACGAGAGTCCCAAACACAATGCCGCTGATGGCGTTGCCCGCATCCCCGGGGAGAAGGGACAGAACTTCCATTAGAATCCAGAACCCGAAGAACCCCCGCAAGACCCAGTCCCGCACCAGCATCCGCCCAAGGCCCGGTACGTCCCCTTCCCTGTCCACGACACGGAGCCGCAACAGTTGCTTCCCCAAACTCTGCCCCCTGCGCGCGCCGCCCACGCTGAAGGCCATCCAGAGGCCGGCAAGCATGAGCACGAGAGGGAGTTCATTCTCCAGGAAGAGATCCCAGATGGCACTGGCGATGCCATAGACCACCGCGATAGCGACGACGTCGACGAGGAACGCTCCCAGTCGCCGTCCACGCGGTGCGGGTTCGATGCTCGGCTGTGAGAATTGTAAGGTTGCCATTTCGTCCCCTCGCAAAGAGTGGTGATTGCTACTAGTCCGCCGGGGGTCTAGACCTGTACATGCTGGAAGAGCCTCCCCACTCGGACGAGTGCTGGGCGACGACGACGGCCTGCGCGTACCCCGAGGCAAGAGTCGTGATCATGGTCAACTCGTCGTTGCCCTCGCGGGCGCCAGAAGTGACCATGCTCCTTGAGAAGTGGACCTTCGAGGCAGCCGACCAGGTCGCAACCGAGGCTTGGATGGAGGAGAACAACGAGCCGACGTGGGAGCGCTCTGGTACCTCCAGAACTTCCGCGATGCCTGGCGAAGCCGCAGCGGGAGTGGGATGAGAAGGTACGGGCGTTGGGACAGATGTGTGGGATTCCCCTTGCTCACCTGCGGTCCCACCGCAAGCCGCTGTGGTGAACGCGAGCGCAAGGAGCGTACAGAAAACCACCCTCACCAGTGTCCGCTGGGGAGATGACGTCGTGCTCATGGTGATCTCTCCTCTGCAAACCAGCACGAGTGCCACTCCCCACCCTCGGGCTGGCTTCCGCCCACCTCGATCCTCAGCCCATGGATGTCCTCGCCGTCAACCTCAAGTCGTGCCCTGCCGTTCGAGGGTGCTCCTTCATGGCGGCTAAGCTTGCAGGTGCTGAAGGACTCGCTGAAGAGATCGAGCAGGTAGGAATCGTCGTGCACGCTGAGGGAGAAGGAGCCATCCGCCGATGACAACCCCCACGGTCCGCCCCAACGGGAGTGGAGGACGGAATTGGCCACGATCCACTCACCGGCGGCGGGCTCGTCGTTGGGACCGACGACGACGCCTGCGATCCGGCGGCAGGTCTCGGAAGGACTGGCCGTCAATTGAAGGGTGAGGCCCGTAACGTGCGAGAGGGTGAGGGACAGTCGCATCTCCTTTCCCGACACTGGCCGCAATTCGCTTGCGTTGGCCGTCCAGTCGAGGAGGCAGCGATCGGTCTGCAGCGAGAGGTAGTACGACCCCTGGGCTACGGTGACATCAAACCTCCCGCTCTCTCCAACTGCCGCACCCCAGCCGTGTTCCCCGCCAATCGGGTATGCGACCAGAACGACTCCAGTTGCCGGCTCACCTCCCAGCCCTACTACGACTCCCTGGATGCGGCTGCACAGACGTGGAGCTTTGATGTCGAGAGCGACAACGTCGCCGTTCACTGCCGGGAACTCGACAGCCGCTTCGCGGTTCTCCTGGAGCATTCCACCCTCTCCGTACCAACCAGAGATGCAATGGTCGTGCTCAATTCGGAGCCGGTAGGGCACGGCTGGCGCCGTCGCGTCGAATCGTCCCTCCGCGTCCGTGGTCACCGTCCAGTCAAACGATCCCATGTACCCACCAATCCTCTCCCCAGAGACACTCACACCTGCGAGGGGCTTGCCTGCGGCATCGCGCACGACACCAGCAACGTGGCGTGATGCGAGATCGGGGAAGAGGAGTTCCAGCCCGCTGATGCCATCGCTGGGGACGCGAAGTGTCCTCGCCTCGTCCAACTGCAACGTGAATCGCCCTTTGCCCGCGTACCAGCCTGCGCGCTGGCGGCCTTCTTCCCCGGAGGTGTGCAACTCCAAGAGGTACTCGCCATCACCGACCAGCAGCGAGAACGCGCCGTCGCTCCTGCTCTCCCTCACCGCCACTATCCGGCCGTCGACCGCGGCCACCTGTAGCCACACGCCCGGCAGCGGGTCACCCTCTGAATCGAGCACTACTCCGTCAATGACTGCCAGCGGAGCCGCTACCTCCGCACGGTGGGCGGCGAATGAGACGTAGAACTCCTGCACGCCGATCCCGAACACCTCCTCGAAGACGGTCCGCCAGGACCCTCGCGACGCCAGTTGCCGGAAGTAGTCGAAGGTCCGGTCCTCTCCCGCCAGCGTCACGAGCCAGTCGATGGCCAGGTGGGCGGCGCTGTAGTTGGCCCCAGCGTAGTCGTCGATGAACAGCGTGTGCTCCATCGCCTCCAGTGCGATGGGGGTGTGCCTGGTCTGTGGCAGGACAACCTCGGCCAGATGGCTCTCGTAGCTTCGCTCGCCGGTAGCGTCGTAGTACTCCGCCTCCCACCGGTTGGCGACCCCCTCGATTAGCCAGGCAGGGGACTGGGCGTCGGTGCCGGCGACATGCTCCTGGATGGGATGGGAGTACTCATGAGCCTCCGCCTCGGCGCACTGCTCGGTGAGGTAGACCGTCCCGGCTGCGTATCCCCCGCAGAAGTCCGGTTCCAGGGCGATTAGTGCAGGCGTTTGCCCCACGAGCCAGATCACCTCGGGAAGCAGCACGCCGTAGCGCTCAGCGAAATACGCCAGGACTGACTCGATGCGGGTCGGCAACGAAGCCCGTACCTCGTTCCCTATCTCGCCGACGAATTCGATGATGGGCGTGACGCTCCCGGGCTGAAGCCAGCGCCGTTCCTCCGCGAGGTTGAGCCAGACGGCATCGCCTCTCTCGAGGGCGGGCAGGGCGTCAAGGGAGGTCGCGTCCCCGGAGGGGTGCGAAACGAGCGCGCCCGTCTTCGCATCCCGAGTGACCGCCTCGTGAAGCGCAGCGCCGAGCGGTGCAAGCGCCTCTTCCATGGCCATCCCTTCACCACCGACCCAGGACACAAGGTTCCATCCCTCGGAGAGGGACGCCAGGGCGCTGTCCGGCAGCAGTGGCCGCGTCCACGTCACTTCCTCTGTCCCCTCGATTGCAAGCCACAGACCCATCCCCGGCTCCACGGTTTCGAGCGCTCCTGAGAGTGCCGGCCCTTCGCGAAAGGCCCCCTGGAACTTCTGTGTCTCGCCATCCCATGCGTAGACGGCGTTGAGTGCGGGGATGGCCTCGAACAGCGCCGCAGGAGACGTCTCCGTCCCCGCCCAGCCGGCGAGATTCCAGCCGGGCCTCAGTCTCGTCGTGACCACCTCGGGCGGGAGGGAGCAGGTCAGCGACTGCCACTGGTCGCTCGGCTCGCCGGACACGGCGACGCCAATGCCCGAGACTCCACCAACACCCACGGTGATGGAGTGCCCCTGCCCCGGACTCCTCCGGCCACGGCCCGCGACCTCGCATGTCCGTCCCGCGGTTGTCGCGACGAGAATTCGGTATCGTCCCGCAGGGGCGTAGAGGGTGAATGTTCCATCGGGACGGCTCGCCCCGTTTGCGCGGAGGAGGCCCGCCAGAGGGCCCTGTCCCTCGGCGGCCACGGGAGTGTTTCCGAGCGGCTCACCAGCTCCGTCGGTCACTATTCCCTCGATCGGCCGGCAGAGCTCCGTCACGGTTCCGGGGAGGGGCACGATCAGCCCGCCAACCCCTGCCCCATCGACGGTCACCCTCCCCGGATGGCCGTAGGTGTGCTCACCGTCGGGATCTGCGTATCCGAGCTGGCACTCTGTCCCGTCGATCACCACGTGAAATTCGACCAGAAAGGCACCCGCCGGAACCTCGACGGCGAAGCGCCCCGACTCGCTTGTGGGAGTCCCCGGCCACGGCCCGAACCTCTCCCCGTGCTCTCCAAAGGCGCGTACGCGGAGACCGCTCATTGGAGCGCCACCGGGACCGAGCACCCTCCCCTCAATGGAGTAGAACGGGAGATCGAAGCGGCAGGCAATCCAGGTCGACTCGCTGGTTGGGTCCGTTGCGGCCAGCGTGATGCGAATCTCGCTTGACCCGCCCGGCGCAGCGGGAAACACGGCGTTCAGCCGTCGCTCCGGGTTCGGCTGCCCGGCGACCGTGCACTCGCTGAACCTGTCCGTCAAGACGTGGAGGTGGTACGTCCCCTCCACGAGCCGGAACCGAACGACTCCATCTGCGCCTGTGAGCGCTGCTTGATAGACCCCCGGGCTGTCCTGGTGGACGAAGGCGCCCACCCAGAGGTTCCCCACTGACCTCCCATCCTCGTCGGCCACGGCGACACGGAGCTCATGCCATCCGCTTTGTGCCGCGGCAGGTTCGGAAACGCCGAGACCGAGGGCCATGAACAACACTGCGATGACGCCCGCACCGACTCCAAGCAGCCGTTGCGAAGGACGCCCAAGTCGTCCCGGTTTCACGCAGCCAACGCGCCGGGGACTGCGCCGGTTAGCCTTGCCGGGGCCAGGGAGTGCCCCCAATTCGCATGACAGCCCCCCCCCCCCCCCGGTATGACACAACGTGGTCATCGAGCGAGTCGCATTGCGAGCCTGTGAGGGCGACAGAAAGGCCACCCTCAAGGTCTATCACGTCACGGTAGACGCCGCTCACGCTTGGGATTGCTCCGCGCTAGGACGCTCCTCCCAGCCTGGGGGACCGAAGACAGCGCTCACGTCGCAGGTGAAACCGGGCAACACGTCCAGTCCGTCGAGGGCGTCCTGTTCGCCGAGCGTCGCGATTGGCTCGTCGGCCCGGTAGACATCGACCGTGCGCGTCTCCGGCTGCACGACCCAGACAAGGCGCACGCCGTGGTTGAGCCACATGTGCGCCTTGTCGTGCACCTCGCGGTTGCTGTCGCTCGGGGAGGCGACCTCGACCACAAGATCAGGGACCACCTCAGCGTAGCCAGTGATGCGCCTGTCAAGTGGAACCTTCTCTCCGGAGAAGAACGCAATATCGGGTTCGCGCACCGTGTCGGGGTCGCGCTCCAGCCAGACCCCCGAATCTGAGCCCATCACGCGGCCGAGGCCGCGCGGCTCGATGAAGCCGAGCAGCGCAGCCCCAAGCCGCATCGCGATCTCGCCGTGTTCCTGTCCTGCCGCCATGGTCCCGCAGAGCACCCCCCGGATAAGTTCGCCGCGCACGCCCTCAGCTTCGAGCCGCAGGAGGTCGTCAGCGGTCAGCAGCTTCGCCTCGGTTGTCGTTGTGGTCGTCATCGCTCTCGCTCCCGCGCCGTAACAATCCTATCGGATCCGTCCCGCGCCGGGTGCATTCACTGTCTCGATCACGGCCCCGGGCGGCGCGACCTACCTGGCCACGATCGAGGAACCGCAGAGCGTGTGGCGGGAGAAGCCCATTTCACACCGGGGCCAACGGAGCCTCTCACCACTCTAGTGTCCTGAATTGTGAATTCGATTGGGACATCCGGTAAGGCCGTAAACGATCTGGGTCGGCGGTCTTGTTTCAGATGTAGGGCCTCGGGGCCCGTTCCAGTCGGCGACCCCCGCCCCGCTTGCATCATCGTACTCGCGACTCAGGACACTAGGCTGTCAAATCGCGAACGGTGTCATGGGCGTGTACAGGGAAACGACGTAGGTTCCGAAAGACGGAACTCCCTGAAAACGCAGTTGGGTCAAGGGAAAAACACCCCTACCGGACGTGTCCGGCGGAAATTGGGGATGAAGCCCGTATTCCAGCGGAAAACGCTAAGAGTTCCGTCGGAGGGAACCCCAAATTGGCGGTCAGATGCGTGAGAACACCGGTCGAGCGACGGCCACGAGAGCCGGAATAGCCCCTGCGCCGGGTTCAGGGAGCTGGCTGGGCCTCGGTCTCCGCACCCGAGCCGCGCTCCCAGAGGAGGTGGATCAACACAGCCAGCAGCATGAACCCGGCGGCGAGCACGGCCAGGCGAGCGATGTTGCGGATGTCGGAAGGATCCGTGCAGGCTGATGGGACATGACCTGTCGGCGTGAGCCGGAGCAGCCCCGCGCGGGTATCGCCGTGAGCCGCCGTTGGCTGGCCCTCGGTCTGGCGGCGGTGCTTGCTGTGGCGGGGTTGACGGCGGAGCAGTCACAGGCGCAAGAGCTCTCAGCCGCAGATATTGCCAGCGCCGCTATCGAGGTGACGGTGTGGCGGTCCACCACGAATCCTTCGCTGCTCTATCTCAGTACGCGACCGGAAGGGGGCCGCTGGGTGACGTGGGACCGCGCACTCGACATGTCGCGCACGAGCGCGTCGGGCCACTTTCACCAGAGTAGTGCTGTCCGTGTGGAGGTACCGCTGGCGGACGGTGCGAAGGCGGCTGTCGAGGTGACGGTGTGGCGGTCCACCTCGAATCCTTCGCTGCTCTATCTCAGTACGTGACCAGAAGGGGGCCGCTGGGTGACGTGGGACCGCGCACTCGACATGTCGCGCACGAGCGCATCGGGCCGCTTTCACCAGAGTAGTGCTGTCCGTGTGGAAGTACCGCTGGCGGAGCAGGTGCCAGCGAGCCCTGATATCGAGTGGCTGTTCGCCGACGGCATCTCCGCCGAGCGCCAATCGGAAATCCAACAGGAGATGGCAGCTGTCATGACTTTCGTTGCCGAGCGCTTCGGAGCAGGTGCGAACGGATTCACCGTCTCCGTCGGCAGCGATGATCCTGGTTGGGCAATCCCCGGCTTCATGGCAACGACATTGTCCTTTTGGGACGCCGCCCACGAGTACTTCCATGTTACCCAGTCCTATCTCGCGGGAGACCGCTTCAGGGGTCCGGTTTGGCTGGTCGAGGGCTCGGCAACCTACGCGGAGGAAGCGTATGACGGAGACTTGGAGTTCCGTCGCGACATAGCGCCCGCCGGGGCATCACATGTAGCCAGCATCAGAGAAACTGAGCTGGCAGACGAAGTCCGTCTCAACTACCACCTCGGCTTCCTTGCCGCCGACTGGCTCGTCGGTCACGCGGGTGAGCGCTCTCTACTCCAGTACTACCGCCTGCTGCCCGACCATGACAGCTGGGAAGAGGCATTCGCGGCAGCCTTCGGCCTGACCATCGACGAGTTCTACGAGCGGTTCAAGGAACACCGAATGAGTGTAGCGCCGCCGCTACCCCACGTGACCGACGATGCCGTGACGCCAGTCGCGGTCTTTGTTGGGAACGTCCCGGACCGTGTCCGTTCCGAAATACAAGCCGAAATGGACCAGGTGCATGCATTCCTTATCCAGCGCTTCGGCGCCGAGGCCACCGAGTACTCCGTCTACATCGGAGCGGACTGGGAGAGCGTTGCGGATCACCACCGTCGGCTCTCGCAGAACCTCTGGTGGGACGATCGAGTGCGGCGTCACTCACTGCCCCTGCCCTGGGCTCCCTCCTGCACAAGCGGCGCGACAGGCTGGGTGGTTCACGTAACCACCTGTGGCCAGTTGCTCCACCACAGCGTGTACATCAACTCCCACCTGCGGGTGCTGCTTGAGGCGAAGGAACAGCTGGACCTGCCTCCGCTGTGGTTGGAGGCGGGCGCAGGGGCATACGTCGCGCTTGCCTACGCCGCCACCACAGGTGCGACACTTGATAGTGCGTTCGCCCGGCACAGGGCGGTGGTGGAGCAGTCGACCGTTCCGCTCGGACAACTGACCACGAAAGATGACTGGGAGGCGACAGCAGGCGAGGAACGACTGGCGCTCAGCATCGTGGCGGTGGATTGGCTGATTAGGAGAAGTGGAGAGGTAGCCCTGTTTGACTACTTCAGGCTCCTCCCGCAGGGAACACTTGGCCTCCCGTCGCAGGTTGTGACTGCGGCGTCAGCATTCGAGCAGGCCTTCGGACTCTCCCTGGACGAGTTCCATCGGCAGTTCGATGTCTACCGCTCCAATCTGACGGCCGAGTAGAGGCCCCTTCGCCCGCCGCGAACGATGCGGTGAGAGGTACTGCGGCTACGTGGCCAAACGGAACCTCAGAGCGAAGGTTCTCGATTTTGTCCAGTCTGGTGGGCCTGCGCTGGCTGTACTGCGAACTTTCCGCTGGGCCTTATCCCTGTAGCCTTGGGAACCATGCCAGTCGCCTCGGTCCCAGCAGTTTCGCACCTCAGCCCAGGAAAACAGTGAGCGCATCAATCTGAGTGACCAGCGCTGGTTTTGTCGGGCGAATCTATGCCACTAGGCGCCCCAGTCGCCGTCAAGCCCTCTTATTTTAACCGCAACCGCCGCCTACCCTATGCTATCTGCCATCAGGGTCAGTGCCTCGGAGGATTGAGTGGTAGAGGTCACTAGTCTGCCCGACCGTCCCGACAGCAAACGGCTTGGCGAGATGAGACGTGCACTCCGGTCACTGCCTGTCGAGATGGAGATGCGCATACTTCCAGAGGCGACCCGCTTGAGGATGGGGGGAATAGGCAGGCAGGCATTTGACTCCTCCAGGGAAGGTGAGTTTGCCTGGTCTGGAGTCGAGGCCGCCGGACACCACATGCTTGCGCTCGATCGGGTTCTCGACATGGCGATCGCACCGTGGGTAGTGGGGCGCGCATCGCTCGAAGCCTCCGCCCGCGTGGCTTGGCTTCGAGACCAGCACCTCACTCCTGCCCAGAGGACGAAAAGAAGCCTGGCTCTTCGCCTCGATGACCTTCAAGCCCTCAAGAGGAAGGCGTAGAAGCCCGTCCACGACAGGTACTACGAGGACATCCAGAAGGAGGCCTCGCTCTGTGGGCTCACCGTGAGAAACCTCAAGAACATTGTCCCCGGGAATACCAAAATGGTTGAAAGTGCCCTTGGGATGGGGGCCTTCTATCGAGAGTTCTCGCCCTTTGTCCACAGTAAGTACTATTCGCAGGTAAACGTCGTTCACTCTGACCGACAGGACGACTCGAAAATAGCCATTATGATCAAGATTTGTTGTCTGGTCGTAGGCAATAGCTGTTTGGCGCCTCTTTCACACCCGCGACTTACCTTGCGACCTACTCGAGGCCGCCCTCATCCGCAGTGGTGTTCACGTTGGGCTACCGGTGGGATTTTGGACGCATCACCCATAGCTCGCGCACCAGAAACCGGGCACCGGCCCCCGACTGACCATTCCCCGTGTCTTCGCACCACAGCGTCCCTGACTTGATCCGCTCAGTGGAGATGTGGGTCGCCAGCTGGCACGAGAATCCGCGCCCCTTCATCTGGCACAAGACCGCGGACCAGATCCTGGACAACCTCGCCGGTTATCTAGAGCGCATTCCTGACTCGAGACACTAACTGCCTCCGGTGAGCTCAGCGCAGCCGGCAAGGTCTCGGCTGGTGGGCGCGTACATGGGGAAAGTCACGGGTGAAGGCGGCGTACGCCTCTGCGGTGCTGTCCTCGTCCCAGCCGAGAAGGGCGTCCAGGGGGGCCATCATGGATACCTCAATTCAGGGTGCGGGCCGCGCTCTTGGCAGACGGACACGACGGGCCACGCGGGGGGGCGATCAGAAGAGAGAGTTCTGGAAGGCCGCGGCGGGCGACGTGAACGGGCCGAGCGTGATGCGACGCCCCTTGAGGGTGTCGAGGTCGAGCACGTGGTTCACCTCGAAGTCACCGTCCAGGACGGCCAGCACCTGGGCGCCGACGCACGAGACGACGGTGAAGCCGTGCTCGCCATCGCGCAGGTCGTGTGGATACAGCATCCGTACGCCTTCGGCAACGCGCATACACTCGCCTTCGGCGGGAGGCGTCCACTCCTCCAGCATCGCCGAGATGCCCATGGTGGTGAGCGCGTCAGCGGCGCGGGCAACGTGGTGTTCGTGGGTCGCGATCGCGGCGGACAGGTCGGTCGGGGTTGCCAGCGCCTTGAGCTTGGTTGAGGCCCGGACGGTCTGGGGCATCTGCAGGCCGCGGGTGAGGGCGTTTTCGAGGTGGCGTACGGCCCGGCCTTCAGGACACTTGGTCAGGTAGGTGGCGATCAGGGCGCCCTGCTCATCGAGACGCGATTGCCTGCGTGGTTCCGCTGCTGTGCCGACCTTGGTGGCGCCGTCGGCGAAAGTGGCGAGGTAGAGCCAGTGCGGCTGGTCCATGTATTGGCGCAAGGCCTCGGGGACGTTGCCGTCCTGGTGGAACTGGTGGGCGAAGCGGAACTCGTCCTGGTGGAAGCACCGGGCGCACTGGCCGTACTGCTCGGTCGGGGCACGCGAGGGCCTCGACGCGCACAGTGTCGGCGAACTGATACCGGCCGGTGCACCACCGGCCCGGTATCAACCGCAAAGCCGAGTCGCTGGTTCATGATCTTGGCGTAAACTAGCGGCCCGTCCGGCAGCGGGGCCAGCAGGAGCCGAGGATCTCCTGTCGCCCAGGTGATGCCGTGGCACACGTACTCGCCGTCGGTCGGTTGGGGCCCTGGCTTGGTGCGTTGCAGGCCGCCACTCTAGGCCGCTGCCGAGAGGCCATCAAGTTGTCTTGATAACCCCCAAGTTTCCGACTCTCACGGGCCAGCTCTAGGTGGGTGAAATCGATCACGTGACGGTGCTGCTGTTCACTCTCCGCCACTGTCAGGATTCTTTCTGCCGAGCCGGGGATATAGTCCTCAAAGGCGACCAGCGTTTTGCGGCGTGGGGAGTGGACCAGCATGGGCGGAAGCCTCAACTTCAGACCCTTGAGGGGCACGGTCACCTGGGGTACCCGTTCACCAACTCTGGAACCAACTTGCCTCTCCTTCTGCAGAGTGTCCGATGCGGAGGACAGGGCAAAGGGGAATCGCGCGCTCCCCCGAACGGCGACCGGTGAGCGCGCGACGAAATTTGGATGTGTTACGCTCGCCGCTGTGGGGCAAAGCGCGGAAGGTGCCCCCACTATCCGAGACCGGCGAGGCTGCTCGTTGCTGGGGAGTCGGCATGAAGACAATGACTGTGAGTGATGGCTTGTACGGCGCACTTGAAGCGGTGGCAGAACGCAATGGGCGGTCGATCCAGGAGTTGCTTAGCGAGGCTATCGAGTCGTGGCTGGCAGATGCCGCATTGGATGACGCTGACCATGCTGCGATTGCTCAATCCAGGGCCGAAGCCGCTGAACACGGCGGAGCCGAATTCGAGGCGTTCTTCGACCGGCTGCTGGGAGATCGGACCTGATTGCCGGAGGCGTATCGGGTTGAGTTGGCACCGGCCGCACAGCGTCAGGCACGAAGGCTTGCCCCGCATGATGCCCGGCGGATTCGGGACACGCTTCGTAGCCTGGCCACTGACCCTCGTCCAGTAGGCAGCAAGAAGCTCACGGGTTTCGCCGCGGTGTGGCGCGTCAGGGTCGGTCGATTCCGCGTCATCTACGAGGCCGACGAGGCGGCGCACCGCTTGATGGTGCTGCGAGTCGCGAGGCGGGACGAGCGCACCTACCGGAACTTGTAAGTCGGTCAGGGTGATCCCGGTCCGAAGGCGTAGTGGAGCAGGGGACCGCGCCCGTCGACGACGGTTGGTTTCTGCCCGATTGACAGGCGTGGAAGTGGGAGGGCACCGCGAGGCCAGTCGGCTAGAATCACGCTGTGGACGCCGCCCAGTTCGCGCGCAAGTGGATCGCTTCGGAGCGCACGGAGCGCGCAGCCTCCCAGGACCACTTTCTGAATCTCTGTGCGCTCGTTGGTGAGGCCGGCCCGAACGAGGCCGACCCTACCGGCGACTTCTACGCCTTCGAGAAGGGGGCCGAACGCACGAGCGCGGGCGACGGCTTCGCCGATGTCTGGCTCAAGGACCACTTCGGCTGGGAGTACAAGGGCAAACGGAAAGACCTGCGGGCCGCCTACAAACAGCTCCTCGACTACCACGAAGCACTGGGCCAGCCGCCCCTCCTCGTCGTCTGCGACCTCGAACGCTTCGAGGTGCACACCAAGTGGACCGGCTTCGAGTCGTGGACCTACGAGTTCGACCTCACGCACCTGACCTCGGACGAGCCCGTGGGCGTGGTGACGACTCGGGGTGAACGCGCATCCGGCGCCGAGAGCCTCACTGCTCTGCAGGTGCTCAAGGCGCTCTGGGAGGAACCCGAGCGACTGAAGCCCACCCGCACGACCGAGCAGATCACCGCCGAGGCGGCCCGCCTCTTCGAGAGCGTCGTCGCAGAGCTGCGCCGCTGGGGCAACACCGACGACATGGGTATCGCGCGGTTCGTCTCCCGCGTCGTCTTCTGCATGTTCGCGTCGGACATCGGGCTGCTCCCGCGCGGAGCCTTCTCCGACCTGCTGCGGGCACAGGCGGAGAACGCGGGCCAGTTCCGCGAGGCCCTCGCCGACCTCTTCCGCACGATGGAGAGCGGTGGGCGCTACGGCGCCCAGACCATCCCCTGGATCAATGGCGACCTCTTCACTGACGACGACGTGCCCGACGACCTCACGACCAGCGAGATACTGACACTCCAGAAGCTCGATGAACTGAGCTGGGCGGACGTCGAACCCGCCATTTTCGGGACCCTCTTCGAGCGCATCCTCGACAAGGCGTCGCGCGCGGCCCTCGGCGCGCACTACACCTCGCGGGGCGACATCGAGACGCTCGTCGAGCCGGTGCTCATGGCGCCCCTCCGCCGCGAGTGGGAGACCGCGCGCGAGGCCGCGACCGAGGCGCGTTACCAGGCCCAACTCCGCAACGCCACGGAGGAGACGCAGCAGGACCGCATCCGCGAGCACGTCGCGCCCTACCTCGACCGCCTCACGGAGGTGACGGTGCTCGACCCCGCCTGCGGCTCAGGCAACTTCCTCTACGTCTCGCTGGCCCTGCTGAAGGGCCTGGAGAAGGAAGCGATCGCCTGGGCGGGCCTGCAGGGCGTTCGTTTCGAGCCCCGCGTCCACCCCCGCCAGCTGCTTGGCATCGAGAAGAACCCCTACGCCCACGAGCTCGCCGCCATCGTCATCTGGATCGGCTACCTCCAGTGGAAGCAGCGCAACATCATCCCCCTCGACAACGAGGAACCCATCCTCCAGAAACTCGACCAGGTAACCCTCATGGACGCTATCGTCGACCTCACCCACCCCGCCGGTCCCCGCGAACCGGAGTGGCCCGCCGCCGACGTCATCGTCGGCAACCCCCCATTCCTCGGCACCCGCGCAGGGAAGATGCGCAAGGAACTCGGGGACCCGTACGTCGATGCGCTGCACGACGTGTGGGAAGGGCGCGTAGCCCACGCCGCCGACCTCTGCTGCTACTGGCACGAGAAGGGCCGGCAGATGGTGCAGGACAGGAGGGCGAAGCGCGTCGGATTGCTGGCCACACAGGGTATTCGTGGCGGCGCGAGCCGGGAGACGCTGGCACGCATCGGAGAGTCGGGAAGCATCTTCTTCGCCGAGTCCGACCGCAAGTGGATGCTCGATGGCGCGGCCGTTCAGGTCTCGATGGTCGGGTTCGATGATGGAACGGAAACCCAAAGGACGCTCGATGGACGGCTTGTTGAGGGCATCAACGCAAATCTCACAACTGGCATCAACTTCACCCTGGCACAGCCCCTTCGTGAGAACCGCAACATTGCGTTTCAGGGTATTGGCAAGGTCGGACCCTTTGACATCAGCGCGGCAGAGGCTGAACCGCTTCTCCGCTCTCCGAACCCGGACGGACGCAAGAATTCGGATGTGATACGCCCCTGGGTGAACGGCGATGACCTCACTGGACGTCGGCGTAACATGTGGATAGTCGACTTCCCCCTGAGCACGTCTCGGGAGGAGGCGGAACTTTACGAGGCTCCGTTTGCGCATGTCGCCACATACGTCCAACCGTTTAGGGCGCACAACAAACGTGAGGTGTACCGAGAGCGCTGGTGGATTCACGCGGAGGCTCGGCCGGGGATGCGAAAGGCGCTCAGGCCCTTTCCGCGGTACCTCGCGACAGTAATAACTGCAAAACATCGCCTGTTCGCGTGGCTCAAAGCAGGCGAACTCCCTGGCGTCACGCTTGTTGCCTTCGCCCGTGAGGACGACTACTTCTTCGGGGTGCTGCACTCCCGCGCCCATGAGCTCTGGGCTCTTGCTCAAGGGACGCAACTGAGGGAAAAGGAGAGCGGTTTCCGCTACACGCCGACCACCTCATTCCAGACCTTCCCCCTACCGTGGCCGCCCGGCGACGAACCCGCCGACAGCCCTCTTGTCGAGGCCATCGCCGAGGCCGCCCGGCGGCTGAACGAGCTGCGCGAGGGCTGGCTCAACCCCGAGGGGCCGCTCGTCGGCGAGGACGAACTGAAGCGGCGCACCCTCACCAACCTCTACAACGAGCGTCCCGCCTGGCTCGACACCGCCCACCGCAACCTCGACGAGGCCGTCTTCAACGCCTACGGCTGGCCCCCCAACCTCAGCGACGACGAAGTCCTCGCCCGCCTCCTCGCCCTCAACCAGGAGCGGGCAGCAACCCAGGAGTAGCGGAGGGGGCGGTACACCATGGGAAGCCGATCCACCCGCCTGCCGCCACCATTCACGGTAGCGCACAACAAGGCGGGGCGCCCAAAGGCGCCCCGCGATGGTGCGTTGCCGGTGAGGGTTCGCGCTAGGCCGTGCCGTGGCCCAGCAGCTTGCCGCTCGGCGCCCCCGTGCACTCGCCGTCTACAAGTGTCTCCTCGCCGTTGGCCATGCCTTTTCCCTGCAGGTGCAGTCCGTGTGTTGGGCCGGGGTCCTCTCAGGTACGGCAGTTCCCGTCCTACGATGCGCCGGCACAGCGTGCGCATGCTGCGCCGGTGCTGCTGGTAGAGCCGCTAGTGCGTGTTGTGGTCGGGGCCCAGCTTGGCCCACTCTTCCCGTTCGAGAGTATCCACACACTCGGCAAGGGAGGGATACTCAAGCTCGCGGCGCTGGTGAAAGAAGGTTCCCTTGAAACTGAGGCCAACCGGTTCCACCAAGTGAGCCGGGTAGCAAGTCTAGACAGGTAGCTTTCTGGTTTGATGAGGCGGGCCTACCAGACCTCGGTGTTGCCGGGAAGCATGTCTAAGGCTCCCTCCAGCCGCAGGACCAAGTCTCCGACACCGCGCGGGAGTTCGGCGACCCCGTCCCGGAACCCCGGGGTGAACGCCCGATGCTGGCCTAGGGCCGCATGACAGGCATCACCGAGGCCGTGGCAGAGGAGGCCGCCCTCGACTGGCTGCGCGAGAGCGGCGGCAGACCGCCCACGGCCCGACAGCGAGCCCGGCACCGCTGCCGCGGAGCGCGACGACTACGGACAGGCTGGAGCGCCGCCTGCGCGACGACCTCGCTTCCTTGATCCCCGCCCCCCCCGCTGGTGTCCTCAAGAGCGCCTTCCACCGCATGCTTGTCTGGGCCGTCGAGGTGGAGTAGAGGACGGCGGAGGGCTCCATCCTCGGGGCGCAGGCGCAGGCGCAGGCGCAGGCGCAGGCCGTCGACTTCGACCTTCCTTCGGCCAACGGCTGGCTCGCGGTAAACGAGTTCACCGTTGTCGAAGAACAAGCAGACGCACCGCTCCGACGTCCTCCTTCGTGAACGGCCTGCCCCTGGGGCGTGACCTCGCAACACGCGCCATCTGTCCGGCGACTTGAAGAACCTCCTGCGCATAGCGCAACACCGACTCCCACGCGGGAGCCGCGGTTCCGCCTGGGAGTTCCAGTCCTCGGCCAGCTCATCGGGACGCAGCAGGAGGAACCTTGCCAGCGCTCGACGCGAGGATGCCCGCGTCGACCCTGCTCGGGACGATGGTGACCTTGCCTCTCGAGAGTCTCGGCCACGCCGAACTCGCCCTCTGCAAAGGCGGCTTGTCCGAACCAGGCGAGTGCCCAGCGCGTGTCCGCGTCGAAGTCCCCTCCTGCTCGGCCATGGTCTCGTCGGGCGCTTGGGGCGGTTCTGTCAAGGAAGGGGGAGAATAGAGGGCACGTGATATGGTCAGTTCAAACAGCGGATACCAGGAGCTTGGTATTACGACAGAACACCTCGACCAGATCAGCAGGCGTGACACCGCAAAGGGCGCTCGCTACTCTCGGCTGGCGTGGTGCTGAAGGGCCGGAACCGGCACGGCACGGGCTTTTTCACGCTCGCCCGGGAGTTCGCCCTGCACAGCGGCAACGACGACGACCGCTACTGGACACGCGAACTCGAGCGCGTGCACCGACACTGGAGGCGTTCCGAACATGCGTAACCCAGACGGCCCAGACTATCACCGGGTCTGGCGGGCACTGCGCGAAGCTCGTGATTATCTCATCGGACCAGGGAGCCCTCGGGACCGGCTGGAGCATGCCTGGGGGCGCTGTAGCGAAATTGAGGTCCTCGTTCGCACTGGCTGTGCAGCTCCTGATTGGCTCGTCGACGAGATCGAGCAGCTCCGGCGGCAGCGCTGGGACCAACTCCACACCAAGCACCCGCGCATCAGAGTCTCCGTGAGCACGCTTAGTGACGAGGAGTGCACCGAGGCAGCACAGCAGATTATCGAGTGGTGCGATCGGCTCCGCGACGCCATGAACAAGCTGGCTGACTAAGGCCCCCGGCCCTACGTGCCTCAAGGGGTGCTACCCTCGGCCTAGCCTTGGTGCATCGACGGGACTGTACTACGAACGTTTTGAGTGGGCCGTGGAGTTGTAGGCACTCGATGCTTGCTTTGGGATCCACAGCTACTACTGCGAGCTTAAGCTCCTGCTCTAACGACGCCGACGCTCTACACGTCTGGGCGCTGCTGCGGGAGTAGGCGTGGCCGCTTTGCCTAGGCGTCAAAACGCGAGTTGACCCGACGCTCTTGATCCTCCGAGCCTGCTTTACCTGTCGACACCAGGGAGACGGGCCCCGGTTCATCGGGCTTGACTGACCAGAGCCGGGGCGCGCCGACCTCGAAGGCGTCCTCCTTGAGGATCATACGGCCAACCCCTAGCATAAGACTGGGTTATTCGACAAAATATCAAGGGCCGGGGAGCCTTGGGTCAGGGCGGCAGGATCGACGTCGACATCAACCCCTGGCCACCCGGTGACGAGTCTGCCGGCAGCCCCCTCGTCGAGGCCATCGGCGAGGCCGCCCGGCGGCTGAACGAGCTACGCGAGGGCTGGCTCAATCCCGAGGGGCCGCTCGTCGGCGAGGATGAGCTGCACAGGCCTGAACACACGCGAAAACGCCCGGGCGGCGGGGGTTAGGGTGCGAGGTGTTCCGGGTTCGGCCACTCCGTCGACGTCAGAGGATCTCGATGACGACGCGCCCACCGCTCTCAACTTCCATGTACAGGCTGTGCCTTTCGAGCATGGACATCCCGAGGAGGGGCGTCGTGTCTGCTGCGTAGGCGACGATCTCCCTCGGCCGGCCATCCCACAGTACCGTCACCGCGTATGCATCGAGTGCAACTTCGCTACCGTCAGCAAGAATCACCAGGCGTGCACCGGCGAAGGGCAATTCCAACTCTGTGACGACCGACGGTGGCAGCGTCAGAAACCGACTGAAACCGGTGTCCACGACCGCGTCCACGGACCGGGCCTGGCCTGCCGGGCCGCGGAGGTTGAGAGCGACGACCGACTCAAGGGTCGTGTTGACAGAGCCTTCCATCACCCGCTTCTCCGGAGGGAGCCGCCTCCGATGCTGGCTATCGCGCGGTAGCCGACCCGCAGCAGCCAGACATTGATTGTTCCCGGCTGAAGCTCCCGCAGATGCTCCCCTGCCTCAAGCTCGCTCCCAGCGATGGCCCAGCTTCCGGTTTCAACATCGATCGCGACGAAGTCTCCGTCGTGGGCGTCCTCTACCTCGTGCCGGATGTCGCGCTCGTAGATCCGATTGCCGAGACGGGCAATCTCCTCAGCAGGCCGGCGGGTCGTCATCGTGTTCTCCTCCCCGTGTGTCCATCCAGTCTAGAGTATCGTCGCGGCGGTGCGACGCCATGAAGCGCATACCGCGCCTGCGTGGGGCTGTCCATATCCAACGCTAGATCTCTTCCTCGCCTCCGGCTAGCTCTGCGCTGACGCGACGCCCTGCTTTCAGGTAAGCAATTCGATGGAGTAGCACACCCAGACGCAATCGCGCTGCAGGGGCACTTAGGAGGTGTCCCCGTCGCAGTCTGCGACATTCAACAGCAGGAGTACCCAGGCGTGAATGCAGAAGACACGATTCAACGGGGATTGCACACTTCAAGTGTGCAATCCCCCCTTAAACAGTTGGCCTCGGAGCCCGACCCGAAGCTGGCAGCACTTGTCGAGGTTCTTCGGGAGTCGAAGGCCCGGAAGATGGCCGTTTTCACGAGCTATGCCGACACAGCCCGTTACCTGAGAGAACAGCTCGCACCGGACAGCGATGCCCGCGGTGGCAGGCCGATGGTCACCGTCCTCGGTGACGAAGGGGAGAGCGGGGATCGGGAAGAAGTGTTGAGACGGTTCTGCCCCCGGTCGATGGGCCTACAACCACGAGCGGCGGTAGGCGACGAGGCGGACCTGCTTATAGCGACGGACGTGCTTTCGGAGGGGCAGAACCTTCAGGAGGCCCAGGCGGTGGTTTCGTACGACATGCCCTGGAACCCGCAGCGAGTCGTTCAGCGGAACGGGCGTGTGATCCGGTTGAAGAGCGAGCACGAGGAGGTGCACCTCCACACGCTGCTACCGGTAGCCGGCGAGCTGGAGGCGATCCTCAGGCTCGAGGCGCGCATCGTGGAGAAGATTCAGGCCGCCAACGCCTCCGTGGGCATGGAGTCCCAGGTCCTGGTAGCGCTCGCGAGCGAGGAGCGGATCTACGCCGACTTGCAGGGCTTCGCCAACCGCCTTTCTGAGGGCGACGACACACTTGTAGGTGAGGGCGAGGGAGGTGAGTCGGGGTCCTCGGCAGGCGAGGAGTATCGGCTCCAGCTCCTTCGCGCCCAGCGCGAAGGAGCCATCCCCGGCTTGAGCAGATGCCGTGGGGAGTGGGCGCCGTCTTCGCACGACACTCCGGGACGCCGAACGTGGAGCTGCCTGCCGTCGTCTTCGCCGCGCGTGATAGGCGCGGGAAGCGTCACTGGCGCGCGGTGACGGCCAGTGACGAGGTGTTGCGGCAGGAGCTTCTCCTCCTCAGGACGGCTGACCCGGGTGATGCGCCGGGTCAAGACCTGCCGGACGGCCTCGACCTCGACGCACTGTGGAACCGCGCTGTCGAAGACATCTGCCGCGTTCACAACGAGGCTCGCGATCCTCTGGCAGGGGCGGTGGCCCTGCCAGCAAGCCAGCGGTGGGCGCTGGAGCGCCTACGAGACCCGTCGCTACCGCTCCGGGATGAGTTCAGCCGAGCCGACGAGGCGCTGGCCGTTCCCAGGGACCGAGCCGTGCAGCGAGCACTCGCGCAGGTACGACGGGAGTTCGAGGCTGCCGACAGGCCCGCCCTTGACACCGCAGAAGAGATCGCGCGGAAAGTCCTCGATGAGTTCGGCCTACAGCCGGTAGAGGTCTCGGAGGCCGAGAGTTACGAGTTGAGTCCTGAGGACGTTGGGGTGGTCGCCTACCAGGTCGTGCGATGAGCTGTGCTGCACTCGGGCATCAGGAAGCGGCGCTTGCATTCATGATCGAAGGTGTGCAGCCCACGGACCCATGCCCCGAGTGCGGGGAGATACCTGAGTTTGGCGATGCGGCAAAGAGCTTGGACTTCGATGGGGGCGGGCCGGCCAAGGGAGTGGATGGCCAGGAATACACCGCCTGTCCCCAGTGTGGTGAGGAAGCGTTGGAGCTTCAGGGCAGGAGCCTTGCCGACTGGGGGTGGAAGATCGTCTGCCCAGACTGTGGCTGGGAGAAGAAGCAGGCGGAAGGCCTTGATATCGGCCAGTACTGCGCCTTGATGGAAGAGGTCAAGTCGAGGCTAGAGTCGATTGGTCAGCTACTGGACATGCCGGGAATCAGCGGTCGAACCCGTGTGGAGTCGATCTGCCTCCAGCTCCGGGTGCTGCTCGAACTTGTCGTGTTCAGCTCGCTGGTATCCAACAAGGACGTGTGGCGGAGGTCAAGGAAGGAGCTCCAAAGCTCCCAAGACATGAGCAAGAAACTCAGGGAGCTGAAACGCCTCCACGCGAACTTCTACCCAACGCCGCTAGATGTGGAGGGGGCCGTCCTAGGAGAGGAGCCGGCGGGTCGCACCGGCGGGTTCGTGGACGAGGCTAGGCTGATGGAGGTCTACGGGCGGCTGGGCAATATCCTCCACGCTGAGAACCCCATGGGAAAGGGAACTGACTACGGGTCGTTCATGGGTGGGGTTCCCGTTTGGATCTCCGAGGTTGTGAACCTGCTGGAGTGTCACAAGGTGCACCTCTACCACCGCCCGGACGAGTTCTACCTGGTCAAGATGTTCGGGGACGTGGACGGCGACCTGCTGTGCATCCGGTTCAAGACGACCGCCGAGGGAAAGGCCAAGTGTGCATGGCCTGACTGCGTTTCTTCGAGTAGGCGGCTGTACTGCGAGTACCTCGGGCGCCCCTGGACAGGCTGTCGACTTCCGGAGATCGAACCGGCTCAGACCCAGGCCAAAGCCGTAGCCGGCGAACTCGATAACCTCTTCGAATAGCTGCTGTGCGCCGCTGGTCTTTGATTAGGCCAAGCCGAGCAGGGCCTTCGAGAGCCAGCAAAGAGCTTGGGACGGCGTCGCATCCAACTGGGCCATCTTCGACCCGGTGGCGGACACGCCCGCGGCTGGCATGCGGTCAGTACCGAACCGGACCGGCCTGACGATCCCGATGTCACTCGCGCACTCGCCGTACTGGGCCTGCAGATCGGGTGACCTCAGTGGCTCGGCTGAGATTTACAGCCACCTCCTACGCCTGCCCCTTAACGCAAGAGAGGTCGCACACAGGGGTGGGGAAAGGGGGGAGGGCGCCGCCTGCGCGTGCCCCTCCCCCCTTCCTATGCCTATCCGGCTGCTCCCGACAGCACACCTTCGCGCTCTCGTTCCCGCGCCCACTCGAAGAGCGAGAGCGTCGCGGCGACGGCCACGACGCGGTAGCGGCTCGTCCGGCGTGTCCGCCATGAACTCCGCCCACGAGAACAGCGAGCGCTGCTTCTCGCCCGCGTCGTCGTACGGGACCGGCTCAGCCGCCACCGCTGTCGCAACGGCCACCGGCTCCGGCTCGGGAGCGTGCCAGCCCTCGTCGACCAGCAGCGCCTCGGCTTCCGCCGCGACCTGCTGGGCCTGGGCGAATACCGACTCGACCGAACCGGCGTCCTCGTCGTCCCCGACGATCTTGCGCGCCAGGGCGAGCATCAGGTCGTCACCCTCGTCCCCGTAGGCGTCGAGGCCGTCCTCGGGCGGCTCGCCCTTGACGGCGAGGGAGCTTTGCAGCTTCTTCGCCACGAGCTTGAGCGCGTCCGCCTGCAGGGTGTTGCGGTAGGCCATGAAGACGACCTGGACGGGTCGGTCTGGCCGATGCGCCAGGAGCGCCGTGACGCCTGCCTCATGGTGTAGAGGCTGTAATCCATCTAGCGAGCGAATTCCTCAAAGAGCCACCAGTGCCGAGGTGCGATTACAGGGGCGTCCATCACGGGCTCCCGGACATTGATGCAGCCGCGATTCGCCTCACTGCTCCCCGTGGCTTCACGCAGGAGGTCTCCCGGCTCGTCTACGAGTGCCGCACGGAGGGAGTCGAGCCACTCGCCGGTATCCGCTACCAGTCACGTCTCGACGACGGGACATCCAACCGGGCCATCTTCGAACCCTCGTCGGGCACGCCCCCACCTCTGCGTTCGTTCATTACCGGAGCGATCCAGCCCGACGATCCCGCTGTAATTCGCGCACTCGCCGCACTGGGCCTGCGAATCGGGTGACTTCAGTAGCTCGGGTTGCGATCCACAGGCCGCCTGCTACGGCTATGCCTTAACGCAGGAGAGACCGCACACTGGGGTGCGGAAGGGGAGGGGCACCGCGCAGGCGGCGCCCCTCCTTCCCTTCGCCTATCCGGCTGCCCCCGACAGCACGCCTCGCGCTCCCGTTCCCGCGCCCACTCTGCACCAGCCGGGGGTGGCAGACGAGCACATCGACCCCTCCTCGACGCGCTTTGCTACCCACGCCTCGCGGCGCTCAGGCGGCACGGCGTCGGCCTGCATGACCGCACCCGGAAGCCGTGCCTGCCCAGGAAACTCCTTCATGCGCCCGGTGATGTCGTGCGTGCCCGTGTGGGTGGCGTAGACGAGCACCCGCCGGCCCGCCAGCCGCTCAGCGGCGACGAGGTCCACAAGGACCCGCTCCTTCGGGTAGAGCCGCTCCTCCGGGAGAGGCGGCACCTGCACGGCAGAGGGCGCCATCTCGGCCCCGAGCAGGGCGTAAACGTCCTCTGCGCAGGTGATGGCGGGGGCTGCGTCCGCGCGCCCGGGGCCGGTCTCGACCTCGTAGCGCACGGCCAGCTCGCCGAGGACGTGCAGGTTTGCGGCGCAGCGCCTCCAGCAAGGCATGGCGCCGGGCGACGGTGTCCTCCCAGCAGCAGTTCAGCTCGCAGTTTCTCGCCGCACTCCTCGTCTGCGGCCTCCTCGCAGGCGAAGCAGTCACCGCCGTAGTTGTCGATGGCCTCAAGTCGGCCCTCCGACAGCGCCTTTCTCACGCCGCCCGGTCATGGGCATGAAGGCCCCGTTCCACGTTAGGGTCGTCGACTTGCTGGCAGAAGCCGGTCCCCGGCACGCCGTCGCGCCTCAGGCCCGGCCTGCGAGTCGCGACGGCCACCAGTTCCAGTGGCCAAAGAGCGCAACCACGGCCGGCACGATCAGCGTGCGCGTGATGAAGGTGTCGATGAGCACACCCGCGGCGACGGCGAAGCCGAGCTGGAGGAGGTCCTGCAGCGGCAGCGTCATGAGCGCCGAGAAGGTGCCGGCAAGGATCAGGCCGGCGGAGGTGATGACCGGGCCCGTGCGGGAAAGGGCGCGCACGATCGCCTCCCTGAGGGGCGCCTGTCTCGCCTCCTCGCGGATGCGCGACATCAGGTAGATGTTGTAGTCGACGCTGAGCGCGTTGAGGAAGACGAACAGGTAGAACGGGACGGCGGGCCCGATACCGCTGTGGTCGAAGCCGAGGACGAAAACGAGCACCGCAAGTCCCAGCGTCGCGAAGTAGGTGAACGCGATCGTCGCCACCAGGTAGAGCGGCGCGATGACAGAGCGGAGGAGGAGTGCGAGCACCACGCCGATCGCCAGCAGGATCAGGGGGAGCACGACCAGCGAGTCCCGGTTGCCGGCGGTTCGCGTGTCTGCCGCCTCGGCGGTGTCCCCGCCGATCAGGACGGCCGTCGGGTCCAGACCAGCCGCGATCGCACCCTCAAGCGCCAGTGCCCGCAGGTCGGGCACGACATCGAGCGCCGCGTCCGAGAACGGGTTCTCCACCAGCACGACTTCCAGGCGCGCGGCGCCTCCATCGGGCGACACGAATCGCGCGGCGGCGCCGGGCGGCCCGCCCCGGGGGCCATCCGTCCCGAAGGGCCGGCTCGGCCCTGAGACATCTGCGACTGCCGGGTGCTCGGCGAGGTCGAGAGTGAGCGCGTCGAACGCCTCGAGTCGCTCCGGACTGAGCACTTGCTCACCGGGCGGCAGGGAGACGTAGATCCGCATGGGCGACAGCTCCCCGGCGGGGAAGCCTCCGCGCAGCAGCTCGAAGCTACTGACGGACTCGGTGTTGGCGGGCAGGCTCGCGAGCTGGTCGTAGGTAGGGCGGAAGGCCAGCAACCCGAGGATGAGGAGGGCCAGGACACCCGAGGTGACGGCCAGGGCGACCCGTGGCCGTCGCAGCACCACCGCGCCGATTCGGCCGTAGATGCTGCGCGTCCAGGCCTGTTCCCCGCCCTCGCCTGCGGCCGCCTGGGGATCGAGGCGCGGTTGTCTGGGCCAGTAGGCGCGTCGCCCGGCGATGGTGAGCAGCGCCGGCACCAGCGTCAGCGCGGCCAGCATCATGAGCCCGACCGCGATCGCGATCACAGGACCGAGCGACTGGTAGGAGCGGAGCGTCGCCAGCAACAGGACGCCCGAGGCGATCAGGATGGTCGCGCCGGCGGAGGCGACCGCCCCGCCGACGCCACGCATCGTGCGCCGCATCGCCTCGTGCTTGTCGGCGTGCCGGGTCAGCTCCTCGCGGAAGCGCGCGGACACGAACAGCACGTAATCGGTCCCGGTGCCGAACAGGACGACGGTCATGATGCCGGTGGTCTGCCCGGAGATGGGCAGGTCGAACTGCTGCGCGACAGCCGCGCCGACCGCTCCCGCGACCTGGAAGACGAGCCCGACCGCCAGCAGCGGTATCAGCGCCACGATGGGGGACCGGTAGATCGCGACCAGCAATACGAGGACGAGGAGCACGGTGACGGTCAGGAGGAAGGAGTCGATGCTCGAGAAGACCTGGACCAGGTCAACGATGAGGCCTCCGGGCCCGCCGACGGCGATCTCGGCGCCGGGCAGCTCCGCCAGCTCGGCGCGGTCACGGATGGCGGCGACGGCGTCGGCAAACTCGGGCTCGGCCGGTTCTCCCGCGATTTCGACCAGCAGGTACATCGTCGTGCCGTCCGGGGAAACGAGGCCGGACGCCTGTCCCTGCCCGGGCCGGGGCGCCAGCACCTGTCCGATGTTGGACGGAGCCTCGGGGCTCCCCAACCAGGCCTCGATCTCAGCGACGGCCGCCCAGGTCGGTTCGCTCAACCCACCCGCTTCGCGGACAACAACCAAGGTCGGAGTGCCCGTCGCGGGGAAGCGTTCACTGGCCAGCTCGAGGGCGCGCGTCGACTCGGCATCGGAGGGCAGGAAGAGCGCGGCCTCGTTCTCGGACACGTCCGCGAATTGCGGCAACTGCGAAACCAGGATTCCAGCGACCACGATCCAGAGCAGCAGCGTGACCCACTTGCCCCGCGGACTGCTGACGAAATCGGTTACGGTTCCCATGCCCGATCAGCCAGCCCCACCGCTACGCGCTACGCCCACTGCTGCGCTCCCTGCTTGCCCACGCGCGTCGCCCTGCTCCCCCTTCGAGCCATCGTAAGGGCGGGCCAGTAACGCAGAGGAACGCGGGCGCTGCTGGAGGGAGCAGCGCCCGCGAACCGGGTGTCCCGGCTGTTGATCCAGGAGGAGGGATCACTCCGCCGGGGGCAGGAGGACCGCATCGATCACGTGGATCGTGCCGTTCGACGCCTCGATGTCCGCGATCACGACCTGCGCGCCGTTGATGCGCACCACCTCGCCTTCGACGGAGATGCTCAGCGAACCGCCTTGCAACGTCTCCGCCACCTCCAGGGTCACGACATCGGCCGCCTTCACGTCTCCCGCGACCACGTGGTAGAGGAGTATCTCCGTCAGCGAGGGGATGTCCTCCAGCAGCGCCTCAACCGTGCCCTCGGGCAGCGCCGCGAATGCATCGTCCGTAGGTGCGAACACGGTCAACGGCCCCTCACCCGCGAGCGCCTCCGCCAGGTCCGCGGCCTGCACCGCCGCCACGAGGGTCGTGAAGCGGCCGTCGGCGACGGCGATGTCGACGATCGTGCCGGGGCCGTCTGCCTCGGCCTCCCCCGCTTCTTCTGGCGCTGGCGGCAGCAGAACCGCATCGATGACGTGGATGGTGCCGTTCGAAGCCTTGATGTCCGCGATCACGACCTGAGCGCCGTTGATGCGTACCACGTCCCCTTCGACGGAGATGCTCAGCGAACCGCCCTGCAGCGTCTCCGCTGACTCCAGGGTCACGACGTCGGCCGCCTTCACGTCTCCCGCGACCACGTGGTAGAGGAGGATCTCCGTGAGCGCCGGGATGTCCTCCAGCAGGGCTTCAACCGTCCCCTCAGGCAGAGCCGCGAAGGCGTCGTCCGTCGGTGCGAAGACGGTCAACGGCCCCTCATCCGCGAGCGCCTCCATGAGGTCTGCTGCTTGCACCGCCGCCACGAGGGTCGTGAAGCGGCCGTCGGCGACGGCGAGGTCGACAATCGTGCCGGGCTGCTCCACTGTCGGCTCTTCCGCCGGTGCTTCCGTGGGCTCGGCGCCGGCCTCCTCAGGAGCGGGGGGTAGCAACACCGCGTCGATGACGTGGATGGTGCCGTTCGACGCCTCGATGTCCGCGATCACGACCTGAGCGCCGTTGATGCGCACCACGTCCCCTTCGACCGAGATGGTCAGCGAATCGCCCTGCAGTGTCTCCGCTGACTCCAGGGTCACGACATCGGCCGCTTTCACGTCTCCCGCGACCACGTGGTAGAGGAGGATGTCCGTGAGCGCCGGGATGTCCTCCAGCAGCGCCTCGACCGTACCCTCGGGCAGGGCGGCGAAGGCATCGTCCGTCGGCGCGAAGACCGTGAACGGCCCCTCACCTGCCAGCGCCTCCACCAGATCCGCCGCCTCCAGGGCCGCCACCAGCGTCCCGAAGCGGCCGTCGGCCACTGCGATCTCCACGATGGTCGACGGTTCCGCCTCGGGGCTGGCAGCGGCAGTGGGGGTGGCCGGGGGCGGCGTAGGAGTGGGGTCGGGCCCATCGTCGTCGCCACAGGCGGCCATTACGGCCGCCAGCAGACCCATCAGGGCGAGGACTGCGAGATTGACCGACCACCGTCGCCACCTACCGCCGTCCTTGTCGGGGTTCTTCCTTGAAATGCCGAACATGTCTCCTCCAGCGTCGCTTTGCGGTGGACAGTCCCGCCGGAGCCGGGTTTAGCGGACCTCTTGCGGGATATGTCCTGCATAGAGTAGGAATATAGTCGTCTTTCTGTCAAGTATAGTCAGCAGACGGAAGGGGTTTGCCGCAGTGGTCCCACCAACGGAGGCTGGAAGAGCGACGGCGCTGCTGCGTGACCGCTACACGGCGGCCCTCCTGGCCGGCGATCAGGATGAAGCCGGCCGCGTGGTGGCCGACGCCCTTGATCGCGGCATCGAGGTGGCAGCCATCTACCTGGAAGTACTGGCCCCCGCCCTCGCCGAGGTCGGCGAAGCCTGGATGCGGGGCGACCTGAATATTGCCGACGAGCACCTTGCGACGAGCGTCACCCTCGGTGAGATGGCCCGCGTGCGGAACGCTGCCCGCCGCCATGGTGGCGTTGGCGCGAGCGTCATCGTGGCGGCGGTGGAAGGGGAGGAGCACGCGGTTGCCGCGCGCATGATCGCCGACCTCTTCGCCGTGGAGGGCTGGGACGTGGCCCATCTTGGCGAGAACACGCCAGCCGAGGACCTCGTCGCGATGGCCCGCTCCCGGGACGCCGACCTGGTGGTGCTTTCGCTCTCGCACCCGGATCGCCTGCCTGCCGCTCGAAGGACCGTTGAGATGCTGAAGGCGATCGAGGAGGGGCCAGCGGTCTTCGTCGGCGGAAGGGGATTGCCGCCACCGGGGACGGCGGGCGCCCTTCCCGCCGACTTCGTCTCCTCGAATCCACTGGAGGCGCTCCGGACGGCCCGGGAGTTGCTTGGTCTGCACAGGGACCGCCTCACGCTCGAAGGGCAGCTCGAGGTGCTCGGAAGGCGGGTGCAGGACCTTCGCAAGGCGCGCGGCTGGAGCCAGCAGAGACTCGCTGCCGAGGCCGGCCTCGATCGCACTTATGTCGGGACGGTGGAGCAGGGACGGCAGAACATCACGATCGGAGCAGCCCTTCGCCTCGCCGACGCTCTCGAGAAGACCCTGCCGGAGCTGATCGGGCCGCGCTAGCCAGACCGCGCAAGCTGTGGTGTGCGTTTAGGCTGGCCGAAGCTGCGAAGTTTGTTGAGAATGGCAAGGATCGGTACAGCCACCCATCTGTCGGCAAACTGGTCTTGGGATTGGACATGGCAAGTCCGACGAACACCGTTGCGGCTGCCGCTCTGCTACAGGAGCTCTACAATCGCTACGACGAGTTCCGGTCGTAGTGAGTATGGCCTAGCTCCTCGACTCAGCGCAGCAACGCTGGCGGCGGGTGAACGCACCGCATCTCGTCGCCGTCGTCCGGGCAGGCGGCGTCTTCGTGGACGGGGTGCTCCAGGAACAAGCGGTCAGCCCGACGGCAGCAACGAATCAACTCACGAGAGGGACGCCGCCTGATCTCTCCAACTGGCGATCCACAACTCTTTGACGATATCCCTAAATGCCGAAGAACAACGCCGCGACGGATACAGCAATGAATGCAACCACCACCGCAGCTGCCACAAGGGTGAACATCACCCGGTACGAGGTCGGCTCCTCCGGATATTGAAACCAGGCGAGCACCACCATCGCCACCAGCAAGGGCAGCACCAACACCACCGCGACGAGTTCGTCCCGGATCGCACGCCACACGACCCGATTGTAGCGAGCTCATGAGCCGGGGCGGCGGAGCCGATGAGGGCTCCTAGGAGCGCGCCCTCGCTTGGGCCGCCACCATGCGCAGGAACTCCTGACCGACATCGCTTGCCACGAACGAGGGGGATGTAACGACGCGCACGCCCTCCGTGGCCATACGGATGGCGTCGAATGCCCGCCCTTGAGAGAACCGCGTCAAGTGATTGTAGTCGGCGTGCACGCGCTCCCCACGAAGCAACAAGAGGACGCTGGCTAGCTTCCGAATCGCTTCATCCCCACGCAGACTCTCAACCGTGACGATCCACTCGCGAGCCGGTGTCCCATCCCGCGTGACCCACATAGCAGCAGTGCGGAGGTCCCGATGAGTGAAATCACGAGCAAGCTGGTGCTGTTCGTGTCGACTCCGCCCAGAAGCGAGCATGCTGGCGGCCCGAAGGGTGATGGCGTGGAACAGCGCGAAATATGCCGCCGAAACAGACCTCCGATAGTCCGTCTCCGACCTCTTCGGGAGCATGTTGAGGAAGCGTGCGATCTCCTCGGCAGGCGGTGGGTCACCCGACGACACGAGCGGGGGGTAGTCAAGGGTGTTGAATCTCGCGTGCCTGAGGAGGGCAGTTGGATCGATCGGCGACGGAAGCTCGGGCCGGCTCCCGGGGTCAGTCATCGAGCGGCGGGAAGCTGCCCTCCGCCTCCGAACGGCCGAACAGCCTCACCCGTACCGGCGTGCCCAGGGTAAGCCCTTTTGGGATGCCTAGCTCGCGGGCATGCGCTCGCGTGGCGTTGTCAACGGCGTCCATGTCCGCGCGGGGCCAGAGCTTGCCCTGTGCCCACTCCTCCAGTTCCTCAAGGCTAAGGTTCAGCCGCTTGTTCAGGCGATCCCACTCCGGCGGCGGGGGCGGCGGGTCATTGACAAGGAGATCGATGGCGATGTGCGGCAGCTCGCCTTTGCAAGGATCGCGTGGCTCCCACAGGGCGTGGAGGAAGGCAAGGGGAGTGATCTCGCCAAAGCTCTGCGTAAGCAGCCATTCGCCGATGGACTGGGCGAACTCGTCTATCGCGGTGTCATCGCGGGCCTGCGTGACCATAGGTCAATGGTACATCAGGCAGAATCGATGTCCACGCATGGGGCCTGTCGAGCGGTGCTACGCGAAGGGGACCTGCACCTACGTGCTTGCATGGCCCTCGCGGACGACGAACTCGCCGAGGGGCTGATCCTCCCTGTCAGGCGCTCCCCATGGGCCCGCGGCTCACCGTCGAGTACGAGTGAGCACTCCCCCTTCGGAGGGGCCTCAACTTTCCAAGGTCAGGGCTAGCAATGGCCGCCGCCCTCCGCAACCTTGTAGCTGGTGCCGATGGCCATGTTGACGGCGACTTCGGCAATCAGATAGGGGCCACTCCAGCGCCCGTTCTCGTCACGGGCCCGCTGCCTGTGCTCCATCTCCCAGCTGCTGAGCGGCAGCGCCTGCTGCGCGTGCTCGGGGTGTCCGACTTCGACGACCTGTTCACCAGCGACGGGTAGGGGCAGACGCCACCGTGCTAGCCGTGCTCCACGGACACGAAGAACGACCCCGTACACGGCAGCTCCATGAGGCAAGATCGGCGCTCCGCCCAACAGTGGAGGAGGCTGTGGCCGCGGCTGTGTTCGTCCCGTACCGATAGACTGCCGCAGACACGACCGCTCGTGGCGAGCCATCCCCTGAGAGGCATGGAATGACGCACTGGCTCCTCCCTGGCCTCATGCTGCTCCTGGCGGCCTGTAGCGGCGAAGGGAACCCGCTGGCCGACACGGAGTGGCGGCTGGTCGCGCTGGGCCATGCCAGCGCTCCCGCCGGGGTGGCGGGGGGCGGCGCGGACATCGAGTTCACTACCGCCACAAAGATGACCGGGTGGACGGGCTGCAATATCTACTCGGCGAGCTACCGCCTGCGGGGTTCGGAGCTGCGCCTCGACGACCTGGGGTGGACGGAAGCGGGCTGCCCGTCCCGGGCGCTCTTCCGGCAGGAGCAACGGATGCAGGACTCGCTGGCGACGGTGGAGCGGTTCGAGGTCTCGGGGGAACGGCTCGCGCTCCACAGCGAGGGCGGGCAGGTGCTGGTCTTCGAGCGGGTTGCGAAGTAGCCGCATGGCCGATGCCCCCGCCCGCTGGCCCCGGGATCGGCGGACACGACGAAAGGCCCCATTCATGGACGGGAGCCGGGGACACCGCCGTAACCGGCGATGCCCCGTATCCGTCTAGCTTGCGAGCGCCCCTTCCTGCTCCCGCTCCAGCGCCCACTCGAAGAGGGAGAGAGTGGGCGCCTCGTCGCGCCGCCGTGGCTTCGGCGGCTTGTCCGGTTCCCCGGCCAGGAACTCCGCCCACGAGAACAGCGAGCGCTGCGGCTCGCGAGCGCCGTCCTCCGACGCGGCCTCGACTGCTGCCGCAGCCTCGACGACCACCGGCTCGGGCGCGTGCCAGCCCTCGTCGACGAGCAGCGCCTCGGCCTCCGCCGCGACCTGCCGGGCCTGCTCGAACACCGACTCGACGGAGCCCGCGTCCTCCTCGCCCGCGACGATCCTGCGCGCCAGGGCGAGCATCAGGTCGTCGCCGTCGTCCCCGTAGGCGGCGAGGCCGTCCTCGGGCAGCTCACCCTCGACCGCGAGCGACGACTGGAGCTTCTGCGCCACCAGCTTGAGGGCGTCGGCCTGGAGGGTGCTCCGGTAGGCCATGAAGACAACCTGCACGGGCTCCGTCTGGCCGATGCGCCATGACCTGCGCGAGGCCTGCCTCATCGTGTAGACGCTGTAACTCCACCAGGTCCAGCCCCGTCTGCACCAGCCGGGGGTGGCAGACGAGCACGTCGACGCCCTCCTCGACGCGCTGCGCGACCCACGCCTCGCGGCGCTCGGGCGGAACCGCGTCCGCCTTCATCACCGCGACGCGGAAGCCGTGCCTGCCCAGAAACTCCTCCATCCGTCCCGTGATGTCACGCGTCCCCGTATGCGTGACGTAGACCAGCACGCGGCGGCCCGCCAGCCGCTCGGCGGCTACGAGGTCCACCAGCGCCTGCTCCTTCGGGTAGAGCCGCTCCTCGGAGAGGGGCGGCACCTGGATGAGCACGTCCTCCGTCTCCGGGTCGAAGACCGTCTCACCGCGCGTGCAGCCGTCCGGGTAGGCGAGGAGCGTCTGCAGGTAGGTGGCCAGCAGGCGCTTCGAGCCCTTCGCGAGGAGGTCCGTCAGCGCCGCCCTGAGCGTCCCGAAGAGTTCGTCGTAGGCGCTCCGCTGGGAGAAGCCAGTGCCGTCCGCCTCGGTGTCCATGTCGGAGAGGAGCACACGCTCCTCGTATGGCGGAAGTCCCGCGGCCACGTCCGAGAGCCTGAGGAAGACGGAGTTGCCGATGAGGTGGAAGAGGGCCGCGGGGGCGAGCCCCGGGCGCTCGCGGATGACCTTGCGGTACTTCCGGCGGCGGCTCGTGCGCCCGTCCTCGAGGGACTCGCCGTCGTCTCGCCCGACGGTGTGCTCGACAAAGCCGTGGCGCTCGATCCAGCGGCTCTCCTCCCCGCGTCCGAACTCCCCCCGGATCTCCGGCGAGAACCGGTAGAGGAGGTGGAAGAGCGTGCTCGAATACCCTCCCATCAAGGTGCCGCTGAGCGAGAGCGACTTCCCGCAGGCGTCGGCGAGCACGCCTGCGGCGATGCCCTGGGCGGAGCCGCGCGCCTTGAGTAGGGTAGGCCGCCGGCGAGTTGCCCCGCGTCAGCGGGGTACTTTTCCGTCGGCCCCCCTCCGAACCGGACGTGCGCCTTTCAGCGCATCCGGCTCTCCAGTGGTTCGTTCTGCGATTGCGGATTGCCTTGCCCGGCGTGGATGTTGACGTGGCACCGACGGCAGACCACGAGGGTCTTGCGCCGTCGTCTTGCCATGAGTTCCACCCAGCCGGTCTTCGGCTGCCGCCCCTTGGCCTTCAGGTCGCGAAGTGCGCGGACGTGGTGGACTTCAACGTCCACCGTGGAGCCGCACAGTTCGCATTCGTCCGCCAGGAGCCGTTTCACGAGCTCCGTGCGGTCGGACCTGTGGCGCTGAGGCTGCCTGTCAACGAGGACGGCATCCCGTTTTCGTTTCAGCGGGATGCCACCGAACTGCGCCACCAGTGGGCGCTTGCCGTCGCCGCGTTGCACCACGACCCTGAGGCATGCACGCGGTCCATGCTCGGTTTCGGCGACGCTCTTGTAGCGCCTCCTCATTTTCCGGGCTGTGGACTTGTGCTTGGCCGCAAGGGTTCTGGCCAGTGACATCTCCATGACCTGTTGCAGCCTTCCGAAGTGGAAGACGTTGTAGGCCAGAAGGTAGTACTGGACGACGCCCCGGAACTCCGCTCCGTACCTGCCCACGATGCTGAAATCGTCATCGTGGATGAGCGCGCTGCGGTGTGCCGGTTTGCCGTTGCGCATGTAGGCGCGGCGGTGTCGTTCGATGACGTCGGCCGGAACCCGCAACCCGATGCGGCCGTTGACCTTGCGCCGACCGCGATGGTCGAGCTGGTCGTCGGCCTGCTGGTTGACGAGTTCGTAGCCGAGGAACCGCGCCGCCTTGGTGGTGGCGTGGGTGATGAGGGTCTTTTCCCGGGAGAGTTCCAGTTTGAGCGTCTCGCTCAGGAACCCTTCCAGGGCTGCCCGCACCTGCTCGGCTTCGGCCTTCGGCCCGATGAAGCCCAACACGAAGTCGTCCGCGTAGCGTACGTACCGCAACCGGCGGTAGCCAGGGTCGTGAGGGTCACCCGATGGTAGTTGCTGCATCTGCTTGCGCAGTTGCAGTGCCTCGGCGTGGTTCCCCCGCTTCCGTTGGCGGGCCGCTTGGTTCAGCAACCGTGTGTACTCGCGGTTGTCTCTCCGGGCTGTGCCTCGGGTGTGTGCTGGAATGAGTATCTTCTCGACGAACTGGTCCAACCGGTCGAGGTAGACATTGGCGAGGATGGGGCTGACCACGCCCCCTTGCGGCGTGCCGCTCAGGGTGTGGCCGTAGCGCCATTCCTCCAGGTAACCCGCTCCGAGCAAGTGCTTGAGCAGGCGCAGGAAGCGGTTGTCGTGCAACCGCTCCCCGAGCATCGACAGCAGGACCTCATGGTCGATGTTGTCGAAGCATCCCTTGATGTCTCCCTCGATGAACCAGCGGGTTCCGGTCCAGACTTCGGCCACTTCGCTGAGTGCGGTGTGGCAGCCCCGTCCGGGCCGGAAGCCGTGGGAGCGGTCGGAGAACTGCGGCTCATAGTAGGCCTCCAGAATCATCCGGATGACCTCCTGGAGCAGCTTGTCCGACCACGTCGGTATGCCCAGCGGGCGGGTCTTCCCGTTGGATTTCGGGATGTGGACCCGCCGTACCGGCGTCCATCGGTACCGCTCGTGGCGCAGGGCCTCGATGATGCGGTCGATCTTCGCCGTGGACATGCCGTCCACCGTCTCTGCGGTTACGCCCTTGGTCGTTGCTCCCTTGTTCCGGGAGAGGCGACCGTAGGCCCGCAGGTACAGGTCCCGGTTGTACAGTTGCCGGTAGATGTCCTCCAGCGGCAATCCTCGTTCTCCGCGGTCGCGGATGACGTTCAATACAGTTTCGGCTGTTCTCATCACGAGTACCTCTCTGTGTTTGTCAGTCGTGAACCACCTGCCCTCCTTCGCCATGTGCCGGGCTTTCCCCGGCTCGGACTACTACGAGGGCTCCGTGACCTTGGGGGTCTCCCCCTGTAGGCCATCCCGCGTTCCGTCGACATAGGACGTGTCGAGCGCGACGTAGGCGCCCCGTTCGCTCCCTTGCATGACCACATCGGCCATCGTTCGCCCATCAGAGGTGCACCGGTCACGAGTTCAGACCAGTGCAATGGGCGACGCCGGGTTGTAGACGTTCTACCGGCGGGTGAAGTTCAACACCTTCTGGGAACTGGGGTTCAGGCAATCAAGCTTTCGCCGTATCGCGCGGGCCTTGCGGAACCAGCCCTACAACGTCTTCAGGCTGTAGCCGCTTTACCGACATGCTGTTGTCCCCTTTGGCTTTCGCCTCCGGGTGGGTCGGTTGGCCCAGAGATTTCCTCCGAATCTCTCCCGGTTGAACCGGGAATCCTATGCCGCGTTACGCGGCGCACACTCGTGGCACTCGTCGCCGATCAGCAGCTCGAAGAAGCCCCGCAGGCGGAGCTTCACGTAGTCGGCGAGCGGGTAGCGCTTCGGCCCAGAGGGGTCTCCTGACGCCCGTCGCGACCGCCCCACTTGCCCCCCAATGCCCCAATCGTCGGTGGAGCGGGGCCTTTCGACCAGGTGGTGGCGGTGCCACGCCTCTAGTGGCGCGTTTTCCGCTGGCAGCACTGGGGTTTTCGGGGGACGAGTGCCACACTTCGAAAACGTCGATCTCCTGTACAGCCCGCCGACATAAGGACTGCCCCAGGCATGGGGCACAGTCGCCTGGAAGGGACTTCGTGCGTGACGTGATGAAGCGCGGCTCCGGGGATGGCACGTCAGCGCCCTCACGGCGCTGTCCGGGCTCCCGCGGGCACCGTTCGCACGGCGTTTTCGCGCTTCTGATGGTCACTTTCGAGTTCCCTCCGACGGAACTCTGGCGTTTCATTCCCTGAACGCGCCCTGACACCGAATTTGTTCGTCCGCACGTCCCGTAGGGGCGTTGTCCCTTGACCTGCCTGCGTTTTTCGGGGACTTCCCTCTCTCGGAACTCAGGCCATTTCCCTGTACACACCCATGACACCGTTTGCGCCGTCCGAAGCCGGCTCCCCAGGCGGCAGACCACGCGCGCCCTCCCCTCCGGGCATTCCGCCGCGACGCGCCCACTGCCACGAAGCAATGGCCTTGCCGCCTGCGTCCATGTTCCCGTCTGACCCGTTTCCCGGGGTTTCTGACCCATCGCCCCGCCCGTCGGGGTGCGCCCGATGACCCAAATCGCGGGGTTTCTGACCCATCGCCGTGGAACGCGCCCCGGACATGGATTGTCCGCCCGTCACGTCCTGTAGGAGGCGTTTCCCCCTGTAAACACTGGTGTTTTCGCCACTGTCCCATGCGCTGACCAACGTCATTTCCCCTTACACGGCTACCGCATCACAACCCCGATTTCCCGCCCACGTCGCATAAAGGGGCACGCGCCCCCCTATACGAGGCATCCGCCGCATCAGTGAATGCGGCCCGGGTCGCCTCTCAGCAGGTCGTACCAATGCACACCAGCAGCGCGCACATGCGGGCCTGGACTGCCGTTCGCGACTGCCAGACCTGCTCGGTCTGTCCCGTCTGACGGCCCCGTTTCGGACTTCCCTCCGACGGAACCTTCTGCGTTTTCGGGTGGAATACGGGCTTCCTCCCGACTTTTCGCCGGGCGCGGCCTGTAGGGGCGTTTTCCCTTGACCTGCCTGCGTTTTCGGGGACTTCCCTCTCTCGGAACCAACGTCGTTTTCCTGTACACGCCCATGACACCCGCCGCGGCGTTCCGCGCCCACCCCAGGGGGGCCACGCGCGCCCTCCCCTACAGGGCATTCCGCCGCAGCGCCCGCCTCCGCACACTCGATTGCCGTCAGCAGCACCAATAGCGGGAGGCGACGGGCAGTACGACGGGCGAGCGAAGGCCGAAACATGTCATCGATGTAGTTCCATTCATGGGATTACGCCCAACGCTCCCGCCCGTCACGCTTTGCCTGTGGAACGGGCACACGAGGTCGGACGTGATGAAAGCGGCGAAGCAGCAGGTGCGCAACGGGCGTGGCCATCCGGGTGGCCACGAGCCGCGCGTGGTCGCTGTCGAGTACCGGCCGGCGCCCGACGCCGAGGCGCGGCTGCGCCGCATCGCCGCGATCCTGCTCGACCACGCGACGCGCGCCGTCGCGCAGGTCGGAGGCGGCGACGGGCAGGGTGGCCGGTAGAAGCAATAGCGCCGGGCCGGGCCAGAGGCTTTGACCGCCTCGCTCCGGCCCCGCTACGCTGGCGGGGACAAGTTGGCCCGGCGGTGCTGACAACACCCCGGGCCGTGGCGCCACCGGTGGCTAGGTGACGCGAGCCGCATGCTACCGCTCGCGGACCCGCCCCCGCAGGGAGGCGGGTCTTTGTATTCGGAGGAGGCAGCCATGCCGGGAACCAGCACACCACGACCGTCCGAGAACCGCCGCGCCGCCATCTACGCGCGCGTCTCCGACAGGAGCCAGGCGGAGGAGGACAAGACCTCCCTCGCCGAGCAGATCGGCGACATGGAGGCCTACTGCGCGGAGCGCGGCTACGCCATCACCGCCCGCTACCAGGAGGTGGGACGCGGCTGGTCCAAGCAGCGCCCCGAGTTCCAGCGCATGCTCGCCGACGCGAGGGAAGGACGGTTCGACACCATCGTCTGCTGGAAGTCCGACCGCCTCAGCCGCGGCATGTACCCCGCCGCCGCCCTCATGGAGGTCGTGGAGGCGCAGCGCATCGGCATCGAGGCGGTGATGGACGCGATCGACATGAAGACCTTCGGGCTGATGGCGGCGATCGGCAAGATCGAGCTCGACAACTTCCGCGAGCGCGCGTCCATGGGCAAGCGCGGGGCCGCCAGGCAGGGCCGCATCCCCGTCAACAGCGTTCCCTTCGGCTACCGCATCACGGAGGAGGGCGAGCCCGCCGTCGACGAGGAGCAGGCCGAGGTGGTGCGGCGAATCTTCCGGGACTACGTCCACGAGGGCATGGGCGGGCTCGCGATCGCCCAGCAACTCACGAGAGAGGACGTCCCCACGGGCGGGCGCGCTTCACGCTGGCACGCGCCGCAGGTCAACCGCATCCTCCGCAACGAGACGTACCGGGGCACGTGGTGGTACGGCAAGGCCCGCCACATCGCCACCGACGAAGGAACCCGCATCCACGAGCAGCCCCGCGACAGCTGGATCGGCGTGCCCTTCCCCCCGCTCGTGGACGAAGAGATCTGGGAGCAGGCGCAGGCGGTGCGGGAGAGGCGGCGGATCCGCTCACCCCGCAATACGAAGGTGTTCCACCTGCTCCAGCACCTCGTCCGCTGCAGTGAGTGCGGCATGCTCATGGGTCCCCTTGCGAAGCGGCGCCAGACCGTCAGGCGCGGGGGGAAGACCTACCGCTACGAGTTCGAGAGGCCACGGCGCTACTACCAGTGCTACGGGATGAAGGCGCCTCACTCGCTGCGCTGTCGCGAGCGTCCGATGATCCGCGCCGAGCGGCTTGAGGACCTGGTCTGGGGCGAGGTCAAGCGCGTGCTGGAGCATCCAGACCTGATCGTGGCCGGGCTGGCGGCGCTGGACGGCGATGCGGATGACGACGTGGCCGGCGAGGTCGCGCGTACGGAGCGTGAGCTGGCGGGCGTGCAGTTGGAGGAGGACCGCGCCATCCGCCTTTACGTGACGGGGAAGATCAGCGAGGAGCAACTCGATCACCAGCGCCGCTTCATCGGCGAGCGGCTGGAGCGCCTGCGGGCACGGTTGGACGAGTACCGGACGAGGGCGTCGGCGCATGTCGACCAGCGCCTCGTGCTGGAGCGCGTCGTGGAGTGGACGCAGCGCCTCGGCGACGGCCTCGATGACCTACCGGACGAGGAACGTCGCGAACTCCTCAACCTGCTCCTCGACGAGGCTACAATCGACGGCGAGAACAGCGTCACGCTCACGCTCGCCATCCCGGGCAACGGGGATGCGGAGGGTGTTGTGCCAATTGTGGAACAGGGACCACCGTCACCCCGCAGGGGAAAGGAGATTCGGAGGACCCACCAGAGTGCGGCACTCCACCGGGGCACATCCCACTCCGCGAACACGGTCCCTTCCGTCTCCGTAGACACGTCAAAGCTCCACGGATCATCAGGGGGCGTCGGTTGCACCACCGCTGTCGGCAAGCTCGTGCGGCTTTCCTCATTGCCCTGGTCGTCCCTAAACGTCACCACCACCTGCACCGTCCGGTCGACGTCATCGGGACGGACCACATAGGAATCAATGGTGTAGTTGCTCCTGAAGAATTCGGGGTTCTCCGGCGCTGGATCGACCACCCACAGGTATTCAAGGGTGGTCCCAGTCATGCCGTCCGGGTCGTCGATGTCTCCGCGCCCGGCGACCAGGATGTCCCCCACCCGCGGCGTTCCCGTGATGGTTGGCTGGCCGGTCGCCGGCGAATTGGGGTCCCCCTGTGCGATGGCCTGCTGGGCAGGTGCAAGAAGGATTGCCAGGGCGATCAGCGCAGCGACGCGCAGGATGAGCGGGAAGTTGATCGGGATCACGGGCCTCCGTTGCTCCTGGTGACGAGCGGCGTGACGGCGCCGGCGTACGACGGCCCATACCGGTCGACACACCCGGAGCCCACCTGTTCCCCATCTCGGCAATCCACAGCCTTGGCAAAGTAGCCACTGGCCCTTCCTCTGCCTAGGTTCGTTTGTACCCCTTCGACCTTTCCTCTGCGGGCAAACCCGGAGGTACTTTTGTACCTGGTCCGCTGGTGTCGATCGCCACGCTCATCAGAGCGCCCGGGTAGCCGGTTGGGGCGGCACCGTAGTTGTGATCAGTTCTGCCGAAGGTGGTACGCACCTGCTCCAGCGGCGGCTCCCCTGTCGCCTCCTCCGCGCCCAAGCCCGCCGGGAGCGGGGCCGCGGGCGAAGCGAAGTACACGCCCAGCCCGCTGCGGGTCAGGCTCAACCCGGCGCCGATGTGGGAGATGTCTCGCTCGTCGAGACATCTCCCAGAAGAAGTTGGCGCGCCTGGCCGGGGTCGCCCCCGGTCACCTCTCCCGGCTGTTCAGTGGCAGGGCAAACCCCTCTCCCCAGGTGCGACGGCGCGTCCAGCGCGCACTCGGCGTGACTGACCTCGATGCCCTGTTCACCGCCGCCGGGTAGGACCACTGCGCCGTACCGCTATACTCCCCCGCCGAGCCACTGCCTGGAGGGGTTCCCCTGAGCCTGCTCCACCGTAGCTTGCGTCCTTCCCGCCCCGCCTCCGCCCGCTGCCGTGGCAAACGGCACGGGGGCAAGACGGAAGGGCCATGAACCGGGCCCGGGAGGCCGCGGCGGCCGCTCCTTCCGGGCAGCAGAAGTAGGGGGTCCGGGCCCCGCCGCCACCTCGGAGCCCAGCATCCGCCATGCCAGGGGGAAGACCAGTGCCCGTCGAGGCCGAAAACGAGAACGAGAACGTTCGATACGAGCCCCAGGAGCATCCTCCAGCGCTCGTCACAGCTGGCTCTGGGCTGCAGGCGGCGATGGTCATCGTCGCCCCCGTTGTCCTGACCGTCGTGATCGTGGCCCGCATCGCGGACCAGCCCGATTCCTACATCACCTGGGGTGTCTTCGCGGCCCTGGTCGTCAGCGGCGTCACGACTGTACTGCAGGCCATCCGTGTCGGACGCGTGGGGGCAGGGCACGTGCTCATCATGGGGACGTCGGGCGCCTTCATCGCCGTGTGCGTCGCGGCGATGGTCGAGGGCGGGCCTTCCCTGATGGCGACCCTCATCATCATCTCGGCGCTGTTTCAGTTCGCGCTGGCGGCGCGGCTCTCGCTCTTGCGCCGCATCTTCACGCCCGTGGTGTCGGGGACCGTGATCATGCTGATCGCAGCCACCGTCATGCCCGTGATCTTCGACACGCTGACGGCGGTCCCGGAGGGCGCATCGGGGGCTGCCGCCCCGCTGGCTGCGGGGGCCACACTCGTGACGGTAGCGGTCCTGGTCCTGCGGGTCCCGCCCGCCTGGCGCCTCTGGTCGCCCATTATCGGCATCGCCGTGGGGTGCGCGGTTGGGGCGCCCTTCGGCCTCTACGATGTGCAGCAGGTAGCGGATGCAGCCTGGGTCGGCGTCCCCGCCAGTTCCTGGCCCGGCATCGACGTCACACCGGGTACCGAGTTCTGGGCGCTCCTGCCGGCCTTTGTGGTCGTGACGATCGTGGGAGCGGTCGAGACCATCGGCGATGGGATCGCCATCCAGCGGGTCTCGCGCCGGAGGCCAGGGGCCACGGACTTCCGCGTCGTCCAGGGAGCCCTCAATGCCGACGGCGTAGGCAATTTCCTTTCGGGAATCCTCGGCACGCTCCCGAACACCACCTACTCCTCCAGCGTCTCCATCGCGGAGGTAACCGGCGTCGCAGCGCGTCGCGTGGGCGTCGTCATCGGCGTCACGTTCGTGGCCATAGCCTTCTTTCCGAAAGTCGCGGCGCTCCTGATCGCCATTCCCGGGCCCGTGGCCGCTGCCTACATAACCGTCCTGATAGCGCTTCTGTTCGTGCAGGGGATGCAGCTCATCATCCGGGATGGCGTCGACCACCGGAAAGCGCTGGTTGTGGGCGCGGCCTTCTGGATCGGCACCGGCTTTCAGAACCAGTGGATCTTCCCCGACTTGCTCAAGGGGGGATTCCTCGAGGTGTTGCTCGGCAACGGCATGACGGCAGGCACGCTCGTCGCCGTCATCATGGTCGCGTTCCTGGAACTGACGGGCTCCCGTCGAAGCCGCCTCGACCTGGCCCTCGACGCCAAGGCGGTGCCGGCTCTCGAACAGTTCCTGCGGACCTTCGCGGGGAGAGCCCGGTGGGACGCCCCATCGACGGAGCGCCTGACTTCGGCGGGCGAGGAGACGCTGTCCATCCTCCTGCGGGAACAGGACGACACGTCCGATGGCGTCCCGCGCCGGCTTAATGTGACTGCCCGGATGGATGGGAGGAGGGCCGAAATGGAGTTCGTGACCGCGCTGGAGGGGGAGAACATGGAAGACCGGCTCTCCTACCTCAGCGACCTGCCTCCCGTCCCCGACGAGCACGAGGTGTCGTTCCGGCTGCTCTGGCACTACGCCTCGGACGTCCGCCACCAGAAGTACCACGGAGTCGACATCGTGACCGTCACCGTCGAGGGCCATCGTTAGCTTCGGCGGTTGGAAAGGCCCTGGTCTTCGCAGGCGGGGTTCACCTGGAAGTACCCCGCTCCCGCTATCCCACCCCCCCCCCGCTAGTCGAGCGGGCCGTAGCGACGCTTGAGCGCCAGGATGCCCACGACCGATTCGTAGATTCGGCCCCCGAAGTCTCGCCCTCGGACACGGCATCGAGACTGGCACCTGTCAGCTCAAGGGTTCGTCTTTCGGTCTCCCTCGCCGGTGAGCCCCGTGTGCCATAGCCAGAGGGCGGCGATGGCGAGGACAAGGAAGGCGACCACGCTTGCGGGCACGCTGGAGTCCTGCTCGGCGCCCGGTCCGGCGTTCCCGGTGTCCGCAGCGGCCGGGGCCTCGGCGCTGCGGGCGACGATGGTAAGGGTGGCCGTGGCGACGCGGTCTTTCACGCCGCCGCCCAGACCCTCAATGCCGCAGGGCGCAACCCCGTCTTCGGGATAGTCCCCGTCCGGACCGGCCCAGCAGGAGATTGCGACCAGGTCGTGGTCGCCCGCCGGCAGGTCCTCGGGCAGCACGAACGTCGCGGTGAATGCGCCGTCCGGCGGGGTGCCGGAGGGGTCGATGTCGATGTGCTCGGCGACCCACAACCCGGTGTCGGTGGTCCTGCCCAGATGGAGGAAGCCCGAGGCAGGGTCCACGCTCGCCACGCTGGCGATCGGCACGCCGCCGATCGTGATGGTTGAGGAGTAGATGAAGGACCCTTCCGTCTCCACCCGGAAATCGGAACCCTCAACCGTGATCGTCTGGCCCGGTTGCGCCTCGTCCACGCTCAGGCGCAGCTGGGCCGTCGGTTCGTCGCTGTCGCCCTCCGCCCGGGCGGAGCCGGCCAGCAAGGAAAATGTCGCGGTCAGCAGGGCGGCCACGGCCAGAAGTGAAATCAGCGCGCGGCTGGCGCGCGTTGGTGGTCGCCTTCCCATAGCCTGCCCCCATCTTGGTGGGTTGCAGCCTACCGCAACCCCGGCCTAGCTCCCGCCTGCTGACCCCTGCGTCCAGATGTGGTCGATCCGCGTGCGGTGGATGAACCACTCGCCATCGACCTTCTTGTAGACATCGTTGTAGACACCGATCAGGCCCACCGGGTTGGGATTGTCCCCCATCCCCAGGTCGAGCAGGAACCAGCTCCCGGTCGCGCTGTCCGGGCCCGTCAGCTCGACCCAGCCGTTCGTCGTCGCGTGCATGTACGAGAAGGGCTTGGTGCTGTGACTGGCGACCTCCTTGTACTGCTTCCGGATCTCGTCCCGACCGACCCAGTCCCCGTACGGCAGGTCGTCGCTGAACTCGCAGACGGCGTCCTCCGTGAAGATCATCGCCATGTCGTCTGTACGGTGGCTGTCGAACAGATGCGAGTACAGCACCCGCAGCTGCTTGATCGCTTCGATCTCGAGATGCTCTTCGAGGGTTGGTGGCTTCACGCCCATGACAGATCGCTCCCCTTCAGTTGTGCTGCGAAGGATACCGCTGCGCAAGGCGCGCGGTGTGGGTTGAAGGGCGGAGCCATCGGCGCTCCGGGTAGGAACGATTCCGGCAGTGGTCGCATACTCTTGTACAGGCGGGTAGGGGAGTGAACTGGTGACCGTGCTCGTGTCGCGTCTCCTTGTTGCCACCGTGCTCGCCGCGTTTCTCGGAACAGCCGTCGCCTGCGACTCATCCGGGTCTTCCGGTGCCATCACCGGCGAGGTGCGCTTCGCCCGCGACGTCGCACTGCCGGAGGGCGCCGTCGTCACGGTCAGGCTGCTCGATATCTCGCTGGCCGACGCATCCGCCGTCGAGCTGGGCCGCGACGTGATCGAGAACGCCGACCGCCTGCCCGTGCCCTTCCGCATCGAGTACGACCGCGACCGCATCTCCGACCGCGCTGAATACACGCTCAGCGCTGATGTCAGGCAGGGCGACGACCTCCTCTACATCAACGACACCGTCCATCCCGTCCTCACCCGGGGCGCTTCCCGCAACAGCGATGTCGTGGTCGTCTCCACCAATCCCTTCGACACGTGCGTCGAACCCCTGCCGGGGGAGCTTCACTCCAGCTTCCGCGACGAAGATCCGCCCGAAGGGGCCGTGCTCCACGTGCGCCTGGTGGATGTGACAGAGCCGGACGACCCGGTCGTCGTCACGCAGACCAGCATGGGCGACCTCGACGGCTTCCCGATCACGTTCGAGCTGCCCCACGAGGGCGTGCAGATCAGCCGCCACCACCGCTACGAGCTGGAAGCCGAGATCGTGGTGGGCGACAAGGTGCTCTACCACATCCCCCGGGCCGAGTGGCGTCGCACCGTGCTCCCGCACTGCCCCAACGCCGACCTGCGGCTCGTCAACGACGTCTTCCCCGCCGACGAGTTCCCGGAGGAGTAGTCCGGTCCCTCAGGCCCTGGCCGGCTCGAACGTGACGTGCAGTTCCCGCAGCCCCAGCATCCGGCCGGGGATGTGCCGGTAGTCGTTCTTCTCCTCGGCCAGACCGATCGACTCGAACTGGTCGAGCCAGCCGTGCACCGCGAGGTTCTGCTCCAGCCGCGAAAGACCCGCGCCGGGACAGTTGCGCGGTCCCTGCGAGAACGTGAGGTGGCGCCCCGGGTTCGGGCGCGCGAGGTCGATGCTGTCCGCGCAGGGGAACGCGTCCTCGTCCCTGTTCCCGGCGCCATAGCGCACGTGCAACAGGGAGCCCTTCGGGATCGTCACCCCCTGGAACTCGACATCCCGCGCTGTCACGCGGCTCGAGCTGCCCTGCGTGGGCGCATACACGCGCAGCGCCTCCTCCACGAAGAAGCGCACCTTGCTGCGGTCGCGCTTCAACTCCGCCCACACGTCTGCGTTCTGGGCGAGCAGGAGCCACTCCGACGTGAGCGCGAACTGCGTCGTCTCGTTGCCGCCAATGTGCATCCCGAACGTGACCGACACGATCTCGGCGTCCGTCAGCTTGCGGCCCTCGTACTCGACTTGCGTCAGGAACGTGAGCATGTCGTCCCCGGGGTGGCGGCGCTTCTCGTCCGCCTGCTCCTTCAGGTACTGCTGGAACTCGACGAGCGCGCGCGCGTTCTCGATCTCCTCGGCAGGCGGGAGCTCGTCCTTGTGGTTGATGAAATAGACGAAACGCCGGACCTGGGCTTCCTCGAACGCCCTCAGCTTCGGCATGTCCTCCAGCGGTAGCCCCAGGATGGTGGTGATCACCCGCTGCGGCAGCGGCTGTGCGAACTCCTGGACCAGCTCTGCCTCGGTCCGCGCCTCCCAGCCCTCAAGAAGCAGGTCGACCTGGGAACGGATCATGTCCTCGTGCTGGTCGGCCCCCACGGGCCCCACCCAGGGGTCGGTCAGTTGCAGGCGGTGCTGCTTGTGCGATTCCAGGTCGGGACGCAGCGACTGCCGCGTATCGCCCGGCGTGCCGTAGCCGGTCTCGCGGAAGATCTCCGTAGCCTCGTCGCTCGCCTGCCGCAGCTCCGCCGGCGGAAACGTCTCGGGGTCGCGGATGATGCGCGAGATGTCCTCGTACTTGGTGATGACGTAGGCGTCGGTGCCGGGAAACTTGCCGCCGTCGGGAATCTTCAGCACGGGCGACTCTTCGTGCAGCAGGGAGTACGCCTCGTACCAGTGCTCCTGCGACCCCGGCGCGAACAGATCGACGTCGGCCACCTGCATCGGGCACGCCATCTCGGCGTTCAACATCCTCTGGTCATGTGTCGATGGTGCGGACATGGCGCAGGCCCCTCTCCGCCCGGTGCTCCCTATTCCGGCAACCCACGGCGTGCGCCCCATTCTACGCCCCGGACAGGTCGGCCTTACGGAACGCTGCCGGTGGACCGCGTACCATTGGATGGCCAACCACCCACACATCGTGAGGCGCACGAATGTCCCTGTTCTTCCGCAAGAAGGCCGAGCTCCCCGCGGCCGAAGACGCCCTTCCCGGCCGCTCCGAGCGCATGCCCGTCGCGCCCCGGCACTACGTCAACGGCCAGCCCCTCAGCGAGCCCTTCCCCGAAGGCCTGGAGCGAGCGGTCTTCGGACTTGGCTGCTTCTGGGGCGCCGAGCGCATCTTCTGGCAGCTCCCCGGCGTCTACAGCACCGCCGTGGGTTACGCCGCCGGCGTGACCCCCAACCCCACCTACCACGAGGTCTGCAGCGGCCGCACCGGCCACAACGAGGTCGTGCTCGTCGTCTTCGACCCCGAGCAGATCAGCTACGCCGACATCCTCCGCGCCTTCTGGGAGGGCCACGACCCCACCCAGGGCATGCGCCAGGGCAACGATGTCGGCACGCAGTACCGCTCCGGCATCTACGTCTACGACGACGCCCAGCGCGAGGCCGCCGAACAGACCCGCGACCAGTACCAGCAGGCGCTCACCGCCGCCGGCTACGGCCCCATCACGACCGAGATCATCGACGCCCCCGAGTTCTTCTACGCCGAGGACTACCACCAGCAGTACCTCGCCAAGAACCCGAACGGCTACTGCGGCATCGGCGGCACCGGCGTCGGCTGCCCTGTCGGCGTCGTGCAGTCCGGCTAGCCGCGAGGCTCATCCGCAGGTCACGGTGTTCGTCGAGGTGTGAACGCTCCCGGTGACCCCTGCCGCCAGTTCCGGTGGCCACCGGGGGTGAGGGTATGGCGATGCGCCGTCTGCGGGTTCAGCGACGACCTGCCCCACGGAGACTGGGTCGGTCGCGACGAGATCGGGAAGCAGTACAAGGCGTTCGCCAGTCACAGCACCAAGCCCTTGTCGTACATGCCGCGCGACGACGAACGGCTGGGTCGTGCTGACGGGTCCAGATAGCGCGACCGGCAGCTGGTTCCTGCTCGACCTGGGGATGGGGGACGACCCCAACCCGGTGGGCCTGATCGGCGTCTACAACGATGTCTACAAGAAGGCCGACGGCGAGTGGTTCATCCACCCCACGCGCATCGACCACATCTGGACGCAGGGGTCGGCGGGCGGAGGCTAGCGGCCGGCTGTACGGGGCTCATGCAGGGCCCGCTCCCGGCCGGCTTTGACGCCGAGGGCGCGGAGGAGGCCGCAGGGGAGCCGCCGCTGGTGCAGGTGCGTAACACCTTCGACAGAACTAATCACGACTACCGGGCCGCCCCAACCGGCTGCCCGGGCGCGCTGATGAGCCTGGCGATCGACACCAGCGGACCAGGTACAAAAGTACCTCCGGGTTTGCCCCAGGAGGAAAGGTCGAAGGGGTACAAACGAACCTAGGCAAGGGGAGGGGCAGGGGACTACTTTGCGAAGGCTCACAGGCCCCACGGACGTGCTGCCTGCACAACGGGCGTGAACGAGCCGCTACATGAATAGAGTTGCTTCGACGGCGGTGTCTGGTTCCGCTACTGCCTTGCTTGTGGTGAGCTTTGCCCTCACTGCGGCCTGCGGTGGCGCTGGCACCGAGGACACCCCCACGCCGCAGCCCCCGGAGACCGCCGCCCCCGCCACAGAGACTCCCACCCCCGCCTCGACCACCTCCCCCCCAGCGACCACCACTACCCCCGAGCCGGCGGACCCCTCAACCACCACACCGGAGCCAGCTGCCACCGCCACCCCCGCCGCCCAATCCGATGGCGCCCCGGCCACGGAGCGTCCCCCGAAGCCCGATAGGTCCGGCAGCGCTGAACGCGGTCCCTACTCGGGAGAGCCCGAGACGCGCACGGGCAAGCCCTCCCCCACTCCTGACGCCGCCACCGGCACGACCGGGAAACGCGATGGCGGCGCGTCCGGCGCCTCGCAAGGCCGGGAGTACACCTGGCACGACGGCGATCGCGTGGAGCGCGTCACCCTGGAAGCCGGCCTCGTCCTCCAGCCCAGCTCTCAGAACACGGCGAACGACATCGTCACGCGCGACGACGGGGAGAGCAGCATCGTCGAGCGGCAGGCCTGGCACGCGTCGAGCGACGCGCAACCCGTCTTCCGCTCTTCAGGGGGCCAACTCATGACGCTCCCCGGCGGCGTCCTCCTCGTCCTTGCCGACTCCTGGGACCAGGCGAGGGTGAATCGCTTCTTCTCCGAGAACGGCATCTCCAGCAGTGCTGTGGAGAGGCAGGATTGGGCCATCAACGCCTTCTTCATCCAGACCAAGCCAGGACTGCCCTCCCTCAACCTCGCCAACCAGCTCGCTGTCCTTGAGGGCGTGGAAGTTTCCAGCCCCAACTGGCAGACGGAAGTCTCCCTGCGGTGAGATGGCTCCCCCTCCTTGCAGGGCTGGCGGTGTTCGGGCTCGTGGTCGGTGACGGCCGCCTGGACGCCCAGAGCACCCTCGGCGCGCCCACCGCTTCCGTGTCGAGCCCCACGACCAACACCCTCACCGTTACGTGGACCGCGCCCTCGGAAAACGGCGGGGCGGCCATCACCGCCTACTACCTGCGCTACATCCCCACCGCCGACGATGAAACCGTCGACGCCAACTGGACGGAGAAGAAGGATGCCGTCTGGGAGACCGGTGACGGCGCCCTCACCCATACGCTCGCCGACCTCGAGGACGGCCTCGGCTACGACGTGCAGGTACGCGCGGAGAACGCAAACGTCGACCTCGGGCCGTGGTCGACGACCTCTACCGGCACGACCACCGACCACGGTGGCACCACCGCCACCGCCACCGACCTCTCCTTCGGCTCGTCCATCGCGGGACATCTGACCCCGGCCACCGACGAGGACGTGTTCGAGATCACCGTCGCCGCCGATGGCGAGGTCTGGGTCTACGCGACGGGCCCGCTCGACACGGTCGGCGAACTCCTGGACTCCGGCGGCGCCGTCCTGGAGGAGTCCGACGACGGAACCCACCTGGACGGCCCCCTCGGCTTCGAGTTCCGCGAGGACCTTACCGCCGGTACCTACTACGTCCGCGTCTCCAGCTACGAGGACCGCGAAGCAGGCTCCTACCGCATCCACGCCCAGACCTTCACCGACCCCGGCAGCACCTTCGAAACAGCGACGGACATCACCCTCGACTCCGCCCCGCCCGGCCGCATCGGCCCACGGGGAGGCGACCCGGACAAGGCTGTTCTTCCTGGTGATGCGGACTACTTCAAGCTCGTCCTGACCGCCACCACGGACGTCTGGGTATTGGCCTACGGCACCCTGGACAGTGACGAGGATGAGGTCCTCGACACCGAGGGGGTCCTGTACGGCGCCACCCAGAACCAGCTCCAGTACGCCGACGACAGCGAGTTCGTCGGCAACGAAGAGGGCTTCATGTTCCGGCGCTCGCTCGCTGCCGGCACCTACTACATCAGGGTCAATGGTTTTTTCACGGAGGATGTTGGCCCCTACACCCTGCACGTCCGCACAGCCACCGAGCCGGGCGCCACAACCGCCACCGCCACGCCGCTCACCCTCCGCATCCCCGAGACCGGCCGCATCACCTCAAGCAGCGATCGCGACTACTTCAGCCTCACCCTGACCGAGGACCTCTACGTCTACATCTACGCCCTGTCCTTCGGAAGCGCCCTCCCGCTCAGCCCGACGTTCCTGGATGACCAGAACAATGAGATCCCCATGCACGTCATCCCTAATACCAACTGGAGTGCACGGGGGCTGTCCGAGGTCAGCTTCTCGGCCTGGGGCAAGCTCGATGCCGGCACGTACCACATTCGCATCGCCCCGTCCGGAAACAGAACCGGGAACTACCTGCTCGACCCCCTCGTCTCCACCTATAACCGCATGCTTGAGGATTGCACGGCCATCACCACGGCCCAGAGCGACCCCTGGTACGGCTGCCAGTGGCACCTCAACAACACGGACGAGTTTGACGACAGCGCCGGCGAGGACATCAACGTCGAGAGCGTCTGGACCGGCGGCAACATGGGCTCCGGCATCAACGTGGCGATCGTCGATGACGGCCTCGAGGCCGACCACGTCGACCTCGTCGACAACGTCGTCGCGGCCCGCAACCACGACTTCACCGGACAGGGCTCCGTCTACGACCCCCTCGAGTCCCACGGCACGGCCGTGGCTGGCCTCGTCGCCGCTCGCGACAACGACATCGGCGTGCGGGGGGTGGCGCCTCGGGCGGGCATCTTCGCCTACAACGTCATCGCCCGCGGCAGCTCCGTCTCGCGAAACGAGGCCAGCGCCATGTACAAGAGGGAGGATGCCGAGGTCACCGCCGTCTCCAACAACAGTTGGGGATACCGGCCGAGCGGACTTCCGAAATCCCCCAGTTCGACCTGGGAACGAGCGGTCACACGTGGCGTGAACGAGGGCTACGGCGGCAAGGGAATCGTGTACGTGCTGGCCGCTGGAAACGGCCACGAGGACGCCGACAACTCCAACCTCGACGGACGCTCCAACTACTACGCTGTCGTCGCCGCCTGCGCCGTCGCCTACGACGACAGGCGCAGCGACTACTCCGAGCTGGGCGCCAACCTATGGGTCTGCGCCCCCTCCAACAGCGGCCGGGAGTTGCAGGGAATCACGACGACCCACATCCCCGACCGCTACCGCGACAATTTCGGCGGCACCTCCGCCGCCGCCCCCATCGTCTCCGGCGTCGTCGCCCTCATGTGAGCCGCCAACGCCGACCTCACCTGGCGCGACGTCAAGCTCATCCTCGCTGCCTCCGCCCGCCAGAACGACGCCGCCAACGCCGGCTGGGACGAGGGCGCCCTCAAGTACGGCTCCACCACCGACCGCTACGACTTCAACCACGAGTACGGCTTTGGCATGGTCGATGCCGCCGCCGCCGTCGCCCTCGCCGACGGCTGGACCAACGTCCCCGCCATGCGCACGAGCGGGGCCAGCTCGGGCCAGCTCGGGGATGCCAACTTCCCCGGCATCTTCCTTCCCGATCGTGACGGCAACACCGTCGCGGAAGTCCAGTTCAAACTGTCTCTCGACAGCTACGTCTCATTCATCGAGTTCGTCGAGATCGAGATCGAGTTCCGCCACGACTACTTCCGCGACCTCCAGATCGAGCTCGAATCTCCAAGTGGCGAGGTCTCCGTCCTGTCCGTTCCCGCCCTCGCTCTGGGCCAGGAGCACTTCAACGACTCCCACCGCTTTGGCTCCGCGAAGCACCTCGGCGAGAGCGCCGAGGGAACCTGGATACTGAAGGTCGGCGACTACCAGACCGGGGACGCCGGCAGGCTCATGTCATGGAGCCTGAAGGTCTACGGCCATGGCTACGCGCCGGGCCGGCTCAGCATCACGAGCGCGAGGTCGGGCGCCGGTTCCGCCGCCATGGCCTGGGACGCGCCCGCCGACATCGGGGGCTCGGCCATCACCTCGTACGACCTTCGCTACCGGAAGCTTCAAGACCCTGACTGGACCGAGGTCACGAACGTCGGAACCCTCGACGACCGCACGTACACGCTCACCGGGCTGGATGGCACTGTGGATGGCGTTAATGTGGGGTACGTAATCCAGATCCGGGCCGTCAACGATGCTGGCGGCGGTCGCTGGTCGGCCACCTCCCTTGTGCAGCCCTGGAGAGTCGCGCCCGATGCTCCCCAGTCCGTCCGTACTGCGGCCCGCAACCAGGCGCTCGCGGTCTCCTGGCAGGAGCACTGGTACATCGGGGCTGGGCCCATCGAGGCCTACCACATCCGCCACATCGAGCAGGGCGCCACGGACAAGGCCGACGACAAGTGGACCACGCTTGATTCCATCTGGCAGACGGGCGGGGGCGAGCATCGTTACGTCATTACCGGGCTTGAAAACGGTACGGCCTACGAGGTGCAGGTCCGCGCGGAGAACTATCGCGAGCCAAGCAAGTGGTCGAGCGTCGCGCGCGGGACGCCAGCGAACATCAACGGCCCGGCCGAGTTCCCCACCAACGAAAGCGGCCGGCGCAGCAGCCCCGAGAACACCCCCGCCGGTGTCGACATCGGCGATCCCGTCTCCGCCCGCGACGACGAGGGCGACACCCGCACGTACTCCCTGACGAGCGGCGCCGCCAACTTCGACATCGTCTCGACGACCGGGCAGCTTCAGACCAAGGCCGCGCTCGACCGGGAGCGCACCTCCAGCTACTCGGTCACGGTCGCCGTCCACGACGGCAAGGCCAGCGATGGCACGGCGAGCACCGCCACCGACGACACGATCCGCGTCACCATCAACATCGAAGATGTTGACGAACCGCCCCTGGTCATCGGGAGCGCCACACGCACCGTGCGGGAGAACACCACGGCAGTCGCCACCTACAGCGCCAGCGACCCCGAGCGCGCGACTACAACCTTCACCTGGTCGCTCGCCGGGGATGACGCCGGCGAATTCGCGATCAGCGATCGTGGCGTGCTGACCTTCTATCCCGCCCCCAACTACGAAGCGCCGACCGACACCGGCGGCGACAACACGTACGAGGTCACCGTCCGGGCGACCGACGCCAGCGCCACCGACCCCGGCGCCATTACCGGCGAGTTCGAGGTCGCGGTCACGGTTGCAGATGTCGATGAGCCGCCGGTGATCAACGGCACAACCAGGTACACCATCGCGGAGAACAGCGCGAGAGGCGTCGGCAGCTACACCGCGACGGACCCGGAGAGGGCGAGCACCACCTGGCTGAGCCTGACCGGCGCGGATGCCCGGCACTTCATGCTCGACGAGTTCGGCGCGCTGAGCTTCGTCGAGACGCCCGACTACGACCGCGCCACGAACGGCAACCATGCTCCCGAGTACCGGGTAACCATCCGCGCCTCAGACGAGGGCAACCGCACCGGCAGCTACCCGGTGACCATCACCCTCACGCCCGTCGCCGAGGGTCCGCTGATCGAGGGCGATGCCGTCATCGACGTCAACGAGGGCCATACGGGCACGCTCGAAACGTACACGAAGCGGGACCCGGAGGATTCCGCTACGAACTGGGGCGCGGTCGGCAGCCCGACCGCACTGAGCGGCGCCGACGCGGACGCCTTCGACTTCGACCAGTCGACCGGGAGGCTGACCTTCAAGAGCGCCCCCGACTACGAGGATGGCGGGGGCTCCTACCAGGTCACGATCAACGCCAACGACGGCGTGCTGGACGGCAGCCTCGACGTCACCGTCAACGTCGCCAACCTCGATGAACGCGCCGACCAGCCGGTGCAGCTTGGTGCGCAGCGAGGCGTCATCAACGTTGCGCTCACGGCGACGCTGACGGACCCCGACAACGTGGTCAGCGCGACGTGGCAGTGGCAGCGCTCGACGAGCCGCACGGGCGGCTGGGCGGACATCGCCAACACCGACGCGAGCAGCTACACCCCGACCGCCGCCGACCGCAACCACTACCTGCGCGCGACCGTCAGCTACGAGGACGGCCACGGCCCCGGCAAGAGCGCGGACGCCGTCACGGAGCGCACGACCGTGAACGAGCGCGCCACGAACACGGCCCCCGTCCTGCCGGACAGCCTCGAGAACATTGCGATCCCGGAGGACACTCCGGAGCACCGCAACGTCGGCAGCCCGATCCTGGCAACCGACGAAGAGGGGGACGAGCCCGTGTACAGGCTGAGCGGCTCCTCGGACTTCGTGATCGGCCGCACGACGGGCCAGATCCGGGTCCCCGCCGGCGCCGACTTCGATTACGACCAGGGCCAGCGCAGCTACACCCTCACCGTCACCGCCGACGACGGCTTCGGCGGCACCGATACCGTCGCCGTCACCGTCGACATCGAGGACGTGAACGAGGCGCCGGTCGCCGCCAACGACGCCCCCAGCGTCGCCGAGGACGGCACGATCGAGATCGACGTGCTCGCGAACGACAGCGACCCCGAGAACGACACCCTGTCCCTGGTGAGCCCGCTGCCACGCAGTCCGCGCTGGGGCACGGCTACCGTCGACACCTCGACCAACCGCATCAGCTACACGCCGCGGGCGAACTACCACGGGCCGGACAGCTTCAGTTACCGCGTCCAGGACGACGGCAGCCCGTCCCTGTCGAGCACCGCCATCGTCTCCATCACCGTGGACCCGGTGAACGACGCCCCAACATTCCCGGCGGCGACCGCTGAGCGCAGCGTCTCCGAGAGTGCCGAGGAGGACGACAACGTCGGCGCCCCCGTAACGGCCACGGACATCGACGGCGACGACCTCACGTACAGCCTCTCCGGCACGGACGCCTTCGCCTTCGACATCGACCGCGACTCCGGCCAGATCGCCGTCGCCGCCGGGGTCACCTTCGACATCGCCACCCAGGACACGTACGAGGTAACGGTCACGGCCAGCGACAGTGGTAGCCCACCGCTGTCGGCGAGCGTCGACGTGACCATCACCATCACGACCGGGCCGGTTGCTTCGGTCATCTTCACGGGCGGCGGCGGCGGCGGTGGTGGTGGGGCCAGCGGGCCCACCCCGAGCACGGTCGACTTCGAGTGGACCGTGAAGCGGGACATCGAAGCCCTGGACGCCCGCAACGACACGCCCACCGGGATGTGGTCCGACGGCGCGACCCTCTGGCTGGTCGACAACCCCGACGGCGCCGGCGACGCCGTCTACGCCTACCACGCAAGGATCGGCGAGCGCCTGGCGGAGCGTGAGTTCGCGCTCGACGAGCAAAACCGCGCCCCCCGCGGCATCTGGTCCAACCGCGAGGGGGTCGCCTGGGTCAGCGACAGCGGACGCGACCGCCTCTTTGCCTACAGCCTTGCTGCCGGAGGGCGCCTCGAAGACCGCGACATCGACCTTGCCGAGAGTAACAGCGACCCGCGCGGCATCTGGTCCGATGGCGCCACGATGTGGGTGCTCAACCGCAACCCCTCGCTCTTCGCCTACGACCTTGCGAGCGGTGACTTGCTCGGTGAGTACGCCCTCGACTCACGCAACGGCGACCCGTACGGCATCTGGTCCGACGGTGTGACCGTCTGGATATCGGATCACGGAGAGAAAGACCTGCTCGCCTATCGGCTGCCCACCCGCCGGGAGCCGGAAGCGGGCGAAGAGGCCCCGCCCCTTGAGCGGCTCAGGGACGAGGACTTCACGCAGCTTTCGACGGCCAGCAACAACAGCCCGCGCGGCATCTGGTCCGACGGCGATGTCATGTACGTCGCCGACGAAAGCGACGACCGCGTCTACAGCTACAACATGCCCGATGCGATCGACGCCCGCCTCGCATCGCTCACCCTCAGCGGTGTCGACATCGGGGAGTTCGACCCGGGCCAGACCGAGTACGAGGGCGTCATCGCTGAGGGCCTCACGGAGACCATGGTTGCGGCCGAGGCGATGCAGCGCCGCACGGACGTCGTCATCGACCCGCCCGACGCCGAGGAAGCCATTCCCGGCCACCAGGTGTCCCTGCAGGGTGTCGACACAATTGCCGTCACGGTCACCTCGGCGGATGGCAGCCGCACCAGGGTCTACCGCGTGACGTTCGAGCTCCCCGTGGAGGTGATCGAGTTGGAGTCAGGCTTCAAAGCGATCGAGTGGACCGGCCCCGATGGCGCCCCCCTCTCCGATGCCCTTGGCGACATTCGCGACCACGTAACCGTCGTCTACGCCTGGGATGAGGCGGCCTCCACCTGGCTCGCCTTCTTCCCGGCGCTGGCTGGCGTACCTGGGACCAACACCCTCACCGCCTTCGAGCACGGCCGCACCTACTGGATCGCCGTCACCCAACCCGCCACCTGGACCGTTGAACTGGAAGCGCCCCGGAACGTCCAGTCTCCTCCGGGAAGCTAGCCCCCAGCTGTGCTTTCCTGAAGCGTATCGGGCAACGCCCGCCGAGCGGCTGCCAGCATTCGATGCCACAATCCCACCTGTGCGGCGTCACCCCAACGCCCCGCCACCCCGACCACACCGAGGACGAACCATGAGTGACATCCGTATCGAGTCAGACACGATGGGAACCGTCGAGGTCCCCGCCGACCGCTACTGGGGTGCCCAGACCCAGAGGTCCCTGCAGAACTTCAGGATCGGCGGCGAGCGCATGCCCCGTCCAATCCTCCGCGCCCTCGGCATCGTCAAGCACGCCTCCGCGAGCGCCAACGAGAAGCTGGGCAAGCTCGATGCCGAACTCGCCGGCGCCATCCGCTCCGCCGGCCAGCAGGTGATCGACGGCGACCTCGACGATCACTTCCCCCTCGTCGTCTGGCAAACGGGCTCGGGTACCCAGTCCAACATGAACGCCAACGAGGTCATCTCCAACCGCGCCATCGAGCTCCTCGGCGGCGAGATCGGGTCGAAATCTCCCGTCCACCCCAACGACCACGTCAACATGTCCCAGTCCTCCAACGATGTCTTCCCCGGCGCCATGGCCGTCGCCACCGCTGAGCAGACCGTCCACCACCTCATTCCCGGCCTCCGCCACCTCCACGATGCCCTCCAGGCGAAGGCCGATGCCTGGTCTGAGGTCGTCAAGATCGGCCGCACCCACTTCATGGACGCCGTTCCCCTCACCCTCGGCCAGGAGTTCAGCGGGTACGTCCAGCAGGTCGCCTACGGCATCGCCCGCGCCGAGCAGACCCTCCCCCGCCTCCACGAGCTGGCCCTCGGCGGCACCGCTGTGGGGACCGGCATCAACTCGCACCCCGAGTACGCCGAGCGCGTCGCCGGCGAGATCGCCGGCCTCACCGGCCTCCCCTTCGTCACCGCCCCGAACAAGTTCGAGGCGCTCGCCGCCCATGACGCCCAGGTCGAACTGGCCGGCGTCCTCAACACCATCGCCGTCTCGCTCATGAAGATCGGGAACGACGTGCGCATGCTCGGCTCCGGCCCCCGCGCCGGCCTCGGCGAGCTCAGTCTCCCCGCCAACGAGCCCGGCTCCTCGATCATGCCCGGCAAGGTCAATCCGACGCAGTCGGAAGCCCTGACGATGGTCTGCGCCCAGGTCATGGGCAACGCCGTCTCCGTCTCCGTCGCCGGGGCCACCGGCCACTTCGAGCTCAACGTCTTCAAGCCGGTGATCGCCTTCAACAACCTCCAGAGCATCAAGCTGCTCGGCGATGCCGCCGTCTCCTTTACCGACAACTGCATCGCCGGCGCCGAGCCCAACCTGGAGCGGGTCGATGAGTTGATGCGCTCCTCCCTCATGCTCGTGACCGCCCTCAACCCCCACATCGGCTACGACAACGCCGCCGCCATCGCCAAGAAGGCCCACGCCGACAACAGCACCCTGCTCGAAGCCGGCCTCGCCCTCGGCCTCTTCATCGAGGAGCAGTTCGCCGAGTGGGTCCGCCCCGAGGAGATGACCCGCCCCTGAGGCGGGCCTTCGCAGACGTGACGACTCTCCCCCGAGCGCTGCTGCTGGACCTCGACGACACGATCCTCGACGCCCACCGCAACCCCGACGAGGCCTGGGTCCGCGTCTGTCGGGAGTTCGCCGGACGGGTAGGCGCCCCCTCGCCCGAAGCCCTTCACGCCGCTGTCCTCGAGTCGCGCGACTGGATATGGGGCGATCCCGAGCGCTCGCGTCGAGCCCGCCTCAACATGACGGGGACACGTCGAGAAATCGTGCAGCGGGCGCTTCGCCGCCTGGAGGTCTCCTATTCGCCGGCCGCGGAGGCAATGGCCGACCGCTTCACGGCCCTCCGCCATGAGGCGATACGGCTCTTCCCGGACGCCACGGATACGCTTCGGCGTCTGAAGGACGCAGGCGTCCGCCTGGGGCTGCTCACCAACGGGAACGCTGCCTCCCAGCGCGGCAAGATCGCCCGCTTCGGCCTCGAACCCTTCTTCGATCACATCCAGATCGAGGAGGAGTTCGGGGTTGGAAAGCCGGATGTCCGCGCGTTCCGCAACGCCCTCGCCGCGCTCCACGCCGAGCCCGCCGAAACCTGGATGGTGGGCGACAATCTCGAAGCCGACATCCTCGGCGCGCAGCAGGTCGGCATTCACGCCGTCTGGATGGATGCCGGCGAAGCGGGCCTCCCCGAGGGCTCAACCATCCGCCCCGACAGGATCGTCCACTCCTTGTCCGAGCTGTTGAGCTGACGCCTTGGGGTCTCAGCCGCCGGCTGCGCCCTCTGCGGCCGGGATGGGGTGCTCGGCGAGCCAGGCGACAACGGTGGCGACGTTCGCCGTGGACCGCTTTGGGCAGAGCCATGGTTTGCGCGATCATAGGTGCACGGGGGTGCGGATGAGAGCGATCGAGCTTGGCTACATCCACGCCTTCCGGGGCGCCTTCCTCAAGGGCCTCCGCGAAGGCCGCGACCTCGACACGTTCCTCATGGGGCTCGCCACGGGCGTCCCCACGGCCGCCGTCGTCGCCTGGGTCGCTAACTCCCGCGGCGATGAGGCCATCTTCACCTACCTCTGCGTGGGCGTGGTCCTCTTCGGCGTCTGGAACGGCGCCGCCTTCCGCACCGGCTTCTCCCTCCAGACGGAGTTCTTCGTGGGCACACTCGGCCCCAGCCTCCTCACGCGCACCCCCCTCTTCGTCATCCTCGCCGGACGCGTCGCCTCCGACCTCGTCCTGGGATTGGTCGCTGCCGTCGGTGGTGTGCTCACGATCGTCGCCATCGCCGAAGTGCCCCTGCGAGTCGAGAGCGTGCCCCTGTTCGCCCTCTCGGCCGTCTTCGGCTACGTGACCCTGCTCTGCCTCGGCCTCGTCCTCTCGCCGCTGATGGTCCTCTCCCGGGAGCGCAGCGGCTTTACGAACGCCGTCCGCCCCTTCGCCGCCGTCATCAGCGGCTTCACCTTCGCCGCCCCGGTGCTCCCCCTCGGTCTCGAGGTGTTCACCTGGTTCTGGCCGACCGCCTGGGCGATGCGCGCCGTCGACGGCTCCATCCGCGGAGCTGGCTCCGCGGAGATCGTCGGTCAGCTGGCCCTCGGCCTGCTCCTCATGGTCGCGTTCTTCGGGGTCGCCCAGGCCCTCCTCCGGCTCGTCGAACGGAAAGTCCGCCTCTCGGGCGATCTGGCGCTATAGCGATGTTGAACGCCGTCCGCAGCTTCACCCTCCAGTCGTACCTCTCTTACCGGGGACTGTTCCTCTGGCTCACCCCCGTCAGCTATACCTCCAACATCCTCCTCCGCCCTGTCCTCGCCGTGATGATGTTCGGCTTCCTCGCCCAGTACGCCCTCGACGAGGAGACCGCCCGCGCCTACGCCGTCGGCCTGGCCGGCTACTCGGTGGGACGCATCATCGCGGGCGGTGTGATGCAGTCCCTCTACCGCGACGCCGCCTTCGGAACCCTCGCCGCCGTCTACGCCTCGCCGGTGAACCGCGCCACGCTCTACTTCAGCCGCTGCATCCTCCACGTCCCCAACGCCGCTCTCGTCGCCTTGAGCGTGCTCGTGTCGGCCGCTCTCTTCCTCGGTCTCGGGTTCGAGCAGGTCGACTGGGGCGGACTCATCGCCGCCTTCGCTGTCATGACGTTCTCGACGATGCTGTTCTCCCTCTTCGTCGCAACCCTCATCCTGCTCTCGGGCACAGGCTGGGCGAACTGGATCATCATCCTCGATGGCCTCCTTCTCAGCCTCACCGGTGTCATCATCCCCACCGCCGAGCTCCCCGCCGTCCTCTTCGAGCTCGGCCAGATCCTGCCCGTTACGCACGGGCTCGATGGCCTCCGTGTGGCCTTCGCCGGCGGCTCCGGCTACTGGCCCGACCTCGGTCGTGAGGCGGCTCTCGGGCTCGGCTACGGCATCGTCGGCCTGCTGCTCTTCCGTATCGCCGAGGTCCAGGCCAAGCGCCGCGGCGTGCTCGCGAGGGTGGGGTAGAGGGCCATGGTGGACAGCGGTTTCGCCATCGAGTGTGAGGACCTGCGGCGCGTGTTCCGCTCCCGCCGGCTCACTGGCCAGCGTGAGGAGGTCGTCGCCCTCGACTCGCTCAGCCTGCAGGTGCGCCCCGGCGAGGTCTACGGCGTGCTCGGCCCGAACGGGGCGGGCAAGACGACCGCCATCCGCATCTTCTCCACCCTCCTCATCCCCACCGCCGGCTCCGCCCGCGTCATTGGCCACGATGTCGTCCGCGCGGCAGGGGACGTGCGCCGCCGCATCGGCCTCATCCTCGGCGGCGAGCGCGGCCTCTACGAGCGCCTCACCGGCCGCCAGAACCTCGAGTACTTCGCCTCGCTCTACCTCATGAACCCGAGGCAGGGAGCCGAGCGGGCCGCTGTCGTGCTGGAGGAGGTGGGGCTCACACACGCCCGCGACCGCAAGGTCGAGCAGTACTCCCGCGGCATGCGTCAGCGCCTCCACGTTGCCCGCGGCCTCCTCCCCGACCCGGACGTCATCTTCATGGACGAACCCACCATCGGCCTCGACCCCGAGGCCGCGCAGGACTTCCGCCGCCTTGTCCCCGAGCTGCGCGACCGCGGTAAGACGATCCTGCTCACCACGCATTACATGCTCGAAGCCGACCTCCTCTGCGAACGCATCGCCGTCATCGACCACGGCCGGCTCGTCGCCCTTGATACGCCCGAGGGACTGAAGCAGCGCTTCGGCCAGGGGCAGGTCACCGAGGCCACCCTCCGCCACGCCGATCCCGACTTCGCCGAGCGCCTGCGTGCCCTGCGCGGCGTCAACGCGGTCGAGTCGGAGATGGAGGGGGCCGCCCAGCGCCTCCGCCTCTACTCCGATGTCGGTCGCGACGTCGCCTCCGCCCTCCGCAACATGGCGGGCGCGGATACGATCCAGGGTGTCGTTACCCGCGAACCCACGCTGGAAGAGGCCTACCTCAGCCTGATCCGGGAGACCGCCGGAAACTGAGCCTTCGGGCAGGGCGCCCCCGCTGGACTGGCGCACCCGCCCGTGGGTCAATGGATCGCTCGGAGGTCCCGCATGGACGACACGAACGCCTCCACCTACGGCGACCGCATCGCCGAGGTCTACGACGAGATCCACGAACACCTCGGCGCGCCCGAGGTCGTCGACCCCATGGTCGACGTGCTCGCTGGCCTCGCCGGCGACGGCCCCGCCCTGGAGCTCGGCATCGGCACCGGCCGCATCGCCCTGCCGCTCGCCGAGCGAGGCATCGAGGTCCAGGGCCTCGATGCCTCCGAGGCCATGGTCGCGAAGCTCCGCGAGAAGCCCGGCGGCGCGCCGATCCCCGTCACCATGGGCGACTTCGAGGCGTTCGAGGTTGAGGGGCGCTATTCCCTCATCTTCATCGTCTTCAACACCTTCTTCGGCCTCCCTTCGCAGGAGGCCCAGATCAACTGCTTCCGCAACGTCGTCCGCCACCTGGACGACGGCGGGGTGTTCCTGGTTGAAGTCTTCGTCCCGGACATGACGCGCTTCGACCGCGGCCAGCGAATCTCGGCCGGCATCGTCGAGAACGACCGCCTCTCCATCAATCTCGACAGCCACGACATCGCTACCCAGACCGTAGCCTCGTCGCAACTCTACATAACGTCGGAAGGCGTCCGCATGTACCCCGTCAACATCCGCTACGCGTGGCCCTCCGAGCTCGACCTCATGGCCCAACTCGCCGGCATGAAACTCCGGGACCGCTGGGCCGACTGGCGGCGCAACCCCTTCACCTCCGCCAGCACCGGCCACGTCTCCGTCTACGAGCGCGCCTAGCGCGCCGCCACAACCGGAGGAGGGTCAGCTGCTATGCCCGCCACCGAGCGACAGGTAACGGCGAACGGACTCTCGTTCTGGACCGCCACCCAGGGCGCCGGTCCGCCTGTCGTGCTCTGCCACGGTGGCCCGGGGCTGTACGACTACCTTGAGGCCGTGGCGGACATGATCGACGGCCTTGCCACCGTGCACCGCTACGACCAGCGGGGATGCGGCCGTTCCGAAGACCGGCCCCCGTACGAAGTCGCCACCTTCGTCGAGGACCTCGATGCCCTCCGTGAGCACTGGGGCTACGAAGCGTGGACCGTCATCGGCCACTCCTGGGGCGCGACCCTCGCCCTCCTGTACGCCATCCAGTATCCGAACCGCACTCAGCGGCTGGTCTACATGTCCGGTACGGGCATCGACCCGGCCTGGCACCAGGAATACCGCCGCAACCGGGAGGCGAAGATACCTCCCCCCGAACGGGACCGCCTCCGCCACCTCGAACACCTGCGCACCACGGCGACCGGTGCGGATCTCGATGCCATCAACGCCGAGCGCGCGATCCTCCTCGAAGCAACCGAGTACTACGACGCGACCGCCCTTGCCGAGCTCCCCCGCTACGACCGCTTCCCCGTCAACTACCCCTTGAACGCTGCCCTCAACGCTGAGATGAACCGCCTGGAGGAAGCAGGTGATCTGCCCGACGAGGTGGCCGCCATCGCGGCCCCCACGCTCGTGCTGGATGGCGAGGCGGATCCCCGCCCCCGGTGGGCCCGCGCGCAGGTCGCGAGCCTGATTCCGAACAGCCGCCACGTGACCATTGCCCGCGCCGGCCACGACCCCTGGGTCGAGCAACCCGACGCCACCGCCCGCGCCCTGAGCGACTTCCTCCGCGATACGGGTTAGGTGCTGGGCCCGGGTTGTGTCCGGTCCCTTACACGTCCTCGCCAGGTGGCGTAAGGAACGTGCAGGCCGGTCCAGGTGAGCGGCTCATCCTGAGGTCCAGCGTGAGCAGTGGGCAGTCCAGCGCCTCCGCGAGCGCAACGTACCAGGCGTCGTAGCTCGTCAGGTTCCCCCGAAGCTCCCAGACTCGTTCCGCAAACGGGCTGAATGCGTGAAGCTCGAGTGGCCCGCTGACTAGCTCGCGCAACGCATTGGCTGCGTCCCTCGCCGAGAGACTGCCCGTTTGTTCCAACCTGCGGAGCGTGTTTGTTGCCTCGACAAGTGCCAGCTCAGGGCCTGCGACATCCTCCTCGCCGATTTCCGCTCTCGCCCACCTCCCCTCAGGCCCGGTGTCGACCAGGGCCGCGATGAGGACGGAAGCGTCAACGACGCGAGTCACTTCCGGTCAGCGTCCCGCGCTTCAAGGATTTGGGCGGCGGTGATCCGGGTTCCCGTGGCTTCAACGCGCTCACGCACCTTCCGGAGCCACTCATCGGTAGAAGGCTGTGCAGCCATCCGCTCCAGTTCCGACAGCAGGTATTCCTGCATCGACTGTCGGTTCAGGGCGGCGCGCTCCGCCAGCTTGTCCCGGACCCCCTCGGGCACGTTCCTGATGGTGATCTTCACTGTCATGCCAGCATTGTGCCAGCAGTGCCAGCATTCTGCCAGCACCCCGCCTACTCCCCCGCCACGTCCTCCCATGGAGCGCTGACGAGCTTCGGATGCCGCTCGACGATCTCCGCGCCCAGCGCATCCAGCTCCCCTTCCGACATCTCTGCCTGCGCCAACTCGAACAGATCGCGTTCCTCCCAGCGGATGTGGTCGTGGAGCGCGGCCCCGAACTCCTGCAGCGCCTCCCGCCGGTCGGTCGCGTTGGTCGAGTCCCGCATCCGCGCCACCAGCGCATACATCGACAGGTGCTCGCGGTGCAGCCGCTGGATCTGCGGATCCTCGACCGGACGGTGGCGGATGAGCCGCGCTAACAGGCACTCGCTCTCGGTGTGGAAATGCGGCAGCAACCCCCGCGACCAGAATCGCAGCAGCTGCGAGTACAGCCGCTCGACCTCCCCGTCGCTGGCCTCCGCAACCTCGCGCTCGATCCGCAGCGCGAACACCAACCCGTGGTGATGCTCCTCCGAGAGCGGGGCCAGTCTCGGATCGCGTCGCATGCTTCCAGCATAGAGCGCCCTGCATCCCCAACGAGCCGCGCTGCTACCATCGGGCGGGCGTGCGGCTGCCATCGCGCCGCCCTTGGGAGGCCCCTCGTTCTTCAGCACCTGCCGGGAGTGCAGTACATCGCCCACCCCAGCCGCCTCTTCTACGGCTGGTGGATCGTTGGCGCGGGCATGGTGCTCAACGCTCTCATCGGCGCGCTTGTCATGCACGCCTACGGCGCCTACGTCGCCGTCTTCAAGACGGAATTCGGCTGGAGCAGCACGATGCTCGCGCTCGGCTACTCCACCATCCAGGGTACGAACGGCGTCGTCGGCCCCGGACAGGGCTGGCTCACCGACCGTTTCGGCCCCCGCGCTGTCATCCGCGTCGGCCTCGTGATCCTGGCCGGGGGGCTGATGCTCTTCAGCCGCATATCCGAGCTGGGCCACCTCTTTCCGGTCCTCTTCGTTGTCGCTGTCGGGATGAGCCTGGGTGGCTTCCTCTCCGTGATGGTGGCCATCGTGAACTGGTTCGAGCGCTATCGTGCCACTGCCATCAGCTTCATCACCGGCGGGTTCGCCCTTGGCGGCGTGGTTGTCTACGTTGTCGTCCTCTCTATCGACACCTTTGGCTGGGAGAACACAGCCCTCGCCTCCGCGTTCGTCGTCCTTGGTTTCGGCCTGCCTGCCTCCCACCTCATCCGCCACCGACCCGAGGACTACGGCTATGTCATCGACGGCGATCCACCCCCAGAACCCCGCCCCGCCTCCACCTCGGGCGCGGTTGCCGAGGTTCCCCACCACGCCGACGGCTTCACCGTCGGTGAAGCCCTGAGGACTCGCCAGTTCTGGTTCATCTCGCTCGGCCACGGCTCCGCTCTCCTCGTCGTCTCCGCGGTCATGGTCCACCTCATCACGCACCTCACCGAAAGCCTCGGGTACTCGTTCACCGAGGCCGGCGCCATTCAGAGCGTTATCCCCATCGCCATGGTGGTTGGCACGCTCGGGGGAGGGATCCTCGGAGACCGCGTGAACAAGCGCGCCCTCGGCGCGGGCGCGATGATCACCGCCGGCATCGCCATTCTCATCCTCGTCGTCTCCAATGCCCTCTGGATGATCTTTGTCTTCGCCCTCCTGCACGGACTCGCCTGGGGCGTCCGCGGCCCCGTCCTCCTCGCCCTCCGCGCCGACTACTTCGGCCCCCGGGACTTCGGCAAGATCATGGGCCTCTCCCAGCTCGTCATGACCTCCGGCATGATGACCGGCCCCCTCTTCGCCGGTCTCATGCGCGACTTCACCGGCGGGTTCGAGACGGGCTTCACGGTCGTTGCCGTCATCGCCCTCTTCGGCGCACTCCTGATCGTGTTCTCCCCTAAGCCAATCAGGCCCCTCGCCGGTGCCTGAGCCGTACAATCGCCCTCCCATCCCCGGGAGGCACCCCATGACCACCGACCACGGCCCCGACCCCGGCGTCGCCCAGTTCGCCGTCAGCGCCAGTGACATGCCCCGCGCCGCCCAGCTGTACGTCGACGTCATCGGGTGCCTCAAGGCGGGCGGCCTCCTCATCTGGGGCGACTTCCTCGCCACCCTCCAGAAGGTGCCCGACCCCGCCGCCGCCCTCTGGTGGCTCATCGACCGCCAGGACTTCGTCCAGCTCGAGGTCTGGGGCTACACCCGCCCCGTCCCCCGTCCCCTCCCCCTCGACTGGCGCCCCAGCGACATCGGCTACACCCGTATGTCCTTCCACGTCGACGACTTTGACGCCGTCGTCGCCCGCATCCCCACCGTCGGCGCCCGCATCCCCACCGTCGGCGCCTCCACCATCACCGACCCCCAGGGCCCCGCTGGCGACCGCCGCGTCTGCCTGCGCGACCAGGACGGCTTCATCATCGAGCTCATGGAGCGCGACCCCCTGACCGACGTGCGCCCCGCTCGCTGGCCCGAGGCCGGCTGCGCCATTCGCGCCGTCAGCCTCTCCGTCCCCGACCTCGACAAGGCGAGGCGCTTCTGGGTCGAGACCCTCTCCCTCGAAGTCGTCGACCCCACCCTCCTCCACACGCCTGACATGGAGGCGCTCTGGGGCCTCCCCGGCGCCAGGAGCGAGACGCTCCTGCTGCGCGCCGGCGACCAGCTGATCGAGCTCCAGCAGTACTCCGACCCCGCCCCCCGTCCCCGCCCCCTCGGCTATCTCCTCAGCGACGTCGGCATCCTCAACATCGCCCTCGGCTACCGCACTCGCCCGGCCTTCACCGAGGCCTTCACCCGTCTCATCGACAACGGCTATACGGCCAACGTCGAGCCCAACACCGAAGGCCCCTTCACCTCCTCCTACGTGAACGACGACCAGGGCTTCTCCCTCGAGATGTTCCACTGTGCCGAGGAGATCGACCAGTACCTCGGCTTCATGCCCGAGGGCACCTGGCGTTCCGCTACCGGACGCCCGCCCCGCTAGGTAAACGGTCCCGCGAACCAGTCCGCGATCGCCTCCACCGCCTCCACCGCGGTGAAGCTGTCCAGCCACTTGCCCCCGTGCAGCGCGTACTCCTGGAACACCTTCAGCGCTGTCAGCGGGATCAGCGCCAGGACAATGTTCCGCTTCGAGAACTCGAAGTCCGGGCGCCAGTGCGGCAGGCTCGCCACGAACAGGAACCACACCTCGAACACGTTCGGCACCGCCAGCAGCACGTACCGCTCCTCCGTGAACTCGAAGATCACGAACCCCACCAGCCGGAACGCGAAGAGCGCAACCGCCACATTCCGCGCCGGTCCCCCCCAGCGCCACGCCACCACCAGGAACGCCACCATGTAGACCTGGTCGAGCCACTTGTCGAACGCCTGGTAGTTGCTCACCCCGCCCAGGTCCAGCAGGTTCCGCAGGAACAGGTCGCTCAGGTCGATCAGGATCGCCGCCCAGCCGCCGACGAACGCCCACTTCAGCACCAGCAGCGAGCCAATGACCCGCACGATCGCGATGATCAGCTCTTCCAGGGACATGCTCGCCCCCTGCTTGCGCGACCCTTCCCGGACGCTGCCAGGCGCCCGCCTATACTACGGTCGCGGGCTTTCCGTTCGCAGGGAGTGTGATGAAGACCGAAGCCGGCAACCTCCTCGCCGACGTTGACGCTCAGTTCGAGCGCGCCGCCGTTTACAGCGACCACCCCCGCGGCCTCCTCGACCAGGTCAAGATGTGCAACGTCGTCCACCGCATGAGTTTCCCCGTGCGCGACGATGACGGCTCCATCCGCACCGTCGAGGCCTATCGCGCCGAGCACAGCTTCCACCGCCTCCCCACCAAGGGCGGCATCCGTTTCACCCCCGACGTCACCGAGGACGAGGTCTGCGCCCTCGCCAGCCTCATGACCTACAAGTGCGCCATCGTCGAGGCCCCCTTCGGCGGCGCCAAGGGCGGCGTCTGCATCGACCCCCGCAAGGAGAGCGAGGGCTTCCTTGAGCGCGCCACCCGCCGCTACGTCGCCGAGCTCAACCGCAAGAACATGATCGGCCCCGCCGTCGACGTGCCCGCCCCCGACTACGGCACCGGCGAGCGCGAGATGGCCTGGATCGTCGACACCTACACCGCCCTCAACCCCAGCCAGCTCAACCCCTTCGCCTGCGTCACGGGCAAGCCCATCTCCCTCCACGGCATCTCCGGCCGCACCGAGGCCACCGGCCGCGGGGTCGCCATCGGCATCGCCCAGGCGACCGCCTCCGCCGAGGACATGGAGGCCGTCGGCCTCACCCCCGGCATCGAGGGCAAGCGCGTCATCGTCCAGGGACTAGGAAAGGTCGGCTACCACGCCGCCCGTCTCCTGCGCGAAGCAGGCGCCCGCATCGTCGCCATCGCGGAGTACGACTGCGGTATCGCCTCCGACGCCGGCATCGACGTCGAAGCCGTTCAGCAGCACCGCGCCGAGACCGGCTCCATCCGCGGCACGCCCGGCACCCGCACCATCGAGCGGCCCGGCCCCGTCCTCGAGATGGACTGCGACATCCTCGTGCCCGCCGCCCTCGAGAACCAGATTACCGCCGACAACGCCCACCGCATCAAGGCCCGCATCGTCGCCGAGGCCGCCAACGGCCCCGTCGACAGCGAAGGCGACGCCATCCTCCGCGAGCGCGGCATCCTCGTCATCCCCGACCTCTTCCTCAACGCCGGCGGCGTCACCGTCTCCTACTTCGAGTGGCTCAAGAACATCCAGCACGTCTCCCCCGAGCGCCTCACCAGCCGCTACCAGGAGGTCGCCACCACCCGTGTCGTGAAGGCGCTCGAAGGCGCCACCGGCGCCCACCTCAGCGACCAGGACTTCATGAAGGCCGTGAAGGGTCCGGACGAGATCGACCTGGTCGAAGCCGCCCTCGCCGACACGATCATCCACGCCTACCACTCCGTCCACGAGACCTGGAAATCGCGCTCCATGCCCGACCTGCGCGTCGCCGCCTACACCCTCGCCATCAACCGCGTCGCCCAGTCCTACGCCGTCCAGGGCATCTTCCCCTAGGGAATCCTGACATGATCACCTTCGACGACATCTACCACGTCGGCATCATCGTCCCGGACATGGAGGCCGCCATGGACGAGCTTGGCCGTCGTTTCAACGTCGGCTGGCGCGACCCCTCCACCGCCACCGTCCGCGTCCGCGACCACGCCGGCGACCGCATCCTCTCCCCCCGCGTCACCTTCTGCGACAACAGCACCCCCATCGCCCTCGAGCTCATAGAGGCGCTTCCGGGCACCGTCTGGTCGGTAAGCGGACGCTCGCAGCTCCACCACTTCGGCCTCTACGTCGATAGCGTCCAGGCCGCCATCGACGAGCTTGGCCCCGGCATGGAACTCGAAATGGCGGGCCTCGACCGCGACGGCATGCTCGCCGGCTTCTGCTACGTCACCGACGACCTCGGCGTGCGCATGGAGCTGGTCTCGCGCGGCGGCCTGCCGCCCCTCGACGACTGATGGCCTCGCTCCGACGCCTCTGGCTCCTGCTCGCCCTCCCCGCCGCCCTCGCGATCGCGTGCGGTGGCGGCGCGGCCCCTCCCGACCCCACACCCAACCCCGCCCCCACGACCCCTGCCCCGACCGCCACCCCTTCCGCCACCGCCACCAGCGCCCCCGCCTGGTGGGAGTCCCCGACGCCCTCCCCCACCCCCGACCTCCCCGAGTCGCGCGTCTGGAACATGCGCGTCGAGGCCCTCTCCGACTCCGAGGTCACCGCCACCTTCGACTATCACCTCGACCTCGCCCCGGAGGCCAACGTCTTCGTCCACATGGGGCTGTTGCCGAACATCAACCTCATCCTGCTCGACGCGGCCGGCGAGACGATCGAGGGAGCCGCGGGCGAGCTCGACCCCACCGAATTCGGCGACGACACCGTGGGCGGTCAGGCCACCTTCACGTTCGCTACCGACCGCTTCGATGAGGTGGCCGCGGTGGACGTCTGTATCCGCGTGGTCACCGGCAACTACGACGACTTCACCGGCCGCACCGAGATCTTCTGCGAGCCCGTCCCCGCCCAGAGGGTCGTGGCGGAGTAGCTACTCTGTCTCGAAGTGCAGGTCGGTGAGGTTCAGGCCGGGAGACCGCTTGGAGAGGCGCAGCATCTCGACGCCGACAACTTCATTCGCTTCGTTGTAGTCGAGGACGACACCGGGCGAGACCTCTTCTGACTGGACGATTTCTGAGTCGTCGAGACGGAGGTACAGCGCGTCAGCTTCGCTATCCACATCGAGCTTCATAGTCGGCCTCGCATCGTGCGATCCAAGAATACGCTCACGACGCGCCACGGCTCAACGTGCGTGTTTACGGCCACTCGCAGCACGCGTTTGCCTGCTTCGGGTATGCGCCAGAAGAACCGCTCAACCTCGGGATCGTTCGGATCTCTTGTCCTCAACCCGGGGGCGGCCACGGCGAGAGACACCCACTCCTCGGGGATGAGGCGCCGGGCCATGACAACCCGCGCGTGGTTGGTGAAATCCAGGTCCATTGCCGTCGTCGCGGGCTAGAGCAGGACGTAGTCCGCTGGATCCATTCGCTTCGTCTGCTGCCAGTACTCCAGCAGCGTGAACGGCCAGTTCTGCGCGACCCGGCCCGACGCGCTCTTGTACCAGCTGGGCACGCTCGAGACGCCCCACGCCCGCTTCAGGTTCCCCGCGTCGATCCGCTCGTTGTAGGCGTCGTGTACGTCCGTGCGGCAGTCGATCGCCTGCTGACCGCTCTCCAGCAGGAACTTGAGGCACTCCAGCACGTACTGCACCTCGCACTCCGAGAAGTACACGATGCTGCCGTTCACCACGATGTTCGTGTTCGGCCCGTACAGGAAGAAGAAGTTGGGGAAGTTCGGCATCGTGATACCCAGGTACGCCCGTGCGTCCCCGCCCCACTGCTCGTGCATGTCGACCCCGCCGCGCCCCACCACCTTCATCGGCGTCAGGAATTTCGAGGCCTGGAACCCCGTCCCGTAGACCAGCACGTCCAACTCGTGCTCGTCCCCGTCCTCCGTCAGGATGCCCCGCGGCGTGACCCGCTCGATGGGCTCCGTGATCAGGTGGACGTGCTCCTTCAGCAGCGTGTTCGGCCACGTCCCATTGTCGACCACGATCCGCTTCGAGGCCGGCGGGAAGTCCGGCAGCGTCTTCTCGATCAGGTCCGGCCGGCTCTCCAGTTGCTTCCGCATCGACCCCTCCAGCAGCTCGCGAAGCTGCCGGTTCCCCTCGCCCGTCACCCCGTCCCCCGGCTGCCAGTTGTCGTCCACCTCCACCATCGGCAGGAACCCGTCCGAGATCGCCCAGAACAGCCAGAACCGGTACCACTGCGCGTACGTCGGCACGTGCTTCAGCAGCCAGAGGAAGCCTTCCGCGACCTCCTCGTGGTAGTTCGGCGCGGGCGCGTACCAGTTCGGCGTGCGCTGGAAGATGCGTACCCCCTCCGCCTCGTCCGCCAGGTGCGGGATGAACTGCGACGCGCTCGACCCCGTCCCGATGACCCCCACCGTCTTCCCGGCGAAGTCGATCGAGTGGTCCCACTCCGCCGAGTGGAACGACGGTCCCTCGAACGCCCCCACCCCCGCGACATCCGGCATCTTCGGCCGGTTCAGCTGCCCTACCGCGCTCACCACCGCCTCCGCCTCGATCGTCTCCTCCCCGCCGTCCGCCCCCCGCACCCGCACCTCCCAGAGGGAGCGCGCATCGTCGTACGTGACCGTTAGCACCTCGGTGTTGAAGCGGATGTTGTCGCGAATGCCGAAATCGGTGGCGCACTCGCTGAAGTAGTCCAGCAGCACCTCCTGAGGCGAGTGGTGATAGGGCCAGTCGAACTTCTGCGCGAAGGAGTAGCTGTAGGCGTGGTTCGACGAGTCCACCCGCGCCCCCGGGTACGTGTTCTCGAACCACGTGCCCCCCACATCCGCGTTCTTCTCGATCACCGTGTAGTCGATGCCCGCCTGCTTGAACCGGTGCGCCGCCAGGATCCCCGACATCCCCGCCCCGATGATGACCACCCGCATCGAACGCTCGGCGTTGATGGCGTCCTTGGACCACTCCGGCGCGCGCGGGTCCGTGTCGGCGAAGGCTAGCTCCTCGATGAGGAGCGGCAGGTACTCGTCGCTCACGTGCTCGCCGATGAGGTAGTCCATCATCCCCCGCACCTGCTCCAGCGACGGCGGCGGCGCCACCACCGACCCCGCATCCCGCCACGCCGCCAGCGTCGTCACCGCCAGTTCCCGCGCCTCCGCCTGCTTCTCCGGCGAGAGCCCGCCCTGCGGGTCCGCCAGCACCACCGACTCCGGAAACAGGTCGTCCCGCAGCAGCGAGTGGTCCCCCGTGATCTGCGCCAGCGCCGGCAGCAGCGACGGCAGATGCGCGTCCTCCAGCGCCTTGCGAATGGCGTCGTCGTCCCGGGGAAGCGGCTGGATCTCGCGGCTACTCGTCATAGCCCGTCAGCCTAGCGGGCGCGCGTTCCTCGGGCCAGCGAGCACGTACAATCCCCCTCCCTGAGGAGGCCCCGCCATGATCCACGAGCTCCGTATCTACACTGCCCACCCCGGCAAGCTCCCCGCCCTCCAGGCTCGCTTCCGCGACCACACCCTCGGCATCTTCGAGCGCTGCGGCATCCGCAACGTCGCCTACTGGACCAACTCCATCGGTGGCCGCAGCGACGAGCTCTGGTACGTCATCGCCTTCGACGACATGGCCCAGCGCGACCAGGCCTGGGCCACCTTCATGAACGACCCCGAGTGGCGCCAGGTCCGCGCCGCCTCGGAGGAGGACGGCCCCCTCGTCCACCACATCGAGAACCGCATCCTCGCCCCCACCGACTACTCGCCGCTGCAATAGGCCCCCGCCCCTCGGGTGAGGTAATCCTTTTCCCGCTGTGGTAGCGTGCCGGCGGGTGGGGAGGCTGGAGGCGTACGCCATGAAGAACTGGATTATCGCCGCGCTCGTCGCGGTTATCGCTATCGGGGGCGCGATCGGCGCCTTCGCCGCCACCCGCACTGTCGACCGCGTCGTCGAGGTCCGCCTCTGGGCGCACGCCGACGACCCCTCGGACAACTACATCAGCATCCGCACTCAGGGCGGCGACTGGAGCGAGACCCTTCCCCTGGCAGCCGACGATGGCGACAGCTCCGACGGTCGCTTCCGCTACGGCGACCTGACCGTCGTGCTCCCCTTCAGCCTCGCCGTCGCCGACCAGGCCGTCCTGGGAACGCAGCAGTCCTCGGGACACTGGTCCATCAGCAGGCTCTACGACGCCATCTACGACGTCGAGACGGTCTCGGCCATCCTCGGCACCGACGCCGTGATCGACAAGGTCTGGACAACCGCCCAGTACGACGACCCGTACCTGCAGCTCTACTGCCGCGGGGACGAGCTGCAGGCCCTCATCTACTGGGACCAGCCCATCTTCGCGCCCGTCCGCCACAACCCCATCCCCACCATCAGGAGCGTCGCCGCTGTCTGGCGCGTCGACGGCAGTATTCCCACCAGCGAACGCTGGCTGCCCGCCACCCACGGCATGGCGACATTCGCCCAGTACTCGGGCGACTTCATCTCCGGCATCCTTGGCGGCGAAACCCTCATCTTCCGCGTCATCCCCTCCAACGGGGAGGAGCACACCCTCACCGTCGACGTCTCCGGCCTCGCCGACGTCATGGGCAATCTCACCTGCTACCCTCGCTAGGAAGGCTTGGTTTCCGTCCGCAAGAGACTCGGAGAGAGGGGAGGTACTACCGTGAGCAAGCTGAGTCGTGAGGAAGAACTCCAACTCATCGCTGACGTAGAGGCCGCCCGGGACGACCCCGATGCGCCTCTGGTGTCGCTAGAAGTAGCCGAAGACGCCGGTGTATCGCTCACGGTGAAGCTCTCCTTTGAGACATTCATCCGCTTGGAAAAAGCCGCGGAAGCCAACGGCCTGACTATGGGTGAGGTCATCGTGCAGGCACTCGAAGCCTTCGAAGCTGCCGATGCGCCTCCCGAGGAAGTGCCCGAGGCCAGTCCCCCGCCCCAGCGCCGCCGCAAGTCGGCAAAGGCCAGCTAGCCCCGCCCTCGCCCCGACTCCGCTAACGTAGCGCCCCATGACCTTCGAACCCCTCCCCCTGACCGTGCTCGTGCGCACGCAGTCTCGCGTAGCCACGCCCCTGACGGCGCTGCTCGAGGCCCTCGGCGTCGCCACCGAGCCGGGCGCGGGCCCGACCGTCTGCGTTTGCGACAACGGCGAGCCGCCCGCCGAGGCGGACGCCTGCGTCCAGATCGCCGCGACCGACGAGGGATTCGCCCGCGCTCGCCGCACCGTCGGCGCCCGCAACCCCACCCTCGACCACCCCGACCACGGCCTCATGCCTCCCGCCGGCCACATCGCGACGGTCGTCGCCGAGGCGACCGTCGCGGCGGTCTTCCTGCAGGCGCTCGCGCTCGCCGCCGGCCGGCGCCCCGGCCCCGCCCGCGTCGATGTCGAGCAGCTCTCCCTGCACATCATCATGCCCGTCGTCTCCGCCCTCTCCGTGGGCGTGAAGCGCTCGCCCGTGCGGCCCCCCAGCCGCATCACCTACCCCCTCGGTATCGTCCCCTGCGCCGATGGCGAAGCCGGCGCCTATCAGGCCGTCCCCACCGAGTGGCCGAAGTTCTGCGCCATGATTGGCCGCCAGGACATCGTCGACCTGTTCCCCACCGTGGAGTCCCGCCGCGAGAACGGCGCCGCCATCTGGGAGGCCGCCGAACCATGGTTCCGCGCCCGCACCGTCGACGAGGTCGTGCGCATCGCCCAGGATGCCGGCCTCCCCTACGCCCCCGTCCTCCCCATCGACGCCCTCCCCGACTCGCCCTACCTCCACCGCCGCGGCGCGGTCGCGACCGGCCCCGCCGGCGACCTCCTCCCCGGTGCCCCCTTCCGCGTCGAGCACGCCGCCGCCGAGGACACGCCCCACTCCTCCCGCGAGGCCGTCCGTGAGGCCCTCTTCGCCGCTCTCCCCCCGCCCGTCGAGGGGCCGCTTTCCGGCCTCCTCGTCGTCGAGGTCACGCAGCACTGGGCCGGACCCCTCGCTGCCCGCTTCCTCGCCGACTACGGCGCCAGCGTCATCAAGTGCGAGCCCCAGGGCGGCGACTTCTGGCGTGTCACCGGCAACCTCCCCGACGAGGGCATCTCCTGGACCTTCGAGCCCATCAACCTGGGCAAGGGCTCCATGACCATGGACCTCCGCGACCCCGCCGACCGCTCCGTCCTCGAGGCGCTGCTAACCGCCTGCGACATCCGCATCGAGAACCTCTCGCAGGGCGCCCGCGACCGAGCCGGCCTCGCGTTCGCCGACGTTGCCGCCCGCAATCCGGACGTCATGGCCCTTTCCCTGCCCGGCTACGAGACCGAAGGCCCGCTGGCTGCGCTGCGAGGGATGGGCTGGTCGTTCGAGGTCGCCTCCGGCTACGCCTCCGCCCTCGGCGGCGGCAAGGCCGCCAACTCCGGCTACCCATACGGCGACCCCATCGGCGCGATCACCGCCTTCCTCGCCGTCCTGCGCGAGCTCGCCCGCCGCCGCCTCGGCGAGGGGGACGGCGCGGCGCTCCTCGATATCGGTCAGGTGGCAGCGCTCTCCTACACCCTGCTCGAAGCGCGAAGAACGGGCGAGCGCGGCCCCGCCCTCACAACCCTCGACGACGCCCTCGCCGAGGGTCACCCCGAGCCTGCCTGGTCCCTTGAGCGCATCGTCACCGCCAGCGGCCGCCCCATGGACCACCCCGGCCCGCTCGTGTCGCTGGCCGCTCAGCCGCCCCGCAACCGTGCCCCCGCCCTCGACGAGCACGGCGAAGCTGTCCGTCGGGCCGTCGCGAACGCGCTGGAGGGTGCCGAAACCTAGCGGGACTGCTCCTCGCGGAAGGCTGCGTAGCTCGCGCGGATGTCGTCGTGCGAAAGCGAGAGGATCGCGGCCGCCAGGTAGGCGGCGTTGCGCGTGCCCCAGCCCCCTACCCCCACGCCCGCGACGGGCACTCCCGGCGGGATTTGCAGCACCGCGTAGATGGCGTCCAGGCCGCCCGCCACCTCGCTCGTCGCGAGGGGCACGCCGATGACCGGCAGCGTGGTCAGGGCCGAGACTGCTCCCGGCAGCGCCGCCGCCCCGCCGGCCGCGCAGATGATCACCTCGAAACCAGCGTCGCGCGCCTGCAAGGCGAACTCCCGCACCTTCTCCGGGTTCCGGTGCGCCGACATCACGTGCGTCTCGTAGGGGATGCCCAGCCGCTCCAGGACTTGCTCGGTGGCTTCCATCGTGGGCATGTCGTTCTTCGATCCCATCAGGATCGCGACCAGTGGTGTGCTCATTTCGTCTCCTCTATCTGCGCGATGTCGCTGCGCATGTAGGCTCCCTCGAACTTGATGCGTCGGGCGTTGTCGTACGCCTTCGCCCGCGCCTCCGCGAGCGTTGGTCCCCGCGCCGTCACGGTCAGGACGCGCCCCCCGTTCGTCACGACACCCTCGGGTGTCTGCTTCGTCCCTGCATGGAACACCTCGACGTCGTCATCGACGGCATCGAGCCCCTCGATCAGGTGGCCTGTCGTGTACGACTCGGGGTATCCCCCGCTCGCCACGACTACCCCCACCGCCGGCTCCTCCGACCACGTCACGTCGACCGATGCGAGTTCGCCTTCCGCCGCGGCCCGGCAGACCGCGAACAGGTCGCTCTCTAGCCGTGGCATCAGGATCTGCGCCTCCGGATCCCCCAGACGGGCGTTGTACTCAAGCACGTAGTTCCCCGCCTCCGTGATCATCAACCCCGGGTAGAGCGTGCCGTTGAACGGCCGCCCCATCGCCGCCATCCCCGCGATCGTCGGCTGCACAACGTCCCGCTCGATCGCCGCCGCCAGCTCCGGCGTGACGTCGGCGCTGGGACTGTAGGCGCCCATCCCGCCCGTGTTGAGGCCGCGGTCGCCGGTCAGCGCCCGCTTGTAGTCCGTCGACGAGGGCGTGACCACCGCCGTCTCCCCGTCGCAGATGGCGTGCGCGCTCGTCTCCCACCCCTCCAACTGCTCCTCCACCACCACCTGGTCTCCTGAGGCGCCGAACTCGCGCTTCACCATGATCGCGTGCAGCGCCGCCAGCGCACCCTCGCGGTCGTCGCACACGAGCGCGCCCTTCCCCGCCGCCAGCCCGCTTGCCTTCACCACCAGCGGCCCGTCCGGCAGCGTTTCGACGTAGGCAACGGCTTCGCCATGGTCCCGGAATGTGCGGTGCCTCGCCGTCGTGATGCCGTGGTCGACCATGAACTGCTTCGACCATGCCTTGCTCGCCTCGATCTGCGCCGCTGCCGCCGTTGGTCCGTAGCAGGGAAGCCCGCGCTCCCGCAGCCGGTCAACCAGCCCCAGCGGCTGCGGGTCGTCCATGGTCGCCAGATAGAAGTCGATGCTCAGGTCGCTCGCCGCCGCCACCAGCCCGTCGATGTCCTTCGGCCCAACGTCCACGTTCGTCGCGACCTGCGAGGTTCCGCCGTTCCCCGGCGCGACATAGATCGCGTCCACGTCGGGGCTCTGGCTCAGCTTCCACGCGACCGCGTGCTCGCGGCCCCCCAGTCCCACCAGCAGAACGCGCGCGCCCACTAGCCCCTCACTCCCACTCGATCGTCCCCGGCGGCTTGCTCGTGATGTCGTAGACCACCCGGTTCACGGCATCGACCTCGTTCACGATCCGGTTCGAGACGCGCGCCAGCAGGTCGTAGGGAAGGCGCGCCCAGTCCGCCGTCATCGCGTCCTCCGCCACCACCGCCCGTAGCGCGATCGCGTTGCCGTACGTGCGGAAGTCGCCCATCACGCCCACCGTGCGCGAGTCCGTCAGCACGGCGAAGCTCTGCCAGAGATCGCGGTAGAGCCCGGCGGCGCGGACCTCCTCGAGGAAGATCGCGTCCGCCGCCTGCAGGACCGCCACCCGCTCCTCCGTCACCTCCCCGATGATGCGCACGGCCAGTCCCGGCCCCGGGAACGGCTGCCGCCACAGGATCTCGTCCGAAAGCCCCAGCTCCGCCCCGATCCGCCGCACCTCGTCCTTGAACAGGAAGCGCAGCGGCTCGACCAGCTCCAGGTCCATGCGCTCCGGCAGCCCGCCCACGTTGTGGTGGCTCTTGATCCGCGCCGACCCCGCCCCGTGCGAGGCGCTCTCGATGACGTCCGGGTACAGCGTTCCCTGGCAGAGGAAGCGCGCCCCCTCGATCGTTTTCGCCTCCGCCTCGAACACCTCGATGAACGTGTTGCCGATGCGGATGCGCTTCGTCTCCGGGTTCGTCACCTCCGTCAGCGCCGCCAGGAAGCGTCCGCTCGCGTCGATGTGCCGCAGGTTCATGTGCAGGTTGCGCTCGAAGGTGTCCACCACCTCCTCCGCTTCCCGCGCCCGCAGCAGTCCGTTGTCAACGAAGATGCACGTCAGCCGGTCGCCGATCGCGCGGTGGACGAGCGTCGCCGCCACCGCACTGTCGACCCCGCCCGAAAGCCCGCAGATCACGCGCCCATCCCCCACCTGCGCCCGGATGGCCTCTACCGTCTCCTCGACGAAATTCCCCGGCGTCCAGTCCGCTTCGACCCCGCACACCTCGCGCACGTAGTTCCCGAGCAGCTCGCCGCCCCGCGGCGTGTGTACCACCTCGGGGTGGAACTGCAGGCCGTAGTAGCCCCGCTCCACGTCTGCCATCACGGCCACGGGCGAGTTCTCCGACACGGCCAGCGAGGTGAATCCCGGCGGCAGCTCTTCGATCCGGTCACCGTGGCTCATCCACACGTCGAGCTCGGCGGGAAGACCGGTCAGCAGAGGCGCGCTCCCCGAGGCCGAAATGGTCGCAGGACCGAACTCGCGCTCGCGGCCCGGCCCCACCCTGCCCCCCAGCTGCTCGGCCAGCAGCTGCATCCCGTAGCAGATCCCCAGCACCGGCAGGCCCGATTCGAAGACCCAGTGCGCCGCGTGGGGGGCGCCCTCGTCGTACACGCTGTTTGGCCCGCCCGAGAGGACGAAGCCGCGTACGTCGAGGTGCTCCAGCGCCGGCGCCTCAGCGTTGTAGGGAACGACCTCGCAGTAGGTGTTCAGCTCGCGGATGCGTCGCGCGATCAGCATGCTGTACTGCGAGCCGAAATCAACAACGACGATGGCGGCGTGGGGCGAACGCGAGATGGTCCTGTTTTCCGCTTCGGTCAGGGTTCCGGCCAACTCTGTTCAGCGCTCCGTCAGTGGAAGCTAGCAAAACTGTATAGTCTGGTCAACGAATTCATGGCCGTCCCTGCTGCTTCTGAACCTTCCCCGGACTCCATCGCCCGCACAGTCGCCGCCCTGCGCGCTGGCGGACTCGCGATTCTCGCCACCGACACCGTTTACGGTGTAGCTGCCGACATCCGCCGAGACGACGCCGCGCGAGCGCTCTACGAGGCCAAGGGCAAGAGCCCCGACGAGCCCCTCCAGCTTCTCTTCCCCGCCGACCCCGCCGCCCTCGCCCCTTACGCCCGCCTCAGCCCCGACGCCGCCCGCCTCATCGACGCCCTCGGACCCGGCCCCTGGACCATCATCACCCCCGCAGCTGGGGGCTGGTCGAGTCCCGCCCTTGCTGGCGGCGCCACCGTCGGTGTGCGCATGCCCCCCGCCCCCACCCTCCAGGCCGTGCTTGCTGGCCTCGGCGCCCCCGTCGCCGCGTCCAGCGCCAACCGCCACGGCGACCCCAGCCCCACCACCTGCGCCGAGGCGCTCGCCTCCCTCGGTGATCGCTGCGCCGCCGCCATCGACGACGGCCCTACCTCCCACGGCCTCGATTCCAGCGTGATCGACTGTAGCGCTGCCCCTCCCCGTATCCTTCGCGAGGGCGCGCTCCCGGCGGCCACGATCGCCGGGCATCTCGGCCTCGCGCACATCGAGGTCGTGCGGCGCGCGGGAGTGAACGGATGACCGCCGAAGGCATAGGCAAGCGCACCGTGCGCGACATTCCCGTCGAAGGCGAGCACGTGCTCCTGCGGGCCGACCTCAACGTGCCCCTCGACAACGGCGCCGTCGCCGACGACACCCGCATCCGCGAGTCCCTCCCCACCATCCGTTACCTGGTCGAGAACGGCGCCTCCGTGCTCGTCTGCTCCCATCTCGGACGACCAAAGGGTGAGCGCAATCCCGAACTCAGCCTCGCTCCCGTCGCCGAGCGCCTCGCCGAGCTTCTCGGCCAGCCAGTCGCCTTCGCCGAGGACTGCATCGGCGCACCCGCCGTGGAGGTCGCCCACGACCTCGGCCGCGGCGAGGTGGCGCTCCTCGAGAACCTCCGTTTCCACCCCGGGGAAGAGGCTAACGACAGGACGTTCGCGGCCGTCCTCGCCACCATGGCCCATGTCTACGTGAACGATGCGTTCGGCGCCGCCCACCGCGCTCACGCCTCCACCGCCGGCGTTGCCGCCTTCCTCCCCGGCGTGGCCGGTCTCCTCCTGGAGAAGGAGGTGCGCTACCTCGGCTCGCTCGTCGCCGATCCGCCCCGCCCCTTCGCTGCCATCGTCGGCGGGGCCAAGGTCAGCACCAAGATCGCCGCCATCGACCACCTCCTCCCCAAACTCGACCGCCTCCTCGTCGGAGGTGGCATGGCCAACACCTTCCTCAAGGCGAAAGGCGTCGACGTCGGGGCCTCCCTCGTCGAGGACGACCTCCTCGATATGGCCCGCGACATCCTCTCCCGCGCCGACGCTGAGGGCGTCGTTGTGAGCCTCCCCGTGGACGCCGTCGTCGCCGCCCGGCTCTCCGCCGAGGCCGAGGCGGACACCGTTCCCGTCGACGCTTTCCCCCCCGATCGCATGATCCTCGACGTCGGCCCCGCCACCCTCGCCGCCTTCGAGCGTGCCCTCGCCGACACCGCTGCCGTCGTCTGGAACGGCCCCCTCGGCGTCTTCGAGATCGAGCAGTTCGCGGGAGGCTCCTTCGGCCTCGCCCGCGCCCTCGCCGACCTCGATGCCACGACCGTCGTCGGCGGCGGCGAGACCGCCGCCGTCGTCGCCCGCTCCGGCCTCGCCGAGCGCTTCACCCACGTCTCGACCGGCGGCGGCGCCTCCCTTGAGATGCTCGAGGGCCGCGAGCTTCCCGGCGTCGCCGCCCTCCTCGACGCCTGAGTTTCGCCCCTCTCCCGCCGCGCCCGTAAGATCGCCGCATGGACCTCGACCTCGCCGCGAAACTGCAACAGCCCGCCGAATCCAAGGTCGTCCTCTGCGTGCTCGACGGCCTCGGCGGCATGGCCCGCCCCGAAACCGAGCGGAGCGAGCTGGAGCAGTCCGACACCCCCAACCTCGATCGCCTGACCGAGACCTCCGACGTGGGCCTGACGACCCCCGTGGGCATCGGCATCACGCCCGGCAGCGGTCCCGGCCACCTCTCCCTCTTCGGCTACGACCCCTACCGCTTCGACATCGGCCGCGGCGTCCTCGAAGCCGTAGGCATCGACTTCGAGCTCGGGCCCGACGACGTCGCCGCTCGCGGCAACTTCTGCACCCTCGACGCCGACGGCAATGTCAGCGACCGCCGCGCCGGGCGCATCGCCAGCGAGCTGTCGGCGGCCATCGTCGAGCGCCTGCGCACAATCGAGCTCGCCGGCGCCGAGCTCTTCGTCGAGCCCGTACGCGAGCACCGCTTCGTCCTCGTTCTCCGCGCCCCCGGCCTCGGCGAAGATGTGAGCACGACCGACCCCCAGCGGGAGGGTGTCCCACCCCTTCCCGCCGAGGGCGCCGATCCCGCCAGCGAGCGCACCGCGGCCCTCGTCAACGAGTTCGTTGCGAAGGCCGCTGAGCTGCTCGCCGGGGAAGAAGCCGCCAACGGCCTCACCCTTCGCGGCTTCGCGACCTATCCCGCCCTGCCCCAGATCGAGGATGTGTGGGGCCTTCGCGCCGCCGCCCTCGCCGTCTACCCGATGTACCGCGGCCTCGCCAAGCTCGCCGGGATGCGCGCCCTCGCCTGCCCCGGCGGCATGGAGGAGCAGTTGGCCGTCGCCCGCGAACGCTGGGACGAATTCGACTACTTCTTCATCCACTACAAGAAGACCGACGCCGCCGGCGAGGACGGCGACTTCATCGCCAAGGTCCGCGCCCTCGAGGAGTTCGATACGCACGTCCCCGGCCTCACCGACCTCGGCGCCGACGTCCTCATGGTTGCCGGCGACCACTCCACCCCCGCGCTCATGGCCGCGCACTCCTGGCACCCCGTGCCCTTCCTCCTCCACTCGGCCGTCGCCCGTGGCGGCAGCGTCCAGCATTTCACCGAACGCGAGTGCCTTGGGGGTAGCCTCGGCATCTTCCCCGCCGTCGAGGCCATGCCCCTCGCCATGGCCCACGCCGGCCGCCTGCAGAAGTACGGAGCCTGAGGAGAACGCCATGCGCCGCCCCTTCATCGCCGGGAACTGGAAGATGAACACCTCCGAGCAGGAGGCAGCCGCCCTGGCCGGCGGCGTCGCCGAGGCCATCGCCGGCGCCACTTGTGACGTTGCCGTGTGCCCGCCCTTCCCCCACCTTGCCGCCGTGCGTGCGGCCGTCGACGGGAGCGAGGTCGCCGTCGGCGCGCAGGACGTGTACTGGGAGGCCTCCGGCGCTTTCACCGGCGAGGTCAGCGTGGCCGCCCTTGAGTCCTACTGCCGCTACGTCATCGTCGGCCACAGCGAGCGCCGCGCCCTCTTCGGCGATACCGACGAGTGGGTGAACCGCAAGACCGCCGCCGTCCTCGCTTCCCCCCTCGACCCCATAGTCGCCGTTGGCGAGACGCTCGCCCAGCGTGAAGCCGGCGAGATGGCGGACGTCCTCGATCGGCAGGTCCGCCGTGGCCTCGCGGGCCTCGATCTGAGCGCCCGCGTCACCGTCGCCTACGAGCCCGTCTGGGCCATCGGCACCGGCCAGACCGCGACCCCCGACATGGCCCAGGAGGCCTGCGCCCTCATCCGCAACCTCCTCAGCGAACTCGGCGGCGATGCCGCGGACGACATTCGCATCCAGTACGGCGGCAGCGTGAACCCCGGCAATGCTGCGGAACTCCTTGCCCAGCCCGACATCGACGGCGCCCTCGTCGGCGGTGCCTCGCTCAAGGCCGACCAGTTCGCCGCCATCGTTGCGGCCGCGGGCTGATCCCGTGCGGCGGCTCGTCGCCGTCGTCGGTCCGACCGCCGCCGGCAAGTCAGCCCTCGCCCTCGCCCTCGCACAGCGCTTCGGCGGCGAGATCGTCAACGCCGACAGCCGCCAGATCTACCGCGGGATGGACATCGGCACCGCCAAGCCCACCCCCGAGACCCGCGCCCTCCTCCCCCACCACCTCTACGACATCGCCGATCCGGCCGACTCCTACAGCCTTGCCCTCTACCGCCGCGACGCCCTCGCCGCGCTCGAAGATATCTGGGCCCGGGGCGAACTCGCCTGGCTCGTCGGCGGCACGGGCCAGTACGTCTGGGCCCTCCTCGAGTCCTGGCAGGTCCCCGACGTCGCCCCCCGGCCCGACCTCCGCGCCGAGCTCGCCGCCGTCGCCGAGCGCGAAGGCCCCGAGACCCTCCATGCCCGCCTCCGCACCGTCGACCCCGAGGCCGCCGACCGCATCGACGCCCGCAACGTCCGCCGCGTCATCCGCGCCCTCGAAGTGCACGAGGTGACGGCCAAGCCCATCACCGCCTGGCAGACGAAGGGTACGCCCGACTTCGACTTCCGCATCCTCGGTGTCCAGTGCGAGGAGAAGGAGTTGATCTGGCGCATCAACCGGCGCACCGAGGCCATGTTCGACGGCGGCCTCGTCGACGAGACAAGGGCGCTCCTCGACACAGGCGTTCCCCGCGAGGCCTCCGCCCTCTCCGCCATCGGCTACGCCGAGGCCCTCCGCGAACTAAAGGGTGACATAACCCGCGACAAGGCCATCGAACTCACGAAGCGCTCGACCAAGCGTCTCGCCCGCCGCCAGCGCCAGTGGTTCCGCCCCCAGGACCCCCGCATCGCCTGGGCCACCGAAGTCGACGGGGCGAGCGAAGCGCTGGCGCCGTTCCTGCCGCCGAATCGCTAGCGGAAGGGAGGGTAGTCCGGCTGGACATCCCCGAATTCTCGAGCTGTGGGGCCTTTCCTGGACGAACCCATACCCAGTGCGCTCAGCCTTCTGCGTCGCGTCGGCGCCGGCCGTTTCGACAGCTTGTCGTCGATCGCCTCCCGCACCAGGCACGACACCGACACCCCCCGCTCCGCCGCCAGGCTGCGCAGCGCGTCCAGCTTCTCGTCGTCGATCGTCACGGTTGTGCGCGTCATGCACCCATGGTACCTGATGCGCGCACACCATCCTGTCGTACACTCGCCACCATGCGTGTCACGAAGATGCACGGCCTCGGAAATGACTACGTCTACCTCCGCCCCGAGGCCGAGATGGACTGGTCCGCCCTCGCCCGGCAGGTCAGCGACCGCCACTTCGGTGTCGGCAGCGATGGCCTCATCCTCGCCCTGCCCTCCGACGTGGCCGACCTGCGTATGCGCATGTTCAACGCCGACGGCTCCGAGGCGGAGATGTGCGGCAACGGCATCCGCTGTCTGGCGAAATACGCCGTCGAGGAGGGCATGGTCCCGGCCGACATCGAATCCGTGACCATCGAGACGCTCGCCGGCATCCTCACCCTCCAGCTCTTCCGCGAGAACGGCTCCGTCGCCGCCGCCCGCGTCGACATGGGCCCCCCCAGTTTCGACCCCGCCTCCCTCCCCGCCGCCGTCGACGGCCCCGGCCCCGTCGTCGACCACCCCCTCGAGGTCGACGGCATGGAGCTGCGACTGACCCTCGCCAGCATGGGCAATCCCCACGCCATCCACTGGCTCGATGGCGATGTCGACGACTTTCCCCTCGAGCGCATCGGCCCGCTCGTCGAGCACCACCCGCTCTTTCCCAACCGCACCAACTTCCAGGTCGTGCAGGTCGTGAACCGCGAGCACGTCCGCCACCGCGTCTGGGAGCGGGGCACGGGCATCACGCTCGCCTCCGGGACCAGCGCCTCCGCCGTCTGCGCCGCCGGACGCCTGACCGGCCGCACCGGCGATGCCATCACCGACTCCCTCCCCGGCGGCGACCTCCACCTCTCCTGGGACGGCCGGGGCTCCGTTTTCATGACCGGTCCCGCCGCCCGCGTCTTCGACGCCGACTGGCACGAGGCCTGGTCCTGATGCCCTTCGTACGAGCCGGCGATATCGACATCTACTACGAGTTGGAGGGCGACGGGCCGCGCCTCCTGAATATCAGCGGCACCGCCGCCGCCCCGGCCTCGCCTCCATCCTCGGCGAGAGCTGCACAACCCTCTCCTACGACCAGCGCGGCCTCGGCCAGACCACCATCCCTGACGGCCCCTAAAGCATGGCCGGTTACGCCGCGGACGCCGCCGCCCTCCTCGACGCCCTTGGCTGGGACACCTGCATGGTCATGGGCACCTCGTTCGGCGGCATGGTCGCGCAGGAGTTCGCCGTCACCTTGCCGGAGCGCGTCGAGAAGCTGGTCCTGAACTGCACATCGAGCGGAGGCCCGGGCAAACCGTCCTACCCGCTGCACGAGCTCCAGTCCCTCGAACCCGAGACCCGCATGCGCACCCAGATCCGCCTCAGCGACACGCGCGTGACCCCCGAGTGGGAGGAGGCGAACGCCGCGGAGCTCGAAGCGCTCCTCGACCAGCGCCGCAAGATGGCCGTCATCGGCGCCGACGAGCCCCGTCGCGAGATCGGCGCCCGCCTCCAGCTCGAAGCCCGCGTCCACCACGACGTCTACGACCGCCTCCCCGCCCTCACCATGCCCGTCCTCGTCTGCGCCGGCGCCTACGACGGCATCGCCCCACCCGAGAACAGCCGCGCCATCGTCGACCAGATCGAGAACGCTCGCTACGAGGAGTTCGAGGGCGGCCACGGCTTCTTCTGGCAGGACCCCCGCGCCGCCGAGGTCATCACCGCCTTCTTCGTGGGTGATGGTTGAGCAAGACGAGGCACGTGGCGGGGGCTATCGTAGAAGCGGAAGGCAGCATCGATGAGCAACACAACCGAGATCGTCTTTGAGGTCAGCCAGGATGAGGTCGATGGCGGCTACTCTGCCACCGCGCTCGGCTATGGCATCCATACTCAGGGCGAGACGGTTGAAGAACTTCGGGCGAGCGTCCGTGATGCTGTCGAGTGCTACTTCGACGAGACGATGTCACGTCCTACCGTGATCCGTCTCCACTTTGTGCGTGATGAAGTCCTTGCCCTGTGAGGCTTCCCCGCGACGTGACCGGGGGCGAACTGCAGAAGGCCCTTCGGCGCTTCGGATATGAGGCCACTCGTCAGACCGGTTCCCACGTGCGGGTCACTACCCAGGTCAATGGCGAGCACCACGAGGTAGTTCCACAGCACAACCCAATCAAGGTCAAGACACTGTCCAGCATTCTCAAGAGTGTCGCCGCTCACCATGACTTGAGTGTTGAGGAGTTGCTGACAAGGCTTCGGCTGTAGTTCCGTCCTCCGCCCAGGTGGCCTCCCCTCGCGCCCCGTCCCCTGCTCGCGTAGCATTGCGAGTATCACTGAGCGTTGCCGCGCCCTTTGTGCTGCGCGCGCCCCTGGAGAACCCCCAGATGGTCATCGAAACCGGCTATACCACCCCCACGGAGAAGGCCTCCGAGCCCCTGATGGGGACCCGGCTCATCCCCAAGGAGCGCTACACCTCCACCGAGTACATGGAGCTCGAGTGGGAGCGCATGTGGACGAAGGTCTGGAACATGGCCGGCCGCGAGTCCGACATCCCCAACGTCGGCGACTACTTCACCACCGAGCTCGGTTCCGAGTCCTTCCTCATCGTTCGCGAGGCGGAGGACAGGGTCCGCGCCTTCTACAACGTCTGCCCCCACCGCGGAAACCAGATCCGCAACGCCGGCATGGGCCACGCCGAGTCGTTCCAGTGCGCCTACCACTTCTTCGAGTTCAACCTCGACGGCTCCAAGAAGTTCGTCCCCGACGAGGACACGTTCACCCAGGGCGTTCCCCAGGAGACGGCCCTTACCGAGGTGTCCTGCGACACGTGGGGCGGCTTCGTCTGGTTCAACATGAACCCCGACGCCGAGCCCCTGCTCGACTTCCTCGGCGTCGTGGCCGAGCACCTCGCTCCCTACCATTTCGAGGAGTACGCCATCGGCCAGGACATGACGGTCGAGTGGGACACCAACTGGAAGGCCTCCGTCGACGCCTTCAACGAGGTCTACCACGTCCAGGGTATCCATCCCCAGCTGCTGGAGTCGCTCGACGACATCCACGTGCAGATCGACCTGTACGAGCGCCACAACCGCTACCTGGTTCCGTTCGGGCTCGTGAGCCCGCGCTACCCGAACCAGAACGAGGTCACCCAGCCGCTCAAGCAGTTCCTGGCGGGCTCGGGCATCGACCCCGACACCTTCGAGGGTGGCATGGGCGATGTCCGTCCGGCCATGCAGAAGGCCGTCCGCGCCGCCGCCGTGGCCCAGGGCATGGATGTCTCAGGCCTCAACGACGACCAGATGTCGGACGACTACCACTACTACATCTTCCCCAACCTCACCCTGAACATCACGGCCCTCGGCTTCGGGTTCTTCCGGCAGCGCCCGCATCCGACCGACCCGAACAAGATGTTCTTCGATCTGCAGGGCTACGTGCGCGTCCCCCAGGGCGCCGACCCGCCCCCGCGGCCCGTCCACACCCAGCACAAGCACGGCGAGATTTCTATCGGCCTCGTGATGGACCAGGACTCCTACAACCTGCCGCGCGTTCAGAAGGGCATGAACTCGCGCGCGTACAAGGGCCTGCTCATCAACTACCGCGAGCGCCGCATCCGTCACATGCACACGGTGCTCGACGGCTACCTCGAAGGCCCCGACCGCTAGCCCGCCCTCTCCCAGGCGCAGTCCGCAGCCGGACCTCCACTGGTCCGGCTGCGGTGATCTCGACGGCCCTCCGCGCGGGGCGGTATCGTCCCCGCACGCCCGAGACCCGGGAGGCCCCATGGACCACGCCGCCACCCTCCGCGCCATGCTCCACCGCCCCGAGATCGTCGTCCTGCCCGGCGCCTACGACGCGCTCTCCGCGCGCCTCGCCGAGCAGGCCGGCTTCGAGGCGCTCTTCACGACCGGCTTCGGCTTCTCCGCTTCCGCCCTCGGCGCCCCCGATATCGGCCTCCTCACCATGTCCGAGACGATGGAGCGCGTGCGCCACATCGTCCGTGCCATCGACGTCCCCCTTGTCGCGGATATGGACACCGGCTACGGCAACCCCCTCAACGTCATCCGCACCGTCCGCGAGTGCGTCGAGTCGGGTGTCGCTGGCATCATCCTCGAGGACCAGGAGTGGCCGAAGAAGTGCGGCCACTTCGAGAACAAGCGCGTCATCCCCGCCGAGGAGCAGGTCGCCAAGCTCCACGCCGCCGTCGAGGCGCGCGGCGATAGCGACCTCGTCATCATCGGCCGCACCGACGCCCGCGGCCCCCTCGGCCTCGACGAGGGCATCCGCCGCGGCCAGCTCTACCACGAGGCCGGCGCCGACGTCGTCTTCGTCGAGGCGCCGCAGTCGCTCGACGAATTGCGCGCCATCGCCGACGCCTTCCCCCGCGGCACCCCCCTCTTCGCCAACATGATCGAGGGCGGCAAGACCCCCCTCCTCACCGCTGCCGAACTGCAGGAGATCGGCTTCACCATGGTCGTCTACCCCCTCTCCGGCCTCTTCTCCGCGGCGAAGGCCATCGGCGAGACCTACCAGGCCCTCCACGACACCAAGACCACCGCCTCCCGCCGCGACGACATGGTCGACTTCCACCAGTTCGAGGGCATCGTCGACGCCCCCGGCTGGCGCGATACCGAAACCCGCCACGCGGTGCGCTGATGCCCGAATTCGACGCCGAGACCGAGGCCACCCTCGACCAGCTCTCGCGCTTCCTCTCCGAAGGCGACCGCCAGGCGGGTCGCGAGGCCGCCGTCTACGCCATCCTCATGACCGAGGGCGACCTCTCGCCCGGCGCCGCCACCATCGCCGAGTGGTGCTACGAGTACGCCAGCGAGGGCATCGCCTACCACCAGTGGCCCGCGCTCGTCGCCGCCCGCAGCCTCACCCCCGGCCCGGCCGACTCCGCCGCCTCCCGCGCCCACGCCCGCGCGAAGCGCGACTCCCTCGCCCAGGGCCTCACCGACAAGGGCGAGATTCCGAGCTAGGGTTTCCCTGCCTTGGCTTTCAACGGGAAGGACACCTCATCAACATCGAGGTCATCCGGTGCGTATTCAAGGTGAAGCGAGCATGACGGGTCGGCAACCTCGAAGTAGAGCCAACCCTCCGCGGACTTACCGCTCTGCAGCGTTGTGGACCCATCGGCAAGCAAGCGGCTAGGGAGGACGGCGAGCCAGCCGAGCTCGAAAGAAGACTCTCCGTCGCGGTCAACCACGGCGAAGTGCCAGGTCTCAAGTGTGGTCTCGTGTTCGGTGTTGTTGGTCGCCGTAATCCGGACGCGGAAATTTGGCAGGTCCCTTCTGTCGGAGAGTGGGTACGGCTCCCACTCCTCCACGACAACTTCGACCCCCTTCAGGTCAGAGGCGACGCTGGACCCACCCGGCATCCCCTCTCGCTTGTCTCCTTCGGCACTCGGCGTGTTGGCACCCTCGCGCCCCCTTCTGAGCAGGGGCCAGACGACAAGCAGGACAAGTAACGCTCCGGCGAAGACGTGTAGGGCGATCATGACGGGTCTGGTCCCGTCGTATGCCCAAAGGACTACGTAGATCAGCAAGCCTGTCCCGGCGAAGACGAGGTAGCCGATGAAGGCAAGGGGATTCATCGCTGCCCTTGCTCGCCTCTCCTAGCGCCGCCGCGCCGCCGCCTGCTCCTCTGGAGTCGGCAGCGTGATCCCCGCGTCGTCGAACGCCTTCTCCACCGCCGCGCGACTGATCTTCGCGTCGGGCGTCGTCGCGACCCACTCCTGGCTGCTGCGCTTCGACTCCAGTTGCCCGCGGAAGTGCGGGATGACGTAGCGCGAGAACAGCTCGTAGCTGTGGACCGTCTGCTCCCACGTGCCCCACTCGTGCGCCCGCGCCAGGAACTCGCCGAACCCGCCCGTTATCTGCAGCAACCGCTCGATGCCCGCGATCGCGTCGTCGGGTGTCCCGATGATGACCCCGCCCTGCTCCATCCCCGCCTCCAGCGTCGACGCGTCGGGTTGGCTGGCCGAGCTGATCGTGCCGCTGAAGTACTCCACCAGCTCGCGCTCGTAGCCGGCTCGCGCCTGATCCATCGCCTCCTCGCGCGAGTCGGCCAGGTGGAAGGGAACGCCCACCCGCCACTGGTCGCGCGACACCTCGTGCCCCGCCTCCCCTGCCGCCTCCTCGTACCAGCTCCATGTGCGCGAGAGCGCCTCTCCGCTCGCGTCGCTCAACCCCCCAAACGACATCATGTCGATGCCGTGCCGCCCTGCCGCCTGCGCCCCCGCCGGCGACCCTGCCGCCGCCGCTGCCATGGGCGGGTGCGGGTGCGTGTACGGCGCGATCTGCAGGCGCGCCTCGTGCAGCCTGAACCAGTCCGTCTCGGTCGTCACGACCTCGCCGCGGAACAGCCGCATGATCACGTCGAGCGATTCGTTCATCATGCGCCGCTGGTCGAGCGGGTCGATGCCCATCATCACCGCGTCCGAGCTGAGGCCCCCCGGCCCGATGCCGAGCATGGCTCGCCCCCGCGTCATGTGGTCGAGCTGCACGAACCGGTCCGCCACGATGAGTGGATGCTGGTAGGGCAAACTCAGCACGCCTGACCCGATTCGCAGCTTCTTCGTGCGCTGCGCGGCCGCCACGATGAACAGCTCCGGCGAGGCGATGATCTCCCACCCCGCGGTGTGGTGCTCCCCGATCCAGGCCTCGTCGAAGTCGAACCGCTCAAGCTGCTCCAGCAGCTCCAGGTCGCGGTCGAACGCGACCGTCGGGTTCTCCTCGACCCGGTGGAACGGCCCCAGGAAGACGCCGAACTTCATCCGTGGCGGTCGGTACGTTGTCATCGCCGGCCAATCCTACAGCCGGTGGAGACCAACCGCCGTTCGCCTCTGCCGGTGTCCTGCATCGGTCCCGAGTAGGATGGCCCGCCACCGCTACGACCCAGGGGGCGCCACCGGCGTGAACATCGACTACCTCATCCTCGCCGACTGGGCCGAGGTCATCAACGGCAAGATCTACGTGCAGGGCGGCGGTTGGACCGCCATCAACGCTCGTGAGCCCCTGCCCGTGAGCCGCACCATCGCCATCGCCGTCTCTCCTCGCGTCGAGTGGCACGAGACCAACCAGCCCCACGATCTCGCGATTCGCATCATCCGCGAGGAGGGCCAGGCCGAGCTCGCCAGGATCGACGCCCGCTTCGAGGTCGGTCGCAGCGCCGGCCTGCCAATGGGCAGCTCCCAGCCTCACCCCATCGCCGTCAATTTGCCCCTCAAGTTCGAGCGCGCGGGGGAGTACGAAGTCCGCGCCTCCATCGACGGCGAGGAGGTCACGACCCTCGCCTTCCGCGTCGACCAGAAGGCGTCCTAGCTGCCGCCCTGCCCCGTCAGCCCGTACTTCGGAACCGGACCGAAGGCCGCGCACTCGAAGTGCGCCGAGCCCACCTGGTCCCCGCTCTTCAGCAGCACGAAGCTCTCCGCCAGCACCGTCGGGAACTCAACCTCGTTCCCGTCGCCGTCGATGATCTTGGTCGGGTGCGTGCAGTCCCAGACTTCGCCCTCTTCGTGGTACTCGCCCCGGTAGGCGCCCTGCCCCAGTCGGTCGTTGAACCCGCCGAAGTAGCCCCCGCCCTGGCAGTACACCCAGCCCATGTCCTCGATCTCGAACTCGCGCTTGACTCCCTCCGAGTCGTGGATGGCGATGCTGCCCCCGCTGATGCGGCTGCTGCCGTCGTAGAACGTGAGGTCGTGGTCCACGTCCGTCACGAACACCTCCCGGTCCTCGTGCAGGATCTCGCCCGTCATCTTGTTCCATGACCCATCCACGTTTGCGATCGCGCCCGACCACTTCGTCCCGTCAGGATCCTCGATGAACTCGTAGAAGCCGGCGTGGTCCGGCATCGTGTACAGCACCCAGTTGCGCAGCCCCTGCGGCCGCTGGACCGTTGGCGCTGGCGAGGCGTGCATGGGCGGTCCCCCCCGGCCCCGCAGGATCCCCCACGAGTGGTTGCGGAACACGCCCGACCGCTCCGGCGTCAGCTCGAAGCGCTTCCCCGCTACCTCGATCCACCCCTCCGCGCGCCCCGCCACCTCGTACGTCATGCGCTCCATCAGCAGCCAGCCGTCGATGCGGTTCGTGCTCAGCGGCCCGTGATACGGCCGCCCCACCGAGTGGCAGACGATGTCGCAGGCGATGCCGTACTCGTTCGGCTCCAGCACCAGCCGGATCGACTTCATCGGCTCCAGCAACTCCACCCGCAACGGCCCCACGCGATACTCGAAGTCGGGCCGCAGCTGCCGCGAGACGCGGATGTTGTACTGCTTCCCCTCGTGCCGGATGCACACGAACCCGTCGAGCACGTTCGTGTTCTGGTACAGCCGCACCGTCGAGACCAGCGACACGTCCCCGTCCATGTCGCACAGGCAGATGTAGTGCCCGTCGTTCCAGTGCTTGTCCGAGGTGTGAACCGCCGCAAACGACTCCGGGATCTGGTGGAAGGGGTACTCGTCGGCCTTGATCAGCATGGTTCTCTCCTCAGGAGACGTTGGTCGTGCGTTGCGTGCCCCGCGTCCGCAGATCGCGGTGCGTGATGATCCAGTCGTGGCCGTCCCCGACCCGCCGCATCTCATCGATGTAGCTCGCCCAGAGGGTCGTGATGGTGTCCGGGTCGCCGGCCATGAAGTGCGTCGCCTGCAGGCCCGTCTCGACGTGCGCCACGTCCCCGTCGAACTCGACCACCTGGTTGCCAAGCAGGTGCTGCGTGGCCCCGAACGGCACAAGCAGCTGGCGGATGGTCTCCGTGTAGGTGTCCCCGCCGTGCTGCGTCTCCGGCGAGCCGATGTTCACGAACACGAGATCGTCCGCGAAGCAGGAGCGCATCGTCGCGAAGTCGTGGCCGTCCACCGACCTCGCGTAGCGGATGAGCAGATCCATGATCGCTAGCCGGTCCAGTTCGTGGCCGAGGTCGCTGCTCATCGCGCTGCTCCGGGCGGGGACGCTACATGGTCGTGGTGGTCGTCGTGCGAACGGGGCGGCCCGAGCCGCCCCGTCGCCCGTTACCTAGTTGGCGGCCGCGGCCTGACGGCCGGGGATCGCCGCGGCGCCCTCGCCCGTGTAGAGCGGCATGCCGCTCTCGTTCACGTCTCGCCAGTGCGTGTGCGCCAGCGTGTGCATGATGAACACGGCCTGCTGGGCGTTCCAGAGACCCTGCGCGTCCTGCGTCTGGTTGACCGCTTCCTTCGTGATCTTGAGCCCGAAGGACGGCTTCTCCGCGATCTTCCGCGCCAGGTCCTCCACGTACGCGCTCAGCTCGTCGCGCGGCACGACTTCGTTGACCATGCCCGCTTCGTAGCAGCGCTGCGCGCTCACCCAGTCGCCCGTGTAGAGCATCTGCCGCGCGAGGCGGTGGCCGAACTCCCACGGATGGGCGAAGTACTCGACGCCCGGGATACCCCAGCCGACCACCAGGTCGCGGAACTCGGCGTCGTCGGAGGCGATGATGATGTCGCAGACCCAGGCCAGCATCAGGCCGCCGGCGATGGTCTTGCCCTGCACCTCGGCGATCATCGGCTTCGGCAGGTTGCGCCAGCGCCGGCACATCTGCAGGTAGATCTCCTCTTCGCCCGCCATCGCGCCTTCCGCGCCCGGCGCGTCGAAGTTCGCCCATGTGCCGACAGGCTTGAAGTCGGTGCGGGTCGCCCCCGTGCCGCCGCGCATGTCGTGGCCGGAGTTGAAGTGCGGCCCCTCGCCGCTAAGGATGATGACCTTCACCTGGGCGTCCTGGTTCGCCGCATCGAAGGCGTCGTTCAGGTCGTAGGTGAGCTGCAGGTCCTGCGCGTTGCGCGCTTCGGGCCGGTTCATGCGCACCCGGACAATCTCCGGCGTCAGGTTCTCGTAGAGTACGGTCTTGAATTCGGGCATACGTACCTCCTCGGTCGTGCCGCGAATCTTAGGCGACTCGTGCGCTGACCGCCCGCTACCCGCCGCGCGCCCACGCCACCCGCTCGTCGATGTGCCGTTCTAGCGTGTACTCGACGGGCTGGAACCCGTTCGCGAACCAGAACGGCTCGCCGCTGTAGTTCGCCGAGAGCACGTGCAGCGTGCAGCGCTCGTATCCCTCGTCCCGCGCCCACGCCATCCCCTGGTCGAGCAGCGCCCGCCCCACGCCCCCGTCCTGCGCCTCCGGCTCCACGATTCCCATGAACAGGTACACGTTCTTCTCCGCGTTGACGTATGGCGGGAAGAACCCCTGCTTCAGGAAGCTCGTCAGCCCCACAGGCTGACCGTCCCGATAAGCCACGAAGTGCGGATTCCCCTCGCCCTCCAGCATCGCCGAGAAGAAGGTGCGCGCCATCCCGTCGTACTCCGGAAGCACCGGCCAGAACATGAACATCGGCGAGCCGATGTGGTGCAGACCCAGCGTCCGCGCCAGCTCCAGCAGCACCCCCACGTCCTCGCTCCCCGCCTCCCGGACCTCGACACCCTCGGCGTGCGCCCCCGCCACCGGCCCCGTCCCCTCCCGCACGGCGATTGATACATGCCGCCCGAAGCCAAGGTTGAACCACGCCTCCTGCAGCCGCTCGTCCCCCTCGATCAGGTGTACCGAGTGGTCGTAGTAGCCAGCCGCCACCCATCCTGCCGCCAGCTCCCGGTAGAGCTGCCGGCACACCGCGTTCGCGTCGTACCCCGCTGCGACCGCATGGTCCCGCGCCCCGATAGTGACCGACCGCGGCGTCGAGAGCTGGCCCATGTAGCTGTCCGGAGGCGCCCCCGCCGCCCGCTCCCCGATCGCAAATCCCGCCAGCACATCCCCGTCGACCGCCACCGCCCCGTCCGTGCGCTCGTTGTCGACCCACTTCGTCAGCATCGTCCGCGCCTCGGCCGCGTCCTCCAGCGCCTCCGCCAGCACCGGATGCCGCTCGCGGTCGCGCCGGTGGTTCTCCGCGACCAGGGCTGCCGCCCCGTCCAGGTCGCCGTGCTCGAAGGGCCGTACCGTCACGCGAGCCATCCGCTTCTCCTCGCGTAGCCACGTCTAGCGGCCCGCTCCTCTACCCTACCCGCTCAGGAGGTGGGTCATGGACCTTGGACTGGCGGGGCGAAACGCGATCATCCTGGGCGCGAGCCGCGGCATCGGCCGCTACACGGCGGAAGCGCTCCTCGACGAAGGGGCGAACGTCGCCATCTGCGGGCGCGATGCCGAACGCCTCGAGCAGACCCGCGCCGACCTCGCCGCGCGCGGCCCCGGAACCGTGCACGCGGCTGCCGCCGACCTCGCCGACTCCGACTCCACCCGCGCCTTCGTGGCCGGCGCCGTCGAGGCTCTGGGCGGCCTCGACATCCTTATCCACAACGCCACCGGCCAGTCCGGCCAGGACGCCGAAGGCTGGCAGAGCACCTTCGATGTCGACGTGATGGCCGCCGTTCACGCCGTCGAGGCCGGCCAGCCGGCCCTCGAGGCCAGCGACGCCGCCAGCGTCATCTTCATCGGCTCCACCGCCAGCAAGCAGTGGTTCGGACGCTGGTCCTCGTACGGCCCCCTCAAGGGCGCCATGCGCGTTCTCGCCAACGAGCTCGGACAGGCCCTTGGCCGCAAGGGCATCCGCGTGAACGCCCTCTCCCCCGGCGCCACCCTCATGCCCGGCGGCAACTGGGACCGCACCCGCCAGGCCAACCCCGACTTCTACAAGGGTGTCGAGCGCAGCATCCCCTTCGGGCGCCTCGGCAGCGGCGAGGAGGTGGCGCGCGCCATAACCTTCCTCGCCAGCCCCGCGGCCAGCTGGATCAACGCCACCCACATCATCGTCGATGGCGGCCAGGGCAAGTTCGTCGACTAGCGGCTCTCGATGGCCGGGAGGCTCGACGCGGACTCCGCCGGCAGCACAACTGCAACGTCGCTGTCGGCCGGGTAGTCGAAGCTGAGCACCGGGTGCACGACCTCGGTCTGGTACAGCAAGCGCCCCTCGTGGTGGACCGCCGCGACAAGGCTGTAGAGGCGGTACCGCTCGATGGCCTCGGGGTCGTATGGCACCTGGAACTCCAGCGGCAACCGCCCTGCACCGGCGATCACCTGCTCGCCGAGAGCCACCGGGTCGTCATTGGTCGCGGTAATGTCCACCAGCCGCACCGTGACCACGGACCGATGCGGTAGCCCGATGGCCCCGCCTCGGTAGTACACGACTCCCGTGACCACTCCGTCACCCGACTCCGCCTCCCCGGCAGGTTCCGCTTGCACGGTGAAGTCGCCGTAGCGATAGCGCCCGTCGCTGCTCACCCCGGATGTGAGCGACAGGGGCACGGTTCCCATCGTCTCCCAGCTTCCGCCCCTGGCTCGAGCCGAGACGTGGAGGTTCCGAGGGTCGTCGACCTCCTGCCAGACGCGCACCTCCGCCACCACCCCTGAGTCCGTCCGCGCCACCGCAACTCCCAGCAGCCACACCGCGAGCAGGCCAAAGAGGAAGGGGACTATGAGACGGTTGATGCCAGACATGGCCAACTACCTCCAACCCAGTGTGTGCTGGAGGAGGCGCCCGCCGGAAGGCGAGGCGGTAAACGTTCGGGCTAGGGCCTGTTCACGTTAGCTGGAGGGCGTCGTAGATGAGGGCGAGGTGGATGAAGGCGAGGAAGACACAGTCCAGCTTGTCGTAGCGGGTGGCGATACGCCGGAAGCGCTTGAGTCGACGGAAGAAGCGTTCGACCTCGTTGCGTCGCCGGTAGAGGACGCGGTTGTACTGCCAGGGCTGGGCCCGGGTGCGCATCGGCGGCACCTCCGGGCAGTAGCCCAGTTCTTCGGCAAGGGCCCGTGTCTTGTCGCCCTCGTAGGCACGATCCATCAGCAATGCCGGGCTCCCCGACTGTGGACCACGCCGACGCAACAACTCCCGTCCCCAGGGGGCGTCGTGCGCTTGTCCGGGCGAGAGCGCCAGCCTCAGGACCGTGCGGTCGTCGGCCACGAGGGCGTGCAGCTTGGTCGTCAGACCGCCACGCGACTTTCCCGTCGCCTGGCGCCCCTTTTTCTCAGAGCGCCGCTGCCGTCGGCGTGCAGCTTGATGATCGTGCTGTCCAACGACAGCACATCCAGGTCGAGGGCCTCCACCTGGTCCCGCTGCAGTTCGGCGAAGACCCGTTGCAGCACACCCCGTTTGGCCCAGCGGTTCAGTCGCACGTAGACCGTGTGCCAGTTGCCGTAGTACGTCGGCAACCCCCGCCACGTGCAGCCTTGCTTGGCCACGTAGAGCAGCGCGTTCAGCGCCTGACGGTGGGGAATAGTGAGGCTGCCTCGGGGTTTCGGCAGCAAGGGCGCGATCCGCTCGTACTGCGCATCCGTCAGTTCCATCGGACCCTCGGGGCCCACCGCCTACCCCAGCAAAATCCTGCCAGCTCTCCGCGTTAAGGTGAACAGGCCCTAGTCCTTACCTGGCTCTTTGGCGGGGATGCGCGCCCGCAGCGTCGACGCCGCCTCCCGGTCCCGTATGAGCAGGGCTACGAGGATCCCCCCCGCGATGAACGCCCCGGTTACGATGAAGCCGTCGGAGAACGCGCTCACCGACGCCGCCACATCGTCGAGCGGCCCGAGCATGGCGCCGTGGTGCGCCAGGCGGCTCGTGAGTACCGTCGCGATGATCGCCACGCCGAAACTCTGCGCCACCTGCCGCGTGGCGTTGAAGGCCGCCGTCGCCCGGCCCGTGTCCGCCATGCTGATGCCTGCGAAGGCAGCCGTCTGCAGCGGCACCAGCATCATGCTGAAGCCCACGCCACGCATGAACATCGTTCCCTGTATCTGCCAGACGTTCGTGCCCAGGTCCATCAGGATCAGCGGAACCGTCGTCGCGCTCGCCACCGCCAGGCCGATGGCCACGAGTCGCCGTGGCCCCACGATCGGATAGATGCGCGCCATCACCGGCGCCATCACCATCACCCCGATCGCCTGCGGGAACGTCGCCAGTCCGGATTCGAAGGGGCTCATCCCTCGCTCCAGCTGCAGAATCAGCGGTAACAGGAAGAGCGTCGAAGCGAACCCCATGAAGGCCACGCTCTGCGTCAGGTTCGCCAGCGCGAACATCCGGTTCAGGAAGAGCCGCACATCGATAAGCGGTTCCTCGGTACGTAGCTCGACCAGCACGAAAGTCGCCAGCAGCGCCAGTCCCGCGCCGCCGAACCCGAGCACGACCGCGTCGCCGAAGCCCCGCTCCCCCGCTTCCGCCAGGCCGTACAGGAACACCGCCAGCCCGCCCGAGGCGAGCATGAGCCCCGGGATGTCGATACGGCCAGGGTTGTCCTCGCGCTGCTCCCTCAGGAACGCGACCGCGAGAACGATGCCGATGACCCCCACGGGAATGTTCACCAGGAAGATCCACGGCCACGAGAGGTAGTCGAGGATCAGCCCGCCGACGAGCGGGCCGCTCGCCGGCGCGAACGTGGTCGGCACCACCAGGATGCCCGCCGCCTTCGAGCGCTCCTGCTGCGGGAAGGCGCGGAACACCATCGTCTGCGAGACCGGCATCAGGAAGCCCCCGCCCAGCCCCTGCAGCGCCCGGAACACGATCAAGCTCTCGATGTTCCAGGCGAACGCGCACAGCGCCGACCCGCCCGTGAAGAACGCCAGCGCCAGCACGAAGAAGAGCTTCGTGCCGAAGCGGTCGCCCGCCCAGCCGCTCACCGGGATCGCCACCGCCACGGCCAGCAGGTAGGCCGTCACCACCCACTGCACCTCCCGCGCGGAGGCGTCCAGCTCGGACGCCAGCACGGGCACGGCCACGTTCACGATCGTCAGATCGAGCAGGTTCATGAACATCCCGAACACGCTGATGAGCGCGACGATGTACTTGAACTCCAGCCGCATGCGCGCCGCCGCTACGCCGTCTGCTCGCCGGCGGGCTCATCCCCGAGGTTGCGCGCGAGCCCCTGCAGGAAGTCCCGGATGAGGATCCGGATCGACCCACCGATGAAGCGTCCCCCGAGTCGCGTCAACGCCCCGTGGACCGTCAGGTCGCCCCGGTAGGTGAACAGCACCCCGTCCTCGCCTTCCTGCAGCGTGATCGTTCCCTGCGCCATCGCCGTCCCTTCCGCCGCCGCCCCCGAGAGCCGCAGGTGGTAGGACTGCCCCTCAACGATGTGACTCACCCGCGCCAGCCCCCGGAACCGCCCCCAGAATCCCCGCACCTCCACGAACGCGACCAGCTCGTACGTGTCCTCGTCGATCCGTTCCAGCGACTCGAAGGCAGGCAGCGCCGCTCGCAGGGCGGCGGGGTCGAAGAGCGCTTGCCAGAGCGCGTCCTTCGCCACCTCGAAGCGGTGCTCCCCATCGATCTCCACCACGACCCGCCCGCGCGAAGTGGCGCGTACGGCACATGCTACCCCGCCTGCCACTCGCTATGATGCCCGCCCATGCTCGATCGCTTCCACGTCCCCGACGACATCGCCGTGCGCGTCCCGCCGCCCCTTATGAAGGCGACCGTGGTCCGCATCTTCGAGGCCCTCGGCTCACCCCCCGACGACGCCGAACGCTGCGCCGAGACGCTCCTCTACGCCGACCGCCGCGGCATCGACACCCACGGTGTCAGCAACATGATGCGTGTCTACGTCGCCGGCATCCGCGGCGGCGCCATCAACCCCGCCCCGAAATGGCGCATCGTGCGCGAAGCCGAGGCCACAGCCACCATCGACAGCGACGAGGGACTCGGCCTCACCGTCGGCCCCCAGGCCATGGACCTCGCCATCGAGAAGGCGCGCAAGTGCGGCATCGGCTCCGTTGCCGTGATGAACGGCCGCCACTTCGGCGCCGCCGCCTTCCACGCCCACCGCGCCGTCCCCCACGACATGATCGGCGTGGCCACCACCGTCGGCGGGAAGCAGGTCGCCCCCACCTTCGGCGCCGAGGCCCTCATCGGCCTCAACCCCATCGGCGTGGCCGTCCCCGCCCGCGAGGAGGCCCCCTTCGTTTTCGACGCCTCCATGAGCTCCGTCGCCGGCAACAAGATCCGCCTCGCCCGCCGCCTCGGCGCGAGCGTCCTCCCCGGCTGGATCGCCGAGGGCGACGGCACCCCCATCATGGAAGAGTGCCCCGTGCCCGACGAGTTCATGATGCTGCCCGTCGGCGGCACCCGCGAGATCGGCTCGCACAAGGGTTACAGCCTCGCAATCGTCGTCGACGTGCTCAGCGGCGTCCTTTCCGGAACCGGACCCGGTTTCGCCACCCGCATGGGCAACGGCCACCACTTCCTCGCCTACCGCGTCGACGCCTTCACCGCCCTCGACCAGTTCAAGGACGACATGGACCTCTACCTGCGGACCCTTCGCGAGAGCAAGACCGCCCCCGGCCAGGAACGTGTCTACTACGCCGGCCTCAATGCCTCCGAGAAAGAGGAGGAGCGCGCCGAGCTCGGCATCCCCTACCACCCCGAGGTCATCGGCTGGTTCCACGAAGTCCTCGGCGAGCTCGGCGCCCAGGACGACCTCCCCGCCGTTTGACGCCACCGCCATCCGGCTGCGGTCGCTAGAATCCCCCAACACCCGTCAGGAAGTCAGGAAGCCGTCATGGAGATTTCGGGAAAGGTCGCGCTTGTTACCGGAGGGTCGTCCGGGATCGGTCGCGCCACGGCGCTCGCGCTCGCCGCTGAGGGCGCCAGTGTCGCCGTCGCCGACATCGACCGCGAGGGCGGCGCCGAGACCGTCCGCGCCATCGCCGAAGCCGGCGGCCAGGCCTCCTTCTTCGCAGGCGACGTCTCCACCCCCGACGGCGTCCGCTCGCTCTTCGCCGCCGTCGAGGCCGCCTGCGGCGGCATCGACATCGTCCATAACAACGCCGGCATCATGACCGGCGACACCCCCGGCTGGCCCGATGTCGGCCTCGACAAGATCAAGCTCGTCATCAGCGTCAACGTCGCCGGCGTCATGATGGGCACGGGCGCCGCCGTGCGCGCCCTGCGCAAGCGCGGAGGTGGCGCCATCGTCAACACCGCCTCCGTCGCCGCCCTCGGCCCCATGCCCTTCGACCCCATGTACGCGGCCTCCAAGGCCGCCGTCGTGCACTTCACCGAGTCCTGCGCCATGCTCGCCGAGACCGAGAACATCCGCGTCAACGCGGTGCTCCCCGGCATGGTCGATACCCCTATCATCGGCAAGACCGGCGACGGCGTGACCCCCGCCGCCTGGCTCCAGCCCGCCATCGCCGCCTCCACGATGCTCCAGCCCGAGGACATCGCCGACAAGGTGCTCGAATTCATCCGCGACGACTCCAAGATCGGCCAGGCCGAGCTCGTCGTGCAGCCCGATACCCCCCGAGCCGCCGAGCTGGCCGCAGCCGCCGAACTGCTCGGGGACGAGGCCGTCGCGGAGGTGGTCGGCCGCCTGGAGGAGCAGAACGCCGGCGAATAGGCGCTGGAACGACAGGGGCGCGCCCTAGCGCGCCGCCGGAGCCTTCGGGATGCGCGGGAACTCCAGCCGCGCGTCCCCGAGCGTCGCAAACGCGGTCACGTTGAAGGCCGGGCGCAGCTGCCGCCAGACGCCCGCTCCGCGCGCCATCGTGACCTCCCAGTCGCGCGAGAGCGTGCCGTCCACGTCCGCCAGCGGGATGCGGACGCCGTAGCGCAGCAGCCCCGGCGCCCCGTCCTCCTCCCCCGCCACCAGCAGCGCGTCGAACTTCAGCATCGTCGCGTCGCATCGGCGCAGGGCGCCCATGCGGATGCGGCACAGCTCCCCTTCCTCCCCCGCGATGACGGCGCGGATCTCGTCGTCGCTCACGTCCAGGTCGATCGACCCCGCTCGCCGCGACCCCCCAAAGCACCGCCTCCCGCTCGCGAGCTGCTCGTCCCCCTCCACGATCGCATCCAGCAGCACGTTCCGGATCTGGACGCGATCGCGCGTCCCCAGGAACAGCCCCGCCTCCCGGTACGGCCCCGCCGGCGAGTCGGGCGCGTCCACGATGATCACCTTCGCGTACGGCGGCACGGGCCGGATCAGCCCCTCCGGCAGCAGATCCATCATCTGGTGCTTGGAGAGCTCGAAGGTGAGGCTCACGACCCGCGTGTCCGTCAGCTCCCAGCCGTCCTCGCCTTCGCCCTCACCCGGCGCGATCGTGAGCAGGTCCGGCATCGACGCCAGCGTGCGTGTCCCGAAGTCAGGCACGTTGACCCCGCCGGCCCCTCACGCCGAGGCCCGCGGCGCGATCGCGAACGCGAGCGCCTCGCCGAAATGCGTCGCCAGGAACGTGGGCAGCTCGCATTCGCGCCATTCTACGGGCGCGGGCGTCACCTGCTTCCAGGCCTCCGGCGCGTTCGCCACCAGCCCCACGCCCCCCGCCGCTGATACCGACGCGAGCGCCGCCTCCGCCGCTTCCTCGACTGTCTCGAATCCGCCCAGCACCCGCGAGGCCAGCCGCACCCGCAGCAGCGAATACGGCTCCTCCGGGATGCCATCCGGCGCCTCGATGAACGCCTCCCCCGGCGCCTCCTCCACCCGCTCCGACTCCGCCACCACCCACATCCCCGTCGCCACCCCCGCGTCGTCGAGCCAGACCGTCGCTTCTTCCGGGGCCAGCCCGCTTGCCGCCAGGCTCGCGGCGAGCGCCCCCAGCCCGAGAAAGCTGCGGCCCACGTTGAGCACCCGCACCCGGTCCGGGTCGATCTCCTCCCGTGCGAGGTCGTTCCGCCCCCCCGCCGCCGCCGTGAACGCGGGCGAGTACCCGTACGGACCGACCAGGCACAGCACCGGCTCCGGCCCGTCCCTGAGCGCCTCCCGGAAGGCGGCCGTGTACGTCGCGCGAGGGGCCGGGTCGCTGAACCGCTGCTTCCCTTCGTCCGGCGCGATCACCGCCACACGATCGAGGGCGTCCGCCTCGAGCGCGCTCGAGTAGTCCGTGACGATCCGTGCCGCTTCGCTCACGGACGCAGCCCGAAGAGCCGCTCCGCTTCCTGCCGCAGCTCCGCGCGGAAATCCGGGTGCGCCACCGAGATCAGCTCCGCCGCCCTCTCGCGCGTGCTCTTCCCGAACAGCTGCGCCACGCCGTACTCGGTCACGATCGTGTCTGCCAGCGAGCGTGGAATCGTCACGACCGTGCCCGGCTCGTGTACCGGCACCACCCGCGACACCGCCCCGCCCAGCGCCGTTGACTTCATCACCGTGATCGCGCGCCCGCCTTTCGAGTACATCGCCGCGTAGTGGCTGTCGGGCTGGCCGCCCGTCCCGTTGATCATCCGCGGCCCGTGGACGGTCTCCGCGTTGATCTGTCCCTGGAAGTCCACGTTGATGGCGCTGTTGATCGCATGCACGCGGTCGTTCGCCGACATCACCTTCGGGTCCAGCACGAAGTCCGAGGGGTGCAGCTCGCAGCGCGGGTTCTCCGCGATGAAGTCGAGGTCTTGCGGCGTGCAGCCGGCCCACCCCGCCGCCACCGCCACCCCCGGACGGAACGCCTTGTTCCGGTCGTCCATCTGCCCCTCGCGGATGAGCTTCGTCCACCCCGGAATGATCATCTCCGAGTGCAGCCCCAGCCCCTCCTTCTCGTCGAAGGCCCCGCCTTTCACGAGCGAGCTGCTTGGCTCGCCGACGCCGATCTGCAGGTTCGCCCCGTCCGAGACCACCTCCGCCACATACCCCGCGATCGCCTTCGACTCCGCGTCCGGCTCGGGACCCTTCCCCAGCAGCGGCGCCACCATCGCCGGGTCGAGCTTTTCAAAGAACCAGAAGCTCCGTCGCAGCATCCCCCGCAGCCAGCGCTCCGGTACCGAGTCCATCAGGTCCAGCAGCCCCTCCCGCTTCCGCTCGTCCTCGACCGCCTCCACCTTCGCCCGGATCTCCTCGTTGCTCGGCCCGTAGTCGCCCTCGACCAGGTAGTCGATCTCGGAGACGTGCACCGTGCAATCCCCGTGGAATACCGGGTACGTGTCGTCGATCTCCGCGATCACCGTGCGGCAGTGCTTCACGTAGCCGCGCTTGTTGAACATCATCGGCCCGAAGTTCACGTACCCCTTCTCGTTCGGGCGGCTCACCCGCGTGATGAACACGTCCGGGAAGAGGCAGTCGTCGGGCCGCTCGATCTGCTTCATCTCCGTCGAGAACAGGTTCGGGATGTACGACGCCACCTTCGAGTCCGTCGAGAACCGCGCAAAGTCCCCGATGAATATCTGGAAGTCGACCGTGAACCGCTCGTCCCCCGCTTCCGGCGCCAGCCACCCCGGGTCCTGTCCCGGTGTCGTCAGCCGCACCCGCACGTCCTTCAGGTCGCGCCGCGCCGCGATCGCGTCGAGCACGTAGTCGAGCGAGGTCAGCGAGCAGTACAGCACGTCCCCGTCCCGGACGCCCGAGGCTGCCTCCTCCGCCGAGACCGTCCGGTACCCCGCCGTGGCCGTCACGTCGACGCCCCGCTGGCTACCGGATCGTCGGCGAACGCGGGCATCACCTCTTTCGCGAACAGCCGCATCGACTCCAGGTTCTGCTCGTGCGTCGACCAGCGCCCGCTGACGCCGATGTTGAGTGCATCCACGCCCAGCTTCTGCCAGTCCTCCACCGCCCGCGCGACCTCGTCCGGGGTCCCCACGAGCTTCCCCACCTGGTCCGCCCCCAGCGGCGGCCGGAACGCCGCCCCCGACCCCAGCGAGTGCGCGTGGTAGGCGGGACTCGGGTAGGTCGAGCCCATCGTCATCAGGTACGAGCTCAGCGGCCCCGCCAGCTGCTCGTGCGCCTTCCCCACCATCTTCTGCGCGAAGTCCGAGTCCGGGTGGCAGAAGAGCTGCCCCTGCGCCCGCACCTGGTTGTTCGCCGTCACGCCGATGGGCTCCGCCTCACGGCTCGCCCGCCGGTAGTCCGCGATCAGGTCCGCGTACTTGGGGATACCGCCGAGCGTCACGCCCAGCATCCCGATTCCCTTCTCCCCCGCGAGTACGGCCGTCTCGGGGCTCTGCACCGCCACCCACAGCGGCGGATGCGGCTGCTGCACCGGCTTCGGCAGCACGTTCCGGGGCGGCATCGAGAAGTGCCGCCCCTTGATCGAAAATTCGTCGCTCGTCCACATCTTCACGACCGAGCGCGTCGACTCCTCCCACATCTCCTTCGTGTCGTCCGGCTCCACCAGGAAACCTCCCAGCTCCGTCCAGGTCGCGCTCCGCCCCGTCCCAAGCTCCACGCGACCGTTGCTCAGGATGTCGAGCGTCGCGATCCGCTCCGCTACCCGCGCCGGGTGGTTGATGTTCGGCAGCATCAGGTAGATCCCGTGCCCGAACCGGATCTGCTTCGTCCGCGCCGCGCAGTAGGCGAAGAACATGTCCGGCGCCGACATGTGCGAGTACTCCTCGAGGAAGTGGTGCTCCACCGACCAGGCGCTGTCGAACCCCAGCTCGTCCGCCAGCTCCACCACCTCGACCGCCTCGTGGAAGACGCGCGATTCGCTCATTGCGTCCCACGGTTTCGTTACGACGCAGCCAACCGAGATTCCGAACTTCATGCGCGGCCTCCGCCCGCCAGCGCGGGCCCACCGCATCTTGCCACGTCTGCGAGATGCCGGTCAGGTCTGTCGTCGGCCCGCAGGCAAAGGGAGACGCCCCCTCAAGGGCGTCTCCAGTCGTGTCACGTTGGAAGGAGGGAGAGGGCTAGGCCCAGCGGTGCGCCGTCTCCAGCTCCTCCACGGCCGACTCGTCGAGTCCTGCCGCTTCGAGCGCCTCGGTCACATGCTGGTGCTCGTGCTGCGTCAGCAGCCCGAGAATGGCCCCCAGCGAGAAGGCGTTCCCGCCGATCGAGTACTCCTGTGCCAGGTCCTCATCGCTGAACCGCTGGATGTACATCCAGATCACGCCGTGGGCCGTGTTCAGCTCGATGCGCAGCATCTTGTGGTCCAGCGACGCGAACTTGTCGACGCCCGCCTGGTTGCCGCTCGGGTCCGCCGGGAAATCGCCAGTCGCGAGCATCGTGCGAACGTGCGACGACGTGTCGTGGCTGATGGCCGTGATGTGGCGGACGATGTCCCCCACCGACCAACCCTCGTATGACGGTTTGTCGAAGTGGTCGCCGAGCGCTCCGATCGCGTCCTCGGTCCGCTGCCACGTCTCGCAAATCGTCTGGAACAACGCTTCTCGGGAAACCGCTGCGTCAGCTGCCATCGTCTACCTCCAGGGAGTGCGACCCGCATTGTGGCCCATCCCGCTGGGCCGGTCCAGAACCACCCCCTCTACGCCCAGCGATGCGCCGTCTCCACCGGCACGATCGCTGATTCCGGGAGCCCGGTTGCCTCAAGAGCCTCGTTCACATGCCAGGCCTCGTGAAGCACCCGCTGCCGGATCACATCGCCCAGCGTGTGCTCCTCCCCGAAGATCGTGAACGTCTGCGCCAGGTCCTCGTCGCTGAACCGCTGGATGTACATCCAGACCACCCCGTGCGTCGTGTTCAGCTCGATCCGCAGCATCTTGTAGTCCAGCGACGCGAACTTCGCGACCCCGGCCGCATTGCCGTCGTCCCCGGGAAACGGAAGCTCGCCCGTGGCCAGCAGCGCCCGGATGCGCCCCGACATGATGTGGCTCGCCGCCGTCAGGTGCCGGAATAGGTCCCCGACCGTCCAGCCGTCGTTGGCCTGCGTCTCGAAGTGCTCCCCCAGCGCAGCGATCGCGTCCTCCGTTCGCTGCCAGCACTCGCAGACCTCCTGGAAGAGCGCCTCTCGCGTCATCGCCTCGCTACCTGCCATCCGTGACCCCCTGTACGTCCTTCCACGCCGATCCGCATGGTCAGCCGCAATCTTGCCACTCTAACCCGAGGCACGCAGAACCCGCCCCACTCACCCCTCAGCCACGCATCGCGAGCGCGACAGCAGTCGAGCGCCCATGAATGCCGCGCGGCGCTCCACTCCGCCTACGCCCAGCGGTGCGCCGTCTCCAGCGGAACCACCGCCGACTCGTCGATGCCCGCCGCCTTGAGCGCGTCGGCCACGTGCCAGCCCTCGTGCTGCCCCAGCAGCCCGAGCAATTCGCCGAGCCCGATGTCCCCGTCTCCCATCTTGTAGCGCTGCGCCAGATCGTCGTCACTGAAGCGCTGCACGTACATCCAGACCACGCCGTGCGCCGTGTTCAGTTCGATCCGCAGCATCTTGTAGTCCAGCGACGCGAACTTCTCGACTCTCGCCGCGTTCTCTTCGGGAGTGAGGACGTGTTCGCCCGTTGCGATCATCTCCCGGACCTGCGAGGCCGTGTCGTGGGCGATGCTGGTGAGGTGCCGGAAGATGTCGCCCACGGTCCATCCGTCGTAGCCCGGCTTGTCGAAGTGCTCCCCCGCCGCCGCCATCGCGTCTTCGGTGTGCTGCCAGTGCTCGCAGAGCGTCTGGAACAGGGCCTCCCGCGTCATCGTCGAACTGTCTGCCATCGTCTGCCTCCCGCAAGTGCGTGCCGCAGTCTGACCGATCCCGACACCGCCGGTCCACTGGCCCCGCTCCCCGTAGAATCCCCCGCACAGCGGAGCTTGGCACCACGGCTCCCCGGGAGAACGTCATGAAGCTTGGAATCAGCATCGGCTACTCGGGCCCCCAGATGAACCTGCCTGTCGAGAAGGTCCAGCTGGCCGAACGCCTCGGCTACGACTCCGTCTGGACCGCCGAGGCCTACGGCTCCGACGCCGTCACCCCCCTCGCCTACCTCGCCGCCGTCACCGACCGCATCCGCCTCGGGACCGGCATCATGCAGCTCGCCGCCCGCACGGCCGCCAACTGCGCCATGTCCGTCGCCACCGTCGACGCCATGGCCGGCGGCAACCGCTTCATCGCCGGCATCGGCGTCTCCGGCCCCCAGATCGTCGAGGGCTGGTACGGCGAGCCCTGGGGCAAGCCCTACTACCGCATCCGCGACTACGTCCAGATCATGCGCAAGATCTTCGAGCGCGAGCGTCCCGTCATGCACGAGGGCCGCGAGATATCCCTCCCCTACGGCGGCGAAGGCTCCTCCGGCCTCGGCAAGCCCCTCCGCTCCATCCTCCACATGAACAAGAACATCCCCATCTGGCTCGGTACCGGCACGCCCGCCAACACCCGCCTCACCGCCGAGATCGCCGACGGCTGGCTGCCCCTCGGCTACGTCCCCGGCAAGAAGCTCGACCACTTCATGCCCTGGCTCGAAGAGGGCTTCCGCCGCGCCGGCGGCGGCAAGAGCCTCAAGGACCTCGAGATCCAGGTCGGCGCCACCGTCCGCATCACCGACGACGTCCAGGGCGCCCTCGATGCCATGAAGCCCGGCACCGCCCTCTACATCGGCGGCATGGGCCACCGCACCAAGAACTTCCACAACGACAACATGGTCCGCCGCGGCTACGCCGATGCCGCCGCGCGCATCCAGGAGCTCTTCCTCGCCGGCCGTAAGGAGGAAGCCACCGCCGCCGTCCCCGACGAATTCCTCGACGAGACCGCCCTCATCGGCCCCGTCGAGCGCATCCGCGAGCGCTACAAGCTCTGGGCCGACGACCCCATCACCGGCATCACCGTCAACGCCACCCGCCAGGAGGAGATGGAGCTCATGGCCGAGCTCGCTGAGGTCGAGCCCGTCAAGGTGTAGCGGGCTCAGCCCCCCATCCGCCCTAGCAGCGACCCGTACTCCCGCAGGCCCAGCGGCCGCACCACCCGGCCCATCCCCGACCAGTATTCCCAGCGCCAGTTGCCGGTGGCGCGCGGCTGACCGGCGGGCTCGACCAGCGGCGCGGCCTTGCTCGCCAGCATCAGGTGGTAGTGCTCGCTCAGCGGCAGCGACTCGTTCACCAGTCCGATCCAGTAGCGCAGATCCCCGCCGTCTGGCGAGAACGTCGTGCCCAGGTAGCGGTAGCGACCCTGCACCGGCGGCGACGAGCTGTTCTCGTAGCGCACGCCGTTCCCGAAGCGCTCGCGCAGTGCCGCCCCGCCCAGCGCGTAGAGCCGGTTGGTGTGGAGTGCGTCGTCCAGACCCACCGCTTCCAGCCCCAGGACGTCCCGACGCACGAACTCGGCGAACTCGCGCGCGAGCCGGTCCGGGTCGTCCGCCAGCGCGTCGGCAATCGCGTCCCAGGCGATGGCGCCCGGCTCCGTCCCGTCGAACCCCACCCGCAGGCGCGCCGCCTCCCCGCCCGCGTCTGGCCGCTCGACGGCCTCCCCCGGCGCCACCTCCACCTCCACCAGCGCCTCCCGCCCGTCCCCGAACGTGACGCCAAGGTCCGCCAACGGCACATCGGGACCCGGCTGCACCGACACGTCCGCCACCGCCCCCTGCGTCCCCGCTGCCTCGGCGAAAAGCGCGCCCAGTCCCTCGCGACCGGTCGCCAGCAGGTAGGCGAGACCGTTGGTGCAGTAGTCCTCGAAGGGCGAGGTGCCGGCCCCCGGCCGGTAGGCCGAGAGCATCGTGAAGAGGTTTGCGCTGTCCACGCCCTCAGTATGGACCGCGACCTCGCGGCGTCCAGTCAGGCCGCATCGGCCAGCGCGCGTAGCATCCGCACCAGCAGCGGCATCCACTCCGTCCCCGCCTGCTCCCGCGGAATCCGCACCTGTTCCGGCCCCACCCGCACCCCCGGCACCCCCAGCGCCGCGACCGCCCGTTGATGCTGTTGCGTGGTCCCCCCGCGCAGCCGCAGGTGGAAGCTCTCTGGGCTGGTCGAGATGCGCTCCACCCCCGCCAGCCGCCCCACCGCCTTCAGCAGTGCCACCCCCAGAAGGTTCTGTACGAGTGGCGGTGGCTCCCCGAAGCGGTCCCGCAGCTCCTCCTCCATCTCCGCCACGCCCCGGGGTGACTCCAGCTGCGCGACCCGTTCGTAGATCGCCAGCCGTGTCTCCATATCCGCGACATAACGCTCCGGGATCGATGCGCTCACGGGCAGATCCACCCGTGGCGCGGGCGGCAACGACGGTCCCCCGTCCCCGCCCTCCAGCCCGCCCCGCAACGACTCCACCGCTTCCCCCACCAGCTTGGAGAACAGGTCGAATCCCACCGCTGCGATGTGTCCGCTCTGCTCCGCCCCCAGGAGGTTCCCCGCCCCCCGGATCTCGAGGTCGCGCAAAGCGATCTGGAACCCGCTCCCCAGCTCCGCCGCCTCGAAGATCGCCGCCAGCCGCTTCTGCGCCGTCTCCGAGATCGCCCGGTTGCGGTCGTAGAGGAAGTAGGCGAACGCGCGGTTCGCCGAGCGCCCCACCCGTCCCCGTAGCTGGTAGAGCTGCGCCAGCCCGAACTGGTTCGCGTTGTTGATGATGATCGTGTTCACGTTCGGGAGGTCGAGGCCGCTCTCGATGATCGTCGTGCAGAGCAGCACGTCGTACTCGCCCGCTCCGAACTCGACCATGACCCGTTCGAGCCGTTCCTCCGGCATCTGCCCGTGCCCGATCGCGATTGCCGCTTCCGGCACGAGCTCCCGCAACTGCAGCGCCACCCGCTCGATGTTCTGCACGCGGTTGTGTACGAAGTACACCTGCCCGCCCCGCTCCATCTCCCGCACGATCGCCTCGCGCACGATCTCGTCGTCCCAACCCGTCACGTACGTGCGGATGGGCAGCCGCTCCTCCGGCGCCGTCGCCACCATCGACGTGTCCCGGATGCCCGCCAGCGACATCTGCAGCGTCCGCGGGATCGGCGTCGCCGACATCGTCAGCGTGTCCACCTCCGCCCGCATCTGCCGGAACCGCTCCTTGTGCGCTACGCCGAACCGCTGCTCCTCGTCGATCACCACCAGCCCCAGGTCCTTGAACGCCACGTCCCGCTGCAGCAGCCGGTGCGTCCCGATGGCGATGTCGATGTCCCCCGCCGCGACCCCGTCGACGATCTCCCGCTGTTCGTGGGTGGAACGGAAGCGGGACAGCACCGCTGTCTCCACCGGGAACCCGCTCATGCGCTCCCGGAACGTCTGCCCGTGCTGCTCCGCCAGCACCGTCGTTGGCACGAGCACTGCCACCTGCCGGCCCGCCATCACTGCCTTGAACGCCGCCCGCACGGCCACCTCGGTCTTGCCGTAGCCCACGTCCCCCGCGATCAGCCGGTCCATCGGCTTCGTCGACTCCATGTCCGCCTTCACGTCCGTGACCGCCTGCATCTGGTCCGGCGTCTCCACGAAGGGGAACGCGCCCTCCATCTCGATCTGCCACGGCCCGTCTTCGGGGCAGGCGTCCCCCCGCGCCACCGCCCGCCGCGCGTAGAGGTCGAGCAATTCCTGCGCGATCTCCGCCACCGCTCGCCGCACGCGACGCTTCGTGTTGGCCCACTCCTGCGAACCCAGCCGCGTCAGCGATGGAGGCCGGTCGCTCGGACCCACGTAGGCGCTCACCGCGTCGAGCTGGTCCGTGGGAACGAAGAGCCGGTCGCCCTCCGCGTACTCGAGTTCCAGGTACTCCCGCTCGACCCCGTCCGTCGTCCGCCGCGTCAGCCCAGCGAAGCGCGCGATCCCGTGGTCGATGTGGACGACCGAGTCGCCCGGCTGCAGCGTCGTCAGGATGTTGGGTGTGATGCCCCGCCGGCGACGCTGTGGCCGCCGCGTCCGCCGCAGCCCGAACACCTCTTCGTCGCTGATCAGCGCGAACGTCTCCCCCAGCAGGAAGCCGCCGCTCGCCGTTGCAGGCACGATCGCGATCGTCCCCGGCTGCGGCGTCTCGTCGAGCGTGCGCAGCAGCCGCGGCGCCACCCCCTCCTCCTCCATCAGGTCGGCCAGACGCAGCGCCTGCTGCGAGGCCAGCACGACCCCCCGGCCCTCCTCCGCCCACGCCTCCGCCTGCCGCACCACCTCCCGGATGCGCCCCCCGAAGGCCGGTGGCGTCGCGAACGGCAGCCGCTCCGCCCCCAGCTCCTCCGCCCCGAACCGCCCCAGCTCCACCCGCGCCCCGTGCGCGTCCAGCAGCGCCTCCACCGCTTCGGGCTCGAGCCCGAGGTCCGGCAACCCTTCCGGGATCTCCCCCCGCCGCTCCAGCGCCCCCCGCGCCTCCTCCTGGTGGCGCACGTGCAGCGCCAGCGCCTCCACCCCCTCCTCCCGCTCGTCGACCACCACCAGGCTCTCCGGGGCGACGTAGTCGAAGACCGTGGCTCGATTGAGCAGCGGCTCGAAGTACCCGGGGAAACGGCTCCGCTCCCCGCCCGCCAGCAGCTCCAGCTCCTGCGCGATCGCTTCCGCCGCTTCCCCCCCGACCGTGATGGCGTCGCGAACCTCGCGTGCCCTCCCCTGCGCTTCCGGGGTGTGGCTGGCCAGCGGCGGCAGCACCACCGATGCCACCCGCTCGATGCTTCGCTGCGTCTCGAGGTCGATGCGACGGATGCTCTCGACCTCGTCGCCGAAGAACTCGATCCGCAGCGGCTCCTCCGCCCCCGCCGGAAACACGTCGAGGATGCCCCCCCGCCGCGTCGCCACCCCCGGTTCATCCGCGAGCGGTTCGAGGCGGTACCCCGCCCCCTCCAGAGCCCGCTGCAGCGCTTCCGGCGCGAGCGTTGCCCCCGTCCGCACCTCCGTCCCCGCTCCCTCCACCTCCGGCCCCGCCCGGAACTCCGCCACCGCCGCCCACGACGCCACCACCAGCGACCGTTCCCCCGACCGCAACTGCCGCAGCGCCCGATCCCGTTCGCCGATCGCCGCCGGGTCGTCCTCGGCCAGCTCGTACGGAAGCCGCTCCCCCGCCGGCAGTTGCGCGACTGGCAGATCGCCCGCAAACAGCGCCAGCTCCTCCGCGAGCAGCGACGCCCGCCCCGGCGATGCCGCCAACACGAGCGTCGGCCCCTCCCGCCCCGCCGCCAGGGCCGCGATTGTGACCGGCTTCGCCGCCTCCGGCGCCCCCAACTCGACCACTTCCCGGACACGCCCCACCCCGTCGAGGTGCCCCTCGACGATGCTCCGCACGCCCGCCAGCTGACTCGTCACGACTCACCCCAACGCCGATCGGCCCGAGCGCAAAACGCTCGGGCGTCGCAACAGGGTAGCAGCGACTAGTGAATGGTGATTAGTGGCTAGTGACTAGTGGCTTGTGGACCGTCTCGGCTGCAGGGGCAGCGGTGGGTGGTAGCTGGTAACTAGCCACCAGTCACCATCCACTAATCACTACCCCCCACCCTGCGCCTCGTCGAGTGCCTCCGCCACGTGCAGGACCCGTGCCTCGATGCCCGCCTCGCGCACGGCTGCTTCGTACTGCATCTGGCAGCCGGGGTTGGCCGTCACGATGACATCCGGCCGGTGTTCGCGGAACTGCGCCGCCTTCCGCGCCCGCAGCTCTCCCGACATCCCCGGCTGGATCAGGCTGTAGATGCCCGCCGCCCCGCAGCACATGTCCGCCCCCTCCGTCTCCACCAGCTCGCACCCCTCGACCGCCCCCAGCAGCGCCCGCGGCTCCGATGTAATCCCCTGGGCGTGCGCGAGGTGGCACGCGTCCTGGTACGCGACCCGCCCCTGCAGCCTCCCCCCAGCCACCTCCCGCCCCGCCAGGTACTCGCTGAAGTCGACCACCCGTGCGGCCATCGCCTCCGCCCGCTCCGCGAACTCGCCGTCCTCGGCCAGCAGTTCGCCGTACTCCTTCATCGCCGCCCCGCACCCCGCCGAGTTCACGACGATCGCTTCCGCGCCCGACTCCTCCAGAGCGGCGATGTTCGCCCGCGCCAGCCGCCGCGCCTGCTCGAGGTCACCGTCGTGCGCGCTAAGCGCCCCGCAGCAGCCCTGCCCCCGCGGCGCGAACACGTTCGCGCCGCTGCGTTCCAGCACGCGCACGCTCGCCCGATGCACATCCCCGAACAGCTCCCCCATCACGCACCCGGTGAACAACGCCACCTCGCCCTCCCCCGCCCCGTCCCTGGCCCGGAACGGCCGTCCTGGACGCCCGAGCTGCGCCTCCAGCCGCCCCAGAGGCCCGCTGAACCGCAGCAGGCCCGATGCCCGCACCAGGCCCCGCAGCGGCGATCGCGCGAACCAGCGCACCGGCGCCAGCATGGCCGCCAGCACCCGCGGGCGCGCGATCACGTTGCGCAACGCGAAGCGCCGCAGCCGCCGCTCCCACCCTTTCGATGGCGGCGCCGCATCGAGCTGCGCCCGCGCCTTCTCCATGATCTGCCCGTACGGAACCCCGCTCGGGCAGACCGCCTCGCAGGCCCGGCACTGCAGGCACAGCTCCCAGTGTCCCTGCACCGCTTCCGTAATCGGGATGCGCTCCTCCGCCACCGCCCGCGCCAGGTGGATGCGCCCCCGTGGCGATTCCACCTCCAGCCCCGTGATCGCGTACGTCGGGCACGCGTTTACGCACAGCCCGCAGTGGACGCACTTCGCCAGGTCGGCGGTGTCCGGGGCATCCTCCGCGAGCGGCCAGCCGGTCACGTCAGAGACCGCCAACGAACCGGCCCGCGTTCAGGCGCCCGTCCGGGTCGAACGCCGCCTTGACCGCCGCCATCCGCGCGAGGTTCGGCGTCCGCCCCCACGCGTCGAACCTGCCCCGTAGCGCATCGGGAATGCGCTCCGCGACGAGTCCCCCGCCTCCCTCCGCGAGCCCCGCCCGCAGCCGCCCAACCGCCCCCGCCACCGTGTCCGCTTCGGGAATGGCCTCCTCCTCCCAGGTGGCACGTACCTCCCGCGCCAGCGGCCGCACCAGCATCCGCGACGGCGCCAGCGCTTCGAGCGCGGCAGCCGTCGACGCAACCGCGCTCGTCGCGCACGAGGCCCGCAGGGTGAGCGCTTCCGTGTCCCCGAACCCGAGGTCACGCGCCGCGAGGTACGCGTCGTCGGTCCCCGGCACGAAGTCCGCTCCGGCAATCTCCGTCGCCTTCGGCACCGCCCCTTCGACCAGCCGCACGACCCCCTCCCAGCCCCCGCTGCCTTTCGTGAGGTCGAGCCACTCGGGCCGCAGGTCTGCCCGCAGGAATCGCTCCGCCAGCGCCTGCCCCTCCCCCAGCGACCCCACCTCGAAGCACAGGTCGACCGTCTCGACCCGGGGCAGCACCCGCACCGCCACCGACGTCACGATCCCGATCGTCCCCAGCGACCCGCACCAGAGCCGCATCAGGTCGTAGCCGGTCACGTTCTTCACGACCCGTCCGCCCGCCTTCACGAGCTCGCCGTCCGCGCGCAGCACCGTCATCCCCAGCACGAAGTCCCGCGGTAGACCGTGGCGTGTCCGCAAAGGTCCCCCCGTCCCCACCGCGAGCACGCCCCCGAGCGTTGCGCGTTCCGCATGTGGTGGGTCGAGCGGCAACCGCTGCCCCGAAGCCGCCAGTTGCGCGTCGAGCTCCCCCAGCGTGACCCCCGCCGGCGCGACCGCCGTCAGGTCCGCGGGCTCGTGCTCGACCTCCCCCGCCAGCGCCCTCCCCACATCGACCAGCGTGAACGGCTCCCGTGGCGCGTTCCCCAGCGCGATCTGCGTGCCCCCAGCCACGGGCACGAGCGTGCGACCGTCGCGTTCGGCCACCAGCTCCCGCAGCGCATCAAGGCTCGCCGGCGCGACCACCGCCTCCGGCGCGCGCCCGGCCACGAGCGGCGGCGCTTGCGTCGCCGCCTCAGACATAGGCGTCGGGCCCGGCCGCTGCCAGCGCCCCTTTCTGGTGCGCCATCTCGCCGCAACCCGTGCCCTCGGGCAGCACCTTGCACGGGTTGAACGCGCCCTCGTTCCCGAAGACGCCCCGTACGCGCCGCATGTTCTCCAGGTCGGTCTCGCTGTAGAGCCAGGGCATGAAGCGGTTCTTCTCGAAGCCCACCCCGTGTTCCCCGGTGAGCGCCCCGCCCGCATCGACGCAGACCCGCATGATCTCGCCGCCCGCCTCCAACACGCGCGCGGTCGCCCCCTCCTCCCGCTCGTCGAAGAGCAGGCAGGGGTGCAGGTTGCCGTCCCCCGCGTGGAACACGTTCGCCACGGGGAAACCGTACCCCTCGCTGATGCGCGACACGTCGCCCATCGTCTCCACCAGCTTCGAGCGCGGCACCACCCCGTCGAGCAGGTAGTAGTTGGGCGCTATCCGTCCCAGCGCCCCGATCGCGCCCTTCCGTCCCTTCCACAGCAGCTCCCGCTCGGCCGGTTCGGTGGCCGTGCGGATCTCCGTCGCGCCGTGCTCGTTGCAGGCCGCCCGCGCCTGCGTCACCTGCCCCCGCACGACCTCCTCGATCCCGTCCAGCTCGATCAGCAGCACCGCCCCCGCGTCCGGTGGGTAGCCGCAGCGCAACCCCGCCTCCGCCGCCTGCAGTGTGACCCGGTCCATCATCTCCAGCGCCGCCGGCACCAGCCCCGCCCCGATCACCGCCGAGACCGTCTCGCTCGCGCTCTCCACGTCGTCGAAGATGGCCAGCAGCGTCACGACTGTCTCCGGTACCGGCAGCAGCCGCACGACGACCTTCGTTGCGATCCCCAGCGTCCCCTCCGACCCGATGAACAGGCCGCGCAGGTCGTAGCCCGTTGGGTCCGGCCCCTGGCTCCCCAGCCACTCCACCTCCCCGCTCGCCGTCACCACCTCCATCCCGATTACATGGTTCGTCGTGACCCCCAGCGCGAGGCAGTGCGGACCGCCCGCGTTCTCGGCCACGTTGCCGCCGATGGTGCACGCCTTCTGGCTGCTCGGGTCGGGTGCGTAGAAAAGCCCGTGCTCCGCCGCCACCTCCGACAGCCGGATGTTGGGAACCCCCGGCTCGACCAACGCCGTGCGCTCGACCGGGTCCACGTCCAGGATGCGCCGCATCCGCGCGGTCGCCAGCACCACCCCCTGCCGCGCCGGCACCGCCCCGCCGCTCAACCCCGTCCCCGCCCCCCTCGGCGTGACCGGAATGCCGCGCGCGTTGCACTCGCGCACCACCCCCCGCACCTCCTCCGTGTCCCCGGGGAACACGACCGCCTCAGGCAAGGCCCGGTCGAACGTCCCGTCGAGTTCGTAGACAAGCAGGTCCTCGGGCTTGTGCAGCACGTGCTCGCGCCCCACCACGTCGCGTAGCGCCTTCAGCAGGTCCGCGCTCTCGGTCACGCCTCCGCCCCCTCCCGGCAGTCGCTGCAGAGGCCGAAGATGGCGAAGTGCTGGAGGTCCGCCTCGAACCCGAAGTCCCGCCCCACTTCCTCCGCGAGGCTGTTGAGGTAGGCGTGGTCGAGCACCTGCATCTTGCGGCAGCTCGAGCAGATGAGGTGGTGGTGCGCCTCGCCCGCGGACCACTCGAAGAGCAGGTCGTCCCCGCCCATGTCCGTGGCCGTCGCCAGGTGGAGCCGCTTCAGCATCTCGACCGTCCGGTAGACGGTGCTCAGGTCCACCACCGGGTAGACCGCCCGCACCTCCTCCGCGATCTCAGCCGCGCTCAGGTGCCTCCCCGCGTGCCGCAGCGCCGAGGCGACGAGCAGGCGCTGTGGAGTCACCCGGAAGCCGGACTCGCGCAGGGTCGTGGCTGTCTCTTGTTCGCACGACATTGGACACGACTAGTCTACAGCCGTGCCCCGCGGCCTCAGCAGGAGTGAGGGAGCGACGGGCGGTACGGCCGCCTACCAGATACCCAGCGCCATCTTGACGTCTTCACTCGCCATCGTGCGCGGGTCCCAGGGCGGGTTCCAGACGATCTCGACGTCCACGTCCTCGACCCCGGGCAGATCCTTCACCTTCGCGTAGACCGCGCCCCGGATGATCGGCCCGAGCGGACAGCCCGGGCTCGTGAGCGTCATCTTCACGTTCACCGTGCCCTCGTCCCACTCGATCTCGTAGACGAGCCCCAGGTCGACGATGCTCATGTCGATCTCGGGGTCCTTCACCTCGCGAATGCGCTCGCGCAGCTCCTCGTCGGTCGGTCGGGTCTTTGTCTCGGTCTCGGCCATGTCACACTCCTTGCGGGGTCGTTGCCTCGTTGTCGTTCGTCTCCAGGGCTTCGCGCAGCACCTTCCAGCAGAGGAGGGCGCACTTCACCCGTACGGGGAACTGTGCCACACCCTGCAAGGCTTCGAGATCGCCAAGCGCCGGGTCGGGCTCCGCCGACTCCACCAGCTGCGCCTCGAAGAGCTGCATGACCCGTCGCGCTTCCGTGATCGTCGCGCCGCAGACGCGTTCCGTCATCATCGAGGCGCTGGACTGGCTGATCGAGCAGCCCTGCCCCCGGAACGCCATCTCGCAGATAACGTTCCCCTCGATCGCCACGTCCAGCTCGATCTCGTCGCCGCAGACCGGGTTGGCTCCCTCCGCCTGGTGCGTGGGCGCCTCCAGCGAGCCCGCGTTCCGCGGCCGCCGGTAGTGATCGAGGATCACTTCGCGGTACAGCTCGTCAAACTGCGGTTCGGCTCTCGACATATCCAAACACCCGTTTCGCCTCGTCGAGCGCTGCCACCAGCGCATCGACCTCGCGTTCTTCGTTGTAGATGTAGAAACTCGCCCGGTTCGTCGCCGGAACGCTCAGGTGGCGCATCAGCAGTTGCGCGCAGTGATGCCCGGCCCGGATGGCGACGCCGTACGCATCAACGATCGTGCTGATGTCGTGGGGATGTACCCCCTCGACCTCGAAGCTGACGGCCCCTCCCCGCACTTCGACATCGTGCGGACCATGCACCGTGATGCCGCCCGACCCCTCCAGCGCGTCGATCGCGTAGGCGGTGATGCGCTTCTCGTGCTCGCGCACGTTCGCCATGCCGAGGTCGCGCAGGTAGTCGAGCGCCGCCCCGAACGCGATCACGTCCGCGATGTTGGGCGTGCCCGCCTCGAACTTGTGCGGCCCCTCCGCCCACGTCGACCCCTCCGGCTTCACGATCGAGATCATCTCCCCGCCGCCCAGGAACGGTTCCATCTCCGCCAGCAGCCCCGGCCGGGCCCAGAGGACGCCCACGCCCGTCGGCCCCAGCATTTTGTGGGCAGAGAAGGCGAACACGTCGCAGCCAAGGGCGGCCACGTCGACCGGCAGGTGCGGCGCGCTCTGCGCCCCGTCCACGAGCAGCAGCGCCCCCACGGACCGCGCCATCTCCGCGATCTCCGCGATCGGGTTGATCGTGCCGAGTACATTCGACATGTGCGTGATGCTCACGAGCTTCGTGCGCTCGCCGATGAGGCCGCGCAGCGAGTCCAGGTCCAGCCGCCCCTCGGCGTCGATGCCGGCGTAGCGCAGCACCGCGCCCGTCCGCGCCGCCAGCAGCTGCCACGGCACGATGTTCGAGTGGTGCTCCATCAGCGAGAGCACGATCTCGTCGCCCTCGCGCAGGTTCGCGTCGCCCCAGGCCCGCGCCACCAGGTTGATCGACTCGGTTGTGTTGCGGGTGAAGACGATGTCTTGCGGGTTCGTGGCCCCGATGTGCGCAGCCGCCTTCGACCGTACCCCCTCGTACGCCTCCGTCGCCTCGACCGAGAGGGCGTGAATGCCCCGGTGGATGTTGGCGTTCTGGTTCTCGTAGTAGTGCGTGAGCGCGTCGATCACCGCGCGCGGCTTCTGCGTCGTCGCGGCGTTGTCGAGGTACACCAGCGGATGGCCGTTCACCTCGCGGCCCAGGATGGGGAAGTCCCCCCGCAGCCGGGCCGTATCGATGCTCACCCACGCGCTCCCAGCGCCTGCAGCTTCGCTTCGACCAGGGTGGTGAACTCCTCGCGGAGCCCCTCGCTGAGCCTGCTCCGGTCGAGCGGTTCGCCCAGGAAGCCCCGCACCAGCAGCCCCACCGCCCCCTCGCGGGTCAGCCCCCGCGACTGGATGTAGAACAGCTCCTCTTGGTCCACCGGCCCCGCCGTTGCGCCGTGGCTCACGCGGAGCACGTCATTCGTGAGGATTTCGAGCACGGGGTCGCTGTCGGCCTTCGCCGTCCGGCTCAGGAGCAGGTTGCGGTTCTCCTGGTTGGCGTCCGAGCGACGCGCTCCCAGCCCTACCTTCGTCACGCCGTAGTACACCGCCCGCGAACGCTCACCCAGCGCCGACTTGAACAGCAGGTCGCTGCGGGTGTCCTCCGCGATGTGGTCCTGGACCGTGTAGAAGTCGATGTGTTCGTTCCCGCCGCCCACGGACAGCCCGTACAGCTCGCTGCTCGAGCCCCGGCCCTCCAGCGACGACGTGATGTGGCTCTTCACGAGCCGCCCGCCCGTCACCAGGCTCAGGCTGCGCACCTCGGCGTCCCGTTCCGTGACCGCCCGCTGCTCGGCGAAGACGCGCGTGCGCGCGCCCCAGCGATGCAGCGAGATGTAGCTCACGACCGCTCCTGGTCCCACCAGCAGCTCGACCGCCGGCAGCACGGCCATCGGCTCGTCGCCAGAGCGGTACTCCTCGATCAGGGTCAGGCGGCTGTTCGCACCCGCCACGACCAGCGTGTGCGGTGTCGCCAGCGCCCCCGCCTCCGTGAACTCGCGCGTGAACCGCACCGGCTCCGCGATCTCCGCGTTTGCTTTCGTCTGGACCAGCACGCCCCCCTGCAGGAAGGCGTAGTGCAGCGCCGACAGCCGGTCGCCATCGACTCCTACCGCCTCGCCCAACCGCCCGAGCGCATCCTCGCCGGCCTCCTCGAAGCCCGCGACCGTCAACCCGTCGACTGCTGCCGTGGTACTCGTGGCTGCCGTCGCGGCGCTCGGTGGTGCGAACCCGTCGAGCTCCAGGGCCGCCGGGTCGACATACTTCCAGGGTCGCTGGATCGCCGGAGAGGGCATCGCCGCCCGGTCCAGCGCCTCGCGCCCGCTCGCGCGCAGTGCCGCGACGGACGCGCCGTCGCCTAGCGCCTCGCCGAGGGCGCGGCTCGCCTCGGCCGTGAGCGCCGTGGCGGCTGTGCTTGGGGCTGATGTCATGCGGTTCGCACTCCTCTTGGCGCGCTGCGCGCGGGCGGTCGCCGTCTCCGGCTCCGCCTCACGCGGCGTTCGTGTCTGCCGGTCCTAGCCGATGGCGCCTTCCATCTGTAGCTCGATCAGCCGGTTGAGCTCGACGGCGTACTCCATCGGCAGCTCCTTCACGATCGGCTCCACGAAGCCGTTGACGATCATCTTGGCGGCGGCGTCCTCGCTCAGCCCGCGGCTCTGCAGGTAGAAGAGCTGCTCCTCGCTCAGCTTGGAGACGTACGCCTCGTGCTCGATCGACACGTCCGGCGCGTCCACCTCCATCGTTGGGTAGGTGTCCGAGCGCGAATCCTCGTCGATCAGCAGGGCGTCGCAGCGCACGCTCGAGCGCACGTTGTCGCAGCCCTCGTACACCTTCAGCAGACCGCGGTAGCTGGTGCGGCCGCCGTCCTTGCTCAGTGACTTCGACACGATCCTTGAGGTCGTGTCCGGGGCCATGTGGACCACCTTGCCGCCGGCATCCTGGTGCTGTCCCTCGCCCGCGAACGCCAGCGAGAGGATCTCGCCGTGCGCCCCCGGCTCCATCAGGAACACGCTCGGGAACTTCATCGTGAGCTTCGAGCCGAGATTGCCGTCGACCCACTCCATGACCGCGTCCTCGTAGGCTGCCGCCCGCTTCGTGACGAGGTTGAAGACGTTGTTCGACCAGTTCTGGATCGTCGTGTACCGGACGCGCGCGCCCTTCTTCACGATGATCTCCACCACCGCGCTGTGCAGCGAGTCGCTGCTGTATGTGGGAGCGGTGCAGCCCTCGACATAATGAACCTGGCTGCCCTCGTCCGCGATGATCAGCGTCCGCTCGAACTGACCCATGTTCTCCGTGTTGATGCGGAAGTAGGCCTGCAGGGGAATGTCCACCTTCACGCCCTTCGGCACGTAGATGAACGACCCGCCCGACCAGACGGAGCTGTTCAGGGCCGCGTACTTGTTATCGCCGGAGGGAATGACCGTCCCGAAGTACTCCCTCACGATGTCCTCGTGCTCGGCCAGCGCCTGGTCCATCCCCAGGAAGACCACGCCCAGCTTCTCCAGGTCCTCGCGGATGTTGTGGTAGACCACCTCGGAGTCGTACTGCGCGCCCACCCCGGCGAGGAACTTCTTCTCCGCCTCGGGGATGCCCAGCTTGTCGAACGTATCCCGGATGTAGTCGGGCACGTCGTCCCAGGAGCGCTCATCCCGATCGGTCGCGCGCACGAAGTAGTGGATGTTGTCGAAGTCGATCGTCTCAAGGAGGTCCGTGCCCCAGGGCGGGTTCTCCATCTCGTTGAAGCGCTCAAGCGCGTCCAGCCGGTAGTCCCGCATCCACTGCGGCTCGTCCTTCATCTCCGAGATCATGGAGACGATCTCCGGTGTCAGGCCCTTGTTCGCCTTGAACAGCGCCTCCTCTTCGTCGTGGAAGCCCCACTTGTAGCCGTCCTCGCGGACCAGTTGTTCCGGTGTGGAGGTCATGGCTTGTCTCCTCAGGCCGTCGAGGCGGCCGCTTCGATGGTGTCGTACCCGCTCGCCTCGAGCTCGTGTGCGAGCTCGGGGCCGCCCGAGCGCACGATGCGCCCGTCGATCAACACGTGTACGAACTGTGGCTGGATGTAGTTGAGCAGCCGCTGATAGTGCGTAATCAGCAGCAGACCCATGTTCTCGTTCATCAGCGCATTGACGCCGTCCGCGACCGTCCGCAGGGCATCGATGTCGAGCCCCGAGTCCGTCTCGTCCAGCACCGCCATGCGCGGCTGCAGCATCGCCAGCTGCAGCATCTCCGCGCGCTTCTTCTCGCCGCCGCTGAACCCGTCGTTCAGGTAGCGACGCGCGAAGTCGCGGTCGACCTTGAGCAGCTCCATCTTCTGGAACAGCTCCTGCCGGAACTCCCGTACCGGCACTTCCTCCCCGCGGACGGCGTTGACCGCCTGCCGCAGGAAGTTCACGACCGTCACGCCCGGTACCGCGACCGGGTACTGGAAGGCGAGGAAGAGGCCGCGCCGCGCCCGCTCGTCGGGAGCCATCCCGTCGAGCGTCTCGCCCAGGAAGCGAACCTCGCCGCCGGTAACGGCGTAGCGCGGGTTGCCCATGAGCGTGTTCGCGAGCGTGCTCTTGCCGGAGCCGTTCGGCCCCATGATGGCATGCACCTCGCCCGGGCGAACCGTCAGGTTCAACCCCTTGAGGATCTCCGTGCCCGCCACGTCGGCGCGCAGGGCATCGATTTCGAGAAGCGGTGCTTCGGTCATGCGTTCCCTTCGGTGGCGTCGCCCACGGCGGCGCCTTCTTGTTCCCCCGTCGCCGCCTGGGGCGGCGCAAACGGGTCTTCTTGAATTTGCACGAGGTATTCGCAGCAGGGCGAGCCGTCCACGATACGCTCGATTTGCTCCACGTCCTTGCCCATCAGCAGGCTGATCGCCCGCCGGTCGGCCTCGCACGGCAGCCGCGAAAGTTCGGCCGCCTGCGGATACGGGCAGCACGAGTTCACTAGGTGGAAGCCGTCCGCTTCCGCTCGCCACGTCTCCAGGATGCCCTCGCTGCGAAGGCTCTCCGTCACGTGCTCCACGCGATCCTCGCCGCTGGCGCTCCCCTCCACCTCGTCCCGGTGGCGCTCGGCCAGCGAGGCCGCAACGCCGGTCGCCACGGCCTCATCGATGTGCTCCTTGTCCAGCCACCCCAGCACCCGGGCGAACAGGTCGGCATAGGCGGGCGGCGCTTCGCCGGCCCCCTTCGCCGTGGGGTACCAGCTCAGGAAGGGACGGCCCGTCGCCTGCTTCACCGGGCGCGACTCGATGAGTTCGTCGCCGCGAAGATGGTCGAGGTGCCGCCGGATCGCCGCGGCCTTCACGCCGAGCGCATCCGCCACTTCCTCCACGCGCGCGCCGTGATGTTCCACGACATAAGCGAGCACGCGCTCCCGTGTTCCGTGCAGTTGCCGGTCCATGCCTCGATCGTAGGAGGGACTGCCCTCACAGGCAAGGGTTTTTCGATCATTTTGTAGGGAAAGTTCGAGCGAAGTGCCCGCAACCTCGGATGTAGACTTGCCCCCGTCGTGAAACGCACGCTCCCGCTGCTTGCCGCCGGCCTGGCGCTGACGTTCCTGGCCTGTGGCGGCGGCGAAGAAGAGAGCGCGCCCACCCCCGCCCCCGAAGCCGCCACCCCCACCGCCCAGGCCGCCACCCCGGTCCCCGACACCCCCACCCCCCGCGCCGGCCCGCCCGCCCCCTGCACCGGCCCCGAGCCGCCCCTCGCCGCCGCCCCCGACTGGCCCCACCCCAACTACGACGCCGCCGGCAGCCGCGCTACGTTCACCTCGACCATCACCTCCGAGAACGTCGGTAGCCTCAAGGTGGCCTGGCGCTACGAGCTGCCCTTCGGCGGCGCCTTCGGAGTCGCCGCCACCACCCCCATCATCGCCGGCAACACCGTCTACCTCGGCGACCTCCAGACCAACGTCCACGCCATCGACCTCGAATCCGGCAACCGTCGCTGGGTGGTCGAGAACGAGCAGTGGACCTACGGGCCCAGCGGCGTCGCCGTCAGCGGTGGCTGCCTCTTCGCCAACCTGGGCGGCTACGCCATCGCCGCCTACCGCGCGATCGACGGCGAACGCCTCTGGGATACGAAGATCCTCGACCACGGCGGGGTCGTGAACTTCCAGCCCCTCGTCGCGGGCGGGACCGTCTTTGCCGCCACCAGCTCCCTCTCCCAGCCCGGGGCCCGCGGCGCCCTCTTCGCCCTCGACCCCTCCACCGGCGAGGTCCGCTGGTCCTTCAACACGATCCTCTCCGAGGACGTCTGGGGAAACCCGGAAGTCAACAGCGGCGGCGGCGCATGGTACCCGCCCGCGCTCGATCTCGATGCGGGCGTCTCCTACTGGGGCACCTCCAACCCCTATCCCTACCCCGGCGCTCCCGGCTACCCCCTCGGCTCGAGCCGCCCCGGTGATAACCGCTGGACCAACTCCATCCTCGCCGTCGACATCGCCACCGGCGAGCTGCGCTGGGGCGTCCAGCACCTCCCCCACGACATCTTCGATCGCGATGCCGTCCTCACCGGCATCGCCACCCTCGATGACGGCCGCCAGGTCATCATCAGCACGGGCAAGCTCGGCCGCGTCTTCGGCCTCGACCCCGATGGCACGGTCCTCTGGGATACCCCCGTCGGCCTCCACAAGAACGACGAGGTCACCGAGTTCGAGGGCGAGATCGAGGTCATGCCCGGCAACGCCGGCGGAGTCGTGACCCCCATCGCCGTCGCCGAAGGCGTCGTCTACGTCTCCGTCGTAAACGCCCCCACCACCTACGAGCCCGACGTGCCCGAGGGCACTGGCACCAGCCTCGGCGCCCACCCCAGCCAGATGGTCGCCATCGACGCGGCCACCGGCGACATCCTTTGGGAGACCGACCTCCCCGGCGACGGCTTCGGCGGCGCTACAGTCGTCAACGACCTCGTCTTCACCTCCGTCATCACGGGCGTCATCCTCGCCCTCGACCGCGCCACCGGCGAGATCATCTGGGGGCACCAGGCAGCGGGAGGCATCAACGGCTGGCCCGCCGTCGCCGGCGACACCATCCTCATCCCCGTCGGCTTCGGCGACCCCGGTTTCCTCCTCGCCCTCAGGCTCCCCCGCTAAGCTCCCCCAGCGCCGCCTCCCACAGCGGCCCCACCACCTCCCACGCGTACCGCCCCGCCGACGCCCGCAGCGCCTCCTGATCCCCCTCAGTTGCCCCCGAACGGATCGCTTCCCGCGTCAGCGCCAGCAGCCCCGACTCCTTCTCGTACAGGCACCGCCCTTGCAGCGACTCCGGCACAAGCGCCGGGTAGTTGTAGCGGCGCGGCGCGATCGGCAGGCACCCGCACCACATCGCCTCCACCGTCGAGATGCCGAAGAACTCGTGCCGCGTGCTGCTGATGCTGATGTCCGCCTCCCACAGCAGCCGCGCGTACCCGTCTCGCCCCGCAACCGGCCCGAACTGCACCAGCCGCTCCCCCAGCCGTTCCGGAAGCTCCTGCATCGCCGCGCTCGGGTTGTCCCCCCGCTCCCCCGCCACCGCCACGCGAAAGTCGAGCCCCTCCTCCGCCAGCGTCGACACAGTCCGCACGAACGCTTCCGGGGCCTTGTCGAACTCCCAGCGGTGGTTCCACACGATCAGCGGGCTCCCGCCCGCCCCCGCTGGCGCCCCCTCCCCCATCGACCCCAGGTCGACTCCCACCGGCAGCACCGTGCTCTTCCCCCGGATCGCCCCGATCCCGTCGACCGTCAGCCAGTTGTTCGGCTGCTGCTCAAGCTGCTCCAGCGCCCCCAGGAAGTCCTGCCGGTGGTACTCCGAGTTGAACGCCACCCGGTCGGCTGCCAGCGCCGACAGGTAGTTGATCTGCCCGAACCACGAGTTCAGTTTCGTTCCTCGCAGCCGCGGGTACGTCAGCTGGTTCTCGTGCATGAACAGTAGCACCGGGACGCGCTCGAACCGCGGCCGCGTGAGCGCCAGGAACGCCGGCAGATCCAGCATGTCCGACACCAGCAGGAAGTCGAACGCTCCCTCCACCTCCGCCGCCTTCCCCGCCAGCACCTGCGCCCCCAGACGCATCCGCCGCCGCCACTCCCGCCCCGGCAGCGTCAGCAGCTCGAGGTCATGGCCCCCATGCGCCACCAACCCCTCCGCGAACGCACGGTGGCTCCCCCCGAAGAACGGCTCCACGAACAACCCACGGCCCATGGGGGAAGGCTAACCCAGCCGCCTCACAGCGACGCGCTCAGTGACACACGTGCGGTGCTGCGCCCAACTCAGGAACTGGGCTCGTCGCCCCGCTTGAAGACGATCTGCTCCAGGGCGGCCTGCCGCATCTCCGAGGTAGCGAGCCGCCCCTCGATGTTCGACCACCGGGCCTCGACCGCCGCAAGTCGTCCGTCGATGCGGCGCAGGAAGGGGATGATTTCCTCGTGCACCGTCGTCTCGAGTCCGGTAACCGTCGTCTTGAGACCGGCAACCGTTCTCTCGAGACCGGCAACGGTTCTCTCGAGACCGGCAACCGTGGTCTTGAGACCGGCAACTGTCGTCTTGACATCGGTAAGATCGGCATGCATTTTGCCAACCGCCGCCGCCAGATTCCCGACCGAACGACTCAGCGCCTGGAACTGTTCATCCGTCATAGCTTCACTATGACAATGTTGTGCGCCCAAGTCAACACTCGTACCTGCCGGTAGCGCCTAAAGGTCCCCGCGCTCCGCCAGCTTCTCCACGATTTCCAGCAGCTCCCGGTCGCTCTCGTCCACTTCCTTGTACTGCGAGACGCAGTACCCCCCGTACTTCTCCACCAGGTACCAGTCGTCGTCGATGATCAGGTCCGGCGTCGGGTCCACACGCGGATGCTTGTCGAAACACCCGTCGACCCACTCCGAGAGGCCGTGGTTCTTCACCGTCCGCTCGCTGTAGAGCTGCCCCCCCGCCGACCACACGTAGACGCTGTGACCCGCGTCCTTCAGGCGTGCCATCGCCTCGTGCGCGCCCGGACGCAGCGTGCTCGCGTCCTTCGTCGTGTAGACCAGCGTGTGGTCCACGTCAAAGTACACGTTCAGGGAGCGCGTTGCCTCGGTCGTGGCTTCGGTCATGGGGTGACGGCTACGCCTCGGCGATCGTCAGGCCCCACACCGGCCGGTAGCGCCACGTGCGGATGCCCTTGTAGGTGATGCCGTGCTTCCGGCAGAGCCGCTTCGCTGCCTGCACCTGCCCCGCGGGCACGTACAGCAGCAGTTCGCCCATCTTCGAGTACGGGAGCCACTTCTTCTCCGCCTGCTCGTCCGTCATCGTGTCGACCGTCTCGACCTGTGCCACGAACTGCAGCCACTGCCCCGGTCGCCGCACCACCACGATGTCCGGGTAGAGCGGCTCGCCCTCCCACTCCCCCACCGAGATCGTCGGGTCGGGGTTGTTCAACAGCGTCTCGAGCTCCGGGTGCTCCTCGTTCGGGTAGGGGAAGCGCGACTGCGCGATCTCCCCGACCGTGCCCGTATGGCGCTGATCCCGAAGCTCCTTCACCGGCACCGGGCGGACTCCTTCCCTACTCCAGGATCACGAGGGTCTCGCCCTCGGACACCTGCGCGCCCTCGCCCACCAGGACCTCTTTGACCGTCCCGGCCTTGGGCGCGTTGATCTCGTTCTCCATTTTCATCGCTTCGAGGACCAGCAGCAGCTGTCCCGCCTCGACGGAATCGCCCGCCGCCACCTCGATCCGCAGCACCTTACCCGATAGCTGCGCCGCCACGCCTCCCGGCACGTTCGAGACCGCCGGTGCGCTGGCGCTCGCCGCACTCGCTGCTCGCGCAGCGGGCCGCGCCGGACCGCCGCCCAGCCGCCCCTCGTACTCGAGCGTGAATGGCCGGTGGTCGACCTCGATCGCCATCCCCGACTCGCGTGAGTCCTCGGGCGGAAGGGCCACGCGATAGCTCACCGCTCCCGCCGTGACCGTGTCGTAGGCATCGCCCCGGTCGATCGCGACCGGGAACTCTTCGCCGTCAACGACGACCGTGTCGCCGCGTACTTCGACCTCGTAGGTGCGTCCGCCGATCGTGACCGTCGCCATCGCTACGGCATCTGCCTCATGCGCCCGAACTGGCGCCACTCCGCGCCTGCGGACGAGCCATTCGCCGAAGGGCCCGCGGCCACGGCCCGTGCCGCCACCTGCGGGCGGTCCTTGATCGCCATCGCGCCGACGACAGCCGCCACCAGCTCCCGCTCGGGACCCCCGCCTTCGCGACGCCACTCCAGGAACTTCTTTGCCGGCTGCGGGAACATCACGTACGAGAGCACGTCCTCGGGAGTCTCGGCCAGGTCGCCGATCTCCTCCTTGGCGCTCTCCATCTCCGGCTCGAGGTCGTCCGCGGGGCGGTGGGTGACCTGCTCCTCGTCGCCAAGAATCTGCTTCAGCACGTCCTCGGCGATCGGCTCGGCCGTCTCGCCGTACAGCCCCTGCGCGAGGTTGCGCGTTTCCTTCGTCACGACGCCGTAGCGCTTGCCCGTGAGGACGTTCAGCACTGCCTGCGAGCCCACGATCTGCGAGCTCGGCGTCACCAGCGGCGGGTACCCGAGGTCGGCACGTACGCGCGCGTTCTCCTCCAGCACCTCGCCCAGCTTCGCTTCCTGCCCCTGGTCCCGCAGCTGACCCACGAGGTTCGAGATCATGCCGCCCGGAACCTGGTGGCGGAGCACCCCTGCGTCGACCCCGAGCAGGTTGCTCTCGTGCTTCCAGTACTTCTTGCGCACGCCGCCGAAGTACTCGGCCGTCTCCACGAGGTCGTCGAGCGCGATGCCCGTGCCGAGCTCCTCGTCCTCGCCCAGCGCCGCCACGAGCGTCTCCGTGGCCGGCTGCGAGGTGCCCCCCGCGAGCGGGCTGATGGCCGTATCGATCATGTCCGCGCCGGCCCGAACGGCCAGCAGGTACGCCATCTCCGAGTAGCCGGAGGTGTCGTGGCAGTGGAGCTGCATGGGTACGTCCGGGTGGTCGCCCTTAATGCGCGTCACCAGCCGCTCCGCCATGACTGGGCTCAGCAGCCCCGCCATGTCCTTGATGCAGAGCGAGTCGGCGCCCATCTCGACCAGCCGGTCGGCCAGCGCGCCGAAGCTCTCCACCGTGTGTACCGGGCTCGTCGTGTAGCAGAGCGTGCCCTGCACGTGACCGCCGGCGCGCTTCACGCCCTCGAAGGCCGTCTCCAGGTTCCGGGTGTCGTTCAGCGCATCGAAGATGCGGAAGATGTCCATGCCGTTCTCGACGGCGCGCTCGCAGAATTCGAGCACGACGTCATCGGCGTAGTGCCGGTAGCCGACGGCGTTCTGACCCCGCAGCAGCATCTGCGTGGGCGTGTTCTTCAGCCGGCTCTTCACCTCGCGCAGCCGCTCCCACGGGTCTTCCAGCAGGAAGCGCATGGCCGTGTCGAAGGTGGCGCCGCCCCAGCACTCGATGCTGCCGTAGCCGATCGCGTCCATCCGCTCGAGGGCGGGAAGCATGTCCTCGGTCCGCATTCTGGTGGCCAGTAGCGACTGATGCCCGTCGCGGATGGCGGTCTCGGTGATGCGTACCTGGCCCATGCTTGGCGGAGTCCCCTGCTGCGTCTCTCGGCTGCTTGCGGCTCTCCGTGAACCGTATCACAAGCGCGCCCTACGGCCAGCCCGCCGGGCCCCGAAAAGGACTGGAGGTCGCGTCCCTACAGCGGGATGTTGCCGTGCTTCTTCGGCGGGTTCCGATCCGCCTTGTTCCGCAGCATCTCAAGCGACGTCACGATCTTGCTGCGCGTCTCCCGCGGGTCGATCACGTCGTCCACGAAACCCCGCCCCGCCGGGATGTACGGGTTCCCGAAACGCACGCGGAAGTCCTCCGCCAGCTCGTCGCGCTTCGCCTCCGGGTCGTCAGCGGCGGCAATCTCGCGCCGGTTGATGATGCCTACCGCCTGCTCCGGACCCATCACCGCCACCTCAGCCGCCGGCCAGGCGAAGTTCATGTCCCCCCGCAGGTGCTTGCTCGACATGACCAGGTAGGCCCCGCCGTACGCCTTCCGCAGCACCACCGCGATCTTCGGCACCGTCGCCTCGCTATAGGCGAACAGCAGCTTTGCGCCGTGCGTGATGATCGCGCCGTGCTCCTGCGACGACCCCGGCAGGTACCCGGGGATGTCGACCAGCGTGACGATCGGGATGTTGAAACAGTCGCAGGTGCGCACGAAGCGCGCCGCCTTGCGGCTCGCCTCGATGTCGAGCACGCCCGCCAGGTGCATCGGCTGGTTCCCCACGAATCCAACCGTCTGCCCGCCCATGCGCGCGAAGCCGACCACCACGTTCTGCGCGAACGTCTCGTGCACTTCGAGGAACTCCCCGTCGTCGACGATGCGATAGATGATCTCGCGCACGTCGTAGGGACGGTTCGGCTCGTCCGGCACGATCGTGAGCAGCTCTTCCTCCGGCGAGTCCGTCGGGTGCTCCGTCGGCACGAAGGGCGGGTCCTCGGCGTTATTCGAGGGCAGGTACGAGAGCAGCCGGCGCACCTCCGCCAGCGTCTCTTCCTCCCCCTCGATGGCGAAGTGGGCCACGCCCGAGCGCGTCGCATGGATGCTCGCGCCGCCAAGCGTCTCGTGGTCGATCTCCTCGCCCGTCACGTTCCGGATCACGTCCGGCCCGGTGATGTACATCTGGCCGGTGCCCGCCGTCATGAAGATGAAGTCGGTGATCGCCGGGCTGTAGACCGCCCCGCCCGCGCAGGGCCCCATGATCACGCTGATCTGGGGCACCACCCCGCTCGCGAGCGTGTTCATCGCGAACATCTCGCCGAAGCCGCGCAGGCTCTCCGGCCCGTCCTGGATGCGCGCCCCGCCCGAGTCCTGGATACCGATGATGGGCGCCCCCGTCATCAGCGCGAGGTCCATCACCTTCAGGATCTTTTCCCCCACCGTCTCGCTCAGCGAACCCCCCGACACGGTGAAGTCGTACGAGAACAGGTACACGGGCCGCCCATCGATGCGCCCCCACCCCGTCACCACCGCCTCCGGCCCCCGATCCGCCCCCCGCGGCCGCACCAGCGAGTCAACCTCCTCGAAGGTGTCCTCGTCCAGCAGCAGCTCGATGCGCTCCCGCGCGGTCAGCTTGCCCCGGTTGTGTTGCGCCTCGACCCGGCGCTCCCCGCCGCCCGCCCGCGCCTCTTCCTTGCGTTCGTTCAGTTCCGCCAGTTGCTCCTGGACGGTCTTCGTCATCGCTCTCTCCTTCGGGCCCTTCGCCCGCGGCAGCGATGCGTTCCCCGCCCCTGGCGCGGCGCGCTCGCGCGCATCATTGGTCTGTGGCTGGTGGAGACAGGGGGAGTCGAACCCCCGACCTCAGCATTGCGAACGCTGCGCTCTCCCAACTGAGCTATGTCCCCACGGGCTCCCGCGATCGTAGGGACGGCCCTCCGGGGGCGTCAAATGCCGCTCGTGATTGGTAGCTGGTGGTTCGTGGCTCGTGAACACAACAAGCCACTATTCACTAGCCGCTAGTCACTGGTGGGGTAGGAAGGAACGGGCGCCGCTACCGTCGCCGGGAAGAGCCCCGCCCAATGCGGTAGCTCGTCTCGCCCGTGAACTGGCGCTCTTCGCCGCACTTCTTGCAGCGTCCGAAGGTGAGCTCGCCTCTTGGTGGGTCCAGGATCCAGTGGTGGATACAACTACCGACTACTTGAAGCGTCTCGGCCTTCGCCATCGCCATTCCCCCTCGACTGGGTCTCGGCGCACAACCCCGCGGAAACACCCCGCCCGCTGGCCGCTTGCCTCAACGACGCTTCCGAGTCTAGCGGGCGTAAAGACCCCTTTCAACGTCTTTATGACGATTCGTCACCAAGTGCTAGCGCATCTGTGATACGAAGCACCCCTTCAGCGACATCGATCGCTTCCACAACCGAGGCGATCGCCGGCACCAGCGTCTCTCCCGACGGCCCCTCCACCACGTACACGTCGTTCGCGCCCGTGCTCAGTACCTCGCTCACGTGACCCAGGCTGCGACCGTCCTCCCCGACCACCTCCAGCCCCACGATGTCGGAGACCAGATAGGCGTCCACCTCGAGCATCAACTCGTCCTCCGGCACCTCCAGCAGCGCCCCCCGCGTGTCCTCGACTTCCCCCCGGGTGCCCAGCCCCTCCAGCCGCACGAGCACCCGCCCCCGGTCCCACCGCACTCGCTCGATGCGGTGCTTTCGACCCAGCAGGTACACCTCGCCGTCCGCCTGCAGGTTCGGAAGTTCGGGGTTGAATGGCGCCACCCGCAGCTCGCCCGTATTGCCGTGCGGTCGCAGCACGCGACCTACCGCAACGAAGCCCTCGCGGGGCTCAGTGGGACCGCCGGGGCTGGGAGGGGGAGGGGGCGCCGAGCTCGCGGCTAGTCCCCGATCTCAAGGCCGACGCGCTCATCCTCACGGATGGCTGCCACCTTGATCAGCGAGCGCATCGCCGTTGCGATCCGCCCGTCGCGGCCGATCACCCGGCCGATGTCATCCTCGGCCACGTCCAGGTGCACGATGATGCGGCCGTGGTCGTCGTGCTCGGTCACGTGCACCTCGTCCGGCTCATCCACCAGCGACTTGGCAATGTACTCGATCAGGTTCCCCATCATCGAAGCCATGGTTAGCTCTCCGAACCTTCGGTCGCCAGGGCGGGCTCAGCCTCATCCCCGGCCGGTGCTTCAGCTTCGGCCTCCGCGGGCGCTTCCGCCTCGGCCGGAGCCTCGTCTGTGCTCTCAGCTTCCGCCACCGCAGTGGCATCCGCGGCGGCTGCCCCATGCAGGGCTTCGGCCCGTCGCAGGATCTTCGCCGCCGCCTCCGAGGGCTGCGCCCCCTTGGCGATCCACTCGCGCGCGCGCTCAAGGTTCAGGTCCGAGGTGGGCGGGTCCATGTGCGGGTCATAGGCCCCCAACGACTCAAGGAACCTGCCGTCTCGCGGAAACCGTTGATCCGCCACCACCACGCGGTAATACGCCTGGCCCTTCTTCCCTACACGTCGCAACCGGATACGAAGCACTCGCCGATCCCTCTCGTTTTCGCTGCTGGCGATGCTACCCCAGCTCCCGTCTACGCGCCCGCTACCGCATCCCCGGAATCGCCGGCATCCGGCCCGTGCTGATCTGCTTCGCCAGCTTGCGCGCCTCGAAGAACTGCTTCAGCAGACGGTTCACGTCCGCCGGTACCGTCCCGCTCCCCGCCGCGATCCGCCGCCGCCGCTTCCCGTCGATGCGGTCTGGGTGACGCCGCTCCCAGGCCGTCATCGAGAGCACGATCGCTTCCGCGTGCCCGAAGTACGAGTCGTCCAGCGAGTCCACGTTCAGCTGCGACTTGATCGAGTTGAACCCCGGCAGCATCTGCACGATCTGGCCCAGCGGCCCCATCTCCCGCACCTGCCGTAGCTGGTCGACGAAGTCCTGCAGGTCGAACGAGCCCTGGCGCATCTTCTCGTTGAAGCGCTCCGTGTCCGCCTCCCCCATCGTCGCCTTCGCTTTGTCGATCAGGCTGAGCATGTCGCCCATGCCGAGGATCCGCCCCGCCAACCGGTCCGGGTGGAACGGTTCGAGCGCGTCCGTGCCCTCCCCCACCCCGATGAACTTGACCGGCACGCCCAGCACCGACTGGATGCTCAGCGCCGCCCCGCCGCGCGCGTCCCCGTCGAGTTTCGTCAGCACCACGCCCGTAATCTCGACCTGCTCGTGGAACTCCTTGGCCGCCGTGACCGCGTCCTGGCCCGCCATGGCGTCCGCCACGAACAGCACCTCGGCCGGCTTGAGCTGCTTCCGCAGGTCCGCCACCTCCGCCATCATCGTCTCGTCCACGTGCAGGCGGCCGGCCGTGTCGACCAGCACATGCGTCGCCCCCGCGCGCCGCGCCTGCGCCATCCCCCGCTCGGAGATGTCGGCTGGCTTCGCCGTGGTGCCCTCCTCGTAGCAGGGCACGTCGATGCTCTTTGCCAGTGTCACCAGCTGCTCGACCGCCGCCGGCCGGTAGATGTCGCAAGCGATCAGGTAGGGGCGCTTGCCGTCGCTCTTCAGGCGCGCCGCCAGCTTTGCCGCCGTCGTCGTCTTGCCCGACCCCTGCAGCCCCACCATCAGAATCACCGCCGGCGGCTGCGAGGCGCTTGCCAGGTCCGCCGCCTCCCCCCCGAGGATCGCGGTCAGCTCCCGGTTGACGATGTCGATGACCTGCTGCGCGGGTGTGAGGCTCTGGAGCACGTCCGCTCCCAGCGCCTCCTCCCGCACCTTCGACGTGAACTGCCGCACCACGCGAAAATTCACATCCGCTTCGAGCATCGCCAGGCGAACGTCACGAAGGACCTTGTCGAGGTCCTCCTCCGTGACGATGCCGCGGCTCCCGAAGCGCTGGAACGCTCCCTGCAGCTTGTCGGTAAGCGCTTCGAACATGGCTTCGAGTGTACGCCAACGAGTCGGGCGCTAGAGGCCCCGCTCCACGAGCATCGCGCTCAGGTCCGACAGCCGGCAGGCGTAGCCCCACTCGTTGTCGTACCAGGCCGCGACCTTCACGAGGTTGCCCGCGACGACGTTCGTCGAACGCCCGTCGACGATGCTCGACCGCTCGTCGCCCTTCAGGTCCATCGAGACCACGGGGTCGTCCGTGATGCCGAGGATGCCCTTCATCTGCTCCCCTGCCGTCTCCGCCACGATCGCGTTCACCTCTTCCTTCGAGGTCTCCTTCTCCGTCAGCGCCACGATTTCGACGATCGAGACGGTCGGCGTGGGCACGCGGTAGGCCAGCCCGTCGAGCTTGCCCTCGACTTCGGGAATCACGAGGCGCAGCGCCCGCGCCGCTCCTGTCGAGGTCGGCACGATGTTGAGCGGGCCCGAGCGCATCTCGCGCGGGTCGCCCCCGCCCGCCTGGTCGAGGATCTTCTGCGAACTCGTGTAGCTGTGGACCGTCGTCATCTGGCCCTTCACCAGCCCGAAGTTGTCGACCAGCACCTTCACCACCGGCGCCAGCCCGTTCGTCGTGCAGCTCGCGTTCGAGATAACGTGGTGCTGTCCCGGGTCGTAGCGCTCGTCGTTCACGCCGAGCACGATCGTCAGGTCCTCGTTCTTCGCCGGCGCGCTGATGACCACCTTCTTGACGCTGTCGCGCCGGTGCGCCGCCGCCTTCGTCGCGTCCGTGAAGAAGCCCGTCGACTCGATCACGATCTCCGCGCCCACCGACCCCCAGGGAATCTGCCCCGGGTCGCGCTCGCTGAAGACCGTTACGACCCGCCCGTCCACGGCGATGCCGTCCTCGGTCGCCCGCACGTCCCGGTCCCAGGGACCGTAGTTGCTGTCGTACTTCAGCAGGTTCGCGTTCGTCTCCGTATCGACCAGGTCGTTGATCGCGACCACCTCAAGCGTGTCGCCGTGCCGCTCGCTAATCGCCTTGAAGACCTGCCTGCCGATCCGTCCGAAGCCGTTGATTCCGATCCTGGTAGTCACGTGTAACCCCGTTTGTGTTGAGAAGGTGAGTGAAGCCTAGCCGCCGTTTGGCCCTCGCGATAGCCCGGCCGCTTCGAGGCCGAACAGGAGCGCCGCCGCTGCCGCCGCCGGCGATGCCAGCCCCTCGCCTTCCGCCTCCCCCGGCCCTGACGACCACCCCGCCCGCACCGCCACCAGCCCCAGTCCCCGCGCCGCCTCCACGTCCCGTCCCTCCGCCCCCACAAAGACGCACGTTCCCGGCTCCCGCGCGAAGTACGAGAGGCACTCCGAGGCGCGCGCCCCCGCGTCCCAGCCCTCCCCCTCGGGCGTCGCCGAGAGCACGGTCAGGAAGCGGTCCACGCCCGTCGCCTGCGTCTGCTTCAACGCGACCGCGTGGGGTAGCCGCGAGATGGCCCCGATTTCGATGTGCGCCCCCCGTACCTCGTCCAGCGCCATCCCCGTGCCTTCAAACACGAGCAGCCGCTTCATCGCGCTCCGCCCCTCGATCCGTTCGCAGAGCTCCAGCGCCCGCTGCCGCTCCTCCGGGTCGTCGAGCACGATCGCGAGGCTGTCGCGCCACGGACGGCGGTGATACTCGTCCACCAGCGGCCCCGCGTCGATGCGCCGGTTGGCGACGCTCATCAGCGTCTCCTCCAGCGTGTAGCGCCACGCCGGACGGCTGTCGATGAGCGTTTCGTCGAGGTCGAAGATGACCGCCCGGTAGGCGGGCTCGAACGTGCGCCGGGAAGGCACGGTTCCCTAGGAGTCGCCGGCCAGTGCGGCGACCGCGGCCTCGTATTCGTCGGGCGTGTTCAGGTCGAGCAGGCAGCGCTCGTCGCTGGGAATGTCCACGATGTCGGCGGGATGCGCCGCGAGCACCCCCCGCAGCCCCTGCTGGTCGTCGGTGGCGGCGATCAGTTCGCCCCGCAGCCGTCCCGCCAGGACGACCGGGTGCCCGTGGTGGCCGTCGTGGACGGGCCGGGTCGCGGCCGCCGCCGCCGTGTGTCCGTCGATGACGGCCCCGATCAGGTCCGCGGGCCGCGGCTGGTCCACGTTCAGCAGCACAACCGCCGAGGCCTCCCGGTCGATCGCCTTCGCCCCCGCCCGCAGCGACCCCGCCCGCCCAAGCTGGTAGACGGGGTTCAGGACGCTCCGGTAGGTCAGGCCGTGCAGCTTCCGGTGGATCTCGTCCGCGCGGTACCCGAGCACGACCACCACCTCGTCCACCCCCGCTTCCTGAAGCTGCCGGATCTGGTAGCGGATGAGCGGTTCGCCGCCCCAGTCGAGGAGCGCTTTCGGCTCGCCCATGCGTGTGGACATGCCCGCCGCCAGGAGGATGCTCGAGATCATGCTGGCCCCCGCCCGTGTGCCTGCGCGAAGTCTAGGCGCGGCAGTCGGTTCGGGCGAACGCTCGCGTCGCGCTATCGTGACATGTGGGCCAGCGTCCTTTGGCGGCCCGGTTTGAAGAGGGGCAGACGCCATGACCTACACCGCCATCATCGAGAGGACGGACAATGGCTACTCCGCCTACGTTCCCGACCTTCCCGGCTGTGTCGCGGCCGGGGATACACGCGAGGAGACCGAAGCGCTGATTCGGGAAGCGGTGACCTACCACGTTGAGTTGCTCCGCGAGAGTGGGGACCCGGTACCCGAACCGCAAGCTACTGCCAGCCTGGTCACGGTCTAGGCGCGTTCCCCACACTCCGCCGGGCTAGATCGGTTGCACGCCCCGCTTCTCCACCACCACGTCCCCTTCCACGTGCGCCTGGCAGGCCAGCCGCAGCCGCGGATCCTCGATCGAACGTGTCCCCCGCTGACGGATGAGGTTCGCCCGCTCGTAGCGCCCCATCTGGCTCAGCCGCCCCACCCCGGATATGACCTCCATCGCGCAGTTCGTGCACTCCCCCACCTTGTCGCAGCCGATCGGCCAGAAGTACCCCTGCGCGCAAACCGCGTCCATCACCGTCTCGCCGTACGGCGCCTCGACCTCGATTCCCAGCGGCTCCACCCGGATACGCGGCATGGCTCCAGCTTAGCACCGCCCCCGCGCCGCCCTCAGGCCTCCACCCACACCGCTTCGACCGGCACGTCGATGGACGAGTCGCTCCAGAACACCCCGTTCGGCGCCGAGGCGTGCTCCGGCGCCTGCGGCCCCGCCTGGATCGCTTCGAACGCCTCGCTCAGCGAGGTCGCGAACGCCACCGGCGCCCCGATTCCCGCCTCCACCTCCGCCACCGTCATGCTGTCGAGGAAGCGCTCGCCGAAGTAGTCGAGGCTGGTGCGGGGCAGCAGCACCAGGTCCGCCTCGACTCCCCCCAGCGTTCGCACGAAATCGCTCCCGCTCAGCAGCCCGCTCACGTTCACTCGCTCCCCGAAGAGCGTGTTCGTCACCGGGTGCACGCTGGCCTCGATGCCCGTCTCGGCGGCGAACTCTGCCGTCAGGCGCTCCAACACCGGCCCGATCAGCGTCCCGCAGGCCATCGCCACGCGCCTTCCCGCCACCCCCGCCCCGGGCTTCGCTCGCAGCCGCCTCCGCAGCCGCGACCAGTCCTCCATCAGCGTCCGCACCATGCCGATGCCGTTCTCGTACTGCGGGAAGCCGTCGTACCGCCGCGCCGCCGGCAGCGGACGCTCTGCCGCCAGGTAGTACTCGTCGGCGCACTGCACCACGCTCCGCCCGTATGCCGCCTCGCAGGCCCGCTGGAAGCGGCGCACCGTCGCGATCAGTCCGCGCGCGAAATCGCGCTCCGGCGGCAGCAGCTCGATCCCGTCCCGCTCCCGCGACCAGTCCTCCAGCCGCGGACTCGCCCCCACCGGCACCACCGAGACCGTCTGCACGGTCGGGTAGAGGGCCGTCAGGTCGGACAGCGAACGATCGAGCGCCTCGCCGTCGTTCACGCCGGGCGTCAGCACGATCTGCGTGTGCGCGCGCAGTCCCAGGTCTCGCAGCCGCTCCAGCTGCGAGACCACGTCCGGCGCCCGCTCGTTCCCCAGCAACTTCCGCCGCAGCTCCACCTCCGTCGCGTGTACGGAAACGTTCAGGGGGCTCAGGCGCTGCTCCTCCAGCCGCGCCCAGTCGTCGTCCGTCAGGTTCGTGAGCGTCACGAAGTTGCCGTGCAGGAAGCTGAGCCGGTAGTCGTCGTCCTTCAGGTAGAGCGGCTTCCGCAACCCCTTCGGCAGCCCCTTCAGGAAGCAGAAGAAGCAGGTGTTGTTGCACACCTGCACCCCGTCCCAGGTGGCCCGCTCGAAGGCGAGCCCGAGGTCCTCGTCCGGGTCCTTTTCGAAGACGACCAGGTCTTCGCTGCCGTCCGCCTTGCGGAAGCGCGCCGTGATCTCGTGCTCGGCCGCGTAGAACTGGTAGTCGACCGCATCCCGCAGGATCCGCCCGTCGATCGCCACGATCGTGTCCCCCGGAACGATGCCCGCCTCCTCGGCCAGCGATCCATGTGTTACGGCGGAGATGACCCCGCCCTCGGGAGCCTTCACGCTGCCTCCGCCTCGTGCTCGACCCGGATCGCTTCCAGCTCCTCCCGGATGCGCTCCGTGAGCTCCTCCACCTGCTTCGCCAGCGGCCCCTCCTGTCGCTCGATCGGGAACGGCTTCCCGAACCGGATGGTCAGCGTTGGACGTGCGATCAGGTGTCCCTTCTTCCCCAGCTGGTTCGTGTTGAAGACGCGACACGGGAGTATGGCGGTGTTCGTCCGCAGCGCGATCAGCGCCGTCCCGCCCTGCAACGCCCCGAGGTCGCCGGTCTTGCTGCGCGTCCCCTCGGGGAACATCCCCAGCAGCTCGCCGTTCAGCACAACTTCTTCCGCCTTCCGTAGCGCTCTCCGGTCGGAGGCGCCGCGGTAGAGCCGGATCGGGTTCCACCCGATCACAAAGGGCGTGAGCACGTACCGGAACAGCTGCTCCTTCGCCATGAACCGGATGCGCCGCCGGCGCGGGGCCATGGCGATGGCCAGCATCATCGGGTCCACGTTCCCGAGATGGCTGGAGGCGAGGATGAGCGGCCCGCCGGGGATGTTCTTGCGCCCCTTCACGTGCCACCGCGCCATCAGCAACAGGATTCCGTAGGAGGTCCACACCGACCACCAGTAGAAACAGGGCACGTAGATCGCCCACAGGAACCGTCCCAGCGCCTTCACGTTGATCGCTCCTCTATCGCTGCTATCGCCGCCGCAATCATCGCATCGGCGTCCAGTTCCCCGCTGTCGATCACGATCGCGCCCTCCGGCACGACCAGCGGGCTCGCCGCCCGCGTGCTGTCGGTCTCGTCCCGCCCGCTGATGTCGCGTTCCGCCTCGCTGGGGCTCTGCTGCTCCCCCCACTCCGCCGCCTGCTCCCCCCGCCGCTGCGCCCGCACCGCCTCCGACGCCTGCAGGTAGAACTTCACAGGCGCGCCCGGCAATACCACCGACCCGATGTCTCGCCCCACCAGCAGTGACCGCCGCTGCGCCGCGAACAGCCGCTGTTGCGCCACCAGTTCGCGGCGGACCTCGGCGATGGCCGAGTAAGCGCTCACGTTCCCCTCCACCTCCGGGGACCGCAGCAGGTCGGTCACGTCCTCCCCATCGAGCGCGACCCGCGCCTCCCGATCCTGCACCGTCAGGCTCAGGCCCCCGCCTCGCGCCAGCTGTGTGCAGGTGGCGGCGTCGCTCGCCGGGACGCCCGCCCGCAGCGCCGCCAGCGTGAACGCCCGGTACATCAGTCCCGTATCGAGCAGGACGTACCCGAACCGCTCCGCGAGAGCCCGCGCCAGCGTGCTCTTGCCCGAGGCGGCCGGACCGTCGATGGCAACGGGATGCGGGTTCTGAGGCTTCACTTTTGCCGCCGCCGCCATGCTACCCGGCTCCCGGGCCTCCGCCCGCTTGCCCGCGTCGTACAGCGCCTGGACCTCCTCCGGCGTCAGGTCGCGGCTCTCCCCCGCCCCTAGCGCCCCCAGCGTCAGTGGCCCGATGCGGACCCTCCGCAGCGTCACCACCCGCCGCCCGACGACCGAGAGCATCCGCCGGATCTCCCGCTTGCGCCCCCCGTGCAACGCGACAAGCAGCCAGCGAGGATCGGGGCGCTCCGCCGAGCCGCTCGGGCTCACCACCTGCACCGAGTCCGCCTTCAGCCGCTCCCCCTCGTGCCGCACCCCCCGCACCAACCGGTCCCGGCCCTTCCGCCCCAGCGGCTGGTCGATCGCGACCAGGTACTCCTTCCGCACCTCGTGCCGGGGGTGCGTCAGCAGCTCCGTCAGCGCCCCGTCGTTCGTGAGCACGATCAGCCCCTCGCTCTCCAGGTCGAGCCGCCCCACCGGATGCAGCGTCGCCTCCGGGCTGTCGACCAGCGACGTGACCGTCGGCCGCCCCCGCTCGTCCCGCGTCGTCGAGAGCACGCCCGTGGGCTTGTGCAGCGCCACGTAGCGGTAGCGCTCCCGCAGCACCGGCGTGCCGTCCAGCGTGATCTCGTCCGTGTCGGGGTCGGCCCGCGCCCCCAGCTTGTCGAGCGTCTTCCCGTTCACCGCCACCCGCCCGGCCACGATCATCGCCTCCGCCGACCGTCGCGAGGCGACCCCCGCGTTCGACAGGATCTTCTGCAGCCGCTCAACCGCCACGACGCAACCTCCCCCGGACCGCTCCCCACGCGCCCCGCGTCGCCGCCAGCGTAACGACTATGCTCGCGCCCGCCACCGCCCCCAGCGCGATCCACGGCGTTCGGCTCCCCGGCTCCCGCTCGAAGCGCGTCGGCAGCGGCGCCAGAGTCCCGGTGGGGACGGCGGGTGTGCCGGCGGTTGGCGTCGACCCTGCGACAGTGGACGTGGGAGCCGCCGCCGCCGTGCCGCCAGCTTCCGTCGCGACCGTTGCGGCCGCCGCCGCCGGGGTCGCCTCCAGGAGCACGTTCGGACCGCCCGGCGATGGCCGCAGCGTTTCCCCCCAGCGCCCCGCCGCGCCGCCGCCAGGAAGGCGTGCGCCGAGCGTCGCCCCGGGCCCGGCTGTGGCAGGCGGTGTGTCCAACACGTCCCTATTGTCGCCAAACGACAGCGCATCGACGACCGTCCCCGCCGGCGACACCAGCCGCACCGCATCCCCCGCGTTGTTCAGACCGTTGCCGATCGACCCGTCCGGCACCCGCGCCACGAGCACGTTCACCGGCAGAACCGCCGCCGCCGCCGCCACGTACCCGCCCGGAGGGACCTCGACCGCCGGCAACGCATCCACCGCCCCCGCGTCCCCGATCGCCCACCCCGCCGTGCTGACAATGCCGTCGGACGTGTTCACCAGCTCGACCCACTCGTAGGCGCGGTCCACCCCCGGCTCGACCGGATCCGCCAGCACCTCCGAGATCCGCAGCGCGTCCGGCGCCGCGGCTTCTGCGGCAGCGGTGGCAGTCGGAGTTGGCGCCCGAGCTGGCGTCGCGACCGCTTCAGTCGCGCGCGCAGGTGTAGGGGTAGGAGTGGGGGTGGGGATCGGCGAGGGAGTTGGGGTAGGGGTAGAAGTCGGAGTCTGCGTCGGCGACGAAGTCGGTGTCGAGGTTGGCGACGGCGTAGGTGTCGAGGTTGGCGTAGGTGTCGGGATCGGCGTAGGTGTCGGAGTCGGAGTGGGTGTCGGAGTCGGCGTAGGTGTTGGCGTGGGCGTTGGGGTAGGTGTTGGTGGGGGCGCCTCCCCGACCCCGAACCAGGCGTCGTCGAACAACACCACCCCGGAGGTGCTCCCCGACCCCGGCCGGAACGCCAGCCGCACCACCGCCGACCGCGCCTCCTCCGGCGCCTGCGCCGGCCCCACCGTGATCGCCGCCCACTCCCGGCTCCCCGTCCCCTCGCCCGTGACCGTGCGCAGCTGCCGCCCGCTCCCATCCTCCGACGCGTACCACGCGATACGCACGAACGCCTCCCCCCGCCCCGTCACCACCCGCCCCCACGCCGCCGCCTCGTACCACTCCCCGCCCTCGACCAGGACCGCCTGGTACATCCACTTCGTCGATGTCGTCGAGGAAGTCAGGATCGCCGCCAGCTCCCCCGCGGCCGGCAACGCCACCACCCCCGGCGTCCCGCCCCGGCCCCGCCACCCGACGGGAGCCCCGTCCCGCGCCTCCTCGAACCCCCCGTTGAAGAGCCCCAGTCCGATGGGCGTCGGCGTCGGGGTGGGCGTGGGAGTTGGGGTTGGCGTCGGTGTGGGAGTGGGTGTCGGGGTTGGTGTCGGAGTTGGTGTGGGAGTGGGAGTTGGCGTCGGTGTGGGTGTGGGTGTGGGCGTGGGCGTCGGCCGCGCCCCCGTCGAGGACGGAGGTGCAGCCACGACCGATACCCGCAGCCCGCTCACGACCGTCCCCTCGCACCCCGCCGCCCCCCGCACGCTGACGACCGCCCGATAGATCACCGCCGCCGCATGCCGCACCGCCCCCGTGCTGAGCGTGACCGGCGCCGCGTTCACGATCGCGTCATCCTCGCCGCTTGCGACCGCGTTCCCCGACTCGTCATACAGCTCGAGCCGCAGCGTCGCCGAGGTCGCCCCCTTCCCCGGCGAAACGCTCGCCGAGGCCTGGTACCGCACCCCGGCGACCGCCACGCCGTTCGCGACCTCGCAGGTCTCCCACCCCTGCCCCGAGACCGCCCCGCTCCACCCCAGCACGATGCCCGCCGCACCGGCGGCCGCCAACAACCCGCCAATCACCATTGCCCGCATCAATGCTTGATACTAGCACTATGGACGTTGACACCCGCCCCACTGCCCCGAAGAATGCGGCCCAGTCACCGGCCCGGTTCATGCCCCGCTGCCCCCCTTTTCCCGGGCCAGACTGAACACAGCGAAGGAGCACTCCATGAAGGCCGCAGTCATGTATGGCGTCGACCAGCCCCTCGTCATCGAAGACGTCGATGTCGACGAGCCCCGCGCCAACGAGGTCCTTATCCGCACCAGCGCCACCGGCGTCTGCCACTCCGACCTCCACTTCATGGAGGGCAAGTACCCGATGGCCTGCCCCGCCGTCCTCGGCCACGAGTCCGCCGGCATCGTCGAGCAGATCGGCGACGACGTCACCAACGTGCAGCCCGGCGACCGCGTCGTCGTCGCCTTCGTCGCCTCCTGCGGTCACTGCGACGCCTGCATCCAGGGCCGGCCCTTCCTCTGCCTCAACACCAACCGCCTCGGCCGCCAGGACCGCCTCAGCATGAACGGCCAGGTCGTCACCCAGTTCGCCGGCATGTCCGCCTTCGCCGAGCAGCAGCTCGTCAGCTCCACCGCCCTCGTCCACGTCCCCGACGACGTGCCCATGGAGGCCGCCGCCCTCGTCGGCTGCAGCGTCATGACCGGCGTCGGCGCCGCCACCAACACCGCCCGCGTGCAGGCCGGCCAGACCGTCGCCGTCGTCGGCTGCGGCGGCGTCGGGTTGAACGTCATCCAGGGCGCCGTCGCCGCCGGCGCATCCCGCGTCATCGCCGTCGACATGCTTGAGAACAAGCTCGCCGCCGCCAAAGAGTTCGGCGCCACCGACGTCGTCGACGCTTCCGCCGGCGACCCCGTCGAGGCCGTCAAGGGACTCGTCCGCGGCGGTGTCGACTACGCCTTCGAGGCCATCGGCCTCGTCAAGACCGCCGAGCAATGCTTCGAGATGGCCAAGCGCGGCGGACGCGCCGTCGTCGTCGGCATGCTCCCCTTCGACTCACACGTCAGCATCCCCGGCGCCGCCTTCCTCCAGGAGAAAGGCATGATCGGCAGCTTCTACGGCTCCACCCGCCAGACCTACGACATGGCCTGGCTCATGGAGCTCTACCGCCAGGGGCGCCTCAAGATCGACGAGCTCATCTCCCGCCGCTACGAGCTCGGCCAGATCAACGAAGCCTACGACGCCCTCAAGGCCGGCGAGGTCAACCGCAGCGTCCTCGTCCTGGAGAACTAGGGAGAGCGCGCGGCTGGCGCCGCGCTGAGTGCAGCGCCGCGCTCTCGCGCGGCTGAGAAGAGCGCTTGCGCCGGGCTTCGCCGGCCCGTCGCTGAGTGGAGCGCGCGACTGGCGTCGCGCTGAGTGGCGTCGTCGTGCGATGGACTGGCGCCCAAAGCTACCCAGGCCGTCAGCCACCGACCACCGACCACCGCGAGCGAAGCGAGCCACCACCCACTCAGGCGGCCAAGCCGCCACTCTCCTCAGCAAGGCGCGCAGCGCCGAGCGCTCTCCTCAGCGCGGTGGCAACCGCGCGCTCCACTCAGCCCTGTGCAGCAGGGCGCTCTCCTACGCCGTGCAGCAGGCCACCACCGGACCGTAGTCCGGCAGCTCGACCACCGCCGCCGCCGTCTCGATGTGCGCCACCTTCCCGTCGCCGTCGACCACCACCACCACGCGGTTTGCCATGTTCATCCCCGGCAGCAGCACGCCGTACGCCTCCGCCGTCGCCCCGATCGGGTTGAAGTCGCTCAGGACCGGGTAGCTCACCCCCGCCTGCTGCGCCCACGCCGCCAGCGTCCACGTGTTATCCGTCGAGATTGCGACCGTGACCGCCCCCTCGAGGCTCCCCAGCTGCTCCTCGATGATCGGGAGCTGGTTGCTGCACACCGGCGAGAACGCCGCCGGCACGAAGTTAATGACAACCGTCGACCCGCGATGGTCGCTCAGCTTGAACGGACCCGGGTCGCCCGTAGGGCTTGCCGCCAGCTCGAAATCCGGGGCCGCATCGCCCACCTTCAAAGTAGCCGTCTCAGACATGGTCACGCCTCACACACAGAATTGGAGCCGCGATCGTACGGGCTAGGGGATGGGGGCGCTACTGGACGAAGGACAGTCCCACCAGCGCCGCGAGGATCAATCCCAGACCTGCGAGCATCGTCCGGTGGAGAGTATCGAAGCGCTCGTACGGGCTGCGGCTGGGCGGCACGCTCGGCGGGCCACTGCCAACGCCTACAGAGCATTTGTTCTAAGGATGTGGTTCCACTACGCTTTGGCCAGCCTTGGCTGTATTTCATGCCTAGCAGGCGAGAGGACCGCTTCATCGTGAAAGCTGATGATGGTGTTGCAGGAGAGTCCCTTGCGCCTCCTTCGGTAACGTTTGAAACGCTGACGTTCTCTGATGGAACGCCCGTCTCGTTAGAGCCTAGCGACATAGTCGTCTTCGTTGGCCCCAATAATGCAGGGAAGAGTCTGGCGCTACGGGAATTGAATGATTGGCTCCCGAACCCGAACCCTAAGAAAGTCTTGACTCAAGTCAAGTGGCAGGCAACGGGAAGTGAGCAAGAGTTCCGAGATTACTTCCTCAAACACTCTTCGGCTCAGCCTCACAGAGGGAGAATGCAGTACTCAGGTTACCGTTTTGGATTTACGGCAGATGACCCCGCGGAGTTTTGGCCAGAGAGGATCGGCCAGTTCCCGGCATTCTTCTGTCTCCCTCTTTGGACAGAAACCCGAATTACGGACAGTAATCCCGTTGAAGCCAGGCCCTTCCTAGAAGAAGCTGGCTCCCACCCGATCCACCTGCTCTATTTGGATGGTGACCTTGAAGCAAGAATCAGTGCTCACTTCAAGGCAGCCTTCGAAAGCGAACTCATCGTCTATCCCTTGGGTGGGAGCCAGATACCCCTGCGCGTGGGAACTAGACCAGCGACGTCAACCGCCGACTATCGGCGATCCAAGGCACACGCTGAAGCACTTCAGCAAGCAAGTGTAATGCTTCACGAACAGGGAGACGGGATGAGGAGTTTCGCAAGCGTGCTCCTCCATGTCATGGCTCCTGAAACGCCGTCGATCATCCTGCTCGATGAGCCTGAGGCCTTCCTCCATCCTCCCCAGCAGCGGGCGCTGGGGGAAATGCTTGCCAATGAGGCGTCGCGGGGCCAGCTCTTCGTGGCAACCCACAGTCCAGACATCGTGCACGGCTTGGTTACTGGAGCCTCAGACCGAATAAGGATCTTGAGGATGGAGCGAGATGGCGACGTAAACCGAGTCAGGCAGCTTGATCCCGAGACGGTGCACGACATAAGCATTGACCCCATGATGAAGTACTCGGCGGTCCTCGACGGTTTGTTTCACGGACGTGTCATTGTCTGTGAGGGTGAATCGGACTGTATGTTCTACGACGCAATCCTCCAGCTTGAGGTCGTACGAGGGCCGCATGAACCAGATGTGCGCTTCATTCATGCCAACGGGAAGTCCCGGATGCCTAAGGTGGTGAAGGCCTTGCGGGCACTGGGCGTTCCCATAGATGTCATCGTCGACATGGACATTATTGGTACGACAGGAGAGATCAAGCGGCTGTTCGAGGAACTCGGCGGGCGGTGGGAAGAGATTGAAGAATCGGCACGAATTATCAAGGAGTCCGTGGAGAGGACGGATCCGCCGCTCAGTATGGAAGATCTGAAGAAGGGGCTTGTGAGGGAAGCCACCCGAGATGATGGCAACGGCACATCCAAGGAACTTGAGCGGCAGGTAAAGGCCCTCTTCAAAAGAAGCTCATCGTGGGCTGGAGTTCGGACGGCAGGACAAGGTGTCCTGAAGGGTGGGGAAATCACAGGCCGGTGGCGGCAGTTGCGAGAGAGCTGCAGGCGCGTTGGGTTGTGGCTGGTGCCGGTGGGGGAGTTGGAGTCATTTTGCAAGGACGAGAGCGGAAGCAAGGCTGAATGGGTCCAACGTGTGCTTGAGGACAAAGGCCTAGCGAAGGATGACAGTCTGGAGGATGCGCGGACGTTCATCCGCGAGGTGTGGCACAGCCGCGACAAGGGTGTCACAGGAGCGGTCCCACCAGCTGGCTGAGCCTGGACATCCACTAGGGCCTGTTCACGTTAGCTGGAGGGCGTCGTAGATGAGGGCGAGGTGGATGAAGGCGAGGAAGACACAGTCCAGCTTGTCGTAGCGGGTGGCGATACGCCGGAAGCGCTTGAGTCGACGGAAGAAGCGTTCGACCTCGTTGCGTCGCCGGTAGAGGACGCGGTTGTACTGCCAGGGCTGGGCCCGGGTGCGCATCGGCGGCACCTCCGGGCAGTAGCCCAGTTCTTCGGCAAGGGCCCGTGTCTTGTCGCCCTCGTAGGCACGATCCATCAGCAATGCCGGGCTCCCCGACTGTGGACCACGCCGACGCAACAACTCCCGTCCCCAGGGGGCGTCGTGCGCTTGTCCGGGCGAGAGCGCCAGCCTCAGGACCGTGCGGTCGTCGGCCACGAGGGCGTGCAGCTTGGTCGTCAGACCGCCACGCGACTTTCCCGTCGCCTGGCGCCCCTTTTTCTCAGAGCGCCGCTGCCGTCGGCGTGCAGCTTGATGATCGTGCTGTCCAACGACAGCACATCCAGGTCGAGGGCCTCCACCTGGTCCCGCTGCAGTTCGGCGAAGACCCGTTGCAGCACACCCCGTTTGGCCCAGCGGTTCAGTCGCACGTAGACCGTGTGCCAGTTGCCGTAGTACGTCGGCAACCCCCGCCACGTGCAGCCTTGCTTGGCCACGTAGAGCAGCGCGTTCAGCGCCTGACGGTGGGGAATAGTGAGGCTGCCTCGGGGTTTCGGCAGCAAGGGCGCGATCCGCTCGTACTGCGCATCCGTCAGTTCCATCGGACCCTCGGGGCCCACCGCCTACCCCAGCAAAATCCTGCCAGCTCTCCGCGTTAAGGTGAACAGGCCCTAATCCCCCCCCCGCCGTGCCACCCGCCCCTTCCCCCTCCCGCCCCGCCTCCCCATCCTCCCCCCAGACGCTGCCTCTGGGTCTGGACTACGGTGACGAGTCGTACGCATTGACGGGCCGGGTGGGACCGCAGCGCCCCCGGATTCCGTCGGGGCGGGATGGCCTCCCGCCCGCGTATCATCCGCTCCCATGCCCGGCCTCCCCCTCGACGGCGTCCGTGTCATCGACCTCACCTGGATCATCGCCGGACCCACCGCCACCCGGTACCTCGCCGATTTCGGCGCCGACGTCATCAAGATCGAGCACGAACAGGCCGTCGACCCCATCCGCCTCGGACGCCCAATCGTCGGCGATGCCCCCACCCTCAACAACTCCGGCTTCTTCAACTACATCAACCGCAACAAGCGCAGCGTCCTCCTCAACGTCCGCCACCCCTTCGGCATGGACCTGTTGAAGCGCCTCATCGAAGTCTCCGATGTCGTGATCGAGAACTTCTCCGCCGGAACCCTCGCCTCATGGGAGCTCGACTACCCCCGGATGCGCGACATCAACGAACGCATCATCTACTGCTCCATCTCAGGCTTCGGGCATACCGGCCGCGACCGCGAGAACACCACCTGGGGACCCACCGCCCAGGCCCTCGGCGGACTCACCCTCACATCCGGCCTCCCCGGCAAGCCCCCCGCCGGCTGGGGCTACAGCTACATGGACCACACCGCCGGCTACTCCGCCGCCATCGCTATCCTCATGGCCCTCCACCACCGCAACCGCACCGGCGAGGGCCAGCACATCGATATGTCCCAGGTCGAGGCCGCCACCGTCCTCAACGGCCCCGCCGTCCTCGATAGGACCGTCAACGGCCGCACCTGGCGTCGCGAGGGACTATCCCCCGGCAACCGCGCCTGGGAGCCCGCCGTCGCCCCTCACAACACCTACCCCTGCCTCGGCGAGGACCGCTGGATCGCCATCGCCGTCACCTCCGAACCCGAGTGGGAGGCCCTCGTCCGCGCCATGGACGAACCCGACTGGTCCCGCGACGAACGCTTCCGGTCGAATGCCGACCGTCTTGCCAACCAGGACGCCCTCGACGAGCACATCGCCGCCTGGACCACCGAACGCGATGACTACGACCTGATGGCCCTCCTGCAGGCGTCGGGGGTGCGCGCGGCCGTCTGCCAGAAGCCCGGGGACCGTGTCGAACGCGACCCCCAGTTCGCCGCCCGCAACTGGTGGCAGACCCTCCCCCACCCGGAGATGGGCGATACCCTCCACGACGGCGTCGCCCCCCGCCTCTCCGCCACCCCCGGCGCCCTGCAGCGTGCCGCCCCCTGCATCGGCGAGCACACCCGCGAGGTCCTCGCCGAGGCACTGGGCCTATCCGAAGCGGAAATCGACGAGTTCGCGGAAGCGGGGGTGTTCATGTGAGCGGCCCCCTCGAAGGCCTGCGCGTCGTCGAGATCAGCGACGAGCTGGGGCAGTACGCCGGCAAGCTCCTCGCCGACATGGGCGCCGACGTCGTCAAGATTGAGCCCCCCGCCGGCTCCGGGGCGCGTCGCGTAGGCCCCTTCGTCAACGACGAGCCCGGGCCGAACCGCTCGCTCAACTTCTGGTACCACAACACGAACAAGCGCTCCGCCGTCCTCGACCTCGACGGCTCAGAGTCCGACCGCGCCACCGCCCGCTCCCTCCTCGCCCGCGCCGATCTCTTCCTCGAGGCGCTGCCCCCCGGTCGCCCCGCCGCCCTCGCCCTCGACTACGACACCCTCTCCGCCGCCAACCCCGGCCTCATCCACTGCGCCATCACCCCCTTCGGGCAGGACGGCCCCTGGGCGCACTATCGCGTCACCGACCTGGTCGCGCTGGCCGCCGGCGGCCCCATGAACATGAACGGCTACGACCCCGAGGACGCCCCCGGCGCCCCGCCCATCCACGGCAAGGGCGACCAGGCCTGGAACACCGGCGCCCACTTCGCCGTCATGGGCATCCTCACCGCCCTCGTGGCCCGCGACGCCACCGGCCAGGGCCAGTACATCGACTCCTCCATGCACGAGGCCCTCTCCTCCGCCACCGAGGTGGGCCTGCCCCACTGGCTCTACACGAAGACCAACATCACCCGCCAGACCGGTCGCCACGCCGCCGTCATCCGCAGCGAGCCCTGGATTCACCGCGCCCGCGACGGCAAGGACGTGCTCGTCTTCAACATCGGCCGCAGCAACGAGTCGTGGGGCAAGCTGAAGCGCTGGATGCAGTCCCACGGCTTCGGCATGAACTTCGACGAGTCGCGCTTCGATGACCCCATGAACCGCATGGCTGCCCGCGGCGCCCCCGAGGCGAAGGAGATATTCGCCGAGGTCTCCCGCTTCGTCGCCGCCCTCGACGCCGAGGACGTGTATCGGGGCGCCCAGGCGTGCGGCCTCCCCTGGGGCACCGTGCGCTCCCCCGACGAGGCCGTCGACGACCGCCACCTGCACGACCGCGGCCACTTCGTCGCCACCACGGGCGAGGGACTGGAGGGGGAGGCGCTCATGCCGGGCGCGCCCTACGTGCTCAGCGCGACCCCCTGGGAGCTTCGTCGTCCCGCCCCGAAGCTGGGCGAGCACACCGACGAGGTCCTCGCGGAGCTGGCGAGCGCTACTCGGGAATGATGACCTCTTGCCCGACCTGGACGGTGAGGCACGACTCCTCGTCGAGCCCGTTGGCCACGAGGAACGTCTGCAGCGGGATGTCGTGGTCCTGCGCGATCGCCGCGCAGGTATCGCCCGCCACCACGATGTAGACCCGGGCGCCGGTGGGGGTGTCGCTGGTATCGCTGCTGCTGGCCTCCGGCGGCGCCGCCGATGGGTCGGGCGCGGGGATGGTCAGGACCTGGTCGACATGCAGGTTCGTGCAGTCGTCGTTGATGTGCGCGTTGGCGGCAAGCAGCGCGTCGACGGTGATGCCGTGCTCGGATGCGATCCCGCCGCAGGTGTCCCCTTCCTGCACGATGTAGGTCGTCGATGTGGGCTCGGCAGCGACCACGGTGGCCGTTACGGTCTCCCCGGGCGCCGTCACCCCGGTCTGACCGATCACAAACGGCTCGCGGCCCTCGTCGGGGACGGCGGTGGGGACGGCGGCGGGGTCGCTCAACGTGGGACGCGCCTGGGGAGTCTCCGTGGCGTCATCGCCGCCACACCCCGCGACAAGAAACGCAAGCAGGCAGGCGGCGGCGAGGGTTCGAGTGAGCACTGCGGCCATGCTAGGTTCGCTACGGTCCCCCGGCAATCTCCGCCAGCAGAACCGACAGCACCAGCGCAGCCGCATCGCCGATGCGGTCGACCGCAACCGGCTCTACCTCTTCGATGACGTCCCCCGGTGTATGGATGAGCGAAACGTCGCCATCGGAGAAATACAGCACGGGCACGCCCACGTCGACGAAGCTCTGGTGGTCGCTTCCGTAGCCCTGTGGCAGCGCGGACGGGAACGAAGGGATGCCTGCGTCGCTGAGCAATTGGACCGCCTGCCCCACGAGCCCGCCGCTACCGATGAGCTCGACGGCCTCCCCCCGCGCGGTTACGTCGAAGTTCACCATGATCCGGGGCAACTCCCCGGACTCCTCCCACGCCTCGGCCAGGGCCGCGCTGCCGAAGAGGCCCGACTCCTCGGCGCCGAATGTGGCGAAGCACAGCCCTTCGTCGAGCCCGTCCACAGCGAAAGCCCGTGCGAGCTCAAGCACAATGGCGACGCCGCTTGCGTTGTCGATGGCGCCTGGTGCGGCGGCAACGGTGTCGTGGTGGCCGCCCGCGAGGATGTCGCAGCGGGCGCCATCAGCGGGCCGCGCGATGACGTTCGCGGCCATGGGGCGGCCCGGTCCGATACTCACGGTGATGGCGGCGCCGTCCTCGACCGCCAGCGCGAAACGGTCCGCCTCCGTGTGCTGCACCAACACGACCGGGATGGCATTGCGGGAAGGGATCGAGAAACCAGCGAAACGCCACCTGGGGTGATTCACGATGACCAGCCCGACCGCATCACTCAGGGCTGCGCTGAAATACACGCTGGCGTCGTCGGGCCTCGCGTCGGTGCGCGCTCCCACCACGATGGACCCCACGACCGATGTCCCCTCCGACGAGCCCTCCCCGTACGCGTGGCCCCGGGCGGACTGGGGCGGGCTCACGCTCCCGTTCAGGGACACCCCTTCGATCGTCTCCCCGTTCACGGTGACGGTCGCGGCCCGGAACCGCGTCTCGTAGTCGAACTCCATCACCTCCACCGCGTAGCCGTAGCTGCGGAAGGCGTCGGCGATGTATGCGACCGTCTGCCGTGCCTCTTGGGAGCCAGACACGCGCGGTCCGATGCCTACGGAGAGCACGCGCACGTGTTCCATCGCCTTCTCGATGTCGTGGTCGAAGGGCGCGTCGATGGCGGACGAGGGCGGAGCAGCGCTTTCCGCTTCGGTTGGGGTGGCGGCGTCTGCGGGGGAAGGGGAGGAAGCGGTCGCTTCAGGAGGGGTGGAGGCGTCATCGGAGTCGCCGTCGGAGCAGGCTGTGGCCAGCAACGCGGCCAGCGCAATCGCAAGCAGTAGTCGAAGAGTCATTGGGAGCCTGCGGGTTAGGCCAGGTCGCGGTCGGTTGCTAGCGCCGTCGGAACGCACGCCTGATCCGCGCCAGCACGCCGGGTGGTGGGGGTTCGTACTCGACGTAACGTCCTCGCCAGTGCGCGCCCTTGGCGGCGGGCTGGCTCTTGACCCCTGCGCGTCGCGGACGCACGAACGACCAGATGAAGGCCGCCACGAAGACGAGCACGCCTACGAAGGCAACCCAGATCAGCGTGCCCCAGATGGCGGAGAGGATGAGCCCGACGACCATCACACCCGCGCCCGTGTAGAGCATCGAGGCGGGTGTGGGACCGCTCAGGGAGAGACCGAACGCCGCCGTGGCCCGCGACCCCATGGGCGCCTTCCGACGCCTCCGCCGCTCATCGATGGAGATGGGCTCCTCTCCACGCTTGGGAGGTTCCCCACCGCGCTTCGGGGGCTCCTCACCACGCTTGGGAGGCTCCTCCCCAAGGCGGCTGAGGATTTCCTCGATCTCGCGATCGATGCGGTCGGGCATGTCGCCTTCAACGATAGGGGATCAGCGACCGGGCCGTCGACGCATCAGTCGTGGGGGTCATTACCCCAGCCTCCCCCGCCGGGCGTGCGCACCTCGACGCGCTCTCCTGGGGTCGCCCGCAGCTGGTGCTGACCGGCGAGCGGTTCGCGTTGGCCGTCCGCGCGGATGAGCGTGTTCTGGCCGTGTGCGGCAGGCTCGCCTCCCCGGGTTCCCGGCGGCCCCACGGCGCGCCGGTCGCCGATGAGTGACACGTCTGACTGGGTTAGGAATTCGATCTCCCGGACGACACCGTCGCCTCCCCGGTGAAGCCCTTCACCGCCACTCTCGCCGCGCAGCTCAAAGCGCCGCACGCGCACGGGGAAGGCGCTCTCGATCGACTCCGCGGGGGTGTTGGCCGTGTTGGTCATGTGGGTCTGGACGCCGCTCGCCCCGTCGCCACCCGGCCCTGCCCCCGCGCCACCGGGGACGGTCTCGTAGTAGGCGAAGGGCTCGCCTCCGGGGCGAACGCCGCCGAAGGTGAAGTTACTCATCGTGCCCGCGCTCGCCGCCGGGATGCGGTCGGGGAGGGCCTGTGCGAAGGCGGCCAGGACCACGTCGGTGATGCGCTGGGAGGTCTCGACATTGCCCGCGGACACCGCCCGTTGAGGCCGTGCGTTCACGATGGAGGCTTCCGGCAAGACGACGTCGATCGGCCGGAACCCCCCAGCGTTCGAGGGCGCGTCCGCGGGCAGGAGGCAGCGCACACAGTAGGCCACCGCCGAACGCGTGACGGCCGCCACCGCGTTGATCGAGGCTGGCTGCTCGCCCGCGGAGCCTGCGAAGTCGACCGTGACCTCATCGCCGGACACAACAACGCGCACCCGTATTGGAAGCAGCTCGCTGGCCGCCCCCTCCATGACATCTCCTGCCTCGTATTCCCCATCGGGAACCTCGGTGAGTGCGGCCCGGGTCAGCCGTTCGGCGTAGGCAGTCAACTCGCCCATCCAGCGGGCTAGTTCGGTGTTCCCGTACCTCGCAGCGAGCGCTTCGAGTCGCGCCCCGCCGGTCTGGAGTGCGCCCAGCTGCGCGTCGAAGTCGCCCCGGCGTTCCGCGGGAGTGCGGACATTGCGCAGGATGAGGGCGAACAGTGCCTCGTTCAGCCGTCCGCCCTCGCGCAGCTTCAACGGCGGGATGATGACGCCTTCCTGGTACAGCTCCGTCGCGACCGGCATGGAGCCTGCCGACATCCCGCCGATATCAGCGTGGTGGGCGCGGTTCGCGACGAAACCGATGAGTTCGCCGTTTGCGAACACGGGCGCCACCAGGGTCACGTCGGGGAGGTGTGTGCCGCCGAGGTAGGGGTCGTTGACGATGGCGACGTCGCCCTCGCTCCAGGGGGCAAGGGTGGAAACGGCCGTAATTGACTCCGGCATGGCGCTGAGGTGTACAGGGATGTGGGCGGCCTGCGCGACCATCTCGCCCTGTGCGTCGAAGACGGCGCAGGAGAAGTCGCGGCGCTCGCGGATGTTGGGCGAATGGCCGGTCCGCCAGAGCGTCACGCCCATCTCCTCCGCAGCCGAGGCGAGAAGGGCGTTCCAGACGGCGAGGCGGGCGGGATCGTCGCTCATGACGGCGTCACCACGAGGTTCCCGGCGGCATCGACGGCGGCGCGCCAGTCCCGGGGGATGTAGGTGGTTGCGTCTGGCTGTGTGACGACGGCGGGGCCGTGGAGCGTCGCGTTCACCGCCAGGGAACTGCGTGGCGCGTGAACGGCTCGCATGTCGCCCGCTAGGGTGATGGAGGAGGGCTCGTCCGTGCCCGCGTTCGCATCGACACCCGCCTCAGGCATTGGTCGGGACGCGCCCTGCGCGCGGCAGCGCAGGGCGACCAGTTCCACCGCCCGCTCGGGAGTCGCGAACCCGTACTCGCGCTCGTGGGCGGCGTGGAATGCCTCCGTGATGGCGTCAGGCGCGGGTTCCTTGACAGCTACCCGGAGCTCGTGCGCCTGTCCCCGGTAGCGCACGTCCGCCGCCCACGTCAGTTCGGTGACCACCCCGCCTGCTGCCCGCAGGTCCGTGGCCGCCTGCTCCTCGATCGTGGTGGCGGTGGCGCCGATCGGCTCGGCCGAAGCCGCGTCCAGCGTGAGCAGCAGCCCCTGGCCGCGTTCGATCACCTCTGGGGCCGTCGCGATGCCGATAGCCGAGAGAACGCCCGCGTGGCGGGGAATGAGCACTCGTGAAATGCCCAGCTCGGCGGCGAGCTCGCAGGCGTGGAGTGGGCCGGCGCCGCCAAACGCGACGAGCGTGAAGCTCGCCGGGTCGTAGCCGCGTTCCAGGCTGACGCGCCGGAGGGCGCGCGCCATGGTGGCGTTCGCAACCTCGACGACGGCCGCGGCGACCTTCTCGGGTTCGCCCAGCGTCGAGAGGGACTCCAGCGCTCGCCCAAGGTCGGGGAGGACGCTGCCGCCGAGGGGAGCTTCGGGCCGGAGGCGTCCCAGCACGAGGTTGGCGTCGGAGACGGTCGGGAGGGTGCCGCGGCCGTAGCAGGCGGGGCCGGGGTCGGCGCCGGCGCTCTCCGGCCCGACCGCCAGCGCTCCCCCACTGTCGAGCCGCGCGATCGAGCCGCCTCCCGCCCCGACCGTGACGATGTCGACCATGGGGGTGTGGACGGCGAGGCCGTCGACCTCGGTCGCGGAGCGGTAACGCGGCTCGCCGGGGCAGAGCGAGACATCGGTGCTCGTGCCTCCCATGTCGAACGTGATGACCTGCTCGTGTCCCGCGGCCTTCGCGACGGCAAGTGCGCCAAGTACGCCTCCGGCCGGTCCGCTCGTGACCATGGAGACGGGTCGCTCGCCGGTCGTGGCGGCGTCGGCAAGGCCGCCCGCTGAGTGCATGACGCGCAGGCCCGGGAAGCGCTCGTCGATACCACCGAGGTAGCGGCGGACGGACGGCTGGAGGAAGGCGTTGATGGCGGTCGTACTCGCTCGCTCGTACTCGCGATGCTCGGGGAGCACCTCGTGCGAGGCGCTCACGGCGAAACCAGCTTCCCGCAGCGCCCCCGCAATCCGCGCCTCGTGTTGCGGTCGCAGGTAGGAGAAGAGCAGGCAGATAGCGATCGTCTCGGCGTTCATCGCCCGGGCCTCGTCGACGACGCGCGCGACCTCGGCGTCGTCGAGTGGGATGACGACCTCGCCGTCCGCCCCGACTCGCTCGCGGACGCTGATCACATCGCCACGGGCGACCACGTGGGGACGGCGGCGAGGTTCGAGGTCGTAGAGGGCGGGGCGTTCCTGCCGCCGAATGACCAGCAGGTCGCGGAAGCCTTCGGTGGTGACGAGCACGGTGCGGGGACCGCGGCGTTCGAGGAGGGCGTTGGTCGCGACCGTGCTGCCGTGGGCAAGTCGTCCTGCGGTCAGGTCGCCCGCGCCGGCCAGGACCGCCTCTTCCGGGGCGGAGGGCGTGGAGAGGCGCTTCCACGTGCGAATGCCGCTCTCCTCGATGGCGACGAAGTCGGTGAATGTGCCGCCCACGTCCACGCCGAGGACGCCATCGTGCGTCTCAGCCACGGCTAGACGTACTCCTTGACCTTCTCCGCGAGGGAGCGGGTGTAGCCGGTGGTGCTGGCGATCTCGTCGATGCCCGCCTCGCGCACGGCCTTCAGCGAACCGAACTTGCGCAGGAGGGCGCGCTTCCGCTTGGGGCCGACGCCGGGAATCGTGTCGAGGACGCTGGCGGTGGCGGTCTTGCGGCGAACCTGGCGGTGGTAGGTGATGGCGAAGCGATGGGCTTCGTCGCGGACACGCTGCACGAGGTAGAGCGCCTCCGAGCCACGCGGCAGGATGATGGGCGCCTCCTCGTCGGGCGCGAACAGCTCTTCGTGGCGTTTCGCCAGTCCGAAGGTGGGGATGTCGTACACCCCGAGCTCGCGCATCACCTCCACGGCTGCGCTCAGCTGGCCCTTGCCCCCGTCGACGATCACGAGGTCGGGCAGGTCCCAGCTGTCGTCGTCTGCCGGGGCGGCCTCGCCCCCTTGCAGCGTCTGCTGCTCGATGCGCTTGGCGGCGCGCTTGAAGCGCCGGCGGAGCACCTCCTGCATGGTGGCGAAGTCGTCGGCGCCCTCGACCGTCTTGATGCGGAACTTGCGGTACTGGCGGGGGGTGGGCTGCCCGTCCTGGAAGACGACCATGCTGGAGACGGGGCTCGCGCCCTGGAGGTTCGAGTTGTCGTAGCACTCGATGCGGTGGGGGACCTCCGGCAGGGCGAGCTCCTCGCGCAGCTCCTCGAGGGCGGTACCGGTTTTCGTCTCGTCGCTGAGCCAGCGCACCTTGAGGTTGTCGAGCGCCTCGGCGGCGTTCTCGCGGGCCATCTCAAGCAGTTGGCGCTTCTCCCCACGCTGGGCCACCCGGATCTCGACGTTGGCGCCGCGCCTCTCGGTCAGCATGGCTTCGAGATCGGCGCGATTGGCCGGCTCCACGGGCGCGACCACGAGCTTCGGGATCGACTGTGCGCTCTCGTAGTACTGCTGGAGCAGGCTGCCAAGGACGGCCTCGTCGGGCTCGCCCGTGACGCCCTCCAGCACGAAGTGGTCGCGGCCGGTCATCTGCGTACCGCGCACGAAGAACACCTGGACGCAGGCGCGGTCGCCCTCGCGGGCGAGGCCGTAGACATCGAGGTCCTCCTTCTTCGTGGTGGAGAGCATCTGGCGCTCGACGGTGCGTTCGATGGCGCGGACCTGGTCGCGAAGCATGGCCGCGCGTTCGTAGTCGAGCGCCTCGGCGGCGGCGTTCATCTGCTCGTCCAGCCGGTTGAGCACGGCCGACGCCTTCCCTTCGAGGAAGAGGATGATCTGGTCGATGACCTCGGCATACTCCTCCGATGTGCAATAGGCGGTGCAGGGGGCGATGCAGCGCTTGATGTAGTAGTCGAGGCAGGGGCGCGGGTCCTGCCCGGTAATCTCCTTGGTGCAGGAGCGGTAGGGGAAAAGCTTCTTCAGCAGGTCGAGGCTGGCGCGCACGGAGCCGGCGCTGGCGTAGGGCCCGAAATAGCGTGCCCCGTCCTTCTCGATGCGGCGCGTGATGTAGACGCGCGGCCAGGGATTCTGGACGTCGATCTTCAGATAGGGGTAGCGCTTGTCGTCCTTCAACCGGATGTTGAAGAAGGGCTGGTGCCGCTTGATCAGGGTCGCTTCGAGGATGAGCGCCTCGCCCGCATTGGCGCAGACGATGTACTCGAAGTCCTCGATCTCGGCGCGGAGAGCGCGTGTCTTCGGCTCAAGGCTGCGGGGCGAACCGAAGTAGGAGCGCACCCGGTCCTTGAGGCGCGCAGCCTTGCCCACGTAGATGACCTCTCCCCTGGCGTTACGCATGAGGTAGACGCCGGGCCTCGCGGGGAGAGCATCGAGCTGCTTCTTGAGCCGGTCGGGAAGGGCGGCTGCGACCACGAGGCTAGTGTAGCGCGGCCCTCAGCGGGACAGTTCCGCGAGGGCGTTGGCCGGTGTGAGAGAGGGGATGGGGGACTGTGCGTAGTCGCGCACGTTTCGGGTCACGATGAAGCGCGCGTTGCAAGCACGTGCGGCCGCTACTTGCATCGCGTCCTCGAAGTCGTCCAAGGGCAGCGTGAGGGCGTAGCGGACGTCGTCGGTTGTGGTGGGAGCGACCTGCGCATACTCCAGCAAACCACTGACGGTGGCTCTGGCGAAGGAGGCGTCGCGCGGCCGTCGCAGATCGTAGGCGTTGTAGTAGAGGTTTGACACTGTGTGCCAGGCGACGAAGAGACTTTCGCCCTGCCGCGTCTGGAGGAGTTCAATGACTGAGCGGGATGGACCAGCGTGCGGCTGGCGGTCCAGCGCGACATCGATGAGCACATCGGTGTCGCGCAGCCACGTCGTCATTAGTCGAACGGCCCGTATTTCTTGGCCATGCGCTGGCGTCTCAAATCGTCAAGGTCTTCATCGGTCAGGTGGCTGAACTCTCTGAGCTGCCCCCAGAGACGGGTGCCGAATGGGAGCGACTTGTCGTTCCAGCGGGCCTCGCGCTCCGCCTCCGTCTCAAGGGGAAGGTGCGCTGCGATTTCCCCATCCGTCTTCCCTGCGGCCCAGGAGGTTCCTTCTTGCGATGGCTCGGCTGCCAGGGCCTCCCGCAGGGCGTCTTCGATGAGCGCGGAGAGAGAGACGCCGCGAGCGCGGGCGTACTCCTTGGCTCGGGGGAGCACCTCAGAGTCGATGGTGACGGTGAGCTTGGTCTTGGTCTGCATCGCTGTGCCTCGATACGTATACGTATCTTATCACACGTATACGTGTCTTCCTAGGTCGGCGAGGGTCCGCTCAGTTCTCGGAGTTCCCGCAGCCGACGACGCGTGTAGTCGCCCTCCAGGGTCCAGCAGACTGCCACCTCCCACGCCACGGAGGCTAACCGCGCGCTACGGAAGTCGCGGGAAGAGAGCCCTGCTGTTTCTTCATCCGGCAGCGCCCCGAGGTCCAGCAGCGGCGAGTCGATGCGCGCCTCGTCCCAGTCGATGAGCCCGACGCTGTCGCCGTCGATGAGGATATTGGTGGGCGAAGGGTCGCCATGGACGACGCATTCGTCGACCGTGGGAAGGGCGGTCCATGTCCGGCGGCACAGTTCTGCGTCTGCCGGCGGTAGGAGGGACATATCGGCGTCGCCGCCGGTGTTGGCGGTGGTCAACTCTCGGCTCGTCCGGAACCCCGGGCGCTGCGGCCACCCGCGCGTGGTCTCGTGCAGGCGGTGCAACTCCTCGCCGACCAGCCGCCAGTCACGCGGTCCCTCGGGTTCGCGTCCCTGGACGAACGTGAAAACCACCAGCCCATCGAGGTGGCGGGCGCCGGAAGCCGTGGGGACGGGGGCAGGAACAGTGAAACCGTGACCGGCGAGTTTCTCGAGGAGGTCCAGTTCCCACTCGAGGACGGAAGCGCTGCGAGGGCTGAGCCGCGCAATGCAGCGCTCGCCGTGCAGGAGGATGCTCCAGACGCGATTGCGCAGGCCGCTGACCTCGTCCTCGATCGTCGCGGCGCCCCACGGTTCGAGTTGGCGCTGAATTGCGTCAAAGCCGGGCATGGAACGGGTGGCCTCCACTGCCGGTGAGGGTACGGGGTTCCGGCTCGCAAGCCAGCTAGCGTGCCCCTGCGTACAATCGCCGCCGTGGAGTACGAACACATCCAATACGACGTGGCGGATGGCATCGCGACCATCACGCTCAGCCGCCCCGAGCGGCTCAACGCCTTCGACAACCTGATGTTGAGCGAGTGGCGGGATGCCATCGAGCGCTCGGACGCCGATCGCGACGTACGCGTCATCATCCTGACAGGTGCGGGCCGTGGATTCTGCAGCGGCATGGACGTCGCGCACGAGACTGCCGGTGAGGGGGTGCTGCAGTCGGAGGAGAGTGTCGCCGAGCGGCGCCACAGCCTGCGCAACAGCGTCCACCATATCCCGAGGGCGCTGGTTCAGCTGGAAAAGCCGTACATTGCGGCGGTCAACGGGGCGGCCGTGGGCGCGGGCATGGACATGGCCTCGATGGCCGATATCCGTTTCGCCAGCGAGCGGGCGCGTTTCGGCATGGGCTACGTCCGCATGGGACTCATCCCGGGCGACGGCGGCGCCTGGACGCTGCCCCGCATCGTGGGTTCGGCAAAGGCGCTGGAGCTCATCTGGAGCGGCGAGTTGATCGACGCCCAGGAGGCGCTGCGAATCGGCTACGTGACCTCCGTCCACCCGCCCGAGGAGCTGATGAACCACACCCGCGAGTTCGCCCTGAAGCTGGCAAACGGGCCGGCGACGGCCATCCAGCTCGCGAAGAAGCTCGTGACCCGCTCGGCCAACCTGACCTTCGACGAACACCTCGACTTCGCCCAGATGGCGATGACCCTCGCGCAGTCCACGGAGGACGCGAATGAGGGTCCACGCGCCTTCACGGAGAAGCGCGAACCCAACTTCAAGGGCTACTAGCGAACAAGGAGAAGCCTCATGCCACCAGCACCCGGAGACCGCGCCCCAGCGTTCACGCTGATGAACAAGGATCGGGAACAGGTCACACTCGACTCGTTCCCGGGCAAGAACATCGTCCTGGCGTTCTATCCGCTCGCGTTCACCGGTGGGTGAACGTCGGAGATGGTGAGCTTCCGCACGCATACGGATGCGTTCGCGGAAGCCAACGCCCAGGTTCTGGGTGTGAGCATTGACTCCTTCGCCGCGGTCGGTGAGTTCCAGGAGAAGCTGGGGTTGGAATTCCCCCTGCTCTCGGACTTCCCGAAGAACCAGGCGGGAGCCGACTACGGCATCTTCAACGACGACTTCGGTTTTCATAACCGTGCGACCTTCGTGATCGACCGCGAGGGCATCGTGCGCGGCGTCCACACCGAACCCCGCGACTTCGAGTCGCACGCACCGTTTGCACTCGATGCGTTGCGCGCCCTGAACGAGGAGTAGCAACCCCATGCTCTTTCGCGACTCGCCCGAGCAGGCCGCCTTCCGCACGGAGATACGGGAGTTCCTCGACGCGGAGCTTCCCTCGGATGTGTGGAACATGCGCAGCGATCGCGAGGAGATGGACGAGGAAGAAGCTGCTTTCGCGAAGCAGTTCCGGGGTCAGCTGGCCGATCGCGGCTGGCTCACGCTGGGATGGCCGAAGGAGTACGGCGGGGGCGGGGCGGACTTCGTCACGCAGACCGTCTACATGGAGGAGATGAGCTCTCGCGGCGCCCCGGGGGCCTACGACCAGGGGGTGTGGCTGGCGGGGCCGGCGCTCATGAACGAGGGCACCGCGGAGCAGCGGGAACGCTGGCTGCCGGGCCTGCGCGATGGCACGTCCCGCTTCTGCCAGCTTTTCTCCGAGCCCGGGGCGGGCTCCGATCTCGCCTCCCTGCAGACCAGTGCCATCCGCGACGGCGACGAATACGTGGTGAACGGCCAGAAGATCTGGACGAGCTGGGCGACGGGCGCGAAGTGGGGAATCTTGCTGGCGCGCACCGATCAGGACGCGCCCAAGCACCGCGGCATCAGCTACTTCATCCTCGACATCACGTCTCCGGGCGTGAGCGTGCGTCCGCTGGTGAACATGATGGGCGCGGCGCACTTCAACGAGGTGTTCTTCGACGATGTGCGCATCCCCATCGACAACCGCATCGGCGAGGAGAACCGGGGCTGGTACGTGGCCGCGGCCACGCTCGACCAGGAACGCAGCTCCATCAACCGGATCGTGATGACGCGCTCGACGCTGGAGGCGCTCATCGACTACGTGCGAGAGCGAGACGGCGGTTCGACCTCGCACCACATCCGCCACGAGCTGGCCTCGCGCTCGATCGACTTCGAGCTGGGGCGCTGGCTCTGTTACCGCGTCGCGCAAATGCAGAGCGAGGGGCTCAACCCGAACTACGAGGCGTCGATCTCGAAGGTGTTCGGCACGGAGCTCCAGCGGCAGATGGGCCAGACGGGGATGCGGGTGCTGGGGATGGAAGGGCAGCTTGAGCCGGACAGCCCCCACGTGCCGCTGCAGGGCCGGGTCGAGCGCTGGGCGCTGGCGGGGCCGAGCTACACGGTCGCCGGCGGCACCAGCGAGGTGAACCGCAACATCATCGCGACGCGCGGGCTGGGTCTGCCGCGCTCGTAGGAGTCGGCTAGAGCCGGTTGGGGTTGGTCCAGTGGGCCTCGTCGTGGATGGCGAGCAGCCTGTCCTCGGGGATGTGGGCGTAGGTGGGAGTGGGCCAGTCGGGGTCGGGGCGCCAGTCGCGGATGTCGTCGGTGAAGGGCCAGGCGCCGCGTTTGATGTCGGCGATGACGCCCTCTCCCTCCGCGCGGGTGCGCCTGGCGACGGGCCCGGAGATCAGGCCGCGGTCGAGCACGCGCTCCAGGTGATCCTCGTCCTTCCAGCGCCAGTTGCGCTCGGCGTCCGCGACGACATCGAGCCAGAGGTCGCGCGCATCGAAGCCGAGGGGGGTACGACGGAGGGGCTCCTGAAGGTTCACGTACCAGCCGAGGAACTCCCACTCGGGCGTCCACCAGATCCACGTCGCGCGCCACTGCCCCGGGACCATGAGGAAGAGCGCATTCCAGCGCTCCCAGACGCTGTCGACCAACTCCCACTCTCCTTCGAGCCAGGGAATTGGCTGGTCCCGGACGATGGGCAGCGAGAGCTTCGTGGGCGTGCCTGCCGGCAGCCAGAGAGAGACGAGCTCGGGGGTGTCTTCGACGACGACCATCGGCTTCACGTCGACGATGACGGGGCCGTACTCGCCGTTCTCGGCGACAAGGGGGATGCGGTGGATGACCACGTCGCCGGGGCGGAAACGGGTCTCGCCGGGCGCGGCCATGCAGCCATGGTAGCGCGGGAGGGTGGCTTGCGGGCTGCTAGAATCCGCGCCTCATGACCCAGACGATGATGACGGAAGCGGGAGAGCGCCACTTCCGCTACCTGATGCCCGTGGCGGTGATGTTCGCGGGGGCGCTCATCGTCTCGAACATCATCGCGATCAAGGTCGTCAATATCTCGGGGTTGGTGGGCGGGGCGTTCGACTACTTCCAGCCAGCGGCGATCATCATCTTCCCGGTCTCGTACATCATCGGCGACATCCTCACGGAGGTGTACGGCTACTCCGTTGCGCGGCGGGTCATCTGGTCGGGGTTCTTCGCGAACGCAATGGTCGTGGTGGCGATCGTGGCCGCCCAGGAGGTTCCGGCAGCGCCGTTCTGGGCCGACCAGGAGGCATATGAGTCCATCCTTGGGCAGGCCTGGCGGATCGTTGGCGGCAGCTTCGTGGCATTCCTCGTGGGCGAATTCGCGAACTCGTACGTGCTGGCGCGGTTGAAGCGGGCCACGCAGGGGCGGTTCCTGTGGACTCGCACCATCGGCTCCACGATCGTCGGGCAAGGGCTGGACTCGGCCGTCTTCCTCACGATCGCGTTCTTCGGGACCGCCACGATCGCGAACGGCGAAGCGCTCTGGGCGTTTGTCTGGCGGGCGTGGCTATTCAAGACGGTCTACGAAGTGGTCGCGACTCCGCTGACCTACTTCGTGGTGAACACGATGAAGCGGCTCGAAGGTGTGGACGTCTACGACACCGATACGGACTTCAACCCGATCCCGCTTCCCTTTGGCCTTCGCCTCAGGCGATAGGCCGGGCGCTTGCGCGCTCGGGTTGTGAGTCGCACGCTGACGCGCATGGGCGCCAACGAATTCGCCACCGACGGCACGATCGACTCCTTCGAGAACCAGCACCCGGGTCGCGACTACGAGATCCGCTTCGACGCGCCGGAGTTCACGAGCGTGTGTCCGATGACGGGCCAGCCGGACTTCGGGACGATCACGTTGATCTACGTGCCCGAGGCGCGCTGCGTCGAGTTGCGCAGCTTCAAGTTCTATCTGCAGGCGTTCCGCCAGCGGGGCATCTTCTACGAGGACGTGGTGAACGTGATCCTGGACGACGTAGTAGCGGCGATCGCCCCGCGGCGGGCGACGGTCATCGGGGACTTTCACGCCCGCGGGGGTATCACCGCGCGGGTGACTGCCATGCATCCGCAGGCGTAGCATCGAGCCCTCTCATGGCGGTAAAACAGGATCCTGGCGGCTTTCCCCAGCGGAAGCTGAAGGACACCCCGACCGTGACCCCCGGTCAGATGCGGGAGGTTCAGCGCGCCGCCCAGGAAGTGTTCCACTACGACATCCTGCAGGCTGTCGAGAATGCGGGACAGGCAACGGCGCAGCTCGTGCTGGCGATGCTGGGCGGGAGCGCCAAGGGGCAGCGGGTGGTGGTGCTGGCGGGTGGCGGACACGTGGGAGCGGCGGGGCTCTGTGCGGTGCGGCACCTCGACAACTGGGGGGTTCAGGCCGAGCCCTTGCTGGGCGAAGTAGAGACGCAGATGAGCTTCGTGACGCGGCGGCACCTGCACATCCTGTCCGAGTCGGGCATCGCCGAGCCGCGCGATAGCGACACCAGCGAGCACACCGCCGAGGACCACCTGCAGCGGGCGGACCTGGTGGTCGACGCACTGGTGGGATACGGGCTCGAGGGGGCGCCAACCGGGCTTGCGGCGGCGGTTACGGAGATCGCGGGCGCCGCGCGGCGGCCGATCCTCGCGCTGGACATACCCACGGGCGTGAACGCAGGCACCGGCGTGGTCAGCAGTCCCTCGGTGACGGCAGCGACGACGCTGGTGTTCGACCTACCGAAGACGGGGCAGGTGCTACCGGTCTGCGCGAGGCAGGTCGGCGAGATGTACGCGGCAGACCTGGGTGTGCCGCGAGCGGCTTACGAGCGGCTGGGGATCAGCACGCGAGGGGTGTTCGCGGACGGGAACATCGTGCGGCTGCGGCGGTAGAGGCTAGAACCTGCGCGAGTCCCAGAGCACGTCGCCGTGGCCGCTAAGCTGGTTCTGGAGGCGGGAGGCGACGAAGAGCAGGTCGCTGAGGCGGTTCAGGTAGGCGGCGACGAACTCGCCCACATGCTCCTCGCGGCTGAGGGCGAACGTGAGGCGTTCGGCGCGGCGACAGATAGTGCGGGCGAGGTGGAGGTGGGCGGCGGTGGAGTGGCCGCCGGGGAGGACGAAGCTGGTAAGGGGTGCGAGGTCGTCGTTCCAGGCATCGATCCAGGTCTCAAGCTGGTCGACGTGGCGGCTCTCGACGTGGGGCCCGGTGACCTCCTCGTCGGGCTGGCGGGGGGTGGCGAGCTCGGCGCCGAGGTTGAAGAGCACCTGCTGGATCACGGCGAAGGGCTCCGCCATGGGCTCCTCGAGGCCGGAAGCGACGGCGATCCCGATGGCGCTGTTGAGCTCGTCGACCGTGCCGTAGGCCTCAATGCGGAGGCTCTCCTTGGGAACGCGCTGGCCGCCAGCGAGGGCGGTTGTGCCGTCGTCGCCGGCACGTGTGTAGACGCGGTTGATGCGGACCATGGCTCAAGCATGACGGAGCGACCGGGCGGGGGCCAGCCTGCCCCTTTCGCCGACGGTCGCAGACGCGGAGAATGCCCGTGGAGGTTGCCGTGCCCGAAACGATCCGATGTGAGCGATGCCTGACGCCCATCAAGGGCGAGCCGTACTTGATGTCGACCCGGCGCTACTGCTGCGCCAGCTGCTCCGTCGGCTCGGCCTGCGAGCACCAGGGGGTGCGGCGCGGCTCCGCCATCCGGCGCTTCGACGGCAACTTCGACCGGTTCCGCGAAGTGGCGCGGCGCTCGGGCCCGTACGAACGGGAGCGCAACTCCGGGGCGGGTTGACCTAGCGGGCAGCCCTCTCCACCATCGCGCAATGGCTCTCTACGAATACCAGTGCCCGGATTGCGGTGAGCGCTTCGAGAAGCGCATGCCCATGGGGGATGCCCTCCAGCTCGCGCCCTGCCCCGGCTGTGGCGCGCAGGCCAGGAAGATCATTGGGAACTTCGCGGTGGTGGGTCGCGCCGAGGCGGGGGTGGGCGATGGTCCCGCTCCCTGGGAAGACGGCGGCGACGGCGAAGCGGATGGCGAGGGCGACCTCGATGCCGGCGGCACGGATGACCTCACCCACCATGGCCACAGCCACGGCCCGGGGGGGCACTCACACGGGCATCCGCACCCCCACTAGGAACCTGCGGCAGGTACTTGTGGTGCGGTTGGCAATGGTATATGGTTGCCCATATTAAGAAGACGACACTCAATCTTGATGAGGAAACCATGGCGCGGCTGAAGGCAGAAGCCATCAGGCGCAAGACGACCATGGGCGCGCTCGTCGAGGCCGGGATCCGGCGGATCCTGGCGGAAGGCCAGTCTCCCGCTCTGGTGGCCGGTGACCTTCTGCCCCTGCCAGTCCACCACATGGGTGAGCCGCTGGTGGATATCGCCGACCGTGATGCCCTGTACGAGGTGCTGGACCGTGAGCGAGATGAGCGCCTGTACGGAGCCAGCATGGGCGGTGCCCTCCGGCTCCCCGAGCCAGAGGTGCGTACAGCAGCTGAGGACGTAGCACCCTATGACGCGGGCGGGGAAGCGCCCGAGGGCGCCAGCAGGGAGACGGGCAGGGACCAGGGTGCTGGCCGTTGACACCAACGTGCTGCTCTATGCAGCAAACGCGGACTCCGAGTTCCACGAACCCTGCCGGAGCCGACTGGAAGCGTGGCGGCGCGAGCCTTCACCTACTTTCCTGACCTGGAACATCTGCTACGAGTTCCTGAAGAACGCCACCCACGCCAACGTGTTTCCGGTTCCATGGCAGGTTGAGCCGGCGATGCGCTTCCTTGAGGCGTTGCTCGCGTCTCCGGGGTTCACGCTTCTGACGGCGACGCCCCGCCACCAGGCTGTGCTGACGCAGACGCTGAGCGAGCTCCCGGGGCTGCAGGGGAGCGTCCTCCATGATGTGCACACCGCTGTCCTCATGCGGGAGCACGGCATTAGCCAGATTTGCACGAAGGACCGCGACTTTCACCGCTTCCCGTTCCTGACGGTGATCGACCCGCTGGAGTGACGTGAAAGGCCCCGCCAATCGGCGGGGCCTCTCAACAGGTTTCCGGTTGTTGGAGCTAGATCTCCAGCATGGCCGCGACTTGCTCGCGGTGGAAGTCGGCGTCGCCCCAGAAGAGCTCGGCACGCTTCTGGCGGCGGAAGTAGAGCTGGATGATGTAGTCCTTGGTGAAGCCGATGCCGCCATGGATCTGCTGACCGTGGGCGACCACGCGGCGGCTGGCCTCGCTGCACCAGGCCTTCGCCATGGAGGTATCCATGTGCTGGGAAGGCTCGTTCTCGCTGGTGGCCCAGGCGGCCTTGTAGGTGATGAAGCGCATGCCGTCGACATCGGTGACCATGTCGGCGGCCTTGTGCTGGATCGCCTGGAAGGAGCCGATGGGGCGCCCGAACTGGACGCGCTCCTTGGCGTAGTTGACGGCGATCTCGAAGTCCTTCTGGGCGAGGCCCACGAGGTACGCGTTCTCCAGGTTCACGGCGATGTTGCGGGCGCGGAGACTCATCTCGCGGTCGGCAAGCAGCACGTCGTCGGCGCTGACGCGGACGTTGTTGAGGACGACCTCGGCCTGCTTGTCGCTGGCGATGGTCTTGAGGAGGTTGACCTCCACGCCTGCCTGGTCGCGAGCAATGATGAAGTTCGCAAGCTGGCCATCGGGCGTGTTGGCAACCACGTGCAGGTAGTCCGCCACGTTGGCGTCCGGCACGAAGAGCTTCGAGCCGTTGAGTACGTAGTCGTCGCCATCGGCACTGGCGGTGAGGGCGTAGCCGGCGCGGTCCCAGCGGCCCGACTCCTCGGTGACGGCGTAGGTGTGAATGGCGGTCCCGCTGGCGATGCCGGGGAGGTACTTCGCCTTCTGGGCATCGTTGCCGGCGATGACGAGCCAGGCGGCACAGGTGGCATTGGGGATGAAGGGGCCAGGGACGAGCGCCCGCCCGAACTCCTCGACGAGGACACAGAGGTCCAGGTAGCCGAAGCCGGAGCCGCCATTCTCCTCGGGAATCATGAGGCCCTGCCAGCCGAGCTCGGCCATCTTTTTCCAGAGGTCGGGGCTGTAGCCGGCCTCGTCCTCTTCCATGGCCCGTACGTGCTCTTCGGGGCACTCGTTCTCGAGGAAGTCGCGCGCCGAGTCGCGGATCAGGTTTTGCTCTTCGCTGAGGCTCAGATCCATCGTTGTCCGTCCTTCATCAGGGTCGCGCAGCGGGCGCACACAAAGGCGCCCCCTCCGCGGGGGTTAGCCGCGCGAGTCTAGCACGGGCTTGGGTGAGCGTCAGGAGCACTCCACCCAGGAGTCGAAGAAGCGCTCCTGGAAGTCAACGGCGGCGCGGATCGAGGAGGCATCCCACTTGCCTGCCGGGTCCATGACGGCCACCAGCTTGTCCTCGATGTCGTTCCGACGGCGGATGATGGCGATGACCGTGGCCTCGCACCGTTCCAGGGGCTCGTCCGCATCGAGGACGTAGACATCGATGGGGTGGCCGTCGGGGGCGATGGTCCCGGGGACGAAGCCGTAGTTGACCTCGTAGACGATGTCGGCCTCACGAGGGTGGGTGGCGCCGAGGGGCCTGTCGATCTCGACGGTGACGCGGCGGCCGGCCCAGTCGGCGAGGTGGAGGTTCGGGTCCACCGGCGGTTAGCGGTTGCGCTGGACGAAGCGTCCGATGCGTTCGAGGGCGCGCTCGATCTGCTCGTAGCCGCTGGCGTAGCAGGCGCGCACGAAGCCCTCGCCGCAGGCGCCGAAGGCGGCGCCGGGAACGACGGCGACGCGCTCCTCGGCGAGGAGGCGCTCGCTGAAAGTGGTGCTGTCCATGCCCGTGGGACGGATGTCGGGGAAAGCGTAGAAGGCCCCGCGGGGGCGGAAGGCGGGGAGGCCGACGGCGTGGAGGCCATCGACCATGAGGAGGCGGCGGCGGTCGTACTCGGCCAGCATCTCCTGGACAAAGGTCTCCCCATGCTGGAGGGCGGCGAGGGCGGCGTACTGGGCGGCGGTGGGGGCCGACATCATCACGTACTGGTGGACCTTCATGGCGGCCTCGGCGAGGGGGGCGGGAGCAGCCAGCCAGCCGATGCGCCAGCCGGTCATGGCGTAGGTCTTGCTGAGTCCGCCGATGAGGATGGTGCGGTCGCGCATGCCCTCGATGGAGGAGAAGCAGGTGTGCTCGCCTTCGTAGGTGAGGCGAGCGTAGAGCTCGTCGCTGATGACGGCGAGGTCGTTGGCGGCCGCGACTTCGGCCACGGCTTCGAGACTGGGGCGGTCCATCGTTGCGCCCGTGGGGTTGGCGGGGTAGCCGAAGAGGAGCGCTTTCGTGTGCTCGGTGACACGCTCGGACAGATCGCCGGCGAGCAGGCGGAACTCGTGCTCGGCGCTGGTGGGGACGGGGCGGAAGCGGCCCTTGGCCATGGTGACGGCGGGCTCGTAGGCGACGTAGCTGGGGTCGGGGCAGAGGACTTCGTCGCCGTCGTCGATGAGCGAGCGGAGGGCGATGTCGAAGGCCTCACTGGAGCCGCTGGTAATGACGATCTCGGTGGCGGGGTCGTAGGAAACGCCGTAGAGCGTTTGCAGCTCCTCGCTGAGGGCTTCGCGGAGCTCCATGAGGCCGTAGTTGGAGGTGTAGTGCGTCTCGCCCTTCTCGATGCTCTCGATGGCGGCGCGGCGGATGGGTTCGGGCGTTACATAATCGGGTTCACCGACGCCGAGGGAGATAACGTCGTCGATGGTGCTGAGCAGGTCGAAGAACTTGCGGATGCCGCTGGCGGGCACGGAGGCGAGGCTCCGCGAGATGAAGCGTTCGGCTCCGGGGGAATGGTGTTCCACGGCCCCGTTCCTTCCGCCCCCCGGCCGGTGACGGATACGAAAGAGCCGCCCCGCGGGCGGCTTTCTGTCCTGATCGTCCCTGGACCGCTCGCATGCTACCTGCGCGCTTGCGCCGCCGCCGCAGCGGCAGTGGGGAGACACGTAGCACTCAGCTTGCGATCCACGATCCGGACTCTGGGCATGGAGGGGATTACGGTCAAGGTTGGCGCGGGCGGGGGCTACGGGGGGCGAGGCGGTTCGCCTGGCCGAGGGCTCCCTCGAAAGCGTGGCCGATCTGGAGGATGGTTCCCTCGGCGCCCACGTCGCCGATGACCTGGAGGCCGACGGGCAGGCCCTCGCTGAGGCCGCAGGGGAGGCTGAGGGCGGGGAGGCCGGCCACGGCGCTGGGGAGCGTGTAGACGTCGTTGAGGTACATCGCGTAGGGGTCATCGAGCTTCTCGCCGCGGGGGAAGGCGACGCCGGGGGCGGTGGGGGTGACGAGCGCGTCGTAGCGGGTGAAGGCCTCGCGGAACTCGTTGGTGATGAGGGTCCGGACCTTCTGCGCCTTCAGGTAGAACTGGTCGTAGTAGCCGGCGCTGAGGGCGTAAACACCGAGCATGATGCGGCGCTTGACCTCGTCGCCGAACCCCTGCTCGCGGGTCTGCTCCATGTTCTCCCACATGCTGCCGCCGCGTTCGCTGAGGCCGTACTTGACGCCGTCGTAGCGGGCGAGGTTGGAGCTGGCCTCGCTGGGGGCGATGAGGTAGTAAACGGCGAGGGCGTGCTCGGTCATAGGCAGGGAGAGGTCGGTGTCGACCTCGCAGCCGAGCGACTCGAGGTGGGCCAGCGCCTCGTCGATGCGGGCGCGGACGCCGGGCTCCATGCCCTCGACGAAGTACTCGCGGGGGACGCCGATCTTCTTCCCGGCGATGTCGCGGCCGAGGTAGTGGCGCATATCAGGCCTGGGGGCGGGGTCGCTGGTCGAGTCGCGGGGGTCGTGGCTGCTGATGCCGTCGAGGATGGTAGCGACGTCCTCGACATCGCGGCCGATGGGGCCGACCTGGTCGAGGGAGCTGCCGAAGGCGATGATGCCGAAGCGGCTGACCCGCCCATAGGTGGGGTCGAGGCCGACGACACCGCAGAGGGCGGCGGGCTGGCGGATGCTGCCCCCGGTATCGCTGCCGAGGGCGGCGAGGCACTCGCCCGCGGCGACGGCGGCGGCGGAACCACCTGAGCTGCCGCCGGGGACGCGGTTGGTGTCCCAGGGGTTGCGGGTGGCGCCGTAGGCGGAGTGCTCGGTGCTGGAGCCCATGGCGAACTCGTCCATATTGGCTTTGCCGACCATCACGGCGCCGGCGCGCTTGAGCTGTTCGTAGACGTGGCTGTCGTAGGGCGGGACGAAGTCGCCGAGCATGCGTGAGCCGGCCGTGGTGCGGACGCCCTTTGTGACGATGAGGTCCTTGACGGCGAAGGGGACGCCAGTGAGGGGCGTGGCCGTGCCGGCGGCGAAGCGGGCGTCGGCTTCGCGGGCCTGCTCGCGGGCGACCTCGTCGGTGCGGGTGATGTAGGCGTTGACGCTTGGCTCGACGGCATCGACGCGCGACAGGACCGACTCCGTCAGGTCGAGGGCGGAGAACGCCTTCGCACGGAGGCCTTCCTGGGCCTCGTGCGCCGTCAGCTCCCAGAGTTCGCTCATTCGAGGACGGCACGCACGCGGATGAGGCCGTCCTCGACCTCGGGCGCGTTGCTGAGCGCATCGTCGCGCGCCAGCGAGGGGGCGACGGAGTCGGTGCGCATGACGTTCTGCAGAGGCAGGGGGTGGGCGGTGGGCTCTACGTTCTCGGTATCGACGGCGGCCAGCGCCTCGAAGTGCTCAAGGATGTCGGAGAGCTGGGTGGTGAGGCGATCGATCTCGTCTTCGCTCAGCCCGAGGCGGGCGAGGCGGCCGATGTGGAGCACCTGATCGCGGGAGATGGGCATGGCGCGATCGTACACAGCGACTCCCGCACGTGCCCGCAAGGGGGGGCTTTGCTAGGCTCGATGTGATGCGGCCACCCGCCCATCCCTCGCTTCCGCGCCTACTGGTTGCCCCGGCGAACTGCGCTTCCGACCATGTCTAGCCGCGTCGTCATTCGCCGCCGGCTTCGAGCGCGCCGCGCGCGGACCAAACGCGGCGGCTTTCCCGTCTGGGCGATCCTCGTGCTGGTGCTCGGGTTTCTCGGTTCCGCCACGCTGGCGGCGGGGGCGGGGAGCGTCTTTGCGGTCTACCAGAACTACGCGAGCGACTACGTACCGATCGAGGATCTGCTGATCGAACGGCAGGTGGGAATCACGCGCGTCTTCGATCGCACCGGGAGGGTGGAGCTGGGCGTTCTGACGAACCCGGCGCAGCAGCTCCTGCATCCGGTGGAGCTGGACGACATCTCGCAGAGCATGATCGATGCGACGGTCTCGACCGAGGACAACATCTTCTGGACGCACCCCGGGGTGAACTACCGCGGTCTTGCGCGGGCCGCCTGGGAGAACTACGTGGGCGGGGGGATCGGGACGGGTACGGGCGGCTCCTCGATCACGCAGCAGCTGATCAAGAACGTCTACATCTGCGGGAGCTTCACCGACCCGGAAAATCCGTGCGTGGCGGAGCGGACGCTCGACCGGAAGCTGCGGGAGGTCGCCTACGCGATCGAGCTGGAGCAGGACTACACGAAGGAGCAGATCCTGACGTGGTACCTGAACCAGATCTCGTACGCGGATCGCTATGTGGGCGTGCAGGCGGCGGCAGAGGGGTATTTCCGCAAGAACGCCGGGGCCCTGACGCTGGCCGAGTCGGCGATGCTGGCGGGCATCCCCCAGTTCCCGACGCTCTACCACCCGCGACTGAACTGCCTTCGCGATGCGGAGGACAACTGTGTGCTCGACACGCTCGGGCGGATGACGGTTGGGGGTCCCGCGAAGGCGCGGCAGGAGGACGTGATCGACCTGATGGTCGTGCACGGATGGATCAACTTTTCGGAGGGGGAGGACGCCAAGGCCGAGACGCTCTACGTGTACCCAGCGGCGACGACGGCCGCGCAGGACGCATCGGCGTTCATCGATAACCAGGTGGAGCCGCGGCTGGTGCGGATGTGCGAGGCGGGGCTGCTGCCGAAGCTGGAGAACGTTCCCGACTGCCTGACCAGCGTGCACAGCGCCGGCTGGACCGTGCGCACGACGCTCGACTGGGAGGCCACGCAGGATGCACTGGAGCTAGCGCGGGCAGCGATTGAGCAGGGGCTGGAGGCGGGCTGCGAGTGCCACAACGCGGCGATCGTCACGATCGATCCGGAGACGGGTGAGCTGCTGGTGTACGCACCTAACCGTGACCCGTCGGTCACGGCGGACCCGAGGGTCGCAGGCAACGTCGACCAGCTGGTGGAGATCAACCAGCCGGGGTCTGCGTTCAAGCCGGCGGTGTATCTCGCCTGGTTCGAGTACGCGAACAAGGTCCCGATGAGCATCCTCTGGGACACGAGCCCGCTGGAGCTCGAAGGGACGGATGTCGAGATCGTCAACCCGCGTCCGCAGCCGCGGACGGAGGGCCTGATCACGGCGCGGGCGGCGCTGGGGGGCTCCCAGAACGTCCCCGCCTACCGGGCGGCGCAGGAGGCGGGGATCGAGAACGTGATCACGATGGCGAAGCTGCTGGGGATCACGACGATCCAGCAGCAGTTCGACCCAACCTTCGTCTCGCACCTCGACATCTACTACGGGGCCTCGATCGCGACCGGCGGGGCGAACATTCGGGCGGTGGACATGGCGTACATGAACGCAACCATCGCCAACATGGGCGTGATGGTGGGCGTGCCCCATCACGCCACCACGGTCGCGCCCGACACGTTGAACAACACGGCCTTCGATGAAGGCATCGACTACGAGAACGCGCTACAGCAGAAGCTCGACTTCCAGCGCGGGCACCTGCGGCTGCCGGGCACGCGGCCTCTCGACCCCGTAACCGTGCTGGAAGTGCGGGACATCAACGACCGCGTCATCTTCCTGCACGAGGGTCCGCAGCGGATTCGCACGGTGGACGCGGGCAGCGTCTGGCTGCTGCACAGCATCATGTCGGACTGTACGGCCCGGTTCGTCATCTGGAGCTGCGGCGAGAGCAACGAGGACATCCGCCTGGACACGTTCGTGAACGGTGAGAAGCTGGTGACGGGCATCAAGACGGGGACGCAGCAGGGGCCGCTGGACGCCGCCGACACGCTCGAGACGTGGATGAACGGGTACTCGCGTCACGCTGCCACCGCGGTGTGGATAGGCAATGCCACGAACGAGCTCGTAATCGACGGACGGAGCGGCGAGTACGCCTCAGCGCGCACCACCCTCTGGCTGTTCAAGAACTGGATGGGGACCTACCACAGCTACCTGCTGGAGGAGGAGCGCATCGAGGGGCTACAAGACTTCGAGGAATTGCAGCCGGAGAACGTCGAATTGACGGAGTTCAACACACCTGCGACCGATCGCCACCTGGCCGGCGGCTGCGACCAGGTGGTGGAGGCGTGGGTGCGGAAGGATGTTGAGTACGAGGAGCCGTGCGAGCCGGCGATCATCGACACTCGCAACGGGCTGCTGGCCTCGAGCCAGACGCCGCATCGCTTCCGGGAGGTGCAGCGGTTCGTGAAGCTGCCGGGGTGGGAGGACGAACTCGCGATCAAGCTGGTGGAGGAGCCTCCTGAAGACCTGGACGTGTTCATCCCGTTGATGCCCGAGGAAAACAGCACGGGATTGCAGGCTGTCGACATCAGCTTCCCCTTCGGGGACGAAGCCGTAGGCCCGGGGACGGAGGTGGTCGGCAGCGTACAGGCGGGGCGGCTGACGGAGTGGCTGCTGGAGATCGCGCCGGGCTCCAACCCGGGCGAGGACGACTGGATTGTGCTTGCCTCGGGCGAGGAGAACATGGCGAACGAGCTGCTAGGCAGGATCGAGGCGGAGGACGAGGAATTCCCGCCACGCGTCTACACGCTGCGCCTGACGGCGAGACAGGGTCTGCTGGCGCCCCTGCAGGACACCATCTTCGTGAACCTGGGGGATGCACCTCCCGCCAGGTCGCCACTGCGTCCAAGCTCGGGACCAACGCGTCCGATCGCCATCGATGACGGCCCTCCCGAGCCCGTGGAGCCGGAGGAGTCAGAAGAACCGTAGGGCGCTAGCGGAAGCGGGCCCCCACCTTCAGCCCCACCTCCGCGGCCCACTCGCCCGCGTTCACCTTGCGCGCGCCCTGGGGCTGGACGCGCTTCACGTGCAGCACGCCGCCGTTGAGGCGTATGTCAATGCCGTCCTCCTCGATGCGGAGGACGGCGCCGGGCATGCCTGGTTCGTCCTGGAGGGAGAGGCGGCAGTCGAAGATGCCCAGGCGCTCGCCGCGGCACATGGTCCAGGCGCCGGGCTGGGGGTTGCAGCCGCGGATGCGGTTGTAGACCTGCTGGGCGGGCTCGTGCCAGGGGGTGCGGGCGTGCTCCTCGCCGCAGGGGGGCTCGTAGGTCGAGACGGCATGGTCCTGCTCGATGCGGGGCGCGTCCCCCGCTTCGACGAGCTTCACCGCTTCCGCCATCGCGTCGACTCCCATGGGGAAGAGGCGTTCGAAATAGAGAGAGCCGAGGGTGTCGTCGGGCGTAATCTCGCAGGTCTTCTGGAGGAGGACGGGGCCCGTATCGACGCCGTCGTCGGGCCAGAAGATGGTGAGGCCGGTTTCGGTCCGGCCGAAGATGATGGGCCAGTTCATGGCGGCGGAACCGCGGTGGAGGGGGAGGAGGCTGGGGTGGTACTGGATGGTGCCGTGCACGGGGGCGGTGAGCGCTTCCTCGGGCAGGATCTCGGTGACGAACGCCATCACGCCGAGGTCGGCGCCGGCGTCCCGCCAGGCGGCCAGCCCCTCCTCGCCCTTGAGGGCGGCGGTATCGATGGGCGCGAGGCCGGCCTCTTCGGCGGCGACCCAGAGGGGGTCGGGGCGGCCGCCCTCGCGGGGTTCGGGGGCGGAGGCGGCGACGATCTCGACGCCGTCCTCGATCAGTCGCTTGAGCACCGCTTCTCCGAAGGCTGCCTGACCGATGATCGAGACGCGCATGGGCTCCCTCCTGAGTCCGAATCGCTCGGCGCGAGCCTACACCAGCGCGCCCCCGCGAGCGTGTAAGGGCAATGGGGGCCTACACTCGCAACACGATGCTGCAGCGACCAGTATCCGAAGGAGCCCCGCAGGGCGGCGTCATCGCCGCCCTGGCGCGCCGCGGAACCGTGGCCAGGCCACGCGCCTGAGCCAGCAAACCGTTCCGTCCCGCGTACCAGGAGGTTCCCAATGGTCCCTGTCGAACCGGCTCGCCTGAGCGATGCCGACGCCATCCACGCCCTGATCGATCTGTGGGCACAGCGTGGCGAGATGCTCGAACGTCCCCTTGGGGAGATTCACGAAGCGATCCGCGACTTCAAGGTCGCGCGCGAGGATGGCGAGGTGGTGGGGTGCGGCTCGCTGCACATCATGGGCGCCGATCTCGCCGAAATCCGCTCGCTGGCGGTGCGCGAGGACCAACACGGCAAGGGCGTTGGCGCGGCGGTCGTCGAGGCGTGCGTCGAAGAGGGGCGGGCGATGGGCATCGAGCGCGTGTTCGCGCTCACCTACCAGCCCGGGTTCTTCGAGCGGCAGGGTTTCGTCCTCGCAAATGTGATGGACTTCCCGCAGAAGGTTTGGAACGAGTGCGTGCGCTGCCCGTTCTTCACGGACTGCCGCGAGATCGCGGTCGTGCGGGATCTGCGAGTGGATGCCCAAGCAGACTGAGGGTGTCTACAAGGGTTGTAAATCGTATTCGTGTCCGGTAACATGGTGCTACCGGGAGGGTCAGCGTGGTGACTTCCACCTTCGACTCGCGTGAGGCGTATCACCGGCTGCGCGAAGGCGGGATGGATGAACCTGCGGCCAATGCGGCGGTGGAGATACTGAGCCCGTTCGTCACGCGCGACATTCTTCGAACTGAGTTGGCCGAAGTGCACGCTGAACTGGCCCAGGTTCAGGCAAACCTGCGTGCTGAGCTGGCAAGCGTTCAACTCCGAGTCATCACCTTCGTGGCGGCCCTCAACATTGGCATTGCGACCGTCGCGGTGGCGGTGGCGGCTCTGGTGACGTAGCACCGTTCAGGTCGCTCCGGACCAGGTTCCCGCCAACCCGGGCGCCTCCCTAGTAACGGGAGATGTCGATCTCCTTCTGGGTGATGAACTCCAGCAGGGCGGGGTTGCCGGCCTCGGTCTGCTCGATGCCGCGCTTGATGGCGGGGATGATCTCGGCGGGGTCGGTGACGCGTTCGCCGTAGCCGCCGAAGGCCTTCGCCATGTCGGCGTAGTTGCCGCTGATGTCGGTGCTGCGGTATTTCTCCGTGGCGGCCTGCATGATGGGCAGCTCGATCGCCATGGAGAAGTTGTTGAGCAGGATGGAGAGGATGGGGATGCGCTCGCGCACGGCCGTCTCGAAGTCCATGCCGGTGAAGCCGATGGCGGCATCGCCCCAGACGTTGATGCAGAGCTGGTCGGGACGGGCGAGCTTGGCGCCCATGGCGTAGCCGAGGCCGGTGCCGAGCTGGGTCGTCTTGCCCCAGCCGATGTAGCTGAGGGGCTTCCGGCTCTCCCAGAAGGGGGAGAGCTGGTCGCGGGGACTGCCGGCGTCGTGCGTGATGATGGTGTTGTCGACGTCGACGGTGTGGAGCAGGTCCCAGATGACGCGGTAGGGGGAGAGGGGGGAGGAGTCATCGGTCAGCTTCGGCTTCCACTCCGCGAGCCACTCCTGCTTCGTGCTCGCGATGCGTTCGGTGACGCCGTCGCGGGAGGCGGTGACGCCGTCGAGCTCGCAGAGGAGGGCGGCGAGCGTCAGCTTCGCGTCGCCGATGAGGGCGTGGGCGGAGGCGACGTCCTTGTTCACGTCGGCGGGATCGAGGGTTGCGTGGATGATCGTCTTGCCCTGGGGCATGGCGACGCCGAAGCCCGTGGCCGCGAAGCTGCAGCCGATACCGAAGATGACGTCGGCGTCCTGGAGGAAGTCGTGGACGGTCCTGGGGATAGCGCGGCCGCCGGAGCCGAGGGAGAGGGGATGGTTCTCGGGGAAGGCGCTCTTGCCCTGGAGGCTCGTCGTGACGGGTATCTGGAGGCGCTCGGCGAGCTCGCGCAACTCGTCCCAGGCCTTCGCGTAGTGGACGCCCTGGCCGGCGTAGATGACCGGGCGCTCGGCGTTGCGCAGGACCTCGGCGACGGCGCTGACGGCCTCCGGGTCGGGGCCGGAGCGGAGGGAGGGGGCGGGCTCGTAAACGAAGTCGTCGGGAACCTCTTCCTGGAAGACGTCGCCGGGTATCTCGATGAGGACGGGGCGGGGGCGGCCGTTCCGAACCTGGGTGAAGGCGCGGCGCATGACGTCGGGGACGGTCGAGCTGAGGGTGACCTGCTCGGTCCACTTGGTGACGTGCTGGAAGTTGAGGAAGGAGTTGAAGTTGGGGGCGGTGTTCGTGAGGCGGCGAGCGTAACCGCCGGGCATGACGAGGATGGGGACGGAATCGCCGTAGGCCTGGGCGACACCGCCGAAGGCGTTCTCGGCGCCGGGGCCGTGCTGCATGGCGAAGACGCCGATGCGATCGCCCGAGTTGACGCGGCTGAAGGCATCGGCCATGTGCAGGCCAACGCGCTCCTGGCGAACGATGATCGTGCGGACATCGGCGCGGGCGGCCGCTTCGATGATGGGGTTGACGGGATAGGCGACGAGGAACTCGACGCCTTCCCGCTTCAGGATCTCGGCTACGGCATCTGCGACCTTCATGGAGTCCTCCTCTGGTGGCCGCGACGGGGTGGGCGCGGCGGCGTCAGTCTACCGGTGCGGGCCTCGCGCTTGCCGCAAGGGAGGGGTGGCGCGCAGAATCGGGCGCGATGCCCTTGCTAACCGTGATCTCCGACACACCGGGCGCCGGCAAGACCGGTGTCGCCGCCAGCGTGGCTCGCGCGCTCGCCTACACGGGCCAGCGCGTCTGGCTCGTCCGTGGCGAAGGCGACGGCAACGCCGCCGCCGATGCGCGCTGGTTCTCGAGTCTCGAGTTCGCGCCGGGGAGCGCCTCGACGCCGGTCGCGGCGAACGTCATCCCGCCACCGAGCGGGGACGAGGTCGTTGTGGCGGAGCTGGATGCGCCCCTTGAGCGGGCCGACGCCACGGTGCTCGTGACGCGCGGCCTGCCCGACGAAGCGCGCATGTCGGAGGTCGCGCCCGTGGCCGTCGTGGCGCTGGATGTGGCTGCCTCGGCGCTGGCGGAAGCACCCGAAGAGGTTGGGGGAACGGCCCTGATCGCGATCGGGGAGGACCGCACGCTGGCGGGATTCAGCGTCTCGGAGGCGCAGGCGACCCTGCGGGCGGAGACGCTGGTGGAGGGCGACGGGCTCGATCCGACCTGCGACCACCTCGTAATCGCGCCCATCGGGTCGGATGCGGGGCAGCCGTACCTGAGCCGCTTCGAATCGAAGGCGGTGGTGGTGCGCTTCGACAAGACGGACCAGCACCTGGCGGCGCTGGCTACGGAACCAGCCTGCCTCATCCTGACGGGCGGGCGGCGTCCCAGCGAGTACCTGTTCGATGCGGCAGCTGCTCGCGGCGTGCCCGTCATGCTCTCGCGCACGGACACGGAGAACACGGTGATCGCGCTGGAGGGCATCTTCGACCGGACGCGCTTCCACGGGGAGCGCAAGCTGGAGCGGATGTCGGAGCTGCTGGGATCGACGGGACTGGCGGAGCGGGTGGCGGGGGCGCTGGGCAGTTAGGTGGATCTGGCGCCATCGAGGTAGAGGAGCTGGCTCGCGTAACCCGCATGCTCCCCAAAGGTGTCGGTACCCCAAAGCGCTAGGGTGTCGTCAGAGACGTTCTTCGTGTCCCGGTAGTGACGCTTCAAGGCCCTGCGGACGCGCCGGTCCACAGGAAACGCTTCTCTCTTTCCGAGTGAGAACAGAGCAATGCAGTCTGCAATCTTGCCTCCGATGCCATCGAAGCGATCCAGCTCCCACCGGGCTTCCCCATAACTGACATCGACCAGGCGTTCCAACGGACCCTCCTTAAGAACTCGCTCAGATGCGGCTACAATTTTCCGGTCGCGCTGTAACCCAAGCTCCATCTTCTCGAGTTTCTCGCCGTCAGCTAGCACATCCCGTGGCGCAGGGAAGGTGCGCCGCTGCTCGTTGTCCAGTTCGATGCACTCTCCGAGTTCCTCGGCGACTTGGTTGACGATCGCTGCGATGGCCTTCGGGGCCTTCATCGGCGAGCAGATGAAAGCGACGGTGGTCTCCCAAGGGTCTGGCTGCCGGAGCACGCGCATGTCCGGATACCTGCTCGCCAGTTCGCGCATGGTCTCATCGGCCAGCGATAGGGCGGAGTGGACGGCAGCGATGTCCTCGTCGAGGCGGAAGTAGGCACGAAGCATGTCGTCGCAGTCGGCGTTTCCGCTCGCGTGGTACTCGAGCACACCGTCGTCTTGGCGGACGTGAATCAAGTGGCCTCGGAGTACGCCTGAGTGCCACTTCACCCCACTCCCGTCCGGCCAGCGCTGCCAGCGGAAGTCTTGGGTATTGAGGTCGAGGGTCCCGTCGAGGTTGAAGGGTTGGGTGAGGGGGAGTCTCCGCGTTGCTGTGTCCATTGGGGTGGGCCGACGCTCTTAACCGGGGCGGCGGCGGACGAGGGAGGTGGAGCGGCGCACGAGGCCGCCGAGGGCGCCGCCTTGCGGGTCGGTGCCTTCGGCGTGGTTGGGGGCGGGGCCGGGGGCGACTGACGGGGCCTTCTCGCGGGCGCAGTAGGGGCAGGCGAGCCAGCCGTAGTCGAGGGGCTTGCCGCAGGCCGTGCAGGGTTCCTTCAGATCGGTCAGGCAGGATGGACAGACGAGGAAGTCGTCGCGCACGCGGCGGCGGCAGGCGGGGCAAGCCTTCTGGTCGTCGAGATCCTGGAGGATGGCCTCCTCCTCTAGGGAGCGTTCGTAGAGCTCGGTGAGGGTCTGGCGGGGGCGGAGGATGAGGTAGACCCAGTGCCCGGGGAGGAAGAAGGCGAGGACGAGCAGCACGGAGATGAGCTGCATGATGGGGTCGCGCGTGCGCTGGCGGATGTCGCGGAAGACCCAGAAGATGAGGGCTACCCAGATGACGGCGCCGTAGATCGCCAGCACCGTGAGGACGAGCCGTACGGTGTCCTGCCACTCGCCGCCGGGCCAGTCGAACATCGAGCGTTCCTTACCTTCCGGCCACGCAATCGGCGTCTCGCGAGCGTGGCTCACCGCCAGAAGCTGAGGTTACAACATCGCCCCGTAGGTGCGCGACGAAAACTGTTCAGTTGCCTGATCAGACTGCGCGCGCGGGAGGGGCGGAGCCGATACGATACGGGGGTGACAGCGACCCAGCCCCCATCCCCTGCCGTCGAGGGCCTGAACCCGGCGCAGCGCGCGGCGGTGGAGCACGCCGAGGGCGCCCAGCTCATCCTGGCCGGGCCGGGCAGCGGCAAGACGCGGGTGATCATGCACCGCATCGCCTGGCTCGTCGGGGAGCAGCGGGTCGCGCCGTGGCAGATCCTCGCAGTGACCTTCACGAACAAGGCGGCGCGCGAGATGCGCTCGCGGGCGCAGGACCTCCTCGGGGAGGATGCGGCCAAGCTGCATCTCGGCACGTTCCACTCGATGTGCGCGCGCTGGCTGCGCATCCACGGGCAGGACATCGGGCTCTCGCCCGACTACGTGATCTACGACGACGCGGACCAGACAGCGCTCATGAAGCGGGTGCTGCAAGCCCTGCACGTCGATCCGCGGCAGTTCACGCCGCGATCGGTGCTGTCGGCGATCTCGAGCGCGAAGAGCGAGATGCGGGGCGCGGACCACTTCAAGGGCCAGAGCGAGAACTACTTTCAGGAGGTGGTGGCGCGCGCCTACGAGCGCTACCAGCAGGCGCTGCGGGAGGCCTCGGCGCTCGACTTCGACGATCTGCTGACGGAGACGGTGCGGCTGTTCCGGGAGTCGGAGGCGGCGCTGGAGCGGCGGTCGGGGCAGTACCGGCACGTGCTCGTTGACGAGTTCCAGGACACGAACCCGGCGCAGTACGCGCTGGCGCGTCAGCTGGCGTCGGTACACGGGAACATCTGCGTGGTGGGTGACCCCGACCAGAGCATCTATTCGTGGCGGGCGGCGGACGCGCGCAACACGCAGTACTTCCTGCGGGACTTCCCCGAGGCGAAGACCTACCTGCTGGAGCAGAACTACCGGTCGACGCAGCCGATCCTCGACGCCGCCAACGCCGTGATCAGCAACAACCGCAGCCACATCGAGCGGGCGCTCTGGACGGAGCGGGACTCCGGCCAGGCGCTGACGATGTACGAGGCCTACAACGACGAGGAAGAGGGCGAGTTCGTGGCGCGCGAGGTAGAGCGTCTCGCGACGACGGACCGATCGCTCGGATCGATGGCGGTGCTGTACCGCACGAACGCGCAGTCGCGACCGATTGAGGATGCGCTGGTGCGGCACCGGATTCCGTACCGGCTGATCGGGGGCGTGCGCTTCTACCAGCGGCGCGAGATCAAGGACTTGATCGCGTACCTGCGGCTGGTCCACAACCGGCTCGATGAGGCGAGCCTGCTGCGCATCATCAACGTGCCCGCGCGGGGAATCGGGGATACAACGCTGGCGCGGCTGTCGGAGTACGCCGGCTCTACGGGCCTGGCGGTCTGGGACGCGTGTGAGGCGGCGGCGCGGGGCGAGCCCATTCCCGGCATCGCGGCGCGTGCGGCAACGGCTATCCGGCGGTTCGTTCACGCGGTCGAGGCGATGCGCGGGGAGCGGGACCGGCCGCTGGCGGAGCTGCTCGACCATGTGCTCCAGGAGAGCGGCTACGTGGACTACCTGCGTGATCGCGATGAGGGTGGGGAGGAGCGGCTGGAGAACGTGCTGCAGCTTCGGACGGTGATGGCGCAGTACGAGGACACGACCGGCGGGGAGGCGGCCGACCTCGCGAGCTTCCTGCAGGATGTGGCGCTGGTGGCGGACGTGGACGAGCTGGAGGGGGCGGTGGAGGCGGTGACGCTGATCACGCTGCACGCGGCCAAGGGGCTGGAGTTCCCGGTCGTGTTCCTGGTGGGGATGGAGGAGGGGGTGCTGCCCCACATCCGCTCGTTCGATGACCCCCGGCAACTGGAGGAGGAGCGGCGGCTGGCGTACGTGGGGATCACGCGGGCGGAGGAGTCGGTGTACCTGACGCGGGCGTACCGGCGGTACCTTGGAGGGCGTCCGCTCACGAATCCGCCCTCACGGTTCCTGGCGGAGATCCCGGAGCACCTGCTCCAGCCTTACCGAAGCGGCGAACGGCGGACGGTAGGGGGCCGCGTCGCAGCGGCGCCGCGCCCCGCCCCCGCAGCGGAGCCGGCCGCGACCTCGGCTGCCGCGGTGGCCGCAACCGAGCCGGAGTGGCAGGCGGGCGATCGGGTGCGCCACTCGCACTTCGGGGAGGGCATTGTCGTGAGCTCGCAGGAGCGCCGGGGGGATGTGGAGGTGGTGGTGGCGTTCGACGACACGAACGCGGGGGTTAAGCGGCTCCTGCAGAGCCTGGCGCCGCTTGAGCGGGCCTAGGCCGGGAAGCCATCCTCGGACTCGGGAAACGGCACGACTGCCTCGATCAGCAACGGCCCGGCACGGTCGTCGAAGTAGACGCTCGAAGGCAGTGGCCGGTTCCAATCTCCATATATCTCCGTCACCGCCGCGAAGGCATCCTCGGCGTGAGCAAGGCACTCGGCCACGGTGTCGCCCTCGGTGATGAGCTCCGGCAGCAGGGGCGAGGTGACTGTGTAGCCCCCTTCAGGCTGTGGTTCCAAGAGCAAAGGGATACGTGCCAGCATGTCCGGAGAGGTTACTCGCCCGGGTCGCGCTTCGGGACCATGACCTTGCGGGTGAAGGTGAGGACCGTTTCGTCGCGCTGGTTGTAGGCGCGCGTGTCGACGGTGACGATGCCGCGGTCGTTGCGGGAGCGGGACTCGACCTTGTCGGTGACGGTGGTCTCGGCGTAGACGGTGTCGCCGTGGAAGGTGGGGGCGGTGTGCCGGAGTGACTCGACCTCAAGGTTGGCGATGGCCTTCCCCGAGATCTCGGTGACGGTCATGCCGAAGACGATGGAGTAGACGAGGGTGCCGACGACCACGTTCTTGCCGAACTGGGTTTCCTCCTCGGCGTAGCGCGCGTCGATGTGGAGGGGGTGGTGGTTCATGGTTTGCATGCAGTGGAGGACGTCGTCGTACTCGGTGATGGTGCGTCCGGGCCAGTGCTTGAACACGTCGCCGACCTCGAACTCCTCGTAGTAGCGACCGAAGTCTTCGCGCCCGTCGTGGACAGTCATATCTGGCTCCTGGCTGTTGGTCCCCGCCTGCCCCTCCCGAGACTCGCTAGTCGATGGCGTACTCGCGGAGGAGGTTGCGGGCGATGACGATCTTCTGGATGTCGCTGGTGCCCTCGGCGATGACCATGACGGGGGCGTCACGGTAGTAGCGCTCGAGGGGCAACTCCTTGCTGTAGCCGACGCCACCGTGGAGGCGGAGGGCTTCGAGGACAACTTCCTGGCAGACCTCGGTGGCGAAGAGCTTGGCCATGCCGGCGTCGAGGTCGGAGCGGGCGCCGCTGTCCTTGCGGCGGGCGGCGTCGAAGGTGAGGAGGCGGGCGGCGCGGATCTTGGTCGCCATATCGGCGAGGCGGATCTGCTGGGCCTGGTGCTCGCCGATGGGCTTGCCGAAGGCGCGGCGCTGCTGGGCGTAGGCGATGGCGTCCTCGAAGGCGGCCTGGGAGACGCCCACGCCGCGGGCGGCGACGTTGATGCGGCCGACCTCGAGGGCGCTCATGACGTGCTGGAAGCCGCGGCCCTCGTCGCCGCTGAGGAGGTTGCCGGCGGGGACGCGGGCGTTGTCGAAGGCGAGCTCGGTGGTCTCGACGCCCTTGTAGCCGAGCTTCTCGAGCTTGCGGCCGACGAAGAAGCCCTCGGTATCGGGCTCGACGAGGAAGGCGCTGATGCCGCGATGGGCGGGCTGGGCCTCGACGTCCGTCTTGGTGAGGACGAGGTAGACGCCCGCGCGCTGGCCGTTCGTGACCCACATCTTCTGGCCGTTGATGAGGTAGTCGTCACCGTCGCGGGTGGCCTGCGTCTTGATGGCCTGCGCGTCGGAGCCGGCGTCGGGCTCGGTGATGCTGAGGGCCGCGCGGATCTCGGGGTCGATCATGCGGGGGAGGAAGCTCTGCTGCTGCTCCTCGGTGCCGTAGGTGGAGATGGCGTAGCCGACGAGGACGTGCGTGTTGAGGACGCCAGCGAGGCTCATCCAGCCGCGCGCGAGCTCGATGCAGACGCCGGCGTAGCACTCGAAGCTGAGGTCGAGACCGCCGTAGGCCTCGGGAATCTTGATGGAGAAGAGGCCCATCTCGGCCATGCCGTTGACGAGGGGCTCGGGGTACTCGTCGGCGTGCTCGTACTCGCTGGCGACGGGCTTGACCTCGCGGTCCACCCAGACGCCAACGTTGGAGACGATCTCCTGGGCGATGGGATCGAGGATGTCGGCGGCGAAGTCACGCGCCATTCAGCAGGCCCCTTCCTGGTGTTGGGTGATGCAGCCGCGTGGTCGCGGCCCTAGCGGCGTCCCTGTCCCTCTTCGGTGGCGCCGACGAGGATCGCCATGTTGCCGTCGGGGTGGCGGTTTTCGAACATGAGCTGGTGGCAGGCGCCCGTCTCCTCGAAGGGGAAGACGCGGGAGAGACAGGGGTCGATCTTGCCCTGGATAACGAGGTCGTTGAACGCGCCCGCCTGCTCGTCGTTGGCGAAGTGGGAGCCCTGGAAGCGCTTCTGGCGCATCCAGAGATAGCGCAGGTCCATATCGGCGTTGTAGCCGGTGGTGCCGGCGCAGATGACGACCATGCCGCCCGTATCGCACACGAACATGGAGGTCGGGACGGTGTCCTCGCCGGGGTGCTCGAAGACGATGCGGGGGCTGCGGCGCTCGCCGAGCACGTCCCAGATCGCCTTGCCGAAGGCGCGAGCGCCCTTGGCGAACTTGCCCATGCCGGACTGGTCCTCCCAGTCGGGGAGGCGACCCCAGTGGTCGAAGTTCTTGCGGTTGATGTAGCCGACGGCGCCGAGCTGCTTGCAGTACTCACCCTTGGCGTCGCTGGAGACGACGGCGATGGGCTTCGCGCCCTGGAGGGCGGCGAGCTGGATGGCCATCGTGCCGAGGCCGCCGGCGCCGCCCCAGACGAGGACGACGTCGTCCTCGCGGACGGTGTGGGGCTGCCACGAGCAGAGCATGCGGTAGGCGGTGGCGCCGACCAGCGTGGGAGCGGCGGCCTCTTCCCAGCTGAGGTGGGGAGCCTTGGGCAGGCACTGGTGGGCCTGCACCTTCGTGAACTGGGCGAAGGAGCCCCAGTTGGTCTCGTAGCCCCAGATGCGGAAGGAGGGGTCGTACATGGGGTCGCCCCCGGAGGTGACCCCGGGCGCGTGGACGTTCCAGATACCGCAATGGACGATGACTTCGTCGCCGACCTTGATGTTGGTGACATTCTCGCCGACGGCGTAGACGATGCCGGAGGCATCGGAGCCGCCGATGTGAAAGTCCTCGGCCTCGCCGGCCTTCTGGCGGGCGGCGATGACATCGATGGGGACACCGCGGCCGGCCCAGACGTTGTTGTAGTTGACGCCCGCCGCCATGACGTAGACGAGCGCGTCGTCGGGTCCGACGGGAGGAATATCGACCACTTCGGGGGCGAATGCCTGGGTGGGCTCGCCGAAGCGGGACTCGCGGATGAGCTGTGCGTGCATCCGCGCGGGCACTTCGCCAAGTGGCGGCGCTTCTCCGAGCGGGTACAGATCGCTGTCGGTGCCGGTGGTCATGCGGCCCCTGGTGGAGAGGGTGAACGGAATGTTACGCCTAGGCTTCGCAGGGGCAAATCGGGCGGCTGGCGCGACCTCCGGGAACCACATTCGAGCGGGCGACGACCATGGGGAGCGTCGTTCGGGTGCGGGCCTTCGCGCCTTGCAGGGCGCGGGACACGGCGTGTTCAGTCCCGAGCGGGGCGCCGCAAGCGTGGCTCCTTTCCGGGCCGGGCGGTTCGATGCCTTGACGCCCCGCGGAAGTGACCTCTAGGTTGCGACGCGGAGGGCGCCTCTTCGGCGGGGCTCAGGCGCGGGGTCACTGTTCGGTTGCTCCTGCAACGGCGAACGTTGCCCGGCCCCCTGGCGCGGCTGCCCGAGGAGCGCGGCAAGGCTGTGACATGGCATCTGACCGCTCGGGGTCGCTGGGTCTGATAAAGCTCCTTGCGCTGGCGGTCCTGGCCGTTCTGGTCATGGGGATTGCTTTCGTGTCGGCGCGGAGCGATCCGACAGGTACGGCTCCGGAAGCGGCGGAGAGGTTGCCTGAGGCGGTTACGGCCCCGGACGCGAGTGGGCCGGCGGACTCGCCTGCGGCGCCAGCGGCTGTGGAGGCAGACACGCCCACGGCGCGGGAGCCCGTCCCCGACGCCGGGGTCAAGAAGGAGTCGCCGACCTCCGCAGGGGTCGTGGCGCCGGCTGAGATTCCCGAGGTGTCGATCGCGGCGGGGCCGAGCCTGGCAACGGAAGGCACGCCCGCGGTGTTCACGCTGACGCGTACGGGTGCGGCAGCGGAGGCGGTGACCGTTTCCGTCGACGTAGCGGAGAGCGGTTCGATGCTGGATGGCGCGGCGCCGGAGACGGTGACGTTCGGGGCGAGGGAGCGTACGGCGACCCTCTCGGTGGCGACGGACGATGACGGCGCCGTCGATGTGACCAGCACCGTGACGGCGACAATTACACCGGGGCCCGGGTACACGGTCGACGAGCAGGCAGCACTGGCGAAGGTGTACATCGCCGACAACGATCGGGTCTTCCTGCTACCCGACCTGGTGGCTGATCCGCCCGTTCAGTGGGGTGAGGTGCAACCGTTCACTTGGGATGGGGTGGAGTTCCTGGCCCTGCGCTTCGAAGGGTATGTGACCAATCTCGGCGACGGCCCCCTGGATCTGTCGGGCGACCCCCGGTTGGCGGATCCGTCGGATCCGACGAGTCACGACGTCTGGCAACGGGTCATAACGTCAACGGGCGACTGGGTGAAGCTGACCAAGCCACCCGTGCGTTACGAGACTGATGATGGACATAACCACTTCCACCTGATGGAGATTGTGGCGTACTCGCTGTGGGACGAGGCGGGCACGACCCAGATCCTGCCGGGCCGGAAGGTTGGCTTCTGCATGCTGGATGTGGAGAGCCTGCCCGAGAGGCACCCGCACCCCGGTGAGCAAACCTACGAGTCCGAGGTTGTCGAGAACTGCAGGGCCAATAATCCGGACGCGGACAGCCTGCGCATGGGCGTGACCGAAGGGTGGCGGGATGTGTACGAGGGCTCGGTCACGTTCCAGTGGGTCGATGTGTCTGATCTGAGGCCGGGCAACTATCGCCTGGCGGCCGAGTCCGATCCCTATGACATCGTGGTCGAGACCGACGAGACCAACAATGGCGTCGTCGTGTCGGAAGCCATCAGCGCGGTCCCTGGCTACGTCGCGGAGTCGCAGACTCTCAGCACGGAGAGCGACACAGCCGTCGAAGTGGTGCTGACCGCTACGGCCTTCGGCAAGCCCATCGGCCCGCGATACTTCCGCATCGTGACGGCGCCTGCCAACGGGAGCATCAATGCGGCGGTCGGGGTGCCGTTGTCCGGGACGATCCTTTGGTACACGCCGAACGAGGGATTCTCCGGCGTCGACTCGTTCGAATACGAGGCCTACGACGTCTACAGCGCCTACCCACGGACGGCGGTCGTTGCGACCGTCGCGATCACCGTGGGCGAGGTCGCCACCAGCCTGTCGCACTCGGAGGCGAGGGCGGCCTTCGAAGCGCTGGGCGCGGCCGCCAGGGCGGGCAACACGCCCCCGGTGATCACAGACCCGGGGGCGCAATCGTTCACCGTCGGCGATTCGGTCGACGTAACTGTCGCAGCCGCCGACCTGGATGGCGACTTGCTCACCTGGTCGGCCGACGTGCTGCCGGCGGGCGTGGAGATCGTCGCCAGGACGGGCCGGATCGTGGGCAACCCCACCGCGGCAGGCTCCCTGACCTCAACGGTGACGGTGAGCGATGGCGCGCTGTCGTCACGCGTGACGATCTCGTGGGTCATCCGCTCGGCTCCCGAGGTCGCCAACATCGCGGGGGCGGGTCGGGAGTAGGTCTTCGCGAACGCCGGTGTTTGGTCCCTGTGGGGGGGACCGTGCTATAGTTCCGCCGGTCTTAGCGAGAGATTTCACAAACGGCCAGGGCGTGCTCCACGAATACGGCCACATCGCCATTCTTGTCATCATCGCGCTGATATTTCCGGCGGGCGCGATCGTGCAGTCTTGGGCGTTTAAGTTCGTCAACATCCGCCCCGACGTGCCCTCGGACCCGGTCAAGGAAGACACGTACGAATGCGGCATGGTCACGCGCGGGCCGGCGCTCACGCAGTTCAACTTCCGCTTCTACTACATCGCTTTGCTGTTCCTGCTGTTCGACGTCGAGATCGTGTTCCTGTTCCCGTGGGCGGTCGTGTTCGAGGATGCGGGGCTGGTGGGGCTGGGGAAGATCGCGATCTTCGTGGGCACGTTCGTCGTGGGCGGGCTCTACGCCTGGCGCAAGCGCGCACTGGAGTGGAACTGATGACGCGCTGGTGGACGGGCGAAGAGCTGGGAGAGGCGGCGGAACGGCTCGTGCCGGGGTCCGTCTCGAGGACGACAGAGACGGCCTGCATCCTGCACGCCGAACACGCGCACGAGGCGCTGCTGGCCCTGCGCGACGACGCCGAGACGACTTTCAAGCACCTCTCGAACCTGTGCGGGGTGGACCAGTGGGACCGCTTCGAGGTGGTGTACCACCTGCAGTCGCTGGAACGGAACCAGATGGCCTGCGCGAAGGTGGAGGCGCACGACCGCGAGAACGCCTCGGTGCAGAGCGTCGTCGACATCTGGCACGGGGCGTGGATCCAGGAATCGGAGACGTACGACCTGTTCGGCATCGGCTTCGAGGGGCACCCGAACCTGCAACGCATCCTGCTCTGGGACGGCTACCCGGGGCATCCGCTGCGCAAGGACTTCCTCTCGATGCCGGGCGGCTTGCAGCCTGGTCTGAACGAGTTCGCGGGGACTTCCGCCAAGCCTGAGCCCCCGGTACGGCCGGTCACATGAGCGACATCGTCCAGTCCGAACCGTTCGTTATGAACATCGGGCCGCAGCACCCGTCGACGCACGGGGTGTTCCGGGTGAAGGCGACCGTCGACGGGGAGCAGGTGGTCGATGCGGAGATGGTGATCGGGTACCTGCACCGCTCGATGGAGAAGCTGGCGGAGGAGCGCACCTACACGCAGAACATCCCCTTCACCGACCGCACGGACTACCTGAGCAGCATGTCGAACAACCTCGGCTACTGCCTGGCGGTGGAGAAGCTTGCGGGCATCGAGGTGCCGGCGCGGGGGCAGGCAATCCGCGTGATCATGGCGGAGCTGCAGCGTCTCGCGAGCCACTGCATGGGGGCGGGGGCGTTCGCGAACGACACGGGCGCCTGGCAGACGCCGATCATGTGGTTCATGCGCGAACGCGAGAAGATTCTCGACATTTTCGAGATGACGAGCGGGGCGCGGCTGACGTGCAACTACATGCGCATCGGTGGCGTGGCCTTCGAGCTTCCCGACCGGTTCGAGGAGCTGGTGCGGGAGTTCATCGGGCCCATGCGGGAGACGATCGCGAACGGCGAGGGGCTGCTTTCGGGGAACGAGATCTTCCTGGCGCGATCGCGCAACGTGGCGGTGGTCCCGCCGGAGCTGGCGGTGAACGCCTCGCTGAGCGGGCCGATGCTGCGCGGCAGCGGCATCGCCTGGGACATCCGCAAGGCGGACCCCTACTGCGGCTACGAGCAGTACGACTTCGACATTGCCATCGGCTACCAGGGCGACGCCTACGACCGCTTCATCGTGCGGCTGGAGGAGATGCGCCAGAGCCTCAACATCATCGAGCAGGCGCTGGACGGGCTCCCGGGGGGGCCGCACAGCACGGAGGTGCCGCTGGCGCTGCGGCCGCCCGCAGGCGAGGCCTACGCGCGCATCGAGAGCCCGCGCGGCGAGCTCGGCTACTACCTGGTCAGCGACGAGGGCCCCTCGCCCTACCGCTTCCACATCCGTCCGCCCTCGCTCATCAACCTCAGCGTGCTGAAGGAGATGACGGTGGGCGGCTCCATCGCCGACGCCATCGTGGCGCTCGGCTCGATCGACATCGTCGTCGGTGAGATTGACCGCTGATGCCGATACTCGTGACGGACCACTGGTACGACTTCCGCGATCTCTCGAACCTGTCGCGCGTCATCCTCGAGGGGATCGACAAGGTCGCTCCCTATGAGCTGGCCTACATCGTGGCGCCGATCATCGGGTTCGTTGCGGCCTTCGTGATTTTCGTGCTGCCCTCGCAGCTGTTCGTGGGGGTGTACGGGGAGCGGAAGCTGATCGGGCGCATCCAGGCGCGCAGGGGTCCGAACCGGGTGGGGCCGTTCGGGCTGCTACAGCCCGTCGCGGACGCGCTCAAGCTGCTGCAGAAGGAAGCGCTGACGCCCACGGCCGCAGACAAGCCACTCATGTGGGCGGCGCCGATCTTCTTCGTGGCGCCAGCGGTGCTGCTCTTCGCGGTGATCCCGTTCGGGCCGAACATGGTGTTCGCGGACGTGCCCGCGGGGCTGATCTTCTTCATCGCCGTATCGGGGCTACCGGTGCTGGCGGCGTTCATTGCGGGCTGGAGCTCGAACAACAAGTACAGCCTGTTCGGGGCGATGCGGATCGTGGCCATGTCGGTCAGCTACGAGGTGCCGCTCGTATTGATGCTGCTGTGCGTGGTCGTGTTCACGAACACGATGAGCCTGCCGGGCATCGTGGAGTTCCAGCGGGACACGAACCTGTGGCTCATCTTCATGCAGCCGCTGGCCTTCGTCGTGTACTTCATCGCCGTGAGCGCCGAGCTGAACCGCACGCCCACGGACATCGCCGAGGCGGAATCGGAGATCGTGGCGGGCTACCTGACCGAGTACAGCGGGATGAAGTGGGGCCTCTTTTACGGAATGGACATCGGCTACGCGCTGGCCGCCGCGGCCTTCGCCTCCACCATCTTCCTGGGCGGCTGGTCGATGTGGGGGCTGGAGCAGTGGGTACCGGCGTGGCTCATCTTCGTCGCCAAGACGCACCTCTTCTACTTCGTCTTCATCTGGACGCGGGGCACCCTTCCCCGGCTGCGCATCGACCAGCTGATGAGCTTCGCATGGAAGTTCCTGCTGCCGCTGGCGGTGGTCAACCTGTTCCTCGTATCGCTTGAGCGGCTGTGGTGGTCGGAGGCGAACCTGGGCGATGGCATCGTCTTCGCCTTCGCCGGGATCAACATCGTCGTCTCCGCAGCGGCGGTGTACCTGTGGGCGCGGTTCCTGGGGTATAAGCCCGAGTCCGTTCCGATGCGGCCGCGACTGGTCCGGGAGGCGGGCGGCTATGTGCCGGTCGAGGATCCAGCGGCGGGAGGGGGCAAGTAGATGGAAGGCGCGGGCGTCCAGATCGGCTTCTATGCGCTCTCCATCCTCACGCTCGTGGCGGCGGGGGGCGTGATGGTGTCGCGCAACCTGCTGCACGCGGTGCTGTTCCTGATAGTGGCCTTCATCGGGGTGGCGGGGTTCTTCGTGCTGCTCTCGGCCGAGTTCATTGCAATGGCGCAAATCGTCATCTACGTGGGCGCCATCTCGGTGCTGATCCTGTTCGCAATCGTGCTGACGCCGCAGTCGGTGCGGGACAACTCGGAGACGGCGATGGTCGGTCCGGCCATCCTGCTGGGCGTGGCGCTGGTGACGGTGTTCCTGTTCGTCATCCACGACACGGCCTGGTCGACCGCCGCCGGGGACCCGGGACTGTCGGCAAGCGACCTCGGTCGCGCGTTGCTCTCGACGTGGGTGCTGCCCTTCGAGATCGCTTCCGTGCTCCTGACCGCCGCCCTGGTGGGCGCAATCATGCTCGTGCGCTCCGAAGCCGAGGAAAACGAGGACGTGCCCGATGCTGACGCTTGAGCACTTCCTCACCGTGGGCGCGCTGCTGTTCTGCCTCGGGCTCGTGATCGCCCTGAGCAAGCGGAACGCGATCGGCGTGCTCATGGGCATCGAGCTGATGCTGAACTCCGTCAACCTGACGCTGATCGCGTTTTCGCGCTTCAGCGGTGGTCTCGTGGATACCTCGGCGCTTCACAACAAGGACTTTCCCCCGGAGATCGGCGGGCACGCCTTCGTGGCGTTCGTCATCACCGTCGCCGCCGCGGAAGCGGCCGTGGCGCTTGCGCTCGCGGTTTCCGTCTACCGGAACCGCCAAACCGTCGAGGTCGACCAGCTCGACCTCCTGAAGTTGTAACGCCATGTGGGTTGAATTCATGAGCGTGGCAAACGGGTATGTGGCGGAGACGTGGCGTGAGCTTTTCGCGGCCGAGGGGCTGCGCATCGTCATCATGCCGCCCGTGGGCCGGGGCGAGGACGCCTCCATGCGCGACGAACGAACCATCTACGTGCCGACGGGCAAGGCCCACGTCGCGCGCGAAATCCTGAGGAAGATCTGAGCCGATGATCGAACTATTCGCAGCAGCGACTGGCGAGGTTCCCGGCATCAGCGAGGCCGTGCTGTGGGCGATCATCGTCGCCCCGCTGGTGGCGTTCGTGGCGATCACGCTCTACGTGCGCCATCTGCCGAAGATCGCGGGCTACCTGAGCATCGCCGCGATCGCGGCCTCGTTCGTGCTCTCGCTGATCACCCTCGTCGACGTGCTGGGGGCGGGTGGTGGCGTCGCCATTCATTCGTACGAGTGGTTCCAGGCGGGACCGGTCGAGTTCGCCCTCGGGGTGCGTATCGACGGGTTGACGGCGGTGATGCTGGTGGTGGTCTCGAGCGTGTCGCTGCTCGTGCAGGTGTACTCGCAGGGGTACATGGAGGGCGACCCCGGCTACGGGCGCTACTACGCCTACATGAGCCTCTTCATCACGGCGATGCTGGGGCTGGTCCTGGCCGACAACCTGTTCATGCTCTTCATCTTCTGGGAGCTGGTTGGCCTTTCGAGCTACCTGCTCATCGGCTTCTGGTTCCACAAGCCGAGCGCTGCGGCCGCCGCGAAGAAGGCGTTCATCGTGACGCGCATCGGCGACCTCGGGTTGCTGGCCGCCATCCTGCTCATCTGGACGCGTCACGAGACGTTCGCCATCCACGAAATTCACGACCTGGTCATTTCCGGGGCGCTCGCCGGGACGACGCTTACGCTGTTCGGCCTGGGCCTGTTCGCGGGGGCGGTTGGCAAGAGCGCGCAGTTCCCGCTGCACGTGTGGCTGCCCGACGCCATGGAGGGCCCGACGCCGGTCTCCGCCCTCATCCACGCGGCCACGATGGTCGCTGCCGGCGTCTACCTGATGGCGCGCTTCTTCCCGGTGATCGAAGCGTCGCCGCACGCACTCGATACCGTCGGGTGGATCGGAGCGGCGACGGTCATCGTGGGCGCCTCGCTGGCGCTCGTGCAGACGGACCTGAAACGGGTGCTCGCCTACTCCACCATCAGCCAGCTCGGCTACATGATGCTGGCGCTGGGCGTGTTCGGATATGCGGTGGCGGTGTTCCACCTGTTCACGCACGCCTTCTTCAAGGCGCTCCTGTTCCTCGGCAGCGGCTCCGTGAACCACGCGACCAACACGTTCGACATGCGCCAGATGGGCGGCCTGCGAACGGTGATGCCGATCACGTTCTGGACGTTCCTGATCGGCACGCTCAGCCTCTCGGGGGTGTTCCCGCTGGCGGGATTCTGGTCGAAGGACGAGATCCTGCTGGAGGCGTGGGTGAATGACCGCGCGCTCTACGTCGTCGCGGCGGTGGCCTCCTTCGTGACGGCGCTCTACATGTTCCGCGCGATATTCATGACGTTTTTCGGGGAGTACAAGGGCGGCGAGCCCGTCGACCACGAGGACGAGGATTCGCACTTCCACGGCGATCCCGCCCACCCGCACGAGTCGAACTGGGTGATGACGGTGCCCCTGCTGGTCCTGACGGCGGGCGCGATCGCGGCGGGCTGGTGGGGCTGGGGCAAGGAGTTCCAGCACTTCGTCGATGCGGCCGTCCCCGAGGGCGTCCTCCACAAGGCGCCGAACTTCAGCTACTGGATCGCCATCACCTCCTCGATCATCGCCGTGGCGGGAATCGGGACGGCCTGGGCGATCTACCACCGCCGCCTCATCTCCGCCGACGACATCCGCAAGACCGCCTTCCCGATCGCCGCGGTGCTTGAGCGGAAGTTCTTCCTTGACGACCTGTACGAACGCGCCTTCGCCATCAACGTGTTCCAGCGCGGCTGGAACCGGCTGGTTGAGCAGTTCGACACGCTCGCCGTAGACGGCTCCGTGAACGGGGTCGGCTGGGTGGGTCAGCAATCAAGCCGTGTGCTGCGCCACGCCCAGACGGGCCAGGTGCAGCTCTACGGCGCAGGAATCGCCGCCGGCGTCTTCATCGTCGCCATCATCGTCTTCATCGCGAATCCGCTGTAGGAGGGTGGAATGCCACTGACCGTGCTCGTGTTCCTGCCCGCCTTCGCGGGGCTGCTGGGGCTGCTGCTTCCGGCCGACCGTGCGCACTACGCCCGCTGGGTCGCGCTGGCGGGCTCATTGGTGGCGCTGGCGCTGTCGATCGTGATGTTCTTCGACTTCGAGACGGGTGGGGGATTCCAGTTCGTCGACCGTGCCGCCTGGATCGACGTGGGCGTGTTCGACATCCAGTACTTCCTCGCGGTCGACGGCCTGAGCCTGCCGCTGGTGGTCCTGACGACGTTCCTGACGACGGCGGCGGTGCTGGTCTCGTTCAGCATCGAGCACCGGCCGCGAGCCTACTTCGCCTGCCTGATGGTGCTCTCGACGGCCGTGCTGGGCGTCTTCACGGCGATGGACTTCCTGCTCTTCTTCCTGTTCTGGGAGCTGGAGCTGTTCCCGATGTATCTGCTCATCTCGGTGTGGGGCTCGGGCAGGCGCGAGTACTCGGCGATGAAGTTCGTGCTGTACACCGTGACTGGCTCGGCCTTCATGCTCGTCGCGATCCTGGCGCTGGCCTTCAGCGCGGGCACGTTCGACATGCAGGTACTGGGCGAGTCGAGCATCTCCAGCGCGGTGCTACCGCTGCGATGGGTGTTCCTGTTCCTCTTCATCGGGTTTGCGGTGAAGCTGCCGATCGTGCCGCTGCACACGTGGCTACCGGACGCCCACAGCGACGCGCCCACGGCCGTCTCGGTGATGCTGGCGGGCGTGCTGCTGAAGATGGGCGGCTACGCCATCATCCGCACCTGCGTCACCATCCTGCCCGACCAGGCGAACGACTACGGCATCTGGCTGGCGGCGATTGGCGCCATCAGCGTGCTCTACGGCGCCTTCGTGACGTTCCGGCAAACCGACGTGAAACGCCTGATCGCGTATTCCTCGGTGAGCCACATGGGTCTCGTGCTGCTCGGCATCGGGGCGCTGGGCACGACGGCGATGGTGGGCGCGGCCTACCAGATGCTGGCTCACGGCCTGATCACGGGCATGCTCTTCGTGGTCATCGGACTGATGTACGAACGGACGCACACGCGCGAGATCGGAAAGCTGGGCGGACTGGCGCGGCAGATGCCGCTGATCGCGACAGGGCTCGTGTTCGCGGGCTTCGCGAGCGTGGGGCTGCCGGCGCTGGCCGGGTTCATCGCCGAGGTCACGGTCTTCCTGGGAGCCTTCCAGAAACACGAGTGGGCCGTGATCATGGCCATCTTCGGCGTGGTGCTGTCCGCCGGGTACATCCTCTGGACGCTGCAACGGGTCGTGTTCGGGCCGGTGCGGCACGAGTGGGACGAGGTGGACGACCAGAAACACTGGTGGGAGCACGCGAGCGTCGTGGGGCTGGCCGCGCTGGTCATCCTGCTGGGCGTTTACCCGAGCCTGATCATGGACATGCTTGATCCCGCTATCGGGGTCGTGAGCGCGAGGGTGGCAGGGTGAGCGAACTCGACATCGTCGGACCCCAGCTCGCGATCCTGCTCGCCGCCGGCGCCGTGCTCGTGTGGGACGCGCTCCTGCCGACCCGTCGCCAGTACCTGCCGTACATCGCGCTCGCGGGCATCCTGGGAGCGGCCATCTGGACCTCGACGTGGGTCATCCGGGGCGACTTCCAGACCGCCTTCGACGGCACCTTCGCGATCGACCAGTACGCGGTCTTCTTCCAGTACGTGTTCGCGGGGATCACGGCGATCGTCGTTATCGCTTCGATCGACTGGGTCAACCGGGTTGGGCGGCGGCAGTCGGAGTACTACGCGCTCGTGCTGACGGCCTCGGCGGGGCTGATGTTCCTGGCGGGGGCACGCGACCTGATCACGATCTTCCTGGCGCTCGAGCTGAGCTCGATTCCGCAGTACATCCTTGCCGGCTGGGGCAAGGACCAGCGGTCGAGCGAGGCGGGCATGAAATACCTGCTGCTGGGCGCGATCGCCTCGGCGCTGCTGCTGTACGGCATGGCGCTGCTCTACGGCTTCGCCGGCTCGACACTGCTGACCGACATCTCCGCGGCCATCGCCGACAGCGGGGCCGGGAACCGTTCGCTGCTGATCGTGGCCTCGGTGCTGTTGATCGCGGGCTTCGGCTTCAAGATGGCGGTCGTCCCCTTCCAGATGTGGGTCCCCGACGTGTACCAGGGGGCGCCCACGCCGGTGGCGGCGTTCCTCTCGGTGGGGTCGAAGGCGGCGGCGTTCGCGGTGGTCATGCGGCTCTTCTTCGAGGGTCTGGGGGAGCAGTTCCTGAGCAACGACTGGGCGATGATCTTCGCGGTTATCGCGGCCGTCTCGATGACGCTGGGGAACGTGTTCGCGATCGTGCAGCGCGACATCAAGCGGATGCTGGGCTATTCATCGATCGCGCAGGCGGGCAACTTCATGATCGGGCTCGCGGCGATTTCGATCGCAGGCGAGCACTTCGTGCAGGGGGCGAGCGGCGTGCTGCTGTTCGTGGCGGCCTACGCCTTCACGAACCTGGGCGCCTTCATCGCCGTGATCGGCATCTCGCAGAAGATCGGCAGCGACGATATCGCCGACTACGCGGGCATGTGGAAGCGGGCGCCGCTGCTGGCGCTGGCGCTGGCCTTCTGCCTGATCTCGCTGGCGGGCATCCCGCCGACGGCCGGCTTCTGGGCGAAGCTGTACGTGTTCAACGCGGGCATCCATGCGGACCTCGCCTGGCTGGTCATCATCGGGGTGCTGAACTCGGTGGTGTCGGCCTACTACTACCTCGCGGTCGTGCGGCAGATGTTCATGGGTGAGGCGGAGGACGACCAGAAGCTGGCCATCTCGCCGACGGTAGGGGTGGCCCTGGGCGTGGCGACGGTCGGCGTGATCGTATTCGGCATCATCCCGACGCCACTGGTCGACGCCGCACGCGAGGCCGCCGCCATCTTCGCCGCCAGCTAGTCGCGGCATGGCCCACACCATCGACTTCGTGGTCGAAATCGAGCCGGAGGGTGTCGAGTTGGGGGCACTCGAGGCGCTCGCGGGGCGGGTGCTGGCGGGGGAGGGCGTGGCGGACGGGGTCGCGCTGACGGTCCTTACGACGGGGGACGAGGAGCTGCGGGAGCTGAACAACCGCTTCCTCGGGATCGACGCGCCCACGGATGTGCTGTCGTTCCCGGAGCCGGCGGAGGCGCCGCTGGGGGAGGGTGAGGCGCGGAGCCTGGGGGACATCGCCATCAGCGTGCCCACGGCGGTTCGGCAGGCGGCGGAGGTTGGGCAGGATCTCGGGGATGAGCTCGCGCACCTGCTGGTGCATGGCATCCTCCACCTGTGCGGGTACGAGCACGAGGGCGGGGGCGAGGAGGCGGCCCGGATGCGGGCGCGAGAGGAGCACTATCTAGGCGACATAAAGGGGCATGAGGGCGGGAGTCCGTAGCAGGGCTACAGCGAGACGACTACACCCGTCGCTATGCCGATGGCCGCGAGGATCACGCCGGTCGCTGCTGTTGCGACCATGCCCATGCGGATGGTCATGCGCTGTTCAAGGCTCTCTTCGGCGTGCGTAATCCGCTCGACGAGACGAGCCTCAAGCTGCTGGAGGTCGACCTTCGTGGCAAGGCGTTCGATGAAGTCATCAGCGACGGTGGAGACGATGGCAGCCGCCTTCGCTTCGTCGAAGCCTGCTTCCCGTAGTCGTCGGGACGCCCGTAGCGTGTCGAACAACGCCATGTGGCAATTGTAGTCCCATAACTAGTCACTCTACAACTATATACCGAGGCAATCTGAGGGCTTTCTGGTCCACTTGCCGCTTCCGCGTAGGATGAGCCGCCGCACATCCCAGGGAGGTAACTGATGGCGACACTGAACCGGAACGGCGTGAACCTGCACTACGTGGACGAGGGCAGCGGCCCGGCCATCTTCCTGACGCACGGGTTTGGGGCCAGCTCGCGGATGTGGGAGGGGCAGGTGGAGGCGTTCCGCGACCGGTACCGGATCATCGCCTGGGACATGCGCGGTCACGGGGACACGGACAGTCCGGAGGACTCGGCCGAGTACACGGAACCGGCGACGGTAGCCGACATCGCCGCCATCCTCGATGCGTGCGGCGTCGAGAGCGCCGTCGTCGGGGGACTCTCGCTGGGTGGGTACATGTCGCTGGCGTTCAACCTGGCGCATCCGGAGCGGACGAGCGCCCTGATGCTGTTCGACACGGGGCCGGGGTACAACAACCCGAAAGGCCGCGAGGGCTGGAACCAGTTCGCCATCCGGCGAGCGGAGGCGTTCGAGACGAAAGGACTGGCCTCGCTGGGGGACTCGGCGGAGGTGAAGGCGGCGCGGCATCGGTCCGCTGAGGGACTGGCGAAAGCGGCGCGCGGGATGCTGACGCAGCGCGACGCGAGCGTGATCCAGTCGCTGACGGCGATCGACAAGCCGACGCTCGTCGTTACCGGCGCGAATGACCAGAACTTCCTGGCCGCGCACGGCTATATGAGCGAGAACATCCCCGGGGCGATGAACTTCCTGATCGCCGACGCGGGGCACGCGGCGAACATTGATAACCCGGCCGACTTCAACGCGGCGGTCGAAACGTTCCTGGCCTCGCTCCCGGCGTAGGACCCTAGAAGCGGGACTTCTTCGACTCGTAGTTCGACTGCACATCGATGAGGACGGTGTGTCCGTCGTCGTTGAGCTGGCGCGCGGTCCGGATGGCGTCGCCGAGGTCGTCCGGCTGGGTGACGGTGATGCCCGTTGCGCCGAGCCCCTCGGCGATGGCGGCGTAGTTGCCGGTCATGTGTGAGACGCCGAACTGGGTGCGGGCGGTGGGGAAGCCGCCCGGGTAGGTGGCCATGCCGCCGTTGTTCAGCAGGACGGTGGTGATGGGGAGGTTGGCGCGCACGGAGGTCTCGAGGTCGAGGCCGGACATGCCGAAGGCGCCGTCACCCATGAAGTTCAGGCAGAAGCGGTCGGGGCGGGCGAGCTTGGCGCCGATCATGAGGGGGATGCCGAAGCCGAGGTGGGTGGTCTTCCCCCAGCCGATGTAGCTATGCGGCGAGGTGGCGGTGAAGAACGGGACCATCGAGTCGCGGGGGGCGCCGGCGTCGTGGGTGACGGTGCTGGTCTCGTGGTCGACGTTGCGGTTGATCTCGTGGATGACGCGGTAGGTGTTCAGGGGCGCTTCGTCGGAGGTGAGGTAGGGGGTCCACTCGGCCATCCACTCCGCCTGCTTCTCGGCGAGCCTTGCGGCGGCGTCGGAGGCGCGGCCCTTGCCGTCGGTCTGGGCCTTTGCCTCGGCAATGAGCGCCTTGATGGTGATGCGGGCATCGCCGACGAGGGCAATGTCTGAGGCGGTGTCCTTGTTGATGTCGTCGAGGGCGTTGGTGTTGTGGATGACGGTCTTGCCGGCGGGGACGATCTGGGTGTAGCCGTTGTGGGTGAGGCTCGCCCCGAGGGCGAGGATGGTGTCGGACTCGACGATCCAGGCGTGGGCGGCGCCGGTGGTGGCGCGGCTGCCCGCGCCGAGGGCGAGCGGGTGGCGCTCGTCGAAGGCGGACTTGCCCTCCATGGTGGTGAAGACGGGGATGTCGAGGAGCTCGGCGAGTTCGCGGAGCGCTTCGGTGGCGCCGGCGGTGAGGATGCCCGAGCCGGCCCAGATCATGGGACGCTCAGCGGCGAGGAGGGCGGTGACGGCCGCCTGGATGTCGCCGTTGGACGGGCTCTGGCGGATCTTGGCGGGGGAGTCGTAGTGGGTCTCGTCCTCGGGGACCTCCCGGGCGCAGACATCGGAGGTGAGCTCGACGACAACGGGGCCGCCGCGACCGCTGCGGAGGGCGTGGAAGGCGCGCCGCATGGCGGGGGCTATCTGGGCGGTCGAGTCGATCGACTCGACCGACTTGACGATCCCGCGGTAGTTCTCGACGGCGGAGAAGTTGGGGCGGACCTGGCGCTCGATGAGGGAGTAGCCGCCGGGCAAGACGAGGATGGGGACGTTGTCCCCGAAGGCCTGGGCGATGCCGCCCATGGCGTTCTCGGCGCCGGCGGCGTTCTGGGTGGCGACGACGCCGAAGCGCTCACCGTCGTTCATGCGGCTGTAGCCGTCGGCGGCCATGACGGCGCCGCGCTCGTGGCGGAACATGATGGGGCGGATGCCGAGCTTCGCCACCTCCTCGATGAGGGGGTTGTTGGGGAAGCAGGTCATCTCGTCGACCCCTTCGTCCTTGAGGATGCGGGCGACCAGCTCGTTACCGTTCATGGCGTACTCCGTGCGCGCGGGGATCCGTCGGGCGGTCCGCAGGCGGCCCCGCGATCTCAGCGCATGGGGGCGGGAGGGGCAAGGGCGGGGGTAGCGTCTGGTACGATTTTGCGGGTAGATACCGCGCCAACCCCGGGAGGAAGCCCGTGCTCACGATCATCTCGCCCGCCAAGGCCCTCGACTTCTCGCCCGCCGGGAACGGGCTCGCCGCGACGCAGCCGCGCTTCGTCGACGACACCGTCCTGCTGCTGGACACCTGCAAGACGCTCGATGCGAGCGACCTGCGCAAGCTGATGTCGCTGAGCGACTCGCTGGCGAACCTCAACCACGCCCGCTTCCAGGAGATGAGCCTGCCGCTGACAGCGGAGAACGCGAAGCCGTGCGTACTCGCGTTCCAGGGGGACGTCTACAAGGGGCTCGACGCGGCCAGCCTTGAGTCCCGAGAGCTGGACTGGGCGCAGGGGCGCTTGCGCATCCTCTCGGGGCTGTACGGGCTGCTGCGGCCGCTCGACCTGATCCAGCCGTACCGCCTGGAGATGGGCACGAAGCTCTCGAACGCGCGGGGGAAGAACCTGTACGAGTTCTGGGGTGACCGCCTGGCAGATGCGCTCAACGACGAAGATGCGGATCCCGAGGCGCCGGTTCTGAACCTGGCCTCACAGGAGTACGCGAAGGCAGTACCGCCGAAGAGCCTGAAGCGTCCGCTCGTGGTCGCCGACTTCAAGGAAGAACGGAACGGCGAACTGAAGACGATCGGGCTGGTGGCGAAGCGCGCCCGTGGCCTGATGGCTCGCTACGTGATCCGCAACCGCGTCGAGTCAGTCGAGGACCTGAAGGACTTCGACGACGAGGGGTACGGCTTCCGGCCGGAACTGTCGAGCGACGACCGGCTCGTGTTCAGTCGAGCGAAGGACTAAGGGCTGCGCGCCCTTCCCTCAACATGGCTTCTGAGGAGCAAGTCTGCTTCGTTGTGGAGGGCTGGCCACCCGCGAAGAGCGAGGCTTTGTCGATGCTTGGGGAAAGTCACCCCCATCGCCCCCGGGTAGTGGCACTGCTTGAAGAAGCCGGTCGTTCGATGCTCTCGACTGTTTGGGACTCGCGGGAAGCTCGACCCATCGGGCTTGAGCTGGTGGTGGTTGCTCCATCTCAAGCGCCTGCCTCGGATGCAACCAACTACCTGGGCGGCGTGGCTGATGTCCTCCAAGCCAACCGTGTGAACGCTGCTCTGGCCCACCTTGGTGAAACTGCCACCACAACCCTCTACGCAGACGACCGCCAGATTCGCGAAGTGCGGTACTCCGTTGAGGAAGGCGCCACACCTCGGTACTACGTCCGGGTCTGGGTCTTGTAGGTTCTGGCCCTCGAGCTAGCCCTCCTCGATGGTTACCGTGCCGGTGGAGCCGTCGATGCTGAGCATCGTGCCGGTGGCGATGAAGTCGGTGGCGCCGCGGATGCCCGTGACGGCGGGAATGCCGTATTCGCGTGCGACGGTGGCGGCGTGGCTGAGCAGGCCGCCGGTCTCGACAACGACCCCGGCCGCGGGGAGGAAGAGGGGGGTCCAGGGCGCGTCGGTGACGGGTGCGACGAGGATCTCGCCGGGGAGGATGGTCGCCTCGGAGGCGCCGTCGGCGCTGAGGACGACGCGAGCGCGACCGCGCGCCTGACCAGGACTGACGCCGATCCCCTCGAACAGGGTTTCGCCGCCGGCGTCGGCAGTTTCGCGCGGCGTGGCTTCCACGGGGCGCTGGAAGATGATGGGCAGTTCGTAGTGGTGGAGCACCTCGTATTCGTGGCGTCGTTCCACGATCGCGTCCTGCAGCTCCGCGGCGGAGAGGCCACCGTCGAGGGCTTCGGGAAGCTCGACGAGCCGCAGGAACCAGACATCCTCGACGTCATCGATGTCTCCACGCTCGACGAGGCGCCGGCCGGCTTCCAGGATTGGCTGGCGATAGGTGCGGCAGAGCCGGGTCCAGCTCGCCTTGGTGGTCTCGCGCTTGCCGTTCATGGCCTGCACGAGGTCGAGGAGCCTGCGGAACTCGGCTCGCTGGTCTTCGGGCAGAGCCGCCTCGACCTCAGCCTCGAGGGCGACGCGGTCGGCGGCGGAGCGCTCCTCGCGCAGGTAGGGGCTGTGCTCCTCGGTGAGCGCGAGGTCGGCCTGGAGGCTGCTGAGGACGAACTGGGGCGACTCGTTCCACGTCGTGCAGGAGGGGTCGGTCTCGCGCTGGCCGCGGAAGCCCAGATCGGCGATGAAGGCGGCGTATTCGCGGGCGAACGGGGCCCAATCGTCGTCTGGGGGTGAGGCGAGCCGGGCCGTGAGGCTATCCGCGGAAATGCCGGCGATCTCCTCCGCGAGGGCGGGGCGGGCGACGACGAGACGGCTGAGGTCCCAGATGGCCTTGGAGGGGCGGGCGCTCTCCACGTCGGTGAGGCCGCTCGTGAGCCCGGTCATCCACCCCGCCGGGTGGTCGGGCACGTGCTCGCTGAGCAGGCCATCGAGCAGCGTGGTCTGGAGGCCGCCGCCGCTGCTGCACCAGTAGTGCGTGAAGAAGATGTCGCCGATGTGGTCGGTCGTCTCGTGGATGGCGGCGACGAGGCCCGCGTCGTCGACGGAGGTCCAGTCGCGGGCGAGGGTGGCGGTGTAGTGGGCCTTCGCGCGCTCCGCGTCGGCATCGACGAGTTCGCGGGCGCGTACAAAGCGAGCCATGAGGCGCTCCTGTACGGCTTCTGCGCGGGAAGTGTCCTGGGCCACCTCGGCGGTGACCTCCTCGTCAACCTCGAAGAACTGCTTCAGGTAGTCGGCGCTGCCGCCGGTCTCGAAGCTGGAAGTGAGGGCGTTGACGATGCTGATGTTCACGCAGAACTGGCCGCCGACGACGGGGAGCATGGTCGGACCGGGCTTGTCGGGGATGGGGACGAGGTCCTCGATCTGGAGCTCGCGGGTGCCGACAACGAGCCACTGGTAGTTCCACTCGCGGATGAGGTCGGCGGGCAGTGGCCTGGTGATGCCGGGGAGGACTTCGTCCGTGTTCCCGGTGGTGTAGTCGTTGTAGCGCTCGTCGATGGTGCTGTCCCAGCTGCAGAACGGCTCTTTCAGGTTGGCCATGGTGTCCCCCCGGGGCGCGGAATGCGCGCACGATCGGGGACTCTACCGGCAGCGGGCGTTAGGGCCGATGGGTGGCGCTCCTGTACGATGCCCGCGGCCCCTCAGCGGCCCGGCGAGGTAGGAGTTGGCCACATCCATTTCGTCGTCTGAGCCGGTGCTGGGCGTCCTCCTGAGCGAACGCGAGAAGATGCTGCTGCTCCTCTCGCTGGCGATGTGCATGTTCCTCAGCTCGCTGGATGGCTCGATAGTCTCCACGGCCCTGCCGGTGATGCTTGCGGATCTGGGTGGGTTCCAGCTGCTCTCGTGGGTGTTCACGCTCTACATGCTCACCTCGACGGTGGTGGTGCCGATCGTGGGGAAGCTCTCGGACATGTTCGGGAGGCGGCCGTTCGTGATCTCCGGGGTCGTCATCTTCCTGATCGGATCGCTGGGGTCGGGGCTGGCGCCCACGATGATCACGCTCATCATCGCGCGGGGCGTGCAGGGGATCGGCGGCGGTTTCATCCTCGCCTGCGTACTGGTGGTGATGGCGGACATGTACACGCCCATCGAACGGGCCAAGTACGTCGGCTACATCCTTGCGATCATTACAGCGGGATCGCTGCTCGGGCCGCCGGTTGGCGGCTTCTTCGCGGATGGCCCGGGCTGGCGCTGGTGCTTCTTCATCAACCTGCCCATCGGCGCGATCGCGCTTGCGACCATCTGGGCGACGCTTCCGAACACGCGCCAGGGGGGGCGCATCGGCGACATCGACTTTACGGGCGCGGCGGTGCTGACGGCCGCGACGGTGGCGGGGTTGCTGGCCTCGGCGTGGGCGTACGAGGCCTACGGATGGGGGTCGGCGATCACGGTGGGGCTGCTCGTGGCGGCGGGGGTGCTGCTGGTGCTGTTCGTGCTGCAGGAGTTGCGGCACCCGAACGCCATCATCCCCATGTCGCTCTTCCGCAACCGGATGTACGTGCTCACAGGCATCATCGCGATCCTCTCAAGTGCGGTGCTGTTCTCGGCGGCGATCTTCCTGCCGACGTTCATCCAGACGTCGCTGGGCGCCTCGGCGAAGGTCTCCGGGTTCCTCTTCATGCCGCAGGCGGCGGGACTGGTGGTGATGAGCTTCATCGGCGGGCGGATCGTCGCGAAAACGGGGCGCTTCAAACAACTTGTGGTGATTGGCTGCGCGTTGTCGGGGCTGGCGGCGTTCCTGCTGCAAACGATGGGGGTGGGCGATCCGCGCTGGCACGTGGCCCTGTACATGGTCGTGTTCGGCATGGGCTCCGGCCTCGTGACGCCACTGATCAACGTGATCGTGCAGGCGTCGGTCTCCCAGGAGGAAACGGGCGTGGCGACGAGCAGCCAGATGTACTTCCGCCAGATCGCGCAGGTGCTCGGTGTGGCGCTGTTCGGCGTCCTGTTCACCACCTCGTACACCTCGTCGTTCGCGGGGAACCTCGATGAGGAGGTGCGGGCGGCGATGCCCGAGGCCGTCTACGAAGAGCTCGAAGGTGACGCAACGCTGGCGCTCGACCCGGGCCGGTTCGAAGACACGCGATCCAGATTCCTGGAGGCAGGCGGCACGGTGGCGCTGTTCGAGCGGGCGCTGGACGCGCAGAAGGAGGCGGTGGCGGTGGCGAACAAGCGGTTATTCCTGATATCGGCGATCGGGGGCGTGCTCCTGGTGGCGCTCTCGCTTGCGCTGACGGAGATCCCGTTGCGGGGGAGGAAGTCCGCACCCGCGCCGCAGGAAGAGGAGCAGGCGGCGACCGCCTCTGCTTCCCGCTAGGACCGGCGCGCGTAGGCTTCCCGGAAACCAGTCCAGTCGCATCCGGAGAGACAGCGTGGAGTTCTGCCCCAATTTCATCAGCGTCGACGACGACCCCGCGCAGTGGGCGCGGGAACGGGAAGCGGAGGGCTACCCGATCATCTCGGTGGCCGACCACATCTCCTCGCCGCAGCCCCACCCGCACGTGTGGGTGACAGCGACGACGTTCGCGCTAGCGACGGAACGCATCCGCGTGATGATCGCCTTCGGGAACAACCTCTTCCGCTCGCCGGTCGAATTCGCGGCGGCGGCGCTGGCGCTGCACCGGGTGAGCGGGGGGCGGTGCGAGGCGGGGCTGGGGGCGGGCTGGGCGGAGAACGAGATCACGGGCATGGGCTGGGAGTTCCCCTCGGCGCGGGACCGGGTGGGGCGGTACGTCGAGGCGCTGCAGATCATCCGCAGCCTGCTGCACACGGGGTCGTGCAGCTTCCAGGGGAAGTACTACGACATCGACATCCCCCTGATCGGGCCACTGCCGAAGCCGCCGCCGCTGCTGATGTCCTCCTCGGCGGGACCGCGCACGCTGCGTGAGTCGGCGCCACACGTGGACCGCATCGAGCTGATGGGGTTCCCGGTGAGCGACGTTGGCGACCCGGTCGAGTTTGCGGGGAAGGTGGCGGCGTTCGACGAGGACGCACTGCGGAAGCGCGTCGAGATGGCGCAGGAGGTCGCGCCGGGCAAGCCGCTCGGGTTCCTGGCGCTCGTGGGCGCCGGGAACGATCCCGAGTTGCGGAAGCGGGGCAAGGCGATGGGCGACCGCATCTTTGGTGGGATGCTGGGCGAGCCGGAGCGGGTCGCGACGAACCTGCGGCGTCTGGGCGAACTGGGCATCGATCGCGTGCAGATGGCGCCCTCGACGCCGGACACGCTCACGCTGCTGGCCCCCTACCTCAACGATTAGCTGCGGAGACTTCCCGGTGAACTCTCCACGGGGCCGACTGTGCGAGCGTGACGGCTCCGACTACTTCCTCCGCCAGCGGAACCACCGCAGGTTCAGGGACGGCGTCCACGTCCAACCGATGTACCAAATCAGGGCGTAGAGGGCACACCCCCCGACGGCGGCCAAGACCCAAAGGAGTGTGTTCACCACCTACTCCTCTTCAGGTGCCAGCCCCTACCACTGCTCATCGACTGTCCGGGCGTTACCACTCTCGCTCGACGCTCCGCCGGTGCGGGCTTGCCATCCAGACCCACGGCCGCGATGGCCACGAGGGTGGCGAATGCACTGAGGGTGGTAAGCCGGCTCATCAGTCGAACACCGGCGGCTCGACCAGCCGCGCCGAAGCCTCGATTCGGTCGAAGATTGCGTCCACGTCACGACCGCTCTCACCGCCCACTCCCTTGCCGCCCACGCCTTCCTCGGTTTGCACAATCTTCCGGCGGAGGAAGGTCCCGTCATTGGGATCGACGCGCACCTCAGAGCCGGTTTCCACGTCGCGGATGCGATAGGTCCAACAGCCGTCGTCGCTCACCGAACCCGCCAGCAGCATGAGCCGCGTCCCAGTTGGCACGTCGAACACGGTGGGGCAGTCGTGGGTCAGCCGCCACGTGCGGCCTCCCTCCGCGATCTGGAACAACTCCATTGTTGGTAAACCGTGCTCGTCCACGAAGGAGGGAGATCCCTCCACTGCCTCGGTGGGTTCTCCCTCGACTGACTCAGCGACAGCGCGTACCTGGAAGTAGTACGCCCCCCTCCACTGCAAGCCCATGAGGCGATAGCTGCGCGTGGCCGCGGTGCTGCCCGGAACGTCCGCCCACGCTTCCCATCTATCCTCCCTCGGTTCCAGCACTCCATCCCCCGGTGGGTCGTACTGCTGGCGGTACTGCCAGCCCGTCACTCCCCTGTTGGGGAAGAGCGTCTCGGTGCTCGGCGTCCACTCCAGCAGCAGCACCCCCTCGTCGCCAGTCGCGACCGTGATCAGCGTGGGCGCGGGTGGCGGGTCAGCTGGTGGCACTGCCGTCGCGGTTGCGGTAGGTGAGGGGTTGGCCGGGGGCGCGGCGGCCTCGGCACTCGCCGTTGCGGTGGGCGTGGGGTCGGCCGCCTCCACCTGCGAACCTCCGGACGGCTGGATGGCGAGTACAACAGCCACAAGGGCGGCAAGGGCTGTAACGCCTGTGATGAGCGTCGCCTGCCTGGACCAGCGCCGGTGTCCTGTCAATGGACTCCCGCCCGGCACGGCTTAGCGGTCGCTGCGCACGCGGCAACCCGATTGGGAGGAGACTCGGTATTCGACACCGGACGAACCGCCGGCGCTACCACTCTCGCTCGAGGTAGGTCTCGAGCACCTGGTAGAAGTGGCGAAGCTTCATCTCGTTGTAGTCCGCGAGTTGAAGCACGCCGCCCTCGAGCGAGTGCACACCCTTCTGGACCCAGGGCATGTTGCCGGTGTCCTGGTCCATGACCATGGCGAGGCCGCCGATCTCGGGGGCGAGGGTCCAGCTGTCGTCGACACCGATCTCGTGGACGGGGGGCGCGGGCGGGGGATCGGTGCCCTCGGGCGTGGGGGCGATGCAGATCGCCTCCATGATGCACTCTTCGGGGTTGCTGCCGTTGGGGCGGAAGCGGAACCAGATGGCGAGCGGTCCCCAGGAGCTGCTGGGCATGAGGTTGGGGAACAGGTTGTAGTAGATGTTCCCCGTCAGCTCCGTGTCGGAGACCTTGTCCATGAGGTCGCCAAGGAGGGGGCGCATGGCCTCTCGCATGTCGTTGGCGGCCTTGGCGCGGACGGCCGCCGTGGCCTGAATGCGCTCTTCACGGGTCTGGGGCTCGGCCGGGGCGGAGGGCGCGTCGTCCTCGATCTGGGCGTAGAGCTCGGAGCCGTCGGGCGTCGTGCCGTTGTCGGCGGGGGCTGCGCCGTTGTCGCCGGGTGTTGCGCCGTTGTCGTCGAGCCGCCCGCCGGTTGAGTTGGGGTCGAGGTCCTCGGGGACGGCCATGCGCAGGGTCTCGGCGACCTGGGGGCCGGCGACCCACTGGCAGAGGTGGAGGTCGGCGTGGCCGAGCTCGCCTTCGACCCAGACGGCCTGCTGCGTGAAGACGCCGCTGCGTCCGTCGGGCATGGTCACGTCGACGTTGCCGTCGGGCCGGCGCTCGTAGATGGCGCCGGTGAAGGCGTGGCGTTCGCGGGGGACGCCGTCGGGGGAAGGCGGGAGCGGGGTCCACTCGATGCCTTCGAGGTGGGGGCTGGGGGCGCCGGCGGGGTTGTGCTGGCGCGAGTAGTTCTTGAAGGCGTCGAACTGGGCGTTGCAGTCGCCGAAGCCCCAGACGACCTGGGGGTGGGTGGAGAAGACGTGCCAGGACTCGGCGAAGGCGTCCTGGGCGACCTTCCAGTTGGCGCGGATGACCTTGCGCACCTCGGCGACCTTGTGGCGCTTCTCGTAGGGGAGCAGCTCGAAGTTGTCGGGGAAGTCGTCGAGGAACTCCTCGAAGGGCTCGCAGTCGGGATCGGGGTTGATGAATATGAAGCGTCCCCAGCGGCCGACGGGCGCCTCGGGGAGGTCCTGCTCCTCTTTGACCACGTAGGGGAAGTCCCACTGGCAGGGGATCTCCTTGATGGAGCCATCGAGGTTCCAGGCCCAGGCGTGGAAGGGGCAGCGCAGCTCGTGGGTCTGCTTGCCGGGGCGCTCCTTGAGGCGGCGTCCACGGTGCCGGCAGGCGTTGCGGTAGGCCTTGAACTCGTCGGGGGCAGTGTGAACGATGAGGAAGCTGAGCTCACCGATCTCGTAGGGGAGGTAGTCGCCGACGTTGGGCAGGTCGTCCTCGTGGCAGGCCATCTGCCAGACGTGTTTCCAGAGCTGGTTCATCTCGCGCTCATGGTGGTCGCGCGAGAAGTAGAACTCCGCCGGGACGAGGGTCGGTCCGGGAGGCATAGGCGACTCGCGGCTGAGGTACTCGGGGACCTCGTGCGTGTCGTACTTGATCAGCTCCTGGACGGAGAGTCCAGCGGAGCGGTTCGTGCCGGTGAGCGTTTCAACCATTGCTTCCCTCGTGGGCGATTTCGTTCCTGAGCGGGATTTTACCGGTTGGCGAAGGCGGAGGGGCATCCTCGGGTGGTGGGGCCCGTGGGAGCGGTGGGGGCTAAGATCGGTGTGGGCCCGTAGCTCAGCTGGAAGAGCAGTGGACTTTTAATCCATTGGTCGGGAGTTCGAGTCTCCCCGGGCCTACTAGTCCTTGGGCGGGCTGCCGAGGTCGGTGTATTGGCTGCGGGCTGTCCAGGGGCCACAATGGTTGGGGGAGTATGCGTGACAGTCGAGACCGACCTGTTGGACCGTATCACCGTGAGGGCCGATGTCTTCGGCGGCAAGCCGATCATTCGTGACCTGCGTATTGCCGTTGAGCACGTGCTCGGCATGTTGGCGGCAGGCGACTCCGCAGAGACGATCCTGGACGAATACCGGGTATTGGAGCGCGAAGACATCCAGGCGTGCCTGCTCTTCGCTCACCGCTCGATAGCTGGTGAAGATGTGCACGAGCGCGTACCCGTCCACGACTCTTGAGATTTCTACTCGACGTGTGCGCGGCGTCTCGCAGCATGCACGCGGCGCTAACCGAGGGCGGCCACGATGTCTCATCTGCCGTGGATGTCGCCCCTCGTGCCTCGGACGATGAACTGCTCGCCATGGCCCTCGCGCAGCAACGTGTCCTCATCACCGAGGACAAGGACTTTGGCGAGCTGGTGTTTGTGCGTCGCCTGCCGCACCCGTGCATCATCCGGTTCACTGATATGCCGCGTGCCGAGAAGGTCACGGCGATGCTGGATCTGATAGAGCGTCACGAAGCGGACATGGGCGAGAGCACCATGATCGTGGTAACGCGAAACCGAGTGCGCATCCGCCACGGAACGGGATAATCTCCCTCGCCTCCGGTTGCGGGCCCGCTGGGGCAAGCGGTGGCACTCGCAGTCGCCCCTCCCAGGACTGTACCTCTGGTGACGGGAGAGCCCCCAGCGGAGGAGTCGGCAGCGAGTAGGCGTTGGCCCACCACACAATGACCTGTGACGCGTCCCTATAATGGCGGTCGCCAGCGGGCGCCGGGAGCAGCGAAATGACGACGGAGACTGTCGCAGCGAGTTACGACCTTGATCCTGCGGATCCGGTCGCGGGGATTACGGATGAGGTGATCGAGCGGTGGCAGCAGGACGGGGTGGTCATGCTGCGGGGGGCGCTTGGGCCGGAGTGGATGATGCTGCTGGGGATGGGGCTGGGGAAGGTGCTGGCGGACTCGGGGATGGCCAAGGCGACTTTCTACGAGGGTACGGAGGGCGAGTTCCATGAGACGGTGCGGAATTTTGACTACTGCTTCGAGATCAGGCGGCTGCTCTACGACTCGCCGATCAAGAAGATCCTGGGGCGCTTCATCCGCTCGGAGAACGTCTGGTACTACTCGGACGAGTTCTTCCTGAAGAGCTCGGGCGGGGCGGAACGGACGCCCTGGCACCAGGACACGCCGTACTACCCGATCGGGGGCTCGCAGTTCGCCTCGATGTGGATCTCGCTGGACCAGCTGAAGCGGGAGGAATGCCTGGAGTTCGTGGCGGGCAGCCACCTGGGGACGATGTACGACGGGTTCAACCCGTCGAAGCCGGACGACCCGTCGAGCGGGTTCTACGGCGAGGAGCTGCCGATCCTGCCGGATATCGAGGCGGACCGGGACAGCTTCCCGATCGTCGGCTGGGAGGTGAACCCGGGCGACGTGATCGTGTCCAACCCGCACATCATCCACGGCGGGGGGCCGACGAACCTCGACAGCCAGCGGCGGGCGCTCGCGGTGCGGATGTTCGGCGACGACGTCGTCTTCGCGTCGCGGCCGGCGTCGCGGCCGACGGTGCCGATGACGCCGGGGTTGGGTCTGCACCTGAAGCCGGGCGACCCGCTTCGGAGTCCCTGGTACCCGCAACTGGACCCGCCGCCTGCGTCGGAGCGGTACGGGTAGGGGAAGCGACCTCAGAAGGCTCGTTCGGCCCCTCAGCGCCCTTCAGTTGCCCGCGGCGAACACCGCTCCGGGTGATAGGTCTAGCTCAACGGTCCAGGTGATGGGCTCGGTCGCGACAATCCAGTAGGTGCGCCCCTGCCTGAATACCGTTAGGGCGTTGAGAGCGGGGGCATCCTGCTCGCCGGGGACGAAGCCCAGCCAGCCCTGCGTGGCTTCGTCCCACGCCCAGATAGCGACCACTGCGTCGAATACGCCGCCTTCCAGGAGCGCCTCGTCGATGGCGACCGCGTCTGCTCCGGGCCACTCGAACGATGTCAGGGATGGTTGGAGGTCGATCGTCACGAATACAGGTCGCGGTGGTCCCCCGAAGACGTAGTCGGGGATCTCATCGCCGATGGGGGTGTTGCGCCGAATGATGTCGGCGAGGGTGGTGGCTTGCACCTCGGCGAGGAGCTCGGGATTGGCGAGGAAGTAGGGGTCGTTCTCGAACCAGTAGCGGTCGCCATCGCGAAGGCGCCGGAACTGGTCGGTAATGATGGTGTGGAAGGTCTCGCCGAGCATGGCTCCCGGCAGGTGGTCTTCGGAAAGTCCTCCCGTCCAGAGGTCGAGGTAGCGAAGCTCGCCGTAGGCGCTCTCGAGTGCTTCCTGCACAAGCGGGTCCGAACAGACGCCGGAGAAGCCTGTGGCGGGGGGCAGGCCATAGGCCATGCGGACGCTGTTGTAGTCGGGGAGGCCGTGGTCGCGGCCCCGCTGGATGTTGAGGGCGGCGAGGTCGCGGCCGGGGCCGCCGGGGGCGCCGAAGAGGAGGTTGCGAACGTTGTCGATGAGCCGTTCGTCCACTCGCTGGGCCTGCTGCGTTGCGAGGCCCAGCAGCAGGCCGGAGATTCCCCCTTCGGTGATCATGGCGGGGTTGAAGAAAGCGCCTCGAAGGGGCATCTCCTGCTGGGTCCCCTCAGCGTCGATGAGGAGCAGGGAAGGGGAGAGCATCGTGTGGCCGAATCGATAGGCGGCGGTCGAGAACTCGTTGGCGATGCTGGCGTCGATGTCGGGCTGGTAGCCCTCGTATGGCCCGATGGCATCGGGCCCAAGCAGCAGCGGGAGGAACTCGTTGTAGGTGATGACCTGCATCTGCGCGCCCACGATCTTGCGGGCGAGCTCGAAAATCTCCTGGCCGGTCATCCCGGACTCCTCCGAGGCCATGAGATCGGCGAGGCGGTTGTGCTCCCTGACGAAGAGGGTGTGGAGAGCGGTCAGGCCGACCTGCTCGTTGGCGCGGATGTCGCCTGCGAGGAAAAGGGACTGCACCTGGCGGGAGTTGCCATTGTCGTTCTCGATGCGGTTCAGGTTGTAGGGGAGAAGCCCGTCCGTTGACATCTTCAGCCTGCCCGTGCCGTCGTTGGTGCGGAGGGCTCGCGCCCTGGCGCCGTCGGATCCGTAGACGTTGGAGGCATCGATGAAGGCGGTGATGACGTTGATCTGCTCCCTGGGGTTGTCGGGGGCCGTGCCCGTGCGCGGGTCGATGGCGGAGCGGTTGAAGGCCATGGAGCGCAGGCCGCTGCCAAAGGGATCGAAGACCGGGTCGCCGAGGGGGATGGGGATGCGGAGGGTTTCGCCGGGGTTGGCCTCGGGGGTGAGGCTGATGTCGTGGTCGAGGAACTGGCCCCACTGCCACACCATGTCGGTCGCGAGGGCGGTGTTGGGCATCGGCTCGGTTTGAGCGGACACGATGTTGCTGACGGAGCGTGGCGCCGGCAGGTCGAGCGCGGGCTCGGGGGTCATGGCGTAGGCAAGGGAGACACCCGCCATCCTGAGCAGCCGGGTATTCGCCATGCCCATCTGCGGCTGGAAGCGGTTGTTGGCATAGCCGTCGATGGCACGGGACTCGAACCCGCCCGGGAATTCGCGGAGGCCGACGGTGACCTCGTCACGGAATCGCCAGTCCAAATCGATGCCATACCAGAAGAACTGGCGGTCATTTCCCCGGGCATCGGCGAGGTTCACCCATTGATCACCAAGGCGCAGGGTGAGGCATTCGAATCCCTGCGGGAGCGGGGGCCAGACATCGATGAGGACATCCCAGGTACCGGCGCTTCCGGGAGAGCGGTTGTAGGCGACGCTTGTCACCGTGTAGGTCGTACCACGCCACACGAACGAGTCACTGGTGAGGGCGCCGACGGGCCGGTCGGAGAAAGTGGTGTAGCCGAAGAGGCCCCTGTTGTTCCCCACGGTCATGGTGGCGGACCAGATGTCGGTTCCGGGTTCTGCCGGGAGCGCCAGCAAGGGGGCAGTCGCATCGCCCTGGGCGCTAAGGGGTTGGGGTGCGAGCAGCAGCGCCACAAGAAGGGCGAGACCGCCAAGCAGCGTGGTGCGGGAGACGGGATGACTGGATGGCTTCACCAGCACTGTCCAGGGTAAAGAAAGCTATAAAGCACCACATTATTCTGTCGAAGTGCTGCACTATTGGCAACTTTACGGATTCTTTACCGAAGTATAATACTTGAGAAAAAGTGAATCCTGATACCGGAGCCAATCTCACTATATAGAAAACCCTATAGATTCCATCAGAATACTCCACGTATTGTTACGGCTATGTTTCGCAATTCCAGAGATAGAGGCAGCCAGCCGCTGGAGCCTGGTCGAGCCGGGGTGACCGTGGCTTACCCCGGAAACGAAAAGGGAACGCAAGGACGCCGTGGCGCACGGCCACCCCAGGCCGTGTACGGTCTATTGGCGCCCCTCCCAGGGCCGACGCAGAAAGGAGGCTGTTGTGGCTCTTGGCGACACCGTCCGCGCCGTTGTTGCGCCGCTTTACATCCGCGCGCGGCTGCTGCAGGAGCGTGTGCAATCGGGGGTTGTGTGGTACCCACTCGATCCGCGTTTCGTCACCGATCCGTACCCCCTCTACCGGAAGCTGCGGGAGCGCGACCCGTACCACTTCAGCCCGCTCACGGGGATGCTGGTGGTGACGCGGTACGACGATGTCGACGAGATTCTGCGTGATCACGAGCGGTTCAGGAACGGAGAGCGCGAGTGGGAAGGCAGGAGCCTTGCGAACTCCGGGATCCGGCAGGAGCTGACGCCTTCGATTCTGTCGCTGGACCCGCCCGACCACACGCGCCTGCGGGGGTTGGTGAACCGCGCCTTCACGCCGCGGCAGATCGCGAAGATGGAGGAGCACGTGCGCGAGATGGCGCACTCGCTGTTGGACGAGGTGGGCGAGAACTCCGAGTTCGACCTGATGGCGAACCTGGCGACGCTGCTGCCAATGGTGGTGATCGCGGAGATGATCGGGGTGCCAACGGAGGACCGGGAGCGGTTCAAGACGTGGTCGGACCGCTTCGCGCGGGTACTCGAGCCGAACCTCACGGCGGAAGAGGGCCGGCTGGTGCTGCAGACAGCCGACGAGTTCGAGCACTACTTCGCGCCGATCATCGAGGAACGCCGGGCCGACCCGACGAACGACCTCGTGTCGCGGCTGGCCCAGGCGGAGGAGGAGGGGCAGAAGCTGACCACGGAGGAGACGCAGGTCACGCTGCGCCTGCTGCTCGTGGCAGGTAACGAGACAACGACCAACCTGATCGGGAACGGTCTGCGGGCGCTGCTGCAGCATCCCGAGCAGCTGGAGTTGCTGCGCGAACAGCCTGAACTCATCCCCTCGGCCATCGAAGAGCTGCTGCGCTACGACGCGCCGGTGCAGCTCGACGGCCGCTTCGTCGCGGAGGACGTGGAGATCGGGGACAAGGTGGCAAAGAAGGGCTCACGCGTGGCGTTGCTCATTGGGGGGGCCAACCGGGACCCCGAGCAGTTCAGCGACCCGGATACGCTCGACTTGACCCGGGAGGGGGCCACCAACATCTCGTTTGGGCGAGGCATCCACCACTGCCTCGGGGCGCCGCTGGCGCGGCTCGAGGCGCGGATCGCGTTCGAGGTGCTGCTGGAACGGTTCGACGAGATCGGGTTCGGCGCGAGCGAGGCGGTCTGGAAGCCCAACATCGTGCTGCGGGGCATGCAGGAGTTCCCGATCCGCGTCCGCCACCGCGCCGGCCGGTGCGTTGCCGGTGCGACGGTCGAGCCGGCTGCCGCCAACTGATCGGTGGCAGGGCCTCGAAGGACTAGGGCCTGTTCACCTTAACGCGGAGAGCTGGCAGGATTTTGCTGGGGTAGGCGGTGGGCCCCGAGGGTCCGATGGAACTGACGGATGCGCAGTACGAGCGGATCGCGCCCTTGCTGCCGAAACCCCGAGGCAGCCTCACTATTCCCCACCGTCAGGCGCTGAACGCGCTGCTCTACGTGGCCAAGCAAGGCTGCACGTGGCGGGGGTTGCCGACGTACTACGGCAACTGGCACACGGTCTACGTGCGACTGAACCGCTGGGCCAAACGGGGTGTGCTGCAACGGGTCTTCGCCGAACTGCAGCGGGACCAGGTGGAGGCCCTCGACCTGGATGTGCTGTCGTTGGACAGCACGATCATCAAGCTGCACGCCGACGGCAGCGGCGCTCTGAGAAAAAGGGGCGCCAGGCGACGGGAAAGTCGCGTGGCGGTCTGACGACCAAGCTGCACGCCCTCGTGGCCGACGACCGCACGGTCCTGAGGCTGGCGCTCTCGCCCGGACAAGCGCACGACGCCCCCTGGGGACGGGAGTTGTTGCGTCGGCGTGGTCCACAGTCGGGGAGCCCGGCATTGCTGATGGATCGTGCCTACGAGGGCGACAAGACACGGGCCCTTGCCGAAGAACTGGGCTACTGCCCGGAGGTGCCGCCGATGCGCACCCGGGCCCAGCCCTGGCAGTACAACCGCGTCCTCTACCGGCGACGCAACGAGGTCGAACGCTTCTTCCGTCGACTCAAGCGCTTCCGGCGTATCGCCACCCGCTACGACAAGCTGGACTGTGTCTTCCTCGCCTTCATCCACCTCGCCCTCATCTACGACGCCCTCCAGCTAACGTGAACAGGCCCTAGCCCTGGTCAGCGAGCACGGCCAGCACCCGCGGGTGTTTCGCGAGATCCCAATTGTGCTGCTTATCACGGCTTCTTGTAGTGAAGGCTTTCACATATTCGCTGGTTATTGCCGCGATATTGCAGGTTCGTAGTGGCCGAAACGTCACTTGACGGTCGGAGTAGGATTGCGGAACACTCGATGCCAGGACATTGGTTCGCGAGATTTGCGAGAGGAGGGTTGAGATGGTGACAGAACATCTGGAGCGCCCGACGGATGCCGAGAGCGGAACGCAACTCAGGGGCCACGAGGCCCTCCACCATGCCCGGGAGACAATGGACGCGGCGATCGTTGCGTCCGGACTCGATGCAATGGGCTGGGCGCGGGGGCTGCACTCGGCCCTCGACGAGCTCGCCGACATCCTTCGGCGCCATCGCGATGCCTCCGAGCGGCCCGGCGGCAGCCTGGACCAGATGGCGGAAGCGCAGCCGCGCCTTACGTCCCGCATCGAGCAGTCACGCTCAGAGCACGAGCCGCTGATCGAGCGTGCGGAAGCGTTGCGGGACACGGTGGCGGAACAACTTGAGGCGGGCCACGTGGACATCAACCCGCTCCGCCGGGATGCGGGCCGCCTGCAGAGCGATTTCCGCCAGCACATCGCGGCGGGGGTTGAGCTGACCTACGAGGCCTACGATCGGGATATGGGAGGGGAGGGCTGACCCTCCCACAAGCGAACACCGCGGAAGGAGCACCCCCATGGACGAGCCCCACACCTACAAGATCGTTGAACTTGTTGGCTCATCCCCGGACGGCGTGGATGCGGCCATCGCCAACGCGCTTGAGCGCGCGGGACGGACGCTGCGCAACCTCGACTGGTTCGAGGTGCGCCAGATCCGGGGCGCGATCAGCGACGGACAGGCGGCGGTGACGCAGGTCACGCTGGGCGTTGGCTTCCGCATCCTCAGTCCGGAGGATCTTCACCGGGAGTAACGCCTGAAGGCGGGGCGGCATGCCGGTGCTTGCTGTAAACTGCACTTAGCTGGAGCTCAACGAGGGAGTACTCCACCTAGCATGCCGCCCGCAGGCGCCACGGCGCCTTTCACAGAGCTGTACCAGGACGACCATTCCGTCCAACCGGTGTTGACGCCCATTGGGAACGAAATGGGGTGGTACCGGGAGTGGATGCGGCTGCACCTTTCGCCGGTTTACTACGGGGCGGGCGTTCCCCACGGGAACGGGGAGCCGGTGGTGGTCGTGCCCGGATTTCTGGGGACGGACCTCTCGATGATGGAGCTGTTCTGGTGGCTGGGACGGATCGGGTACGAGCCGTACTACTCGGGTCTGGGGTTGAACGTGGACTGTCCGGACGCCTCAACGGACCTCGTGCGGGGGGTTGTGCGGCGGGCGGCGGCTGAGACGGGGCGGCGCGTGCACCTCATCGGGCACAGCCTGGGGGCGCTGATCGCGCGGAGCGTGGCGTTCGAGCATTCAGAGGACGTGGACCTGCTGATCTCGCTGGCAGCGCCGTTCAACGAGGTCGCGTACGTCCACCCGGCGCTCATCGAGGCGATGGCGGCGGTGCGGCGGCAGGCGGGATCGCACCTGACCTGGAACGTGGCGCCGGCCTGCTACAGCGGGCACTGCACCTGCCGGTTCACGGCCAACATCATGCGGCCGAGCCAACCGACGTTCCGCCGGCGGGCGCTGTATGCGGAGCGGGACGGGCTGGTGAGCCCGGAAAGCTGCATTGAGGACGAACCCGAGTTCAACGTCGGGATCGCCACGACCCACTACGGGATGATCTACAGCAGCGAGGCCTACCGGACGGTAGCGGAGCTGCTGGCGGAAGCGAACGGCTAGGGCGAGCGGCGGCGCTCAGGCGTTCCCTGACTGTTCTGGGCGCCGGGCCTTGCCTGCACGCCCTCCGGCGGTCAGTTGTTGATCGGACCCCCGGATTCTCCGCGCTGCTGCGGCCGCCCTTTACCTCTCCCACGCCGGCACTGGCGAGACAGGGTGCCGTGGCGTACAGCCGCGGGGTACCCTCGATGCCGAGAAGATCCGAGAGTTCGGAGGTTGACCCATGATTCGCCCTACGGCCGCTGCCAGGAGTCTTGGCACGGAAACGGCGTTCGAGGTACTGGCGCGTGCGAACAAGCTCGCCGCCGAGGGTCGCTCGATCATCAACCTCGGGATCGGTCAGCCCGACTTCGCCACGCCCGAGAACATTGTCCGGGCGGGACAGCGTGCGCTCGCCGAAGGGAAGCACGGATACACGCCGGGCGCCGGCATCCCCGAACTGCGCGAGGCCGTTGCTCGTGATCTCAAGCGTCGTCACGGCGCCGAGGTCGACCCCGAGACTGTGCTGGTCACGCCAGGAGCGAAGCCGGTCATGTTCTTCGCGGCGCTGCTCATGGGCGAGCCCGGCGGCGAGATCATGTACCCCAACCCGGGATTCCCCATCTACGAGTCCGTGATCCGTTTTTCGGGGGCGACGCCCGTCCCCATTGAGCTGCATGAGGTCGATGGCTTCACCTTCGACCCCGACCAGGTACTCAGCCAGATCAACGAGCGAACCCGGCTGATCATCCTCAACAGCCCCGCGAACCCAACCGGCGGCGTGTATACGCGGGAGCAGGTCGAGCGCCTCGTCGAGGGTCTCGAACGCTGGCCGGAGGTGGTCATCCTCAGCGACGAGATCTACTCCCGCATCCTCTACGAGGGGCGCCAGCACGTGTCCTGGCTCAACTACCCGCAGCTTCGCGACCGCCTCGTCGTCCTTGACGGCTGGAGCAAGACGTACGCGATGACCGGGTGGCGGCTGGGCTACGGTGTCTTCCCACCCGACCTGTTCCCCTTCGCCGAGCGCCTCGCGATAAACAGCTACAGCTGCCCCAACGCGGCAACACAGTACGCGGCGGTCGAAGCCCTCGACGGTCCCCAGGACGCCGTCAACGTCATGACGGCGGCGTTCGACGAGCGCCGCAAGGTCATCGTCAGGGAACTCAACGATGTTCCCGGCGTCAGTTGCGTCGACCCGGGTGGCGCGTTCTATGCGTTCCCGAACATTTCCGGCACCGGCATCGACGCCCGCACCCTGCAGGAGCGTCTGCTCGAAGAGGCGGGGGTCGCCGTCGTCGCCGGGACCAGCTTCGGGCACCTTGGCGAGGGCTACCTGCGCTTCAGCTACGCCGCCTCTCTTGAGGCGATCGTCGAAGGGGTGGACCGAATGCGGACCCTGCTGGCGAACAGCTAGCGAGCACGACCCCCCGGTGTAGGGAAAGGTAGTGGGCAGGGAAAGGCCGCCCGCACGGGGACGTGTCACAGGGGCGCCCGCTCGCGTACCCTCGGTGCATGAGCGGCTCATCGAGCGACCCCAACGCGACCGTCGTGACTATCTACCCCATGACGGGACGGCAGCTCTTCTTCAACGTCCCGCACGCCATCTGTGAGGAGTGCGACCTCACCGTTCGCCTCGTCCAGCGCGTTGCCTCCGACCTTCCCAATGTCGAGGTTCGCATCAAGCCCTGGTTCAACAACGTCTTCGACGCCCTGCGCCGGGGTGGCTGGCACCCGCCCGTCGTGACGATCGATGGCAAGGTCACGACCCAGGGAGTCGTCCCCGACGAAGACAGGCTTCGTCGCGCTCTCGCCAATGACGGTTGACCAGGCGGTCTCTACCGGTCCAGCCGCCCCACATGCGGGGGCTCCCCGCACGCTCCTCGGCGGCTACTTCGCCGTCGGCTCCACCCGCGAGTGGCTGAGAGCCTGGGCGGCCATCCTCGTCGTCCTCGGTCCCGCGAGGCTCGTGCTTCGACTCGCCACCGTGCTGAACCGTGCGGCTCAGCGGTCGGCCGAGCGCTGGTGGGCACGGCTTGCTGCGCGCCTTGTCGGTCTGCGCGTCCGCATCAGTGGCCTCGAGCACATCGATCCCGGCGAGCGATACGTGGTCGTCTCCCTGCACGAAGGGTTCGCCGACGGCCTCGCCCTGTGCCACCTTCCCCTCTCGCTCACAGCCGTCGCCCGCGACGAGCTTGCCGGCTTCCCGATGCTCGGCGACCAGCTCGTGCGTGGGGGACACGTGTTCATCCGGCCTGAGCGCCCGCTCGAAGCGGCCCGCGCCCTCTACCGCGAGGTCCGCGCTGCCATCGAGGCCGGGGACAGTGTCCTCTGCTTTCCCCAGGGCTCCATTCTCGGCATCGAGCTTGCCTTCCAGCCAGGAGCGTTCAACCTCGCGCGCCGCCTCGGCCGCCCGGTCCTCCCGATCGTGGTCACGGGCGGCCACCGAGTCTGGGAGCACCCCTTCACTCCTGCGCTGCGCTTCGACCAGTCCATGTCAGTCGCCGTGCTGCCCCCCGTTCCGGCCGGCGAAGCGGTCTCCCGGCGGGCGGCGGTCGAGTCGCGCATGAAACAGCTTGCCCTCGCCAGCCCCACGCCCCCTCGCCGCTTCGATCCCGCCCGCGATGGCTACTGGGACGACTACCGGTACGAAACCGACCCCTCTTACCCCGACCTCGCCGAACGTATCGCCAGCCACCGCCGGTCCGGCGCCCCATAGCCGTTCCGTTCCCGCTCGGGGGTCAGTGCCGGTCGAACTCCACCAGCAGGTCCCCCACGGAGCGGATGCTGCTGCCGCGCTTGCGCCCCCGGATGGTGTCCATCTGGTCAGCTGCCAGCCGTGGTGACTTCATCACACGCAGCAGCTCCTCGGCCCCCACGATGGCCTCCCGTCGGGCGAGTTGGTAGCCGATGCAGAAGTGCCGCCCGAGACCGAACCCCAGGTGCCCGTAGAGGCCGTCCCGGGAGTAGCCGGCCCGCAGGTCCCGCTCCGAGTAGAGGTCCCCGCGGAACGGGTCGAACCGGTCCGGTTCCACGAACACCCTTTCGTCGCGGTTTCCGGCCGCTATCCAGAGCCTTACGACCGCTCCGTACGGGATCAGCGTGCCGGCGAGCTCCACGTCTCGCGTCGCGCCCCGATCCTCGCGGTGAACGGGCGGCGAGTGGCGCATCGTTTCGCTGAAGTAGTGGTCCAGCAGCCCGTGATCCGCCTCCAGCCTGGCCACCAGCTCGGGCTGCTGCAGCACGTTCAACCACATGTTCCCCATGGCCTTGTCGGTCGTTTCCCCGCCGCCCGCCAGGAGGAGCGAAACGAACGTCTTGATGGCGGGGTCGGGCACGCCCTCGCGGATTAGCCGCGAGGTCAGGTCCTCGCCGAGGTTGCGACGCCGCACCTCGAGGAACGGCGTCATGTACTGCTCGTATTCGGCCCGGGCCTCCAGCGCGGTCGCGCGCGTGTCGTCCGCCCACCCCATGCCCATCATGAACTGGCGGCACCAGCGCTGGAACAGGGCGAAGTCGTCCATCGGCAGGCCAAGCATCGTCATGATCACGCGGATCGGGAGCTGGCTCGTGAACTCCTGCGTGAGGTTTACCCGCCCCCGATCGGCGAACGTCTCGACCAGTGAGCGGGCCACTTCGCGGACGATCGGCGTGAAGGCATCGAGCTTCCGTCCAACCAGCGCATCCCCAACGAGATTGCGCTGTTCGGCGTGCTCGGCCCCGCCGAGACTGAGCATCGTCTGTCCGAGCACGCCGTCCGTCTCATAGCTGTGGGGGCGGGTCCCGAAGGCTTCCTCGTCCCGGAACGCCTCGACGAGGTCCCAGTAGCGGGTGACATGCCACTGGTTGTGCAGGCGGTCGTGGTAGACGGGGTGGAAGGTGCGCAGCCGGCGATAGAGCGGGTAGGGGTCCGCCAGGAAGCCGGGCGAGTCGAACTCGCTCGCATCGATGATGCGCTCGTCGTCCGGGGTCGATGCTGCAGGTGAAGACGTGGTCTGCGACATGGCTTCCTTCCTCGAGTTCGCCCCCATCCTGGACGACCCCAGTGCGGTGCCCGTATTCCCGCCCAGTGTGCGCCATTCGCGAGGGCGTTGGGCGGCGCGGGCTTCCGGGCTGCGCACAGGCGACCGCTCGGGGAGAATGCCCGTTACTCCCCGTACGCCCGCGGGTCTCGTTGTGCCAATGATCCCGGGGATAATCCGAACACCAGGAAACGATAGGCATGCATATAACGCTCAAGTCGGTGGGAACCCTCATCTGCCTCCCCCTGATCGTCGTGGCGCTGGTCGCCTGCGGGTCCGACCCCGAGCCCAGCCCCGAACCGTCGCCGACCGCTACTACCGCCGTGGAGCAGACGCCCACGGCAACTCCCGCAGCCACGGCCGCGCCTACGGCCACGGCGACGCCAGCGTCGGAGACTCCCACCGCGACCCCGGAACCCACCGCCGCGCCCGCGCCGGAGGTCATCGGCGCCGACGGCAACGTGATCTTCGATCCGGCGGTGGTCCGCGGAACCCTCAGCAACGGCATGGCCTACTTCATCAGGCGCAATGAGGAGCCGCGGGAACGGGCCCACCTGTCGCTGGTCGTGAAGGCCGGTTCGGTCCTTGAAGACGAGGAGCAGCGGGGGCTGGCCCACTTCGTCGAGCACATGGCGTTCAACGGGACCGAGCGCTTCGCCAAGCAGGAGATCGTCGAGTACCTCGAGTCGATCGGATCCAGTTTCGGGGCCCACCTGAACGCGTACACGAGCTACGACGAGACGGTCTATTTCCTCGAAGTCCCGACCGACGATCCCGAGATCCTCGAGAAGGCATTCCAGATCCTCAGCGACTGGGCCTATGTCATCAGCTTCGAGCCGGAGGAGGTCGAGCTGGAGCGCGGCGTGGTGCTGGAGGAGTGGCGCCTCGGCCAGGGATTCGACTCCCGCTGGCGGGACGGCATCTACCAGGCCCTGTTCGGCTCTTCGCGCTACGCCGAGCGAAGGCCCATTGGCCTGCCTGAGGTCATCGAGACCGCCCCGGTGGAGCAGCTGCGCGCCTACTACGAGCGCTGGTACCGCCCCGAGCTGATGGCCCTGGTGGCCGTGGGCGACTTCGACCCGGAACTGATCGAGGCCAAGATTGCGCAGTACTTCGCACCTCCCCCCGAGGGCGAAGCGCAGCAGGAACGAGCGGCGGTTGCGCCGCCGGCCACCCTGCCCGCCTTCGAGGTTCCGGCACACGAGGAACCTCGCATCGACATCTTCACCGACCCGGAGGCACCCGGAACCCAGCTGATCCTGGTGCAGAAGACGCCCCCGGATGCCGGCCGGGACCTCGCCGCATTCAGGCGCTTCGTATCCTCGCAGCTGGCCTTCCAGATGCTGAACGCGCGGCTGTTCGAACGCGGCCAGGTCGCCGATCCGCCCTACCTGTGGACGCAAGGCGGACGGGGAGGGTTCGTGAAGCCGACCGACATCGTGACCTTTTCGGTCGTGGTCGAGCCCGGCGGCGTCGAGGAGGGCTTCGCGGCGCTGCTGGAGGAGCTGCGGCGCGTGCGCCAGCACGGCTTTACCGCCAGCGAGCTGGCCCGCGAGAAGGTCAACCTGCTGAGCTCGGTCGAAAGCCGCTACAAAGAGCGCGACCAGCGGGATTCGGAGCTCCTGGCCAACGAATACCGTGCCCATTTCCTCACGGGGACACCGGTTCCCGGGGTGGAAGCGGAGTGGGAGCTGTACCAGCAGGTGCTGCCGCAGGTCTCGCTCGAGGAGGTCGATGCGCTGGCCGAAACCTGGTCGGAGACGCGCGACACCGTGCTGCTCGTGCTGCGGCCCGAGGATCCCGAAGCCAGCAGCGACGAAGCGCTGAGTGCAGCCATGGCGGCGCAGCTCGATGGCGCCAACGTCCTCCAGGTGGAGGCCTACGAGGACGACTTCGATGACCTCCCGCTGATGGCGACGCTCCCGACCCCGGGGACCATCACCGCGGAGGAGCAAATCGAATCGGTAGACGCCGTGCGGTGGACGCTCTCGAATGGCGTAACCGTCATCGCCAAGCAGACCGACTTCCAGAACGACGAGGTGCTCTTCACCGCCTTCAGCCCCGGCGGTCACTCCCTCGCTTCCGACGAGGATCACGTCTCCGCCCTCTACGCCGCCGACATCGCCTCCGGCAGTGGGGTCGGCCTGCACGACAGCGTCACGCTCGACAAGCTGCTGGCCGGCAAGCGGGTGTCGGTTTCCCCCTCTATCAGTGCGCTCTTTGAGGGGCTGAGCGGCAACGCCTCGCCCGAGGACCTGGAGACCCTGTTCCAGCTGATCACGCTTTACGTGACGGAGCCCCGTTTCGATCCCGCCTACTTCTCGACGTACGAGGCGAGGCTGCGCACCAGCGCCGAGGGTCGCGCGGCCGACCCTGACTCCGCATTCTTCGACAAAGCGAACACCGTCCTCGCACAGGGCCACTTCCGGTCCCGGACGCTCACCCTTGACCTCGTCGATGAGCTCGACCTCGACCGTGCCCAGGCGGTCTACGTTGACCGCTTCGCTGACTTCGGCGATGCGACCTTCGTGTTCGTGGGCGCCTTCGACTGGGATGACCTGCGTGACCTCACCACCCGCTACCTCGCCAGCCTCCCGACCAGCGGGCGCGCCGAGAACTGGGTCGACCACGATATCGACCCCCCGCCCGGGGTGGAGGAACACGTCGTCCGCAAGGGTCTTGAACCCCGCAGCCAGACGATCCTGATCTACGCGGGAGACGCGCAGTGGAGCCGCGAGGAGGCGCTTACCGCGACGGTGGCCGGCGAGATCCTCGGCACAAGGCTCCGCGAGCGCGTGCGCGAGGAGCTGGGCGGCACGTACGCCATAGGCGTCAGCGCTGGAATCAATTCCCTGCCTGACTCCGAGTACCTCCTGTACGTCCTCTTCGGCAGTGACCCCGCCCGCGTGGAGGAGCTCACCGCGGAGGTTCTGGTGGAGATCGCCTGGCTCCGCGAGGGAGGCGAGCAAAGTTACCTCGACACCGTCAAGGAGCAGTTCCGAACCTCGCGGGAGGAGCAGCTTCGCGAGAACAGCTTCTGGCTGAGCCAGATCCGGGATGCAGTACGGCGGGGCGAGTCGCTCGATGTGATTCCCGGCTTCGACGCTCGGTTGGAATCGCTCACCCTTGATGAAGTCGCAGCCGCTGCCCGGCGCTACCTGCTCGACGACCGTTACATCCACATCGTGCTGCTCCCGGAGGAGGAGTAACTCGGGCCGCCGGGAGGTGTCGATATGTATTACCATCCGCCCGACCTTCACCGGCCCTATCGGCCGCTGGTAGGCATAGGGCATCACCTTCGGGAGGCAGACGGATGGGCAAGTACCTACTGCAAGCGAGTTACTCGCAGGACGGCCTTGCGGGCCTGGTCAAGGAGGGGGGAACCGCCCGCAGGGCGGCCCTCGCCGAGACGATCGAGGGCGCCGGTGGCTCTCTCGAGTCGCTCTACTACGCCTTCGGCAAGAACGACCTCTTCATCACCGCCGACCTGCCCGATGATGCGGCCGCCACGGCCGTCTCCCTCACTATCGGTTCGTCTGGCTCCCTTGGGGTCAGCGTGACCGTTCTGGTGACGCCGGAAACCGTGGACGAGGCCATCGCCCGGAACGTGCCCTACCGACCGCCCGGGGCCTGAGCCGGGTCCCGGGCCTCCCCGCGACACGTCTCGCGGGTGTCGGTAGCGTGAGCGCCGTTACCTCAGGGGGCATTCGATTTCGTGTAGGCTCCCACACGCTTTAGAACAAGGGGAGGGCCATGCCATGGTCGCGAAACTCCGTCCCTACCGGCTTCCCGCCACCATCCTCGCCTTCACTGCTGTAGGAGCAGCCGCCCTCTTCCTGGGCCGTCCCGCCATCGCGCAGGCGGCGGGGGTCGAGGGGGAGACCGAGTTCGTCCTCAACACCTTCGCCTTCCTCATCTGGGGCGCGCTCGTGATGTGGATGTGCGCCGGCTTCACGATGCTCGAGTCCGGCTCCGTCCGCACCAAGAACGCCTCCATGATTTGCCTCAAGAACATCGGCCTCTATTCGATTGCCGGCCTCGCCTACTTCGTCATCGGCTACAACCTCATGTACGTCGATGTCGTCGGCGACTTCATCGGCTCGTTCAACCTCCTCTACGAGTCCTCCGAAGCAGAGCGCGCTCTCATCGACGGGAATGGCGACGCTGCCGCCGTCGTCGAGAACGGCCACGCGACCATGTCCGACTGGTTCTTCCAGATGGTCTTCGTCGCGACCGCCGCCTCCATCGTGTCGGGGGCGCTGGCTGAGCGGGTGAAGATGTGGCCCTTCTTCCTCTTCACCCTGATCCTTACCGCGGTCATCTACCCCATCGTGGGGGCATGGACCTGGGGTGGCGGCTGGCTCGCCGACCTCGGCTTCCAGGACTTCGCCGGCTCCACCATCGTGCACGGCGTGGGGGGCTGGGCGGCGCTCGCGGGCATCCTCGTGGTGGGGCCGCGCCTCGGCAAGTTCCGCGCCGATGGCTCCGTCAAGCCGACCCCGCCCTCAAACATCCTCGTCGTCACCCTCGGCGTCTTCATCCTCTGGTTCGGCTGGTTCGGCTTCAACGGCGGCTCGCAACTCGCGCTTTCGAGCGCCTTCGACGCCGTCTCCATGAGCCACGTGCTGGTCAATACCAACCTCGCCGCCGCAGCTGGGGTTATGTCCGCCCTTGCCATCTCCCGCTTCGTGCTCAGGCGCATCGACCTGTTCGCCGGCCTCAACGGGGCCATCGCGGGACTGGTGTCCATCACCGCCGGCCCCACGATGACCGACCACTGGTGGGCGATCGTCATCGGCGCCATCGGCGGCCTTATCTGCACCCTCGGTATCAGGCTCCTCGAGAAGCTCAAGCTGGACGACGTCGTCGGCGCGGTCCCCGCCCACCTCTTTGCCGGCATCTGGGGAACGCTGGCGGTGTGCATTGCAGCCGGCGGCGACTTCGGCGCCCAGATCGCCGGCGTGGCTGCGATCGGCGCGTTCGTGTTCACCGCCGCGTGGCTGGTCTGGAAGGGGCTGGCCCTCACGGTAAATGTGCGTGTTTCCTTCGAGGCGGAGCAGCTCGGCCAGGACACCGCCGAGCTCGGCATCGAGGCCTACCCGGAGTTCGTGCTCATGCCCGAGGAGTTCCCCGAAATGCCCGCACCGCCCCCTCCGCCGCCCGAACCCGAGGAAGCTCCCGCCGAGGCGTAACGTCCAAGCGTGCGACACTGTTTGCACCATGCCGAAGACGATCAACATCCGGAACGTTCCCGACGAGGTGCATCGGGAGGCGAAGGCGAGAGCCGCCCGCGCACGAATGAGCCTTTCCGCCTACGTGTTGCGGGAGCTGGAGCGGTCGCTTGAATTGCCCCCGGTGGAAGAACTCCTGGCCCGTCTCCGGGAACAGGCGCCTGTCAGGCTCTCGGAGTCCCCGGCTGAGATCATTCGCGCGCAGCGAGATGCTGGATAGTCGAGACTGGTGTTTGCCCCAGGTCTCCCACCCGGTCAGGCCGCTTACACCAGCGACGCCGGACGTTGCCCGCGAGCCGTGTAGCATTGGCGCGCCAGGGAGGCGCTAGACACTAATGCTGCGATTCGCCGAAGAGATCATCCTGCTTCTGCTCCGGGACGAGGACGGGACATTCGTCCATGCGCCCAACTGGTCCATCGACCGCGCCCTCGCCGGGGCCGTGCTGATGGACCTGGCCCTCGAGAACCGCATCGACACCGATCTCGAGAACCTCGTCCTGGTCGACTCCACCCCTATCGGCGACAGCCTCCTCGACCCCACCCTCGCCGAAATCGCCAGCGATGAGACGCGCGATCCCCGCTACTGGGTGGAGCGCGTCGCCCAGCGCGCCCCCGAGCTCCGCGAGGAAGCCCTCCGCCGCCTCGTCGATGGCGGCATCCTTGAGCGCAACGACGACCGCTTCCTCTGGGTTTTCCGCTCCCGCCGCTACCCCATGGTCGATGGCAAGGCCGAGCGCGAAGTGAAGCTCCGCATCATGGGCATCCTCTTCAGCGACGAGATTCCCGACCCACGCGACGTCGTCATCATCTGCCTCGTCGACGCCTGCCGGATCTTCCGCGAGCTGCTCTCCAAGCGGGAGCTGGAGCAGGTCACGGCCCGCATCGAGCAGGTACGCAAGCTCGACCTCATCGGTCAGGCCATGTCCCAGGCCATCCGCGACATCGAGGTCTGGATCACCACCGCCCAGATCGAAGGGCGGATGCTCTACTAGTCCCTGTCCACAGGGCTGGGGAGAGGTGGCGCACGACCATCTCGCGTGAAGAGCTCATTGACTGGTGGCTGCGGGAAGAGCAGCAGCCATTCTCCGGCTGGGACTTCTCCTCCCTGGCTGGCCGGATGGACGAGGGTCGCGAGCCGTGGTCGTACATGGACCGCGCGGCCGAGCTCATGGGCCGCTCATCGTCCGTACTGGACATGGACACGGGCGGCGGCGAGAAGCTCCTGGATCTGCGCGACCACTGGCCCGCGAAGGTCGTCGCCACGGAGGGCTACCCACCGAACGTTGAGCTGGCCTCCGAACGACTGTCAGCTTCGGGGGCCAGGGTCGTCAGGGCCGAGCTCTCCGATACGGCTCCGATGCCCTTCGCCGCCGGCGAATTCGACCTGGTCCTCAACCGCCATGCCGCGTTCAACCCCAGCGAGGTTGGCCGCGTCCTCTCGCCGGGCGGGGTCTTCCTCACGCAACAGGTGCATGGCATGTGGGCCTGGGATCTGCTGGAGGCCTTCGACGCCGAGCCGGAGTGGCCGGACGCGACCCCCGAGAAATACGTGCCGCTGCTGGAAGCCGGCGGCCTAGAGGTCGTGACCCTGGAGGAGTGGGAGGGGCGCCTGGTGTTCAGCGACGTCGGCGCGATCGTCTACTACCTGAAGGCCACCCCCTGGGAAGTCCCCGGCTTCACGGTGAAGACCCATCTCCGCTACCTGCTCGCCCTCCAGGAGCGAGTGGAAGCGGGCGGCGAGCTGGCGTTCCACGCGGCGAAGTACCTCATCGAGGCGACGAAGCCGTAAGGCTGCCGCTAGCGCTCACGCGCCCAGCGCGCGAGCGCCCTGTCCGGGTCCGCCAGTTCCTCGACCGATTCGTAGTACGAGTCGCGCCACCCCTCGCGCGGCAGCCCCGTGAACAGCATCAGGTTGAGCGGGTAGTTCTCGCTATCGGTTGCGCGACGGAAATCGTCCCGGAACAGGAACGTCGGCTTTCCCAGCGCGATCGCCATCCCCAGCTCGACCATCACGCCCTCGTCCGGCGGCACCCCGTTCACGACCGCGAAGATGCCGTCCGACTCGCGTACGTCCCGGAAGTCCGCCTGCCCGATGCGCCAGGCCCAGTCCGGTTGGGCACGGTCGACCTGGTTGTTCCGTCCGAATGGCTCCCACACCTCCAGCCCCAGCTCCTCCAGCGCCGCCACCAACTGCGGCAGCAGCAATGTCTTCTGCTGCTCCGAGAACCCGTACGGACTCGCCAGGTAGATGGTCTTGCGGCGCCGTTCGGGGGTGGTCATGGCGGGCGCCAGTATAGGCGTCGGCAACTGGCACCTTGCGTCCGGTTGCTACCCTGCCCCCATGCGCTCCTGGCTCCTCCGGCTCGCCGCCATCGCCTTGCTGCTGGGCCTTCCTCCCGCACTGATGGCCGACAGCGCCCTCGCCTGCTCGTGTGTGGAGTCCGATCCCGCGGAAGAGTTCGAGTGGGCGGATGTGGTAGTTGCCGGGAAGGCAGTATCTCGGGGCGCCATCGGGGCACCCGCGAAGTTCCAGGTCTCTCGTGTGTGGAAGGGTGGCAGGTACGCCACCCGATCGATTGATGTCGGCGGTGTGATCCGGGACGACGGCTCTGTGAGCATCAATACCTGCGACCCAAGGTTTGAGCAGGGCGAGGAGTATCTCGTTTTCGCGTTGGAGGAGCCCGGGGGAACTCTTCAGACCTCCAGATGCGGGGTCTTTCTGCTGGAGCACGCGCAGGCGTACCTGAATGCGCTGGGTGCGGGTGAGCCTCCCGTACCGGGCATGGTCCCTGCTGAAGCCAACTCGGACTCGGGTTTCCCTTCCTGGGCCATCGGCTTGATCGCCGTTGCCGCCGGCTTGCTGGTCGTAGGAACGGGATTCGCCGCCATCTCCCGCCGCCGCGGACGCCAAACCTGAGCGGCCAGTGCCCTTGCCCCTGCTACCATGCTCCCATGCGTTCCTGGCTCCTGCGGCTGCTGGCAGTCGCGCTTGTTGTTGGCCTTCCGTCGGCCACTAGGCCAGACAGCGCCTCTGCCTGCATATGCGTGGAGTCCCATCCCCTCGAAGTGTTCGACAGAGCGGATGTCGTGTTTGCCGGGAAGCCACTTTCCTGGGGTGGTATCGGGTCACCCGCGGAGTTCCAGGTTTCCCGTGTATGGAAGGGGACCGCGTACGCCACCAGACTCGTTGTCTTCGGGGGCGAGACCCTCGACGACGGGTCTGTGGTCCGCACTTCCTGCGACGCCCGGCTCGAGCAGGGCGAGGAACATCTCATCTATGCGTACTACCGCGACGAATCCCGCCACATCGTCAGCACCAACGTGTGCAGCGTTCTCCTCCTTGAAGACGCCCAGGAACACTTGGATGCGCTGGGTGCGGGAGAGCCTCCCGTACCGGGCATGGTTCCTGCTGAAGCCAACTCGGACTCGGGTTTCCCTTCCTGGGCCATCGGCCTGATCGGAGCCACGGGAGGCGTCTTGATCGCCGCGCTCGGGTTAGTCGCTATCTCCCGCCGCCGCGCACGCCAAGCCTGAGGCGCCGGAACTCCTTGCCACCCCTGCTACCCTGCCTCCATGCGCTCCTGGCTCCTCCGGCTCGCCGCTATCGCCTTGCTGCTGGGCCTTCCTCCCGCACTGATGGCCGAGCGCGTGTCGGCGTGCTCTTACGACGCACCGCCTCCCCCGGTCGAGGCTCTCGAAGAGGCTGATGCTGTCTTCTATGGAAGAGTCGTGTCGCTGGAGTATTGGAGAGAAGACCAGTACCGATGGGGAGTTCATGTCACGTTCGAGGTAGCAGGCGTCTGGAAGGGGACGGTCGCCTCCACTGTGGCGGTGAATACTCTGGCGCTGGAACCGACCTGTGGGTTCCCCTTCGCAATCCACGGCGACTACCTTGTTTATGCCTACCGCGACCCTGTGGGGGAACGTCTCTGGACTGGTGCCGGTTCCAGGACAACAGGAGACTACTATCAGGCGATAGAGGACCGGATGGAGCTGGGTCCCGGTCGTACCCCTGAACCGACTGCAAGGCCACTCCCATGGGAAACGGACTCGGCTGCTGGTCTTCCCTCCTGGGCCATCGGCCTGATCGGAGCCGCGGGAGGCGTCTTGATCGCCGGGCTCGGGTTAGTCGCTATCTCCCGCCGCCGCCCACGCCAAACCTGAGCGGCCGTCAGGCCGCCCAGGCGAAACGAACCTCGTTTCGGAAGACCCTAGACCGGGTCCGCGATCTTCGCGAACTCGCCGCTCAGGTCGGCCGGGCCCCGGTACAGCGCCTGGAACTCCCGCGTCTGGATGTACCACTGCCCGTCGATGCGCGTGTACGTATCGACGTAGCAGATCGAGTTCATCGACTGCGAGCCATCGGCCATGTTCAGGAACTCGCCCATGTACCAGCGGCCCCGCGCCGTGTCGCCGGTCACGTCGTCGACGACGCCCGAGTACACGTGCATGTAGACGTTGGGGATGCTGCCCATGATCTGCGTCCAGAGCGGCACCATCACTTCGCGGCCCTTGTGGACCTCGCCCACGTTCCACTCGCCGTCCGGCGCCCACGTCTGGCCCCACGCCTCGGCATCGAAGCGGTTGACCGCATCGACGTAGCGCTCGGCCACCATGCGGATGGCGGTGTAGTCCTCAACTGTCGGCTTACCCATTGCGTTTCTCCCGGTTTGGTTTTGCCCTGCGCGCCCAGCGCCAGCGGACCGCTGATTGTTAGTGGTGTTCCCAGGCCATGTAGGGGTAGAAGTCCCCATGCAGGTCGTCGCCGCTGTAGAGCAGCTCGTGCGTCCGCTTGGCGAACCGCCACACCCCGTCGATTCGCACGAGGTCGTCCTCGTACACGGTCACGCCGGCCATGCGCGTGTCCTCGCCGATCTGGACGTCCTCCGTGTGGTACCAGCGCGCCGATGCGGTGTCGCCATTCACGCTATCCACCACCCCCGAGTTCACGAGCATCACAACCGCCTGGATGTCGGACATGGCCCGTTCCCAGAACTGGGCCAGCTGTGCGCGTCCCCTTGGCGGGTTATCGCCCCCGTACTCCCACACGCCGTCCGGCGCCCATGTCTCGATCCACGCCTCCGCATCGCGGCGGTTGATGGCGTCGACGTAGCGCTCGCAGAGCTGGCGAATGTCGGAGTACTCATCCGGCATGGGACGCGCAATGCTACAGGGTTCAGACCCGGCGGGGGAGTCGAACCTAAGGGTCGCCTGCGTGCTCCGGGAACGCCTCCGAGGCTCCCTCCCGCAGGTCTTCGTCCGAGGCCGGCTCGACCGCCGAGATGATCGACCAGTGATGCCCGAAGGGGTCGCGCAGGCGTCCGTAGAGCGCCCCCCAGAACTGCCGCTCCAGTGGCATTGTCACCTCCGCGCCCGCCGCCACCGCCCGCTCCCACAGCGCCTCCGGTTCGTCCACCGAGAGGTGAATCGTGACCGGGCTCCCGCCCAGGGCTTGCGGCGTTGAACCCTCGGTCGGGCTCTCGGGGAAGTCGTCCGAGAGCATGACCATCCCGCCGTTGATGGCCACCTCCGCGTGCATGACCTTCTGGCCATCGGGTGTTAGCGCGCGCTCGATCTCCTTCGCTCCGAACGCCTCCACGTAGAACGCAATTGCCCCCGACGCGTCGCTCACGGTCAGGTAGGGCGTCAGGGGCGGGTAGGGACGGGACTCGGCGTCAGCGGACATGGACGTGCCTCCGGCGGGCAGTCTAGCGGCGTCACTTGGACAGTGCCGCCGCCAGCGGGCACGATCCCCACAACCCCTTCCGTGAGGCGCTAACCATGAGCACCACCCCACTCGAAATCCTCCGCTCCGGACTCACCTCCATGCACAGCCTGCTCGACCAGGCTGTCGGCGACATGACCCTCGAGCAGCTCAACTACCGCCCCGCCGAGGGCGGCCTCAGCCCCTTTTTCAGTCTCTGGCACTACGTCCGCACCGAGGACAACATCGTCAACTTCATCGCCCAGGGCCGGCCCACCGTCTGGCTCGAGGGCGGCTACGACCAGCGCTTCGGCCTGCACCGCACCTCCCAGGGCACGGGCATGCCCGAGGAGGAGGCCAAGGCGATGCTCCTCAACGACCTCGAAGGCTGGCGCGAGTACCAGCCGCGCGTCTGGGAAGCCACCGACCGCTACCTCGCCGAAATGTCGCCCGACGAGTTCGACACCCGCACCGTCACCATCAAGCCCCTCGGGGAGATGTCGTTGTGGCAGGGTCTGAACGGCGTCTGCCTGAGCCACGGCTACCGCCACGCCGGCGAGATCGAGTACGCGCGCGGCATCCTCGGCCTCGGCGGCCTCACCATCTAGCCGATACCCGGTCGGAGCGGGACGCTAGTCCTCGTCCTCGTCCTCGTCCTCGTCGCGCGATTCCAGCACGGCGATACGCCGGTCGAGGCTGCGCAGCGAGTAGCGGATGATGGCCATCGTCACGAAGAAGTCGAACCACAGCATCACCGCGCCCACGATGATGAAGGCGTCCTGGATGATCCGGTGGTTCACCAGCAGGGCCGCGAGGATGAAGGCGATGCCCACTCCCGAGAGGAGCGAGGGCACGACGATGAGCGCGCCGCCAACCGTCCGCCGGACCGTCATGCGCCCTCCCCCAGGCGCGCGCTCTCCCGCGCCAGCAACCCCAGCCCCATCGGGCCCATGGCCAGCGCCTCGCGGTGGAAGGTCGTCAGGTCGAAGGCGTCGCCGAGGCTCTGGCGCGCTGCTTCGCGTGCGGCCAGCCAGGCCCGCTCCCCGACCTTGTAGCTGATCGCCTGCCCCGGCAGCCCGAGGTAGCGGTCGATCTCGCTTGCGATGAAGTCCTCCGGGAAGTGGCTCCGCGTCTTCGCAAACTCGTCGCCGAGTTCCGGCGTCCACACCTTGCCCGGGTGGAACGGCTGCCCCTCCGGGATGGGCAACTCCAGGTGCATCCCGATATCGATGATGACGCGCACGCTCCGCAGCGCCTGCGAGGCGAGCAGTCCCATCTTGTAGTCGGGCACTTCGAAGTAGCCGAGCTCGCCCATGAGCCGCTCGGCGTAGAGCGCCCAGCCCTCGACATAACCCGAACAGTCTCCCAGCAGCCGCTGGAACCGGGACAGGTCGAGCAGACGCGTGTTGCCCCGCTCCAGGTGATGCCCGGGGACGCCCTCGTGGTAGGCCCTCGAGACCTCGCCCCAGAGGGGGAAGCGCGTCTTCCCGCCCGTCGGGTACCAGGTCCGCCCGGGCCGCGAGAAGTCCTCGGAAGGGCTCGTGTAGTACATCGCGAGCGCGCCTCCCGGGGGCGCGATCATCGCCTCCAGCCGCTGCAGCTTCTCGGGGATATCGAAGTGCGTGCCGTTCAGGTCGGCGATCGTGCGTTCCTGCAGGTTCTGCATCCACTGCCGGAACTCCTCCACCCCCTCGATGGAGCGTGCGGGGTCCGTTTCGAGCACGACCTTCGCGGCCTCGACGCCCTCGCCCGGCGCGATCTGCTCCGCTGCCGCCTCCATCTCCTCCCCGATGCGGTGGATCTCGTCCCAGCCCCAGGCGTAGGTCTCGCGCAGGTCCAGGTCGCAGAGGTTGTAGGAACGTGCGTAGCGCGCGTACCGCTCCTCCCCTACCGCGTCGCGCTCGGCGGCGCGGGGCAGGTAGGCATCCCGCAGGAAACCTCCGAAGGCCCCGTAGCTCTGGCCAGCCGCGGTTGCCGCCGCTTCGAGATCGCGACGCAATCCCTCAGAGATGCCCTCTCCCGCCCGGCCCACGAAGTCGGCGAAGAAGCCGCCACGGCCGTTTCCCGCCCACGTCTCGCACTGCTTGAGGCAGGCTTCGACCTGCCGGCGGGGCGCCGCACGACCCGCTTCGAGCCCTGCCTCCAGCGTTGTGCGATAGCCCGCCAGCGCCTCGGGCAGGCGAGCCAACCGTCGCGCGATCGTCGCCCAGTCGGCCTCGTCGGCGGTGGGCATCAGGTCGAAGGTGCCGCGAAGGCCCTGCATCGGTGAAGCGAGGACGTTCAGCCCGGCCAGGTAGTCGCCCGTCTCGTGCAGCTCGATGTCGATGGTGAGCGCTTCGCGCATCACCTCGCGCAGGATGCGGTCACCCTCCGCTTCCAGCGGCAGCGTTTCGAGCTGCGCGAGTGTGTCCCTCGTGTGGCGGTCGCGCTCGTCGAAGCCCTCGACCGAGTAGTCCGTGAGCTTGTCCTCGTGCCCGGCGATACCCAGGCTCGTGGCGGCGTTGGGATGGAGCGCCGCCAGCTCCTCGACATAGGTGTCCCCGAGATCGGTAATGGCTGACATCAGCGTTCTAGCTTGCCACCGTCCCGCCGGGACCGCGAGGGATCGCGCGCGGGCCGGCTGTTCCGCTCCCCCCACCGGTCGGTGGCGACAAGCCGGTCGAGGGGCTGGCGACGCTGCTCGCGCTGCTCCCGCTTCTGCAGGTCCTCGGGCAGCGACTCGACCGGCCCGGGGAACCCGATTGCGAACACCACGAGGATGCGCAACTCCTCCGGCGCCCCGAAAGCCTGGCGGACCCCCGACTCGTCGAATCCCGCCATCGGGTGCGCGATGAGACCCAGCGCCGTCGCCTGCGTCATCAGGTTCCCTGCCGCGATGCCAGCGTGGAACGACCAGAGGGCGCGTTCCTCGCCGTACGAGTCCGCGTGCTCGTGGTCGGGCATCGACCCCAGCGCGACCAGCAGGGGCGCGCCGGGCGCCCAGTTCCGGTTCCCTTCCGAGAGCGCAGCCAGAAAGCTGGCCCGCACCGCCTCCGATTCCGCCACCAGCAACCGCGCCGACTGGACGTTCCCGTGGCTGGGCGCCACCGACACCGCTCGCCACAGGAGCTCCCGCGTTTCCGCCGGAACCGCGCGCGGGTCGAAGGCGCGCCGTGCCCGTCTCCCCGCCAGCGCCTCGATCAGCTCCGCCATGGTCCCTCCGGCGGGCGATCGTGCCACCCCGCCGCCCCCGGTGCTAGGGTGGCGCCCCATGCCAGCCTTCATTGGCCTCGATCTTGCCTGGACCGCCCACCGGGAGAGCGGCATCTGCTGGTTCGAGGGCGAGTCGCCCGACGACCTGCACTGCCTGCGCCTCGAAGCCGCCGTCGTCGACACCGAGAGCGTCGCGGAGGAGTTGGCGGCTGTCCGCGGTCCGGCTGTCGTCACCATTGATGCGCCCCTGCTGTACACCCCGGAACGCTGGGCCGAGCGCGAGGTCGCTCGCCGCTTCGGTCGCTACAAGGCCTCTCCCCACCAGGCCCACTACGCCGTGCGCCAGGGCTACACGGCTGGAATCGACCTCGGCGCCGCCCTGGCACGACGCGGCTTCACCCTCGACCCTGCCCCCCTGCTCCGGGGTGAGCGCGCCTGCCGCACGGCCGTCGAGGTTTTCCCCCACACGGTCCACGTGCGTCTCTTCGGCCTGTCCGAGCGCCTCCCCTACAAACCGAGGGGCGGGCGCAGTGTCGCCTTCCGCCGGGAGGTGATGCAGCGCTACCAGGACTACCTGCGCGCGCTCCTCGAAGAGGAAGCCCCACGAGTCCTCGACCATCCCGATGTCCGGCGCGCCCTCGCGCCTGAGACCGCTGCCAGCGCGCGGGGCGCAGCCCTGAAGCGCCTCGACGACACCCTCGACGGCCTCACCTGCGCCTTCGCGGCGTGGCTCCTGTGGAGCGATCCCGACGGCTGGGAGACGATCGGGGACCTGAACGGCTACATCGTTGCCCCGCGCGAGCGGGAAGCGAGGCGGTAGCGGCTACATTCGCTTCGGGGCGGTCATCCCCATCAGGTCGAGTACGCGCCCGAGGGCGATCTTCGCAGCTCGCACCAGGCGCAACCGCGCCGCCGTGAGGGCGGGGTCGTCCGTGATCACCTTCAGGCCGGGGTCTCCCTGCTGCCGGAAGGCGTCGTTGAAGGCGTGAAACGAGGTCGCCAGCTCCGTGCCGTAGTGGGCCAGGTGCTGCGGCTCGTACGTCGTCGCGACCATCTCGATCACCTCGGACAGCCGCAGCATCTCGCGTACCAGCGCCAGCTCGTGCGGTTGCGTCAGCAGCCCCACGTCCCCGCCATCGGGCGTGTGGCCTTCGGTTGATGCGCGATCGAGGATGCTGGCCAGCCGCGCGTGCGCGTACTGGATGTAGAAGACGGGGTTCTCGTTCGACTGTTTCACCGCCAGGTCCAGGTCGAACTCCATCTGCGAGCTCGGCGCCCGCAGCAGGAAGAAGAAGCGCGCCGCGTCTGGCCCTACCTCCTCGACCAGTTCGTCCAGCGTGATGATCGCGCCGCCCCGCTTGGAGAGGCGCACGATCTCGTCCCCACGCTTCAAGGTGACCAGCTGGTAGAGGAGTATGTGCAGGGCGTCTGCCTGTCCTACGACCGTCTCCGTCCCCACCATCACGCGCGAAACGTGGCCGTGGTGGTCCGCCCCCCAGACGTCGATGACAAGGTCGAAGCCACGCCCCAGGAACTTGTCGTAGTGGTACGCGATGTCGCTGGCGAAGTAGGTGGGGCGCCCATCGGAGCGCACGACCACGTTGTCCTTGTCCTCACCGAGTTCGCTCGATGTGAGCCACAGCGCTCCTTCGCGCTGGGCCAGGTGGCCGTCCTCACGCAGGCTCGCGATGGCCGTGTCGTACGCGGAGTCGTTCCCATCGGCGGAAGCCTCGTAGAGCGTGCGCTCGCTGAACCAGCGGTCGTAGGTGGTGCCGAAAGCGGTGAGCGTGCCCCGGATCTGCTCGACCATCAGCTCGATGCCGAGTTCGCGTAGCCCCGCTGCGGGAGGCTCTCCCGGGGCCGAGAGGAAGCGGTCGCCCTCCCGCTCCTGCAGCGTCGCGGCCAGGTCGCCCATGTACTCGCCGGGGTAGCCGCCCTCCGGAATGGACACGTCGCGCCCGAACTGCTGCTGGTAGCGCGCGTAGAGCGTCTCCGTGAACACGTCCGTCTGCGTGCCCGCGTCGTTCACATAATATTCGCGCTCGACTTCGTACCCTGCCGCCCCCAGCGCCGACGCGAGCGTGTCGCCGATGGCTGCCCCGCGTCCGTTCCCGACGTGCAGGGGGCCGGTCGGGTTGGCCGAGACGAACTCGACCTGTGCCCGTTTGCCCGCGCCGAGGCCGCTGTCGGCGAAAGCGGGGCCTTCCTCGATGATGCGGTTGACCTCGCCCTGCACGAAGTGCTCGGCGAGGCTCAGGTTGATGAAGCCGGGAGGCGCGATCCGGGGCGCGTCGATGACCTCGCCCGCGAGCAGGTGCGCGGCGATCGCCTCAGCGATGGCAAGCGGCGGCATCATCGCCGAGCGCGCGAGCCGCAGCGGCAGCGAGCTGGCGTAGTCGCCGTTTGCCGGATCCCTCGGTCGCTCGATGACTTCGTCCGGCAGGGCGATGTCCGGCAGGCTGCCCGCCGCGATGGCCGCCTGCGCCGCCTCGGTTACGAGCGCGCCAACGCGATCGCGGAGCGTCGTGTTCTCAGTCACTGCCCAAGCGTATCGCCTCCCGCCCCACCGGGGGAGGGGCTACAGGTCGAACGGGAACTGGTGGCGCTGGGCCAACGCGGAGAGCTCGCCCACGGCTGCCTGCGCGTGGGCCACGACATCTTCCGGATAGCCATACTTGAGCCGGTGCGCCTCGAACTCGTCGGCGTCGAGCAGTTCGATGGTCCCGCTCGCCCGTACCGTCACATCGAGATCGAGGTCGATGTAGCGAATCTCGCCGTCCTCGAACTGGGGCGGCGTGGTCACGTTGCAGTACCAGAGGGCGGTCTCCTCGCCCGGCTCGGCCAGGCGGAAAACGTTGTACCAGCGGTCCCGCCAGAAGTGGACGAAGCTGTCGTAGCGGGAGCGGAACTCGCCCCGGCTGGTAAAGATGGGGCTCCCCGCTGGCCCGTGCGCCCGCAGCAGTGACCCGTCGTCCGAGAGGACGCGCAGGTGCTGGATCCAGTGCGCTTCCCCGTCGTACTTGGTGACACGCAACAACAGGGGATCGCCACGGGCGATACGGGTGCTGTTCATGCAGCGATCATACTCCGCGGCAAGCACCCTCGGCGGCGCTTCGCAAGGAGATGCAAGCGAGGTTGTCAGGTGGTGTAGACGAGGCCGAGGACCGTGCCCGCGATGATGGCCACGGCGCCCAGCCCCACGACGAGCGCGAGATCCCTCGTGCTGTAGTCAGCCCGCACATCGGTGTGCGCGGGCGCGATCTCGGGTGTCGCCTCTTCGCTTTCGCTCATGCCCTGCTCCCGGCCACATTGTGCGGGTCCGCCACCGTCCGCGCACCCTGCGAACGTCCCGGTACTTGCCCGTGGGCAGCGGTGGGTCCAAGCTCGTGTAGGCGCCTGACACAGTGGTGTCATGGGAGTTGCAATGACTGTTGACGGGCGAGCGGACCTGGTTATCGACGCCAGGGGTGTCGTGAAGACGTACGACACGGGCGAGGTCCAGGTCCAGGCGCTGCGGGGCGTCGACCTGCTGGTGCCTCGCGGCGAAATGGTCGCCGTCATGGGTCCCTCCGGCTGCGGGAAGACGACGCTGCTGAACTGCCTCTCGGGCCTCGATTCCTTCGACTCGGGGCAGGTGCTCATCAACGGCGAGGACATCACCCGTATGGCGGACAACGAGAAGACCGAGTTCCGCGCCCAGGGCATGGGCTTCGTCTTCCAGACCTACAACCTGCTTCCCGTCCTCTCCGCCGTCGAGAACGTTGAGCTGCCGCTCATCGTCTCCGGGACGAGGCCTCGCGACGCCCGAGAGCTCGCCCTCTCCGCGCTCGAACGGGTGGCGCTCCGCGACTACGCCAATCACCGTCCGGGCCAGCTCTCGGGCGGCCAGCGCCAGCGCGTCACCGTCGCCCGCGCCGTCGTTAACAGCCCCTCGATCGTGTGGGCGGACGAGCCCACCGGCGCCCTCGATTCGGCGACCGCGGGCGGCATCATGGACCTGCTCGTCGAACTGAACGCGAACTCGGACCAGACCCAGGTCATCGTCACGCACGCGCCCGAGGTCGCGGCACGCTGCCACCGCACGATCTACATGGCCGACGGCCTCATCGAACGCGAGGAAGCCATCCGCCCCCTCGCCCCGGCCCCGGCGTAGCCCGCAGCCATGGAAGAACTTTTCGGCGTCTCCATGAACGTGATCGCCTTCTGGGTGGTCCTGGTCACCGTCCTCATCTTTGCCCTGCTGGCGTGGGTGGCCTTTCGCAACCCCGTCATGTTCAAGACGGGCCTGCGCAACATCCCCCGCCGCCGGGCGCAGACCACCCTCATCATCTTCGGCCTGATGCTGGCGACCGTCATCATGACCGCCGCCTTCGGCACCGGCGACACCGTCTCCAGCACGGTCACCGACGACATTTACGAACTGACCGGTGAGACGGACATGCTCATCGTCTGGGACGAGGAGGGGTCCCCCCGCCCCGAGGACGAGCGGGTCATTCCCCTTGAGGACGTCGCGGCCTGGGAGGCGCGGTTCGCCGGCGACCCGGACATCGACGGGTTCCTCCCCATCCTGCTGGAGACGCTTCCCGTGGTGAACACGGCAACCCAGCTCAACGAGTCTTCCGCCACGGTCGTCGCCTACGACACCGATGCCGCGGCCCCCTTTGGCTCGCTGCGCGACCTCGACGGGAACGTGGTGACGGTCACCGGCAACCAGATCGTGCTCAACGAGGATCTGGCCGGCGAGATCGATGCCGAAGTCGGCCACACGCTCGTCCTCCTGTACCAGGGCTATCCCGTGGAGGTGGTGGTCGCAGCGATCGCGCCGAACAGCTTCCTGAGCGGCACCTTCGACGTTGGCGCCTCGGAGGTTCCCGGCGGCGCCGTCAGTTTCGAGTTCCTCGCGGAAGTGATTGGCCGCGATGACATCGCCTACGCCGTCGTCGTCACGAACGCTGGTGGCGTGAAAGACGGCCTGGAGCGGTCGGATGTGGTCGAGGAGAAGCTCAACGAGGTCATCGATGGCACGCCCTACGAGGTGGTGCCCCTGAAAAAGGACGCAATCGAAATCGCCAGGCTCGTCGGCAGCGTCTTCACGACTGTCTTCATCATCTTCGGGCTCTTCTCGATCGCTGCAGGCATCCTCCTCATCTTCCTGATCTTCATCATGCTCGCGGCCGAGCGGAAGCCGGAGATGGGCATGGCCCGCGCCGTTGGCGCCAAGCGCCGCCACCTTGTCGAGTCGTTCCTCGCCGAGGGCATGGGCTACGACCTCGGGGCGGCCATCGTCGGCCTCTTCGCCGGCGTGTTCGTGACCTTCGGCATGGTCGGCCTCATCAACGCCTTTGCCGAGGCGGGGCTGGGCCTGGAGCTGCGCACAAACCTCACGCCCCGCAGCCTGGCCGTCGCCTTCTGCCTCGGCGTCATCTCCACCTTCATCGTCATCTTCCTGGCAGCAGTGCGCGCCAGCCGCCTTAACATCGTCTCCGCCATCCGCGACCTGCCCGAGCCGATTGTGACGAACCCGGAGGCGGCTACCTGGCGGGGCTACGCCCGCGCCGTCTTGAACGCCGCCGTAGCCGGCGGGGCCGTTGCCGTGAGCGTCTTCGCGCTCTACCGCCTGCCGGACCTTGCTCCCCTGTTCACGATCGCCCTGCTCTTCGGACTCGTGGGCCCGTTCCTGTTCGTGCTCCGCCGCCACAACTTCGGCGCGCCGCGGAACGAGCGCCTCCCCGGGCAGCGCATACCCCTCTGGCCCCTCTCGCTCGTTCCCCTGATCCCCTTCTACCTGGTCGCGCTGCTGGTCGTGCGCGTCATGCGCGACCGCAACCCCCAGCCCAGGCTGTGGCTCATCATCCTCGGCATCCTCCTGCCCCCCATCGGCCTCGTGCTGATAGCGTCGCAGGACCGCGACCGCCCCATCGCGTGGGGAGCCGGGTTTGGAGTCATGGGTCTGGCTCTCGCCGCCCTCTTCATGGAGTGGGCGTTCTCCTCGAACAGCTACTTCTTCTTTGCCGCCGGCGTCTCGCTCGCGTTTGGCTGGGCCGCCTTCACCCTGCGCTACTTCCGCGTGGCCGAGCGTGCTTCGTTCACGGTGCTCGCCGCTCTGCTCCTTGCCTTCTGGTACGTCTCGCCCGCGGGCGCCCTCGACTTCATCATCGGAGACCTGGAAGGTGGTCCCGAGCTCTTCTTCCTCAGCGGCATCGTCATGGTCGCCTGCGGCGCCTTCCTCATCGTCTACAACGCCGACATCCTCCTCCCGCCCATCGCGAGCCTGGGCTCACGCCTGGGCCGCATCGTCCCGGCCGTCAAGACGGCGGTCGCCTACCCGCTAACGGCCCGCATGCGTACCGGCATGACGATCATGATGATCGGCCTCATTACCTTCTCCCTGGTCATGTTCTCCACCGTGAACGACAACTTCGACAACATCTTCCTCTCCGACGATGCCAAGGGCGGCTTCGAGACCATCGTCTTCGTCAACAACAACAACCGCACCGACGATCTCGTAGGGGCGCTGCAGGAGCGGGGAGTCGATACCTCTCCCATCGTCGCCGTGAGCGAGCAACGCATCGCGTTTGCGGGCGAGACCGAGATATTTGTCGATAACCCCGTTGACCCGTCTGCGCCGGGCTACGCCGGCACTTACACCGTCATTGGCGCCGACGAGGCGTTCTTCGGCGCCAACGAATTCGAACTGAAGCGACGCGCTGCCGGCTACGGGAGCGACGAAGAGGTCTGGAGGGCGGTGGCCAGCGACCCCACCCTCGCCGTCATCCCCGGCAACCTCACCGGCGAGGGCGGCGACTTCTCCGAGGTCGACCTGCTCAAGCTCGATGCTGCGTTTGTGGGGGAGGGCTTCGAGCCGTTCGACCTTCACCTCCACGCCCCCGGCACTGACCTCAACACGACAGTCACCGTCATCGGGCAGATGGACGATCCCGGCGACATCTTCTGGAACGGCATCATCGTGCAGCGCGATACCGCCGTCGCAGCCTTCCCCGACTCCGACTCGCAGCGCTTCGTCATCAAGACCGTCGACGGCATAGACCAGGACGCCTTCGCCAAATCCATCGAGTCCAGCCTCCCCCAGGCCTCGGCCGAGTCGTTCCAGAAATTGCTCGACGATCAGCGGGCGGCCTCACAGGGCTTCCTCTTGCTTTTCCAGGGCTTCATGGGGCTGGGTCTCATCATCGGCATCGCCGCCCTCGGCGTGGTCGCCTTCCGGGCGGTGGTCGAGCGTCGCCAGCAGATCGGGATGCTGCGCGCCATCGGCTACCAGCGCTCGATGGTCGCCCTCAGCTTCATCTTCGAATCCGGGTTCGTCGCCCTCTCCGGGATTGCGCTCGGGGCCGTGCTTGGCGTCTCGTTATCATGGGTGCTGTTCACCTCGGGTGGCATCGGAGACGCCTCGGAGGGCGCTGACTTCATCGTTCCCTGGCTGCAACTGATCGTTATCTGTGGAATCGCCTTCGGAGCGTCGATGATCATGACCTGGTTTCCCGCCCAGAGCGCGTCGCGGGTGGCCGTGGCCGAGGCCCTTCGCTACGAATGAGCGCCAACGACGACCGCCCCGAGCTGCGCGGTACGCAGCTTTTCGACCTCACCGGCCGGGTCGCCATCATGACGGGCGCGGGACGTGGCCTCGGCCGCACCATGGCCCTGGCGCTAGCCGCCGCCGGCGCCGACCTCGCGCTCGCCAGCCGCACCACGCCCGAGCTCGACAGCCTCGTCGAGGAGGTGGAGGCGATCGGACGACGCGCCATCGCCGTCCCCACCGACGTCACCTCGTCTGACGCCTGCGAGGCGCTAGTCGCGGCCGCCGTCGAACGGCTGGGCCGCCTCGACATCCTCGTGAACAACGCCGGCACGAACGTGCGCAAGTCCGCGCTCGAGATAACCCCCGACGAGTACGACTTCGTCATCCAGACCAACCTGAAGGGCTACTTCAACGGCGCCCGGGCCGCCGGACGGCGCTTCGTCGAGCAGGGCTCGGGCAAGGTCATCAACGTCTCCAGCATCCTCGGCAGCGTCGCCCTGCCCAACCAGGCCGCTTACGCCTCCTCCAAGGGCGCCATCGACCAGCTCACGAAGGTGCTCGCGATCGAGTGGGCGACCGCCAACGTCCAGGTGAACGGCCTCGCCCCCACCTACTTTGAGACCGACCTGACCCGCCCCCTCTACGAGGACCCCGAGCGCAAGGCCTTTATCGAGGAGCGCACCCCGATGGGCCGCTGGGGACAGCCGCACGAGCTTGCCGGGGCCGTCATCTTCCTCGCCAGCGACGCCAGCAATTTCGTGACGGGCCAGACCATCCTCGTGGATGGGGGTTGGACCGCCTGGTAGCTCCCGGTCTCCCTACGAGCCGCCAATCGGCGGTTCCCAGAGGGTGAAGAAGTACCCGTCCGGCCCCATAATCTGGCAGCTTCGCGCTACGCCATCGTCGTGTGGCCGCTGGATGCTGACGTAGCCCATCTCGACCGCCTTCTGGTGTCGCGCGTCCACCCCCTCCACCCACATCCGCACCTCCGCCCCGATGCCTCGCGCCGCTCCCTCGCTGGCGAGCGCCTCGCGCCACGGGTGCCCGGGATAGGACTCGTCCGAGTGAAGCTGGATCTCGGACTCATTGAGCGTGAGCGCTGCGAAGCCGGGGTGGCGGGTCCGCAGGGTGGCGCCCGCCACGTCCGTCAGGAACGTCGCGAAGCCATCAAGGTCGGTCGCCCAGAGGACAAGGCTGAGGGCCCCCGGCGCCATCGGCGTCAGGCCACGGGCCGGAAGCGCGGGACGGGGGCGTCCCCTTCGCGCTCCCAGGCCACCTCCACCGGCATCCCCACGACGATGTCGTCGTTCTCCACGCCGATGACGTTGGCGGGCATGCGCGGCCCCTCGTCCAACTCCACCACGGCGATGTTGTAGGGCAGATCGGGCTCCCAGGCGGGGTGGTAGCGCTGGTGCATGATCGCGAATGTGTAGACCGTGCCGCGACCGCTCACCTCGTTCCACTCGAACCCCTCGCCCAGGCAGATCGGGCAGGTGGGGGAGGTGGGGAGGCGCACTTCGCCGCAGGCGGCGCAGGTGGCGAGCAGCAGGCGTCCTTCCTCGCCGGCGGCGAAAAACGGTTCCGTCAGCTCATCGGGCTGGGAGACGGGTTTGACGGGTGCGCTGTCGGCCATCTCGTGCCCCCTCAGTTCTGGTGGGGGCTCAGGATGAGCGACGCGTGGTAGCTCAGCGCCCCGCCGTTGCCCGTCGCGAGGACGAGGTCGTGTTTGTCGACCTGGCGCTCACCGCCCTGTCCTCGTGTCTGGATGACAGCTTCGCTCAGGGGCGTCATGCCCCACATGTAATACGCCGAGAGCTGCCCGCCGCCCGTATTCGTCGGCAGCGAACCGCCCGGACCGAGTTTGCCGTCCTCGACAAAGGCACCGCCTTCGCCCTTCTTGCAGAAGCCGTAGTCCTCCAGTGTCACGAGCACGGTGTACGTGTAGCAGTCGTACAGCTCGCAGACATCGATGTCCTCGGGACCGACACCGGCCATGCGGAATACCGTCTCCGCGGCGAGGCGCGCGCCTGTCTCCGTCTCCGCCGAGTCGCCCGCGCGTCGCGCGTCGCCCGGATGGCCCTGGCCCATGCCCCACACCCACACCGGCGGCTGCGGCATCTCCTTCGCCTGGTCGGGCGGACTGACGATGACGGCCACGGCTCCATTCGAGACGAGGCAGCAGTCCAGCAGGTGCAGCGGTTCCACGATCCAGCGGGAAGCGTGGTACTCCTCGAGCGTGAGGGGATCCTGCATCTTCGCGTGCGGGTTCATGGTCGCCCACGCGCGCTCGGCGACGGCGATCGCGCCGAACTGGTCCTGGGTCGTGCCGTAGAGCGACATGTGGCGCCTGGCGGCCAGGGCGTAGGCGGTGTTCGCGCCGAAGTGTCCGGCTCCCGCCGAGAGCCCGAGGATGCCGCTCGGTCCCGCGCGCCGACCCGCGTTGCCGTAGGCCGCCGCCGAGGAGCCACCCTGCTGGAGGGGTGCGTCCGCGAATACGCAGACGACGTGTTTGGCCATGCCCGCGTCGATCGCCATCGTCGCGTACTGCACCATCTGCGCCGCCGTCGATCCGGCCGCGTTCATGTGGTTCAGCAGGCGCAGATTGCCCATGCCGAGCACGTTCTGCAGCTGCAGGCTGACGCCCCCGCCGGAGAATCCGGTGATGCCCGCGTTAATCAGGAGACCATCGATGTCGGACTTGTCGAGGCCGGCATCGGCGATGGCGAGGCGTACGGCATCGACCGCGAAATCGGTCGAGCTCTTCCCGTAGATGCGCCCCATGGGCGTAATGCCGAGGCCCGTAATGGCCGCGGCTCCGCGAAGTCGATGTGCCATGGGCGGGATTCTAGCGCAGGCGTTTGCGGGGTGCCCCTGGCGCCGCTAGAAGCGGTACGTCTCGTAGTCCTTCGCCACGAAGGGCCGTTGCGGGTCCGTTTCGACGTCGTGCGGTGTGGTAGCTTCGCAGCCGTGAGCAGATTACTGGTAGCCGCCATCGCTGGCGCCGCGATGACGTGGGTGCTGGGTCTGTCAGGAACTCTTCTTCTCCCAGACAGCGAGCCTGGTGATGGCCTTCGGATTGGGCTTCCGGTCGGGTTACTTTTGCTCGCTATTGCGTTCCCGCTGGTCGGCCCTTTCGGAGCTTGGCGGCGATGGTGGTCGGGTGCTCTGGCCGCTGGGCTTTGTGGCAGCTCGATCGTGCTCTGGTTCTTCGCATTAGTCGTTGCGGTTGCCCTCTTTACCGAGTTTGGGAGGTAGTGCCGGGACTGGCCGGGACTGGAGAGCTCTGCGAGTAGACGGACGCCATCGGCCCACCTGTCACTCCCGCAGGGCGTCATGTTGACGCTCACGCCCCAAAGCCCATGAACGCCAACAACCCATGGCACAGCCCTTTCCGCGACGCCCCGGACACTAGAAGCGGTACGTCTCGTAGTCCTTCGCCACGAAGGTCCGTGGCAGGTCCGTTTCCACGTCCGGGGTCACATGGGTCAGGACCAGCTTCGCGGACTCGGACAGCGCCGCGTGGACTTCGGGAATGTCGTCGACGAGGTTCATGTGGACGGGTATGGGGATGTCCCGCGAAGCGCACTCCGAGATGAGCACGTCCGCTCCCCGGGCCAGGTCGAGCACGCTGTCGCACAGGCGCGTGTCGCCGGTGTAGGCGAACCGCTCGCCATCCAGCCGTGCGTGGTAGCCGAGGTTGAGGGAGAGGCGGTCGTCGTGCTCGACCGCCACCGCCTCGACCGTCAGGTCGCACACCGTGGCCGAGTCGCCCGCGACGAGCTCGCGCCATTCGATGCCGAAGTCGCTCTCGAACAGTCCCGGGTAGACCGTCTCGCCGATCTCGCGCGCAAGCCGCGCCGTCTCCGGCGGCCCCACGATCGTGACGGGCGTTTCGCGCCCCATGTGCTTCCAGTGGAGCAGCAGCGAGGACATCCCCAGGAAGTGATCGCCGTGGTGGTGACTCAGCACCACCGCTTCGACCGCGTTCGGGTCGACATCGACGCGGTGGAGCGCCATCAGGGCCTGCGGGGGCGCCTCGAAGAGGTAGCGTTGGTTCGCGAGGAATCCGTTCCAGCAGAGCCCGCCCGCCGCGAAGGCGTTGCCGGTGCCGATGAAGGTCAGTTCGAGCGACATGGCGGGCATCCTATCGCGCCCGTGTGATGCGCGTTCGCGCGTGCCCGCGTGAGGCGAGAGAATTGCTGACATGACAGTTCGCGTCGGCATCATCAACGTCACCGGTTTCGCCGGGATGGAGGCGGCGCGTCTGCTCTGGAACCACCCCGAGGCCGAGCTTGTCGCTGCCACGGGACGATCGCTCGCCGGCCAGCAGCTCGGCGAGGCCTTCCCCCATCTCGCCGCCTATGCGGACTTCCCCATCACGAGCGAGCTGGAGGCGGAGGTCGACGTCGTCTTCTCCGCCCTCCCCACGGGCGCGAGCGCCGAGGCCTGCGCCCCGCTCGTGGAGCAGGGTGTGCGCGTCATCGACATCGCCGCCGACTTCCGCCTGCGCCGGCCCGAGGCGTTCGCCGAGTGGTTCGGCAAGGACCACCCCGCCCCCGCCCTGCTCGACCGCGCCGTCTACGGCCTCGCCGAGCTGCACGCCGGTGAGATTGCGAACGCGGACCTGGTCGCCAACCCCGGCTGCTACCCCGCCACCACCATCCTCGCGCTGGCCCCGGCGGTCGCTGCGGGGATTGTCGAGCCCCGCGTGTTCGTCGATGCCAAGTCGGGCATCTCCGGTGCCGGGCGCGGCACGGGCGGCGGCTTCAGCTACAGCGACGTCAACGAGGACGTTTCCGCTTATCGGGTCGCCAATCACAACCACCAGCCCGAGATGGCGCAGGAGCTGTCGCGACTGCGTGAGGGTCCCGAGGTGGCCGTCACCTTCGTTCCCCACCTCGTCCCCATGACACGCGGCATCCACTCGACCTGCTACGCCCCCCTCGCCGAGGACGTGTCGCAGTCCGAGGTCCTGGCGCTCTACCGCGACTTCTACGCGGATGCGCCCTTCACCTCCGTCACCGACGCGCCTCCCCACACGAAGCACACCTACGGCAGCAACGACTGCCTCGTTCACCCCACGATCGATGAGCGCAACGGCGCGCTCGTGGCCGTGGGCGTGCTCGACAACCTCATGAAAGGCGCCGCCGGCAGCGCCATCGAGAACATGAACCTCATGTTCGGGCTGCCGCAGGCAGCGGGGCTCGATCGCCCCGCCCTCTACCCGTGATCACCGCGTTCGACCCTACCGGCAGCGCCACCAGCCCCGTCGGGTACCGTGCCGGAGCCGCCTTCGCCGGCATCAAGACCTTCGGCGAGGGGAAGCTCGATCTCGGCATCCTTCTCTCCGACCACCCCGCCGCTGCCGCGGGTGTCTTCACCGTGACTCGCCTGCACGGCGCCGCCATCGACGTCGACCGCGAGCGGCTGGCCGGGGGCCAGGGTCGGGCGGTTGTCGTCAATAGCGGCAATGCCAACGACAGCACCGGCGAACGCGGCATCCGCGACGCCAACCGGATGGCCGAGCTCGCCGCGGAGAAGGTGGGGATCCCCGCCGAGGCCATGTTCGTCTGTCACACCGGCGTCATCGGCCACTACCTGCCCATGGACAAGATCGAGGCCGGCATCGAAGCGGTGGAACTGTCCGCACAGTCCGGCCCCGAATTTGCCCGCGCCATCATGACCACCGACCTCGTGCCCAAGCACTGCTCCGTGCGCTTCGGCCCCTACACCCTCGGCGGCTGCGCCAAGGGCTCCGGCATGATCCACCCCAACATGGCGACCATGCTCGCCTACCTCACGACCGACGCGCCGATCGACCAGGACACGCTCCAGGCTGCCCTGGCCGAGTCGGTGAATCGCAGCTTCAACCTCATCACGGTCGATGGCGACACGAGCCCCAGCGACACCGTCCTGCTCTTTGCCAACGGCGCCGCCGGCGGCGACCCCATCACCCCGGACAGCGACAACTACGCGGACTTCCGCGAAGCCCTCGATACCGTCTGCATCTACCTGGCGAAGGCCATCGCCCGCGATGGCGAGGGCGCCACCCGGCTCATTGAGGTCACGGTCAGCGGCGCTGCCAGCGATGCCGACGCCCGCCGGCTCGTGCGCGACATCGGCACCTCCCCCCTGGTCAAGACCGCCGTGCACGGCGCCGACCCCAACTGGGGACGCATCGTCGGCGTCATTGGGCGTTCCGAGGTCGCGATCGTCGAGGAAGCCGTGACCGTAACGGTCTGTGGCCACCGCCTCTTCGAGCGCACCGTGCCCATCCCCTACGAAGAGGCCGAAGTCTCGCGCGCCATGTCCGGCGACGAGGTCACGATCGCGGTAGACCTCGGGGCGGGTGAATCGAGCGCTACCGGCTGGACCTGCGACCTGACCGCCGAGTACATCCGCATCAACGCCGACTACACGACGTGAGCGACACTCAGCCCCTCGTCATCAAGGTGGGCGGCAGCACGCTGGGAGCCGCCGACACGACCTTCCGCGACATCGCCGCCCTCGACCGTGACGGCGCCCGCCCGATCGTCGTCCATGGTGGCGGCGCCGAGGCCAGCCGCTGGCTCGACGCCATGGGTATCGAGAGCCGCTTTATCGACGGTCTGCGCGCTACCGATGAGCGCGCCCTGCTGGTCATCGTCGCCGTCTTCGCCGGCCTCGTGAACAAGCGCATCGTCGCCGCCTTGAACGCCGCCGGCGTCCGCGCCGCCGGCCTCTCCGGCGCCGACGGACGCACGCTCGAGTGCGAGCAACGCCGCCCCGAACTCGGCTTCGTGGGCACGCCCGTGGCCGCCCACCCGGAGGCGGTGCTCGCCCTGCGCGATGCGGGTTTCGTGCCCGTTGTCAGCCCGGTCGGCTTCGTCCCCGGCGAGGACGCCGACCAGCTCGTGAACGTGAACGCCGACGAGGCCGCCGGCTGGGTCGCCCGTGCCGTCGACGCGCGCGAGCTCGTGTTCCTGACCGACGTCGAGGGTGTGCGCGGCGAGGATGGCGCCGTCGTCCCGGAGCTCGATGCCGCCGCCGTGCGCGACCTGCGCGAGCGCGGCGTCATCGCCGGCGGCATGATCCCGAAGACGGACGCCTGCCTCCTCGCCGCCGGCCTAGGAGTCCCCAGCCACATCATCGACGGACGCGTGCCCGGCGCCCTCCTCGACCGTGAGGGGCGCGGCACGGTCTTCCCCCCCGCCGCCCCGTAGCCGCAGGCCCGTACAGCAGCGCGGCGTACAATCGCCATCCCGACAGAGACTAACCCCGGACAGGAGCCGAACCGCCATGAGCGAGTGGATCGAACGCGAGAGCAAGTACCTCTTCCAGAACTACGGCCGCCAGCCGATCGTGCTCGAGCGCGGTGAAGGCTCGCGCGTCTGGGACAGCGAGGGGAACGAGTACCTCGACTTCGTCGGCGGCCTTGCCGTTACCTCGCTGGGCCACTCGCACCCGGCCGTGGCTGCCGCGGCTGCGGCCCAGGCGGAGCGCCTCATCCACGTCTCCAACCTCTACTACACGACACCCATGATCGAACTGGCCGAGTTGCTCGTCGAGAACTCGCCCCTCGACCGCGTCTTCTTCTGCAACTCGGGGGCGGAGGCGATCGAGGCCGCCATCAAGATTGCGCGCCGTTACGGGCACGACGAGCGGGGCGGCGCCCACGGCATCATCGCCATGAACGACGGCTTCCACGGACGCAGCCTCGGCGCCCTTGCGGCCACGGGCACTGCTCGCTACCGCGAACCGTTCGAGCCCATGCCCGGCGGCTTCACGCACGTCCCCTGGAATGACCTCGACGCCCTCCGCGCGGCCACCGACGACAACACCGTCGCCGTCCTCATGGAGCCCATCCAGGGCGAGGGCGGCGTGAACGTTCCCGCTCCCGGCTACCTGCAGGGCGTCCGCGACTGGTGCGACGAGAACGGGCTCCTCCTCATCCTCGACGAGATCCAGTCCGGCATCGGGCGCACGGGCACCTTCTGGGCGCACGACCAGGACGGGATCGAGCCCGACATCATGTGCGCCGCGAAGGGCCTGGCCGGGGGACTCCCCATCGGCGCCGTCCTCGCCCGCGAGGAGCTCGCCGGGCACCTCGTTCCGGGGGACCACGGCACGACCTTCGGCGCGAACCCGGTCGCGACGGCTGCTGGGGTGGCTGTGCTGCGCCACATCTTCGAGAACGACGTGCTCGCCGCTGCCCGCCGCGCCAGCGACCGGCTCGTCGCCCGCCTCCGCGCACTTGAGGACAGCCTGCCGGCCGTCACCGAGGTGCGCGGCCGTGGCCTCCTCCTGGCCGTCAGCCTCTCCAGCGAGGCCGCTGCCGGCGTCGTCACGCTCTGTCGCGAGCGCGGCCTGCTCGTGAACAACGTGCGTCCCGACCGCATCCGCCTGATGCCCGCCCTCATCGTCGAGGACGACGAGATCGACCGCGCCTGCGACATCCTCGAGGAGGCGATCCGGTTAGCGACCTCGTAACAGGTTTGCTGCTCGCTGTGGGCACGCTCGCGGCCATTGCCGTCGCGGGGGTCGGTCTGCGCCTGCTGCTCGACGCGCGGGCCGCCGAGGCCGCCATCGCCCCGCCCGCGACGCTCGTTCTCGGGAGCGTAGCGGCGGGCGCCATTGGCCTCGCCTTCACCCCCTTCGCTCTTGCGGGAGTCCTCCCGACCGCCCTCGGCGTGGTCGTGTTCGTGCTGGTCGTAGTTGCGCTGGTGAGCACGCTGGGCGCCTGGACGGTGCTTCGCCGGGTGGCCTGACTGCCGCGCGAGCGGCGAGCGCGCTACGCTTTGGGGGACTAGACCGAAAGGCAGGCCCGCGTGCCCAAACTCGTTCTCGCCTACAGCGGCGGCCTCGACACCACCACCGCCATCACCTGGCTCACCAAGGAGCGCGGCTACGACGTCGTCGCCCTCAACATCGACGTGGGCATGAGCCGCGAGCAGGCGGTGCTCGAAGAGCGCGGCCTCGCCGCCGGCGCGGCCAAAGTCATCGTCGAGGACGCGCGCGAGGATTTCCTGCGCTACTTCGCCTTCCCCGCCCTCGCTGCCGGCGCCCTCTACCAGGACGCCTACCCCCTCGCCACGGCCCTGGCGCGACCGCTCATGGCCAAGCTGCTCGTCGATGTCGCCCACGATGAGGGCGCCGTCGCCGTCGCCCACGGCTGCACGGGCAAGGGGAACGACCAGGTCCGCTTCGATGTCGGCATCCGCACGCTCGACCCGGCCCTCGCCATCGTTGCCCCCACCCGCGAGGAGGCGATGTCGCGCGAGGCCGAGATCGAGTACCTCCAGGAGCACGACATCGCCATCGCCTGGGAGGTGAAAGGCTCGTTCAGCATCGACGAGAACATCTGGGGCCGCAGCGTCGAGGCGGGAGTACTTGAGGACCCGTGGTCCGCACCCCCACCCGATGCCTACGTCTGGACGATCGCCCCCGAGGACGCCCCGGCCGAGGGCGTCGACGTGGAGATCGGCTTCGAGAAGGGATTCCCCACCACCATTGATGGCGAGTCCCTCGACCCGGTCACGCTCGTGGAGCGTCTGAACGACCTCGGCGGTCAGCAGGGCGTGGGCCGCGTTGACCACATCGAAGACCGCCTCGTCGGCATCAAGAGCCGCGAGATCTACGAGGCGCCCGCCGCCACCATCCTCTTTGCCGCCCACCGCGCGCTCGAGACGATGACGCTCTCAAGGCAGCAGCAGCGGCTGAAGCGGCAGCTCTCCGCCGAGTACGCCGAGCTCATCTACGACGGGCTCTGGTTCAGCGCCCACCACCAGGACCTCGCCGCCTACACGGCCAGCACCCAGCGCTTCGTCAGCGGCGAGGTGCGTCTGCGGCTCCACCGTGGCGCCGTCACGGTCACGGGACGCCGCGCCGAGTCATCGCTCTACGACCGCGCCCTCGCCACCTACGACCGCGAGGACGCGTTCGACCACGCATCGGCGGTCGGCTTCATCGACATCTGGGGGCTACAGACGCGCGTGCAGGCCCGTCAGCAGCTGCTCGACCAGCTGCCGCAGGCCCTGCGCATCGCCCGACCCCGCGAGGAGGCGTCACAGTGAGCGCGGCGACCGACACGACCACCATCAGCTACCAGGGTTCCGGCGATGGCGCCGAGCTCTGGGGCGGCACCCAGGCCGACTTCGTCCTCGACTGGCCCAACCGTCCCGCGAAAGAGGTCGCCATCCTCCTGCAGGACGCGGCCGCCGCGACTCTGGCCGGGGCGGCCTCCGCCGAGGATGGCCCCGAGTTCCGGGCCGCCGCCGCCCGGGCCGTGGGGGAGGCCTGGCTTGAGGCGCAGGTCGAACGGCAGGGCCGCCTCGACTCCGTCGTCGTGATCTCCGCCGCCACCCTCGCCGAGCGGCCCGAGCTCGTCGCCGTGGCGCGCACGCTGGCGCCCGACGCGTCATGACCGAGGAACGGCGTCGCGTTCCTGTTGAGCAGGCCGGGAAGGGCCGCGCCCGCGCAAGCGCCGAACCCGAGCCCTGCGAGTGCCCCCGCCTCGACCCCTACGAGTGGCACGAGGTCGAGAGCGACTGGAGCGACATCACCTTCGCCCGCATCGGCATCCCCGCGTTCTTCGGCGTGCCCGTCGGTTTCTGGGCGAACCGCCGCAAGCTGGTCGCCCGCGCCGAGGCCGCCGGCACGGTTCCCGAGGACGCGATGCTGCTCATGGGCCCGGGCCGTCTGCGTCGCACGGTCATGCTGGAGGTGGAGGACGCCGACACCTCGCGGCGCGAAGTCGTGACACCCGGCGGCGTCGTCTTCACGCGGCTGCTGCCCGCCCCCTGGGGCCAGATGCGCAGTCTGGTGAAGGAGACGCGGGCCATGGCGCGCGAGCGTTACGGCCGCAACCCCGCCGCCATCTGGGTCTGGTACCTCACCTGCCAGACGTGCTCGCCCGAACGTGACTTCGAGACGCTCTTCGTCGCGCACTACCCCAAGCGCCCCGAGTCGCGGGACGGGGGATGACCGTCACCACGGCCTTCGCTACCATCGTCCCAATGCGCTCGAACCGGCCCGGCTCCAGGCTCGCCCTTCGACGGCCTCGCGGCGCCTAGCCGGCGAGGCCTCTCCCGACACGACCCTTCTTCCCGCCGCCCCCGGTCCCGCACGGACCGGGAGGCCCCGCCGAACGAGGAGCCCCATGGCAGATCGCTACGAGCCCCACACAATCGAGCCGAAATGGCGCGAGCGCTGGGAAGCCGACGGAATCTACCGCGCCCGGGACGACGACGAACGCCCGGCCTGGTACCAGCTCACGATGTTCCCCTACCCCTCCGGCGACCTGCACACGGGCCACTGGTACGCCATGACGCCCCCTGACGCCGCCGCCCGCTTCCGCCGCATGCAGGGCCACAGCGTGCTCTTCCCCATTGGCTTCGACGCCTTCGGCCTGCCCGCCGAAAACGCCGCCATCCAACGCGGCGTCGATCCGAAGGAGTGGACCTACGGGAACATCGAACAGATGCGTCAGCAGTTGCGCATCATGGGTGGCAGCTTCGACTGGGAGCGCGAGATCGTCACCTGCGATCCCGACTACTACCGCTGGACGCAGTGGTGGTTCCTGAAGCTGTACGAGCGCGGCCTCGCCTACCGCGCCGAGGCCGCCGCCAACTGGTGCCCCGGCTGTCAGACGGTGCTCGCCAACGAGCAGGTGCTCGACGGCCTCTGCGAGCGATCAGACGACCCCGTTGAGCGCCGTTTCCTCACCCAGTGGTTCTTCCGCATCACCGACTACGCCGAGGAGCTCCTCGACTTCGGGGGGATGGAGTGGCCGGAGCGCGTCACCACCATGCAGCGCAACTGGATCGGCCGCTCCGAGGGGGCGAACCTTCGATTCCCCGTCGATGTTGAAGGCGTCGACGAACCGCTGTCGGTCTTCACCACGCGCCCCGACACGGTGTACGGCGCGACCTTCATGGTCCTCGCCCCCGAGCACGACCTCGTCGGGCGCATCACCACCGACGAGCAGCGCGAGGTCGTCGACGCCTACGTTGCCGCCACCTCGCGCGTGACCGAGATCGAGCGTCTCTCGACCGAGCGCGAGAAGACGGGCGTCTTCACCGGCGCCTACGCGGTCAACCCGTTCAACGGCGCCCGCATCCCGATCTGGATCGCCGACTACGTGCTGGTCACCTACGGCACCGGCGCGATCATGGCCGTCCCCGCCCACGACGAACGCGACTTCGCCTTCGCCCGCGACCACGGCCTCGAGGTGGTCCCCGTGTTCGATCACCCCGAGATCGACGTGAGCCGACCACTCGAGGCGGCGTTCACCGAGGGCGGGGCCATGATCAACTCCGGCCCCTTCGACGGCACCCCCGCCAGCGACGCTATCCCCGCCGTCATCTCCCACGCCGAGGCGGAGGGCGCCGGCACGGGCGCGACCACCTACCGTCTGCGCGACTGGCTCATCTCGCGGCAGCGCTACTGGGGCACGCCCATCCCCATGATCCACTGCGAGGCCTGCGGCGTGGTGCCCGTTCCCGAGACCGACCTGCCCGTCGTCCTCCCCGAAAACGTGCACTTCGAGCCCACCGGTCAGTCTCCCCTCACCCAGATCGAGGAATGGGTGAATGTCGACTGCCCCTCGTGCGGCTCCGCCGGCCGCCGCGAGACGGACACGCTCGACACCTTCATGTGCTCCAGCTGGTACCAGATGCGCTACGTCGACCCGCACAACCCGGAGCGCCCCTTCTCCGCCGAGACCATGCGCCGCTGGCTCCCGGTCGACGTCTATACGGGCGGCGCCGAGCACGCCGTCATGCACCTGCTCTACACGCGTTTCTTCTGGAAGGCGGCGCGCGACATGGGCATCGTCGAGGGCGACGAGCCAATGAAGCGCCTGTTCAACCAGGGGGTCATCGTCGGGCCCGATGGCAACCGTATGTCGAAGAGCCGCGGCAACGTCGTCGCTCCCGACGAGCAGGTGGAGCAGCACGGCGTCGACGCCTTCCGCTGCCAGCTCATGTTCATCGGCCCCTGGGACCAGGGCGGCCCCTACAACCCGAGCGGCATGCCTGGCATCGTGCGCTGGCTCAACCGCCTCTGGACCGTCGCCACCGAGCCGCCGCCGGACGGCGGCGATGGCGCCGCTTCCCGCGAGCTGGTCGCGGCCACGCACCGAACCATCCGGGACGTCACGACCGATGTCGAAGGCTCCCGCTTCAACACCGCCATCGCCCGGCTCATGGAGCTGACGACCGCGCTCACCCGCGCACGCGAAACGGGCGGCGTCGACACCACCACCTGGGAGCGCTCGGTCGAGACGCTCATCCTCCTGACGGCTCCCCTGGCTCCCCACATTACCGAGGAGCTCTGGCAGCGCCGGGGCAAGCCCTACAGCGTCCACCAACAGGCCTGGCCGGAGTTCAACGAGTCGTTCGTCGTCGAGGAGACCGTCGAGATCGTCGTGCAGGTCAACGGCAAGGTGCGCGACCGCCTTACGCTCCCCGCCGGCGCAAGCGAGGACGACGCCCGCGAACGCGCCCTCGCCAGCGAGCGCGTGAGCAACTGGGTCGAGGGCAACGAGCCGCGCCGCGTGATCTACGTGCCCGGCAAACTCCTCAACATCGTGGTCTAGCGGCTAGGCGGGCGTCAGTTCGAGACGCGGTTGACGACCATGATCATCAGCCAGAGCACGACGATCACGATCATCGGGCTCAGGTCGATCACGCCCGTGCGCGGCATGATGCGGCGGATCGGTTCGATCAACGGGTCGGTGATCTGGTGAACCAGTTGGATGAGCGGGTTGCTGCGCGAGATCGGGAACCAGCTCAGGAGCGCACGCGCCACGATGGCGATGATGAGGATGTAGAGGAACGCGTTGAGGATGCCGGCGATCGCGGAGTTCATTGCGCCGCCCCCAGCTCCCGAGAGCGCTCGCAGGCGGCGCGCACGCAGGCCGCCAGCAGCTCGCGGAACTCTCCGCGGTCCAGCTCCTGGAGCCCGGCCGCGGTCGTGCCCCCCTTCGATGTGACCCGCTCCCGCAGCTCGGCGGGCGAGAACTCGCTGACCTGCGCGTAGGCGGCTGCACCCGCCAGTGTCTGCATCGTCATTGCTTCCGCCTCCTCGGCCGTCAGGCCGATGGCCATGCCCGCATCGATGAGCGCCTCGATGAAGAGGAACACGTAGGCGGGGCCGCTCCCGCTGAGCGCCGTCGCCATGTCCAGCTTGCCCTCGTCGTCGACGGCCAGTTCGCGTCCGATCGCCCCGAGCAGGTCCCGCACGGTCTCGCGCTGCGCCTCATCGACGGACTCGGTGGCGGTCCACACGCTCATCCCCTGGTTGATGGCGGCGGGCGTGTTCGGCATGACCCGCACGATGCGGTCGTGTCCGAAGTGCGCCGCCAACGTCTCGATGCGGACCCCCGCCATGATCGACATAAGCAGCGCATCGTCGGCGAGCGTCGCGGACAGGTTGCGGAACTCCTGCGGCTTCACCGCCAGCAGGACGAGGTTCGCGTCCCCGAGCACGTCGCCCGCCTCCCCAGTCGCGGCGACGCCGTAACGCTCGATAAGCGCCGCCCGGCGTTCGGCCAGCAATTCCACGACCGTCACCTCTTCCGCTGCCAGCACGCCCCGGTCGATGGCGCCCCCCAGGATCGCCTCCCCCATCACCCCGCCGCCCACGATGGCGACCGTCACGGTGTGCGCTCCCCGAATATGGCGCGCCCCACCCGCACGAGCGTGGCCCCCTCCTCGATCGCGACCTCGAAGTCGTCCGTCATCCCCATCGAGAGTTGCGGCAGTTCGAATCGCTCGGCCAGCACCCGAAGCGCTCGGAACACCGGCCGCACCTCCCCGGGGTCGGAGGCGATGGGCGCGATCGTCATCAGCCCGCGAAGGCGGAGGGTCGTGGCCTCCCGCGCGGCGTCGACCAGCGCGCCGACCTCCTCGGGTGCGACGCCCTGCTTCTGCGGCTCGGCCGCGACGTTGACCTGCAGGAGCACGTCGCGAGGCGCGGGCGCGGGCGCGTCGAGGCGTGCCAGCAGCCGTGCGGAGTCGACCGAGTGGATCACGTCGAACGCCGAGGCTGCCGCCTTCGCCTTGTTCGACTGGAGATGTCCCACCAGGTGCCAGGAGGCGTCGATGCCCGCGGCCGTCGCTTCCTCGATCTTGGGAAGCGCTTCCTGGATTCGGTTCTCGCCGAAGTGCCGGATGCCGGCTTCGTACCCGGCCCGGACAACCTCGACCGGGTGCCCCTTGGTGACCGCGACGAGTGTCACCGAGGCGGGGTCGCGGCCTGCTCGCTCGCAGGCTCGGGCGATGCGTTCGTGAACCCGCTCCAGACCCGCGGCAACGTCCCGCTGCAGGACGACCGTACTCACGACGGCCAGCCGGGGCGCGTGGAGCGCCGTTCGTAGCCGGAGTCGCAAGGACGGCCCACGGCTACGATTCTACCCGTGCCCGGGGAGCGCCGGAGCGCCCCCTAGCCGCACTTGTTGTAACCGCAGCTCCGGCAGACCAGGCAGCCCTCGCCGTACTCGAGGACGGAGCCACAGTCGGGGCAGCCCACCCCGCTCGGTACCGTGTTCCCGTGTGCGAGCGCCGGTTCGTCCACACCATGGCTGTCCGCCACCTCGTACGGCGGAATAAGCGTCGGCTGCACGACCGGCTCGCGGTCGCCGAACTTCAGCTCGAGCCAGCGGAAGATGTAGTCGGTAATGCTGGTCGCGATCGGGATCTGGGGGTTGCCCGTGGGGCCGCTCGGCTCGAAACGGCTGCCCTGCATCTTGCTCGCGAGCACCGAGATGGGTACGCCGAACTGGAGCGCGTAGCTCGTCAGCATCGCGAGGCTGTCCATCAGCGCCATCACCGTCGAGCCCTGCTTGCTCACGTTCACGAACAGCTCGCCCGGGGTGCCGTCCTCGAAGAGGCCCACGGTCATGTAGCCCTCCTGCTCGCCCACGCGGAACTTGTGCGTGATCGACTGGCGCTCGTCCGGCAGGCGGCGGCGCACGGGCCGGCCCTTCTCCGCCACCAGCGCCTCCGCCGCGGCGATCGCGTCGGCTGCCGCTTCCTCGGTCTCCGCCTCGCCCTCGCCGGCGTGCTTCAGCACCTGCAGATCGCGCGAGCCGTCCCGGTAGATCGTGATGCCCTTGCAGCCCGTGTCGTACGCCAGCTGGTAGGCAGTGGCGACATCCTCGACGGTGGCCTCGTTGGGGAAGTTGATCGTCTTCGAGACGGCGTTGTCGGTGTGCTCCTGGAACGCCGCCTGCATGCGTACGTGCGCTTCCGGGGCGATGTCGTGGGCCGTCACGAACACCTCCTTCACCCAGTCGGGCACGTCGTTGCGCTCGTCCAGGTGCCCACCGTGGGCGAGGAAGTCGATGAGGTCGTCGCTGTAGAAGCCCTCGTTCCGGGCCACGTTCTCGAAGTGCTCGTTCACCTCGTTCAGCTCGACTCGCTTGGTGGGGTCGTCCTTGTCGAGGTAGTGCGAGCGTACGAAGGCGAGCGCGAAGACCGGCTCCACGCCCCCGGAGCAGTTGGCGATGATGCTGAGCGTTCCCGTAGGCGCGATCGTCGTGCGCGTCGAGTTGCGCAGGGGCATCGGCCCCTCGCTACCGCCCGGCCCATACAGCGACTCTCCCCACTCGGGGAAGTTGCCGCGCACCGCCGCCAGGTTGTGGGAGGCGGCATCCGCCTCCCGCTGGATGAAGCCCATCACCTCGCGCGCCAACGAGAGCGCTTCCTCGGAGTCGTAGGGGATGCGCAGCTCGAGCAGCATATCCGCCCAGCCCATCACCCCCAGCCCGATGCGGCGGATGGCGCGCGAGGTCTCCTCGATCTCCTCGATCGGGTACTGGTTCATCTCGATCACGTTGTCGAGCAGGTGTACGCAGCGATGCACCGTCGAGCCCAACCGCTCGAAGTCGACTGCCTTCGCGCCCGGATCCCCGACCACGAAGTGGGCCAGGTTGAGCGAGCCCAGGTTGCACGAATCGTAGGAGTAGAGGGGCTGCTCGCCACAGGGGTTCGTCGACTCGATCGGACCGCGCCCCGGCACGGGATTCGCGCGCCCGCCGTTGATGCGGTCGATGAAGACGACCCCCGGGTCGCCGTTCTGCCACGCGTTCTTGACCATCGTCTCCCAGACCGCGCGGGCGTTCCGGCGATCGAGGGCCTCGCCTGTCTTGGGGCTGATCAGGCTGTACTCGCCATCCTCGGCGAGGGCGGTCATGAACTCGTCCGTCACGGCCACGCTGATGTTGAAGTTCGTGAGCGTGGTCATGTCCGCCTTCATCCCGATGAAGTGGTCGATGTCCGGGTGGTCGACGCGCAGGATGCCCATGTTCGCGCCGCGGCGCGTGCCGCCCTGCTTGATCGCTTCGGTGGCTGAATCGAATACCGTCATGAAGGAGACGGGGCCGCTCGCGACGCCCATGGTGCTGCGCACGCGGTCGTTCGCCGGGCGCAGGCGGGAGAAGGCGAACCCCGTGCCGCCCCCCGACTTGTGGATGACGGCCGTATCCCGGATCGCCTTGAAGATGCCGTCGATCGAGTCGGGCACCGGCAGCACGAAGCAGGCCGAGAGCTGTTGCAGGTCGCGGCCCGCGTTCACCAGCGTCGGCGAGTTCGGGAGGAAGTCGAGCGAGGAGAGCAGCCGATAGAAGTCCTGATCGGCGGCCTCGCGGTCGGTCTCCGTGCCGCCGTAGCGCAGCTCTGCCTGGGAGAGGTTGCGCGCCACCCGCCGGAAGCACTGGTCGGGCGTCTCGATCGCTTCGCCCGTGTCGTCGCGCGCCACGATGCGGCGTTCCATGACCACGACGGCATTCTCCGAGAGCGGTGTTGGATCGAATCCAGCGCCGGTGTCGGGAGTGGGCTCAGAAGTCGTAACCATGGGGTCCTCCAAAGGCTTCCAGGTGGCTGGCGGTGTACAGAACGTTTGTTCGGGGCGCGAAGGTTAGCGCTCCGCGCCCCGGGTTGCAAGCTCCATCGCTATCCCACAGACCGCACGATCGGGGTCGGCTCCGGCGAGCCGGCTTCCGCGCGCGCCTCTTCTTCGAAGAAGGCGAGCTGTTGGGTGCGCTCCTCGATGGACGGAACGCGCCCCTCGTCCAGCGCCTGGAGCGCGTCCTTGAGCGAATCAAGGTCGGCGAAGGCGCGGTAGACGGAGGCGAAGCGGATGTAGGCGATGTGGTCGATCCGCCGCAGCGCATCGACAGCGAGTTCGCCGATGACGGTGGACGGCACTTCGAGGCGCCCGTCGCGGGTGACGCGCCCCTCAATGTCGGCCACGACGGCGTCGAGCTGGTCGGCGGAGACGCTGCGCTTGGCGCAAGCCGATCGCAGTCCCGCCAGGAGCTTTTCGCGGTCGAAATCCTCGCGGCGGCCGTCCTTCTTCACCACCTGCACGGCGGAACGGAGGACCGTCTCGAGGGTGGTGAAGCGCTCCCCGCAGTCCGCGCACTCACGCCGCCTGCGCACGGCGTTGCCGGTCCCCCGGCTATCCGTTACGCGGGAACTCTCGGAGTGGCAGAAGGGGCAGCGCATAACGGCTCCGAACTGTTAAGGGGTGTTAACGCCTTCTCGCTGGAAGCGCAGCATGCCTATATCTTGGGGGCCTGTCAAGACCCTCTCTACCACATCTTGGGGCTATTAACCCACCATAACAGTTTACCAGGTGAGCGGGCTCACCGCCTGAACGCGGGCCTTACCGGCGGCGTCGAGGCTCGTGGAACTGGCACGCTTCCGTGTCGGGCCAGGGGCCGAGGATGCCGCTGCCGGGGTGGAGACACCGCCCCCGGCCCGTCTCGCCGGGCACGAACTCGTGGCAGCCCTCGCAGGTCAGGGCCGGTTTCGCGCCGGGGCCCAGGTCTTCCCGCACCATCGCCACGAGACTTCGTGGCCCGGACTGCCAGGGCGCGGCGCGCAGGCTGTCGTCCGGTGGCGCGGCGGCGAAGGCGCTTGCGAACGAGTCGTCGTCGCTGCGGCGGCGGCGGCGCCGATCCTCGGAGCGGCGCAACGCCTCCGCGCCCAGGCTTTCCCGGTTGCGCCGGGAACGGCGCTTGCGACCCTTGCGACGGCCCATGCCGGCAGCCTAGCGAGCCGGTCCCGCCTCGTCGAGCGCCGGGGCGTAAGCCCTCAGAAGCCGGGCAGCCGGCCTTCGCGTTTCCCTCCCGCGACCTCCGCCTCGTGCGCGAGCAGGGCGCGCTTCGTCTCGATGCCGCCCGCGAAGCCCGTGAGCGCGCCCCCCGCACCCACCACCCGGTGGCAGGGCACGATGATGGGCGCCGGATTCCGGCCCGTGGCCGCTCCCACCGCCCGCGCCGCTCCAACCACCCGCCCAACCGCCTGTGCGATCTCGCCGTAGCTCCGCGTCTCGGCGAAGGGGATGCGACTCAGCTCTTCCCACACGGCGCACTGGAACGCCGTGCCTTGCAGGTCGAGCGGCACATCGAACTCACGGCGCTCGCCACGGAAGTACTCCTCGAGTTGCCCTGTGGCCCGTTCCAGGTGCTCGCCGGCGGCACGCTCGGCCACACCGTCGCCGGCCCGGCCGCCCCACCCCACCTCCCGGCCGCCCCGCGCCGACGCGACGACCGTGAGGGCGCCGATCGGCGTCTCGATAGCCCGCACGGCCAGCGCTGGCTCGATCAGCGATGCCACTCGGCGATGTTCCACAACTCGCTGTCCCAGGCGTTGAATTCGACGCCCTTCAGCGTGTTCGCGTGCGCCGAGACGACCCCCCGGCTCACCAGTGGGATCTCGACGTAGCTGCGCACGAGGATGTCGTTGAGCTGCTTCACCACCGCCTCCCGCTCCGCGCCGATGGGGAGCGGCGGAAGCTGTTCGAATGCCGCGTCGAACTCGGCGTTGCAGGCGCGCGCCACGTTCCCCTCCGCCCAGTTGTTGTCGCGTGTGGGAATGTGGCTGCAGCGAGCGTCGGAGAGATAGTTCTGCGGCTCGATGCCCCCGCCCGTCGCGTACATCTGCACGTCGGCGAAGAAGCGCCGGTAGGTGGCTTCCTTGTCTTCGATGGGGTCGCCCCCGAAGTAGACGGCCGCGTCGTGGTGGATCAGTTCCGTCTCGATGCCGATCTCCCGCCACCAGTCGCGAACGAGCTCCTGCGTGGCCTGGCGCACGGAGTTGGTTGAGGTTACGTAGGTGATTCGCAGCGGGATGCCGTTATGCTCTCGCACCCCGTCGCCGTCGCTATCGACCACGCCGTGTTGGTCCAGCAGCGCGTTGGCGCCTGCGATGTCCTGGGTCAGGCACCCGCTGTTCGCTCCCGACACGTAGTGGGCCGGCCCGGCAATCAGGTCACACTCCGGCTTCCCCGCGAAGCCGTACAGCTCCGTCAGCCGGTCCCGGTCGATGGCCATCGACATCGCCTGGCGGATCGGGTGGAACGACAGGAACGGATGCGGGTTTTCCCCGTCCAGGTACTCGGAGCGGTTGTCTCCCAGGGCCGGGTCCGGGTTCGTCTGGTTGACGACGATTCGCTCGACGAGGTCGGAGTACGCGGACACAACCGTCCCGTACCCGGCCGACTCAAGCTCCGCCAGAACCTCGGGCTCGACCTGCAGGTTCCAGGCGTAGTCGGCGATGCCCCACTGCAGGATGGCCGCCGCTGCCCCTTCCGCGCTGCCGCCGCCCTTCAGGACAACCCGGTCGAAGTACGGCTTGTCGCCGCGGAAGTGCGGGTTGCGCTCGTAGGTCGCTTCCTGGTCGGGCGTGAAGGAGACGATGCGGTACGGTCCGGTGCCGAGCGGGCGCACGTTCTCCGCGCACGCGATTGCGGCTTCGCCCACACAGTCCGCGAACTGGGCGGCGCTCATGACGGGCGAGCCCGCGCTAACGAAGGCGCCATAGGGATACGGCCGCGGCTCCTCGAAGGTGACCTTGACGGTGTGCTCGTCCAGCGCCTCGACGGCAGCGATGCCGGCGAAGGTGTCCTCGGCCGTGCAGCCCGTGGCCTCGTCCGTGCAGTAGCGCCAGGTGAATACCACGTCGTCCGCCGTCATGTCGCTGCCGTCCGACCACTTCACCCCCTCCTTCAGCTTCCACGTAATCGAAAGCCGGTCCGGCGAGACCCCGCCGTTCTCGATGGTCGGGATCTCGGTTGCCAGCGCCGGCACCAGCCCTCCGTCCGGGCCGTAGTGCGCCAGTGGCTCAAGGGTGATCGCCCCTGCATCCCGGTCCTTGTAGCCGCCGGACAGGTACGGTCCCGGAAGCGTTGGCGCCTGCCAGTAGAGGATGGTCAAGACCTCTTCCGGGGCGGTTACTTCCGGGGCGGGTTCCTCCTCGTCTCCGCCACAGGCGGCAAGCGAGAACAGCAGGGCAAGCGCAAGCAGTGCATACAGGGTGCGATACATGGGAACTCTCGGTCTCCAGTCGATTGCAGGGTCTACGGGACGTGCCTCGATCGTACGCCAGACCCCGCACAGAGGCCCGCTCTGGCCCTCATCGCCGTACGAAAGGGACGCCGTATACTTCAACGCGCCCTCCGGCTGGCGCCTTGAGGTCGTCAACCAGTGCCTCGCTCTGACGCTGGCCGGTGAGCGAACACACGGCGAAGGGCGCCCTACCTGGCTACGGTGGAATGTGGCGAGAGCGATGAGCAGGTCTGGAAGCGGTTCGCGTGACTGAGATCGAGACTGCCCCCACGCGCCCTTCCTCCCTCGACCTCGCCGGCGAGTTGCTGCGTCTGCGCTCGCGTCACGACGGCGCCGGGCTTGCCACCGTTGCGCTCCCGGCCAAGCTGCTTGGCAGTGCCCGCGAGTGGGGTCCACGACAGCTTCGGGCCGCCGCAACGGTCTCCTGGGAACAGCCTTCCGACGACCTGCACCTCTTCGGATTCGGCCGCGCGCTCGACCTCGGTTCGGCTGCGGGCGCGCCACTGGCGGCCGCCGCCCCGGCCCTGCGCGAGGCCGCCGACGAGCTGCGTGCGGGCGAGGTCGACCCGCTCGCGCGTCCGCGCTTCTTCGGCGGCGCCCGCTTCGACGCCAGTTCCCCCCACCACGACCCGGCCTGGGAGGCCTTCGGGGCCTGGCGCTTCGTCCTGCCCGAGGTCATCGTCGCCCTGCGCGGTGGCCGCCTGAGCGCCTCCCTGACGCTCGCCGTCCGCCCCCAGCAGACGCGCGAGGAGGTCGCCGTTGCCGTCGCGGCAGCGATCGCCGGCGTCGCGGCGGCGCCCACGCCGCCCTCAATTGGTTCGGCGCGCTACCAGCGCACCGGCCCCGATGCCGTTCACTGGCGTTCCGCCGTCTCCGGTGCGCTCTCGGAGATCGCTTCCGGGCGCTACCGCAAGGCCGTGCTCGCCCTCCAGGCGCGCTGCCACTCCCCCCAACCGCACAACGTCGCCGCCACCCTCACGGCCCTCGCGGAGCGCTACGAGGGTTGCTTCGTCTTCGGGTACCGCCTGGGCGACTCAAGCTGGGTCGGCGCCAGCCCCGAGCTCCTTGTGTCGCTCGAACGCGGGCGCGTGCGCGCCCTCAGCCTCGCCGGCACCTGCGCGCGAGGCCGGGACGCCGACGAGGACGAAGCGCTGGCCCGCACGCTCCTTGCCAGCGAGAAGGAACGCAGCGAGCACGACCTGGTGGTTCGCGCGACGCGTGAGGCCCTCGATCCGCTCTGCGCGGATCTGTCCGTGCCCGATGCGCCCAGGCTCCTTCGCATGACCGGTATCCAGCACCTGCAGACGCCGATCGAGGGGCGCGCTGCGACCGGCGTGGACGTGCTCGACTCCCTCCTCGCCATGCACCCCACGCCCGCCGTGGGCGGCTCGCCGCGCGAGCCCGCGCTCGAGGCCATCGCCCGCCTTGAGGGGATGGATCGCGGCTGGTACGCCGGCCCCATCGGCTGGATGGACATGAACGGCGAGGGCGCCTTTGCCGTGGCCCTGCGCTCCGCCCTTCTGCACGGGCGCGAGGCGCTCCTCTACGCCGGAGCAGGCATCGTCGCCGGCTCCGATCCCGACCGGGAGCTCGCCGAGGCCGAGCTCAAGCTCCAGCCGCTCCTCGAGGCCCTGCACGGGGCGTAGCGGTGATCGCCGCTGCCAACACCGCTGCCGCCCGCGCCCTCATTGAAGGCCTCGCCCGCGCCGGCGTTCGCGACGCCTGCGTCACACCCGGCTCCCGCTCCACGCCCCTGACGGTCGCCCTCGCGGAACAGGACGCCATCCGCCCCTGGCTCCACCTGGACGAACGCTCCTCCGCCTTCTTCGCGCTCGGGCTCGCCCGCGCCAGCGGAAGGCCCGTGGCGCTCGTCTGCACGTCGGGGACGGCCGCCGTCAACTTCCACCCCGCCGTTGTGGAGGCGGAACTCTCGCGAGTCCCGCTCATCGTCTGCACGGCCGACCGGCCCCTCCGCCTCCGCAACGTCGGCGCCCCCCAGACCATCGACCAGGTTAGCCTGTACGGTGTCAGCGTTCGCCAGGAGCGCGACCTCCCCGTCCCCGGTTCCCCCGACGCACCCCCCCAGCTCTTCGCCGAGGCCGCCCGTGAGGCCGGGACGGCATCGCTGTCCCCCCTGCCCGGTCCCGTCCACCTCAACCTCCCATTCGATGAGCCCCTGATCGAGCCGCCCACCGCGCACCCCGCCCCCGTGGCCAGCCCGGCCCCCGGCCCCCTTCCCCACATCCCATCCATGCCCCCCGGGCGGGCCGCGCTCGAGGAGGCGGCTGAAGCACTGCACCGCAGCGAGCGACCGATCATCGTGGCAGGACCCGAGAGCGGCGGTCTCCCCATCGATGCGCTTGTGGCGCTGGCCAGCGCCCTTGGCGCCCCCCTTCTCGCCGACCCCCTCAGTGGCCTTCGCACCGGCCCCCACGACCGCACCCACGTCGTCGACGCTTACGACGCCTTCCTGCGCGACCCCCGCGCGACCACCCTCGCGCCGGACTGCGTTCTCCGCTTCGGGGCCGCGCCTACCTCGAAGGCGCTCAACCAGTTCCTCGCCGGCGCGACCGACGCCACCCACATCCTCTGCGACTTGCCCGGCTCGTTCCGCGACCCCAATGGCGTCACGACGCACCGCCTCACGGCGGATGCGCGCTCCGCCGCCGCCGCTCTCCGAAAGGTGGTTGCGCGCGGATCCGACAGTGCCTGGTCGGCGCAATGGCGCGACCGCGACGCCCGCGCCCGCGCGGCGCTCAGCGAGTACGCGCTCGCCACGACGGAACCGTTCGAGGGACGCGCGGTCGTCGAGCTGCAGCGCGCGCTCCCGGCGGGCGCGACCATCTTCGCCGGAAACAGCATGCCCGTCCGCGACGTCGACTCGTTCCTCACGGGCGATGCGAAGCCCCTCGCCGTCGCATCCAACCGCGGCGCCAACGGCATCGACGGAGTCGTCTCGTCGGCGCTCGGGCACGCTGCTGCCGGCGCCGGGCCGGTCGCCCTCCTTATCGGCGACCTCTCCCTCTTCCACGACCTCAACGGCCTCTGGGCGGGCGCTCGCCACGGCCTCGACCTGACGGTGCTGCTGGTCAACAACGCCGGCAGCGCCATCTTCCACTACCTCCCCCAGGCCGCTCACGGGCAGGTGTTCGAGGAGTGGTTCGGAACCCCCAGCGATGTCGACTTCGCCGCTGCTACGCGTGCCTACGGGGCGAGCCACCGCGTGCTCGAGGACTGGGGTGAGCTCGACGGCGCTCTTGCCAGCCAGGGACAGGGCGTACGCATCGTCGAGTTCCGCACGGACCGCGTCCGCAACCATGAGCTTCACGAGGAAGCCTGGGCGATAGCCAACGAGGCGGCCTGGTCATGACCCGCGTCCCCCTCGACGGAGGCTTCTTCCTGAACATCGAGCACACGGGCAAGGGACCGCCGCTGGTGCTCCTGCACGGCTTCACCGGCTCGGCCATGAGCTGGGGACCGCTCGCCGAGATACTGGCCGCCCGCTTCACCCTGCTCGCCGTCGACATCGTTGGTCACGGCGGCTCCAGCAAACCTGAAGGAGTCGACCGCTACGCCATCGACCGCGCCGCCCGTGACGCCGTCGACGCCATGCTGGCGTTCGGCTTCCAGCGAAGCTCCTGGCTCGGCTACTCGATGGGCGGCCGCCTTGCCCTGCACATGGCCGCGGCATTCCCTGAAGCCGTCGAGCGACTGGTACTCATCGGCGCCTCCCCCGGTCTCGCCGACCCGGAGGAACGCGAGACCCGCCGCGCCTCCGACGAAGCCCTCGCCGACCGCATCGAGCGCGAGGGCGTCCCCGCATTCGTCGACCACTGGGAGTCGCTGCCCCTGTTCGCGACCCAGGCGCGTCTGCCTGCGGGTATGAGGCTCGCCATCCGCCGGGGCCGGCTCGCGAACGATGCCCGAGGTCTCGCCAACAGCCTTCGAGGCATGGGTACGGGCGCGCAACCCCCGCTCCACGACCAACTTAGCGACATAACGGCCCCATCGCTGCTGCTCGCCGGCGCCCTCGACGCCAAATTCGCCGCCATCGCCGGCGACATGGCAGCCGCCATGCCCGACGCCCGCGCCCACCGCGTGCCCGACGCCGGGCATGCCCCACACATCGAGAAACCGGCATACTGCGTTCGCACGATTACGGCCTTCCTGGAGGAGGGCGCGAGGGAGCACGAACATGGCGGTAGCCTGGGAGCCGGCCGGTGACTACGAGGACATCCTCTACGGAAAAGCGGAGGGGATGGCTCGCATCAGCATCAACCGGCCCGAGGTCCACAACGCCTTCCGTCCCGAGACGGTCTTCGAGCTGATCGACGCCTTCCAGAAGGCGCGTGAGGACCCCGAGGTCGGCGTCGTGCTCTTTACGGGTGAAGGCGGACGCGCCTTCTGTTCGGGCGGCGACCAGCGTGTTCGCGGCCACGGCGGCTACGTCGGCGAGGACGACGTGGCCCGCATCAACGTCACCGACCTGCACAAGCTCATCCGCTCCATTCCCATCCCGGTCATCGCCCTCGTCGCGGGCTGGTCGATCGGCGGCGGCCACGTCCTCCACGTCATCTGCGACCTGACCATCGCCGCCGAGAACGCCCGCTTTGGCCAGACCGGCCCGCGCGTTGGCTCCTTCGACGGCGGTTTCGGCGCCGGGCAGCTCGCCCGCCTCGTCGGCCAGAAGAAGGCCCGCGAAATCTGGTACCTCTGCCGCCAGTACGACGCCCAGGAAGCACTTGAGATGGGCCTCGTGAACGCCGTCGTTCCCCTGGAGCAACTCGAAGACGAAGGTGTCGCCTGGGCTCGCGAAGCCCTGCGCCACAGCCCGCTCGCGCTTCGCCTGATGAAGTCGTCCTTCAACGCTGAGCTCGACGGCATGGCCGGCATCACCGAGCTCGCCCACAACGCGACCCTGCTCTTCTACATGAGCGACGAGGGCAAGGAGGGCCGCAACGCCTTCGTCGAGAAGCGCGAGCCTGCCTACTCGGACATGGACAAGTTCCCCCGACGGCCATGACCCCCGCCGCCCCCATCGCGAGCGTCCGCTGGCGACCCTGGCGCATCCCCCTGCGTGAGCCCATCGCTACCGGCGCGGGCGACATGACCGAGCGCGGGGGCTTGATCGTGCGAGTCGAAACTGCGGACGGCGCTGTTGGTCTCGGCGAGAGCGCTCCGCTTCCCGGCGAGGGCCTGTCGACGGCCGACCTCGCCGCGCGCATCGGCGAACTTGGTCGATCGCTAGTCGGTCAATCGCCAACCGAGGCCTGGACCGCCCTCCCGGCGGGTGACCACGTCCCCGGCGCCGACGTCGCTATGGAAACCGCGCTTGCCGACCTGCTCGCCGGGGCATGCGGCGCCCCGCTCGCGCACTGGCTCGCGGAACAGGCCGGCCTCCCGCCCCCCGCTCCTGTGCCCATCCCCGCCAACGCGCTTCTGTCGGCGCTCGACCCGGCCGAGCTCGCCCGTGAGGCTCGAGTAGCGAAGGGGTGCGGCTTCGGAACGGTGAAGGTCAAGGTTGGCCGCGACCTTGCCGGCGACACCGAGCGGCTGCGAGCCGTGCGCGCCGCCCTCGGCCCCGACGCGGAAATCCGCATCGATGCGAACGGCGCCTGGAACGAGCAGGAGGCCACCGCGGCCCTCAGGACGCACGCCGCCCACGGAGTTGTGCTCTGTGAGCAGCCAGTTGCGCCCGGCCCCGACGCCCGCGCGCGACTTGCGCGCGTCCGCGCCGCCAGCCCCATCCCCATCGCCGCCGACGAGTCATGCGCATCCCTGGACGACCTGCGCTCCCTCGTTGACGCGGATGCGATGGATGCCGTCGTCATCAAGCCGTTGCGTACCGGGCTGGCCGAGGCGCTCGCCATGATCCGGGAAGCGACTGCGCGGGACCTGCCCTGCATCCTGACCACAACGTTCGACACCGGCGCCGGCACCGCCCTCGCCCTCCACCTCGCCGCCCTCCTCCCCGAGCCCCGCCCTGCCTGCGGACTCGCCACCCTGCCGCTCCTCTCCGGCGACATCGTGCGCGGCTGCCCCACCCCCGAGTCTGGAGCGTTTCCCGTCCCCGCCGGCTTTGGCCTCGGCGTGACCCTCGATGAGGCCGCCCTGGACCGCTTCGCTACCGGTCCCTGGGAGGGCGTCTCCGCATGAGCGCCATGCTCCCTGATTGGCTGACCCACCGCGCCCGCGCCCTCCCGCGCGTGACCGCCATCGCGGCGGGGCGCCGCAGGGGCGTCAGCTACGCCGCCCTCTACGAGTACGCCGTGCGCCAGGCGAACGCGCTCGCCGCCGCCGGCGCGGCGCCCGGGGAGCGCGTCGCCGTCATCGCCGGAACCTCCCGCGACTTCGTCGTGGCGATGCACGCCACCACACTCACCGACGCCATCTTCGTGCCCCTCAACGTACGCCTCACCGTCGCCGAGCTGGCCGGCCAGCTCCGCAACGCCGAGCCCGCGGTAGTGCTCTGCGACAAACCCCGCGAGGCGCTCGCAGCCGAGGCGGCGGCACTTGCGGGCTGCCCCACCCCCCTCCGCCTGCCCCTCCCGCCCGTCGCGGAGAAGGCCACCCTCGCCGCCGCCCACGACGAGGACAGCTGCCATAGCATCGTCTACACCTCGGGCACCGCCGGGAACGCGAAGGGCGTGATGCTCACCTATGGGAACTTCTGGGCGAGCGCGAGCGCCTCCGCCCTGAATCTTGGCCTCGATCCCTCCGACCGCTGGCTCGCCTGCCTCCCCCTCAACCACGTCGGGGGCCTCTCCATCCCTATCCGCAGCGCGATCTACGGCACCGCCGTCGAGCTGTTTCCCCGCTTCGAGCCCGAGGCGGTCAACCGGGCCGTCCGGTCCGGCGATGTCACCCTGCTGTCCGTCGTCTCGACCATGCTCCGCCGCATGCTCAACGCCGACGACCGCCCCTTCGATGGTTCCCTCCGCGCCGTCCTCGTCGGCGGCGGTCCTGTGCCCCCAGCCCTGCTCGAGCGCGCCACCGCGCGGGGACTGCCCGTGGTCCAGACCTACGGTCTCACCGAGGCCTGCAGCCAGGTCACGACCCTCTCCCCCTCCGAAGCGATGTCGCACCTCGGATCCGCCGGACGGGCCCTGCTCTCCGCCGATGTCCGCGTCGATGCCCCCACCGGCGAGCCCGCCGAGATCCAGATCCGCGGCCCCGCCGTCACGCCCGGCTACTACCGTGACCCGGAAGCAACCGCGAGCGCCTTCGCCGACGGCTGGCTGCAGACGGGCGACATCGGCTTCCTCGACAAGGACGGCTTCCTCACCGTCCTCGACCGGGGTGACGACGTCATCGTCTCCGGCGGCGAGAATGTCTATCCCGCCGAGGTCGAAGCGGCCCTCCTTGCCTACCCCGGCATCGAGGCCGCCGCCGTCGTCGGGCTGCCCGACGAAGAGTGGGGCCAGCGCGTCGTCGCCGCCGTCGTCGCGAACCTTCCAGTCGAGCTCGGGCGCGTTGAGCCGCTACTCCGCAGCCGCCTCGCCGGCTACAAGATTCCCGCCGCCATCGAGCGCTTCGACGCCCTCCCCGCCACCTCCTCCGGGAAGATCCAGCGCCGCTTCGTCCGCCAGCAGATGGCCGAACGCCTCGCTACACTCCCCACCAACCACTAGTCACAAGCCACTATTCGCAACGAGGTTCCCCATGAGCGACGACGCCCTCCAGACCCTGCTCGACCGCCAGGCCATCAGCGATACCGTCCTGCGCTACGCCACCGGAATCGACATGCGCGACTGGGAGGCCTACCGCTCCTGCTTCACCGACGAGGTCGAGATCGACTTCACTTCGTGGGGCGGCGGCGAGCCCTCGACCCAGCGCGCCGACGACTGGACCGCTGGCGTGCGCGCCGGACTCAGCGGCTTCTCCGCGACCCAGCACATCAGCACGAACCACGTCATCACGTTCGCCGATGGGTGCGACGAGGCGACCTGCGTCTCCTACATGCAGGCTCAGCACTACCTTCCCAACGACGAGGGCGACAACACCCTCACCCTTGGGGGCTACTACACCAACACCCTCGTCCGCGGCGACGACGGCTGGCGCATCCGTCGCTGCCAGCTCACGGTTACCTGGACGACCGGCAACAAGCACATCTTCGTGCTCGCCCGGGAGCGCTGGGCCGCCATGGAGGCCGCCGCCGAAGCCTAGGGAGGCTGGGGCCTAGCGGTAGGGGAACGCGTACATGATGCCGCCCTGCCCGTCGGGGCAGCCGGAGTTGTTGATGACCAGGTCGTTGAGCGTGCAGGCGCGCGGGATGTAGTCGCCGACGGTGCGTGCGTAGATCTCCCCGTAGTTCCCGACGGCTGCGATCGCCCGCTGGATGAACTGCGGGTCGACGCGGTCGAATCCGGGGTTCCACACTTCGCCACTCTGGAACGGTACGCCGAGCAGGCGCGCGACTTCGGCGTTCGGCGGATTCGCGGCCATCTGCTCGACGTTCGCCCGCGTGATGCCGATCTCCTCCGCCCTGATCAGGCCCTGCACGACCCAGTTCACGACATCCTTCCACTCGCTGTCGTAGTCCCGAACGCCGGGAGCGAGGGGCTCCTTGGAGATGATCTGCGGAAGGATCTTGTAGTCGGCCGCGTCGTCGCGCAGGGCGATGCGAGACGCGAGGGCGGCAGCGTCCCCTGTCAGCACATCACAACGTCCGTCGAAGAAGGCAGCCTGGATGTCCGCGCTCAGGCCACCCTGCGGGTCGTACTCGAGACCAATGTCGGTGAAGTGGTCGGCCAAGTTTTGCTCGGTGGTCGTGCCGGACTGCACGCAGATGATCGCGTCGCCCATGTCCGAGGTGGAGTCGATTCCCGAGTCGGAACGGACGGCGAAGCCCTGGCCCGTGTAGAAAATCGGCTGTGCGAAGTCGACGCCCAGTAAGCGGTCGCGCGAAGCGGTAAGGGTGGTGGTGCGGATCAACACGTCAATCTCGGCAAGTGCAAGCAGTGCGAAGCGCGTCGATGCATCCGACGCGTCCACGTAGTTCACCTTGCGGTCATCGCCGAGCACCGCGGCGGCGATCGCCTTGCAGAACTCGATATCGAATCCGGTGACGGTGCCGTCGGCCTCCCTGAAGCCAAACAGCGGCTGCGTCTGCTTAACCCCGCACCGTAGTTCGTCGCGGGCAATCACGACCTCCAACGTGCGCCACGAAGGAGGCCCGTCCGGCACGCCCCCTACCGGCGTTTCCGTCCCTCTCTCCGTTGGACGTGGGGTCGTCGTGGCAATGGGATCAGCGAAGCCTCTCAACAGGCACCCGGCCTCCTCCAGCGTTGCCCGCACGTCATCCGGGAGCGCGGCTACCTCCCGCTCAAAGGCCCGATCGAAGAGTCTGGCCAGGAGGGACAGGCTGTCGAGGGCATCATCGTCCTCCGGGATCCCCGCCTCCAGCTCCCCTATCAGCAGCAACAACGCAATCCCCTTCCCGGTAAGTGCAGCGTGGAAGCCGCGCAGCTCCGGGGGAGGCCCGATGCGCTCGATCTCTTCGAGGGTATCCGCCACCGTTTCCGACGCTGCGGTGTTGGTGGCCTCGGTCTCCGGATCGGTTTGAGAGGACAGCCCTGCACACCACTGCGCATACTCTTCGACGGTCAGGGTGTCGCCGCGCGCCGGGGCGTTCGGGTCGCCGCCACAGGCGGTCACGAGCAGCAGCATCAGCAGCAGGCAGGCCCCCAGCCGCCGCGTCCAGAGGTGGTCCCGGAAACGCGTCATGGGGCGGCAGCCTATGGGCCCTCCGCGATCGCCGTCAACGAATGGTCTTCCGGCGACGCCTAGGGAGGCTCCGCCGGCTGGGGTTCCGCTTCGGCGTCGGGGGCGCCCACCAGTTCCTCGCCGGGTAACTGCTCTTGCCGGTGGGCCCGCAGCCAGAGTGCCAAGAGGGGCGCCGCCAACACGGCCACGATGATCGCCGCCGCACGGTAGGCCAACGGGAGTCCCCAGGTGTCGCCCAGCCAGCCCAGCAGGGGCTCCATCCCTGCTACCGCGAGGCTGAAGATCATGTTGTGGATCGAGAGGATCGTTGCCCGGTTGGCGCTGGGTATGCGGCGGTTCAGGTAGTCCGATATGACGACGAAGCTCATGGCGAACATCGTTGTCGTGAGCGGATAGAACGCGAACGCGGCCACGTAGTCGATGGCGCCCAGCCCGACCGCGGTGATCATCACCACGATCGGCATCAGCACGATGATGCGGCTCACGCCGAGCAGCGTGATGACCCGGTAGGTGATGAGCGCCCCCACCATGGATAACAGCTGTCCTGGCGTGAGGAAGAGCCCGAAGGACCAGATCGGCATTTCGTGGGAGTCGAGGAACGGCTGCTGCAGGATGATCATGCTCACGCCAACGCCCATCACGCCCGCGGTCAGCAGCATCATGTAGCGCACCGACGGCTTTCCGAACGCCACGCCGAACGCCTCCTTCACAACCGTCAGGTAGCCCTGCTGCCCGTCCGTTTCCTCGAAGCGGGGCGGCTCCTTGAAGCTGAAGCTCACGAGCCAGGCCACGGCCATGAGCCCACCGCTCGCGACGACCGGTATCCAGAGGGTCGTGTAGTGCGCCACCAGGGAGCCGATGAGGAGCCCGAGGACGGCGCCGACCGCCTGGATGGCGCGCGCCCGCCCCCAGAGCTTGGGGTAGTCGCGTTCCCGGCCGACGGCCCGCAGGGAGTCGTAGACAAAGGCCGAGTCGGCGCCCGAGTAGAGGGTGAAGGCTGCCGCCCACACCATGTAGGAGATCAGCAGAACCCCGAAATTCGTGGCGATGCCGAACACAACCACCGCGATCGCATTCGTCAGCGCCCCGTAGCTCAGCGAGACCTTCCGTCCCCAGCGATCCGCGATTGCGCCTGTCGGCACCTCCAGCACGATGAGGAGGATCCAGAAGGGGGCGTCGAGGGCCGTGAGCTGCGTCAGCGACAGTCCCCGTTCGTCGATCAGGTAGACGGCCCAGATGGGCAGCCACAGCTGGAAGTCCACGAAGAAGCGGAACAGGTAAAACTTCCAGACGTTCGCCTGCAGGGAGCGAGCGTCCTCCAGGGAGAGAGTGGCGGCGACGCTGCTCACGCTGGGCCGTTCCGGCGCGGACGGAGGGTCGGGAGGGCGGCGACAGGGGCAGTTGCACGCATGAAGGAATCCCCATCGTACGCGAACGGCCCCCGGCGTCCCGGCGGGCCCGCGAGGCTCCGCCCGCGTGCTACTGTTCGGCCAAACTACCCACGGAGGTTTCTCATGGCGCGCTTCGTCCTCATCGGCCTCATCGAGCCACCCAGCCCCGAGCAGCAGGAGCTGTTCGACGAGTGGTACCTGGGCCAGCACGTCTACGACACGGCCCTCTGCCCGAACTTCCTCAGCGGCACCGTCTACAAGCTGCGCGGCGGCCACGTCGGTATCGACATCCCCTCCGAGTCCATCTGCATCTACGAGGTCGACGCGGACAGCTATGAGGAAGCCGAGAGCGTGCTCAACGAGTGGCAGCGGGACCCGAACGCGTGGGAGGGTCGCGCGGAGCACAACGAACTGCCTGCCGGCACGGACGCTCCGCCCCTGAAAGTGAAGGGCTCGGGCTGGTACGAGTTCGAGCGCGGCTACCACACCCGCGGCTGAACGGGCGCCCGATCCCCCGCCGGTAAAGGCTGCCGGGGGCCCGCGCTGGGACAAAACGCGCGATGTCGTAGACAATGAGCGCAGTGATGACCGACCACCGGTGCAGGACGGTGCGCATTCGCGTGCGGAGGGCTCTGGCATGAGCCGTCTGACGCGCGCCCTCGGCTTCGGCGATGGCGGTGGCGACCAGCGGTCGCGCCCGACTGCCGACTCGCCCAAGGTGCGCCGCCTCCGCGAGACCATGCGTTGGCGCGGCTACGACCTGAGCGAATACACCGACGAGCAGATCGCCGCCGTTAGCGCTCGCTTCCCCAACGACATCTCCGAGGACGGTGAGACGACCGAGGACGGTCGCCGCGCCCTCGCCGCCGCCCTCGAGAGCGGCGATTTTTCCTCCCCGCCCGAGTCAGACTCGCCCGCCCCGCAACGGCCTGCCGAGGCGCCTGCTGCACGGCAGGCCGCGGAAGCGCCCACCCCCGCAGCCCAGCCACGCCCGCCGGCCCCCGCAGCCCCAGCCTCCCCCCACCGATCCACCCTCGGCATGCCCACCCTCCCTGAACGGCTGGCGCACATCTTCGGCATCCATGCCTGGCGCCCCCTCGATGGCGACGATGGCAAGCGCATGCAGTGCGTCGGCTGCGGCCAGATGCGCAACGACCCCATCCCCTTCCGCACGTCGCCCCCTCCGCCACCTCCACCGCCACCGCCCCAGCGCGACGAGCCCATATCCCGTCGCGAGCCGCCCCCCTCGCCTCTCGACGACCTCTCCAACCTCGAGGAGCGGGACCGCATGGGCAGGCCTCCCCAGCGACCGCAACGCCCCCAGCAGCAGGGACCGCAGCGCTCGGACTCCGCCTGGGGCTTCTTCATGGGGCTTCCCTGGTGGTCGAAGCTCCTGGCCGTCTTCATCGCCATCCAGGTCATCCTCTTCATCGTCTCTGCCATTTCGGGCGGAGGCGGTGGCGGCTGATGACCCGCGCAGGGAGTTATCGGTGATCCGGTACGAGGACATTCATCACATCGCCTTCGTGACCGCCGACCTCCAGCGCGGCATGGAGGAAGTCGGCGAGGTCTACGGCGTCGAGTGGACGACCCCTCGCCACATCGAACTGCCCGTGCGCGACTCGCGTGGCGACCGCACGATCAACCTCTCGGTCGTCTACTCGCAACAGGGGCCGCTGTTTCTTGAGGTGCTCCAGGCGGTGCCGGACTCGGTCTGGGCGCTCACGCCCGGCTCCCACCTGCACCACATCGGCGTCCACGTGGACGATGTCGAGGCGGAGATCGAGCGCCTTGAGGGTCTGGGCCAGGCAATCGAGGCAGCCGGTATCGGTCCGGGCGGACGTCTGAACAGCTGGGCCTACCTGCAGAGCGAGCAGGCGCTCCGTGTCGAGATCATGGACATTAGCGGTCGCGAGGGCACAGCCCGGTGGGCCCGAGGCGAGATCGAATAGCTCCCCGCTTGTTACTGGAGCTTCCGCAGCCGCGGTGAGACCACCATCAGCAGGGCGGCGATGCCCACGAGGGCGACGGCCAGCGCTCCCATCGCAATGTCGATGCCGACGCGCTCCGCCACCACGCCGATGACGAACGCCCCCAGCGCCATCATCCCGGGCTGCAACATCATCAGCGCCATCACCCTGCCCCGGAACTCGTTCTCGACGTAGGAGTGAAGCAGGATCTGGCTGAAGGCCTGGCGCCCGGCCGTCCCCACTCCCACGAAGACGATCGCGATGGCCGCGAACCAGAACACCTGCGACCCGGACAGAACGATCAGCGACACGCCCAGCAAGACTGCGCTGAGCACCAGCAACAGGCCGCGCCGGCGCTCGGGCAACGAGGCGATGACGAGCGCGCCAAAGACGGCTCCGCCGCCGCTGATCGCCGTCAGGAGCCCCAGCTCGACCGGCCCGCCGCCCAGCACTTCCTTCACGAAGCCTGGAAGGAGCTGGATGTACGGCATGGCCAGGAAGGCGCTCATGAGCGTTACCGCCAGCACGATCAGGATGGTCGGGTCGTGGCGCACGTAGACGAAGCCGTCGCGCAGGTCTCCCAGTCCGCCCTTCGCTGAACCCTCGGAGGCCGCCTCGCTCCTGGGCAGGGGCGCCAGCGTGATCATCGCCGACAAGTAGAAAGCGGCCATGACCATGTAGACGGGGCCCGCCCCAATCACGCCGCCACCCGCGGCCCACGTCAGGAGCCCCGCGCCCGCTGGCGCCAGGACGCGCATCAGGTTCATCCCCGCCGAGTTGAGCGCGACCGCGTTCATCAGCAGGTCGCGCCCCACCACCTCGGGGATCATGGCCTGGCGGGCGGGCATCATCAGCGCCATCGTGATTCCTTGCAGGGCGCCTGCGGCGAAGAGGTGCCACAGCGCGATCGCGTCGGTGAGGATGAGGATGCCGACCACGAGGGCGTTGAGAACGGAGACGAACTGCCCCACCTGGAGCACAACCTTCTTCGGCGCGCGGTCCGCCAAGACCCCGCCGAAGACGCCGAGGAAGAGCATCGGCAGGGCCGAGGCGAGCGCAATCCCGCCGAGCCACGCGAACGAGCCCGTGATCTCGAACACCACGTACCCGCGCATCACGAGCTGGATGTTCATCGCCGCCATCTGCCCCAGCATGGCCAGGTAGAACCGGCGGAAGTCGCGCTCGCCGAAGGAGGCGAACGTTGGCAGGGACGCTATGCGTCCGGTGACCGGATTGGAGCGAAGAGTGGCCTCGGCGCGCGTGCTGGTCGACTGCGCCAAGGGGCCTCCTGTGCGCCGATCGCGCACACCCTCACGCTAAGGTGAAGGTGATGTGCGGGCAAGCAAGCCCTATGGCGCGACCGTGACCGTTCCTGTGGAGCCGTCAATCGTGACCGTCGCCCCGTCCGGGATCAGCTCGGTCGCTTTCCGCACCTCGGCGACGGCGGGAATCCCGAACTCGCGCGCGACCGTGGCCGCGTGGCTCAGGATGCCCCCTGTCTCCACCACTACCCCCGCCGCCGGGATGAAGAGTGGCGTCCATCCCGCATCCGTCACTGGCGCGATCAGTATCTCACCCGGCTCGATCTCAGTGCTCGTCGCGGCGGCAGCGCTCGTCACGACCCGCGCCCTTCCGGTCACGGTTCCGGGGCTGATTCCGAGGCCTTCGTAGGTCGCGGAAGAGACGGCCGAGGCCGTCTCCTTCGGGATCAGCTCGACCGGCCAATCGAACATGACCGGCAGCTCGTATCCCTCCAGAGAGGCCATCTCTGCCTTGCGGGCCGCGACGTTGGCCTTCGCCTCGCCTGCGTCGAGCGTTCCCTCGGCGGCCTTGCGCAGCTCCGAGAGTCGCAGGAACCAGACATCCTCGGCGTCGTCGAGGAGGCCGCGTTCGGCCAGACGCCGGCCCAGCTCCACCACCGGTGGCCGCTGGGTGCGAGTGGCGCGCACCCAGTTCGCCTTGGTCATCTCCCGGGTCCGGTTCAGCATCTGTCCCAGTGCCAGCGCCTGCCGGTATTCCTCCAGCGCCTGGACGGGAAGGCGGGACTCGATCTCGCGCTCGACGGCCTCGCGCGCGGCGGCCTGGTTCCGCTCGAGCTGGTACGGGTCGCGATCCGGGCCGGCGTTGAGGTTCGCCTGGATGATGCTGAGGACGAAGTGCGGAGCCTCGTCCCAGGTGCGGTGAGAGGGGTCGATCTCGTTCTGCCCGCGGAACCCGCAGCTATCGATGAAGGCGGCGTACTCGGCGGCGAACGCCTGCCAGTCATCCCCGGGCGGATCCTCCATGCGGGCGGCGAAGCCGTCGGCGCCGAGAGATGCGAACTCCCCCGCGAGCGCGGGTCGCGCAGCGATGAAGCGGCTCAGATCCCAGATTGCCTTTGCGGGCTCGGCGCTCTCCACGCCCGTCAGCCCGCTCGTGACGGTGTTTGTCCAACCCGGCGGGTGGTCGGGAAGATGCTCCTTGAGGAGGTTCTCGATCGCCGTCGTGAACTCGGCCCCGCCGAGCGTGGCGTAGTAGTGCCCCAGGAAGATCCGTCCCAGCAAGGAGATGGCTTCGTCCAGCGCTTCCACGAGCTCGCCGTCGCTGGGCGCCCTCCAGTCGCGCGAGCGCGACTCCCGGTACGCCTGATAGGTTGCCTCGCGGTGGTCGTTCCCGACCTCTTCGGCGCGCTGCCAGCGGTCCATCATGCGCCGGCGCGTCGCGACGTTCCGCGACTGGTTCTCGCTGGCCCCGGTCCTGACGGCCTCGCCCCCTCCCACCAGCTGCTTGAAGGTGTCGCTCCCCTCCTCCACCGCAAACGTTCCCGCGAAGGCCACGTTGATCCCGTAGTTGATCACCAGGCGCCCCGCGATGAACGGCATGGTCGTCGCCGTCGGAGGTTCGGCAACCAGGTCCTGCGTCGCCAGGTCTTCCACCAGGCCGCAATCCCAGAGGTAGTCGCACGCGCGCCAGAGATCGGCAGGGAGGGGCCTCGTCAGCCCGGGGCTGATCTCCGCGGCGTTGGTGGTCGTGTAGGCGGCATGTACAGGGTCATGCACGCTGTCCCAGCTGCAAAGCAGGTCGGCAGTCATCGAAGTGGCCCTCCCCGTGGGTACTCGCAGGGAGACCACCCCCTTCGAGGCTGTGGCTCGCACGTTCGGGCTCGCCGTCCGCGAGCTTCGTGCCTACGGCTCGACGGTGACCGTCCCGGTAGAGCCATCGATGGTGACGGTGGCCCCGTTCGGGATGAGCGAGGTAATCCCCCGGATCTGGGCGACGGCGGGAATGCCGAACTCGCGCGCCACCGTGGCCGCGTGGCTCAGGATTCCGCCCGTCTCCACCACGACGCCCGCCGCGGGGATGAAGAGCGGCGTCCAGGCCGCATCCGTCACCGGCGCCACGAGAATCTCGCCCGGTTCGAGCATGGTCGAAATCGCCGCCTCGGCGCTCTCGATCACGCGTGCCTTGCCCGAAGCCTGCCCCGGGCTGATACCGAGGCCCTCGTAGCTGGCGGTGCTGACCGCTTCCGCGGCCACCTTCGGGATGAGCTCGACGGGCCACTCGAACATGACCGGCAGCTCGTGCTGCTCCATCAGGGCGAATTCGTCCTTGCGACTGGCGATGCTCGCCTTCGCCTCGCCCGCGTCGAGGTTGCCCTCGGCGGCGGCGCGCAGCTCCGGCAGCCGCAGGAACCAGACGTCTTCCGCGTCGTCGATGACGCCCCGCTCGACGAGCCGCCGTGCAAGCTCCACCACGGGCGGGCGCTGCGTGCGGCAGGCCCGTGCCCAGTTCGCCTTGCTGCTCTCGCGGCCACGGTTCAGCGTTTGCGCCAGCCGCAGGGCGTGCCGGTACTCGTCCAGCACCTCCGCCGGCAGCTTCGACTCGATCTCCCGCTCGACCGCCTCTCGCGCAGCGGCCTGCTTCCGCTCAAGCCCATGCGGGTCGCGATCCGGACTGGCCTGCAGGTCAGCCTGGATGCTGCTCAGGACGAAGTTCGGCGCCTCGTCCCAGGTGCGGTAGGAAGGGTTGGTCTCGCACTGCCCGCGGAAGCCGAGTTCCTTGATGAATTCGGCATACTCGGCTGCGAAGGCCTGCCAGTCCTCGTTCGGTGGATTCGCCAGGTTCGCGGTCAGGCCGTCCGCCGTTAGCGATGCGAAGTCGGTGGCGAGCGCGGGGCGCGCCGCGATGAAACGGCTCAAGTCCCAGATCGCCTTCGCCGGTAGCGCGCTTTCGACCCCGGTCAGGCCGCTCGTGATGGTGTTCGTCCACTCCGGCGGGTGATCCGGGACGTGCTCGTCGAGGATTGCTCCCACGACGCTCGTGTACTCGCCGCCGCCCACCGAGTTGTAGTAGTGCGCCTTGAAGATGCGCCCCGCGAGTTCCGCGCCCTCATCCAGCGCTTCGAACAGTTCGGCGTCGCTGGCCGAGCTGTAGTCCCGGGTGCGCGACTGCCGGTAGGCGTTCTTCGTGATCTCGCGGTTCCGGTCCCGTATCGCTTCGGAGGTCTCCCACTTTTCGGTGATCGCGGCACGCGTCGCAAGGGCCCGCTCCTCATCGCCGTGGGCCTCGCTCGTGAACTCCTCCTCGCCGCCCTCGAGGAAGTTCTTCAGGAAGTCGCTTCCCTCGCCTACCGAGTACAGCGCCGTGAAGGCCATGTTGATCCCGAAGTTGATGACGAAGCGGCCCCCGATGAACGGCAGCGTTGTCGCGACCGGCGGCTTCGGGACCTCGAGCAGGTCGGTCGTGCCCAGATCCTCCATGACCCCGTAGTTCCAGCCATAGTCCCACTCCCGCCAGATATCGGCGGCCAGCGGCTTGGTCACGCCCGGAAGCACTTCCGCGGCGTTCGCCGTCGTGTAGTTGCCCTGCACGATGTCGTGATGGCTGTCCCAGCTGCAGTGAAGCTCGTCGCTCATCCTCGTATCCCTCCTGGCTGTGGCGCGGGCGACCTAGTAGGCCGCCGTCCCGCCGTCGACGGACCAGAGCGCGCCCGTGATGCCCGACCCCACGTCGGATGCGAGCAGCACGGCCACCGCGCCCACTTCCTCGACGGTGTTCATGCGCTTGATCGAGGACTCGCTGGAGAACTGCTCCACCATCTCCTCGTAGGTCAGGCCCATCGAGGCGGCCGCCTCGGGCCCGCTGTCGAGCAGGATGTCCGTTTCGATCAGCCCCGGGCAGATGGCGTTCACGGTGACGCCCGTCGTGCCCACTTCCTGGGCCGAACTCTTCGTAAGGCCGTTGATGGCGTGCTTCGCCGCCACGTAGGCGGCGATGCCCGGCTTGCCGTGCTTCCCCTCGAGCGAGGAGATGTTGATGATGCGCCCGCTCTCCTGCGGAACCATGTAGCGGAAGGCGTGCTTGATGCCCCAGAACGTCGCCGACAGGTTCCACGTGATCGTGTGGTCCCAAGCCTCGTTCTCCATCTCCGCGACCGGCGCGAAGCCCGAGCTGCCACCCGCGTTGTTCACGAGGATGTCGATCTTCCCGTAGCGCTCGACCGTTCCGTCGACGAGCCCCGAGAGCGTCGCCTCCTGCGTCACGTCGCCCGCGATGAAGTGGGCCTTGTCGCCCGCACCGAGCTCCGAGAGCGCGCGTGCGCCCTTCTCTTCGCTGCGACCGTTCATGACGACACTCGCGCCCTCCGCGAGGAACGCCTCCACGATGCCCCGACCGATGCCCCGGGTCCCCCCGGTTACCGCCGCGACCTTGCCTTCCAGCTTCATCACACCCCTCCTGGATTCCATAGTGATCTGCCCCGCGACCAACGCCCCGGAGCCAACGGCGAAGCTTAACGAGGGAAGGCGCGCAAGCGCCACCGCATCGGGCAGGGCGCACACGAAACGGGTGGGGTAATTCGGGGGTTGCGCCGCTACCCTTGTCGAGTGGTGGCGATGTTGGGCCGGAAGGCGCTGGTGGCGGCCGTGCTTGCCGCAGCGACGCTCGCCGCCTGTGGCGGCGACTCCCCCACCCCACCCCCGACGCCTGTGCCCACCGAAACAGCCACGGCGCCACCACCCACTGAAGCCCCGCCCAGCACCTCCTCGCCGACGCCCACCTCCACGCCCACCCCTGAACCTACCCCGACGGCGACCCCGTCACCCACTCCTGCCCCCACCACGCCAGTCCCTACCCCCACACCCTCGCCCGAACCCACCCCGACGGCCATCCCGACTCCGGAGGAGCCTGTCGAGCCTATCACCGTCACCTTCCGACCAACTCAGTCTCCGGTGTTCGACGCGCCCGAGGGGGTCTACACCGCCATCACCGTCGGCACCTCGCACGCCTGCGCGCTCACCGAGGACGGCGAGGCCATCTGCTGGGACACCCGAAGCGGTGATGTCTGGGACACCCCACCCGGTCCCTACACGTCCATCGAGGCTGTAGGAGAGGATACCTGCGCCCTCACGGCCGGCGGTGCGATTGCCTGCTGGCCAGCGGGCGGAGGGCCGTTCCGGGAAGGCAGGCCGGACCCCTCTCGTGATGCGCCCCAGGGACGCTATCAGGCGTTCAGTTGGGCCAGCGACGAGTACTACATCGCGGGCGTTACGCATGCTTGCGCCGTGACAGACGGCGGCGAGGCCGTCTGCTGGACGAGTCAGGAAGGCGAGTCCCCCTCGTGGGACGAACTGGCCCTTCCCGATCTTCCACCGGAGGAGTACACGGCGATCGACGTCCGCTATGCCTTCTTCGGTTGGGCCCAGGAGTCTCTGACGGTGTGCGCACTTGTGGGTACATGGGGCGCTGTCTGCTCGGGGGCCGGGCGTGCCCACGCAACTGTCCTTGAGCCGTCCACCTGGGTCCTTGAGGGTCACTACACATCGGTTGCAGTGTCGGGGAGGAGCTCCTGCGCGCTTGGCGTCACGGGCGATATTGCGGGCTGTGGCTGGTACGGAGACAAGGGCGCGACTCGCTATGTGGTGGTCAGTCCGGGTGAGAAGCATGTTTGTGCGGTCACGGATGAAGGACACCTCGAGTGCTGGGTACATGGGAGCGGCTGGTTCGTGAAGGGTGATCTGTTCCTGATGGATCCGCTTGCTCGGTCATCCGCCGGCTACGTGGATGTGAGCGTGGGCCACCGGTACGGCTGTGCGCTCGACGAAGCCGGCGGGGCGATCTGTTGGGGTGACCGCGAGAACAAGGTTGCGCCCCCGGAGCCTGCTCCCGGGCGGTACGTGTCGGTGAGCGATGGTCTCGGGCATACCTGCGCCCTGACCGACAGAGGCGAAGCCGTCTGCTGGGGCTGGAACAACATGGGCCAGGCGACAGTCCCCGACGGTCGCTACAAGGCCATCAGCGCTGGGGTCACTGGCACCTGCGCACTCACGGAAGCGGACGAGGTGGTTTGTTGGGGCTGGAACACGTACAGCCACCGTTTCACCTCCGGTCGCTACCGATCGGTCACCATGGCCCCAGATCGTCCGCTAACGTGTGCGGTTTCTGAAACAGGGGTTGCGGCCTGTCATGGGCCGCTCAACTTCATGGAGCCAGTGGAGTTCCCTGGGGGCCCCTATCGGAGCGTCCACATCGGGCGATCGACGTATGGAGACAACGTCTGCGCACTCTCCGAAGACGGGAAGCTGGTCTGTCGGAGTTCTGAGACCGATGCTGCCCTGTCACCACCGGTTGACCGTCCCGTTGTCGTGAGTGATGGCACTGGCCCGCTGTGTGCCCTCACCGACGCGGGGGAAGTGGTCTGTATGGGCACTAGCCGGAACTGGCCCCCGGGCCTTCCAGCGGGTGACTACGTGGCCATCGCCGTCGGCCCGAACCACGGGTGTGTGCTCACGGAAGCCGGGGAGGCGCGCTGCTGGGGCTCATTCGATGACCACGGCCCAGCCGCCGCCCCTCCCGGTCGCTTCATCGCCATCAGTTCCGGCTATGACCGAGTCTGCGCGGTGACCAGAGAGGGGGACATCGTTTGCTGGGGCGATACAGGCTACGTGGATGCGCCATCAAGCGATCCCTACTGGTAGTCGCCCCCACTCAGCCACCCCACCCCGTCCGCCGCCGAGCCCATCCCAGCGCGACGCTCGCTCCCACGGCCAGTGCCCCCGCCAGCACGTTGAAGAGGATGTCCCACGGGTCGAAGACGCGGTTGGGCACGACCAACTGCAGGCACTCGTCGAGCAACCCCACCGCCGATGTCGCCAGGATGGCGACGACTGGCGGCGCGGGGACGCGCCGGCCCTGGCGGACGCGCTCGGTCAGCGCCGCGTAGACGAACACCCCCAGCACGCCGTACTCGATCAGGTGCGAGCGCTCCTCCAGGATCGCGATGCGAAGGAACACCAGCAGGTAGACCGCCGCGATTCCCGCCATAACGGCGATCTCCAGCCGCCCCGGCCGCGCCCACACCCCCTGCAGGACCGCCGTCGCTCCCACGAGGAGCATCCCCAGCAGGAACAGCCCGACGCTGAGCGCCTCCTCCAGCGCTTCGAGGTCGCGAAGGGCCTCGGCCAGCTGTCCGCCGACCCACAGCGAGGAGGCGATCGCCGCTACGACCGCGAGCGTCCACAGCCAGAGCCGCCGTTCCCGGGTCGAGGAGAACAGGGACATGGCTGGCACTCTATAGGGGTCGCAGGCGCCACCTGCCTTGTCGTGGCGGTCCGGGCTCCTTGTGGGGCCACCCCCCATTCAGTACCGTTAGCTGCGATAGGGCGCATGACGCCAAAAGGTGCGTGCGCCCGCTCCGGGAGGCGCGACGTGCACGATCTGGTTATCCGCAACGGCACCATTGTCGACGGGACGGGGGACGCCCCCTTCAAGGGCGATATCGCCATCGACGACGGCAAAATCTCCGCCATCGGCCGCATCGAGGCCGACGGTCGCGAGACCATCGACGCGACCGGCATGGTTGTCGCCCCGGGCTTCGTCGACATCCACACCCACTTCGATGGCCAGATCACCTGGGACCCGCTGCTGACGCCCTCCTGCTGGCACGGCGTCACCACCGTCGTCATGGGCAACTGCGGCGTCGGCTTCGCCCCCGCTGCCCCCAACCGCCACGAGTGGCTCATCGGCCTCATGGAGGGCGTCGAGGACATCCCCGGCACCGCCCTCTCGGCGGGCATGCAGTGGAACTGGGAGACCTTCCCCGAGTACCTCGACTACCTCGACACCCTGCCCAAGGCACTTGACGTGGGCACGCAGGTGCCCCACGGCGCCGTCCGCGCGTACGTCATGGGCGAGCGCGGCGCGATGAACGAGCCCGCCAACCCCGAGGACATCTACGAGATGAAGCAGCTCGTGCGCGAAGGCATTGAGGCCGGCGCGCTCGGCGTCTCCACCTCCCGCACCATCGTCCACCGCGCCATCGACGGCGTGAACGTCCCCGGCACCTTCGCCGAGGAAGACGAGATGATGGCCTTCGGCGAGGCCCTCTCCGAGGCCGGCACCGGCGTTTTCGAGCTCGCCCCCGCCGGCGTCACCGGCGACGACATGAATCTCCCCGACCTCGAGGTCGCCTGGATGCGGCGGGTCTCCGCCGCCACCGGCCGCCCCATCACTTTCGCCCTCGTCCAGCTCGACGCCGAGCCCGACCACTGGAAGCGCATGTTCGACCTCTCCGAGGAGGCGGTCGCTGAGGGCGCCGACCTCTACCCGCAGGTCACGGCGCGGGCGCCGGGCGTCCTGCTCGGCCTCCAGACGAACCATCCCTGGGTGAACGCCCAGACCTTCCAGGAGATCAGCGGCCACTACAAGCTCGGCGAGGGCGACGCGCACCACCTCCGCCGCACGCCGATCGAGGAGATCGCCGCGGAGATGAGCAAGCCCGAGGTCAAGGCGAAGCTCATGGCCGAACTGGGTGAAGCGCGCCAGGACATCGCCTTCATCGACCTCGCCCGCGTCTTCCCGCTGGAGGAGCCCCTCGACTACGAGCCTTCGAAGGAGGACAGCGTCGCCGCCATGGCCGAGCGCGACGGCCGCGACCCCTACGACCTGCTCTACGATCTGATGCTCGGGGACGAGGGCAAGCGCATGTTCTTCGCCCCCACCCTCAACTACACCGAGTTCGACTACGAGGTCGTGCGCAAGATGCTGACGCACCCCCGCGCTGCCCTCGGCCTCGACGATGCGGGCGCGCACTGCGGCGTTATCTGCGATGCCAGCATGCCCACCTTCATGCTCACCCACTGGGCCCGCGACCGCTCCCGCGGCGAGGGTCTGCCCCTCGAGTTCGTGGTCAAGAAGATGACGCAGGACACGGCGGGCCTCTACGGTCTGAACGACCGCGGCGTGCTCCGGCCCGGCATGAAGGGCGACGTCAACGTCATCGACCTGGAGCGCCTGCAGCTGCGCGCTCCCGAGCTGGCCCACGACCTCCCCGCCGATGGCCGCCGGCTTATCCAGAAGGCGGAGGGCTTCGCGGCAACGATCGTCAGCGGCGAGGTCATCATGCGCGACGGCGAGGACACCGGGGCTCGCCCCGGCAAGCTCGTCCGGGGCGAGCAGCAGCCCGCCGGGGTCGCCTAGACCGCCGCACCTTCGTCCGGCACCTCAGCGAGGCCCACCGCTCCGGTGGGCCTCGTCGTGTGTGGAGGAGCCGGCTCCCAACCGGGAGTGAGGGTGCTCCCCAATCCGGTCCAGCGCGGTATGCTTAGCCTCCAGATGCGCAGCCGCGCCCGCTGGGTGGAGCGTGTCGCCACTCGACGCAGGGGAGAGCCGGATGACCGAGACAATGTATAAGGACCTGATCGAGGCTGTTGCCGAGTGTCCGGTGAAGCTGGACGACATCGACCTCTTCAAGGCCGGCCAGCAAGAGCACTGGTTCGACTCCTACAAGATCCTCCATGAGGAAGCGCCCGTTATGCGCATCCCCGGCGAGGGCACCACTCCCGACACCGACGGCTTCATCATCACGAAGTACGACGACATCGCGATGATCATTCGTGACCCTTACACCTTCCCCCAGCCCTCCTACGCGGGGGCCGGCCTCGAGGTGGAGGAAGAGGACGACCACTCGGTCCTGCTCGATGCGATGTCTCGCAACACGCTTCGCCCCAACATGGAGCTGCACAAGCAGCACCGCATTCAGCTCACCGACCCCTGGGTCGGCGCGACCGGCGCCCCTCGCCACCGCCCCATGGTCACCCGCTTCGTCGACGAGCTCATCGACAACTGGATCGACCGTGAGCCGGCCGAGATCGACTTCGTGGAGGAGTTCGCCGCCCCGCTCCCCCAGATGGTGATGACCACCATCCTCGGCTTCCCCTTCGAGGACATGCCCCAACTCCGCATCTGGGGGCAGGCGCAGGTGCGCCGTTTCGTCTACGGCAAGGGCCACCGCAACCTCATGAGCCCCGAAGAGGAGGCGGACAACGCCCGCGACCTCGGCAACTTCATGCAGTACGTCCAGGCCCACGTCACGAAGAAGCGCCAGGATCCCCAGGACGACATGACGAGCTTCCTCACACAGGTCGAGTACATGGGCCGCAAGCTGACGGACTCGGAGGTCGTTGGCGTCGTGTTCGGTATGCACATCGGCGGGCTGGAGACGACCCAGTACGCCATCGCGGCCGAGGCCGAGCTCCTGGGCCGCGAGCCCGAGCTCTGGGACACCATCAAGGCCGACCGCTCGAAGATCCGATTCTTCGTAGAGGAAGGCATGCGCATCCAGGCTCCTACCCAGGGCCTCTCCACCCGCATGACCGCCAGAGACGTTGAACTGCGTGGGGTCAACATCCCCAAGGGCTCGATCCTGCACCTCCGCTACGGTGCCGCCAACCACGACCCCGAGGAGTTCCCCTGTCCAGCCGAAGTCGACCTTTCCCGGGCGAATACAGGCCGCCATATGACCTTCTCACAGGGCATCCGCGTCTGCCCCGGGGCCGGCATCTCCCGCCTTGAGCAGAACATCGCCTGGGAGCGCCTCTTCGAGCGGCTCGACGGCATCTCCTTCACCCCTGGCAAGAACGACTTCCGCCACCAGCCCGGCATCATGCTTGGCCTGTGGGACCTGAACCTCAACTTCGAGAAGGCGAAGTAGCCCGCGAGGAAGCACGTGGCCGAACCGGATTCCGTACAGGAACTTGCGCGACTCGCCCGCGAGGCGGCCAGGATGCGCTGGGGGCCCGAAGACACCGGCGCCGCTCCAATCCTGCCCGGCAAGGAGAAGAGCAGCGGTGAGCCCGACTCCGGTGCTCTCTCGGGTGACGAGGAGCGCGAAGTGCTCAAGGCCCTCGACCCCTTCTGGACCCGCGGCATCGTCAAGCCGAAGGACGGGGAAGGCTAGAGAGCCCCGCTAGCCCCACTCCAGCTCAAGCTGGTCGCCGAAGAAGGCCGCGCGTCGTTCTGCCTCCCCTTCCACTCCAGCCCGCGCCCCGCCGGCAAGCGCCCCGAACGGCTCGATGCGCACGGTCAGACGCCCGCTTGCGCGCTTGTGCGACCACACCCCTTCGATGCGTCCGTCGACCAGCAAGACCGGCGATATCCAACCCTGCGGACGATGCACGCGGGCCCTGTGCTCCTGCGCGAGGATGGCGGGTACGTCTCTCGCCGAGCCGATCACGTACGGGTCGAACGCGGGCAGCAGGCGCACGGCCCCCCGGGGTGCCGCGCTCGCGATGCCCGCAACTTGCTCCGTGAGCGCCCAGTGCGGCTCGCCCTCAATCTGCACCTCCACGGCCTCCTCCCCGAGGGCGCGGAGGTAGCCGGTCGCCTGTGCGGGACGGCGCGGACCCCACCAGCGTGAGTACTCGGCCGCCGTGGCGGGGCCGTAGGCCCCCAGGTACCGGCGGGTCACCTCCGCGATGGCCTCTTCCGGCGAGGGCCCTGGTGTGGCGGCGATCCACGCCGCAGGGCTGACGAAGGTCACGTTTCGGCCCTTGTTCAGTCCGAAGCAGATGCTTCCCCGGAACGAGGCGGGCTTCAGGTAGGCACCCCAGCTATCGCGCAGCTTCTCGCCGAGGACCGGCGACCCTGCCGCTGCTGCTACCGCCTCAGCCAGTTCGTCCCGCGTGAGCCCTTCAGCGCCGAGCACCTCGCGCACGGTATCGAGGAGCAGGTCCAGCTCCTCGCGGGTAATCTTGAAGCCTCGCAGCCAGGCGCCTTTCAGATAGTGGTCGTAGGTGTCGAGCGCGGCTTGCCAGAGGCCGTATTCGGCCGCGGGCAGCAGGTGCAGCGTCCCCCGCATCGCCCACGTCTTCACCAGGCTGCGATGCTCCCACAGCTCCGCGTCGAGCTCCCCGGGCCGGAGCCCCTCGACGCGCGCCCACGCCGCCAGCTCTGCGGAGGAGAGCACCTGCCCGTGCAGTCCGCCAATCGCTCCGACTACGTCCAACAATTCGTCCCGCGGGCGGCGCGAGACAAGTTGCTGCCGCTCCATGCGCCAGGCGAGCACGTTCGCCCAGCTCAGTTCGGACCGCCTGGCTATTGCTCCGCTCCGAACCGGGCGGGGTCGAACGGGGTCAGGTCGATCTCGCTGCTGCTCCCTTCCGTGATCAGCTCTGCGAGCGCTTCGCCGGTGGCCAGCGAGAGGATGATGCCCTTGCGCCCATGCCCCGTGGCCACGTACGCCCCCTGCCGCCCCGGCGCCGCCCCGATGAGCGGCAGGCCATCTCCCGAGACGGGTCGCAGGCACGCCGTCTGGTTGACCACGCGCATGGATCCGAGCTTCGATGTGTACCGCGCCAGCGTCGAGAGGATTTCCTCCCGTGCCACCTCCGTCGTCTCCTGGTCGAACCCCGCCTCCTCCTCGGTGGCCCCCACGTGCACGAGGCCGGTGGGCCGCGTCACCACGTAGTGCCCGTGCATATCCGAAAACCCGCCGGGAGGAGGTTCACCCGAGGGTTCGAGGTGCACGATCTGGCCCTTGAGGGGCCGCACGGGTATCGGCAGGTCCAGCCAGGCCGCGGCCCGCATCGACCACGGCCCCATTGCGAGGACCGTCGTGTCAGCCGTCACGACACCGTCCGCGAGCTCGACGCCGGCGATGTAGTCCTCGCCACCCACGAGACCCAGCGCCCGTCCCATGCGCAATGAGGCGCCCATGCTCTTGGCGCTCTCGAGCAGCCGCTCGGTGAATTTGGCCGAGTCGATCTGTGCCGTGGGCTGCGCGAACCCTCCTGCTACCGGCTGATCAAGCCAGGGGCAGCGCTCCGTGATCTCGTCCGGCGGGATCGGCTCCGCGCTCAGCTCCGCCGCCCGCGCGTCCAGGTGAGCAGCCTCCTCCTGGTCCTTGGCGACCAGGCAAGTCGTGTAGGGGGTGTAGTCGTAAGTCGCGGGGCCGTCCAAGAGGTCCGCGACCGCGCGATGGAGGACCACGCTCCTGGCGATCAGCGGAGGGAGGGCGCCCGTGTCGTCGGCGTCGTGGGGGAGGCCCGGTGAGAGGAGTCCTGCCGACTTGCCGCTCGCCCCGTGCGCGACTTCCGTGCCCTCGATCACGAGCGGTTCCAGGCCGCGCTGGGCGAGGAAGTACGCGATCGCCACCCCGATCACGCCCCCACCCACGATCGCGACGTCCACGTGTTGGTTTGGCGACATCGTTTCCAGCCTCCGCCCGGAGTCTGGCACGGCCCGCGGAGTCGCGGCAATTCGGGGAGGCGCCGGCACAGAGAGAGGAGCCAGGGCGAATGCCCTGGCTCCTCAGTGTTGGTCCGACCTCGAAACGAGGGGCTACTCCAGTACGACGTCCACGGCGATCAAATCGTCGCTCCGCTCAAAGCGACCAGAGCCGAACTCGGACATGCTGAGCGGTCCGTCGTCGTCGTGGGTGGTCCAGTCTCCGCCCTCGGGGCGCGTGCTGAGGTAGAGGCTGGCGGGGTTGGAGGTGCTCCTCCAGACCGCTACGTGGACCGTGGCTGTCGCACCGTTCCCGAGGTCGATATCCACGGCGATCAGGTCGTCGCTTCGCTCAAAGCGACCGGAGCCAAACTCAGACATGCTGAGCGGCCCGTCGTCGTCGTGGGTGGTCCAGTCTCCGCCCTCGGGGCGCGTGCTGAGGTAGAGGTCAGCGGGGTTAGAGGTGCTCCTCCAGACCGCCACATGAACCGTTGCGGTTTCCGGACCTTCCGGCGCGAGCGTCAGGTTCAGCGTCTGGAGGGCGGACGTCCCCGACCACGTGCCGGTTTGCGTTACTGCCCGGCCGCCAACTGTAAAGCGCACTTCTGCGCCGTCCGCTCCACACCCAGCCTTCTGGCTCGCGTGGGCCACAGTCACCCAGTACTTGGTGACCACCTGGTTGTTTTCGATTCGCTGGAATGTCTTGGCGGGAGCGTTGTTGCAGGACTCTTCCCGATCGCCGACGAACGACTCGACCGCCAGGTCTCCGGCGACTATGCCCTCGGGTCCTGTTACCGTGCCCGTGAAGGCCGCGGGGGGTTGGCCCTGTGCGGATGCTCCCGCCACAACGGAAAGGGTCAGTGACGCGGCTATCACCGCGATGATCCAGGGCTTCAGTCTCTTCATGGGGCTCCGCTCCTCGTTTCGAATTGGCCGCGACGGCCGTCGTGGGATGCCTAGGGGACCAGTCCGCGTAGGTTACCCGAGAATACCGACATCTATGGCCATAACGATAAAGATCGCCGCAAGATATGCGAGCGAATACGTGTACAGGCGCATCGAAGGCACCCGTTTCGGCCAGCGCCACAGCCCGAACGCTATTGCAACGAACCCGAGACCAGCCACGCCCGCCACGGCTCCGTACAACCAACCGACTGTGCCTGTCAGCAGCAGGGACAGGGTAATCGGGATCAGCACCACCGAGTAGGCCAGGATCTGGCGTCTGGTGGCGACCTCGCCTACCTCGACCGGAAGCATCGGCACGTTGGCCTCGCGGTAGTCCGGGGCGATGCGCAGGGCCAGCGCCCAGAAGTGCGGCGGCGTCCAGAAGAAGATGATCGCGAACATGATCACCGGCGCCCACGCCAGCTCCCCGGTGACCGCCGCCCAGCCCACCATTGGCGGGAAGGCGCCCGCCGCTCCGCCGATGACGATGTTCTGCGAGGAGCGCCGCTTCAGCCAGATCGTGTAGATGAACACGTAGAAGAGCAACGCCGCCGCCGCCAGCGCCGCCGCCAGCAGGTTCGTTGTCGCCCAGAGGAAGGCGAAGGCCCCCACTCCGAGCGCGACACCGAACAGGAGGGCGTTCAGCGGCGGAATCTCGCCCCGCACGAGCGGGCGGGACTGTGTGCGCCGCATGAGTGCGTCGATGTCGCGGTCGTACCAGCAGTTGATGGCGTTTGCGCCGGCGGCCGAGGCGGTTCCGCCCACGAGCGTCGCGATTACGAGCGCGGTCGAGGGCCAGCCGCCCTCCGCCACCACCATCGCGGGGACGGTGGTCGCCAGGAGGAGCAGGATAATGCGGGGCTTCGTAATAGCGACATAACTACGAATAGTCGCCGACCACCTGCCCGACTCGCGCAGGGCCAGCGCCAGGCCGGTCAAGCGGGAGCCTCCGCTCGCGGCAAAGGCACGTCCTCGCGTGGCATGGCCTGGCCGGAAAACCCGAGGAGCGCGGCCGCTGACAGGGAGAGCCACAGCAGGGAGGCTAGCACGGTGTGCGTTACGGTCAGAGCGTCGGGGAACGTGTAGAGCACGTTGAGCGCTCCGATCCCCACCTGCGCCAGGTAGAGCATGGTCACGGTGGCCGTCACGTGGGGACCCCAGCGCAGCGTCCCTCGCGCCCTCCAGGCCGCGAGCGCGACCCACGCCAGCGGTACGACGAGCAGCGCCGCCAGGTAGCGGTGGACCATGTGCGTGATCTGCTGGTCGTCTGCTCCGGGGAAGACGCCGCCGCTGCAGAGGGGCCAGCCCTCGCAGGCGGTCGAGCCGCCGCTCTCACCGAGGTAGCCGCCCATCCACACCACCGCCGCGAACACCACGAGGCTCACGACCGCTCGCTGCCCCACGCGCAGCGCCGCCTGCCGCTCCTCGGGCGGGGCGCCGCCTCGGACTTCGTTGAACATTCCGAGGGCGGTGGCGGCCATCACCGTCAGGATCGCCATCGCCAATAACAGGTGCGTGGCCACGATCTCGGGGGGAAGCTCCTGCCACACGGTGAGCGCTCCCAGCCCGCCCTGTATCCCCACGAGCGGGACCGCTGCCAGCGCCGGCCAGAGCACCGCGGGCGCGTTCCGGAAGTGCCGCCAGGCGAAGACCGCCGTCGCAATCACGAGCACGCCCACGACTGCCGCCGCGATGCGGTGAGTGAATTCGATGACCGCCGTCTGCTCGGCGGGTGGGACGACGCCGCCGTGGCAGAGCGGCCAGTCGGGGCAGCCCAGCCCCGACCCCGTCGCCCGCACGTACACGCCGACCCCGACCAGGATCAGCGTGGCGGCTACGGTGATGAAGGCGAGGTTGCGAGTGGCTCTCATGGACTCGGAGGGCGCCCGCGCGGGCGCCGCCTCTCAGCGTACGGGGCGATCCCGAGAGGCGCCAGATTCGGGTAGGCTCGCGCCGTGACCGATGCCACCAGTGCTGCCGACATCGAGGCTATCGCCGCCCTCCTGCGGGAGGCCAGGTCGGTCGCCGTCCTCACCGGCGCGGGCATCTCCACCGAGTCCGGAATCCCCGACTTCCGCGGGCCCGACGGCGTCTGGACGAAGAACCCCGAGGCCGAGCGCACCGCCACCATCCAGCACTACGTGGCCAACCGCGACCACCGCGTCAACTCCTGGGCGAATCGCGCCGGCAGTCCCATGCAGACCGCTGAGCCGAACGCCGGGCACCTTGCCCTCGCCGAGCTCGAGTGCAAGGGCAAGCTCGATACGCTCGTCACCCAGAACATCGACGGTCTCCACCACGACGCCGGCACGTCCCGCGAGCGCATCATCGAGATCCACGGGACCGTGCGCGACTACGCCTGCCTCGACTGCACCGACCGAGGCCCTATCGAGGTCGTCCTCGACCGTGTCCGCGACGGCGACGAAGACCCCCACTGCAGGTCCTGCGGCGGCCTCCTCAAGTCGGCGACCATCTCCTTCGGGCAGGCGCTCGTCGCGAGCGACCTCGAACGCGCGCAGCTCGCCGCCGCCAACAGCGACCTCTTCCTCGCGATAGGCACCTCGCTGACCGTCTACCCGGTCGCGGCCCTGCCCGAGATCGCGATCCAGTACGGCGCCAGGCTGGTCATCCTGAATGCCCAGGAAACGCCCTACGACTCCACCGCCTCGGCGATCCTGCGGGACCGCCTGGGCGACGTGCTTCCCCGCATCGTGGAGCTGGTCTAGCGGCCCGACTCCGGAGCTTCCTGCTGCTCACCCCAGCGGTCCCAGTGCACCACTTCGCCCAGCGGCCGCCGGCGAGGCTGCGAAAAGCGACCCTGCTCCAGGTACCCGAGCGGGATCAGGCACATAACGCGCGCATCCTCCGGGAGCCCCAGCAGCTCGTTGAAGCCCGAGGTCTCGTCCAGCCCCCACGTGAAGACCGTGCCGATGTCGAAGGCGCGCGCTGCCAGCATCAGGTTCTGGACGGCGCCGTAGATGGAACTGCCCAGCCCGGCTCCGGCCCGGCGGGAGTCCTCCCCCGCGCCCGCTTCGACCACCACGGGCGCGACGATCACGGGAACATCCGCGAAGTGCTCCGCGAGATGGACCACGCCGCGCCGGTTGCGCACGTCGATGCCGATGTGGCCTTCCTGGACCCCACCGCGGGTGATGCGCCCCGTTCCGAGGTCCTCGTCGCTCACGCGTTCATAGCCGTACGCGCCCTTGATCCGCTCGCCGTAGACTTTCGCGATCTCCTGCTTGGTCGCCTGATCGCGGATCACCACCCAGGCCCAGCCCTGGTTGTTCCCGCCCGTCGGGCCACGCACGGCCGCATCGAGGATCTCCCAGAGCACGTCCTCCGGGATCGGGTCGGACTTCAGGAAACGCTGGGCACGGGTCGAGTGGATCGCATCGAGCACGTCGAGGTGTTCGCGGTCGGACATGGGGCCTCCTGGGTTGGCTGTTCGCCGCCGCGAGTCTACCTGCCTGCGACCATTGGCCGCGTATCATCCGCCGGACGCGCGCACTGGAGGGTGGACATGAAGATCGGGCTGTACGGAATCAACACGGGTTTGAACGCGGACCGCGAGGCGGCCCTGCGCTTCGCCCGCACCGCCGAAGCGGCCAACTTCGAGTCGCTCTGGACGGGCGAGCACGTGGTCGCCATCGACCCCCAGCGCCCGCCCTCCCCCGTCGTTCCCGACACCCCCATCGTCGATACCGTCGCCACGCTTGCGTTCCTTGCGGGCGCCACCGAGCGCATCCGCCTCGCGAGCGGCATCCTCCTCCTCCCCCAGCGCAACCCCGTCGTGCTCGCCAAGGAGCTGGCCGGTATCGACGTGCTCTCCGGGGGGCGGCTCATCTTTGGCGTGGGAGTCGGCTACGTGAAGGAAGAGTTCGACACGATGAGCGTGCCTTTCGAGGAACGGGGGCCGCGCACCTCCGAGCACATCGAGGTCATCCGCACGCTCTGGACGTCGGACAAGCCCGAGTTCAGCGGACAGTTCACCTCGTTCTCCGGCATCCAGTCGTACCCCCACCCCGTGCAGCAGCCCCACCCCCCGATCGTCATCGGCGGCTCGTCGCCGCCGGCCCTGCGCCGCACGATCACCCAGGGCAACGGCTGGTACGGGTTCATGCTCGATGTCGAGGGCGCCGCTGCCGCCGTCCAGGCGCTCGAGGAGACCGCTCGCAAGGTCGAGCGCCCCGACCACCTCGGGCCGCTCGAGATCTCGATTACCCCCCGTGGCCGCCTCGACCGCGAGACGGTCGAGCGCTTCGCCGAGGCCGGCGTCCACCGCCTCGTCCCCATGCCCCGCGGCCTCATGGTCCCCACCGACACCCCCGCCGCCGCCCGCGACGAGGTTATCGCCTCAGTCGAGGCCCTCGCGGAGTCGCTGGGGCTGTAGGCCCTGTGAGTCATGACGTTCCGCGAGACTGCAACAGAGAGTCCTTACGTCTAGGGGCCCGGCCAGCACCACCTACAATTCCCAAGAGTTCCCGCTGTGCGCGGCTTGAGGTTGACCCCACCGATGAAGAACCACCCGCCGAACGTCTTCGTAAGTTCGACCATGTACGACTTGAGCGAACTCCGTGCCCAGCTTGGCCAGTTCATTGAGAGGTTGGGCTGGCACCCTGTGATGTCCGAGTACGACTCGTTCCCGATTGACCCAGACCAGACGACGGTCGAGAACTGCCGCCGGAATGTGCGAGAGAACGCTGACGTGTTCGTGATGGTCGTTGGCGCGCGGTACGGCTCTGTCGACGCTGAGGCGGACAGGTCCGTTACGAACCTCGAATTCCTAGAGGCAAAGGCCCGTGGCGTGCCAACTTACGTCTTTGTCAGCAGGGACATCCTCGCGCAGTCCCGTGTGTGGAAGGCGAATCCGGAGTCCGACTTCTCAGGCATTGTCGACACACCTCGCATCTTTGAGTTCATTGAGTCGTTTCGTGACGGGGGTGGTGTGTGGACCTATCCGTTCGATAGCGCCAAGGACATCGTCAGCACCTTGGGCAACCAGTTCGCATATCTTGTCCAAGACGCCCTAGAGCTGCGTCAGATGGCGCAGGGGAAGGACGAACTCCTGGGGGAGCTTGAGGGCCGTGCCCTAACGCTGGCGCTTCGCCGTGACGACTACTGGGAGGTCAAGCTCTTCGGAACGGTTCTTGAGGAAGAGTTGGACCGCCGGGCCACGTTCCGTCGAGAGATTGAGCATGGGCTTGCGAGTGACGATGTCACCTATATTGATTTGGTCGAGATTGTACCGTGGTCCCTAGACAGGATTCGTGAGTGCAAGCGATTCGCGGCAACTGCGTCGACGATCCTCAACGAGTACCTGCCACAGGCCCTGGGGGAAGAGGGGGAACCAGGAAATCCGACTGAGCTTGCTGAGGTGGCACGCCGTCTTGCACAGCTCTGGGAGGACTGCGCACGTTTCACCTTGCGTTGCCGGGCAGTTCGTGTCGACGACCGTGCAGAACGTCTGGTTGATCTGCTCTCAACCGTGAACGCGAACATGCTTGAGGAGATTTGGGAGTATGGGCACGCTCTTCTACCCCGCCTCAAGGCAGCTATCGAGGCGGCGGCAGTCGGCGGTCCCACGGAAGTGAGTCTGACGCTCGCGCTTACCGCTGATGTCGACGAATTAAACGAGGAGATTGAGCGATTTACTGAAGAGATGGAGCTGTTGCTGGGAATTTGAGCCCTCTACAGGGACTCGGCCCTTGCAGAGGGCTTTTACTCGGGGCATCGCGAAGCACCTGGGCAAGATCCGGGAGTCCCTGAAGTCCTAGACGGGCCTCGCACTCGGCGCGGGGACAGCTGGCAGCCTCCCGAACCCGGACACTGGGGGTGAGAGGTGGTTAGGAGTCCTTCCGTGGGGATGTGTCGGTCATCGTGAAACTCTTCAACAACACTCCAGGGCCTACTTTACGGTTGAAGTTCTTGATGGTTCGAACGGACAAGACGATCCCTTCACCGGATTTGGGGCGCGACAGCAGAAGGATGAGGGGCAGCCCCTTCTCGTCATCACCTGCCTCCGCGTCGAACCCTTCCAAGATCGTGTCGAAGACGTAGTAGACCGGGTCCATAGTTAGGTTCCCCTTAGCCAAAGAGGGCGGGGTCGAAGGGCGCTGGCCTCAGCGTTGGAAGCGCGCTCTCGTCAACAATCCGATACCGCAGGGCCTCAAGGAGCTCCTCTCCTGACACGAAGTCAGGGTCGCGCAATATCGCCATGAGGTCGTTCCGGTCGATCTTCTCCAGGGGGATTTTCTCGTCGCTCCCTGCCAACGCCCACGGGGCAATGGCGTCCCTGACGTTGATAAGGATCAGGTCGACCAGCTGACCGACCTCTCGCGCCCACTCTGCCGCCGCAGCCTCTCCAACCCGCTGAGCAAAGCGCTCCTCAAGCGATTGAAGGGCCTCCTGAATGTCTGCGTCAGCCAGCATATTCACGCTCTCTCCCCTCTTCACACTACAGGTGAGAGTCCGGCCCGGACAAGCCTGCTCCTATATCGTTCCCCTGGCAATAGTGACGATTTCGGCCCGTACTCGCCCCTATTTGCTCCGGCGGATTTTCCTCAAGAGGTCAATGTTTATATGGATTTTGGGCTGGTCGGGGCGACCGGATTTGAACCGATGACCTCTTGACCCCCAGTCAAGTGCGCTACCAGGCTGCGCCACGCCCCGACGCGGCCTTCGAAGCGTACACGATTCCCCTCCTACCCTCGCCTCAGCCGGGTAGGCTTCCCCAATGCGCGTTGTCCCCGCTGCGGCGCAGTCGTTCGAGCTGCGTTCGCTGATCGGCGGCATCTATCTGCCCGCCCTTTTCTTCGGGATCGGGCAGTGGATGATCATCCCGGCCATCCCCCAGTTCGCCGACGAGCTCGGGGCGAGCGTCTTCGTCAGCGGCATCATCTTCGCCGCTCGCGGCGCCGGCTCCATGGTCGGCGATGTCCCCTCAGGGCTCCTCACCAGCCGCCTCGGTGGCCGCGTCACGATGACCACCGGCGTGCTGCTGACGGCGGTCACCGCGGCGGCCATGGGGTTCAGTTCCGGACCCGTCCTGCTCGGCCTCTTCACCCTGCTGAACGGCATCGCCTTTGCCCTCTGGCACGTCTCCCGGCTCGCCTACATGACCGAGACCGTGCCGATCGAGTACCGCGGCCGCGCCCTCTCGCTCGTCGGGGGCGTGACGCGCGTCGGCTTCTTCGCCGGACCCATCATCGGCGGCATCCTCGGGACCTTCGGAGGGCTGGAGACGGTGTTCTTCGCGCAGGCTGCGGTCGTGGGCGCGGCGGCCATCCTGGTCGCGACCCGCCTCCCGCAGGCTCGCGCGGGCGATGCGGGCACCCCCGAGCGCGCCCACGTGAGCCTGCGCAGCGTCGCCCTGGCCGAACGCCGCAGCCTGATCGTGGCGGGGTCGGTCGCCGTCACCCTCGTCCTCATCCGCCACGGACGCCAGTTCCTCATCCCCGTCTGGGGCAGGGAAGCCCTCGACCTCAATCCGTTCGAGATCGGCCTCATCTTCGGCCTCGCCTCCGCCATCGACATGGTCATGTTCTATCCCGTGGGCATGGTGATGGACCGCTGGGGCCGCAAGTGGGTCATCGTGCCGAGCCTGGCGGTGCTCTCCCTCAGCCTCCTCCTCATGCCCCTCACGGGAGGGTTCGGGTCGTTCCTGCTGGTGGGGCTGCTCTCCGGCTTCGGGAACGGGCTGGGAAGTGGGGCTGTCATGACCCTCGGCGCCGACCTCGCCCCGGTCGACGCAGCCGGGGAGTTCCTCGGACTCTGGCGCCTTGTGGGGGACGTGGGCGCGGTCGCGGCGCCCCCGGTGGTGGGCGGACTCGCGGCCGTGCTCACGCTGGGGACTGCCGCAGCCGCGACGGGCGGGATCGGCCTCGTCGGCGGGGTCGTCATGCTCCTGCTCGTGCGCGAGACGCTTACGCGGTCGTCCGCCGGTCCCCGCGCCTCCCCCGGCTAGAGGTCGAGCTCGATGCCTACGGGGCAGTGGTCGGAGCCGAGCGCCTCGCGCTCGATGAAGGCGCTGCGCACCTTCGGCGCAAGGTCCTCGCTCACGAACACGTAGTCGATGCGCCAGCCGATGTTCCGCTCCCGACGCTGCCGCCACGGGTCCCAGTAGCTGTAGGCGTCGGCCTGGTCGGGGTGCAGCGCCCGGAACGTATCGACGAACCCGCTCGCGATCACGCGGTCGACCCACTCGCGCTCGACCGGCAAGAAGCCGGTCTCCTTCTCGTTCGGACGGGCCACGTCAATCTCCGCGTGGGCCACGTTCAAGTCGCCCATGAAGACGACGCTCCGCCCTTCGTCCCGAAGCGCCACGATGCGTTCGAGGAAGGCCTCGTAGTAGGCCAGCTTGAAGTCGAGCCGCGCGAGCTTGCGCCCGGCGTTGGGGAAGTAGGACGTGAGCAACACGAACTCCCCGAAGTCCGCCTCGATCACGCGCCCCTCGCGCTCGAACTCGGGCGTCTCCAGGCCGAGGCTCAGGCTATCGGGCGGCCGCTTCGCCAGGAGCAGGGCGCCGCTGTAGCCCGCCTTCTCGGCGGGGTGCCAGGTGGCCTCGTAGCCCGCTTCGAGCCAGGGGTGCTCCTCTACCTGCTCGGGGCGCGCCTTCACTTCCTGCAGCCCCGCGATGTCGGGCGATGTGCCGTCGAGCCAGGCCGGGAATGTCCCCGAGGTGAGGCCGGCTCGCAGGCCATTCACGTTCCAGGAGCAGATACGCAGGATCGCCATCGCCTACAGGAACTGCCGCGCGACCACGACGACCGCGGCGCTCACGCCGGACACGACCAGGTACTCCGCCACCGTCGAGGGCGTCAGGTCCTCATCGAGGAGGTGGTGAACCAGCCCCGTGGCGACGTAGAAGCCGATGATCATGAGCGCCCCCGTGAGCAGGTCGTCGAGGGGGAAGTAGTAGAGGGCGATACGCAGCTCCGCCAGTGAGACGCCGATCGCCAGCGCCGCCAGCACCGAGGATGCGCCCCTCCCGCGGCTCTCCCGGAGCAGGTCAAGCGCCAGCGCGAAGCTCAATACGCCCACCGCCGCCGTCGAGGCGGGCAGGTTCAGGTCGCGCGTGAAGAACACCGTGAAGAGCGCCAGCGCCGCCAGGTAGGTAACGACCGCCAGCACAAGGCGCATCGACCCGAAGAGCCGTTGGGCCGGCGAGATGGTGTGGTACTCGGCGTAGAGCAGGAGGCCGGTGGCCGCCCCCGCCGCCAGCCCCGCCACCATGCGTCCGTAGCCATCGACGGCTTCGTCGATAAACAGGCCCGCACCCAGCACAGCCACCAGCGGCAGCAGCGCGTAGCTGAGGGCGCCGATGTGGCTGCCGCGCCACTCCGGGTGGCTGCGAACCGCCCCATCCACGGACGCTGCCGTGATGAGTGCCGTAAGCGCCGGGATCCAGTGCTGCTCCGGCCGGATGTTGAGGTAGGCGGCGAGGCCCGCCATCGCGAGCAGCCCCAGCACCACGGCGCGTCCCGTCGCGCTCAGGGCGGGGATGGGTGGCTCGGCGCGGGCTTCGGCTTCCAGGGCCTACTCCTCCGCCAGCGTGGGCTCCTCGAACCCGTATATCTCGGCCGCATTCCCCCACCAGAGGCGTTCGCGGTCCCCCTCCGAGAGCTGCAGCTCGTCGTAGATCGCCTCGAACCGGTCGATGTGCTCGCGGATGTCATCCATGCCGCAGTCCGAACCGAACACCAGCTTCTCAATGCCGATCTCGTGCCCGATGAGCCGCAATTCCACCGCGTGCCGCTCGATCGTCTCGCCGCCGCTCATATCAAAGGCCACGTTCGCACGCCAGCGCGCCACGGAGGACGCGTACTCGTAGTTGCCCTGGTTGCCCAGGTGGGCGCCGATGATGCGAAGGTCGGGGAAGCGCTGCGCGATCGTGTCCAGCTCCTGGGGAGTCATGCGCTTGGCCGAAACATCGCGCATGGGCCAGCGGCCGCGCATCTCCTGCATACGCTTGAACGTCGCCGCCGCCTGCGGGTCCCGCCGCGGATGCGTAATCGAATAGTCGATGCCCCCGCCGATGACGCCCATGTGGAACAGGATGGGCATCCCCAGCCGCTCCGCCGCCGCGTAGGCGGGAAGGTAGTCGGGTTCGTCGTAGGGACGGGCCACGCCGATCAGCTTCAGCCCGCGGTACCCCATCGCGTGCAGCTCCTCGACCTCGTCGCGCCCGATCACCTCAGGGTCGATCATGGCCACCGGCACGAACAGGTCGGGGTAGCCCTTCAGGATCTCGATGCCGCGCTCGTAGCCCGGGCCGAAGCGCCCGCCGGTGAGCACGCAGCCCTTCGTGATGCCAGCCGAGGTCGCGACCTCGGCCAGGCGCTCGATCATCGGCGCCGGGTCGGCGTCGGGCTTCTCCCAGTCGCGCGGGAAGTGGATGTGAACGTCGAAAATCTTCATCGCGGGGACGCCCGTGGGCGTTCAGGAAAGTGTAGCACGCGCTCCCTTCCTCCCCAGGATGCCGCCCTCCCTAGAAGACCCGCTCGGCGAACTCCTCGAGTGCTCCGATGGCCTCCCGCGAGGAGCGCCAGAGCGTCACGACCACGCGGTTGACCCCCGCCTCCTCCAGCGCCTCCGCGTCCGCGCGGGTCATCGTGGCAGAACCGCCGACGGTCACGTCGAAGGGCTGGTCGGCGCGGCCGTAGCGCTCGCGCAGCTCGGTGAGCCTGGCGATGTGTTCGCGGGCGCTCTCGGGCGTGTGTCGGAGCGCGTACCAGCCGTCACCGTAGCGCGCCGCCCGGCGCAGCGCCGCCGGCGTCTCGCCCCCCACGAGGATGGGCGGATGCGGCTTCTGGAATGGCTTCGGCTCGAACACCGCGGGACCGAGGTCGTAGTGCTCGCCGTGGAACTCCGGCTCCGGCTCCGTCCACAGCGCCCGCAGCATCTGGATGCATTCGTCCGTGCGCGCTCCCCGCGTGTGGAACTCGAGCCCGACCTGGTCGAACTCCTCCTCCAGCCAGCCGGCCCCCACCCCGAAGAGGACGCGGCCGCGGCTCAGGTAGTCCAGGTCGGCCACGCGCTTCGCCGTCTGCACGGGTTCGCGAAGGGGCAGGATGTAGACCGCCGTCCCGAAGCGGATGGTGGTGGTGTGCGAGGCGATGTACGTGAACACCGTGAGCCCGTCCATGAAGGGCCAGCGCGGGTCGAGCGGGGCCTGCCCGTCTTCCGCGTAGGGGTAGGTGGAGGGCATTTCCGGAGGGAAGATGAGGTGGTCCGGCCGCCACAGCGACTCGAACCCAAGCTCTTCCGCCTTCTGCGCCGCCGCGATGAGCGCCTCGCCCCGGATGCCGTGGATGACCGTGCCGAACTTCATGCCCGCGCCTCCCTGCTGAAGATGAGCCCGCCGCTGGCGAGTGACCCCGCCCCAACCGTCGCGACGGTGTGCGCCGCTCCCTCAATCTGCCGCGCCCCCGCCCGCCCCGTGACCTGCAGCACCGCCTCGGCGATCTGCGCCATACCGTGCAGCCGCCCCTCGCCCAGTGAGCAGCCGGAGGTATTGAGCGGCAACTCCCCGTCGAGCGCCGTCGCCCCGGAGGCGATGTAGCTCGCCGCTTCCCCGCGTTTCACGAACCCGAGCGCCTCCAGCCAGACGTAGAGGAAGATGCTGAAGCCGTCGTACAGCATGGCTGCGTCGATGTCATCCGGCCCGAGGCCCGCCGAGGCCCACAGCTTCTTCCCCATCGCCGTTCCGCCATCCCACATGTTCTCGGAATCGGTGAAGCCGCCCCGCGTCGGCCACGTCGTCTGCGCGTGGCCGGTGATGTAGGCGGGCGGCTGGGGGAGGTCGCGCGCCCGCTCGGCGTTCGCCAGCACGACCGCCACGCAGCCGTCGACGGGGATGTCGCAGTCGTACAGGCAGAAGGGGTCGGCCACCATGGGCGCTTCCAGGTAGTCCTCTACCGTGAGCGGGGTTCCGTGCCAGTAGGCCTTCGGATTGAGTTGCGTGTTCTCGCGGTTCTGCACGATGAACGCCGCCATGTCCTCGCGTGTCGAACCGTGGTCGTGCATGTACTTCCGCAGGGCGACCGACTGCCAGGCCGCCGGCATGGTGAAACCGTAGGGCGCGCGGAACTGGTGCTCCCCGGCTGCCCTTGCCAGCGAGAAGTCGCTGTAGCGACCCTTGGGGACGTTCACCGCTCGCCAGACCAGCGCGTACGTGCAGGCCCCCGAGGCCACCGCCGCCGCCGCCGCCATGATCGTGTCGGGGCAGAGCCCCGGGGTCTGGACGTGCCAGCGGATGTCGTGCTCCCGCCCCAGCAGCTGGGCCATCTTCGGGACGGTCACGATGTCGATGCCTTCGAGGTCGCCCGTGTTGCCGTAGGCGGCGATGTTGGGAATGGTGCCGAGCCCGTCGATGTCGTCGATGGTGAGCCCCGCGTCTGCGGTGGCAGCTTCCGCCGCCTCGCGCGCGAAGTGCGCCAGCGGCCGCGGCGAGCGCCGCTCAAGCTTCGAGTAGCCCACGCCCACGATCGCTGCCCGTCCCGAGAATCCGTCCATAGCTCAGTCCTCCCCGTCCGGCTCGAACTGGGGCAGCGCGATGTCATCCGTCAGTCGCTCGAACGTGACCCGCAGCGGCATGCCGATGCGCACATCCTCGGGCGTAACGTTGACGACGTTCGCGACCAGTACGAGGCGCTCCTGCTCGACCAGCTCGATGATGCCGATCACGTACGGCTCGTCCTCGGCGAACCCGGCGGTGACGTTGTCCCGCACGACCGTGTGGGTGTAGACGCGCGCCCGTCCGCTCACCTCGCGGAACTCCAGGTCGGGAGTCTGGCAGCGGGGGCAGAGGGCTTCCGGGGGATGGACGTAGTAGTCGCACGCCTCGCAGTGTTGGATGGCGAGCACGCCCCGGTTGGCCGCCTCCCAGAACGGCGCCGTCACCTCGTCCGGGACCGGCACGGGCTTGATGGCGGGTGTGGCCTCGCTGCTCATGCGGTGCCGCCCTCGCCGCGGATGGCATCGCCCTGTTCGTCCAAGCGTGGGGCGCGCCGTTGCGGGCGCACCTCCGAGTGCTGCGCCACGAAGGCGCTGCCGGCGTAGGGCAGCACCCCTTCCGGATCGCCGTGGTCCAGCTCGATCCAGAAGTCGCGGGCTGCCAGGTGGGGGTCGTCGAGCAGGTCCTCCGGGTTGAGGATGGCGCTGAAGATGAGCGCCCGCGCCTGCGCCCCGTGGAAGATCTCGTCCGCCGTCTTCGTCGCCACGAACCGCCCGATGACCTCCGAGATGTGGTCCGCCTCCTCCCGGAAGATCTCCGGGACGAAGTACTTCGGGTCGGTCAGGTCCTCGGCCATGCCGTGTTCGTCCAGCCACGAGACGAGCCCCTCCCAGGCGCGCGGGCTCACGTTCACGAGCTGGGCGTTGATGTAGCGCCCGTCGGCTGCCCGGTGCTGCCAGGCGGGCGTCGGCGCGACGCTCGCGTGCCGGCCCGTGCGCCGCGTGACGACCTTGCCGGTGTAGTCGAACTGGGGCAGCGCGTTTTCCGTCATTCCCGAGCAGGCGTCGTGCACGGACAGGTCGATGAACCCACCCTTACCCGCCTGCAACGCCGCCAGCGCTGCGATAAACGCCCAGCTTCCCGCCATGTGTCCTGCCTGGTTCCCCTGTCCGATGACCGGCGGACTCGCGGGCATGTCGTCGTAGCCGTTCATCATCATCTGCCCGCCAAGCGCCTGGTGGACGAGGTCGCTCCCCCGCCACGAGGCCATCGGCCCCTCCTGCCCGAAGGGCGTAAGGGCCACGTGCACGAGCCGTTCGTTCGCCGCCTCGATCGCGTCGCGGGTCAGCCCCAGCCCCGCCAGCCCACCGGGCTCGCTTCCGTCCAGCAGCACGTCCGCGCCAGCGAGCAGTCGCAGGAAGGCCTCGCGCTCTTCCCCGTCGGTCAGGTCGAGGACAACGCTCTCTTGTCCGTGTTGTAGTGCCAGAAATGGAGGCTTGACTCGGCATCCTCGCGCCCGCGGAACCACGGTGCGTAGCCTCGCGTCGCCGCGCCGTCCGGCGGCTCCACCAGCACCACCCGTGCCCCCGCCTGCGCGAAGAGCTTGCCGCACCACTCCGTGCGCGGCCCTGCCAGCTCCAGGACCGTCAGGTGTTCAAGCGTCCCCGTCATGCTCTCTGCGCCTCCTCCAGCGTGATCGCGTCGTCGATGATGGCGTCTGCCTTCAGTCGCTCCAGCTTCTCCTCCGGGTAGCCCAGCAGGTCGCGCAGGACGTCACGCGTGTCCGCGCCCAGCCACGGCGACGGTGTCTGCACACCAACTTCGAAGCCGTCCATCTGCACCGGGACTTCTTCGTAACGCTTTACGCCAAGCACCGGGTCGTCGAGCGTCGTGTAGAGCCCGCGGAAGGCGAGCTGCGGGTCGCGATGCACCTTGTCCTCGACCGTCTGCGCGACCCCCGCGGGCACGCCTGCCTCCTGCAGCAAGACCATTGCCTCGCGGGCGTCGCGGTCGCGTGTCCACGCCTCGATGCGCGCGTCGATCTCGTCCTCGTGCGCGAGCCGACCCTCCAGGGTCGCCAGGTCTCCGCGCTCGGCGAGGTCGTCCGCGCCCAGCAACCGGCACAGCGCCGACCACTCCTCCGGCTCCCGCACCGAGATCGCCAGCCACGAGTCCTCCCCCCGGCAGCGGTAGGCGTTGTTCGGACAGAAATTGCCGTACAGGTCGCGGTTGCCCTTCGGTCGCACCTGAGCCCCGTTCATGGCGACATCGAGCAGCATCGGCCCGAGCAGGGCGCAGCCGTGCTGGCTCTGTCCGGCGTCGAAGAACTCGCCCTCACCCGTCGCTCGCCGCCGCTCCAGCCCCATCAGGATGGCGGCCGCGTTCATCACCGCACCCATGTGGTCCATGTAGGAGAAACCCCAGCCCGCGGGCTCGCGGTCCGGCAGTCCCGAAGTCGCCGTCAGGCCGCTGTACGCCTGCGCCGTCGGCCCGACCGAGCGGTAGCCCGCGTACGGGCCCGTCTGCCCGAACCCCGAGGCCGAGAGATAGATGATGTCCGGACGGATGGCGCGCACCGACTCGTAGTCGAGTCCCCAGCGCTTCATCACGCCGGGCGAGAAGCTCTCCGCGATCACATCGCAGTGTGGGATCAGTTCGCGCGCGATGTCCTTGCCGGCGTCCGTCGACATGTCGATGGCGACGCTCCGCTTGCCCACGTTGATCTGCGCGAAGAAGCCGCCCCGGTTCATCCCCGGCCGGCCGTCGGCGTGCGGCCCCGAGAGCCGCAGGAAATCGAGCGCGGGCGGGTGCGGCCACTCGACCCGCAGGATCTCCGCCCCCAGCGTCGCGAGGATGCGGGTCGAGCCCGCCCCCGCCAGGTGCCGCGTGAAGTCGAGCACGCGGATACCGTCGAGGGGGCCGGGCAGGGCGCCGTTCCCCGGCATGCCCTAGCCGCCGTCCAGCAGGTCAAGGGCGCGCCGCATGAGGTACGGCGTCGAGAGGGCCGTGTCCTCCCACGACTCGTCCGGGCGCTTGCCCGAGCGGTGCAGGTACAGGTTGAAGCCGCTGATGATCCCGAACTTGTAGGCCGCCAGCGCCCGGTACCAGGCGATATCGCCCGGGTCGCTGCCGTACGTGTCGATGTACTCGGCGATGAGCTCGTCAGGGGGAGGCAGTGCGTGCCGGAGCCCGTTCTTCCACGCGGTCGCGTCCGCGAACGTGATCACCCAGCCGAGGTCGTTCAGCGTCGCCCCCACGCCCCACAGCTCCCAGTCGATCACCGCCTGCAGCTCCCCGTCGAAGCTGTAGAACACGTTCGACCACTGGAAGTCGCCGTGGAAGATGCCGATGCGGGGCGCGTCCGGTAGCCGCTCCAGCAGCTTTTCTCGCACGGCCGGGGCGAGCGCCACCAGGTCCATGTCCCCCGACCGCTCGTAGAAACGATCCCAGCGAGTCACGTCCAGTTCCAGCTCCAGCGGCGGGCCGTCGTCGGGGACGAATTCCCGCCAGTCGAGCAGGTGCAGCGAGGCCAGCGCGCGCATCGCCTGGAAGGCGACGGGCCGCATCTCCTCGGCGGGCATGTCCCAGCCCCAGTCGCTGCGCAGCACGTCGCCATCGAGCTTGTTCACGATGAAGTACGGCGATCCGAACCAGCGCTCGTCCTCGCTCGACCAGACCACGTCGACCACCGGTACGGCCGTGTCGTGCAGCGCGTGCACGACGCGCGCCTGCCGGATCACGTCGGCGGTGCCCACGCGGCGGACGTTTGGGGGCGGCACGCGCAGCACGTAGGAGCGCGACTCGCCCTTCGAGGTTGCTGTGAAGCCGAACGAGAAGCCCGCGTGCCCCGGCATCGTCTCGACGTCCGAGACGGTTACCTCGGGGTCGCCAAGGTGCTCGCGGCAGAACGGTACAAGGCGTTCGGAGAGCTCGGCGAGGTCCATCAGTGCCTCCGCGCTGGCGCCGCGATGATACGCGCGCCTCCGAGGCGCTTCCTAGTCCATCGCCTGCGCGTGCTCCAGGACCGCCTCCCACGGTGTGCGCTGCTCGATCAGCGGGCGGTACGACGAGAGCTGCTGAGGCATGTTGAACGTCAGGCCGCCCACGATGATGCCGTCGCGCTGGTAGCCGGCCACGAACTCAAGGCTCTCCAGCGAGCCGTGCAACAGCTCGAAGGGGTCGTCCGGGCGCATGTGGCCCAGCGACTGGATGCTCGCGTCGTACTGGTCCGACCAGACGTACGGCACCGACGCAAACGGTCGCGCCTCTCCCGGCTCCGCCAGCAGATTGCGCGCCACCTGACGGCTCTGGTGGATAACGTTGGTCCAGTGCTCGACCCGCATCTCTTCCTCGTAGATGGGGTTGTACCAGCGGCACACGTCCCCGATGGCGTAGACGCCCGGCGCCGCCGCGAGGGTGGAATCGCAGACGATGCCGTCGCGCAGCTCCAGTCCCGACCCCTCCAGCCACCCCGTCTCCGGCGCGACCCCGATCCCGACCACCACCAGGTCCGCCTCCACCGTCGACCCATCCGCCAGCACCACCCGCTCGACCCGCTCATCCCCCTCGAACCCCGCCACGAGCGCGCCACAGCGCACATCGACGCCGCGCTGGCGATGCAGGTTCGCGCAGGCCTCCCCGACCTCCGCGCCCACGGCGTTCGCGAGCGGCGCCGGCAGCGCCTCGATCAGCGTCACGTCGAGCCCCGCGCTGCGGGCGACCGATGCCACCTCCGCGCCGATGAACCCCGCGCCTACCACCGCCACCCGCGGCTCCTTCGCCAGCTCGGCGCGGATGCGCATCGAGTCGTCGATGGTGCGCAGCGTGTAGATGCCTGCGAGGTCGGGCGTGTTGGGGAGCGTTCGCGGCGTCGCGCCCGTGGCGATGACGAGCGCATCGAACGCGACACTGCCGCCGTCGCTCAACGCGACTTCGCGCGCCTCCAGGTCGAGGCCCTCCGCGCGCACACCGAGCCGCAGGTCGAGGCCCAGCTTGTCGACGGTGTCGGGTGCGTCAAGCAGCGTCTGCTCGGGTCCCCACTGGCCGGCCAGGAGCTGTTTCGAGAGGGGCGGTCGGTCGTAGGGGTAGTGGGGCTCGGCCCCGATGAGGGTGATGCTTCCCTCGAACTTGCCCCGCCCGCGCAGGCCCTGCGCGGTGCGAAGCCCGCCCAGGGAAGCGCCGACGATGGCGATTCGCTCGGGATGAGGCATCGCGCGATTCTCTGGAGAGCCCGCGGCGGCGTCAACTACGTCCGTGGCGTCCCCTGCTCCCAGCCCCCACAATGCCCCCGCCGCCGGTACCTCCGGTGCGAGAGGAGCCCACCCGATGGCCACCCGCGAAGCAATCGTCGAGACCATCCGCAAGAGCGACGCCCGTGCCGAGGCGCTGCGCGAGCGCATCATGGGCGCCCCCGAGGCGCCCCTCGCCGATGGCGAGTGGAGCGTCCGCGATGCGCTCTGCCACCTCGCCGCCCGCGCCAACCCCCTCCCCCTGATCGCGATGGTGAGCGCGATGCTGGAGGCTGAAGGCGAGCCGCCCGCAATCGACCCCGATGCCCAGAACGCGGCGCAGATCACCGAGCGCGCGGGCAAGTCCGCCGCGGAGGTCCTCGACGAGATGCACGCCGCTTACGAGGAGGCGATCGCCGGTATTGCGGCGCTCGACGACGACACGCTGGGGAAGGGCCTGAAGCTGCCCGGCATGGAGAACGAGATCCAGATGTCCGACCTCGTCGTCATGTCGATGGGCATGCACGTCGATTCCCACCTCGGGGACGTCGAGGCTGCGCTGGACGCCGCCGGAGCCTAGCTCAGCTCGGTAGAACGGAGGCGGCGTCGAGGTCCTCGATCGCCGTGAAGCAGCGGCGCGAGACCTCCGTGGCCAGCTCCAGGTGGCGTTCGCTGTCCCCGGCCAGCCCGCCGCCCATCCCGATGGGGTAGACCGCGCACCAGAGGATCGCCAGCCGGTAGTCCTCGAAGCAGTCGTCGAACGAGTAGTCGCGCACGCCGGCCGCCACGAGCGTGTCGTGGTAACGCCGCACGAGGTCCCGCTCGGTCGCGCGCCGCTGCTCGACATCGAGGCTCTGGCTGGTGAAGTAGGCGACGTCGTAGGGACCGCGAGCGCGAGCCATCAGCTGGAAGTCGATAACCGTGATGGGGTCGCCCTCCCGCTCCGGGAAGAACATGTTGTCGAGCCGGTAGTCCCCGTGGATGACGGTCACGGGGGGTGTCGCGAACCGCTTGAACACCCAGTCCATGTTGGCCCAGGTGCGCTCCACGCCCGACACCAGGGCGGGCGTCAGCATGTGTCCGAAGTTCTCCTGGTAGACCGGCCAGAATCCCTGCAGCGTCGCGGGCGCCATCTGCCAGACCGGCCCGTCCGTTTTCGGAATCCACGCCAGCTCATCGGTGTCTGCCTTGCCCCACCAGGTCGCATGGAACCCGGCGGACTGCGTCACCACCTGCTCCGCTTCCGCCGGCGAGGGCGAGGTCATCTGGTCGCCGATGCGCAGCTTGCCCTGCAGGTCCTCCAGGACCGTCACGCCGTCGCCCACCTCGGAGTCGTAGGCGGTGTAGAACGCCCGCACGGTTGGCATCGCCGTAAGCGAAGGCCGCAGGTCCTGGAAGAACCGCGCCTCCGAGACGTAGATGCCGTACTGGCGCGCGAAGTCCCGGTTGAACTCGGCCTGCGCGGCGAACTTGGCGATGAGCGTGTCCGGAGCGCCTGCGCGAGGCCGGTCGTACGTCAGCGACAGCCGGGCGAGAGAACCAAGGAACCCGAACGCCTCGCCCATGGGGCTGGCTTCCACGCCCACAACGCGCTCGTCCTCCAGCGTTCCGCTCGAACGCAGCGCGGCGGTGAGCCAGTCGGGCGTGAAGTCATCGGCTGTCAGGGGGATAGGCAGGTCGCTCATGGGCACACTCCGGTGGGGTTGCGTCTTGTCGTCTCTGGTTGAGACCGGCTCAGCTCGGCAGGACCGAGACCGAGTCGAGGTCGAGGATGGTGTTGAAGGACCGCTTCGAGACCTCGGCCGCGATCTGCACGGCGCGCTCGTTGTGGGCCATGCCGCCGCCCATCGCCACCGGGTACATCACGCACCAGAGCGACGCCAGCCGGTAGTCCTCGAAGCAATCGTCGAACGAGTAGTCCCGCACCCCGCCGGCGACCAGGCCATCGTGGTAGCGCTGCACGAGCGCTCGCTCGTGCTCGCGCCGCAGCTCCACATCGATGCTCTGGCTCATGAAGTAGGCCACGTCGTACGGGCCCCGCCCGCGCGACATGAGCTGCCAGTCGATGATCGTGATGGGGTCGCCTTCGCTGGCCGGGAAGAACATGTTGTCCATGCGGTAGTCGCCGTGTACGAGCGTCATCGGCCCGCGGCTGAGCTGCTGTCCCAGCCAGGGCAGCCCCTCCCACGTGCGCTCGATGATGTCCGCCATGCCCGGCAACAGGAGGTGTCCGGAGTCCTGCTGGTAGGTCGGCCAGAGGGAGGGCAGGGTCTGCGCTGTCATCGCCCAGACCGGCCCATCGAAGGCGGGCACCCACGAGATTGTGTCCTCGTCCGTCCTGCCCCACCAGGTCGCGTGCAGGACGGCGATCTGCGTCATCAGCTGCTCCGCCTCCCGCACCGAAGCACCCGCGAGCTGGTCGCCCACGCGCAGCTTCCCGTCGAGGTCCTCAAGCAGGATCACGCCGTTGCCCGTCTCCTCGTCGATGTCGGCGTAGTACGCCTCCGGTGTCGGCATCGCGGTGATGGTGCTCTTGATCTCGTTGAAGAAGCGCGCCTCGCGCTGGTACACCTGGTACTGCACGGCGAGGCCCCGGTTCACGTCCACGAGTGCGGGGAACTTGGCCACGACGGTTGCGGGGGCGCCCGCACGGGGTCGGTCGTAGGTGAGCGCGAGCCGCGCCAGCGACCCCAGGAAGCCCGCGCCCTCGCCCACGGGGGTCGTCTCGACCGCGGTCACCCGTTCGTCCCCCAGTGTCCCGCTTGAGCGCAGGGCATCGGTCACCCAGTCGGGCGTGAATTCCTCGGCGGTCATCGGAATGGGCAGCGTCGTCATGGGTTCCCTCCAACCGGGCATCCTAGGACGCCGTCACCTTGCGGGCCACGCTGGGCAGGACCGGAGACTCGTGGGCCTTGCCTTCTCCGATATGCTGCCCCGCAATCGGCGTCCGCGCGTTGGTGGGGGTGCGTCATGGCCACGATGAGCGGCAGCGAAGCGCTGGTTCAATCCCTCGTGCGCGAGGGCGTCGATGTCGTCTTCGGCGTCCCGGGCATCCAGATATATGGCATCGTCGCAGCCCTCCGCGACGAGCCCGCCGTCCGCATGATCACCACCCGCCACGAGCAGGCTTCGACCTACATGGCCGATGGCTATGCCCGTGTCTCGGGGAAGCCCGGAGTGGCGCTCGTCGTGCCCGGCTCGGCCCTCTACAACGCCGCCGCCGGGCTCTCCACCGCCTACGCCCGTTCTTCGCCCGTGTTGATCATCGCCGGCCAGGTTCCTCGGGCCCAGATCGACAAGGGACGCGGCGCCGTTCACGAACTCGAAGACCAGCCCAGCATTGTGCGCCCGGTGACCAAGTGGCGGCGGCGCGTGCTCAGGCCGCGAGAGATGCCGGACGCCGTCAACGAGGCGTTTCGGCAGATGCGCAGCGGACGCCCTCGCCCCAACCTCATCGAGGTGCCCCCGGAAGCGGCGGTGGAGCGAGAGGAGGTGCACCTCCGTGACCCCGCCCCCATCTCCCGCATCGTGCCCAGCCCCGACCAGCTTCGTGCCGTCGCGAGGGTCATCGCCGGCGCCCAACTGCCGCTCATCTACGCTGGCGGCGGGGTGGCCCGTTCCGATGCGGAAGAGGCCCTTGTGAGGCTCGCCGAGGCGACCAACATCCCCGTGATCACCTCGAGCGGCGGCAAGGGGACCATCCCCGACGGCCATCCCCTCTCCTACGGCTCCTGCTTCAGCCCCCGCGGCGAACGGCAGGAGATGAACCAGCTCTTCGAAGTGATGCAGTCGGCCGATGTCGTCATTGGCATTGGCGCCCGCTTCTCCCTGGGCAACCCCGCCGGCGAGTCATCCACGCTGATCAATATCAACATCGACGACATGGACCTCACGCGCGTGCAGTCCAACACCATCCCCCTGCACGGAGATGCGAAGGCGACAATCGAGGCCCTGCTCCCCTATCTCGCTGAAGCGGGTGCCGGCGATCGTCCTTCGCCCGCCGAGGCCGTGGCAGCCGCCCGCAGCCTGATCGCGTACTACGACATCCGGCTCAAGGAACCCCAGTACCCCATCCTCGAGATGCTCCAGCAGAGCATCCCCGAGGACGCGTTCATCGTCTGGGGCATCACCCAGTTCGGCTACTACGCGCGCACGCACTACCAGGTGACACACCCGAAGACCTATATCGACTCCGGCTACTCCTTCAACCTCGGCTACTCCTTCCCGACTGCCCTGGGCGCCAAGGTGGCAAGGCCGGACAGGCCCGTCGTCTGCATGGTCGGCGATGGCGGGTTCCTCTATAACGCCGCGGAGCTCTCAACCGCCGTCAAGTACGGCATCAACGTCGTGACCATCGTCTACCGCAACGACTCCTACGGGAACGTCGCACGCGACCTGGAGATGGCCTTCGAGGGAACGTACGAGACGGACCTGCTCAATCCCGACCTCGTCGCCTTCGCCGAGTCGTTCGGCGCTGTCGGCATGAGGGCGCAAGATCCGATGGAGCTTGAGAGGTTGATCCCCGCCGCCCTGGAGCGCGAGGCCCCGGTCGTCATCGACGTGCCCTTCGGCGACCTGCCTATTCCGGCCGCCCCCCAGTTCGCACCCCTCTACTCGCTCCCCTGGACCATGCCGCAGGAGGGTCTGATACAGTCCTGAGCCTTCGGAGGACGCGATGAATGGTCAGGAACTGAAGGCGAAGACCCGCGCGGGAGGAGTCGTCTACGGGACGATGCTCTCCGCCGCCCGCAACCCCCGCTGGGCGACGACCGTTGCCGGCCTCGGCCTCGACTACGTCATTGTCGATAGCGAGCACGCACCCCGCGGCCGGACCGAGATCGCCGACCTCCTCGCCGGACTGAACAGCGTCGACATCGTCCCCATCGTGCGCGTCCCCATCCCCAGCTCGCACTACATAACCATGGCCCTCGACGCGGGCGCCCAGGGCATCCTCGCCCCCTACTGCGAGACCGTTGACGAGGTTCGCGAGGTGGTGGGCGCGACCAAGTGGCGCCCGCTCAAGGGCGAGCTCGTGCGACGCGTGGTCGAGCAGGGCGAGTTCCCCAGCGACGCCTCCCGCGAGTACCTCGAACGGCGTAACCGCAACAGCGTCTGCATCGTCGGCATCGAAAGCGTGCCCGCGATGGAGGCGCTTGACGACATCGTTGCGATCGAGGGCGTCGACGCTATCTTCGTCGGCCCGAACGACCTCAGCATCTCCCTCGGCGTTCCCGACCAGTACGACCACCCCGAGTACGAAGCGGCCCTGCGCACCATCATCGCCACCTGCCAGGCGCGAAACGTGCCCGTCCTCATCCACCACCAGACCACCGCCCTCTCGCAGAAGTGGTTGCGCGAGGGCGCCCGCTTCGTCCTGCACTGCACGGAGACCCGCGCCGTCCACAACGCCTTCCGGGCCGACTTCGCGGCCATCCGCGCCGTCGGCGAGGAAGTTGGCGGTGGCGAGGCCGAGGACGTAGGCGAGTCGACCGAAACCATCTGAGGGCGCTACTCCGCCGAGGCTCGCTCCGGCGCGTATACTCACCGCACCTTCACGGGAGGCGGATTCCTAATGCCCGAATACCAGACCGTTCTCTACGAGAACCTGACCCCTGAGATCGTGCGCGTGCGCATGAACCGCCCCGAGGCCCGCAACGCCCAGGACCTGCGGCTCACGCGCGACCTCAACGACGCCTTCGACCACGCCAACCAGGACGACCAGGTGAAGGTCATCATCCTCAGCGGCGAAGGTCCCCACTTCAACTCCGGCCACGACATGCGTGGCGGCACTGGACTCGGCTTCAACGATGTCCGCCCCGTCGGCACATGGGCCAACTTCGACCTTGAAGGCGCCGAGGGCGCGATGGCCAAGGAGGAGGAGATCTACCTGCAGATGTGCCGCCGCTGGCGCAACCTCCCCAAGCCGATGATCGCCGAGGTCCATGGCAAGACCATCGCCGGCGGCCTCATGCTGGCCTGGGTCTGCGACATCATCATCGCCTCCGAGGACGCCGAGTTCCGCGACCTGGTCGTCGGCTGGGGCATCCCCGGCGTCGAGTACTTCGCCCATCCCTGGGAGTTCGGCCATCGCCTCGCCCGCCAGATGCTCTATACGGGTGACTGGGTGAGCGCCCAGCGCGCCTACGAGGCGGGCATGGTGAACGAGGTCGTGCCGCGCGACGAGCTGAGCGAATACGTCGAGAACCTGGCGCACAAGATCGCGGAGAAGCCGTCCTTCGGGTTGAAGATCACGAAGGAAGCGGTCAACCAGACGCAGGACGCGCAGGGTCTCTGGAACGCTCAGCAGGCCGTCTTCATCATGCACACGCTGGCGCACACGCACTGGCGCGAGGTCAGCGGCGCCGGCATCTACCAGGGTGAGGGTGCGGCACCGAGGCCGGGCGGCGGCGCCCGCAGGGAAGCCTCGGCGGCCAACTGACCCAACCCCACCGCAACCAGCACGAGCGGGCGGCTTCAGGGCCGCCCGCTTCGATCCAGGGAGGTCACCCGTGCTCTTCGACATCCTTACGCGTCTCAACATCCTCCGCCCCGTCGAGAGCTTCCTCGTGCGTTACATCGGCTGGTCCCTGATCAGCGCGCACATCAGCCGCCAGAGCGGCGTCCCCTACGTCCCCACGGCCATGCTCACGACCGTCGGGCGCAGCAGCGGCGACCTCCGCTCCGTGCCCCTCTTCTACTTCCGCGATGGCCGCGACTTCGTGCTCATCGGCTCGAAGGGCGGCGCCCCCGCGCATCCCGCCTGGTTCCCGAACCTGGTCGCCAACCCGCAGGCCTGGATGACCGTGAACCGCCGCCGCATCCCGGTCACCGCCGAGGTTGTCGAGGGCGAGGACCGCGACCGCCTCTGGGCGATCGCTGCTGCCGCCTACCCGCCCTACACCGAGTACCAGGAGCGCGCCAACCCCCGCCAGATCCCGGTCGTCCGCCTCCGGAGGCGCTAGAATCTGTTTGTGACCAGCAATGTGGACCCCGATGGCGAGTATCCGGGAACGGACCTGGCGTACGAGATCGCGGTGGAGTCCTATTCGCTCTCGGAACGACGTTGGGATGCCGTCCACCAACGAATCGATGTCACCCTGTCGTTCGTGACGACCGTGACCGTAGCTGCTCCGGTGGTGGCCGCAGCAGTACTTGAGAGTCCTGACTTCGCGTCCCCCTTGTTGTTCGCCGCCGGGGCTGTGTACCTCGCGCTTGTGCTTGTCGCCCTTGTGGCGAGGTCAACGGGATCGCTTCGACAACTCTCGCCGAAGCGCCTCTACGAGGGCTGGCTGCAGCTTGAGGAGACTGACTTCAAGCGCCGAATGATCTACTGGTCGGGCGAGCACGCGGACGAGGCGCGCAAACAGGCCTACGGCAAGACGCTCGCGGCAACGCTTCTGGTGGGGCTCTTCGCGATTGAGGGAGTGCTGTTTCTTGTCTGGCTCGTGCAGGGAGCCTAGCGGGGGGGCCTACCGCCGGTCTTTATCTCCCAGGTCGGGTCGCTCTCAGGCGGAGGGGGCGCTGGCGGTTTTGACTGCGGCGTCGGTACTGGCTTGGCCATGACAGTAGTGTAGCAACCCCTGGCTCGCGCCGGTCCTCATTGGAGCCTCGCGAACTCAAACGGGTTCTCAAGGGTCGTCCAGTCGAAAGTGTAGACATCGGGGATTCGAGGCATGAGTTACAGAGGGAATCCGTCGCTGGGAACTCCTGACTCTTTGAGGACGACCAGTCCAGTGAGCGGAGGAAGTCCTGAGGAGCGGCAGTGGTTCATGATCGCTTCCAGCACGGGCACGAGGCCACGTTCGTGGGCGCCAAGTCTCTCGGCCAGCTCCGTATAGGTAATTCTCCCTTGCCAGAAGACGTATGTGTCGCTCTGCTCGCCCTCTGTCGCGAGACCGGTCAGAACGCCCCAGGCTTCGCGCGCCTGGGTCTCAGCGATTGTGACCATTGCCCCTACCGCGGCGCGAGCCGCAGCGCCCCGTCCAGACGGATCGTCTCGCCGTTGATCATCGGGTTTTCGATGATCGAGCAGGCGAGCTGCGCATACTCCTCCGGCTTGCCCAGACGCGTCGGGAAGGGCGTGACGTTTCCGAGGGCTTCGCGCGCCTCTTCCGGCAAGCCCATCAGCATGGGCGTCAGGAAGAGGCCCGGGGCGATCGTGTTGTTGCGCACCCCGTTCCGCGAGAGGTCACGAGCGATCGGCAGCGTCATCCCCACCACGCCTCCCTTCGAGGCGGAGTAGGCCGCCTGCCCGATCTGCCCCTCGAAGGCCGCCACCGAGGCGGTGTTGATGATCACACCCCGCTCGCCGTCTTCGGTCGGGTCGTTCTTGACCATCTCCGTCGCCGCCACCCGGATCGCGTTGAACGTGCCGATGAGATTGATGTTCACCGTGCGCGTGAAGAGCTCCAGGTTCGCCGGGCCTTCGCGACCGACCGTGCGGTCCGCCGTGGCGATGCCCGCGCAGTTGATGAGGATGTGCACGCCACCGTGCGCTTCCGCGGCCGCCGCCACCGCCTGCGTGACCTCCTCGTCGCTGGTCACGTCCGCCTCGGTGAAGATGCCGCCAAGATCGCTGGCGACGTCCGCGCCGTTCGAGCGTCCCAGGTCGAGGATGGCGATCTTCGCGCCCCGTGCATGGAGCGCGCGCGCGGTTGCCTCCCCCAGGCCCGAACCCCCGCCTGTCACGATCGCGCTCAATCCGTTGATGTCCATGTCAGCTCTCCGCAGCCGTTTGCTGCCGGGAGGGTTCTACCACGTACGCCGCCGCCGGGCGATTCCGCCGCCTGCATGCGGCGTACACTGCGGATGGGTCGAACACCGCTTCGGGAGGTGACGATGGCGACCGAAGCCGAGTCCCGCGAGGACACTGCTGCATCCTGGTCCGACGCCGTCGACGAGATTGAGCGTCGCCGCGAGTTGGCCGCCCGCATGGGCGGCGAGGAGCGCGTCGCCCGCCAGCGGGCCCAGGGGAAGCTCACCATCCGCGAGCGGATCGACCGTTTCGTCGACCCCGGCTCGTTCTTCGAGATTGGCGGCATGGCGGGAACCGGCGAATACGACGCCGAGGGTCGCCTGCGGGACTTCATCCCTGCCGGCTACGTGCTTGGCCTGGGCGCCGTCGATGGCCGTGAGGTCTGCGTCGGCGGTGAGGACTTCACCGTGCGTGGCGGTTCTGGCGGTGGGGGCAAGGGGCCGGGCCGCTGGCTGCAGCCCGCCGCCCTCCAGCGCCGCATCCCCCTGGTGCAGTTCGCGGACGGCGCCGGCGCCTCCGCCCGCAGCTACGACGACGCCGGCCGAATGCACCTCCCCGACGGCAACCAGTGGGCACGTGACACCGAGCTGCTCTCGAAGGTGCCCGTCTGTTCCGCCATCGTCGGCCCTTCAGCGGGACACGTTGCGGGACGTGCCGTGCTCTCACACTTCAGCGTGATGGTGCGCGGGCAAGGCCAGGTCTTTGCCGCCGGACCGCCGGTCGTGAAGCGCGCCATCGGCGAAGACCTCACGAAGGAGGAGCTCGGCGGCGTGGGCGTGCACGTCCGCTCCAGCGGCGTCGTCGACAACGAGGCCGAGGACGAAGACGACGCCTTCCGCCAGATACGCGCCTTCCTGAGCTACATGCCCCAGAACGTCTGGGAGATGCCGCCCCGCACCAGCACCGGGGACCCCGCCGGCCGCCGCGAAGAGTCCCTGCTCTCCATCGTCCCGCGCGACCGCACGCGCTGGTACGACATGCGCGAACTCATCAAGCTCGTCGTCGACAACGGCGAGCTCTTCGAGATGCGCCGCTCATTCGGACGCAGCCTGATCACCGCCTTCGCCCGCTTCGACGGCTACCCCGTCGGCATCATCGCCAACGACCCCAAGGTCTACGCGGGCGCGATGACCGCCGACTCCGCCGACAAACAGACCCACTTCGTCGACCTCTGCAACACCTTCAGCATCCCCGTCGTGCTCTTCGTCGACGTGCCCGGTTTCATGATCGGCTCGCGTTCCGAACGCGAGGGGGTGATGCGCGCGGGGATGCGGGCTGTTGTCGCGGGCGCCAGCGCCAGCATCCCCTCGATCGCGATCCAGATACGGAAGTCGTACGGCATGGCCGGGGATGCCGCCGCCTGCCTCGGGGGCCCGGACGCGCTCAAGATGCGCTTCGGCTGGCCCTCGGGCGAGTGGGGCTCGATCCCCATCGAGGGAGGGGTCGCCGCCGCCTATCGCCGCGAGATCGAGAACGCCGACGACCCCGAGGCCCGGCGCGCAGAGATCGAGGAGCGCCTTCTGCAGGGCCGTTCACCCTTCAAGGTGGCCGAGGCGTTCGAGATCCTCGACATCATCGACCCGCGCGAGACGCGCGCCACCATCTGTCGCTTCATCGCCGGCGCGCAGGAGACGCTGCGCCGCAACCTCGGGCCCAAGGGCCCCGTTCGCCCCTGACGCACGGAGCACATGTGGCGGACGGCATCAGCGTAGTCGAACTCGGAGGGGGCATCGCCTCGGCCTGGTGCGGGCGCCTGCTCGCGGGCGCCGGGGCCGATGTCGTTGTGTGCGAGCCCGAAGGCGGGAGCCGCCTGCGGTCCGCCCACCCCCTCCTCCCCAACGGACGCTCGGCCCTCTCCGAGTACCTCGGGATGTACAAGCGCTCCGCCGCCGTTTCCGACGCCGAACGTGACCGCCTGGTTGCCAGGGCCGACATCGTCATCGACGAGGTCGATGTGGAAGCGGGGGAGAGTCCCGAAGTTGTCGCCGGGCGAGCGGAGCGCTTCCGCCGCATCAATCCGGGTCTTATCGCTGTTGTGTGCGGGCCCTTTGGCCTGACCGGTCCCTACGCCGGACGCCGCTCCTCAGCGCTCGTCGACTGGGCGATGAGCGGCTACCCCGCCATCACCGGCGACCCCGACCGCGAGCCGCTGCAGGGCGGCGGACCATGGTGTGCGTACGTGAACGGGCTCACGGCCTCGGTCGGAGCCCTCGCCGCCCTGCGCACGGCCGAACGGGCCGGTCGGGGCCAACTCGTCGATGTAGCCGCGATGGACGCCATGACGGCGCTCCACCAGTGGACGATCATCCTCGCGACCCACCAGGGCGTGCGGAAACGCCGCTCCGGCAACCGCCACGCCGAGTCGTTCCACCCCCTCGGCATCCTCCCCTGCAAGGACGGCGCCGTCTGTATCGCCGTCTCCAGTCCGGCCCAGTGGGAGGGTTTCTGTCTCGCCCTGGACATGCCCGAGCTCCTCGACGACGAGCGCTTCGCCAGTGGCGGCGACCGCTTCGACAATGCCGGCGAGCTCGACGCCATCATCCTGCCGTGGCTCCTGCAGCGCTCACGCCGCGAGATCGTGGAGCGCCTACAGGACTGCAACGTCCCCACCAGCCCCGTCCTCGATGTCCTCAGCGTCCAGGACGACGAGCAGCTGGCCGACCGCGGCTTCTGGCAAGCGTTCCCGCACCTGGGCGACGGCGTGGTTGCCCCCTCCCTCCCCGTGCGTGGCTCGGTCGCTCCGAAGGGCCGTGTGCGGGCGCCCGACCTCGGTGAGGACACCGCCGTTGTACTGGCGGAACTGGGCACCGGAGCATCCCCGCCGCCCCCTACCTCTTCCCCGTCCGCTCCCTCCCTGCCCCTCGAAGGCGTCCGCATCGTCGAGCTCTCCATCGCCTGGGCGGGACCGCTCGTGGGGCGCTTCTGCGCCGACCTCGGCGCCGATGTCGTCCGCGTCGAGCACCGTGCCTCGCGCGGCACGAGCCTCACGCCGGGAGGCTCGCCCATGCGCGCCCCCGAGGGCTGGCGCTGGGGCGAGCTGCCCGCGCCCGCCTTCCGCGGCGGCATCTTCCCCGACGCCGACCCCGGCGAGCGCCCCTGGAACCGCAACGGTCCCTTCAACAAGTTCCAGCGCAACAAGCGCTCCCTCTGCCTCGACCTGAAGGACGAGGCCGGGCGCGAGGTCTTCCGCCGCCTACTCGCCGAAGCCGACGTCCTCCTCGATAACTACCGGCCCCGCGCCCTCGACCGCCTCGGGTTCGACTTCGAGGCCGTGACCGCCATCAACCCGCGAATCGTGCGCCTCTCCATGTCGGGCTACGGCTCGACCGGGCCGTATCGCGATCGCGGCTCCTGGGGCCCCATCCTGGAGGCACACTCCGGCCTTGCTGCCACCACCGGTTACGAAGGTGGCGGACCGATGAAGCAGGGCGCCGCCTTTCCCGACGGCATCGGCGGCCTGACCGGCACGTTCGCGCTCCTCGACGCCCTCCGTGAGCGCGATCGCACAGGCGAAGCGGTCTACGTGAACCTCTCGCAGCTCGAGTCGTACCTCTCCCTCGGCGGCGAGATGCTCATCGCCGCCTCGGCTGCGGGCGAGCCTCCTCCCGCGCGCGGCAACCGCTCGGCTGCCTTCGCGCCCCAGGGTGTCTACCCCTGCCGTGGCGACGACGCCTGGGTCGCGATCACGGTGCAGTCCGACCAGGCATGGGAGGCGCTCGCCGCGCTCATCGGCGGTTCCCTCGCCGGCTCCGCCCTCGGTGACGCCGGCGAGCGCCAGCGCCGTCACGACGCCATCGACGCGGAGATCGCCGCCTGGACGCGCTCCCGGGATGCGCACGACGTGGCGAACCTGCTGCAGGAAGCTGGCATTGCCGCGGGCCCCGTACTGTCGAATCTGGAGATGGTCGCTGACCCCCACCTGCGGGCCCGCAACATGATCGTTCCCATCGACCACCCCGATGCCGGCCGGCGGGAGTTCCCCGGCTTCCCCATCCGCTTCTCCGAGACCCCTGTCGAGCGCTTTGCCGGTGCCCCCACCCTCGGCCAGCACAACGAGGCGGTGCTCTGCGACCTCCTCGGCTACAGTGGAGAGGAGTACGCCGCGCTCCTCGCCGCCGGCGTCATCGCCGACAGCCCCACGCCCTGAGCGCAGGGTGGCGTGCATTGTGACAAGAATCACAAGCAGGTAGGCTGAGTTCACAGGAGCCGCCTCGTATGGCGACCATGAAGGCAACGGCTCTCGCCTCGATCTACTCGACGGACCGCGCCCTCTTCCTGACCCTCCTGGGTGGGCTGGCGGCGAGCATCGCCGCGACCGTGGCCCTCCGCGCCGGCGATGGCGGCGGGGCCGGCTGGATCTGGGTGTGTACGTGGGCGGCGGTGCCTCCTCCCGAGTTTCCCCAGGCGCTTTTCACCTTCGCCATCGAGCCCATCCCTATCTTCCTCATCGCCCTTGCCGCCGTCTGGTACCTGCGGACACGCCAGCGGGCGCAGGCATCCCACGCACGACGGCTCGTGTCGAACGGACGCGTGGCCGCTTTCCTCGGCGGGCTTGCGCTCGTGCTGTTCACCGTCTTCGGCCCCATTGCCGCCTACGACGGCACGTTCCTGACCCTGCACATGGTGCAGCATTTCATCCTCATCACGATCGCCCCGCCCCTCATCCTCGCCGGTGCGCCCATGACCCTCTGGCTCATCGCCTCGGGCAAGGAGCGCCGCCGCCGTCTCATCTACCCGGTGCTGCATGCGCCAGCCTTCCGTGCGTTCACGCACCCCCTGATAGGCCTGTTCCTCTTCGCCGCCGTCCCTCTCCTCTGGTACGTCACCCCCGCCTTCGAGGAGAGCCTCGGGAACGCGCCCCTGCACTTCGTCGGCTACGCCATCTTCCTGTTCGCCGGCCTCCACTACTGGTGGCCCGTCATCGGCGGGAACCCCACGCGCTGGAACCTCTCCTACCCTGTTCGCCTCGTCTACCTGCTCGCGCTCGTCCCCATCCATGCCATGCTCGGGCTGCTCTTCCACGAACCCGACAACGTCATCTACGAGCAGCTGGCCGCCATTCCCCGCGCCTGGGGGCCGGATGCCCTGCTTGACCAGCAGATCGCGGGCGCAATCATGTTCATCGGCGGTGAGGCGCTCGGTCTGATTGCCCTCCTGCTGGTCGCCTGGCAGTGGGCCGCCCACGAGGAACGGGTTGGCCGCCGTCTCGATGCCGCCGACGAGAGCAACGAGTGGCGCCCGGTGGCGTACCGTGAACGGTAGAAGGATGGTGTCCGTGCGGCTCCCGACCCTGGCTGCGATCGGCCTCCTGGCCCTGCTCCTCGTTGCCTGTGGCAGCGAAGATGGCAACCAGCCGCCCTTCGAGGTCGAGGGGCCGCCGAGGCCTGTCGACAGCACCGAGGAAGCCGGTGACGAACAGGTCTCCGCCGGGAGCGGCGGCGACACCGAGGTTCGCTACCGTGGCGCGATTGCCACCCCGCCCCTCCCCAAGCCCGACCTCGTGCTCACCGATACGAACGGCGACGGCTTCGACATCCTCGCCGAGACCGAGGGCTACCTCACCCTCCTCTACCTCGGCTACACCCACTGCCCGGACATCTGCCCCGCCCACCTGCTCGACCTCTCGAAGGTACTCGAGCAGATGGACCCGGAGCACGTCGAACGCATCCGTGTCGTCTTCATCACCACCGACCCGGAGCGCGATGATGCGGCCGCCATCCGGCGCTGGCTCGACCTGTTCGACGAGAGTTTCATCGGTCTCACAATCGAGCCCGAAACCCTCGCCTCCCTGCTGACCTCGCTGGGCATGCCGCAGGTCATCAAGCAGGACCTCGGCGACGGCCGCTACACCGTCAGCCACGCCACCTACCTCATCGCCTACACGGCCGACAACCTCGGCCACATCGTCTACCCCTTCCTCATGGGCGGCGGCCTCCGGGAGATCATGGCCCACGACCTCCCCCTCCTGGTCGAGAACGGCTGGCAGGATCCCTCTTGAGCAGAGAGTTGCGCGGGCCCACTCGTGTGCAGGAGTGGTGGCGTCTGGCCGCTGCCTTCGCCGCTGGCCTCGCCGTCCTGTCGGTTGGTCTGCTCGCAGGCTGCGACGACAACGGCGAGGCTGATGGCAGCAGCTCGATCGAGGTAAGCAACGCCCGCGCCCAGTTCACCACGACCGACGTCGGCGCCGTCTACCTGGACATCCGCAGCACCGGCGCCGGCGATGTTCTCCTTTCCGCCTCCTCCAAGATCGCCGACGACACCCAGATCCACGAAATCGTGACCGAGGGCGCGAGTGCGATGATGCGCCCCGTCGAGGGCGGAATCCCGATCGATCCTGGCGGCCACGTCAGCCTCCAGCCCGGCGGCTACCACGTCATGCTGCTGGGGGTCGAGGAGATCCCCGAACCCGGCGCGACCTTCGAGGTCGTCCTCGAATTCGAGGACGCGGGCCGCATGATCGTCACCGTGCACGTCCAGGAGTTCGGCGACGAGGATGCAGGCATGGGCCACGGTTCGATGGACGAGGGCGAGATGGACGAAGAGGGGACGCAGCACGAGTAGGTGCGCCGGCCCCCGCTTTGGGAGGCTCGCGTAGACTCGCCCCACTGCCACCAGAGAGGGAGCCACGCATGCAGATCGGCGCCATCTTCCCCCAGACCGAAATCGGTGCGGACCCGTCCGTTATCCGCGATTTCGCCCAGACGGCCGAGGGCCTCGGCTACTCCCACATCCTCGTGTACGACCACGTCATCGGCGCCCTGCCGGATCGCGAGCCCAAGCTGTGGGGGCCGTACACCCACGAGTCCGCCTTCCACGAGCCGTTCGTATTCCTCGGCTACCTTGCCGGCATCACTGAGCGGGTCGAGCTGGTCACGGGCGTCATCATCCTGCCCCAGCGCCAGACGGTGCTTGTCGCCAAGCAGGCCGCCGAGGTCGACATCCTCTCCGGCGGACGCCTCCGCCTGGGCATCGGCACCGGCTGGAACTACGTCGAGTATGACTCCCTGAACGAGAACTTCCGTAACCGTGGCAAGCGCCAGGAGGAGCAGGTCGAGGTAATGCGCCGCCTCTGGGACGAGCCCATCGTCGACTTCGACGGCGACTGGCACCGCATCGACCGCGCTGGCCTCAACCCCCTCCCCGGACGCCGCATCCCCGTCTGGTTCGGCGGTTTCAGCGACCCCGCCTTTGAGCGCGCCGCCCGCATCGGCGACGGCTTCATTTTCGGCGGCGGCTCAACCGATTCGGCAAGCGCGCTGGAGAAGATCCGCAGTTACCTTGAGCGCGAGGGCCGTGACCCGGCGACGTTCGGCGTCGAAGCGATGGTGAATTACGGTGACGGGCCTGAGAGCTGGGCCGGCGGGGTCGAGCGCTGGGGCGAGGCCGGGATCGACTACGTGTCGATGCGCACCATGAATGCCGGTCTTGAGGGCCCGCGCGCCCACATCGAAGCGCTCGAGCGCTACTGGCGCGAAGTTGGAGAGTAGATCGGAAGAGCGCTTTCCTACAAGGTGTCCGTTCTGCTATAGTTGCAGCGAGGAATCTTGACGACCGAAGAACGACTCAGCCGGCTCGAAGGGGCCTACGAACAGGTTGACCGGCGTCTGGGCGACCTCGCTCAAGCCGTTGCAGGGCTTCGAGGTGATCTCAACGCTCTCCGAGACGAAGTGCGGGACGAGATGGGTTCCCTGCGCTCCGAGATGAACGAACAGAACGTCGGTCTTCGTTCTGAGATGAACAGCCGCTTCAACAACCTCTATGTTCTGGCGGGCGGGGCCTGGGCGACGACCGTAGGCCTCATCATCGGACTGTACCTGCAGTCCTAGCTAGCTCTTCGTCGCGGCCTTTTCCTTCGTGGAGTTGGCGGCCGCTCCGAAGCTCTCCATGCTCTTCTGGAAGAGGTCGGCCCAGGGGTTGGACGTCTGCCACTCGCGGGAGAGGGAGAGGGCCGCTTCGGCGGCGGTGCGGCTGGCGCTGAGCAGGCTCTCGAGAGCCTCGCGCGCCTCGCCGCTGGCGGCGACGGCTTCCTTGTAGGCGGTCTGGGTGAAGTCGAGGGCCTGGCTCTGGGCGGCCACGGCCGACTCCATGATGGCCGAGTAGGCGGCGGCCATGTCGGACGGGTTGGCGGCGACCTGCCTGGCGAGGTCGAGCGCCTGGCGCTGGGCGGCGGTCACGTCGGTGAGAAGCTGGCGGGAGAGGCCGAGACCGCGCTCGTTGGCCTGCTCGATGGCGCGGGTGAGGGCGTCGTAGCTCGCCAGAAGGGCTTCGAAGTACTGGTCGGTCTGGGTGTTTTCGGTCATGTTGCAGCTCCGCTCTGGTGCGTGATGGTCGAACCCTACGACCGGCGGCACCTACATGCAACTTGCATCTTGCGCGTATTGGCACCTACCGACAGAATGCCCCTATGGCTGATGGCAGTGGCCGCAAGCGCACGACCTCGGAACCGCGCCTCCATGGGGAGATGCTTGCGACGAGCCTGCTCGCGTTCCTGAAGGGCTGCAACGCCTACGGCTACCAGCTCAGCCAGCAGCTGACGGAATCCGGCCTGCCCCAGTCCGATAGCGGCACGGTGTATCGGGCCCTGCGGCAACTCGAGGGCAGCGGCTTCGTCTCGTCTTTCTGGGACACGTCCGACCAGGGGCCGGCGCGGCGCATGTACTCGCTGACCGCGGCGGGCGAGCTGTTCCTGCGGACCTGGATCGACGCCCTGGACAAGTACCACGAGGTGCTCACGGGCGCGCTCGCGGGATTCGAGACGACGACGGCGCCCGCCGAGAGCGCCGGCAGCGAAGAGGAAGTGTCATGACCACGAACGAGACCACCACGCCCGACTTCTCCGAGGCCTGGAGGGACTGGGCCACGCAGTCGGAGCGGCAGTGGAACGAGTTCTTCAACCAGATGATGGGCACCGAGGAGTTCAGCCAGGGCCTTGGCCGGAATCTCGATGTGTTCCTGCACTTCCAGAAGACGATGAACGAGGCGATGGGCTCGTTCTTCACGGCGATGAACGTGCCCACCCGCACCGACGTGCTGGCGCTAGGCGACCGCATGCTGGCGATCGAGAACCGGCTGGCGGCGCTCGAGGCGCAGCTTTCGATGGCGCTGGCCGCCGCCCCCGCAAGCGCGAACAGCGCCGCTCCGGCCCGTCCGAAGCGCACGAAGCGTCCGCCCGCGGCCGCAGAAGGCGGCTCCGCGAATTAACGCCGCGGTAACCCATCTAGCGTCACCGCCTCCGACAATCGACATTGCCTGTTGGGTGCTCGACCCGCACCTTGGAATGAACCGTGACGACCGCTTCCGCTACTCCTGATGTTGCCAACCAGGTCCAGACGACCGTCGATGCAATCCTGCGTCGCGGGCTGGTGGGGCTTGAGTACATCTCGCTGGAAGACCCGCAGGTGGGGGCGACGCCGAAGGACACGATTCACACCGACGGCTCGATGAAGCTGTATCACTACCGCCCGCAGACGGACGAGATTTACCGCACGCCGCTGCTCGTGGTGACCTCGCTCGTAAGCAAGCCGTACATCCTCGACCTGACGCCGGGGCAGAGCATGATGGAATTCCTCGTGCAGCAGGGGTGCGACGTCTACCTGATCGACTGGGGCGTTCCGCGCAACGAGGACAGCGGCCTGCGGCTCGAGGACTATGCGCTCTCGCGCATCCCCGACTGCGTGGACCGCGTGCTGGAGGACTCCGGAGAGTCGGAGCTGAACCTGCTCGGGTACTGCGTCGGCGGGTCGCTGGCGCTGATGTACATGGGAACGCATCCCGAAGCGCCCGTGCGGAGCATGGCCTGCCTGACCACGCCGGTGAACTTCAAGGGGATGGGGCTGTTCAGCCAGTGGACGGATGAGCGCTACTTCGACGTCGACCGCATCGTGGACACGCTCGGGAACGTGCCCGGTGAGATCCTGCTGTCGGCGTTCGACATGCTGCGGCCGGCGGGGCGCCTGACGAGCCCGATCCAGGTGCTCGACCGCATTCGCGACGACAAGTACGTGAAGTCGTTCATGCTCGTCGACCGCTGGGGGGCGGACCAGATTCCCTTCGCGGGCGAGGCCTTCCGGCAGATGGTGAAGGAGCTGTACTGGAAGAACGCCATGCTCGAGGGGTCGCTGGAGCTGGACGGGCGGCACGTGGACCTCTCCTCGATCGACGTGCCGATGATCCACGCGATGGCGCAGCACGACCACATCGTTCCCTACGAGGCGGCCAAGCCGGCGCTCGAGCAGGTGGGGTCGGAAGACACCGAGGAGGTCGTCCTGCGGGGCGGCCACGCGAGTCTCGTCGCCGGGGGCAATGCCATGTATCGTCTCTGGCCGAAGCTAGACCAATGGCTTTCGGTTCGTTCGATCTGAAGTCGATGAGCAACAATGAGCGCTATCCCGCCGCCGGTACGGTGGGGGGGCGGCGCGTGAGCCTGCGCCTGATGGACAGCGGCGACGGCGATGCCATGCTGGCGTTCGCGCGGGGGCTGCCCGAGCACGACCTATTGTTCCTGCGGCGCAACATCACCGAGCCCGACCAGGTGGAGACGTGGCTGCAGCGTATCGAGGCGGGGGTGACAACCTCGCTGCTGCTATTGGACGAAGACGGCACGATCGCCGGATACGCGACGGTCGACCGGAACGACCTTCCGTGGTCGCAGCACGTGGCGGAATTGCGCGTGCTTGTCGGCCCCGCCCTGCGGGGCCGGGGCGTGGGGCGCCTCCTGACGGAGGAAGCCTTCCGCATCGCCCTGGGTATGGGCGTGGACAAGGTCATCGGGCAGATGACGGTCGACCAGCACCAGGCGATTGCAGTGTTCCGCTCGCTGGGCTTCCAGCCGGAAGCGCTGCTGCGGGACCACGTGAAGGACCGCGACGGCAACAAGCATGACCTCGTGATCCTCAGCCACGACATCGCCGCGGGGCAGCGCACGATGGCCGCCGTGGGCGTGCTCGACGCCGTAAGCGGCGACTGAGGCGCACCCGTTTGGACGACATAACCGCCCGCATCATCGAGTTTTACGAGACGACACCGGATCCCGATCTTCCTCGCGTCGAGGGGCTGGAGATACGTGAGCGCTGGGCGATGACGGCCGCGTTCCTGAATCAGGGCGGGCCCGAGCGTGCTGTGGAGCGCGGGCGGGAGGTGGCGACACGCCGGGGCGAGCCCCTGACGGTCGACCTGTACCCGCCGGACGGGGAGGGACCGCACCCCGGCATCCTGTTCGTCCACGGTGGGTCGTGGGTGGCGGGGTCGCCGCTGACACACGACAAGCTGGCACGACGGCTGGCCGAGCGGGGCTACTCCGTGGTCAGCGTGGACTACGCGCTGGCGCCCGAGCACAAGCATCCGGAAGGGCTCGACGACTGCGTCGTCGCGGCGGACTGGCTGGCGGCGGAGGCGGCGAGCCTCGGGATCGATGCGTCGAGGCTGGCGATCATGGGGGATTCGGCGGGGGGCAACCTGGCGGCGGCGACACTGCACTGCCTGCTCGAACGGGACGGCTCGACGCCGTTCCAGGCGGCCGTGCTGCCCTACGGGGTCTACGACTTCCCGGCGATGCTGGAGCTGCCGGACGACTCGCCGTTCGTGAACGGACGCATCTTCGTCTGGCAGATCGAGGACTACCTCGGACCGGAGGCGGACGAGACGCTGCTGGCATCGGGGGCGGTCAGTCCCCGGTTCAGCACGTGCCTGGCGAGCTACCCGCCAACGTTCATGACGGTGGGGACGCACGATCCGTTGCTCCAGCAGTCGCTGGACTTCGGCGAGTCGCTGCGGGCGGCGGGGGTGGAGGCGGAGGTGCTGGTGTTCGAAGGGGCGACGCACGCGTTCCTGCAGATCGAGGAGGTGGCTGCGGCGGGGGAGGGGCTGGAGGCGATCGTGGCGTTCCTCCAGCGGCACCTGGCTGGCTAACCGAAGCGCCTAGGACTCGCGATCACGGGGCAGGCGCACCTCGACATCCAGGCCGCCGTCGCGTCGCGCCCGGGCGGACACGGTCCCACCGTGGGACTGGACGATGGCGCGCACGATCGAGAGGCCAAGGCCAAGACCGCCACGTCCCGCACCCGACTCCTCGCGCCGGACGAAGGGCTCGAAGAGGGTCTCCACCTCCTCAGGGGTGAGGCGCGGCCCGGAGTTGCCGACGCGCAGCAAGGCCTCGCCGTCCTCCTCCGCAACCGCGACCCGGACCCAGCCCCCCGGCACGTTGTGGCGGATGGCGTTCTCGACAAGGTTCGCGACAAGCCGTTCGAGCAGGGCGCGGTCGCCCCAGGCCGTTGCCTCACCTAGGTCCAGGGTCAGCTCGACCTGATTCGCCGAGGCGGCAAGGTCGCCGACGACGTCGCCGGTTAGCTCGGCAAGGTCGACCTCGACGCGTGTGAGCAGGCCGCTCTCGCTGCGGGCCAGGGCGAGGAGGCCGTCGACGGTGCGCTCGCCCTGCTCGGTCGAGTCGAGGATGCGCTGGGCGAAGTCGCGCTCGGCCTGGGTGGCGTCGGGGTCGGCGAGCTTGATCTCCGCCTCGGCGCGGAGGATGGCAAGGGGCGTGCGCAGCTCGTGGGAGACGTTCGCGGAGAAGGCGCGCTGGCTGCTGAAGGCTCGTTCCAGGGCCTCCAGGAGTGAGTCGAGGGTGTCGGCCAACTCCTTCAGTTCATCGTCGGGGCCTTCCAGGCCTACGCGGTGGTGGAGGTCCGTTTCGGAAGAGGCGCGGGCGGTCTCGGTGATGCGCTGGACGGGGCGAAGCACGCGTCCCGCGACGAGCCAGCCGAGGAGCAGGGCGCCGACGGTCGTGAAGCCGAGGGCGACACCGGACTGCGCGAGCTGTTCGCGGAGAGCGTCGTCGACGGCGTCATCGATCGCCTTGTCGTTCACGTCCTCGACGAACTTGAAGATGGTGCGGCCGTCCCTGGTGGTGAACTCGCGCAGGCGCTTGCCGGAGGGCAGGCGATCGCCGAAGGCGGCCTTGACCTGCTCCTCGGCGTAGAAGGCGCGCTTCTCTTCGAATTCGTCCTTGTCGAGGGCCTCGCGGTAGAGGAAGTGCGTGACGGCTATGAGGACGATCCCCGCCAGCAGGAAGAGCGAGCCGTAGAGGAGCGTGAGGCGGATGCGAACGGTGGGGCGCGGGAACCTCATGTCGAGCCGCCGATTTCAATGCGGTAGCCGGCCCCCTTGACGGTTTCGATGACGGGCGGCGGACCGAGCTTGCGGCGCAGCGTCATGACGGTGACGGGGACGACGTTGGTCATCGGGTCGGCGTGCTCGTCCCAGACCCGCTCCAGCAGCTCTTCGGCGCTCACGACGTTGCTTCCCGCCGCGAGCAAGACCTCGAGCACGGCGAACTCCTTGCGGGTGAGGCGCAGGTCGCGGCCGGCACGGGTGGCGCGGTGGGGGCCGGGTTCGAGCCGCACATCGCCGGCTTCGAGCACGGGGGGCGTGCTGACGGCGCTGCGGCGGGCGAGGGCGCGGATGCGGGCGACGAGTTCGCGCAGGGCGAAGGGCTTGGGCAGGTAGTCGTCGGCGCCGAGGGAGAGGCCCTCGACGCGGTCGTCGAGGGCGCCGGAGGCGGTCAGCATGAGGATGCGGGGCGCCTCCGGGCGTTGCGCGAGCCGCCGGCAGACCTCGTCGCCGTGTACACGGGGCAGATCGCGGTCGAGGAGGACGACCTCGTAGCGGTTGACCAGCGCCTTCTCCAGGCCCGCTTCGCCGTCGAGGGCGATGTCGATGGCCATGCCGGCCTGGCGGAGGCCGCGGGCGACGACATCGGCAAGACGCTCGTCATCCTCGACGATCAGCACGCGCATGCGCCCATTGTGCGGGTGTTCCGCATAAGGCCCCGATAAACCGGCGCGGGACGGCTTATGCGGGTTTTATGGACACCCTGCGAGCATTCGTCGCGGCAGAGCACACCCCGCCGCCCTGCCACAAGCACTCAGCGGGAAGGAAGCAGTCCATGAACCGTTCCATCAAGTCGCTGCTGGTCGCCCTCGGACTGGCCATGTTGTTCAGCGCGCTCAGCGTGGGCGTTGTTTTCGCGGAGGGCGACGGTGACGGAGATGACTCCTCCGACACGACGGAAGAGACGAGGGAGTCGCGGGGCGAAGCGTTCCGCGAGGACCTGGCCGAAGCGCTTGGCGTGACGGTGGAGGAGCTTGAGGCCGCGTTCAAGCAGGTGGCCCTCGACCGCGTCAACGCTGCGGAGGAGGCCGGCACGATCACAGAGGAGCAGGCGGAGTCGGCGCGGACGAAGATCGAGTCGGGCGAGTGGGGTGATAAGCGTCGGGGAGGCTATCGCTTCGGACGGGAAGGCTCGCTCGACGGTGAGACGCTCGATGAGCGGAAGGCTGAGTGGAAGCAGGCCGCAGTGGACCGCATCGACGCTGCGGTCGAGGCAGGCAAGATCAGTGCGGAGCAGGCCGAGGAACTGAAGTCGGCGATCGAGTCGGGAGAGAAGCCCGATCGAGACGGACGGTCTGGTGGTCGCCGCGGGTTCGGCAAGGGTGGCGGCTGGAGCCACGAGAAAGGCACGGACGAGACGGCGACGACGGAGTAGCCCCCTCCCTCCGTTCTTCGCCAACTGCGGAAGGCGCCCCTTGCGGGGCGCCTTCTTTCTGTCTCTGTCGGGGAGCGGGGTGGGGCGCTAGCCGAGGAGGTCGCCGCAGCGGCGCAGGAGGGGCTTTTCCGCGGCGGGGAGCAGGGCGAGGTAGGGACGGGCCGCTTCCTTGTCGCCGTCGCTGAAGTGGAGGGTGGCGGCGATGCGGGCGAGCATCGCGTGGTCGAACCCGGCGTGGTCCTCGGCCAGGAGGGCCTTCGCTGAGCGGGCGCCGACGCCACTGTCGCCCGAAGCCTCACCCAGGGCGCGGAGCATGGCCGCGAGGCGGGCCGCCTCAAGGATGTCGCTGAAGGGGTCGGTGATGACCTCCGGGGAGAGCCCGTCGGCGAGAGCGGCGCGGGCCTCCATGTCGTCCCCGTCCCAGACGCCACGACGGCGCAGGAGCGCCTCGATGGCGGCGGCGCGCACAAACCGGGGCTGGGGCACGGACTCAGCGAAGGCGCGCATGGCGACTCCCTCGCGAACGCCGCCGGAGGCGATGGTCAGGCTGCCGGCGCCAAGGTGCCGCATCATCTCCTCGAGGATGACGGCACCACCGACGATGGAGTCGGCGCGACCGGCGCGCACCCCGTCGATCTCGCAGCGCTCGGACGCGCTGTGCCCCGCGAGGAAGGCGCTCACCTTGCGAAGGGCGCGGCGGCCGAGCGAGTAGCCGTGGAGGCGGTCAATCGGGTAGGCGTCCTGGCGCTGGGCGAGGCGCGCGAGGGTGCGCGCGCTGCCACCGGTGGCGACCAACTCCTCACCGGCGTCGAGGCCTGAGGGGGCGCTCTCGGCGAGGGTCTGGGCGACCATGCGGCGCATCGCCTTGATCTGCTTGCGGCTCGGCGGGTCGTCGGTGAGCCAGTCGCTGCTGGCGCTGAGGGCGCCAAGGGGGAAGCTCCAGGCGCCAACGATGGTTCCGGCGATCACGCGGGCGACCTCGGTGCTGCCGCCGCCGATATCGACAATGACGCCGGAGCGGATGGGGAGGCCGTGCAGGGCGCCGATGGCTGCAAACTCGGCCTCCTCGGCGCCGTCGAGCACCTCGACGGCGAGCCCCAGCTCGGCGTGGACGCGGGCGAGGAGCTCATCGCGGTTGCTGGCGGAGCGGATGGCGGCTGTCGCGACCACGTCGATGGAACGGGCGCCGACCTCGCGGGCGAAGGCGGCGAACTCGGCGACGGCGTCGATGGTGGTGGCGATGCCGCGCTCGCTCAGGCGGGAACGCTTGTCGAGCTCGGTGGCGAGGCGCAGGTCGAGGCGCTCCTCGGCGATGGTCTCGATCACGCCCGGGATGGGGTGGTCGACCACGACAACGCGGGCGGAGTTGGAGCCGAGGTCGACGATGGCGACCGGCGAATTGGCGCGAGGGGGAGATACAGGAACGCCGCCGGGGGCGGCGGCGGAGAAGGTGCTGGCTGGGAAGACTCCCATCACCGGGATCGTACCGGAAGGGGGCCCAGGAATTGTTAACGGACGTTTACGAATTCTTCATCGCGCGCCTGAGGGCGTGCCAGCGGGTTCCGCGGAGACGGCCGTAACGCTTGGGGAACTTCCAGCGGTAGCCCTCGGCTTCCGCGGTTGCGTTGGCGGCCAGCTCGTTGGCAGCGCGGATGGCCCCCTTCCCCAGGTCCCCCTGGTCCGCGAGCTGCTGATAGAAGCGGGCAGCAACCACGGAGTCCTGGTGGTCGCCGAGGAGCGTCTGCAGCCTGGTCACCTGCCGGACATAGGCGTCGGCGGCATCCCCATAGAGGGGAGCGAAGAACTCGAGCACGTAGCGGAAGTCCCGGACCTTGAGGCGCAAGGCGTGGTAGTCGCTGTCGGGCGACTTTGCGCCGATGGCCGCGCCCGTGCGCCGCACGCGACGGCGCTTGTCCTCAATGATGGCGGCGGCAGCGGCGCGGGCGGGTTCGGCTCCCAACTCCGGGCCGGGGCCGGCGCGCAGCAGCGCAGACATGGTTTCGACGAGGGAGAGGTAGCGGTCGGAGTCGAGGGCGGCGAGGACGCCCTCACGGGCCTGTTCGCGGCGTTGCTCGAAAGCTGCCTCTATCGCGGCGGCGGCCTTGCGGCCGATGAGGGTTCCGGCGAGGGCAAAGCGCTCGTGCTGAACGTCGAGGTCGCGCAGGTCGCCGAGCGAGCGTCCGAGCCAGCGCAGCTCGCGCCGCTGGCCGGCGAGCTCGGGGGGCAAGACTTCGGCAAAGGCGCCGAGGGCGGCGCGCAGGCGGCGGGAGGCGACCCGCATCTGGTGGACGCCCTCGATGTCCTCCCCGAGGCGGGCGAGCGGCTCGTGCTCGGTGAGGCGGAGGAAGTCCCGCCGCAGGACGCCGTAGGCCACCTCTCCCAGGCTGTTGTCGCGGTCGATGGTCATGGGACCGAGGGGGCGCGGCTCCCAGCCGGGGGAGGCGCCTGCGGCTGCGAGTGCGGGGGCCAGCTTGCCGGACAGGGCGGGGCGCAGACTCGCTCCCTCTCGAAGGGCCGTCACGAACGGTTGCGCGCGTTCGAGGGCATCAGGTCGAGTCTCGACCTCCACGCGCAGCAGTTCGTGCGCGCGCGACCCCTCGCCGACGGTCGTGCGGTCGAGTGCGATCTCGCCCAGCGGACCCTTGCTGTCGGAGAGGGGGAGGGTGGTGCGGTGCGTCGTGAGGGCGGCCACCGGCCGGAGCGCGTGCGGTCCGGCGAGCGTGCGCAGCAGGCGGCTGGCCTCGCCGCAGGGCTTGGCGACGGCTCCAGGAAGGCCGCCGAGCGCATCCAGGGGCTCGCCCAGCTCGAGGCGGCGACGGAAGTTACCCTCACCGCCGGAGAGCCCCTTGAGCGTGAGCTCGGCGGACTCGCCACGACGGCGCACGCGGCAGGCGAAGCCGGCGCGCCAGACAAGCCAGCCGGCGGTATCCCAGTACTCGTCGTCCTGGTCGTGGTCGGAGCCTTCGCCGATGCTGAACGAGGCAGGAGTCTCCTGCTCGAGCCACTCGCGCACGGCGGCAAGATCGTCGGGGACGAACTGCCATTCGGTTTCCATAACTCTTCCGGTCTTCGTCATGGAGCTTGTATCGTACGCGGTGCAGGGTTTCCTGCGTTCACACACGGTCCGTTAATGCGGGGGCCCTTTCATGACCAGGGCACACGACTTGGTCTCCACCGTCCTTTCCCGCGAACGCTCCTGGCTGCGGTTCAACCACCGCGTGCTGCTGCAGGCCACACGCGAGGATGTGCCCCTGCTGGAGAAACTGCGCTTCCTCGCCATCTTCGCCTCGAACCTGGACGAGTTCTTCGCGGCGCGCATCTACGGCGTCTTCGAACGCGCGCAGAGCGGCGGACGGCAGGAACACGATGAATACCACACGGTCCTGGCGGAGGCGTACGAGAGCGCGCTGCAGGCCGCGGACATCCACGAGCAACTGCGCAACGCACTGACGGAAATAGGGTTCCTGCTGCTGGAGCCGAGCGAGCTGACGCCCCTGGAACGGAGCTACTTCGGCGCCTACCTCGCGGAGGAGGCTTCGCCGCGGGCGGACCTGCTCGATCCGGGGGCGATCTCGGGGCTCTCGAGCCAGGCGCTGTACCTGGCGGCGGGTCGCGAGTCGCTCGACTACCTGGTGCGCCTGCCGGACTCGCTGCCGCGGCTGCTGCCCGTGCCGGGGCGGCCGGGAGCGTTCGTGCGTCTGGGGCCGCTGGTGCGCCTGCGGAGCGACCTCTTCCTGCCGGAAGACCTGCCGATGTACGAGATGCGCGTCACACGCCTTGCGAACCTGGACGTGCAACGGGTCGACTGGGACGACCTCGCGCAGGCGATCGAGGACCGGCCAGAGGGCCCGGCCACAAGGCTCGAGGTGGAGCGCTCGTTCCCGTGGGTGGCGGACATACGGGAGGCGCTGGGCCTGCCCGAGGAGGCGGCTTTCCGGCTCTCACCGCCCCTCGACCACCGCTATCTGAACCGGTTGATCGACGTGGATCCGCCTCACCCGAACTTGACGCCGCTGCGGTACGAGCCGATCGAGCCGCGCGGGGCTCCAGAGTTCCAGTCGGACCCCTTCAGGGTGCTCGACGAGCGCGACGCGGCCTTCTACCACCCGCTGGACGACTATGCCGTGGTCGAGGGCTTCGTGGACCGGGCAGCGGCCGACCCGGAGGTCGACCAGATCCGCATCAGCCTGTACCGGCTGGGGGCGCGCAATCCGATCGCGGAGGCGCTGATGCGGGCGGCGGAAGCGGGCAAGGACGTGGCCGTGCTGCTTGAGGGCCGGGCCCGCTTCGACGAGCTGCAGAACCTGCACTGGAGCCTTCTGTTCCGGGCGGCGGGCATCCGCATCCTGCCGCTGCCGCTGGGCTACAAGGTTCACGCCAAGGCGCTCTACGTGCGGCGCGCGGGCCGGGGCTACGTGCACCTCTGTACGGGGAACTACAACCCCATGAACGGGCGCCTCTACACCGACATCTCGCTGTTCAGCTCGAATCCGGAGCTGGCCAGCGATGCGTGGGAGTTCTTCGCGGCGCTGGAGGGCGGCTCCCCGCCCCAGCTTGAGCGCATGCGGTACGGCATCGCGGCCCGGGACACGATGCTGGACCGGATCCAGGGCGAGGCCCATCCCGGCGGGCACGTCATCCTGAAGATGAACCACCTGACGGACCCGGCGGTCTTCGACGCGCTGGGGGAGGCGGCGGATGCGGGGGCGCGGGTCGACGTGATCGCGCGCAGCACGCTCACGCAGCACAACGAGCGGTTCGCGATGCGGAGCATCGTGGGGCGCTTCCTGGAACATGCGCGGGTGGCGGCGTTCCGTTCGGGTGGGGACTGGGAGGTCTGGGTGGGGAGCGCGGACTGGATGCCGCGCAACTTCGAGGAGCGTATCGAGCTGATCTTCCCGGTGCTGGACGGGGACATCGCGAAACGCATCGTCGACCTGTTGCTGGGGCAGATGGAGGACGACGTGAACGCCTTCGCGATGCTGCCGGACGGCAGCCACGAGCCGCGCTGGGGCGGGGACCAGAACGCGCAGCTGGCGCCCCTCTAGGGCGACCAACGCAGGTCCTCGCGGGAGTTCACCGGCCGTTCACAGGGAGCGCTCACCCTCAGGGCCGTGGACGCACTCACGGTCGAGGTCGCGGGGGGAGCGTTCCGCTACCGGGGAGCCGTGCACGCGCGCTTTCCCGAGGTTTCCCGCTGGTTCGCGGGCCTGCACGAGGGCGAAACGCTCTGGGGCTGCCGCGAAGGGGGCGCCCGCTTCCTGCTGCTCGACCACCGCCCTTCCCGCTCCTCCGAACGCTGCCGCATCGAGCTGTGGGAGCCCGTGGAACCGCTCGATGGCCCGGTGGCGCTCCTGCTGGCGCTGGCCGAGGAGCGCCCGGGCGAGGGTGGCGTCACGGCGCCCATCTCACTGGCACGGCTGGCGGCGCGCAGCGCAGGGGCGCCGGCAACCGTCTGACGGCTTGCGCCCACGGCCCGGCGCGCGCAGGCTGAACGCACATGCGAGTGACCGCGCGCCGCACGGTGCGACGGCGGCTGATGGGCTCCCGGACCATCAGCATCGAGCCTCCGAGCCGTTCGCGTCCCTTCGGCTCGGGCGGCATCCGCATCCTCATTGGTTTCGGACTCATCCTGGCGATCGCGACCCCGCTGCTGCACCTGCCCGTTTCCTACAGCGGGGAGGCGCCGACGGTGCTGGAGGCGCTGTTTACCGCAATCTCAGCGATCTGCGTCACGGGGCTGGTGGTTGTCGACACGCAGACGCACTGGAGCCACTTCGGCGAGGCCGTAATCCTCGGGCTCATCCAGGTGGGCGGGCTGGGGTACATGGCGGGCATGGGAATCGTGCTGTGGGCGCTGGGCCGCAACCTGGGTCTGCGCGACCGCAATCTAATGCGCCTCTACTACGGCGCGCCGACGATGCGCGAGTCCGTGTCGTTCGTGCGGACGATCGTGATCTACACGCTCACCTTCGAGGTGCTGGGGACGCTAGCGCTCTTCGGGGGCTTCGTGTCGGCGGGCGTGCCCGTGGCGAGGAGTGTGTGGTGGGCCGTGTTCCACGCGATCTCGGCGTTCAACGTGGCAGGCTTCAACGTGACGGGCGAGGACATGCGTCCGTTCGCCGACGATCCGGCCGTGCTCCTGCCCATGATCGTGCTCTGCATCGGGGGCTCGCTGGGAGCGGTGCCGGTGATCCTGGGAGCCCTGCGACTCGACCCGCGGCGGATGTCGCTGGACGCGAAGATGGTGCTGTCGGCAGCGGTCGTTGTGATCGGGGGGAGCGCCGTCTTCATCGGTATCGCCGAGTGGGCGAACACGGACACCCTGGCGACCGTCGGCCAGAGCGACCGGCCCGTGCTGGCGCTCTTCCAGGCCTCGATGTGGGTGTCGGGCTTCAGCGCCGTCGATTCGGGGCTGCTGCACGAGCACACGAAGCTGTTCGAGTCGGTGCTGATGCTAGTGGGCGGGGCGGCGGGATCGCCCGCGGGTGGATTGAAGCTGGGGACCCTGGCGGTGCTCGTGGCGGGCACGGTGGCGGCGCTGCGGGGCCGCGAGGACGTGATCGCGTTCGGGCGGCGGCTGCCGCAGACCGTCATCCGGCAGGCGGTGGGGATCGCGTTCGCCTTTGCCGCCGTGCACTTCGTCGTGGCGATGGTGCTGCTACGCACGACGAGCCACCCGTTCATCGACGTGCTCTACGAGACCTCGTCGGCGGTGGGGACGGTGGGGTGGTCGGCGGGGATCACGCCGGCGCTGGGCACGACCGCGACGATCGTCGTGATGATCACGATCCTGGTCGGGCGCTTCCTGCCGCTCCTGCTCGTGCTGCAGATCGCACGGAGCCGCAAGGCTCCGGTCGGCGTCCAGGCCGTCGACAACGTGCGGCTGGGGTAGTCCTTCCTACGGGTTGAAGGTGGGCGGCAGGCGCAGGTGTGAGGGATTGAGGTCCTGGACGGAGGGGCAGCCGATGAGCTTGAGGGTGCCCTCGATGCCGGCGCGGTAGACCTCGAGGATCTGGCGGACGCCTTCGGTGCCGCCCGCGGCGAGCGCCCAGATGTAGGGGCGGCCGACAAGCACGGCCTTGGCGCCCAGCGCGACCGCCTTCACGACGTCGCTGCCGCGGCGCACGCCGCCATCGAGGAAGACATCGAGGTTGCCATCCACGGCGTCGACGATCTCGGGGAGGACGCGGATGGTGGCGGGGGAGCCGTCGAGGGAGTTGCCGCCGTGGTTCGAGACGGAGATGCCGTCGACGCCCTCTTCGACGGCGCGGCGGGCGTCCTCGACGGCGGTGATGCCCTTGACCACGAGGGGGCCGTCCCACTGCTTGCGGGCCCAGGCGATGTCGTCCCAGGTGGGGGGGTGGGTCATGATCGCGGCGCCGGCCTGACCGGCGGTGAGGTCGGTGTTGCCGTTGAGGGGCGGGGCGTTGGGGAATCGCAGCTCGAGGCCTGCCCTGAGGAAGTCGAGGGCCCAGAGGGGCTTCATGATCATTTCGGGGGCGTACTTTATGGCGGTGGGGAGGTCGACGCGGTCGGGCACGCCGGGGTGGCCGCGCTGGTAATCCTGGCCGCCGGAGAGGGCGGCGAAGTCGACGGTGATGATGAGCACTTCGCAGCCCGCGGCCTTGGCTCGCTCCATGGCGATGGCGGAGCCCTCGCGCCCACCGATCATGTAGAGCTGGAACCAGACGTTGCTGGCTTCGCGGGTGACGGCCTCGATGGCGTAGCTGGAGAGGATGCCGATGCCAACGGCGGTGCCGGCCGCCTCGGCCGCGCGGGCGACTCCAAGCTCCCCGTCGGGGTGGGCGATGCGAATGAAGCCGGCGGGGGTGGTAATGAGCGGCATCGAGATCTCGCGCCCGAAGACGGTGGTGGTGAGATCGCGGGGTTCGTGCGAGTCGAGTACGCGGGCCTTCAACCCGATCTCCTTGAAGCCGTCGCGGTTGTCGCGCACGGTGCGGCGGAGCTCGGTGCCGGCCTCGGAATACCAGTAGATGGAACGGGGCAGCTTGCGCTTGGCCTCGCGCCGCGCGTGGGCGACCGATGTCAACGGGACGGTTCCCAGACCGAACATATCGAATAGCAAAGCGAGCCTCCTGGCATCACCGAACGGTCCCCTCGCGAGTCGCGGGGGCGGCCCGGGTGCGCGGTGGTAGCAGGGGAGAGACTCGAACTCTCGACCTCACGATTATGAGTCGTGCGCTCTGAACCGACTGAGCTACCCTGCCACGAAGCATCAAGGGTACGGATGGGCCAGCGGTGGGGCAATGCGGGGAGCATGGCCGCCACGGTGTCCCGAGGCCGGTAGCGAGCAGGCGATGGCGTCTCTTCTCGGCAACACCTGCAACGTCGCGCGACGGCTCCTCTCCGGAGGGAAGGCGAGGCTTGCGCTGTTCCGCAAGCGGCGGGGGCTCTCGGAGGAGGCTGTCAGCATCCTGCTGGACACCGCCAGGGCGGGCGAGCGTGACTTCCCGGAGACGCTCGACGGAAGGGACGCCGTGGACGAGCTGCTGGACGCCGGGTATGTCGAGGTCTTCCAGCCTGCGCAGGGCGGACCGGTGTTCACCCGGCGGGGGAGCGTGCAGGAAGCGTTCGAGATGCAGACGTACGCCACGCGCCCTCGCCTGGTCGCTACCCCGGCCGGGCGCAAGGTGGCGGACCGGTTGCTGGCCAGCACGCGGAGATGACAGCGCAGGTCCGTGGCTAGACCACGACCGCCTCTGAGCCGCGTTCCGGGTCCTTGGTGACCTGAATGCGGCGGCCGAAGCTCTCGCGCAGCTCCTCGATGTGGGTGACGAGGAGGATGAGGCGGAATTCGGAGCTGATGGCGTTGATGGCGGCGACGAGGCGGTCGCGGCCTTCCTCGTCCTGAGTGCCGAAACCCTCGTCGATGATGAGGGTCGGGAGGGTGGCGCCGGAGCGCATGGCGAGCACACGCGACAGGGCGATGCGGAGGGCAAAGTCGACGCGGAACTTCTCGCCGCCGCTGTACATCTCGTAGTCGCGGGTGCCGAGGTCGTCGCTGATGTGGATGTCGAGCGTCTCGACGGTCTTGCCGGAGGCGCTCTCGCGCTGGGTACGGAGGGAGACCTGCGTGCGGCCACGGCCCTCGGTGAGCTGATCGAGGAGGGCGTTGGCGATGCGTTCGATCTCGGGCAGGGACTGCTCGATGAGCATGGCCTGGACGCCGTCGCGGCCGAACGCCTTCGTCAGCTCCTCGTGGAGCTGGGCGGAGTCGCGGGCGGCGGCGAGGCGGTCCCGGGCCTCCTCCACACGAGCGGCGATTTCCTGGAGGGCATCGCGGCGCTCCTCGAGGCGGCCGTGATCCTCGTTGAGGGCGGCAAGCCGGTCGCGGCTCTCGGTGACGGCGGTCTCGACGGCTTCGAGGCGTCCGGAGACGTCCTGTGACGCGTCAAGGTCGGTCCGCGCTTCGGTGAGGGCTTTGCGGGCCTCGTCGCGCCCGGTCTGCTCGCGACGGTGCTCCTCGCGGGCCTCGGCGGTGCGGTCGCCGAGGCCGCGGGCCTGCTCCTGCGCGCGGGTGAGCCTGTTGTAGGCGGCCTCGGCGGGTTCGAGGCCGGCGAGGCGCTCGCGGACGCGGGTGTGGGCGTCGCGATCGTAGCCGAGGGTGGCAAGGCGCTCGCAGGCGGCGGAGCGCTGCTCGCGCGCCTGGGTGGCAAAGGCGTCGGTTTCGAGGCACCGGCGGAGAGCGGCCAACTGGCTGTCGAGATCGGGGAGCTCACGCTCGGCTTTCCGGGCTTCGGACTGGCGGGAAGCAAGGTCGCGCTCGCAGGAGCGCACGCGGGAGTCGAGGTCGAGCCGGTCCTGTTGCAGTGCCGCAGCGAGCTCCTGGTGCTTCGCGGCGGCCGACTCGGCCTCCTGCACTGCCGTCTGGGCGGCGCTGTACTGCTCGCCCAGGTCCCGGCGCTCCCGCCGGTACTGCTCCACGGTGTTGTGTAGCTCCTCGGGGCTAAGGGGCTTACGACAGACGGGGCAAAGGGGCTCGCCCTCCGCCTCGGAGAGGGTTGTCTCGCGATCCTTCAGCTCCTGGGCGCGGGCGCGGTAGCCGCCGGCCTCATCCGCGCGCTTGGCCTGGAGTCCCTGTGCCGCAGTAGCGGCGTTGCGTTCGCGTTCAATGTCGGAGTCGAGCTGGGCGAGGCGGGTGCGCTCCCGGTCGAGCCCTGCTTCCTCCTGTTGCAGGGCCGGGAGCGCCGCGAGCAGGACGACCGTGCGGTCGCGCTGCTCGTCCAGCCCGGCGATGCGGGTTTCGAGACCGGTTCGCTCCTGGGCGATGGCGCGTTCGGCGCCGGCGACCGCCTCTTCGATCTCGCGGGCCTGCGTGGCGAGCGTCGCGAGGGCGCGTTCTTCGTCACGGGCGCAGCGGAGCTGTTCGTAGTCGCCCTCGATCTGCGCCGCGTGGTCGAGCGTTTCTCGAACGGCGGCGAGGTCGGCTTCGAGGCTGGCGATGGTCTGCGTGCGGCGCTCGACTGCCTCGTTTCGCGCTTCGAGCAGGGTTGTCGCCTCGGCGACGGCACGTTCGCGGCGCTCGTGCTCGGCGGCGGCGATCTTCAGCTCGCCGAGCTCCTTCTCTTCGCTCGCGAGCTGTGCGCCGGCGGCTTTTCGCTTCCCCGCCACCTGCGCGAGCTCGGTTTCGATGGTGGGTAGCTGCTCCAGCCGTTCCTCGTCGTCGCCGATGAGGCGCTCCTCGAGGCCCGCGTCCGCCTCGGCGAGCTTGCGGCGCTCGCGGGCGTGGTTCGAAAGCTCCTCGTAGCGCTCGAGGCCGAGCACCTTGCGAAGCACTTCCTTGCGCTTCAGCGGGGCCTGGATGGTGAACTCGTTGGAGCGGCCCTGGACGAGGAAGACGCTATTGGTGAAGGTCTGGTGGTCCATGTGCAGGCGGCGGTTCAGCTCCGCCTGGGTCTCGCGGGTTGTCCCGCCGGTGATGGGGCGGAGGCCGCCCTGGCCATCGACCTGGAAGCAGTCGAGGGCGCCGGAGCGGCCGCGCGTGCGCTTGCGGATGACGCGGTAGGCGTCGCCGTCCACCTCGAAGTCGAGCTCGACGCGCATGTCGTCGGCGCCGTGGCGGATACGGTCGTCCTCGACGCGGCCGCGGGCCTCGCCCCAGAGCGCCCACGTGATGGCGTCAAGAAGGGCCGATTTGCCGTCGCCGTTGCGTCCGGCGAGGGTCGCGAGGTGCAGGCCGGTGAAGTCGAGCTCGCAGTCGCGGTAGGAGAGGAAGTTCCGCAGGCGCAGGCGGCGGGGGATCACGGCGAGGCCTCCGCGGGGTCGAGGCGATGGGCGTGCCAGCGCACGCCGGAGCCATCGAGGTCGACGACGACGGCGACGCCGTAGCCGACATCGCCGAGGGAGGCGGGGGAACCGGAATAGACGGCGGTGGCGCCGCCGGCGCTGACATCGCTGTGGACATCCCAGTGGCCGAGGGCGATGTACTCCCACTGGGCGCTCTCGGCGAGGTGGTCGGGGGTGATGCGCAGGGAGCGCTCCAGCTGGGCGTCCTCGGCGACGGAATGGCCGTGGGCTATGGCGATGTTCCAGGCACGGTCGCCGCGGCGGGGCGGGGGTGCGGCGAGGGGCCGTTCGAGCACGTCGACGGTGATGGCGCGGCCCCAGACGGCCAGGTCGAGGGCGGGGAAGTCGAGGAACTCGCCTTCGGGGTCGCGGACGAGGCGGAGGCGGGGAGCGAGCGCCTGGAGGTCGTGGCGCACGTGGGGACCGTGGGGACCGATAGGGTCGTGGTTGCCGGGGAGGAGGACGGTCTCGCCGGGGAAGCGGTTGATCTGGTCGGTCGCGAACGCGACAACATCGGGACCGATGCGGGCGTGGTCGAAGAAGTCGCCGGCAATGAGGAGCACATCGGCGTTCGACCCGATGGCGAGGTCGATGACGGCCTCGAAGCCGGCTTCGAGGCGGCGGCCGCGGGGCTCCTCGCGGCCACGGGGGCTCGACGAATACGCCCCGAGGTGGACATCGGAGGTGTGGACGAGGCGGACGGGAGGGGGTTCAGACGCCAACGGATTCGCTCTCCTCGATGATCTCGGTAGCGGCGGCGAGCAGCCGCTCGCGCCGTTCGTCAGCGACCTCCCGCACCTTCAGGTACGTGTCCAGGGTGTCGATGGGGGAGGAGGCGTCGGGCTGGACGTTGGGGGGCAGGGGGGAGCGGCTGTCCTCGGGGAGGATGGGGCGGATGGAGGCGATGGTGTGGGCACCGGCGAGGGCCCTTCGCGCTTCGGACAGCCTCAGCAGGGTTTCCTGGTCGCGATCGACGTGGACCTCGACTTTCACGATGGCCTCGGTCACGTCCTGCTTGGCGATGGCGGCGAGGACTTCCTCGTTGGGGTCGGCATCGCGGGGTTTGACGGTGACGCTGACGAAGCGCCTGCTGGGCGCCCGGCGGAGCCGGGGGGCGCCGCCGCCGGAGAGGCGCTCTCCACGAGATTTCGTCGTGTCGAACTCAAGGGTCATGAAACCCTTGGGATAGCGGGCATCGCCGAAGTCGACCTCCTGGAGGGCGCCCGAGTACCAACAGGGCGGATCGGCGTTGAGCTCCATGGCGTTGTGGTGGTGTCCCAGCGCGACATAATCGAAGTGGTCGAGGTGGAGGGCGCTGAGGGGGACGCGGGGCACAGCGCCGCTCTGCATCCACATCTCGCTGCCGCTGTTCTCGGCGACGAGCTGGTCGCTGAGGGGCAGGTGGCAGGTGAGGATCGCGGGCACGTCGGGGTCGATATGCGCGGCCTGGGCGACGACGAGGTCGGAGATGGCGCGTTCGATGAGCTTGTAGAGCTGCTCGATGGAAGCGCCCTCCGCCTCCTCGCTGTTGGCCAGCAGGTGCGAGACCTGCGGCCAGGGCACGAAGGCGACCTGGAGCGGTCCCGCGCGCGTCTCCAGCACCTGCGGGACGTGGCCCTCGCGCTCGAACCAGGCGGCATCGCCGACGGTCACGTTGGGGACATCGAGGGTGCGGAAGATCTCGAGGGCGTGGGCGCGGGATTCGGCGTTGGGGAGATCGTGGTTGCCGACGAGGAGGAAGGTGGCGATGCCGGCCTCGCTGAGGCGGCGGATGCGGCTGGCGAACTCGCGCTGGTGCGTCTGGCTCGGTTCGCGCGCCTTGTAGGCGTCGCCGGCGAAGATGACGGCGTCGACGCGCTCCTCGACGGCGTAGTCGACGAGGTGGTCGAAGGCTACCAGGAAGTCCTGCATACGCGTCGACCACGCCTTGCCCGGCAGGGGGCGTCCGTAGAGCTCGACGCCAATGTGGAGATCGGCGAAATGGAGTACGCGCATGGGCATTCCCATCGTACGCTAGAAAGCTCGCCTGCTAGACGGAACGGACGAGGCAGCACAAAGACTTTATCGTTCCCCGCGGGAGGCACATGTGCTGGAAGCGTTGCGTCTGGGTGGGCCACCGCGGCGGGTCGGGATTGTGACCGGGGGGAGCCGGGGGCTGGGGCGGGAGATGGCGCGCTCGCTGATGCTGGCGGGGGCGGAGGTCTGCATCGCCGCGCGGACGCCAGGGCAACTCGAGAAGACGGCCGCGTTCCTCGCCGAGCAGAGCGGGCGCGAGCCGCTGACGATGGCCACAGACATCACGTCGAGCGCGGAGTGCGACCGGCTCATCGAGGCGACGGTCGAGCGGTTCGGACGGCTCGACATCCTCGTGAACAACGCCGGCATCGGCGACTCGCCGGGGCGGGGGAAGGCGGTGTGGGAGATCGAGGACGAGGACTGGCTGGGTGGCATCGCGGTCAACCTGAACGGGACGTTCTACTGCACGCGGGCGGCGCTGCGGCACATGCGTCCGCAGGGGAGCGGCGCCATCCTCAACATCGCGAGCGGTATGGGTATGCGCGCGACGCCGCAGAGCCCGACGTACGCGGCGGCGAAGGCAGGGGTCATCAACTTCACGCAGACCGTCGCCAGTGCGGTCGCGCGGGACGGCATCCGCGTGAACTGCATCACGCCGGGGCTGGTCGAGCAGCGGCCGACGGAGACCGAGGAGGAGGCGGAGGCGATCCGCAAGCGGGGGAGCTACATCACGGCGCGACGGCTGGGACAGGCGTGGGAGCTGGGGCCGCTGGCGCTGTTTCTCTGCAGCGATGCCTCGAGCTACGTGACGGGCGCAAACTACCCGATCGACGGGGGCGGTCTGGCTGGCGGCATCGCGCCCACGGGCCACGCACCGGACGAGGTGGAGGCGCAGTCGCATGGCTGATTGGGAGCGGCAGGAGGGATACGACCTGAGCGGGAAGCGGGCGCTGGTCGTGGGGTTCGCGAACCCGGCGGGTCGCGCGATCACGGAGGCGCTGGCGGAGGCGGGGGCGGACGTGGCGGTCGCCTCGGCGACGATGGACGGGGACGAGGTGATGGCGGCGAAGCGCGCCAGCCGCGCGGTCGCGAAGGCGGGCCGGGAGACGTTCAGCCAAGGCTGGGACGTGACGCTGCCGACGAACGTGCGCGTGGGGCTGCGGCAGCTGGTCAAGGAGTTCGGGGTCCCGTCCGTGCTGGTCTACAACGCCGACCTGCCACTGGCGAAACCGATCGACAAGACGGGTGACGCCGAGTTCGCAAACGTGCAGGCGGTGAACCTGAGCGGGGCGTTCTACGCGGCGCGGGCGTGGGTGCGGGAGCTGGGCGAGGGAGAGACGGGACGGCTGGTCTTCGTGTCGAGCATCCTCGGGGAGCGGGGCGTGAACAACCTGAGCGCCTACGCGGCGGCGAAGGCGGGCGTGTTCGGGCTCGCGGCGTCGCTCAGCCAGGAGCTGGCGCCGGCGGTCACGGTCAACAGCATCGCGACGGGCTGGATGGACTGGACGCCCGGTCGCGGCGGCGATGATGCCGGCGAGAACCTGCTGCTGCGCTTCATCCCCATGCGCAGCTTCGGCGGGGCGGAGAACCTGGGGCCGCTGGCGGTGCTGCTGGCATCGGACGCGGCGGGCTTCCTGAGCGGGCAGGTGTTCCGCATTGATGGGGGCGTATCCGCCCACCTGTAGGGAATTGCCTGGCTCGATGCACGAGCAGGAGGCGCGACGGCTACTCGGGGGTCAGCCCCAGGACGAGGTCGCGCAGCGTGACCAGGCCTCGGGGGGCCCCGCCGTCATCGACCACCAGCGCGCGCGAGACGCCAAACCGCACGAGCAGCCGCACCGCGTAGCGCGCGAGCATGCCGGAGCGCACCGTCAACGCCGGCTTCGACATGACCTCGTAGACGTTGACGCGATCCGGTGCGCGATCGCGGGTGATGACCTCCCGCGCCAGGTCGCTCACCGTAATCAGCCCCAACTCGTCGTCGTCGTGGCGGCGGGTGACGACCAGCGAGCTGATCTTCAGCCGCTGCATGGTGGCCATGGCCTCGGCCGCTGTTGCCAGCCCGTCGATGGTGTGCAGGTCGCCGCCCATGACGTCGAGCACGTGGATCGCCCTGCTGTCGCTCTGATCGTTCATAGAGCGCCTTCCAACTCCTCCATAAGCGTTGGCAACTGGGTCGAGAGGCCAACGGCGTCCTCGATGTTGATCTGAAAGGCGACGCCGGCGCCGCTTTCGCTGTCCATGCCGCCGGCGGCCGCAATGCGCTCCAGGATGTCCCGGGCCCGGGTTTCCGCCACCAGGAACAGCACCACGTCCCGGCTTGCGGTCAGGTCCAGCCCGAGGAAGGTCTTTCGCGGCTTCAGTCCCTCGCCGCGCACGCTGCTGATGATGGTCTCGCCCGTCGCGCCACCCGCGCGGGCCGCATCGATGATGTGATCCGTCTTCTCGTCGCTCACCAGCGCGACGACCAGCGCCATCTTCATGGCTTCGCCTCCTGGCGTTCGTTCCGCGTGCGCCAGCGTTCCACCCGATCGGCGACGATTGCGTAGCCTAGCACCGAAATGATGGGGAATACACTGGCGAAGGCGATGAGGCCAAAGCCGTCGATGAGGGGACTGCGCCCCGGGACGTTGGCGGCGAGACCCAGCCCCAGGGCCGCTACCACCGGCACCGTGACGGTCGAGGTGGTGACGCCGCCGCTGTCGTAGGCCAACGGGATGATGGTGCGGCTGCTCAGGTAGGTCAGGACGATGACGCCGACGTAAGCGGCGACGATGTACCACGGCAAGGCCGTGCCCGTGACGATGCGGAAGCAGCCCAGCGCCACTCCGATGGCCACACCCGCCGCCACGGCGAGCCGCAGCCCCCAGGCATTCACGGCGCCGCCGGAGACCTCCCTGGCCTTCAGCGCGACGGCAATGAGGGCGGGCTCGGCCACGGTCGTCGCGAAGCCGATGGCCCCCGCGAACAGGTACACCACCCAGTAGTCCTGCCACCGCACCGCGTCCGCCAGCCCCCCGGCCCCTGCCTTCTCCGTGAGCTGCCGCGCCATCGTCTCGCCGATCGGGAACAGCGCCTGCTCCAGCCCGATCAGGAAGAGCGCCAGCCCCAGCAGCACCATCACCGACCCGGTGGCGATGCCGCGGATGTTGGGCAGCTTGCGCCGCAGCACCCCCACCTGGAACAGCACCAGGATGACGACGATTGGGGTCACGTCCCGCAGGGTGAACAGCAAGGTTTCGCCGAAGCGGGCGAGGAAATCGAGCATCACACCACCATCCCGTAGCCCAGCACGCCGATCATGGGGGTGAGGCTGGCGAAGGCGATCAGCCCGAAGCCGTCGAGCATGGGGTTGCGCCCGCGGATGGTGGAGGCGAGGCCCACGCCCAGGGCGGTGACCAGCGGCACCGTGATCGTGCTGGTTGTCACGCCGCCCGAGTCGTAGGCGACCCCGACGATCTCATCGGGCGCGAACAGGGTCATCGCCATGACCAGCACGTAGCCGCTGATGATGAAGCGGTGAATGGGCCACCCCTTGAGGATGCGCAGCACCCCCAGGACGATGGCGAGGCCGACGGCAACAGCCACCACCAGGCGCAATTCAAGGGCGTACCGGTCCTGGGATGCCTGGCTGTCCCCGATGAACGACGCATCCGCCGCCACGGCAGCCCCCTCGGAGGCCACGGCGATCAACGCCGGCTCCGCCACGGTGGTGCCGAAGCCGAGACAGAACGCAAGCGCCAGCAGGGCGGTTGCGCTTCCCTTGCGCGCCATCCCCTGGGCCAGGGCCTCGCCCAGCGGGAACAGGCCGCTCTCCAGCCCCTGAACGAACAACGCCAACCCCAGGACTACGCACACCAGCCCGACAACCACGTTCGCGACATCGGGAAAGGGCTGCTGGAGCACGACGACCTGGAAAAAGACAATGACTGCGAAGATGGGCGCCAGATCCCGGAGCGCGCCCACAGTCTGCTTCGCCATGGCCAACGCGAATCGCGGCAAACCATGCTCCTCGCGCGCGTGCTGCATGGGGGTTCAATAAGCCTACGCGGGGCGGCTCCACCGTACGAAGAGGCGCGGATGGGGTCAATGACAACCCGTCTGGGGTTACTCCGGGAGCGCGGCCCTCGCGCACTGGGGGAACGCTCCGTACGATTTCGCGCGATGGCGCACACGAGCACACCGCTGCAGGGGCTCCGCGTGGTCGAACAAGCGGGCTGGGCCGGCGCCTTCGCCGGACGGCTGCTGGCCGACGGCGGCGCGGATGTGGTGCGGGTGGTCCCCCCCGGCGGTGATGCGCTTGAGCAGGAGCCGCCCTTCTTCGGGGAGAGCGGCGTCTCCATCCAGTCGACCTGGTACAACGCGGGCAAGCGCGTGGTCGAACTGGACCTGGGGAGCGAGGGCGGCCGCGCACTGCTCGGCGAGGCGGACCTGCTCATCGAAGACTGGCGGGGCGGCGAAGCTCCCTTCGACGCCGACACGTTGCGGGAGGCGTTCCCGAAGCTGGTGCGGCTCTCGGTGACGCCGATGGGGGCGGAGGGGCCGTGGGCGGGACTGGCCGTGAACGACCTCGTGGCGACGGCGCTCTCTGGGGCAGCCTCGATCACGGGGACACCGGAGACACCGCCGCTGACGGGATACGGTAACCAGACGGCGCACACGGTCGGCCTCTACGCGGCCTGCTGTGCGCTCGCCGGGGTGCGGCTGCGGGATTCGACAGGGCACGGGTGTCACATCGACCTGTCCAGCCACGAGACGCTCGTGGCCAACACCGAGCAGATGCTGATGCAGTGGTTCTTCCCCGACGGGGGTCGCTGGACGACCCGAATCGCGGAGCGCCAGGGGAGCCTGCACTGGAGCGGGGGCTACGAGGTCTACCCGGACCGCGACGGGAACGGGCTGATGGTGACGCCGTCGCTGGGGCTCATGGACAGGCTGATCCCGTGGCTCGAGGAGACGGACTCGGCGGGGAACCTGACCGATCGCGAGGAGTTCCCGGACCTGATCGCGCTGGTGAAGCAGATGCCGCATGTGATGAGCATCCTGCGGGACTGGACGGCGCAGAACGAGGCGGACGACCTGTTCATGGAGGCGCAGCGGCGGAGGCTGCCGTTCGGGGCGGTCTGGCCCGTGAGCAAGGTCGTTGCGACGCCGCAGATCGAGGCGCGGGAGTACTTCAAGGAGCGCGCGGTCGACGGGGTCGGGAACGTGCCGTTTCCGGGGCGGCTGCTGACAAGCGACGCCGACGGACCCGCTCCGGGGCCGCCGGCTCGGGTGGAGGAAGCGGCGTGGAGCGCGCGTCCTGAGCTGGAGGCGGTTCCCGGCGAGCCCTCGGCCACGGCGCCGCTGGCGGGGCTGCGGGTGCTCGATTTCACGCACGTGCTCGCGGGGCCGTTCGGGACGCGCGTGCTGGCCGACCTCGGGGCGGACGTCATCAAGGTGGGGACGGCGGCGCGCAACGCCGGGGCGAACACGCTCAACCATCCCTACTACCTGAGCTGGAACCGGAACAAGCGGAACATCTCCCTCGACATGCGGCGGGAGGAGGCGCGCGAGCTTGCTCGCCGCCTTGCGGGCGAGTGCGACGCCATCATCGACAACTTCAGCGCGGGCGTGCTGGCGCGCTGGGGGCTGGATCGAGAAGGGCTGGCGGAGATGGCTCCGGGTGTATCGGTCGTCGCGATGGGTGGGATGGGGAACTCGGGCCCCTGGCGGGACTTCGTCACGTTCGCACCGACGATCCACGCGATCACGGGCCTGAGCTACCTGACGAACGTGCCCGGACGGCAGGACATCGGCTTCGGCTACTCGCTGACGGATCACCTGAGCGGAGTCGCGGCCGCGCTGGGCATTCTCGAGGGGGTGGAGCACCGGCGGCGGACGGGGCAAGGACTGGATGTGGACGTGGCGCAGTACGAGCTGGGGCTGGGGCTGATGGGTCCGGCCTTCCTCGACCACTTCGCGAACGGGACGGACCCGGAACCGGTCGCGAACCGGCATCCGGTCGACGGCTGGGCGCCGCACGGCATCTATCCCGCCAGCGGGGAGGACCGCTGGGTCGCGATCGCGGTGCGGGGCGACGAGCAGTGGCGGGCGCTTTGCGAGGTGATGGGGACTCCCGAACTCGCGGCGGACCCGCGTTTCGCGACGCACGAGGCGAGGATCGCGAACCAGGACGAGCTCGACGCCCGGGTTTCCACCTGGACGGCCGGTCGCGACCGGTACGACCTGATGGAGGCGTGCCAGGCGCGGGGAATCGCCGCGGGGGCGGTGCAGGACGGGGCGGATGTCGCGACGGCCGACCCGCACCTGGCGGCGCGGTCCTTCCTGGGCACGATCCCGACCGAGGACGGGGGGGAGCAAGGCGCCGAGCACTTCCCCGCCTACATCGACGGGCAGCGGCCCGCGACGGCCTATGCGGCGCGCTCGCTGGGGGCGGACACGTTCGACGTGTTCACGGAGCTGCTGGATCTGTCGCCCGAGGCGATCGCCGAGCTCGTGGCGGATGGCGTTCTCAGTTAGCGGCCCGGAGAGGGGCGCTCTGGTACGCTTCCCGCCCCAGAGGACGCCCGGGAGCGGCCCGTGACCCTTCACCTGTACTCCTCGCTTGGACGCGAGAAACGCGAGTTCGTTCCGGTCGTGCCGGGCGAGGCACGCATCTACGTCTGCGGGGTCACGCCGTACGACGTGACTCACCTCGGGCACGCCTTCTCCTACGTGAACTTCGACGTGCTGAGGCGCTACCTGACGTGGAAGGGCCTGAGCGTTCGCTACGTGCAGAACGTGACGGACATCGACGACGACATGATCATGGTCTCGAAGCGGGAGGGCGGGCGTCCCATCGCGGAGATCCGGGACGAGAACGACGCCATCTTCCGCAACGACCTGGACCGGCTGAACGTGCTCCGCCCGACCGCGTATCCGTTCGCGACGGACCACATCGACGCGATCATCGAGACGACGAAAGCGCTGATCGCGTCGGGAGCGGCCTACGAGGCGGACGGGGACGTGTTCTTCGAGGCGGAGCGCTTCCGCGGGTACGGGCAGCTGAACGGCATCTCGATCGAGGAGTTGGCGAAGCGCGAGAACCCCGAGTCGAAGCGTGAAGAGAAGAAGCGGGGACCGCTCGACTTCCTCCTCTGGCAGCGCTGCGAGCCGGACGAGCCGAGCTGGGCGAGTCCCTGGTGCGACGGGCGTCCGGGGTGGAGCATCGAGTGCACGGCGATGTCGCGCACCCACCTCGGCGACCAGATCGACATCCACGGGGGCGGGCGCGACCTGATCTTCCCGCACCACGAGAACGAGATCGCGCAGGCGGAGAGCGCCACCGGCCAGGCGCCCTTCTGCGGGTACTGGATGCACAACGGGATGCTCCAGTTGGACGGTGTGAAGATGAGCAAGTCGCTGGGGAACCTCGTGCTGGCGCGCCACCTGATGGAGCGTTTCGACCCGGACCACCTGCGCCTGTACCTGCTGAGCGAGCACTACCGCAGCGATGCCGACTACCGCGAGGGCGCGATCGAGGCGCTCAGGGAGCGTTATTCGCGCCTGCGAGACGCCTGCGGGATGGGGGCTGAGGGTGCGGACGACGCAGCGCTACGGGCCGCCTTCGAGGCAGCGATGGACGACGACCTCGACTCGCCACGGGCGCTGGACCTGCTGGACGAAGCCGCCCAGCGCATCCTCGTCGGAAGTGGCGGGGCAGGAACGCTTCGCGAGGCGCTGGGCGTGCTCGGGTTCGCCTTCGCAGAGGCACGCGGGCCCGCGACCGGGGACCTCAACCCCTAGCCGCGTGCGGAAGAACCGGCCTCAAGCACCCGCGCCCCGATGGGGGACGAACGCGGGCACGCTGAAACTGGAGCACGGGGCTCGCCAACGCCTAGGCCCACCTCCGCCACGCTATGGCAACTGCTGTGAGCCCGAGGGGGGCAGCAAGAGGACAATGAACGCCACTGGGACGATGAACCACCTCTCGAACACCGGTTCCCCGGCGCTGAAGCTATCTGGCACGACCACGTTCCAGATCACGCCCGACACCATGAGGTAGGGAAGAGCAGGGCAAGCGCCAGCGCCCACCACCGACCAATGAGATACCCCAAGGCTGGCGGGACGACCAGCCAGGCCGCCATCAACGGAAAGACGAGCACGGCGCCCCCCTTCAGTTTCCGAGGCCAGGAAGGGCCATCATCACGAGGAGTGTAATAGTGGCCGCGAACACCGCGAACACCGCTACGCTGCGGCGTATGCGGTAGGTACTAGGAAGTAGCAGTAGGCGGAAGAGTCCGGCAGCACCGACAGCCCAGCAGCCCGCGATGATGGCGCAGGTGATTAGGGCATCGCTCCGGTCATACCTGTTGACGTCGTTCCAGTACACGCTGACGGCTAATAAGGCTATCCACGCGGCGATCATGGTGGCGAGGCCGAACGCCGCGACTCGGATAGAGCTAACTGTCACCATCCACCTCTTCCACCAGGACGTTAATCCAGCAGGGTACACGCCCCGAACTGATTCCCGGCGGGATCGCCTACAACCCCGGCAGCGTGGGGCCAGTGCTCCGGACCCCGACGTCGAGGTGCGTACCTTCGCGGAACTTATCCCGGTGCTGGCAGGTTCCGGCGCGGGTAACGGCTAACCGAAGCGGGAAGCGTCAGGAGGCGTCCCGCTCTTCGCGGCGGTGGATGCTGAGCCCCAGCTCGAGCTGCTCGATGGCCATCTGCGCGAGCTCGAGCGTCTCCTCCGAGGGGAGGGCGCCGAGCCAGGCAAGGTGAGCCACCTCGGTGACGCGGCCGGCGCCGAGCGTACGCTCGGCCTCCGCCAGCTCCTCGGTGACAGCGGACTGCCGCTGAATAAGGCGCTCGCGGACGATGTGGCGGATGAGGTCGGAGGCACGCTCACGCGCCTCGGCCGGGGAAAGCAGGGGTTCGCGGCGAGCGCGGAGGCTTTGCAGGCGGAGCACGACCGGGTCGTCGTCGTCCTCCGGGGCGGGTTCGAGCTCGTCGTGCAGCCAGCGCTCGAGGATCTCGCGGTCGAGAGCGTCGGGGAAAAGGTCGGCGGGGAGGTGGCGAAGGTCGGCGCGCAGGCCGGGGTTGTGCAGCAGGGTCGAGAGGAGCACCTCGTCGGCGGGCGGACGGGCGGGGGCCAGCTGCGCTTCTGGCATGGCCGGAGCGCGGCGTCCCTCGACGCGCAGCCGTTCGGCGATGGCCCGTTCGGCGATGCCGAGACGGCGGGCGATGCTCTGGATGTGGGCGGAGCGCTCGACGGGATTGCGCACGGCGAGGAGCACGGGGCGCAGGCGATCGACGATGCGGCTCGCCTCCAGGGGTGAGTCGCCGCGGCTACCGGCAATGAGGCGCTCCAGGAGGAAGCGGGCGAAGGGGGCGGCGTTCTCGATGGCGGCGCCCCAGGCTTCGGGATCCTCGCGGGTGAGGTCATCGGGGTCCTTACCCGCGGGGAGGGGCGCAACGCGCAGGTCGATGTCGACATCGGCAGTGATGGCCTCGGCGCTGCGCTGGGCGGCGCCCATGCCCTCGGGCGAGCCGAAATCGAGGAGGAGGGAGCCCGCGCGTTCGGCGGCGGCCATGCCCGCGCTGTCGGGGTCCATGGCGAGCACGACGCGCGAGGCGAAGCGCGTGAGCCGGGCGGCGTGGCGCTCCGTGAGGGAGGTGCCCATGGTCGCGACAAGGTTGCGGAAGCCTGCCTGCCAGGGGCCGATAACATCGAGGTAGCCCTCGACGACGACGACGGCGCCGGTCTCGCGCGCCTGGGGGCCGGCAAGGTCGAGGGCGTAGAGGGTGCGGCCCTTGTCGAAGATCTCGGTCTGGGGGGAGTTGAGGTACTTGGGCTCACCCTCGCCGAGGATGCGTCCGCCGAGGCCCACGTAGGCGCCACGGTCGTCGGCGATGGGGATGATGACGCGTCCGCGGAAGCGGTCGTAGGGCGCGCCGCCGGAGTCGCTCTCGTGGAGGACGCCCGCGGCGAGGGCGTCCTCGTCGGTGTAGCCGCGGCCGAGCAGGTAGTCGCGCAGCGGCCGCCACTCGTCGGGGGCCCAGCCGAGGCGGAACGTCTCGATGGTCTCCTGGGTCAGGCCTCGGGTGTCGGCCAGGTACGAGCGCGCCTCGGCGCCGCCCTCGGCGGCGAGCTGCTGCTGGTAGAAGTCGACGGCGGCGGAGAGGATGCTGCTGAGGCGCTCGGAACGGGTTCGCTGCTCGGCGGCGCGCGCCGACAACTCCACACCCGTTTCGTCCGCGAGGATGCGGAGGGCCTCGCGGAAGTCGACGTTCTCGCGCTTCTGGACGAAGGAGAAGACATCGCCGCCCTCGCCGCAGCTGCCGAAGCAGCGCCAGGAACCGCGGTCGATGAAGACGTAGAACGAGGGCGTCTTCTCGGTGTGGAAGGGGCAGAGGCCGCGGAAATTGCGGCCGGACTTCGACAGCTTGACGGAGCGGCCGATGTACTCAGCCGGGTCGATTCGCCGCTTGATTTCGGTGACGGCGTCCACGCCCGGATTCTACTGCCCCTGCGACTCCTCTGGCTCCACCGGTTCTTCAGGTTCCTGCGGATCGCCCGCTTCGTCGCCGGTGTCGGGGGTCTCCTCGGGCAGCGTGACCTCACCGACGTTCGGTACGTTGGGGTTGGGCACGGTGGCGGTGGCGATGTTGACACCGTCGATGAAGAGGGTGACGCGGATGGACTCGCCCGTGGCGGGTACGGCGATGCCGCCAATCGTGACCGATTGGCCCTCGGGGATTGCGAGCGGGGAGATCGTGCGCGTGGTCGTCTCGCCGGGAACGCTCACGACGAGCCGCGCATCGTTGGTCGAGAGCGCCTCACCGTCGTTTTGGATGGTTATCGAGAGGGCGCCTCCGGTGATGCCCGGGACCAGGGAGAGCACCGGCCCTTCGGGTGGCGGGGCGAGCACGAACTCGACGGTGTTGTTGTCCTCGCTGGACTCGGCGATGGCTTCGTCGGGATCGACCGTGACCGTGACGGAGGACTGCTCGGTAACCGGCGGATCGATCGTGAAGTTGACCGCGGCGGTGCCATTGGGGTCCATGGCCACGTTGACGACCTGCTCCGCGGGACTCGCATCCACCCCCTCGACGCGGACGACGATGGCGCCCGAGAAGGGATTGGTCGAGGTATTGGTAATGGTGATGCGGAGCGTGGCGCCGCGTGCGATCAAGACGGCGTCGGAGGGAATGAAGTCGGGCGCATTGGGGGAGACGGCCGGGGTGGGAGAGACCGACGGGGTTGGCGTGGGCGTCTCCGTGTCTTCCTCGGTGTCGGCGGGTGGGCGCGTGGGGGTCGGGTCGGGAAGGGGAGGCGGCTCCACGTTGGGGACGTCGGCAAGGTCACAGGTGGTCTCCACGGCATTGAAGCGGACCCAGAGGCCTCCGCCTCGCTCGATCTGGAGCCACTGGAGGTTGAGCGTCTTGCCGGTGACGGTGACAACGTCGCCTGGTTCGAGCGTGCCGGCCTGGTTGTAGGCCTCCCCGGGTCCGGTGCGCAGGCTGGCGACGCCCACGATTTCGCAGGCAGTCAGGACTTCGGGGGTTGCGACGACGGGCGGAATGGCTTCCACCCGGATGGGGCCGGACACGATCTCCTCGCCCGAGGCGGTAAACGCCCGAACGACAAGGTCGTAAAAGCCAGCCGCCTCGAAACGGGCCTGAAGCACGGCCGCGTAGGTGTTCTCGGCGGTAACGGTGCCGGAGAACTGCTGGTCCTTGACGAGGCCGCTGATCAGCAGCTCGAAGCGAACGATGTCCTCGCCGGAGACGACGCTGACGATGACGGCGCGCTCCTCGTTGACGGTGATGCGGTCGCCCGGCACAGGCGACTCGATGCGCGCCTGGGCGACAACGGCTTCCTGCGTTGGCGTGATCGGAGGGGTTTCGTCGTCGCCGCCAAGCACCTGGAAGAGGAGGAATATGAGGATGCCACCGATGACCAGCGCCGCGATGGTAGATACGTAGATGGCGGCGATGCGGCCGGCGGAGCGCTGGGTCGCGCCGTAGTAGCCGGCGCGGGGACCGTCGCGCCCGTAGGTACGCAGGTCCGGCGTCTCGCGGCGCAGGTGCTGGGCTTCCCAGGGATCGACGGGCCTGCGGGCGGGCGGGGGCGGGGTCACGCCGATGACGCCCTGATCGGGGTCGTCGGATGGCGGTGGGGAAGGGGGTGGGCTATCACCCCCGATCACGGGATCTTCGTCGGGAGGGCCCGGACGGTCCTGTTCACTCACACGCGACGCGCCTTCGCCACCACGGCTTCAGTATCCCACCCCTATCGCAGAAGGCAATCCGGGGAGGCATCAGAGGGGCCAGTCCCTGGCGTCCTCGCAGCCTAGGCGGGCGGCGAGGCGGATGGCGTAGCGATCGGTCATGCCGCTGACGAAGTCGGCGGCGCGGCGGGGCAGGGGGTCGCCGGGGAGCGAGTAATCGGAGGAGATGGATGCGGGGTGCTCGACGGCGTGATCGAAGAGGAAGCGGACGATGTTCTTGGCGTGCTCGACCTCCGCGCGGCGCTCGGCGAGCAGGTAGACGTGCTGGAACATGAACTCGCGCAGCTCGTTGACGGCTCCATGCACCGTAGCGCTCAGCGTGATGGCGGGGGGCTCGGCACCCTCCTCGCGGCCCTCGCCGGTGGCGGGCCAACTCGACTCGACGACGTCGGTGACGAGCACCTCAAGGCGCTCGCCGTGGGAGCGGCCGAGGATGCGCTGGGAGGCCGCGGGCAGGTCGTCCTCGCCGATGATGCCGGCGCGGATGGCGTCCTGGACATCGTGGTTCAGGTAGGCGAGGGCGTCGGCGAGCTTGATCGCCTGGCCCTCGAGTGTCTCGGGGACGCCCCAGCCCTCGGCGAGGACGTCTTCGCGGGCCTTGCTGGACTTACGGACGCCATCGAGCACGGCATGGGTGAGGTTGAGGCCGCACCCGTCGTTCTCGAGCTTGTCGAGGACGCGCTCGGACTGGTAGTTGTGGCGGAAGCCTTCGGGGAGGCACTCGGCCAGGGCCTCCTCGCCTGCGTGGCCGAAGGGGCCGTGGCCGATGTCGTGGCCGAGGGCGATGGCTTCGGCGAGGTCCTCGTTGAGCCGCAGGGCGCGGGCGATGGTGCGTCCCACCTGCGCCACTTCGAAGGTGTGGGTAAGGCGGGTGACAAAGTGGTCCTGCTGGGGGGCGATGAAGACCTGCGTCTTGTGCTTGAGGCGGCGGAAGGCCTTGGTATGGACGATGCGGTCGCGGTCACGCTGGAAGGCGGCGCGCACGGAGGAGGGCTCCTCGGGACGGGGACGGGTGGCGTGCACGGAGCGGGCGGCGAAGGGGCTCAGGCGCTCCTCATCCTCCTCGATGCGGCGGCGCACACGGTGAAGGTCCAACCCCTGACCCCTTTCGGCGTGCGGTTCAGCTGCCCCCGGCGAGCGCGGCCTGGGCGGCGGCAAGACGCGCGGTGAGCACGCGGTAGGGCGAGCACGAGACATAATCAAGGCCGACATCGTGGCCGAAGGCGATGGATGGGGGATCGCCGCCGTGCTCGCCGCAGATGCCGAGCTTGAGGTCGGGCTTCACGCCGCGCCCGCGTTCGATGCCGATTCGCATCAGCTCACCCACGCCCTCGCGGTCGAGCTCGACGAAGGGGTCCTTCTCCAGGACCTTCTGGCTGATGTAGTCGGGCAGGAAGCGGCCCGCGTCGTCGCGAGAGAGGCCGAAGGTCGTCTGCGTGAGGTCGTTCGTACCGAAGGAGAAGAAGTCGGCGTGCTCGGCGATCTGGCCAGCGGTGACGCAGGCGCGGGGCAACTCGATCATCGTGCCGATGGTGTAGTCGAGGTCGATGCCGCGCTCGGCCGTGACCTGCTCGGCGACCGCGGCGACGCGCTCGCGGAGGCGGGCCAGTTCCTCGGCCGCGCCCACCAGCGGGATCATGATCTCGGGTTGGGCGTCGACGCCCTCGGCGCGGAGGTCGCAGGCGGCCTCGATGATGGCCCGGGTCTGGACCTCGTAGATCTCGGGGTAGGTGATGGCAAGGCGTACGCCGCGGTGGCCGAGCATGGGGTTGAACTCCTGCAGGGCCAGGACGCGCTGGGAGACGCGCTGCGGCTCGACGCTGATGGCGTCGGCGAAACGCTCCATCTCCTCGGCGCCGTGGGGGAGGAACTCGTGCAGGGGCGGGTCGAGGAGGCGGATGGTGACGGGGAATCCCGCCATCGCGCGGAGGATGCCGTCGAAGTCGTGGCGCTGCATGGGGAGGATGCGGGCGAGGGCGTCGCGGCGCCCTGCCTCGTCCTCGGCCAGGATCATCTGGCGGACGGCGAGGATGCGGTCCTCGCCGAAGAACATGTGCTCCGTGCGGCACAGGCCGATCCCCTCGGCGCCGAACTCGCGCGCTTTGGCGGCGTCCTCGGGAGTGTCGGCATTGGCGCGCACGCCCAGGCGGCGGGCCTCGTCGCCCCAGGCCATCAGGCGGTTCAGGTCGTCGGGGAGCTCAGGATCGGCGAGGGGCACGGCGCCGAGCATCACCTCGCCGGTGGTGCCGTTGAGGGAGATAACGTCGCCGCGGCGCACGGTGAGGTTGCGGCCGCCGGCATCGACGCGGAAGGAGCCATCGGCGTAGTCGATCTCGAGCTCGCCGCAGCCGGCCACGCAGCACTTCCCCCAGCCACGGGCTACAACGGCGGCGTGGGAGGTCATGCCGCCGCGGGCAGTGAGGATGCCCTGGGCGGCGAGCATGCCCTGGATGTCCTCGGGGCTGGTCTCGACGCGAACGAGGATGACGTCCTCGCCGGCCTCGGCCTGCTCGGCCGCCTCCTCGGCGGAGAAGACGACCTTGCCGACGGCGGCACCGGGGGAGGCGGGGAGGCCAGAAGCTATGACGTCGGTTGTTGCGCCTTCGGCGAAGACGCTGTGCAGCAGCTCGGAGATCTGCTCGGGATCCTGGCGGCGGAGGGCCTCGTCGCGGTCGATGAGGCCCTGGTCGACGAGGTCGACGGCGACCTTGACCATGGCGGGGCCGGTGCGCTTGCCGTTGCGGGTCTGCAAGACCCAGAGCTTGCCGCGCTGGACGGTGAACTCGATGTCCTGCATGTCGCGGAAGTGGTCTTCGAGGCGCTGGGCGGCGCCGATGAGGTCGCCGAAGACGGCGGGCTGGGCCTCCTCCATGGAAGGGGCGCGTTCGACGGCGCGAATGGCCTGGGGCGTACGCACGCCGGCGACGACGTCCTCGCCCTGGGCGTTGATGAGGAACTCGCCGAAGAGACCGGTGGCGCCGGTCTTGGGGTTGCGGGTGAAGGCGACGCCCGTGGCGCAGTCATCGCCGAGGTTTCCGAAAACCATGGCCTGGACGTTGACGGCGGTGCCCCACTCGCCGGGGTAGCCGTTGAGCTGGCGGTAGACGATGGCGCGGGGGCTCTCCCAGGACTCGAAGACGGCGCCGATGGCGGCCCAGAGCTGTTCCCAGGGGTCGTCGGGGAACTCGATACCGAGTTTGGCGCGGATCTCGGCCTTGTACTCGGCCACGATCTCGCGGAGGGCGTCCGCGGGGAGGTCGGTGTCCTCCTCCACCCCGCAGGCCTCCTTCTTGCGCTCGAGGATAGCCTCGAAGGGGTCCTCGTCCAGGTCGGACTCGCGCTTCAGGCCGAGCACGACATCGCCGTACATGGCGACGAAGCGGCGGTAGGAGTCGTAGGCGAAGCGCTCGTCGCCGGAGCTACGGGCGAGGCCCTCCACGGTTTCGTCGTTGAGGCCGAGGTTGAGGACCGTGTCCATCATGCCCGGCATGGAGACGCGGGCGCCGGAGCGGACGGAGACGAGGAGGGGGTTGTCGGCGTCGCCGAAGCGGGCGCCGACGATGGATTCGACGTGGGCGATGCCGGCACGGACCTGTGCATCGAGGCCGTCCGGGTACTGCTGGCCGTTCGCGTAGAAGGCGCTGCAGACCTCGGTGGTGATGGTGAGGCCGGGGGGAACGGGGATGCCGAGGCTGCTCATCTCGGAGAGGCCGGCGCCCTTGCCGCCCAGCAGTTCGCGCATGCCGGCGCCACCCTCAGCACGTCCATCGCCAAAGAGGTAGACGAGCTTGGGGGATAGCTCCGTGCTCGAGTCCGGGCTGGCGGTGGTGCTGGTCATGGGGGAGTCCTCCGGGTATAGGGGAACCGCGGCTCTTTCGGTAACGCGAGCCTATCCCGACGGGGGGACCCAGACCAGTCAGAACGTGACAGAACGGGGCAGTTTTCGTTGAACGTTAACGCGCAGGACGCGGGCGCTACTCGACGGTCACGGTCTTGGCGAGGTTGCGGGGCTGGTCGATGTTGCAGCCGCGGGCCTCGGCGGTGGCGTAGGCGAGCACCTGCAGGGGCACGATCGCGGCCAGCGGTTCGAGGAGGGCGGGCACGGGTGGCACGGTGAGGGACTCGTTGGCGAGGGCGATGAGCTCGTCGTCGCCCTCGGTAACGACGGCGAGCACCTCGCCGTCACGGGCGCGGATCTGCTCGATGTTGGAGACGATCTTGCTGCGCAGCGCGTGCTGCCCGGCGAGGGCGACCGTGGGGAACCCGGAATCGATGAGGGCGATGGGGCCGTGCTTCATCTCGCCGGCGGCGTAGCCCTCGGCGTGGACGTAGGAGAGCTCCTTCATCTTCAGGGCGCCTTCGAGGGCGATGGGGAGGGCAGGGCCGCGCCCGAGGAAGAGGATGTGGTCGGTGGTGCGGAAGCGCTCGGCAGCGGCGGCGATGGCCTCGAAGGACTCGAGCTGGCGGCCGACGATCTCGGGCATGGCGGCAAGGTCGCGCACGTGGCGGGCCAGGTTGTCCTCGCTGATGCGGCCGCGGACGCGGGCGGTCTCGAGGGCGAGGGCGAAGAGGGCGGCGATTGAGGTCGTGAACGTCTTGGTGCTGGCCACGCCCCGCTCGAGGCCGGCGTAGGTGTGGACCGTGCCATCGGCGACACGCGTGGTCTGGCTGCCGGGGGTGTTGCAGATCGTGATCTGGGGGGCGCCGGAGGCGCGGGCCACGTTCATGGCTTCGAGCACGTCCACGGTCTCGCCCGACTGGCTAACCGAAACGACAAGCGTCTCCGGGCCAAGCACGGGCTCGCGGTAGCGGAACTCGCTGGCGTTGTCGATATCGGCGGGGAGACGGGCAATCTGCTCGAAATACCAGCGCCCGACCATAGCCGCGTGCAGGCTCGTGCCCATCCCCACGAGGAGGACACGTTCGACCCGCTCCAGCCAGGGGCGGGCCTCGCCGAGGTCGTCGAGGGAGAGGTGGGCAGGCTCGACCGTCATGAGGCCGCCGATGGTGTCGGCGAGGGCGGCGGGCTGCTCCATGATCTCCTTGCGCATGTAGGTGTCGTGGGCGCCCTTGTCGGCGCTGGCGGAGTCGAGGGAGAGGGTGCGGGGGACGACCTCGGCAGTGGCGCCTTCGAGGCTGGCGTAGTCGACGCCGTCTCCGCTGATGCGCACGAGCTGGCGGTCGGCGAGGAAGGCGACCTCTCGGGTGTGGGGGAGGAGGGCGGCAAGGTCGCTCGACAGGAGCATCTCGCCCTCGCCGTAGCCGACGACAACGCCGCCGGCGTTACCGATGCGCGCCCCGACCACGACGCCGGGCTCGCGCGGGCTGAGGGCGACGATCGCCTGCGAACCAGTCAGGCGGGCGCAGGCCTCCTGCATGGCCGCGAGGAGGTCGCTGCCGGCATCGAGGCGCTCCTCGAGGAGGTGGGCGATGGTCTCGGTGTCGGTCTCGCTGTCGAAGGCGTGGCCGCGCCCGGCGAGCTCGGCGCGGAGGGCGGCGTAGTTCTCGACGATGCCGTTGTGGACGATGACGACATCGCTCCCGCAGCCGGTGTGGGGGTGGGCGTTGGCGTCGCTGGGGGAGCCGTGCGTGGCCCAACGGGTGTGCCCGATGCCGGTGTGGGCGGCAGGCAGGGCGTGCTGGTCGATGGCGCCGTCGAGCTCGGCGATCTTGCCGCGGCGCTTGGCGACGGCGGGCTCGCTTCCTGCCTCGGGCAGGAGGGCGAGGCCGGCCGAGTCGTAGCCGCGGTATTCGAGGTCGCGCAGGCCGGCCAGCAGGATAGGCGCGGCCTGGCGCGAGCCGGTGTAGGCGATGATCCCGCACATACAGCTTCCCCGTGGCACTCGTGGAGACGCACGGGTCTCCGGTCGATGCTCGGTGTGCCTGGTGGGGAGAAGGGCCGCGAGCCCTTCGCACGTGGCTGGTGTTTTGTCAGCCGGTTACCCGACCTGGTTTGTCTCCAGCCTTACGACCGTGCCGCCGGGGGGCCACCCGCCGAATGGTTCGATTCTGCCCCCGCCTCGTCATCCGCGCGGAACGCGGACCTGGCGCTTGACCGATCCCACCTGTTGTCGAATGCGCTTGGGCGCGTCCACCTCCCGATTGGTGCTGTCCTGAGTGTCAGGCGGCGCGGGGGCGGCGTCAATGGTGGTGGCTAGTGGCTCGTGGGTGGTGCTTCGTGGGTGGCTAGCTGGAGGCGCGGGGAATGCCGGCGATTCCGAGGAACTCGTCCTCCCAGGCAAGGACGGCCTCGATGGCGCGTTCGTCGGTGGGGGAGAGGAGGTGGCTCTGGTCGCGGAAGGCAGCGGCGACGCCGGTCGCGATCTCGGGGAGGGGCTGGGCCTGGAGGTTCAGCTCGCGCTCGGTGGCGAGGATGAGCTCGATGAGCTCGCCGGGGACGAAGAGGCCTTCTTCCTGGATCTGCTCCCAGATCCACTCGGCGCATTCCTCGAGGAGGGCGCCTTCGAGCCTGCGTCCGTCGCCGCTGCTCACGAGCCGTCCGGTCCGGGGGCGCCGACTTCCTCGCGGATGCGCTTGAGGCGGTTCACGTTCTCCTCGTCGGGACCGTCGCCTTCGATGCCGGGCACTTCCAGCAGCAGGGGGGCGTCGCGGAAGGCGGGGTGGGCGAGGATGGTGCGGAAGCCGTCGAGGCCCATGTGACCGTCGCCGATGTTCTCGTGACGGTCACGCACGCCGCCGAGGGGCATCTTGCTGTCGTTGGCGTGGACGGCGCGGAGACGGTCGATGCCGATCTCGCGGTCGAACTCCTCCATGGCCAGCTCGCAGCCCTCGCGCTGGGTGATGTCGTAGCCCATGGCGAAGGCGTGGCAGGTATCGAGGCAGACGCCGATGCGGGGGTGGTCGTCGCAGCCGCGGATAAGCTCGCCGATCTCGGTGAAGGTGGAGCCAATGCCGTTCCCCTGGCCGGCGTTGTTCTCGATGAGCAGCATGGAGTCGTTGCCGGCGGCTTCGAGGACCTCGAGCATGACCCGGCAGATCTGGTCCTTGACGGCGTCGAAGCCGGCGCCCTTGTGGCTGCCGACGTGGAAGATGGTGCCTTCGACGCCGAGCGTTCCCGCCCACTTCATGTACTGCTTGAGGGAGCCGGCGGAGCGGTTCAGGAGCTTCTCGTCCTGGGTGCCGAGATTGACGAGGTAGACGCCGTGGAAAAACACGGGCACGGGCATGCGCTCGTGCTCCTGGTGGAAGGCGGCGACTGCCTCATCACCGTGGTTGGGGGGGCGCCACTGCTGGGGAGCGGAGATGAAGAGCTGGATGGCCTCCGCGCCGATCTCCTCGGCGCGCCCGAAGACGTTCTGGGGGCCTCCGGAGGAGGAGATGTGCGCTCCGACTCGCATGGGGGCGAGTGTACGCGGGGACCGCAGCAGGCGCAGGATGATAGGATAGGGGGGTACCCTATTAGGGAGGGCGCACATGCTCCCTGAAACGCAGCAGCAGGCCAGCCGCCGGCTCAAGATCATCGCAGGGCAGATCGAGGCGCTGCAGAAGCAGGTCGAGGACGACCGCTACTGCGTCGACCTGCTCGACCTGTCGCTGTCGGTGCAGCGCGCCCTGCGCAGCCTCGACGCGCTCGTGCTCGAGGGGCACCTGCGCACGCACGTCATCGAGCAGGTGACGAACGGGGAGTCGGAACGCGCGGTGCGCGAACTCCTGCGGGTCTACAAGATCCAGGGGCCCGCGGAACAGACAGCGGGCGCCACAGCAACGGCACACGGAGGACACGATGCCTGAAACAGTCGAGCTCAAAGTCGATGGGATGACCTGTGACCACTGCGTTCGCGCGGTGACGGAAGCGATCAGCGGCGTGGAGGGCGTAACCGAAGCGAACGTCGATCTCGATGCCGGGGCGGCCACCCTGACCGGGGAAGGCATCGACCTGGAGGCGGTGGTGGCCGCGATCGTGGAAGAGGGATACGAGGCCGCGCCGCAAGCCGCTCCATGACGAGTCCCGAGGGCGCTGTCACCCTGCGAATCGGGGGGATGACGTGCGCCTCGTGCGTGCGGCGCGTCGAGCGGGCGCTCAACCGCGTCGAGGGCGTGGACGAGGCGAGCGTGAACTTCGCCACGTCCACGGCGCGCGTGTCGCTGGGGGAGGCGATCGGGCCGGACCCGCTCGTGGCGGCGGTCGAGCGGGCGGGGTACGACGCCGCCGAACTCGAAGCGGGCGCGGATGCAGCGGAAGAGCCGGACCGGGTGCGGATGGCGATGCTGGCGGCGGGGGGCGTGCTGGCGGTCCCCGTGATCATCGCGAGCATGGCCATGGACATCGCCGGGCTGGCGATGTTCGGCAGCGAGCGGGTCACGGGGTGGCTGCTGCTGGGCGGGGCGGGAGTCGTGCAGGGGCTGCTGGGGTGGCGCTTCTACCGGGCCTCGTGGCCGGCCCTGCGGGCGCTGACGCCGAATATGGATGTGCTGGTGGCGCTGGGGACGACGGTCGCGTTCGTGTTCAGCGCCTGGGTGGTGCTATTCGACCGCAGCGAAGCGATGTTCTTCGACGTGAGCGCGGCGGTGCTGCTGTTCGTGAGCCTGGGACGCTTCTTCGAGGACCGGGCGCGGGCGAGTTCGGGCGGCGCCATCCGGGCGCTGCTGGGGCTGGCGGCCAAGTCCGTGAACGTCCTGCGGGAGGGCCGGGAGGAGGCCGTACCGCTCGAACAGGTCGCGGTGGGGGACGTGTTCCGGGTGCGGCCGGGCGAGCGGGTCGCGCTGGATGGGGTGGTGCGAGCGGGGCGGAGCGCGCTGGACGAATCGCTGCTGACGGGCGAGTCGATGCCGGTCGAGCGGGGGGCGGGGGAGGCGGTCGTGGGCGGGGCGCTCAACCAGCACGGCGTGATTGAGGTTGAGGCGACGGCGGTGGGGGAGGACACGGTGCTGCGGCGCATGGCCGCGCTGGTGGCGGAGGCGCAGGGGTCGCGGGCGCCGGTCGAGCGGGTGGTGGATGCGGTGGCGGCGGTGTTCGTGCCGATCGTGCTGGTGCTGGCGCTGGGAACGTTCCTGGGGTGGGGGTTCCTCGGCGACTCGTACGTGGGAGCGATGGTTTTCTCGGTCGCGGTGCTGGTGATTGCCTGTCCCTGCGCGCTCGGGCTGGCGACGCCGACCGCGATCGTGGCGGGGACGGGAATGGGAGCCGAGCGGGGCATCCTGATTCGCAACGCCGAGGCGCTGGAGACGGCGGCGCGCATCGACGCCGTCGTGCTCGACAAGACGGGCACGCTCACGGAAGGCCGCCCCGAACTGGTCGAGGTCGCACCGGGGACGGGGTTCGGGGAGGAGGAGGTGCTGGCGCTGGCGGCGGCGGTCGAGACGCTGAGCGAGCACCCGTTGAGCGCGGCGGTCGTCGAGGCGGCGGAGGGGCGGGGGCTGGCGATCGAGGCAGCGAGCGGATTCGAGGCGCTGCCGGGGGCGGGTCTGACAGGGGAGGTCAGCGGGCGGGGCGTGCTCATCGGGGCGCGGCGGCTGTTCGAGGAGCGAGGCATCGTGTTGGATGCGGAGGCAGAAGCCGTGCTGGCGCGGCTGGAAGGGGAGGGGCGGACAACCTCGCTGCTGGCGGTCGACGGGGAGTTCGCGGGGGCGCTCGCCTTCGCCGACCCGCTGAAGGCGAGCACGGCGCAGGCGGTCGCGACGCTGCGATCGCTGGGGGTACGGACGATCATGGCCAGCGGCGACAACGAGCGGAGCGCGCTGGCGGCCGCCCACGCCCTCGGCATCGAGGAGGTGCACGCGGGGCTGCGTCCAGAGGAGAAGCTGGCGCTCGTGCGCGACCTGCAGGGGCAGGGGCTGCGGGTGGGGGTGGCGGGCGACGGCATCAACGACGCGGCCGCGCTCGCGCAGGCCGACGTCAGCATTGCGATGAGCACGGGCGCCGACGCAGCCATCGAGGCGAGCGACATCACGCTGCTACACGGCGACATCGCCCGGATCGCGGAAGCGATCCTGCTGAGCCGCGCGACGCTGCGGACGATCCGGCAGAACCTCGGGTGGGCGTTCGGCTACAACGTCATCGCCATCCCGATCGCGATGGCGGGGCTCCTGAACCCGATCGTGGCGGGCGGGGCGATGGCGCTGAGCTCGGTGAGCGTGATGGCGAACAGCCTGCGGCTGCGCACGCAGCGCCGCCGCATCGTCGAAGCGAGCGGCAACGACTACAGGGGTTCGCGCGATGGGTTCGCCAGCCTCAACCGCGGTCCGCTGCTGGCGCTGGCGTCGATCGTGGTCGTGCTGCTGGCGCCGTTCGTGGTGTTCACGGGCATCGACCGGGCGTGGTGGGGGTAAGCGGGGCGCTATCGCCGCTTACGGGAGTCGGGATACACTCCGGAACATGAAGCGAGCAGAAACGCGTGCGGTGAAAGCGGGTTCGGTCACGATCGGCGGCGGGGCGCCCGTTGTCGTGCAGTCGATGGCGGCGACGAAGACGCAGAACGTCGAGGCGACCATCGACCAGGTGAAGATGATCCACGGGGCGGGCGCCGGCCTGGTGCGCGTGGCCGTCGACAGCCGCAAGGACGTGGAGTGCCTGGCGCAGGTGCGCGAGGCGGTTCCCGAGGCGAACTTCGTGGTCGACCTGCAGGAGAGCTACCGGCTGGTGACGCAGGTCGCCCCGCACGTGGACAAGGTTCGCTACAACCCCGGCCACCTGTACCACCACGAGAAGTCGAAGCCGGTAGCGGAGAAGGTCGCGTTCATCGCAGAGACGGCGGGCGAGCACGACTGCGCCATCCGCGTGGGGGTGAACTGCGGCTCGGTGGACCCGGCCATGGACGAGAAGTACGAGGGCGCGGACGAGCCCGGGCTCGAGGGCGTGACGGCGATGGTCGAGAGCGCGCTGGAGCACACGCAGATGCTCGACGACATCGGCTTCACGCGGTACGTGGTTTCGATGAAGGACAGCGACCCGCGCAAAGTGATCGCGGGGAACAAGCGGTTCGCGGAGGCGCGTCCGGAGATTCCCCTGCACCTGGGGGTGACCGAGGCGGGGATGCCGCCGGAGGGCATCATCAAGACGCGCATCGCCTTCGAGCAACTCCTGAGCCAGGGCGTGGGCGACACGATCCGGGTCTCGCTGACGCTGCCGTTCGCGGAGAAGTGGCGCGAGGTGGAGGCGGGGAAGTCGATCCTGGACGACATCGAGGCGGGGCGCTTCCGCTCGGTGCCGGAGTTCCTCGAGGGTGGGTTGAACATCATCAGCTGCCCGAGCTGCAGCCGGGTCGAGAACGAGGCGTTCATCGAGCTCGCGCAGGACGTGAAGACGATGACGGCCTACGCGAAAGAGCACGACATAACGATCGCGGTCATGGGCTGCCGGGTGAACGGTCCGGGCGAGACGGATGACGCCGACCTGGGCCTCTGGTGCGCGCCGACGTTCGTGAACCTGAAGCGGGGCGAGGACGAGCTGGGCGCCTTCCCGTACGACGAGGTGCTGGGGCGGTTGAAGGTGGAACTGGACACGCTGATCGCGGAGAAGGCCGGCTAGCGAGGGCGGGTCTCCCTAGAAGGGCAGTCCCTTCTCGCCCTGCACGCCCCTGAGGGCGGCGATCTCGCCCCAGTGGCTGGCGACGTGGGCGACACCCACGTTGGCAAGCATATCAATCGCGCGTTGCTCGCCCATGGGCGTTTCCATCGCCTTCTCCAGCAGGTCGTCGGGAGCCTCCGAGAGGAACGCGTCGGTCGCGGCCTGCACGGCCGCAGCGTAGTCGCGGACCGTCGCCAGGTCGAAGCGCTTGTCCGCCCACGACGAGGCGTCTCGGGGCCCCGCCGCTTCCAGGCCCAGCTTCCCGTCCCACCCGTCTGACTCAAGCAGCGTCGGACGGCCCTGGACGAGCCCGTGGACGATGCCGTCCTGGGTGATGGCGATGTGGGCGTAGATGGCGGAGATCGGGCTAATGGCCCAGCCCTCGCCGCGATGGTCGGCTGTCTCTTGCGAACAGTCGCTCATCGTGCCGTCGAGGAGTTGGTGGATCCAGGCGAACTGCGCGCGCAGGAGGTCACGGGCATCCATAGGGGTTCCTTTCTGTCTCTGTCGGCGCGGCCACGGGGCGCGCCGGGGGCGAGCCTACTACTTCTCGGCGAGGATTCCTTCGACGTAGGTCCTGAAGGCCCACTTGAAGGGCGTGAAGTCCATGTCCTGGAACATGAGGTCGGCGTTCTTGCGGGTGATGTCGCGTTCTTCGCCGCACCGCCGGCAGACCAGGCTGTCGACGGGTTCTTCCATGATGGGCCAGACGTGCTTGCACTTCGGCACCGGACCCCTCCGTGCGGGGCAGGATGCCAACGAGGCCCCGCGTTGCGGGGCCTCGCTCGTTGTTGTTGGTGGAGACGCGGGAGAATCGAACTCCCGGTCCAGCCAGGGTCTGCTCCGGATTGTCCTACAGGCTTTCCCACCAGTTGGGGTCTCGTTCCGTCGCTTCGCAGGTGGGGGGCGAATACGATGGAACCAGCCGATGAATCTTAGGTGAGTCGTATCGGCGTCAACTCACAGCGCCCCGGCTTTTATGGCGCCTCACCGTGCTCCGTCGGGGAGGGGGCTATCGGTGAGACGTCTCACGGGTTAAGCCGCGAGAGCGAGTTCGCGATCTTCGGCGCTTACTCAAATGGCCGCCGGTTTAACGAGGGTGACGACCAACCTCGGCCTGCTACCCGGTTACGTTCCCTCCTGTCGATACCTTTCGTCCCCAATTGCTGCCATCCAGCGTAGCACAGACGTTTTGCGAGACAAGCGGGGGACGGCAGCGCCTTAGACGGAGTGGCGGAGAGCGCGGGCGACCTGGCGGCCTTCCTCGCGTTCGCGGATCTTGCGACGCTTGTCATAACGCTTGATGCCGCGGGCGACGCCCAGCTCAACCTTGGCCATGCCCCGCTTCAGGTGCAGGTTCAGGGGGACAAGCGTGAGTCCGCGCTCGTCGAGGGAGATGCGGATGCGGCGCAGCTCCTTCCTGTGGAGCAGGAGCTTGCGGTCGCGGCGCGCCTCGTGGGGGGAGTAGCCGGCGTTGTGGTAGGGGGCGATGTAGGCGTCGAGAAGCCAGGCCTCGCCGTTGCGGAGGCGTCCGTAGGCGCCCTGGATATCGACCTTGCCCAGGCGGATCGACTTGATCTCGGAGCCGGTCAGGGAGAGGCCGGCCTCGTAGGTCTCGAGGATTTCGTAGTCGCGACGAGCGCGGCGGTTCTGGGCGACGATCGCCTGTCCAGCGGGCATGGATCCAGTCTCGCACGGGGCGGGCCGGGGCCCAACCTGGGCGGGGTTACTCGTCCTCCTCCTCGGACTGGGTGGCGTGGGGGTCCTCGCGCTCGATCACGTTCGGGCGCTCGACTTCCCCTGCTTCCTCGTCCTCGACGCGCTCGGGGGGAGGCGGGGGCTCGATGCCGCGGAGGATGTCGATGGCGGCGAAGACCTGGAGGTCGCCGTAGTCGATGTAGTCGTCGCCGGTGAGGTTGAGCTCGAAGTCGGGGCTCACACCGAGGCCTTCAATGGCCTGCCCGTTGGGACGGAGCCAGCGGCCGATCGTGACGTACAGGGCGCCGCAGCCGATCTCTTCAGGGGCGCCGCACTTGGTGAGCGGGTGCAGCTGGTTGACGGTGCCCTTGCCGAAGGAGCGCGTGCCGACGATGACGGCGCGGCCGTTATCGACGAGGGCGGCGGCGAGCACCTCGGCGCCGCTGGCGCTGGCATCGTCCTGGAGGACGACGATCGGGACGGTGGTTGCGACGCCCCCCTCGCGTGCGCCGAAGGTGCGCACTTCTCCGTCCGCGTCGATCTCGCTGAGGATGGCGCCGCTATCGAGGAACTCATCCGTCGCCTCGACGGTCTGGCGGAGGAGGCCCCCGGGGTTGGAGCGAACGTCGACGATGAGCCCGATGTACTGGCCGCTGTCGGCGTCGGCGAGGGCGGAGCGCATTTCGTCGGGCGTGTTGGAGTGGAACTGGGAGATGTTGATGTAGAGGATGTCGTCCACGAGGTTGCCGTCGCGGTCGACGAGGTTGGGGCCGGTCTCACCGGGGATGAGCTCGAGGCGCGGCTCGGTGAAGACGCTCTGGATGCGGATCTGCCCCCGCACGATCGTAATGTCCTCGATCTCGGGCGGGGCGCCGCCGGTGGCGAGGTCGGTGTGCTGCACGGTGAGGACGACCTCGGTGCCGCGGGGACCGCGGATGCGCTGCACGGCCTGCTGGTCGGTCCAGCCATCGGTGGGCTCGCCGTCGACGGCGAGGATGATGTCGCCGGGGCGGATGCCGGCCTCCTCGGCGGGTGAGCCGCGGAAGGGGCTCACGATCTGGATGACGCCGGAGCGATCGGTGACGGTCGCGCCGATGCCCTCGTAGGTCGACTCGATCTCGCCGATGCCGAGGGCGAGGTCACCGGGACTGAGGTACTCGGTGTAGGGGTCGTTGAGCGAGTCGATGGCCCCCCGGATGGCGGCATCGAGGTACGAGCGCTCATCGAGGATCTCCTTGTCGACAAACTCTTCCTTGAGGACCTCGAAGGTCTCCTCGAGGATGGAGGCGCCCACGGCCAGATCGGAGCGTTCGCCGGCTTCTTCCTGTGCCTGCGCCTGGGCAGCGGCGTCCTGCCGGGCCGGTTCGCCCTCGCTGGCGGGCTGGGTGACGATGCGAACCTCGTCTTCGCTGACGAGGTCGTTGACGCCGTAGCCAAGACCGAACATAAGAAGGAGACCGGCGACGGCCATCAGCGCGACCGCGAATGTGCGAAAGCCACCTCCGCCACGTGAGTCGGTGGGTACAGGTTCCTGAGACGGATCCATCAATGTGCTCCGGGGGGCCTGTTGGGCCTGCGTTCGAGTGTAGGTGTGGGTGTGGCGGGCGGCAACGCAGAAGCGCCGCCGCTCTTACGGAGATCTTATCCAGTGGGCGGCGGCGGGAAGAAGCCGATCCCGGCCTCGCCGATGCGCTCGATGGGGGCGCCCCGCTCCGGGCGCCAGCAGAGGATGGCATCACGGGAGCCGTCGCCGAAAGCGGCAGCGGGGGAGTCGGTGAGGAGGCGGCCGCCGGCCAGGAAAGCGGAACCGTCAGGCGCCCAGAGGCGGTGGGAGCGGGCGTACTGGTCGAAGAAGCCCGCCATGGTCTGGAAGTCGGAGGATGGGAGGAAGGAGGGGCTGGCACCGAGGAACTCGCCCGCGGCCGTGCGCGCGTGCAGGGATACGGTGGAGTCGCCGGTGGTGGAGGGCACGACGAAGGCGAGCTTCTCGCCGGTGGGGTCCCAGAAGATGCTCGCAAAGGGGCGTTTCAGGAGGAGCCGGGGCTCGGCGCCGGCCGCGAGGTCGATCGCCCAGAGCTCATCGAAGGCGCCGGATGCGGGATGGGTGGTGACAGCGACCGTGAGGGTGCGGGTGCCGGGGCGGAAGGCGAGGGCGACACCGCCGGGCAGCTCGTGAATAGCCTGCGTCTCCCCGGCGGGGCCACTGGCGACCTTCACGACCACGCCGTCTCCCGTGCCGTCCGGGGTGGCGAAGGCGAGAAGCTCGCCGTCGTCGCTGAAGGCGGGAGTGCGGAAGCCGCGGGCGTCGGCGGAGATGGGGCGTGAGGCGCGCGCCTCGGCGAGCTCGAGGACGGTGAGATTGACGCCCGCGTGCACGGCGAGCCGCCTGCCATCGGGCGACCAGGCGAGGAAGAGGGGCGCGCCGGTCTGGATGGGGTCGGCGATGAGGGGGCCGTCCGCCTCGCTCAGGTAGAGGGTGAGGCCGGCGCTTCCGGTAGCGACGAGCGCGAGCAGGTCGCCTCCCGGCGACCAGATGGCGTAGTGGGGCACGTTCGGCGCGATGACGGCATCGCCGCCGAGTGGGCTCTCGTAGAGGGTGCGGAGGTGGTTGCCTTCGAGGTCGAGCATCTCAATGGCGCTGCGCTGCTGCTTACCCTCCTGCACGACAACGGAAAGGGTGACGGCGTCGTGGCCGGGCCGCCAGGCCGGCCAGAAGCCTGCGCGCGCGAGGGGCGTGGCGCGCCAGCCGTCCGCATCGGGGCGGAGGAGCGTGACGGCCTTGCCAGGCTCGGCGGCGATGATGGGCGCAGACACGATTCGGGGTTCCTCGGGCGGATTGTAGGGGATGGCGCGTCTGGGGCAGGGGAAGAGGGGTGGGAGGGGGCCTGGGAGGGCTGTGTGCGGTATCGCAGATTAACTTCGCACTATTCCAGTTATGTATGCGACCCCCAGAACCTCCCAGCTAATCGGGGAGTATGGGATACGCGTACCGGGGGGTGTCGAGGAGCGGGCGCGCTTAGGCGTGGGGACGGAGAGAGGGCTCCGTGACCCCGTCTACGTTGAATTCGATCCGCGTCACGTAAAAGGGGTCGTGTTCCGGAGATGCTTCCTTGTGAGTAACGAGCCACTTGACGTAGGGGTCATAGAACCCCTCGCTGTTCACACCCTCGTTGAAGAGCCCTGTCGCGATCCCCTCGGCTTTCTCGTCCCAAGAAGGATTTTCTTCGCTGCACTCCGGGCATCCGATGCGTACCCTCAAGTTCACCCTAGAGCCTCCCCTCCAGCCACGCGCGGAACACCGGCTCCGGGGCATCTGCCACCCAGTCGGGCAAGTCGCCGGGGCGGCTGGTCTGGCTCCGATGTTGGAGCGGCAATTCCAACAGGGGCAGGACAGGGAGCGCCACGCGATAGGCCGCAAGTGCGCCATCAATGGCACGCTGGTTCCGCTCAACGACACGCTGTACCGCCATCAAGCTGCGCCGGTTCCGCTTGATCACCTGTTCTATCGGCATTATGTCGCGCTGCAAGTGCGTCACAGCGAGCTGGTTCCGGTCGGTGACGCCCTGCACCGCTGCAAGGGCTCGGCGAATGTTCGGATCGAAAAAGGAGTACGTAGCCACGGGATTCACCTACCTCAACTTGAGCTTGTCGGTAGGGCACGTTCGGAGCGCCCGAAAAGTTCCCACTCTCGACGCCATGCTCCATCCGCTGGAACAGTCTCTCGATGCGATCGAAGCGCCGCTCCATGTAGTCCAAGCGCTTCATGATCCTGTCGAATTCGATACTCGTCATGCTCTGTAACCTCTCCACCCGGTTTGCCTTACAGTTCGATGGCGCTGCGGTTCTCAGTGAGGATGCGCTGCGCGTCGCGCAAGGCCCGGCGGGTATCGGAATCAATACGAAGACTTGCCATGCTGGACTCCAAAGGTTCACGTGCCTACACGGCCACGCTGTTTTCCCAGCTAGTATACCAGCCCCAGCTTGCGCCACACATCCGTTCCAGTGCTTTTATGTCACTCTTCCACGCTCGGCCAGGGCCCGTCCCGCGCCCCGCGCAGCCTCCCTCCCTACCTGTTTGCATAACTTGTGATAAGGCGGGATTGGGGCCCCTGGCTGCCACCGAGGGCTACCTGGGTTGGTCCTCCCCGTAGATTGTGTCTCGCAGCTCCTGCCACGAATGCGCTTCCAGCAGGTCGTCGCCGTCCGCGCGGCCGACGCTCCGGTCGGGCTGGCGGTACGGCCCGTCCAGGCTTGGGTCGATGATGGCGTCGATGTCGCGCGGGAGGGGCTCGAGATCCATCGCGGGGACGTAGCGCCAGCGCTCCAGCAGGGTGTCGGCGTCGAGCGGCCGGGGCCCTGGCCCTGTGGCGGCATCCGTCGGGTTGCTCTCCTGCATGGGACAACTGTAACGCACCCGGCACGCGCTTCGACCGGCTGCTGCCACTCTCCCCGAACCTTTACCTTTCGCCGCCCCTGCTTGACCTAGGCTAGGATCACAGACCATCCGCGGGAGGAGCCCATGCGAGTCCTGGTTGTGGAAGACGAACAGTCACTGGCTTCCGCGCTCGATCGCGGCCTGAGCAAGCTCGGCTACGCGGTCGACGTCGCTTACGACGGGGCGGAAGCCCTCGATAAGGCAGGAGGCGCCTCCTACGACGTCATCTGCCTGGACCTGAACCTGCCACGGGTCGACGGCATCGAGGTGTGCCGGCGGCTGCGTGCGGACCAGTTCGCTGGCGGAATCATTATGTTGACTGCCCGCAGCGGCATCCGCGAGCGCGTCGAGGGCCTGGACGAAGGCGCCGACGACTATCTCGTGAAGCCGTTCGCCTTCAGCGAACTGGCGGCCCGCATCCGGGCCGTCTCGAGGCGTGAGGGCTCGCCGCTCGACGCGGTTCTCTCGACGCGGGGGCTGGAGTTGGACCCGAACACGAACCTGGTGCGGCGGGACGGGGTCTCCATCCACCTGACGCCCAAGGAGTTCGAGCTGCTGTACTACCTGGCGAAGCACGAGGGGCGGGCGATCCCCCAGGAAGAGCTGATCGAGCGCATCTGGGATGAATCCATGAACCCCTTCACGCAGACGGTGAAGGTGCACATGAACAACCTGCGCCGCAAGCTGAACGATGGCTTCGAGCAGTCGATGATCACCACCATCCGGGGGAAGGGCTACGTCCTTTAGGCCGCAACTGCCGCCGGTCGTCAGGACGGTCCGCTTCCGGCTGACGGTCTGGTATTCGACGCTCCTGCTGATCCTGGGCCTGGCGTTCATCCTGTTCCTGAACATCGCGGCCCGCATCGACGAGCCCGACGACAGCGCCATCATGGAAGGGATGGGCCTGAACGAGGCCCAGTGGCAGGCAGAAGGCGTGGAGGCGGGCGGCGAGGAAGTGGCGGGCATGGCCGACATGACCCCCGCGCGGCTCGTGGAGGAAGCGGGGGACGAGTTCCAGGCGGAGAACCTGGACCGGCTGCGGACGTGGTCGATCGTGGCCGGCTTCGGGCTGGCCATCATCTCCGGGTTCGGGGGGTTCGCCCTCTCGGGCATCATCCTGCGGCCGATGCGCGACATCAGCGAGGTGGCCTCCGAGATCAGCGCGACGAACCTCTCGCAGCGCATCAACCACGAGGGGCCGGAGGACGAACTGAAACAGCTGGCCGACACGTTCGACTCGATGATCGAGCGCATCGAGCGGGGGTTCGAGGCGCAACGACGCTTCGTGCAGGACGCCTCGCACGAGCTGCGCACACCGCTGGCGGCCATCCGCACCAACATTGAGGTGGCGGAGATGGCGAGCGAGATCGAAAACGACGAACAGCGGGCGCTGCTTGAGACCGTGAAGGGCCAGACCGAGCGCCTGACCCGCCTGAGCGAGGACCTGCTGTTGCTGACGGCGCCGCAGGCCTCGCTGCCGGTGGAAACGGTGAACGCAGGTGAGCTCGTGGGGATGGCAATCGAGGAGCTGGAACCCCTTGCGAAGCGGGCCAACGTGCGGCTGGGCACCAACTCACGGAGCGCCTGCGACGCGGTCGGAAGCATCGACCTGCTCTACCGCTGCGTACTCAACCTGGTCGACAACGCCGTCAAGCACACCGGCGAGGGAGCCTCGGTGACGGTCGACAGCGGCTGCGACGGGGAACGGGTCTGGATCCGGGTGCAGGACACGGGCCCGGGCATCCCACCGGAGGACCTGGAGCACGTGTTCGAGCGGTTCTACCGCGTGGACCGCAGCCGCGTGCGGGGACGGGGCGGATCGGGGCTGGGGCTTGCCATCGTGCGGGAGCTGATGGACTTGATGGGGGGCTCGGTCGACGTCGACTCCAGACCCGGCGAGGGGGCGACGTTCACGCTCCACCTGGCGCACGCCAATACGACGAACGGGGTTGGACCCCACCACCCAGGGAGTTTTGCGCCTTAACCTTTCCTTGACCTTTGGCCTCCGGCTCGCGTATATGTCGCCAACACCATCGCGAAGGGCGCCCGGTAAGCGCCCTGACTGCGGCAGAGGTCCGCAGGCGCTTCACTCTTTCCAAGGGTCCACAAGGAGGCTTCTGATGAGCCTTTTGCTTGACAAGATCGACTCCCCCGAAGACCTCCGCGCCCTCTCGTCCAGCGAGTTGGAACAGCTGGCCGGGGAGATTCGCGAGGAACTCGTCAACACGATCCAGGGGATCGGCGGTGGGGGACACCTCGCTTCGAATCTCGGGGTGGTGGAGCTGACGCTCGCGTTGCACCGGCAGTTCGATTCACCTAACGACCGCATGCTCTGGGACGTGAGCCACCAGGTGTACGTCCACAAGATGGTGACCGGCCGTCGCGAGCAGATGGACACGATCCGCCAGTACGAGGGCCTCTCGGGGTTCGCCGACCGCAACGAGAGCCCGCACGACCTCTTCGGCGCGGGCCACGCGGGCACGTCGATCTCGGCGGCCACGGGCATGGCGGCGGCGCGCGACCTGCGGGGCGAGGACCATCACGTGATCGCCGTTATCGGCGACGGCGCCATGACCGCCGGCATGGCCTTCGAGGGCCTGAACCACGCGGGCCACCTGGGCACAAACCTGATCGTCATCCTGAACGACAACTCAATGTCGATCTCCCCGAACGTGGGGGCGCTCAGCCGCAACGTGAACAAGCTCCGCATCGAGCCGCACTACCGGCGGGTGAAGCAGGAGATCGAGGGACGCATCGACGGGCTGGTGGAACAGTTCCCCATCGGGCGGAACCTGGCGAGGGACGTCTGGCAGGGTGCGCAGCGCGTGCAGTCGAGCATGCGCGACCTGATCGTGCCGGCGAGTTTCTGGGAGCAGTTCGGCTTCGACTACTACGGACCCATCGACGGCCACAACCTGGGCGAGCTCGAAGCGACCCTCGCCGCCGTGAAGAGGGTGCGGGGCAAGCCCGTGCTGCTCCACATCCTGACGGAGAAGGGGCACGGCATCCCGGAGGCGGCGGCCGACCCGGTCCAGAGCCACAGCGGCACCTTCTGGCTGAAGGAGGCGCCCGCGCCCGACGCGCCGAAGGCGCCTCCCACCTACAGCAAGGTGTTCGCGCAGGCCGTGAGCGAGCTGATCGAGCAGGATCCGCGCGTGGTGGCCATCACCGCGGCGATGCTCGAAGGCACGGGCCTGGCGGCCACCCAGAAGAAACACCCCAAGCGGGTGTTCGATGTCGGCATCGCCGAGCAGCACGGTGTCACCTTCGCGGCGGGGCTGGCGACGCAGGGGATGCGTCCCATCGCCGCCATCTACTCGACCTTCCTGCAGCGCGGCTTCGACTCGATCGTGCATGACATCGTCGTGCAGAAGCTGCCCGTGATCTTCGCGCTGGACCGCGCGGGGTTCGTCGGCGACGACGGGAAGACGCACCAGGGCTTCATCGATACCTCCTACATGCGCTGCCTGCCGAACATGGTCGTGAGCGCGCCCAAGGACGAGGCGGAACTGCGCGACCTGCTCTTCACGGCAGTTGCGCACAACATGCCGTTCTCGGTGCGGTACCCGCGCGGGGCCGGGCCCGGGGCTCCCACGGACCAGCCGATGAAGAAGATCCCGGTCGGCCAGTCGGAGCTGCTACGCGATGGGCGTGACGTCACCCTCATCGGGTTCGGGGCGTCGGTCATCGAATGCGTGAAGGCGGGCGACCTGCTGGCGTCGGAGGGAATCGACGCGCGTGTCATCAATGCGCGATTCGCGAAGCCGCTCGACGAGGAGGCAATCCTCGCAGCCGCGCGCGAGACGGGCGGCATCATCACGGCCGAGGAGAACGTCCGCGCAGGCGGCTTCGGCGAAGCGGTGCTGACGGTCCTCGCGGACAACGGCGTCTCCGACGCACTCCTGCTGAACCTGACGATGCCGGACGACATCGTCGACCACGGTCCACAGAAGGTGTATCGCGGGGTGTACGACCTCGACGGTGACGGCATCGCCCGGCGGGCGATCGAAGTGCTGAAGGACCGGGGAGCGCTGCGCAAGGAGAGCCTCGCCACCGCCTGAACAACGGGAAGGGGAGCCAGAGCGCATGACAACCGCTGCAGCATCGCCTCCCGCGGCGCTGACCGCCCACCTCAAGGTGCTTGAGGATGCGCTGCGCGCCGCCGTCGGCACAGACGAGGGCGGGCTGGCGGCTGCAGCTCGTTATGTCATGGGGTGGGAGGACGAGGAGGGGCGGCCCGCCACCACCGGGGGAAAGCGCATCAGGCCAGCACTCTGCCTGCTGGCAGCGGAGGCGCTCGGCGGCTCGGCCGCCGACGCGATGCCGGGCGCGGTGGCCGTGGAGCTGATCCACAACTTCTCGCTCGTGCACGACGAGATCCAGGACCGTGACGCCGAGCGCCACCACCGCCCCACCATCTGGCGGGTTGTGGGCGAGGCGCAGGCAATCAACGTCGGCGACTTCCTCATGACGCGCGCCCTGCGGGCGCTCTCGGACTCGGATGCGCCCAGCGAGCGGCGCGTGGCCGCCCTCGACGCGCTTCTGTCCGCCACCGACGACATGATCGGGGGCCAGTGGAACGACCTCAGCTTCGAGCCCCGCGGGGATGTCTCGATCGAGGACTACCTGGGGATGGTGGAGGGGAAGACGGGGGCGCTCATCGGGGCGCCGCTGCAGATGGGCGCCATCCTGAGCGGAGCGCCGAAGGCGCAGAGCGACGGCATCCGCGACTGGGGGCGCAAGGTGGGGCTGGCGTTCCAGGTGCGGGACGACATCCTCGGCATCTGGGGCGATCCCTCCGTGACGGGCAAGTCGAACCAGAACGACATGGCGCGGCACAAGAAGACGCTGCCGGTAATCGCAGGCCTGGCGGAGCCGCGCACGCGCAGCGCCATCGAGCGGCTGTACGCACACGAGGAGCCGCCGGCGGCGGAGATCGAGGCGGTCTCGGCGCAGATGGAGGCGGACGGGGTGAAGGCGGTGGCGGAGGAGCACGCACACCGTTATGTCGATGAGGCGAGCAGCCTCCTCGACAGCCTGGGACTGCGCGAGGACGAGCGCGTCCTGCTGGCGACGGTCGCGCGGTACCTGATCGAGCGGGCGGGGTAGGGGAGGCGGGAACTTCCTACGGCAGGGACGTTTCGCCCATGAGGTAGCGGTCGATGCCGCGGGCGGCGGCACGGCCTTCGGCGATGGCCCAGACGATGAGTGACTGGCCGCGGGTCATGTCGCCGGCGGTGAAGATGCCGGGCACGCTGGTCATCTTGTTCTCGTCGGCGGCGACGTTGCCGCGCTCGGTCAGGTCGACGCCCAGCTGTTCGAGCATGCCGGGGCGCTCGGGGCCGAGGAAGCCGAGGGCGAGCAGCACGAGGTCGACCGGCTCCTCGAATTCGCTACCGGGGACCTCGGTCATGTTCATGCGGCCGTCCTCGCCGGGGGCCCACTCGAGGCGGACGCCGTGGAGGGTGGTGAGGCGGCCGTTCTCGCCGCTGAAGCTCTTGGTGAGGATGCTGTAGTCGCGGTCGCCGCCCTCCTGGTGGGCGCCCGAGGTGCGGAAGATGTTGGGCCAGGTGGGCCAGGGCGTCTCAGGGGGGCGGGTGTCGGGCGGCCGGGGGAGGAGCTCCCACTGTTTCACGCTGAGGGCGCCGTGGCGATGCACCGTCCCGAGGCAGTCGGCGCCGGTGTCGCCGCCGCCGAGGATGATGACGCGCTTGCCGGCGGCGGAGATGATCTCGTCCTCGGGGACGTCGTCGCCGGCGACGATCTTGTTCTGCGGAGGCAGGAAGTCCATCGCCAGGTGGATGCCGTCGAGGTCGCGCCCGGGGATGGGGAGGTCGCGGGAGTGGGTGGCGCCGCCGGACAGGCAGATGGCATCGAACTCGTCCACGAGGTCGCGTGCGACGACGTCGACGCCGATGTTGACGCTGGGGCGGAAGACGACGCCTTCCGCCTCCATCTGCTCAAGGCGGCGGTCGATGAAGCGCTTCTCCATCTTGAACTCGGGAATGCCGTAGCGGAGGAGGCCGCCGATGCGGTCGTCGCGCTCGAACACGGTGACGTCGTGGCCGGCGCGGCGGAGCTGCTGGGCGGCGGCGAGGCCGGCGGGCCCGGAGCCGATGACGGCGACGCGGCGCTCGGTGCGCTGCTGGGGGGGCTCGGGGTGGATCCAGCCCTCCTGCCAGGCACGCTCGATGATGGTGACCTCGACCTGCTTGATGGTGACGGGGTCGTCGTTGATGCCGAGGACGCAGGCGGCCTCGCAGGGGGCGGGGCAGAGCCTGCCGGTGAACTCGGGGAAGTTGTTGGTGGCGTGGAGCCGCTCGATGGCATCGCGCCAGTGGCCGCGATACACGAGGTCGTTCCAGTCGGGAATGATGTTGCCGAGGGGGCAGCCCTGGTGGCAGAAGGGCACGCCGCAGTCCATGCAGCGGGCGGCCTGCTGGTTAAGCTCCTGGGCGGGCATCTCCTCGTAGTACTCGAGCCAGTCGGTGACGCGCTCGGCCACGGGGCGGCTGGGCGGCCCCTTTCGCGTGAACTCCATGAAGCCCGTGGTCTTAGCCACCGGTGGCCCCCACCTGCTCGCGCTCGGCCTCCCCGGCGGCCTTCTGCTCGTTGAGGACGCGGCGGTAATCGAGCGGCATAACCTTTACGAAGCGCGAAATCGTGACCTGCCAGTCCTGGAGGAGGCGGTCGGCGACGGTGCTGCCGGTGTGCTCGCGGTGGCGTTCAAGCAGGCTGCGGACGAGTTCGATGTCTTCGTCCTCGGCGAGGGGTTCCAGGTCGACCATCTCCTTGTTGCAGCGGATGTCGAAGTCGCCCTCTTCGTCGAGGACGTAGGCGATACCGCCGCTCATGCCCGCGCCGAAATTGCGCCCAGTAGGACCAATGATGACGACGCGGCCGCCGGTCATGTACTCGCAGGCGTGGTCGCCCGTGCCCTCGACGACGGCGTGGGCGCCGCTGTTGCGCACGCAGAAGCGCTCGCCGGCGACTCCACGGATGAAGGCCGAGCCGGCCGTCGCGCCGTAGAGGGCGACGTTGCCGATGATGATGTTCTCCTCGGGCACGAAGGTTGAGTCGGGGGGTGGGGCGGCCACGAGGCGGCCACCGGAGAGGCCCTTGCCGAAGTAGTCGTTGGCGTCGCCCGAGAGGAGGAGGGTCATGCCTTTGGGCACGAACGCGCCGAAGCTCTGGCCGGCGGAACCCTTGAAGCGGAACGTGATCGTGTCCGGCGCGAGGCCGGCAGCGCCGTAACGGCGGGAGACCTCGCTGCCGAGGATCGTTCCGACGACTCTATTGACGTTTCGGATAGGTACTTCGACGTCCACGGCCTCGCCGCTCTCGAGGGCCGGGCGCGCGAGCTGGATGAGCTCCTGGTCGAGGGCGTGGCGGAGGCCGTGGTCCTGCTCGGCGATGCGGCGGGTGGCGACGTGTTCGGGCACCTGCGGCCGGTAGAGGATGGCGGAGAGGTCGATGCCCTGCGCCTTGTAGTGGTCGACGGCGCGGCGCGCGTCGATGAGGTCGCTGCGACCGATGAGCTCGTCGAGCGAGCGGTAGCCAAGCTCGGCGAGGGTCTCGCGGATCTCCTCGGCGATGAACTCGAAGAAGTTGACGACGTGCTCCGCCTTGCCCGTGAACTTCTCGCGGAGCTGCGGGTTCTGGGTGGCGACGCCGACGGGGCAGGTATCGAGGTGGCAGACGCGCATCATGATGCAGCCCATCACGACCAGCGGGGCGGTGGCGAAGCCGTACTCCTCGGCGCCGAGGAGGGCGGCGATGACGACGTCGCGGCCGGTCTTCATCTGGCCGTCGGTCTGGACGATGATGCGGTCGCGCAGCTTGTTCAGGACGAGCGTCTGCTGGGTCTCGGCGAGGCCGAGCTCCCAGGGCACGCCCGCGTGCTTGAGCGAAGTGAGGGGGCTGGCGCCGGTGCCGCCATCGTGGCCGCTGATGAGGACGACATCGGACTTGGCCTTGGCCACGCCCGCGGCGACTGTGCCCACGCCCACCTCCGCGACGAGCTTGACGCTGATGCGGGCGCGCGGGTTCGCGTTCTTAAGGTCGTGGATGAGCTGGGCGAGGTCCTCGATCGAATAGATGTCGTGGTGCGGGGGCGGGCTGATGAGGCCCACACCGGGCGTCGAGTAGCGCACCTGGGCGATCCAGGGCCAGACCTTGTGGCCGGGGAGCTGGCCGCCCTCGCCGGGCTTGGCGCCCTGGGCCATCTTGATCTGAAGCTCGTCGGCGTTGACGAGGTACTCGCTGGTGACGCCGAAGCGACCGGAGGCGACCTGCTTGATGGAGCTGCGGCGGAGGTCGCCGTTGTCGTCGGGGGTGAAACGGCGGGGGTCCTCGCCGCCCTCGCCGGTGTTGCTGCGGCCGCCGATGCGGTTCATGGCGACGGCGAGCGTCTCGTGGGCCTCGGCGCTGATGGAGCCGAAGGACATCGCACCGGTAGCGAAGCGGGGGAAGATGCTGGAGGCCGGCTCGACCTCCTCGATGGGAATGGGTTCGCGGTCGGAACTGAACTCCATGAGGCCGCGAAGGGTGGCCATCTGGCGGGCCTGGTCGTTCACGAGGGTGGTGTACTCGGAGAAGATTTCCTGCCGCTTCGTGCGGGTGGCGTGCTGCAGCTTAAAGATCGTGTCGGGGTTGAAGAGGTGATACTCGCCGCCGTGGCGCCACTGGTACTGACCGCCCCAGCCGACGCCGTAGAGGCCGCCGTCGCGCTCGGGATAGGCGCGGGCGTGGTGGGCGAGCATCTCGGCCGCGATCTGCTCAAGCCCGGCCCCGCTGATGCGCGAGACGGTGCCCGTGAAGTAGTGGTCGATCAGGTCCTCGTTGAGGCCCACGGCCTCGAAGATCTGGGCGCCGCGGTAGCTCTGCACCGTGGAGATGCCCATCTTCGACATGACCTTCACGACGCCCTTCTTGAGGGCTTTGCCGAAATTGGCCTCGACCTCTTCCCAGGGGATGTCGCTCTCGAGGGAGCCGTCGACCGTCATGGCATGCAGGGTGTCGAGCGAGAGGTAGGGATTGATGGCGCCGGCGCCGTAGCCGATGAGGAGGGCGAAGTGGTGCACCTCGCGGGCCTCGCCCGTCTCGACGACGAGGCCGACCTTGGTGCGGCGCTTGTTTCGCACGAGGTGGTGGTGGAGGCCGGCGGTGGCGAGCAGGGCGGGGATGGGGGCGTGCTCACGGTCGATGCCGCGGTCGGAGAGGATGAGGATATTGGCGCCGTCCTCGATTGCCTCGTCGGCGCGCTCGAAGAGCTCGTCGAGGGCGGGCTGCATTCCGGCAGGGCCCTCCTCGGCGGGCATGGTCATGGGGAGCACGGCGGAACGGAAGCGGTCGCTATCGAGCGCGCGCAGTTGCGCCATCTCCGCGTTCGTGAGGAAGGGGGTGGGCAGCGCGATCATGCGGTAGCCGTCGTCGAGCCCTTCGCTGAAGAGGTTGCCCTCGGCGCCCAGGAGGGAGTCCACGGAGGTCACGATCTCCTCACGGATGGCGTCGAGGGGCGGGTTCGTGACCTGGGCGAAGAGCTGCTTGAAGTAGTTGTAGAGGGGCTGGGGGCGCTCGGAGAGCACGGCGAGGGGCGTGTCCGTCCCCATCGAGCCCAGCGACTCCTGGCCCTGGCGGGCCATGGGGCCGAGGTGGTACTTCGCATCCTCGAGGGTGTAGCCGAACGCAATCTGGCGCTCCAGCAGGTCGTCGCCCTCGATGGGCTCGGGGGCCTCGGCGGGGGGCAGGTCGGCAAGGCGGGTGAGGTTCTCGCCGAGCCAGCCACCGTAGTCGTGGGCGCGGGCGAGCCGCTGCTTCAGCTCGGTATCGCCGATGATGCGGCCCTCTTCGAGGCTGACGAGGAACATGCGGCCGGGCTGCAGGCGGCCCTTCATGAGTACGTTGTCGTCCTCGACGGGGAGGACGCCGGCCTCCGAGGCCATGACGACGAGGTCGTCCTTGGTCACGAGGTAGCGGGAGGGGCGCAGGCCATTGCGGTCGAGCACGGCGCCGATGGTGCGGCCATCGGTGAAGGCGACGGAAGCGGGGCCATCCCAGGGCTCCATGAGGAGGCTGTGGTACTCGTAGTAGGCCTTTTTCTCGGCGCTCATCGTTTCGTGGCCGGACCAGGCCTCGGGGATGAGCATCATCATGGCGTGCTCGATGGGGCGGCCGCCGAGGGTCAGGAGCTCGAGGGCATTGTCGAGGCAGGCGGTGTCGCTGCCAGCCTCGTCGATGATAGGCAGAATCTTCTGGGTGTCGTCGAAGTGGGGCGTCTTGAGAAGGGCTTCGCGGGCGGCCATCCAGTTCTTGTTGCCGCGGAGGGTGTTGATCTCGCCGTTGTGGGAGATGGTTCGGTAGGGGTGGGCGAGCTTCCAGCTGGGGAAGGTGTTGGTGCTGAAGCGGGAGTGGAACATCGCCAGCGCCGTGACCATGCGGCGGTCGCGCAGGTCGGGGTAGTACTCGGGCAGCTGGAGGGCGGTGAGCATGCCCTTGTAGACGACCGTGCGGCAGGAGAGGCTGGGGAAGTAGAAGTCCTCGGAGTCGCCGATGCCGCGGCGCTCGACCTCGCGCTCGAAGAGCTTGCGGATGACGAAGAGGCGGCGCTCGAAGTCGTCCTCGCTCTCGACCCAGGTGCCACGCCCGATAAAGACCTGGTGGACGGAGGGCTCGGCCACGAGCGAGGTCTCGCCGAGCATCGAGTTGTCGGTGGGCACGTCGCGCCAGCCGAGGAGGTGCTGGCCTTCGCCTCGGACGATCTCGGCGAGGAGGTTCATGGCCAGGCGGCGGGCCTGGTCGTCGCCGTGGCAGAAGAGCATGCCCACGCCGTAGGAGCCGCGCGGTGGCAGGGGGATGCCGAGCTGGGCGCACTCGTGGTGGAAGAACTCGTCGGGGGTCTGGATGAGGAGGCCGGCGCCGTCGCCGGTGTTGACCTCGGCGCCGCTGGCGCCGCGGTGGTTGAGGTTGGCGAGCGCCTCGATCGCCTTCTCGACGATCATGTGGGAGCGGTGTCCCTTGAGGTGGACGAGGAAGCCGACGCCGCACGAGTCGTGCTCGAGGCGGGGATCGTAGAGACCCTGCTTCGGGGGCCGGGTATGCGCGGCCATCAAGCGCCTCCTCTCGTTCGCATTACCCGGATCGGCGCCACCGGCAACGGTGGCCCCGTGCGCGGGGTGTGTTTTCCCGCGCCTCGCCTCGCGAGGCTCGCGCCTCCCAACGCACACTCGGGTGAACGATAAGTATAGCGGCATCGTAGAACGGAGATCGCGTTCCGCCGTTACACCTGCGTTAACGGGGTGGTCGCTCGCCACTGCGGACGCGCACGGCCATACTTGGACGATGCCCGAGACTCCGTTCTGGACCCAGGATTCGCTTGAAGACGTCGTGAGCGCCCGCTCGAAGATCATGGGGGCGGGGGTGTGGGCCGCGGCCCGGCCCGACGACCGCCCCGTCATCGCCTTCTCGGGCGGCCTGCCGGATGTGCCCTCGCTGCCGAGCGAGGAGCTGCTACGCGCGACGCGCACCGTGCTCGAGAAGGAGCGCCGCGAGGCGCTGCAGTACGGCGGCACCTTCGGGGCGCAGCCGCTGCGGGACGCGATCGCGGAGCGCTCCTCGGGGATCGAAGGGCTGCCGCTGACGGATGAGCACGTAATCGTGACCTCGGGAGCTGCACACGGCATCGGGATCGCCTGCGAGGCGCTGCTCGACCCTGGCGACACGGTGCTCGTGGAGAGTCCGACCTTCCCCGGCAGCCTGCGCACGATTCATTCGTTCGGGGCGACGGTGGAGGCCGTGCCCATGGACGAAGAAGGCATCCGCGTCGACCTGGCAGAAGAGGCGCTGCAGCGGCTGGCGGACGAGGGACGGCGGGCGAAACTCCTCTACCTGATTCCCACGCACCAGAACCCGGAGGGTTCGACGCTGCCGCTGGCGCGTCGCGAGAAGCTGCTCGAGCTCGCACGCGAGCACCGCATCCTCCTGATGGAGGACGACGCCTACGGGGAGCTCTGGTTCGGCGACGAGCCTCCGCCGCCATCGCTCTTCTCGCTCTCGGGCGGGGAGCTCGCGATCAAGGTGGCGACCTTCTCGAAGATCATCGCGACGGGGCTGCGGCTGGGGTGGAACCTGGCGCCGCCGGCGCTGATCAACCGCATGGCCGCGCTGCGCTACGACATGGGGTCGAGCCCGTACCTGGGCCGCACGGTGGCGGAGATGATCCGGAACGGCGACCTCGACCGGCACGTCGAGCGGCTGCGGGCCATCTACCGACGCAAGCTCGAGCGGCTCTGCGATGCACTCGACGAGCACTGCGGCGACTACGTCAGCTACGAGCGTCCCGGAGGGGGCTTCTTCGTCTGGGTGGGGCTTCGGCCGGGGCTGTCGGCGCTGGAAGTGCAGCGCGTCGCGAACGAAAAGGGCGTGATTATCGGGGCGGGGCCACATTTCTTCGCCGACAGCAACGTGACGCAGCATCTGCGGCTCGCCTTCAGCTACACGCCCGTCGAGGAGATCGAGGAAGGCGTCCACCGGCTGGGCGAGGCGCTGCGCGAGGTCGCGGCCAACTCGGCGGTCAAGTAGCACCTTCCCCTCGCGGTTCTGGCTCGGGACACGGGCGGCGCGTAGGCTCGATTTCGCAGATTTGACCCCCTGGAGTGCCGCCATGCCGCTCGATCCCCGCCACCGCAGCCGCACGCTCGTCGACGGTCCCGACCGGGCCCCGGCGCGGGCGATGCTGAAGTCCGTCGGCTACGACTCGGAGTCGCTGAAGCGCCCGCTGGTGATGGTCGCGCACAGCTGGATCGGGACGATGCCGTGCAACTTCAACCAGCGCGACCTGGCGGCCGACGTGATGCGGGGCATCCGCGAGGCGGGCGGCACGCCTATGGAGGTGAACACAGTCTCCATCAGCGACGGCATCGCGATGGGGACGGAGGGGATGAAGGCCTCGCTCATCAGCCGCGAGGTGGTGGCCGACAGCATCGAGCTGTGCGGTCGCGGCTACCTGTTCGATGCGGCGGTCGTGATCGTGGGCTGCGACAAGACGATCCCGGGCGGGGTGATGGGGCTGTCGCGGCTGGGCGTGCCGGGACTCGTGCTCTACAGCGGGTCGATCGCACCGGGGAACTACGAGGGCCAAGACGTGACGATCCAGGACGTCTTCGAGGGGGTGGGTCGCCACGCCGCGGGCGACATGACGGACGAACAGCTGACGGCGCTCGAGGACGTGGCCTGCCCGGGGGCGGGGGCCTGCGGCGCGCAGTACACCGCGAACACGATGGCGACGGCGATCGAGTTCCTCGGCATCTCGCCGATGGGGAGCGGATCGGCGGGGGCGACCGACCCGCGCAAGAACAGCGCCGGCTACGAGGCCGGGCAGCTCGTGATGGATGTGCTGGCCCGGGGCCAGCTTCCGGGCGACGTGATGACGCGCGAGGCGTTCGAGAACGCGATCGTCTGCGTGGCCTCGACGGGCGGCTCGACGAACGCCGTCCTGCACCTGCTGGCGATGGCACGGGAGGTGGGCGTCTCACTCACCATCGACGACTTCGACGAGGTCAGCGAGCGCACCCCGATCATCGGCGACCTGCGGCCCGGTGGTCGTTATGTCGCGCTCGACATGGACCGGGCAGGGGGCACGCGTCTGCTCGCACAGCGCCTGCTGGAGGGTGGCAAGGTCCACGGGGACCAGCCGACCGTGACCGGCCGCACCCTCGCGGAGGAGGCGGCGGATGCGCAGGAGTCACCCGGCCAGGACGTGATTTTGTCGACCAACGAGCCGCTGAAGGAAACGGGCGGGCTCGTGATCCTGAAGGGCAACCTCGCGCCGGAGGGATGCGTAATCAAGGTTGCGGGGCACGAAATCATGCAGCACCGCGGGCCGGCGCGCGTGTTCGACCGCGAGGAGGACGCCTTCGCGGCGGTCTCGGAGCGGCGCATCTCGCCGGGCGACGTGGTCGTGATTCGCTACGAGGGGCCGAAGGGCGGCCCGGGCATGCGCGAGATGCTCGGGGTGACGGCGGCGCTCGTGGGCGAGGGCCTGGGCGACTCGGTCGCGCTGCTGACGGACGGGCGCTTCAGCGGTGCGACGCACGGGCTGATGGCCGGTCACGTCGCCCCGGAGGCCGCGGCAGGCGGGGCCATCGCGGCGATCGAGGAGGGCGACATCATCTCCTTCGACATCGACGCGCGGCGGCTGGACGTGGAGATCGACGAGGCTGAACTGGAGCGCCGCCTGGCGGCCTGGTCGCCGCCTGCGCCGCGCTACGAGCGGGGCGTGTTCGCCAAGTACGCGGCCGGCGTCTCCAGCGCCTCGCAGGGCGCGGTCACGAGCTAGCGGCGGCGGGGGCGGCGGGTGGGGTCGGGGCTGGACCCCGAGGTGATGGTCATGCGGTTCACAACACGCCGCCGGAGTTGCTCGCCGTGGACCACGCTCGCGATGACGCCATCGATGAACGCGAAGACGGTGATGAAGGGTTTCAGGAGCGCTTTCACGGGATGCCTTCTTCCTCTGGATCGAGGATAGCAGGAGCGTCCAGTGGGGGCGGAGGGTGTACCGGGCTCTATGACAAGGCCCCTGCCTGTCGGCAGGGGCCCTTCTGGACAGGTTGCTGGCGACCCCGATCGGATTTGAACCGACGATCTCCACCTTGACAGGGTGGCGTGTTAGGCCGCTACACCACGGGGCCGCGGCGCGAATGATCGTAGCGGCTCGCCACGGCCCAGCCAAGCCGGGACCGCCGGCGCCGCTCAAGTCCTATCATGCGCGCGTTCCACGCCACTCCCGGGATCTGGCCGGCAACGTCAGCCAATTCGAGATTGTGGTGGTATTCGTGTGATCGATCATCCGCTGGCAGGTACCCCCTACGGGACGGCGCTGGAATTGTGCGTCGTCCTGGCTGCGGTTTGCTGGGTGCTGTCGCTGCTAGCGCGTGACCACTCCTGGGTAGACCGGTTGTGGTCGATCGTGCCCCCTGTCCTGTGCGTAATCGTGGCCGTCGATCTGGGGTTTGACTCGCCTCGCGTCAACATCATGACCGCGCTGGCTGTCCTGTGGGGGATCCGGCTGACCTACAACCTCGCCCTCAAGGGCGGTTACCGGGTTGGCCGCCAGGAGTATCGGTGGACTTACCTGAGGGAGCAGCTCGGAGCTGTGAAGTTCCAGTTACTGAACCTGACGTTCATTGCCTTCGGGCAGATAGCCATCCTGTGGCTGTTCACCTCGCCGGTACACCAGGCGTGGGAGCACGCCGAGCAACCGCTGGGCTGGCTGGACGCCGTTGCAGCCGCGATCTTCCTGCTCCTGCTTCTCACCGAGACCATCGCCGACGCACAGATGTGGAGATTCCAACAGAACAAGAAGCGGCTTGTGAGCGAGGGGGCTGAGGTACGGCAGCCGTTCATGACGGCAGGCCTGTTTCGATTCTGCCGTCACCCCAGCTACGCCTGCGAGATGGGAATGTGGGCGGCCTTCTACCTCTTCGCCGTATCCGGGGCCTCCCAGATCTGGCACTGGACAGGCCTTGGCTGTCTCGCCCTGATCGTGCTCTTCCTGTGCGCCACGCGGATCGGCGAGCGGGTGTCGAGCGAGCGCTATCCCGGCTACGGCGCCTACCAGGCCGCTGTCCCGATGTTCGTTCCCAATCCCTTCCGCTTCGGCGCAGCAGGGCGGGACACTCCAATCTGAACCAGCAGGGCTGACTACGGGCCCCTTGCCCGTTGCCGCCTCGCTGCGTCCCCGGCCCCGTCGCGACCGACGCAGCGGCCCAGCCCGCCTCTCAACAGGGGGCCTGCCGGGCCGCGTGAACCGCCGGCGGACTTACGCCAGGAGCGGAGCGCCGTCCTTCATGATGACCCAGCCGCCGCTGTCGCGATCGGCGTCGTAGACGACGACATGGCAGTTCCCGCAGATGGGGCCGGTCGCTTCGCGGTCGCCGTTGGCGACGGTGTGTTCATCGCAGATGCCACCGTAGCGCTCGACGCCGTCCAGGTTGCAGAAGATGCAGGTCAGGTGCGGCGTCTCGACCTTCTCGCACCTCGGGCAGTCGGCGCCTGCGGCAAAGTCGTGGCCGCCCGGGCCGCACGGGTACTTCTCCAGGTTCTCAAGCACGTAGTTGCTGGGCATGATCTTGTCCCTCCCTAGGAGACCGCAGCGGCGTTGCGCGCGCGAGCCCACTCGTGGGCCTCGTCGGACGCGACCCACTTGATGGCGTTCGAGAGCAGCTTGCGGTAGTTCGGGTTGTTGTAGGAGGTGGGAACGTCGCCCGCCTGCACGTAGACGATGGGGCTGTTGCGGTAGTTCTTCGCCCAGACGACCAGGTTCGGGGTCGGGGGGTGGGTCCAGTCGCCGCGCTCGTACATGCGGCCGTCGTTCACCACCAGCGAGGGCGAGAAGAAGTTCTTGTAGGTGAAATCGAAATCGCTGCGGACCAGGGGAACGAGGCTGTCCTCGTGGTAGGGGGCGAGGTAGATCTCGTCCTGGAGCTCGAACTCGAGGTCGACGCCCTCGACGACGGGGTGGTTGGCCTCGGCCTCCACCACCTGGCAGGTGTGGTTGGCGGCGAGCAGGTAGCCGGAGTCGGGGTAGTCGACGCCGCGCAGGCTGCCGGGGTTGTAGAAGAAGCGGCCGCCGATGATCTCCGCGTACTCCTCCCAGCCGGGCCAGGAGCAGATGTTGTGGTGGATCATGACGAGGCCCTTGCCCTCTTCGGTGAGGCGCATATAGCCGTCCTTCAGCGCCTCGGGCGGGTCGGGCGGGCCGCCTACGCCGAAGACGCCCGGCATCGAGTAATCGACGATGCAGTCGTACTCGCGGGAGTTCTCGGGCTGGAAGAAGAGCTGGGCGGCGGGCTGCTCGACGTGCGTCCAGGCCGAGATGTCGCCGCCCTGCTGGAAGGCATCGAACATCTGGAAGAAAGGCTCGCGCTGGAAGGGGTGGCCCTTCGAGGCGAGCAAGACATTGGGGGCATTCATGGCTATCTCCTCCGACTTTTGCCCAGATAGGCGGGGGGCATTCTACGAGTTTCGGGATGCCCGCGGGCGGCTCCTTCAATGCCTGCTCTGCACAGCCTTTTGGAGCCTCATCACACCACCCCGGGAGAGCCCGCCGGCACTCGGCAGCGACTGGTGCGGCAAACTTTGCCGGTTGCTCCCTTTGTCCGGGCACGGCAGACTGCGCCGATGCTGGCAAAGGTGCAGTCGAGCGCGGTCGTTGGGCTGGACGGCATCATGGTCGACGTCGAGGTCGATATCTCGCGCGCACAGAACCCGACGACGGCGATCGTGGGGCTGCCGGACGCGGCCGTTCAGGAATCGAAGGAGCGGGTGCGGGCAGCCATCCGCAACAGCGCGCTCACATGGCCGTTCAACAGCCGCATCGTCGTGAACCTCGCGCCCGCCGACCTGCGCAAGGAGGGGCCCGCCTACGACCTGCCCATCGCGGCCGGCGTGATGGTGGCGCGCGGGCAGGTCGAGGCCGACCTCGGCGACGCGGTGTTCGTCGGGGAGCTCGCGCTCGACGGGGAAGTGCGGAGCGTGCGGGGAGCGCTGCCGATGGTGGCGGTGGCGCGCGATCGCGGGGCGCGACGGGCCTTCGTGCCGGTCGCGAACGCTCCCGAGGCGGCGCTGGTGGACGGCATCGAGGTGTTCCCCGTGGAATCGGTGACGCAGCTGGCGGCGCACCTGCTGGGGAAGGCGCCGATCAGCCCGTACGCGCCGACAGACGAGATGGAAAGCGACGAGCCAGGCGGTCCCGATCTAGCCGACGTGATCGGGCAGGAGCACGCGAAGCGGGCGCTGGCGATGGCGGCGGCCGGGGGCCACAACCTGCTGATGCGGGGTCCGCCGGGGAGCGGCAAGACGCTCCTGGCGCGCGCCATCCCCTCGATCCTGCCGCCGATGACGAACGACGAGGCGCTCGAGGTGACGCGCATCTACAGCGTGGCGGGGCTGCTTCCCGCGGGCGGAGGGATGCTGCGGGGACGCCCCTTCCGGGCGCCTCACCACACGATCTCGCACGCGGGGCTGGTGGGGGCGGGTCTGTGCCGCGCCCGGGCGAGATCACGCTGAGCCACCACGGGGTGCTCTTTCTCGACGAGCTTCCGGAGTTCGGGACGCAGGTGCTGGAGGTGCTGCGGCAGCCGCTGGAGGACCGCATCGTGACCATCAGCCGGGCGCGGCAGTCGGCCACGTTCCCGGCGAGCTTCGCGCTGGTGGCGGCGCAGAACCCGTGTCCCTGCGGCTATCGCGGCGACCCGGTGCGGGAGTGCAGTTGCCCGGCGAACGCGGCGGCTCGCTACCAGCGGCGCGTCTCGGGGCCGGTGCTGGACCGCATCGACATCTTCATCGACGTGCCGCGCGTGGACTACGAGAAGCTGGCGGCGGGAACCCGCGGGGAGGCGTCGTCGGTGGTGGCGGAACGGGTGCGGGCCGTGCGCGAGATCCAGCGGGAACGCTTCGCGGGTACGGGCACGCGCCTGAACGCGGAGATGGGTCCGACCGAGGTGCGCGAGCACGCCCAGTGGAAGCTGGACGAGCCGGCGCAACACATCCTGAGCCAGGCGGCCGTGCAGATGGCGCTCTCGGCGCGCGCCTTCCACCGGGTGCTCAAGGTGGCGCGCACGGTCGCCGACTTCAACGCCAGCGACGCGATCGCCAGCGGGCACGTCGCGGAGGCGCTGCAGTACCGGGAGCGGGCGGAGTAGGGGCCGTTATTCCCCTAGCCATCAGCAACCCTTACATCGATCGGGAAAACGGCGCCTGAGGCTTCTGACATGAAGAAGAGTTCGAGGGCCTCCCGCAGGTTCGCCAGTGCCTCATCCCGCGATTCCCCCTGGCTGGCAACGTCAACTTCAATTGCCTGGGCAACACACCAGGGGCCCTCTTGATGCACAGTGGCCGTGACCACTTGCCCATTGTCCCTCGTCACGATTGCTTCACTTCCTCCAGACCACCTTAGCGGTACTCGAGGCTGGCCGCTCCACCGAGTAGGCCCAGAATAGAACATGCGTGTTGGCAGGCGAACGGCTGTTCGATACCTTGTGCGGACCCTGCGAACGGATGTGCTGACCATGGTGAACGTCATCCCCACGATCATCTTCGATGTCCTGCTTGTCGGAGCTGCGGTGGCGCTGTTTGGAGCGACCATTCGCTCCATGCTTCCGCGAAGGGGAAGGCTGCACCTGGCCCAGGGGCCTCGGGTGGTCCTCTGGCAGCCACGGCAGTCCGTTCGAGGAGAGTTGCGTCCGGCCCTGGGCCGCGTGGAACCCCTCACCACGCGGCGCCAGGAGCTGGCGCGGCGCGCGTCCTAGCTAGCTGGACTTGCGCGCACAGCTGCGCACGCCGCGGATCGTCTCCATGCGCGTGAGCAGCCGCGATATCTGCGAGAGCCCGCTCGTCTCCAGGGTCGCGAGGACGGAGACGGTGCCGTTGCCGTTCTTGACCGTGTTCACGTTGACCATGTTCACGTCTTCGGCGGCTACGAGCGTGCTGATATCGCGCAGGAGACCGACTCGGTCCCAGGCATCGATCTGGACGGTGGCGGGATAGCGCTGCTCGTCGGTCGTGCCCCAGTCGACGTCGATGAGACGGTCACGCTCCCGCTCATGGAGGACGTTGTGGCAGTCCGAGCGGTGAACGGTGACGCCGCGGCTGCGGGTCACGTAGCCGCGAACGCTGTCGCCGGGGACGGGGTTGCAGCAACGCGCGCGGGTGGTCTCAAGCCCACCCGCGCCCAGCGCCCGGAGGCCCGCGCCCGTGCCACGGCGTGAAGGACGCCCAACGGGTATCTCCTCCAGGTCATCGGGCTCGTGGTGCTTCTGCAGGAGGGCGCTGGCCTTGCGCGTGACGGACTCCACGCTGACATCGCCGTAGCCGATGTTGGCGAGCAGGTCGTTCCAGGTCTTGCCGGGAAAGAGGTCGACGAGCTCGTCCTGGTGGTCGGCGAGGTCGAAGGCGAGTCGGCGCATCTCGCGCTCAAGCATCTCGCGGCCGCGTTCGATGCTCTCCGCCTTGCGCTGCTTGCGGAACCACTGGCGCACCTTCTGGCGGCCCTGCGAGGTCTGCAGATAGCCGAGACTCTCGCTGAGCCAGTCGCGCGAGGGACCGCGGCGGGAACGACTGCGCATGATCTCGACGACATCGCCGTTATGAAGCGCGGAGTTGAGGGCGGTCATCTTGCCGTTGACCTTGGCGCCGATGGTCTGGTGGCCGAGGTCGGTGTGGATGCGGTAGGCGAAGTCGAGGGGGGTGGCGCCGGCGGGGAGGTCGAGCACGTCACCCCTGGGGGAGAGCACGAACACCTGGTCGTCGAACACGTCGGTCTTGACGCTCTCGACGAACTCCTCGGCGCCGGAGAGCTCTCGCTGCCACTCAAGGAGCTGGCGCAGCCAGGCGATGCGTTCTTCGTCCTGGGCGGAGCGGTCGCTGGCGCCCTTGTAGCGCCAGTGGGCGGCAACACCGTACTCGGCCACGCGGTGCATCTCGTAGGTGCGAATCTGCACCTCCAGGGGGCGGGAACCGGGGCCAACGACCGTGGTGTGGAGCGACTGATACATGCTCGCCTTGGGACTGGCGATGTAATCGTCGAACTGGCCGGGGAGGGGGCGCCAGGTGGAGTGCACGACACCGAGGGCGGCGTAGCAGGCAGACACGTCCTTGACGAGGATGCGGAGAGCGAGGAGGTCGTAAATCTGGTCGAAGGACTTGGCCTCGCGGCCGTAGCGGCGGGCTTTCTGGTGGATGGAGTAGATGTGCTTGGCGCGCCCCGTGACCTCATGGTCGATGCGGGCGTCATCGAGCTGGGTGCGGAGGCCGGCGGCCACGTCCTCAATGTAGCGCTCGCGGGCGAGGCGGGTTGCGTCGAGACGGGCGGCGATCTCCTGGTACCGGCCCGGTTCGAGATAGCGGAAGGCGAGGTCTTCGAGCTCCCACTTGATCTGCCAGATACCAAGGCGGGTCGCGAGCGGCGCGAAGATCTCCATCGTCTCGCGGGCGATGCGGCGCTGCTTCTCCTCGGGGAGGGCGTAGAGCGTGCGCATGTTGTGGAGGCGGTCGCAGAGCTTGATGAGGACCACGCGCACGTCGGCGGCCATGGCCAGCAGCATCTTGCGGAGGTTCTGGGCCTGGACGCCCCCGCCCTCTTCCTCGGTGACGCGCAGGGGCAGGCTGTCGAGCTTGGTCAGCCCTTCGACAAGCTGGGCGGCGTCCTCGCCGAAGCGCTCGGCGATCTCCTCGTTGGGGACGTCGCAGTCCTCCTGCACATCATGGAGGAGGGCGGCGATGAGGGAGGGCTGGTCGAGCTCAAGTCCGGCGACGAGCTTCGAGACCTCGAGGGGATGCGAGATGTAGGGGTCGCCGGTACGGCGCATCTGGCCCTGGTGGCTCTCTTCGGCGAACGCGTAGGCATCGGCGATTAACTCCACGCGCTCGTCAGGGAGATAGCTCCCGACGCTTTCGAGGAGGTCGGCGATGGCGGTTGACTCGGGGGAACGTTCGAGGACGCTCACGCGCTTTCTCGTTGGGCCGTTTCTGCCAGTATCTTAGCAGGCAACCCCACCAAACCTGACGGGACGGGCATGAGCGGACGGTATCAGACGCCGCGAGGGACTGAGGACATCCTCCCCGAGGAGCAGCCGTACTGGCGCGCGATTCACGAGGCTGCCACGGAAGTCACGCGACTGTTCGGCTACGAACGCCTCGATACCCCGACCTTCGAGGACGCCGCCCTCTTCGAGAAGGGCACAGGCGACACGACGGACATCGTCGAGAAGGAGATGTACTCCTTCGCGGACCAGGGTGGGGAGGCGCTCTCGCTCATCCCGGAGGCGACACCAGCCATCTGCCGGGCCTACCTGGAGCACGGCCTGGCCAGCCGACCGCAGCCGCAGCGGCTCTTCACGATTGCGCGCATGTTCCGCTACAACCGCCCGCAGCTGGGGCGCCTTCGCCAGTTTCACCAGTTCGACTGCGAGGTGGTCGGTTCGGACACAGCGCTGGCGGACGCGGAGCTGATCGAGTTGCACTGGCGTTTCTACGAGCGGCTCGGGCTGCAGGACCTGGAGATTCGCCTGGGGAGCATCGACGACCCGGAGGCACGCCGCGCTTACCTCGACCGGCTGCGCGACTACTACCTGCCCCTGCGCGAGCAGCTCTCGGAGGACAGCCAGCGACGGCTCGAGCGCAACCCGCTGCGCCTGCTCGACAGCAACGACTCGCGCGACCAGGAGCTGCGCGAGGGCGCGCCAACGATGATCGACGACCTGAGCCCGGAGGCGGCGGAGCACTTCGAGGGGGTGAAGGCCGGGCTGACGGCAGCGGGGGTGCCCTTCACCGTGGACCCGCTGCTCGTGCGCGGGCTCGACTATTACAACCGCACGGTCTGGGAGATCGTACCCAGGGGCGACGGGCGCCAGCAGAGTTCGATTGGGGCGGGTGGCCGCTACGACGGGCTCATCGAGACGATCGGCGGCAAGCCCACGCCGGCGAGCGGGTTCGCCACCGGCCTTGAGCGGGTCATCATCGAGATGAAGCGCCAGGAGGTTGCCCTGCCCGAGGCGGGCGCGCCGGACGCGTTCGTGGTCCACGCCGGGGAGGCGGGCGGGCGGGCGGCGGTGCGCGCGGGGTCGGGGCTGCGGGCGGCTGGGTTCGCGACGCTCATGGGGGAGTCGGGGCGTTCGTTCCGGGCGCAAATGCGCCGCGCGAACGGGAGCGGGGCGCGGTTCGCCGTCATCATCGGGGAGGACGAGGCGGAGCGGGGCGTGGCGGCCCTCAAGGATCTGCGCGGCGAGGGCGACCAGGAGGACGTGCTCCTGGGTGATCTCTCGGCGCGACTCGGCAAGTCCCTCCGCTAACCAAGCGCGAAGGGCGCGCCGCCCGCAGAATAGGACCATGGACGAGGCCGTTCGGCAGAGGCTCAACGACATCCGTATCCGCTTCGACGCGGTCACGGAGGAGATGGGCCTTCCCGAAGTCGCCGCCGACTACGACAAGGCGTCCAAGCTCGCCCGCGAGCGCGCCGAGATCGCGCCGATCGTGGAGCTACTGACGGACTACACGGAGACCGAGAGCGCCCGCGCCGACGCCCAGGAATTGCTGGACGAAGACGACGCCGAAATGCGGGAACTGGCGGAAACCGAGGTGACCCGCGCGGACCAGCGCCTGATTGCCCTGGACGAGAAGATCCTGCGGGCGCTGCTGCCCAAGGACGAGCGCGACAGCCGCAACGTGATCATGGAGATTCGCGCCGGGGCGGGGGGCGAGGAGGCGGCCCTGTTCGCGCAGGAGCTGTACCGCGCCTACTTCCGCTACGGCGAGCGCCACGGCTGGCGCACGCAGTTGCTGAGCGTCTCGGAGACGGGTATCGGCGGATACAAGGAAGTCATCTTCAGCGTGGCGGGGGAGGGCGCCTTCTCGCGGCTCAAGTACGAGAGCGGCGTGCATCGGGTGCAGCGCGTCCCCGCCACGGAGGCGCAGGGCCGCATCCACACGTCGACCGCGACGGTCGCGGTCCTGCCCGAAGCAGAAGAAGTCGACGTCGAGGTGAGCGACAAAGACCTGCGAGTCGATATCTTCCACGCCTCGGGAGCGGGCGGGCAGAACGTAAACAAGGTGGCGACAGCGGTGCGGCTGACGCACCTTCCGACGGGCCAGGTGGTGGTCTGCCAGGACGAGCGCTCGCAGATGAAGAACCGGGCCAAGGCGATGACGGTGCTGCGCTCGCGGCTGCTGGCTATGGAGCAGGAGAAGCAGAACGCGGAGCTGGCGGCGGACCGCCGCACGCAGGTGGGAAGCGGAGACCGCAGCGAGAAGATCCGGACGTATAACTTCCCGCAGGACCGGATCACGGACCACCGCATCGGGCTGACGGTGCACAACATCCCCGACCGGCTCGACGGGAACATCGACGACATCATCGACGCGGTGGCGGCGGCGGAAGAGGCCGCGCGGCTGCAGGCGACCGCGTGAAGGCGCGCGCCGTCGCAGCGCGGGTACGCGCCGAGCTGGAAGCTGCGGGTATCCCCGACGCGGCGATGGAGGCGGAGTTGCTCACGCGCCACGCCGGCGAGCTAAGCCGCAGCGCCTTCTTCGCCGACGAGCCCGTAGCCGAAGGGACCGATACCCGACTCGATGCGCTCATGGAGCGGCGCCTGCAACGCGAGCCCACGCCCTACCTGACGGGCATACGCGAGTTCCACGGCCTCGAGTTCGAGGTGGGAGAAGGAGCGCTGATCCCGCGACCGGAGACGGAGCTGCTGGTCGAGATCGGGATTGCCGAGCTTGAGCGCGACCCGGGGGCGACGGTCCTGGACATGGGCACGGGCTGCGGGGCGATCGGCATCGCTGTTGCCAGCGCCGCCCCGACCGCGCGGGTGGTCGCAACGGACATCAGCGCCGACGCCCTGCGCATCGCGGCATTGAACGTGGCCCGCCACGCGGTGCCGGTCGCGCTGGTGCGGGGCGACCTGGCTCGCGCGATCGCGCGGGCGGACATCATCCTCGCGAACCTGCCCTACGTTCCCGAGGGCGTGATCGAGACGCTTCAGCCGGAGGTGCGGCACTGGGAGCCGCGAGTGGCGCTCAACGGGGGGGAGGACGGACTCGACCTCCTGCGGGCCCTGCTGGACGACTGCCGCGATCGCCTGCGCCCGCGGCTGGTGGCGTTCGAGGTGGGGCTGGGGCAGGCCCGCCGGCTCGCCGAGGTCGTCGAAGGGGTCGGGGCGGAGGCGGAGATCGTGAACGACCTCGTGGGGTGGGAACGGGTAGTGACTGCACGATGGGAGTGAGGCTCATCGCGCTGGATATCGACGGCACGATCCTGCCGTACGACGGCAACGCCTCGGGCGGAGACCCCTCCCCCCGCCTGCGGGCCGCCGTGACGGCGCTCGTCGAAGACGGGCGCACGGTGATGCTGGCCAGCGGACGAATGCGGGCGGGAGTCATCCGGGTGGCACGGCAACTCGGGCTCGACACGCCATTCATCGCGCAGGAGGGCTGCCTGATCGCACACGGCGACGGGGCGGTCGTGCGGGAGCTCAAGATCGACCGCCAGCTGGCGCTTGAGGTCTCGGCCTACGCCCGTGAGTCCGGGCTCGACTACGAGTGGTTCAGCTCCGACCGATACGCCGTCACGACGGAGTCGCCGGCGACGAAGTACTACGCCGAACTTGGCGAGGTGACACCCGAAGTCCACGAACGACCGGAGACGCTCGGCATTGAGCCGAACGGGGTTGGAGTGTTGGCCGATGCGGAGCAGTCATCCGCGGTGCACCGGGAGCTGGTGGAACGCCTGGGACACTCGCTGCACCTGCTCGACTTCCCCTTCGTGACGGTGGCGCTGGCGCCGGAAGCGACCAAGGGGCACGCGCTTTCGCTGGTCGCGCAGGACATGGGGATAGCTGCGAGCGAGACAGTCGCGATCGGGGACAGCGTGAACGACGTCTCGATGCTGGCGTGGGCGGGGCGGGGCCTGGCGGTCGCGAAGGGCCATCAGTCGGCCAAGGATGCGGCGAACGAGGTGCTTCCCGACGAGGAGGACGCGGTGGCGAAGGTGCTGGAGTCGCTGCTGTAGCGCTACTCGGGCTCGATGCGGTGCCAGATGCGGAGCAGCACGAGCGCGATGCCGAGGATGAGCGCAGCCGCCAGGGCCACGGGCAGGACGACTCCCAGCCAGTTGACGGAGGCGCCCTCGGAGGGGTCGGTGGCGAGCACGGCGTACTGACCGCTGACCTCACGGATGCGCGACACGAGGTCATCCTCGGGGAGGGACAGCGGCGGCTCGGCGCCGTTGATCGCCGTGCCGCCCTCGACAACGAAGAGCGCCGCCGGGACGGGCCACTGGAACGCACCCGCTTCCCGTCGCAGGGCGACAACGACACGCGTTCCCCCAACTGGCAGGTCGGCGCGATCGCACTCGGAGGTGTCGTCGAGGACGAGGGCGCCCGTTACGGCAGAACCCTTCAGGTAGACCTCGGGCTCGATGGCGGGCGCGCCATCCACCGTCGCGACCTCCCCGACAACGACAACGTCGAAGTCCTCCAGCGCGACCCGGAGGTCATCGAGATCGAAGTGGGGGCAGTCTTCGTGGGCGCGTGCGGTGTCGCCCAGACTCGGGGCGAGCGTCGCCATAACGATGGCAGCCAGCGCCAGGGATGCGGCGAGAACAGCGCGGGAAGGGACGGCCCTGTCCGTCGGGTGGCCTACGACTCGGCCTGGGCGAACTGGTAAATCTTGCCCTCGGTCTTGATGGAGGGCGCGATCACCATTTCGGCGTCCTGGAACTCGCGGATGGTGTGGGCGCCGCACATGCCCATCGCGGTCTTGAGGGCGCCGGCCAGATTCTCCGTGCCATCGGTGCGGGTGGAGGGACCAAAGAGGGTCTTCTGAAGGGTCGTGTTGACGCCCACGAAGACGCGAGTGCCGCGGGGAAGGTCGACGTGGGAGGTGGCCATGCCCCAGTGGTAGCCGCGGCCGGGAGCCTCGGTGGTGGCGGCGAAGGGGGAGCCCATCATGACGCCGTCGGCGCCGGCGGCGAAGCACTTGCAGACATCGCCGCCGGTGCGGATGCCGCCGTCGGTGATGATGGGGATGTAGTTGCCGGTCTCGGCGAGGTAGGCCTCACGGGCGGCGGCGCAGTCGATGGTGGCGGTGACCTGGGGGACGCCGATACCGAGAACCTCGCGGCTGGTGCAGCCGGCCCCCGGCCCAACGCCGACGAGGACGCCGGCGACGCCGGAGCGCATCACCTCGAGGGTGGCGGCAAAGCCGACGGTGTTCCCGACGACCACGGGGATGTGGATCTGCTCGAAGAGCTTCTCGAAGCGCAAACCCTCGATGCTGCTGGACTCGTGGCGGGCGGTCGTCACGGTGCTCTGGACGACGAGGATGTCGGCGCCCGCTTCCTGCACGAGGGGCGCGTACTGCTTGGTGCTCTTGGGCGTCACGGAGACGGAGGCGATTCCGCCGCCTTCCTTCATCTCCTGCACGCGAACGGCGATGAGGTCGTCGCGGATGGGCTTCTGGAAGGCGGACTGGAGGATGGCCGTGGCTTCTTCGCGATTGACGGAGGCGACCTCGTCGAGGATGGGGCGAGGATCGTCGTAGCGGGTCCAGATGCCCTCGAGGTTGAGGACGCCGAGACCGCCGGCGTCGTGCATGAGCCGCGCGAAGGGAGGATCGACGACGGCGTCCATGGCCGCGGCGATGAAGGGCAGGCCGAAGTGGTAGGGACCAATGTCCAGACCGATCTCGACCAGCTCGGGGTTGATCGTGACCTCACCTGGAACGATGGCGACGTCATCGAACCCGTAGGCATGCTTGAGCTGCTTGAATCGCGGTGCAGGCACGGACAATCCCTCCTCCTGGGTATGCAAAACGCCGCGCTCTGACGAGTCAGGCGCGGCGACGGTTGCGGATGCTGTTTCGAGGCTCACCGAAGCAACTTCCGTTCGGTGGTGGATGACTCGAATATGAGCGTCACGGCTACTGAGAGAGTATCCCCGCACCCCTCTCAGGGTCAATGAGAACGGGACCAGAATTCGCGCTCGTCGCGCCGTTCTGTGAAGCTGACCGAAGCATGAATGAACTGGCTCCCGGCCTCTACGTGGTCGCCACGCCGATCGGGAATCTTGGCGACTTGAGCGAGCGGGCGGCGACGGTCCTGCAGGAGGCCTCGCTCATAGCCGCGGAGGATACGCGCGTGTTGCGGACGCTGGCCCGGCGCGTGGAGACGAGTGCCACGGCGCTGAGCCTCACGGAGCACAACGTGGAGGCGCGTATCCCGCGGCTGCTGGAGGCGGCGCGGGAGGGGGTCGTGGCCCTCACGTCGGATGCAGGAACGCCGGTGATCGCGGACCCCGGTGGGCGGGCGGTGGAGGCGGCGCACGATGCGGGTATCCCCGTGTTCGCCGTAGCGGGCCCGTCGGCGCTGGCGGCCGCGGTGTCGGTGGCGGGGTTCGGGGGGAGCGACCTGCACTTCCTCGGATTCCTGCCGCGGGGGCAGGGGGAGCGGCGGCGACGGCTGGCGGCGGCGGCGGGAACGGCGCAGGTCCTCGTGTTCTTCGAGAGCCCGCGGCGGCTGGCGGCCACCCTCGAAGACGTTGCAGGGGCGCTCGACGACCCGCCGGCGGTGGTCTGCCGGGAGCTGACGAAGGTGCACGAGGAGTCGGTGCGGGGACGGGCGTCGGAGCTGGCCGAACGCTTCCGGGAGACACGGGGGGAGTGCACCGTCGTGGTCGACCTGCGGGGCTGGGCGGCGGGGAGCGACGAGCGCGAGCTTCGCGCCTACCTGGCGGAGATGCGGGAGGCGGGGGCGCGTCGCAGCGCGGCCGCGAGCGCGGCGGCGCGACGCTTCGGGGTGTCGCGGGCGGAGGCGTACGACACCTGGCCAGAGGGCAAGGAATAGGAAACGACCGCTTTACCTGCCCTAAGCCCTAAAGCGGCGCGGTGCTAGACTCGCCTGAGCGCTCTCCAAAGGGGCATCCATGGCCGAACGCATCTTCGTGGCGGTGGCCTGGCCGTACGCGAACTACCTCCTGCACGCCGGTCAGGCGGCAGGGGCGTACCTCCCCGCCGACATCTTCGCGCGCTACCACCGGATGCGCGGCAACGATGTGCTCATGGTCTCGGGCTCGGACTGCCACGGGACGCCCATCACCGTGGCGGCAGACAGCGAGGGCGTCACGCCCCGGGAGATCGTCGACCGCTACCACCCGAAGATCCTCGAGGCCTGGGAGCGCTTCGGCATCTCCTTCGACCTGTTCACGACGACGCTGACGGACAACCACTACGAGACCACGCAGGAGCTCTTTTCGAAGCTGCTGGAGCAGGACCTGCTGTACCAGGGGACGCAGGAACAGCTGTATGACCCCGAGGCGGAGCGCTTCCTGCCGGACCGCTACGTGGAGGGCACCTGCCCGCTCTGTCGCTACGCCGACGCGCGGGGCGACCAGTGCGACAACTGCGGCTCCCAGCTCGACGCGATCGACCTGATCGAGCCGCGCAGCAAGGTGAGCGGGGCGACCCCCGAGGTGCGCGAGTCGGAACACTTCATGCTGCGGCTCTCGGCGTTCAACGAGCAGTTGCGGGAGTGGGTCAGCGGGCAGCCCCACTGGCGGCGGAACGTGGCCAACTTCACGCTTGGCATCCTCGAAGAAGGGCTGAAGGACCGGGCGATCACGCGGGACATCAACTGGGGCGTGCCGGTGCCGGTCGAGGGGTACGAGGATAAGCGTATTTATGTCTGGTTCGACGCCGTCATCGGCTACCTCTCGGCAGCGAAGGAGTGGGCCAGCCAGAGCGGCGACCCGGAGGCCTGGCGCCTCTACTGGGAAGACGAGAACACGCAGGCCTACTACTTCATCGGCAAGGACAACATCGTCTTCCACACGCTCATCTGGCCGGCGATGCTGCTCGGCTACGGCGGTCTGAACCTGCCCCACGACGTGCCCGCCAACCAGTACGTGAACTTCTCGGACGGGCAGAAGCAGAGCAAGTCGAAGGGCACGGCGACGTGGCTGCTGGACCTGCTCGACACGTACGACGCGGATGTCGTGCGCTTTTACCTGACGCAGATCATGCCGGAGACGAGCGACTCGGAATTCCGCGAGGAGGAGCTGATCCGGGCGAACAACGAGGTCCTGATCGCGACGTGGGGGAACCTCGCGAACCGCGTGCTGGCGATGATCCGGCGCAACTTCGACGGGGCCGTGCCCGAGCCGGGCGCGCTGACTCCCGAGAGCGAGGCCCTGCTAGCGACCGTACGGGATGGCTTCGAGCGGGCGGGCGCGGAGTACGCGGCCTGCCAGTTCCGGGGGGCGCTGCGGGAGGCGCTGGCGGTCGCGCAGGCGGCGAACAAGTACCTGGACGAGCGAGCCCCCTGGCGAGCGGTGAAGGAAGACCGCGAGCACGCGGCCGAGACGCTCCACACGGCGCTCCAGGCGATCTCGGGGCTGTGCACGCTGCTGCACCCGATCCTGCCCTTCTCCACGAGCCGGCTGCACGCCACGCTCGGGCACGAGGGCACCCCCGAATCGGGAGGCTGGAACCTCACGGAGGCGCCCGCGGGCCGCGCGCTCGGCGAGGGCGGCGCCCTCTACCGCAAGCTGGACATCCCCGAACCGGTCGCGACCTGATGCGCTTCTTCGATTCCCACAGCCACCTGCAGGGCGCGCGCTTCGACGAGGACCGCGAGGCGGTCCTCGCGCGGGCCGCGGCGACGGGTGCCGGCACGATCGTCGTGTGCGGGGAGGATGTTGCGTCGAGCGAGGCGGCCGTCGCGCTCGCGGCGCGGACGGACCACCCACGGCTGCTGGCGACGGCCGGCTTCCATCCGCACGAGGCGGCGCAGGCGACCGAGGACGCGCTCGACCGCATCGAGGAGCTGGCGCGGACATCCCCCGTGGCAGCGATCGGCGAGATCGGGCTCGATTTCTACCGCGACCTCGCGCCACGCCACGTGCAACGCCGCGTTTTCGACGCGCAGCTCGCGATCGCGGCGCGGCTGGCGTTGCCGGTCTCCGTGCACTCCCGCGACGCGGAGGGGGAGTTGCAGCCACACCTCTCGCGTTTCGCCAACGAGTCGCCTCTGCCGGGGCAAGGTCGGGCGCTGGGCGCACTGCATGCGTTCGGGGGGACGCTTGAACAGGCACGGAAGTACGTCGAGATGGGGTTCCTGGTCTCGCTGACGTGTTCGGCGGGCTATCCACGCAACGATGAGGCGCGGCGGGTGGCGGCGGGTCTGCCGCTCGCATCGCTCCTTGTCGAGACCGACAGCCCGGCGCTTCCGCCGCAGGCGCGGCGGGGCACGCGTAACGAGCCCGCGAACGTACGGGTCGCGGCGGAGGTGGTGGCGGATGCACGCGGGATCAGCATCGAGGCGGTGGCGGCGGCAACCACGGCCAACGCGGAGGCGCTGTTCAGCGCCATCCCGGCCATGGAGGCGAGCGCGTGACGCAGACGCAGTCGTCCGCCCTCTATGGCCCCGTGGCCGAGGACCTGATCCTGGTCGAGGACCTGCTTGAATCGGTGAAGCGCGTGGAACTGGCGCCGCTGCGCCTGATGCTGGACCACGCGCTTGCCCCGCGGGGCAAGCGACTGCGACCCGCACTCGTGCTGCTGGCGGGCAGCTTCGGCGACTACAACCTGAACCGGCTGGTGCCGCTGGGCACGGCCATCGAGCTGCTGCACACGGCCAGCCTCGTCCACGACGACGTGGTCGATGGGGCGGAGAGCCGCCGCGGGCGGCCGACCGCCAACGCGGTGTTCGACAACGCCCTGACCGTGCTGCTGGGCGACTTCATGTTCGCGAACGCGGCGGAGATGGTGACGCGCACGGGCAGCCTGCCGGTCACGCGGCTGTTCGCGCTGGCGCTGATGAAGATGACGAGCGGTGAGCTCGACCAGGACGCGGCCGCCTTCGACGTGGCCCGCGACGTGCAGCACTACCTGTGGCGCATCGGCGGCAAGACGGCGGCCCTGTTCGGGCATGCGTCGCAGGGCGGGGCGCTGCTGGCGCAGTGCACGGAGGGGCAGGTCGAGGCGCTGCGGAGCTACGGCTACAACCTGGGGATGGCGTTCCAGATCGTGGACGACATCCTCGACTTCACCGGGGACGAGGCGGAGATGGGGAAACCCGCGGGAGGCGACCTCATCGAGGGCACGATCACGCTGCCGGCGCTCTTCTATCTGGAATCGGCGCCGCGCGAGAATCCCGTGCGGCGCTTCCTGTCAGCGGACGGGGAGCGGTCGGACTACCTGCCGGACGCGCTCGCGGCAGTGGTCGAGTCGGACGCGATCGGCCGTGCGCAGGGAATGGCGCAGGAGTTCGTGGATCGCGCGCTCGAAGGGCTCTCGGCGCTGGAAGCGACCGATGCCCGGCGCACGCTCGAGGAGTTGAGCGGCTACGTGCTCACCCGCCGCAGCTAGCGGAACTTCCTCTTCATGTCCTTGTGGATGCGTGCCGGCACACCCTTCTTGATCACGTCACGCCGATCGTAGGCCTGCTTCACCTCCCTGGGGGAGATGGGGTTGTTGAACATGTCGACAAGATCGCCCTTGGCCGCGACCTCGCGCATGTCGTTGATGGCAGAGCGCTCGCCCCGGGTGAGGCGCTTCTTCGGAACCGGCTTGTTGACCTCGGGGTGCTCGTTGGGGCGGCCACCGGTGACGCGCGTGCTGACCTTCTGGCCGAGGTGCCAGTAGGTGCCGTCATCGGGAATCTTGCGGGGGTAGCCGTCGCGGAAAGTGAAGGCCGCGAAGGACGTGGGCATGATGCGGTCCGCGTCCTCGTAGCACTCGGGGCAGGGAACGGCCTCGCCGGCCTCCCGCATCGGGCGCAGCTCTTCGAACACGCCGTGGCAGGGTTCGCAGTAGTACTCGTACAGGGGCATCGGGCACCTCCGCTCGCAGGGAGCGACACTTCGTAGGGAAGATTCTACCGCGTTCCTCAGAGCAGGGAACGTCTACGGCTCTTCACTGCGGTCGAGCGCGCCCACGCCATCGACGAAGCGGCGGGCGTTGGGGTCGCGATCGAGGTAGTAGCGCACGAGCTCGGCGGTGGCCGCCCGCAGCTCCTGCGCGACCTCGATCGGGATGCGGAGCGCGGCAAAGTCAGGGGCGGTCGCGCGCCTCGCAAAGCGCATCAGTTTGACGACGTCGACCGAGATGATGCGCCCCGCGCCGGCCTCCGCGCGGCACTGGCGGCAGACGAGACCGCCGGCCGCGGGGGACAGCAGCGTCTCTTCCTCGGGCAGGCGGCCTCCACAGAGCACACAGCCGTCAACGTGGGGTTCGTAGCCAAGGAGGGCGAGCAGGCGCAGCTCGAAGTGGCGGGTGACGGCGCCGCCGTTGCCGCTCTCGAGTAGTTCGAGGGCGGTCACGAGGAGGGCGTAGAGCTCCGGGATCGGTTCGCGCTCTTCGGTGAAGCGGTCGACAAGCTCAAGGCAGTAGATCGCCTCGGCGCTCGCGTCGAGGTCTTCGCGCAGGCGACGATAGGCGTCGACGGTCTCGGCCTGGGTGAAGATGTCGAGGCTGCGTCCGTGAGCGACGAGGACGCGGCTACGGGTGAGCGGTTCGAGGTGGCCGCGCATGCGGCTGCGGGCCTTGCGCACGCCTTTGGCGATGGCCTCGAACTTGCCTTCGCTACCGCTGAAGACGGTCAGGATGCTGTCGGCCTCGCCGAGGTTGCGGCGTCGCAGGATAACTCCCTCGGCGCGGTAGACGCGGGGCCGCGCCGCCACGCTACAGCTCCTGCCGTCCCTCGAGCGCGCGGGAGAGGGTCAGGTCGTCCATGTACTCGAGGTCGGCGCCGCTGGGGAGGCCGCGGGCGAGGCGCGTCACGCGTACGCCCAGCGGCTGGAGCAGGCGCTGCACGTACATCGAGGTGGCCTCGCCCTCGAGGCTGGGGTTGGTCGCCATGATCACCTCGACGACACCCCCGGCTTCGACGCGCCGCAGCAGCTCCTGGATGCGGAGCTGCTCGGGTCCCACGCCATCGATCGGGTTCAGGGAACCGTGGAGGACGTGGTAGAGCCCGCGGAAGCCGCCCGTGCGCTCGACGACGAGCACATCGAGGGGCTGCTCGACGACGCAGACGAGGGAGCGGTCGCGCTGTTCGTCGTCGCAGAAGGGGCAGGGGTTGCGGACCGTGATGTTGAAGCAGGTATCGCAGAAGATGACGCGCTCCTTCACATCGGCGAGGGCCTGGGCGAGGGCGCGGGCGTCATCCTCGGAGGCGCGGAGGACGTGGTAGGCGAGGCGCTGGGCGGACTTGGGGCCGATGCCCGGGAGCTTGGAGAACTCCTGGATCAGGCGGGCGATCGGCTCTGGCGCGCCGGCTTCGGGCACGCCGCCTCAGCCGCCGAGCCCGGGCAGGTCGAGCCCGCCGGTGAGCATCCCGAGGGAATCCGCCTGCATCGCGCTGGCGCGTTCGGAGGCGTCATGGACGGCGGCGAGGACGAGGTCTTCCAGCATCTCGACATCCTCGGGATCGACGACATCGGGCTCGATGGAGATGGCCTGGACCTTCTGCTCGCCGTTCATGGTGACGCGCACGGCGCCGCCGCCGGCGGTGCCCTCGACGGTCTTGGTGGCGAGCTCTTCCTGGGCGCGCTGGAGCATCGCCTGGGCCTCTGCGAGCTGCCCACCCTGGGCGCCGCCACCGGCTCCGCGGGCGCCGCCGCCACCGCGACGCATGTAGCGATTCCGGCCACTGCTCTTTGCCATCAGTGCTCCTCCTCGGGGGGTTGCGGGCGGGGAGGCGGCCCCGCGGACTCGACCGGCCTGGCGCCCATCTCGCGGGCGGCCGCGGCCAGGTGCCCACCCTTGGCGGGTCGGCGCGCGGGCGCCGTCCGTTCGATGCGCTCGACGGCAAGGGTAACAGGGCGCTTGAGCAACTCCTCCGCCTTCTGCTCCACGAGGGTGCGGCCGTCGTTCGCGATCTTCTGCATGTGAATGGGGTGGTAGAAGCCGAGCTTCAACTCCTCGCCGTCCATCGCGAGCACCTCGCAGGAGCCGTTGAGCCAGGCGGCGAGCGCGGGCTGGGTCATCCTGCAACGCTCGTAGAGCTCCCGAAGGAAACGCTCCTCGCGGCTTTCGTCGGCCGGGTCCCGGCGGCGGCCCTGGGGCCTTCGCTGGGGTCGCTGGCCGGAGCGAGCCGGCTGCCCGTTCGCGCCGGCGCCCGCAGCCGCGGGGGCGGCGGCGGGCTGGGCGGGACCGAGGACGGCGGCCGCGCAGGCGACCTCGAGGGGGACGGGGCTGCCAGGGTCGCGGCGGAAGTCGGCGCCGGCGAGCTCGGCCACGGCGGTCGTCAACACGCCGACCTCGGGGGCGCGTTCGCGAGCGGCGACAAGCAGGCGCTCGCGCAGGGTGTCGATGGTCTCGCGGGTGAAGCGGGCCATATCGATACCGTCTCCGGCAACGTCGCGCGCGATCTCGAGGGCCGCGCCGAGGTCGCGCTCCCCAAGGGCGCCGGCGAGCTTCTCGGTGCGTTCGTCGCGGACGAGCCCGAGGGATTCGAGCACGTCGTCGGTGCCGGGTGCGGACCCGTACATGGAGGCGATCTGCTCAAGCAGCGTGATGGCGTCGCGGAGGGCGCCACGGGCCTCGCGGGCGATGGCCAGCAGGCCCTCGTCAGGAACGCTGAAGCCCTCCTGCTCGGCGATGAAACGCAGGCGCGCGACCATCGCCTCGATGGGAACGCGACGGAAGTCGAAGCGCTGGCAGCGGGAGGTGATGGTGGCCGGGATCTCGTGCAACTCGGTGGTGGCGAGGATGAAGCTGGCGTGCGGGGGCGGCTCTTCCAGCGTCTTCAGGAGGGCGTTGAAAGCGCCGGTGGTGAGCATGTGCACCTCGTCGAGGAGGTACACCTTCCGTTCGAGGTCGCTGGGGGCGAAGGCGATCTTGTCGCGCAGCTCGCGCACATCGTCGATGCCGCGGTTACTGGCTGCGTCCATCTCGATGAGGTCGAGGGCGGCGCCGCGGTTGATGGCCTCGCAGGAGCGGCAGGCGTTGCAGGGCTCGCCGTCGGTGAGGTCGCCACAGTTGACGGCCTTGGCGAGGATGCGGGCGGTGGTGGTTTTGCCGGTGCCCCGAGGGCCGGCGAAGAGATAGGCGTGGGCGACCTTGTTGGTGGCGAGAGCGTTGCGGAGAGTCGCCACGACATGGTCCTGACCGACCACCTCGTCAAAGCCACGTGGACGCCACTTGCTGTAGAGCACCGTCCCTCCAGAAGCACGGAATGGTTGTCTGGAAAGTATAGAACAGATGTCCCGCGGGGGATCACAAAAGCGGGGGCCAATTGGCCCCCGCCCCGTGTTTATACCCAGACCGGAGCCTCGCCCGAGAGCGAGGCCCTGCGTTCAGGCGGTTACGCCGCCCGGTCGAGCTCCTTCCCCTGGAGGAAGATGTCGACGGGATGGTCTTCCGCGCTGGTGTCGCGGGCGCGCGCCTCGGCGGCGCGCAGGGCCTGCCACTCCTTGCGGAATCGCACCTCGGGCGAGTTCGCCTTGATGAGATTCCCCAGAAGGACCGACCGGGCCAGTTCATGCTCAAGCACAGATACACCTCCGTATGAGCAATGGCGGCGACGCTCCCGCCACGGGAGCAACGCCAGGCGTCGTCGTCGGGGTCGCACGACTGCATACGGTCGTCTCGGGTCTGGGTGCTTCGCTGCGAAAACGAGCCGAAGCCATCGAGAGACCCCCACGTGAGGTCCCTCCTACGCCGGCGAGGTTAGCTGTCGGGCTACGACTGGAGGTGCCGTCCGCTTTCGCGGTACGCCCCAAATGTGGCGGTTCCCCCGCTCCCCCGAAGGGGATTTGGCGGCAGCAAGTGCTGCCTATCCAGCGTTGCAGGTGATTCGTTAACGCGCCAGTGGGGTAGCCGCCGCGCGTGTGACGATCGTGTCAACGGCTCAGTAGTGGACTGCAAGCCAGACGGTGGGCTCATCGGGAATGGTCCAGGCGACGCGGTGGCGGCGGTGGGCTGGGATGTCGACCCAGCCGCCGGGCGCCAGATCGAGGGTCTCTCCGTCGTCGAACTCAAGGCGGGAGCGGCCCTGGACGACCAGCACGAGCTCGGGCCGGGGCTGGTCGTACCAGAAGCCCTCGGCGGAAGCGTGCCCGGTGGAGACGATGCGCTCGACGCGGACAGTGCTGCTTTCGACGAGCGTCTCGACGAGTTCTTCGGGCAGGTCGGCAGGGAGATCGCGGAGGAGGTCGCCGGAGGTCACCGGGCGCCGGCGAGCACGGTACGGGCGGCCTCGGCGGCGAGGCGCGCCCCTTCGACGGGCGGGTGGCTGCGCAGCCAGTCGCTGAAGACCTCGACGGCGGTGGGGCCCTGCCGCCCGATCTCGTCGAGGATGCGGAGCAAGCCGAGCAGGTCGATGGCGCCCTCGCCGGGGAGGAGGCGCTTGCCGATGGTCTCGGCGACGACGTCGGGCTCGGGCTCCGCGGGGGCGTCGCTGATCTGGAGGTGGATCACCTTCTCGCCGGGAATGTCGCGCAGGAGGGCGGGGCCGGAACGGAACCAGTGCCAGGCGTCGAGGACGAGTCCGGCATTGGCGCGGTCGGCATCGCGGACGAGGGGCCAGGCGGCGGCGAGGTTGGGGATGCCGGTCCAGGGCAGGAACTCGACGCCGAGGCGCTGGCCGCGTGCGGCGGCGATGTCGCAGGCCATCGCGAGGCCGGCCGTGGCCTTGGCGGGGTCGATGGCGGGGGCCATCGTGACCGCGAGGACCGTGTCCGAGCCAAGCTCCTCGGCGATGCCGCAGATGCGGTCGGTCTCCTCCACGATGGCGTCACGCTCGGCGGGGCCGCTCGCCCAGGCGGTGATGTACTCGAGCATCGCGAGCTTCACACCCGCACTGTCGAGGATGGCGCGCATCCCGGCGTTGGAGAGGCCCTCGGCGCGGGCCTCGTCGTAGTGGGACATCCACATGGAGATTCCCGCGAATCCATTCTCGCGGGCGGCGCGGACGCGTTCCGCGAAGGTCGCGGTTCCGATTGCGCCGAGGCAGAGAACGAGGTCGTCAGGAACGAGCACCGGCGGTCTCCCAGGTGATCAGGAGGCCCTGGAGCGGGGGACGCCAGTTCGGAGTCCAGCGGTCGCCTTCCCTTGTGAACAGCTCGTCCAGGCAGGCGGCGACCCGCTCTGCCGCCCCGGGCGCTCCGGTCGCTTCCACATCTTCCAGGGCGAACGCGACCGCCTCCTCCGCGTTGGTGGGGTACTCGATGCGCTCCGGCCAGGTGAAGGGCTCGGGAAGCAGGCGGACCTCGGGGAGGAGGCCGGCCTCCCACATCACCGGCAGCAGCTCGCGATGGTCGGGGGAGCGCACCAGCTCGACGGCGTGAGCGATCTCGAAGAGGCTGGCGTTACGCGCGGGGGGCGTCGGGCTCCAGATCCAGATGGCGGCGCGGCGCGAGGCGGCGCGATCGAGCTTGCGCACGAACCCGTCGATCTCACGCACGAAGTAGACGACATCGCAGCTGATGACGAAGTCGCCCTCGGCCTCGGCATCGAGCCAGGCAGCCCGCTCGAGGGTGGCGTTCGTGATGCCCGCCTCCCCGGCGGAGGCGAGGAACTCGTCCCCCATGCCGGGGGCCGGCTCGGCATTCGTGAGGGCGCGGCAGCGTAGCGCCAGCGGCAAGCCAACCCGGCCGGCGCCGCCACCGACATCGACCACGTGGTCGTCGGGGCCCACGAGGTCGGCGATCTGGGCGAGGTTGGCATCGAGGGCGCGGCGGGGGTCGAAGCGGTAGGAGGGGGCGTGCTCGCTCCAGCGATCGGAGTTCAGTTCGTCGAGCCCAAGCGCGTCACGTTGCTCACGCCTGGCATCGATCAGGGCCTGGTAGCGGTCGAGGGCGGTCATCGTGCGCGCAGGATAGACGGTCGGCAGACGTCTCGTGTGCGTTATGACGAGTCCGCGTTGGGGGAGCGGCGGGCTCGGAGAAGCGAGTAGGCGAGCACCCCGAGCGTGGCCCCCACGACGGGCCCGACCCAGTAGATCCAGTGCGCGCTCCACTCGCCGCCGGCAATCGCGGGGCCGAGCGAGCGAGCCGGATTCATCGAGGCATTCCCCACCGGGCCCCAGGCGAGAATGGCGAGTCCCACGTACGAGCCCACGGCGATGGCGGCAAAGCTGCCCTGGGCACGCTCATCCGTTGCCACGCCCATGATCACCAGGGCCAGGAAGAAGGTCAGGAGTATTTCGGCGAGGAGGGCGGCATCGACGCCTCCGATTCGCGGAGCGGTGGCGCCGGCGTCTCCGGCATCGCCGACGATGGCGATGATGGCAAGCCCGGCAAGAACGCTCCCCGTGAGTTGCGCCGCGACATAGGCGACAGCGCGAAGAGATCCGACTCGCCCCGCCAGGCGGAATGCGAGCGTGACAACCGGGTTGATGTGCGCGCCCGAGACGTGGCCCAGCGCGAAGATGATGGCCACGACCACCAGGCCGGCGACGAGCCCCGCGCCAACGGGGGTGACACCCCCATCGCTGGCGGCATCAACCGCGACGGCTCCGGCGCTGAAGAAGACGAGCGCGAACGTGCCCAGCACCTCGGAGACGAGGGTGGCAGCGACGGCGCGGCGATCGCCACGCCAGCCGCGGTCAATGTCGACCCCGGACACGGTTCGCCACAGCGAGTTCTCGGTCACGGTCGCACACCCCCGGCGCGGCAGCCGAGTATACGGACGGGTTGTGATCGTTCAGGCACGCGCGAGGGGTCAGCGCACGGAGTCGTGGAACGTCGTGGCGATGTGGCCTTCGGCGACGAGGCGGTCGTACTCCTCGTCGGAGACGCCCAGCAACTCGCGGTAGACGTAGTCGTTGTCCTGGCCGAGGGCGACGGGGGGGCGGCGGATGCCGCCCTCGGAGGCGGGGAGCCGGTAGAGAGGCGCGGGATAGGAGTAGACGCCGATGTCGTCCTCTATCTCGCAGGGCTGGTAGAGGCCGTGGGCCTGCACGTGGGGATCGGCGAGGACGCGCCAGGAGTGGAGGACAGGGGCGGCGGGGACACCGACCTGTTGCAGGCCATGGAAGAGCGCCTCGTCCTCGAATCCGCGTGTCCATTCAGCGATCTTCTCGTCGAGGAGGTCCTGGCTGACGGCACGGCCTACCCCGGTCGCAAGCTCGGGACTCCCCGCCCAGTCGGGGTCGCCCATGAGGCCGCAGAGGGCGGCCCACTCTTCATCGTTGGAGACTGTGATGGCGATCCAGCAGTCGTCGCCGTCGCCGCTTTCGTCGGCGGGGAGGCAGGGGTAGACGCCGCAGGGGGCGACACCGTCGGCGGCGTAGATAGAGCGGTTCCCGATGGCGCCCTGGACGTTCCCGGTGAGGGCGTAGTCGAGGTAGGCCTGGGAGAACATAGCGGCGGCGTTCTCGGCCTGGGCAAGCTCGATGAACTGGCCCTTGCCGGTGTTGTTGCGATGCCACAGGGCGAGGAGCACGGAGAGCGCAATCTGGGTGCCGCTCACGTAGTCGGCGGCAAAGACTCCGAGGATGGGCTCTTCGGGCTGGTAGCCGCGCAGCAGCTGGTGTCCCATGACGCTCTCGAGGTGGATGCCGAGCGTGCGGGCATCGGAGTACTCGCCGGTGAGGCCGTATCCAGAGGCGCGCACGAAGATGATGTCGTCGCGCTGCTCGCGCAGCCAGTCGTAGGTGATGCCCAGCTTCTCCATGGTGCCGACGGTGCTGTTCTCGATGACGGCATCAGCCTGGGCGATGACGCGCCCCAGAATCTCGCGGCCCTCGGGGCGGCGGAGGTCGACGGTGAAGCTGCGCTTGTTGCGGAACATCCCGACGAAGAGCGAGCAGTAGTTCCAGGAACGCGAACCGGGGTCGTTGTCGGGGAAGCAGATCGTGCTGGGGTAGGCCTTCACCTCGTCGGGGGTGGGGTGGGCGCGGGATCCGCGCGTGAGCGGCTGCCAGACGTACTGATTCTCGGCCTTCAGCACCTCGGCCCCGAGATCGCCGAGGATGGCGGTCGAAAAAGAGCCCGCCCACACGCCGGTGAGGTCGATAACGCGCACGCCTTCGAGTGGCAGGGGGACGCTCACGGCGCGCACCGTACGCGCTGGGAGCGCGCGTCGCGAGTCCCCGCGATGGCCTCAGAGGAGAGCATCGGCGAGCTGGGTGAAGGTGGGGACGGTGAGGTCGGGCTGGAGGGGCGAATCCTCGTAGGGCATGTCGCGACGGTTCACGAAGGCGGCGCGGTAGCCGCAGGCGCGCGCGCCAAGCACATCGAAGGAGTTGGCGGAGACCATCAGGCACTGCGACGGTTCAAGGCCGAGCTTCGCGGCGGCGTGGCGGTAGACGGACGGGTGAGGCTTGAAGGCGCCCACCTCGCCGACCGAGATAACGGCATCGAAGTCCCAGCCGATGCGGTTCGTGGCGAGGTGGGCGAGGAAGTGCGCGTTGCCGTTGGAGAGAGCGACGAGGTCGTAGCACGGGGTGAGACGTGCGAGCGCGTCGAGTACCTCGGGGTAGGGCGAGAGGTCCTGCCAGAAGGCCATGATCGCGTCGTCGGTTCCGTCGTCGACGTCGATGCCGTTCAGGCGGAGCGTGTAGCGCAGGGCGCGGCGGCAGGTTTCGAGGTAGCCGCTGTGGCCGAGCATGAGGATGGTGTCCTGGTACTGTTCGATGCGCTGGCGGGCGCGCCACTGCGCCCAGAACGCGGCCGCGTCAACCTTGATGCCGCGTTCGCCGAAGAAGCGAGCGAGCGGCGGTACGAGGCTGCCGTCGAGGTCGAGCACGGTCCCGAAGAGGTCGAAGGTGAGGGCGCGGACGCCGTCGAAGCCGGTCATGGGGCGGGAGGATAGCCGGTCGGGGCGGCGGGAGCGCGGGCGGGTTCGACAACAACGCCGAAAGTGTCCACGATTGCCGGTGACCCGCGACCACTCGGCCGGCGGGGGGAGCAAGCTATGAAGTTCGGAGTCTTCTTCGAGATATCGGTGCCGCGTCCGTGGGGGCCGGAGACCGAATACACGGTGTACCAGAACTGCCTGGAGCAGGCGCGGCTCGCGGACGAGCTGGGGTTCGACCAGGCATGGGCGGTGGAGCACCACTTCCTGGAGGAGTACTCGCACTGCTCGGCGCCAGAGATCTTCCTGACGGCGATCGCGATGCAGACGAAGAACCTTCGCGTAGGGCACGGCATCGTGACCTGCGTGCCCGAGCTGAACAACCCGATTCGCTCGGCCGAGCGCGCGGCCGTGCTCGACCTGGTATCGGGCGGGCGGCTGGAGTTCGGCACGGGCCGGTCGGCGACGTGGACGGAGCTGGGAGGCTTCGGCGCGAATCCGGACGAGACGAAGAAGACGTGGGACGAGTACGTGCGGGTCATCCCGAAGATGTGGACGCAGGAGCGCTTCAGCCACCAGGGCCGGGCGTTCTCGATGCCGGAGCGCACGATCCTGCCGAAGCCGTACCAGAAGCCGCATCCGCCCATGTGGGTGGCGGTGACGAGCGTGGGCACGGAGATCGACGCGGCCGAGCGCGGGCTGGGCAGCCTCGGGCTCTCGTTCGGGGGCGTGGGCGAGCAGGCGCAGAAGATCGAGGGCTACCGCAAGCGCATCCAGTCGTGCGACCCGGTGGGCGAGTTCGTTAACGAGCAGGTGAATACAGTCAGCTTCCTCTACTGCCACGAGGACGACGAGAAGGGCGTGAAGACGGGCCAGCGCATGGCGGGCACGTTCAACTATCTCTCGGAGCAGACGCTGGCGACGCGGCAGGCGTTCCCGACGCCGTCGTACCTGTCGCCGGGGCTGCTGTACCAGCTGCGGCAGGAATCGACGAGCGGTCCCGAGGGCAAGGTTCCCCAGGGGCTCACGATCGGCGACCCGCACCGGGTGGCGGAGGCGGTTCGCAGCTGGGAGGCGGCGGGCGTGGACCGCATCAACTTCCTGCTGAACGTGCACGAGACGGTCCCGCAGGAGGACGTGCTCGCTTCGATGCGGCTCTTCGCGAAGGAAGTGATGCCGCAGTTCGCGCAGACAGACGAGACGCCCGAGCCCGCCGGCGCAACGGCGGCGGGTGGCGCCTGATGCCGCTGACGGGAACGCGCGACCTCACCGCCATCGCCGGCAGCGCGCCGCTGCTCACGAGCCTCGATACCCAGCCGTGGGAGTTGAAGGGGGCGCAGCACTTGCAGCTCCACTACGAGCTCGGGGGCGACCGCCAGGCCCTGCTACCACCCGCCCTGCACCCCAGCATCCCCCCGACGCTGCTGGTCAACGTGACGCACGTGCCCGACAGCGAAGTGGGGGCGTTCAACCTGGCGACGGTGCGGGTGGGGTGCCGCGCGGGGGCGCGTCCCCGCGGCCTCCTGGTGCGCGGCTACTGTGACTCGGCAGCGGCCACGGGCGTCCTGCGGGAGCGCTGGGGCTACCCGATCGACCTCGCGGATGTCTGGTTCAAGCCGGGCTATGCGCGCGCGGCCACGAGCGTCACGGTAGACGGGGAAGTGGTCCTTGAGGGCGAGCTAATCGACCCGCAGCCCATCACCGGCGCGGACGTGCAGTACATGGCCTCGCTCAACCTCGCGCGGGTTTCGCGCGACGGCGAGGAGAAGGCGCTGCTGCTCCAGGTCGACCCCGACTTCACGTTCGAGCGAGCGCAGCGTGGCCGCCCGCGGCTCACCGTATTCGAGGCGGAGGCGTGGAACCTGCCCGGGGCGAGCGCCGCGCACCCTATCTCGGCGTCGCTGACGACGGTCGACATGACGCTGCCGAGCCTGCGCTACCTCGTCCACCCGGAGCGCGACCCGCTCGGCGCGGTCGAGCGGCTGCCGCAGCCGCAGCCGGCCTGAGGGAGGCCGGGGGCTACCCAAACAGGGGCTCACGCTGTACAGTCTGGGTAGTTGGGGAAGGCAATGACCACAAACGAGAAACTCGACAGGAAGCGCCTGGAAGAACTGGCGCTGAGCGCCTCAAACATTGAGGCCTTTCCGGTCGAAGTCGGCCCCGACGGCGTCGAGCGGCTCTTCGGGATGACGCTGGAAGAGCACAAGGCGCTTTTGCGTGAGCCTACTCCCGAAGACATTGACTGGGCCGAGAAGGCCGTCGCTGAGCACACCGCGCGCTACGGTGAGTAGAGCCACCGTTACTCTGAGCGACGAAGCCCAACAACAGGCTCTTCAACTCCAGCGGCAGGTACCGACGCTTGCTGAGGCGCTACTGTCCATACGTTGGGCTCTAGCCGACAACCCGGCAGTTGGCAGTCGGGTCTCCGCCGAAGGGTTTCATTCCTTCCGCCGAGACCCGGCTCCTGGCAGCCCCGGCGTACGCGTGACCTACACCTATCGCCCCGGCGAGGTCGTCATTGTGGCGGTCGAGCTGGCCGACTAGCTGCGGCCGAAGAACTTGGAGCCGAGCCAGCGGATAGGGTCGAAGTAGCGGTCGGCGACGCGCTCCTTCAGGGGGATGATGGCGTTGTCGGTGATGTGGATATCTTCGGGACAGACCTCGGTGCAGCACTTGGTGATGTTGCAGTAGCCGACGCCCGCGTCCTGCCGGGCGAGCTCAAGCCGGTCCTCGGTGTCGAGGGGGTGCATCTCGAGCTCGGCGAGGCGCACGAAGAAACGCGGTCCGGCGAACTCGGGCTTGTTCTCGGGGTGGTCACGGATGACGTGGCAGACGTTCTGGCAGAGGAAGCACTCGATGCACTTGCGGAACTCCTGCCCGCGCTCCACGTCTTCCTGCATCATGCGGTAGGTGCCGTCGGCCTCGGGGGCGCGCGGCTTGAAGGCGGGGATGGTCTTGGCCACCTCGTAGTTGAAGGAGACGTCGGTCACGAGGTCGCGGATGAGCGGCCAGGTCTTCATGGGAGCGACGGTAATCTGCTCGCCAGGCTCGAAGAGGTTCATGCGGGTCATGCACATGAGACGGGGTTCGCCATTGATCTCGGCGCTGCAGGAGCCGCACTTGCCGGCCTTGCAGTTCCAGCGGACGGCGAGGTCGGGGGCCTGGGTGGCCTGGATGCGATGGATCACGTCGAGGACGACCTGGCCCTCCTCCATCTCGACCTCGTAGTCCTGCCAGTCGCCGCTCTCGGCATCGCCACGGAACACGCGCATGTTCGCTGTTTCGCTCATGGTTACTCCTCGAACAGCTCCTGCAGGTCGGCGGGCATCTCGGGGAGAGGCGAGGTGGTGACCTCCATCTCCCCGTCCGCGCCCTGGCGGATGACGACGTTCTTGTTGCCCCACTCGGCATCGTTCGGACCGGGATAGTCATCGCGGGTGTGGCCGCCACGGCTTTCCTGGCGCACGTTGGCGGCGCGGGCCGTCGCTTCCGAGACGGTCATCAAGGCCTGCAGGTCGATGGCCAGATGCCAGCCCGGGTTGTACTGCTGATGGCCGTACACGCCGACGTTGGCGGCGCGGCTCTTGAGGGCGTCAATGCGCTCGCGCGCCTCGAGCAGCTCCGACTCGGTGCGGATGATGCCGACGAGGCTGTTCATCGTCTCCTGGAGGTCGCGCTGGATGTCGTACGGGCCCTCGGCGCCGTCGCGCTCGAAGGGGGCGCGCATCTCCGCGACGACTTCCTCGACCTGCGTGTCGTCAGCCTCCGGAGCGGAGACCTGCGCGGCGTCCTCGACGGCGCCAAGGCCGGCGCGGCGCCCGAAGACGACGAGGTCGGAGAGGGAGTTTCCGCCGAGGCGGTTGGCGCCGTGCATGCCGCCGGCGCACTCGCCAGCGGCGAAGAGGCCGGGGACGGTCGCGGCGCCGGTGTCGGCATCGACGCGGATGCCACCCATGATGTAGTGCATCGTGGGGCCGACTTCCATCGGCTGGGCGGTGATGTCGACATCGGCGAGCTGCTTGAACTGGTGGTACATGCTCGGCAGGCGGCGGCGGATGTACTCAGTGGAGCGCCGCGAGGCGATGTCGAGGAAGACGCCGCCGTGGGGGCTCCCGCGACCAGCCTTCACCTCGGAGTTGATGGCGCGGGCCACCTCGTCGCGGGGGAGGAGGTCGGGCGTACGGCGGTTGTTGACCTTGTCCTCGTACCAGCCGTCCGCTTCCTCGATGGTGTCGGCCGTCTCGGCCGCGAAGAAGTCGGGGATGTAGTTGAACATGAAGCGCTCGCCGTCGCTGTTGCGCAGCGTGCCGCCATCGCCGCGGACGCCCTCGGTGACGAGGATGCCGCGAACGCTCGGGGGCCAGACCATGCCGGTCGGGTGGAACTGGACGCACTCCATGTCGATGAGCTCGGCGCCTGCCCAGTAGGCGAGGGCGTGGCCGTCGCCGGTGTACTCCCACGAGTTGGAGGTGACGGAGAAGGCCTTGCCGACGCCGCCGGTGGCGAGCACCACCGACTTCGCGTTGAAGACGAGGAGGTTACCGCTCTCGCGCCAGTAGGCGACGGCGCCGGAGACGCGGTCGCCGTCCTTGAGCAGGCGGGAGACGGTGCACTCCATGAACACGTCGATGCCCTTGTGGACGGCGTGCTGCTGGAGCGTGCGGATGAGCTCGAGACCGGTACGGTCGCCGACGTGGGCGAGGCGCGCGTAGCGGTGGCCGCCGAAGTCGCGCTGGAGGATGCGTCCGTCATCGGTGCGGTCGAAGAGGGCGCCCCACTCCTCGAGCTCGTTCACGCGGTCGGGAGCCTCCTGGGCGTGGAGCTGGGCCATGCGCCAGTTGTTGAGCATCTTGCCGCCGCGCATGGTGTCGCGGAAGTGCACTTCCCAGTTGTCCTGGGGCCAGACGTTGCCGAGCGCGGCGGCGATGCCGCCCTCGGCCATGACGGTGTGGGCCTTGCCCAGCAGCGACTTGCAGATGAGGGCGGTGCGAGCGCCCTGCGCGGAGGCCTCGATGGCGGCGCGCAGCCCGGCCCCGCCGGCCCCGATGACGATGACGTCGTAGTCGTGGCGCTCGTACTCAACCATCGTCTAGAAGTGGCTCCAGGTGTTGGGGTCGGTCATGTGTCCGTTCGCGACCAGGCGGATGTAGACATCGACGAGGACGATGCCAAGCAGGCTCGACCAGGCCCAGAAGCGGTGGTTCTCGTTCCAGATGGTGACGTAGTCCCAGACGCGCTTGCGGGCACGGGTGAAGGCGGAACAGCTGAAGCAGTTGAGGCCGCCGCCCACGAAGTGGCGCAGGGAGTGGCAGGAGAAGGTGTACATCATCAGGAGGAAGGCGTTGAGGATGAGCAGGGCGGAGCCGACGCCGAAGCCCCAGCCTTCGCCGGGGACATAGAGGCTGCGAATGGCGCCGATCCAGAGGAGCGGCACGAACACGAGGGCCACATACATCACGTAGCGATGCATGTTCTGCATGATGAGGGGGAAGCGGGACTCGCCCTTGTAGCTCGGGGCCACGTCGCCCACGGCGCAGGCGGGCGGACTGAGGAAGTAGGAGCGGTAGTAGGCGCGCCGGTAGTAGTAGCAGGTGGCGCGGAAGGGGACCGGCCCGATGAGCACAATGAAGGCCGGGGAGAGGTACCAGGCGCCCTCCCAGTCGGCGTTGATCATGGTGAGCCAGGTGGGCTCGAAGATGGGCGTGAGGAGGTGGGTGCCCTCGACCTCGTAGTGCCCGATGGGGCCGAAGTCCATGATGATGGAGACGGTGAGCCAGCCGAAGAAGATCGAAAGGCTGGCGAAAACGAGCGCCGGTTCGAACCACCAGCGGTCTTGCCGGAGCGTGGTCAGAAATCCGCGTCGGAGGGGCGCGGCAACAGCCTGAGCCATGGTTACCCTCGGAGTTGTCAGACCCGCGAAACGGGCCTCAGGCATCCTACCGCCGCCCCCAATAGGGGGCAATTGCGGCGCGTAGGATCGCGTTGACGGCGCCTGTAGCTGCGTGCTACCAACGCCGCCGCAAGGAGCGACCATGCTGGGAACATCTGACCTGACCGCACTCGTGGGGAGCGTCCGCTTCGACGAGGCGCGCGCCTTCTACCAGGACACACTCGGCCTCACGCTGCTCTCGGAGGACCCCTTCGCGGCGGTGTTCGATGGGCACGGGACAACGCTTCGCCTCTCCAGGGTGGGGGAGTTCACACCGGTGCCGTTTGCGGTGCTCGGGTGGGGCGTCTCCGACATCGAGGGAGCAATCGACGGGCTCGCGGATCGCGGGGTGGTCTTCGAGCGCTACGAGGGCATGGAGCAGGACGAACGCGGCATCTGGACGGTTCCCGGCGCTGGTGTGCGCATCGCCTGGTTCAAGGATCCCGATGGCAATACGCTTTCTCTCACGGAGGCGCCCGCATGACCGCACCGACGGAGCTCAACCCGTACCAGGCGGACGTGATCGAGTGCCCCTACCCGATGTACGAGCAGATGCGCGAGCAGGGCGTGTACTACCTCGAGTCGGCGGATACCTGGATCGTGACGCGCTGGGAAGACGTGCAGTTCGTTTTGAAGCGGTCGGACCTGTTCTCGAACCTGCCGCAGGTGGACCCGCACAGCGTTCCGGCGGAGCAGGCGCGGCTCGCGAGAGAGACGGGCGCCCTCCCGGGCAGCGATCCGCCCGAGCACACGCACTACCGTCGCCTGGCCGGGCCCTGGCTCTCGAAACGGGGCATCGAGTCGTTCGAGCCGAACGTCTATCGCGTCATCGACGGGCTGATCGACCGCTTCATCGATGACGGCGAGGTGGAGCTGGCGAGCCAGTTTTCGACGCCGCTGACCGTGCTCGTGTTCGTCGAGCTGATGGGCATCCTCGACGAGGACATTCCCCGGGTGACGAGCTGGGTGAACGACACGATCGAGCTGATGGGGGCAGGCTTCGGGCTGGTCGAGCGGGAGCGCGTGGGGGAGCTGCTGACGAGCGGCGAGGAATTCCGGCGCTACCTGCTGGGCCTTGCCGAGGAACGCCGCCAGAACCCCCGCGGCGACATGCTCACCGACCTCGTGACGGGTTCCATGAAGGGCTTCGGGGGGCGCACGCTGCACGAGCAGGAGCTGCAGGGCATGCTCGTGACGCTGCTGATGGGGGGCACGGAAACGACCCTGAACATGGTCGACAGCGGGATGTGGCTGCTGCTGGAGCACCCGGAGCTGCTGGCCGAGCTGCGCACCAACCACTCCCTCATCCCCAACTTCGTCGAGGAGGCGCTGCGGATCGAGTCGCCGGTGCAGCAGCTGGGGCGTCACGCGATCGTCGACACGGAAATCGGGGGCGTGGCGGTGCCGGCGGGGGCGCGCATCTCCATCTTCTACGCGGCCGCCAACCGCGACCCCTCGCACTGGGACGACCCGGACGCCTTTGATATCCACCGCGAGGAAGCGAAGCGGCACCTCGGCTTCGGGGCGGGGGTGCATTACTGCATCGGGGCGCCGCTGGCGCGGATGGAGGGGCGCATCGCCTTCGAACGTCTGCTGACACGGCTCACGAACATCCGCTACAGCCCCGGCAAGAACGACTTCCGCCACGGTCCGAACCACGTCCTGCGGGGCTTCCGGGAGCTCTGGCTGGAGTTCGACAAGGCGTAGGGGCACACGACCCCGGCGCTTGTGTGCTACAATTGAACTATGGCATCGACAAAGGCGACGAAGCAGCAGGCGCCCGCTCCCGACCCGCTTGGCGTCCTCCTGGCCGGAGATAGCGACACCATAGAGGCGCTGGCCACCGCAGCGGACCTTGGGGTGGTGGAGTGGATTCGAGCGACGCTGTCCAATGCCCTCGATGCGCGTGACCCGAGGGTGACCGTCGACGAGGACATGGAGCGCAAGTTCCGGGCCATCATCAAGGCTTCTCAATACTCGTACCCAACGGGCGACATTGAAGACATGCTCCGGGAGACCGAGGCGGGCCGCTGGGTCCGGTGGTGATCTTCGTCGACGCCAACGTCCCGATGTATCTGGTGGGCGGGGGGCATCCCAACAAGACCACTGTCATGGGCCTCTTGCCAACCTTGACAGCCGCTGGCGAGCAGCTCGTCACCGACGTGGAGGTCTACCAGGAAATACTCCACCGGTATCACGCCACGCAGCGGCTAGAAGTTGTCGACGCTGCATTTGAAGCTCTTGATGACCTCGTGTCGTCCATCCTGGTGTTCGGACGGGAAGACGTGCTGGAGGCGAAGGACATCCTCGCCTCTGCGCCCGGGCTATCCGCGCGGGATGCCATCCACATTGCCGTGATGCGCCGTGCGGGCGTCAATCGCATCCTGAGCTTCGATCGCGGGTTCGACGCGTTTCAAGAGGTCGAGCGAGTCAGCTAGCCGACCACCGCCAGGGCGTCGACGGCGGAGCCGCGGAGGGCGAAGGGGCCGGCGTGGTCGATGTGGACGTCGACGAGGGCGCCGGTGCGGGCGGGGGCGTCGAGGTGGACGAGCTTGCCGGTGCGCGTGCGGCCGAAGTGCTGCCCCTTCTTGCTGATGCCTTCGATGAGGATGGTCTGGGTGGTACCGAGGTAGGTCTCGTTGATCTCGCGGGAGATGCGCTCCTCGATGGCGTTGACGCGCTGGAGGCGCTCGGACTTGACCTCGGCGGGGATGTCGTCGGGCAGCTTGCGGTAGGCGATCGTGCCGGGGCGGGGGGAGTAGGCTGCCGAGTGAACCTTATCGAAGCGCAAATCCTCGAGTAGCTCGACCGTCTCCTCGAAGTCGGCTTCGGTCTCGCCGGGGTAGCCGACGATGACGTCGGTGGTGATGCCGGCGTCGGGCATGAGGGCGCGCACCTCGGCGACCTTCTCCAGGTATTCGGCCTTCGTGTAGCCGCGGCGCATGGAGTCGAGGACGGCATCGCTGCCGGCCTGCACGGGCAGGGAGAAGCACTCCATGACCTTCGGGAGCTCCGCCACCGCCTCAAGGATGCGGGGGGTCATGTCCTTCGGGTAGGAGGTGAGGAAGCGGATGCGGGCGATCCGCTCGATGGCGGAGAGCTCGCGCATCAGGTCGCCGAGGTCGGGGGTGTCGTCGAGGTCGTGGCCGTAGGCCTCGACGGTCTGGCCGAGCAGGGTCACCTCACGGACGTCGTTGGCGGCAAGGTAGGCGACCTCGCGCACGATCTCGGCGACGGGGCGGCTGCGCTCGCGGCCACGGCGGTAGGGGACGATGCAGTAGGTGCAGAACTTGTCGCAACCGTGGACGACGGGTACGTAGGCGGTGGGGCCGTCGGGGACGGCAAAGGTGGCTGGCCAGAACTCCCCGCCGAGGTCCTCGGCGGGGTCCTCGACGAGCTCCATGATGGGCTCGAACTGCTGGGGACGGGCGAACACGTCGACGAAGGGGAAGCGCTTCTCCAGTTCGGTCGTGCGCAGGCCGACCATGCAGCCCATGACGGCGACCTTGAGGTCGGGGCGCTCCTCCTTGACGAGGCGGACGCGTCCGAGCTGGGACCAGGCGCGGTCCTCGGCGTGCTGGCGCACGCTGCAGGTGTTGATGACGACGATGTCGGCGCTGGCGGCCTCGGGGACGGCTTCCATGCCGAGGCGCGTGAAGCCGGCGGCCAGTTTCTCGCTGTCCGCGGTGTTCATCTGGCAGCCAACGGTCCAGAGGAAGTAGCGCTCGGTCATGATGTTCCCGGTCCTTGTGTGGCGGAGGGGGAGGGATTCGAACCCTCGACCGACGTTTCCGCCGGTAAGCGCTTAGCAGGCGCCCGCACTAGGCCACTATGCGACCCCTCCACAGGCATTGTAGGCACGCGGATCGCTTGCGCCACATTCGCGGCGGTTTGTCCGCCCCGCCACGGGGCGGAGGTCCTACACTTGCTGCATGGCGCCGGCCGTGGTCGTGGTCATCTTCACCGTGCTCGAAGGGCGGCTCTCCGTGCTCCTGATCGAGCGCGCCGCGGAGCCCTGCCAGGGCGAGTGGGCGCTGCCCGGGGGCCTGCTGCAGGGAGACGAGACGCTCGACGGGGCAGCCAGCCGCAAGCTCCAGGACGAGACCGGCCTGACCGACGTGTTCCTGGAACAGCTCTACAGCTTCGATGCCACGGACGAGGGGAACGCGGGGATCGTGGTCGCGTACTTCGCGTTGCTGCCGGCGGCGCAGGCGCGGCTGCGGCGCGAGTTGGAGTGGCGTCCGGCCTGGCACGCCCTGCGCGAACTGGGCGACCTCGCGTTCGAGAACGAGCGCATTCTCGAATACGCACGGGAGCGGCTCCGCAACAAGCTCGCCTACACGAACGTGGCCTACAGCTTCCTGCCCCGGCGCTTCACCCTGCGGGAGCTGCAGGGCGTGTACGAGGCGATCCTCGAGGAACCGGTCGACAAGCGGAACTTCCGGCGTCGGATGGTCGGGCTGGGCATCGTGCGGGCCACCAACGAAACCCGCAAGGAAGGCGCCCATCGCCCCGCCCGCCTGTATGAATTTTCTTCCTGAGGCCAGCTGTCGGGGTGCCTGCTGTGCGGCAGGCGTGGAGAACAGGGGCCTTGTGCGTGAGGCTAGGAGGGTGGCGACCACTCCTCGCGGAGGATGGAATAGAAGGCGTCGTCCACGTACTCGCCGCGGATCAGGCGATGGCGGCGCAGGACTCCCTCACCCTTCATGCCAAGCTTCTCCATGACGCGCACGGAGGCTGCGTTGGCCGAGACCGCATAGGCGAAGATGCGGACGAGGCTCAGCGACTCAAAGCCGTAGGCGAGGACCGCCGTCGCAGCCTCTGTTACCAGGCCCTGCCCCCAGAGGGGGCGAGCGATGGCGAAGCCCAACTCGGCTACACCCGCCGGCCCGGGGGTGAGGTCAACATTCCCGGCTACGCGCCCATCGTGGACAAGCGCCCACCGCAGGTTGTCCTCCGGATCGGTAAGGACAAGGCGGGCAACGAACTCCTCAGCATCGCGGGGAGTGTAGGGAGCGGGGACCTGGATGTAGCGGCCCCACTCCGGTTCTGAGGCGTTGGCGAACACGTCGTCGATGTCGTCCAACCGGAAAGGGCGCAGGAGGAGGCGGGGTGTGCGAAGCTCCGGCGGGCCTGCCTCGGCAGGTTGCTGAGCAGCCTGGTCGCCGGCCGGCGACCAGTTGTCTCGCAGGATGGCGTAGATCACGTCGTCGGTTCGCTCGCCATGGACGATGCGGTTGCCGCGCAGCACGCCCTCACGCGTCATCCCCAGCTTTTCCATGACCCGCCAGGAGGCCGAGTTGCGGATGTCGGCGTAGGCCTGGATGCGCGTCAGCCCAAGCTCCTCGAAGCCGTGGGCAACGACGGCTTGCGCCGCTTCCGTCGTGAGGCCCTGACCCCAGAGGGGGCGGGCGATGCTGTACCCCAGCTCGGCCGTACCGGGGCGTTGGATAATGAGGGTTACGCCACCCGACACACTTCCCTCGTGGGCGACGGCCCACTCGAGGCGGTTCTCGGGATCGGCGAGGATGCAGCGCGCCACGAACTCCTCGGCGTCGGGGCGGGTGTAGGGAACGGGGACGGGGAGGTGGCGGGCCCACTCCGGGTCGGTCGCGTAGGCGAACACGTCGTCGACATCGTCGAAACGGAAGGGGCGCAGGAGGAGGCGTTCGGTACGGAGTTCGGGGAGGCCTTCCATCGAACGAGTATTCGGCATCGGCGGGCTTTACGCGAGGTTCGGCGTACCCTGCTGTATCCTTGAGGCCGAGGCTTACGAGCCGTGCATCCCTACGTTGCCCAGTTCACCCTTACGTTTCTCACGATCCTGACGTGGGCGATCGTGGCGCGCGCGCTCATCAGCTTCCTGCCGATCGACCAGGGGAGCACGATCTACCAGGTGCTGTTCCGGATCACGGAGCCGGTGATCGATCCGATCCGGCGGGTGCTTCCGAGCACGGGGATGCTGGACCTGAGCCCGCTCGCGGCCATCCTGTTGATGATCGTGTTGCAGCAGCTGGTGATCCAGATGGCGTCCGCCAACTGAACCGGGGCGAGAAACGGACCTAGGCGGCGGCCTTCGCGCGCTCGGCAACCCTGGCGAAGGCATCTGGCCGGGTGACGGCGAGGTGGGCGAGCATCTTGCGGTCGAGTTCGACGCCGGCCTTGCGCAGACCGCTCATGAGTCGCGAGTAGCTGAGGCCCTCGCGGCGGGCGGCGGCGTTGATGCGGATGATCCAGAGGCGGCGGAAGTCGCCCTTGCGGGTGCGGCGGTCCTCGTAGCTGTAGCGGAGAGCGTGCATGACGCTCTCGTTGGCGCGGCGGAAGACGCGGTGGCGCTGGCCGTGGTGGCCCTTCGCGAGGGCGAGAATCTTCTTGTGGCGGCGGTGCGAGGTGACACCACGCTTCACTCGACTCATGGGGTGGGCTCCTTCGTGAACCTGGCCCAACGGCCAGGGGAACGGGTTACTCTGCGAGCATCTTCCTGATGGTTCGCGACTGGGAGGCGGAAACGGGGACGGTGCGGCCGAACTTCACGCGGACGGGCTTGCGCTTCTTCCGACGAAAGTTGTTACGGCTTCCGTACATCCGCATGATCTTCCCGCCGCCGGTTACGCGAAAGCGCGAGGCGGCGCCCTTGTGGGTCTTGATCTTTGGCACTGGCTAGTCCCCGGACGCAGCCGCGGTGACCGGTTCTCCGCTCTCGCTCTCGGGCTCTTCCCCGGCCTGGGCGGCGCCGTTCTGGGCTTCCGCCTCAAGCTCGGCGGCACGGTCCCGCGCCGCGATCCCGCGCTTGTCGGGAATCAGGATCATCGACATGTGACGGCCTTCGAGCGCTGCGTCCTTCTCCTTCGTCGCTACATCTTCGAGGTTCACGAAGATACGATCGAGGAGGTTCTTGCCGATCTGCGGGTGGGTGATCTCCCGCCCGCGGAACATGACGGTCACCTTCACCTTGTCGCCCTGGCGAAGAAGCTTCTCGACGGTGCGCGTCTTGAAGTCGATGTCATGCACGTCGATCTTGGGCTTCATGCGCACTTCGCGCAGCCGGGTCTTGACCTGGTTCTTGCGCGCCTCGCTCTCCTTCTTCGACTGCTCATACTTAAAGCGGCCGAAGTCCATGAGGCGGGCGACGGGAGGGCTGGCCTGGCCGGAGACCTCAACGAGGTCGACATCGCGTTCCCGGGCCATGGCGATCGCTTCCGCCGTGCTGAGAACGCCGACCTGCTGACCCTCTTCGTCAATGACCCGCACCTCGGGAACGCGGATGCGCTCGTTGATGCGCGGCTGCGGCGGCGGCGGTTTAGGCGGAACTTTCGAGCGTCGTTTTCTCAAGCTGCTCCCCGTTGAACGTGCAGAGGATGATAGCACCCCGATTCTGGCGCTGTATATCGCAACCGCCCCGCGCTCTACCATGGCTTCATGGCGTCCGTGCGACGAGCGGTCATCCTCGCGGCCGGACTCGGCACGCGCATGCTGCCGGCGACCAAGTCCGTACCCAAGGAGATGCTGCCGGTTGTGGACCGGCCCATCATCCAGTACGCGGTGGAAGAGGCGGTCGCAGCGGGCATCGAGCACGTCGTGATCGTGCTGTCGCCGGACCGGGTAGCGATCCGCGAACACTTCGGCGGGGGCTCCCGGATCGAGGACATCGCACGCGAGCGTGGCGACGACGCCCTGGCCGCGCGGGTGCTCGCGCCCGAACAGCTGGCGACGTTCACGTTCGTGGAGCAACGCGAGCCGCTGGGGACCGGTCACGCGGTGCAGCAAGCGCAGCCCTACCTTGAAGGCGAGCCGTTCGCCTTGCTGTTTCCGGACGACATCATCCTCGGGCCCGCGCCCTGCACGGCGCAGCTGGCGAAGGTCTACGAGGGTTGCGGCGCGGCATCAGTCATCGCCGTGCAGCAGGTATCGCGAGAGCAGATTCCCCAGTACGGCATCGTCGACCCCACCGGTCCGGGCAACCCCGCCCGCCTGCGCGGCATCATCGAGAAGCCGCCGACGAGCGAGGCGCCCTCCGACCTCGGCGTGGTAGGGCGGTACGTGCTCGGCCCCTCCATCTTCGCCCAGCTTGAGAAACTTGAACCGGGTGCGGGCGGGGAGCTCCAGCTCACCGACGCGCTCGCGGGACAGATTGCGGAGGGCGAGCCCGTCTACGCCTGCCGGTTTGAAGGTCGCCGCTACGACGCGGGCCGGCCCGCGGGGGCGATCGCCGCCGCGGTCGCCGCCGCTATCGACCGCGAGGAGATCCGCGAGGACCTCCTCGCCCACCTCACCGCCCTCATGCCAACGGAGCAGTAGCCATGCGCATCCTGACCATCGGGTACTCCCTGCCGAACACGATCGTGGACAACCACACGATCCTGAACGCGCCCAGCATCACCGACTACGATGCGGCCCTCATCGACCCGGAAGCGATCACGGGAGCAGTCCAACAGCTGCTCGAAGGGGAGCGCCCCTTCGTCGCGCAGGACGGGCGGGAGGTGGTCAACGGGGCGACGACGGCGACGCAGGTCTCGGCCGCGGACCAGCTCCTGCGGCGGGCGGAGGAAGCGGAGCGCTTCCTCGAGCAGGGGGGCACGCTCTTCGTAGTCGGGCGGCCAAACGCCGTCCTCCCGGGGGTCATCGGCTTCGAGGGGTTCGACCGCTACAGCTGGCTGCCGGCGCCCCAGGGCGGCAGCTGGAACCCGCCCAACCTGCGGGCCGGTGAGGGCAAGACCGTCCGCATCGCCGACGACCGGCATCCGCTCAGCGGGGTGCTGCGCGAGTACCGGCGGCACATCACCTACCGCGCCGTCCTGCATCCGGCGGTCGCGACTGCGGGCCGGGAAGGGCACGTGATCGCGACGGGCGGCTCGAATGTGCCCATCGCGGCCGAGTTCAAGGTGCTCGCGGGGCGCGTGGTGGTGACGCCCGTGTTCGCGAGTGTCACCGGGAACATCCGCACGAAGCTGGCCCAGGCGCTGGTCGACGCGATGACCGAGGTCGCCGCGGGCGCCGTCTCCGAGGAAGCTCCCGGGTGGGCACGCACGCACGCGCTGCCTGGTTCGGAACAGATCGAGGCGGAACTGGCGGAACTGGAGGAGGCGGAGTCGGCGGCAGCGGCAAGAACGGCGGCGGTACGCGAGCGACTCGACCTGCTGACCGCCCACCGGCGGCTCCTGTGGGCCACCGGCCCGGCCTTTGTGGGCGCCGTCCAGGACGCCCTGGCGCTCCTCGGACTCGAGGCGACAACCGCAGACGACGGCCTGGCGGTCACGGAGGGGGAGCACACCGCACTGGTCGAGGTGGAAAGCGATCGCGAGGGTGTAGCCGAATGGCCGTACGTGCGGCTCCAGCGGCGGCTCGAGCGGCGCCTGCTCGAGGAGGGGGAGCAGCTCAGGGGCATCGTCGTGGTGAACGGGAAGCGCACCATCACCCCGACGGCACGGAAGGACCAGTTCAGCGACGCGCTTCGCATCGCCTGCGAGAACTATGGTTACGCACTGATCACGGGGGAGACGCTGTTCTCGTTGGTGCAGCGCGCGCTGGGTACCGACGCCGAAGGCGCAACACCGTTCGAGGCCGCCGGGCGGCGCCTTATCCACGGCCGGGGACTGATCACGACGGAGCAGGCGGTCGGCGAGGCGGAAGAGGCTGGGGACGCCAGCATCTTCTAGCCGACAGAACCAGGGATGTCGGGGGGAAGCCCCCCCGGGCCGTACTTGTCCTCGAGTTCACGTGACAGCGTCTCCGGATCCGGAGGAGTTTCGACTTCCAGCCGAGCCAGCCGTTCGACTGCGGCCTTCCGGCGCGCCAACCCGCGGTCGAGCCGAGATTTATCGGCCGAAGAGCCTGGCACCCTAGGAGTCCGGGAAGGTGACGCAGGTCGTGGTGCTCTCGATGCCTTCGACCACGCGGATGTGCTGGCTGATGAGGGCCGGCACCTGCGTGATGCTGGGCGCCTCGATGACGGCCACGATGTCGTAGGGGCCCATCACCTGGTAGACCTCGGCGATACCGTCGACATCCTGCAGGGAATCGAATACGCGCTGGGTCTCTGCCGGGTCGACGACGATAAGCACGAACGCCTTGATCATCTCTTTCTCCTAGTCCTCGCGAAGCTGCAGGACGGCCATGAAGGCCTCCTGCGGAATTTCCACGTTGCCGACGCGCTTCATGCGCTTCTTGCCCTCGGCCTGCTTTTCGAGCAGCTTCCGCTTTCGCGTTATGTCGCCACCGTAGCACTTGGCGAGGACGTTCTTGCGCAGCGCGCGGACCGTCTCGCGGGCAATGATACGGCCACCGATCGCGGCCTGCAGGGGCACATCGAACATCTGCCGGGGGATGAGGCTGCGCAGCTTCAGCACGAGCGAGCGGCCCTCGCGGGTGGCATTCTCGCGGTGGGTGATGATGGAGAGCGCATCGACCACCTGGCCGTTCACGAGCACGTCGACCTTGACGAGCGAGGCGGCGCGGTAGCCGGCGGGCTGGTAGTCGAGGCTGGCGTAGCCGCTCGTGGAGCCCTTCAGGCTGTCGTAAAAGTCGACGAGAATCTCGGCCATGGGGATCTCGTAGGCGAGGAGCACACGCGCCTCGCCGGGGGCGAGGTCGTTCTCGGGCTCGAGGTACTCCATGCGCAGGAAGCCGCCGCGGCGACTCGTCACGAGCTCCATGACCTGGCCGATATGGCGGCTGGGCGTGACCACGTCGATGTTCGCCCAGGGCTCGCGTATCTCCTCGGTGCGGGAGGGGTTGGGAAGGAGGGAGGGGTTCTCGATGGCGACCACCTCGCCCGAGCTCAACTCGACCTCATACTCGACGCTGGGGGCGGTGGTGAGGAGGCCGAGGTCGTACTCGCGCTCCAGCCGCTCCACCACGATTTCGAGGTGCAGGAGGCCGAGGAATCCGCAGCGAAAACCGAACCCGAGGGCCGCTGACGACTCGGGTTCGTAGACGAGCGAGGCGTCGTTGAGGGCGAGGCGCTCCAGCGCCTCGCGCAGCTCCTGGTACTGGTCGGAGTCCGTCGGATAGATGCCGGCGAAGACCATCGGCTTGGCCTGGCGGTAACCGGGCAGGGGTTCGAGGGCGGCGGCGGCGGCGAGGGTGACGGTGTCGCCCACGCGGCAGTCGGCGACCTCCTTGAGGCCGGTCGCGATGTATCCGACTTCGCCCGCGGCCAGGCCCGCAAGGGGACTCAACGCGGGCGCGAAGATGCCGAACTCAAGCGGCTCGAAGCTCTTACCCGTCTGCATCAGGCGCAGGTCGGAGCGGCCCTGCATCTCACCTTCCATCACGCGCACGTGGGCGAGCACACCCTTATAGGCGTCGTACTTGGAATCGAAGATCAGCGCCTTGAGCTCGGACGAGCGGTCGCCCGTCGGGGGTGGGACGCGCTCGCAGACGGCCTCGAGGATCTCGGCGATGCCGCTCCCCTCTTTCGCGCTCGCGAAGATGATCTCCTCGCTGGCGAAGCCGATGACGCGCTCCAACTCGTGGGCGACGCGTTCGGTCTCGGCGTGGGGGAGGTCGATCTTGTTGATCACGGGGATGAGTGTGAGCCCCTGGTCGAGGGCCAGGTAGACGTTGGCGAGCGTCTGCGCCTCGATGCCCTGGGAGGCGTCCACGACGAGGATGGCGCCCTCGCAGGCGGCCAGCGAACGGGAGACCTCGTAGGTGAAGTCGACGTGGCCGGGGGTGTCGATGAGGTTGTACTGGTATTCCTCACCGTCGGCGGCGCGGTAGGCCATGCGGGCGGCGGCGGCCTTGATGGTGATGCCCCGCTCGCGCTCGAGGTCCATGGTGTCGAGCACCTGGTCGGCCATGGCGCGCACGGCCACCGTCTCGGTCACCTCCAGGAAGCGATCGGCGAGCGTCGACTTACCGTGATCGATGTGGGCGATGATGCAGAAGTTGCGGATGCGGGACTGATCCACGAGCCCAGTGTATGGGCTGCCCGCGCTGCGAGCTTCAGGAACGCGGCCGGCGGTCTCTAGGGGAGGCGCGTGCTAGTCTCGCGGCACAATCTCGCACCCCCAAAAGAGGACACACGATGGCACGGAAGAAAGTCACGATCGTTGGCGCCGGTATGACCGGCGGCGCCATGGCGCAGCGGCTCATTGAGCGGGACATCTGCGACGTCGTCCTGCAGGACGACCCCCAGTTCGCCAAGACGATGCACTTCGGCAAGGCGCTGGATGAGTCGCAGGCAGCGGCATGGAGCGGCTTCAGCGCCTCCATCAGCGCGACCGACGGCTGGGACGAGACGGCCGGGTCGGATGTGGTGATCGTGACCGCGGGAGCGCCCCGCCGGCCGGGCATGAGCCGCGAGGAGTTGCTGAACAGCAACGCCGCGATCGTGCGCGCTAAGGTGGCGGATGCGGCGAAGGCATCGCCGGACGCAGCACTCGTCATCTTCTCGAACCCGATGGACGCGATGTGCCACGTCGTCCTTGAGGCGAGCGGCTTCCCGCGGGAGCGGGTCATCGGCCAGGGCGGCGCTCTCGACAGCGCGCGTTACCGCCACTTCGTGGCCGACGCCTGCGGCGTGTCGCCGCAGGACGTTCACGGCTTCGTCATCGGCGGGCACACGGACACGACGATGGTGCCGGTAGTGTCGCAAACACGGGTCGGGGGTGTGCCCCTGACGAAGCTCTTGCCGGCCGAGAAGATCGACGAGGTGGTGGGCCGGACGATGCGGGGCGGGGCGGAAATCGGCGAATTGATGGGCGTCGGCAGCGCCTACTACGCCCCCTCGGCGGGGACGATCGCGATGGTCACGTCGATCCTGCTCGACCAGCGCCGCCTGATGCCCTGCTCAACGCTGCACCAGGGCGAGTACGGGATCGAGGGCGTGTTCTCGGGCACGGTCGTGCAACTCGGCGAGGGCGGCATCCAGCGCACCTTCGAGCTGGAGCTGTCAGACGACGAACGCGAGCGCGTCGTCGCGGCGGCTGAGGCGACGACGGGGCTAGTCGCGCAGCTGGACTAGCCACCCACGTCGCGGCGGAGGGCCGCGGCGGCTTCGCGGACGCGGGCGGGGGCGGTGCCGCCGATGGCGTCGCGGGCGGCGAGGGCTGAGTCGACGTCTATCTGGAGGACATCGCGCTCGAAAAGCGTGCTGGCAGCGGTGTAAACCTCGAACGGGAGCTCGTGTAGCTCGCAGCCGCGTTCCTCGGCCTCGCGCACGAGGCTGCCGGTGACGGCGTGGGCCTCGCGGAAGGGCAGGCCCTTGCGCACGAGGTAGTCGGCGACATCGGTGGCGAGGGCGAAGCCACCGGAAGCGGCGTCGCGCATCCGGGGCAGGTCGAACTCCAGGGCGGGGACCATCGCCGCGAAGATGCGAAGCGTGGGCACGACAACCGCCGCTGCGTTGAGGATGGCTGCCTTGTCTTCCTGCAGGTCGCGGTTATAGGCGAGGGGCTGGCCCTTGAGGTTCGTCAACAGGTTCACGAGCTCGCCGAAGACGCGCCCGGTGCGCCCGCGGGCCAACTCGGCAACATCGGCGTTCTTCTTCTGGGGCATCATGCTGGAGCCCGTCGCGAAGGCATCGGGAAGGCGCACGAAGGCGAACTCGGCGGACGACCAGATCACGATCTCCTCGGCCAGGCGCGAGAGATGCGTCTGCGTGATGGCGCAGGCGGACAGGAACTCGATGGCGAAGTCGCGGTCGGCGACGGCATCGAGGCTGTTGCGGGAGACGGTGTCGAAACCGAGCTCCCGCGCGACCATCTCGCGGTCGAGGGGGTAGGGCGAGCCGGAAAGGGCACCCGAGCCGAGAGGCAGCACGTTCGCGCGGTCGCGGCAGTCGCGGAAGCGGTCGCGGTCGCGCAGCAGCATCTCGCCGTAGGCAAGCAGGTGGTGACCGAGGGTCACGGGCTGGGCCCGCTGCAGGTGGGTGTAGCCCGGCATCGGGTCGGCAGCGTGCGCCAGCGCGAGGTCGCAGAGCGCCTCGATGAGGGATTCGGCGGCGGTGGCGGCCAGGTCGCACTGCTCGCACACGAGCATGCGGTTCAGCAGCGAGACCTGGTCGTTGCGCGAGCGGGCGGTGTGCAGGCGGCCGGCAGCCGTCCCGATGTCTTCGCGGAGGAGCGCCTCGACGTGGGTGTGGATGTCCTCGAGCTCCGGGCGCCACTCGACTTCGCCCGCGCGGAAGCGTTCGAGCACGCGGGCGAGCCCCGCGATGATCGCCGCGGCCTCGTCCTCGGGGATGATGCCCGTGGCCCCGAGCATGCGCGCGTGGGCGACCGAGCCAGCGATGTCGTGCTCGTACAGGTCCCGATCAACACCCGCGGTGTAGTCGCGCGTGAGGTCATCCATCGACCCCTCGAAGCGACCGCCCCAGGTCCGCTGTGCTTCGCTCATCGGTCCATTGTCGCCCGTGGGAACGCTGTGTCCTACCGAGCTTCGGTCGGGGGCCACACGGCGCCGCGTAGACTGCAGGCATGGTCACGGAATCGAGCCCAGACTCCGTCCCCGACGACCTGCGGCAGTTCGAAGCGCTGGAAGCGATCATCCGGCGCCTGCACGGGCCGGACGGGTGTCCGTGGGACCGGGAACAGACGCACGAATCGCTGCGGCCGCACCTGCTGGAGGAGAGCTACGAATTGCTCGAAGCGATCGACTCGGGCGAGGCGGATTCGATCGCCGAGGAGTTGGGCGACGTGCTCCTGCAGGTGTTGATGCACGCGGCCGTGGCGGAGCGTCTGGGCGAGTTCGAGTTTGGCGACGTGTACTCCCGCATCGCCTCCAAGCTCGTGGCAAGGCACCCGCACGTCTTCGCCGACGGCACGGCGGAGACGGCGGAGGACGTGCGCGAGAGCTGGGACGTCCTGAAGCAGAAGGAGCGCCCTGACGGGTCTCGCCTTGACGGCGTCCCGACCACGCTGCCGGCGCTGGCGGAATCGCAGACGATCCAGGGGCGCGCCCGGCGAGCCGGGTTCGACTGGCCCGACATCAACGGGCCGCTGGAGAAGCTCGCGGAGGAGATCGCCGAGCTGGCCCTGGCGGAGACGGAGGCCGACCGGGAGGAGGAGTTCGGCGACGTGCTGTTCGTGATCGCGCACATCGCGGCGACGATGGGGGTCGACGGCGAGCAGGCGCTGCGGCGAGCGAACGGGAAGTTCCGGCGCCGTTTCGGACTGGTGGAGCAGTACGCCACGGAGCGATCGCTCGACCTGAACGAGACGCGCATTGAGGGTCTGGACGAATTGTGGGAGCGGGCGAAGGCCTCGGAGCGGGGCGAGTTGTAGCGCCAGCCTGCCGCCGATAGGCTGAACCCACAGGGAACACGACAAGGGAGGCCACAGTGGCTCAGGCAACCGAATCCGTTATCACGCGGGAGCGCTTCGCGCAGGGCAAGACCTACGAGGAGTACATCGAGTCGGGCATTCGCAACCGCGAGCAGTTCGACGACAACTACGGGGGCCTGGTCATCAGCGAGGAGCAGCAGGCAGCCCTGAGTGAGTTGTCATCGCAGCCAAACGGCCCCGACCATATGGTGATCATCGGCGAGGACTGGTGTCCGGACGTGTACCGGGGCATGCCGGTGGGTGTGCGCATCGCGGAGGCGCTGGGGATCGAGGTGCGCATCTTCGAGCGGGACCAGAACAAGGACATGATCGCCGAGTACCTGAAGGACGGGGAGTTCGAATCCATTCCCGTCTACGTCTTCTACAACGCCGAGCACATCGAGCTGGGCCACTTCATCGAGCGGCCGGTGCTCGCGAACGAGCAGATGGACCAGCTCTACGAAGTGCTCGGCGACATGCGCCCGGAGGCAATCGCCCAGCGCCTCGGCCACGAGCCCAGCGAGGAAGAAATCCAGCAGGCGCGGGCGGAAGGGCGCGAGCGCTACCTGGAGTGGCAGCGCACGAGCGAGACGTGGGCAAACTGGCGCGTAGCAGCCGTGGACGAGGTGATCGAGCTGCTTGGCAGAGCCGGCTGACGGCTTCGGGAGGTTTCAAACTCGTTTCCCGAGTTGTTGTCGCGCGTGAAGGCGCTTCGTTATACTGCGGCAGACCTTGGGGGGCCGCTAGCTCAATTGGCAGAGCAAGTGACTCTTAATCACTAGGTTGAAGGTTCGAGTCCTTCGCGGCTCACCACTCCAGAGAGGTCTCGCCGGATGGTTCGCCATTTGGCCCAGGACCGGGGAAGTGTCGGAATTGGCAGACGAGCATGATTTAGGATCATGTGCCGCAAGGCGTAGGAGTTCGAATCTCCTCTTCCCCATGGCCCCATGGGGGACCCGTCACTCGTCAGAGCGGACGCAGGCAAATCCGAGACAGGCGAAAGGGGGCGTCATGGCGCTTCTTGAGGTAAATGATCTTCGGACGTACTTCTACACGCAGGAGGGCGTCGTCAAGGCAGTTGACGGCACGTCCTACTCGGTGGAGGAGGGCGAGACGCTGGGGCTTGTGGGCGAGTCGGGTTGCGGGAAGAGCGTCTCGGCGCTTTCAATCCTGCGCCTGATCCCCTCACCCCCAGGGAAAATCGTCTCCGGCGAAATCATGTTCCAGGGACGTGATCTGCTGAAGCTCGATGAGAACGAGATGCGGCGCATCCGCGGGAACGACATCGCGATGGTGTTCCAGGAGCCGATGACGTCGCTCAATCCCGTGCTCACGATCGGGCGGCAGATCACCGAGTCGCTGGAGCTGCACCAGGACCTCCGGGGCCGGGCCGCTCGCGAGCGCGCGGTCGAGCTGCTGGAACTGGTGGGTATTCCCGCCGCACGGAGCCGCATCGACGACTACCCGCACCAGTTCTCGGGGGGCATGCGCCAGCGCGTGATGATCGCGATGGCGATGAGCTGCAACCCGAAGATCCTGCTGGCGGATGAGCCCACGACAGCGCTGGACGTGACGATCCAGGCCCAGATCCTTGAGGTCATGGCCCGGCTCAGCCGCGAGTTCGGTACGGCGGTCATCATCATCACGCACAACCTGGGCGTGGTTGCTCGCTACGCCGACCGGGTGAACGTGATGTACGCCGGCAAGGTCATCGAGCGGGCGGACGCGCATGAGCTCTACTCCAACCCGAAGCATCCCTACACGGTGGGTTTGCTGAACTCGGTGCCGCGGCTCGATGAGCTCCGGCAGGAGAAGCTGATCCCCATTGAGGGCCTGCCGCCCGACCTGGCGCACCTGCCAGAGGGCTGCAGCTTCTACCCGCGGTGCGACTGGCGCACGGACCAGTGCCTCGCACAGTATCCGGACACCGTCCAGGTGGAAGGCGAACACCAGGCGGCCTGCTGGGAGTGGCAGAACGTCGGAAGGGAGCAGCCAGTTGTCACAACAAGCTAGCACCGTCGAAGAAGCGACCATGAGCAACGGCTCCGGGGACGCTCTCCTCTCGGTCGAGGACCTTGAGGTCTACTTCCCGGTAACGGCGGGACTGATCTTCCAGCGGCGCGTAGCCGACGTGAAGGCGGTCGACGGCGTCACCTTCAACGTGAAGCGTGGCGAGACCCTGGGTCTCGTGGGCGAGTCCGGCTGCGGCAAGAGCACCACCGGCAAGGCCATCCTGCAGCTGAACCGGCCCACGGCAGGCTCGGTGCACTTCGGGGGCACGGACCTGACGCAGGTGCGTGGCCGCTCGCTGCGCACCTACCGGCGCCGCATGCAGATGATCTTCCAGGACCCGTACGCGAGCCTGAACCCGCGTATGTCGGTCGGGTCGATCGTCTCGGAGCCGATCACCATTCACAACCTGGCTCGCGGGCAGGAGAAGCGCGATCGCGTGCACAGCCTGCTGCAGACGGTCGGGCTGAACCCGTACTTCGCCAGCCGCTATCCGCACGAGTTCTCGGGCGGCCAGCGGCAGCGTATCGGTATCGCCCGCGCCCTCGCGGTCGAGCCCGAGTTCATCGTCTGCGACGAGCCGGTCTCGGCGCTCGACGTGTCGATCCAGGCGCAGATCATCAACCTGCTGCAGGACCTGCAGGAGGAATTCAACCTCACGTACCTGTTCATCGCGCACGACCTCTCGGTTGTCCGCCACATCAGCGATCGCGTGGCCGTGATGTACCTCGGGCACATCATGGAGCTCACCGACCGCGACACGATCTTCGACGACCCGCTGCACCCGTACACGAAGGCGCTGCTCTCGGCGGTTCCGATTCCGGATCCCGAGGTGGAGCGCGAGCGGGAGCGCATCATCCTGCTGGGCGACGTTCCCAGCCCGCTTTCGCCGCCTCCGGGCTGCGTGTTCAACACGCGCTGCCCGATCGCCGTCGACCAGTGCCGCGAGGAGATCCCCGAGTGGCGCAACGTCGGCACGGGGGGCAAGGAGCACTGGGTCTGGTGCCACCGCGTCTAGCGCGCGGCTCACGGGACCGATGCGGAAGGGGTGGCCCATGGGCCACCCCTTCTTTGTTCCGGTTCGACAGACCTCATTGCCCTCTCTATTGATTGTCCTGTAGCATAGGGGCATGTCGCACCAGTCGTTCACGCGGCTCACAGGGAGCGGGTTTAGCGAAGCGCAAACCGAGGCCCTCTTCGACGTCTACGGCGACGGGCACGAGTCACTTGTCACACAGCGGGATATTGAGCCGCTCGCGACCAGGGATGACCTCCAGGCGCTCCGCACCGAGATGCAGGCGTTCGCAACCAAGGATGACCTTGAGCGTTTCGCGACGAAAGACGACCTTCAGACGCTCCGCACCGAGATGCAGGCGTTCGCGACGAAGGATGACCTTGGGCGTTTCGCGACCAAGGATGACCTTGAGCGTTTCGCGACGAAGGACGACCTCGAAGGGTTTGCGAGGAAAGATGACCTACACGCCTTCGCCACCAAGGTCGATCTGCAGGGGGGACTTCAGGCGTTGGAATTGCGCCTGACTCTTCGATTTGGCGCCCTCATGGTTGCAGGAGTTGCGGTCCTCGCCGCCCTCGAACGCCTCTAGGAACCAACCAAGGCCGCCGGTCGAAAGGCGCCCCGCCTAGCCGTCCTGGTTGAGCCAGGACATCATGCCGCGCATCTCCGCGCCGACCTGCTCGACCTGGTGGTTCGCGTCGCGGCGGCGCATGGCGAGGAAACTGGAGCGACCCGACATGTTCTCCAGGATGAACTCTTTGGCAAACTGGCCCGACTGGATCTCCTCAAGGATGCGGCGCATCTCAGTGCGGGTCTCGTCGGTGATGATGCGGGGACCGCGGCTGTAGTCGCCGTATTCGGCGGTGTCGCTGATGGAATAGCGCATGTTCGCGAGCCCGCCTTCATAGATCAGGTCCACGATGAGCTTGAGCTCGTGCATCGTCTCGAAGAAGGCGCTCTCGGGCTGGTAGCCAGCCTCGACGAGCGTCTCGAAGGAGGCCTTGATCAGCGAGGAGAGGCCGCCACAGAGAATAACCTGCTCGCCGAAGAGGTCCGTTTCGGTCTCCTCGAGGAAGGTGGTCTCAAGGACGCCGCCGCGCGTGCCTCCGATGCCCTTGGCGTAGGCGAGGGCAACCTGCTTCGCCACCTCGCTGGAGTCCTGGTGGACGGCCAGCAGGCAGGGAACGCCGCCGCCCTCGGTGAAGACGCGGCGCACGAGGTGCCCGGGGCCCTTCGGCGCAATCATCGTGACGTCGACGAAGTCGGGCGGGTCAATCTGCTGGAAGTGGATGTTGAAGCCGTGGGCGAACATCAGCATCTTGCCCTCGGCCAGGCCCGGCTCAATCGCCTTCTCGTAGACGCTGCGCTGCAGGTGGTCGGGGATGAGCACCATGATGATGTCGGCCTCGCGAGAGACGTCCTCGACGGTGCCGACGCGAAGGCCCGACTCCTCGACGGAGCTCCACGAGCGCGAACCCGGATAGAGGCCAACGCGCACATCGAGACCGGACTCGTGCAGGTTGAGGGCGTGAGCGTGGCCCTGCGAACCGAAGCCGATGACCGCGATCTTGCGGTCCTTCAGCAGTCCAAGATCGGCGTCGTCGTCGTAGTACATCGTGGCCATGCGGGCACTCCTTTGGGGTTGGGCCGCGGCGGAAGGGCCGGGGCGGACTATTTGGGCAGGATCACCTGGCGGCTGTGGCGGTCGCGGCTGTATTCCACGAAGGGGTTGATGCCGATCTCGCGCAGCATCCAGTGCCGCTCGATGACCTTCACCTTGCCCTCCACGAGGCGCACCCAGTCGGCGATGCGGGGGCGGGCGGGGTCGATCGCAATCTCGACGGCGGCGTCCTTCTCGCCGGCAACCACGGCCGTGAGGCGGGGATAGCCGAAGGCGGGGCGGGGCGTCGCCTCCAAGAGGTCGAGCACCGCATCGACGCCGGAAACAATGCCGTAGACGGAATCGATGAGGGCGACCTTCTCGTCGAGCGAGTCCGCCACTTCGTCGCGGTCGCCAGCGATGAGCTTCTCGTAAAGGCCGCGCACGAGCCTTCGCGTCGAACGCGGGGAGCCGCCGCGGAAAGCGTTGGCGGCGTCCATGGCGGCGAGCGCCGGCTTGTCGAGCTCGATGTCGCGCATCATCCCGTAGAGGCGGCGGTCGACGATGAGGTCGTCCTCGACGCGGACGATGTCGAGCACACGCTGCTGGAAGGCGCGCCAGTCGTACCCCTTGGCCTCGATGGTGGCGCGCAGGGCGGTTGCACCGCCGTCCTCGACGGACTCGGCGTCCGTGTAGGTGCAGTCGGCGTAGCGCTGCAGGAGCTCACGGTGGAAGTCACGCACGGCCACGCTGTCTCGCAGCATGGGGCTTCGGAAGGAGTGGAAGACGACCCCCGGATGGTGCAGCGCCTGGATTTGGTCGAAGCGGTCGTAGTTGATGGCGGTGACGAGCGCCTCGACAACGTCACTGTTGGGCATGGAAGCGGGACACCTCGGGCTGAGCTTGGGCGATTGTACCCCGCGTCACGAACGCGGGACAGGAGCGCCCCGCCTGACGCTGAGAGCGGCGGGCGGTAGCCTTGGCGGGCCACCCAGCGAGAGAAGCGAGGAACCCCGTGACCGAGCCCATCCTTACCCAGGAACGCGACATCCTCACCGAGACCGACGCCTCAGCGCGGGCGGAGCGCGTCTCCAACTGCCGCTACGTGCTGGCCCTCGACCTGACCAAGGGCGCGCCCACGTACGGCGGCGCCGTCACAATCACGTTCGACCAGAGCGGCGATGGCGACCTGATGCTGAATTTTCGGGGGAAGCGCATCGACCTGCTGGAGCTGAACGGCGAAGCGGTCGAGTTCGAGTGGCGGGGGCGGGAGCTCACGCTTCCCGGGGCTGCGCTCGCGGCCTCGAACACGCTGCGCATCGAGTACGAGAACGACTACGACCACGGCGGCGACGGCCTCCACCAGTTTGTCGATCCAGAAGACGGCGAGGAGTACCTGTACACGAACTTCGAGCCGTTCGATGCGCACCGGCTGTTCCCCTGCTTCGACCAGCCCGACATCAAGGCCCGCTACCGGCTCACGGTGACAGCCTCGGCGGAGTGGACACTGACGGCGAACTCGCAGGAGGTTTCGGCGGAGACGCTGGCGGACGGCCGCATCCGGCGCCAGTACGCAGAGACGCCTCCTTTCAGCACCTACCTGTTCGCGCTGATCGCGGGGCCGTACCACGTAGCCACGGACGAGCACAACGGGATCCCCCTCGGCCTGCTCTGCCGGAAGTCGATGGGGCAGTACCTCGATACGGACGAGCTGTTCGCGATCACGCGGCAGGGGCTCGACTTCTTCGGGGAGTTCTTCGACTACGCCTACGCGTTCGGCAAGTACGACCAGATCTTCGTTCCCGAGTTCAATCACGGGGCGATGGAGAACGTGGGGGCGGTGACCTTCAACGAGTCGATGGTGTACCGCGATCCGCCGACGGAGAACCAGCGACGGCGGCGGGCAGAGGTGATCCTCCACGAGATGGCGCACATGTGGTTCGGGAACCTGGTGACGATGCGCTGGTGGAACGACCTCTGGCTGAACGAGAGCTTCGCGACGTACATGTCCTACCTGGCGATGGAGGGGGCGACGCGCTTCCAGTCCGGCTGGCAGGACTTCAACAACGGCATCAAGAACTGGGCCTACCGGCAGGACCAGCTCATCACGACGCACCCCATCGCTGGCACGGTGCGCGACACCGACGAGACGTTCCTGAACTTCGACGGCATCACGTACGGCAAGGGCGCCTCGGTCCTGAAGCAGCTCGTTGCGACGATCGGCATCGACGGGTTCCGGGAGGGAATGCGGCACTACTTCCGCACGTACGACTACGGCAATGCCTCGCTGTCCGACTTCCTCGGGGCGCTGGAGGAGGGGAGCGGCCGGGAGCTGGGCGAGTGGTCGCGGCTGTGGCTGGAAACCTCCTCGCTGAACACGATCCGGGCCGACTGGGAGAGCGACGGGGAGCGCGTGACCCGGCTGGAACTGAGCCAGACCGCGCCGGCGGACTACCCCACCATCCGGCCGCACACGCTGGAGACCGGGCTGCTGACGGACGACGGCACCGCTACCGCAATCGAGGCGGTGCCGGCCGTGCTGGAGAGCGAAAGCGCCGAGATCGAGGCTGCGCGTGGCCGGGCGCGGCCGGCGCTCGTATTCCCGAACTACAACGACCACGCCTACGCCAAGATCGCACTCGACGACGAGTCTGTCGCCTGGGCACGGGAGAACATCGAGCGGGTCGGGGACGACCTGCTGCGGCAGCAGCTCTGGTCGACGCTCTGGAGCATGGTGCGCGACCAGCAGCTCAAGTCGACCGACTTCCTCGCGATCGTGCGGGAGAAGATCGGGTTCGAGCGCAACATCGAGCTCGTCGACTCAGTGCTCGGGCACGCCCTTTCCGCCCGGAACGCCTACGTGCCCGCAGACCGAAGGGACGCCGAGGCTCACCTGTTGTTCGAGACGGCCCGGGATGGGCTGCTGGCGGCCGATGACGAGGACACGCGCATCATCTGGGCGCGGTCGGTCGTGGGCCTCGCGCTGCACCCGGACGACCTCGCCTACATCGGCCGCCTGGCGGACGGCGAGGAAATGATCGAGGGCTTCGAGCTGGACCAGGACATGCGCTGGGGTGTGGCGGCGCGCCACACCGCCTTCGGGATTGCGGGGGCGGCCGAGCGCGTTGCCGCCGAAGCCGAGCGCGACCCCTCCGACCGGGGACAACGGGCGCAGCTTCGCTGCAGCACCGCTATCCCCGACGCCGGGGTGAAGGCAGAGACGTGGGAGCGCTTCTCGGGCGAAGGGTACGGCTCGCGCTACCTGAACCAGGCTGCATTGAGCGGATTCAACTGGACGCACCAGGCGGACCTGCTGGCGCCCTATGTGGACGCGTTCTTCGAGCAGGTAGGCGGCATCTTCGTGGAGCGCGACCGCGAGTTCGCAACCGTGTTCTACGGGGGGCTCTTCCCGAGCTACCGGGTCGAGCAGGACACGCTCGACCGGGCGCAGGCGCTCCTCGACGAGACGCCGGAGGAGCAGGCGGTGCTGCAGCGCATGTTGCGCGAGGCGATCGACGACCTCGGCCGGGCCATTGCCTGCAGGGAGTTCGCAGCCAGTTAGCGGAGCAGCAGGAGGCCCGTTGGGCAGGCCCTCAGCCCCGTTTGGTCTTACTGCGGGCGGCCTCGTAAAACGCGAGGAAGTCGTCGACGCTCGTGCGGGCGATTGCCTGGGCGACCACGTCCAGCGGGAGGTTGTCGAGGCGCCGGAAGCGCACGCATGACTTCCCCATGTCCAGTCGCTTACCGGTGGCCGCGTACGCAGCCGCGAACCACTCCCGCGTCTCCGCGTCGCTGTAGACGTTGTTCAGGTAGAGGGCCATGTGACGCTTCTGGGAGGCGAGCGACGCCAGCGCCAGGGGCTGCCCGTTGTACGTGTCCGGATAGCGACTGAGGGGCACGACGTAGCTGATCATCCCAAACGAGATGCACTCCTCGTAGCCTTCGGGCAGGTTCTCCAGCACGACCCCGCGCACCGCTTCTAGTGCCTCCCGCCGGTCCTCGGGCAGGCTCGCCAGGTACTCGTCGACCGTCGTCGCGTCGCTCTTCACTGCAGGCCCTGCCTTACGCCCTAGCGGACCCCGGGGAGGCGCTCGCGGAGGGCATCGACGAGGCCGGCGATAGGGACGCGCACCTGTTTTTGGCTATCGCGCTCGCGGATGGTGACGGCCTCGTCCTCGAGCGTGTCGAAGTCGACGGTGACGCAGAGGGGCGTGCCGATCTCGTCCTGGCGGCGATAGCGGCGGCCGATCGACTGCGTCTCGTCGTACTGGGTCATCCAGTGCGAGCGGATGAGCGCGTGGACGCGTTTGGCGGTGGGGGTGAGGGTGGGCTTCTTCGAGAGGGGCAGCACCGCCACCTTGATGGGGGCGATGGTGGGGGGCAGCTTGAGCACGACGCGCTCGTCGCCCTTCTCGTCGGGCTCGACGGTGTAGTTCTCGATGAGCGCGACCGCGACCGTCCGGGTCAGGCCCAGGGCGGGCTCGATGACGTAGGGGGTGAAACGCTCGCGCGTCTCCTCGTCGAAGTAGGTGAGGTCCTGGCCGCTGTGGGTGCTGTGCGCCTTCAGGTCGAAGTCGGTTCGATTGGCGATGCCCTCGAGCTCCCCCCAGCCCCAGGGGAACTCGTACTCGATGTCGCTGGTGCCATCGCTGTAGTGGGAGAGCTCCTCCGCTGTGTGGGGGCGGATGCGGATGCGGGAGGGGTCGATGCCGATGGTCTCGGCGTGCCAGCGCTGGCGCTCGTCGATCCAGTAGCGATGCCACTCGGGTGCGTCGACAGGGCGGCAGAAGAACTCGACCTCCATGCACTCGAACTCGAGCGTGCGGAAGATGAAGCGGCCGGGCGTGATCTCGTTGCGGAAGCTGTTGCGGGTCTGGGCGATGCCGAAGGGGAGCTTGCGACGCATCGAACTGCGCACGTTCTCGAAGTTGACGAACATGCCCTGGGCCGTCTCCGGGGGCAGGTAGGCGGTGGAGCCCTCGTCGACCACCGGTCCCACCTGCGTGCGGAACATGAGGTTGAAGAGGCGGGGCTCGGTGAGCTCGCCGCCGCAGCTGGGGCAGCGCAGGTTGCCGTCGTCGTCGCGCACGACCTCGCCGTATTGCCCTTCCTCGATGTGGTCTGGGCGGAAGCGCTGGCGACAGTCCTTGCAGTCGACGAGGGGGTCGTTGAAGGCGGCCGTGTGACCACTGGCGACCCAGACCTCGGGGTTCGTGAGCATGGCGGCATCGATGCCGACCACGTCGTCGCGCTCGCGCACCATGGCGCGCCACCAGGCGTCGCGGATGTTGCGTTTCAGCTCGACGCCGAGGGGACCGTAGTCGTAGGTATTGGCGAATCCGCCATAGATCTCGGCGGAGGGGAAGACGAAACCCCGGCGCTTGGCCAGGGAGACGATGGTGTCGAGGTCGGGTGCAGGCACGGATGGTTCCATTCTCGCGCTGGCTGCGCGGGGTGGGGTGACCTCACCTTAGCCCAGGGTCGAGTTAGGCCCCAGAGTCGAGGGCGGCGACGAGCATCTGCAGGGCGTGCTCGGCGATCTGCTCCATGATGGCCACCCGCGAGCCGCTGAAGTGCACCTCCTCGCTGACAGTGCCGTCGGGACCGGCGAGGGCAAAGGAGACACCGCCAATGGGCTTGGCCGAGCGTCCAGGGATGGGACCGGCCATGCCGCTCTCGGCGATCACGTAGGCGGTACCGGTGCGCTCGCGCACGGACTCGGCGATGGCGGAGACGGCGGCGGGGCTGACGGTCCCGTGCTCGCGGAGGAAGTCGATATCGACGCCGAGGGTGTCCTGCTTGGAAGGCATCGTGTAGGCGACGAGGCCGCGGTCGAACCACTTCGAGGCGCCGGACACGCTGATGAGCCGGGCGGAGATGAGCCCGCCAGCGGTGCTTTCAGCGACGGCCACGCGTGCCTCACGGGCCAGGAGAAGCTCGCCAACGCGGGTCGCGAGCGGGTCGTGCTCTTGTATGGACATGGGGCGATGCTACGCTGCCGCGATGCCTGAGTACGAGATCAAGATCGTCGACGCCTTCACGAACGAACGGTACGCGGGGAATCCCTGCGGCGTGGTGACCCGGGCGGAGGGGCTCAGCGACGCGCAGATGCAGGCGATCGCGCGCGAGCTGAACCTGAGCGAGACATCGTTCGTGACGCCCTCCGACGTGGCCGACATCCAGGCACGGTTCTTCACGCCCCTGAAGGAGATCCCGCTGGCGGGGCACCCCACGATCGCGACCATGCACACGCTGGTGGAGGAGGGACGCATCGAGCTGGGCGAGGGGCCGCGCCGCATCGTGCAGGAGCTGAGCATCGGCGTCCTGCCCGTCGACATCGAGCGCAGGGACGACGGGGGCGTGCGCATCGTGATGACGCAGGCGGCGCCGGAGTTCCAGCGGAGGCTGGACCGGAGCGTGTACGCACAGGCACTCGGAATCACGACCGCGGACATGCTCGACGGCGTCCCGGTGCAGGTGGTCAGTACGGGGACGCCGCAGGCGATGGTGCCCGTCAAGTCGCTGGCGGTGCTGGAGCGGATCCGGCCCGACCTGCAGCACCTGAGCGACCTGGAGGGGGTCGGGCACTATTTCAGCACGCACGTGTTCACCCCCGAGGCGTACGACCCCGCGAACAAGGCGCACGCGCGGCACTTCGGGCCATCGTCCGGCGTCTCGGAGGACCCCGTAACAGGCAGCGCGACGGGCGGGATGGCGGCCTACCTGTGGCGCTACGGACTCGTGCGCGAGACCGCCTACACCGTCGAGCAGGGGCACATCATGGGGCGCCCCGGCATCGTCGAGGTGGAGGTGGAGGGCGAGGGGGACGAGCCCACGGCGGTGTGCATCGCGGGGAGCGCCATCACGGTCCTGCGAGGGACCATCACCGTCTAGCCCACGGCCACGGGGCGGGCGCTCTGCTACGCTGCCGCGCATGACGCGCGAGGTCGACATGGAAGGGGCGGAACGGCTCCTGCTGGAGGCGGACTTCGAGGACCTGACGATGCTCTGGTCCTCGAGTAACTACGTCTACCTGGCGAAGCTCTGCACCGGCGCCGGGCAGGAGATCGCAGCCGTCTACAAACCGGAGTCGGGGGAGACGCCGCTGTGGGACTTCCCCACGGGCACGCTCTATGCGCGCGAGGTGGCGGCCTACCAGCTCGCGCAACTGCTGGGGTGGTCGTTCATCCCGCCGACGGTCGTGCGGGACGGGCCCCAGGGAGTGGGGTCGCTGCAGCTCTACGTGCCGCACGACCAGGCCTCGCACTTTTTCGAGCAGCGCGATGACCCGGCCCTCGTTCCGCAGTTGCAGCGCATGGCCGTGTTCGACTTCGTGGCGAACAACGCCGACCGCAAGGGGGGGCACTGCCTGCTCGATGAGCAGGGGCGCGTCTGGGGGATCGACCACGGGCTCTGCTTCCACCAGGAGTACAAGATGCGCACGGTGATCTGGGACTGGGCGGAGCAGCCCATCTCGGACGAGTGGCTGGCCGACGTGGAGCGGGCGGCGACGGCGGTCGCGGGGGACGATGAGCAAACCGAAGCGCTAACGGCGCTCCTCTCGCCCGGCGAGGTGGGGGCGCTCCTGGGGCGGGCCGACCGGCTGCTGCGCACGCGCGCGATGCCGACCCCCGGTCCCCACCGGAGCTATCCCTGGCCGCTGGTCTGAAGCCTCAGTCCGGTAGCTGGAGCAACTGGAGCGTGTTGCCGTCGGGGTCGACGAAGGTCGCGACCCAGCCGCCCCATCGCTCCTGCTCGGGCGAGCGCGAGAACGCCACCCCGCGGTCGACCAGGCGGCGGTGGGTGGCGGCGATGTCCGCCACCTTGAGGTGCACCATGATGCGGAGCGGATCGCGGGCGGGGCCGTGCACCTCGTCGTGGGCGGCCACGCTGAGGCGGAAGCCGCCCCACTCGAAGTTGGCGAATGCGGCCTTCTCGCTGCGGGGGGCCAGGCCGAGGACGTCACGATAGAAGGCGAGCATCTCCGGATACCGGTCGGTCCAGATGATGACCCCGGCCACCCCTTCGATGTCCGCACCCTCGCCGGCCATGGGGCTCAGGCGACGGGCTGCCAGGTGCGGCCACCGTCGTCGGCGACGGCGTGGCCGAGTCCGGGGAAGGGGAAGTGGCCGCTGGCGATGAGCGCGCCTTCCTCCTCGATGCGGGCGAAGAGCGCCTTACGGCTCGCCGTTGAGGAGACCTTGTCGACGTCGGCGCCGGGGCACCAGGCGTCCTCGCGCACCTGCACTGGCTGGTGGGCGGCGTCGCCGATGAGGTAGGCGCGCTCGCCGCCGCTGGCGAGCACGAAGGAGACGTGTCCGGGGGTGTGGCCCGGCGTGGGGACCGTCACAAGCTCGCTCGTGACGGCGTGCTCGCCTTCGACGAGGTCGAGCAGACCCGCCGACTCGATGGGTCCGAGGGAGTTGTCGTACTGGGCGGCGGCGCGCAGTTCGTCGCTGCCGGTCCAGTAATCCCACTCGGTTTGCTGCACGACGTGGCGGGCGTTGGCGAAGAGGGGCACGGCGGCGCCGTTCTCGTCGACCGTGTTCCAGCCGGTGTGGTCGAAGTGGAGATGGGTGAACAGAACGATGTCGACATCGCCGGGCTTCACGCCGGCGGCTTCCATCACCGATGGGAGCGCGGTCTCCTCCTTGAGGGGCATGGGGGCGGGGCGGCCGCCAAGGCCGGTGTCGACGAGGATCGTGTTGCCTTCGCTGACGACCAGCCAGGTACCGAGGTTGAGGGTCAGGTTGCCGTCGCCGTCGAGGAACTCGCCGTAGGGGGCCCATGCGTCGGTGGGAACGTCGGGGAAGAACATCGACGGGGGCATGGCCGCCCAGCTGTCCTGGAGAGCGATGAGCTCGACGTTACCGACCTGCGTGCGCTGGAACTGTCCCATCGTGAACCTCCTGCCGTTCGGCGCGGGCGCGGGCAGTATGTGACGGGGCACGGGTTCGCGTCTATGGCCGGGGCGACGACCGCTAGAATGGCCCGGTGCACACCATGGCGACCGAAGCGATCGCGGCCCGGCGGGACTTCACGCTGGGGGAGGTGGGGGTGGCGTTTCGGGAGGGACGGGTGGAGCTCTCGGGGCCGCGTTCAGGGCCCAAAACCGTTGATCTGGAGCCCACTGTCGAGGCGTTACGGGAGCACGTGCGCTTCGACGGCGACGGTCGCTACCGCCCGTTGAGCGGGGCGCGCAGGATGCCCGGCGACTGGCGCGTTTCCCTTCCCTGTAGCCTAACCGAAGCGGCAATTGAGGCGGTCTACCCCCAGGCGCTGCTCCACCAGGAGCAGGCCGTTCAAGGGACGCTCCGGATCGTGCCATTCGAGGAGGTAGTGGCGCGGCAGCGGGGTCGCTACCGCATCGCGGGGGAGCTCGACGACGAGGGTCGGGAGCGGGCACGCGACGTGCTCTGCGGTCGCTGCGTGCGCACGCCCGTATGGGCGGGCGCGACCACACCCGAGGGTGCGACCCCCTGTCCGGAGCCATGCAGCGTCATGGTCGCGCTCTGCCGGGAGGCCGCGTTGTGGCAGGCGGACCCACCTGAGCCGGCCGAGCCCGATGCGTCGGTGGCATTCGCCGACTTCCCGACCCCGGGGAACGAGATTCGCGAGGCTTACCTGGCGCTCACGCCCGCCGGGGCCAGGCGTGGGTAACGCCGACCTGCGCGAGCAGGCAGGCTGGCTCTTCCCCGGCGGAGTCTCCAGCCCCGTGCGCTCGTTCCGGGCGGTCCCGGATGAGCCCGTCCCGATCGCACGCGCGGCGGGGTCGCGGCTCTACGACACGGAAGGGGCCGAGTACATCGATTACGTCGCAGCGTACGGGCCGCTCATCCTCGGACACGCGCATCCGGCGGTGGTGGCGGCGGTCGGGGAGGCGGCGGCTGGCGGCACGGCCTTCGGGGCGCTGTCGCCGGGCGAGGTTGAGCTGGGGAGGCGCATCAGCGAGGCCACGGGGCTCGAACGGCTGCGCTTCGTGAACTCGGGCACGGAAGCGACGATGACGGCCATCCGGCTGGCGCGGGCGGCCACGGGGCGCGACCTCGTGGTCAAGTTCGAGGGGTGCTATCACGGCCACAGCGACGGACTGCTGGTGAAGGCGGGAAGCGGGGTCGCGACGCTGGGGCTGAGCGACTCGGCGGGCGTGCCGGCGTCGATCGCGGGGAGCACGGCCGTGCTTCCCTACAACGACCCCAATGCACTGACGCAGTGGTTCGCGGCGCACGGCGCCGAGACGGCAGCAGTCATCGTCGAGCCGGTGGCGGGAAACATGGGCGTGGTGCCCCCCGGGGACGCCTTCCTGGAGGCGCTCCAGACCGTTCCCCGCCAGCACGGCGCGCTGTTGATCAACGACGAGATCATTACAGGGTTCCGGCTGCGGTACGGGCTCAGCGGCCTGCTGCCGGAGGCGGACATCGTCTGCCTGGGCAAGGTCATCGGGGGCGGGCTGCCGGTGGGGGCGCTGGGTGGCCGGGCGGAGCTGATGTCGTTGCTGGCGCCCGAAGGGCCGGTGTACCAGGCGGGCACCCTCAGCGGAAACCCGCTGGTGATGGCCGCCGGCACAGCTACCCTCGACGTGCTCTCCGACGGCCGTGCCTATCAGCGGGCCGAGGAGCTGGCGCAATACCTCGAGAACGGCCTCAACACGGCGGTCCGGCGCTCCGAGGCGGACGCCTGCGTTGTTCGGCGAGGCTCGCTGCTGTCGCTCTTCTTCCGCCCCACGCCACCGCGGGACTACGCGGAGGCGGCGGAGTGCGACACGGCCACGTTCGCGCGATTCCACGCGGCGATGCTGGCGCGGCGCGTGATGCTGGCGCCATCGCAGTACGAGGCGTGGTTCGTCTCGGCGGCGCAAACGGAGGCGGACATCGACCAGACGGTGCGGGCCGCAGCCGAGGCGCTGCGCGAGGCGAGTCCGGGACCGGTCGCGAGCAGCGGGGGGCCGTGAGTACGCTGCGCATCGGAACGCGCGCGAGCCGCCTCGCGCTCATCCAGACCGAGATCGTGGCCGCCCGCCTGCGGGAGGCGTGGCCGGAACTCGCGGCCGAGCTGGTCGAGATCACGACCGCCGGGGACCGCGACCGCACGAGCCCGCTGACCTCGGGGGAAGGCGCGGGGTGGTTCACCTCCGCCATCCAGGATGCGCTGCTGGCAGGGGAGGTGGACGTGGCGGTGCATAGCTACAAGGACCTGCCGACGGCTCGCCCCGAGGGGCTCGTCATCGCCGCCGTGCCCGAGCGCGCGGACCCGCGCGACGCGCTCGTGTCACGGGAAGGCGCCACGCTCGCGGGGCTACCCGCGGGCGCGGTCGTCGGAACCAGCAGCCCGCGCCGATCGGCGCAGACGCTCGCCGTCCGCCCCGACCTCGAACTGCGTCCCATCCGGGGGAACGTGGACACACGGCTGCAGAAGGTGGATGCGGGCGAATACGACGCGGCGCTCTTTGCCATCGCGGGGCTGGAGCGATTGGGCCTGGCGGAGCGGGCGAGCCACGTGTTCGGGTTCGAAGAGATGCTGCCCGCCCCGGCACAGGGCGCGCTCGCGGTCGAGTGCCGGCGCGACGACGCGGAGACGCAACGCCTGCTCGCCGCCATCGACGAACGGGATTTGCGGCGCCTGGTCTCGGCGGAGCGGGCGTTCCTGGCGGCCCTCGAAGCGGGCTGCAGCTATCCCGCAGCCGCCTACGCGGAAAGCTTCGGCACGACGCTGAAGCTGCACGGACTGGTTGCGCCGGAGGGCGTCATCGTGCGCTCGAAGGTGGGAGGGCCGGTCGAGGCCGGGCCGGGGCTGGGACGGGCGCTGGCGCGCGAGCTGCTGGAGATCGCCGAGCAGCGCGGTTCGTAACCCCTAGCCGACGCGCACGATGATCGCGTCGCCCTGCCCCCCGCCGCCACAGAGGGAGGCCGCGCCAAGTCCGCCGCCGCGCCGCCGCAGTTCGTTCAGGAGCGTGACCATGAGGCGGGCGCCGGTGGCGCCAAGGGGGTGGCCGAGCGCGACCGCGCCACCGTTCGGGTTCACGCACTCGGGGTCGAGGTCGAGCATGCGCGCCGACCAGAGCGCGACGGACGCGAACGCCTCGTTGATCTCGACGACATCGAGGTCGGAAGCGCTGAGGCCGGCGCGGTCGAGGGCGGCGTTGATGGCCTGGGCGGGGCGCTCGTGCAGGGTGGCGTCGGGGCCGGCGATCTGGCCGTAGGACACGACCTCGGCGATGGGCTCGGCGCCGAGGTCGGCGGCAGCCTGTTCGCTCGCGACGATGACGGCGGCGCCGCCGTCGCTGATCTGGGAGGCATTGCCGGGCGTGGTCGTGCCTTCCGGCGTGAAGACAGGCCGGAGGGCCCCCAGCGACGCAGCGGTGACGGTGTCGCGGATCCCCTCGTCGTGCTCGACGCGCACGGTTTCGCCACGGCGGGCGGGGACGTCGACCGGCACGATCTCGTTGGCGAAGTGGCCGCTATCGCGGGCCGCGGCGGCGCGCTGGTGACTGGCCGCCGACCACTCGTCCTGCTCCTCGCGGAAGATGCCGAGTTCCTCGTTCTTGGCATCGGCGGACTCGCCCATGGAGCACTCGTCGAAGGCGCACCAGAGCCCGTCGTGCTGCATCGCATCGACGAGCGGGCCGTGGCCGAGGCGGCCGCCCCAACGGGCGTCGGGGAGGAGGTAGGGAGCGTTGGTCATCGACTCCATGCCGCCCGCGACGATGACATTGGACTCGTCCAGGCGGATGGAACGGTCGGCCATGGCGATGGCGGTGAGGCCGGAGAGGCAGACCTTGTTGATGGTCGTGGCGGGGACGGTCATGGGGATGCCGGCGCCGCTGGCAGCCTGCCGGGCCGTGATCTGGCCGGCGCCAGCCTGCACGACATGCCCGAAGATGACCTCGTCTACGGCGTCCGGGGGGACGGAGGCGGAGTCGAGTGCGCCGCCGATGGCAGCCGAGCCGAGATCCGTCGCCTGGAGAGGCTTCAGTCCCCCGCCGAAGCGTCCGATGGGCGTGCGGGCCAGACCAACGATGACCGACTTCATGGAATCTCTCCTGTTGCCCTGACTGTACCGCGCGGGAGGCGATGGCGTGATGGCACGGGCGGGAGCGGGGCGGTAGGGTTCGCGCCATGAGTCCGGTTGCGATCGTCACAGGGGCCGGTTCAGGGATCGGGCGGGCGGTGTCGCTCGCCTTCCTGCGGGAGGGGTACTCGGTGGCGCTGGCGGGGCGACGGGCGCAGACGTTGCGCTCGACGATCGCGGAAGCGGGGGCGGACGGCGATCGCGCCATCGCGGTCACGACGGACGTGCGCGAGCCGGCTTCCGTGAAGGAACTGTTCGACTGGACGGTCGAGCGCTTTGGGCGGCTCGACGTGTTGTTCAACAACGCCGGCATCGGGGCGCCGCCCCGCCCGCTCGAGGAGCTGACGTTCGAGCAGTGGCAGGCGGTGGTCGAGACGAACCTGACGGGGGCGTTCCTGTGCACGCAGGAGGCGTTCCGGGTGATGAAGGCGCAGGAGCCGCAGGGCGGGCGCATCATCAACAACGGCTCCATCTCGGCGACGACACCGCGGCCGAACTCCGCGCCCTACACATCGACGAAGCACGCCATCACCGGCCTCACGAAGGCGACGGCACTAGACGGGCGCGAGTACGACATCGCCTGCGGGCAGATCGACATCGGGAACGCGACCTCGCCGATGACGGCGAAGATGGAGCGGGGTATGCCGCAGCCGGACGGGAGCGTTCGCCCCGAACCGACGATGGACGTGGAGAACGTGGCGAAGGCGGTGCTCTACATGGCCAGCCTGCCCCTCGACGCGAACGTGCTGACGCTGACGGTGATGGCGACGAAGATGCCGTTCGTGGGGCGTGGTTGAAGGCGTGAGGGCTCCCGGCATCGCTCTTGTTGCGCTGGTCCTGGCTGCAGTTGCGCTTGCGGGCTGCGACGAGTGGGGCGGGGGCAAGCCGTGTCCCGAGGGGACGGACCATTGGACCGAGTACCGGCTCTTCTTCGGGTTGAGCCAGGGCGACGGCGGCACGATCTCCGAGAGGCGTGGCGGGAGTTCCTGGCGGACACGGTCACGCCACGGTTCCCGGATGGGCTGACGGTGCTCTCGGGCAACGGGCAGTGGCGAGACTCCAGCGGGGAGGTGCTGCGCGAGGGAAGCAAGCTGCTCATCATCTACGCGCCGCCGGGGGACGAGGGGCGACGCGCGATCGATGAGATCTCCGAGGACTACGAGCGGCGCTTCGACCAGGAGAGCGTGCTGCGGGTGATCGGCAAGGCCTGCGTTTCCTTCTCCTGAGCAGGGCGCGGAGCCGGTACCCTACCGGAGCCGTGTCGAGCGACCCGCGTCCCGCCGATTCCGAGCCGTTCCCGCTGGTTGAACGCGCCTTCGTCGAGGTGGCGGTGAACAGCGGACAACCCGCGCGCCACCCCTTCACCTATGCCCGCCCAGAGGGGGCGGAGGTGCGGCTGGGTCAGGCGGTGTTCGCGCCCTTCGGGAGCCGCGTGCTGCAGGGCATCGTGCTGGGCGAGACGGACACGCCGCCCGAGCAGCAGGCGCGTCCGATCGAGGCGGTGGCCGACCCACAGCCGGTGCTCGACGGGCCCCACCGGGCGCTGGCCCGGTGGCTCAGCGAGCAGTACCTGGCGCCGCTGTGGGAGTGCGTCACGACGTGCCTGCCGTCGGGGTACGGGCAGCGCTCGGTGACCAACGTCTCGCCGGTGGACGTGCCCCTCCTCCTGCCCGTCGACCCCACCGACCAGCGCGTGCTCCAGTACCTCGCGGAGAACGGCCAGACAGCGCTCGACACGCTGCGCGAGTCGCTGGGACAGGTGCCGATGGACCTGCTCAAACGACTGCAGACGAGCGGCCACCTGACGGTTGCGCAGGGACTGGCGCGGCCGGCGGGACGTCCGCGCATGGAGCGTCGGGTGGCGCTGGCGGCGGAGCCCGAGTTCGCGCGGCGGCACGCGCGCGAGCTGGCCGAGCGATCCTCGCGATCGGTGGCGGCGCGCATCCTCGAACGGCTGGCGGAGGCGCGGGACACGACGCTCACGGAGATACGTGAGCTGGGGGCGCAGCGGCGGCATCTCGACGACCTGGCGGAGGAGGGGTGGCTGCGGGAGTACGAGGCGCGCGTCGAGCGGGACCCCATCCCGGAGCGGCTGGAGGAAGCGCTCCCGCCGGCGACGCTCACGGCGGAGCAGGGGACGGTGGTGGAGACCATCACCGGGGCGCCGGGCGAGTACCTGCTGCACGGGGTGACGGGGTCGGGCAAGACGGAGGTCTACCTGGAGCTGGCGCGGCGGACGCTGGCGGCGGGCCGGGGCGTGATTGTGCTCGTGCCCGAAATCTCACTGACACCGCAGGCGATCCGGCGCTACGGCGAGCAGTTCCCGGCGGAGATCGCGGTGCTGCACTCCAGCCTCAGCACGGGGGAGCTGTACGACCAGTGGTACCGCATCCAGCGGGGGGAGGCGCGGCTGGTGGTGGGGTCGCGGAGCGCCGTCTTCGCACCAATCGCGGACCTCGGGCTGGTGGTGCTCGACGAGGAGCACGAATGGACCTACAAGCAGGTCGACCCGCAGCCCCGCTACCACACCCGCGACGCCGCCTCCGAGCTGTGCCGCCTGACCGGCGCGACCCTCGTGCTCGGCAGCGCAACGCCGGACGTGACCACGTACCACCGCTCGGAGGTGGGCGCCCTGACGCGTCTCGATCTGCCCTCCCGGGTGATGGGGATGGAGGGGGGCGAGACGCAGACCGTGCCGCTCCCGGACGTGCGGGTGGTGGACATGCGGGAGGAGCTGAAGGCGGGAAACCGGGGCGTCTTCAGCGTGCCCCTGCAGAACGCGTTGCGGCGGGCGCTGGAGGAAGAGGAGCAGTCGATCCTGTTCGTGAACCGGCGGGGGGCGGCGCGTTTCCTGTTATGTCGCGCGTGTGGCCACCTTCCCACCTGCCCATCGTGCGCGCTGGCGATGGGCCTGGACACGCGCGACCCGCTCCACCCGCACATCTTCTGCCACCACTGCGGTCGCAGCCGCACGCAGGAGACGACCTGCCCTGAGTGCGGGAGCGCCCGCTACCGGCCCTTCGGCGTGGGGACGCAGCGCATCGAGGAGGCGGCAAAGCGCGCCTTCCCGGGGGCGCGGGTGGCTCGCTGGGACAGCGACGCCGCCAGCGGCAAGGGGAGCCACGAGCGCATCCTTCAGTCGCTGGAAGCGCGCGAGATCGACGTGCTGGTGGGCACGCAGATGCTGGCGAAGGGGCTCGACCTGCCAGCCATGACGGTTGTGGGCGTGGTCGACGCGGACGTGGGCCTGAGCCTTCCGGACTACGTCGCGCACGAGCGCACGTTCCAGCTGCTGAGCCAGGTGGCGGGCCGCGCAGGTCGGCGGGAGCGGCAGGGGGAGGTCTACATCCAGACGTACGAGCCGGACGCGCCACCCATCCGCGCCGCCGCCGAGCACGACTACGCCGGCTTCTTCGCCAACGAAGCGCAGCACCGGCGGCGAGCCGGCTACCCGCCGTTCGCGCGCCTGGCGCGGCTCACCTACCGGCACGCGAACCAGGAGCGGGGTCTGGAGCACGCCTCGCAGGTGGCGGCGGAGCTGCGCACGCGGCGCGACGCGGCGGGCTGGCCCGATCCCGACGTGCTCGGCCCGACGCCAGCCTACGTGCGCCGTCTGCGGGGGGAGTACCGCTGGCACATCCTGCTGCGGGGCCGCGACCCACGGGCGCTGCTCGACCAGGTCACGCTGGGGCGTCGCTGGAGCGTGGATATCGATCCGGTAAGCCTTCTCTAAACCTTACCTTTCCCTATTGTGTTGACGTGGGCTCTGCTATCCTCGGGCCTGCCCCTGCACGGAATCGTGGGCGGGGCGAGGATTCATGCAGCGAGACGTCGGTCACTGGCGCCGAATCGCCCTTATTTTCCCCGGTCAAGGCTCCCATAGCGTTGGCATGGGTGAGCGCCTCTATCACGCGTCCCGCGCGGCGCGGGAGGTCTTCCGGCGGGCGGACGAGGTGCTGGAAACGAAGCTCTCGAAGCTTTGCTTCGAAGGGCCGGCGGAAGAGCTCGAACGCACCATCAACCAGCAGCCCGCGACCTTCGTTATCTCCATCGCCTGGCTTGAGGCGCTGAAGGAGCGCTGGGCCGCTATCGACCGCAAGCTGCAACCGCATGTAATGGCCGGGCACTCGATGGGCGAGTTCACGGCCGCCGTGGCGGCGGGCTCGCTCGACTTCGAAGAGGGCCTGCTCCTCGTACGGGAGCGGGGACGGGCCATGGACGAGGCGGGCCAGGAGAACCCCGGCGGCATGGCCTCCATCCTCGGCCTCTCCGAAGAAAGCGTCTTCGCCATCTGCGATGAGGCCACCGGAACCGACGGATACGTCGGCGTGGCGACGCTCAACTGCGAGGGCCAGAACGTCATCTCGGGCGCCATCGAACCGCTGAAGCGGGCCATGGACGCCGCCCAGGCAGCAGGCGCGCGCAAGGTGGTGCGGCTGCCCATCACGATCGCCTCCCACTCGCCGCTGATGCAGCGCGCGAGCGAAACCATGAGCGGCTGGCTCGACCACTTCCCCCCGCGAGAGCCGCAGGCGCCCGTCGTCGGCAACATCAACGGCGACGTCCTGCGTTCGAAGCACGAAGTCGACGCCGAGTTGCGCGACCAGCTGACCTCGGTTGTGCGCTGGCAGCGGGGCGTGGAACGCATGCAGGAACTCGGGGCGGACCTGTTCGTCGAAGTCGGCCCGGGCAACGTGCTCACCAAGCTGGTGCGTCGCATCGACCCCACGACGAACGTCGTGAGCCTGAGCGACGATCGCAGCGGACTGCTGAGCGAGCGCTTCAGCGCGGTCGAGAGCGCCACGCGGTGACTCGCCCCCGCGTTGTCGTGACGGGCGTCGGCGCCGTCACCCCGGCCGGGAACACGGCCGAGGAGACGTGGCAATCGATGCTGGCGGGTCGCAGCGGCGTCGGCCCGATTACCCTGTTCGACCCGGAACCGTTTCCCGTGCGCATCCAGGCAGAAGTACGCGACTTCGAGATCGACGAGCGCATCGACGCGAAGCAGCGGCGCCACATGAACAGGGGCGTGCGCTTCGCCATGAATGCCGTTCTCGAAGCGCTGGACGACAGCGGCCTCGAGATCACCGAGGAGAACTCCGAGGACGTTGGCATCATCTTCGGCAACGGGGGTGGCGGCTACGAGGAGATCTGGGCGGGTGACCAGGCGTTGCAGACGCGCGGACCGAGGCGGGTCTCCCCGTTCCTCATCGCCAATTTCGTCGTCGACGCGGCCAGCGGACATATCGCCATCCACACGGGCGCACGGGGCCCCAACGTGGCCGTCGTGAGCGCCTGCGCGACCGGCGCGGCCGCGATCGGCTCGGCGGCGCACGCCATCCAGCGGGGCGACGCCACGGCTGTCATCGCGGGGAGCTGCGAATCGGTGCTCGTGCCGGTGTTCCATGCGACCTGGTGCTCGATGCGCGCGCTCGCGAGCGACAACGAGAACCCGCAGGGGGCGGTCAAGCCCTTCGACCTGAACCGGGACGGCTTCGCGGCGGGCGAGGGCGCTGGGGCGCTCATCCTCGAGAACGAGGAGCACGCCCGTGCGCGGGGAGCGCACATCTACTGCGAGCTGCTGGGCTCGGGCACCTCGAACGACGCCTACGACATGATCGCACTCGACGAGGCGGGGCGGGGCCTGCGCCGCTCGATCGTGGGCGCCCTGCGCGAGGCGGAGATCGACGCCAGCGAATTCGACTACATCAATCCCCACGGCAGCGGCACGAAGCTGAACGACCGCATCGAGACGCTCGTCGTGAAGGAGCTCATGGGAGAAGCCGCGTACGGGGTTTCAATGAGCTCGGTGAAGCCCGTCACGGGGCACGGGATGGCGGCGGCGGGGTCGATCGAGGCGATCGCCTGCATCCTCGCCATCCGCGACCAGAAAGTGCCCCCCACCATCAACTACACGACGCCGGACCCCGAGTGTGACCTCGACTACGTGCCGAACGTGGCGAAATCCCGCCCCGTACGCACGGTGTTGAGCACCTCCGTTGGGCTTGGCGGCCACAACGCCGCGGTGATCTTCCGCGCCATGAACGGAGCGGTTTGATGACCAGAGCGCTAGTAACAGGAATCGGAGCGGTCACGCCCGTGGGCGTCACGGCGCCCGAGTCGTGGCGAAACCTGCTCGCCGGAACGTCCGGCATCAGCGCCATCGAAGCGTTCGACGCGAGCGACCTGCCGGTGCGCATCGCCGGGGAGGTCAAGGACTTCTCGCCGCGGGGAGTCGACTCAAAGGCAGCGCGGCGGATGTCGCGTTTCGCCCAGTTCTGCGTGGCGGCGGCCCACGAGGCGGCCGAGGACGCAGGGCTGGAGCTGAGCGAGGAGGAGCGTCCGCGTGCAGCCGCGGCGATCGCCACGGGCGCCGGGGGCGTACTCAATACGTTCCTCGAGACGGAGACCTACATCGCCAAGGGGCCGGCACGGGTAAGCCCGTTCTTCGTGCCCCTGATGGCGCCGAACATGGGCGCCTGCCAGGTGGGGATGCAGCTCGGCCTGCGGGGGCCCACACTGGCCTCGACGGCTGCCTGCGCGAGCGGGCTCTACAGCTACATCGAGGCGAAGGCGCTTATCGAGAGCGGCCTCGCCGACGTTGTCATCGCCGGGGGCGGAGAGGCTGCGATCCACCCCGTCTCCGTGGCGGGACTAGCGAACATGAAGGCGCTCAGCCGCCGCAACGACGACCCCGAGGGCGCCTCGCGCCCCTTCGACCGCGACCGTGACGGGTTCGTGTTCGGCGAGGGCGCATCGGTGTTCGTGGTCGAGTCGGAGGAGCGGGCGCGGAAGCGTGGAGCGCGGGTCTACGCGGAGATCGCGGGCGGCGCGCTCAGCAGCGACGCCTTCCACATCACCGCCCCGCGGGACGACGGCAGCGGCGCCGCGCAGGCGATGACCTCCGCCCTGGAGGCCGCGGGCATGGGCACCGAGGAGATCGACTGCATCTCCGCGCATGGCACGGGAACGCCTTTGAACGACGTCTCCGAGACGCTCGCGATCAAGGTCGCCTTCGGCGACCACGCGAACTCGCTGGCGATCAGCGCGACGAAGTCGATGGTGGGGCACCTGCTGGGCGGGGCGGGGGCCGTGGGGGCGATGGCATCGGTGCTCGCGATCGCCGAGGGCCTCGTTCCGCCAACCATCAACCTGGAGAACCCGGACCCCGCGTGCGACCTCGACTACGTGCCGAACAAGGCGCGCGAGATGCCGGTGCGCGCGGCGATGACGAACGGTTTCGGCTTCGGGGGCCAGAACGGCAGCGTGATCTTCAAGCGCTACGAGGGTTAGCCCGGGGCGAGCGCCCGCAACCGCTCGACGATGCCCGGCAACTGCTCCAGGACGTAGTCGACTTGCGCGTCGGTGTTCCCCTTGCCCACGGTGAGGCGGAGGGAGGCGTGCGCGAGGTCGTCGTCGATGCCCATGGCGGTGAGGACGTGCGAAGGCTCCAGCGAGCCGGTCGTGCAGGCGCTGCCGGAGCTGGCGGCGACCTCGGCCATGTCCAGCCCGAGCAGGACACTCTCGCCCTCGACGTTGCGAAAGCAGCAGCTGAAGCTGTTGGGCAGGCGGCGGTCGGGGTCGGTAGGGCCGGTCACGACCGTGTCGGGGACGCGCTCGGGGAGCTCGTAGAGGAGGCGGTCGCGCAGGTGGCGGTAGTGGCCGACGCGCTCATCGCGCTCGGTCCAGGCAAGCTCCATGGCGGTCGCGAGGCCGAAGGCGCCGGCGACGTTCTCGGTGCCAGCGCGGCGTTCTCGTTCCTGGGTGCCGCCGAGGATCTGGGCCTGCCAGGGCGTCCCCCGGCGCACGTACAGCAGGCCCGTGCCCTTCACCCCGTAGAGCTTATGCGCGGCCAGGCTGAGGAGGTCGACGCCGAGTGCTTCCGGCGTTATGTCGATTGATCCCGCAGCCTGGACGGCGTCGGTGTGGACGACGATGTTCGGGTTTCGCGCTTTCGCCAGGGCTGCTGCTTCGGCGACGGGCTGGAGCGTACCGACCTCGTTGTTGGCCGCCATCAGGGTGAGCACGATCGTTTCGGGCCCGATCGCCTCCTCGAGTGCGGCGAGGTCGACGCAGCCGTCGGAGTCGACGGGCAGGTAGGTGGCGCGGAAGCCCTCGCGTTCGAGTTGCTCGACGGTGTGGAGGACAGCGTGGTGCTCGACCTGGCTCGTGACGACATGGTCGCCGCGACCACGATCGCGCTGGGCCAGGGCGGCGCGCGGATGGCGGCGTTGTCGGACTCGGTGCCGCCGCTGGTGAAGACGATCTCGCCGGGCTCGCAGGCGAGCAGGCGGGCGCAGCGGGAGCGGGCCTCGTCGAGCCAGCGGTTGGCGGTCTGCCCCTCGAGATAGATGGAGGAAGGGTTGCCCCAGTCGCGGGAGAAGACGGGCCACATCGCCTCAAGCACGCGCCGGTCGGGGGGCGTGGTGGCGGCGTGGTCGAGGTAGACGCGCTCCATGCATCCCTCCGGTGACGCCCCGCTCGGCGTCTGGGACGGGTCTCCTGCTATACTTTAGCCGTGCCCGGTGCTTGCGCGCCGGATAACCATGCGAACAAACCCGAAGGAGTGCCCATGACGACCGAAGCCACCACCGAGACTCAGCTCGTCACCATCACCGACGCCGCCGTTGAGAAGGCAAAGGCGCTCCTGGAAGCGCGCGACCTTCCGGAGGGCGCCCTGCGCGTGTTCGTGGCCGGCGGCGGCTGCTCGGGCTACCAGTACGGCATGGCCCTCGCCCGCTCGACCGAAGAGGACGACATCGTGCTGCAGCACGGCGGCGTCCGCATCGTCGTCGACCCGGAGAGCGCCCAGCACCTCGACGGCGCCGAGATCGACTACGTCGACGAGGTAATGAAGAGCGGCTTCAGCATCTACAACCCGAACGCGACGAAGAGCTGCGCCTGCGGCTCCAGCTTCCAGACCGAGGACGGGAGCGGCGAAGCGCGGCCCTGCGGCCACTAGCTTCCCCGGTTCCAGGAATGTCGAAAGGGGCGCGAATGCGCCCCTTTCTCGTGTCCGCAACGCGACGCAGCCGCTAGAGGACGTTCCGCATCAGCTCGACGTGGGTGGTGAGGAAGGCCATCGCTTCGCGGGTGGCGCGGCGGAAGCGGGCGAACTCGGCGTCCTGGAGGGCGAGGTCGTCGAAGCGCTCAAGTTCGGCCATCGAATCGAACTCGCCGGCGATGGCGATGGCGTTCGTGCCACCCGAGAGGGCGGTCCAGACGCTGGTGGTGGCGTCGACGCCGCGTTCGGCCTGGTACTGCAGCGCCTCGGAGAGGGAGACGACGAACTCGCGGCCCTTGCCGGGCAACACCTCGCCGGTCATGAGTCGGAGGAAGCGGCGGGGGGCGGTCGCCTCCTCGGCGGAGATGAGCCCTTCGGAGTGGTAGGAGAGGCGGTGGATGGAGGCGTTCGTGTGGCCGGGGAGGAGGTGGCGTTCGACATCGGCCCAGATGCCCGCGAACTGCGAGTCCTGGGTGGCGAGGTCATTCAGGCGCTCAAGCTCCTCGAGCGTGTTGAAGTCCATCACGATGGAGACGGCGTTGGTGGGGCCGGTCATCGCGGCCCAGAGGGCGGTGCGCGCGCGGATGCCGCGGTTGTCCTGGTGCTCGATGGCGACGCGCGCGGCCGACAGCAGGTTGCCCGTCTGGCCACGCTCGACGATGCCGCGGATCAGGCGCCGGTACATACACGCTCCTGGCCATTCGAGGCCCGCGCCAGTGTAGCAGGCGCCATCACCGGCCCTGGAAGGAGGGGTCGCGCCGCTCGAGGAAGGCGCTCATGCCCTCGCGGAAGTCCTCGCTGCCGAACATGGGGCGGAGCTGCAGGTAGGTGTGGTCGACCGCTGTCTCGAAGGTCTCGTCCATGCCCAGGCGCATCATGCGCTTCGTCGCCTGCACCGAGTAGGGGGCGTTGCTGGCGATACGGGCGGCCATGGTCGCGACCTCGTCCATGAGCTGGTCGTGGGGGACGACGCGGTTCACGAGACCCAGCTCGAGCGAGCGTTCGGCGTCGAGCACGTCGCCCATGAAGGCGATCTCGGCGGCCTTCGCCCAGCCGACGAGGCGGGGCAGGTACCAGGTGCCGCCGGACTCGGGGAGGACGCCGCGACGCACAAAGACGGCGCCGAGCTTGGCCCGGTCGCTGGCGATGCGGATGTCGCAGCCGAGGGCCATGTCCATGCCGTAACCGGCAGCGGCGCCGTTGAGCGCGCAGATGACCGGCTTGTCCATGCGGTGGAGCACCAGCGGGGGCGTGTTATGCAGGTCGAAGAGGCGCAGGTCGGGGGCGCCACCGCCGTCTTCGTCGGCGGCGCGCGCCTTCAGGTCGAGCCCGGAGCAGAAGCCGCGGCCGGCGCCGGTCAGCACGACGACGCGGACCTCGGGGTCGATGTTGGCGCGGTCAAGCTCGGCGGAAAGGGCGGCGAGCATGGGCCCGCTGATGGCGTTGAGTCGCTCGGGGCGGTTGAGGGTGAGGGTAAGAACGCCGTCGCACTGGTCGACGAGCAGTTCGGCTTCGGACATGGGATGCCTCCTGTGTGGGGCGAGTCTTACATCAGGGCGGGTGGGGAGCAATCAGCGCAGAAGGAACTGCCCGAGGGTGAGGCCGCTGGCGCGGACCTCGGCCGCCATCTCGCGCCCCACCCAGCGGAAGTGCCAGGGCTCGTAGACGTAACCCGTAACCTCCTCCATGCCCCGGGGATAGCTGAGGACGAAACCGTGCTCGTGAGCGTGGTCGGCGAGCCAGCGGCCCTCGGGGGTGGCGCCGAAGGCCTCGACAAGCTCGTAGGCGACGGCCGCGCTGGAGAAGTCGACGGTGGTCCCGAGCTGGTGCTCGCTGTGGCCGGCGCGGGCGCTCACACGGGAGGCTTCCTCCTGTCCGAGCGTATCAACGTGGTACTGGAACGTGTTGCGCTGGGTTTCGAAGCTGCGGTAGCTGCTCACCACTGCAATCCGGTGCCCCTCAGCGGCAGCCGCCTCTAGGAGCCTGAGGAGATCGGGGAGGGCCGGCTCGATGACCTCCTGGAGGCCGTGGGCGTAGGCCTCGGAGATGGCCACGAGGCCCTCCGGGGCGCAGTCTTCCTCCAGCCGGTGGAGCTTATCGAGGGGCACGTGGATGTCGCCGCAGGGCACGATGTAGACGCCGTCGGCGTTGGGCGTGGCGGTCGGCGGGGCGGGCGAAGGGGTGGCGATAGGGGTGATGGGGTCGGGGCCCTCGGAGGCGGAGGCCTCGACCGCGGCGTCGTCCGGCGTGGGGGAGCGGGCCACCAACTCGTCGATGACGGCTGGCTGGCCATCGCAGGCGATGAGGAGCAAGGAAAGCAGAAGGGTGGCGAGGACAAGCAGCCTGCTTCCCGACATCCTTCTGAGGATAGCGCGGGGCACGGTGGCCGCTAGCTTGTGGTGAAAGCGCTGATGCGCGGGTCGCGACGAACGTCGTCGACGAAAGCGCGCAGGAGGGCGTTGGTCATGGCGGGATTCTCCAGCTGGAGGAAGTGGCCGGCGCCCGTAACGGGCTCCTGACGGAGGAAGAAGGTGATCTGGCGCAGCCGCTCGGGGTCGCCGAGGGGGTTGCTTCCCCAGAGGGCCATGAACGGCTTCTTGTCGGCGGCCTGCAGGAGGGCGCCGAGATTCTGGGCGAAGTAGCCGTTATCGGTGAGCTGGCCGGCGGCGACCTGCGGGTCGCAGGCAAGCATGCGCTCCTCCACATGCTCGCGGATGGCGGAGTCGGCGTCTTCGTCGAAGAAGCGATCGAAGAAGACGCGGACGGGCTCCATGGCGCCGGCCTCGCGGAGCTGGGCGGCGAGGCCGCCCATGGCGCCACGGGCGGCGGAGTCGAGGGGTGGGTCGACCATGACAGAGCCGATGACGCGGTCATGGTGACGGGTGTTCGCGAGGAGCGCGACCAGCCCGCCGATGTCGTGTCCGGCGACGATGGCCGCGCCCATGCCGCGGTCCTCGATAACGGCGGCGATGTCATCGGCAGCCTGGGTGAGGTCGTAGGGCGGCGTGGAGGAGGACTCGCCGCAGCCGCGCAGGTCGAGGGTGAGGCAGTGGAAGTCGTGGGAGAGGTCCTCCACCTGTGGGGCCCAGAAGGAGCGGTCGCCGGCCCAGCCGTGCACGAACACGAACGGAGGGGCGCCCTGCCCCGCTTCGTCGTACCCGAGGGTGGCCTCCCCGACCTGGAGTTGCGGCACTACGCGCCGCCGCCTCTTCGCCGCCGGCGGAAGCGCGAGAAGAGCAAGGCGCCCGCGGTGGCAACCGCCGCCACCGCCACGGCGGCGCCCGCGATCAGCGCCATGCCGGGCACGCGTCGCTCGCGGGCGCGCCAGCCGCGGCGCACCTCGTCGATGTCATCGGGGATGGGGATGGGATGGGAGGCCGGTTCGGGGAAGCGGCCGGCCTCGATGTCGTCGAGGAACTCGGTGATGGCGGCGGTAAAGCCGTCGGGGTTGTCGCCGGGGACACTGTGGCCGGCCTCGGGCACGACCACGAGCCGGGCGCTGGCAATCTCGGCGACCACGCGCTCGGCGACTTCCTGGCTGAGGATGTCGCTCTGGCCGCCGCGCACGAGCAACACCGGGGGGGCGAGCTCGCGGAAGCGCCGCCAGAGTTCGTCGCTGCTGAGTTCGCTACCCGAGCGGACGGCGCCCTCGCCCTCACGGAAGCGCTTGTCGAACTTCCAGGTCCACTTGCCGTTCTCCAGGGGGCGCAGGCGGTGGCGCATGCGCTCGCGGATGTTCTCCTCGGTACGACGCGTGTTGAAGCGCATCGCGTTCTGCACGAACTCGTCGAAGTCGAGTTCATCGGGGCCGCGGGTGAAGCGCATGATGTTATCGACGCCTTCCTTCGCCGCCTCGGGACCGACGTCGACGAGGATGAGGGCCCTTACCCGGTCGGGGTGCTGGAAGGTGTATTCGACGGCGTTGAGGCCGCCCATGCTGTGACCCATGAGGATGACCTGCTCGAAGCCCAGCGCCTCGCGCACGGCCTCGACATCGGCGACGAAGGTCTCGCGCGTGTAGTCGCCGTCAGGCGCCCACTCGCTATCGCCGTGGCCACGCTGGTCGAGGTTGATGAGGCGGAAGCGGTCGGAGGCGCGCTGACCGAATTCATCGAACATGTGCCCGGAAACGCCGAAGCCGTGGAGGGCGAGGATGACAGGTCCGTCATCCGGCCCCCATTCCTGGTAGGCCAGCTTCAGGTCGCCAGTGGCGGTGGTCGTGCGCTCACGGTAGGTGGCAGTCAGGATTCGGCCCTCCGCGGGGTCTCGCGGCGCACGAAGGCCACCGCGGGCCGTCGATGATAGCAACCGGCTTCGATGTGCGCCGGTCGGGGGGGTGGGTCAGGCGCCAAGCTCGATGTAGCGCTCGACGACCCACCTGAGCGCATCGGAGGCGGTGACCATGCGATAGCCCTGGGACGTACCCAGGGGCACGTGGCGGAAACCGCCCTCGGCCATCTTGTGGAGGGCCACGGCGACCGTCTCGTTCTCGCGAACGACGACGGGGTCGGTGGTCATGTACTCGGCCACGGGGGCGTCGAGGGCGCCCGGGCGGCCAGCGACCTTCTTGAGCACGTCGCGCTCGGTGAAGATGCCGGAGAGCGAGCTGCCGTCGACGACGAGCACGGCGCCCCCCTTGTTGTCGACGAGCAGGTTGACGGCCTCGCGCACGGTCGCTGTGGGGGTGAGAGCGGGGGGCCGCGAGAGCCGCAGGGAGGCCAGCGGGGCGCTGAACGCGCTCTCGCTGATGGCCTGCTGGGGCTCGGGGATGTCGACGCTGCGCAGGGGCTGGAGGCAGTTCTCGCAGCGATCAACGCCCGCGATGTTCTCCTCCCCGCAATCGGGGCACTGGACCATTTCACTTCCAGAGTGTGCGGTCACAGTGTTTCTCCCACGCGCCGCGCGGCCAGTGGCCGCTAGAGCACGTTCCAGGTCTCGGGGCCGGCGATGAGGGCCTCGATGTCCGGTTCAGGGGCGAGGCGAGACACGTCGATCTGGTCCTGGACCAGACCATCATAGGTCTCCCGCTCGACCTGCCGGAAGATGCCAAGGGGCACGGGAAAGTCGGGGAAGTCCATACCACTCAGGATCATCGGCAGGGCGATGTCATCGCGGCTGGTGTCGTGCACCAGCAGCTCGTCGTCACTCATGGGGTTCTCGACCACCTCGGGCTGGAAGCCGTTGAGGCGGACACCATGCTCGAGGTGCTTGCCGTAGCGGAGGGGCTTGCCGTCCTCGAGGTAGACCATGCGGTCCTGGCGCACGTCCTTGTCGGCGAACGAAGCGAAGGCGCCGTCGTTGTAGATGTTGCAGTTCTGGAAGACCTCGACGAAGGACGCGCCCTTGTGCTGGGCGGCGGTGGAGAGGGTGGCCTCGAGGTGCTTCGTGTCGCGGTCGACCGAGCGGGCGACGAAGGTAGCGCCTGCGGCGAGGGCGAGCTTGATCGGGTCGAGGGGGTTCTCGGTGGTGCCCATCGGGGCGGACTTGGTGACCTTGCCGATAGGGGAGGTGGGCGAGTACTGGCCCTTGGTGAGGCCGTAGATGCGGTTATTGAAGAGCACGACCGTCACATCGACGTTGCGGCGGAGGAGGTGCATGAGGTGGTTGCCGCCGATGCTGAGGCCATCGCCATCGCCAGTGATGACGAAGACGGTGAGCTCGGGGCGGGCGGTCTTGAGGCCGGTCGCGATGGCGGGGGCGCGGCCGTGGATGGTGTGGAATCCGTAGGTGTTGACGTAGTAGGGGAAGCGGCTGGAGCAGCCGATCCCGCTGACGAAGACGATCTCCTCACGGGGAATACGGAGGCCGGGGAGCGTCTTCTGCATTTGCGCGAGGATCGAATAGTCCCCGCAACCGGGGCACCAGCGGACTTCCTGGTCGGAAACGAAGTCCTTCCGCGTGAGGAGAGGGATCTCCTCTTCGATCGCGCCGTTGGCACTGGCTGATGTCACTGGATAGCCTCCCGCGGCGAGGGCCGCCGCTAGAACTCGAACTCGAAGGGGCCGGAGAGGCCCAGGACCTCGTCGATCTTCCCGGAGATCTCCGTGATCTTGAACGGCTGGCCCGCGATCTTGTTGAAGGGAATCGCGTCCACGAGGAACTGCGAGCGGATGAGCACCGAGAGCTGCCCGTTGTTCAGCTCCGGGATGATCACCTTGTCGTACCGCGAGACGACCTCCCCGAGGTTGGCGGGGAAGGGGTTGAGGTGGCGGATGTGCGCAGATGCAACGGACTTGCCCTCCGCCCGCGCCCGCTCGCCGGCGCTGGTGATGGCGCCGTAGGTGCCGCCCCAGCCGAGGAGAAGGATGTCGCCCTTGTCGGGACCGGTCACCTCGAGATCGGGTACGTCATTGACGACACGGGCGACGCGCTCGGCGCGGGTGAGGGTCATCTTGTGGTGGTTGCCGGGCTCGTAGTTGATGTCGCCGGTCTCGTACGACTTCTCAAGGCCGCCCACGCGATGCTCGAAACCTGCCTGGCCGGGAACGGCCCAGGCGCGGGCGAGCGTATCGGGATTGCGCTCGTAGGCGTGGGAGACGCTGCCGGGGTCGGCGTGGCGCCACTCAACGGGAGGAATGTCCTCCAGCCGGGGGATGGGCCACGGCTGGGAGCCGTTCGCGAGGTAGCCGTCGCTGAGGATGATCGCGGGGACCATGTACTTGAGGGCGATGCGGAAGGCCTCGATGGCCATCCAGAAGCAGTCGCCGGGTGTGGAGGGCGCGACAATGGCGACAGGCGAGTCGCCGTTGCGCCCGTACATGGCCTGGAGCAGGTCGGCCTGCTCGGTCTTGGTCGGCATACCCGTGCTGGGGCCCGCGCGCTGCACGTTGAGCACCACGAGCGGGAGCTCGGCCATGACGGCGAGGTTGAGGCCCTCGCTCTTGAGGGCGAGGCCGGGGCCGCTGGTGCCCGTAAGAGCCATCTGGCCCGCGTAGGAGGCGCCGATAGCGGCGCAGACGGCGCTGATCTCGTCCTCGGCCTGCATCGTCTTGACGCCGAAGCGTTTGAAGCTGGCGAGCTCGTGCAGGACGTCGGAGGCGGGGGTGATGGGGTAGCTGGCGTAGAAGAGGGGCAGGCCCGCGAGGTGCGAGGCGGTCACGAAGCCGAGGGCCGTCGCCTCGTTCCCGCTGATGTGTCGGTAGACGCCGGGCTCGACATCGGCGGGGGGAACCTCGTAGCGCTCGTGTACGAGCTCGCTGGTCTCGCCAAAGGCGTTGCCGGCGCGGAGGGCGCGCAGGTTCGCCTCGAGCACGACGGGGTTGCGCTGGAACTTGTCGGTAGCCCAGCGAACGACGGTGTCCATGGGACGGCTGAAGAGCCAGAGGACGAGCCCGAGGGCGTAGAAGTTGCGCGAGCGGAAGCGTTCCTTGGCGCCAAGCTCAAGGCCGTCGAGGGCGGTGGCGTTGTTGCCGGTGATGTCGATCCGCATGAGGCGATAGGGCGAGAGGGACCCGTCATCGAGAGGATTGCTCTCGTAGCCCGCCTTGCGCAGGTTGGTCGCGTTGAACTCGCCTTCGTCGACGATGAGGAGGCCGCCGCGGACGAGATCGCCAAGATTCGTCTTGAGGGCGGCGGGGTTCATCGCCACGAGCGCGTCCGGGTTGTCGCCCGGGGTGTGGATGTCGTTGCTGGAGAACGAGAGCTGGAAGCCGGACACGCCGGGGAGCGAGCCGGTCGGTGCGCGAATTTCGGCGGGGTAGTCGGGCAGGGTGGCGAGATCGTTCCCGTAGACGGCGGTGGTACGAGTGAACTGCGTGCCCGTGAGCTGCATCCCGTCGCCGGAGTCACCGGCAAAGCGGATGGTGACGCGGTCGCGCGTCGTGATAGCTTCGGAAAGCGGTGACTCGATTTCGGTGGTCATCCTGTGACTATCCCCCCTCCCGCTTCGCCACGACCTGGTGGGGGCGTGGCGGCAGGTTCAGCACTTCCTCGGGAAAAGATTCGGCGAAGTGCTGCAGAAGCTCGCCCAGACGCACAAGCCCGACTACGGCATCATCGTCCATGACCGGCAGGGTGCGATAGTTGTAGCGCTGCATGAGCGCGATCGCATCGCCCACGGTGGTCATGGCGGAGATGGTGACCGGGTTTCGGGTGAGCAGGTCCGGGGCGAGCGGCTGGTCCCAGTCGAAATCCGCAGACATGCAGCGCGTGAGGACATCCCGTTCGGTGAAGATGCCGAGGAGCTTGTCCTCCTCCCCAGCGAGCACGCACGAGCGCGCGCCCGAATGCATCCGCCGGACGGCGGTGCGAACGGTGGCCGTGGGAGGGAGGAACACTGGCTCCGCGAGTGGGAGCTCGCCCACGCGCTGATCTATGAACTTCGCAAGCCGGGACCGATCCATCCGTTCCTGACTGCTTTCGCGAGCCGCGGGTCCGTGCCCTTCGGCGACGCTAGGCTCCGCTTCGGAGTGTAGCGCCTTTCTTGCTTATACACGCCAGCGGGGCCACCTGCCACGGTCCCGCTTACATCTTCAAGGGCCTGCGATTGGCGCATACTGTGAGAGAGCCGAGGGGGTTACAATCCCGCCGCGCAAAACTCGGCCAAGGGGGCCAGGGATGAATATCCGGATCGTGGCAATAGCCCGCCCCGTGGGAACAGCAGGGGAAGAGATCGCCCAGTTGACAGCAGAGAAGCTGGGCTTCCGCTTTTACGACTACCAGGTGGTGCAGACCGCCGCGCAGGAAGCGGGCGTCTCGCCTGAGACGGTGAGCGAAGCGGAACACACACCTTCGCTGCTCACACGCATCCTGGAAGCGCTCGCGCGCAACCCCAGCATGCCGGTGGCGGCCTGGGCGGACCCGGTGCCGCTGGCCACCAACCCGCTCCTGACCTCGACGGAATACCGCCGCTTCATCGAGGACGTGATCCGTGACCTGGCCGACCAGGGGGAGGCAGTCCTGATGGGACACGGCGCCCCCATGGTCCTGCAGGGCCGGTCCGATACGCTGAAGGTGCTGACGACAGGCTCAACGGAGCTGCGGGCCCAGCGCATCGCCAAGGGCATGAACATCGATGTGGACTCCGCGCGGAAGACGGTGACGAAGACGGATGCGGAGCGACAGGACTACTTCCGCCGCTTCTACAACCGAGCCTGGCTCGCGACGGAGAACTACGACCTCTGCCTGAACACGGACCGGCTAACGGCGGACCAGGCGGCCACGCTCGTTGCGCAGGCCGCGGAGATGCACTAGGGCCAGAGTCAGGCCCGCTCGAAGGCGACGATCGCGGCGCCGAGGAGCACGGCCTGCAGGAGCGCGGCGGAGGCGAACAGCCAGAGGCCGGCGGCCCGCTCGCGGGCGTGCAGGACAAAGCCAAGGGCGAGGTTAACGGCCACGATGCCGCCTCCCACAGCGCCGATGCGTAGCAGCTCGGAGGGATCACCAACGCGCACGATGCCCGTGTCGCGGGGGAAGTCGATCTGCACGAGCGCGGGCAGGTCGGGGTACTGGCTGAAGAGGTAGCCGCCGAGCACGCCGAGCGCCACCAGCACGAGGCTGAAGACGAACCAGATATCGCTATCGCGCCAGAAGGGGAGGAGGGCCAGGCCCCGGGGTTCGGCCCGCTGGGGTTCGGCCGGCTCGAAGCCGACAATCAGCCGTCGGGAGCAGGCCTCGGCAAAGGCAACCTGGTCGGGCACGGTGAGGCCGTAGGTATGCCCCGGCGTAACGACAAAGACGTTGTCCTCGGGCCGGTTATGGGTTGCGAAGAAGAGGGTCGGACCGAGGCTGGAAGCCACGCCCCGGCCGATGTGGCAGCCCCACCAGTTCAAGCCCGTGACGGACTCCTCGCCGACGGTGCGGCCGGGTACGACGCGCTGGATGTCGACGACGGGGACGATGACCTCGCCACCGCACCAGCGAATGCGCAGGGCGTCATCGTCGATCTGGTAGGCGAGGCGCGCGACCCCGAGGGTCCACCAGCCGAAGAGGAGCGCTAGCCCGCCGAAGAGGGCGACCACCACCCAGGCCACGAACGTCGTCAGCTCGATGGCGGAGCCGCCGGCGAGCACGCCGGCCACGAGCGCGATAAAGGCCGCCCACACGGTAAAGGCGCCACCGACGATGACGCCGAGGGCGCGGGGAGGGCGGAAGGTCTCGGCGTCTACGACGCCACCCGCACGCGGGCCGGGGTGCACCACTGTCCGTACTTCTCACTCTTTCCGCGGATCACGTCGAAGAACATGCGCGACAGCTCCATGGTAATGGGGCCGGGCTCACCGCCACCGACCAGGCGGCGGTCGATTTCGGTCACGGGGGTGAGGTGGGCTGCGGTGCCGGTCATGAACACCTCGTCGGCGATGTACAACTCGGAACGGTCGATTGAGCGCTGGACCGTTTCGATGCCAAGCTCGTTGGCGGCAAGCTCGACGACGGTCGCGGCGGTGATGCCCTCAAGGATGTTATCGGAGGGGGCGGGCGTGATGAGCTTGCCGTCACGCACGATGAAGATGTTCTCGCCGCTGCCCTCGGAGACGTGGCCTTCGTGGGTGAGGACGATGGCCTCATCGAAGCCGTTCAGCTCGGCCTCGGACTTGGCGAGGGCGCTGTTGACGTAGATGCCGGTCACCTTGGCGCGGGGCGGGATGCCGTTGTCGTCGACGCGCCGCCAGCTGCTGGTGTGGCAGCGGGCGCCCTTGTCAATGTCGAGGTAGGGGCCGAAGGGAGCGATGAAGATGAGCAGATCGCTTTCAAGGCCGTGGAGTCGCACGCCGAGGACCTCGGAGCTGAGGTAGACCATGGGACGGATGTAGACGTCCTCTTCGTAGCCGCTGCGCTCCACGATCTCGACGGTGAGCTCGCAGAGACGGTCGATCTCCTCGTGCATCTTGAGGCCGAGGATGTGGCTGCTCTGGGCGAGCCGCTCGTAGTGCTCGCGCACGCGAAAGAGGTAGAGGCAGCCGTCCTCGTCGTTCCAGTTGCCGCGGATGCCCTCGAAGACCGCCGTTCCGTAGTTGAAGGCGTGGGTCATGACGCCCACTTTCGCCTCCTCAAGGGGGACGATCTGACCTTGGAAGTAGGCATAGGGCGTTGGCATCGGCGGGTACTCCTCGGGGCTGCTGGCGACTTCAGTATACCCGCGGGCCGCTATTGGTCCGCCGGGGGATTGCTGAAGAAGGTGGGCTCGCGGCACTCGTCCACGGAGCGCTCCTTGCCCGCCAGCCGCTCGCGCACGTCGTCGTCGGGCAGGGGCGGGGGGAGGACAAGGGGGCTGGTGGGATCGCCGACGGCTTCCTCGAGGTACTCGATGAAGGCCTCATGGAAGTCGCGGAGGTCGGCGGGGGGTTCGACGGCCTCCAGCTCATCAATGAAGTCCTCGATCACAGCGGCGATGCCCGCCTCCTCCGTCTCCACGAGGATGGCGTCGGAGAAGCGGTCGAGATTGGCGCACATGACGGCGAGATAGCCCTCGTCGTCGACGGCGCTCGGGGGCGGGCCGTCGTCGCAGGCGAGGACGAGCAACCCGAGGACGGCTGCGAGCGCGAGGACGGGGAGGGTACGGGCCATCCCGGAAATCGTACGCGCGGGTTCCGTCTGCGCTACAGGACGATCCGCCGCACAGCTCCGGCAGGAGCGCGCCGCCAGTTCTCGACGACGTATCGCTCGGCGCCGTTGATCTCGCGGCGTTCCATGCGGCAGCGCCGAGGCGATTCGAGCTCGCGACGAGCCGGGCGCACCCAGCGGCGGAGCGCATCGGGATCGGAGATGGGGAGGACATCGCCGGCGTCGAGCAGCAGCTCGACTTTCGCGATGCCAAGGGCGAGGAGCCAACCGCTCGTGAGCTCGGCGAGCGCCATGTGGAAGTCCCGGTCGGCGAAGGTGACGGCGAGCCGTCCCGCGCCGCTTTCCCCGCCGGCGAGCAGCAGGGTCGCGCCCGGCAACGGCTGGGCGAGGGCGCCCGCCGCCCCGCGAAGGTCAGCCAGGAGTTCGGGGAGGGAAGCGTTCCCGGGGGGCGTTCCGAGGGCGTACTGGGTGGCGTGGGATTCGTGGAGGTCGCTCACGCCACCAGCATCGAGCCAGTCTTGCCAGGCCGCGCCATCGGTCGCGAGCAGGGCCGCGCAGGCGGCCTCGTGGTCGGCGGCAGCGGCGATGAGGGGGACGGCGGCGGAATAGCCGCCCCACTCGATGGCGTGGAGCGCGTTGAGTCGCGCGAGCCACGCCCGGGATCCGGTCGCGAGCAGGGCCGCGACCGTGACGTTGCGATAGCGCGAGCCAGCGGCCTCGTTCGCGATGGCGGATTCGAGGCGCAGGCCGTCGAGGAGGAGGTCGACGGTCTCGCCGAGGACGAACGAGGTCTGGCGGTGGGCGTCGGCTGAGCCGGCGGCGCCGACCGGCGGCCGCGACGAGCGTTCCGCCTCGGGGTAGACGTGGGGCGGTGAGACACGGAAACCGGGCATGGCCTAGTGCCGGTCGCGGGGCCTGCGACGGCGGCGGGCGCGGCTGGGGGGCGCGGGCGGGGACTCGGCGGGGGGGCGTGCGCCGAGCTGGCGGATGGCCTCCCAGCCGGCGTAGCTGGCGGTCGCGCCCAACTCCGACTCGATCTCCAGCAGGCGGTTGTACTTGGCCGTGCGCTCGCTGCGGGCGGGGGCGCCGGTCTTGATCTGGCCCGCGCCGGTGGCCACGGCGAGGTCGGCGATGAAGGTGTCTTCAGTTTCGCCGGAGCGGTGGCTGATAACGGCGGTCCAGCCGGCGCGGTGAGCGAGGGCGATGGCGTCGAGCGTCTCGCTGAGGGTGCCGATCTGGTTGAGCTTGACGAGAACGCTGTTAGCGGCCGCCTCGTCGATGGCGCACTGGATGCGCTCGGGGTTTGTCACAAGCAGGTCGTCGCCGACGAGCTGGACGGAGGGGCCGAGGCGCTCGACGAGGGCGCTCCAGCCGGACCAGTCGTCCTCGGCGAGGCCATCCTCGATGGAGGCGATGGGGTAACGCTCGGCCCAGCCGGCCCAGTGGTCGATGAGGCCCTCGCTGGTCAGCGTGCGGCCCTCCTTCTCAAGGACGTATTCGCCGCCCTGGTAGAGCTCGGTCGTGGCGGGGTCGAGGGCGAGGACGAGGTCGGAACCGGGGCGGTAGCCCGCGCCCTCAATCGCCTCCAGCACGACCTGTACGGCTTCCTCGTTGCCCGGCAGGGAGGGGGCGAAGCCGCCCTCGTCGCCGATGTTCGTGCTGAGGCCGCGGTCGGAGAGGATGCGCTTGAGCGACTGGTAGACCTCAGCGCCCATGCGCAGCCCTTCGGAGAAAGTCTCCGCGCCGACGGGCATGACCATGAACTCCTGGAAGTCGGTCGAGTCTTCGGCGTGGCGTCCGCCGTTGAGGATGTTGAACATGGGGACAGGGAGGCGGTGGGAGGCGGCCCCGCCGAGGTAGCGGTAGAGGGGTTCTTCGGCCGAATCGGCGGCGGCGCGGGCGACGGCGAGGGAGACGCCGAGCATCGCGTTCGCGCCCAGCCGCGCCTTGTTGGCGGTGCCGTCGAGATCGATGAGGAGGCGGTCAATGGCGCGCTGGTCGGCGGCGGGCTGGCCGATGAGCGCGGCGTTGATCTCGGCGTTGACGTTCTCGACCGCCTTGAGCACGCCCTTGCCGCCGTAGCGGCGGGCGTCGCCGTCGCGCAACTCGACCGCTTCGTAGGCGCCCGTGGAGGCGCCGGAGGGAACGGCCGCCTGGCCCACGGAGCCGTCGTCGAGGAGCACCGAGACCTGGACCGTGGGGTTGCCCCGCGAGTCGAGGATTTCGCGAGAGACAAGCTCTTCGATCAGCATCAGGAGGCTCCTGCCGCCAGGCGTTCGCAGGCGTCGATGGCGGCGCTGGCATCGTCGCACGAGACGAGCGGGGCGGTGGCGCCGTCGGGGAGGGTCAGATCCCAGCTGCCCATGGTGACGACGGGCTTGCCGGCGATGAGGGCGAAGGCGATCTCGCTGAGGGTGCCGTAGCGGCCGCCCACGGCCACGAGGGCATCAGCGGTGCGGGGGATCATCGTGTTCCGGGCGAAACCGATGCCGGTCACGATGGGGACGGTCACGAATTCGTTCATGTCGCTGCGATCGTCGCCGGGCAGGATGCCAACGGTCACGCCGTCCTCGGAGCGGGCGCCGCGGCAGACCTCACGCATGACGCCTCCGCGCCCGCCGCAGACGACGGTGTGTCCGCGCGAGGCGAGCTCGCGGCCGACGGCGTATGCCGTTTCGCCCTCCGCCAGGCTGCACTGCTCGCCGCCGATGACACCGATCATCACTCCTCTTCCTCCTCCTCGGGGGCGGCATCGACGCGAACGAGGGCCTCGGGGCTGTCGAGATAGTCGATGTAGAGGATGCCGTTGAGGTGGTCGATCTCGTGTTCCAGAGCCTCGGCAAGGAGATCGTCCTCGGCGCGGATGCGAACTTCCCTGCCGGTGGCAGGATCGATGCCCTTCACGAGCACCTTTACCGAGCGGGTGATCTCCCCGCGGAAGCCGGGGACGGAGAGGCAACCTTCGTTGAGGACGCGCTCGCCCGAGCGCTTGATAATCTGGGGGTTGAGGAGGGCAAACGGCTCCGCGGGGGGCGTATCGAGCACGATCACCTGCAGGGGGATGCCGATCTGGGGCGCGGCTAGACCCACGCCCGGGGCGTCGTACATCGTCTCGAACATGTCCTCGATGAGCTTGGGGATGCTCGAATCGCGGGCGCGGACGCGCTTCGCCTTCTGCCGGAGGACGGGATCGCCGGCGCGCCGGATGGGGTGAATCGCCACGGATCGCATTGTACGGAGACGCACGATTCGAGCGACCGGCGAGCACTGCGCGGGGCATCGCGGGGACTTCGTGTACCAAGTACACTAAGTCCGTGAGCGATCCCCCAGGGGCGAACGGCCAGTACCGGGCGATCGTGATCGGCAGCGGCATGGCGGGCCTTTTCGCGGCGCTCGAGGCGAGCGCGCTGGGGCCGGTGCTCCTCATCACGAAGGCGGAGCTGCACGAGGGCAGCACGCGCCACGCGCAGGGCGGTATCGCCGCCGCCATCGGCCCGGACGACTCCCCGGAACAGCACCTGGCGGACACGATCGCGGCGGGCGCGGGGCTCGTCGACGAGGCGATGGCGCGCATCCTCGTGGAGAGCGCGCCACGCCGCATCCGCGACCTCGAACGGTACGGCGTCAGCTTCGACAGCGAGGGGGACAGCCGGGCCTTTGGTCGCGAAGGGGCGCACCGCAACGCGCGCGTCCTGCATGCGCGCGGAGACCGCACCGGGGCCGCGATCACGACCGCGCTGGCGAGCCAGGTAGCAAGCGGCCAGATCACGGTGCGCGAACACACCCTGGCGACGGCGATCCCGCTCGAAGACGGCAAGACCGGGGGGGTCGTGACCCTCGATGAGCACGCGGGGACAGAGCGCGCCTTCGAGGCGCCGGCTGTCATCCTCGCCACGGGCGGGGCAGGGGCGGCTTTCTCGCACACGACGAACCCGCCGGTGGCGACCGGCGACGGCATCGCGCTCGCCTTCGAGGCAGGCGCGGAGGTGACGGACCTGGAGTTCTACCAGTTCCACCCGACGGCCTTCCGCCAGGAGGGAGCGCCGCCGTTCCTCATCTCGGAGGCGCTGCGGGGGGAGGGGGCCGTGCTGCGGGACAGCGGCGGGCAGGCGTTCATGCCCCGCTATCACCCCCTGGCCGACCTCGCACCGCGCGACATCGTCGCGCGGGCGATGGTCTCGGAGATGCGCGCCGCCGGATCCGACCACGTCTGGCTCGACTGCACCGCGCTCGACGGGGTCGACCCGATCCAGCGGTTCCCCGGAATCGCCGCGTTCTGCGGGGAACGCGGCATCGACCTGCGCCGCGATCCCGTGCCCGTGGCCCCCGCCGCGCACTACCTTATGGGCGGCGTTCGCACCGACGAGTGGGGCCGAACGACCGTCCCGGGGCTGTACGCGTGTGGCGAGAGCGCGGGGACGGGCGTCCACGGGGCGAACCGGCTGGCGAGCAACTCGCTGCTCGAGACCGTGGTGTTCGCCAAGCGCGCGGTGGAGCACATGGCGAGCGGGAGGGGCGGGGCGATGGCCCCCACGCCCGACTCGACGCCGTTCACTCCGAGCGGGGGGGCGCCGCGCGAGCACGCGGGGGTCCAGCGCCTGCTGTGGGAGCACGCCGGCATCGAGCGCACGGGGGAGGGGCTGCGGGCTGGGCTGGAGATAGTGCGTTCGTGGCAAGCAACGGAGGTCGAGCCCTCGCGGGAGGGGCACGAACGACGCTGGCTGGCCGTCCTCGCCGAGCTCCTGTTGACCGCAGCGCTCACGCGGCAGGAGAGCCGCGGCGCGCATTTCCGCACCGACTTCCCCGAGCGCGACGACGCCCGCTGGGCGCGTCGACAGGTGTTCCATCGTGCCGGTTGAGCCACCCCCGGTGGGAGCCATCGCCGCTGTCGTGCGGTCGGCGCTCTCCGAGGATCGCGCTGGCGACGACGTCACGACGCAGGCAGTGGTCGACGCAGGACTCGCCGCACACGCACGGCTGGTCGCGAAAGAGACAGGGGTGGTGAGCGGGCTGCCGGTCGCCAGCCACGTCTTCGCGACGCTGGACGCCGAGTTGGAGTTCGCGGCGCACGTGTCCGAGGGGGAGGGAGTGGAGGCGGGGACGGCGCTGGCGAGCATCACCGGCCCTGCCCAGGCAATCCTCTCTGGGGAGCGGACGGCGTTGAACTTTGTCCAGCGCCTCTCGGGCATCGGCACGCTGACGCGACGTTATGTAGAGGCGGTAGCGGATACCAACTGCCTGATCCTGGACACGCGAAAGACGACGCCCGGCCTGCGCGACCTGGAAAAGTACGCCGTTCGGTGCGGGGGCGGCACGAACCACCGGCGCGACCTCGTGGCAATGGCGATGATCAAGGACAACCACCGGGAGGCGATCGCGCGGCAGGGCCAGACGCTCGCCGCCGCGGTCGGGGCAATCCGGCAGCACGCACCGGAGACGCCGATCGAGATCGAGGTGGACACGCTGGACGAGCTGGTCGCGGCGCTGGCCGCGGGTCCGGAGTGGATCCTGCTGGACAACATGACCACCGCGGAGATGCGGGAGGCGGTGGCGACGGTGGCTGGGCGGGCGAAGCTGGAGGCGAGCGGTGGCATCACGCTGGAGCGGGTCGCGGAGATCGCGGCCACGGGGGTGGACGCGATCTCGTCGGGGGCGCTGACCCACAGCGCGCCGGCGCTCGATATCTCGCTGGAGATGGACTTCGAGGACTGAGCGCGCCTAGGCGAAGCCGACGGAACGGAGGAAAGCCGGGGCCTCACGAACAGCCTCGTCCGGCTCGCGCTGGTCGATCTCGAGGGTGATGGCCTCGAGCGACGCGAGGCCCGCGGTGACCATTGGCCAGTCAAGCTGGGCGGTGCCGGGAGCGCGGTGGTCGAGGACGGCGCGCACGTCGTGGACATGGGCGCCAACGAGGTGGTCGCTGAGCTTGTCGAACCACTCCTGGTGGGGCAGGAAGCCGAGGCGGTCGAGCACCTCGCCGTGGCCGGTGTCGTGCCAGTGACCGGCCTCGGCGGTGGAGAAGCCGTCGAGAAGGGCGAGGGATTCGTCGGGGAGGGGGATCTGGTGGTATTGGAGGCGATTTTCGAGCCCGATGACGATGTCGTGGGGGCGGGCCGCCTCCACAAGCCTTTCGAGCGCAGCCCGGGCCACCTCGAGGTTCGCCGGGGCCGCCTCTGCGCGCCGCGCCTCCATCTCCGCGCGGGCCTCGGCAGCGCGGTTGCTCGTGATGCCGTGCTGCCGAAAGAGGCGGTACAGCTCGGCCTCCGTGCCCGACCAGGCCATGTCCACCTCACCGAGGTGGACGACGAGCGCAGTGGCGCCCGCCTTGGCGGCCCACTCGATGCTGCGCAGGGCGTGCTCCATAGCCCGGGACTGCTCCCGCTCGTTCGTCGAGGCGATGTTCAGGTCGGCGTTGCTCTTGCGGCCGGGAAGCTCCACGTGGGGCGCGGGCTGGTGGATCGACGTCACCGGCAAGGCGCCGCAGTCGAGGATCTGGCGCAGCTTCTCCTCGGAGGTCGAGTGCGAGACCTCGATGGCGTCGTAGCCGGCTTCGGCGGCGTAGCGGGCGAAGGCTTCGCCGTCGTCGAAGCGCTTCTGCTGGGCGTACATCGTGGAAAGCGCGATGGTCGTCACGTTACCTCCGGGGTTCGGCCTGGGGCCGGTGGGTGACTCGCTGGATGGTGAGCACGAGCGTTGGGAGCGCCAGCGCCACGACGAAACTGAGGATGAGCCCCAGGCCGTCGTCGCGGAAGAGCAGCGGGACGGCGAGCCCGCCCACCACGCCCGTAAGCATGCTCAGGGGAAGATAGCGCAGCCCGGCGTTACCGCGGGTGAACACGCTCAGGACGAGCCAGGGGAGGAAGCCGAGCGCGAGCCACCCCAAGACGTAGAGCGTGATGAAGATGAGGGAGAAGAGCACGGCTGGTGGGTCAGGTGATGAGGCGGGAGATGTCGAAGAAGGTGATGACGAGGATTCCGGACAGCAGGACGGCGAAGCCGACGAGATGCACGAGGGCTTCCTTCTCGGGGGAGATGCGCCGGCCGCCGCGCAGCAACTCGACGAAGACGAAGAACATGCGGCCGCCATCGAGGGCGGGGATGGGGAGGGCGTTGAACACCGCGAGAGAGAGGCTGAGCAGCGCCGCCAGCTCGATCAGCGGCCGCCAGCCCGCCTGCTCGACGATATCGCCAGTGGTGTTGGCGATGCCGACGGGGCCGGAGAGGAGGGGCTGGTCGGGGGCGACCCCGCTGCTGCCGTTCACGCGCACCTGTATCTCGTTCTTGGTGACGACGACCGCATCGATCATCGCCTGCCAGCCGCGCGGGACCGCCTCCCAGGGCGGGTAGGAGAGGTTCTCGGTGTAGGGGAAGCGCTGGCGGCAGCCAATGGGGTTGCCGTCCTCGTCGATATCGGAGCAGACGGTGGGGGCGCCGACGCGGATGCCGGTGGGGCCCTGGCCCTCGGGGGGAGTCCAGCGGGCGTAGACCTCCGCCTCGAGGGTCGAGTTGGCCCGCGAGATGACCCACGTCTGCGTCTCGCCGATGAAGCGGCGGGTGTTGAAGATGAGCTCACTGACGTTGCGGATCTCGCGGCCGTTGACCTCCATGACGACGTCGCCGGGCTGGAGGCCCTGCTCGGGAGCGGTGCCGTCGCGGAGGGTTCCGGTGACCTGCGCCATCGCGGCGGGGGAGTCGGACATCACCTCGGAGACCTGGGCGAGGTTGAGGGCGCGCTCGCGCGGGACCATGAAGGCGATCGAGAAGAGCAGGAGCGCGAGCACAACGTTCATGACGACGCCCGAGCCCATCACGGTGAGCCGCTTCCAGTGGGCGGCGGCGGCGAGCGAGCGCGGGTCGGACGGGTCCTCTTCGCCGAGCATGCGGACGAAGCCGCCGATGGGGAGCCAGTTGATGGTGTATTCGGTCTCGCCGCGCCGCCACGTAAGCCCCTTGATGCGCGGCGGGAAGCCGATGCCGAACTCGAGCACCTTGATGCGGAACGCCTTCGCCGCAAGGAAGTGGCCAAGCTCGTGGATGACGACGAGGGGAACGAGGAGGGCGACGAAGATCAGCGCGGAGCGGAAGAAGTCGACGAGGTCGAAGATGGCGAGGAAGGTCACGCGCCGGCCCCCGCCGGGGCCACCTCCGCCGCGCGGCGCGCCCACTGGTCAGCCGCGAAGACCGCTTCGAGGTCGGGATCGGGCGTGGACTCGTGCCGCTCCATCACCCCTTCGATGATGCCGGCGATATCGAGGAAGCCAACCTCGCCGGCCATGAAGCGCCCGACGGCGACCTCGTCGGCGGCGGCCATGGCGGCGGGGAAGGTGCCCCCTTGGCGGCCGGACTCCATCGCAAGGCGCAGGCAGGGGAAGCGGGAGATGTCGGGCTCGCCGAACGTGAGTTGGCCGGCCATCGCGAGGTCGAGGGCGGGGGAGGGAGGCTCGGGCATGCGCTCGGGGTAGGCGAGGGCGCACTGGATCGGGAGGCGCATGTCGGGGACACCGAGCTGGGCCTTCACACTGCCGTCGCTGAACTCGACGAGGGAGTGGACGATGGATTCGCGGTGGAGGACGACCTGTACGGCCTCCATGGGAACGTCGAAGAGCCACATCGCTTCGATGGTCTCCATGCCCTTGTTCATGAGGGTGGCGCAGTCGACGGTGATCTTGTCGCCCATGTTCCAGGTGGGGTGCTTGAGCGCCTGGGCGGGGGTGACGGCGGCGAGGCCGTCGGGGTCGAGGTCGCGGAAGGCGCCGCCGCTGGCGGTGAGCATGATGCGGCGGATGCCGTGGCTCTCCTCGCCCCAGAGGCACTGCCAGATGGCGGAGTGCTCGCTGTCGACGGGCCGGAGGTCGCCGCCGCCGGCGACCATCGCGCGGCGGATGAGGTGCCCGGCCATGACGAGCGCCTCCTTGTTGGCGATGGCGACAGGCTTGCCTGCCTCCAGCGCTGCGATCGTGGGGAGCAGGCCGGCGGCGCCGCCGGTACCCGCGAGCACGATGTCGACGTCATCCGAGACGGCCATCTCGTCCATGGGCAGCCACGAGGCGCCGACCGATTCGATGGCGTCGTCGAGGGCGGAGTCGCGGGCGGCGGCGTAGACGTAGCGGGGGCGCAGGTCGGCGACCTGCTCGGCGAGGCGAGCGGTGTTGCGTCCCGCCGCCAGCGCCGTGATCTCGAAGAACCCGGGCAACTGGCGAACGACATCGATCGTCTGGCGTCCGATGGAGCCGGTGGAGCCGAGGACGGCGATACGCTTTGGCGCCATGCCCCCATCGTAGCCCGCACCCGCGCCGGTGTCTGCGGTCCCCCTTGCCGTGCGCTTTCGGAGTTGTGACACTGGTCCGCATGAAGACCATCACCGTCTCTGTTGACGACGAGACGTACCGTCGTACTTGCGCCAGGGCGGCCGAGGCCGGCACCGACGTCGACGAGATTGTGCGCGCCTACCTCTGTGAGTACGCAGAGACGCCCGAGGAGCGCTTTGATCGGCTGCTCAGGCACCAGGAGACACTCCTGGACTCCATGCAGGCGCGCGGCGGCGGGCTCGACTCCCGCGAAAACCTGAGCCGCGAAGAGCTTTACGACCGCGCGGTCGGGCTTATCGACGACAGCGACGCGAATCCCACGCCCACAGCCCCCTAGGCTGCGATGCGCTTCGTCGACACGAATGTGCTGCTCTACGCGGTCTGCGCGGGTCCAGAAGATGCGCCGAAGCATGAACGCGCAGTCACCCTGCTCAGGAGCAGGGACCTCACCCTGTCCGTACAAGTGCTGCAGGAGTTCTACTGGCAGGCGACTCACGCACGGCGCGTCAGCCAGCTATCCCACGACGAGGCGAGGGCGCACATCCGCGACTTCCGTCGCTTCCCGGTCCACAGCCTGACTCTTGAGACAGTGGACCTGGCGCTCGACCTGAGCCAGCGCTTTCAGATTGCCTATTGGGACGCTGCCATTCTGGCGGCTGCCCAATTGGGTGGGTGCGACACGCTCCTCACCGAAGACCTGAGCGCAGGCGAGAACTACGACGGTGTCCGCGCGGTCAACCCGTTCGCAGGCGTTGCCTAGCTTCACTAGGCGGCGGGGGCAGCGGGCTCTAGCATGACCACCATGCGCTGCGTGGTGACGGGAGGGTGCGGATTCATCGGGTCGCACATCGTCGATGCGCTTGTGCGGGACGGGTGCGAGGTGGCCGTGCTCGACGACCTCTCGACGGGGAACCTGGAGTACCTGAACCCGGCGGCGGAGCTGGTGGAGGGGTCGGTGGCGGACGGGGAGGTGGTGCGGTCGGCGGTGGAGGGGGCGACGTGGGTGTTCCACCTGGCCGCCCTGCCGCGCGTGCAGCAGTCCGTCGACGACCCCGTCGGGACGCATGCGATCAACGTGAACGGCACGCTCAACGTGCTGCAGGCGGCGCGCGAGCACGGCGTCGAGCGGGTGGTCGTGTCGTCGTCGTCGAGCGTGTACGGGGACCAGGAAACGCACCTGATGACGGAGGACCTGGCGCCGAACCCGCTGTCGCCGTACGGGCTGCACAAGCTGATCGGGGAGCAGTACGCGGACCTGTTCGCGTCGCTGTTCGGGATGCAGATCGTGTCGCTGCGCTACTTCAACGTATACGGGCCGCGGCAGTCGGCGGAGGGGGCGTACGCGCTCGTGATCCCGCACTTCCTGCGGCTGCGGGACGAAGGCAAGCCCCTGACCCTCTACGGCGACGGCTGTCAGACGCGCGACTACGTCCATGTCGAGGACGTGGTGCGGGCGAACCTCAACGCGGCCAACTCGGAGCTGCCGGTGGGGCGGGCGGTTGCGCTGAACGTGGGCTCGGGGGAAGAGACGTCGGTGAACGAGATCGCGGCGATGGTGGGGGGCGAGGTGGAGCACATCATCCCGAACCCGCGAGGGGCGTTCGAGGAGCTGCGCAAGTGCGCGGACACGTCGCGGGCGAGGTCGGTGATCAGCTGGGAGCCGGGCATCCTGCTGGCGGAGGGGATCAAGTCGGTCCTGTAGGGGCCGGCGGGTAGACTGGCGGTCCGGGCGATTAGCTCAGCTGGTTAGAGCGCTTCGCTTACACCGAAGAGGCCGGGGGTTCGAGTCCCTCATCGCCCACCAACACGTACCGAACTCATAACTCGGCCTGAGAGTGCGACCTCGGCGGCGTCTGCGCCCGCGAGGGGGCCGTCGGGCGGGGTCGGCATCGTGTAGTGGATGGTGGCCCGCCCGGGCCGAACCAGGATCGCCTTCACGAACGACCGCACGAACGCCCGCGTTTCCGTGATCTCGCTGGTGCGCAGGAACTCGCTCATCTCCTCGGCGAAGGCCGCCACCGTCTCCGCGCTGTCCAGCAGCACGCGCCGCTCGGCCAGCATCGCGCGCGCCTCGTCCGCTGAGACCTCCAGCTGTCGCTGTCGCTCGCGGTGCTCCTGGATGCGCTCGGAAGCGTCGGCCAGCTCAAGGTCCGTGTTCTCCACGACCTGCCAGACGCGGCCCAGCTTGCGCCGCACCTCCTCCAGCTCCGCCTCGACACTCTGAAGCTTCTCGCGCTGCTCGCGGGCGACGCCGTCCATCTCCTCGTCGAGCAAGCGCACGAGGTCGCGGATGTTGGATTCGGTGAGGATGTGGTCGCGGAGCTGGCCGATGATCGTCTCCTCAAAGCGCCGCGCGTTGAGGCGCGGCGTCGCGCAGGCCTCCTTGCCGCGCTTCATCAGCGACTGGCAGACGTAGTAGGTGTACTTGCCGCTCTTCGCCTCCGCGGCCGTGAGCGCCCTGCCGCAGCTCTCGCACTTGACCAGGCCGCTCAGCAGGTAGGGGCTGGAGGCGCGGCGGGGGTGCTCGACCTTCGGAGCGCGCGAGCGCAGCAACTCCTGGACGCGCTCGAACTCCTCCTTGCTCACGATCGCGGGCACGGCGCCCTCAACGCGCACGGGCGGGGCCTTGCTCTTTGCCCGCTTCCCCCACACGAGCGTGCCCATGTAGGCCTCGTTCCCGAGCATCCCGTGCACGGTGTTCTTCAACCAGCGGCCGCCGTTGCGGGTGGGGATGCCCTCAGCGTTGAGGGTGCGCACGATGTCGAGCACGCTGTGGCCGGACAGCGCCATCGTGAAGATGCGCCGCACGACCGCGTCGGCGGGCGGGTCGAGCTCCAGCTTGGGGCGCTCCTTGGCCCCGTCCTGGACCTTCACCTTCCGGTACCCGTAGGGGGCGAAGGTGGAGACCCAGAAGCCGCGCGAGGCGGCCTCGCGCATGCCGCGCGTGACCTCTTCGGCCAAATTGGCGCTGTAGAACTCGTCGACGCTCTCGATGATGGCCTCCATGAGCTTGCCGGTGGGCGAGTCGTCGGCGTGCTCGGTGATGGAGACGACGCGCACGCCGCGGCGGCGCAGCATCGACTTGAAGGCGACGGCGTGCTCGCGCTTGCGGGTGAAGCGGCTGAATTTCCAGACGAGGATCTCCGCGAAGGGGGCGTCGGCGGCGGTGGCGGCGTCGAGCATCTGGCGGAACTGCGGCCTGTCAGCGACGCGTCCGCTCTCTTCCTCATCGACGTACTCGCGGGTGACGACGTAGCCGTTCTTGTCGGCGTACTCGCGCAGCGCGCGCAGCTGAGCGGCGACGGAGAGGTCGACGTCCTGACGGTCGCTGGAGACGCGCGCGTAGAGCGCGACGGGCGTTGGATCTGGTCGGTCTTGCATCGGTTCGCGCTCCTCGCTCGCGGCAGTCAGCCGCGTGTCTCCTCCTCATCTACAGGCCGCAGTGTCTCGGGGCCTTCGCCGAACAAGTGTACGCCGCCGGGACAACCCGGTGGGCGTGGTCGTTCTCTGTGTACGGGACCGGACGTATCACCGATGAAGTTCGTTTCATGGGATGGTCGCGCCGCCCCCGGTCACCCACGCTGGGAGTCCATACGGACACGCGTCCTGCGGTCGCAGGAAGGCGAACGGGGCGGGGCGCAGTGGCCCGCCGGGAGGATTGCGAGCGTGAAGGCGCCGCGAGCGTTGAGCGACGAGCAGGAGCGGATCCGCATCGAGGGCCTGAGCGCGCTCGCGCGCATCATCGCGCGCCGTGCGCTTGCTCCCTCCCATCCTTCGGCCGGCTCCAGTACGGGAACGTGGCCGGACATCCCGCCTGACGGCGAGTCGCACGGCGATCGGGAGCAGCCTTGGCGGAATCGCACTGCATGAGGCGTGGCCGGATCGGCGTGCATCTTTGTCCTGATCGAAGGGGACTTGGAGAGGAAGTCGATGCCCCGCAATGGCCTTGGTCCGTCACGTGCACAGCCCCACTGCCGTAACGCTCAAGCCAGGCCGCTCCGCCCGCCTACATGCCTCGCACGTGCGATCTCTCCTCATCACCGTCTCGCTCAGAACGTTTTCGTGCCCTCGAGCGCTCCGGCATCGAGCCACTCAGCAAGGGGTCTGATGCGGTCCTTTAGCTTGCCAGCAAGCTCCTCATCCTCGCGTAGTCGAGCGACGACCATGCTCTCATAGTCGCTCTTGTGTGCACATCGTGTAGCTCGTGCGATCCCGTCGAGGACGCTACTGTCTCGAAGCGGATAGCGACCGGTCAGGCCATCCAGGTCTCCCGATTCGACCAGACTCTTGAAGCGGTTCAGTTCATCTTGGTAGGGGTTCTCTATTGGTTCGCCTATCGTCAGCTGTTCCCCGGCCGTCTTGATCTCCTTCCAATCAGGCAGATATCTGACGAGGTAGTTGTGTGCCAGCCGTTGGCTACGTCGCGCGGCCATCCTCTCGTGAAGTTCTGTATCTGCTACAATCACTTCCAAGGTACCTTGTGTAGCGGCTTCAAACAGCACCTGAGAGTCGCAGCCGAGTGACTCTGCCTGTCGATGCGCTACGGCTTCGATGGCGTCCGAGCAGTAATACAGCGATTCTACCGAACACACGTCCAGGGCGAATACGTGGTCTTGAGCTAGTTGGTTCACTTGGTCAAGAGTGCGGTCGTCCTTGTCGATCAGACCAGCTACCTCCACGTGATGGTGCTCATGGGAGCCTCGAAGCCCCTTCACGGCCCTAATGACCTCTTCGCAGCCTCCCTTCGGGATCACTGAGACTTCCGGGAACAAGGCGCTATACAACGCCATGTCCAGGCTGCTCGCTCGGCCCTCGATAAACAGTATCCGCTGCCGGGCACCTAGAACAGCGACCTTCAGGTCTTCCTCCAGTTCCGCACCTTGCCCTTGCGAAATCAAACTAGCGTCCCACTCTACCGGCTTCCTGTTGTGCCACTTGCAGGAGCGCGTCACGATGGTTACCGCCTCTGGAAAAGCAGCCGGTAGTGTCGTTTCATAAGTCGAGACTATGAAGGCACAGTCGGGCCGAGCATCGAAGAGGGCCGAGAGGAGCGGCACGATGATCGAGCGGTGGAGGTGCTTGTCTGGTTCGTCGATGACCAGAACTGTGTTGGGACTCTCTGTCAGAACATACGCAGACAAGATGAAGGCGCTTCTCTCTCCATCGGACATCTCAGCCAAGCGGTAGGTGTTGCCGTTTGCAGCCACCACCATGAAGTCTTCGTTGGTGCCGATTTCGATAGTATTTTGGAGATGTGCCATGCGGAGAACCCTATTGAGTCTTTCTAAGGTCGATTCACCAGAACCCTGGATTGCGGCCTGGGCATCTCCGGTACGCAGCTTCGCCACGATCGAACGAGCGTGCGCGTTCTCGCTTGCCAAGAGCCGAAGGAGGACCGCTGATAGACTTCCGGAAGGTTCGGGTTCGGACCACCGAGTTTCGTAGTGCAGATCATCGACATAGGCTCCAGTGCGCCAGTGTTCTTCAGTGCGGGCGCGCGGGAGCACTGGATCGGATACGAGATCCCCAACATTGTTATCAAACATCGAGGAGAAGTACGTCTGCCTGCCTGCGGACAGTCTTCGGGCCATCGGGAGTTGTTTGACGAGGTTCAGAAGCAGTGAAGACTTTCCGGTGCCGTTGGCACCGAGTACGTATAGTTGCTCCCCAAATGAGAGCGATACTCTCAGTGGGTCTTCCCCGGCTCTGGGAATGGTTAGCTCCATCCTAGTAGACCTCGGTCCCTTCTTGTTTGGCCCCTCTTTTGGCGCAGGATTGTGAGGATGACGTGCCGCAGGCGGCTATGTTCCCCTTCCGCAGCCGGGACGCACTACGATTATGATGCTCGTACCGTCAAGGTTGCACCGGCCCTATCGGAGCCCACGCTTCTAGCTGTGGCGTCCCGGGACGTTGTTGACACGGCTGATCGGGGGGTTCGCCTCCGATCAGCCGTGTGGCAACGGTGATGATTGTAGCGGTGCAGCTAGGGCCCGAGGGCAGCTGAGCGTTCGGTCTCGTTGCGGTAGACATGGACGTAGGCCCACTCCTTGAGCAGCGTCCCGTGGAAGCGCTCGACCTTGCCGTAGTCTCCAGCAATATCCAGACCGCGACAATATCCAGACCGCGACCGGATTTCAACTGCAGACACCTCACGATCCCGGCCGCTTCGGCGTCGGCCTCGCGGGCGGCGCGAGGCCCGCCTGGCGAGCGCCTTACTTGCCTACGCTCCCGGCGGCCGGTACGTGACGGACTTGCTGGCGGCCTCGTCGATCTCCTCGGGGGTGAGCAGGACGGTGGTGTTCCACGTGATCGCGCCGCCCGCAGCGACGGCGAGTCCGAGCGCGGCCGCTGAGACGTTGTCGGGCGCGTCCATCACGATGTAGAGGTCGTCGCCACCGAACGCGTAGAACAACGACTCGACCGTCCCGCCGGCGGACGCGACGGCTGCGGTCAGGGCGTCGCGACGCGCCGAGCCGCCTTCCTTGAGCAGCCCCTGCGCCCCATCCGGGTTGTAGGAAGCCTTCACCAGATACCTGGGCATGTCGTGTTCTCCTCGGGCTCGTGTCGGGCCAGCGGTTCCGCTGACCGTACCATATCGGAGGCCTGGTACTCGCTCCCCGGGGACTCCCCGCACCCGGCCGACTCCTCCCCCGCAGTTGCACCGGGCCGCAGCGCCCACGATCACGGCGACCGCGCGCCCCATCGGGGTCACCGGGAACGCTACAGGACGCCGTGAATCGGCTGAACCGGTTTTGCACCATCTGGGACAAAATCGGCTGTTTGGGGCAGACAGAGGGAGTAGAGAGAAGAATGTAGGTCAGAGTGCCCCATCGGCACCGCGCAGGTGCATATGGGAAAAGGCTTTTCCATGGGGCATGGGTGCCCCAACGCTGGGGCAGGCGAGTCCCCCTACTGGAAGTCCTGCGAACGGCCCGGTTTGCAGAAGTGCAATTTCTGGAGGAAGTGCAGGCGACGGCGTTCTGGTGCAGCGGGAGCCGGCAACCGCCAGGCCTCGCCCAGGGGACCGTCGAAGCCAATCGACTCGACGGTGGCGCTCGCCAGCGGCACATCGGGCATGTCCGCGGCGATGCGGAGAAACGCCCGCTCTGCGTGCTCGGTCTCGAACACGAACAGCACCATGGGCGACCGCCCCTCGTGGTCGAGCCGCGCCCGGCCGCTCGCGAAGTAGCGTCGGTACGACGCCAGCCGCTCGGGCAACCGCTTCGGCGTCGTCGCCCGCCGCTCGTACTCAAGCAGGTACCACGCCCACTCATCCTTGTAGCCGAGCTGGAACGAGGCGTCGGGGTGGATCACGTAGGTCGTGTCGCGATGCGGGTACGTGATCTGCGAGCGGTGCGTGGGCAGCAGGTCGAGCAGCGTGTGGTCGCGCGATGAGGCGGCATCGAGGGCGAGCATCGAGACGAACTCCGCCAGCCCTCGCTGGTGCTCACCCTGCGAGGCGAGGGCGCGCAGCGCGCTCCCGATGTAGACATCGCCGTCGCGCTGCGGCGTCCAGCGGTCGAGGAGCGGCCCCACCGCCGCCCGGTCGCGGCGCGCGAGGGCGCTCAGGCCCTCGTCCGTGAGCAGGAGCGCGTTCCCGTCGCTGCGCACGAGACCGCGCCTGCGCAGCGGGCGCAGCACCTGGTTCACGCGCCGCTCGCTGACCCCGCCCATGAGGTTGGCGAGTTGCTCGGTCGCGCACAGCGGCCACGCCGCGAGCAGGCCCAGCGCCTGCTTCTCCGCGGCCGTCAGCTGCAGCGCGAGCGCGTCCCCGAACGCTTCGTCGCCGCTGGGCGGCGTGGCCCGCACGCCGCCCGAAGTAGGCCATGCCCAATGCCTTTTCGTCATCACCCTGTGCACGGGGTGCTCCGCCTCGCGTCCCGCCAGGTCGACCAGCCACGCCAGGCTCGTGTCGGGCGCGATGAGCGGCGCATTCCCGCGACCGTAGCGAGCCGGTTGCCAGACGCGCGCCCGCGCCCCCTGGCCGATCACCGCGCCCAGCGTGGCGACCGCGCTGTGATGGAAGCCCGAGGGCTGCCCCAGCGCGCGCACTGCGCGGCGGCTGTCCTGGTCGGAGTCGGTCGCGATCAGCGTAACGTGGGGAAGCTCCTGCACGTCCATCCGCTCGATCGTGCGGACGCGGTAGCGCAGGCTCGCGGCGCTCAGGAGCGGCCCCTGCCGCACGACCCCCAGGGTGCGGCCCCCCGAGAGCGTGACGAGCGCGTCGTACGGTCCCCGGCGGCAGTGCTCGACGCGCACCGGGTCCTGCTCGGGGTCGGCGGCGGCGATCAGCGCCGCCAGCTCGTAGACGAGCGCCACGCCGTCCAGTCGCTCGGCGAGCAGGCGCAACCACTGGCGCGAGACGGGGTGGCGGCGCAGCAGGCCGTCGTCTCCGAGGGCCAAGATGCCCGCCGGGGTGGGCACGTAGCGCCGCAGGGGACGGTGGCTCAGCATCGCCAGGCGGTGCGGATGCGCCTCGGCGAGGCCCAGCCTGCGCAGCTTCGAGAGTCGCTCGCGCAGGGTGGAGGCGGGCATGCGCTTGAGGCGCGCGAGGTCCTCCACGCTTGCGAACGGCGTCTCGCAGACGAGCAGCAACGTCTCGTGGAGGGCCTGTGTCAGGTGTGGAGGGCGGGAGCGCTCAAACGGTGCCGGCCGCACATCGACCCTGAGTGCGCGCGTGGCTGCGGCGAGCTTCCGGGGCGTGTCGCCGGCCTTGGCGATCACTGCGCGGGGCAGCGTACGTCCGGGCTGGCCGCGCTCGAGGAAGCGCCACAGCGTGTGGCGCGAGACGCCGAACGCCTCGGCCGTAGGCGCGTGGCCGTGACGCCGCACGTGAGCATGGAGATAATCGCCGATGGCGTCGATGAGTTCCGGTTCCACTGCTGCGCTCCGTGCATCCGCTTCCAGCGTACATACGTTCTGCGCTCGGATCACCCCGACAGGCGAGGGGTGTGAGCAGGTGCCCGTAGCGCGGCGCGGGCATAGCCTCCGCCGCATCCGCTGACCCACGCCTTCCGTTCGACCGCCCAGGGAACCCGCCGACAGATGCCGCCGATCACCGCCGCCAGCGCCACCCTTGTCCGCCTGCTCTCGGGCGGGCCGTCGGGCGTCGTGCTCGAGCGCGGCGTGCTCCGCTTCACGGGCCGCGCCGCCATCCCCGTCGGTGTCCTCGACCACATCGAGGCGCATCCGTCGTGGTTCTGGACGCGCCTCACCGTCCGCGAAGCGGGCGGCGCCGTCCACGCCATCGGCGGTCTCGCCCGCGGCGACGCAGAACGGCTCGCTGCAGCCGTGCGCGAGGAGGCGGCCTACGTGGCCGGTGAGATTGCCGGCGAACTGCTTCAACACGACGAACGCCTGACTGCCTTCCTCAGCGGCTACCGCTACCGCCGCCACTCCTCTGGAGTGAAGCTCCAGGCGGACATCGCCACCGTCGTGCAGCGCTGCTCCGGGGCGCTGCTGCGCTCGCACCTCTCCCCGGATGCGGCAGAGGCGCTCTCCTGCATCCGGCCCTTCGCGAGCCCCGCCGCCTTCGAGCGGGCGCGCGAGGAGACCAACGACCGCTTCGTCGCCTCCTGCCTGCCCGCCGTCGCCGGCGCGACAGCAGGCGTGCTCCCCCACCCGCCAACCGCCGAGCAAGCCGCCGCCATCGCCACCGACGAGGACATCACGCTCGTGCTCGCCGGAGCGGGCACGGGCAAGACCGCCGTCATCACCGGCAAGGTCGCCCACCTCGTCCGCAACGAGGGCGTCGCGCCGGAGGAGATCCTCGTCCTCGCCTTCAACCGCAAGGCCGCGGACGAGATCCGCGAGCGCCTCCCCTACGACCTCGCCGGCGCCCACGTCGCCACCTTCCACGCCTTCGGCCTGCGCGTCATCGCCGACGTGGAAGGCGCGCCCGCGCTCTCGAAGCTGGCGGAGGACGAGGCGAAGCTGATCGCGGCCATCGACGGCGTCCTCGTCGAATCGCTCTCCGACCCGCGGCAGGGCCGCGCCGTGACGGACTTCATCGAGCGCCACCGCAGCGACTACCGCTCGCAGTTCGACTTCGCCACGCCCGGCGCGTACTACGACCACGTGCGCCGCTCCGAGCTGCGCACGCTCGCCGGCGACCTCGTGAAGAGCTTCGAGGAGCTGGAGATCGCGAACTTCCTCACGCTCAACGGCGTCCGCTACGACTACGAGCGGCCCTACCCCGTGGAGACCACCACGGCCTGGCACCGCCAGTACCGCCCCGACTTCCACCTCCCCGACCACGATGTCTACATCGAGCACTTCGCCCTCGACCGCGACGGGCGCCCGCCCGCGGGCTGGAAGGGCTACGCCGAGGGCGTCGCCTGGAAGCGCGGCATCCACGAGCGCTACGGCACGACGCTGATGGAGACCTACAGCTGGCAGCGGCGTGCAGGCGTGCTCCGCGAAGGCCTCCGCGAGCAGCTTGTGGAGGCCGGCGTCACCTTCGAGCCGGTGCCGCTGGAGACACTGCTGCGCGACCTCGCGCGCTGGCTGATCTCGTGGCTGGCGCAGCTCACGGCGACCGTCCTCAGCCACGTCAAGACCAGCGGCATCTCGCCCGAGACGCTGCGCGCCCGCGCACGCGGCTCCGCTGACCGCGCGCGCAGCGAGGCGTTCCTCGACGTCTTCGAGCAGGTGCTCGTGCGTTACGGGGAGCTGCTCGATGGCGAGAAAGACTTCCACGACCTGATCAACGGCTCCGCCGCGCACATCCGCGAGGACCGCTGGGCCTCCCCCTACCGCTACGTGCTGGTGGACGAGTTCCAGGACATCTCCGCCGGGCGCATGGCGCTCCTGCAGGCGCTCGACGGTCCCGGCATCGCGTACTTCCTCGTTGGCGACGATTGGCAGTCGATCTACCGCTTCGCGGGCGCCGATGTCGGCCTTGTGCGCGACTGCGAACGCCATCTCGGACATGTGCGTGAGCGGGCGCTCGGGCAGACGTTCCGCTTCGCGCGCGGCATCCTCGATCCCTCGACGGCCTTTGTGACGCGCAACCCGGAGCAGACGCAGCGCGATCTGCGCCCTGCTGAAGGTCTTCCCGACGGCGGCCTCACGATCATCGCGAGCGGCGACCGCGGTGAGGGCGTGGAGGAAGCGCTGCGCGACATCGCCGAGCGCGAGGGGGAGGACGGCCCGCCGCTCTCCGTGCTCATGCTTGGGCGCTACCGGGGCAGCCGCGAGGCCCTTCCCCCTCGCCGCGGGCGGCTGCGCATCGAGTTCAGCACAGTCCACGCGGCCAAGGGCCGCGAGGCCGACTACGTGGTCGTGCTCGACCTCCGCGACGCGCAGCTCGGCTTCCCCGCGCAGATCGCGGACGACCCGCTCCTCGACCTCGTCCTGCCGCCCCCGCCGGGAGGCGGCTACCCGCACGCCGAGGAGCGCCGCCTCTTCTACGTCGCGGTCACGCGCGCGCGGCGCGGGACCTACCTGGTGGCCGATGCGCTCCGGCCGTCGGTGTTCGTAGAAGAGTTGCTGCGGGAATCGCCCGGTCTGCGGCGGCTGGGCCAGTTCAGGCGCGACCGCACGGCGCCCTGCCCGCGCTGCCGCACGGGCCGCCTCGACATCTCGGCCAGCGGGCGCAGCATGGGCTGCCTCAACTTCCCCTTCTGCCGCTACCGCGCGCCGCGCTGTCCAGGCTGCAAGCGGGGCTTCACGCTGATCGAGGGGGAGCTGGCGCGCTGCACGAACGCGTGCGACGCCTCTCCACAGCTCTGCAATGCCTGCGGTCAGGGCGTGATGGTCACCCGCCGCGGCCGCACCGGCGCCTTCCTCGGCTGCTCGCAGTTCGCCTCCGAACAGCCCTGCACCAACACCCGCAGCCTCAACGCTCGGCGCTGATTCGAAACCTATCGGAGATGACCCACGGGAGCGCTCACTCCGGCTCTATCGGCGAGGCGGCGCGGGCGCTCGACATGTGGCGTGGGGAAGCCCCTGCACGCCCTGCCGCTCGATCGTCCGCATGCGGCAGCGCAGGCTGGCGGTGCTCAGCATCGGCCCTTGCCGCGCCACGCCCAGCGCCCCCCGGAGTGCGTGACGAGCACGACGTACGGCCCTGGCCGCAGTGCTCGACGCGCACGAACTCCCCTTGGGGTCCGGCGTCGGCGATCATCGCCGCCACCTCGCAGACGAGCCCGGAGGCGTCGGGGCGCTCGTCCAGTCGACGGGAGCCCATCGGCGAAAGGTACCGCGCACATCACACGCGACGCGTGCCAAGGAGTCGTTTGCCCGCTACGATGGTGTTTACCTCCTCCCCAATGACTCGGAGGCGTCTCTTGACTGTGGCGACGGACGTGGCTCGCAAGGCGCGTGGTGCCTACTACACACCGCCCCAGATCGCCACCTTCTTGAGTCGCTGGGCCATCGGCGATCGTCCAGCCGCAGTTCTCGATCCCACCTGCGGTGATGGTGTCTTTCTCCACGCCGCTGGCCGCGAGCTTCGCATGCTCGGAGTGGAGCATCCCGCCCTCCTTGGCGTTGACATTGACGAGGAGGCGCTCCAGCAGACCGCTGACCGGCTCAGACCCGATAACCTATCCGCAACCCTTTTCTGCTCCAGCGTTTTCGACATGTCTTCCGAGGCACTCGTGCCGGGTGGGCTGAAGGCGGATGCTGTCGTGGGGAATCCACCCTTCATCCGCTATCACGGCCATGTTGGTGAGACTCGAGCCGCAGCAAACAAGGCTGCGCTTGCCCAAGGCGTCAAGTTGAGTGGATTGGCGTCCGCCTGGGCGGCCTGTCTCGTACACGCCGCCAGCTTCCTCAAGCCCGGTGGCAGACTGGCGATGGTCCTCCCAGCGGAGGTGCTGACCGTCAACTATGCCGCCCCTGTGAGGGACTGGCTAAAGCGTCACTTCGGCCGGGTCGGCATCGTGACCTTCCGGCATCTCCAGTTCGACGCACTCGCGAACGTAGTGCTGCTCCTCGCGGATGGGGATGGGGGGACCGACCACGTCAATGTCGTCCAGGCGACGAACGCTTCCGATCTCGATCACATCATTCCGTTCATCAGCGGACGAGACGTGACCCTCAACGGCGAGAAGTGGTCATCTCTTCTGCTCACAGATCGTCAGGCGGCAGCCTTCAGGCGCGGAGTAAGCGATTTCGTTGGGCTGGAGGCTGGGTACGGGCGGATCGAACTGGGCACTGTAACTGGAGCGAACGAGTACTTCGTGATCGGCGAGGAGACACGCCGCGAGTTCGGTCTCACAGAGGATCAACTCCTCAGGACGAGCCCGCCCGGGTCGAGGCACTTCGACGGCCTTGCCTTCACTGCAGCTGACTGGGAAAAGCTGCGCGAGGACGGGAATCCCGTGTGGTTGTTCCGTCCCGCTCCAGAGGATCGATCGGCCTCCGTCGAGGCATACAAGAAAGTGGGGGAGCTCCTCGACATTCCGGACCGCTACAAGTGCCGCATTCGGCCTCAGTGGTGGCGTCCGCCTGGGAGCGAGCCGCCCGACTTTTTTTTCACCTACATGAGTCACCGGTTCCCGCGCCTCGTGACGAACGACGCTGGCGTCTCCTTTCTGAACTCGATGCACGGTCTGCACCTTGCCGCCGCCGCCCCCGATTTCGTCCGCCATGCCCTCCCGCTCGCGATGCTCAATTCCCTCACCGCCCTCGGGGCCGAGCTTGGAGGTCGCTCCTATGGTGGTGGTGTGCTCAAGCTTGAGCCGCGTGAGGCCGCGCTTCTGCCTGTGCCCCCACTTCCGGTTCTGGAGATATTCTGGGAGGCAATCAAGGATGAGTGGATCACCCTGAATCGCCGGTTAAGTGTCGGAGACTGGAACGCCGTCGTGGACCGCGTCGACGATGTGCTGCTGTACTCGACGATGAGCATGAGCGCCACGCGTGTGCAGCTGTTGCGGCGTGCCTGGGACACTATGCGGAGTGGCCGCCTCGGAATGGTACGGGGGCGAGTGTGACCAATGACGCGGTCAACGCCCAGCGACTTGAGGCCGAAGTAGGTCATCCAGGGCGGCGCTGGGACGACCTGCTGTTGCGGGTTCGAGGCGATGCGACGCTCCAGACGTTCGGAGCAATCGCTGAAGAGTGGCTCGGTCTGATGTGGTGCGTTGATCGCTATCGCTCGGCCGAAGTGGCCCCGATCGACATGGGCAACCCAGATGCATCGACTGCGAACAGACTGAGCGGCATCTACCGCTACAAGGGCAATTGGTTCGCGACGATTCTGGTGGAACTGTTGAAGAACGCTACGGGCCAGGAGATCAGACCACGGCAGGAGGTGCAGGGCTTCTCGCAGACCCACCAGATCGATATTGCATGGCCGGCCCGGGAAGACGACCCTCTGGTCTGCGCCGAGGTAAAGGTGACGGGCGGCCCTGCCTATGGGGCGACGCGGGCGCGCGGTGCCATGAGTGCCTGGTCGAACAGGCGCAAGGAGCTCAAGTTTGCCGCGACAGACCTCAAGCTGGGCCGACGGAAGCACGACACGCAAATTGACTCGTGGAGTGTGTGGCGCCGCAGCGCTCCGCCCGCAACCTACATTCTCTGGGGCGCACGGCTTGGTCCGGATGACCGGATCGAGCGCGTGACTCGGCAAGTGGAGCGCTTGGTCGGAACCTATCTAGACGGGGGCGGTATCGTCGCTTGGAGGACATCGAGTGATGGATCGCGCTACGATGCTGTCCCGCTGCCGGCAGACGCTCAGTCACTGTCACTCGACGAGGCGCTGCGCGAAATCAAGACCCGCATCAACCAGCAGGCTGCGCCTGGGCAGCCACCGCCGCCACCACAAAACTGATACCGACCTTCAGACCACCGCACCGCTGGCGCAGCCGAGTCACAGCACGGTCGGATGAGAACTGACGTACACCATCTCAATGAGAGCGCCAACCCGATGAACAACCAAGACGAGTTCGAAGTGGCTGGCTACTACGACGGCCTTTCAGGAGTGTCCCGGTACATCAGGATGTACTACGGACAGACGCTGCTTAGTAGCGGAACCTGTTTCTTCGTGATGTCCGAAGACGGGCCTGTGCTTGTCACCAACCGCCACAACTTCACCGGGCGCGACAACTTCACCGGGCAGCCGCTGCACAAGCAAGGCGCACTACCGGACCATGCGATCGTGACGATGCACGGTCCCCACGAAGTCCACTACCACATTGACCTGGTGGACCACGCGAACCCGGAAGCGCCTGCCTGGACCGAACACCCGACGTTGAGAGCCGAGGCGGACATCGTCGCCCTCCCAGTCAAGGAGATGACGAATATCGTGGGAGAGACCAATAACGTCTCGTTGAAGGACGACTGGCATAGATGGGGCATTGGCAGCGAGCTGCACGTCATCGGCTACCCATACGGGCAGATAGCGGGGCCGTTCCCGATTTGGTCGAAGGGCTTTATCGCGTCCGAACCTGACGTGGACGTCTCTGGCTTGCCCGTGTTTCTCATCGACTGTAGGTCGCGCCCTGGTCAATCCGGCTCTCCCGTGTTCGCCCACTTTCGCGCAGGCGCCATCGTCCAACACGAGGGCCAGGACTGGCAGGCGAAGAAACCTATGAACTACTTCGTCGGCGTCTATTCCGGCCGGTTGCGCGCAGACTCGGACCTCGGGCTGGTGTGGAAACGAAGTTGTTTAGAGGAACTCGTGAACCACGCGATAGCTCTCGGCACGCAACACCGAATGGACCTGCGCCGCCACCGGTTTCCTGCAACTCGACATGAGGATTTCAGCCTCGACCGTTACGTCCGCGCTGACGTCGATGAGGTCGAGTAGACACAGGCGGGTCAATCGAGGGGCGCGCGTGCTGAGCACACACCAACTCCAATTCGCTACCCGAACGGCTCGGCGTCTATAGCGCCACCGCCCAGCGGAAGGTTCGCAGTACAGTACGCGTAGGTCCACCAAATGCACTTCCGGATTCGCCAGGTAAGGCGAGAGCAGAACGCATGGGACCGGCTTCCAGAATCGGAGCCGTTGTGTGGAGTTCAGCAGCAAGGAGGACACATACGTGCGAACGGTGATCCTCGCCGGTCTGGCGGCGCTGGTGGTGGTGGGGCCGACCGCCCTCCTCAGCCCGCCTGGCGTGAGTGCTGGAAACCTCACGGCGGCGGTTGTGGTGGTGGTATGGGAGCGGGACTCGTCCTACTTCATCAGCACGAGAACCCACGGCAGTGCATGGGTCACTCACAACCAGGAACTTTCCTGGCAAGATAACGGGGAGCACGAGGAGTCTAGCCGGGTTTACTTTGACGCCCCCTCGTATGCCTACAGGGACATGTCTGGACGCCTGTACCCGCAGGACAATTCGCGAGATCCCTATGTTCGCCTAACCCGGATGAAAGACGGGAGCATCCAGGGCCGCGTGTGCTACTTCACCTCCCCAACAGGCACTCGCACGTTCAGTTGCAGGCTTTCTTGGAGCTCGGATAGCGGCCACCGCATAGACTTCTACGACCACGCGCGGGGCGGCTGGAAACGGTCGAAGGCGATTGCGGTTCAGCACTGGCTCTCTTTCCCTTCACTGGACAGAGAGCCAGAGTCGTACGTCATCTATGGCGATGCCTCCGATGAAGTGCTGGCGGAAGTCGAGTCGAGGCTGGTCGCTGCGATGGAGTGGATGGACCGGGAGTACGACCTGACGCCCCTCGCTCTCGTCACGGCCGGCGTGACGCACGGAGGTGACAGGGGGTGTGCCAATGCCTCAATGTGGTTTTCCGCCGACCACGAGAGCTGTTACCGCTCCAGGGTAGTTGTTCATGAGTATGTTCATGCCCTGGAGCGCTCTCTGCATCCACCGTGCTACACCGGGACATGCTGGTGGGGAAACGCTCCTCGGCAAGACCCTCTTCCGGATTGGCTGCAGAACTTGGACTTGGGACTAGCCGGCGACGGTACCTACGGCACCTACTACAAGAGCCAGCCCGAGGGCTGGGCCACTGAGGGGGTGGCCAGCTATTTCGAATCCCGGTACGCCGGGATCGATGACGACTGTGGCATTGGGCGAAGGTGGCTGGATGGCATCTACGAGGCAGGCCGCGATCGCGGGCCGCACGGTCTCGGCTACGGCCTCGTTTGTGAGTTGCTACACCTCACAGGAGTTCCTCCCTCCACCTTGCTTGACTCCGGCACCTTCGACGAACTGTTCGGCCTGAGGGCAAGCGAGTTCTATGTGCAGGTGCGGGAACGCATTGAGGCTCGCATCGAGGCGTCGTTAGCAGGATCGGAGTGAACCCCCGGATCGACCTGCCCCGAGGGTGACCGTCGTCAGAGAGCCACCGCCCAGCGGAGAGTTCGCAGTCCAGTACGTGTAGGCCCACCAGCACGGCGCTCTCCAGATGGCATCGAGGCGCTTGCGGGCAGCCGTCGCGTGGCTTGCCGGTTACACAATATCTGTACAGAGGGGCGGGCCAGTGGCTAGGATCGGTGAGCACATTTGTGGACCTGAAGTGAGGACGCCGTGACCGCCAGCGACGGGCTTCGTCGAACCGCCCGGACCCGTACGTTCCGCGCCCGCGGGGTGGCGGGCCTCGTGCTGCTCCTGGCGGCGCTGGCGATGGCCGCCCTGGCGGCGTGCGGCGGCGGCGGGGATCCTGAACCGCCTCCGCCCACGGAGGCGCTGAGCGCCGAGGATGCGGAGCTCGCCGCCCACCTCAGCGAGAAGACCATGCTGCTGTGGGAGTACTACAACAACTACGACCTCGAGAGCCTCAGGACCCTCTACGAGCCCAACTACTGGCTGTCAGAAGAGGAAGAGCTCGAGCACAACATGGAGCCCTTCGAGAAGCGGAACATCAAGTTCACGGCGGAGGAGACGTCGCCGCCCACGCAGATCGAGCCAGGCATCTGGCAGGTCAAGCACACGGCCCGCTTCAGCGGGGGTTCGGTGCGCATGAAGTTCCTCTATGAAGAGTTCGACGGGGAGTGGCTGCTTACCCACGCGGAGACGGACTAGGGGCTGGCAGGGGGGTCGTCGAACGGGGAACCGGTGGTGGGGGAGCCCACAGCGACCGTTGTAGCCACTCGCCTCCAGTTGAGAGGGTGGCGGAAGCTGCCGCGATTCTTCAGGGTCAACAATGCGGTCGTCCGCCAGTTGAAGGCCGACCCGAACTTGATCAGCCACGCGCTGAAGGCCGACTTCCTGCGCCTACGCTTCTCGACGCTGTCCGTCTGGGCCGATGACGCGGCCATCCGGCCGTTCGAGAGCGGGCAGCACCGAACCGCCCTGGCCGTGTTCGACGAGATCGCCGTCCGGGGTAGGTCGGCGTTTGTGCGATGGCGTACGGACCAGCCCGGAGATGTCACCTGGGAGGAAGCCCGGCGGCGACTGACTGGAGTGCGGCCTTCCGGGTGACGCGAGGACGGAGCGGGGCTATGGCTCAGAGGGGGCCGCGCGTCGACGCGTGACGTACCGATACACGAGGATTACGACAGTCCCGTACGCGACCCCGAAGCCCAGCAGGGCCGCCAACCCGACGCCTGTGGGGCCAAGCGTGAGGCGCACCACCTAGCCGACGCCCACAAGGATGATGCCGGTGACCAGGTTGAGCGCCACCGAAGTCAATATCCGGCGCCGGCTCAGGTCCGCTTCCAGCTCCAGGGAATCGAGCCGTTTCTCCAGTGAGTCGATCCACTTCACTTCGTTGGTCCTGTTTGCGCCCGGGGGATTGCGGCCGTCCCGTTCCCTGCGCTCATCGTAGCCGAGTCACGCATCGCCAACGACACTTGCCAGGTGTGTTGTCCGAGAGGTCAAGCACCAGGCTGCTGAGGGTTGCGAATCACCGAAGCCAACCGGCCACTTCCCGTACCGAGCACTTCTTCGACTTGTTCCGCCGCCCACTCGGCATACGTGTCAACCCAGAGGCTAGCCCTCTCCACAAGCTTGCCTACCTGATCGACGATTTCTATCCTCCTGTCCTCCGGTAGCGTGCCCAATGCCGCAACAGCTGAGTGCAGGCACCTTTCCTTGACGCGGAACCAACCCCTGTCGTTCACCAGACACTCTGCAACTAGCCCATACACGAATGCATTGGGCCAAGGGGTGGCGTCTGCCTTCAGGCTCTCAAGAAGTTCCATCGAAACTCTCGCCGTGCCATCAGCAGACTGTAGGACGTTGCGGCCAAGTTGCTCTTGGACAGCAGGATCGAGACCAGCCACCTGCTCTCCTCCAGCGCTCGCAACGGCACGCGCACCAGCGTTTTGCCGCGGCCAGTTATGTGATGCCAATTCGTCAATGACCCGTTGGGCGAACATTTCAAGCGGGACGCCTCGTGCGACAAGGCCTTTGACATCCAAACCCTTCAAGGCGTTTCCTACTCGAACGCCTTCAGGGTCGGTGAATCCAGACTCTTCTTGTATTTCTAGTACTCGCTCCAAGTGCGCCTGGGACCCAATAGCATTCTCGCACAATTCCCCGACCACAGAATCTCGCGCCACATCACCGAGGCCTTGAAACATCCCTCTATACGACAAGACGAGGCTTCCGATCCCGGGATACTGATCGACAATTTCCTCATCGGTAAGAGATTCCAAGAGTGAAGTACCGTGAACTTCCAGCATTCGTTCCAGGTACCACTGGACTCTCCTCGAGAATGGGCTGTCCAGGAATTCCACGTCTTGGGATCGTGGCTCAGAAGAGCGCATAATACTTGTAAACAGATACCCTCGAATTTCTGGGTCGATTCTTCCGAGAGCGAAGTCGGCGCGTCCCCTAACGGCAATCCAAGAGTCCCCGAGCCACCCCACACGATCGGTAATGCGCCGAATTTCCTCGTCGGCAAACCGGTGGCGCAGGAGCAAGGGCTTCGATAGCAGATGGTCCACCGCTGAGGCTATTGCGCCCCGTACATCGTCCTCCGTCGGTTGTTCAGTATAGGGGTGCCCAAAGATGTTGCGCGCTTCAAACAGGGCGCGGAGCGCATGGTCTTCGACAACCGAAGTCAGACCATATTCATGGGCCTTCCTTGCCAAGAAGCCGTCAACCGAACGCTGCTCCTTCTCACGCTCTCCAACCTCCTTCGTTATGCGACCTGCCTCTGTGTCTGACTGGCCCAACTCTTGAAAGCGGCGTTTCAGGCTTTCTGCTACGGCCAGCCACGCTCCGATGACGGCCAAGTGGAATGCGCTTGTTCGGGCTGCGGCCACAGACTCTCGGATGAGAACCTGGTCACGCTCATCTGGGACGCGTTCTACGATAGTGTCCAACCAGTCCGAAGAAAGTGGGCTATCCGCTGCAGCAGCCTCCAAGAAGTAGATCTAGGGACTTGAGCAGCCGCAACGCCGACACACCAAGCCACATCAGCAGCCGAGGTTACAGCGAAAGCCATGACCGACAAGCCACGGGGCCGCCCGAAGAGTGGCCCATTCCCCGAAACGAGGATGGGTCGCCGGTGCTGCTGTCGAGGCGCCGGACCTAACCCTCGAGAATGAGTCGCGTCAGTTCGTCGGGCGTGCTCAGCATGGGGTAGTGACCTGTGTCGAGCTCATGCCAGCGCGCGCCGAGCATCTCGGCGCAGCGGCGCTGATGCGGCTCGCCGGGATTCGGCGCCTGACGGCACCAGATGACCGATGCGTCCCACGCCTGTTCCCAAAATGAGTCGAGGACGACCGGTTGGTCGAACGTGGCGACAGGGTGCCGCCCGAAGCGGTCTGCGGCCCACCGGGCCAGCTCCGGCTCCATGCTTGCTTGCAGCGTTTCGAGCATTCGGCCGGGCAGGGGACCGGTCACGAGTTCATCAGTGGTCGCGGTAGTGTCGGTGACGATGTCGTGGATTTTCTCGCCGTCGAGGAGAGCAAGCGCATCGACGAAGACGAGGCGCTGAATGCGCTCCCGGGCGACCTCGGCGGCCCGCGCCAGCACCATGCCCCCCGCCGAGGTTCCGACCAGCACGACCTGGTCGAGGTCTTCGTAGCGCAGCAGCTCGGCGACCTCTTCGGCGTGCGTCTCTGTCGTGATGCCGGGCCTCACCTGTGCCGAACGCTCGGCGCAGCCGTCCAGCGAGGGCGCAAAGACGCGGTGCCCGGCAGCCCCGAGGCGAGTCGCGACGGGCGACCAGATCCAGCCGCCCTGGTATGCGCCGTGGATTAGCACGAATGTCGCCATGCCGTCGCTCCTCCCCGTGTTGCTGAGGCTTTGCGCACTGTAGCAAGCACAGAGTTCGGAGTGGCGTTGCCGAACCGAGACGGGTTCTGACGAACCGCGTCTATCGAGTCCGGCAGGGCGGCCTCCGCTCCCGGCCAGGGTTCCCCTAGTAAATCCCCGGGACGATGCGGTAGGGGACCTGCTCCTGGTACTCGGCCCACTTCTCCTCGCCGTACTTCTCGGCGCAGGCGCGGTCGTCCTCGACCTGGCGCCAGGTGAACATGGAGATGACGAAGATCATGTAGGTGTAGGCCCAGAAGTTGTCGAAGTGGCCGAATGAGAGGGCGACGGCGATGCCGAAGAAGCCCTCGCCCATGTAGTTGAAGTGGCGGGCGGCGCCCCAGAGACCGCTGGTCAGGATCTTGCGGTCGCCGGCCTGGATGTAGCGGGGCTCGATGATCCCGAGGAACTTGCGGTCGGGCCAGCGCTTGAAGGTGTACTTCTGCAGGTTGGCGCCGCGCGAGATGCTCCAGCCGACGAGGAAGAGGGCGGAGACGCCGATGAGGAGGACGTACGTCCAGACGGTCGAGAAGCCGGGGTCGGGCTGGGCGGCCATGCCGTACAGGGGAATGATGAACAGCCACCCGTAGACGACGGTGTCGCCCCAGAACATCTTGAAGCCCATCTTTTCGTGGATGAGGTCGAAGGTGTAGAGCTGGACGCGCTCGAAGACCATGTAGTCGAAGACGTAGAAGGTGAAGATGGCGGCGTAGAGGAAGACGCCGAGGTTGACCTCGTTGGTCGGGCTGAACTGCTCGTAGTGCCAGGCCGCCCCGGACATGGCGTTGATGCCCAGCATCGTTCCGCCGACGACGTAGAACGTCATCTTCAGGTCGAGGCGGTGGTTGAAGAAGGAGATTTCCTGAATGCGGCCGAGGTAGAAATCGATGATCGGGTTGCGGTCCTCGACCTTCGGCTGGGTGTAGACGGCGATCGCGGTGAAGAGCAGGGCGAAACCGGTTCCACCGGCGACTGCGTAGAGGGAGGTTTCGTAGAAGTACTCGCGGTCGAGCCCGGGGATGACCTCGAAGCCCCAGACGAGGAACGCGACCACGAACACGAGGATGCCGTTGAGCCGGTACTTGCGGGGTTCGCCGGTGGCCGGATCGGTGACGTACCCGGGGACCCACCTCGCCAGCAGGATCATCTGGACGATGGCGAAGGCGGCAAAGATGGCCAGCGGCGTAAAGAGGCCAGCGATCTTCTGGCCGGTCGAAATGTCAATTAGGTGCTCGATGCCCATCCACTCCCACATAACCGCAGACCCCCTTTAGCCTGTGACGTGGCAGTCTCGCAGCTTACAGACCCGGGGCAGGCCCAGGTGTAAGCGAGACGACGCGGCTACGCCCCGGACCGGACGTCACGAGGCACTGGTGCCACACCCCATCGTTCGAGAAGCCGATGGCGAAGGTCTCATCGTGCTCAGGCACGGCATCTTCGGTCGTGACGACGGGAACCCACAGGGTTCTCTCGTCGCTGCCCGTCTCAAACTTGACGCCGTGGTATTCGGTGAAGTCGTTGGGACTGGCCGTATACCAGCCGTGGTGGGTGAAGAAGTAGGCGTGCATGACGCGGTGGTCCGGACGCTTCAACCCCATGCTGGCGGTGTTCCCTTCCTGGAACGGGTCGGGGCAGATGGTCTGGAGGCTATCGTGGTCGGCGCGGGCGGAGCGGGATGAGAGGATCAACAGAACTGTCGCAATCAACACGCCGGCGATTGCGCCAACCATCACAAGGAAGGCGAGTGTTGTGGCCTTCGAGGCAAGGGACTTTCCGCTTCTGCTTTGCATTTCAGTACCTCCCGGTGGTGCTGTTTAACGTTCAGGTTTGACCGCCATTTGGAGGTTTCACTACGTTCAGGTTAGGCAGGAATTCCTGGGATTTGGGTAATGAATTGAGCAACCGTAAGGGCAGGGTCTAGCAACGCTTTCGGGCAGCCACACGCACGGATGCCGTCGTCGATGCGACGGCATCCGTGGTGGGGATTGCCAGGGCGGACATGCTCCGGCGAGCGGGCGCCTAGTTGGAGGGGGCCTCGGTGAGGGACACGGTGTAGGTGCCCGCACTGTCGTCGGGCCCAGTCCCGCTGCTTACGAACAGGACGTAGGCGCCTGCGCCATCAGCGCCACTGACAAGGGTGAGGCGAGCGTTGCGGTTGTCGCCGGCGATGTTGTTCGTGGTGGCGATGACCACCCCCTCGATGTCCGCCAGGGAGACCGCCGGGTCGGGGAGGGAGCCGCCGTTGTCGTTGTCGCCGGACATGTCGCCGGCGCCCTTGACCTCCACGATGTAGGTCCTATTCGCCTCGAACTCCACCTGCCAGGCGTCGATGTCGGGGTCACCGGAGGTCGCTTCGATGCGGGCGCGCTTCGATTCGCCTACGTTCAGGCTGCAGGTGGCGGGTTGGGTACCACTGCAGTCGGTCTGCTCGTCCAGCAGAGCCGGCACCACTTCGTCCACCGAGATGGTGTAGGTGGCGTGGGTGAAGCCACTCCCGGTGTTTGCGCGGGCGCCCAGGTAGTACCGGCCGCCCGCGTCCTCGGGCACCGTGTAGGCAACACGGGCGTTCAGGTTGTCAGGGGCGACATTGTCGTTACTCCCCAGAGGGTTCCCGGAGGGGCCGTAGAGCGTCAGGAAGGGGTCCTCGAGCGTGCCGCCGTTGTCGTCATCCCCGGACTGGTCACCCTCACCCCGCAGCTGCGCCCGGTAGGTCCTGCCGGGTTCCAGGTCAACGGACCACCAGTCCCTGTCGTGTAGACCGTCCATCAGTCCGGTCTTCGACTGCCCGACCTGGAGCCTGCAATGGGTCGAAGACGTGGCGGCGCACTCGGCGACCTCGTCCGCGACTGGAGCTGCCTCCAGCAAGAGGTTGTAGGGGCGGGTTTGCCCGCTGCTCCGATAGGGGGTGCCGACTTCGACGTAGTACGTCCCGGGGTCGAACGTCAGGGAGTAGGCGTTGACGAACTCTCTCGGCAGTTCCGCCCAGAGGTTTCCGACACTGTCCCAGATGAACCAGATCCTGACGAATTCGGGCAATTCAAAGAGGGTCACGCGGTAGTAGCCAGCCTCACGAATCTCGATGCGGAACACGTCGCGGTCGTCGAGCGCCTCAATCCCCCGGCGCGGCCGTAGGCCAGACTCCCCTGAGGGGCCCTCTTCGAACGGCGGCGTGAACCAGTCCCACCAGTTCAGGCGGGGGTCGCCGGGAGGGACGTCGGAGTCGATGAAGCCTCGGATGAGCCTGCCGGGCTGCAGCACCACCAAGGGGTCGGTGCGGAAGTCGTCGGCGTGATCGTCGACGCGCACGGAGATGGTGTAGCGGCCTAGGCCGCCGCGATCCTGGGCGCCAGAACCGACGGCGACCGTGTAGGTACCGTCGCTGGCGGGCGTGAAGTAGGCGCGCGCCCAGTTGAGCGTAAACCCGCCCCGATCCTGCTCCCCGAGTACCTGGACTCCGTTGGAGTTCTCGATACGAAGGATGCAGGGATCCTTGAGGTGGGGGGACACGAACGAGGGGTTACCATTGTCGACTGGATCGAAGACCAGCTCGGCCTTGACCTCGATGATGTATTGCGTGCGGGCGGTGGCCTCGAAACTGTAGAAATCCTCGCCACCGTCTCCAGCGGTGAGCTCTCCCGCCAGGATGTGCTCGAGGCCCACGGGAAGGGGCGCCACCGGTGCCACGCGGAACACGCCGGAAAGGGCGTAGAAGCGGTGGGTCTCGCTACTGACGACGGCGGTGTCGGAAAGTGGCCTGCCACCGCCCGGACGGCCAGGACGCGTCCCCAGTTCCGCGCCAAAGGTGCCCCCACCGAGCGGCCACAACGATGTCTCGCCGCTATCCTTCACACCGGTAAACACGAGGGTATCCACCGTGAAGTCCAGTTCCTCGCCGCCCGGGAGGCGGCCGGGGTCTGCGTGGTCACAGGTGCTGTCGTAGAGGTCGGCGCTATGGTCGGCGACTTTCGGGCCGTCGAGCCAATAGATGGGCCACCCCGCACCATCGTCGGGGTGGGTTGCAGTGTTGACCCGGGCGTCGACAGCCCAGGTGGCGCCAAGGACGCGGAAGTGGGCGCTGTATGGCTGGATGTCGGCATGACCGGCGGCCGCTTCGTCCTGGACGAAGGTGTTGTAGGTGGCGATGTCGGGTGCCGTGGCGTCACGCGTGCGGCTGGTGACGAAGAGGAGCCGAAACGACTCGCCGGGCTCAATGCCGTCTGGAATGAGGTTCCACGTCCAGGGGACGACGACGACGGCAGGATCAGCGTCCTCCGCAGTCGCGGTTTCCTGCGCCAACGCCGTCGGGGTGAGGACCAGGAACGTGAAGAGAAGAACAAGCGATACAGCATGCCTGGCGGTTCTAGTATTCATTTGTGGCCTGCCTTTACGTCCTACTACCGACCATCTTAGTGAGACCTACTACCGGAAAATGGGAACGATTCGAGCAAGGGTTAAGAAGGGTTTCGTGAAGGAGAATGACCAGGTAATTGGTCAATCTACGTAGCCGTGCCCCAGGCGTGGCCCATCGCGGGAGGGGACTCGGGTACCCATCGGGCTTGCTGAGCGCCCTCCGCCACACGGGCGCAGGCGGCGCGCCTAGAATGTCGGCGGCCATGGCAGCGGCGGCGTCCCCGGAACACCCACGCTACGAGGCGGATGAGAATCCGCCCCTGCTTCCCTCGCTCGGCTACGGGCTGCAGTTCAGCCTGATCGCGTCGGCCACCCTGCTGGTCACACCGGTCATCGTGGCGAACGCGGCAGACCGGGGCGGTTCCTACGTGACTTGGATGGTATTTGCCTCCCTGGTCGTCGTGGGACTCTCGACGATCATCCAGGTGCGGAAGCTGGGGTTCGTGGGGGCGGGGGCAGTGCTGCCGATGTTCACGGCCGCGTTCGCAATCCCCTTCTGCATCACGGCGCTGGTGGACGGGGGGCCGGCCACCCTCGCGACGCTGGTCATCCTCTCGGCGATCGTGCAGATCGTGATGTCCCGCTGGCTGTTCATCCTGCGGCGGTTCGTGACGCCGACGGTGGGCGGCACGGTGATGATGATCCTGTCGATCACACTGGCCTCGGTTGTGTTCGACCTGCTGGACGAGGCGACCAGCGCGGATCCAGAGGAGGCCTCGCTGACCGCGCTGGCGACGATGGTGGTGGCGGCGGCGTTGATGCTGCGGGGCTCGGCCCTCCTGCGGTTCTGGGGGCCGCTGGCGGGGATCGTGGTGGGCTGCCTCGTGGCCGCCGGGCTGGGCATCTTCGACACGGACCGCATCGCGGCGGCAGGGTGGGTCGGCGTGCCGGCTGAGTCGCCGGGACTGGCGCTGGACTTTGGCGTCGACTTCTGGGTGCTGGTGCCGGCCTTCCTCTTCCTGGGCGCGATCATCTCGATCCAGGCGAACGGCGCGGCCATCGCCATGCAGCGCGTCTCGTGGCGGGACAACCGCGCGGTCAGCTTCCGCCAGGTGCAGGGAGCGGTGGCGGGCGCGGGCGCGAGCAACCTGCTCGCGGGGCTGGCTGGCACGGTGCCAAACGCGATCAACCCGGCGATGGTCTCGTTCACGCAGATCACGGGGGTGGCGGCGCGCCGGGTGGGCTACAGCATCGGCCTGATCCTGATCCTGGTGGCCTTCCTGCCGAAGGTATCCGCCGTGCTCAGCAGCATCCCGGGGCCGGTGATGACCGGCTACCTGATCATGGTGACGGGGGCGCTCTTCGTAGACGGGGCGCGAACGGTCATCCAGAACGAGCAGAGCCAGGAGAAGATCGCGGTCGCGGGCGTGTGCTTCTGGATCGCCGCCTCGTTCCAATTCGAGCTGTTCGCCCTGCCGGATGTCGGGCGGGTCGGGGGAGCGCTGCTGAAGAGCGGCATCACGACTGGGGGACTGGCCGCCATCGTCATGATCCTCTACCTGGAGCTGACCAACCCGCGGCGCATGCGCTTCAGGTCGCAGCTCGACGTGGACGCTCTGCCCGACCTGAACGCGTTCATTACGAGGTTCGCACAACGCCGAGGGTGGGACTCGGCCATGCAGGAACGGCTGGGGGCGGTCGCTGAGGAGACCCTGCTGACGCTCTCGCCGCTGGACCTGAGCCTCGGGGATGAGGAGGAGAAGCCGAAGGATGAGCGCCAACTGGTGGTGCTCGCCTCAAGCGAGGGGACGACCGCCAACCTCGAGTTCATCGGCGGAGGCGCGGGGGCCAACCTTGAGGACCAGATCCGGCAGATCCAGGAGCACGACTCGCTGACGGCGGTCGAGGAGGAGCTCTCGCTGGTGCTGCTGCGGAGCTACGCCGAGTCGGTGACCCACCAGCAGTACCACGACACGGATATCATCACGGTCCGCGTCGTCCCGCCCGATTCGGGCTAACCCACGACCGACGCCGCAAAGGAGCATCCAATGCCCGTTATCGATGACCTTCTCGCAAACAACGCCAACTACGCAGCCAGCTTCGACAAGGGCGATGCGCCCCTGCCCCCGGGGCTGGGCCTCGCCGTCGTCGCGTGCATGGACGCGCGTCTCGATACGCACGCCCTGCTCGGGATCGGCGTGGGCGACGCCCACGTGATCCGCAATGCCGGTGGGGTCGTGACGGACGACGCGATCCGGTCGCTGACCATCTCGCAGCGGCTGCTGGGGACGATCTCGATCATGCTCATCCACCACACGGACTGCGGCATGCTGACCTTCCGCGACGACGACGTGAAGGATTCCATCGAGCAAGACACGGGTATCCGGCCGGCGTTCGCGATGGAGGCGTTCCCGGACCTCGACGGCAACATCCGCCAGTCGATCGCGCGGATCAAGGCAAGCCCGTTCATCCCCAACAAGGACGACGTTCGGGGCTTCGTCTACGACTGCGCCACGGGGAGCCTGAACGAAGTCACCTGATCGGCGCTCTTCAGGGGAGTTGAGGGTGTTGTCCACAAGAGACCCGCGTTCTCGTATGCTTCCCGTCTCTTGATATGACGTATCTTCCTGGCATCGCCATGCCACGAGTGAGCTATAGCCTCGAGACCTTCCGGGGCGACATCTTCGGCGGCGTTACATCGGCGGTCGTTGGGCTGCCGGTGGCCCTCGCCTTCGGCGTTGCCTCGGGGCTGGGGGCGGCAGCGGGCCTCTACGGGGCGATCGCCGTGGGGTTCTTCGCGGCGGTCTTTGGGGGAACCAGGTCGCAGATATCCGGCCCGACGGGGCCGATGTCGGTGGCGATGGCCGTCATCGTCACGACCCACGCGGACAGCATCACCGAAGCCCTCACCATCGCGATGATGGCAGGGGTGATCCAGATCCTGCTGGGCGCCCTGCGCATTGGACGTTTCGTCTCCTACACGCCCTACTCGGTCACGTCGGGGTTCATGTCGGGGATCGGGGTCATCATCATCCTGATCCAGACGCTGCCGTTCCTGGGCCACAAGAGCGCCGAGGGCGGGCCGCTGGCGGCGATCCGGGGCTGGCCGGAGGCCTTCGGCGACGTCAATTTCAGTGCGGTCGGCATCGCCCTCGCCACGCTCGTCGTGGGTGTTGCCTGGCCGGCGAGACTCCGGCAGTACCTTCCCCCGACCCTGGCGGCGCTCGTGGTAGGGACGGCGCTGGGCGTCCTCTGGCTGAGCGACACGCTGGTGATCGGCGACATCGGTCCCGTTCCCAGGGGACTTCCCGACTTCAGCCTTCCGACATTCGACCCAGGATTCCTCGCCACGGCTGCGCAGCCCGCCATCACGCTGGCACTGCTGGGCTCGATCGACAGCCTGCTGACCTCACTGATCGCCGACTCCATGACGCGGACGCAGCACAACCCGAATAAGGAGCTGGTGGGCCAGGGGATCGGGAACGTGGCAGCGGGCCTCTTCGGGGGACTGGCGGGGGCCGGGGCGACACCGGGCACGGTGGTGAACCTGCGCGCCGGCGGCAGAACGCAGGTCTCGGGCGTGCTGCGGGCGCTGATCCTGTTAGCACTGGTGCTCGGTCTCGGGCCGCTCGCGGAGGAGATTCCCCAGGCCGTGCTCGCCGGCATCCTGATAAAGGTCGGTTGGGACATCATCGACTGGCGATTCCTCACCCGGCTGTTACGAGTGCAGCGCGAACACCTGCTGGTGATGGTGATCACCCTGGGCCTGACGGTATTCCTGGACCTGGTATCGGCCGTCGCCATCGGGCTGATCGCGGCGGGCATGGCGAGCGCGCGCCAGTTCGAGCGCTTGCAGCTCGACAGCGTGGTTTCGGTGCCGCTGCTGGACCGCAGCTTCTTCACCGGGGAGGAGAGCGGCGACGACATGGACGCCTTCTCCGCACGGGTGGGGCTGGTGACGTTGCGCGGCAGCTTCACGGTGGCCTCGTCGAACAAGCTGATCAGCACGATCAGCGTGGACATCCGCGACCACGAAGTGGTCATCCTCGACTTCTCGGAGACGGGTTATGTCGATGACAGCGCCGCACTCGTCGTGGAACAGTTGGTGGACACGGCCATCAGCCAGGACACCGAGGTGATCGTTATGGGGCTCCGCGGAGAGGCGCAGCGGTCGCTGGAGGCGCTTAACGTGCTCGAGCGCGTCCCCGAGGACCGCTTCACCGCCAACATCGACGAGGCGCGGGAAATCGCACGGCGGCTGCTGGCTCTGTAGCGCGGGCTGGGCCCCGGGCCTGGTATGATTAACGCAATCGGAAATTCATACCGGAGGAATCATGCGGGTCTCTGAACGCGGTCAGATCACGATTCCCAAGCGCTTGCGTGATCGCTACGGCATGAACCACAACGTCGAGGTAGAGATTACGCCCACGGACGAAGGCCTCCTCCTGCGCAAGCAAACCGTAGGGGAACACCCCGTCGACAGGGTCAGCGGGATCCTCGACGGCGTTGAGCAGCCTGGCATTCCGAGCGACGTGGACGAGTACATCGAGGAAATCCGCGGCCGGTGATCACCGCAATCGACACGAACGTCCTGCTGGACATCTTCCTGTCAGGGTCACAATTCCACTCTCAGTCGCGAGACAGGGTGGCGGCAGCGTATGACGCTGGAGCGATCATCGCCTGCGACATCGTGTATGCCGAACTCGTACCCAGATTCATCGATCGCAGTTCGCTGGACAGCGCACTCTCAGAAATCAACGCGACGCTCTCGCCGATCGACACGTCCATCGCCTTCGAAGCAGGCCGGCGCTGGATGGAGTACCGACGCGCCGGTGGGCCGAGGGCACGGATCCTGCCGGACTTTCTGATCGGCGCGCATGCCCTTGCCACAGCGGACACATTCCTCACCAGGGATCAGCGCTTCTACGCGACGTACTTCCCCGAGCTTCACACACCTTAGGCGCCCGCCCTCAGGACGACCGGCCGCTGTCGTTAGCGGGCGTTGACCTTGTCGAAGAGGTCGACCACCTCGCGGGAGGGCGGCGGAGTGACGAGCGTGACGGCGACGGCCACAACCGAAGCCAGGATGAACCCGGGGGTCGCGGGCTGCATGTCCCACATGCCCGAGGGGCCGCCATCGGAGAAGGCCCAGAGGGAAGCCACGGCGGTGCCCACCAGGATCGACGCGAGGGCGCCCTGCACATTGAAGCGCCTCCAGAACAGGGCAAGGATGGTCACCGGCCCGAAGGCCGCTCCCATCCCGCCCCAGGCGTAGGCGACGAGGTCGCCGATGGACTCCGGAAAGGCGATCGCGACGACGATCCCGATGCCGCCAATGACGATCAGGAGCAGCCGGCCCAACCAGACCCGCCTGTTCTCGGAGAGCGCATAGGCGACCCGCTTCAGAAGGGGCAGGTCGTCGGTGGCGACGGCGGAGGCGAGCAGCAACTGGGAGTCGGCGGTACTCATGACGGCAGCTATCACGGCCGTCAACAGGAGGCCCGTCACGGCGGGGTGGAAGAAGACCTCGGACACGACGAGATAGACACGCTCCGAGTCTGTGAACTCCTGCAGCATGGCCTCCTCGGCGAGGGCACTGTGGGCGACCAGGCCGACGGTGAGTGCGAGAGCGAAGACGACGGTGATCCAGACGAAGGAGAGGTTGCGGCTACGGGTGATGTGCTCTTCGTGCTCCACGGCCATGAAGCGCTGCAGGATTCGCTGGGCGCCGAAGGCGCCGAGCGCCCAACCGGCGGCCGAAAGGACGAACACAACCGTGATGGGCGATCCTTCGCGGTCGGTGAAGGGGTTGAAGAAGCCGTGGGCGTCATCGGCGGTGTCGACGAATGGGCTATCCGTGGTGCCAATCAGGAAGCCAGCGATGATGAGGAGACTGACAACCATCAGCAGGGCCTGGAAAACATCGGTGCGGGAGACAGCGAGGAAGCCGCCGATGAGGGTGTAGGAGGCCACCGTGACGAACGTGAGCAGGATTCCGGTCGTGGTCTCGATGCCGAACATGGTGTCGAGAAGCTTGGCTCCCCCGAGGAGGCCGGAGCTCACGTAAAAGACGACAAAGAGGATAGTGATCGCGCCGGACAACGCCCGCAACACCCCTCTCGTGTCGCCAAAGCGGACCTCGAAGAACTCCGGAATCGTGAGGACATCGTTCGCTGCGATGGTGTAGCGACGCAGTCGCCTGGCGACCAGGGTCCAACTGAGCCACAGGCCAACAGCTGCGGCCAGCGGCACCCAGAGCTCGACGAGGCCGCCCGCGTAGGCGAGGGCGGGCACCACGAGCATCGTCCAGGCGCTCGTGGTCGAGGAGCCGCTGCTGAGAGCGGCGGTGAAGCTGCTCAGCCTTCGTCCGCCGAGGACGTAGTCCGACATGTCCTTCATGCGGCGGGCGCCAACCACGGCGATAACGATGAGGAGGGAGAAGTAAACCGAGAAGGTCGCTATGAGCCAGGTAGTCGACACAGCGGCGCCAGTGTACGAGGGGGGTGGGAGCGGGCTCGACAGCCGTCGACCGCGCGACTGGATCGGGGCCGTGGATGTGTATACTGCTTACACACGTTCGGTTGGAGCAGGTACCGTGGCCCGAGTGCAACTGGTGATTCCCGACGAAGACCGCGAGCGTTTCGTTCACCAGGCGCGCAAGGAAGGCCTGTCGTTCAGCGCGTGGCTGCGTGCGGCCGCCCACGAGCGTCTAGAGCGGCAGCAGCAGACCAGGCGATTCGAGTCGGAAGCCGAGATTGAAGCCTTCTGGCGTGAGTGTGATAAGCAAGCAGGTCCGGGCCGAGAGCCAGACTGGGAAGAACACCTCAAGGTGATCAATGCGTCGCGGAGCAGCGGCGCCACGGACACGTGATCTTCGTCGACACGAATGTGTTCATGTATGCCGTGGGCCGCGGCCATCCGCTGCGTGGCGCAGCCCGCGAGTTCTTCAGAGAGTCGCACCGGGCCAACATTCCCCTCTGCACATCCGCCGAGGTCGTGCAGGAGTTGGCGCGTGCTTACCTGCGAGCGACCAGACATGATGCATTCGATGAGACTCTGGGGATCATCGCTGGCTTTGGCATCGAGGTATGGCCGCTCGAGTTCGAAGACGTAACGCTTGCCCGCCAGCTGCACGAGCGCCATCCGCACCTGGACGCCCGGGACCTCTGCCATCTTGCGAGTTGCCGGCGCCGCGGCGTCAGCGAGATCAAGACCTACGACCAGGACCTCGATGCAGTCAGCGGAGTACGCCCCACGACGGGAGGCTAGGGAGCCAGCCTCACACTGCTCCCCGCGCCGGACCAGCCCGTTCGCTCCCCCTCCCCTAGGATCGCGGGATGGCAGAACCAGTCATCGAGGTGCGGGGGCTGCGCAAGCGGTACGGCGAGCTTGAGGCCGTGCGCGGAATCGACCTGCGCATCGAGCGGGGCGAGGTGTTCGCGCTGCTGGGGCCGAACGGGGCGGGGAAGACGACGACGGTCGAGATCCTCGAGGGCCACCGGGCGCGCTCCGGGGGCGAGGTGCGCGTGCTCGGCTACGACCCGGGGCGGCACGAGGTGGCGCTCAAGGAGCGCACCGGCGTGGTCCTGCAGCAGACCGGGCTCGAGCCGTACCTGACCGTCGCGGAGACGGTCGATATGTTCCGCGGTTACTACCCACGACCGCTGCCGCTCGACGAGATCCTGGAGGTGGTGGGACTCGAGGAGCAGCGCGAGCAGCGGGTGCGGCGGCTCTCGGGGGGTCAGCAGCGACGGCTCGATGTGGCCGTGGGGCTGGCAGGCGACCCCGAACTGCTCTTCCTGGACGAGCCGACGACGGGGTTCGACCCGACGGCGCGGCGGGGGGCGTGGGCGATGATCCGCAACCTGCGCGAACTCGGGAAGACCGTACTGCTGACGACCCACTACCTCGACGAGGCGCAGGCGCTCGCCGACCGTGTGGCGATCATGGTGCGGGGCGAGATCGTGGCCGAGGACACGCCGGCGGGGCTGGTGGCGGCGGACGCGGATGCAGTCATCCGTTTCCGGGTGCCGGAGGGGGCGGCAGTTCCCGAGGGTCTGGGGTTTCGGGAGCGAGAGGACGGGCTCATGGAGGCGCGCACGACGGAACCGACGCGCGACCTGCACGCCCTCACGAGCTGGGCGATGGAGGAGGGAGTCGTGCTGGAGGACCTGACGGTGAGCCGCCTCTCGCTCGAGGACGTGTTCCTGCGGTTGACGGACGAGGGCGAGGGGGAGGAGGCACCGTGAGGGCGATCGGTCTGGCGCTGCGGCAGCTCAAGTACGAGGAGCGTTCGTTCCGGCGGAATCCGGCAGCAGCCTTCTTCACGATCGCGTTCCCGCTGATCTTCCTCGTCATCCTCAACGTCATCTTCGGGGGCGGCGAGATCGACACGGGTGAGCGCGTGATCAGCGGCGCCACGTTCTACGTGCCGGCGATCGCGGCACTCACCGTTGTGAACTCGTGCTACACGTCGGTAGCGATGAGCTGGGTGTTCAACCGCGACCAGGGGGTGCTCAAGCGCATCCGGGGAGCGCCCCTGCCAGCATGGGCGTTCCTGTTCGGACGGATCGCCTACACCGTCATCCTGATGATCGTGCTGACCGTCATCGTGGTGGCTTTCGGACGCATCTTCTACGACGTCGACATCCCCGGTACGACGCTGCCGGCCGTCCTCGTGACGCTGGCTGTGGGCGCCTTCGCGTTCTGCGCGCTGGGCCTGGCAGTCGCGTCGCTGGTGCCGAATGCCGACGCCGCGCCGGCGGTCGTGAACGCGTCCATCCTGCCGCTCCTGTTCATCTCGGACGTGTTCATCCCACCCGACGCGGGAACGCCGGCGTGGGTCGAGCACGTGAGCTCGATCTTCCCGGTGCGGCACCTCTCGGAGGCGCTGCAGACGGGATTCAACCCGTTCGAGACGGGGGCGGGATTCGAGCCGGTGCACCTGGGCGTGATCGCGGCCTGGGGGGTGGCAGGGCTGCTTGTGACGCTGCGCTTCTCCTCCTGGGAGCCGCGCGTCTGAGCCCCTGCTAGCATCCGGTGCCCACGAAGAAGGAGCGAAGCGATGGACATCTCCTGTGCGTTTCCGGCGAATACCGCGGCGGTCGAGGCGGCCGTCCTGGCGGAGGATCTGGGGTACGAGCGCGTCTGGATCTACGACTCGCCCGCGCTCTACCACGACGTGTGGGTGACGCTGGCGCGGATCGCGGAGCGCACAGACCGCATCGGGCTGGGTCCAGGAGTGCTGGTTCCCCACCTGCGGCACCCGATGACGCAGGCAGCGGCCATCGCCACGCTCGACGAGCTGGCGCCCGGACGGCTGGCGGTGGCGCTGGGCGCGGGCTTCACCGGGAGGCTGGCGATGGGCCAGCCCATGCTCTCGCGCCGGCAGTTCGAGGGCGGCGTACGGCAGGTGATGGCCCTCTTGCAGGGCGAGGTGGTGGAGGTGGACGGGGCGGCCGCGCAGATGCTGCACTCCGAGGGCTTCGCCCCGCCCCGGCCCATCGACGTACCCATCCTCGTGAACGCGCAGGGGCCGTGCGGGCAGGCGTTCGCGCGGGAGGTCGCCGACGGCATCACCGTGAGCTTCACGCCGGTCGCGGGCTTCGACTGGTGCGCCGTCCTCAGCACGGGCACCGTGCTCGACCCGGGCGAGTCGCCAACGTCGGAGCGCGCGTTCGCAGCGACGGCGCCATCGCTGGCGGTGCGCTACCACGGCCTGGCGGCGCGCGGTCAGGCGCTCGACGGGTTGCCCGGCGGGCCGGAATGGGAGGCCTCGATCGAGGGTGTGCCCGAGGAGGAGCGGCACCTTGAGATTCATCGCGGGCACCTGGTCGAGTTGAACGAACACGACCGCAAGGCGCTCAACCCCAAGGACATGAGCCCCGCACAGCTCACGGGAACGCCCGACCAGATCCGGGATCGGGTGGCGCGGCTTGAGGCAGGGGGCGCCACGGAACTCATGTGGCAGCCCATGGGGCCGGATATCGAGCGCGAGTTGCGGGCCTTCGCGGCGGCGCTCGCGTAAAACGGCTGCGGTCGCGTTTCGCGCCCGAGGCTGTAGGCTGGCGCAGTCATGTTCGATCCGGGAGTGGTTCCCCCCGAAGAGACCGGCGCCCCCAGGCTGTGGATGCTCGTGCAGCGCGACCGCGTGCTGTTCCGCGAGGCGGACGCGGCCCTCGCCGGACAGCGGGATGCGGACCGCCTGCCCCGGACAGGGGCGGCGCACTTCATCGGGACGCTCGACGGGCAGCCGGTCTGGACGGCAGGGGTGGAGGACGAGGCGGAGGCGGGAAAGGGCTGGCACTTCTGCGACCTGTTTTCCGTGTACGGGATGACCAACGAGGAGGTCTGGATGGCGGCGGGACGGGCCGTGCAGATCGTCGAGTGGGAGCGCATCAACCGCTTCTGCGGGCGCTGCGGCATCCCCAACGAGGCCGTCTCCAGCGAGCGCTCGATGCGCTGCCCGCAGTGCCGCCTGCTGCGGTTCCCGCAGCTCTCGCCGGCAATCATCACACTCATACACCGGGGCGACGATGTGCTGCTGGCGCGCAGTCACCGCTTCCCCGAGGGCCTGTTCAGCGCCCTCGCGGGATTCGTCGAGCCGGGCGAGACGGTCGAGGGGGCGCTCGCGCGAGAGGTGGAGGAGGAAGTCGGGCTGCAGGTGACGAACCTCGAGTATCGGGGCAGCCAGCCGTGGCCATTCCCCAACTCGCTCATGCTCGGGTTCTTCGCCGAGTACGCGGGGGGCGACATCGTGCTGGAAGACGAAGAGATCGCGGCGGCGGACTGGTTCCCGGTCGACGAGCTGCCCAACATCCCGGGGCCGATCAGCATCGCCAACCGGCTGATCACGTCCTGGGTCGCGCGCCACAGCGCGGGCTGACCGCGTGCGCTATGCGGCGCTGCTGCTGACCGTCGTGGGGGCGGTGGCCATCGTGCTCGCCGTTACCGTGCAGGCGGAGGAGGGCGAGCCCGCGACCGCCGCCTCGGAGGCAACCGCCGAGGCAGGGGGAACCCCGGAGACAACTGCGTCGACAACGCCGGAGGCTACCGCAGAACCTGAAACAACCCCCGAGAAGCACCGCTCCCTTATCCCGAGCCTGGCCGCCGACTGGAGGCCGGAGCGGTGCAGCGCCAACGTCCCCGACCCCTGCGCCCTCCCCATCACCCGGCTGACCGTGACAAGCGCCGACGGCGAGACGTCGGTGGCGTTGACGGTCGAGATCGCGAACCGGTCGGACCAGCGGCAGCGGGGCCTGATGTTCCGGGAATCTATGGACGAGCTGGCGGGGATGCTGTTCGTGTTCCAGGGAGAGCGCCATGGCGGCTTCTGGATGCGGAACACGCTCATCCCGCTCGACATCGCCTACCTGGGCGCGGACGGCGCCGTGCTGGAGATCGTGCACGGCGTACCGCTCAGCCTCGACATCCTCACGCCCTCGCAGGGGTATTGGTACACGCTCGAGGTCAACGGGGGGTGGTTCGAGCGGCAGGGGCTCGGGGTCGGGGACGTAGTCGCGATCCCGGAGGGGGTGCGGTAGGGCCTAGCCGGCAGCCGCCATGGCGGCGGTGAGGCGGGGGAAGAGGGGCTTCACGTTTTTCGAGCCGATCGCGTCGAGCTCGTCCTCGGTGAAACCGGCTTCGTTCACGAGGAAAGCCATCGCTTCGTCCACGTCCTCGCGGGAGAAGGCGGGGTAGTCGGTGCCGAACACGATATGGTCGGTGTCGGTGACGGTGCGGAGGCTGGGGAAGGCGTTTGGGTGGCAGCTCACGGCAACGTCGAAGTACATGCGGCTCACGTACGTGGCGACGCCCCTGGGGGCGGTGGTGCTGAAGGGTTCGGCGCCATCGGAGCGGGCGACGCGCCCGGCGATGTAGGGGAAGCAACCGCCGGCGTGGGCCATGATCCAGGTCAGGTTCTCGTAGCGCTCGAAGGCGCCCGAGGCAAGCAGGCTGCCGATCGCACGGGTCGTTTCGACGGGGAAGTCGATGACGTTCGGGGAGAGGTTGGGGATGCCGATGTGCGACTTCGTGGGGTGGAGGTGGATGACAGCGCCCCGCTCGTTCATCGCGGCCAGGACGGAGTCGAAGCGCTCCGCGCCAACGAGGTCGGGGCCGACACCGCTGGGAAGGAGGACGCCATCCATGCCGAGGTCGTCAATGGCGCGGTCGAGCTCGGCGCGGGCGGCGTCGGGATCGACGAGGGGGAGGGTGGCGAAGGCGCCGAAGCGGTTGGGCCAGCGCCCCGCGACACCGGAGAGATAGTCGTTGGTCGCGCGGTGGAGGGGGATGGCGGCCTCTGGGTCGCCAACGTCGGCAACGAAGACGGTCGGCGTGAGGACAGCGGCGGCGATACCGCTGGCGTCCATAGCCTCCATCGCGGCCTCGGGGGTCCAGGCGCCGGCCATGGGGATGCCGACCTGCGTGGCGGCCTCGGCGATCTCGGCCGAGGGCACGTGGTGGTGTACGTCGATGAAGCCGTCCACGGCAATCCTCCGGGGGCGTCCTGTTGGCCCGCCGCCAATCGTAGGGGAACGAGCCGAGACAGGCGCGCGAGCGCGCGACGGCGGTTCTGGTAGCCTTGCTCCTTCTGGAGGACTCGATGCGGATTGGCGCAATGATCGGCGGGCGCGAGGACCTTGAGGGTCTGCTGGCACGCACGCAGGAGCTGGAAGCAGCGGGATTCGACAGTGTGTGGATGCCCAACGTCTTCGGGCTGGACGCCATGGGCGCGTTCACGGTTATCGGGCGCGAGACGGAGCGCATCGAGCTGGGCACGGCGGTCGTCCCCACCTATCCGCGACACCCCGTGACGATGGCGCAGCAGGCGCTGACGGTGCAGGCCGCCTCGGGGAATCGCTTCGCGCTCGGCATCGGGCTCTCGCACAAGTTCGTGATCGAGGACATGTGGGGGATATCGTTCGACCGTCCCGCCCGGCACATGCGCGACTACCTGGAGGCGCTCCTGCCCCTGCTGCGGGGTGGAGAAGTGAACGTCGAGAACGAGAGCTACCGCATCCACGCGAGCTACGGGATCCCTGGCGCGGAGCCACCCCCCGTGTTGCTGGCGGCGATGGCGCCCCGGATGCTGGCGCTGGCAGGGTCGGTGGCAGACGGCACGAGCCTCTGGATGACCGGGCCGGACACGATCGAGAGCTACATCGAGCCGGCCTTGCGGGAGGCGTCGGAGCGGGCGGGACGGGAGCAGGCGCCGCGAATCGTGGCGGCGTTCCCCATCGCCGTCACGGACGACCCGGAGGCGGGCCGCAAGGCGATCGGCAAGATGCTCAGGGGTTACAGCCCCATCCCCTCGTACCGCGCAATGCTCGACCGCGAGGGCGCGGCGGAACCCGAGGACGTGGCCATCCTCGGCGACGAGCGCACGCTGGACGAGGCGCTCGACCGGCTGGAGGCGATGGGAGTATGCGACTTCTCAGGTTCGATCATGCCGGTCGACCCGGAGGCGGAAGGGCGGACGACCGCGTACCTGGTCTCGCGGCTCGGCCGGCGTTAGCAGGCGACGATGCGCTCGAAGGTTGTCGGGAGTTTCGAGGAGGCCGTCGCCGGGGTCGAAGACGGCTCCAGCATCCTCGTGGCGGGCTTCGGCGAACCGGGCAACCCGCACAATCTCGTGCGGGCGCTCTACGAGCAGGGCGCCTCGGACCTCACGCTGATCGCCAACGGCGCGGGCATGACCCGCGACGACGGCGTCATCACGACCGGAAACCTGGTCGAGGAGAAGCGCGTGAGCCGCGTCATCCTCGCGTTCACGGCCTCGACGCATCCCTCGCGGAAGACGCCTCTCGAACGTCTCAACGAGGCAGGGGAGATCGAGGCGGAGACACTCCCGCAGGGCACGCTCGCGGAGCGCATCCGCGCGGGCGGGGCGGGCATCCCTGCCTTCTTCACGCCCGCCGGTGTGGGGACGGAGGTGGCGGAGGGGAAGGAGCACCGCGAGTTCGGGGGCCGCACTTACGTACTGGAAGAGGCGATCGTCGCCGACTACGCCCTCATCCGCTGCTGGAAGGCAGACACGTTCGGAAACCTGGTGTTCCGGCGGTCACAACGCAACTTCAACCCGATCATGGCGATGGCCGCCAACTGCACGCTCGTGGAGGCAGAGGAGGTAGTGGAGGCCGGAGAGCTCGACCCGGACCTTATCCACACACCGGGCATCTTCGTTCAGCGGGTCGTCTCCATTCCGGAAGCGGGCGGCATGCTGCAGGCGCCGCCGCTTGCCATGTTCAGCGGGAGGCCGCGGACATGACCGAACCAGCAAAGCGGCTGACGCGAGACCTGATGGCAGCGCGCGTCGCGGCGGAGTTCGAGGATGGCTGGATCGTGAACCTCGGGGTGGGAATGCCGACGCGCTGCTCGGACTTTGTGCCAGAGGGGCGCGAGGTCATCTTTCACTCGGAGAACGGCGTCATCGGCTACGGACGCAACGCGACGGTCGAGGAAGCGGGGCGTTATGTCGTGAACGGTGGCGCGCAGCCGGTCCTGCTGACGCCGATCGCCTCGATCGTGCATCACGCCGACGCCTTCGCGATCATCCGGCGCGGGCTGCTGGATGTAGCGGTGCTGGGCGCCTACGAGGCCGCCGCCAACGGCGACTTCGCGAACTGGCGCATCACGGGGCGGAAGGGCGGCGGCATCGGCGGGGCGATGGACCTGGCGGTGGGGGCGAAACAGGTGTTCCTCCTGCTCGAGCACACGACGCGCGACGGCAGTCCCCGTTTGCTCGAACGCTGCGCCCTGCCGCTGACGGCCGCGGGCGTGGTCACGCTGGTGATGACGGACCTGGGGCTGTTCGAGCCCGCGGGCGACTCGTTCCGGCTGCGCGAGATCGCCCCCGGCTTCACGGTCGACGAGGTGCAGCAGCTGACGGGTGCGCCGGTCGTGCCGGCGCCCGACCTGTGCGAGGTCACGGTCTAGGGCGGGCGAGGGTTCGGGGGCGGTAGACAGCCCGGCGAAAGCGGGTTCTCATACAGGCAGGCCCCCGTAGCTCAGGGGATAGAGCAGTGGTTTCCTAAACCATGTGCGCAGGTTCGATTCCTGCCGGGGGTACGAACTATTTCCCCGACCATTTGACCTTCAGTGTCGCCCGCATCTCGGATGCGGGGAGTGGCACTCGCACATGTCGGTCGTTAGTCGCATATGGCGATGCTCGAATCCAACTCTGCTTCAAGCTTGGCCCGCAACTCGCGACAAGCCTCTTCGATCTGCTCCCCTGGGCCAGGGTCAGAATCCCCAATAGACCCGAGTGAAGCCCAAAAGTCCCCCAACTCTTCCTCGCTGCCGATGTCCGTGTCGAGCTCCTTCAGATCTTCCACGAGCTCCCGGCCATCCCGGACGACTTCCCCGATGCCCTCAGCCAGTGTGTCGTGGAGTTCGGCCAGGTGTGCTGGAGGCCGGAGACTTGCTATGTCATCACCGTAATCCCCCAGAACTCCGACCATGCCTTCGAAGACATCGGTGAAAGCCCGCAAGAGCGTTTCCGCGAATTCGCTTGCCAGCTCTGCATCTTCGTTCGACCAGGAATCTTCGCCGAGTGAGGCCAGCCGGTCCCCCATCTCCTCAAGAGAATCTTCGAATGCCCGCTCCAGGTCTGCCTCGAGGTTCCCGGACTCTTCCTGCAGGGCAGCGTGAGCGTCCTCCATCGCTTCCGCGTACTCCTGCGTTGTCAGGACACGCTCCTCCCCGCCACACGCGCCCAGGAACGTGAGCGTGAACACCGCCATTGCGATAAGAGGTCCAAGCTTTGAGCGCATGCCAATCTCCACCGGTACACCGGCCCTAGCTGGTACCTGGCTCAGCTCCCAACAACCGTGATGAGCCAGGTGCCGTCGGCCTGCTTGCTGGCCGCGAAGTCGTAGCGAACGCCGTTGACCGTCGTGTCCTGAAGGGAGATTGCACTCCCGGCTGTGACGAACAGGAAGTGTCCGCTTCCCGCGGCGTCCACCGAGAACTCCACCGCCGTGCCGGGGTAGACGCAGCTCTCACCAGCACTGACGACGAGGCCGACCGAGCAATCGCCGCCAGTAGAGGTGGAGACCGGTGCGGTCTCCGTCGAAGGGGTCTCCGTTGAAGACGTGCCCGAGGGTTCGCCTGCTTCTCCGACATCAATGCTCTGGGCCCCTGCAATGAGAATCTGAAGGATCTCCGAGTAGCCTTCCTCGGTGGCGATGTCGATTGGACTCACGTCGTTGAACTGGTCGAGCACCTTGTTGGGATCGGCGCCTGCGTTGACAAGGATGCGGACCATGTCCGCGTCGCGCTCCTTGACGGCGATACTCAGGGGTGACTCCTCGTAGAACTGCTCCCTGTCGATCGCGTTCGGTTCGGCCCCCGCATCGAGGAGTATCTGCACAACGCCCGTGTCGCCCAGCCCGACCGCGTAGGTGAGGTGCGTTCCCACCCGGAAGTCGGGATTGACGCGCTTGTTGGGGTCCGCCCCCGCGGCAATGAGCTTCCGCAGCATGTCCTGATCACCGGACTCGATGGCGAGGCTGAGCGGCGTCTGGTCGTAGAACTGTTCCGTGTCGATGACGTTGACGTCCGCTCCCGCGTCGAGGAGCTTCTGTACGACGTTCACGTCGCCGAGGCCGACCGCGTAGGTCAGGTGGGTTCCCACGCGGAAGTCGGGATTGACGCGCTTGTTGGGGTCGGCGCCTGCAGCGAGTAGCCCGTCCAGCAGGCCCTCATTGCCATCGGCGATCGCCAGGCTGAGTGGCGTCTGGTCGTAGAACTGTTCCGTGTCGACGACGTTCGGGTCGGCATCGGCATCGAGGAGAATCTGCGCGATCTCGTACTCGAACAGCCCAATGGCATAGGTCAGGTGCGTTCCCACACGGAACTCGGGGTTGACTCGCTTGTCGGTGTCGGCGCCGGCATCAACCAGGATCTGCACGATCCCCGAGTTTCGGCCGCCGATAGCGAGGCTGAGCGGTGTCTGGTCGTAGAAATACTCTCCGCTCACCAGGTCCAGGTACTGCGGGCAGGCGTTGGCGATGGTCCGCACGAGCCGCGTTTCATCCGCCGCGATGGCCCTGTGCAGGGGCGTATGCCGCGTCGCCGCAACGCAGGTGTACGGAGGGGGCCCCGGCAGGGGCACCTCCACGCGCACGGCATTGCTCTGGTGGAAGTTGCCCGAGCTACTCAACGCGGACATGTCCAGCGCGGTATTCAACGTCCGCCAGCGTCCCCCCTCGGGGCGGGTGCTGACGTACAGGAGCGAGGGGTCGGAGACACGACGCCAAACGGTGACATCGACGTTGGCAGTCTCCGGCTCCGGGGGCTCCTGCTGGGCGCCTGCACCGGCGATGGCCGAGAGCGTCAGCACCGCGGCGAGGAGTCCCACGACCCACTTACCCGCCGAAGGCTTCACTCGCGGCCGACCCGGCGACTGGGCACTGGGCCTACTCTGGATGGGGGCGTGACTGGTACGCATGGAGCCACTCCTCTTCGCGCAAGCGTGCCCAAATCGTCCCGGTCCGACGCACCGCGAAACAAGTACCAGACGCCCTCTACGGTAGGGGCATTTGCCCTGTCTGAGGCTGTGCCAAATGCTTGTGGTTCCGCGCCCGCGTCAGCGAGACGCTCGCGATCGGATGGTCGTCAACGACCATCACCAGAGTGCGCTTGCCGGGTGACGCCTGGGGCTTCCCTTCAGCGCCGCTCCTGCGGAATCACGCACGTCACGGTCGCACCGCCCATGGCGCCCCTCTGTTCGACCACAAGACGGCCTCCCAGTCGGCGGGCGTCCCCATCCATGTTCTCGAAGCCGCGACCGCGCCGCGCGTAGTCGGCGGGAAGCCCTACGCCGTCATCCAACACCGACAGCCGCACCTCTTCCTTCCCGGACGCCAGGTGGATCGCCACCTTGCTCGCCTCGGCATGGCGGTAGGCGTTGGTGAGCGCGTTGTGCGCTATCGAGAAGAGCAGGCCCTGGTCTCCGTCGAGAGGGGCGGCTCCACTCCGGTCTGCGTCAGCTCGCAGGGCACAGAAGTGACGTTGGTGAAACTGGAGGCGTGGGACCTGAGCGCGGAGCTCAACGCGCTGCCCTCGTAGATGCCGCCCATGTGAATGGGGTGCCTCAACTCCCAGATGGCGGATCGCGACAACCGGGAGGTCGCCTCCAGGGTAGCGGCCAGCTCCGGGTTGGTGGCCCCCGCCTGGGCCCGTGCAGTGTCGATGCCGAGCCCGATCATGTACGCCGACTGCGCCGTCGTGTCGTGAATCGCCTGGGAGACCTCGACCCGCTCACGCTGCAGGTCGCGCTCGCGCTCCGCGGCCTGCCTCCACCTCACTCGTTCGAACCTGACGATGATGTTGACAATGGCGGCCACCCCATACATGACGAGAATCCGGGCGGCCAGGGCCCTCGCCTCCATCCCAGTAGGGTCGATGCCGCCCTCAACGGTCAGGCTCACGATCAGGTAGAGAGTGGCCACGAGGGTCGCGCAGGCCATGGTGAGCCGGAAGGACGTGAGAAGCACCGCGTACCCGGCAAGCTGAGGGTAGTGCAGCAGGTACAAGAACTGCTCGCTGAATCCTCCGCCTATTGCGATAGCGGCCGAGAGTATGGGTACATCCATGGTCAAAGTCGCGAGAATCCATCCCCGTGTCACGGTCTTCTTCGTCGCCACCCGGTAGTGGGTGTATCCATTGAGCCCTATCAGCAGCAAGGCCCCCGGCGTATACAGCGCGTAGGTCTCCAGCCAATCCACAGTCCGAAACACCAGCGCGAGACCTACGGCGACGGAGCACCAGCGTGCCCAGACGAACGTCCTCGCGATGAGTGCCAAACCGTCCGGGTCGTCGTCTCGGCGCTCCCAATTGGTAATGCCAAGGACACTGGCCGCCGTAGCGATCAGGTGAAGACCGCGGCTGTAGCGGGATCCTTGAACCATCTCGCCTCCCGGCCACCGGTGAGTCCCCGAACGCCGTATTGGGGAGTGCCCAGGCCCATCGTCTGCAAATCTACTCAGCCGAGGATGCCTGTTACCACAAGCAGGTGGCTTTCAAGCAGGCGCCCTTTCCCAACCGGGCAAGAGTACCGTGTAGATCGCTGATGTCGCTGCCCTAACGCTCGGGGTCGTAGTCATCCAGCAGCCCGTTCCGCGCTGCCCAGAGCACCAGGCCCTGCATCGACGTAACCCCCAACTTATCCTGGATGCCGTAGACGGAGTTCCGGACGGTCACCGGCCTGATACCCCTCCGTTCCGCTATCTGGGTGTACGACATACCCCCCGCAAAGGAGACGAGTATCTCCCGCTCCCTGGCGGTCAGCCCGGCGGCGTTAGCGGCATCTCCCGGCTCTGCGGCGCCGCGGACCGCCGCGATCACGCCCCGCACCGCCTCGGCGGGCAAGCGAAGCTCGCCCCGGAAGACGCCTCGCACCGTGGACAGAAGCCGCTCCCTGTCCGTCTCCTTCTGAAGGTACCCGGTGGCGCCAGCCGCTACCGCCTCCAGCACGGCCGTCTCCTCGTTCGCGACCGTCAACATGAGAACACGGGTCTCGGGGGCGGCCTCCATGATCTCCCGGCACGCCTCCACCCCGTCCTTTCTCGGCATCATGACGTCCATCACGACGACGTCCGGCGACACCTCGGCCGCCACCCTGACTGCCTCCTCGCCGTCCCCGGCCTGTCCCACCACCTCGAACTCACCGGACTGCTCCAGGACGTATTTCAATCCCTCCCTGACGATGGAGTGGTCGTCGACCACCATCACCCTGATGCGCTCGTCCGATGTCACTCCGGCTTCCTCCGGCCCACCTCCGACAGGGGTCACGCACCCGCCGTTACGCTGCCCAAGTGGTGAGGTTGCGAGGCGCTTCCTGGCGGCCCGGCCAAGCTAACCAGTCGGTACTGGCTCCGCAACAGCGACTGGCTCTGAGCCCAGACCGACAGGACCCAAGGTGGGGCCAGGCCACCGCCACCCAACGCCGCCTTCTCCCCACGAGCGCGTCACAGGCCACAGTCGTCCCGGTTTCTCCATCAGGAGTCGTGGTGGCGCGATGAAATGGCGGCTCTGTGGGCAGGCTCCAGTGTCATCCTCGCTGTCGTCCAGAAGGAGCCGGAACGTTCCCGGTGCGCTCTAGTCCCCGCCGGGGGCGAGCGCTAATGGCGATGCGCTCGGCGTCGTCCAGGTGTTGCCAGACTCGCACCTCGACGACGATGTTGCTCTGAGCGGGATGCTCGCCCTGGGCCGTAGCGGACCCCGGCCCGGCAAACCACTACCAGCACGAGCACCAGGGCTGCCGATGACCCGCGGTCTTCAGTGCGCCTCCGCGTAGCAGCCCGACTGCAGCCCTTGGCGAGGGTGCCCTTACCCTGGCAACCTCTCCGGCGAGGCCGGACAGAGTTCCCTCGCCGGAGAGGCGCCTGCAAGGGCAGGTCTCCCTAAACCCTCTATGCGCCTCCCGCCGCGATCGTTCCCTTCCAACACGACTTCCCGGTCGTCGCCTCCACCGCCATCGGCATGGCGTATGCGGCGACTCAGGGGATGGCGAGTTCCCAGCCGACGAGCAGGTTGGTGCAGTTGTTGTTGATCCTGGGGTTCGCGGCCATGAGGGCCGCCGTGGTCACGCCATGATCCTGGGCGATGCGCCAGCACACATCGCCCGGCCCGACCGTGTAGGCGCCCTCCCGGGAGCCGGTCGTGGTTACTGTTGACGTGGTTGCTAGCGAGTGGGTGGGGGTGGTCGGGGCAGGCGCAGGGGTAGTCGGGACGGGCGTCGGAGTCCTCCGCGTCGCGGGGACCGGCACCTCCCTGGGTGTGGCCGGCGGCTCTGAGCCGATGTTGGCCGGGGCGGAGGATGGGCCGTCCTGGTAGCACCCTGTGAGGGAGACAACCGCTGCGAGAATCAAGGCGACGGACAGACCTCGAGTGATCCGCTTCATGCTTTCTCCTTCCGGGGTTGTGCCCTGTCCACCGCTCGGCGTCAGGACCCGTACACGAGGACCCTAGCCATTCACACCGCGAATTACCCCACCCGTTTCGCCTCGGCTTTCGTTCCGGTGACTGACGGTCCGGGCGACCGAGGCAGGGGTGCCGAGCTGGGCCACTGGCACCCTCAGCGCGACGGTGGGATCGAGGGTTCGTAGTACAGTCCCATCTGGCGAATGCAGCAGAGTCGCGTTTCGCCTCGATCTGCAGAAATCGACCGAAGAGGTAGGCCATGCCCAGATTCGCAGTCGGGCTGCTGGCCCTGTTTCGCAGGGTCTCCCTGCTCGTCTGGAGGCTTCGCGGCAAGACGCCGGACGATGTGGCCGCCCAGCGGGTCGTCAGCGGGCAGTCCTGGAACGAGTTCTGTGATGCGCTGAAGGCTGCGGGAGCGGCGTTGAGTTTCCCCGGCGCTCCGCGGGACCCGTTCAGCCAGGCGGAGGGGTACCGGTACCTGAGCCGTCTCGCTCGCGCCGGCCTGATGGCGTTCGTCGAACACGCCGATGCGAATGCGCCCGTGCTGCATCGCGTTGCCAACGAAACGACCAAGCTGGGCGCGGACAATCCCGACAACTTCTATCAGACGGCCTCGCTGGACGGGAACTACGACTACAGGATCACCGGGCGGCGCAACACCATCGCCTACCTGAGCCTTGGCACCCAGGCCGGCAACTACGGTCAGGGTGGTGGTCTTCCCCCCACCGGCTACATCGAGTCGGACCAGATCGAGATGGATGAGGACGGGCGCTTCGAGCTAGTGCTGAGCGCCAGGCCCCAGGAGGGAAACTGGCTGCCCATGACGCCGGAGACCGGGGCGCTGGTGGTGCGCCAGACGTTCCTCGACCGTGACACGGAGGTTCCGGCGGACCTGGCCATTGAGCGCATCAATTGCCCCGAGGACGAGCGGCGACCCTCTCACCTGACACCAGCGGCGCTGGACGAGGGATTCAAGAACGCAGCGGCGCAGGCAGCGGGCGCGCCACTCCTGTTCGCCAAGTGGGCGCGGGACTTCCAGAAGCACAGCAACGAGCTGCCCCAGTTCGATCCGGAGGTGTCGCTGGCCGCCGGGGGCGATCCGAACATCACCTACTACCACAGCCACTGGGCGCTCGCCGAGGACGAGGCACTGGTGATAGAGGTCACGCCTCCAGTGTGTGAGCACTGGAACTTCCAGCTCAATAACTACTGGATGGAGTCGCTGGACTACCGCCACTTCACGATCCACACGAACAAACACCTTGCCCGGTACGAGGATGACGGCTCGGTGCGTCTGATCGTCGCGCACGAGGATCCAGGCCATCCCAACTGGATCGAGACCGCGGGCCACACCTTCGGCACCATGTGCTTCCGGTGGGTGCGGGCCGAGGAGCATCCGCAGCCGCAGACGCGGGTGGTCAAGTTGAGCCGCCTGCGGAGTTAGCCAGGGGACGTTTGTGACTTCCAGGGACTACGAGAACCCCTACCGGCCACTCCCGGTCAGGCTGTTCAACCGGATCGGGAGGGCGGCGGCGCACCTCGGGCGGCCTGGTCGCCTGAACGTCGATTCACTCGTCGCCTCCGCGCAGCGGAAGACCGGGCTGAGGGACTTCGGCGAGGACCGACACCTTGATGCCCTGCACGTGCTCGTCGAGTCGATTAACGACGAAGCGCGACTGACGCCAACGGGCCGTCTGATACAGAAGTCGCAGCTTGGCGGCGCGCTGATCCAGCGGCTGCGCATCCAGGAGCTGCTGAGAAGGCATCCTGAAATCCGCAACGTCACCCTCGCTCCCATCGTTCTGGTTACCGGGTTGCAGCGCACCGGCACCACCCTTCTTCACCGCCTGCTGAATGCCCATCCGGAGATTCGGGGCATCTCGGGAGCGGAAGCGCTGGACCCGGCATCGGCTGCCAAAGCCGGGGGAGGCAGTGGGCGGGGCGGCAGGCGGCGCGCCCTCATCGCCGAGAGGGGCATGGCCTACCTGGCGCCCGACTTCAGGGCCATCCACCCCATCAGCCACAGGGATGCGGAAGAGGACATCCTGCTCCTCGACCTGAACTTCATGACCCAGTCGCCCGAGGCCACCATGCACGTGCCGGGCTACTCCCGCTGGCTGGAGGAGCAGGACCACACCTGGGCCTACGAGTACTTCCGCATGCTGTTGCAGGTGCTCGCCTGGCAGCGTCCAGAGCGTCCCTGGGTGCTCAAGACCCCGCATCACATGGAGTTCCTGGACGTGTTCCTGCAGGTGTTCCCGGAGGCCACCGTCGTGCAGGCGCACCGTGATCCGCGCGTGTCACTGGCCTCCTACTTCAGCATGGTCGCCCACGCCCGCGGCATCCTCAGCGACTACGTCAATCCGAGGGAGATAGGGGAACACTGGACCAGGAAGTCCCGCAGGATGGTCGAACGGGCGATGGAGGCTCGGGCAGGGGCGGAAGAGCGTCGATTCATCGACGTCTCGTACTACGACCTGACGAGCGACCCGATCGCCGAACTGCGGCGCATCTGCGAGCAGGCGGGGGTTGGGTTCGAGGAGGCGGCCAAGGGTGAAGCCACACGATGGATGAACGCGAATCCGCAGAACCGGTTCGGCACACACGCCTACCGGCTGGACGACTTCGGGTTGAGCGAGGAAGCCGTGGACGAGACCTTCTCCTTCTATCGGAAGCAACATGCGATCCCGTTCGAGTAGGCTCGCAAGCGGCCGGTGAGCAAGACGACGCGACCGGCCCCGGGGGCGCCCACAGCGATGGCACGAGAACCAGAAGCGATCGGTGACGGCAACTTCGTCAATGCTTTGGTCGCGGCGATCAGGGACCTCAGGAGTCCCGCGGTTCCCGACATCAGTCCGGTCCCGGACAGCGTGCGGATCGACGGCAAGACCTGCCTGGTGACCGGGGCCAACAGCGGGCTGGGGAAAGCCGCTGCCGTGGAACTCGCCAGGCGCGGCGGGAACGTGATCCTGGCGTGCAGGCCCGGTCACGACGAGACCCTGGGGGAGATCAGACGGCTCTCGGGATCGGAGGGCGTGGAGCTGGTAGAGGTGGACCTGGCGGACCTTCGCTCCGTCCATCGCTTCTGTGACGAGTTGCAGCAGCGCGGCGCCCGCATCGACATCGCCCTCCTGAACGCCGGCCTCATGTCTCGCAGGGCGAGGAAGACGCCGCAGGGCTACGAGCTCATGTTCGCGGTCCACTTCCTCTCAGGGCGGGTGATGATCGAGCGATGGCTACAGGATGGCGTCATTCGTCCATCACGCGAGAACGGCGAGACCCCGCGGATCGTGTTCGTCTCATCGGAGTCGCACCGGTCCTCTGAGGCCATCGACTTCGACCGCTTCGGCGCCTTCACCGAGTACGGCATGAGTGAGGGCATGCGGCGGTACGGCCTCAGCAAGCTGGTCCAGTGCACGTTCGCGACCGAGCTCTCGCGTCGCCTGAACCCGGGGGATGGGGTCGAGGTGGCGGTCCACGCGATGTGCCCGGGAGGGGTGGCCACGAACATTGCCCGGGATGCGCCGGCGCTGCTGAGGCCGGTCGTCAACGCGGTGCTGGGGTGGTTCTTCCAGTCTCCGGAGGAGGCCATCGAACCGATCATGTACCTCTGCTGTGGGGAGGAAGCGGGGAGCTCCACCGCGATGTACTTGCACCTGATGCAGCGGAAGCAGGTCACGCCCGCCGCGGCCGATGCGGGCAACGGGGCGAGGCTCTGGGAGGCGAGCCAGGCCCTGGTAGCGAAGTCCCGGGAGTCCTCGTGATGCGTCGGGACCGCCGCATCTCTATGCTGACCGCGCCGTTGGCGCGCACCGGGACCACGGAGCACGACCGGGGAAGTGGTACATGACGATTGACTTCGCAACCGCCGAGTTGCTTGAGCAGATGGCGGAAGGGGGCGGCAAGCCCCTCCACGAGAGCAGCGTCGAGGAAGCGCGAACGCTCGCTGCCGGCCTGGCCGGGATGAACGGGCCAGCCCCGCCGATGGTTCGCGTCGACGCGCACAGCCTGGCAGTACCCGGCGGCGCAGTGCCGCTGCGGGTGCTGGTACCGCTTGAGCAGCCCGCCGGCGTAATCGTGTACTACCACGGGGGCGGCTGGGTCGTCGGTTCCATCGACGAGAGCGACACGGTCGCGCGCAAGCTCGCCGAGCGCACGTCGTGTGCAGTGGTGCTGGTCGACTATCGGCTCGCGCCCGAGCACCGCTACCCGGTGGCCGTCGACGACTCGTACGCGGCGCTCGAATGGGTCGGGGAGCACCTGGCGGACATCGCCGCTCCCGGCGCCCCCCTGTTTGTCGCCGGCGACAGCGCGGGCGGGAACCTCGCTGCGGTGATGGCGCTGCGGGCGCGCGATCACGGAGGCCCGCCGATCGCGGCTCAGATCCTGATCTACCCGGTCACGGATGCCGACTTCGAGCGACCGTCGTACACCGACCCCGGAAACCAGCTGCTGCTGACGCGCGAGGCAATGGTCTGGTTCTGGGACCACTACGCGCCGGAGGGGGCACAGCGCCTCGAGGCGGACGCCTCGCCCCTGCGCGCCACCAACCTCTCCGGGCTCCCGCCGGCGGTGGTGATGACCGCCGAGCACGACGTGCTGCGGGACGAGGGCGAGGCCTACGCCGAACGCCTCCGCGAGGCGGGGGTCCCGGTGAACTTCATGCGTCACGAAGGCCAAACGCACGGCTTCTTCACCATGCTGATGCTGCCCGGGAGCGAACGCGGCTTTCAGCAGGTGGTGAAAGCGGTGCGCGCGACCATCCACGAGCGCTCCAGGGAAGCCAGCAGGTCGGCTCCGTAGCCGACGCCGGCGCGAAAAGCGTAATGTCAGGGCGGAGCCCGCAGGGCTCGCTCGTCGAGGGAGGACAGAGATGACGACCGACACCAGCCGCGTGGAACTCGACGCCGTTATCGTTGGGGCCGGGTTCTCCGGCCTGTACATGCTGTACCGGCTGCGCGAGGTGCTCGGCCTTTCGGCACGAGTGTTCGAGGCCGGGGACGACGTTGGCGGCACCTGGTACTGGAACCGCTACCCCGGGGCGCGCTGCGACTCCGAGTCGTATCTCTACTGTTTCTCGTTCGACAAGGACCTCGCCCAGGAGTGGAACTGGAGCGGCAAGTACCCCGAGCAGCCCGAGATCATGCGCTACCTCAGCCACGTCGCCGACCGGTTCGACCTGCGCCGCGACATCCAGTTCGAGACGCGCATCACGGCGGCGCACTACCGCGAGGACCTGAACCGCTGGGAGATCGAGACGGACCAGGGCGAACGCGTGCTCGCGCGCTACTTCATTACCGGCGTCGGGTGCATCTCGGCGGGCCAGGTTCCCGACATCAAGGGGCTCGAGAACTTCGAGGGCGATTGGCACCACACGGGCTCGTGGCCACACGAAGGGGTCGACTTCGCAGGCAAGCGCGTCGGCGTGATTGGCACCGGATCGAGCGGTGTCCAGTCGATCCCGGTGATTGCGAAGCAGGCCGGACACCTGACGGTCTTCCAGCGCACACCGCAGTACACGATCCCCGCTCGCCACGGCACGGTGACGCCGGAGTTCCTCGAGGACGTCAAGGGGCGCTACGACGAGATCTTCGAGAAGACCCGGTGGTCGAGGGGGGGCACTCACTACAACGAGGCGGAAGGCTCGGCGCTGGATGTCGACGATGAGGAGCGGCGCAGGATCTACGAGGCCGCGTGGGAAGAGGGCGGGTTCCGCTTCCTGCTCACGACGTTCGGCGACGTCACCTTCGACCGGCGGGCCAACGACACAGCCGCGGAGTTCATCCGGTCGAAGATCCGGGAGATGGTCGACGACCCGGAGACGGCCGAGAAACTGATGCCGCGCGACCACCCGTTCGCCTCGAAGCGCGCGCTGATCGACACCAACTACTTCGAGACCTACAACCGCGACAACGTGGACCTGGTCGACATCCGGCACGCGCCGATCGAGGAGATCACGGCGAACGGCATCCGCACGGAGGAGGGCGAGTACGAGCTCGACATCATCGTCTTCGCAACCGGCTACGACGGGATGACGGGCGCGTTCAACCGCATCGACATCCGGGGCCGGGGCGGGTTGGCGCTCAAGGAGAAGTGGGCGGAGGGCCCGAAGGCGTACCTGGGGCTGTCCCCGGCAGGGTTCCCCAACATGTTCATGATCACGGGCCCCGGCAGCCCCTCGGTGCTGAGCAACATGCCCCCCACGATCGAGCAGCACGTCGAGTACATCTCGGACTTCCTCGCCTACATGGTCGAGCACGACGTCGAGCTCGCCGAGGCGGAGGCGGATGCCGAGGCGGAGTGGGTCGACCACGTGAACGATGTCGCGAGCAAGACGCTCTACATGCTCGCGGACTCCTGGTACCTGGGCGCCAATATTCCCGGCAAGCCGCGGGTGTTCATGCCCTATGCGGGCGGACTGGACGTCTACCGCGAGAAGTGCAACGAGCTCGCGGCCGCCGGGTACGAGGGGTACAAGCTCCACAGCCGGGAGCCGGTCCAGGTCTGAGCGGCGCCGGCGACGCGGGCCGTGGAAGCGCGCCTGGCCGTTCGCGTGCCCGGACATCCTAGCCGGGCGGCAGAGGCGCGTCGCCAACTGGCTGGCGACTGGCGATAGTGGCAGGACGGGAAGCCATGGCGAACAGCGAGACAGCGACGCCGCCGCGGCGCATCGCGATTGTCGGGGGAGGCATCTCGGGGCTGGGCGCGGCGTGGGCGTTGCATCACCAGCCGGACCGCTTCGACTTCCGCCTGTTCGAGGCCCAGGACCAGGTCGGCGGCAACGCCATCACGGCCGACATGCCCCAGGACGACGGCAGCTCCATCCCCTTCGACATCTCCGTGACCGCCTGCATCCCGGCGCTCTACCACCACGTCGTGCTGCTGATGGAACGGTTCGGGATCGACCTGATCGACACCCGGTTCAGCTACAGCGTGAAGTACGGGGGGCGCCTCTACGCCCACGACTTCGACTCGGAGATACGTGAGCAGCTGCAGCCCGAGATCGAGAAGTTCCAGCGCGTCCTGGGACGCCTGCACTGGTTCGGGGGGCTGACTCGCTCGCGGTCAAAGCTGCTAAACGCCCTCAACCCGTTCAACTACATCAGCATGGGGACGGTCCTGAACCTGGGAGGGTTCTCCGGAGACTTCCGCTACAAGGTCCTGAAGCCAATGTTCGTCAACTTCCTGATGGCGACGAACGTGTTCGACATGCCCGCCGCGCTCTTTTCGCGATACCTCGAGTTCTTCGACATCGAGAGGGCGACGCCGATGCAGACGTGGGACCAGGGAACGCGGCGCATCTACGAGAACCTGTCAGCCGGGTTCCGGGACAAGATCGCCCTGGGGCGGCCCGTCCGGAAGGTGTACCGGCAGGCGTCCGGCGTGGTGGTGGAGGACGAGGAGGGTGTGCGGGAGACGTTCGACGACGTGATCTTCGCCTGCAACGCGAACCAGACGCTGATGCTGCTCGACAAGCCCACCCTGCTCGAGCGCTACATCCTCTCGTCGATCCGGTACGAGAGCGAGCTCCACAACCACACGGTCGTCCACTCCGACTCCTCGGTCCTTCCAGACAACGAGATGAAGCCGCTGGAGACTCGGAGCAACTACATCGAGCAGTACGGCGCCAGGCCGGACAACTACGAGATCACCTACATCATGCATAACCAGCAGCCGTGGGCGAAGAGATCGGACAAGCCCTGCCTGGTGACCTACAACCCGATCAGCGCCATCGATGAGGGCAAGGTCGTGAAGCGCTGGTGGTTCCAGCACATCGTCCACGACGTGCGTCACGTTGCCCTGCTGGTCAACATCTTCCGCTTCATCCAGGGCAAGCGGCGGACGTGGCACTGCGGCGCGCACACACTGGTCAACAGCCAGGAGACCTGCTTCGTGACGGGGCTCGCCGCTGCCAGGCAGCTCGGCGCGGACTACCCGTTCGACGATGCCGCGGCGAGGCGGTGGTTCAACTACTACGGAAGCATCCTGTACGGCTGGCGGTTCAGGAAGGCCTAAGGGCCGAGCCCGGGAGGTTCAGGCGTCGCCGTCGCAGGGGTCGGGGTAGAACTGGGCGCAGTAGTCCCGGAAGGTCGCGATCTCGCCATCGGCGCGATTGAGACGCGGGCGGGAGAGGTAGTGCTTGCGGCTCCAGATGCCTACGTCCTGCACAACCTCGTAGCGCTGCTGCGGCATCAGGAACCTGTTCATGATCGGGGCGCGGACGGCGGGGGGGAGGAACCCCAGCCCGACAACCGGACGCTTTGGCTTGCGAATCTCCCGCACCTGCGAGGCGATCGACAGGTCGATGACGGTCCCGTCGACCGGCGCTGACAGGATCCACAGGCGGAAGTCCATGCCGATCGATTTCTCGCGGCCCCTCACGAACGAGTAGCCCAGGCCGGCTACGTGGGTGTCGGCCTGGAGGTCGAGGGTAAGCGTTGCGACCCCGAAGAACGTGCGGGCGCGTCTGAAGTCGAAGACGCTCTGGAGGTAGGGGCCGTCCACCACGACGGGGGCGGGGCGGTCGACATTGTCGTAGCCGTGGACGTAGCGCAGGTGGGCGAGGTCGACGGAGTTCTCCGTTGTCTCCTGGGGATGCCCGGGGAAGCGGAGGGTCTGGATGCCGGCGCTGCTCCAGCCTTCCTGATCCAACTGATCGTCAAGCAGGTTCCACTGGGGTCCGCGCCCCCCGAGCCCCCACCAGGCGAAGACCATACCGGCGATCTCCTGCGTCTCGAACACGCGCAGCCTCGCCGACCTTGGCGGTGGGGCGAAGGGGGTGGCGACGCACTGGCCGGCGGTATCGAACTCGAAGCCGTGGAAGGGGCAGACGATGCGCCCTTCGGAGACCCGCCCCCCGGCTTCCGGGCCAAGGTCGGAGCCCAGGTGGGGGCAGACCGCCTCGGCGACGCAGGGGCGGCCGTCCTCGTCACACCAGGCGACGATGTCCTCGCCCATCCACGTCTTCTCGATGAGCCCTGCCTTCGCTATCTCGTGGCGGCTGGCCACGAAGTACCAGCCTTCCGGGAAAGGAGGCAGTGTGGTGTTGTCCCCACGATCTCTGGGCCCGGCTAGCATCGCTCGACCCTCCTCTTCGCGAGCCTCGGGGTGGCGGTTTCCATCTCGGTCATGCACACGTCTAGCATACAAAACTACCTGTCCCTCACTGCCCGCCGGGGTACCTTCTGGTGGGCGCGCTCACACGCCCCTGCGCTCCCTCGATTGCCCGCTCCCTGACGCTCTGAGCTACACTTATTGCGTGGTAGGGAGCGCACAGCGAGCTAACCTACCGCGGGGACTGGACTGATGACTCTCGCTACCGAGCCTGTGGCAACTCGAACGCTTACCTTGCCCGACGAGCTTCTCCTGATGCTGCTCAACGAGGACAGCGGGTATTTTCGCCAGGTGCCCGGTTGGGACTTGAACTGCGCGGTCGTCGGGGCGGTGCTCGCGGAGTTGTCCCTCATCTCCCGAATCGATACCGACATGGACTCGCTCATCCTCCTGGACAAGACCCCAACGGGAGACGCCGCCCTCGACAGCATCCTGCAGGAAATCGCCGACGAACCGGGCCAGCAGAACGCCCAGTTCTGGATCGAGCGCCTCGCTCCCCACGCCGAGACGATCATTGACACGACCCTCGACCGCCTGGTCGCGCTGCAGATCCTGCAGTACCACGACGGCGAGTTCTGGACGCTGTCTCGCACGGCCTGGCAGAACGCCGAGCAAAACGGCTCTACCGAGGCTGCGGGGACCGAGTTCGTCACGACGCGGATCAGCAACGTGCTCTACAACAATGCGATCCCCGACCCGCGGGATGTCATCATTATCGCGCTCGCGAACACGTGCGACGTCCTCCGCTTCGTCTTCCCGATCGAGGAAGAACACGAGGAGCGCGTCGAGCTTATCTGCAAGATGGACCTGATCGGCCGGGCGATCGCCGACGCGGTGGCCAACAACCTGGCCGGCCCCCTGCTCCGGCGCTCGACGCTGACCAAGGAGATCCCGACCGTTCCGCTGCACAAGGTGGTGTTCAACCGGCACCTCTGGAGAGGCAACCTGCCGGCCCTCTTCGCCGACCTTGCGGAGAAGTACGGCCCGGTGTTCAGGCTCAATCCGCCGTTCCTGGATGCCATGACCCTCCTCGCCGGTCCCGAGACCAATCGCTGGGCACACCGGCACGGACGCATGTACCTGAGGGCCAAGGACTACCTGCAGGACTTCGAGAAGGTTTATGACGCGTCCGGAATCCTCCCGTCCCTCGACGGGGCCGACCACTTCCGCTTCCGCAAGTCCATGCAGCCGGCCTATTCGCGTGCGCGGCTGGAAGGGCAGCTGGACACCGTCTTCGACAACGCCCGCGCTCACATGGCGACGTGGGAAGTCGGGGACACCATGTCCGCAAGCCCCATGTGCCGGAAACTGATCAACTCGCAGATTTCGCCGCTCATGCTGAGCGTGCAATCGCAGGACCTCCTCGACGACTTGAGTGTCTACAAGGAACGAGCGCTCGCCACGCGAGTCGTCAAGGTTCTGCCCAAGTGGATGCTGAGCACGCCAGGCATGAGGCAGAAGGCGAAGGGCATCGAGACGTTGCTGGACCGGGTCCAGAGCATTCACACCCCCGCCCAGCGGGCCGGGTGTCCCCGCGATCTCGCCGACGACCTGCTCAGCCTGCACGCCAGCGATCCGCAGTTCCTCCCCGAGTCGAATCTGCGTTTCGCGCTTTCGGCGCCGCTGATCGCGAGCGTGTACCTCGGCGACGGGCTCAGCTTCGCGCTCTACGCCATGGCGACGCAGCCCGAGCTCTATGAGCGGATCCGCGCCGAAGCGGACGCCCTCTTCGCGGACGGCGATCCCTCGCCCGAGGACTTCACCCTCGAGGCGATCGACGTCACCCACCGCTTCATCATGGAGTCCATGCGGGTCTACCCGATTGTCCCGGTCTCGATACGGACCGTGATGAACTCCTGCGTGGTCGAGGGCTACGAGCTCCCCGAGGGTTCGGAGATCCACATCGCCCAGACGGCCTCGCACTACATGAGCGACGTCTTCCCCGATCCCGAGAAATTCGATATCGACCGCTACCTGCCTCCGCGGGATGAGCACCGCAATCCCGGCTACGCCCCCTATGGCCTGGGAACGCACACCTGCCTCGGCTCGCGCTGGATGGAGCTGCAGCTCAGCATCAACCTGCTCATGCTGGCGCGCCACTTCACCATCAAGATGTCGCCCGAGAAGCACACGCTCCGCATCAACCCCTTCCCGTCGCTGTCCATCAGCAACCGGCTGAAGTTCGTGATCGCCGAGAAGCGGCTTGATATCCCCGCGACCCCGGCCGCGGACTGACGAAACGCCACGACATGCAGTTTGGAAGACTCTCAAGAGAGTTGCGCGATGCCTACGGGGATTCGGATGTCAAGCGCCGCGTGCAGACCTTCGAAGGCTGGATTGATCGAGCGGCGCCAGGAGCCGCCGGCGCCGCCGGATACAACCACGCGGAGACGGTGAAGGACTACTACGACCTGTGCAGCGGGTTCATGGTGTGGGGCTGGAGCGAGTCCCTGCACTTCGCACCCCTCACCCCTACCGAGAGCGTCGAGGAGTCCCAGGTCCGCCATCAGCGGTTGATGATCTCCCGGCTGGAGTTGCAGGAAGGCATGACGGTGGTCGATGTCGGCTGTGGGGTCGGTGGCCCCATGCGCCGTGTCGCCCGCGAGGCCGGCGTCCACGTGGTCGGCATCAATAACAATACGATCCAGTTGGAGAAGGCGAAGCGGTTGAATGCCGAGGCCGGGCTCGACCAGATGGTCGACTTCAAGGTTTGCGACTTCATGGACATGAGCGACATCGCGGACGACACGTTCGACCGCGGGTACGCGATCGAGTCAACGTGCCATGCGCCGGACAAGCAGGGTGCGTTCGCGGAGATATTCCGCGTATTGAAGCCCGGAGCCCTGCTCTGGGGGCAGGAAATGTGCCTCACGGATACGTTCGACCCGAACGACCAGGGGCATCAGGCCACCAAGCAGGACTTGATGCGGGGCATTGCCCTGAACGACATCGCCACGTTCGGGGAAGTGAACCAGGCGCTCGAAGCCGTGGGGTTTTCGGTGATCGAAGGGATGGACCGGGATATCCAGCAAGGCCCTTCCACACCGTGGTATCAGCCCATGGAAAGCCGCGGCGGGACGTTGGGGACGGCTCTTCGCAGGCTCCCGCTGGGCCGCAAGGCGATCATCGCGGGAACGAAGGCTGGCGAAGCGCTGCGGCTGTTCCCGAAAGGCTCCGCGGAAGTCGTCCGACTCATGGATCGCACCGCCGACGCCTACGTCGCGGGCGGCCGAACCGGCATTTTCACGCCGCTGTACTGCTTCCTGGCCCGCAAACCCCTGTAGGCGGCGCTGGCCTCAGGCTTGGGCAACGCCCTCTACCTGCTGTGGTTGCAGACGAGGGGCGACCGGGCCCTTCTGGTCGCTCCCTCGCTCCGCCTACGAGGACCCCTGTTCCTGTTCGTGGCGCCGATGCACGTCCTCGATGGCGACATCGAGCTCGGCCCAGGTGCGCTCGACCATCGAGCGCAGGCGCATGTTCTGGTAGGAGCCCCAGACGGTCATCGCGGGCGGCACCAGCAGGATGGAGATGATGAGGGAGTAGGCGATCGTGATGGCGGCCGTCAGGCCGAACTGCGCGGACGCGAGCAGTGGCGAGAGGATCAGCGCTCCCAACCCGAGCGCCGTCGTCAGGGCCGAGCCCAGCAGCGCTGAGCCGGTGGTCGCGAGGGTGCTGATGGCCGCCTGCTCCGGGGTGCGCGAGCGGGAGAACTCCTCCCGGTAGCGATGAATGATGTGGATGGTGTAGTCCACCCCGATCCCGATGGAGAGCGCCGTGATGATGGCGGTGACCAGGGTGTAGGGAATGCTCAGGAGCGCCATCGTCCCCAGCACGCAGATGAGGACGAACACAACCGGCACCACCGCGATGATGGCCAGGACCGGCTGTCGCAGCGTCACCCAGAAGAAGATGGCGAGGATGCCGGTCGCCACGGCGATGGTCGTGCTGATCGCGGCCGTCTGACCGCCCGCAATCTCGTCCGTGACGGCGATGGCGACGATGTCCAGGGACGTGGCCGTCACGCTGGTGTCCTCCCCGAACCAGAGCGCCTCGAGATCCTCCTGGAGCGCCCTTGTGGCATCGGGAGCGCCCGAGAAGGTGGGGAACTGAACCAGGAGGGAGTCGACGCCATCGGGGTTGTCGACCAGTACATGCCCGAGGGCGGGTTCCTTAGCCCCCAGGCCGTCAAGGAACTCCTGAAACAGGTCGGGGTCAAGCTCCACTCCCTCCGCGGCTCGCTGGAAGAGGGCTGCGAGCTCCGGGTCGTAGTTGTCGCCGGGCTCCCCGCTGTCATGCGTCCAGTCGTACACGAGCAGCTCGTACGAGGTGTGGAGGGGGCCTGCGGCTGCGCGCGGGCGGCGCTCTTCATCCTCGAAAGCGACCCTGAGGTCGTGCAGGTTGAGATACGTGCGGGTGTCCGTGGCTTCCGCCCTCACGAGGACGCTGACCATTTCGGTCGAGCCGCCGACGGCCGAATCAAGGGTTTCGATGTCCTCGAGCACGCTCCCGCCCCTCGGGAGGATGTCGCGAATGTCGAATCCGCTCTCGAGCCTCGTGGCGGCGAACCCGAGTCCAACGGTGATCGCGAGCACGACGATGATGTAGGGGGCAGGCCTGCGCGTGACCGACCTCCCCATCAGCTCCGCAATGCGCCCGATCCCGGGCAGCGCGTTGGAGACCGGGCGGGCGGGCGGCAAGGTGCCGCGCGCCTCACGCCGCCGGTCGATGATGGTCCGGCCCGCCGGGAGCAGCGTCAGCATCACGATCAGGCTCAAGCCCACGCCGAGGCCGGCGACGATGCCGAAGTCGCCAACGACCCCGATCGGGGAGAACAGGTTCGCGAGCAGGCTCACGATCGTCGTGGCGGCGGCCAGCACCAGCGGAATGGTGACGTTTCGCAGTCCCGTCCTGACGGCCTCCACCACCTTCAAGCCGGCGGCTCGCTGCTCGCGGTAGTGCGAAACGGCCTGGATCGCGTAGTCCACCGTGAGGCTGATGATGATGATCGGGACCATTGCCGTGAGCGAGCTCGGCGGGCCGATCCAGCCCAGGGCGTCCGGACCGAGCCAACCCTCCGCGCCGATCACCCAGATGAGGGCGACAAGCAGCCCCACGAGCGTGAGCAGCAGGTCGGAAAGCGCGCGCAGGAAGACCAGGATGAGCGCCGCGATCAGCACGAGCGCGAGCCCAATCAGCGGCAGCATCCCCGACTCGGTGGCGTCCTTGTACTCGTCCTCGACCACCACGGGCGAGACGCTGCTGACACGCAGCGGGCCTTCATCGTCAGCCGCCAGCTCGTTGACTCGCCGCTCAGCGTCCTCAACCTTCTCTTCGTCCGCGTCGCTCAGCCGCAGGGTGGCGATCGCCACGGGGGTGCCGTCGGCGTCGATTCCGGTCATCGCGACGAGCGCCACCTGGAGCTCGGGAGCGTTGCGGACGGCATCGATTTCCGCCTGCGTGACCGACTCGAAGCCGTCCACCTGGAGAGCGTTCCGGATCAGCAACGAGGGCGCGATGACTGGATTGGTGGGGGCCAGCCGCTCTCCCACTTCTTGATCGCTGAGAACGCGAGCGACCAGGGCATCCATCTGGGTGAGGCCCTCGGGCGTGAGCACCTCGCCGCGGAAGATGAGCGTGACTACCCTGACCTCGCTCGAATCACCGAAGAGCTCATCGATCTCGGTCGTCGCATCGGCAATGGGGTGGCCGGGGGGAAGGAACGCCAGGGCCGCGCCTTCCACAACCGGCGCGCGGCGAGTCGCACCCGCCGCCAGGGCAACGGTAATGAGAAGAAGGACGAGGAGCGTGATCCACGGCCGGGCCGTGACCAACCGGCTCAACGCAGGGAGTATCCGGCTCATGCAGGGCATTCTATCCGAGCGGCCTGCCTCGCGACCCGTCAGGCGTGATCCGGCATACAGCCGATCGAGGTTCGATGGGTTGACGAATAGAACGTATGTTCTATAGGGTGCCGGGGCAGCGCTTCGCTGCGACGACGTTCACCGGGAGAGCGCCTTGCGGGTCGCCTGCGTACTCATCAGCCACCTCAGGGCCAGGGTCGAGCTAAGGCGGCAGCCCCACCTGCGGGCAACCCCCGCCGTGATCGCCGACCGCACCACGGGCAAGCCCGTGGTGGTCGACGCCCTGCCCGCCGCCTCCGGGGTGGCCGCGGGGATGTCGCTGGAGGAAGCGCTCTCGCGGCGCCCGGACACGATCGTGCTGGAGGCGGACGAGCCCGCCTACCGGCGCGTGTTCCAGCAGGCGCTCACCGCCCTGCAGGGGGTCAGCGACCGGGTGGAGGGGGCAGAGCTGGGCACGGCCTACGTGGGTCTCGACGGGCTCGAGGCGCTACACGGCGGCGAGGCCGAGCTCGTGCGCGCCCTGCGGGAGGCGCTCCCTCGAGACCTGTCGCCGCGGATCGGCGTGGCGGAGGCGAAATTCCCGGCGTTTGTCGCCGCCCGCACCGGCAGGGGGCCGGAGGCCGTCACAGTTCCCGCCGACGCGGCGGGATTCCTCGCGCCCCGCACCATCGACCTGCTGCCCCTCTCGCACGACGTACGCGAGGGCCTGCTCCGCTTCGGGCTGCACAGCATGGGCACGGTCGCGGCCATGCGGGTAGAGCTGCTCATCGACCAGTTCGGGAAGGAGGGGCGGCGCGCCTGGGAGCTCTGCCAGGGCATCGATGACAGCCCCCTGGTCCCCCTCGCGACGGAGGAAGCGGTGGTCGAGCGCATTCCCCTGCCTTTCGCCTCGACCTCGCTGGCGCTGGTGCTGGCGGGGGTCGACACGCTGCTGAAGCGCGCCTTCGCCCGGCCCGTGGCGCGCGGGCGGTACGCAAGCCGGGCGGAGCTGGCCTGCCTCCTGCACGGTGCCCCTCCCTGGGAGAAGGCGTTCCACTTCCGGCAGGGGGTGGGGAGCTGGGAGGGGGCGTCACGCGTTCTCCGGCGGCTGCTGGAGGACGATCATCCTGAGGCGCCGGTCGAGGAGTTGCTGCTGGAGCTTGGCGGGCTCGGCGAGGGAGCGGGCGAGCAGGCGAGGCTTTTCCCCGACGTGCGGGAGGGGCGCGAGCGCCGCCTGGCGGAGGTCGAGCGGCAGCTCCAGGCGCGGCTCGATGGCGGCCCCGCGCTCTACCGGATGGCGCCCATCGCCCCTTGGCACCCGGCCCCGGAGATGCGCGTGCTGCAGGTGCCGATCGATCCATCGGGACGGGACGCGATGCGGCCGCTCGCCCTGCCCACGCCGGTGGCGGTGGAGGAGGGGTCGGAGGGGCAGCCCGTGGCTGTGGAGCTGGAGCGGGGATGGCAGCGAGTGACCCGCATCGAGGAGCGCTGGAGCTTCGACCTCTGGTGGCTGCCGGCGCCCCTGAAGCGCGCCTACTACCGCGTCAGCGGCGAGGACGGGCGGCAGGTCACGCTTTTCCGGGACCAGCGCGAGGAGCGCTGGTACCAGCAGGCCTGCTAGCCGGAGCCGCTCCGTGGCCACGGGATACGTCGAGCTGCATACGCGGAGCTTCTACTCCTTCGGGGAAGGCGCCTCACACAGCCACGAGCTGCTGGCGCGGGCGAAGGCGCTCGGCTGCGAGGCGCTCGCCCTGACAGATACGAACCTCTGCGGGGCGCTGGAGTTCGCACGGCTGGCGAACAGTCTCGGGGTGCAGCCGATCACGGGCGGGGAGCTGACCCTGGCGGACGGCTCCCGCCTGGTGCTGCTGGCGAAGACGCGCGAGGGCTACTCGAACGTCTCGCGGCTGTTCACCCTGGCCAACGCCGTCGACCGGCGGGAGCCACGGCTCGACCCGGCCCACCTGCCCGACCACGCCGAGGGCGTGATCCTGCTGACCGGGGGTCGCGACGGGCACTTCGCGCGGCTGGCGCGGGAGGGGCGCCGGGGAGAGGCGGGGTCGCTGCTGGCCCGCTACCGGGAGTGGTACGGCCCCGACTCGGTCTACGTGGAGCTCCAGCAGAACTTCCTGCAGGGCGACACCGCCCGCAACCGCGAGCTGGCGGAGCTCGCGCGGGAGGCAGGCATCGAGCTGGTGGCCACCAACGACGTGCTCTACCACGACCGCGAGCGCTACCGGCTGCAGCACGCGCTGGCGGCCGCCAGACGCAACACGACGATCGACCGGGCGCTCCCGTTCATCAAGCCGAACGACCAGTTCGCGCTGAAGCCGCCGGCGGAGATGGCGCAGCTCTTCCAGGAGTATCCGGATGCCATCGCGAACACCGTGCGCATCGCCGAGCTGTGCCGCTTCAACCTGAGCACGGACCTGGGGTACACCCTGCCCGATCCGCAGGTACCGGCGGGATACACGCCCGAGAGCTACCTGCGGCGGCTCTGCGAAGAGGCCGCGCGGCGGCGTTACGGCGCGCTCACGGAGCAGGTCCTCGAACGCCTCGACGAGGAGTTCGGGCTCATCCAGCGGCACCACCTGGCCGGCTTCCTGCTGCTCTACCGGGAGATCGCGCGGCTGGGCCGGCTGATCATGGAGGAGCGCGGGCTGGCCAACCCCGATACGCCCCTGGAGGAGCGGCCGCCGGGACGGGGGCGGGGCTCCTCGGTGGCACTGCTGGTGGGCTACCTCATCGGCATCAGCCACGTCGACCCGCTGCGCTGGAACCTGACACTGGAGCGGTTCATGCCAGAGGACATGAGCACGCTCCCCGACATCGACCTCGACTTTCCCCGCGCCCTCCGCGATGAGCTGATCGCGCGCGTACACCAGCACTTCGGCGCGGAGTACGCGGTGCTCGCGGGGGCCATCGCCACCTATTCGCTGAAGGGCATCATCCAGGACCTGGGGAAGGCGCTGGGACTGCCACGGGAGGACCTGCGGCTGCTCTCGAAGCAGGTGCAGTCGCACGACGGGGGGCTGCGCGAGGCGATGCTGGAGGCGCCCGCCTTCCGCGAGCGGGTGGATGCGCCCGGCTGGCGGGAGTTGACGGAGCTGGCGCCCCAGCTGCTGCACGCGCCCCGGGGGCTGGGTCAGCACGTGGGCGGGATGGTGCTGAGCGACAGCCCCATCCCGGGGATGGTGCCCATCCGGGACGGAGCGATCGAGGGACGCTTCATCATGGACTGGAACAAGGACAGCGTGGCCGACGCCAACTTCGCCAAGATCGACATCCTCTCCCTGCCCGTGCTCGACCAGATTGAGGAAGCGCTCACCCTGATCGAAGAGCGGGAGGGAACGAGGCCAGACCTGAGCCGCATCGACCCCGAGGACCCGAACGTCTACGACCTGATCAACGAGGGGCGGGCGAAAGGCGTCTTCCTGCTGCAATCGCCCGCGCAGCTCAAGATCGCGCAGCGCCTGCTCTCCCGGAACCTGCTGGACCTGGCCTACCAGGTGGCACTCATCCGGCCCGGGGTGGGGGTGCAGGGGAGCGCCGTCTCGAAGTTCATCGAGCGCTACCGGCATGGGGCCGAATGGACGTACGACCACCCGCTGGAGGAGCGCGCCCTGGCGCGGGGCTACGGCGTGATCGTCTGGCAGGAGCAGGTGGTGCAGTTGATCATGGACGTGGCGGGGATGACCGCCGCCGAGGCGGACGAGTTGCGGCGCGCCTTCGCGCGGCCGCAGGGCGAGCACCTGATGGCGATGCACCGGCAGCGCTTCCTGGAGGGGGCGCGGAACCGGGGCGTTCCCGAGGAAACCGCGTGCACGATCTTCGCCAAGATCAACGGGCACTACATGTTCCCGGAGTCGCACTCGCACGCGTTCGCCATCAGCGCCTACCAGGCGGCCTGGCTGAAGCGGTACCACCCGCTCGAGTTCTTCGTGGCGCTGGTGAACAACCAGCCGATGGGGTTCTACCCGCTGGAGACGCTGAAGGAAGACGCGCGCCGCTTCGGCGCGCCCTTCCTGAACCCGTGCGTGAATCGCAGCGAAGCGCTCGCCATCTCCGACAACGGCTGCGTGCGGCTGGGCCTGCAGATCGTGAAGGACGTGGGACAGGCGGCAGCGGAGCTGATCGTGGCGGAGCGGGAACGGCACGGTCCCTACAGCGGGGCGGGGGACCTGGTGCGGCGCACGGGCGTGAAGCCGCGGGCGGCGCAGTCGCTGGTGGAGGCGGGGGCCTTCGACGCGGTCGAGCCGGACCGGCGGCTGGCGCTCTGGGACGCGGGGCTTTCAACGCCACCGTCACGGGGCGGGCAGCGCGCTTTCCCGGCAGCGGGAGCGGCGGGTGTGCCCGCGCTCGCGGACCTCAGCGGGTACGAGAAGATGGTCGGGGAGTACCGCACGATGGGGGTCTACCCGGGCGGGCACCTGATGGAGTTCGTGCGGCCCACGCTGCCCCCCGGCGTGCTGCCCTGCGCCGACGCGGAGGGGCTGCCCGACGGCACGGCGGTGCGGGTGGCGGGATGGCCCATCGCCCGGCAACACCCCCGCGGCAAGGAGGGCACCGTCTTCGTGACCATCGAGGACGAGACGGGGGAGGTGCAGGTCATCCTCTGGCCGCGCATCTACGCACGGCACCGCAAGGAGCTACGGAGCCAGGTGCTCCTGATCCGAGGCAAGGTCTCGCGCCGGGACGGGACGATGACCGTCACCGTCTCGCATGTGGAGCCTGTGGGCACGGGTGTGCCGATGCCCGACGCGCACGACTGGCACTGAGCGACCGGGCGACCCGGATCAGCCCACCGGGGCGGGATCGGCAACCTTGCGCACGTTCACGGGGATGGCGCTCATCACGGGGATACCGGTGATGGGGTCGTAGTCGCGCTGGGTGTCGGAGAGGCGGCCGGTATTCGCGCCGAGCTCGCGCACGCGGGCGTCCTCGGTGGGGGCGTCGCCCCAGGCGTGGGCCATCGAGATGACGCCCGTGCGCACGTCGTCGGCGGGCTCGACGACGCCGTAGATGGCAGCGCGCGCGGACTCGATCTCGACGACGTCGCCGGCGGCGAGGCCGAGCTCGGCGATATCCATCGGGTTCATATAGGCAGGGTTGCCCTTGTTGGCGTACTTGCGCATGAGCCGGGGGATGTCGCGGCCCGAGGAATTATACGACTCCAGCATACGGCGGCTGACGAGGCGGTGGGTGAACTCCTCGCCCTCACGGTAGCCGCCGCCCTCGAAATGGGGCTCGGCGCGCACCTCGGCGAGCTCGGCCATCATCTCCGCGCGTCCCACGTCGAGGCGCGGGGAACCGGGGCGTTTCGGCAGCACGCGGATGTCATCGTCCTCGAAGATGTGCCCGTGGGGGTACTTCTTCACTTCGTCGAGGGGGATGCGTGAGCCCTCGCACATCCACTCGAGTAGCTGGGAACTGGTGGGCTTGTTGTCGATGTCGACTTCGCCCCAGGTGGTGCGCAGGGGGACACGCATGCGGTTGGCGATGCCCCAGAAGAACTCCCACTCCTCGATCACGTCGGAGCCCGCTGGCGGGTCGATGAGCTTGGGGCCGTACTGGGCGTAGGGGGCGGGGTAGCCCTGGGCGAAGCCGAACACGCCCGAAAGCGCCTCGTTGGGGAGGGTCGTGTCCTCGCGCTCGAGGGAGAGCTTTGGTGCGATCACGTAGTGGGCCAGCTTGGAGGTGGCCGACATCTTGATGTCGAGCGTGACGAGGAGGTCAAGCGCCTGCATCGCCTCATAGGTGCGGAGCTGGTCGGGCCAGGCGGCCATGGGGTTCGAGCCGATGCAGATGAGGGCGCGGATCTGGCCTTCGCCGGGGGTCAGGATCTCCTCGGCGAGGGCGCTAGTGGGCGGCCCGATGTGGGTGATGGGGAGGTCGCGGATGCGCAGCTTCTCGCGGGACTCCCAGTCGGTGCTCTCCTGGTAGGTCTGGGCAACGTAGTCCTTGGGCTTGCGCAACACGGGTGGGTTGGGCACCCGCTCGCCCTCGCGCATCCAGCGCCCGCAGACGGTGTTGATGGCGTTGATGAGGTACTCGGTGATGTTGGCATGGGGCGAGAAGTCGGGGCCCGTGCCGGAGGTGACGGAGCCGCGCTCGCCCTCGGCGAAGACGCGCGCGGCGCGCTCGACGTGGGCAGCAGGCACGCCGGCGCGTTCCTCGACGTAATCGAGGGAGAAAGGCTCGACGGCCTCGCGCAGCTCCTCAAGGCCCTGCACGTTGGCGGCGACGAAGTCGCCGTCGACAAGGCCCTCGGTGAGGATGACCCGGAGGATGCCGGCGAGGAGGGTGGGGTCCTCGCCCGGCTTCACCTGCAGGAAGATGTCGGCCTTCTCGGCGGCCTCGGTGCGGCGCGGGTCGATGACGATGAACTGCATGCCGCGCTGCTTGGCCTGGTGGAGGCGCTTCGCGGGGTTGTACTGGGGAATGCCGCCCCACATGGAGATGGTGGGGTTGGCGCCAATGAGCATCCAGACGTCGGCGTCGTCGAACATCTGGGGGCCGGCGCCCCAGTTGCCGTGGTAGGCGCGGGCGATGGGCTTGGCGGGCTGGTCGATGGTGCCGCCGGAATAGGTCATGTTCGAGCCGATACCGGCCATGAAGGCCCCGGCGAACTGGCCCGAGGAGGGGAAGGAGAAACCGTACGTGCCGCTGAAGGTGGCGACGGCCCGGGGTCCATGCTCGGCGATGATGGCCTGGAGCTTGTCCGCTACCTCGTCGATGGCCTGCTGGTGGGGGACATCGTGGTAGGTGCCGTCGGGGGCGCGCTTCTGGGAATGGAGGAGGCGGTCGGGGTGGTAGTGCTGCTCGGGGAGCTGGCGTCCCTTGATGCAGGTAAACCCCTGGTACATCTCGTTCTTGGCGTCGCCGCGGACCTTGATGGCGCGGCCATCCTCGATGTCGACCTCGATCGCGCAGAAGGCGTGGCAGAAGCGGCAGAAGGTCTGCTTTGTTTCGACGACCATGGGAACCCCCCGGAGCGCGGCAGCGCTGCCGGAACTGTACCGGAAGCGGGATCGCCCCGCCCAGCGGGAACGCGGTTGCGTTCCCGCCGGCGAAGCCTGGCTATAGGCGGACGGGCCTAGGAGTCGCCTGCGACCAGTTCGCTCTGGCCGGTGTGCACTCCGTAGCCGATCACGATCAGGCAGACGGCCCCAACGAAGAGGACGATGCTGCTGATGAGGGCAGGCGCCTCCAGGTCGCTGCCAACGTGCTCGCCTACGACGACGTTGACGAGCCCAGCCAGCCCCGCCAGGGCGAGTAGCCAGCAGGCACTCGCGAAGACGTTCAGGGAGGCGAATCGCCTGGCCAGCCCGACACCCACGAGGATGCCGCCGATCGAGGACACGGTGAGCAAGGCAAAGTGCAACCCGATACTGGCTGAATGCAGGTTCATCGCGATCGCCTGATCCTGGCCGCCAGTTTCGACGCCACCATCCGCGACGATCAGGAGGAAATGCCGCAGGCCTCCCGAAAGGATAAAGATGCCGTAGTGGAAGAGGTTCAGAACGAGGCCGAACCGCAGGAACGCGTGACCAGTACTCCCCTCATCCCCCGAAAGGCGGAAGAAAGAGAACAGGCCGAAGGCCACCGCCAGCGAACCCAGGATGGCCAGCAACGTCATGACGTGGGTCAGGGTGTCGTTGTCGCTCATGGCGCCAAGCGAGGCTTCCAGGTCCGTTAGGTCCACGTTGTCGATGATGGGACCACCCGGGAGGAGGAGACCTGTGACGATTAGCAAGAGCGCGCCCACAATCAGGGCGCACCCCGGTCCTCCGACTCCGGAAAACATGTTTTTGAGTACGTTCATAGCGCTTCCCCCTGCGTGCTATGTGCGGGTGCAGCGTTGGCGGCACTGTAGCCGAGCGGCAGGACCATCGCCAGCGGGAACGCATCGACGTCCCGGCTGGCGATGGGTGCGCTCCAACGCCGGATGATCCCGGCTGCTAGCTAGGGCCTGTTCACCTTAACGCGGAGAGCTGGCAGGATTTTGCTGGGGTAGGCGGTGGGCCCCGAGGGTCCGATGGAACTGACGGATGCGCAGTACGAGCGGATCGCGCCCTTGCTGCCGAAACCCCGAGGCAGCCTCACTATTCCCCACCGTCAGGCGCTGAACGCGCTGCTCTACGTGGCCAAGCAAGGCTGCACGTGGCGGGGGTTGCCGACGTACTACGGCAACTGGCACACGGTCTACGTGCGACTGAACCGCTGGGCCAAACGGGGTGTGCTGCAACGGGTCTTCGCCGAACTGCAGCGGGACCAGGTGGAGGCCCTCGACCTGGATGTGCTGTCGTTGGACAGCACGATCATCAAGCTGCACGCCGACGGCAGCGGCGCTCTGAGAAAAAGGGGCGCCAGGCGACGGGAAAGTCGCGTGGCGGTCTGACGACCAAGCTGCACGCCCTCGTGGCCGACGACCGCACGGTCCTGAGGCTGGCGCTCTCGCCCGGACAAGCGCACGACGCCCCCTGGGGACGGGAGTTGTTGCGTCGGCGTGGTCCACAGTCGGGGAGCCCGGCATTGCTGATGGATCGTGCCTACGAGGGCGACAAGACACGGGCCCTTGCCGAAGAACTGGGCTACTGCCCGGAGGTGCCGCCGATGCGCACCCGGGCCCAGCCCTGGCAGTACAACCGCGTCCTCTACCGGCGACGCAACGAGGTCGAACGCTTCTTCCGTCGACTCAAGCGCTTCCGGCGTATCGCCACCCGCTACGACAAGCTGGACTGTGTCTTCCTCGCCTTCATCCACCTCGCCCTCATCTACGACGCCCTCCAGCTAACGTGAACAGGCCCTAGTCGTCTTCCGGAACAAGCTCGCTCTCGCCCCGCAGCACGCCGATACCGATAACAAGGAGAGCGACGGCCGCGACGAAGAGGACGATGTTGCTGATGGCGACGAAGGCCTCGGGCGCGACTTCGGCCTGCTGGCCGACGAGCGCGTTGAGCAGGCCCGCCACTCCCGCAAGGAAGAAGACCCAGCAAGCCGCAGCGGTGATGTTCAGCGAGGTATAACGCCGGGCAAGGGCAAGCCCCAGGAGGATGCCACTCACCGACGAAACGATGACGAAGGCGTAGTGGAGGCCCCCGCTCGAAGCTTGCAGCATGACGAGGTAGCTATCGACGACACCATCCGCGGGGGCGCCACCCCTGAATTCAATGCCGTCCCCGTGCTGGGCGATGGCAACGAGCATGTGCCGCATTCCCATCGTCAGGATGAAGATGCCGTAGTGGAACAGGTTTACCAGGATGGCGAACCCCAGCAGGGGGTCGTCCGACCCGCCGAGCCTCCAGAACGAGAAGATGCCGAAGGAGATCGCCAACGCCGAGAGGATGATGACGAAGAACAAGGCGTGCGAGAGGTTGTCGTTCTCGGTCATCGCATCGATCGTCGCCTGGAAGTCCAGGGAGTCGGCTGCGTCGACTACCCAGCCTCCGGGATAGAGGATGAGCGTGATGGTTAGCAGGACGAGGCCAACGACGATGGCCAGTCCCGGGGCCTTGCTAGCAGACAATATCGATCCCATGACTATCGATTTTCCCCTTTCGCGTGCCTATCCCCCGGCTACGCGAAGCGACAGTAGCCGCCCGAGGATGGCCTTTCAATTGACGCCGGCAACATACGAATTTGTTATGTCCAGAACAGGCTCCCGTGTACCAGCTAGACTCGTCGCGCACCGCCACCAGGAGGCACGCCATGCAGGCCGAACCGTTCACGATTGCGATTCCCAAGGAGAAGCTTCAGGACCTGCGCGAGCGGCTTGAACGCATCAATTGGGCGCCCGACTTCGCCAACGACGGCTGGGGGTACGGGGTCGACGGCGGCTACTTGCGCGAGCTGGCGGAGCACTGGCTGCACCGTTACGACTGGCGAGCGCACGAAGCGGAGATGAACCGCTTCGCGAACTTCCGTGTCGAGATCGATGGCATGCCGATCCACTTCGTGCACGAGCGGGGGAAGGGGCCGAATCCCATTCCCATCATCGTCTCGCACGGCTGGCCGTGGACGTACTGGGATCTGCGCCACGTGATCGGACCCCTGACCGACCCGGCAGCCCACGGCGGTGACCCGGCTGATGCCTTCGACGTGGTCGTGCCCTCGCTGCCGGGGTACGGCTTCTCGACGCCGCTGACGACGCCGGGGATCAACTACTGGCGGACGGCGGACATCTGGGACACGCTCATGCGGGAGGTGCTCGGCTACGAGCGCTTCGCGGCGCAGGGCGGGGACTGGGGGGCGCTGGTCACGAGCCAGCTCGGGCACAAGTACGCGGACCACGTGATCGGCATCCACCTGACGGACGCGATCATGCTGAACATGTTCACGCACGACCGGCCGTGGGTGCTGGGCGATCCGGGCCTTGCGACGATGCCGCCCGGAGAGGCACGAACAGCCTCGCTCGCGCGGATGCGCTACTACTCGGCGCACGTGGCCGTGCAGACGCTCGACCCGCAGACGTTGGCCTTCATGGCGCACGACTCCCCGATCGGGCTCTGCGCCTGGATTCTCGAGCGGCGACGCAACTGGGGCGACACGAACGGGGACGTGGAGTCGCGCTTCTCCAAGGACGACCTGTTGACGACGATGATGCTGTACTGGGCGACGGACGCCTTCGTGACCTCGGTGCGGTACTACTACGAGGCGGCCTGGAACCAGTGGCAGCCCAGCCACGACCGCACGCCCGTGGTCGAGGCGCCGACGGGGATCACGTTCCATGGTCCGGGGGCGCCGCAGGAGCCGAGCCCGCAGCAGCGGGAGTACTGGAACGTGCACTACTGGGATTCGCACCCGGCGGGCGGGCACTTCGCGCCCGCCGAGGAGCCCGAGGCGATCGTGCGCGGCATCCGCGCCACGTTCCGGGAGCTGCGCTAGTGGTCGCTAGCTGGCGGCCCAGGCGCGCGCTTCCTCGGACGCCACCCAGTGCAGGGTGTTGTGGAGGAGCCTGCGGAAGCCTTCGCTCTCGTAGCTGCCGGGGCCATCGCCGAGGTGGGTGGCGACGACGGGGCTGTTGCCGCTCTTCTTCGCCCAGACGACCACGTCGCTGCCGTCGGGGTGTGCCCAGCGCTCCTTCTCTTCCGGTGGAGCCATCGGCGGCGGATTGAAGTTCTCCTGCGTCATCGAGTAATCCGTGCGCATGAGGGGCAGGATGCCGGGCTGCGACTCGAAGATCTTCGAGGTCAGGTAGAGCTCGTCCTGCACCACGAAGCCGTCGTCGAGGCCTTCGAGGACGGGGTGGCCGGCGGCGGCCGGGTCGGGCGTGACCTTGCCGCGGCCGTTCCCGCGCGGGTCCGCGCCACCGCCCCGGTAGCCTGAGCCGGGGGTGAGCTCGCCGAACACTTCGCCCTCCTTCAGCAGGAAGGAAGTGCCGCTGACATCGCGCCAGACGGGAAACGCGGGCCACTCAACGAGCGCGTGGTTCATCAACATGAGGCCCTTCCCGCTCTCGAGCAGGGCGGCGATGCTCTGCTGGTACTCCTCGGAGGCGGGGGAGAAGTCGACGCCCCACATGTCGTAGAAGACCACGGCCTCGTACTCGGCCACGTTCTCGGGACGCAGGAGGACCTGCGCGGCGGGCTGCTCGACCTGCGTGGTGAGCAGCTCGGGATTGTCGTCGAACATGGAGTAGAAGCCGTTGTAGTTGAAGCCGTGGCCCTTGGTCACAACGAGCGTTTTCACTGCCATTGGATTAGTCCTTCCGGGGGTCCACCCCTGTTCGTGGCCGGGCGGCGCTAGCTGGCGGCCCAGGCGCGCGCTTCGTCCGTCGCCACCCAGTGCAGGGAGTTGCTGAGGAGCGTGCGGAAGCCGGGGTTGGCGTAGCAGTTAGGGCCGTCGCCGATCTGCATAGCGATGACCGGGGAGTTGACGCTCTTCTTGGCCCAGACGACGAGGTTGCTGCCCTCGGGATGGTCCCAGCCAGCCTGCTCGGCGGCAGGAGCGAGGGGGGGCGGGTTGAAGTTCTCCTTCACCATCGGGTAGTCGGTACGCATGAGCGGGAGGATGCCGGGCTGCGACTCGAAGTTCTTCGAGGTCAGGTAGAGCTCGTCCTCGATCGTGAAAGGCTCGACGCCGTCGAGGACGGGGTGGCCGGCCGCGCCGGGGTCGGCGGAGACGGTGCCGCGGGGGTTGCCGCGCGGGTCGACGGCGCCGCCGCGGTAGCCGGAACCGGGAGTCATCTCGCCAAAGACCTCTCCCTCGGTCAGCAGGAAGGAGGTGCCACTGACATCGCGCCAGCCGGGCCAGGCGGGCCACTGCACGATGGCATGGTTCATCATCACGATGCCCTTCCCGCTCTCGAGCAGGGCGGCGATGCTCTGCTGGTACTCCTCGGGCGCGGGGAGGAAGCTGGCGCCGCCGTCGGGGCTCTCGGTGCCCCACATGTCGTAGAAGCAGACGGCTTCGTATTCGGCCACGTTCTCGGGGCGCAGCATCACCTGCGCGGCGGGCTGCTCAACCTGCGTGGTGAGCAGCTCGGGGTCCTCATCGAACATGGCGTAGAAGCCGTTGTAGTCGAAGGGGTGGCCCTTGGTGACAACCAGAACCTTGACGGACATAGCGCGCTCCTTGTGAGGGTGTGACTAGCTGGGGATGCGGTCGTAGGCGTCGAGAATCGCCTGGAAGCGGGCCTCGACGGCGGGCTGGGTCTCGGGATGGCTCACGATGTAGAGGTGGTTTTCCCTGACGGCGCGGAGAACCTGCTGAGCGAGATCCTCGGGCTCGATCACCTCCTGGGGAACGCTCTCGCCGGGGAGCATCTCGCGGATGGGAGCCTCGGGGCCGCCGTACTCCTCGGGGCGGTTGCGGCCCGCCTCGACGATGCGCGAGCGCACGCCGCCCGGACAGATCACGCTCACGCCGATGTCGTGCGGGGCAAGGTCGAGGGCGAGCGCCTCGGAGATGCCGACGACGCCGTACTTGGCGGTCGTGTAGGAGGAGATGCCGGGCGTTGCCGCGGCGACGAGCCCGGCAATCGAGGCAGTGTTCACAATGTGGCCGCCTTCGCCCGCAGCGACCATGCCCGGTAGGAACGCCTGGATGCCGTAAATCACGCCGTAGAGGTCGACGCCCAGCACCCAGTCCCAGTCGTCCTCGCTCATGTCCTGGGCGAGCTTGAAGGTGACGACCCCGGCGTTGTTGCAGAGCACGTGGCAGCCGCCGAAGGCGTCGTTGGTGGCGTCGGCGAGGGTCTGCATGGAAGCGCGGCTGGAGACATCGTTCTCGACGGCGATTGCCTTCACACCTTGCGCCTCGACGGCGGCAACCGCCTCGGCGGCTGCGTCCATGTCGATCTCGCCGATGACGACGTTCATCCCTTCCCGGGCAAAGGCGACAGCCATCGCCTTGCCGATGCCGCCACCGCCTCCGGTAACGACAGCTGTACGACCGCGGAACTCTTCCACGCGACACCTCCTGGCGGAGCGGCAGTCTACACGCTGCCGCAAACGGCGTCCGCGCGGCATGGAGGCTCCCCGAGCCCCGCCCCACGGTATGATTGAGGCGATGGCCACGCGCCAATTTCACCCCTTCCGGAGTGCTTCGTGATCCCCCGTTACTCGCGGCCCGAGATGGCCGCCATTTGGAGCGAGCAGGCCAAGTTCGACCGCTGGCTCGAAGTCGAGATCGCCGTCTGCGAGGCGCGCGCGGCCGCGGGCGAGATGCCCGTCGAGGCGGCCCAAACCATCCGCGCGAACGCCACCTTCGACGTCGACAAGGTCAACGAATACCTCGCCGTCACGCACCACGACATGACGGCGTTCCTGCAGTCGGTAGCCGACTCGCTCGGCGAGGAGTCGCGTTATGTCCATTTTGGGCTCACGACGAGCGACGTCTGGGACACGGCCACCGCCCTCCAGTTGCGGGACGCGAGCGACCTCCTGATCGCCGGGGTCCAGCGGCTGACGTCGGCGCTGGAGAACCTCGCGCGGGAACACCGCGACACCCTCTGCGCGGGACGAACGCACGGCGTTCACGCCGAACCGACGACATTCGGCCTGAAGGTGGCGGTCTGGGTGGCCGAGATGCGACGCAACTGCGAACGGCTGCTGGCGGCGCGGGAGACAATCGCGGTGGGGGCAATCAGCGGGGCCGTGGGCACGCACGCCTCCATCCCTCCCGAGATCGAGGAGGCGACCTGCCAGACGCTCGGGCTCGGCGTGGAGCACGCCTCGACGCAGGTCATCCAGCGCGACCGGCACGCGCAATTCGTGAGCGCGCTCGCGCTCACGGGCGCCTCGCTGGAGAAGTTCGCGACGGAGATCCGGGGGCTGCAGCGCACCGAGGTGCTGGAGGCGGAGGAGCCGTTCGCGGCGGGCCAGACGGGATCGAGCGCGATGCCGCACAAGCGCAACCCGGAGAAGTGCGAGCGCATCACGGGGCTGGCGCGGGTGTTGCGCGGCTACGCCACCACCGCCATGGAGAACGTGGCCCTCTGGCACGAGCGCGACATCAGCCACTCCTCGACGGAGCGCATCGTCTTCCCCGACGCGTGCCTGCTGCTGGACTACATGCTGGCGCTGTTCACGGACATCGCCAAGGACCTGGTGGTCTACCCCGAGCGCATGCGCGAGAACCTCGACCGGTCGTACGGGCTGGTGTTCTCGCAGCGGGTGCTGCTGGAGCTGATCGAGACGGGTCTGAGCCGGCAAGAGGCCTACGGGCTCGTGAAGCGCAACGCGATGGTCGCCTGGCAGGAACGCGAGCCGTTCCTCTCGCTGCTGCTGGCGGACGAGGACGTGACCTCGCGGCTGGACGAAGAGCGGCTGCGGTCGCTGTTCGATTACGGCTACTACCTTCGCAACGCCGGCTCGACGTTCGAGCGGCTCGGCCTGGCGTGACAAGCGCGGCTGGGGAGATCGCCCGGCCCCACGTGCCCCTTGCGGGAGCAGCTGCGTGATCCCGCCGACAGCCACGGGGGTACGCCTCCGCTACGCTGCTCGATCGAAGCGCAGGGAGCCCCGGCCGAGATGACCAGCACCCCAGAGCAGCAGTCCCCCGAACGGCCGGGCGTGGGCGAGACGCTGAGCGCGGCAGCCGCGCTCATGCGCGACTTCCCCCGCGAAACGATGATGCCCCTGCTGGCCATCCAGGCGCCCCTCGTCGTGGGGACGATCCTCCTGACGGTCTTGCTCTACAGCAGCGTGTTCGCGGACGAGGTGTACCCGCGCGGAGGGATTACGGGCGCCACCGAGGCAGGCGCGCAGGTGTTTGTGCTGGTGGTGGTCGTGGCGGCGGGAGTGGTACTGGGACTGGTGGCGCAGGGGGCGACGATCGTGTCGGTCGCGGCAGTCGCGCGGGGACAACCGCTCACGCTCTCGCAGGCGCTCGACCCCGCGTTCACGCGCCTGGGCGGCCTGATCCTGCTGACGGTCATCTTTACGGTGGCCGGGGGTCTGCTGGCCTTCACGATCGTGGGGCTGGCGGTTATTCCCTTCCTCATTGCCCGCTTCGGAGTCGCCTACCAGGTGTACCTGCTGGAGCAGACCAGCCCCATCGAGGCGCTCACCCGGAGTTGGCGCACGATGCAGGGGAACATGCTGCGACTGCTCGGGATCATGGTCATCGGGCTGGCGCTGGCATTCCTTATCGGAGTGCTGGTTCCGGTAAGCCCTGGACCCGAGAGCGCGAGCCGCGAACTGCGCATGGCCATCGATGCCGGGCTTCGCATTTTGCAGGGCGGCATCCTGATTCCGGTGGCGGCGTTTGCCCATGCCTCCATTACCCTGTACTACCTTCGTATTCGGGAGGAGACCCAATGACCAACGTGGTGACGCACACCGATCTGCCCGCGCCCATGATGCGCGGCAAGGTGCGCGATACGTACGACCTCGGCGACCACCTGCTGATCGTCGCGACCGACCGCATTTCGGCGCTCGACCTCGTACTGCCGGCGGGCGTTCCCCGCAAGGGCGAGGTGCTAACGCAGCTCTCGGCGTGGTGGTTCGAGCGCATCGGCGAGGTGGTGCCGCACCACTTCATCGCCGTCATCGACGAGTCGAACGCGGACGAGCTCGTGCCCTTCGCTCTCCCGGAGAACTGCTACCGGCGTTCGATGCTGGTGCGGAAGGCGCAGGCGTACAACGCCGAGTGCATCGTGCGCGGCTACATCTCGGGCACGGCCTGGCGCGAGTACAGGCGCGATGGGTCGGTCTGCGGGATCACGCTGCCCGAGGGGCTGACGGAGTCGGACCGGCTGCCAGAGCCAATCTTCACGCCCTCGACGAAGGCGGATGTGGGCGAGCACGACGAGAACATCAACTACGAGCAGCTTGAGGGGCTCGTAGGCGAGGAGACGGCGAACGCGATGGCGAAGCGTAGCCGCGCGGTTTACGACTACGCCCACCAGGTGGCGCTGGAGCGCGACATCATCATCGCGGACACGAAGTTCGAGTTCGGGCTGCGCAACGAAGAGACGATCCTCATCGACGAGGTGCTGACGCCCGATAGCAGCCGCTTCTGGCCGCTCTCCGAGTACAAGCCGGGCGGCTCGCAGCCCAGCTTCGACAAGCAGCCGGTACGCGACTGGCTCGTGGGGACGGGCTGGAAGGACGGCGACCCCGCGCCGGAGGTTCCGGACGACGTGATCGCCGCGACAACGGATCGCTACCTGACGCTGTACCGCGCGCTCACGGGGGAGGACCTGCCCGCGTGAGCCGCTTCCTCGCCTCCATCGCGGTGACGCTGAAGCCGACGGTGAACGACCCGGAGGGGCTGACCATCGCGTCGGCGCTGCACAACCTCGGCTTCGCGGGGGTGGCGGGGGTGCGGTCGGGGAAGCTGTTCGAGGTCATGATCGAGGCCGCGAGCGAGGACGAGGCGCAGTCGCTGGCCGAGGACATGTGCACGCGGCTGCTCGCGAACCCGGTCATCGAGCGCTACAGCTGCGAGGTGGCGGAGGACGAACCGGAGTAGTCCGGGACGCGCTAGGGGAGATGGCAGGCGTCGTTGTGACGGCGCACGATGAGCCGCCCCTCGGGGTCGCGGTCGAGCTCGGTGATGCCGCAGTTCTTCATGGGGAAACGCGCACGGCGAGCGCCCAGTTCGGCAACGCCGTGCATCCGAAGGGCCGCGTTGAGGGCGGCCATGATGACGCCGCCATGGGTTACCGCGATCGTCCGGCCCTCGAGAGCCATCGACTCGGCCACCACCTCGGTAACGCGTGCGTCGAAGGCGGACATGCCCTCCTCACCGGGAAGAAGCGGTTCGGACGGGTCATCGCTCCAGAAGCGCCAGCCGGGATGGCGCTCCAGGACCTCCGGGATGGTCCATCCGCTTACGTCGCCGAAGTCGTACTCCATCAAGCGTTCGTCGGTGGCGACGGGCAGGCCGGCCACTTCGCCGATGGCCTCGGCGGTGGCGAAGGCGCGAGCGAGCGGACTGGCAACGATGCGGTCGGCGCCACCCTCGGACTTGAGCCGCTCGGCGACGGCGAGCGCCTGCTGGCGACCCAGATCGGTCAGGGGCTTGTCGAGCTGACCCTGAATGAGGCCCTCAACGTTCCCCTCGGATTGGCCGTGGCGGACCAGGAGCAGCGTCACCCGCGCTACTCGGTGAGGCTGCGGTAGAGGGCGGGCAGGCGGCGGGGCAGCGACTCGATATCGCCGACGACCTCGTAGCCCATGTCCTCGCACATCGTCTTCAGGTAGTCGTGGCCGGCGCGGTCGACGGTGAGCGCAAAGGGCGTGATGCCCTCGCGCTTGGCCTCGTTGAGCGCCTGCTTGGTGTCGTGGATGGCGTATTCCTTCTCGGTGCGGTCGCGCCCGTAGCCGTGGTCCTGGGGGCGGCCGTCGCTGAGGAGGACGAGGATGCGCACCTTCGCTTCGGTCTCGGCGAGCTTGTGGATGGCGTGGCGAATGGCAGGGCCCATGCGCGTCGAGCGGATGGGGGTGACCTTGTCGATGCGCTTCTTGGTGGTCGCATCGAAGCGCTCGTCGAAGTCCTTGATGACGAAGAACTCGACGTTGTCGCGGCCGTAGCCGCTGAAGCCGTAGATGCCGTAGTCGTCGCCAATCGTCTCAAGGGCGGTGATGAGGAGGACGGTTGCCTCCTTCTCGAGGTCGATGATGCGCTTGGGCGGAGCGGCAAGCTCCTGGCGACGCTTGGTAACCCACCAGCTGAGGTACTTGCGGGGGTCGTCGTCGGAGTCGTCGTACTGCTGGTCGCGGCGCGCGATCTCCTCGTCGGTCGAGGCGGACATGTCGAGCAGGAAGGCGATGGCGACGTCGCGCTCGACCTTGTTGCGGCGCCAGTAGACCTTGTCGGAGGGGCTGATGCCCGTGCGGAGGTCGATCATCCACTCGATGGCGGGGTCGAGCTCGATGTCCTCGCCGTCGGAGAGCTTCTTGATCTTGCGGAAGAGCTCGGGCTTCATCAGCTCGAACTGCTTGCGGGTCTGGGCGACGAGGGCGGCGTACTCGCGCAGCGTCTCGTCGTAGAACTCCTCCTCGCCTTCCTCCAGGGCGGCTTCCTTCACGGCGCACCAGCGAGGCTTGTAGTCCTGCGCGCGGAAGTCCCACTCGTCGTAGTAGTAGGTGGTGACAATGGGGGCGAGGGGTTCCTCGCCTTCCTCCCCGCCGGTGCTGAGGTCGCTCAGGGGCTGGTCGGACTGGGCGTCGCTGTCGAGCGTGGGGGTGCCGGCCTCCTTCAGGAGGTTGGAAAGGAACATACCGGTCGTGTTCTGGAGGTCGCCTTCGAGGAGGGTGTCGAGGTCGATCTCGGCGCTCTTCTCGAGCAGCTCCTTGAGCTGCTCCTCGGTGAGCTGCTCGGGCGAGATCTGGCCGGCGTCGCCAAGTTCGGCGTCGTCGCGGAGCTTCATGAGGAGCTGGACAAGCTCGGGCTTGAAGTCGCCGCGGAAGTCGATGTCCTGGGGACTCTCGTATTCGGAGTCGCCCTCCTGGGGCTCGCCCATCTCCATGGCGGCGCCCTCGCCGCCGAGATCGCTCATATCGAGCTGGAGCTGTTCCTGGTCGACGTCGGGGAGGCTGTCCCACTCCTCGTCGCCCTCCTCGCGCTCGTTCTTGATGCCCATGGCGAGCTGGTAGAGGCGGAGGGTGGCCTCGGCGGCGTCCTCGGGCGTGGCGCCCTCGGAGGAGAGGCGCTGGAGGACGGCAACGCCGTTCGACATGGCGTCCTGCTGGGCGGCGGGCCAGCGCACGGCGTCGGCGCCATCAAGGCTGACGCGCACGAGGTTCTCGACGAAGGCCTGGCGCAGGGGCAACTCGCTGATCTCGGGGCGGCGGCCCAACTCCTCGCGCTGCATACGCGTGAGGGCGCGGCGGATGCCGGCGTAGTTGAGCTTGATGGCGGCGTCGATGCGGGCGTCCTCGGCAATCTCGTGGAGGTCGCTGGCGAGTGTGCGGTCGGGGAAGAGGTCGAAGAAGCGTTCGATCTCGGTAGCAGGATTGTTACCCGTATTCTCGGGAATGGTCGGACGCAGGTCCTCGAAGAGGGTGGAGGGGCGCTCGAAGCCGAAGCTGAAGCTCTCGAACTCCAGGTGGGCGGCCTGGTGGGTGGTGAAGACCTTCACCGAGGCGAAGTTCTCGTCCTTGTTGCGGTACCGCTCCATCACGTCGGGCAGATAAATGGTGGTGCCCTCGGTGCTGGCGCGCTCCTCGTCGACCCAGCCAATGCCCTTCTCGGTGAGGACGGCGGAGGCGTGGATGCTGATGTTCCTGCCGGTGAGCGCCTTGGCGTAGAGCCGGAGGATGTCGCCCACCTTGGAGAGCTCGACGCGAGCGGAGAGGGTGTCGAGCACCTCCTCGCCGCGGCTGGACTGGAGGCGGAAGTAGGCTTCGCCGCCCTCGCGGCTGGAGGCGAGGATACCGAGCCCGGCGTTCTGCCAGGCGCCCAGCTCGTCGATGCGGACCTTCTCCAGCACCTCGGGGGCGTTGCTGATGAAGTCCATGGCGGCGTAAGCGGAGTGGGGCGCGAGCTGCTCGGCGAGCTCGATCACGGGACCGTGGTCGTCGGGCTCAACCTCGCCGAGGGCGTGGGCGGCGTCTTCGAAGTACTGGAACACGGAGCGGTTGTGGTCGCGGGCGACCTGCGCGGCGAGCGTCAGGTAGCGCTCGCGCACGGGACCGTGGACGCGCTGGATGAGTGGCACGCCGCGGTCGAAGTAGAGGCGCGAGTCGGCCCAGCTCGTCTGGGCGAGCTCGACGCCGAAAGTAAGGAAGGGCATGCGGTCGGCGTTCTCGAGGCGGCCAAGCACGTCGGGGGCGGAGGTGAGGCAGGCGGCCGCGAGCTCGTAGGAGTGGCGGGCAAGCTCATCGAGGAAGAGGACGAGGCGTCCGGCATGGCTCACGCGGATGTTGGCGAAGAGCTCGGGGCCGGCGTCGTAGAACTGGGCGGCGAGCGAGGAGCTCTTCCAGTTGCCCTTGTAGAGGCGGCGGCCGAAGTCGGCCCACTGGGCGAGGTGGTTGGGTCCGATGTAGGAGAGCGTGTTGGGCGCGCTGCGGAGGAAGGAGACGGCGAGCGGGGCGGACTGCTCGGTGAGGTCGGTGGCCTCGCGGGCGAGCTGCTCGTAGGTGTCCCAGGGGGTCGCCTCGGCAAGCTGGGGGCCGGCCTTGAAGTACTCGGCGGCGGACTCCCAGGAGCGCAGGCTGATGGCCATCAGGTCGAGGCCACCCTGCGACCAGCCCTCGAGCTGGGTGGGGGTGAGGCGCGGTTCGAGGGCGCGCAGGCTGCTCTCGTAGGCTTCCAGCAAGGGCTCGGGGAAGCCGTCGAAGCGCGAGCGGTTGCGGGCGATGAGCACTCCGGCAACGGTCATGATGCACCCCCCGTGGTGAGCACGCGCGAGGGCCGGGCGGGGTCCTCGTACTCGTGGAAGTGGACCTCATCGCCGGCCGTATCCCAGACGGCGCAGGAGAGGCGGTAGTTGTTCCCGGGGTGGCGGGCTTCGCCCACGGAGCCGGGGTTGATCACCAAGGTCTCGCCGAAGCGGGCGGCCATGGGCACGTGGGTGTGGCCGGTCACGACCACGTCGTGCTCGAGGCTCTCGGTCTTCCGCCAGAGCGGGTCGTGGGGGTAGTGGTACTCCCAGCCGCCCCAGGGCGAGTTGTGGGCCATGAGGAAGCGCCGTCCGCCCACCTCCGCGTCGATCGAGTAGGGCTGCTCGCGCAGCCACTCGACGAGGTCGTCGCGGACGTGGTCCATGGCGCGGGCGCGCTCGCCATCGCGGCCGAGGATGACCTCGTCGTGGTTGCCGAGGACGACGCGGGCGCCGCGGTCACGCAGGAGCTCGACCGTCTCGTTCGACCAGCGGTACTGGTAGACAGTGTCACCGGCGCAGAGCAGCTCATCAATGGGACCCATGTGGTCGAGGGCCGCCTGCAAGCCGGGGACGTTGCCGTGCACGTCGGAGACGATGCCGATCCTCACGCTGCTGCCTCGCACGCGAGCCCGGGGCCGCGCTCCCGTGAATGCTCCGAGCAGAGCGGGGTGGCGGTTATTCGAAGATCGATGTCACTACCTCTTCGATGCTGCGCTGGACCTCGAGGTCGTCGGTGAGCGCCCACGTGACGCCCACCTGGGCGGCGCGGCGGGGCTCGATGCCACGCTCGATGAGGCGCCCGGCGTAGATGAGGAGGCGTGTGCTGACGCCCTCGCTGAGGCCGTGCTCCTTCAGGTTGCGCACCTTCTCGCCGAGCTTGGCCAGCTCGATGGAGACGGCGAGGTCGACGCCGGACTCGTGCGAGATGATCTCCGCTTCCTGCTCGCGCGTGGGGTAGGTGAACTCCACGGAGATGAAGCGCTGGCGGGTCGAGTGCTTCAGGTCCTTGAGAGCGCTCTGGTAGCCGGGGTTGTAGGAGATGACGAGGAGGAAACCGTCCGCCGCCTCGACGACCTGGCCGAGCTTCTCGATGGGGAGGAGGCGGCGGTAGTCGGTGAGGGGGTGGATGAGGACGGTCGTGTCCTTGCGGGCTTCGACCACCTCGTCGAGGTAGCAGATGGCGCCGGTCTTGACGGCGCGGGTGAGGGGCCCGTCGATCCAGCGTGTGCCGTCGGTATCGAGCAGGTAGCGCCCGACGAGGTCGCTGGCGGTGAGGTCCTCGTGGCAGGCGACGGTGACGAAGGGTCGCGGCCCTTCGTCGTCGAGAGGCGCCTCTCCGCCCTGGGAGATGTGCGTCACGGGCCGCCCGAGGCGCCACGACATGTACTCGACGAAGCGGGTCTTGCCGCAGCCCGTGGGGCCCTTGAGCAGCACGGGAATGCGCTGCTCGAAAGCGGCCTCGAAGAGCTCGATCTCATCCCCGAGGGGGAGGTAGTAGGGCTCTTCGCGAACCGTGAATTCCTCGGCGGCGAGGACGAGCCCGCCGGGGGCCATGACTTCGGTGGTGGTGGGTGCTTCAGCCAATCGTCTGCCTCTCTGTGCCGGTGCGTGCGCGAAGGGCTTCCCAGGCGGCGCGAATGCCGTCCGCGAGCTCCGCGAGCGTGCCGTTGTTCTCGATGACTACGTGCGCCACGGCGACTCGCTCCTCGTTGGAGAGTTGCGAATCGATGCGGGCGCGCGCGGCGGCCTCGTCGAGGCCGTTGCGCTCCGCGAGCCGGGCCACGGCTATGTCCGCCTCGACGGTCGTGACCCAGATCTCGTCGACCATGTCCTCCCAGCCGGCCTCCAGCAGGACGGCGGCTTCCAGCAGGACCAGACCCGTGCCCGCCACCTCGAGGTTGGAAAGCTCCTCGGAAGCAAGGGCGCGGATGCCGGGCCAGACGATGTCGGTCAGGCGTGTCAACTCCTCCGGCTTGCCGAAGACCTTGCCGCCCAGGGCGCGCCGGTCGATGGTGCCATCGGCGGCGACGATGTCGTCGCCAAAGGCAGCGACGACGGCGGCGAAGGTGCCGGTCCCGGGGTCGTAGGTGCGATGCCCGAGGATATCGGCATCGATGACGGGAACACCCTGCTCGCGGAAAAACTCCGCGACGGTCGATTTCCCGCTGGCGATGCCGCCAGTCAGGCCGATGGTGTGCACGTGCTCACTCCCGATCGAGGTGGGGACTTCCTGAATAGAGCAGGATACGGGGGAGGGTCGAGGGGGGGCAAACTCCGGAGGCTCTCAGGCGGGGACGATGCGGATCTGGGAGCGGGGGGCGGAGCGGTCGCAGGTGGGGCAGTGGTAGACCACGTCGACGCCGTGGCCGCAGCGGTGGTCGACGATGCTGAGGTCGTTGTCGGTGTGGCGTTCGCCCCAGGTGGCGAGGGCGCCCACGACGACGCCGAGGGAGTGGCCCTTGGGGGTGAGGAAGTATTCGGCACGGGGCGGGTGGTCGCTGTAGAGGCGGGTCTCGACGAGGCCCTCGGCTTCGAGCAGCTTGAGACGCGAGGAAAGGACGCTGCTCGTAATGCCCTCGACGGAGCGGCGCAGCTCGCCGAAGCGGGCGTCACCCTTGAGCAGGTCGCGCACGATGAGCAGCGTCCAGCGGTCGCCGACGAGGTCGAGGGTGGAGGCGACTGGGCAGCGGACGCTTCGCGAGGTCATGCTTGCTGCTTCCTCTCCGTCGGTTGTGACGAGCTAGCGAGTCGTATTGTACTATCGAGTACCGGCCCGGGTCGAAGAGCGGGCCCCGGAGTGCGGATGCGAGAGACGAGCGAGGCAGTACTGGCGCGAGCCCTGGCGGGTGTGAGCCCCACCCCCGAAGAGGGACTCGCCCTTGCCGGCGAAACCGACCTTGCCGCCCTGACGGCGGCAGCGGGCGCACTCCGCGATCAGGCCCACGACCACGTCATCTCCTACTCCCGCAACATCTTCATCCCCCTGACGAAGCTCTGCCGCGACGTCTGCCACTACTGCACGTTCGCGCAGCCGCCCAAGCGCGGCGAACGCGCCTACATGAGCATCGACGAGGTGCTGGAGCTTGCGCGGGCGGGGGCGGCGGCGGGCTGCACGGAGGCGCTCTTCACGCTCGGGGACAAGCCCGAGCTGCGCTACAAGGTGGCGCGCGAGGAGCTGGCCGCGCTCGGACACGAGACGACCATCTCGTATCTGGCGGAAGTCGCGGGCATCGTGGCGGAGGAGACGGGGCTGCTGCCCCACGCCAACCCCGGCGTCATGACGCGCGAGGACATCGCCCTGCTGCGGGACGTCTCCGTCTCGCAGGGAATCATGCTGGAGAGCCTCTCTCCGCGGCTGATGGAGAAGGGCCAGGTCCACTACGGATCGCCGGACAAGGAGCCCGCCGCCCGCCTGGAGACGATGCGGCTGGCGGGCGAGCTCCAGGTGCCGTTCACCTCGGGCATCCTCATCGGCATCGGCGAGACGCGCCCGGAGCGGATTGAGTCGCTGCTGGCGTTGCGCGAGCTGCACGAGGAACACGGGCACATCCAGGAACTGATCATCCAGAACTTCCGGGCCAAGCCCGACACGAAGATGGCGGACGCGCCCGAGCCCGACTTCGACGACCTGCTCTGGACGCTGGCGATGGCACGCATCCTGTTCGGACCGGAGATCGGGGTGCAGGCGCCGCCCAACCTGATGCCCGAGTCGTACGGAAAGCTGGTTGCGGCCGGCCTGAGCGATTGGGGCGGCGTCTCGCCGGTCACGATCGACCATGTGAACCCGGAGGCGCCGTGGCCGCAGCTCGAGGAGCTGCGCCGCCAGACGGAGGCAGCGGGACACCACCTCGCCGAGCGGCTCGCGGTCTACCCGAGCTACGCGAAAGACAGCGTTCGCTGGCAGAGCAAGAAGATGGCGACCGAAGTCCTGCGCTCGATGGACGCCGACGGCTACGCGCGCGAGGGCGAGTGGGCGCCGGGCGCGGTGCTCGAACCGCCGAAGGGCTACACCTTCCCGCGGAAGGCGCCGGAGACGCTGCCACCTCATTCACCCGTGCCCGCGCTGGTATCGAAAGCGCGCCGGGGGGAGGAACTGGCGGAGGCGGAGATCGCGCGGCTGTTCGAGGTGCGCGGCCCCGAGTTCGACTACGTCTGCGCGGCCGCCGACGAGCTTCGCACGGAGGTCTCGGGGGACATCGTGCGGTACGTCGTCAACCGTAATATCAACTACACGAACATCTGCTACTTCAAGTGCCAGTTCTGCGCCTTCTCGAAGGGGAAGCTGAGCGAGAACCTGCGGGGCAAGCCGTACGACCTGGGGCTGGACGAGGTGGTGCGCCGCGCACGGGAGGCGTGGGAGCGGGGCGCGACCGAGGTCTGCATGCAGGGCGGGATTCACCCCGAGTACACGGGCGCTACCTACCTGGAGTTGTGCGAAGCGGTGAAGGACGCCCTCCCCGACATGCACGTCCACGCCTTTTCGCCGCTGGAGGTGCACCAGGGAGCGGAGACGCTCGGCATTCCGGTGAAGGAGTTCCTGGGGCGGCTGAAGGCCTCGGGGCTGGGCACGCTGCCCGGCACCGCCGCCGAGATCCTCGACGACGAGGTCCGCGACACCCTCTGTCCGGACAAGCTGAGCACCGACCAGTGGCTGGATGTGGTCGGGTCGGCGCACGAAGTCGGATTCACGACGACTTCGACGATCATGTACGGACACATCGACGGACCCGTCTCGTGGGCGCGGCACCTGCTGCGCCTGCGCGAGCTGCAGGCGCGCACGGGCGGCATCAGCGAGTTCGTGCCGCTGCCCTTCGTCCATATGGAAGCCCCCATCTACCTGAAGGGGCGCGCGCGCAAGGGTCCGACCTGGCGGGAGGCGATCCTGATGCACGCGGTCTCGCGGCTGGCGCTGCACCCGCTCATCACGAACATCCAGGTGTCGTGGGTGAAGATGGGGTCGGCGGGCTCCGCGGCGTGCCTGCTCGCGGGCGCGAACGACATGGGCGGCACGCTCATGAACGAGAGCATCAGCCGGGCGGCAGGGGCCAGCCACGGGCAGGAGATGCCCCCCGAGGCGATGGACGAGCTGATTACGAGCATCGGGCGGCTGCCGCGGCAGCGCACGACGACGTACGGCACGCCCCCGGAGGAGCGCCAGCGCACCTCCTACGGCGCGGACGAACTCACGCCGATCATCCTGACGCCGGCGAAGAAGTACGCGCGCGCTAACCGTTCGCGGGCGGCGCCCAGTTCACGATTCCGAGCACGCCCGGATCCCAGTTGAACTCGACGCGACCGCCCTCCTCGTGGATGTAGTCGGGGAGCATGGCGAGGAGTTGCTCGTCCTGGGGGCTGCCTTCGGCGATCCAGAGCTGCTGACGAAGGAAGCTGAGTACGTCGTCCCGCGTGTCATAGGCGATGCCGCCGTACCCGACAAACGAGACTTCGCAGAGCCGTTCGCGGGCGAGCTGCAGGGCGAGGAACTCGGGCAGGGCCGGCAGCGGGTCGCGGGGCTCGCCGTGGACGGCCTCCCAGAAGGGGTCGGAGCGGGAGGGCGGGGGGCGGCTCAGCAAGGCGGCGACGCAGAGTCGACCGGCGGCCTCCTCCATCGCGTCGAGGAACGGACCAAAGTCCTCGATGTCGTAGCCGACGTGCGAGATAAGGGCGACGTCGGCGTGGAAGGCGTCCTCGCTGGGCCAGCGGGTGTCGACCACGCGGATGTTGTCGATGCCATGCTCGGCCATGCCTTCGGTCAGCACCTCGCGCATGGCCTCGGAGGGTTCGACAGCGATGACCTCGCGGGCGTGGAGGGCAAGGGGCAGGGAGTAGCGCCCGCCCCCGGCGCCGATGTCGAGCACGGTGTCGTCGGGGCGGACGAGGGCGCGGAGAGCGTCGAGGGTGGCATCGCCCTCGCGGCGGGGGTCGGCGCGGAACCAGTTGGCGATGGGTGCGTAGAAGTCGCCGCGCTCGCTCGACCTGCTCACGGTTGCGGCGCACACGGTCGGCCCAGGCGGTCGCGGCAGCGACGGGGTCGGGGCGGAGGGGGTCGGTCATGGGGGGCAGCGTGGCACATCGCGCGCGGCCTCGCCAGATGGGGCGGGAAACGCCTTTCCCGTGCTAGTCTGAGCGGCACTACGCACACGAGTGAGGCAGTTCCGGTGGCTACCAAAGACCCGCGAGAGCCCTTCACGAGGCTTTCGATCGAAGAGGCGAAGGAAAAGCTCGACAACGGCGACGCCGTCATGGTCGACGTGCGGGATCCGCACGAGTACGTCGAGGTTCACGCCAAGGGCGTGCGCCTGATTCCCGTGAACACGGTGATGAACGAGTTGAAGCAGATCCGCGACTTCGCGGGGGACAAGAAAGAAGTGCTGTTCATCTGCAAGATGGGCGGACGCAGCGCCCTCGCGGCCGAGTACGCAACAGCGGCCGGTCTGGATGACCTGGAGCTGTACAACGTCGAGGGCGGCACGGACGCGTGGGCGGAGGCGGGGCTCCCGACGGGGGACTGACCACTGCTTGTTCCTGGCCTCTGATCGCCCCCCCAGAGGCTTCAGGTTGGCGCTCATTTGTGCTATCATGACCTTGGCGTAGTGCGTCCCACGCGCCATCCCAACTCTTACCACAAGGGGTACCTGTCAGCCGCATGAGCGATGAGACTTTGACCGACCAGACTTCCTCCACCAGCGCCGACGCGATGATCGGCTCCGTGCTCAGCCGCCTCTCCAGCGGTGAGTTCGACGAGCGTCGCGACGAAGAGAATGAGCTCTCCGGGAACAACACCGCGAACCAGGACGAAGAAGAGAAGGACGAGAAGGAAACCGACGAGAGCGAGGAGGAAGAAGAGGAGACCGTAGCCCTCCTGACCGAGGAGTCCGAGGGGATCGACGACCCCGTGCGGATGTACCTGCGCGAGATCGGCAAGGTCTACCTGCTCACGGCCGACGACGAGAAGCACCTGGCCCGCCAGATGGAAGAAGGCATCCATCTGCGCGATATCGAGAAGGCGTACGTGGATGCCTTCGGGCATCCGCCCTCCGCCTCGCGCGTGGCCGTGACCCTGCTTGAGCAGTTCGCGGAACTGCTGCCCATCTACAAGGCGGCGCTCTACTACGTCGACCGCTACGAGAAGGTCATCTCGGGCCAGACCCCGCCCGAGGGGGCCGAGGAAGACTGGCCCCCGAAGACGCCAAAGTGGCAGGACCCTGAGGGCATCAAGCTGATGCGCAGCGAGTACGGCGAGGTCATCGGGGACGGCCAGTTCCGCGGGCTTATCGATCGCGAGATGGAGCTCCCCTTCCGCGCGTACTGCATGAAGCGCCTGCGCAAGGACGAGGAGACGATCCACCACGCGATCGTCTCGCTCTCCATCGTGACCCACATCCTCACGCCCGACCTGTTCGCGCAGATGGCAGAGGAAGCAGGGGGCGAGGACCAGCTGCTGCCGCCCAGTGAGGGCCTGATCGAGAAGATTACGTCGCTCGAGGACCGGCTGCGGTACCACTTCGACACGATCAAGCACAACGGCGACAAGGCCGAGCGTCGCCTGACCGAGGCGAACCTGCGGCTGGTCGTGTCCGTCGCGAAGAAGTACATCGGGCGGGGGATGTCGCTGCTGGACCTGATCCAGGAAGGGAACATCGGCCTCATCCGGGCGGTGGAGAAGTTCGACTACCGCAAGGGCTACAAGTTCTCCACGTACGCGACCTGGTGGATCCGCCAGGCGATTACGCGCGCCATCGCCGACCAGGCGCGCACCATCCGCATCCCCGTTCACATGGTGGAGACGATCAACAAGCTTGTGCGCGTTAGCCGGCGACTCGTGCAGGAGTACGGCCGCGAGCCCACGAGCGAGGAGATCGCACGGGGCATGGTCGAGAGCTCCAAGCAGGACACCGCCCACCAGTTCTCGCCGGAGCGCATCCGCGAGATCCAGAAGGTATCGCAGGAGCCGGTCTCACTGGAGACGCCCATCGGCGAGGAAGAGGACAGCCACCTCGGCGACTTCATCCAGGACGAGCGGGCGCTGGCGCCGGCCGACGCCGCCAGCCAGCAGCTCCTGCGGGAGCAGGTCGAGGACGTCCTCGCCACGCTCACCAGCCGGGAGCGCCGCGTACTCCAGCTCCGGTTCGGGCTGGAGGACGGGCGCAGCCGGACGCTGGAGGAGGTCGGGCGCGAGTTCAGCGTTACGCGCGAGCGCATCCGCCAGATCGAGGCGAAGGCGCTGCGCAAGCTGCGACACCCGAGCCGAAGCCGCAAGCTGAAGGACTACCTCGACTAGCGACCCCGGCCCCGGGTTCTACGACGAGGACGCCGCCTCCTACAGAGGCGGCGTCCTGCTGTGAGGGTCGGGAACCTAACCTAGGGCGATTCGGGCTTGAGCCAGAGCTTGAGAGCCATCTCGACCGCCAGGATTGGCATCGCGATGTCAATGACCACCCAGAGGAAGGGGACGGGACCAAACTCGCCATTGCCCCACTGGTCGGCGAACCAGTTGCTGAAGAATCCGAGGAGGAGCGCCAGGGCGATGTGGAAGCGTCCGTTGGCCACGAACTTGTCCCACGAGGACGCGTCTTCGGGAAGGTACTTCGTACCCGTGAAGGTCACGAGCACGAGGAGGACGGCCGTGACGGCCATGAACCAGTTGAGGATCTCCCAGATGCGGTGGGCGTCGTCCGCGCCGGCCTGGCCGGCGTAGAGGGGGGAGATGACGAAATAGGCCCCCACGGCCACCCCGGCCAAGAGCAGGTAGACGGCGAAGAGTCGGTGTACAGCTGCCATGCGGAGCGCTCCTTGAGTATCTAGGCGTTCGCCCCACGCCACAGACGGAGGCCAACAACGACGAACAAGATGGGCAGGGCGGTGTCGATAATGTGCCAGATGGTGAAGTCGCCGCCCGACCCCCATTCGACGGCAAACCAGTTGGGGAAGAACGCGAGCGACAAGGCCACCGTGGCATAGAAGAGGCCGTTCACCTCCACGTAGTCGCGCCAGTGCGGGTCTTCGCCTGAGGCATCGAACTCGCGCTTGCGCAGGAACGTGCCGGCGAGGGCCAGCAGCAAGCCCGCCGCCATGAACCAGTCGAGGACGCGCCAGACCACGAGGTCGGAGTCGTGGTCCTCGTAGAAGGGGAAGATGATGAACTGGACGGCCACCGCGAGGCCAGCCAGAAGCAGGTAGACCGATACGAGTTGCTTGAGCGTGCCGGGCATCTTTACCTCCTATGCGGGAACCGTACCACGCGCAATCAGTCAGCACGCTTACGGGACTCCGGCGCTACCCTGACACCCCGCGCCGACCCGCAAAGAGGCCCGACAACTGGAGGCGGCATGACGGATCATCCGGAGCTCATCGACAGCGAGAACGTGTTCGAGGGGCGGGTCTTCGCCCTGCGCCTGGACACGCTTCGGACGCCGGAGGGGCACACCTTTCGGCGCGAGATGATCTACCACCCGGGGGCTGTCTGCATGATCCCGGTGGACAGCGACGGGCGGCTCCTGCTCGTGGAGCAGTACCGCCACGGAGCGCGCACGCGGCTGCTGGAAATTCCGGCCGGGACCCTGGAGCCGGGCGAGGATCCGGGGGAGACGGCAGCGCGCGAGCTGCGCGAGGAGGTGGGGATGCGGGCCGAGCGGGTCGAGTCGCTGGGGGGCTTCTGGATCGCGCCCAGCTACGCGACCGAGTACCTCCACCTGTACCTCTGCAGGGAACTCACACCCGACCCGCTGCCCGGCGACGAGGACGAGGACATTGAGGTCGTGAGGCTGACGCGAGCCGAGGCCGTGGCGGCGATCGACAGCGGACGCATCATCGACGCGAAGTCGATTGCGGGCATCCTGCGCTGGGAGCGACTGTCGGACCGTGGCGGGGGCTAGCAGCAGGCCAGAGCTAGCAACATCGGGAGGACCAACAGCCAGTGCTCATCCCAGGGTTGCTATGCCCCAACTGCGGCGGACCTGGGCAGGACAAGCTCGGAGCCACGTCCAAGCAGGAGATCGTGGTGTGGGCCACACGACAGCCCATCGCTGCCCAAGACTCGGAGAGTCTGACCCTGCCCAGCGCGGTTCTACCTACCGTAAGGCTTGGTACCCCCGGCCTGACTGTAGGTAGAACCTTCGAACTGGTCCTGTTGCTGTAGACGACAGGCCAGCGGGGACTCCTGCCTCTGTCACTGGCCACGGGGTGCGTCGCAGTGCCAACCAGGCTCACTCAAGGCCATGCAGGAAGCGGTCGAATCCACCTGGGTGGGCCCGACCTGACGGTGGGCAGTACCACCTTCGAGGTGCTGTTCAGACTGTAGCCATCATACGACCGTACTCCACCGTCGGCCCACCTACCGCTGGGCGACCGGGCGGGGCCGTTGCGATCGGACGCGAAGGACCAGGGCCCGCACCCACCTCAGCGGGCCTCAAGGACGCCGCGTCCACCGTTCTCTACTTCCACATTAGGTCGTGGCCGGCGAGCAGCCGCACATCTGCATCGCGCTTCGTTCTGACAGGCCCTTGCACAGCGTGCGCACATAGGCCACTATTGTGCTTCACCTACTGGAAGAGATTAGGGTCTCCTAATCCACCCGCATGGGAGCGACTGTGGAGAGCACTTCCCCGTCCGCGTTCCGCCCTTCCCGGTTGCGACATGTCCTGACCGTGCTCGCCCTGGCGATTGCTCTTGCTATCGCTGCTGCCACTGGCTGGGCCTGTAGCGATGACGAGGAAAGCATCACGGTCTACTCCGGGCGCAGCCAGAACCTGATCGGACCCCTGCTGGAGCGGTTCGCGGAGGACACGGGCATCGATGTCCAGGTGCGCTACGGCGGTTCGACCGACCTCGCCCTGCTCCTCCAGGAGGAAGGCGACAGGACCCCCGCCGACGTGTTCATCTCCAGGAGCCCCGGCCCCATCGGCTTCCTCGCCGAACGAGACCTGCTGGCCGAACTGGACGACGAAGTGCTCGGGCTCGCCCCCTCCAGCCCCTCCGGCTACTGGGTCGCGCTGACCGGGCGTCAGCGCGTGCTCGTCTACAACAAGGAGCTGTTCGACCCGGCCGACCTCCCCACCTCTATCCACGAACTCACCGAGGAGAAGTGGCTCGGACGCGTCGCCCTCGCCCCCACGAACGGCTCGTTCCAGGACTTCTTCACCCTCTTCCGCATCTCCGATGGCGACGATGCCGCCCTCGCCTGGCTGACCGCTCTGCACGACGGCGGGGCGCCCGTCTATCCCAACAATGTCTCCATCGTGCAGGCGGTGGCCCGCGGCGAGATCGAGCTGGGGCTCGTCAACCACTACTACAACCTGCGCATCAAGGTGGAGGACCCCTCCACCCCCAGCGAGAACCACCGCTTCAGCGAGGGTGACCCCGGCGGCGTGACCATTGCCACCGCCATCGGCGCCACCACTTCCGGCGACAAGGACGTTGCCCAGAAGCTCATCCGCTTCCTCACCAGCAAGGTCGCGCAGGAGTACTTCGGCCAGGCGAACTTCGAGTACCCGCTCGCCACGGGCGTCGAGCTTGAAGGAGTCGCGCAATCGCCTGGACCGATCGATCTCGGCGAATTCGACCGTCTCGGCACCAGTCTGGAACGCACCATCGAGCTGATCCGCGAGGCCGGCTTCGAGCCATAGGGCTCGCGCCGGAAAGGAGGGAGTCGGTGTACCTCTGCATCTGCCAGGCCGTGACCGTCGTGGAAGTGCGCAAGCTCATAGAAGCGGGTATCCGCGACTTCGACGAGCTTGTCGATCGCTTCTCCCTGGGTGGTGACGACAACTGCGGCACCTGTCACACCGTTCTTGAGAACCTGCTGGTGGAGACACATCCGGTCGTAAGAACGTCCGGTCAAGAGACATGCGGCACGGGGTGCCAGCAATCCCCGCAACGGCTCGCCTGCGCGGGAACAGCCACTCAAGGGGGCATGGAGTGAGAGCGAAACCTGGGGTCGTGGAGGCGCTCAACCGCATCCTCACCATCGAAATTACCGCCGTCAATCAGTACTTCCTGCAGTCCGAGATCATCCGGAACTGGGGATACGACCACCTGGCCGACCGCCTCCGCGCGGTCAGCATGAGCGAGATGCGCGACATCGAGGAGCTCGTCAAGCACATCCTCTACCTCGAGGGCCTGCCGAACCTCCAGCGCATCGATGTCATCCAGATCGGGGAGAACGTGCTCGAACACCTCGAGCTCGACCTGGAGAGCGAGAGGACCGCCGTTGAGGCCCTCACCGAGGGGGTCAACCTCTGCGTTGAGGTCGACGACTACGGCACCCGCTCCCGCCTTGAAGAGATGATTCGGGACGAGGAAGAGCACATCGACTGGCTGGAGACTCAGATCGAGGCCATTGGCCAGGTCGGGATCGAGCAGTACCTCGCCCAGCAGCTTGGGACGGGCGAGTAGGGAGCGGCGGGCGAGCGATGGCGATGGCATTTCAGCGTCGGAAACTGCGAGAACGAGACGCCGAAGCGCTCGCCCGGTACGTTGCGCGCTTGCTCCTCCCCGTCCTTGTGGCGCTCCTGCGGATCGCGGGTCCGGGCCGCTGGCCCCGGCGCGGGGTTCGCTGAGTAACCCTGGCTCCGACATGCGAGGGGATGTGCCAATGCGTGACCGCGCGCGGCAGCTCCTGTCCCACCTGCGGGCGCGACCGGCCCTGAGCGGAGCGGCCGCGCTCTTCCTTGTGCTGACACTCGCCTACAGCGCTTCTATCGACATCCGTGCGAGCAGGGGGGCGTCCATCACGGGCGATGAGCCCTTCTACCTGATCACGACGCAAAGCCTGCTCCAGGACGGCAACCTCGACCTGCGCAACCAGTACGCGACCCGCTCGTACGAGTCTTTCTTCGACCACGCAGACGGCCTCTGGCGGCAGTCCGTACCCCTCGACGATGGACGCGTGCTGAGCCCGCACAACCCCGGGCTCTCGGTGCTGCTGCTGCCGGGATTCGCGCTGGGTGGGCTGCCCGGCGCGCAGTTCCAGATGGTGCTGATGGCGGCTTTGACGTGGGCGCTTGCCTACGTGCTGGCGCTGCGATTGACCGGCGCGCGCCCGGGGCTGGTGTGGCTTGCGACGGCGGCGGTGGCGCTGACCGCGACGTCGTTCATCTACTCCTCGGAAATCTACCCGGAGATTCCCGCCGCGCTCGTGCTGGTAGGCGCCTTGCTGGTCGCGACCCGGCGCGAACGGCTCGCCGCGTTGCCCGTGCTGGCGGTCGTGGTGCTGCTCTCCGCGCTCCCCTGGCTGGGCGCAAAGTACGCGCCCCTCGCGGCCCTGGTCGCGCTCTACGTGCTGTGGCGGGCGTACCCTTCGGGGCGCCTCGTGCTGGTCGTGGGAAGCGTGGCCTCCGCGGCTGCCTACGCCGCCTTCCACCTCGCGATCTTCGAATCCCTGACGCCGTACAACGTGAATCTCGTCTACGCCGGGGACACGACCGCCAGCACCATCGGTCAACACGTCGACTTCGGCGACCGGGTGTATCGCCTCTGGGGCCTGCTGATCGACCGCCGGTTCGGCGTGGCCCGCTGGGCGCCGGTGCTGTTCGTGGTGGTGCCAGGGCTCGTGCTGGACGGTCAATGACCGCGAAACGAGACCAGGTGGCATCGGTGGCGCGCAGCCAGACCAGGGCGCCCGCTACAGCCGCGAGCAGAAGGGCCGGGGCGATCAGGACCGTGAGGCCGTCGAAACCGGCCGTGAGGGGAATGAGGGCGGCGGCAATCGCAAATAGCGCTGCGAAGTCGAGCAGCCGGGCCGTGACGGTCGAGACGGTCGCCTCGGTGGCGGCGATGCCAGCGCGAGCCCCTAGATAGGGACGGAGGCCCTCGCCGGCCTTCACCGGCAGGGCGTGATTGGCGAAGAGGGCAGCGTGCAGGATGACGGTGAGCCTGCCGGTGGTCAGGGCGGTCCCGGCGCGGCCGAGGAGCCCCTTCCAGGCAATGGCCCGCAGCAAGAAGGCCGCTGCGTAGCCACCAAGGAAGAGGAACAGCAACTCAGGGCGGCGAACCACCTCGGCGAACCCGTTGCCCAGGAGGGCTCCGTCGGCGGCCTGGGCGATTGCCACTCCCGCAGCTGCGACAACGACCGCGGCCACGAGCCATCGCAAGGGCCGGCCTCGCAAGAGTGCCCCCAGAGAGATCTCCTCGCGGGCGGCATCAGGCGTGGCAAGGCTCGCAAGGAGCCGTCGGGCTCCAGAAGTGGCGTAGAGCGCAAGTCCCAACATGGTCACGACTGAATCCGTTAGAGAGTCTAGCATAATCTAATAAATTAGTGTCAACATAGTATAGGGGTCAGGGCAAACGAAACCTAGATGGTAGTCCTCACAAGACCGTTTACGGGGAGCCGATGGCTTGGGCGGGGGGGAGCACGGCACGGGACCAGTGGCGCATCGGTCGCGACGGTAGCCGGCTCATTACGGCTGTCGGCAGTTGGGAGAGACGCCGGCGCCACCATCGAAGCGACTGAAGATTGGCGTGCGACTACGGGCGGGCCCTCTCATCGCGATAGCAGTGCTCGTGGTCACATGCCTCGCGTGGACGATCTCAAGGAGTTCGACACGGACCTCGGTAGCGAGGAAGAGTTGGGGGACTCTTGGGCTTCACTCGGTTCTCTTGGGTATTCTGACCCTGGCCAGGGGAGCAGATCGAAGAGGCTTGCCACGAGTTGCGGGCAAGGCTTGAAGCAGAGCTGGCGGCAGCATCGCTATATGCGACTAGCGACCGACATGTGCCAGTGCCATTCCCCGTATCCGAGATATGCGGGCGACACAGAGGGTCAATAGTCGGGGAAATAGCTGGTACCCCCGAGAGGACTCGAACCTCTGCCTTCGGCTCCGGAGGCCGACACTCTATCCGCTGAGCTACGGGGGCCCGCAGGGATCGATCGTAGCGCCTGGGGGGCGCTGCCGCATTCCCCTCGACCGCTCCGGCGAGAGTGCTAGGATCGACCGGCACTTACCGAGAGACCTTGCGAAGGAGCCCCGACCCATGCCCATCTACGAATTCCGCTGCCCCTCATGCGGGAAGGTCTTCGAGCGCAAGCGGCCGGTCCAGAAGGCCAGCCAGGGCGCTCGCTGTCCCGACGACAGCAAGATGGCGCAGCGCATCTTCGGCGCGGCGATCATCGGCGTGGGCAGCGGCGGCGACGACTTCGGCGATCTCGGAGACCTGGGTGACCTCGGCGGCATGCCCGGCATGGGTGGGATGCCCGACATGCCCGGCATGGGCGGCGGCATGCCCGGCATGGACGGGCTCGACATGGGCGGCGACCTCGACTTCTAGGGCCCGGCCCCGGCGACTCCCCTAGTACGCATCGCGGCGCGAGAAGATGCGCCGCGGGTTCTCCACCATCATCGCGTTGATCTGCGTCTCGGTGACACCGCGCTCGCGGAGCGCGGGCAACACGTCGTTGGAGATGTGGAGGAAGTGCCAGTTCGGCGCCCACTCCTGCGAAGAGGCGCGAGGCATGGTGTCCATGAAGCAGTTCGTGTCGTGCGAGAGGACCATGCCCTCGGCGTAGCCCATCTCGCAAAGCCTGGCGATGGTTTCGACCCGGCCTGCGGTGTTGAGGGTGCGATCGATGCCGAAGCGGTCCATGCCGATGGCGCTGCCCCGGTCCATGATGCGGCTCAGGTAGCCGGTGTCGTCGCTGTCGCCGGAGTGGCCGATGACGACGCGGGTCATGTCGACGCCCTCGCTCTCGAAGACGTCCTGCTGGGCCAGTCCCGACTCGGTGGAGACATCGGTATGCGTACTGATGGGCACGCCGGTGCGGCGGTGGGCGCGGGCGCCGGCGCGCAGCATCACCTCGTTCACCTCGTCGACGGTGGGCTGGGTGGCGAGCTTGATGACGCCGGCGCGGACGTCGCTGCCCTCGATGCCCTGCTCGATGTCGCGGACGAAGAGGTCGGCGATCGCATCGCTGTCCATCTGGCGGAAGAGGTTGGGCGGCTGCCGCCAGACGCCGGTACACATGACGATGTTGAGGTCGACCTGGCGGGCGACCTCGGAGACCATGGCGGCGTCGCGGCCGAGGTCGATCGTGGTCAGGTCGACGATGGAGTCGATGCCGGCAGCCTTGAGTTCGCGGAAGCGCTCGACGGCGTTGGCGACCTCGGCATCGCGGTCCCAGAGCTCGGGCCAGGCCTCGAAGACGCCCGGGGAGCGGATGAAGACGTGCTCGTGCATGAGCGTGGCGCCGAGGTCGGTGTGCTCGATGGCGCCGGCGGCGGTGGGGATGGTAACCATGCCTGCCTCCGTGACCGAGTCGCTGGCGGGCGGCAGTATACGGGGCGGGGGGAAGGCGATGGACCCTGCGATGGCGGAGCTGGTGGCGGCCGATCAGATCCCGTACTGGTCGCTGCTGGGGATCGATCTGGTGGACGCGGAACGCGGGCACGTGACGCTGCGGCTGGCAATGCGTCCGGAACTGGCCACGCGCCGCCCGGACGTGATGCACGGGGGCGCCATCGCCTCGCTCGTCGACGCGGCCTCGGGGTCGGCGGTGGCGACCCTGCGAGACCCGGAGGACGAGACGTGGGCGGGACACACAACAACCGACCTCAACGTCTCGTACCTGCGGGCGGTGCGTGGGGAGGCGGTGGCAGAGGGGCGAGTACTGCGCGCGGGGCGGACAACCGTGTTCGTGGCGGTCGAGGTGCGGGACGAGTCGGGGGAGCTGGCGGCGGCGGGGCGCGTCACCTACGCCATCGCGCGGCGTTCCTGAGCACCGAACGGGGGGCGCCTGCTATCGTGACGGGAGCGCCCCCACCCGGGGCGAGGAGAGTGGCCCGTGGGCGCGAACGACTTCCAGAACCTGACCGAGATGGCGGAGCTCGACGACTGGTTCGAGCGCTCGCGCGAGCGCGACGTCGTGCTGTTCCTGCACGACTACTGGTGCCCCATCTCGAGCCGCGCCTACGACGAGATGTCGCTGGTCGAGGGCGAGATTGCCCTCATCGACGTGTCCGAGGGCCGCGAGCTGACGCGGTCGGTGGAAACGCGCACGGGCGTGAAGCACGAGTCACCACAGGTGCTCATCCTGCGGGACGCACGGGCACGGTGGGCGGCCTCGCACGGGAGCATTACGCAGGAAGCGGTAGGCGAGGCGATCACCGCGCCCTAGCGGTTGTGCCCGGGCTAGCGTGACTCGCGCAGACTCTCGCTGCTCTTTTCGAGCGCTTCCAGCACCCCACGGATGTCCTCCTGGAGCCGCTCGATCACGCTGACGGCGTAGCGGTCGGCGTCCTGGAGCTGGCTGGCGGCGGCCTGGGCGGCCTCGCTCAGGTGGGCGGCAGCGGTGGCGTCGGCGTCGGCGACGGTCTGCCGGGCGCGGGCCTCGGCATCCATGATGATCTCCTGGCTACGCTTCTGCGCTTCCAGGACCACCGAGGTCTCGCTCACGAGTTGCACCCGCTGGCGCTCCGCCTCCTCAATGACGGCCTGGCCGTGCTTCTTGGCGTCGCGCAGCAGCTGCTCGCGCTGCTCCAGCACCTGGGCGGCCTGGCGAATGTTGTCGGGGACGGCGAGGCGGAGCTGGTCGACGAGGTCGAGGATCGCGCGGCGCTCGATAACGAGGTTGCCCCCCACGGGCAGGCGGCGCGCCTGCACGACCAGGGACTCAAGACTGGCAACGAGTTCGAGGAATTCCACCGGGGGCCTCCCCGCGGGCTAGGCTTTCAGCCCGACGCGCTCACGAATAGCGGTTCGCACATGGTCTGGCACGAGTCCGTCCACGTCGTAGCCGAGCTGGGACACCTCGCGCACGCGGCTGGCGCTCACGTAGATGTATTCGTGGTTGGTCATCAGGTACACGGACTCGATGGTGGGGGCCATCTTGCGGTTCATGAGGGCCATGTCGAACTCGTACTCGAAGTCGCCACCACCACGGATACCGCGGACGATGGCGACCGCGCCGCGCTCCTTGGCGAACTCGACCGTTAGGCCCTCGAGCTGCTCGACCTCGACGTTGGAAAGGTCCTTCACGGCCTCGCGGAAGAGCTCGATGCGCTCCTCGCAGGTGAACATGGCGCTCTTCTCACGGCCGCGAATGACGGCCACGATGACGCGGTCAAAAAGGCGCGTCATGCGCTTGACGAGGTCGAGGTGCCCGTTGGTGACGGGATCGAAGGCACCCGGGAATATCGCGGTTCTCATGCAGCCTCCAACGTCACGAAGAACGCTACGGCGGTATCGCCGTAGACCCGCCGATCGGTCAATGTGAGGCCGAGCAGGCGTTCCGGAGGATTGTATCGGCTCCGGTGCTCATAGACGACCAGACCATCCCCGGCGAGCAGCGGAGCGACCTCGCTGAGGGTGGGCAAGGCCTGCTCGGAGTCGTAGGGCGGGTCGAGAAAGATCAGGTCGAAGGGGCCGTCGAGGGAGCCGATGGCGCCCGGGAGCGCACCCCGCACGACCGAGCCCCGCTCGCTCGCCTCGGCGCGGGCGAGGCTCTGCACGATGGCGCGGGCGGACTGGCGGTGGCTCTCGACGAAGACGGCGCGGCTGGCCCCGCGGCTGAGGGCCTCGATGCCGAGCGCCCCGGTTCCGGCGAAGAGGTCAAGCACGGCGGCGCCCTCAGTGCGCGGGGCGAGGACGTTGAAAATGGCCTCCCGCACGCGGGCGCTGGTGGGACGCAGGCGGGCGCCGCCCGGCTCGGCCAGCTGGAAGCCGCGGAGGGCGCCGCCCGTGACGCGGACGCGGGTCTGGGGCACTCAGTTCGCCTCCTCGGCGGGCTCGGCCTCGACTGCTTCGATGGGCTGGAGGGCGAGCACGATGCGGCTCTCGAAGCGCTCGACGCCATCGCTGAGGGTGAGGGTGACGGTGTAGGAGCCGGCCTCGAGAGGCGTCTGCCAGGTGACAAGGCCGCGGTCGCCGCCCACGAGGGCACCGGCGGTCACCTCCCACTGGGGGAGGAGGTGGGTGTGGCTGGGCTGCCGCAACACGGGCTGGCCCGAAGCCACGAAGGGCTCGACAGCGGCCCAGATGTTGCCGAGGAACTCGTTGACGCTGGCGTCCTCCACGGCCAGACCGCCGAGGTTGAAGACACTCACGAACTCGAGCTTGAAGCCCGCGCTGAACATGTTCTCGATCCAGACGGTGCGACCGCCGTTGAGCTTGTAGGTGAAGGCAACGGTGGCGGTCTCGGGCTGCCAGCGCAGGCCGCTTAGCCCCTCGTCACGGTCGATGTTGACAGCGACCACCTGGATGTCGCTGCCGGCGGTCACGCTCTCGCTGCGGATGGCGAGCTTGCTGGCGACCGTCATCGCCTCCGTCAGGGTGAGGCTGCGAAGCCCATCCCCCGATTTCTCGGAGGCGTAAGGGGTGATGGTGAGGATGACCTTGCCCGGGTCGACGGCTTCCGTGATGTGCTCCAGCACCTCGGGCATGTGCAGGCGGTAGGTGCTCTGGTCGCGAACGGGGGCGATCTTGATGAGGTCGGCGGACTGGGCGAGCGCGGCCCAGTCATAGGCGCCTTCGTCAATGCGATCGATGGCCTTCAGGGGCGCGGGCAGCGTCAGCGTGAGGGTCTTGCCCTGGGAGTGGAGCCCCTCCGCCAGCTCGGAAATGAACAGGGTGAAAGAGGTGCGGTGGTCGGCGCGAAGGTCGAGGTAGGCGATATCGATGCCGGAGAGGCGGTGGGCGGCGACCCGCTGGAGGATCTGGCGCACGTGATTGGTGCGATCGGCGCCCGTCGAGAGGATGTTGTCGACGTTGGGGACGGAGCCGTCGATCTCGGCGGAAGCGGAGATGACGGGGTAGTGCACGGCGGTGGTGGGCGGCCGCGGGCTGGGCTGTCCCGTGAGGGAGCCATCGAAGGCGGGGGTGAAGTCGAGTGTGTGGACGACGGTCGCGAGGAGGGCGGCGGTGGCGTGGAGCGTCTCTCCCGGGGAGAGGTAGGCGACCACCTGGCGGCCCTCGTTGAGGCGGCGGAACACGCCCAGGAACCGGGGTGGGTCGGCGAAGATGCCGGTTGCGCTCGTTCCGGGCTCGTCGAGGAGGGCGCTCGCCACGGGTTCCCAGATCTGGCTGTCTTCGTTGTAGCCGTAGAAGCTGAGGCCACGGTCGTCGATGGTAGGCACTTCGAGCGGGATGGTGATTTGCAGGTCGAAGCCATCGGGGAGGGGGTCCGCATCGGGGTTGCGCTCGAAGAGCTTGCTGTGCAGTTCGAAATCCGCGGGGATCTCGATCGTGGCGACCGACGTTTCGCAGTAGGCCTCCGTGCAGTCGGCGGACCCGCGGCCGAGGAAGAACCAGATGAGGCCACCACCAACCAGCACCGCGACGGCGATGAGGGCGAGCACGACGAAACGGAAGGGGGACGGCCCGCCGCGACCCGCGAAGGTCGTGCCCTGCACCGTGCCGCCCGCGTAGCCCCGCCGGGGGCCAGGCCGGATCACGGCCTGCCGCCTGCGCCGGAAGGGTAGGTGGCGCCACTCGGAGCGAGGACGGGAACGAGCGCGGGAAGCATCAAGGGGGATTATCGCCCACCCGCGCGCTACATCCAGAGGCGGGAAGGAGGAAACGCTACTGCGGTATACTGCGCCTTCCGCGAGCGGCCTCCCAGGAGGCGGCTCGCGTGCGTAAAGGCCAGGAGCAATGCCGCAAGATCCAGTGCCGATGACGAGAGACGGTGTCGCCAAGCTTGAGGATGAGCTGGAGGGGCTGAAGGCGGATCGCAAGACCGTCGCGGACCACATCCACAAGGCGCGCGAGCTTGGCACCAGCCAGAACGACGCCGAATACGACAACGCAAAGCAGGAGCAGAGCCTGCTCGAAGGGAAGATCCTCAACCTCGAGGACCTCCTGCGGCGCGCGGTCATCATCGACGAGGAAGGCGCGCACCACGCTTCGCGCGTGGTCGTGGGGAGCGGCGTGAAGGTGCGGCAGGGGCGCAAGACCCTGCACTACCAGATTGTCGGGCCGCCGGAGGCGAACGCCGCCGAGGGCCGCATCTCCAACGAGTCGCCTATCGGCGCCGCCCTGCTGGGGCGGTCCAAGGGCGAGGAAGTCGAGATCACGGTACCCAGTGGCATCATCAAGCTGAAGGTGCTGGAAATCGACTAGCAAGGCGGCATGACGGCTACAGCCGGAGAGGGCCGCCAACCAGCGGCCCTCTTTGCTGCGAGAACAGGACGAAGGTACGGATGGGCGAGGAACAGGGCACACAGGAACCAGAGGGCGCACCCGCGGGGACGGGCGCTGAGAGCCTGCGCGCCCAGCGCATCGAGCGCGTGGAGCAGCTCCGCGAGGCCGGCCTCGACCCCTATCCGCCGCGTATCGCACGGACGCACACGAACACCGAGGTCGACGCCCTGCTGGAGGGGGTGGCCAGCGGAGAGGAGCCCGACCTCGACCCGGTCGCGATCGTGGGGCGGGTGGTGGCGCAGCGGGGGATGGGCCGGGCGAGCTTCCTCGACGTGCTGGACGGGAGCGGACGCCTTCAGGTCCTGGTCCGCCGCAACGTGGTCGGGGAGGAGGCCTACGAGCGGCTGAAGCTGCTCGACCTGGGAGACTTCGTGGCGGTGGAGGGCAACCCCTTGCGCACGCGCACGGGCGAGGCGACTGTGGGGGCGACCTCGTGGCAGGTGATCGCGAAGGCGTTGCGGGCGCCTCCCGAGAAGTTCCACGGCCTCACGGACGTGGAGACCCGCCAGCGGCAGCGCTACCTCGACCTGCTTGCGAACGAAGAAGTGCGGGAGACGTTCAAGTTACGAAGCCGGATCGTGGGGGCGATCCGCCGGAACCTCGACGAGCGTGGATACATCGAGGTAGAGACGCCGGTGCTGCAGGAGGAGGCAGGGGGAGCGGCGGCAAGGCCGTTCGAGACCTATTCGCAGGCCCTCGGCGAGAGTCGGGCGCTGCGGATCAGCCTGGAGCTGCACCTGAAGCGGTTGCTCGTGGGCGGCTACGAGCGCGTGTACGAAATCGGACGGATCTTCCGCAACGAGGGCTTCAGCCAGCGACACAACCCCGAGTTCACGATGCTGGAGCTGTACGAGGCCTACGGCGACTACGGCACGATCGCGGCGCTCCTCGAGGAGCTGGTCAGCGGGGTAGCGCAGGAAGTCCTGGGAACGACCACCGTGTCGTTCGGCGGGAACGAGATCGACTTCACCCCGCCGTGGCGGCGCATCGGGTACGCCGACGCCCTGCGCGAGTACGGGGACCTCGACCTGGACGCGTTCGGGGAGGCGGAAGCGCTGCGGGAGGAGCTGCGGCGACGCGGCCTTGATGCGCCCGCGGAGGCGGGACGGGGCAAGCTCATCGACATCGCCGCGAGCGAACTGGTCGAGCCACACCTGATCCAGCCAACGTTCCTGCTGGACTACCCGATCGAGCTCTCGCCGCTGGCAAAGCGGAAGGCGGGATCGGAGGGGCTGGTGGAGCGCTTCGAGGCGTTCGTCGGCGGCTTCGAGTTCGCGAACGCCTACTCCGAGCTAAACGATCCGGTGGACCAGCGGGAGCGGTTCGAGGCACAGCAGGCGCTGCGCATGGCGGGCGACGACGAGGTGGAGCTGGCAGACGAGGACTTTCTGCTGGCGCTTGAGCACGGGATGCCCCCGGCAGGGGGGCTCGGATTCGGCATCGACCGGCTGGTGATGCTGCTCACGGGCCAGACGAGCATCCGCGAGGTCATCCTCTTTCCGCAGCACCGCAGCCTCTCCGGGCAGGACTCCGAGTGACGGAGCCGTTCGAGCGCCACCACACGAGCACCGCCTACGTGGTCGCGGGGGGCCGCACGCTCCTGCTCTGGCATGCGAACCTGCGCATGTGGTTAGCGCCCGGGGGCCACATCGAGGCGAACGAGGACCCCGTGCAAGCGGCCTGTCGGGAGGCCCAGGAGGAAACGGGGCTGGATGTGGAAGTGATCCCACCGCCGGACCTGCTGGTGTGCGAGGGCCCGGGGGTCTTGCCGCCACCGGCGGTGATCCTCGTCGAGGACATCGTGCGCGAGGACCAGCCCTTCCATCAGCACATCGACCACGTCTACTTCACCCGCGCGACGCAGGCGGTCAACTACGAGACGCCCATCCCGCACGGGCCCTGCCGCTGGGTGGAGCGGGAGACGCTGACGGGCGCGTTTTCGCTCCCGGCGCCCGATGGTACGCTCGTCCCCGTGGCCGAAGACGTGCGATTACTCGGGGTGCGGGCGCTGGATGCGGCGGCGGCGGCGGAGCAGCAATGCTGAGCGCCCAGTTCATCCGCGACAACCTGGATCAGGTCCGGCGGGACACGGCGGCGCGGGGGGCGGAGGCGCCGCTCGACGCGATCGTCGAGCTGGATGAGCGGCGACGCGCCCTCATCGGCGAGGTCGAGGGGTTACGGGCGGAGCGCAACACCGCAAGCAAGGCGATCGGCCAGACAAAGGACGCCGACGAGCGCACGCAGCGCATCGAAGCGGCGCGAGCGATCGGGGAGAAGCTCGACGGGCTCGAAGACCGCCTGCGCGAGACCAAGGCCTCCCTGCAGGAGGCGCTCTACGAGGTGCCCAACATCCTCGACCCGGAAACGCCAGTGGGCGTGGACGAAAGCGAGAACGTGACCCTGCGGACGGTCGGCGAGCCGCGCGAGTTCGACTTCGAGCCGCGGCCGCACTGGGAGGTGGGGGAGACGCTGGACGGCATCGACCTCGCGCGCGGAGCGAAGATGTCGGGGTCGCGGTTCTTCGTGCTGCGGGGAGGCATCGCGCGGCTGCACCGGGCCATGATCCAGTGGATGATCGACTTCCACGTGGAAGCCGGTTATGTCGAACACTACCTCCCCTACATGCTCACGGAGGAGTCGTTCTACGCCTCCGGGCACCTGCCGGACTTCCGCGACAACCTCTACCAGGACGCGGAGCAGGACTACCTGTTCGTGCCGACGGCGGAGGCGCCGTTCGCGAACCTGTACCGGGACGAGATCCTGCCGCCGGACTCGCTGCCGCAGCGGATGGTCGCGCACACACCCTGCTTCCGCAGGGAGAAGATGAGCGCGGGAAGGGACACCCGCGGGCTGAAACGGCTACACCAGTTCGAGAAGGTCGAGATGTTCGTCTTCTGCGAGCCGGAGGAGAGCGAAGCGGAGCTGCAGGCAATGGTCGAGCGCGCCTGCGCGCTGGCCGAGGCACTCGAGATTCGCTACCACGTGCTCCAGCTCTGCTCAGGCGACATCGGGTTCAAGGCCTCGAAGGCCTACGACGTCGAGCTCTGGTCGCCGGGGTTGGAGGAGTGGCTGGAGGTGAGCTCGGTCTCGGATACGCTCGATTTCCAGGCGCGGCGGGCGAACGTGCGTTACCGGCCCGCGGAGGGCGCGCGGCCGCGGTTCCCGCACTTGCTGAACGGCTCGGGGCTGGGCGCCCCGCGGGCGCTCATCGCTATCATCGAGAACTACCAGCAGGCGGACGGCTCGATCGCCGTGCCGGCCGTGCTCCAGCCCTACATGGGTGGCTTGACGCGGATCGAGGCGGAGTCCTCGGGCTAGCTGCCCGCCGAGTCGGAGCTGGCGCCGTTGGCGCCGGCCACGGGCCCCTCGAGGATCTCATCGATGAGGCCGTACTCCTTGGCCGCCTGGGCATCGAGCCAGAAGTCGCGGTCGGTGTCGCGTTCGATGCGCTCCATCGGCTGGCCCGTCTGGTCGTGGATGATGTTGCGGAGGATGGCCTGGAGGCGAAGGGTCTCCCTGGCCTGGATCTCGATATCGGAGGCCTGACCCTCGGCGCCGCCCATGACCTGGTGGAGATGGACTGTGGCGTTGGGAAGGGCGGTGCGCTTGCCCTTCGCGCCGCCAGTGAGAAGCACGGTGCCCATGCTTGCCGCCAGCCCGATGCAGACGGTGGCGACGTCGGGGCGGATGAGCTGCATCGTGTCGTAGATGGCCAGTCCGGCCGTGACACTGCCGCCGGGGCTGTTCACGTAGAGGGTCACGTCCTTCTCGTCGTCCTCGCGGTCGAGGTAGAGGAGCTGGGCGATGATGATGTTCGCGACCATCGCGTCGATCGGTGTGCCGAGGAAGACGATGCGCTCCTTGAGAAGGAGCGAGTAGATGTCGTAGGCGCGCTCGCGGCGTCCATCGGACTCGATGACGAGGGGCATGATGTCGCGGATGGGATCAAGACTCACGTGGGCTCTCCCGGCGGTAGTCCTCCCAGTTTGCTAGGCGCGATCCCTGCGAACAATCCGGGCCGCCCGTGCCCGAGGCGAACGGGCAGGCTAGACTGGCGCCATGAAGAAGTGTCCTGCCTGTGGTCGCGAGAACCTGAACGTCTACGGGTACTGCCAGAGTTGTGGCCGCGGCTTCGCCGACATCGAGGATTCCGGGAGCGCCGACAAGGGCCCGAATCCACGCGTGCAGGCGTTCCTGAACTGGCTGCGCGGTCGCCGTCAGACCGCCGCCTAGGCGAGGAACAGCCCCGGTCGCCCTACTGACTCTGCTAGCCTCGCTGCTGTGTCTTCGGCACGGGAACGGCACACGCGCACGACCGACGGGTACGACCGCGGGGCCACCGCCTATGCGCGCCGGGGCGAGGCCTCGGGGCGCGACTGGTTCAAGGAGCCGCAACGGCGGTTCCGTGCACTCCTGGAGGCGGGAGGCCGCGTGCTGGATGTAGGGTGCGCTTCGGGTCTGGAGATGGCTGACCTGCGGGCGCTGGGCCTCGATCCTCTAGGGCTGGACATCTCGGCGCAGCAATTGCGGATCGCGCGGCACCGGCTGCCCTCCGCGGGACTTGCGCGTGCCACGGCGCGCGCGCTGCCCTTCCAGACGGGGACCTTCCAGGGGGTGTGGGCTTCAGCCTCCCTGCTGCACCTGGCGCGCGCGGAAGCGCCTGGCGCACTGGCCGAAATACGGCGAGTCCTGGCGGACGGCGGGGCTTTCTACGCGTCCGTCCAGCGGGGGAGCGGGGAGGGATGGGTGCGGGGGGCCGTGGGGACGGACCTCTGGTACGCGTTCTACGAAGAGGACGAGTGGCGCGACCTCGTGACCGCGGCCGGCTTCTCGATCCTGTGGTTCCATGCTTCGGACGAAGGTGAGACGCAGGAAGGCGCGACCGGCTGGATCAACTGCCTCGCTGTTACGTCGTGAGGGGTGGCGAGGCGGATAGCGGCTCCGAACGACGGGCGTAAGATTGGCCCCATCGAAGCCACCCAGGCATGGGGGATGACATGGACGAAGGCGTACTCCGGCAGACCGTCGCGGACCTGATCGCACCAAGCAGAGGCATCCTCGCCGCGGACGAAAGCTCGCGCACGATCAAGCGCCGCTTCGACTCGATCGGCGCGGAATCAACCGAGGAGAACCGGCGCGCCTACCGGTCCCTCCTGCTGACCACGCCCGGTGTAGGCGACTACATCTGCGGGGTGATCCTGTTCGAGGAGACGCTGGGGCAGACGGACGGGAATGGCACACCTCTCCCGCAAGTGGCGGCGGCGGCGGGCGTGGTGCCCGGCGTCAAGGTCGATAAGGGAACGACGGACCTCCCCGGCGCCCCCGGCGACCTGATTACGGAAGGGCTCGACGGCCTGGCGGGACGGCTCGAGGGGTATAAGGAGCAGGGCGCACGCTTCGCCAAGTGGCGCGAGGTCTACAACATCACCGACGACCTCCCGAGCGCGCTCGCCGTCTCCGCGAACGCGGAGGTTCTGGCTCGCTACGCGCGCATCTGCCAGGAGGCGGACGTCGTGCCCATCGTCGAGCCGGAGGTCCTGATGGACGGCGGCCACACGATCGAGCGCTGCGCGGAGGAAACCGAGGCGGTGCTACACGCGGTGTTCGCGGCGCTCGACCGGCACGGCGTGCTGCTTGAGGGAATCGTGCTCAAGCCGAACATGGTCCTGCCGGGCGGCGATAGCGGCCGCAAGGCGTCACCCGAGGAGGTCGCGGACGCGACCCTGACCGTTTTCCGGCGAGCGGTGCCGGCGGCGGTGCCGACGATCAACTTCCTCTCCGGCGGGCAGTCGGCGGTGGAGTCGACGGAGAACCTGAACGCCATCAACACAGCCGCGGGCGAGAAGCCGTGGGCGCTGAGCTTCTCCTACGGGCGGGGCTTGCAGGCCCCGGCGCTGGCGGCGTGGGGCGGCAGGGTCGAGAACGAAGGCGCGGCGCAGGCCGCCTTCTTCGAGCGGGCGAAGCTGAACGGCCTCGCGCGCGACGGTCGCTACGAGGGCGAGGCTGCGGCCTCGGCGGCGAGCTAGCAGCCCTGCCTAATAATCGGGCCGACGGGAGGCTCGCGATGACGGCCACGGCGACGCGCGACAGGGAAGCCGCCCGCCTCTTCGCCCAGCTTGAGGAGGGCATCCTCGGGCGCGACCAGCACGCGACGCGGCAGACGCTGCTCGACCTGCTGGAAGCGGGCCGCGATCCCGTCGAGATTCTGAGCGAGACGGTGCGCACGCACGGGCCCTACACGAACGTGCCCTACCACCAGCGCGTCGACGGCGGCGTGATGCGCTTCGTGAACAACGACCACTGCATGCTCAGTTCGCGCACGAGCCTGAACCTGCCCCGCTACCTGCCGGACGAGCTGAAGCACCTGCCCCTCGCGCAGACGCTCTGGTACGTGCCCACGGGGCTGGATCCATGGAACCAGCTCATCGGGCGGATGCCCGGCCACTACGGACGCCGCACCTACAAGGCCGTGCCGGGCGTCGAACCCCCACCGCCGGAGCGGCACTGGGAAGACCAGGAGCCACTGCACCTCGAGGGCACGTTCGAGGAGCGGCTGAACGAGTGGCTGACGCTGGTTGAGCGCGGCGAGGTGGTCCGCGCCTACCGCGTCTTCCTCGGGCTGTTCGAGGAGACGGAGCGGCGCAAGGAGCTGCTGGCCCAGCTCGTGTTCGCAGGCCTCATCGATGTGCAGGGGCGGCTGCTCTACAACCGCTCCTACACGACCGGGCACAAGGCCTACCGCGCACGGGCGACGGTCGAGCTGGGGCAGGCGGTCGGGTGGGAGAACGCGCACCACGTGCTCTACGCGGGCGTGCTCGACGTGGCCGTGGGGCCGCGCTGGCACTCCGAGTACGAGATGGCCTGCCAGGTCGAGTTGTACCGGCTACGGGAGGAGCTTCCCAGCTCCTCGATCGACCCGACGCCGGGCGCGAGCCGCGACATGGAGCTGTTCGCAAACGACACCGCGCTCTCGGAGCCCGAGGCGGAGGGCCTCATCCGGGCGCTCACGACGATGCCGGAGCCGGACTACATCGAGCAGATCGTGGCGCTGCTGCTGGCGGGACGCGGTCCGCGCCAGATCCTGGACACGATCCAGGTGGCGGCCGCGAACGTGATCCTGGAGACGGTCGTGCCGGACGAGTTCTCGATGCCGCAGCACGCCTACGAGTACACGAACACCGTGCGCTGGTTCTACGACACCTTCGAGCACCCGCACCGCACGAAACTGCTGTTCGTGGCGGGTTCGTTCGTGAACCAGGCGGCGCGCTGGATCGCGAACCTGAAGGGGCACGGGCGGCCGCTGGTGGCGCCGCCGAAGGGCTACGACTCACTCTCCGGCGACCAGCTGCTGTCGCGGCTGGACGATGCCCTTATGGCGCTGGACAAGGTGGAGAGCGTGGCCTGGACGCAGGCCTACCTCGACGCCGGCTTCGGGCGCTCGCCGCTGGTGCGAACGCTGACGACGGCCGCGGTGAAGCACGGCAACGACCCGCACAACCAGGAGATCGGACTCTGCCTGACCGAGGACTACGGCCACTCGACCTCGTCGCGGCGGGACACGCTGCTGCTGGCGAGCGCCTGGCACACGGCGGGGCACCGCAAGTACGGCGACTCGCTTGAGTCCTACCGGCGCTTCGCGGAGGCGATCGGCGTGAGCGCGAGCGGCGAGGGACGGGGCGAGGGCGACCCCGAGGAGGCGGTGCTCGACCAGATCGAGGAGCTGCCTGAGCCGGTCTCGCCCGGGGAGTAGCCTGCGACTACGCGGGGCGCCGGGCCGCCCCCTACCCAGACCTTCCCCAACTGTTGAGAATAAGCGCGCTTGTCGCGGGTGGAGTTGACGCGTCCCGCGACCGTGGAGGCAGTGCGTGTCGCTTGGGCGGTTGGGCAAGCCCATCCGGATCGCGATTGGCATCGCTATCAGCCTCTTCCTCGTGTGGCTCCTCCTTCGCGACGTTCACCTGGGCGATGTGGGACGGACACTGGCGAAGGCGGACGCGCGCTACCTGATCCCAATCGCGCTCGTGTTCTTCACGCGGTACTGGCTGCGCGCCATCCGCTGGAAGATCCTGGTCGAGCACCTGAAGGCGGTCACGACCCGACGCGCCTTCCCGCGCGTCATCCTCGGGCAGGCGGCGAACATGGCCCTGCCGTTCGGGCTGGGCTACGTGCTCATGATCCAGGTGACGGCGCGCAAGTTCGGCATCGGGCGGCTTGAGCTGCTGGGGGCGGAGGCGCTAGAGCGGGTCATGGACGGGCTCGTGTTCGCGCTGCTGATGGCGGTCGCCATCGCGACGCTCACCATCGGCAACAGCTTCACGGGGCTCGGCGCCTTCATGCTCTTCGGCACACCGGCGGGAATCGGGCTGGCCTGGTTCCTCACGAGGGATCGCGGCGAGCCACCGTCCGCGATCGGTTGGCGGGGCCTGCTTGCGAATCCCCGGGTCGAGCCGTTCCTGCGTGGCCTGCGGTCGGTGCAGAGCGGCAAGCAGACCAGCAACGTGCTCGTGCTCACCGCCGCCATCTGGATGAGCGAGGCGCTCCTCTACTGGGCGGTGGCGGCCTCGCTGGGCATCAGCCTCAACTTCTTCGTGCACATCTTCGTGGTGGCGGCGGCGAACATCGGCGCGGGCATCCCGCTGGCGCAGGCGAGTGTGGGGCTCGCCTTCCTCGCAAAGGAGGCGCTGGTGGCGCTGGGCGAAACGCAGGATGCGGCGCTCGCGTACGCGGTGGGCGTCGAGGCGATCATCATCCTGCCGGCAGTCTTGCTGGCCCCGCTGGCGGCCTGGGACATGCGTCTGAGCTGGGGCGACGCCATCCCCCGGTTCGGAGGAAAACCGCCCCAGCCGGCGGTCGCCATCAACAGGGCGCGCCGTGCCCTGGAGGGGCAGTGAGCCCGATCAAGCGCGATCCTGACGTCGACGACTCGCTCTTCTGGGAGATGGCGGAGCCGCTGCTTGCCCTGGGAGAAGCGGAGGAAGGCACGATCATGGGCTTCCCCTGCCTCCGGGCGCGGGGCGGGGCGTTCCTGGCGATGGCCGAGTACCGAACCGGCGACTTCGTCGTGAAGGTTCCCGCGGGCAGGGTCGACGAGCTTGTCGCCGAGGGAACGGGCCTGCCCTTCCCACCCGCAGGGAGGCGCTTCCGCGAGTGGGTCCAGATTCCCGGACGGGACATGGAGCTATGGCAGGGTCTGCTCGACGAGGCGCGGGCGTTCGTCGGCGGCGGGTCCGAGTGACGGTCGCGGCGTTTTCAGCAGCGGCGCGCGACTTCCTGCGCGAACTGCCGGCGCGCGACAAGGCCTGGTTCGATGCCAACCGCTCGGACTACCAAGCACTGATCGCGGAACCGGCCAAGGCGTTCGTTGAGGCGGTGGCAGTCGAGCTCCAGGCGGAACTGTCACCGGCGATCGTGGGTGTGCCACGCGTCAACGGCTCGATCTCGCCGATCAACCGCGACATCCGCTTTTCGGCCGACAAGACGCCCTACAAAGACCACCTGCTTTTTCGCTGGTGGGAGGGCGAGGAGAAGAAGACCGCGCCGACGCTGTTCGTACGGCTTGCGGCGGACGAGGTCGGGTTCGCGACGGGCGCGATGCCACCTTCACTGGACCACTGGCGGGAACTCATCGACGCGGAGAGCACCGGCGCCCCGCTGGCCTCCGCGATCGAGGCGCTGGTCGCCGCGACGAAGGCGGACGTGGCGGGGGCCGACTACAAGCGCGTCCCGAAACCGTTCCCGGCGGACCATCCCCGCGCGGACCTGCTCCGGCACAAGTGGCTGCAGGTGCGCTGGTCCGCGCCATTCCCCGGGCACCTGGGGGAGGCGGATTTCGCGGGGTGGTGCGCGAAGGAACTCCAGCGGTGCGCAGAGGTGCACCGCTGGCTCGTGACGAACCTGTAGGGGCTACTCCACCGGCGTCAGGTCGACGTGGAGCTCCTTGAGCCCTCGCAGGACGAAGCCGGGCAGGTGGCTGAAGTCGTTGGCGCCGGGAACGAGGTCGAAGCGCTCGACGCGGTCGAGCATGGTTTCCCAGGTGATGTTCTGCTCGAGGCGGGAGAGGCCGGCGCCGGGGCACATGTGCTCGCCCTGGGAGAAGGCGACGTGCTTGGCGGCGTTCGATCGCTCGAGGCTGAAGTCGTCCGGGTCGGGGAACTCGTCGCCGTCGCGGTTGGCGGCGGCGAACCGCAAATGGAGGACGGAACCGGCGGGAATCTTGACGCCGCGCAGCTCCTCGTCCTGGACGGTCCTGCGGAACAGGCCCTGGGTGGGCGATTCGAGCCGCAGCGTCTCCTCGACGAAGAAGCGGACGCGTGAGCGGTCTTGCTTGAGCCGAGGCCAGAGGGTGGGGTCCTGCGTGAGCAACCAGAGGGCGGAGGTGAGAGCAAAGGTCGTGGTCTCGTTCCCGCCGATGTAGAGGTGGGAGATGATGCCGATGACCTCTTCGTTGCTGAGGGGGCGCTCACCCGCGAATTTCGCCCGCGCGGCGAGGTGCGAGAGCACGTCTTCGCCGGGGTTGGCGCGGCGCTCATCGATGAAGCCCTCGATGTACTTCTGGAACTCCACGCCCTTCTCGGCAAGGTACATCTGCTCCTCGTGGGTGAGGCCCAGCTTGAAGGGCATGACCCAGGCGTTCGACCAGACACGGAGCTGCGGGATGTCCTCCAGGGGGAAGCCGAGCATGAGCGTGATCACGCGCACGGGCAGGGGGACGGCAAAGTCCTCGACGAACTCGACGCGGCGCTTCGCCACGATCTCGTCGACGAGCTCCTCGATGGTGGCCGTAATCATCTCGCGCTGGCGGGTGGCGCCCGCGGGGGAGAAGAAGGGGTCGACGAGCTCGCGATAGCGGCGGTGCTCGGGGGGATTGGTGCTGAGGGGCTGGAGGCGGGGGTAGCCGTGCTCTTCGTGGTAGGCCTTGGCCTCTTCGCTCATGAGGAGGCCGTGGCTGCCGGTGGAGTTGTGGGGAAAGCGGTCGGGGTTGCGCACGATCCAGGCGATGTCCTCGAACTTGGAGACGAGGTACATGTCCTGGCCGGGGATGGGGTAGACGGGGGCCTGGTCGAGGATGGCGCGGTAGGAGGGGTACCAGTCTTCCTGCGTCTCGGGGCAGAAGAGGTCGACGTCGTCGATGCTGAGGGTCATCGCGTACCTCGCGGGGTGGTCGGTGGTCGGTGGTCGGTGGTCGGTGGTCGGTGGTCGGTGGTCCCTGTTCCACAATTGGCACAACGCCCTCTGCATCCCCGTCGCCCGGGATGGCGAGCGTGAGCGTGACGTTGTTCTCGCCGTCGATTGTAGCCTCGTCGAGGAGCAGGTTGAGGAGTTCGCGCCGTTCCTCGTCCGGTAGGTCGTCGAGGCCGGCGCCGACGCGCTGCGTCCACTCCACGACGCGCTCCAGCACGAGGCGCTGGTCAACGTGCGCCGACGCCCTCGTCCGGTACTCGTCCAGCCGTGCCCGCAGGCGCTCCAGCCGCTCGCCGATGAAGCGGCGCTGGTGGTCGAGCTGTTCCTCGCTGATCTTCCCCGTCACGTAGAGGCGGATGGCGCGGTCCTCCTCCATCTGCACGCCCGCCAGCTCCCGCTCCGTACGCGCGACCTCGCCGGCCACGTCGTCATCCGCATCGCCGTCCAGCGCCGCCAGACCGGCCAGGATCAGGTCTGGATGCTCCAGCACGCGCTTGACCTCCCCCCAGACCAGACCCTCGAGCCGCTCGGCGCGGATCATGGGACGCTCGCGACAGCGCAGCGAGTGCGGCGCCTTCATCCCGTAGCACTGGTAGTAGCGCCGTGGCTTCTCGAACTCGTAGCGGTAGGTCTTCCCCCCGCGCTTGACGGTCTGGCGCCGCTTCGCAAGGGGACCCATCAGCATGCCGCACTCGCTGCAGCGGACGAGGTGCTGGAGCAGGTGGAACACCTTCGTGTTGCGAGAGGCGCGGATCCGCCGCCGCTCCCGCACCGCCTGGGCCTGCTCCCAGGTCTCCTCGTCCACGAGCGGGGGGAAGGGCACGCCGATCCAGCTGTCGCGGGGCTGCTCGTGGATGCGCGTGCCGTCGTCGGTGGCGATGTGACGGGCCCTTCCGTACCACCACGTGCCCAAGTAGGTCTCGTTGCGGAGGATGCGATTGACCTGCGGCGCGTGCCAGCGTGACGCGCGTCCGTTCGTGGGGACGCCCTCGCTCGTGAGTTGCTGGGCGATCGCGAGCCCGCCCATGCCCTCGTGGACGTACTGCCGGAAGATGCGCCGCACCACCTCGGCCTGCTCCTCGTCGACGGCGGGCGCGCCCTCCTCGGTGATGCGGTAGCCGAAGGGAACGCTGTTGACGGGGATGCGGCCCTGCCTGGCGGTGCCGCGTTTGCCCATCGAGGCGCGCTCGCGGAAGTTGTCGAGCTCGATCTTGCCGATCGCGGCCATCAAGCCGAAGGTCTTCATGTCGATCGCGTCCATCACCGCCTCGAGGCCGATGCGCTGCGCCTCGACGACCTCCATGAGGGCGGCGGCGGGGTACATGCCACGGCTGAGGCGGTCGGACTTCCAGCAGACGATGGTGTCGAAGCGTCCGTCCCTGGCGTCGTCGAGCATGCGCTGGAACTCGGGGCGCTGCTTGGACCAGCCGCGCCCCACCTCCTGGTAGCGCGCGGTGATGGTGTAGTCGCGCTCCGCGCAGTAGGCCTCCATGTCGCCGATCTGTTCGGCGATGGAGGTCTTGTCCTCCTCGGCCTGGCTCCTGTCGGAGACGCGCGCGTAGATGGCGGCGCGGCGGTTCTCGGACGGTCGTGGTGTTCTGGTTCCCGGCATGGCTGCCTCCTCCGAATACAAGGACCCGCCTCCCTGTGGGGGCGGGTCCACGAGCGGTAGCATGCGGCTCGCGTCACCTGGCCACAGGTGGCGCCACGGCCCCGGGTGCTCACCACACCGCCGGGCCACTTCGTCCCGCCAGCGTAGCGAAGCCGGGGCGAGGCGGTCAAAGCCTCCCGCCCGGCCCGGCGCTGTTGCTTCTACCGGCCCTCCTGCCCCTCGCCGTCTCCGGTCTTCGGGGCGGTGCGCGTCGCGTGCTCGAGCAGGACCGCGGCGATGCGGCGCAGGCGAGCCTCGGCGTCGGGTGCGGGACGGACCTTGATGGCGACCACGCGAGGCTCCGGGCCGCTCCGCCGGCGACATCCGCTGCGCTTCGACTGGCCGCCCGTCTCCATCTCGTCCATCCCGTCCGCTGCGCGCGGAACGCGCGGCTCGCGGTTCAGCGTGGTGGAGGAACGCGCGGCAGGTAATCCCGCGCGCGGGACTACATCGGTGCAACCCGGGCTCAGGGCTCGGGGTCGAGGATGGCCACGGGGAGGACGTGTTCGAGGCCGAGGCTGCGGGCGTAGGCCTGGAGGATGAGCAACCGGTCGGTGTCGGGGCGCACGCCGTTGACTCCAGGGCCATCGTGGGGGTTCATGCACGCACGCACGTCCATCTGGCAAAACGAGGCGGAGGCCATCAGGGATGCCGGAGCGAGTTCCCTCGCGGAGGCGTTAGGGGTTCAGCCACCGGGGGGCGTCGATACGGCCTTCGTCAAGCGAGGCGACGTTGGCGTTGTCGTTGTCGTTGTCGAGCGGGATGGCGAGTACACCACGAACACACGTGCCGTCATAGAGAGCTTCGCTCTGGTCACGCTGGAGTTCCGCAAAGACCCGTTCCAGCACACCCCGTCGCGCCCAGCAGTTCACTCGCACGTAGACCGTGTGCCAGTTCTCGCGGTCGCCGTAGAAGATGGCGGTGGTCTCGGGAGGTGCCGCTGCGCGACATGAGCGTCGAAGCCCTCGCAGTTCAGGTAGTCGCAGCGGAGTTGGTCGTTCAGGTCCGTCGGCCAGCCGACCTGCACGGCCCGCGATGTGACCGGAGGGAAAGGGGATCTGGTCCTCGTTCGACTCGACGATGCGGATCCCGGGGCTATCTTGGTTGTCGGCGACCCAGTCGATGCTGACGAGGACATCAGGGTTGGAGCACGCGCGGCTGGCGACATCAGTCATGGTCTCTCTCTAGCGTGTTTGCCGCGGCGGAGTCGTAGCGTAAAGGAGCGACGCATGAGGGTCATGACACGCCTATGGACAGTGAAGAGTAAGGGGTGTATAAGCCGGACTAGCTCAAACAAGAGGAGTTCCAGTTGCTAAGTATCACTAAACGGCTGTCACTCGGCTTCCTCGCAGTTGCAGCACTACTTATGGTGTTCAACTTTGCTGTTTAGTTCAAAGTTGAACACCATAAGTAGTGCTACTTATGGTGTTCAACTTTGCTGTACCGGAGTCAGGCGTCGAAGCAGCAGCCAACCCTACCGTGTCCAGTGGCCCAGCTAGCGAGAGCCGTCCAAATTTCCCTGTGTGCCGACCTGTCCAGATTTTGGCAGACATCAACCGGTGGGCCGAGTACGAGGGTCCTGACGCTCAGGCAGTATTCACCGTCGAGCTGATCTGCGAGACGGTTGACTACTACGTAGTGCAACCCGTCATTGAAGAGGTTGTGGCACCAGTCATTGAGGCCGCCATAGATACTGTCGGCAGTGCTTGCGAGCAGTGGGTTCCTGGGTGCGGACCGACTCCTATCAACAGCATCGCCAAGCCTGGGCAGACCATTGCCCCGATCCGGCCCATTGATCAACAGCACCACTAGGGTGCGCAGCTTATCTGCTGGAGAGGGGTAACCGCTGACGAAGCGGCTACCCCTCAGGCATGGGTGGCCTAGTTGCGCCGACGGCGTTTTCGGGGTTTCGAGTCGGGCACCGGTAGTGGGACTGGCGAGTAAAGCGTCGTGACTACGACGCTCACGATGGTTACGGGCAGAAGGACCAGTTGCTTCAGGAGATCGAGGACCGCCGAAACTACACTCGGTTGGGACATTGTATCTGCTCCCCGAAGCCGGACCGCTCTGCCGATTGCTCGAAGAGTAGCCGCTGTGGCAACACTGGCGCAAGCTGACCGAACTGCCCCGGTCGCGAGCGCGCTGCAGGGACGGCTGCCGGCGGTTGAGTTCGCGGTGACGCCGCAGTTGCGGGAGCGCGTCGCAGTGCTGGAGCGGCGCCTGAGGCGCCGGCGCAGAAGCTGTGTGCCGGGCGCATGGCGGTGGCGAGCCAGGCGGGGGCAACCGCGATTGGAAGCTGCTCCACCGTTCACGCCTGTGGAGGTGCCCTACGGAGTGCTCACTCAGCTCACGCGGGTCGAAGTGTCCGGGCAACGAAGACTCATTAGGGTTTGCCATGAGTGCCCAAGACTGCCCGAGTAGCGAGACAGAGGGACACCGCCCGCTACAATCGGCAGCGATGGGCGAGTTAAGTGATGGTGAGCGGGCCCGCTGGGTCGAGCAAGGCCGTGCGGCTCGTCGAATGTGCCGCGAAACGCTACGACGACGACCGCTTCGCCCGGACGCTCGTGCTGGTACTGACCGTCCATAACCACCTCGATGCCGATGCACTGTGCCTCGACGACCTCCAGGAGGGCGGCGGCGGGGTACATTCCCGGCTGAGGCGGTCGGACTTCCAGCAGACGATGGTGTCGAAGCGCCCGTCCCTGGCGTCGGCGAGCATGCGCTGGAACTCGGGGCGCTTCTTTGACCAGCCGCGCCCCACCTCCTGGTAGCGCGCGGTGATAGTTGTAGCCACGCTCCTCGCAATAGGCCTCCATGTCGCCGATCTGCTCGGCCAGGGAGGTAATCCCGCGCGCGGGACTGCATGGGTGCAACCCGGGCTCAGGGCTCGGGGTCGAGGATGGCCACGGGGAGGACGTGTTCGAGGCCGAGGCTGCGGGCGTAGGCCTGGAGGATGAGCAACCGGTCGGTGTCGGGGCGCACGCCGTTGCGCCAGCGCCAGAGGTTGACGGCATTCGTGCCGAGCAGGCGTGCCAGCTCCTCCCAGGTCAGCCCGGAGGCTTTCTTGATTGTCACGATCGCCGGGCCGAACTCGCCGGTCAGGGGGACGCGTGCGCGTCGCGGCATCGCCTCAGTCCTCCCGCAGGTTCGCGAGGATGTCCTCGCCGAGGAGGATGCGCAGCCCCCCCGGGATGCGGGAGGCGACCGCGATCAGCGCGTGATAGGCGCCCCCGTGGGGTTCGGCGCCCCTGAGCCAGCCGAGGACGCGTTTGCGCTCGACGCCAAGGGCCACGGCGAAATCCTCCCAGGTGCAACCGGCGAGGCGCTTCAGGCGCCTGAGACGCACGGGGAAGTCGCACGGCAACCTCCCCGTGCCCGCGCGTACGGCGTGGCCGGCGATTACCGGATCGCCGCGATAGCGCGGGAGGCGGGGCCTCCCCCTACGCACGGATGCTCTCCTCGTGGCTGGGCGAGGGCAGGGCATGGGACGGCCCTGGCGTAGGGGGTGCAGGGGCGCCCGGCACGCGCCAGACCGCACCCAGCGGTCCCGTCCGCTCCAGCAGCGCACGATGCGAGACCCGGAGCGGGACCTCAACGCGGGCGCGCTTCATCTCGGCGGCGGCCACGCGCAGGAAGTGGTGGGCGGCCAGCTCGGCCTCGAAGACGACGAGCACGTCGGGGCGGAGCCCGTGATCGTCGGTGGGTCGCTGGGAGGCGTAGTAGCGCAGGTAGGGCGCGAGGCGGGCGGCCATGGTGGAGGGCCTGACGGCGCGACGCTCCCACTCGAGGAAGAAGAACCGGGACTCGCCCTCCCGTTCCAGCGTACCGAAGGCATCGGGGTGGACCGAGTGCAGGACGCCGCCGTGGCGGAAGTAGCGCGAGGCGCGGTGCGGCGGGTCGAGTTGAACGAGCTCGCGGTTCCGTTCCCGCGCCTGCTCCGCGAGCACCGCGAGAAACCAGTGCACGCCGGCGGTATGCTCGATGGTGCGCAGGAGCTGGCGGCTGCGCCTGCCTGAGACGTTGCGCCAGGCGGGCGGCCCGTGCGGGTCCAGCGGCTCCGCGCTCCAGCGCTTGAGGGCGAGGTGGACGGCGGAGCGGTCGCGGCGCGCGAGCAGGGTCAGCCCGCGGTCGGAGAGGACGAGCCTGCCCGAGACGCGGTTCGCGAGCGCGGCCTCCTCGAGCGGCTGCAGGAGCTGCGCCACGCGCCGGTCGGAGACGCCCAGCAACCCGGCCAGGTGGGCGGGCTCGATCCAGGGCCAGTCGGCGACGAGGCCGAGGACGCGCTTCTCTGCGGGTTTGAGGAGGGCGGGGAGAAGCTGGCCGGGCGCCCGCCGCAACCCCGCCGGGCGGAGGTCGCGGGGCGCAATCGCGCGGGGCAGCGGCTCCTCCCGCGGCCAGGCGCGACGATCCCCGACATGCGCGAGGACCTCGCCGAGCGAGAGCCAGGGCGAGCCCGCCGCGGAGCGCCAGACGCGCGCGCCCGGTCCGGCGGCGACGGCGTCGCGCTCGAGGGCGAGGAAGGCGGGCGCGGGGGCCTCCGCCATGAGCCGGGCCGTGTGACGCAGGCGCACCGCGTCGGGGACGAGCACGAGGTACGCGCCCGGGCGCGGTCCCTCGCGCAGCCGCCAGAGGCGCTTGGCGAAGGAGGTGCGGTCGGCCGTCCCGCCCTGGCGCACGAGGAAGAGGCTGCGCCCGTCCGCTATGGCGACGGCGGCGTCCAGCGGCTGCGCCCGGTACCAGCGGAAGCGCAGCGGCCAGTCCTGGCCAGCGATCGCCGAAGCGAGCCGGTAGACGGCAGCCACGGCGTCGAGGCGTTCCAGCAGAAGCCGCCGCCAGTGCGCCGTGAGCGGCCGCGCGCGCAGCAGCTCGCGCAGGCTCCGGCCCTCCTCTTCCGCGAGCCGGCGCAGCCCGGCGAGCGTGAGGTGGTAACGCTGCGTCGGAGCGATGAGCTCGGAAGAGTGGGGGAGGGAGGCAACGAGTCCCGCCTCCCCCAGCTTCCCCACGGCCGCGTAGACAGCGCCCCTCGACCAGCCGGAGAGGGCGGCCGCCTCCAGCCGGTCGAGGAAGGGCGCTTCCCCGAGCAGCCCCAGCAGCTCGCGTTCGACCCTCACGCCTCGTCCTCCGGAGAGGCGCCGTCCCGCGCCTGGTTGCGCTTGCTGCGCGCGCGCTTCCCGCGCCGCTCCTCCCCCGACGCACCGGCTTTCCGGGGAGAGGGACTGGCCTCCGCGTTCCCGGCCTTCGCCTCGGACTCCGCCCTGGCGGCCTCCTCGCGCTCGTCGATCCAGCGCTGGATGCGCCTGCCCCCCTCGGCCCGCTGGGCCGCGATCTCCTCCTCCGTGAGCAGGTAGGAAGACGCCTCCGAGCGGATGCGCGCGGCGGTCTGGGGGCTCCCCTCCTCCGGCCTGAGCACCTCCATCGAGAAGGCGGGGGTGCGCTCCCTCCCGACCGTCGCGCGCACGTAGGCGTGATGCGCCGGGAGGGAGACGATGTCCTCCTCGGAGACGCGCTCGCGGTCCAGCTCCCAGACGAGCTGGCGCGCGTCCGCCCCCGCCACCTGAAAGACGGCGAGGCAGCCGATGTTGGCGAGCACGGTGTCGCGCATCGTGGGCGAGAGGTCGTCGAGCTTGGCCAGGCTCTGCGTGGCCAGCACGAGCGAAGCCCCGAACTTCCCCAGCTCGCTCAGCATCGACTCGTAGTCGACGCCCGGCATGGACTGCATCTCGTCCACCACGACGAGCACCCCCCGCCGCCGTTCGGGCGGCAGATCGCCCTGCTCGCGGATGACGGCGTCGACGAGGTTGAGGACCGACGACCCGATCAGGGCGGCCACGTCCCGCCCCGCCGCGCCCTGGGCCGTCGAGACCAGCAGCACGCCCCCGTCGAGGATCGTCCTGCGGAGGTCGATGGTGGAGCGGGGCTGGCCGAGGATGGCGCGCGCCCGCTTCGAGGAGGCGTAGTAGGAGAGCCGCGTCTGCACGGGCGCGAGCGCGTCGGCGCGGTACTCGTTGCGAAGTCGCGCGCCCACCAGTCCAGCAGGAACTCGTCTGTGACCCGCTCACGCACAAGCGACTGGAACTTGTCGTCGGTGAGCAGGCGCAACCCGTCGAGGATCGTGTACTGCTCCTCCGCCGGGGTGTCGGGGTGGGCGTTGTGCTCGTGCAGGGTCTTGACGACCTGCTCGAGGATCGACTGCATGCGCGGCCCCCACTGCTCCCACAGCCCACGCGCCACGCGCACGACCGAGTCGGCCGTGCGGTCGCGGTCAGCGAAGACGCGCGTGTCGAGCAGGTTGACGCCGGGGTAGCCGTCGCCGCCCGCGAGGTCGACGAGGCGCACCTGGTCGACCAACGACTCGGGGACCTGTTGGAGAATGCTCTCCACGAGGTCGGCGTGGGGGTCGATGACGACGATCGCGTCGCCGTCGCGCCCGGCGGCTTTCTCCTGGAGGCGGTGCGCGACGAGGTGCTGCATGAGCGTCGACTTGCCCATGCGCGTGCGCGCCACGTAGAGGTGGTGGCTGCGCGTGAGGCCGTCGGGGAAGCGGATGTCCTTCGGGTCGCCCGTCGTCGTCCTGCCCACGAGCGCGCCGCTTGCAACGCTGCCGGCGGACGGGAGCAGCACCCTCGCCCCGGAGCGGGCCACGAGCGGCGTCTCGTCCTTCGCACCCGGCGGGTGCCAGAGGCAGGCCGCCTCGCGCACGCCGAGCACGCTGCGTCCGCCGAAGAGGCCACCACCGGGCGGCGTCATGGCGGTGCGGTCGGACGGCCCGGGCTGCATCCCGCCGACCCGGAAGCTCGGCCCCGCCGGGTGGTCGTAGTGACGGTAGGCGGTGGCGACCTGGCCGAGCAGCTCGCGGGCGCGCTCGCGCTGGTCGCCCGCGGGGAGGATGACGGTGACCTGCAGCTCCGCCTCGAAGGCGATGCGCGAGACCTTCTCCTTGATCAGGAGCGGGTCATAGACGCGGTTGCGCGAGCGCTGCCAGCGCGCCCAGGCCCAGCCCGCCAGGCCGAGGGCGAGGGAGACACCCGCCCCCAGGGCGACCGTCTTCCACTCCTCGCCCGCCTGCCACCACTGGTAGCCCTTGACGGCGGGGAACGCGGCCACCGCCAGCAGCGCCGCCCCGGCGATGTCCAGGCGGTGACGGCGCGACTCGCTGATCTGGTACGAGTCCTTCTGCTGCGCTGCCGGAGGCTCGTGGGCCTTCAGCTGGTACGGTTGCGACCAGTCCGGGCCGAGCGAACGCAGCAGCAGCCGCGAGACGACGCGCTCCCCCAGTCGCAGCGCCGAGAGCGCCCCGAGGAGGGCGATCAGGGGATCGCTGCCAGCGTCGAGCAGGTCGTCGTCCGCGAAGACGCGCAGGGGCGCGTACTCGGGACCGCCGGCGCGCAGGCGCGTGTGCCAGGCCTGCTCGCCCTCGGCGAGCACGAGGGGATCCTCCTCGCGCTCCAGCTGCTGGATGCGGGCCTGGGGGTAGTGGGCGGAGAGCTGCCGGCGCACGACCTCGTCGTCGCGGCAGCGCGCCAGCAGGGTGACGCCCCCGGCGTCGCCGCAGAGCTCGAGCGAGAAGGGCTCGGGGACGGCGATCGAGGCGAGGAGATTCTCGACGCCGAGCACGGTGCGCTCGCCCGTGCGCGGCGGCGTCACCGCCAGCAGCACGGGCTCCCGCGGGGTGGTCGTGAGGGGATCGACTGGCATTCCGGTTGTCCTCTCGGTGTTGTGGTTGGCGTTCGATCGGTTGACCGGGTTGCGTCGCATCTGGCGACTCCTTTCTGAACGTGGGTGGTCTGGCGTTGGTGGGTCATGGGAGCGCGGTCGTGGTCATCGGTCCTGGTCCTCCGTCTCACTGTTGGTCGTCGTGGTTGCCTGCGGGTCGCGCTGCGAGGCCGGCCGCCACTCGATCAGCTCGGCCTCCTCGGGCGTGGCCTCGATGCGGATGGGGAAGCGGTTGCCGCGCGCGAGCAGCAGCCCGTCTCCGCGCGGGCAGGAGAGCAGCCAGCGCTGCAGGTCCCCGGGCAGGTCGAAGGCATCGCCGACGGTGGGGATGGCGGCGGCGTCCTGCTGGAGCAGGAGCTTGAAGGCGGCGTTCTGGAGCAGCGCGCGCCCGCTGTGGCCGGTGATGGCGCGCGAGGGATCCTCGGAGAGGAGGTCCTGCACGTCCTGGGTGATGAACTGCAACCCCAGCCGGTGTTTCCGCGCGCGCTTCGCCATCGAGACCATGAAGGCCGCGCCCTCGGGGTGCTGCATGATCGACCAGACCTCGTCCACGACCAGCAGGCGGGGCCTCGGGTCGCGCGCGGCGGCGGCCCAGACCGTCTCCGTGCAGACCATCGTGGCGGCCGGGCGCAGCTCCGGCTCCAGCAGGTGCAGGTCGAAGACCGTCACCAGCGCCTCGTTCGTGAGCAGGTCGTCGCCCTCGTCGGAGAGCAGATGCCGGAGAGAGCCCGTGGCGAAGGGGCGCAAGAGCTTCGCCAGGCCAGGATCGCCATCGGCCTCGTCACCCTTCAGGAACGTGAAAAAGTCGCCGAAGCCGGTGCGCTCGCGCGGCTGCGCGTAGTAGGCGGCGAGGGCGTGGTCGAGGGCGGCTCGGCGCTCCGCTCCCAGCGGCTCCCCGACCATCACCTCGATCAGCCGCCTGAGGCTGCCGATGCGCTGCAATAGCTCCTCGGGGTCGCCCGAGTCGATCACGAAGGGGTTCATGCCCTCGCCCTCGACGCCCGGGGAGAGCACGCGCCCGCCTGCCGCGCGGGCCATGTCGGCGTACTCGCCTTCGGGGTCGATCACGTAGGCGACGACTCCGCGGCAGAGCCCGCGCAGCACGCCCAGCTTGGTCGCGAAGGACTTCCCCGAGCCGGAGCGCGCGAGCACGGCCGTGTTGGCGTTGAGGTGGGTGCCGTCCCAGGGGTCGTAGACGACCGGAGAGGAGGCCCGCAGGTCGATGCCGCGCAGGTCGCCCCCGCGCGTGTCCAGGTCGGGCGGCGAGAAGGGGTACAGCATCGCCAGCGAGGTGGTGTCGAGCGTGCGCCACGAGGCGACGGCGTTGAGGCCCAGCGGGAGCGTCGAAAGCAAGCCCTCGCGCTGGCGGAAGGGGAGCGCGTCGAGCTTCCCCAGCGTCGAGGCGAAGTGAGCCTTCGCCGTCTGCGTGATCTCCGCCAGGGACTCCTCGTCGGGGGCGTGCAGGGTGAGGGAGAGCGAAGCGTGAAAAAGGCGCTCGCGCCCGCGCTGCACCTCGTCGCGCAGCCGCATCACGTCCTCGAGCGCGATCTCGGCCTCCGAGGAGAGGCTCTTGCCCTTGCGCAGGGAGAGCGATTGGGCCGACTCGAAGCGCACCTTTTGCCACTCCAGCGTGCGAGCCGCTACGGCGGCCGGGATCGGGCCGAGGTGGAGGGAGAGGTCCATGGGCGCGCCCGCCGCCAGCAGCCCCTGCAGGAAGCCGGGGGAGAGGGAGCGCGGCCACTTCCCAAGGTGCAGGGAGCGCGCGAGGTGATCGCCCACCCTGACCTCGCGGCGGTTGACCTCGACCTCAACGGCGGTCTTCTCGTCGAACTCCCTGGGGGAGCCGCCGAGGGCCGAAGTGAGCATGAGCATGCGCAGCTGGCGGCCCGCGAGCGGGTGGATGGAGAGTCCCGCTCGCACGAGGAGGGAGCACAGCTCGTCCATGCGCTCGTGCTCGCAGACGGCGTAGAAGCGCCGGTCGAGGATGCCCTCGCGCGTCTCCAGCTCGCCGAGCAACCGCCTGAGCGACTCCGCAGCCGCACGTGTCCGCGGCGGAAGGCCGCCGGGCTGCGCTGCCTCAAGATCGTCGCGCAGCTTGCCGAGGCCCGGCGGGTGCTGGCGCACCAATAGCTGGAGGGGGAAGTCGCAGGCGTTGAGGGCGCCCGCGAAGGCGCCGAGCTTGGGCTCGTCCAGCTCCAGCCCCAGCACCTCGCAGACGCCGAGCTTCTGGCCGTCGAGGCGCACCGGGCCGTCGTCCTCGAGGTGCGAGAGCATGAAGGCGAGCGGGAGGCCCGGCGGGGCCTTGGGTTCAGGGGCCTCGGTCTGAGGCGTCGGATCCACGCCGTCCGCCGGTGGTGCGGAAGCGGCATCCCTGCCGGGCAGGAGGGCCGTCCCGCGCTTCATCAGTTCGAGTAGCTGTCTCATCGTGATCGTCCTTTGCGTGAGGGTCAGGGGGTGAAGAAGGGGAGGACGCCCGCGCGTAGGAGGGCGGCGACGCCCTTGGCCGAGAGCACGAGCGCGAGGCCGGCCACGGCCAGGAAGACGGCGCTGCGAGCACGCCCGAGGCCGCGCTCCTCGGCGCCGTCGGCCATGAGCAGGAAGCCCGCCCAGACGAGCGAGAAGACCGTCAGCCCGGCTGCGGCGTAGGCCATCGCCGTGAGCGCCGCGTCGAAGGCGTCGAGCATGGCCCGCTCCTCCTCCGGGGCCGCGCCGGCCGTGACCAGCGCGACCCCGCAGAGCAGCAGGGCGGTCGCTATACGCTTCACCAGGGCCACTCCCAGCCGAGGTCCTCGAACCAGTCGCGCAGGTCGCCTGCACCGGCAGGTACCGGCGTGACGGGTGTGGGATCGGGTTCGGGCTCCGGCACGGCGAGCGCCACGTAGGCGTCGTCTGCCCAGAGGCTCGACGCAAGCGCGAGCGTCTCCTCACGGGTCCGCATCAGCGGCGCTCGCTCAACCACCGCGGCCTCGATCCGCTCGGCGTGGACGACGCTGAAGACGACGTCCTGGCTGACCGTCGAGGCCGGGACGGAGCAGCTCGCCGTGACGCTGTGCTCCGTGAACGTCCCGTCCTCGTTGGGGATGGTCACCGTTTCGGTCACCGTGTCCCCGTAAGCGGGGATGCTTACCACCGCCGTCTCCGTGAGGCCCTCGGTGCGCTCCGGGTGGTGGGTGAGCCGCACGAGCGGCGGCAGCGCGATGCGCAGCGTTGCTTGCAGCGCCGCCTCGACGGCGACGCTCTGGACGCCCTCGCCCGCCGCGCCGGGCAGCCGGAAGCGAGTCTCGCCGCCCGCGACAAAGGCCACGGTGGTCTGCCGCACGCCGGACGTGACCGTGACGGTCCCGGTGATGGCGGTGACCTCGGCCTGGAGCCGAGTCGCGGTCGTGACGCTGGCGTGCCCCGCGACCATCTCGAGGTCGAGGACCTCGTCGACGCCGGCCACGCAGTCCGAGGCGACCGCTCCTTCGACGTCGCCCGGTGTCCAGCCCAGCGAGGTGACTCGCAGGTTGCAGAGCTCCCCCACGACCGTGGGCAACGGGTAGGGGATCCGCTCGCCGTCGAGGCTGAGGGCGCCCGCCTGCCCGAGTTCGTCCCGCCAAGAGAAAACGAGCGACGGGCTCGGACCGTCGAGCGGCAGGTCGTACGTCACGCGCTCGCCCTCATCGAGCGAGGCCGTCGCGTAGTAGCGGGCCGCCTCCCCATCGCGGCCGCCGTAGACGCGCACCCGCAGGTCCAGGTCCGTAGCCGCCCGCAGAACGACTTCGGCCCGCTCGCCGCTGACCGTGAGACCCTCGACGAAGAGCCGGCGCCCCGACACCACCGGCGGGGGCTGGAACTCGATCTCCTCGGAGGTCCAGCCCTCGTCCGCCGGACTGTCCGCAAGCGTCACCGCGAGAGGCAGCGCGCTGAGCACGATCAGCGCCAGGGCGATCGCCACCAGGAAGCTCTTCCAGAAGCCGCGCCTCTGCTCGCGCTCGTCGGACGTCGCCGGCGGCCGCTCGCTCGCGGGCTGCTTGCCCGCCGTTCGCCGGCGGAAGGGCAGGCGCCCGTTGCGGCGCTCGCCTTCCTTCCGCTTCTGGCTCGTCCGCCGCGTGCGGCGCAGCGCGCGCCGCGCCAGCAGGCGCAGCGCGTCGCCGTTCGGCTCCGACGGCGATGTCGGCGCGGGCGGCTCGGCCCGCACCAGCTCGGAGGGAGGCCCGGCGTAGCGCCGCGCCCCCAGCGCGTACCTGAGCAGGTCGGCCGCCACAAGCGGCAACCGCCTGCCCCCGATGCGCCCCGCCACGACCGCCAGTCCCCCGAGCCCGAAGAGCACGGCGGCGGCCATGCGCACCCCGGCGGGACCGACGGGTGCGTAGTAGTAGAGACCGTAGGCGAGGGCGGCGACCGCCGTCATCGCCACGATCTGGGGAAAGGTGAACCACAGCAGGACGCGGTCCTCGGCCTGCACGTGGGTGGGGACTTCGTGCGCTCGCATCGCTAGCCCCCGTCCCCATCGGACGACGAGCTGTTGGGGTCGGGCACATCGCCGATGTCGACGGCAGGGTTGACGACGGCGTCCATCACGAGTTCGACGACGCCGAACGCCACCATCGCCAGCACGATGCCGGCCAAAGCGGTCATCATCGCGCTCTTGCCACGCTCCATCTGGTGGGGCGCGCCCGAGGCGGTGAGGTAGAGGTAGGACCCGTAGATGAAGAAGCCGACGCCGATCGCGCCGACGACCCCGAGCAGGATGCCCACCAGGTTGGAGATCGTTTGAACCAGGTCTTCCATTTGTTTCGCTCCTTCGCGTGTGTGGTGTGTTGCTGTTCGTCTCTCGGTGCTGCTCTTGTCTCGCCTAACCGGCACATCGCGCTCCTCCTCCATTCGTCGTTCTGAGTGGGGGTTACTCGCCGCTGCTGCGGGGCAGGCCCGAGCCGGGCGCGGCGTTGCTGCCGCCGGCTGAGGGCGTGGAGGACTGGGCCGCCGAGCCCACGCCGGAGGAGGCGGCGGACGCACCAGCGCCCGCGGCGGCCCCGGCTGCCCCGGCGGCAAGTGCGGCCCCGGCGGGACCGCCCGCCGCGCCGCCGCCCGCGAGCAGCCCCACCGACCGCGCAGAACGCGCCAGCGAGCCGGGCAGGGACATGCCGAAGTAGAGGGTGTGCAGCCAGGCGTCGAAGGTGCCGGCGTTGCCGAGCATCGAGGGCACGCGCGTCGCCAGGTAGATGAAGGCCAGCGACATCAGGAGCTTCCAGGCGAGGTCCTGCATCGCATCGCCGCCGCCGATCGCGGCGTACTGGTTGAGGAAGCCGATGCCCAGGGCCAGCGCCACGAGCTGGATCGCCTGCTGGAAGACGGTCGTCATGAAGAGGCGCAGCCAATGCCGCCCCCAGCCCGCCGTGTGGGGGAGGATCCAGAGGCCGAGCGCGATCGGCGCGAGTGCCAGCAGGATGTCGATCAGCGCCAGGCGCAGCACCATCTGCACGACGAGGTAGAGGACGAAGAAGGCGTAGACGAGGTAGATCAGCGCCAGCAGCAGGGCCATGCCCACGCTGCCGACCTGCACCGCCCGCAGCAGCGTCTGGAGCGTCGAGCGCAGCATGTCGCCCGCGGTGACGCCCAGCTCGGCGGCGATGAAGCCGGAGACGGCGTCGGCGATGTCGATGACGAGCGCGCACCACCACAGGGAGGCGGCGGCCGCGACGAGCCCGAGCGCGAGCCGCGGAACCAGTTCGCGCCATCCCGCCTGCGCCCGGCCGAGGTGGTCGCCGATGATGAGGCTGATGCCCATCCAGCCGACGATCACGACGAGCGCGCCCGAAGTGATGACCCAGACGGCCATCCACGCCTGGCGCACGATCTCGTGGTCGTAGGTAAGGCCCGCGGGCGTGCCCGTGAAGATGTCACTCACGGGGTCGCCTCGCAGGTGGCGGCGTCTGCGCCCGAGGCGCGCTCGACGACGCCGCAGAGCATCCCGTGCGCGCCCTCGATCACCCAGCCGGCGATCGCCCGGCCCCAGCGCTCGGGGTCAAGCGCGCCCAGCACTTTGTTCCAGATACCGCCGGGCTGGTGGATGGGGATGACCGCGTAGAAGTGCCCGTTCACCTCCGCCCAGCTCTTCGCGAGGATGACGAGCAGATAGGGGCGCTCGGGGTCGAGCTGCGGCTGAGCGTCCTCGAAGGGGTACTCGAAGGAGTACTCCCAGCCGTCTTGGCGCTCCTTCTCGCCGCCGCGCACGCGGTACATGGGGACGACCCACTCGCCCGTGTCGCCGTCGCGCACGCCGAAGTAGACGATCGGCATTTCGCGGTCGAAGACGGGCCGGGCGATGAAGCGCCCGTCCTTCTTGCGCTCGACGAGGTCCTCGTCGTCCGCGTTGACGAGCACGATCGGGGAGTCGGGGTCGGGCGGCTCCTGGGCGAGGGCGGTCCCGCTCGAGGGGACGGCCGCGAGCGCCGCCAGCAGCAGGGCGGCGCCCAGCGCCCGCAGGCGTCTGCCCCTACCGGATGTGGTTCCTGATTGCTGTCGCACCGTGACCTCCCTGAGTCGTGGTGGTGAGGGCGATGGAGTTTGTGGAGGAGCGCGCCCGAACACAGTCCCGCGCACGCGACTACATCGATGCAGTCCCGCCGGTGGGACTGCGCCCGCGCTCCGGGGCGCGTCTCATGTCAGCGGGCTGTACAGGAGATCGATGGTTTTCGAGGTGTGGCACTCGTCCCCAGAACCCCTGTGCCTTCAAGGGAAACAGCCCCCTACAGGCGTGGCACGGACGGCACTTCCGGAGAAGGTCCCGTTCCACCGGGCGCCTGGGGCATTTGGGGCAAATGGGGCATCCAACACAGGCGTCAGGGAGCGAAGGAGCACCCCGTGAACGAGCAGCAACACCCCGACCAGGCGACGAACCAGCAGCACCCGGACGGGGAGACGAGCGCGCGGCTCCTCGGCGTGCTGCACGACCTCGTCGACGACGTGGGCCCCGGCAAGACGGCGGCGCTCCTGGGCGTCGACCGCAAGACGCTCTGGCGCGTCCTGAAGGAGGGCCGCCTGACGCCCCGGCTCGTCCGCACGGTGGAACGACAGGCGCGGACACCGGCGGGCCAGAACGCCGCCCGGCGCCGGGTACGCAGGGACGCCCTGGAACGGCGGGTGGGCGCCCTTGAGCGGGAGTTGCCGGAACGCATCAAGGAGCTGCGCGGGGAGGTCGAGGCGCTCGCCGCCGCCCAGGCGGAGGCGCGGGTGCGGGAACCGATCGAGCCACTGGCACAGAAGCGGGAACAGACCGGGACGGACACGCAGAAACCGGAACCGACCGAGCCGCCAGCACGGGCGGCGGAGCAGAACGAGGCACCACCCCAAGAGCCGGAGCGGACCGGGGTGGGCACGCAGGAACCGCCCCGCACCAGCGCGGTCGCCCCCGAAGGGGCGCGGGCGGATGTCCCGCCCCTGGTGCGCGGAGTCGCGCGGCAGCCGGTGATCGGCGAGCCGCGGGTGACGAAGCCCCGGCGGGACCATCCCGAACTGGTGACGCTGGAGCGGGAGACAGGCGAGGAGCTCGTCTACGGCGACGCGACCCCCCTCGTCGTCGAGTGGCGGGAGGCCCGCGCCGCGTTCCTAGGCGCGGACGGCAGCCGCGTGGAGCGCGCCCGCGGCTGGGTGCGGATGTGCGAACTCGAGCTCGTCCTGGTCGGCGAGCATGGACTGACGCTCCCGCCGGACACCTACCCCTGGGACGCGTTCCGCCGCGAGGAGGAGCTATGGCGGCGGCGGCGGTCGCTGCGCAACGCGCACCGCGAACGCCGGCGGGCGCTCCGCTGGCGCTTCCTGCGGCGCCTGCTCACCCTCGGCCGCCCGCCCAGGTAAGGGCCGGGAAAAGCCGCGCTTGACGGCAAGACGCCCACCCTTCGACACTCGAACGCAGTTTCCGGCTTTTCCAGCGTTTCCAGCCGTAGAAACCTGGAGGGTTCTTCCCGGACCCGGACCGCCCGACGGATCGAGCCTTGCTCTCCTGAGAAACGTCCAGTGAGGGACACCGCTTCCCGCAGCGGGAGGCAGCCGAAGGGTTGAGCTTGCTCCCCCGAGGTCGCTTCGAAGGCCGGGAGTTCCGCGTGGCGGGTTCGCGTTCAGCGCCCGGCCCCGGAGTCCCTGGGAGAGGTGCGTCCCGCACCCCACCCTCCAACCCACGTCCGCCGCGCCTTGCACCGAGCCGGTCCGCGAGCCGTTCGCAGCCCGGCCGCTTCGCATTCGCGCGGCATAGCCACCCCGTTCCCCGGTCCGGCATCCGACCGTGGGCGGAGTGCGTCCAGCAACAGCAGCCAGCCAGACCCGAGCCCGGATGCCGGCGCGGGTCGCCAGTCAACGACGAGCACGCAGTGACGAAGGAGGTCACGGGAATGCACGCACCACAGGGAGACGCCATGGAGTTGCGAGCCAGGGCCCAGCAGTACACCGGACCGAGCGCGGGCCGCATCGCGAGCCTCATCCCGCACGAAGTGAGCTTCGAGCGGGGCTGGTTCCGGACGAGCGACGCCGTCTGCCACGAGGGCGACGAGCCCGACGGACTGGCGTTCCGGCAGCGCCCCGACGGCAACGGCATCGACGTGCGCTGCCACAGCGGCGGCTGCACGCGGGGCCAGGTCGTCACGGCTCTCGAGGGCCTCATCGGGCTGCCCATCTGGACGGCCTACGAGCCCGTCCCCGAGACCGCTTCCCGCTCTCCACGGAGGCGTTGGCCGGGCCGGCGGGTCGCCCTCGCCACGGGGGCGGTGGCGCTGGTAGCGGCGCCGTTGATGCTCGGCCACGGGGTTGAGACGGCGCTTGCGAACGTCGCCGCCCTCGGCGTTGCCGGGGCGCTCCTCACGGGGCTTCCCGGCAGGGCGAGGAGGGCCTTCCGCTCCTGACGACCCGGGGCTTTCGCCCCACCACATCCACCCGGCCATGGGGCCGTCTCTCCGGAGGCGGCCCCTTTTCGTGCCCGCGAGGGCGCATGACCCAGCGACCACGACAACACCGGAAGGAGTTCCCCAATGACGATGGCGACAACGACAGTGAACGATACGGCTGCGGAGGTGGCGGGAAACCGCCCCGGCCGCAGCCTCGAAGAGCTGGTGGACCAGCTCATCAACACCATCTTCGGCGCGGCCCCGGAGGCGCCGAAGCAGAGCCTCACCCTCTCCGTCCACGACGCCCGCCGGCTGCGGCAGGCGGGCGACCTCGACGGGGCGCTCGCGCTCCTCGCCGGTGCGGACCTGAAGGGGGCCACGGACCAGGAGGCACGCTGGGCGTACAGCGAGTGGCTCGACGTGGCGCGCAGGCGCTTCGTCGAGCCGGGCACCCTGCTCTACAGACCCGCCAGCGGGCGAGCCGCCGTGCTCGCCCCTCATCCCGGCGGGACGCTCGAGGCGCTGGCCGTCCTGGGGATGCGCTGGCGCCCCGGCAAGACCGTCTCGCGGCGTAGCCTGCGGGGCGTCCAGCCCCTGGCGAAGGGCGGCTCGTGATGGTCGCCGCGCACGTACCCGTCGACATCGCGGCGCTCAAGGAGCGCCACCCGCTGGGCGACGTGGCCGAGGCGTCGGGCGTGCGGCTGCGCGGCCGGGGCCGCGTCCGCCAGGGCGTCTGCCCCTTCCACGAGGAGGCGCGAAGCAGCTTCACGGTCTACGCCGACACCGAGCGCTGGTACTGCTTCGGCTGCGGCGAGGGCGGCGACGTGCTGGATTTTCTCCAGCGCACGGAGGGCCTGAGCCTGCCGGAGGCGATCCGGCGGCTCGACGCCGCGCCACCGACCGCACATCCCATCCGACATGCGGCGTCCCGGCGCCGCCAAACCACCCCGCCACTCCCTCCGCGGGACCCGGCGCTGCTGACGGCGGCGGCGCGGTACTACGCAGGGAAACTCCGACGCAGTCCCGAGGCGAGGGCGTACCTCGCCTCGCGAGGGGTCGGCCTCGTTACGGCCGCACGGCTCGGCCTGGGCTTCGCGCCGGGGAGCGGGTTGCGCCAAGCGCTCACATCCTCCGGCTTCGCCGCCGGACGGGTCCGCGAGAGCGGGCTGTTCATGGAGGGGGGCGCGGAGCGCTTCGCCGGCATGGTGGTCATCCCCGAGATCGCCGGCGGACGCGTCCGCTGGCTGGGGGGACGCGCCATCGACCGGGAGCGCTCGCCGCGCTTCCAGGCGCTGCCCGGCCCGAAGCCCGTGCTCGGGCTGGGACGGCTCGGCCCAGCCCCGCCGTGGGTGGTCGTCGCCGAAGGCGTCTTCGACTGGCTCGTCCTGGGCGAGTGGGGACTGCCCGCCTGCGCCGCCCTTGGCACGCAGGGGATGGAGCGCGTGGCGGCCGCCCTCAGGGGCTGCCCCCACGTCTTCCTCGCCTTCGACAACGACACCGCCGGACGCGAGGCCGCGGCGCGGCTCGCCGGCCTGCTCGGCCGCCACGCCACCGTCGTGAGCCTGCCCGAGGGCGTCGCCGACGTGGCCGAACTGGCAATCCACTCGCAGGGCCAGGAAGTCTTCCTGCGCCTGCTCGAACGGGCGGCCACCGCCGCCCGCTAACCCACCCATCCCACCGACGGGCACCGACCACCCGGCTCCCCAGCGGGGCCGGGGCGGATCCGTGTGCCCGCCGGACCAGACGCCCACCGGAAGGAGGCGCGATGACCGCTACCCGCCGGGGTCCTGCCCCGCCCACGGGTCTCCCCCGGGAGGCCCGCATCAACCGAGTCACACCACCAAGGAGAACAAGATGAACAACGGAACCACCGCCACCCTCAACGGGAGCCGCAACGGCTCCCACCCGGAGCCCGCCGGCGAGATCGACCTGCTCTGGGACAGGCTCCCGCCCGCCGTCACGCAGAAGCTGGGCGAGCTCCTCGACGAGGGCCTCGTCTCGCACCGCAAGGGGCGCAAGGGGCGCAGCTTCGCCTACCTCGAGGGTCACGCCGCCATCCAACAGGCGAACCGCATCCTCGGCTTCGGCGGCTGGGGATACGAACTGGTCGGCGACGTGACGCTCCGCGAGGGCGAGAGCGTCGACCCGAAGACGGGGGAGGCGAAGCCCTGGCGGGCCTACGCCGCCACCGTGCGGGTGACCGTCGCCGGTTCGCAGCCGCGTACCGATGTCGGCTTCCAGGCCGTCGCCGACGACACGGCCGAGGGCCACGAGACGGCATGGAAGGGCTGCGTCACGGACGCCCTCAAGCGCGCCCTGCGGAGCTACGGCGAGCAATTCGGGAACAGCCTCTACGGCGATGGCGCCCCGGGCGACGTGTCCCCCGCGCTGCGTCGCACGATCGTTTCGCTGGGGCGCAGGCAGGGCTTCGACGAGGCCCAGGTGCGGGACGCCGTGCGCAGCCGCACAGGCCGGAACCTCGACGAGCTGCCGGTCTCCGAGCTCACGAGCCTCATCGAGGCGATGGCCCGCAAGCTCCAGTCCTCCGAGGCGGAGGCCGAGCCGAAGGCCGCCTGACCACCACGCCCCGACGCTCCCCTTCGCGACGAGCGCCCACCACGGGACCGCCTTCGGGCGGCACCGCCGTCCATCCGCCCGGGTGCGGGTCCCCCGCTACCCCCATCCATGACGCCAACCACCACCACACAGAGGAGATTTTGAAATGTCACGGACGATCAACCGAGTCGAGCTGCTGGGCCGCGTCGGGGCCGACCCCGACCTGAAGTACTCGCAGAACGGCACCGCCATCTGCCAGCTCAGGATGGCCACCGACCGCCGCCGCCAGAACGGCGAGACGGAGGCCGACTGGCACTCCGTCGTCTGCTGGGGCAAGCAGGCCGAGGCCGTCGCCGAGTACGTGAAGAAGGGGAACCGCGTCTACGTGGCCGGCTCCCTCGCCCAGAACACGTACGAGACGGAGGACGGTCAGCGCCGCCACCGCACCGAGATCCACGCCCAGGAGGTGGTCTTCCTCGACTCCAACGGGAACGGCAACGGCCGCTCCGGGGAGCAGGAGCAGGAAGACGCGGAGCCGGTCGCCGAGACGGCGGGAGCCACGCCCTTCTAGGCGCCAGCCCGGGAAGCAACGTCGCATGGGGCCGTCCCTCCGGGGGCGGCCCCGCTCTCGTTTCAGAGGAGGAACCCGATGAAGGAAACAGCCGACGCGCCCGCCGAACGGGCGGGCGCCTACGACCGCCCCAGCGCCAGCTTCGACTGGGAGGGGCACCTGGAGGTGCGGGCCTCGGCGGCGATGAGCTGCCGGCGCGCCCTCTGGTACGCGGCCACGGGCCAGGAGCCCGCACCGCCGGACGACGCGGCCCTGACCGTCATGGAGACGGGCCGCGCCCTGGAGCCGGTCGTGCTCAACGCCATGCAGCGAGCGGGCTGGGAGGTCACTCCCGCCGACGCAGGCCGGCCGACGAAGGTCGTCCTGCAGCTCACCCCGACGGTGAAGGTGACGGGTCATCCCGACGCCACCGGCCGCATGCCCCTCTTCGGGGAGGAGTCCGTCATCGAGGTGAAGACCCGCGGGCCTGCGGCGTTCAAGCGCTGGCAGGCGCTGGGGGCGGAGCGGAGCCATCCCGACTCCGTCGCCCAGGCGGCTCTCTACACCCACGGCCTCTTCGGGGAGGCGCGCGACGCCGTCCTCGCCGTCATGGACACGGGCGAGCGCACCTGGGACACGGAGGTGATTCCCGCGGAGCGCGTCGAGCACGCCATCGAGCGGACGCGCGAGTGGCTCGCTCCCCTGGGCGCGCATTACGCCACCCACGGCGCGGACCCCGAGGCCCTGCCCGACCGCGACTTCGAGGCGGGCAGCTGGCGCTGCCGCTCCTGCCCCTTCCTCGCCACCTGCCTGCCGGGAGATGTCAAGGAGAACGCGAACGCAGCGCCGGAGGGCGAAGAGCCCGAGGTGACCGACGAGGAGGCCCGCGAGGCGGTCGCCGCCTACGTGGCCGCCAGGGAGGCCCTGCGCGAGCCCGAGGGGGCGAAGCGCCAGGCCCTCGACACCCTCAAGGCCTGGATGCGCCACCGGGGCTCCGCGAAGGCGGACCTCGGGAACCACACGGTCAGCCTCGTACGCAGCACGCGCTACGCAGTCGACCACAAGCGGCTGAACGCCCTCCTCGACGCGGAGACGCGCCAGGAGATCGTCACGGAGCAGGTCTCCGAATCGGTCCGCATCAACTAAGCCACGACGCCCGCTCGACGGGCGCCCTCCACGGGGCCGCCCCCGTGGAGGGAGCGGCCCCGCCGTCGTTTGGCCCCCGGTACGGGTCTCCCCGCTACCACCACCAATGACGCCAACCACCACCACACAGAGGAAATCTTGAAAATGTCGCGAACGATCAATCGAGTTGAACTGCTGGGGCGCGTCGGGGCCGACCCCGAGATGCGCTACAGCCAGGGCGGCACCGCCGTCACGACCATGCGGCTGGCCACCGACCGCCGCCGCCACGGCGAGACGGAGGCCGACTGGCACTCCGTCGTCTGCTGGGGCAAGCAGGCGGAGGCCGTCGCCGAATACGTGAAGAAGGGGAACCGCGTCTTCGTGGCCGGTTCCCTTGCCCAGAACACGTACGCCACCGACGACGGCCAGCGCCGTCACCGCACCGAGGTGCACGCGCAGGAGGTCGTCTTCCTCGACTCCAACGGGAACGGTAACGGCCACTCCACGGAGCGCGAGCAGGAGGAGAAGCCCGCCGAACAGGCGGCAGCCCCTACCGGCCCCACGCCCTTCTAGCCCAGGCCAACCACAGCCGTCCGCCACGCGGGCTCCCATCACGGGGCCGCTTCCTTCCGAGGAGGCGTCCCCGCCGTCGTTTCCGACCAACCAACCCCGGAAGGAGCACTTCACGTGACCACCGAACACGACCGGCTGCCCTGCGTGAGCAGGCACATCCTGGTGATGACCCTGCTCGAGGGGCCCGATCACTACAACGGCCATTGCACCTGTGACCGCTGGTCCTACCGGACGGCGGACTGGACCGACCTCGGCACGAAGTGGGCCTGGCACTACCTCGCCCCGTCCGACGGCCCCGACGGCGATCCCTTCATCCAGAGCACGGTGAAGGCCGAACTGGAGGCCAGCGACAACTACGGCGGCGACTGCCGCGGCTGCGGCACCCCCGTCGTCAAGGGGCGGGCCTACTGCCGCACGTGTGAGGAAGCCGCAGACGAGGAGTGCGGCGAGGACTGCGAGCGCAACTGCTGCTGGGAGGAGACCGTCGCCCGGCGGGTGGCCCGCGATGCCGCCCACCAGACCGACACCTGCCCGCAGTGCGGCAACTGCCTCGACTGCGACGAGCCCGGCTCGCCCGACCACGAGGACTGCATCTGCCCGCTCGGGCGGGCGCTGCCAGTGGCGGTGGCGGCATGAGCGCCACCACCCACACCGAGGCTCTGCTGGAGGCGCTGCGCCGCAACCTGCACGTTCTCGGCGAACTGGCCGTGCGCTACGAGGTCGAGACCGATCCCGGGCGCGCGGACGGAGGCCCCTCCATCACCTGCCCGGATGACGTGCAGCGTCTGCTCGGGGCGGAGATGGGCGTCCTCTGCCAGGAGCAGGTACGCGTGCTCCTGCTCGACCGCCGCAACCGCGTCGTCGGGCAGCGCGTCATCTACCAGGGGAACGCCTTCAGCAGCGTCGTCAGGCCAGCCGAGGTGCTGCGCCCGGCGGTGCTGGAGGGGGTTCCCCACCTCATCGTCGCCCACAACCACCCCAGCGCCGACCCCTCCCCCAGCCCCCAGGACGTGAAGGTCACGAGGGAGCTGGCGGAAGCGGCGAAGCTCCTCGGCCTGGAACTCCTCGACCACGTCGTCATCGGCGGGGAAGAGGCCGTCAGCCTCAAGGATCGCGGCCTCCTTTAACGGCCCGCAGCCACCACGACCGGCGTCCCACGAACGCCCGGCATCACGCGGGGACTGCCCCCGTGCGTCCACTCCGACCACTCAGACGAAGGAGAACGAGCCATGACCACCATCCGCGCCGTCCTCGAGGACCGGCGGCACACGTTCACCACCCAGCCCGCGGTCGAGGGGATGCCCTGCGACGACTGTCCGCAGCCGCATCCCGCGACCACCGAGATCCTCGACGACCCCGGTGACGACAGCTGGGGTCACTACTGCGACCGGCACCTCCCCACGGAGCTGGCGGAGTTCGGGAAGCTGCCCTCGTGGACGCTTCCCCACGACCTGACCGTGACCCTCGGGGCAGCGCCGCTCTACTACGACGGGCGCTGCGGCTGCGGCGGTTGGTCCCTGCAGGAGGACGACTCGTGCGACCTGGGTGCCGCCTTCGGCGCCCACTACCTGGAGGTCGCCTCGTGACAGCCGACGACCTCCACACCGTCAGCGCCGGCGGCTTCTCCGCCACGGCCGACGCCTTCGCCAGGGACGCCGACAGCGGCGGCCTCTGGTTCCTCTCCATGGTGGGCTCGCAGACTGCTGTGAAAGCGATCTGGGGCTCCCTCCTCAAGCAGCCGCCCGATCCCGCCCACCTCATCCGCGGGGTGGACGGCATGGCCCTCAGCGGGGGGTACGAGCGTTGCCACGTCCCCCGCGAGACGGTGGGGACGTGGACCACGAAGATCGCCCGCCTGCCGGTAAGCGGCGGCTGGCACGCCCTCGTCTACACGAAGCTGGCCGAGTACGCCTTCGAGCGGGACGGCTTCCTCCTCCTGGCGAAGTCCGAGGAGGAAGCTCCGTCCCTGCATCACCGCTTCCTCGACCGGCGCAGCCCCCTGCCGTTGCACGCCTCCTGGGCGGACTGGCTCTGGCGGCGGGCGCTGGCGCGCGAGGAGGCCGTCCCCCTGCAGTCGGCGGGCGTCGTCGCCTACCGCTGCGACCCGGACGCCGAGGCGCTCCGGGACGACCTCTCCGTGGCGGTCGCGTCGGGACTCCTGACGCTGACGCCCGAGGACGCATCCACACCGACCACCCAACAGCAAGGAGAAAACCGATGAGGCTTGCGGCGCAAGCAAAAGGCGGATTTTATCCGACTCCGCCACGCGTGACCGACCTGATCGCGGAGCTCATCCAGCCGCCGGCTGGCTACGCCCGCGACGACGAGACCCTCAGGATCCTCGACGCGTGCTGCGGCGAGGGGACAGCCCTCGACCGGCTGGCGGACGCCCTCCGCAAGCCGCACGCCGCGGACGTGGAGACGTACGGGGTGGAGCTCCACACCGACCGCGCCGAGGAGGCGAAGCACCGCCTCGACCACGTGCTCGGGACGGACCTCTTCGCCACCTCGATCGCCAACGGCGCCTTCGGGCTCCTGTACCTCAATCCCCCGTACGACTGGGACTCGGGGGAGGAGAAGCGCGTCGAGCACAGCTTCCTGACCCACTGCACCCGCTACCTGGCGGAGGACGGCCTGCTCGTCCTCGTCGTGCCCCGGCAGCGGCTGGCGGTGTCGGCGCGTTACCTGGCGTCGCACTTCTCGCGCCTCGACTGCTGGGCCTTCCCGGAGCCGGAGCGCGAGGCGTACGACCAGGTCGTGCTGATGGGCTACCGCAAGGCGGAGGTCTTCCTCGACGCTTACGCCGAGGAGCGCATCCACCAGTGGGCGGCCGGGGACCTCCCCGAACTGGCACCGCGTCGCTACCCCCTCTACCTGGCCTCGGCCACGCCTGCGGGGGACGTGCTCTTCGCCACCCGCACCATCGACCCGGTGGCGGCGGCGGCCGAGGCGCGGAGTTCAGGCCTCTGGGCCAGCACGGCCGTCACCGACCTGCTCTGGCCCGCCCGGGACCAGCGCACGCGACCGCTCATGCCGCTGCGGAGGGGACACCTAGCCATGCTTGTGGCGGCGGGCTTCCTCGACAACCTCCAACTCGAAGCCGGGGACAGCCGCATCCTCGTCAAGGGCCGCAGCCAGAAAGAGATGGTCCTGGCCGAACGCACGCCCACGAAGGAGACCTTCCGCGAGCGTCTCCTCACCACCGTCGTCGCCCTCGACCTGGACTCCGGCCAGGTCACCGATGTTCTCTAGCCGCCTCCAGATGGCGGCACCCGACGGGTCGACGCCGATCCGCAAATGCGAGGCCCCGCCCCTGCACCTATTGGGAATCGGGACGGGGCCTCGCCCGCAGCAACGGGCCGCACAAGACGGCCCGGCGGCCAAACCCTACAACAACACGAGAAAGGAACGGAACCATGGACCTCAGCGAGTTCATCGACACCTACCGCGACGCCATCGCCCAGCGGGTGGTGGAGTCCTACCCGCCCCGCTACCGGCCCGCCGACTGCGGGAAGCCGCTCCCGCACCTGCTGCGCGCGCCCCTGGGGGCGCAGGCCGACGCCATCCGCGCCGCCGCCCTCTCCCTCGAGTCGCAGCGCGGCACCACCGTCGTCGGCGAGATGGGTACGGGCAAGACTTTTATAGCAGCAGCAGCAGCCCACATGGCCGGCTTCCGCCGGGTGCTGGTGTTGTGTCCCCCTCATCTGACCCGTAAGTGGAAGCGCGAGGTGGAGGGGACGGTGCCCGATGCCCGCGCCGTCATCGTCGCCTCCATCACCGACCTTGAACGCCTGAAGCTCTCCCACGGGCCGGGACCGCTCTTCGCGGTCATGTCGCGTGAACGGGCGAAGCTCTCGTACCGTTGGCTACCCGCCGTCGTCGAACGCTGGGCAACCGTGGACGGCCGGCTCGTGCGCGACGAGGAGACACTGGAGCCCTTCCGGGTGCCCTGCTGCCCGGACTGCTTCGAGCCGATCGTCGACAAGGACGGCCTGCCCCTCACGCTGAAGGACCTCGCCCGCAGGAAGCGCACCTGCGACGAGTGCGGCTCCGCTCTCTGGCGGGCGGACCCCTCGGGGCCGAAGCGCTACCCCCTCGCCGACTACGTGAAGCACCACCTGCGGGGCTTCTTCGACCTGCTGGTAAGTGACGAGGTCCACGAGTGTGCGCCGCGTAACGCGGCATAGGATTCCCGGTTCAACCGGGAGAGATTCGGAGGAAATCTCTGGGCCAACCGACCCACCCGGAGGCGAAAGCCAAAGGGGACAACAGCATGTCGGTAAAGCGGCTACAGCCTGAAGACGTTGTAGGGCTGGTTCCGCAAGGCCCGCGCGATACGGCGAAAGCTTGATTGCCTGAACCCCAGTTCCCAGAAGGTGTTGAACTTCACCCGCCGGTAGAACGTCTACAACCCGGCGTCGCCCATTGCACTGGTCTGAACTCGTGGCCGGTGCACCTCTGATGGGCGAACGATGGCCGATGTGGTCATGCAAGGGAGCGAACGGGGCGCCTACGTCGCGCTCGACACGTCCTATGTCGACGGAACGCGGGATGGCCTACAGGGGGAGACCCCCAAGGTCACGGAGCCCTCGTAGTAGTCCGAGCCGGGGAAAGCCCGGCACATGGCGAAGGAGGGCAGGTGGTTCACGACTGACAAACACAGAGAGGTACTCGTGATGAGAACAGCCGAAACTGTATTGAACGTCATCCGCGACCGCGGAGAACGAGGATTGCCGCTGGAGGACATCTACCGGCAACTGTACAACCGGGACCTGTACCTGCGGGCCTACGGTCGCCTCTCCCGGAACAAGGGAGCAACGACCAAGGGCGTAACCGCAGAGACGGTGGACGGCATGTCCACGGCGAAGATCGACCGCATCATCGAGGCCCTGCGCCACGAGCGGTACCGATGGACGCCGGTACGGCGGGTCCACATCCCGAAATCCAACGGGAAGACCCGCCCGCTGGGCATACCGACGTGGTCGGACAAGCTGCTCCAGGAGGTCATCCGGATGATTCTGGAGGCCTACTATGAGCCGCAGTTCTCCGACCGCTCCCACGGCTTCCGGCCCGGACGGGGCTGCCACACCGCACTCAGCGAAGTGGCCGAAGTCTGGACCGGAACCCGCTGGTTCATCGAGGGAGACATCAAGGGATGCTTCGACAACATCGACCATGAGGTCCTGCTGTCGATGCTCGGGGAGCGGTTGCACGACAACCGCTTCCTGCGCCTGCTCAAGCACTTGCTCGGAGCGGGTTACCTGGAGGAATGGCGCTACGGCCACACCCTGAGCGGCACGCCGCAAGGGGGCGTGGTCAGCCCCATCCTCGCCAATGTCTACCTCGACCGGTTGGACCAGTTCGTCGAGAAGATACTCATTCCAGCACACACCCGAGGCACAGCCCGGAGAGACAACCGCGAGTACACACGGTTGCTGAACCAAGCGGCCCGCCAACGGAAGCGGGGGAACCACGCCGAGGCACTGCAACTGCGCAAGCAGATGCAGCAACTACCATCGGGTGACCCTCACGACCCTGGCTACCGCCGGTTGCGGTACGTACGCTACGCGGACGACTTCGTGTTGGGCTTCATCGGGCCGAAGGCCGAAGCCGAGCAGGTGCGGGCAGCCCTGGAAGGGTTCCTGAGCGAGACGCTCAAACTGGAACTCTCCCGGGAAAAGACCCTCATCACCCACGCCACCACCAAGGCGGCGCGGTTCCTCGGCTACGAACTCGTCAACCAGCAGGCCGACGACCAGCTCGACCATCGCGGTCGGCGCAAGGTCAACGGCCGCATCGGGTTGCGGGTTCCGGCCGACGTCATCGAACGACACCGCCGCGCCTACATGCGCAACGGCAAACCGGCACACCGCAGCGCGCTCATCCACGATGACGATTTCAGCATCGTGGGCAGGTACGGAGCGGAGTTCCGGGGCGTCGTCCAGTACTACCTTCTGGCCTACAACGTCTTCCACTTCGGAAGGCTGCAACAGGTCATGGAGATGTCACTGGCCAGAACCCTTGCGGCCAAGCACAAGTCCACAGCCCGGAAAATGAGGAGGCGCTACAAGAGCGTCGCCGAAACCGAGCATGGACCGCGTGCATGCCTCAGGGTCGTGGTGCAACGCGGCGACGGCAAGCGCCCACTGGTGGCGCAGTTCGGTGGCATCCCGCTGAAACGAAAACGGGATGCCGTCCTCGTTGACAGGCAGCCTCAGCGCCACAGGTCCGACCGCACGGAGCTCGTGAAACGGCTCCTGGCGGACGAATGCGAACTGTGCGGCTCCACGGTGGACGTTGAAGTCCACCACGTCCGCGCACTTCGCGACCTGAAGGCCAAGGGGCGGCAGCCGAAGACCGGCTGGGTGGAACTCATGGCAAGACGACGGCGCAAGACCCTCGTGGTCTGCCGTCGGTGCCACGTCAACATCCACGCCGGGCAAGGCAATCCGCAATCGCAGAACGAACCACTGGAGAGCCGGATGCGCTGAAAGGCGCACGTCCGGTTCGGAGGGGGGCCGACGGAAAAGTACCCCGCTGACGCGGGGCAACTCGCCGGCGGCCTACCCTACTCAAGGCGCGCGGCTCCGCCCAGGGCATCGCCGCAGGCGTGCTCGCCGACGCCTGCGGGAAGTCGCTCTCGCTCAGCGGCACCTTGATGGGAGGGTATTCGAGCACGCTCTTCCACCTCCTCTACCGGTTCTCGCCGGAGATCCGGGGGGAGTTCGGGCGCTCCGAGGAAAGCCGCTGGATCGAGCGCTACGGCTTCGTCGAGCACACGATCGGGCGCGACGATCCCGACTCCTTCGAGGACGGGCGCACCAGCCGCCGCAAGCGCTATCGCAAGGTGGTGCGGGAGCGGCCGGGGCTCGCCCCCGCCGCGCTGTTCCACCTGATCGGCAACTCGGTCTTCCTGCGGCTCTCCGACGTCGCCGGCGGTCTCCCGCCCTACGAGGAGCGCGTGCTGCTCTCCTCGATGGACACGGAGCCGGACGGCAACGGGCTCTCGCAGCGCTCGGGCTACGACGAGCTCCACGGGACGCTGCGGGCGGCGCTCGCCGACGCGCTCTCGAAGGGTTCGCGGCGGCTGCTGGCCACCTACCTGCAGACGCTGCTCGCCTACCCCGACGGCTGCACGCAGGGCGAGACGGTCTTCGACCCGGAGTCGGAGGAGCTGCTCGTGCAGGTGCCGCCGCTGCCGGAGGACCGCCTCTATCCGAAGGAGCGGGCGCTCGTCGACCTCGTCGCCGCCGAGCGGCTTCAGGGTCGCCGGGTGCTGGTCTACGCCACCCACACGGGGACGCGCGACATTACGGGACGGATGGAGGAGTTCCTCTCCCGCCACGGCTTCCGGGTCGCGGTGATGAAAGCCGACGCGGTCCCGCCCGAGCGGCGCGAGGCGTGGGTGGCCAAGCGCGTCGAGGAGGGCGTCGACGTGCTCGTCTGCCACCCCCGGCTGGTCCAGACGGGGCTCGACCTCGTGGAGTTCCCGACGATCTGCTGGTACGAGACGGATTACAGCGTCTACGTGATGCGGCAGGCCTCCCGCAGGTCCTGGCGCATCGGCCAGACGGAGCCCGTGCAGGTCGTATTCATGGCCTACCGGAACACCCTGCAGGCGGACGCCCTCCAACTCGTGGCGAAGAAGCTCCAGTCGTCGCTCGCCGTCGAGGGCGAGCTGCCTGAGGACGGCCTCGCCGCCTACGGGGACGACGGCGACGACCTGATGCTCGCCCTGGCGAGGAAGATCGTCGCCGGAGAGGAGGACGCGGGCTCCGTGGAGTCGGTGTTCGAGCAGGCCCGGCAGGTCGCGGCCGAGGCCGAGGCGCTGCTGGTCGATGCGGAGTGGCGCGCGCCGGAGCCGGAGCCGGTGGTCGTAGAGGCGGAGCCCGTTGCCGTCGGGGCCCACGCGGACGAGTCCCGCGACAGCGCCCCGGAGCGCCAGCGCACGCTGTTCTCGTGGGCGGAGTTCATGGCCAGGGAGCCCGACGAGCCGCCGAAGCGCCGGGGGCGCGACGAGGCTCCCACGCTCTCGCTCTTCGAGTGGGCTCTGGAGCGCGAACAGGAGGGCGCGCTGGCCGCCTAGGCGGGACGGACACGGGGGCATCGCCGGTTTACGGCGGTGTCCCCGGCTCCCGTCCCTGTGTGGGGTCTTTCGTCGTGTCCGCCGATCCCGGCGCCGGCGGGCCGGGCGGCGGCCATGCGGCTACTCCCCTACCCGTTCGAAGACCAGCACCTGCCCGCCTTCGCTGTGGAGCGTGAGCCAATCCCTCGTGACCTCGAACCGCTCCACCGTCGCCAGCGAGTCCTGCATACGTTGCTCCTGCCGGAAGAGCGCCCGCGACGGGCAGCCCGCTTCCGTCCACGCCAGGTCCTCGAAGCGCAGCTCCGATCCCCGCACACGGTAGCTCGCTGTGTAGGAGTTGCAGCCCGTCCACCCGGTCATCTCCGAGGCGGTGGTGAACTTCGCGCCTGCGTCGCCCCCCACCGCCTCGGCGGGAGCGGCAACATCGCTTAGGGCGACCAGCCGCCACTCCGTATCGGCCAGCGGGTTTTCCTCGCTGCCGCAGGCCACGAGGAGCAGCATGAGGCCAGGGAGGAGCCAGTGCGTCATTCCATGCCTCTCTGTGGATGGCCCGCCGCGAGCGGTCGTCTCTGCGGCAGTCTATCGGTCCGGGACGATTGCAGCCGCCGCCGCAGCCTGCTCCACGGCGGGGCGGAGCGAACGGCGGGCGGCTACCCGTCGATGATGAACAGGGCGTCGAAGTCGGACACCCCGAGCAACTGCTGTAGGCGTTGGCCGCACCCCCGGGGAGGGGTGTACCCTGCCGCTCATCAGTCGGGAGTGGTGACCCGAGGAGATCCCGGCGAGGCGCGCCAGCTCGTTCTGGGAGATGGTGTGAGTTCCTTTTCAAAGGCAGCATGTCCGGTACACGTATCCATCGCACGAGTCGCCTTGAACCGGCGGATTGCAGCCTGACATCCAGCCCTACCTCGCACCTTTTCTCATGGCTTCGCTGGCGCCGCCCCCTCGTTGGACCACGTGTGAGGCGCTCTTGCGATCCCACATAGGGAAGGCAACCCCGGCCCAACTTCGGTCGCCTGGTGGTACCCGAGCCGGGTACCGTCTGCCTCCCCAGTCCAGACTCAGTCATAGCGCCCCCATTGACGCCCCTTTAGCGCCCCCATGACGCCCCCCGTCGCGAGCGGTGAACATGGTTCGGCACGTCTACCCCCCAGCGCGCTTCCAGCGCCCCGCTCGGCCACGCCCCTCGGACCCAATCAGGCGCGCGTCCCTCAACTCCTCCAGTACCCTTCGCATCTGCCACTCGCTGACCTGCGAGCCCAACTGCGCGTGGATCTCGCGCCGCTTCAGTCCGCCTTCCGCGTCGTCCAGGAGCCTGAGAATCAGCTCCCGCCGCGCAGTGGGACTGCTTCCTCTATCGGCGGACGGCGGTAGGGGGCGTCCGTGACGGAAGCGCACAGTGATCTCGCTACCGCTGTCCTCGATCTCTGGGACCGGAAGGCCTGCGTTACTGACGAGTTCCGCCATCTTGAGCGTCCCGCTTCTCCACTCCTCGATGACGCCGCGCCGGTAGAAGGTACGGGCGATCAGCGGGTTCCACGGGCGCGACGGATCGGCGTGCGGGCAAGGCGAAGGCGCTCGCCGTAGAATGGCGAAGAGACTCGTGGCAGGTGCGCCATGCCGGCTCAGGACGTTCGCCTGACGAACAGCGACGGAGAACTGTCGGCGTACCTTGCCACTGCGGACCAGGTCCAAGGTTCCCGGCCAGGCGTGATTATCCTGCACGAGCTGTTCGGCCTGAACGACGATATCCGCCGGATTGCCCGGCGTTTCGCCGACCATGGATACGTGGCGCTGGCACCCGATCTCTACTCGGTCGGGGCCGGACCACGCCTCCTTTGCATCCGCCGCACGATGGCAGCCCTGAGCAGCGGCAGCGGTCGCGTCTTCGGCGACATCGACGACGCCCGTCGGTGGCTGGCGGCTCGGCCCGAGGTTGACGAGTCGCGCTTGGCGGTAGCCGGATTCTGCATGGGCGGCGGGTTCGCCATCCTCTACGCCGCCCGCGCGCCGATCGGCGTGGTGGCGGACTTCTACGGCGCCGTCCCGGACGAGCCCCGGGCGCTCGAAGGGATCTGTCCGGTGGTCAGCGCCTACGGTGGCAGGGACCGCGTCTTCGGCAGCCACGCCGGTCGCTTGCGCGGCCACTTGCAGGAGCTGGGCGTGGAGCACGAGGTGACGGTCTATCCCGACGCCGGCCACTCGTTCATGAGCCGATACGGCCGGTTGCAGTCGCTGCTGGTACGGTTCTCGCCGATGGCGGCTGCCCACCACGAGCCCTCGGCCGAAGCCGCCTGGGCCTCGATGTTGGGGTTCTTTGATCGCCAGCTGGGGCGATAAAGGCACCGCCGGCGGGGAAGAGATCGGCTCGCCCGCGCCGTCAACGCGAGCGTGCCGGGACGAGGCTGGTGGACTCCGCGACTGCTGCAGCAGCTCATGGAAGCCAGCTACGTCCCCGTCGGCGGGCTCCGCGCCGGTGTCGAGCAACAGAGACCATCTCCTCGTAGCGCCCGATGGCGGCGCGGTACTTACGAGGTGAGCGCACGCCCCCCGTGGCGCTTCCAGCGTCCGCTACGAGCCGGACAAGCGTCGGCCGCTCGTGCTCGCGATGGGCGTCGCCCCGTTCTGATCACGGTCGCGATCATCGCCCGCATGGGCAGGGGTGGTGGACATCGCCGGGCGCTGACCATCTTCAGGCAGCCAGAAGTGTGCGCTACGTCCTGGTATCCGCTCGGCCTTGCCAGAGGCGGCGTGCGGTGCTGAATGCGAGGACGACGTGGAGGGCGTCCATGGCCGGAAAGTAGACGAGGTGTAAAGGGCTATTCGTCGTGTCCGGAGCGCAAAGCCGCCGCGGGGGACGGACGTGGGTGCTAGTACATGATGAGATGGGTGGGGATGAGCCGCTGTTCGACCGGGTCGACCGCCAGGGCGAGGCCCTCCAGGGTGTAGGCACCCAGCAGCGGGGGAGCCTCGTCCTCGCCGAAGACGACGATGCTGACAACACGCTCGCCATCGATCCCCACCCAGGCCTGCCCGTGGTCCATGTCGACCCGCCGTCCATCTGCCAGCAGAAAGCGCCGCTGGCCCATGGGCTCGATCTCCAACTCGCGCAGCAGGCGGGCGGGCAGCGTCGTGTAGGCGGCTCCGGTATCGACAGTCGCCTCGATCTCGCGGGACGCCCCCCCGTTCATGCCGGAGATGCGCAGCGGCCAACTGAACGTTCCCATGTGATCGATTCTAGCCGATCGCCAACACGCTGGGCCGACGTTGTCTCCGGGCATGTGCGCCAGATCGCAGGTCTCGGTTTTCTAATCCCCACCAAACGCTGCGCTACTCGTGGGCTGTGAGCCTGCCGCCGACCCGCTGACGGCGAGCGCTCACACACCCGGAGGCTCAAACTGCTGCCCACACCTCGGGCAAGAGTTCGGCCTGTTCAAGCACGGTACGGGTTGCCTGCTCCTGCTTGTCGGGTGGGTACCCGTACTTGCGGAGAATCCGCTTCACGTGTCGGCGGAGGTTCGCCCGGACGGTCTCGCGTAGCGTCCAGTCGATGGTGACGTTGCGGCGGACCGTCTCGACCAACTCTCGCGCGATGGCGCGCAGCGTCTCGTCGCCGAGGACCTGAACGGCGCTGTCGTTCGTCTCGAGGGCGTCGTAGAAGGCGAGTTCGTCGTCGGTGAGGCCGAGGTGCTCGCCCCGAGCGCTCGCCTCGCGCATGTCGCGCGCTAGCTCGATCAGCTCCTCGATCACCTGCGCCGCCTCGATCGACCGGTTCTCGTAGCGGCGCAGGCTCTGCTCAAGCAACTCGGCGAAGGAGCGCGCCTGCACGACGTTCTTGCGCCGACGGGTGCTGACCTCTCCCTTGAGCAGCTTCTGCAGCAGCTCGACCGCGAGGTTGCGGTGCGGCATGCTGCGCACCTCGGCGAGGAACTCCTCGGAGAGGATCGAGATATCGGGCTTGTCGAGGCCGGCCGCCTCGAAGATGTCGACCACGCCCTCGGGCGCGACTGCGCGGGAGGTGATCTGCCGCACCGCATGGTCCAGCTCGTCCTCGGCGCGCACCTCGCCCGCCGAGCGCTTGGCCAGCGCCGAGCGCACCGACTGGAAGAATGCCACGTCGTCACGAATGCGGGTGGTCTCGTCGTGCGGGACGGCGAGTGCGAACGCCTTTTCCAGCTCGCGCACGACACCGATGAAGCGCTCCTTGCCGTCCTCCTGCACCAGAATGTGTTCCTGGGCCGCCGGGCGTAGCTCCAACCGCTGAGCCGGGCTGCCGGTCCATGCTGACCAGTCGAAGCCGTGGAGGATACCGCAGCAGACCTCGTACTTCTCGATCATCAGCGCGACGGCCTCGGCCTGGTCGACGGCCGTGCGGCCGGTACCGCCGCTCTCGGTGTACGTCGCGAGGGCCTGCTTCAGCTCGTTCGCGAGCCCGAGGTAGTCGACGACCAGGCCGCCGGGCTTGTCCTTGAACACGCGGTTGACGCGGGCGATGGCCTGCATCAGGCCGTGGCCGCGCATCGGCTTGTCGACGTACATGGTGTGCAGGCTGGGCGCGTCGAAGCCGGTCAGCCACATGTCGCGCACGAGGACAATACGAAGCTGGTCACCGGAGTCGCGGAAGCGCTGCGCGAGCGCCTCGCGGCGCGGCTTGTTTCGGATGTGCGGCTGCCACTCCGGCGGGTCCGAGGCGGAGCCGGTCATCACCACCTTGATCGCGCCCTTGTCGTCGTCTTCGTGCTCCCAGTCGGGGCGAAGCCGGACCAGCTCGCGGTAGAGGTCAATGCAGATGCGGCGGCTCATGCATACGACCATCGCCTTGCCCTCGATGGCGTCGAGGCGCTGCTCGTAGTGCTCGACGATGTCTTCGGCGATGAGGCGGACGCGCTGCTCGGCGCCTACGATGGCCTCGATCTGGGCCCAGCGGGTCTTGACGCGCTCCTTGCGCTCGACCTCCTCGCCCTCGGTGACCTCGTCGAACTGGTCGTCGATCATGCCGTGTGCGCCCTTGTCGAGGGCGACCTTGGCGAGGCGATTCTCGTAGTATATTGGCATCGTGGCGCCGTCCAGGACGGCCTGCTGGATGTCGTAGACGCTGATGTAGTCGCCGAAGACGGCGCGCGTATTCGCGTCGCGCAGCTCGACCGGCGTGCCGGTGAAACCGACGAACGAGGCGTTCGGCAGCGCGTCGCGCATGTGGCGCGCGAACCCGTCGATGAAGTCGTACTGGCTGCGGTGCGCCTCGTCGGCGATGACGACGATGTTGCGCCGCTCGGAGAGGGAGGGGTGCGTGTCGCCCTTCTCCTCGGGGTAGAACTTCTGGATCGTCGTGAACACCACGCCGCCCGCGGCGACCGAGAGCTTCTTGCGCAGGTCGGCGCGGCTCTCGGCCCGCCCCGGTGGCTGGCCGAGCAGGTCCTCGCAGCGCGCGAAGGTGCCGAAGAGCTGGTCGTCGAGGTCGTTGCGGTCAGTGAGGACGACGATGGTCGGGTTCTCCATTGTCGGCTCGCGCGCGATCGCGCCAGCGTAGAAGGCCATCGTCAGGCTCTTGCCCGCGCCCTGCGTGTGCCAGACGACGCCAATGCGCCGGTCGCCGGGCTCGCCGCCGCGCTGGAGGCCCTCGTAGCGGCCTGTCTCCTCGGCGACGCCCGACGAGGCCCCCAGCTTCGCTGCGCGCAGCGTCTCGGCGACGGCGGTGCACACAGCGTGGAACTGGTGGTAGCCCGCCACCTTCTTCACGAGCACGCCGCTGCCGTCGTCCTCGAAGACGATGAAGTCGCGGATCAACGCGAGCAGGCGCTCCCGATCACAGACTCCTTCGAGGAGCACGCGCAGCTCCAGCACAGTGACCTCCGCCACGCTCTCGCCCTCGATCGTGCGCCATGGCCTGAACCACTCGCGCCCGGCCGTGAGCGTGCCGAGGCGCGCCTCGGTGCCGTCCGAGGCGACGAGCAGCTCGTTCATCGAGAACAGCGAGGGCAGTTCGGCCTTGTAGGTCTGGAGCTGCTGCCAGGCCTCCCGAATGCCGGCGTCCTCGTCGGCCGGGTTCTTGAGCTCGATCACGCCGAGGGGCAGGCCGTTGACGAAGAGCGCGACATCAGGGCGGCGCGTGCGGTCACGCTCGCTGACGGTGAACTGGTTGACGGCGAGCAGGTCATTGGCGGCTGGGTCGTCGTAGCCGAGGACGGCCGCCTGCGCGCCGCGGATCGCGCCGCTGGCGGTGCGGTACTCGACGTTCACGCCCTCGACGAGCATGCGGTGGAAGGCGCGGTTGCGTGCCTCGAGGGTCGAGCCCTCGGGCCGGGTCAGCTTGCGGAAGGCGTCGTCGAGCGCCTCGCCGGGTAGCTCAGGGTTGAGGCGCGCGAGGGCGTCACGCAGCCGACGCTCCAGCACGACGGCGCCGTAGCTGGCGCGCTCCTCGCTCGGCGCGCCGGGGCCGATGTCCGGGCCATGGGCGGTCTGCCAGCCGAGGGCGGCGAGCCACCCAAGCGCGGCTTCCTCGACATCGGCTTCGGTGACGGCGGTCATGCGGCCTTACGCCAGCATCAGGCGTTCACCCCGGGGTTCCGGGACAGGATCGCCGAACTCCCGCGCGGTGTCGATCCAGAGCTCGATCGCCTGCTCGACGCTTTGCAGGGCAGCCGACTTGGTGTCGCCGTGGGCACTGCAACCGGGAAGCTCGGGAACCTCCGCGATGAAGGCGCCGTCCTCGTTGCTCCAATAGATGATGACTTCGTACTTATGCATCGGGGTTCCTCACAGGTGATTCTTCAGGATTGCCTGACGGACCTGCCGTACTTGGTAGGGCTTCGCCTGGCTCCCGTGTCTCTGCAGGTTGATCAACTCGCGGACGCCCTCCCTCCTGAACATATGGTGGCTCCCGCGGGTGCGTTCGGCAAAGCCCAGCCGCAACAGGAACGAGCGGAGGTCCTCGAAGCGGATGTTTGCATCAGATCGCCCGCTGAGAATCTTCTCTCGCAGGTTGTCATCGCGGCTCACGCGCCCAGCGGCACGGTCCGCTCGCTGGCCAGCTCCGTCTCGCACTGGAGGGAGGCCGTGCCCGCCTCAACGGAAACGGACGGATAGCTCTCCGCGATCTCCTCAGGCATCAGACCTGCCGCGAGGTTGTCGAGTATGACGCTGACCATGAAGCGCGTGCCCGCGATGCAGGCCCGTCCGTGGCAGACGTTCGCGTCGACGGTGACGTACTCGCGCCAGCCCATGGTCACCCCACCCCCTGCGTCACGTCATGTTCTGCTTGCGGCGCTTGGGGTGTCAAACAAGCGGCGTACTTACAGCCGCTACGCAGGAGCGCCCACCGTTTGCTGAGCCAAGCCCCCAGCTCGGCTACTCGAACGGTAGATCGTCGTTGTCCCCACCCGTGCCGTCGGCATCCCGCACACCAGCAAGGATGGAAATCACGTTGATGACGGAAGCCGTCGCCTCTGCGCAGAGCGCGGCCTTCTGGAAGTCAGCGGTTCTCTGGTGTTGCAACTCCAAAGCCAGTTCGACAACCGACTTGGCATACTTTCGCGACACGCTGTTCGTACTCCCGGCCATTTCGGCCGCAAGAAACCCCTCCAGCATGCGCTTGGCATCGGTCTTGCTGGCCTTCACACCATCGGGGGGAGGATGCTGGTCTGGATCAAAAGCCGCTTGTGCGACTGAAATGAGTGCCTCCCGACAGAGGAGTCCAACGGCTTGGAACTGCTCTTCTGTTGATGCTGACGCTAGGCGGGTCCGGACTTCCTCGAGGGTACGGTCAACACGATCCCAGCCTGTTGGCTCTCCGAATACGTCATGGGCTCTTCCCGAAGACCCGGCCAATATTCGGTTCCGCATCGGCTCGATCAAGTCATGGATGTAGTTCCGACGGGACTGATACGTAGGGAGTTCACCGCCGCTCCACTTCCCGTACCACTGCCAAAGATCATCGTAGGGAATGGGATTGCCTAGCCCCCGTTCCCTCAGATCCGCGGTGAGGCCTGCGTATCGGCGTTTGTACTCGGTGTTGACGGACTCAATTCGAGGACCCCCGGTAGAGACCGCAATCAAGGTCTGGCTCAGCCAATCAACCTCGTCAAGCAGCGCGCTGTCGGTGATGGACGTCCCCGTGAATGTCATTTCTCCCTATCCGCGAACAGGTTCCACGCCCCTGAATTCTTCGGATGGCTCAACCCGCAGTTCCCCCGACACGAGCCTTGGAAGCAATGCGTCGCGGAGGCTGGCGAGGAATGCCATCTCCCTACGGTAGCGGATGGTCCTGTTCAGGGCAGGAGATGCCTGCCGGTCAAACTCACGAATTACTGGAGCCTCAGGCATGGTGGTCGGTAGGGCCAGCACGGCATTAGCCCGTGCCCTTTGGTGACTCTTGGATGTCCCTGTGACCAGGGACTCTAGCTGCTGCCGGAAGTGCGCCGAACGAGCCAGGCAATAGACGTAGCCCCGGTGGAACGGCGGTCGGGCCTGCAGGACAAGGAATTCGGTCGAGCAGATTGCGGGCTCACCAGGGGCGACATCCGGGAGCCAGACCCTCTCGATTTCGGGGTTGAGTTTCGAGAGCAGCACAGTTCCGGGCTCAACTAGGGTCTTCACGCTCTTGATGCTCTTGCCCAACTCCTGCTTTGGCACCTGGCCGTCGTCGTACGCTGGGATGCTGAAGTGACTGAACGTGTTCTCAGGCGCCTTCAGTGGATTCTCGTTGTCTCGTAGCTGTTCAACGACATCCCCCAGGGTCCCTGCCTGCCAGTCCTCGGGGATGTCGCCGAGCTCGGAGGGGACGAGGCGGTCGGGGAAGAGGGGGTGGAGGTGGGCGGGGCGGCCGGGGAGGGACTCGCCCGGCCGCCAGCGGCCCTCCATCTTCGCGCGCACCGGCTCGAAATCCACGAACCACGACCGGAACAGCGCCCGCGCCATCTCCTCGAGCGTCTCGCTCATGCGCCGGTTCAGCTCGATCTTGTCGTCGAGCGCACCCAGCACGCGCGCAATGGCGCGCTGCTCATCCAGGCCTATGTCCGGGTACGGGATCGCCGCCAGCTGCGCGGCCGAGACGTTGGGGAACGTTGAACCAGTCGCCTGCGCCAGAAGGTCCGGCAGGTGATGCTCGATCACACCTCGGAGCATGGGTTGCAGGTCGCGGCCCTTGAGATGACGGATGGCTGCCACGCCCCGGCCGATGGCATATTCCCTATCGGCCCAGTTCATACGCCCGGTGGTCGAGCCTCGAACACAAAACAAGATGTCTCCCGACCTAGCCCTCTTCCGCCCATCGGTGGTGAATTGCACTGGATCGGGATGGTGAGGACCAAACTCGGTCGGGCCATTGAGGAGTGGTAGAGCGGCGTCCGAGGAAACTCTGTCGCCCGGAGGAGACTGACCCATGACGATGTGGGCGACATCGCCCAGCGGTATCTCCCGCCAGTCTGCGGACGCTGCCGCCGCCTGCTGCACCACCACATAATCCTGCTCGATCGCGTCGTGGAACTTCTTGGGCAGCCGCGCCCAATCGTGTGTCTGGACCAGGATCGGAATGTTTGACTCCCGGAACGCCTCCGTGAGTTCACCGTACGCAATGCCCAGCGGCTCCAGCCCGGGACCGCGCACCACAAGGTCGAGGTCGCTCCCTTCGTGGCTCCGGCCGTTGATGCGGCTCCCGTACACCCACACCTCGGCATCGGGAACGTGTTCACGCAGCAGCTCCTCGACCAGCTCCCTGTAGCGAGGTGGGAGCGATAGCCGCTCAATCATCTGAGCCCTCCGCGATGACGACGGCCAAGTCCCTAGCGTCGGTGATGAAGGCAGGCAGCAGCGCGAGGGTCGTCTCCGCGAACTCCTCGCCGTAGTCGTGTGCCGTGTCGTTGCGGTTGTCGCGGTAGACCATCCAGCGCTCGGAAGCCTCGGCGGAGATCAGCCCGTGTCTCGCGGCGTGGCGGAAGACATCCTTGAACGTCAGCCGGTCCGCCTGGCGGTTGCTGGCGAAGTACGGGCGCAGGCGCTTCCGCAGCAGGCTACCGGACTGCTCCAGCACGATCTCGAACTCCTTCACTGAGGCCGCCCGGAAGATGTCGTAGAAGGTGTCCTCAGGCCCGCGCTCCTGTAGTTGCTCGAAGGCGGCCTCCAGCGTGTTGATGCAGCGAACGAGGAACTCTGTGGTGATAGCCATTCGCTCAGTCTCCCGGCCCGAACCCCAGCGCCTGCAGGTTCGTCTCGATCTCCGCGTCGAGCCGCTCGGCCTCGGCGCGCTGCTCGCGCCATTGGGCGGCGAGACGCGTCATCTTCTCCTCGAACGGCTCGCCGTCGTCCTCGCGAGGCGCCGCGCCGACGTAGCGGCCGGGCGTGAGCACGTGCCCGTGCCGCCGCACCTCCTCGAGGTCCGCCGACTTGCAGAAGCCGGGCACGTCGGCGTACTCGCCGGCGTCCTCCTCACCGCGCCAGGCGTGGTAGGTGTCGGCGATGTGCGCGATGTCCTCGGCGGTCAGTTCGCGGTGCGTACGGTCGGTCATCCGGCCCATCGCCCGGGCGTCGATGAACAGCACCTCGCCCGCACGTTCCCTGTACTCGCCGGCGCGGCGGCCCTTGGACAGGAACCAGAGGCACGCGGGTATCTGCGTGGAGCGGAACAGCTGGCCCGGCAGGGCGACGATGCAGTCCACGAGGTCAGCCTCGACGATGTTCTTGCGGATCTCGCCCTCGCCCGACTGGTTCGAGGACATCGAGCCGTTGGCTAGCACGAAGCCGGCCGAGCCGCGCGGGGCGAGGTGGTGCAGGAAGTGCTGCACCCACGCGAAGTTCGCGTTGCCCGCAGGCGGGACGCCGTGGACCCAGCGCTGGTCGTCGCGCAGCTGTTCTCCGCCCCAGTCCGAGACGTTGAAGGGCGGGTTGGCGAGGATGTAGTCGGCGCGCAGGTCGGGGTGGCGGTCGTTGCGGAAGCTGTCGCCGTGCTCGATGCGGCCCTCGATGCCCCGGATAGCCAGGTTCATGCGGGCCATCCGCCAGGTCGTGTAGTTCGACTCCTGCCCGTAGATGGAGATGTCGCCAGCGGCCCGGCCGCCGTTGCCGTTGCCGGTGGCGTGCGCGCGGATGAACTCGACCGACTGGACGAACATGCCGGATGAGCCGCAGCACGGGTCGTAGACCCGGCCGTGGTACGGCTCGATCATCTCCACCAGCAGCCGCACCACGGAGCGGGGCGTGTAGAACTCGCCGCCCTTCCTGCCCTCCGCCAGAGCGAACTGCTCGAGGAAGTACTCGTAGACCTCGCCCAGCACGTCGGTGGCCTCAGCCTCGGCGCCACCGACCTTGATGTTGCTCACGAGGTCGACAACCTGCCCGAGCCGGTTCTGGTCGAGCGCTGGCCGCGCGTAGTCCTTGGGCAGCACCCCGTCTAGCGCCGGGTTGTCGCGCTCGATTGCGGTCATCGCGCGGTCTACCAGCTGGCCGATCGTGGGCTGCCGGGCCTGCCCCTGCAGGTACGGCCAGCGCGCCTCGGGCGGCACCCAGAAGATGCTCTCGGCGGTGTACTCGTCTCTGTCCTCTGCGGCCTCCTCGCCCCACTGGGCCAGCACTATGCCGTGGCGCTCTTCGAAGGCGTCCGAGACGTACTTGAGGAAGATGAGCCCGAGGACGACGTGCTTGTACTCGGCGGCGTCCATGCTGCCGCGAAGGGCGTCGGCCATCCGCCAGAGGTCGGACCGGTAGTCGGCGGCGCTGTTGGCAGTCTGCTCAGTGGCGGCCATTTGGCCAGTCTAGCGCGTGCAGTCGGATGCCCGGAAGTACAGCGTCTGCGGTTCAGGCCCGTCAGCCGTCACACCTCACCCGGCTACCAGCGACTGAGAGGCTGCCAGACGACCATAGGCCCGAGGGGCGCTGCGTCCCCGGTACTGCTACTGCCCCCACATGTGCAGCTCGCCGAAGGGTGAGCGAGGTACTGCCGCTGATTACTTGGGCTGGCTCTCTCGGCCTTCTTCGCCTCGTAAAGCCAGCCTACGGTCCGAGGCGGCGAAATCTGTCCCGACACGTCAAGGTCACCATTCAATCCGTATGCGAGCCGGCCGAGGCGAAGTCGCCCGACTGCGGCGATGCGCTCAGTTTGAAGACGACGTTGCCGCCCTCGGTGACGCTCGATCCCCCCGCAATGCTGATTGTCGGGATAACCCGCGGTGGATCGTCATTGTCCGAGACTGCGACGGTCGCCGCGCTCGTCCCGATCGTGTAGCCGTTGCCGGACTGAATCGTCGCCGTGACCGAACCGTTTGGTTCGTCCTTCGCATCGTTGATCGTCGGTACGCTCAAGGTGGCCGAACCGCTCGTACCGATCGTGACCATGCGCGAGCCGACCGTTGCGAAGTCGCCTGACTGCGAGACGGTGATGCTCACCGTCAGCGGTGAGGTCGGTACAGGGCTCGCGGAAACGGTGAAGGTCGCAGTGCCGAGAGCACGATCCTGCACTTCCGCCACCTGCTGGAGCGCCACGCACTGGGGACGGAGCTGTTCGAGGCGATCAACGCCCACCTCGCCCGCCAAGGGCTGCGCCTGCGCGAGGGCACGATCGTGGACGCCACGATCATTGAGGCGCCCTCGTCGACGAAGAACCGCCGGTGCGAGCGCGACCCGGAGCTGCACCAGACGAAGAAGGGGAACAGCTGGCAATTCGGGATGAAGCTGCACATTGGCGTCGATTCCGAGACGGGGCTGGTGCACAGCCTGCGCACGACAGCGGCGAACGCGGCCGACGTGACGGAGGCGCACCGCTTGCTGCACGGCGCCGAGCGGGAGGCGTACGCGGCGGTGCGCTACCGGGGGCTGGCCAAGTACCGGGAGCGGCTGACGCTCTTGCTGGGGCTCACGAACCTGCTCGCGGCAGAACCCCAACTCGCCTGACCGGGGCGAAATGCGTCCCTTCCGCTCCCCGGAGCGGGAACGGACAGCACCCGGGGTGGCTGAGCCGCCCCGCTGACCCTGCCGGGCGGCACAAACCGCGCTAAGCGCGCCACTCCGCCGCCAGCGCACCCGCCATTTCCTACTTGCTCAGACCTTCCCTAGCGGATGGTGACCGAGAAGCGGACATCCAGCTCGCGGTAGGCGGCGACGACGCCGTGGGTGCAGAAGCCGCTGTCGGCGCGCACCCGCAGCCCTTAATCGGGGTAGCCGCAACGCACCAGCGTGCGGGCGAGGATGGCGATGGTCTAGGCAACGGCGTCCTGGGGGAGGGAGAAGCGCTCGCTTGAGTTGGTCGTGCCGAGGTGGAGCGTCGGGCCGCCCACGGCCGCATCGTACAGGGACGGTGAGCGGTCGGGCTCGCTGGCCGTCAGCGCGCGGCGCGCTCGTCCTCGGCTTCCTGGAGCAGGTCGCGCAGCTGGTCCACGAATACTGCGCGCTTCGTCTCCAACTGCGCGGTGAGTTCCTCGACGTGCCCTTGCAGGCGTTCCGCCTCGCGGTCGGGGCGGTCGTTCACGGCCTCGCGGGCGAGCTGTGTGGTGAAGTCCTCCGGCACTTCATAGAGGGGATCGTCCTTGGGGAGGCCGGTTAGGGTGAGGATATTCCTCTTGATGTGCTGCACGTGCGTGTCCGTGTGCTCGAGGTAGGTGCGGCGCATCTTGAGTTTCCCCGTCGCCGCCCTGAGCTTCCCCTCAAGGTCGTAGAGCTCGCGAATCTCGGCGCGGAGGGATGCCCGCTGCTCCTGCTTCCGCGAGCTTTCCGCCATCAGTTCTTCCAATTCGTCGCGCATGCTTCACGCTCCCTCTGGGGTTGCTGGTTTCGCCTGGGAGCGTAGCACGCACGAGCCGTTGCAGTGTCCATGGGGGACTAAAGGTGGTAGATGAGCTCTTCGACTTCAGCTTGAGAGAGCGCAACGCTCGCCGAGCTCGCCGTGCACGTAGTTGATGCGTTGTTCCCGCCACTCGTCAGCGGTCAGCCGACCGTGCTCTTCCGCGCGTTGCCGGATCTCTTTCTCGGACTTCGCGTACAGCTCGCTCAGCTCCCGAGGGTCGGTCGTGCTCGCGCTTCCAGACATCGAACCTCCATGAAGGTTTGAATGCCGTACGTGACACGATACCAAGTTCCGCTTCCGCGCGAGCAGCGAGGGTTTGGGTCGGCTCGCGCGGCACTCTTACCCCGATCCCCGACGGCATGCGCGAGTTGCAGCTGGAGCTCTGGCGATAGAGCACCATAGTCCCCCCTTTGACTCACGTGCATCAGGGCTAGGTTTCGAGGAACTGGTCGCGGCTGAGGCCGAGCTGGCGGAGGATGTCGGCGAGCACTCCGACGGGGATGTCCCTGCGGCCGTGGCGGGGGACGACGGTGGTGTGGTCGCCGCGGCGGTATTTGACGTGGCTGCCCTTCTGGCCCGCGCGCTCGCAGCCCAACTCCTCGAGGCGTCGGCAGACATCGGCGAAGGGGCGGGGGGTGAGCCTAGGCAACCTCGATCTCGACGTGGAGCGTGGGCACGCTGCCAGCGGGGGGCTCGAAGTAGAGCTCGCAGGCCTCGCGGAGCATGTCGAGGGCTTCCTTCCTGGTCTCGCCGAAGCTGGTGACGTCGATCTCCCTGGCCCTGGAGATGTAGAGGTCGCCTTCGCGGGTGATCTCGGCGGTGATGCGGGTGGTGGCGGAGCACGGCGCGGCGGCGGCGTTCCCGGCGCGCTTGCCGGTTCCCTGGGGCATGGGTGGGGCCTCCTGTGCCCGTGACACGATACCGGAGGCGCACGCCGCGTGGCTCGCGCCGGGATTTACATGGAGGACTATATCGCTAAATGCTCACGGGCTCCCGCCAGACCTGCTAGGATTTGCCGCCGCGGAGGTGCACGGGCCCCTCATCGACACCTATCGCGACGCCATCGCCCAGCGCGTGGTGGAGTCCTATCCGCCCCGCTACCGGCCCTCGGATTGCGGGAAGCCTCTCCCACACCTGCTGCGGACGCCCCTAGTAGGGCGCATAAGGGAGAACACGGCTTTGGGGGAACCCGAGGAGCCCTTGCCCCGCGACTGACTCCACAGACTCCTCGAAGTGCCGTCAGATGAGGATCCCTTGTCGTGGCTTGGCCGCCACAAAGCGGGCCCGACCGCACTCCTGGCCCTTGCCGGACGATCGAGTGGGTTGCCGAGTCACGCGGGACCGGCGCAAGCTTGCCGGTGACGGGACCTCAGGGAGGGAGTGGGCAACACGTGCGCCTGCCACTGAGAGAGCGAGAGCGGGTCCTCTATGGTGCCAGAGCTTGGCGACGAATACGTCGAGGGCCATGTTCGCATACGACGACATCCGGCCGCTCGTCGCCTTCAGCGGGAACGTCACCGACCCCGACACCGGCCTCGATTTCACAGAGCCCGGCATGAATATCGACATAGTGACAGGGAAGCCGATAAGCGAGGCCAGGCTCCCGGCTCGCTTCGCGTCACCTGACTACCAGATCCTGCTCGTCGCAGAGAAGTACCAGACGGGGTTCGACCAGCGGCTGCTGCAAGCCATGTACCTCGACAAGCGGCTCGACGGCGTGCAGGCCGTGCAGACGCTGTCGCGCCTCAACCGGGTGGAGGCCGGCAAGGAGTCGCCATTTGTCCTCGACTTCGTGAACGACCCCGAGGACATTCGCGACACCTTCGCCCCTACTACGACCGTACGCAGCTGCTGGAGGCGTCCGACCTGTACCAGCTTGAGCAGCTCAAGCACGAACTCAACAGCATGCAGGTCTACCACGCGAGCGAGGTGGAGGCGTTCGCAAAGGTCTTCTACTTGCCCCCGCCACGGCTGCAGCCGGCCCGCGACCGCTTCCACGGCCTCGACGAAGACGACCAGAACGGGTTCCGCGACCGGCTCAGCGCGTTCGTGAACCTCTACGCGTTCCTCAGTCAGATCATCCCGTACGGGGACAGCGAGCGGGAGCGCCTCGCCTCATTCGGACGCCTCCTCCTGCCCTCACTCCAGCCCGACCGGGATGGCCCGGTCGACCTCGGTGACGACGTGACTCTTGAGTACTACCGCCTGGAGCACGTGCAGACCCATGCTGCCTTCTTCGAGGATCAGGAGGTCTACGTCACAAGCCCGAGTGCCGTGGGCACAGGCAGCCCGGAGGAAGAGAAGGCGCCGCTCTCGGAGGTCATCGAGCAGCTCAACGAGCGGTTCGGCACGGACTTCACGGACGAGGACCGCCTGTTCTTCGAGCAGGTCAAAGAGCGCGCCCTCCGCGACGAAGACGTTCGCCAGATCGCTGTCGCCAACCCCTTCGACAAATTCAGCCTCGGCATCCGTGAACGGGTGGGCCAGATGATGGTCGAGCGCATGGGTGAGAACGACGCGCTCGTCACTCGCTACCTGAGCGACTCTGACTTCCAGGAGATTGCCTTCGCCGTCCTCGCCCGTGAGATCTTCCAAGCGGTGGAGGCGGCAAGGGCAACCGGTCCCGACAGCTGAAGACCACAATCTGGCCCACTCGCTGGCGGGCGGTGGCGTCACTTGTCTACACTGGGGAAAAGAGCTTATTCCGTTGCCTGTTCGATCGCGAAAGCACCACGAAATGCCACGATGGCTCCTAAGCCCCGATCCACCGAAGAAGAGGGCGCGAGCGGCTGTAGAGAGTGCTCCGCTGTAGCTGGGACAATGGGTTTTCACGAATCACGTCACAGCCACAGGGAGCACCCATTCGATGCTACCAGCGAGCAGCCCCGACCGGATACAGATCGCCTTCGACGACGACCGCCTCGTCGGCCACGCGGGCCTGCTGCTTCCCGCCACGCTCGCCAGGCGTCTCGGCCTGCGTGAGCGGACGGACACCCACCTCGACCTCGGTGAGGCGCCGGGCCGGGCGAACGCCGGGGACAAGCTCCTGACCCTGGTCGCCTCGGCGCTCGCCAGCGGCGACCGCATCGACGACGCCGATGCGCTGCGTGCCGGCGGGACGGGGCGCGTGCTCGGCTGCACGGTGAAGGCGCCGTCCACCCTCGGCACCTTCCTGCGCAGCTTCCGCTGGGGCCACGCCCGCCAGTTCGACCACGTGACCCGTGAGCTGCTCGCCCGCGCCTGGGCGGCCGGGGCGGGACCGGGCGAGGAGCCGCTCACGATCGACCTTGACTCGACGCTCTGTGAGACCTAAGGCCTCGCCTTGGAAGGCGCGCAGCGCCCCGGCTACAGCGGCCAGCGCGGCTACCACCCGCTGCTCGCCGTGGCGGCCGGCTCAGGCGAGGTGCTGATGGCGCGGCTACGCGAGGGCCGCGCCATCAGCGCCCACAGCGCCCGCGGCGCCGCCCACTTCCTCCGTGAGACGGTGGCGCGAGTGCGCGCAGCCGGGGCCTCGGGGCCGCTCACGCTGCGCGCCGACAGCGGCTTCTACAGCCACGCCGTCGTCGCCGCCTGCCGGGCCATGGAGGTGCGCTTCTCGGTGACGGTCCGAGGATGCCGCCGTCGAGCGCGATGCCAGCCGGGCCGCCACCGAGCAGGGCGGTCGAGGGCAGCGCGCGTCGCAGTGATGGGGCCGGCACATTCGGGCATAGCGGTCCAGGCGCTTGGGACTACGGGTATGCGTACCCGTGTAGTTTGCTTTAGTAGTTGCGAAGGGTTGGGCACGCTGGGGTTCGTGGCAAGGCCGCTCCCCTAAGTCCATGGGCCACCCTGCGGGGTAGCGCCGCGACAGCGGCAAGCGGAGACGACCACATCCCCGGGTCGGATCGTGAGATGACAAGTAGCGCCCTTGTTCGCCCGCTGGGGACATGGTTGTAGGCTACGAGCGAAATTGCGGTGCCGCCGCCTGCCATCGCCAACCGCTACGCAGCCCTGGTAGGGGAATCAGGAGAACCTCTTTGGACATAGAAGAAGTTGACCTTTTGCGAACGCTGATCGCCGGGATGTCAAAGACGATCGCTGACAAGTACAGCTCTTCATTTTGGCCATATGAGCCGGTTTCCTTGGCGAACGAGGATGCGCGAAGTGTGGATGGCGACTTGGTGAATACCGCCCTCGACCAAGTTGAGGCAGCTCTCGACTCTGCGGGCCAGCACCTGAAGGCTCTCTCCAGGGCGCTGGACCCTTCAGCCAAGATAGTTGTCGTACCTGCCTACACACTGTCCCGGACCATCTTGGAAGCGTGTGCCCGTTCTGCGTGGATCTTGGACCTAGGGGTGGACTCTCTAGAGAGGTTCTCAAGAAGCCTGGTTCTCCTTCTGGAAGAGAGGAAAGGCGAGGTGGAACTCGCCAAGGCGAGGTATGGTTCCGCGGCCCCCGAGGCAAATCGGCAACAAGAAGCCTGGAGCGCTGAACGCGAGAGGATATTTCAGAAGGCCCGGAGCGTGGGTATCGCGCTGCAGCGCAACAACCAGGGGAGCGTGACGAAGGTTGGGGGCCACGCGCTCCGAGTGCGTTCAACGGGAGTCGTGAAGCAAGCGCTGCATGCAGAAGATGCTTATCGAGTTCTCTCTAGTCTTGCGCATCAACGCACATATAGGCAGAGGGGCATGACAACACGAGCTGTCCCCATGTCGGGAACACAACACGTGAAGCTTGAGAGATCGATGAGTGAGGACCAGCTTCGGTGGCTCACCCGGTCAGTGGTCCGATGGTATGGGGATTGCACACTTGACACACCCGAGCGGAGCCCCTAGGGTGCGGCAATGCGTAAGGTTCGTGGAATGCTGACTTCTTTATCGCACGTGGAATCGCTGGTATCGCTCGTTGGAGCGGTTCCGGGAGCCGCATCGGTGTTCGCCGTCGCAAGCGTCGATATGGACCAGTGGGTCGCCTACGCGATCGGTATTGCAACGGCAGCGTACGCTGCGATCGTGTGGCTGCTGGTGCACCGCGTCCTAGCATGGCGCAACAAGATCGAGGCCCGTCACGATATCAACAGACGCAAGTGGGAGATGGCAGAGCGCGGAATATATGATCTGCAGCCGCGGGAGGAACACGAAGCAGAACGGAGAAAGAGAGGGGTCAGCGAATGAAAGGGTTGCAGCAGTTCTTCCGTCGTCGCCAAGTGACGGAGCATACCGACATATCATCCGGCTCGAACTACCGCAATGAGATAGTCGGAGAGAGCCACTATCAATCCGACATTCGCAAGCTGACACGCACCGGAGAGCGCGTCTATCGCGCTCGCGTTCTGCTACTCCCGGAGCCCGACAATCCCCACGACAGTAACGCCGTCCGAGTGACCGATTTCAGAGGTGCCACACTCGGCTATCTTCCTCGCGAGACAGCCGCCGAGTTGCACAAGGCGGTAGCCGCTCTCTCTGCGCGCAGCGAGCCCGCATCGTGCGAGGCGATCATCATCGGCGGAGATCGTGAGCGTAAGCACTATGGGATATGGCTAGATCTCAGCGCCCGGAAACTGGCGAAAAGTGTGTGATCTAGGCCGCATCGCCAGCGGTGAGTTCGGCGTAGGTCAGGGTGTCGGTGCGGACGATGCGCCGCAGCGTGTCGATGAAGATGCGTTCGTTGTCGCGGTTGTTGAAGCGCCATTCGAGCTCGCTCAGGTAGCGGTCTATGTGCTTCATCGAGACCTTGTGGAAGCTCCCCATCAGGGAACGCTTGAACAGCGACCACACGCCCTCGATGGAGTTCGTGTGCACGTCGCCCACCACCCATTCGTCCGCGCTGTGGTTGACCGTCTCGTGTCGTGTGTCCGCATCTCCGATGCCGAGGTAGCTCTTGAGTTCGTCGGTATAGATGGCCGAGGCCTCGTCGCGCACGGTGCGGCCGATGAAGCCGTGGAGCGTCTTGCGGCGGACGTTGTCGACGCGCTCAAGGCGGACCTGACCGTCACGCTGGATCGCTCCGGCGACCCAGAACTTGTTACCGCGGAAGCCGTGACCCTTGCCGCGCGCCTTCCCGCCTACGAGCGTCTCGTCAACCTCGACCACGCCGAGCAGCGTCGGCCCCTCGAGTGGGTCGTTGGCCATCGCCTCGCGGATGCGGTGGGCGAGGTACCAGGCGGTCCGGCGCGCCACCCCGAGTGTGCGATGGAGCTGGAGCGCGCTGACGCCTTTCTTGCTCTCGCACATGAGGTAGATCGCGACAAACCACTTGCGGAGCGGCAGATGAGAGTCGTGCATGATGGTGCCGGACGTGACGGAGAAATCGTAGCTACAGCCCGAGCACCGATATACCGGACGCTCCTTGAGCGCCCACACGTCCGCCGTGCCGCAGCGCGGGCACGCCACGCCGGCCGGCCAGCGCAGCCGCTCAAGTACGGCGCGGCACTCAGCATCGTTGCCGTATCGGTCCATGAGGGTCAGGAGATTCATCGTCATGGCTAAGACTCCCAGGCGGCCGCTACCGAATGACATCACGGAGCGCACGGACCACGACATTATCGAGTTCCTGTTCGGCAAGCGAGCCGCTGCGGAAATCGAACGTCTGGCCGGTGTGCGTCCCCATGAACAGGAGTCTAAGTGAAGAAGTCAGGTGTGTCAAGTGTGCAATCCCCGAACGGTAGGCCCAACCCAACGGGGTACCTTGTTCCTACGCTCGCGGGAGAGAGCCGTCACCTTGAGTGCCTTCTGCGGACGGCTCGCCCCTACCCGTCTCGCGGAGGCAACATCGTTTTCCACGAATAGCAAAGTGTTTGGTGTCGATTAGGAAACGGGGAACGTGGTCGGTGGTCGGTGGTCGGTGGAGTGTACAGCGGGGCGATCAGGCGGGGGCGAGCGTGCTGGTGAGCCAGTCGAGCATGGCCTCGGCTCCGTCCCGCCAGTTGGCCTCCAGCATGATGTCGTGGGCGGTGTCGTCGAGGAGGGTGAGGTCGGCGCCGTAGAGGTCGGCGGTGCGGCGGAGGGCGGGCTCGGGGATGAGGCGATCGCCGCCGCCGGCGAGGATGAGGATGGGCGTGCGACTGATGCGTTCGGCGTTAGGGCGGGTTGTCAGCATCTGTGCCCAGGAACGGAACGACTCGCGGCCGAGCCGGGACCAGTGCCGATGCAGGGTGTCGTTGTCGATGTCGGGCGAGAAGAGGAAGCGCCGAGCTCGCTCGGGCGTGGCGAACATGGTGTAGGGCTCCATGGAGAGGAGGAGCCTGAGGCTCAGCCCCATGTCCTGCCGGGACATACGGAGAGCGGCGGGGAGCATCCCAACCGCAGGGGCGGGAGCGACCAAAACCGCGCCCGGCGGGTCGTGCCGCTCAAGGTACTTCTGCACGACGAAGCCGCCGAGCGAGTGTCCAATGACCAGGGGCTCGCGGGGCAGGTCCGCGGCCACCTGCTCAACATCGGCGACAAAGTCCGCGATAGAAGTCCAGCGGAGGCGTTCGCCGCCGCCGCTCCCACCGTGGCCGCGCAGGCTGAGGGCGTAGGCGTCGAAGCCGCGCTCGGCGAAGTAGGGCAGGAAGTGCTCGTCCCAGCACCAGGCGGCGTGGCACGACCCATGGACGAAGAGCAGCGGCGGGTAGTCCGAGCCTCCCTCGCACTTGCGGACTATGACCTCGAGCTCGTGCGGCATCGGATTCTCCCCAGGCGTCCGGGCCTACTCAGGGTCGAACTGGATCCAGAGCTCGACGGGCGAGCGGAACCCGCCCGCACCGAGGGTCGGCGAACTGATGCCGGGGTGGGTGGGGAACTTCGGACGGGGGTTCTTCATCGCTTCGAGCAGGCGCGTGCTGGCGATGATCGCCTCCTGGCGGGCCATGGCGTAGCCCATGCAGAAGTGCTGCCCCATGCCGAAGCCAAGGTGGCCGTGCTTCCCGTCGGGGTAGCGCCCCGAGCGCAGCTCGCGGCCCATGTGCAGGTCTTCCCGGAAGATGTCGAAGGTGTCGGGGTCCTTGAAGACGCGCTCGTCGCGGTTACCGGCGCCGAGGAGCAGGGTGATGCTCGTGCGTTCGGGGATGACCTCGCCGTGCAGCTTCACCTCCCGCGTGGTGAAGCGGTACTGGAAGTGGACGACCGGGTCGTAGCGCATCATCTCGGTGAAGACGTTGGTCCAGAGCTCCGGGTTCTTCTTGACCTCCTCGAACTGGTCGGGGCGGGTGTAGAGCATGTGGTACCACATGAGCGCGATGGCCTTGTCGGTGGTATCGCCGCCGGCCGCGAGCAGGAGGGCGATGAAGCCCTTGATCTCGTCGGCGTTCATGCGCTGGCCGCGGAACTCGGCGTGGACGATGCGCGAGACGAGGTCCTCGCCGGGGGCGTCCTCGGCGCGGCGGATGAGCGGGTCGAGGTAGTCCCACATCTCGTTGCGCGCCTGGAGGCCGCGGGCGAGGTGCTCGCCGCCAAAGCCGAGCCCCTCGATGAGGTGCTGGTACCAGCGCACGAAGGTGTCCTCGTCCTCGCGGGGGAGGCCGAGCATGTTGGAGATGACGCGGATGGGGAACTGGGTGGTGAACTGGCTGACCAACTCGACCTCGCCGGCCTCGGCGAAGCCCTGGGCGATGTCGTCGGCCGACTTCGCCCAGATGTTGCCCATCATCTCGCGGGCGATCTGCTCGATGAAGGGGAGGAACGTCTGGAGGCGGTTTCCGACGAACTGGTCGGCGACGACGTTGCGCAGGAAGCGATGCTCGTCGCTGTTGCCGTACTCGAGGATGTTGGGGCCAAAGACGTGCTTCTTGCCGAACTCGTACTCGCCCCTGGGGTCGTACTCGGCGCGGTCGAAGTCCTCGTTGTTCTGGAAGACCGCCACGATGTCGTCGTAGCGGGTGATGACCCAGTTGTTGTGGAAGAGGTCCTGGTAGGCAGGGTGGTGATCGCGAAGCCGCTTGTAGAGGGGGAAGGGGTCCTTGATGTACTCGGGGCTATCGAACTCCTGGGGTTCGATGGCCAGCGCAAGCTGCTGCTTGATGGCTTCTTCCATGGTCATGGACTCTTCGGTCGCGGTCATCGTCGTCTCCCACCGTGGATGTCGTGCGGCCAAAGGCTACCCGATCCGGCGTGCGCTTCCCACGACCGGGAGGGGCGGAAGGGACGCGGTTGCTACAATCTCGGAGGCCGCGGGCGGGAGTAGCTCAGCGGTAGAGCGCCTGCCTTCCAAGCAGGATGTCGCGAGTTCGATCCTCGTCTCCCGCTCCAGTTTTTTCAAACCTCCCCCGGGTGACTGGACCAGGAGACCATGGTGGCGAGACATGACAGGTGGACCGCCGACAACATTCCCGACCTGACGGGACGGGTCGCCCTCGTTACGGGGGCGAACAGCGGGATCGGATTCGAGGCAGCGAAGGAACTCGTGCGCAAGGGCGCAGAGACGGTGCTGGCCTGCCGATCGCCGGAGCGCGGGCAGGCCGCCCTCGACACGCTGAAGGCGGAAATTCCGGAGGCCAGGGCTGAGCTCATGGCTCTCAACCTCGCGAGTCTTGCGTCGGTCGAGCGGTTCGCGGCAGCGTTCAACGAGCGGTACCCGCGGCTCGACGTACTGGCGAACAACGCCGGGATCATGGCTGTTCCGTGGGCCCAGACGGAAGACGGGTTCGAGTTACAGAACGGGACGAACCACCTTGGTCACTTCGCCCTGACGGGAAGACTCCTGGACCTGCTGCTGTCCACTCCGGGAGCGCGCGTCGTGAGTGTGAGCAGCGTGGGGCACCGCCACGGAAAGATCGGTCTCGACAACCTGCTGTACGAGAACGGGGACTACGGACCGTGGAAGGCGTACTTCCGGTCGAAGCTGCTCAACCTGCTGTTCACGTACGAGCTGCAACGGCGGTTCGAGGCGGCGGGGGCGGGGGCATCGTCGCTGGCGGCGCACCCGGGCTTCGCTTCAACGAACATGGGGACGGCGGCAGTGCGTCCCCGGGGACTGGGGTGGGCGTTCACCCTGTTCATCGGCAAGGTGGAACAAAGCGCGGCCATGGGGGCGCTTCCCACCCTTCGGGCCGCGACTGACCCCACGGCCCGGGGTGGCCAGTACTACGGGCCCTCGGGATTCTATGAAGCAAGAGGTTATCCAGTGGTCGTGAAGTCGAACCCCATTTCGTACGACGAGGAAGCGGCGCGCCGCGCCTGGGAGGCATCCGAGGAGCTGACGGGAGTTCGATTCACGGGGCTGGAGGCGTAACCGATGGCGAAACGCGGCAAGTGGACCGCCGCCGATATCCCGGACCTCACGGGCAAGGTGGTGGTGGTGACGGGCGGCAACAGCGGCATCGGCTTCGGGGCGGTGAAGGCAGTCGCGCGCAAGGGCGCGGACACCATCCTCGCTTGCCGTTCGCCGGAACGGGGCCAGGCCGCGCTTGATCAGCTGAAGGCGGAGGTTCCCGGCGCGAACGCGGAGCTGATGGCGCTCGACCTTGCGAGCCTTGCCTCGGTCGAGCGGTTCGCAGGCGAGTTCGCGGAGCGCCATTCGCGCCTGGATGTGCTGGCGAACAATGCCGGGATCATGGTGATCCCCTACGGGAAGACGGAGGACGGGTTCGAGCGGCAGGTCGGTACGAACCACCTGGGGCACTTCGCCCTGACCGGCCGCTTGCTCGACGTGCTGCTGGCGACCCCGGGAGCGCGAGTCGTGAACGTGAGCAGCCTGGCGCACAAGCGAGCCGAGCTGGACCTCGACAACCTGCTCTACGAAAAGGGCAGCTACGGGGAGTGGGCGGCCTACGGCCGCTCGAAGCTGCTGAACTTGCTGTTCACGTACGAGCTCCAGCGTCGTTTCGAACGAGCCGGGATCGATGCGGGTTCGCTGGCAGCGCATCCGGGTTTCTCCGCCTCGAACCTGACCGGCCACATGGCGGAACGACTGCACATGCGGATCGCGCTTCGCATCTTCAACACGATCATCCAGGGGCCGGACGGGGGCGCCCTGCCCACGCTGCGGGCCGCCACCGACCCGGATGCCGCGGGCGGCCAGTATTTCGGTCCCGGCAGGCTCAACGAGACAACGGGGCATCCCGTTCTGGTGGAGGCGTCGGCCGCGGCGCACGATGAGGCAGACGCAATGCGGTTGTGGGAGCTATCGGAGGAGCTGACCGGGGTCCGGTTTTCCGCGCTGGAGGCCGGGTAGGCAGCACCCAGGCGCATAGCCAGCGGCGCACCCACGTGCGAGACTCCCGCGGTGTCGCCGGATCGGCGATGAGGAGCAGGCCAATGGCGCTCGAACCGGGACCAATGCAGGTCATCCACAACGCCTTCACGACCAAGGAAGAAGTGCTCGAGGACATTAAGCGCCTCGACCTCTGGCCGACGACCTACGTCTCGGAGCGGATGGAGGAGTTGCCCCTGCACTGGCACGACGTGGACAACTGCGGCTACGTGCTGGAGGGAAGCAGCTACGTGCTCAACGAGAAGGGCGAGCGCTTCCCGCTGGGCCCCGGCGACAAGCTCGTGATCCCGGCCGGCGCGATCCACGCCGAGGGCGAGGTGAAGGAGCGGATGGTCTACATCGTCGGCATCTCGGAAGCGGCCAACCTGTTCGAGGTGCTCGAGCTGCGCAAGCCAACCGAAAGCCCGCTCTACCAGAAGGCGGGCTGAGCGCCTCGGCATGGAGAACGCTCCCGCATTCGGGCTGAACCGCTTCGACTGGACCTCGACCGAAGCCTTCGTGGCGGATATCCAGCGGGCGGAGGAGGTCGGGTTCGGGTATGCGCTCATCCCCTGGAACCCGCTCTCGCGTCGCGACCCGTACATGGAGCTGGCGATTGCGGCGGGGCGCACCTCGCGTATCAAGCTGGGGCTGCTCCTCGATAACCCGGTGCTGCACCACCCGGCCGTCTCGGCCAGCTCGATTGCGACGCTGGACGAGCTCTCCGGCGGTCGGGCGATCCTGACGTACGGCATCGGCGATACAGCCGTCCGCTGGCTGGGGCTGCGGCCCGCGCGCATGGCGGAGCTGGAGGAGGCAACCGTGCTCGCGAGGCGGCTGCTCGCAGGGGAGGCGGTCGATGTGGGGGCGGTGCGTCCGGCGGAACTCCTGCACGCGAGGCCGGTCCCGATCTGGGTCGCGGCGGGCGGGCCGAAGACGATCGAGATGGCGGGACGCGTCGCGGACGGGGTCTTCCTTCGGGTGGGACGGCATCCGGAGAACCTGCGCACGGCCATCGAACACGTCCACGCGGGGGCGCAGGCGGCGGGGCGCGACCCGGACGAGATTGGCATCGGGCTCATCTTCCACACGGTCATGAGCGACGACCCCACGGAGATCCGCGCGACGGCGCGCTCAATGGCGGCGGGCTACTACGAGTACTCGCCGGCGCTGTTCGAAATTCCGGGGCTGCCCTGGGACGGTCCACCCGTGGACGAGCTGAAGCAGCAGGTGTACCCCGACTTCCACCACGCCCCCAACCTGGTGGAATCGGGCAACCTGGTGAGCTTCCTCGACGAGGAAACGGCGGACTCGTTCGCGCTGTTTGGGTCGGCGGAGGAGATCGCCGGGCAGATTCGCGAGGCGGTCGCGATCGCGGGGCGGGTCGACATCGTGGTGCCACACCCGGTGCCCATGCCGGTCCCGGGTGCGCCGGTCGCGCGGGCGCTGCCGCCGTCGCTGGCGGGGGCCGACTACAAGACGTGGTTCGCTGCGGAAGTGATGCCCCGCCTGTAGCAGCCCCAAGCACTAGACACGCACAATGGGCGATATTGCAGTGTGTTCTAGCGGAGCGTAGCCTGCCGTCCAACGGCTTTGCACCCCTGCCGGCCCAGAACGGTTTGGCTCTCTGGACCGGACAGAGCCCCAGAAACGCGTGGCAACAGGCCATCACAACAAGCGAGCGCGTCCCACAATCGAAGTGTTGGGACCGCTGCCGGGCACGGAGGAAATGGCATGGCTGAGAACTACTGGCGACGACACTGGGACCGCAAGCGATTGAGCCGGCGGGCGCTCCTGAAGGGCACGGTTGCCGGGGCGGCCGGGGCTGGCGCGCTCGTGGTGGTGGGCTGTGGCGACGATGATGACGACGCCGAACCGGCCGAGACCGCAGCTGCTACCGCGGCCGCGACGGAAGCTCCCACCGAGGCTCCGACTGAAGCTCTGGCTCCGGCAGGCACGGTTCCCACGGACGGCGGGCAGTACAGCTTCCACCGCGACCTCACGGGCGCCACGCTCGACATGCACCGGGAGCTCTACCCCGGACGGGGTGAGATGCTCAGCCTCGCCTACAACCAGCTGATCGCGTGGGACGACATCGAGCTGGCCACCATCCGGGGCGAGATCGCGCAGGGCGTGCCCGAACAGCCCGACGACGTGACCTACACGTTCAAGATTCGTAACGACGTCAAGTATCACGACAAGCCTCCGGCGAACGGCCGCACGCTGACGATGGAGGACGTTCGCTGGAACATCGAGCGCCAGCGCGCGCGCTTGCTGGCGGACGGAACCGAGACCGAGGACTTCTACCGGTACAGCGCCCTCTATCAGCACGTGGAGAACGTGGACTACATCGACGAGGAGACGTTCACGATCACGCTGAACGCGCCGAGCGTGCTCTGGCTCTCGGAGATGTGTGACCGTTTCAACGTCATCAACGACCGCGACACGGCAGAGGCAATCGAGCTCGACTTCGCGGTGACGGATTCCCGGTTCATCCTCGGCACGGGACCGTATGTCTTCGAGGAGTACAACCTCGATACGCGCGCGAAGGCGGTGCGACACCCGGACTACTTCCTGAAGGCCGCTGGTGAGGAAGTCCAGTTCTTCGACGAGTTGATCTACACGCCGATCGACGACGAGCAGGCGATCCGGCTGGCGTTCGAGCAGAAGCAGCTCGACATCATGCAATCCAGCAACGACGTCATCTCCGCGGTTGAAGCGGCGCAGCCCGACGCACTGCGGTTGTCGGTCGGCGAGCCGAACAGCAACCTCGGCCTGACCTACCCGTATCTGCAGAGCGAGGGCTGGAACAACAAGGACATCCGCAACGCGATTTTCATCGCCACCGACCGGGTGTTGAGCGGGCAGCAGTACTTCCAGGGCGTCGCTCGCCCGAACCCGCCAGTTCCCTGGCCATTCCAGGACTGGGCGCTCTCCCAGGAGGAACTCGCGACGACGCCCGGCTACCGCGAGGACAAGGCCGAGGACATCAAGGAAGCGCGGGCGCTGTGGCAAGCGGGCGGCGGTGACGCGATCGATCCGATGTGGTTCGAGATGACCATCATCGACGTCCAGGACCAGGCCATCAAGGAGTGGTGGCCGGCCATGATGAACGAGAACCTGGAGACGGATAAGTTCTCCCTCCACACCGTGCCCGTGGGGACGCTTCTCCAGTACCTGCTCGACCAGGGCTCCGGGGGCTACCTCGGCGGGTGGACCCAGTGGCACTCGCCCGACCCGCGACAGCGCTGGAAGGGCCTGTGGGGAGTCGAGGGCAACATCAACTTCTACAAGACCACGACTCCGGAGATGGAGGAACTGATCGCGGACATGTTCGCCGAGTTCGATACGGAGCGAGCGAAGGAGATCCTGAGGGAGGCGCAACGCCTCTCAATCTCGGACGGAGGCACCGGGCACATCCCGATTTCCGGTTCGCTGCGGCAGTACCTGCACTGGCCGTACCTGCACGGTGCGGAACCAGGATTCCTCGACTTCGAGAAGAAGCTGGGCAGGCGAGCCTGGCTCGACCAGACCGATCCCACGTACGCCGGCAAGCCCACCTTGTAGAGTGAGGCTGAAGCCGCAGGAGGCCAGCGGAGGTTTGCGTCATGGCTGAGTTTGACCTGGTAATCAAGGGCGGAACGATCATTGATGGGTTGCGCACGCCGCGTTATGTCGCAGACGTCGGCGTCTCGGACGGGCGCATCGCCTACATCGGTCGCCTGAACGCATCGGACGGTGAGCGCGTGCTCGATGCGGAAGGGCTCATCGTTGCGCCCGGCTTCGTGGACCTGCACACGCACTACGACGGCCAGGTCTACTGGGACCCGTACTGCTCCATCTCGGGCTGGCACGGGGTCACGTCGGTCGTGATCGGGAACTGCGGTTTCGGCTTCGCCCCGGTGAAGCCGGACGACCGTGAGCGGGCGATGCTCTCGCTTGCGCGGAACGAGGCCATCCCGCTTGAGTCGATGCAGGAGGGGATGCCGTGGGACTGGGAAACCTACCCGGAGTTCCTCGATAGCCTCGATCGCACGCCGAAGGGCGTGAACCTCCTCAGCTACGTCGGGCTGGGCCCGCTGATGATGTACGTGATGGGCCTTGAAGCGGCGAAGAACCGGCTCCCGAACGAAGCCGAGATGACGGAGATGTCGCGCATCCTAGAGGAAGCCATCAAGGCGGGGGGCTGCGGGTTCTCCGCGCAGGTCCTTGGACCGGGAAGCGGCCAACGGGACTACGACGGCACCCCAATGATTACGGACACCATGGCGCCCGAGACTTTGCTCTCCTTCGCGGAGGTGCTGGCGAAGTGCCGGGACGGGTTCATCCAGCTCACCGGCGGCGGGATGGAACTCAATGAGCAGCTCGCCGAAGTGAGCGGCCGCCCCGTCATCTACAACCTGATCCTGGCGATGGGGCGGGACCAGCACGGAAACGAGATGGAGGGGCACCACAAGACGATCAAGTGGCTCAACGAGGCGAACGCGCGGGGCAATCGCGTGTTCGGCCAGGCGGTCACCGTGAAGATCGGTTACGAGCTCACGCTCGAGCACTGGAACATGTTCGACACGTACGAGCTCTGGCGAGAGCTCACGCTGGGCACGGTCGAGGAGCGGATGGCGAAAATGGGGGACCCCGAGCGCCGCCCCGCCCTCCGTGCGGAGTACGACGAAGGGAAGGGGCCAAACGCCCCTGGCCGCGAGGAGGAGGCGGAAGTCGACGGACAGGTCGGGAGGGGGATCGCGGTACTCACGGTGCAGGAGGTCGAAGATCCGGCCCTCAAGCACCTGGAGGGGCTGACGGTCAAGGAGATCGCCGAGCAGAGCGGAAAGCACGTGATCGACGCCTTCCTCGACCTGGGGGTCGAGGACAAGCTCCAGACGACCTGGGTGACACCTCCGGAAGAGGTCGACGTGAAGGCGATGAGCGAGGTCGCGAACTCGCCGTTCGCGATCCCGGGCGTTTCCGACGGTGGCGCGCACACGAAATTCCTCGCGATGGGCGTCTACCCAACGGAGATGCTGGCGGAACTGGTGCGCGACCACGAGATCATGGACCTCGAGCAGGCGCACTGGCGCCTGAGCGCCTACCCGGCCCAGGCCGCGGGCTTCAAGGACCGCGGCTGGATCCGGGAGGGTTCACCGGCCGACATCGTTATCTACGACCTGGAGAACCTCGGCATCGGCCCGATGGAGAAGGTCTACGACCTTCCCGCCGGTCAGTGGCGCAGGGTGCGCAGGGCCGAAGGCTACCGATGGATCCTCGTAAACGGTGAAGTGACGATGGAGGATGGAGAGACGACCGGCGCGACACCGGGTCGACTGATCCGGCACGGCGCAGGGTAACCGGCCGGTATGGCGCGTAGCGCGCCGGCCCCGCGCCGGGGATGGCGTGCGACGACCCTGGTGGAGCGTGCCCCGTGACGCAATACATCGCGAGACGCCTTCTCCTCAATCTCGTGGTCATCCTGATCGTGATGACCTTCATCTTCATCACGCTGCGCATCCTGCCGGGCGACTTCGCCGCGCAGCAGGTTTCGGACCAGTTCTTCGCTGGTCGGGGCGGAGATCCGGACGAGGCCCTTCGTCTCGCCCGTGAGCGCCTGGGGCTCCACGACCCCATCCCCATTCAATACGGGAAGTTCCTCCGCGACCTCTTCACCGGGGACTTTGGAACCTCATTTCGGACGGGCGACTCCTCCCTCAAGTCCGTACGAGCAGCGCTCCCGTACACGCTCCAACTGGGGCTGATGTCGGTGGTCATCGCCCTTCTCCTGGCGTTCCCGGTCGGCATCATCTCGGCCTTGCGACAGGATTCCTGGCTCGACGGCGGCCTGCGCCTCTTCGCGGTGTTCTTCCTCGCAGCCCCACCGTTCTGGATTGCCACGCTGGGATCGGGGTGGTCACTCCAGTACGACATCCTGGAGCTGAATGTCATCGCGCACCCGGGCATCTGGGAGGACCCGTGGGCGAGCTTCCAGCTCATGATCATCCCCAGCCTTGCTGCCGGGCTCGCCTTCGGGGCCATCCTGATGAGGTTCCTGCGATCGCAGTTGCTCGACGTGCTGCGGCAGGATTATGTAAGGACAGCAAGGGCAAAGGGCCTCCAGAGCCGTGCCGTCATCACCCGTCACGTGCTACGGAACGCGCTCATCCCTATCGTGACGATCTTCGGGATCTCCTTGGCCGCGCTCGTTGGTGGCAACGTCATCCTCGAAACGATGTTCAACATTCCCGGCATGGGGAGGCTGCTGCTGGAAGCGCTGCTCATCCGGGATGTGCCCGTTGCACAGGCCATGGCCCTGCTGCTCGTGGTGGGGGTCGTCATGATCAACCTCCTGGTCGACCTCAGCTACTTCCTGATTGACCCCCGGGTCACGGTCGGGGCGGCGGAATGACGGGAAACGTGGGAGTGAGGGAAGGCGATCTCACGACGGCCGCCCAGGGCGAGGAGCGATCAAGAGTCGCTCGGGGCCTGGCAGCGTTCTGGCGATTCGTCAAGCAGAAGAAGGTAGGCGCCCTCGGCCTGGGCATGGCCGTCATCTTCCTGGTGCTGGGAGCGCTGGGACCGCACGTGACGCCCTACGGGAAGGACGAGACATTCAGCGTCGTAAACCCGAACTACGACCGCAGCAGCACGGACCCGGCGGAGATCAGCCCAACCACGCTCTTGCGGCTCTCAAACCCGAGTTGGGACCACCTTCTTGGGACCGACGACAAGGGTCGTGACCTGCTCACGCGGCTGCTCGTGGGAGCGAGGCGGGCGCTCTACTTTGGTTTCGCGTCAGCGGCCCTTGCGACGGTGATAGGGGCCATCATCGGCGTCGCCTCCGGTTACTTCGGGGGCCTCGTCGACCTCATCCTTCAGCGACTTGTCGATGCGATGATCGCCATCCCGGGCCTAATCTTCCTGCTTCTCCTCATCCAGATCGGGGAGGTAACCCTTTTCCGAGTCATCCTTGCCTTATCCATTCTGGGATCGTTCGGCGCGGCGAGGGTCGTGCGGTCGGCGGCGCTCTCAACGCGCAATGAGGTCTATGTGGAGGCCGCCAGAGTCGTGGGGGCGAGTCACTTTCGAATCGTCGCCCGCCACCTGCTGCCGAATGTTGCGGCGCCGATAATCGTAATCTTCTCGATCTCCGTGGGCACCGCGATCCTCGCGGAGGCCGGCCTGTCCTTCCTGAACCTGGGGGCGCCCGGTCCAAGCTGGGGCAAGATGGTGGCGCAGGGGCGCCTGACGTTCGACTCTCAGCCCGTCATGAGCATTGTTGGCGGGGGCGCGATTACCTTCACGGTGGCGGCCTTCAACCTGCTCGGCGACGCACTGCGCGACGTTCTCGACCCCCGGCAGCGCGGAACCTGACCCGCGAGACAGGGGATCGCGCCACCGGCCCGGTGCTACCCTTGGCCCAACCAGGCAGGAGGAACTGACCATGCCGAAATTCGTGCTCATCGGGCTCTGCGAGCCCACCGGCGAGGACGCCCAGGAGGCGTTCGACGAGTGGTTCGTCGAGCAGCACATCGAGGACACCGCGAAGTGCCCCAATTTCATCCGGGGCAGCGTGTTCAAGCTGAGCGGCCCGCACGGAGGCGGCGAGACCGTCTCCGGCTACCTTTCCCTCTACGAGGTGGAAGCGCCGAGCTACGACGAGGCGGAAGCCACCCTGAACGCGTGGCAGCGCGACCCCGACGCCTGGGAAGGGCGCAAGGTCCACCGCGAGACCGGCGAGAAGCTGGGCGGGATCCCAATCGCCGTCAACGGCTCCGGCTGGTACGAGCTGATCAAGTACTGGGACGGGCCCAAGGCGGACCAACGGTGATCGCCGCCCGCTTCGGCACTCGCCAATGACACGGGCCGGCGGCATGAGCCGCGCAGCAATCGAAGCGTTCCTGGCGGAGCCCCGGAACGCGATGGTGGGCGCCATCCGCCGGGACGGGCGTCCGCAGATGACACCGAACTGGTTCCACTGGGACGGGTCGCGCTTCTATGTCTCGACGACGAAGCGGCGGCGGAAGTTCGGGAACTTCCGCCGGGACCCGCGGGTGCAGCTCGCGATCGACGACGCGACCGGCTTCCGCACGGTGCTGGTCGACGGGACGGTCGAGCTTCGCGACGACCACGAGGCCGTGTTCGAGCAGTTCAAGGCGATCCGCGCGAAGCACGGCCGCGAGCAGGACGATGAGGCGTTTCTCGCGGAGCTGAAGCGGGACGAGCGCGTTCTGTTGATAATCACGCCGGACAAACCGATCGACGAGTGGACCTCGTGGGGTCCCGGAAGCTAAGGAGCAACGAAATGGTCACACCCCAGGAACTGTGCGAAATCGAGGAGATCAAGGAAGTTCGCTACCTCTACACCCACTACTACGACGGGCAGAGGGTGGAGGAGCTGGCCAACCTGTTCACCGAGGACGCGGTGTGCGAGTTCGGGGAGGAGTACGGCGGCAACTGGGTCGGGCGCGAGCAGATCTACAACAACTACAAGAACTTCATCGAGGGGGAAGGCGGGGACCCGCACGGCGTGATGCACGCGGTTGTGAATCCCTGGATACGGCTCGCCGACGAGACCACGGCCCACGGCCGCTGGTACCTGCTCGACCTGCGGACGACGGAGGGCGTGGAGAACCCGCTGATACTCTTCGGCATCTACGACGAGGACTACAAGAAGACCGAGGACGGCTGGAAGATCCAGCGCACACGCATCGACTTCCTCTGGCCGCGGCGCGAGTACCAGCCGAGCGCGAACCTGTAGGGAGCGCCCCGCGATGGTCACCATCGAGGAGCTCTGCGAGATCGAGGAGATCCGGAATCTCCGGACGCTCTACGCCCACTACTACGACGGGAATCGGGTCGAGGAGTTGGTCGACCTGTTCACCGACGACGCGGTGTGCGACTTCGGGGAGAACTACGGCAAGTGGGTGGGCAAGGAGGAGATCCACAGGGAGTACGCAGCCGCAGCGGCGAACAAGAGCCCCGACTACGGCATCCTCCACAACGTCACGAACCCCTGGATCCGGATCGTCGACGAGACGACGGCGATAGGGCGCTGGTACCTGCTCAACGTTCGCTCGACGGAGGGCGTCGAAAGCCCCCTGATCCTGTTCGGCATCTACGACGAGCGGTACCGCAAGACCGAGGACGGGTGGAAGATCCAGCGCACGCGCATCGACTTCCTCTGGCCGCGGCGTGAGATCAACGGCAGCACGGACCTGTAGGGAGGCCCAACGATGGTGGAGTTCTGGACAACCTCGGTGGGCCGCCCCGATTCGGTGGTGCGCGCCGCCGTGCAAGCGGAGGAGCGGGGCTGAGACGGCTTCGGCACGCCCTACGCGCCCACCATGGCATTCGATCCCTACGTGGTGCTCTCGGCGGTGGCGCGGGAGACAAGCCGCCTGCAGGTGGCTCCCTGGGTGGCGACACCTGCCTCGCACACGCCCGCCTCCGCGGCGGGGTCGATCAAGTCGGTGCAGGCACTCTCCGGTGGCCGCGCCATCCTGGGGCTGGGGCGGGGGGACTCCGCCATGGCCTACCTGGGCATGGCGCCGGCGCCGCTCAAGTTCTTCGAGGCGTACACGAGCCGGCTGCGCAACTACCTGCAGGACGAACCGCAGCCCTTCGACCTCGACCTCGATGGGGGCGGGCACTTCCCGCCTGTCGATCGGCTGGGGCTCGCGCAGACGGCGAAGCAGGCGCGGTTCGGGCTGTTCATGAAAGGCATCGAGTCGGTGCCGCTTGACCTGGTGGGTACGGGGCCTCGCGTGCTGGGCATCGCCGCTCGCCACGCGGACCGCGTGACCACGGCGGTTGGAGCGGACCCGGAGCGGGTTGCCTGGGCGCTCGGCGTCGTTCGCAAGGCACGCGAGGCGGCGGGCGTGACTCGCCCGGTGAGCCTCGGGGCCTGGGTACCCGTGGCCGTGACCGACGACCTGGAAGTCGGCCGCCAGATGCTCAGCGGCACGGCAACCTCGATGGCGCGCTTCACCGCGATGTACGGGAAGGTCGTGGCGCCCGTGTCGGACTCCGACCGGGAGGTCTACGAACGTATCCACGACGCCTACACGCTGGCGGGACACTTCCGGGAGGGCTCGGAGCAGTCGAAGGTGGTTCCGGACGATTTCTTCGACCGGTTTGCCGTCATCGGTCCGCCCGAGGTCTGCATCGCGCGACTGCGCGCGCTGGCCGACCTGGGCGTCGAGCGCTTCGTGATCTCAGGGCCGGCCTCGGGGCCATCCGCCTCATCAACGCCGGAGCAGGCGGAGCGGAGCATCCGGCAGTTCGAGGAAGAGGTCATGCCCGCGCTGCGCTGAGCGAAAACGGGATTTGTGGCGGAGGCTATTGCCAGACGTTGTAGGATTCGCCTCACACAGTTGGAGAGGCGGCGGTCATGCCTGAATTCGATACCGTCATCAAAGGTGGCACGGTCATTGATGGGCTGCGCACCCCACGCTACAAGGCCGACCTCGGGATCAAGGACGGGCGAGTCGCTTCGATCGGCGCCGTCAACGCGTCGGACGCGGCGAAGGTGCTCGACGCGAGCGGGATGATCGTCGCGCCAGGATTCGTGGACCTGCACACGCACTACGACTCACAGGTGTTCTGGGATCCGTGGTGCTCGATCTCGGGGTGGCACGGGGTCACCTCCGTGGTGATCGGGAATTGCGGGTTCGGATTCGCGCCGGTGAAGCCGAAGGACCAGGACCGCGCCATGCTGACGATGGCGCGCAACGAGGCCGTACCCCTCGCCACCATGCAGGAGGGGATGCCCTGGGACTGGGAGACCTACCCGCAGTTCCTCGAGAGCCTCGAGCGGACGCCGAAGGGCGTGAACCTGCTCAGCTACCTCGGCCTGAACCCGCTGCTCGTCTACGTGATGGGCATCGAGGAGAAGGGGCGAGCGGCAACCGACGAGGAGATGGACCGCATGTGCCAGATCCTTGAGGAGGCGATGCAGGTCGGCTGCTGCGGCTTCTCGACGCAGTTGTCGGGGGAGGGGAGCGTCCAGCGCGACTACGACGGCACACCGATGATCACCGACCTGATGCCGCACGACGATGTCATCAAGCTGGCAAGTGTGTTGAAGAAGGTAGGGCGGGGGTTCATCCAGGGGGCGGGCGTGAGCCGCGAGCTGACGGAGGCGCTGTGCGCCGCCAGCGGGCGGCCCGTGATGAGTGGCCTGGGCGTGACCACGGACCAGCACGGTCAGCCGATGGCGAACTACAAGGAGCAAATGCAGTGGCTCGAAGACGCGAACCTGCGCGGTAACCGCGTCTTCGCCCAGCTGATCACGGCGGAGGTCGGGTTCGAGTTCACGCTGGAGGACTGGAACCTGTTCGACTCCAGCCCCCACTGGCGGGACATCACCCTCGGCGACGTGGCCACGCGCATCGCGAAGATGGGCGACCCGGCGCGGCGCGCGGCCCTGCGCGAGGAGTTCGACGCGGGCAAGGGCCCGATCGCAGGCGGCGGCACCGAGGAACGCGTCGGCGGCACGAATGTGTGGGGCGTGGCCTCAATGATCGTCGAGGGCGTGGAGAAGGACGAGCTGCGCGACTGCGAGGGTCTGACCATCGCCGAACTCGCGGAGCAACAGGGTAAGCACCCGATTGACGCCATGCTGGACCTGGCGGTCGAGGACGAACTGCAGACGACGTTCGTGACACCGCCACGGGAGCGCTCCGAGGGGGAGCTGGCGGCGATCAAGGAAGTCTGCAACTCCAGCTTCGCGCTGCCGGGCGTCTCCGATGGGGGGGCGCACACGAAGTTCATCACGCTGGGCGCCTACACGACCGAGTACCTGACGAAACTGGTTCGCGACTCGGAGGTGATGGACCTCGAGCAGGCGCACTGGCGGCTCTCGGCCTACCCGGCGCTGGCGGCGGGGGTGAAGGATCGGGGCTGGATCCGCGAGGGCGCACCCGCGGACATCATCGTGTACGACTACGAGAACCTTGCCCTGCAGCCGCAGGAGAAGGCATTCGACTTCCCGGCAAACGAGTGGCGCCGGGTGCGGAAGGCAACGGGCTACCGCTGGACGCTCGTGAATGGCGACGTGACCTTCGAGGAAGGTGAGTGCACCGGGGCGACACCGGGCAAGGTCTTGCGCCACGGCACTGCCTAGACCAGCAGGAGGAACGTTCGAGGGATGACCGCCTACATCATCCGCCGCCTGGTAGCCGTACCGGTCGTGCTGTTGATCCTGTCGATCGGCGTGTTCTTCATGGTCGACGCCATCCCTGGCGACATCGTCGCGGCCAAGCTCGAGAACTCCTACACCCCTGCGCGGGCAGAAGCGTTGCGGGCGCATCTCGGCCTCGACCGACCGGTCCTCGTGCGCTACTTCGACTGGCTGGGGGGCATATTCCAGGGGGACTTCGGCAACTCGCTCTTCAACGACAAGCCTGTCCGCGGGGAGTTATGGAAACGGTTACCGGTCACCCTCGAACTGGGGCTGATGACCCTGCTCATGTCGTCCGTTGTCGGGATCGGGGCGGGAATCATCGCTGGGGTTCGCCAGAACGGCGTCTCGGACCAGTTGCTGCGCTTCATCAGCATCTTCGGACTGGCCATCCCGGTATTCGTATCGGCGACCCTGGTGGTCGGACTGCCACCCGTCTACAGCGACTGGTCGGTCAGGTTCGGATACGTTCACTTCCTCGATGACCCGCTCGCGAACCTGGCGCAGGTGTCCATCCCCGCGGCCGTGGGAGCGCTGGGGTTTTCCGCAATCCTGCTGCGCCTGACGCGGGTGCAGGTGCTTGAAGTCCTCCGCCAGGACTACGTGCGCACGGCTCGCGCCAAGGGGTTGCTGGGCTTCACCGTAATCTGGCGACACGTGCTGAAGAACGCCATGATTCCGGTCATAACGGTGGTGGGCCTGTCGCTGGGCGGCATGGTCTCCGGTTCCGTGTTCCTCGAGCAGATCTTCTCGCTGCCCGGGCTGGGGCGGTACATCGTCAACTCGGTCAACCAGTCGGATTACCCGGCCGTGCAGGCCTTCGTGTTGCTGGCCGGCGTCGTCTTCACGCTCGTGAACCTGGTGATCGACCTGGCCTACACGGTGCTCGACCCAAGGATTCGCTACTCATGACGGCGATGACGGCTCCCGACCCCACCATGGATCAGCCCGAGGTATTGCGTGATCGCGTGGTCGTGCTGCTGCGGCGCTTCGGGCGGTTCGTACGCACGCAGCCCGTGGGGGCGCTCGGGCTGGCACTCACGATCCTCATCCTGGTGGTCGCGATATTCGGAGAGTGGATGGTGCGAACGGACCCCAACGCGCTTTCGAGCGCCTTCCTAGAGGGTCCGAGCGGCGAGCACTGGTTCGGTACGGACAACAACGGGCGCGACTACTACTCGCGCATGATGAGCGGCGGGCGCCCCACCATCGCACTGGCCGTGGTGGGGGTCATCTTCGGCTTCATCGGAGGCACGGTTTTCGGGGTGATCTCGGCCTGGGCGAAGGGCTGGGTGGACCTCCTGTTCCAGCGGATCGTGGATTCGCTGCTGGCGCTGCCAGGGATCATCCTGGCGCTCTTCCTCGTGACCGTGCTCGGGCGGGACACCCTGGACCTGATCATCGTGCTGACCCTGCTGGTGATTCCCCCGACCATCCGGGTTGCCAGGAGTGTCGCGCTCTCGCTCCTGAACGAACCGTACATTGAGGCCGCCTATGCGATGGGGGCGGGAACACCGCGTGTGCTCGGACGGCACCTCTTTCCCAACCTGCTTCCGCCCGTGGCCGTGCTGGTGACGACCTCGATCGGAAGCCTGCTGCTGATCAGCGCGGGCCTGAGCTTCCTCGGCCTCGGCGTGCAACCGCCGACCCCGGAGTGGGGCAACCTGCTGAATGAGTCGCGCGGCGAAATCCTGTACGCGCCCTACCTGGCCATCTTCCCGGGGGTCGCCATCAGCCTGGCCGTGCTCGGCGTGAACCTGTTCGGCGACGCCATCCGGGATGTTTGGGACCCACGCTTGCGCTCGCTCTAGGGGTTGCGCGCATGAGTACAATGACGGAACGCAATTTGCGATCCAGAGGAGGAACCGCATGGAAGGCTATTGGAACCGGTACTGGCGAAGGAAGGTCTCCAGGCGTGCGGTTCTGGGAGGGGCCGCAGCCGGGGCGGTTGGTGTTGGCGCACTCGCGATCGCGGGTTGCGGCGACGACGATGATGACGACGCCGTAGAGGAGCCCGCGGCGGCAGCAACCGAAGCCGCGGCCGCCGCCGCCACGGAAGCGGCCACCGAAGCACCGGCAGCGGTTGGGGGACCCGTCCAGGGTGGCGTGTTCAACATCGAGGGCGCCTCACGCGAGCCGGACGTGTTCGACCCGGCGATCACAATCCTGGGCGGCACGTACTCGCTCGGCCTGGGGTACGTGTATTCGCGGATCATCAAGTACGACGACAAGTTCAACATCCTGCCGGACATCGCCATGCCGCCGGAGCAGCCGGATGAGGTGACGTACATCTTCACCATCCGGGACAACGTGCACTGGCACGACCTTCCGCCCGCGAACGGGCGCAAGTTCACCGCGGAAGACGCCGTCTTCGGGGTCACGCGCATGGCCAAGGACAACCCCGAGTTCGTGTTCGGCTCGAAGCTCGACACCGCGCAGAGCCACGAGGCGATCGACGAGTCGACCTACAAGCTCACGACGAGCGTGCCCCATGCACCGATGCTCTCGGTCATCGCGGACGACGCCTACCTCATGGTGAACCAGGAGCAGAACGACGCCGTAGGCGACGAGGGCATCAAGCTCTACGAGAACATGGTCGGCACGGGCGCCTTCGTCCGGGGCGAGCTGGAGGTTGGGGTCGGGAGTCACCTCACACCGAACCAGAACTTCTACGAAGAGGGGCAGCCCTGGCTCGATCGAGTGAACTTCATCCCGATTGCGGACCGCGCCGCGCGTGATGCGGCATTCCGCAGCCGCCAGATCGACGCGAGCTCGTTCATCACGGGCAACGTGAAGCTGGCGGTGGAGGAGCTCCAGGAGGAATTCGGCGATGCCATCCAGAGCAGGCCGAAGACGCTCTCCTCGACCTACGACATCGACCTGAACCTGACGCGAGAGCCGTACGGCGACAAGCGCGTGCGGCAGGCGCTGCACCTGGCGGCCGACCGCGACTCGTTCCAGAACGCCTGGGGCAAGGAAGCCGGTCTCACCATGACGGCGGTCCCGCAGGCGGGGTACTTCCCGCTCTACGGTCGCACGCAGGAGGAGATGGCGGAGCTTCCGGGCTACCGCCAGCCCAAGGACCAGGACATCGCCGATGCGAAGAAGCTGCTGGAGGCCGCCGGCTACGGCGACGGGCTGCAGCTCTCGACACTGAAGCAGGGCTACATCGGCAACCACGGCATCGCCTTCAAGGAGAACCTGAAGGCGATCGGCGTCGACCTCGAGCTGAACGAGGTGCCGACGACGGAGTGGATCGTGGCCCGGCAGCAGAAGAACTTCGACATGTGCATCGCCAGTAACAACGGCGCTATCGACCCCGGCCACTACATCGACACGCGTTTCCACTCGGGCGGCTCGTTCAACTTCGCGAGCTACAGCAACCCGGACTTCGACGCGCTGGTCGAGAAGCAGCGGGGGCTCGTGGACATCGAGGAGCGGGCGGCCGTCATCCGCGAGGCGGACGACTTCCTGCTCGACGAGGCGCCGCACATCTTCAGCGCCCAGATCGTGTTCCACCCGACGTGGTGGAGCTACCTGAAGGACGTTGTGCTGGTAGCGGGCCTGACCTCGTGGTTCCAGCAGCTCTGGATCGATCCGGACGAGAAGGCGCGCATCGGCTAGACCTCGCAACTGCCAGCAGTTGCCCCAGGGGAGCGGCCCGCCGGTTGGCGGGCCGCTTTCTGTGAGCGCTACGCGGACTAGCGCCGGAAGGCGAGGGGCAGGCGGCGGAAGCCGAAGATGAAAGGCGACTCGGTCTGGCGCTCGGGCTTCGCGTCGCCGGGCTCGATGCGGTCGTAGCGATCGAGCATGGCGTCGAGCAGCTTCTCGGTCTCCAGGCGGGAGAAGGGGGCGCCGATGCAGTAGTGCGCTCCGCTACCGAAGCCGAGGTGGTCCCGGACATCGCGGTCGAGGTCCATCTCCTCTGGGTCGGAGAAGACCCTGGGGTCGCGGTTGGCGGCCCCGACGCCGAGCGCAATGACGGAACCCGCGGGGATGCGCGTCCCCCCGATCTCGGTGGGCTCGGTGGTCGTGCGGAAGATGGTCTGGGTGGGAGACTGCCAGCGAACCATCTCCTCGATGAACGCGGGCACCAGCTCGCGCTCATCGCGCAGCCGCCGCCAGAGATCGGGCTGGGCGGCGAGCACGTTGAGGGTATTGGCGATGAGGTTGCTGGTCGTCTCGTTGCCGGCCACCAGCAGGGTGATGCAGAGGCCGATGATCTCCCACTCCTGCAGGCTCGGTCCGTGGCGGTCGTGGGCGAAGAGCTCGCTGATGAGGTCGTCGCGCGGATTGCGGCGTCGCTCGGCGACCAGTCGCCGGAGGTAGCGCACAATCTCCGTGAATTCAGCGGCACGCTCGTCCTGCATCTGGCCCCGCCGGGGGCTGCGCATGCTCATGAAGCGGTGGCTGTCCTCATCGGGGATGCCGAGCAGGTGCGTGATGACCGAGACGGGTAAACCTACCGCGATCTCGCTCATCAGCTCGACAGCATCGGGGTCGACCGCGTTGAGCAGGGTGTCGACGCGCCGCTCGATCCAACCTGCGAGGGAGTCGTCGAGACGGCGGCTCATCGGTCGCTGCACGAGCGCGCGGCGCTCGGTGTGGCGGGGCGGGTCATCGTTGACGAGGATGATGATGCGGCTCGGGTCGTCGATGCCCGTCTTGCCGGAGGAGGAGAACACGCGCGGGTTGCGGAGAATCTCCGCGATGTCGGCGTGACGCGTTACCACCCACGCGCCGAGGTCAGGCTCGTGGTAGGGCGATGTCCGGCGCAGGAGGCGCTTGTGGCCGGGATACGGGTCGACGGTCGCGTGGGGAGCGAAGGGCCGGATCGGCATGGCGCTGCCCCGGTGCGACCGCCGCCGTCGCGGGACTAGGCCTCCGAACCGGCGAGGTCGAGGGCCATGATGAGGAGGTCGCGGGGGAGGCCACGGCGGTCGGTGACCCAGCCGTGAAGCGTGGCTTCCTCCTTGAACCCGAGACGCTCGAAGGCGCCCCGGGCGCCACCCTGGTCAACGGTCATCTGGGCCGTGATCTTGCGCGAGCCGAAGTTCGGGGCGGCATCGATGACATCCCGAACGAGACGCCCGCCGAGGCCGCTGCCCCGGTAGTCGCTGGCGACCACCACACGAACCTCGCCCACGTTCCGCGTCCACCGCATTGGTTCGCCGTGCAGGGAGGCGTACCCAACGATCTCCCTGCCGGGGGCCTCGGCGACGAGGGCGAAGTCGACGCCGTCGTCCACGTTCCGGATCATCGTGTCGACAACGGCCCGGCTGGCCAGATCCTCACGAAGGAAGAGCAAGTCGTCGTACGGAAGGGAGCGAGCGAATTGCAGGAACGCGTTGCGGTTCGAAGCGCTGAGGTGGTGCAACTCCACCTGGCGCCCGTCGGCGAGGTTCCACGTAACGGGGTAGCGGGCCTTAATGTTGGGGCGCTCCTGGAGGCCTCGGCGGATACGGTCGGCGTCGGTGCCGCGCAGGATCTCCTCTTCTTCGCGCGTGAAGCTCTCATCGCAGGTGTTGCAGCGATAGCTGCTCGCCTTGTCCTCGACGCCCATATTCTCGGGCGAGTCCCAGTGGGGAACGAGGAGCACGTGCTCACATGTATCTGATACGCCCTCGACGGCCTGACTGCTACTCGACTCCGCCTCACCACGTCGCAAGAACCGCATGTCTACCTCCATGCTGTTATCAAATCGTGCCCAGCGTACTCCTTTTCGGCAGAGGCAAGGAGGGGGTCTATGGGCCAGCCTCAGGGGGCGGACACCGTTTCCGCGGCCGTCTCCAGATCGGAGCGGCGATCGGTCCGCCCGGTTTTGGGCAGCAGGAAGAAACCGAGGATCGCAAGCGGCCCGGCGATGACGAGGGCAGCGAGGATGCCGATCTTGCTCTGGCGCAGGAGCTCGGGGTCCGTATAGGCGAGGTCGCCGACGAAGAGGGCGACGGTAAAGCCAATACCTGCCACGAGCCCGATGGCGGCCACACCACGCCAGGTCACGCCCGCAGGGCGGACCTCCCCGAGAACGACCGCGATCCAGGTGGCCGCCACCAGCCCAACGGGCTTCCCCACCACGAGCCCGATGAGGACGCCCCACGTCACGCTGCTGGAGAAGGCCTCGCTGAGGCCGTCAGGGTCCAGGTGCACGCCAGCGTTGGCGAGGGCGAAGGCAGGGACCACCAGGTAGGCCACCCACGGATGCAGGTTGTGCTCAAGGCGATCGACATGGGGCACGGCATTGCTGCTGAGCTCGCTGAGGCTGAGGAGGGAGTCGACCATCTGGTCGTGCCCGAGAGGCGTCTCCGGATCCTCATCCCCTGCGCGGAAGCGTTCGAGGAGCTGGCGGGCGGTACGTACGAAGCCATCAAGCGACACCGGCGGGCGCCAGGGCGTGAGGAAGCCGAGAAGGGCGCCCAGGGTGGTCGGATGCACGCCGGAGTCGAGGATGGCGGCCCAGGCGACGATGCCGATGCCGCCGAACACGAACATGCTGCGCACGCCGAAGCGGTACGTGACGAGCATGAGCGCCACCAGCGAGGCCGTGAGCACGAGCTGGTCGACCTGGACATCGCCTGAATAGAAGAGGGCCACGACCAGGACCGTCCCGATGTCGTCGACGATGACGAAGGTGAGCAGCATCGCGCGCAGGCCAACGGGGACGCGCTTCGCGAAGAGCGTGGCGATGCCGAGGGCGAAGGCGACATCGGTGGCCATGGGGATGGCCCAGCCCTCGCGCGCCTCGCCCCCGGCGCCTTGCGTGACAAGCAGGAAAATGGCGAGCGGCAGCAGCATGCCGCCGATGGCCCCGACAACGGGGGCCGCCATCACGCGCGGGTCGGAGAGCTCGCCGATCGTGATCTCACGTTTGATCTCGAGGCCGATGACGAAGAAGAAGAGGACCATCGCCACTTCGTTCACCCAGAAGTGAAGGCTTCCTTCAACGGCCCAGAAGGCGAGGTCGAGACCGAGGTGGACCTCCAGCAGATCCTCGTAGTGGGTGTGCCAGGGCGAGTTGGCCCAGACGAGCGCGACCACGGCGGCGACCATGAGGAGGACGGCGCCCGCGCTCTCGGTCTGGACGAACTCCTGCACGGGCCGTACGAAGTTGGTGAAGCGGCGCCGCGCGCCCGCTCGTGGGTCTAGCCTGCGAAGGGCGCGCTTCAGCATGCCTACTAGCGTAGAGGGCGGGCGACCAATGCGTTCGTGGGGAAAACGTGTTGACCCGCCTCTGGCCGATCGCTAGCGTGGGCGCGGAGTTCCACGCACCACGTAGCGAACCTCCGGCCGAGACGCCGGCACGCCCGCAGAGGGGCGCCTGGGAGGTACCCGATGAAGATTTCCATGTTCCACCTGATGCCCCACCGGGAACTGCCGGACGACTTCGAGGAGCGCTACCACTCGGTCTGGGTGGACCCGCCTTTCCACCAGTTGACCACGGCCGAGCGCGTGGGCGATTACTACAACTGGACGCTCGACGAGCTGATGCACGCCGCCGACCTCGGGTTCGACGGCATCTGCGTGAACGAGCATCACCAGAACGCCTACGGCTTCATGCCCGGGCCCAACGTGATGGGCGGGGCGCTGGCGCGGGCGACCCGCGGCCAGGACGTGGCGCTCGTGCAGATGGGGGCGACCCTCCCGACGACGAACCCGCCGATCCGGATCGCGGAGGAGTACGCGATGCTGGACTGCATCTCCGGGGGGCGGCTGGTGGCGGGGATGCCGCTGGGCACGGCCATGGACGCCAACATGGGCTACGGCATCACGCCAATCGAGCAGCGCGAGCGCTACTACGAGGCCCACGACCTCATCCTGAAAGCATGGCAATCGCGCGAGCCCTTCCCCTTTAACGGGAAGTACACGCAGCTGCCGATGGTGAACCTGTGGCCGCGTCCCATCCAGCAGCCCCACCCGCCTGTCTGGGTGCCCGGCATGGGCAGCCTGAGCACGTGGGAGTTCGCGGCCGAACAGGGGCACTGCTACTGCTTCCTGAGCTACTTCGGGCACGCCCGCGGCAAGGCGGTGATGGACAGCTTCTGGGAGTTCATGGAAAGCAAGGGCAAGGAGCCGAACCCGTACCGGGCAGGCTTCCTGCAGCTGGTGGCCGTGTCGGAGACAGACGCGCAGGCGGAGAAGGACTACGAGAAGCACGTGAAGTACTTCTTCGAGAAGTGCCTCCACATCGCACCCGAGTTCACGCCGCCCGGTCACCAGGACTACCGCAGCCTCGAGAACTCGATGCGGCGGATGCTCTCGGAACAGACATCGGTGCGGGACCAGCTGAGCGAGTGGTCGTTCAAGGATTATGTCGATAATCAGTTCGTCATCTCGGGCGGCCCGGCATCGGTGCGGGACCAGCTCGAGGAGCTCATCAAGAGTCTGCGCGTTGGCAACCTGATGCTGCTGCTGCAGATCGGGTCGATGCCACACGAGCTGACGATGAAGAACATCGAGCTGATGGCGACGGAAGTCCTTCCCCACATCCGCCACCACTGGACGGACGAGTGGGAGAACCACTGGTGGCCCGAGAGCCTCCGCGGGGGCCGCCGGATGAACGCCGAGGCCGATGTCGCGGCCGTGGCGGGTGGCTCCTGATGGCAGCCGTCAGCGAACGCGAGACGAGGGTCTGGCAGGGCAAGGTCGAGTCGCGGGCGCTCGTGGCCGGAGAAGGGCCGCCCCTGGTGTTCTTCCACGGCGCGATGGGGCTCAACTGGGACCCGTTTCTCGATGCGCTGGCGGAGTCGTTCACGGTGTACGCGCCCGAGCATCCGGGCACGACACCGGGGCTCCCGGACGCGATCAAGCCCATCGACAACCTCTGGGACCTCGTCCTCTCCTACTACGAGGTGTTCGATGAGCTGGGCCTCGAGAATCCGGCGGTGGTCGGGCACTCGTTCGGGGGGATGGTGGCGGCGGAGGTGGCGGCGACAAACCCGTCGCGCGTCAGCAAGCTCGCGCTGATCGACCCGGTCGGTCTCTGGCGCGACGACGCACCTGTCAAGAACTGGATGGCGACAGCGCCGCAGGACCTCGGGCCGCTGCTCTTCGCGGACCCGGCCGGACCGGCGGCGATGATGATGGCGACGCCCCCGCCGGACCCGGAGACGGGCATCCAGATGGCGCTTCGCACGACCTGGTCGCTGGCCTGCACGGGAAAGTTCGTGTGGCCCATCCCCGACAAGGGACTGAAGAAGCGGCTGCACCGCATCACAGCCCCCACGCTCATCCTCTGGGGGGAGCAGGACGGGCTCGTCCCGCCCGTCTACGCGAGCGAGTTCGAGCAGGCGATCCCCAACGCACGGGTCGCGCTGATCCCAGGGGCGGGACACCTGCCCCAGATGGAGCAACTGGAGCAGACCGCGAGTGCGGTCACGGGGTTCCTGAGCGGGTAGGCGCGCATGACGACATACATCCTGCGGCGATTGATGCTCGTGCCGGTGACGTTGTTCATCCTCTCGTTCGGCACAGCGATGGTCATGCGGCTCACGCCCGGGGACGTCGTCGACTATCGCCTGCAGAACAGCTACACACCCGAACGAGCCGATGCCCTGAGGGAACAGCTTGGACTCAACAAGGGGCCGTTCGAGGCGTACTGGGACTGGATATCCAACGCCTTCCAGGGGGACTTCGGCAGGTCGTTCGTCAGCTACACACCAATCGTGGACGAGATCAAGCGGCGCTTTCCCGTGACCATCGAACTGGTCGTGCTCACGGTGCTCACACAGGCCATTGTCGCGATCCCGCTCGGAGCGCTCGCGGCCGTGAGACAGAATGGCCCGACCGACCATTCCATCCGCATCATCAGTGTCCTGGTGCTCGCAGTACCGAGCTTTGTGATTGCGGTATTCGCCCTGAAATTCCCCCCCATCTGGTGGGGTTGGTTACCCCCGCTTGGCTATGTGCCCTTCCTGGATGACCCGCTCCGGAACATGCAGGTCTACTCCATCCCGGTCGTCGTGGGGGCACTGGGGTTGATGGCGACGCTCATCCGTCTGACGCGAACGGAGATGCTGGAGGTACTCCGGCAGGACTACGTGCGCACCGCACGATCAAAGGGGCTCAAGTCCTCCACGGTGATCCAGCGACACGCGCTCAAGAATGCGCTTATCCCGGTTGTGACGGTGCTCGGTCTCTCGTTCGGCGGGGCACTCGGGGGCGTTGTCATCATCGAGCAGATCTTCAGCCTGCCGGGGCTGGGCCTGTACGCCCTCAACGCCGTCCGGCAGGAGGACTACCTGGTCGTGCAGACGTTCGTGGTCTTCTCCGGCTTCATGTTCGTGATCGTGAACCTCGTCGTGGACATCGTCTACGCCTGGCTCAATCCAAGGATTCAGTACTCGTGACGGGAGTAGCAACCCTCTCGGCCAGCGAACAGGACGCAGGCCTGCTTGCGCCACGCGCCAGCATCTGGCGCAGGTTGGGAGACACGGCCCGGGCCCAGCCGGTCGGGGTGCTCGGGCTCTTTCTTACCCTTTTGGTGGTGGTGATAGTCATCTTCGGGCCGTACATCGCCACCCACGAACCGGATTCGGAGACCACAAACCTGCTGGCATCGCCATCAGGTGACAACTGGTTCGGAACAGATCTGAAGGGACGCGACTACTTCTCACGCACGATGGCGGGCGGACGGATCACCGTGACGATCGCCGTGGTGTCGCTGGCGGTGGGGACAGTCGCGGGGACGATTATCGGGATGGTGTCGGCCTACGTGAGGCTCGTCGATCTCCTGCTCCAGCGCCTCATCGACGCGATCCTGGCTCTGCCCGGGCTCTTCCTCATCCTCCTCTTCATCACCGTGTTCGGGAAGGAGGTCGAGATTCTCATCTACGTGCTTGCCCTGTCCGTTACACCCCCTCTGGTGCGAATCGCGCGGGCGGCCACGCTCTCAACGCTGACAAACCCATACGTCGAGGCGGCGGAGGTAGTTGGCGCCTCGTGGGTGCGCATCCTGCTTCGGCATGTGCTGCCGAACATCACTCCAACCATAGGGACGATTTTCGCAGTAGGGGTTGGCAACCTGATGCTGGTGACCGGAGCACTTGGCTTCCTTGGCCTGGGAGTGCAGCCGCCTCAGTCGGAGTGGGGCAGCATGATCGCCGATAGCCGCCAGTACGTCGCAAGCGCGTCACACCTGTTCATCTACCCGGCAATCGGACTCGCCCTTGCGGTGCTCGGCGTCAACCTCCTGGGCGATTCACTCCGAGACATGTGGGATCCACGGCTGCGAGGGACCTAAGACTCCAGGGCGCGACCGATCGTTCCCACGCAAAGAGAGGCCGCCCAGATAATCTGGGCGGCCTTCTTCAATGTGCGGAATCGACTTGTGGCTACGCGTCCTTCCAGAGGCGCGCAAAGTTGAAGGTCAGTCCCGCCGGTACAGCGTCGGGGTGACCATGGACGTAGCTGCGGGACACCGGCCAGAACACCAGCTGGGCCGTGAAGGCCTGCGGCGAGTGCTCAACAAGGGCCAGTGAGGCGTCCCGGATCGCATCGGCGCGCTCCTCGGGATCGAGTGCTGCTCGCTGTTTCTGAAGCAGCCTGTCGACCTCTGGATCCGAAAACGCCGTGCGGTTGAACGGCGCGCCGGTATGGAAGCGGTGGTAGAGGTAGGTATCGGGGTCAATCCCGCCAACCTCAAGACCGATGTTCATGACGAAGTTGCCCTGTGCGCGCTCGGCGAAGTAGTCGGCGCTGGTGGCCGGCTCGAGCTCGAGGTTAATTCCGAGCGCGGCGATGTCCTCCTTGATACCCGTTGCATGACAGGGGCACTGGATGGGCGTGTTGATGGTGATGGTCTCGTCGGCGCCCACCCCAACGCCAGCGGCGTTCATGAGGGCGATGGCGTCGGCCATGTCCTGTTCCTTCTCCTCGCGCCAACCCGGCATCTGGAGGAGCTCCTCCTCCGTGAAGGCCTGGGGCACGAAGTTCTGGGGCACGGGGCCCATGAGCACGCCACTACCCGGACCGAGGGGGTTGACGGCGATCTGGCGGTTAATCGCCAGATGCACCGCCTGGCGCACACGGGCGTCATTGAAGGGCGACTTCTGCGTATGCATGTGCGTCTCCGAGATGGCGGAGTGCAGCTTGCGGTAGACGTCGATGCGGTCGCCCATCTGCGCCTGGAGGGACTCGGCCTCGGTCAGGCTCAAGCCAGTTGTGAAGCTGACCAGGTCGACCTCGCCAGCGATGAAGGCGCCCTCGTAGGCCTCCCGGGAGAAGGCAACCAGCTCGATGCCGTCGAGGTAGGGCAGCTGCTGACCATCCTCGCCCATCTCGAAGTAGTTGGGGTTGCGATCGACCTTTGCGTAGACGCCCGGGTCGAACGTGTTCCGGATGAAGGGACCCGTGCCGAGCTGGTTCTCATACAGCTTCATGCCATCATCACCAACGGCCTCCCGCTGCTCACGGTTGACCATCAGGACCGGGTCGTCGGCAAGGAAGCGGAGCATCGGCGCGAAGGGCTCCTTCGTCGTAACGCTGAAGGTGAGGTCGTCGATCACATCGACGCGGTCGATCTGATCGAGCTGACCCTGGATGAACTCGGCGTTGTCCTCGTTGAAGCGATTGATGCCGAAGGCTGCATCCTCGGCGGTGAACTGCCGGCCGTTGGCGGGCGGCAGGTCGTGCCAGTGGATATTGGGATTCAGCTTGAAGACGTAGGTGAGGTCGTCGGGCTGCTCGGGGAGCGACTCCGCCAGCTCAGGATTGACCTGGCCCGTCCCGTCGTAGTTCAGGATGCGGTTGAAGGTCCGCCCCATGGCGATCGCGTAGGTGGTGGCGTGGTTGGTGATTGCCGGGTCGTAGACCTGGTCGCCGGTGACCGGACTGGCCAGTGTCAGGACCCCGCCACGCGTGATGTCGGTGCGAACGGGTGCAGCCGTGGGCGTGGCCTCTGCCTCCGCTGCAGCCTCGGTCGCCTCGGCGGCAGCTTCGGTCGCCTCGGCAGCAGCTTCGGTTGCGGCGGCTTCGGTCGCGGCGGGCGCCGGCTCGTCGTCATCGTCGTCGCCGCAACCGATGAGCACGGCCGTGGCGGCGCCGCCGCCAACGAGGGCGGATCCCTTCAGGAAGCCCCTGCGCGTGATGGGACGCCTGCGCATATACCTCGTCCAGTAGTTCTCGGCCATGTTCCCTCCTTCGGTCGGAACGACGTGCGATGCGGGGCATTCTATGTCATCGCGCAAGGCCCGTGACGTGGAGCGGGGCGCCCGATGGGCGCCCCGCGCTGGTGCGTTGCCTCTGACGGTCGGAGCTAGGCGGAGCCGTGGCGCAGGAGCTTGCCGGTCGTCGCACCGGTGCACTCGCCGTCGACGAATGTCTCCTCGCCGTTGACCATGATGTGGCGGTAGCCGTGCGGCTTGCGGACGAGGCGCCAGGCGCCTGCCGGGTAGTCGTACGCCTTCTCCGTCTCGCCCATCTCGAGGTTTTCGAGGTCGTAGATGACGATGTCGGCGGGAGCGCCCTCGCGAATCGTGCCGCGATCGCGGAAGCCAGCCGCCAGCGCCGGGTAGGCGCTCAGCCGCCAGTGGGCCTGCTCCAGGTCCATCACCTCGTTGTCGCGCACGAGGAGGGCGAGGAACTCGGTCGGGTAGCGGCCGAGGGTGATGAACTTCGTGTGGGCGCCGCCATCGGAGACGCCCGGCAGGGCGAAGGCGGAGTTCGCCATCTCACTCATAGCGGCCATGTCGTACGGACGCGGGGAGGTGACGAAGAGGGCCTTCATGTCGTCCTCGAGGGCGATGTCGAGCATCGCATCGATGACGTGGACGCCGCGCTTCTCGGCGGCCTCGGCGACGGTCAGGCCCGTGTACTCTTCGAGCTCGGGCTTGTGCACCTCGCCGATGATCAGGTCGTCCATCGAGAAGACGACGCCCTGGCCGGTGCGCTCGGAGTCGTCGTACTCGGCCTTGGCGGCGGCGCGACGCTCCGGGTCGGCGAGCTTGGCGGCGCGCTCGGGAACGGTCCCGAGTGTCATCTCGCGCCAGACCGGGCTGGTGTCGAAGAGATTCCACTCCTCGAACGTGAACTGGAAGTTGTTCTCGGAGGTGAGGGCCTGGCCGAAGACGCGCGTGCCGCGTGCGTTGCAGTCGTCCAGCCACTGCATGGTGTCCTTGTACTGCGGCATGGCGACGCCGTGCTGGTCCATGGCAACGGCGAGGACGTTGTAGATGACGGGCCGGCCGCTCTCGTCGGCGAGCGTCTCGGTGAGCTCGCGGGAGGCGCCGATGCACTGGATGAAGCCGCGACCCACCTCGCGGAGGACGCGGGCGAAGGAGACGAGGTCCTGCTCCTTCATGAGGTTCGTAATCATGAGCGTGCCGTCGTAGTCGCGCTGCACGTCGTTATCGCCGAACTGGCCGGACCAGCCGCAGCCGCCCGCTTCGAGGCCTTCGATCATGAGGCGGCGCATCTCGGCCATCTCGTCATCGTTGGCGGGGCGACCCTTGGCCGCCTCAAGGCCCATCACGTACATCATGAGCGGGTTGAGGGGCATGTAGCTGAGGACGTTCACGCCCTTGGGGACGCGGTCGAGGCTGTCGAGGAACTCGGGGTAGGTCTCCCAGTCCCAGGGCATTCCCTCCTGCATGGACTCCAGGGGAACGGCCTCGTTGCGCGACATGGTGAGCATGGCGCGGTCCTGGTCCTCGGGCTTGCAGGGAGCAAAGCCGAATCCGCAGTTCCCGATGGCGACGGAGGTCACCCCGTGCCAGCCGGAGATTGAGCAGTACGGATCCCAGAAGATCTGGGAGTCGTAGTGCGTGTGCAGGTCGATGAAGCCCGGAGCGACGTTGAGCCCGCTGGCGTCGATGACCTTGCCGGCATCGGAGGTGTGAATCTTGCCGCCAATCGCGGCGACCTTGCCATCCTTGATGCCGATGTCGCCGTTGAAGCGCGGCGTGCGCTGGCCATCAAAGACTGTGCCGCCCTTGATGACGGTATCGAATTCGGGCATGGGTTCCCTCCCGGGAGATAGACGTAACGCAATCCTACCGCCGGGCCGGTGCCGATTCCACCATTTTCGCCGTGGGGACGGGGCTTTCGAGGGGGAGTCGGAGCGCTTGTCAGCCCCGGCGTGGCGTGGCTATCGTGCGGCACCACCAGCAAGCCCGCGTGAACTCATCGCGGGCGGGAGCGAACCGATGGGCGACGTTTCGGTCCACGAAGCGATTTTCACGACGCGGAGCATGCGCCACCTGAAGCCGGACCCGGTCCCGCGGGAGGACCTCGAGTACATCATCGAGGCGGCGACGATGGCGCCGAGCGCGGGCAACACGCAGATGTGGGCCTTCGTGGTCGTGACCGACCCGGGGCAGATCTCGAAGATCGGGGCGGCCTACCGCGACGTTGGGGAGCGCTACATCCGCGACGGCGTCCTGGCCGACCCAGACATCACAGCCGACCGCCAGCGGGTGTACTCGAAGGCGATGCACAACGTCGAGAACTTGGACGAGTCGCCGGCGATCATCGTGCCATGCCTGCACGGCCGCGCCCCAGACAACTCCGACATTTCCTCGGGCTTCTTCAGCTCGACCTACCCGGCGGTGCAGAACATCCTCCTGGCGGCGCGGGAGCGAGGCCTCGGCACAGTGCTGCTGACGCTGGCGACGGATTACTCGCCCATCAAGCCGGCTGAGACCGCGGAGGTCCGCGACGTGCTCGGCCTACCGGAGGACGTGACCATCACGGCGCTCATCCCGGTGGGTTACCCGAAGGGTCCGTGGGGCCGTCCGTGGCGAAAGCCGTGGCAGGAGGTCACGCACTGGGAGCGATGGGGCGGGTAGGATCAGGGGCTACTACCCCATCGACCCACTCGGCATACGCAGTAGGTAGCAAGTGCGCCTGTCCTGGAATGAAATACGCGCCCGAGCAGCTGAGTTCGCCCGTGAGTGGGCGGACGCTTCCTACGAGAGGGGCGAGACCCAGAGCTTCTACAACGAGTTCTTCGAGGTCTTCGGTGTCCGTCGACGCTCCGTGGCTCGCTACGAGGAGCACGTCCAGCGCCTCGACAACACCTCTGGCTTTATCGACCTCTTCTGGCCCGGCGTCCTGCTGGTGGAACAGAAGAGCGCCGGCCGGAGCCTCGTCGCTGCCGGCGAGCAAGCCGGCTCCTATTTCGACGGCCTCTCAGAGCACGAGCGTCCCCGCTACCAGTTGCTCTGCGACTTTCAGACGTTTGAGTTGCTCGACCGGGACGAGGGCGAAAAGTGCCGCTTCGCCCTCTCCGAGCTGCCCGAACACGTGGACAAGTTCGGCTTCATCGTTGGCGTCGAGAAGCGAACGTTCCGGGACCAGGACCCCGTCAACATCCAGCCGCAGAACTGGCCGGGAACCTCCACGACGCCCTGAAGGACGCCGGGTACCCGCGCCACGATCTCGAACGGTTCCTTGTCCGCACGGTCTTCTGCCTCTTCGCGGACAACACGGGGATCTTCGAGCGCGACAGCTTCCTGAACCTGCTCGAAGAGCGCACCTCGGTAGACGGATCCGACACAGGATTGTGGCTTACGCGTCTCTTCCAGGTTCTCAACCGGCCCGAGGGCCAGCGCATGGAGACGGTGGACGAAGACCTCGCCCGCTTTCCCTATGTCAACGGCGACCTCTTCAGCGAGCCCCTCTCCATACCGGACTTTGACTCACTTATGCGGGAAGCACTGATCGAGGCTTGCCACTTCGACTGGTCAAAGGTCTCGCCCGCCATCTTCGGCTCGCTCTTCCAGTCGGTGATGGAGCCGGAGGAGCGGCGGGCCCAGGGCGCCCACTACACGACCGAGCGCAACATCCTCAAGGTCATCGAACCACTCTTTCTCGACGACTTGCGAGCTGAATTCGAGCACATCCGGGGACTGAGGCGCGGTCGGCGGGCGAGGCTGGATGCCTTCCACCGGCGGCTCGGGGAGATGACGTTCTTCGACCCCGCCTGCGGGTGCGGCAACTTCCTCATCATCGCGTATCGCGAGCTGCGCACGCTCGAGATCGAGGTGATCCGCGAGCTCATCGCGGGGCAGCAGGCCTTCAACGTGGCCGACCTGACGCGCATCGATGTCGACCAGTTCTACGGAATCGAGCTCAACGAGTTTCCGGCGCGCATCGCCGAGACGTCCCTCTGGATGATGGACCACATCATGAACAACCGGCTCAGCCTGGAGTTTGGTGAGTCGTATGCCCGCATCCCGCTGGAGGCCTCGCCACACATCCTGCAGGCAGACGCACTGGAAGTGGACTGGGCCGAGCACCTGCGGCCGGAGCGCTGCTCATACGTGTTGGGTAATCCACCGTTCGGTGGCTTCGTGTTCCGAGCCGAAGGAAGCCAGAAGCCCACGGGACAGTTGATGAAGGAACTCGGCGCGAGCGGGAGCCGCCTCGATTATGTCGCGGCCTGGTTCCTGAAGGCCGGGGATTATCTCCTGGGCCACCCGGCGCGGATCGGGTTCGTCGCCACGAACTCACTCACGCAAGGCGAGCAGGTGCCGCAGTTGTGGCCGGCGCTCTTCGAGCGGTATGGGCTGGAGATCACGTTCGCGCATCGCACGTTCCCGTGGGGTTCGGACGCCCGTGGCAAGGCGCAAGTCCACGTCGTCATCATCGGGCTTGCCGGTAGCGCGTCCACAGCGGAGTCGCGCCGCCTGTTCACGTACGAGGGCGATGACGAGAGTGCTCACGAATCCCTGGTCGCGGCCATCAGCCCGTACCTGATCGACGCGAGCGGACTCGCCAACCGGCACCTCGTCGTTCAGCGAGCGCGAGTCGCCTTGAACGCGATGCCGCTCATCCGTGTCGGCACCAAGCCCGTAGATGGCGGGCACTATCTGTTCAATGCTGACGAGCGAGAGGCCTTCCTCGAACTGGAACCCGACGCCGCAGACCTGCTGCGACCGTTCTTGGGGTCCTTCGAATTCATCCGGGGGAGGGAGCGCTGGATTCTGCATGTCAGCGGGGAATCGCCCGCGCGGCTGCGGCAATTGCCCGCAGTGATGGAACGCGTCCGGGCAGTCAGGGAGTCCCGCATCAACGCGCGTGGCAATCTCGCGAAGTCGCTTGCCAGCACCCCAACCGAGTACCACGTCAGCGTCGTACCGGAATCCGAATTCCTTGTGATCCCCGAAGTGAGCAGTGAGCGCAGGGACTATGTGCCAATCGGTTGGCTGCACCCGCCCTCCATCCCAAGCAACAAGCTCCTTGTCGTCGAAGACGCACACCTATGGCAATTCGCCCTGCTCACATCCGCGATGCATATGGCTTGGGTTGGTGACATCAGCGGCAGGCTCAAGAGTGACTTCCAGTACTCAAGCGGCCTCGTCTACAACACGTTCCCGCTGCCCCCAGCGGACGAGGATGCGCTCCACAAGCTGGAGCCACTGGCGGAGGCGGTCCTAGACGCACGCGCTGAGCACCCCGCGGCCACTCTCGCTGACCTGTACGACCCCGACGTCATGCCACCGAATTTGCGGAAGGCGCATCAGGCACTGGATCGCGCCGTAGACCGCCTGTACCGGTCAGGCGGCTTCGATTCCGAGCGGGAACGCGTCGAGCACCTGCTGGGGCTGTACGAGAAGCTGATCGCCCCGCTGACAGCGGAGGCGAAGCCGAAACGACGCCGGCGACGGCGGCGCACCTAGACAGTTCCAGGCACATAGTGGCGAGCCCCGTCGCGGAGTGCGATCATGCGCGCAACCCATCCGACGCCCACAGGCGCGGAGAGGAGCGCGTAATGTCGATGACGTACCACGGGACCACCGAGGTTCCGACGGCGCCGGGGCAGTGCCCCATGAACGCTGAAGAGATCGATCTCTTCGCCGATGGTTCCCAGGAGTGGTGGTTCGAGGCGTACCGCAAGCTCCAGGAGGAGTGCCCGGTCATTCGGCTGCCGGGGGAGGGGCGCGAGCCGGGAACGGACGCGTTCATCCTGACGCGCTACGAGGACATTGCGCGGGTGGCGCGCGACCGCAACCTCGTGCTCGGTCGCGAGGACCAGGCGATGCAGGGGAACGGCAACAGCCCCCTGCAGGAGGAGATCTTCGAGGAGGCCGGGTTCGGAGACGCGTTCAACGCACAGCAGGACCTGCGCTCGAGCGACGAGCAGGCGATGCGCTACAAGCGCGCCGTCACCGACCCGTGGGTTGGGCCGGAGGGGGCGCAGCGCCACCAGAAGATGGCGGAGGCGGCGGCGCACCGGCTGATCGATAACTGGATCGACGACGGCGAAGTCGACTTCGTGAAGGGCTTCGCGGCGCCCCTCCCGCAGGTGGTGATCACGACCATCCTCGGGCTTCCGCTGGAGGACATGCCGATGCTGCGGGGGATGGAGGAGGCGCAGGTGCGCCGCTTCGTCTACGGCAGGGGCGTGAACAGCACGATGAGCGACGAGGACGAAGTCGAGAACGGGCGCGAGCTCGTGGCCTTCAACGAGTACCTCGCGGGCCAGATCCAGGAGAAGCGGCGGAACCCGAAGGACGACATGATCTCGTACCTCACCCAGCTGGAGTTCGAGGGGAAGCGGTTCAGCGACGGCGACATCACGAGTGTCGCGCTGCTCATGCACATCGGCGGGAACGAGACGACGCAGTATGCGCTCACCGCGGAGGCCATGCTGCTGGCTCAGCACCCCGAGATCGTCGCGGAGTTGCTGGCGGACCGGACGAAGGTGCGCTTCTTCGTCGAGGAGGCGCTGCGGCTGTACGCGCCCACGCAGGGCCTGACCGCGAGGACGGCGCGCATCGACTTCGAGATGGGCGGGGTCACGATCCCGGCCAGGTCGACGCTGCACCTGCGCTTCGGGGCGGGGAACCGCGACCCGGAGCACTACCCGAACGCCGACCAGCTCGACCTGACGCGTCCGCACGCGGGCCGGCACCTGACGTTCTCGCAGGGGCCGCGCTCCTGTCCGGGAGCGGGGCTCTCTCGCATGGAGCAGAACGTGGCGGTGAACGCGCTGCTGGATCGCCTGGAGACGATCGAGCTGAAGGACACCAACGACTTCCAGCACCAGCCGGGCATCATGCTGGGGCTCTACCACCTCGACCTGTCGTTCACGAAGCGGCAGGCAGCGGTCGCGACGGCATAGACGGCGTGGTCGACGGATACAACCCGCTCTCCGAAGAGGTCCGGGCTGAGCCGAGCACGGGCTACCGCCACCTGCTCGAGGAAGCGCCGGTGCACTTCTTCGAGCAGTTCGAGCCACCCTTCTATACGCTCTCGCGCTTCGCGGACGTGCAGTCGGCGCTGCTCGATATCGAGACGTACTCGAGCGAGTGGGGGCAGGGGCCGCGCTTCAGCCCGCCGGGAGGAATGCTCTCCAACCCTCCCCAGCACACCTTCTACCGGAGCCTTGTGCAGCAGGCGTTCACACCGCGGGCGATTGCCGAGTGGGGCGACCGCATCACGGCGCTTTCGGAGGAACTGCTCGACGAGCGCGCCGACGCCAACAACTGGGACCTGCACGACGACTACGCCTTCCCCCTGCCCGTGATCGTCATCGTGGAGATGCTGGGCGTGCCCGGCGACGATCTCCAGAAGTTCAAGCACTGGTCCGACATCACGGTCGAAGCGATGGGCGCGGAAGACCCGACGCCGTACGCAGCGGAGATGGGCGAGCTCGCCGCCTATCTCCTGGAGGCCATCCGTCAGCGGCGGGCGGAACCGCGCGACGACCTCATCAGCGAGCTCGTGACCGCCGAGCAGGACGGCAAGGGCCTGACGGACGAGGAGCTCCTGGGCGTCGTCAACCAGCTTTTCGTGGGGGGCAACGAGACGACAACGTCGCTGATCACGAACATGGTCTGGCGCCTGCTGCAGGACCGACCGCTGTGGGAGCGCCTCGTCGAGGACCCGAGCCTGATCGATGCGGCGGTCGAGGAGAGCCTGCGCTTCGACCCGCCGGTGCTGGGGCTCTACCGCACGACCACCCAGGACGTGGAGCTCGAGGGCGGAACGATCCCGAAGGACGCGAAAGTGATGATGCATTACGCGGCGGCGAACCGTGACCCACGGGCCTACGATTCACCGGACGCGTTCTCGCTGGACCGCGAGCGGAACCGGCATCTTGGCTTCGGGCTAGGGGTGCACTTCTGCCTGGGGGCGCCGCTGGCGCGGCTGGAGGCGCGTGTCGCGCTGCGCACGCTGCTGCAGCGCTGCCCCGACCTGAAGCTCCTGGGGGACGGCGACCGCATCGCGCCGTTCTTCCTGTGGGGCCGGCGGCGGCTGCCAGTCGCGGGGTAGGGCCACCCGGCGCCCTGTAGCATCGCCCGAACGTGGCATCCCTCCGGGACGCACAGACGGCAACAGGCGGAGGCGGCCCAGGGGGGGCCTCGACCTTCGGCGCCTTTCGGTCGAAGCCGTTCAGGCTGCTGTGGGCGAACACGATCGTGTTCGCCCTCTCGCAAGCGATCCAGCAGTTCACGCTGGTGTGGCTGGCCCTCGAGATCGGCAAGGACGGGATAGAGCTGTGGTCCGGACTCACAGTGGGTTCGGGGGCGGTAATCGGGCTGATCGTCTTCGCGCTGGGGGCGCCCGTCCTCGTCTTCGGGCTGTACGCGGGCATCCTGGCCGACCGCCTCGACCGGCGCTTGCTGCTCTTCGGCACCCAGATCGCGGGCATCGCCATCACGGCAGGAGCCTCGCTGCTCGTGGCGATGGGCTCGTTGAACTTCTGGGGCGTCTTCGGACTCGCTTCGGCGCTGGGCCTGATCGTGGCCTTCGGGATGCCGGTGCGGCAGGCGATCGTGCCCTCGCTGGTGCCCCCCGAGCGCGTGCTCAACGCGGTCACGCTCATGAACGTGGGCCAGCAGGTGGCGATGGGCGGGGCGGCCGTGAGCGGGGCCATCATCAGCCTGGGCGGGATTGAAGGAGCGTTCGCGGCCCAGGCGGGTCTGCTGGCGCTGGGACTGTTCGCCCTCTTCCCGCTCCGAGTGCCGGTGGTGCGGGCAAACGTCCAGCGGAGCGTGCGGGAGGACCTGCGGGAGGGACTCACGTTCGTGATGCATCACCCGGGCATCCGCTCGCTCATGTTCGTGCTCCTGGCCATCGCACTCGTGATGGCGGGAGCTTTCCAGGCGCTGCTGCCGAAGATCGCGGTCGACCACCTGGGAGCGGGCCCGTTCCAGGCTTCAGCGCTGTTCTCGGTGATGCTGGGCGGCAACCTGATCGCATCGCTGGTGCTTGCCTCATTCCAGCGAGTCGATCGGGCGGGGCTCTTCTTCCTGGTGACGCTGGTAGTCGGGGGATTCCTGAACGTCAGCGTCGGGCTGGCCCCCTGGTACACGATCGCGCTCGTGATCATGTTCATCAACGGACTGGATGCGGGCGTCTTCGTGAACCTCAACATGGCGCTGATCCAGGCGCACACGCCGAACGCCATCATGGGTCGGGTGATGAGCATCTACCAGATGTGCCTGGCGGGCGGCATGCCGGTGGGGGCGCTCATCGCAGGGCTCATGGCGGACACGGTGGGCACGCGCGAGTGGTTCGCGGTCTGCGGCGCGATGCTGATCCTGCTGGGCCTGGGGATGATCGCGACCCAGCCGGCGCTGCGACGAATGAGCTCGGCGCCCGACCCGGTTCCGGAAGCCGCGACCGCGGCCGCAGGCGGTTAGGCCGGTAGGGAAGGCGGCGACCGTTAGCGGGGTGGGGACGCCCGCCACCCTGTAGCATCGCCGGCACGTGGCATCCGTTTCGGAAACCGTCGCTGAACCCATTGAGGTCGAGCACGAAGGGCGCGGACTCTCGCGCTCGACCTTTGCCGTGTTCGGACACAGGCCGTTCGCCCTCCTGTGGGCCAACACGATCACCTTCGCGCTCTCGCAGGCGATCCAGCAGTTCACATTCGCGTGGCTGGCCCTGGATGTCGCGGGCGACGATGGGGTGGAGCTGTGGGCCGGCTTTACGGCAGGTTCGGGGACGGTCGTTGGCCTCGTCATCGCGGCGCTGGGGCTGCCCGTGCTCTTGTTTGGCCTTTACGCGGGAATCCTCACCGATCGCATGGACCGGCGAGTGCTGCTCTTCGGCACACAGCTTGTCGGAATCGCCCTTGCGGCCGGGGCAGCGACACTCGTGGCCATGGGGTCCCTGAACATCTGGGGGATCTTTGGTCTTGCGTTCGTACTGGGGTGCACGACAGCCTTCGGGATGCCGGTGCGGCAGGCGATCGTGCCCTCGCTGGTCACCCCCGAACGCGTGCTCAACGCCGTCACCCTGATGAACGTGAGCGCGCAAGTGGCGCAGGCAGGGGCGGTCGTCAGCGGAGCCTTTATCGCCCTGGGCGGGATCGAAGCGGCCTTCGCGGCGCAGGGGGCCCTGCTGACACTGGGGCTGCTCGCCCTCATCCCCATCCGTGTCCCCAACGTGCGGCAGGCGGCCCCACGGCGGATGCGGGAAGACCTGCGCGAGGGCTTGTCCTTCGTGATCCACCACCCGGGGATCCGCACGCTCATGATCGTGCTGCTGGCAACCGCCCTCGCGATGGCAGGCACGTTCCAGGCGCTCCTCCCCAAGATCGCTCGCGATGGTTTCGGTGCGGGGCCGTTCGAGGCCTCCATGCTGTTCACGATCATGTTGGTGGGCACGCTCGTCACATCGATCGTGCTGGCCTCGTTCCGCCGCGTCGACCGGGCGGGCTTCTACTTCCTGTGCACCCTTGTCGCCGGCGGCGTGCTGAACGTTGCCCTGGGGCTTACGCCCTGGTACTTCATCGCCCTGGTCATCATGTTTATCACCGGCTTCAACGCCGGCATCTTCATCAACCTGAACATGGCTCTTGTCCAGGCTCACACGCCCAACGCCGTCATGGGACGGGTCATGAGCATCTACCAGATGTGCATGATGGGGGCGATGCCCATTGGCGCACTGATCGCGGGACCGATGGCGGATGTGGTGGGCGCACGGTACTGGTTCGCCATCGGGGGCGCGCTGCTATTCCTGCTGGGCGTCGTTGTTATCGCGACTCAGCCCGCCCTGAGGCGGATGAGCTCGGCGCCTGACCCGGCGGGCACGGCAGCAGCGATGCCCGGACGCTAGCCCCCGAACGGCAATGCTCCCTTTGGTAGAGCTCGACCGTGAGGAATTGCGGCCCCAACACGTGTGGAATGTCGGGAAGCGTTTGGCCGATGTGGCCTACGAAACGACGAAATAGACCGACCCATCACGTACCCAGGTGTCGGCGGTCTTGCCGACGCGCTTGGCGGCACGAGAGATGCGAAGGGCCAGCCCGCGAGCCGACTCGCCCTCTTCGGGCGTCAGCTTTCCGGCCTCGTCCGACTTCACCGAATTGACGTAGTCCTCATACTGCCGCATTCGTGCAGTTAGTCGCCCAGTCTGGCGCATGGGACCGGGAGCTGCGGACGCCTTGATGGTTGCAAATTTCGCCATGTTCGTGATACTCCAAATTGTCTACAAGAAGCATAGCAGTACTGCGTGAGAGGGCAAATTCGAAGAAGTGTTCCCTTTCGGATGAATGCGCCAGTTGTAAGCAGCCTTCAGTCTCCACTCCCCTCGCTTTCGGGTCAGTCCTTTGCCGCCGTTTCACTCAATGGAGAGCGCATCCTTGATGTACCAGGCAGCACCGACCCACTTTCATACTGTCGCCCCTCTGCCGGGAGCATTGCGGGGCACGGATAGTCACAGGACGCTTCACGGGGAACGGGCGGGGCCGTAGGCTTCGCGGCGACTGGAGGACACGATGAGCGTCGCCGCGAAGGATGTGGTCGCACGAATGGCGGAGGCAGCCAGCGACTGGCTGGCCTCGCTGCCCGAGGACCTGCGGGAGAAGGCCAACCCACCCTTCGCCGACCCGCGCCGGGAGATCTGGTACTACACACCAACCGACCACGAGGGCGTGCCCATGGCCGACCTGACGATGCGGCAGGTGCAGCTGGCGCACCGCCTGCTGGCCTCGGGCCTGAGCCTGCCGGCCTACCGGCGGGCGACCGTCATCATGAACCTGGAGGCCTGGCAGGACGCGCTGGGCGGCTGGCACATCCCGCGCGGCTCGATGCGGGGCGTGATGCACGGCTCGGACCCGGCGATGTACTTCGCGATGGTGTTCGGCGAGCCCGGGAGCGAGGCCTGGGGGTGGCGCTTCGGAGGGCACCACGTGTCCGCCCACAACACGATTGTCGACGGCGAGATCGTCTCGGTGACGCCCACGTTCTTCGGGGCGAATCCGCACGAGGCTGCCCTGAGCGACTACCAGACGCTGCGCCCCGTCGCCGGGGAGGAAGACCTCGCCCGCGAGCTCGTCCACAGCCTCGACACCGCCCAGCGCTCGGTGGCCATCATCTCGAAGGCGGCGCCATTCGACATCGTGCAGTCGAACCGGTCGCGGATCGAGGACGGGGCGGAGCCGGAGTGGATCTCACGCGTGTTCAACGGCCTCCCCGACGACGGCACGGCCGACCGCCTGAGCATCATGCAGAACGACCTCGACACGCGGCAGGCGATGACCGACACCGACCGGGATGCGGCGCGGTACTCGCTCACTCCGAAGGGGCTGGCGGCGGGCGGCATGTCGCAGGCGCAGCTCACGATCCTCGAGGCGCTCCTGCGCGAATACACGAACCGCCTGCCGGAACCGCTGGCGACAACGGAGCACGAACGCCTGATGAGCATCCTGCCGGACCTGCACTTCGCCTGGGCGGGGGGCATCGAGCGGAAGCAGCCGCACTACTACCGGTTGCAGGGGCCGCGCGTACTCATCGAGTACGACTGCGTGCAGAACGACGCGAACCACAGCCACACGGTCTGGCGCGATCCCGAGGGCGACTTCGGGCGCGACCTGCTGGCGGAGCACTACGCGACGGCACACTGACGGTAGTAGTGGTTAGTGGCTGGTGGCTGGTCCCCACACCGCCCACCCCTACTGATTCACCAACGACCAAGGAGAACGAGATGAGCGAGACCACGCAGAAGACACCGGACGACTTCAACTTCCTCGACGCGGACGTGCAGGACTGCCCCTACGAGGCGTACCAGGTGCTGCGCGACCAGGCGCCGGTCTACCAGGACCCGCACACGGGCCAGTACGTGATCACGCGCTTCGAGGATCTACGTGAGGTGCTGCTGGACACGGAGAACTTCGGGAACGGGGGCAACCGCGCGGCCCAGGAGGAAGCGCGTCCCCAGCTGACCGACCGGCAGAAGCGCATGCTCGCCGTGTACGAAGAGAAGCAGGGCTGGCTCCCCGAGCCCACGCTGGCCGCTCGCGACGACCCGAATCACCGACAGATGCGGAACATGTTCGACAAGGCATTCCGACCGGGGAAGATCAAGCAGCTCGACCCGTTCGTGGAGAGCGTTGCCAACCGGCTCTTCGACGCCTTCGCCGAGGACGGGCACTGCGACTGGGTGCAGCAGTTCTCGGTGCCGCTGCCGCTCATCGTGATCGGCCACCAGATGGGCGTGAAGGAAGAGGACATCTGGTTCATCAAGCGCGCCACCGATGCCTGGGTGCGCCGCTTCGGCCAGATGGTGAGCGAGGAGGAGGAGCGGGAGGCGCTTGAGGCGGAAATTGCCGCCCAGCACTACTTCAAGAAGGTGTTCGACCGGCTGCGGGAGGAGCCCGACGACACGCTCCTCTCGGACCTCGTGAACTCCGAGATCCCGGAGTGGGGGCGGAAGCTCACCGACGGCGAGCTCCAGGCGGAGATGATGTCGGACACGTTCGTGGGCGGCTCGGAGACGAGCACGAACGCGATCGGCGAGGGAGTCAAGATCCTCATCGAGCAGCCGGCCGTCTGGGAGCAGCTCAAATCAGACCCGGACAAGTACCTGCGGACCTTCGTGGAGGAGGTGCTGCGGCTGGAGTCGCCCGTGCAGATGCTGGGGCGGGTCGCGATGAACGACGTCGAGATGCACGGCGTGACGATCCCGGCGGGGGCGTCGATTGGGACGCGCTACGCAGCCGCCAACCGCGACGAGCGCCGCTTTGAGTGTCCGGCCGACGTGGACCTCGACCGCAAGAACCCGATGGCGCATCTCACCTTCGGTGCGGGCATCCACTACTGTCTGGGCGCCCCGCTGGCGCGCCGCGAGCTGTACTACAGCTTCAAGACGCTGGTGGAACGCGTGGACGAGATGTGGTTCGCACCAGGCAAGAACGACTTCAAGCACCACCCGCACATGTTCCTGCGGGCGCTGAAGGAACTCCACATCGAGTTCCGGCTGAAGTAAGTGGCTGAGAACTGGCAGCGCCTTGTCCTTCTCCTCGCTGGAGCGAGCCTGCTTCTGGCGGGATCGCTTGTCGCCTGCGGCGGGGGAGAGGAGGAACCGGGACCGCTCAAGATTGGGTTGATTCTCGCCTTCGGCGACGACCCCTCCGAGACCACCCTCGGGCGGCAACGCGCCTTCGAACTCGCGATCAAACACATCAACGAAGGTGGCGGCGTATTCGGACAGCCGGTGGAGATCGCGGTAGGGGACGCCTACGCCCCCAGCGGCCCGGCAGCGGAAGCGCGCCGCCTCATCGAAGAGGAGGGCGTCCACGCGATCGTCGGCCCCAGCAGCAGTGCCCACTCGCTGGCGGCCATCGAGGTGACCGGTCCAGCCGGCATCCCGACAATCAGCCCGTCAGCTTCCTCCCCCCGGCTCAGCACCGCCAACGACCGCGACTTCTTCTTCCGGACCGTTCTCTCCGACATCGCCCAGGGACCGGTGCTGGCACAGCTCGCGCGGGATCGGGGATACGAGCGAGTGGGCCTGATCTACCGCGACGACGCGTGGGGGCAGGGGCTCGCCACCACCTTCACAGAAGCCTGGACGGGGGAACTCACGGCCGTCGCGGTCGCCCTGGACCAGGAGAGCTACCTCACCGCACTCCAGCAGAGCGCGAGGGGAGCTCCGGAAGCCCTCGTCCTCATTACCTCCGGGACCGAGGGCGCCGTCATCGTGGCCGAAGCGATTGCGGAGGGGCTGTACGACCAGTTCGTGTTTGGAGACGCACTGCGGCGTCCGGAGCTCATCAACGCAATCGGCGGTGCACACCTTGGTGGCATGTACGGCGTCGCGGGCGCGCACGAGCACGACACCGCCGCCGCAATCGCCTGGGAAGCAGCCGCCCTGGCGGAATACGGCGAGGTTCCGGACCTCACGTATATCCGCGAGACCTACGACGCGACCATCGCCATCGCGCTTGCGGCGCAGGCCGCCGGAAGCGTCGACGGGGCAGCGATCCGGGACGAACTCCGCGCCATCGGCGCAGCGCCGGGCGAGGTTGCAGTCGCCGGTCCAGAGGGCGTGGCCGAAGCGCTTCGCATCCTGCGGGAGGGTGGCGAAGTCAACTACGAAGGCGCCGCCGGTACACTCGACTGGGATGAGAACGGCGACCTCAAGCGGGGGGCCGTCGGAATCTGGCGCTTCACGGAAGCGGGCACGATTGAGGACGTGGAAGTCGTGCTATACGAGCAGTGACCGGTGCGATGACCCGCGCCTCACGAACCGACCACCCTGGCTACCGAAGGGAAAGGACTGGCGATGCGAGTAGGGATTTCGATGGCGACGGCGCTGCGGGCGCCGGACGCGCGAACGGGCGGCCGCTGGCTCGTGGAGCGGGCGGCAGCGGCGCGGGAAGCGGGGCTGGACAGCCTCTTCGTGGGGGACCACCACAGCACCAGCCCGATGACCTACTACCAGAACGTGCCCGTGCTGGGTCGCGTGCTGGCGGAGTGGGGCGACAAGCCCGCGGGCGCGCTCTTCCTGCTGCCGCTGTGGCACCCGGTGCTGCTGGCGGAACAGATCGGGACGCTGGCCTCGCTGCACGAGGGGCCGTTCGTGATGCAGTGCGCCATCGGGCCCGACGACAACCAGTTCCCGGCATTCGGCGTGGACGTAAAGCACCGGCCCTCGCGCTTCGAGGAGTCGCTGGACATCATGCGGCGGCTGTGGGCGGGCGAGAGCGTCAGCTCGGAAGGCCGCTGGCAGATCGAGGACGCGCGCATCGCGCCCCTGCCGCCGGACGGGGTGGAGGCCTGGATCGGGGCGGTGGCGCGCAAGGCCATGGACCGCGCCGCGCGCCTGGGCGACGGCTGGTTGGCCGCGCCCGGGCTCACACCGCAGCAGGCGGCGGCACGGTCGGCCGAGTGGCACGAACGTCGCCAGATTCACGGGTACGAAGAGCCGGGCGTCGTCGCAATCCGCCGGGACATCTACGTGGGCGAGAGCGACGCGGAGGCAGAGGAGACGACGAGGGCGGTGGTGGAGGGCGGCTACCGCGGCCTCGACCCCTCGGCCCTGGCGATCGGCAGCCCGGAGACAGTCGCGGCGTCGTTCAGGGAACTCGGGGAAGCCGGCTACACGGACGTGATCGTGCGCAACCTGATGCCCACGCAGGAGCACGCCGTTGCCTGCATCGGGCGGCTGGCGGAGGTCCGCGCCAGCCTGGCGTAGGAACGCACCATCCCCGCCCGCTCGTACTGGCCCGCGGGGGCGGGATCGCGTAGCGTGCGCGGGCACTCTGAACCCACGGAAGTGAGAGTCCATGACCATCCACACCGGAAAACCCGTGATGCACCACCTCGGCTTCGTCGTGAAGGACGCCGACGAGATGGCGAACACGTACACGAACCTGCTTGGCGCCGAGTTCCGCCTGATGCCCCCGTACATGGTCCACTCGATGTCGGGCGAGGAAGCCGAGCTGCGCGTCTACTACGGCGCGATTGCCGGCAGCATCGCCGAGATCATCCAGCCGGTGCGGGGCGACACGCCTCACCAGCAGTGGCTGGATGAGCGGGGCGAAGGCGTCCAGCACCTCGGCCTGTACGTACCGGACGTGGTCGCGGCAACGAAGGATATGCTCGAGAAGGGCGGCGAGATTCGCTGGGTCTATCCGAACGCGGGCGTGGTCCAGCTGAACTTCGACAGCTCGATCGACGAGATCATGGGCGAAGCGTTGCCGGGGAGCCTGACCTACCTGCACGCGTCCGGCGGCGGGCCCGTCCTCGAGCTGCTCGGACCTCCGATTCACACGGGCGTGGTCGGCGGCGCGGTCGCCGGTCTCGACGAGCTCTGGGAGACCACGTTCCCACCCGTGGAGCCGATCCAACAGGGCTAGAGCGCCCCGTCAACCCTCGTCCGCGGCCTCGCGCGGCTTGAACGTGTCCTGCGTGAGCGAAGCGATGTCCGCTTCGACGATGTCAGCGTGCTCGCGGAAGGCCTTCGCGGCATCGGTGAGAGCGGCGTTGTAGAGGTCGGGGCCGGCCAGATCGAGCACGAAGTCGAGGAGAAAACCCGCGGCGAGCTCGCCCAGTTCCTCGTCGCGCTCCTCCAACAGCCATGCCTGGAGCTCACGCACCATGGCGCGACGGCGCTGGAAATCGATGCGGTCGGATAGGCCGCGGGATTCTGGCGCCATGGCGACCTCCCACGACAAGGGTAACGCTCTTCCCACAAACCACCGAAGCCGCTGGCTATACTCGGTGGAGATGCTGAATCTCCGGATGGTTCGTCGCGCTTTCCTGCTCGTCCTGCTTGCCGTCGGGATCGGGGCGGCGTGCGGTGGGGAGGACCCCGAACGGGGCGCGATCCACCTGCTGCGGCTGGACGGCGGGATCGGGCCGATTACCGAGCGTTACATCGACCGCGGCATCAGCAAAGCCGAGGACGAGGGGGCGAAGCTCGTCGTGATCGAGCTGGACACGCCCGGCGGCTTCAGCTCGTCGATGCGGGAGATGGTGCAGCGCATCGAGGCGTCGGATGTGCCGGTCGTCGTCTTTGTGTCGCCTTTCGGTGCGCGGGCGGCGAGTGCGGGGACGTTCATCACGATGGCGGCGCACGTGGCGGTGATGGCGCCGAACACGTCGATCGGGGCGGCGGCGGCGATCAACGCCGACGGGAGCGACCTCGAGGGGACGCTGGGGAAGAAGATCGAGAACGACGCGGTCGCCTTCATCCGTGGGATCGCGGAGCTTCGGGGGCGGAACGCGGACTGGGCCGAGGAAGCCGTGCGTGAGGCGGTGGCCGCCACGCAGACGGAGGCGGTGGAGTTGAACGTGGTCGACTTCGTGGCCTCGGATGTGAACGAGATCCTGGAGCGCATCGACGGGACGACGATCGAGCTGAAGCCGGACGTGATGGTGACGCTGACGGGGCTCCCGGAGGCGGAACGGGTACGCACGAGCATGACCGTGTGGGAGCGGATGCTGGAGCACATCGCGAACCCCACGCTGGCGACGATCCTGATCTCGCTGGGGATGATCGGCCTGTTCTTCGAGCTTTCGAACCCGGGAGTGATCTTCCCCGGCGTGGCGGGCGTGCTCGCGATCGCGATCGGGTTCCTGGCGCTGGGCGTGCTTCCCGTGGACACGATCGGACTCGCACTGATCGGGGTGGCGCTCCTCTTCCTGGCGCTCGAGTTATTCGTGCCCTCGGGCGGCATCCTTGCCGGCGGGGGGCTGGTGGCCCTTGTGCTGGGAGCGATCATCGCCTTCCGGGACACCCCCACGGAGTTCCAGCCAAACCGCATCCTCGTCGGCGTTCTGGGGTTCCTGCTGGTGGTCGTGTTCGTCTCGATGGCCGTGGGGCTGGCTCGGATGCGAAAGATGCGAACACACACCGGAGCGGAGGCGCTCGTCGGCAGAGTGGCCATTGCCCGCACACCGCTAACTCCAGACGGTATGGTGTTCATCCAGGGCGAACGCTGGCGGGCGGAGCTGGAGGACGGTTCCGCCTCGGAGGGCGAGCAGGTGCGCGTGGTTAGCGCGGACGGCCTGAGGCTCACGGTACGGAAGGAGAACCACCCATGACCGAACAGGTACCACAACCCGAAGAAATCCAGGCGGAACCGCCGAGCAGCTTGCTCGCGACCATCATCAAGGTCTTCCTGTTGGGGCTGAGCGCGGTCCTGCTGGTCCCCCTCCTGCCGTTTCAGATTCGCGTGGTCGCGGAGTACGAGCGGGGCGTGATCTTCCGGCTTGGGCGCCTGCAGGGAGCGAAGGGGCCGGGCCTGTTCGTGCTGCTGCCGTTCATCGACCGGATGGTCAAGGTGGACCTGCGCGTGATCACGCTCGATGTTCCCTCCCAGGAGGCGATCACGCGGGACAACGTGACGATCAAGGTGAACGCCGTCGTCTACTTCCGCGTAGTGGAGCCGACCGCAGCGGTCGTTCGCATCCTCGACTTCGTCCGCGCGACCTCGCAGATCTCGCAGACAACCCTCCGCTCGGTGATGGGCCAGACCGACCTTGACGGGCTGCTCTCGCAGCGCGAGGAGGTCAACCAGGAGCTGCAGTCGATCATCGATGAGGAAACGGAGCCGTGGGGCATCAAGGTCAGTACGGTCGAGGTCAAGGACGTCGAGTTGCCGCCGCAGATGCAGCGTGCGATGGCTGCGCAGGCGGAGGCGGAGCGCGACCGGCGCGCGAAGATCATCGCCGCCGACGGTGAGTTCCAGGCCAGCGAGCGGCTGCGCGAAGCAGCCACGGTGATGGCCTCGGAGCCGATCACGCTCCAGCTGCGCTACCTGCAGACGCTCTCGGAGATCTCGGTCGAGAACAACTCGACGATCGTCTTCCCGCTGCCGATGGACATCATCCGCATGTTTATCGACGATGACGACGACGAGGATGACGAGGCCTAGCAGCCGCGCTCACTCCCCGGGACGGACGGAAACATCGGCGGCGAGCACCGTAAGGCGCTCGCCGCCTCCGCGTTCAACGATGAGGGCCCCGTCGGGCGCGATGTCGACAGCGCGCGCCTCATAGGCGCCGTCGGCGTCGTCGACGGTGATGCGGCGGCCGAGCACGAGGCTCACCTCGCGATAGGCCTCGACGAGGTCGGGTTCGGTTGCTGAAAGCGCGGTCTCGAGCTCGTCGCAGATGCGGGCGAGAAGCGCCTCGCGGGCGACCTCGCGGCCGAGCTCGCGGGAGAGGCTGGTGGCGCTGTCGCGCAGGGTGGGGTCGGCGGTGGGGTCCGCGTTCACGTTGATGCCGATGCCGGCATACGCCGTGAGCCCGCCGGGGCCGGTCTCGCCGTCGATGAGCATGCCGCAGAGCTTGCGTTCGCCGATCCAGATGTCGTTGGGCCACTTGATGCGGGCGTCGACGCCTTCAGCGGCACAGGCACGGCAGACAGCCAGGGGGACGGCGATGGGGAGGCGGGCGTACCCCTCGCGCGAGGGGCGCAGGATGAGGGTGAAATAGAGGCTGCCTCCGGGCGGACTGAAAAAGCCCCGTCCGCGACGCCCACGCCCGGCGGTCTGCGTCTCGGCAAGGATGAGGGCGCCGTGCGGCGCGCCCTCGCGGGCGGCGGTGCGGGCTACGTCCATCGTCGAGGGCGTCTCGATGATGTAGCGGAAGTCACGACCGAGGGAGGTGGCGTGGAGGGAGGCGATGAAGCGTTCGGGGTTGAAGGTTGGGGAGTCAGGCATGGCTCAGGAAGTTCCGGGAATGAAAAAGGGGCCTGGCGGCAATCGCACCGCTCAGGCCCCGTTCGTAGCTCAACGCGTCTTCTAGGAGGAGGTCACCTCCTGCGCTAGATGGGGTTGGCTACAACTACTATGGTCGTCCATGCGCATCACCTCCTTCCTTGCGGCTAACGATACCCGCCCGCCCGCGCGATGGCTAGAGGTGCAGGTTTGGGAGGTCGCCGCTTCCGCGAGGCGGGGAGCCCCGCTATTCTGAGCGGGCGCGCGCGGCGCCTGGCGTCCTGCGTCAAATTTATGCGTCGCGCAGAAAGGGGCGGACTTTGGTCACGCCCGTCACGATGAAACAGCTCCTCGAAGCCGGAGTGCACTTCGGCCACCAGACACGACGGTGGAACCCGAAGATGCAGCACTTCATCTTCACCGAGCGCAACGGCATCCACATTATCGACCTGCAGCAGACGGTTACGCGGCTGGACGAAGCCATCGACTTCGTGCGCGACGTGGTGGCCGGCGGCAACGACGTGCTCATCATCGGCACGAAGAAGCAGGCCCGCGAAACGGTCGAGCTGGAAGCGCAGCGCTCCGGCCTGCCCTACGTAAACAACCGTTGGCTGGGCGGCACGCTCACCAACTTCCGCACGATCCAGGCTCGCATCCGCCACATGCGCGATCTCGAGGACCGCACCGAGCGCGGCGAGTTCGCCCGGCGCGCAAAAAAGGAACAGCTCGACATCGCCAACGAGATTGAGCGGCTGAACCGCTACTTCGGCGGCATCAAGTACCTCGACCGGCTGCCCGGAGCCGTCTTCGTCATCGACACGATGAAGGAGGCGATCGCGGTGGCCGAGTGCGAACGGCTGGGCATCCCCATCGTGTCGCTGGTCGACACGAACTGCGACCCGGACCCGATCGCCTACCCGATCCCCAGCAACGACGACGCCATCCGCGCGATCAAGCTGATTCTCGGCAAGATCGCGGACGGCGCAATCGAAGGCCGCGCCACTCGCGAAGCGGGCGTGGGGGCGGAAGCCTACAGCGAGGAGATGGCCCAACTGGCGGCCGAGCAGGATACTGCCGTCGCCGAGGAGGCGCCCGCGGCAACAGAGCCCGCACCAGCAGAAGCGCCGGTCGCCGCGGCGACCGCGACCGCACCAGAGGAGCAGACCCCTGACTAGTATCTCGACGGCGATGGTGAAGGAACTGCGCGACGCCAGCGGCTCCGGCGTGATGGACGCCAAGCGCGCCCTGGAAGAAGCGAACGGCGATATGAATGAAGCCGCCGCCATCCTGCGCGAGCGGGGTCTGGCGGCGGCGGCCAAGCGCGCCGAGCGCGAGACCGGCCAGGGCGTCATCGACACGTACATCCACGCGGGCGGCCGCATCGGCGCGCTCGTGGAGGTGAACTGCGAGACGGACTTCGTGGCGAACACAGACGAGTTCCGCATGCTGGTGCACGAGGTCGCGATGCAAGTCGCGGCGATGAATCCGGCGGTGATCTCGGCCGAGGACCGCGAACCCGAGCTGGAAGGCGCCGACGAAGAGGTCGTGCTCCTGAGCCAGCCGTGGGTGAAAGACGGGTCGAAAACGATTTCGGACCTGGTCCAGGACTCGATCGCGAAAACAGGGGAGAACATCCGCGTGCGGCGTTTCGCACGTTTTGAGCTGGGATCCTAGCGAAGGGGGAGCCGTGACCGACGCGCACCGGCGCGCGCTCGTGAAGCTCAGCGGTGAGGCCCTGATGGGCGACCGCGAGTTTGGCATCGATCCCGAGACCATCACCGATCTGGCCGGACAGCTGGCGCGCGCCTCGAATGACGGCATCCAGGTCGCGATCGTCGTGGGCGGCGGCAACTTCTGGCGCGGCCAGACGGCAGCCGAGAACGGCATGGATCGCGCCACCGCCGACTACGCCGGCATGCTGAGCACGATGATGAATGCGCTCGCGCTGCAGGACGCGCTTGAGCACGCAGGCGCGGAGGTACGCACGCAGACGGCGCTCACGATGGCCCAGATCGCGGAGCCGTACATCCGGCGGCGGGCGATCCGGCACCTGGAGAAGGGGCGCGTGGTCGTCTTCGCCTCGGGCACCGGCAATCCGTTCATGACGACCGACACGGCCGCCGCTCTGCGCGCCATCGAGGTCGACTGCGAGACGCTGCTGATGGCGAAGAACGGCGTCGACGGCGTGTACGACGCCGACCCGGCGACCTCGCCGGATGCGACCCGCTTCGCACGGCTGAGCCACCTGGAAGCGATCCAGCGGCGCCTGCAGGTGATGGACAGCACCGCCCTGAGCCTCTGCATGGAGCACGAGCTGCCCATCGTCGTCTTCGACGTGCGGGCGCCGGACAGCATCTACCGGGCGCTCCACGGAGAGCGCATCGGAACGACCGTGAGCGCCGGGGCGCTCGCCGAACCCGCCCGCCAGGGCTAGAACGAGAGCAGACGCATGGCCGACCCAGAAGAGATCATGCTCGACGCGGAGATGCGCATGGACGGCGCCGTGGAGGCGTTCCAGCGCGAGCTTGCGAGCGTCCGCACGGGCCGCGCCCACCCCAGCCTCATCGAGGGGCTCCAGGTGGAGCACTACGGCCAGACGCAGCCGCTAAACCAGCTTGGCACGATCAATGCGCCCGAGGCGCGGCTGCTGGCCGTTCAGGTCTGGGACGCCGGAGCCGTGCAGTCGGTGGTGAAGGCGATCCAGACTTCGGACCTGGGGCTGAACCCGAACATCGACGGGCAGCTCCTCCGCCTGCCCATCCCCCAGCTCACGGAGGAGCGGCGGCGGGAATTCGTGCGGCTCGTCCACCAGAAGGCGGAGGATGCGCGCGTGGCCGTGCGCAACGTGCGCCGGCACATGCACGACGACCTGCGCAAGGGCGAGCGAGCAGGCGACATGACGCAGGACGATCTGCGCGACTACGAGAGCGACCTGCAGAAGCTGACAGACTCCCACACCGGGCTGATCGACGAGGCGATGAAGCGCAAGGAAGAGGATCTGCTTGAGCTATAGGCTGGCGCAGCGCGCGGGGACCGAGTCCCGAACCGACCCCGGCGGCGACCGTATCTCGCCGCTGACGGGTTCGCGCGTGCCCGGCCACATCGCCATCATCATGGACGGCAACGGGCGCTGGGCGACGCAACGCGGCCTGCCGCGCGCGGCCGGGCATCGCGCCGGGGCGGAGAACATCCGGCGCGTGATCGAGCGCTTCGCCGAGCACGATGTGCGCTACGTGACCCTGTTCGCCTTCTCGACGGAGAACTGGAACCGCCCGGCGAGCGAGGTGTCCGTCATCTTCCAGCTGATTGACCGCTTCCTGCAGCGGGAACTGGACAACATGCAGCGCGATAACGTGCGCGTGCGCCACTTTGGCCACCTGGAGCAGCTTCCCCGTCCGCTGGCGGAGCGCATCGAGGACGCCGTCGAAGTCACCGGGGCGAACGACGGCCTGATGCTGAACATCTGCCTGAGCTACGGCAGCCGGGACGAGATCGTGACCGCCATTCGGCGCATCGCGGAGGCGGGCATCCCCGCCGGGGAGATCGACGAGGAGACCGTCTCGGCGCACCTGCTGACGGGCGGTCTACCCGACCCCGACCTCGTGATCCGCACGGCGGGCGAGCAGCGAATCTCGAACTTCCTTCTCTGGCAGAACGCCTACGCCGAGCTCTACTTCACGTCCGCCTACTGGCCCGACTTCGGGCGCGAGGACGTCGACCTGGCGCTAGCCGAGTACGGCCACCGCAAGCGGAAGTTCGGCAAGCTCCTTCCGGAGGACCTCGACGCGTTCGAGGACGCCTAGCGCGAGTGCCCCGTAACCTCGCTCTTCGCCTTGCCACAGCAGCGGTGGGCGTGCCCCTCCTGTTGCTGGTCATCTGGATCGGTGGATGGCCGTTCGCGATCGTGGCCGGCGTGATCACGCTCGGGGCGACGGTGGAGTTCGCGCACGCATGGCTCCTTCCCACGCAGCCCTACCGGGCGGTCCTGCCCCTCGGACCGGGGCTGCTGGCGCCAGCGGTGGTGGTGGTCGGGGTACACGCGGACGAGCGCTTCCTCATCGCGGGGGCGCTGCTGGCCGCCCTCTTCCTGGCGGCGAGTTACACCCACACGAACCTGTTCGGGCCGCGCAAGCCACTGCGGGTGGTGGGCTGGGCGATCATCTACCCGGGCATCATCTTCTCGACGATCGTGCTGGCTCGAGACCTGGACATGGGCCGGGACTGGGTGCTGCTCACCGTGCTGACCACCTTCACGATCGACACGGGCGCCTACGCCACCGGTTCCCTCATCGGGCGGCACAAGCTCTGGCCCGCGGTGAGCCCGCGCAAGACGTGGGAGGGCGCGGTCGGAGGACTCGGCGGCGGTCTGCTGGCGACCTGGGTGCTCTCGTCGTGGCTCGACCTAGGGCTGAGCACAGCCGTGGTCGTGCCCCTGGGGTTGGGGCTGGGCCTGGCGGGACAGGCGGGCGATCTGCTCGAGAGCTGGATGAAACGCAAGGCCGACATCAAGGATTCATCGGGGCTCCTGCCGGGCCACGGCGGCCTGCTCGACCGGCTCGACTCGATCGTGTTCGTGTCCCCGGTCGTGTACCTGGTCGCGAACTTCACCTGACACCGACCGGAGAGCCTGCCTGTTCGGGGCGCTCGCCTAAGATAGAAAGATGCCTCCAGCCGACCCGTTTGAGCCGCAGCATCGCCATGCGCAGGTGAACGGCATTCGCATGCACTACGTCGAAGCGGGCGAGGGCGAGCCGGTGGTGCTCCTGCACGGCTTCCCGGAGTTCTGGTATTCGTGGCGGAAGCAACTGCCAGTGCTGGCGCAGGGCCACCGCGTGGTCGCGCCCGACCTGCGTGGCTACAACGAAACCGAGGCGCGGCCCCCGTACGACAGCGGGACGCTGCAGCAGGACGTGCTCGGGCTCATCGAGGCGCTCGGCGAAGACAGCACGCACATCGTGGGGCACGACTGGGGCGGGGCGATCGCCTGGCAGCTCGCCATGGGCCACCCGGAGGCGGTGCGTTCGCTCGCGATCCTGAACATTCCCCATCCGGCGCTCTTCATCCAGGGACTGAAGAGCTTCGCGCAGCTCCGCAAGAGCTGGTACATGTTCTTCTTCCAGCTGCCCTGGCTGCCGGAGCAGTTCCTCGCCAGGAACGGGTACCGGCAGACCGCGCGCGCGATCTTCCAGGGGATTCCGGCGAGCGAGGAACGCCGCCAGGACCTCGCCATCTACCGCCAGAGCTGGCAGGAGCACGGGCTGGGCGGCGGCATCAACTGGTACCGCGCCCTGATGCGCAACCCGAGGCGCCTGCCCAACCCCGTTCCCACCGTTACGGTGCCAACGACGATGATCTGGGGCGAGGAGGACATCGCCCTGGGCAAGGAACTGACCACCGGCACGGAGCGCTACGTGCGCGACCTCGACCTGCACTATCTGCCGGGGGTCGGGCACTTCGTGCAGCAGGAGGCGCCGGACCGGGTCAACGAGCTGCTACTGGCGCACCTGGAACGCGCTCGGGGTGGTTCGGATGGCTGAGGACCGCTCGAACCGAACGCTGCGCCGCCCCACCATCACCGACTTCGTGGCCGAGGGCGAGGAGACGCCGATCCTGCTACGGCCGCGCGTGCTGGCGGGGATCGCGCTGGTGTTCGCGGCCCTCGTAGTGACCTATTTCATCCTGGCCGAGGTCTTCGACATCTCCCTGAGCTTCGACGCGGAGCCCCTGCAGGACTGGGTGGAGCAGTGGGGGGTCTGGGGGCCGATCGCGTTCATGGCGGTGATGGCCTTCTCGGTCCTGTTTGCGCCGGTCCCAAACGCGCCTATCTTCCTCGCCGCGGGGCTGGTGTGGGGGCCGGTGCTGGGGACCGTCTACTCGATGATCGGGATGATGTGGGGCTCGGCGATGGCGTTCTGGGTGGCGCGCTGGCTGGGCCGGCGGCACCTCTCGAAGCTGGTGGGGAGCAAGGCGGCGGCGCAGATGGACTCCCTCTCGATTCGCATGGGGGGACGCCTGATCTTCTGGGCGCGCATGCTGCCGGTTGTCAACTTCGACTGGATCAGCTTCCTCGCCGGGCTAACGGCGATGGGCTTCTGGCGTTTCTTCTTCTTCAGCTTCCTGGGGATGCTCACGCCGACGACCGTGGGCGTGGTCGCGGGCGACAGCCTCGGCCGCGACCTGCGCATCACGATTGTCATCGTGGCGGTCTGGGTGGCGGCCATCATCCTGAGCGGGCTCTACCTCTGGTGGCGGCGGCGGCAGGCGCGTATGAGCGAGCCGCCCCCGCCCGCAAAGCCGCTGGCCGAAGGGCAGTCGAGACCGTAGTCCGACCCGCTACTGGAAGCGGTGGGGGAGAGGATCCACCCGAGGCGGCAGGGCGACCTCGTGGTCGAGCCAGATGCCGATGTTCTCGCCCGTGCGGCCGTCGGGGCCCTCCTCCAGGAGATCGACGAGAAGGCCCGCGATCTGTTCAGGGCGCATCCAGCGGTCGAGTAGCTCCTGCGGCGGCGTCATGCCGAGGGCGCCGCGAATCATCTTCGAATCGGTGGCGTCCATGCAGAAGGCGTTCACGCGGATTCCGTCGGAGGCAAGGACCCGGGACCAGGCCTGGGTGAATCCGTTGATGCCCCACTTGGAGGCGTCGTAGACGTCCATGCGGGTGCCGCCACCCGTGTTGTAGCCAGGCGGCGGGCAGATGTGGTCGGTGGCGATGTTGACGATGTTCCCCCCGCCCATCTCGGCCATGTGGGGGGCGATGGCGCGCCCGCAGAGGAAGACGCCCTTGAGGTTCGTCCCGACGAGGGCATCGAAATCGTCGACGGCCTTCTCCCAGGGGTCGGTGGGATAGGTGGCCCGCCAGGTGCCGGCGTTACTGACCATCGTGTGAATGCGCCCGAAGCGCTCGATGGCGGCATCGACGAAGCGGCGCACATCGGCGGGGTGGCTGACATCGGCCTCGGCGGCCATCACCGCGGCGCCATCGGCTACGAGCTCGGCAGCGAGATCGTGGACGGCGGGGTCGATGTCGCAGAGGGCAAGGGAGACGCCCTTACCCGCGAGAACGCGGGCCATACCGGCGCCGATGCCGTTGGCAGCCCCGGTGATGATGGCGGCCGTGCCTTCGAGCGACGTCACGCGGGGGTCTCGATGGGGTGGTAGAAGGCGTTCCCGGCCTCAGACCACTCGGTCACGATCTTCATGAAGTCGTCCCCCATCGGGTCGAGTCCCCGGATTGGCATCGAGCCGCGCCTGATGGTGAAGTCGTGGGGGGCGAGTTCGCCGGCGCGCACGTAGTGGGGCTCGGCGTCCTCGGTGTGCCCCTGCTGGGAGAGCCACCAGGCGAGCGTGAACTCCGCGCGGGCCTCCTGCTCGGCGGCCGTCGGGAGCGTCTGGGCGGCACGGGTCTCCGCCGGCGTCATGGCCGGGCCCTCGCCGCGCACCCAGGCGCGCAGGCGCTGGAGGTGGAGCTCGGAGTCGATGCCCGTCATCTCCTTGAAGTCGTTCGAGCCAAAGGCGACGTCGTTGGGGCGCGCGATGCGGCCCTCCTCGTCGATCCAGAGGATGGTCGGGACGTTGATCATCCCGTAGAGGTCGGCCACGAGGTGCTCGGTGTCGATCAGGCTGGGGTGGGCGGGACTGGCCGCCTCGATCCACTCGCGCGCGTCCTCGGGCGAGCGCTCAATGGCAACGGTGATGACGGTGAAACCCTGATCCTTGAGCTCTTCGTACACCTTCTGCCAGACCGGCAGGTCGTAGCGGCAGCCTCACCAGGAGGCATAGGCGACAAGCAGCACCTTCTTGCCGCGCTGGTCGCTGAGGGAGTGCAGGTTCCCATCGAGGTCGGGGAGGGTGAAGTCGGGGGCCTCCAGCGAGGCGAGCGCGTCCCCGCGGTCGTGGTGGGAGGCGCCAAGCGAGGCGACGGCGTGCTTCTCGTCGGTCACGAGCGGCCGCTGGAGAGCGCCGGCGAGCACGCCGAGGTCGAGTCCGTCCTCGCGCACGAGGGCGGACTGGTCGACGGGGATGCACATGGGGCCCTGACAGAGGCCCTCGGGCTGCAGGTCCCAGCCGAGGGTCTCCTCGAGTGCGCCGGCAGGGATGGCAGGACGGGCGGGGTCGGCGACGGCGATCTCGTCGCTGCGACCGTCGTGGAGGAGGGTCAGGGTGGCGGCCATAGGGGCACTCCCAGGTAAGCAGGTGGCGGGGATTCTACGGGGCGGGTACGGACGACGCGCGGGGGTGGGAGGGCGCCTCGTTCGGTGTCAGGGGCTGTCCTTGATCGGGCGGTAGAGGGGGGTGCCCGACAGCGCACTCTTGAACGCGAGCTTGAAGAAGGCGAGGCCCATGGGGTTGAGGCCGCAGGTGCGCATGGAGCCGCGCCTGATGGTGAGGTCGTGCGGGGCGAGTTCGCCGGCGCGCGCATAGTGGCGCTCGGCGTCGTCGGCGTGACCTTCCCGGGAGAGCCACCACGCGAGCGTGAACTCGGCGCGCGCCTCCTGCTCGGCGGCAGTCGGGAGGTTCTGGTGGGCACGGACCTCGGACGGCGTCAGGGCGGGGGCGTCGCCGCGCACCCAGGCACGCAGGCGCCGGAGGTGCCGCCTGGAATCGAGGCCAGTCAGCAGCTTGAACCTGTTGGAGGCGAAGGAGGCGTCGTTCGGGCGGGCGATGCGGCCTTCCTCGTCGATCCAGACGACCGTGGGAACGTTGCTCATCCCGTAGAGATCGGGCACCAGGTGCTCGATGTCAATGAGGCTGGGGTGCTTCGGGCTGGCCTTCTCGATCCAGGGGCGGGCGTCCTCGGGCGACCGCTCGATGCCGACCGTAATGATGGTGAAGCCCTCGCCTTCAAGCTCTTCGTACACGGACTGCCAGACCGGCAGGTCGTAGCGGCACCCTCACCAGGAGGCGTACGCCACGAGCAGCACCTTCTTGCCACGGTGGTCGCTGAGGGAGTGGAGATTGCCATCGAGGTCGGGGAGGGTGAAGTCGGGAGCATCGAGGGAGGCAAGCGCCTCGCCGCGGTCGTGGTGCGAGGCGCCGAGGGAGGCGACGGCGTGCTTCCCGTCGGTGACGAGTGGACGCTGGAGGGCACCGGCCAGCACACGGAGGTCGAGGCCGTCTTCACCTACGAGGTCATCCTGGTCGACGGGGATGCACGCGAAGTCCCGGCAGAGGCCTTCGGGCTTCAGCTCCCAGCCGAGCGTCGCCGCGACAGCCTCGGCAGAAATGGCCGGGCGGGCAAGGTCGGCGACCTCGACTTGGTCTGCGCGGCCATCGTGCAGCAGGGTCAGCGTCGTATGCATAGGGTTCTCACCCAGATTCGATTCTACGGGTCGGGGTGGCGCGCCGCGCGGGTGGGAATGGCGGAGAGGGTGGGATTCGAACCCACGGTGGGTATGAGCCACGCCCGTTTTCAAGACGGGTCCCTTCAGCCACTCGGGCACCTCTCCTCGCTCGATTGTAGAACGGGTTGGCGAGCTTGCCATTAGCACTCCCACCCTGAGAGTGCTAAGCTCTGCCCTCAGATTCCCGCTCAGGCCGGGAGGGACCGCGTGCCCACCTACGAGTACCAGTGTGACTCCTGCAGGCGTCGTTACGACCTGCGCGAGGGCTTCGACGCACCCTCCAGCCACACCTGCCAGCGCTGCGAGAAGGGCACGGCGAACCGCGTGCTGCATGCGCCCACGGTCGTCTTCAAGGGCAGCGGCTTTTACGTGAACGACAGCCGCAAGTCGGAGAAGAGCACGAGCTCGAGTTCTAGCGAGAAGACGATGAGCCTGCCGAGCGGTGACTCGGGCAAGAGCGACAGCAAGAGCTCAGGCAAGAGCGCGAAGTCGAGCAGCAGCTCCTCCAAGGACTAGGACCGGATGCGGGCGCTCGTGCAGCGCGTAAGCCGCGCCAGAGTGCGCGTCGACGGCGAGGTCACGGGCGCCATCGATGCCGGGTTCCTCGTGCTGCTGGGCGTGAACCACGGCGACGACGAAACGGTGGCGGCAGCGATCGCGCGCAAGGTCGTGGGCCTGCGCGTGTTCGAGGACGGCGAGGGGCGCATGAACCTCGACCTGGAGGCGGTGGGAGGGGCTGTGCTGTGCGTCAGCCAGTTCACCCTCTACGGGAGCGTCAGGAAGGGGAGGCGCCCCTCGTTCACGGAAGCGGCGGAGCCGGAGCGGGCGGAGGTCCTTTACGAACACTTCTGCGCGGCGGTGGAGGAGGCGGGGGTCACCTGCGAGCGGGGACGGTTCGGGGCGCACATGGAGGTCGAGAGCGTGAACGACGGCCCCGTGACACTGCTCATCGACAGCGCGGAGCTGGAGCGTCCACGCCGCGCTTGACCGGAGCGCGGGGGCGCGGAGAGTAAGCCAATGACCGTATCGACGCGGATGAGCCGGTTCTTCCTGAAGACGCTGCGGGAGGCGCCCGCCGAGGCGGAGCTGCCGAGCCACCAGCTGCTGCTGCGCGCCGGGCTGGTGATGCCGCTGGCGGCGGGCCTCTACTGCTTCACACCGCTCGGGTGGCGGGCGATGCGCAACGTCGAGGAGCTGGTCCGCGAGGAGATGAATCGCGCGGGGGCACAGGAGCTGCGTCTGCCCGCCCTGCAGCCACTCGAACTCTGGGACACGTCGGGGCGATCGGAGATCTTCGGGGGCGCGCTCTACCGGCTCACCGACCGGCGCGACCGCAACTTCGTGCTGGCGCCGACGCACGAGGAGGCGGTGAGCGCGCTGGCCGCCTCGCAGGTGCAGAGCTATCGCGACCTGCCCGTGACCCTCTACCAGTTCCAGCAAAAGTTCCGGGACGAGCCGCGACCGCGCGGCGGTCTGATCCGGCTGCGCGAGTTCTGCATGAAGGACGCCTACAGCTTCGATCCCGACTGGGAGACGCTGGACGGCTCGTACCAGGCGATGTTCGACGCCTACGAGCGCATCTTCGCGCGGGCGGAGGTAGCCGCGCTGCCGGTCGAGGCCGACTCTGGGGCAATCGGGGGCAAGGACAGCCAGGAGTTCATCTACCTGAACGAGAACGGCGAGGACGAGGTACTGATCTGCCCTTCCTGCGGGTACGCGGCGAACGCGGAGAAGGCGACCTTCCGGGCGGAGCCGCCAGTCGACCTCGAGCCGGCGCCCGTCGAGCGGGTAGATACGCCCGGCGTGGCGACGATCGCGAGCCTGGCGGCCTTCCTCGGCGTCGAGGAACGGCAGACGGTGAAGGCGGTGTTTTACTCCGTGGACGGCGAGCCCGTGTTCGTCGCCATCCGGGGCGACCTCGAGGTGAACGAGACGAAGCTGCGGAACCTGTTGAAAGCGGTCGATTTGGAGCCGATGGACGACGGGGCGGTCGCGCGGGCGGGGCTGGTGGCGGGGTCGGCCTCGCCGGTGGGGCTGGAGGGGATGCGGGTCGTGGCAGACGCGAGCGCGACGGAAGCGGCAAACCTCGTGGGCGGCGCGAACGAGCGGGATGCGCACCTGCTCAACCTGAACCACGGCCGCGACTGGACGGCGGACATCGTCGACGACATCGCACTGGCGGAAGGGGGGCACGGCTGCCCGAACTGCGAGGGACGGCTGGAAGTGCGCTCGGGCATGGAGCTGGGGCACGTGTTCAAGCTGGGCACGAGCTACGCCGAGGCGCTCGACGTGCGCTATCTCGACGGCGAGGGCGAGCGCCACCACGCGGTCATGGGCTGCTACGGCATCGGCATCGACCGGCTGCTGGCAGCCGTTCTCGAGGCCAACCACGACGAGGACGGCATCGTCTGGCCGCGGACGCTGGCGCCCTTCGACGTACACGTAGTGGTGCTGGGCGGCGACAAACCAGAAGTCGCGCAGGCCCTTTCCGAGCTGGAGGCCACCCTGGAGGGGGCCGGGCTGGAAGCGCTCGTGGACGACCGGGACGAGTCGCCGGGGGCGAAGTTCAAGGATGCGGACCTGCTGGGAATGCCGGTACGCCTGACGGTGAGCCCGCGGGCACTCGGCCGGGGCGGCATCGAGCTGCGGGAGCGCACCTCGGGCGAGAGCGAAGTCGTGCCGCTGGCGGAGGTGGTGGGACGGATCCGGGCGGGTGCGGTCTAGGACGAGCCCTGGGGCCGGTGCGCTAGCTCTAACGGGAGCAGGAACGCATCAGCGCCCTAACTTGCCCGTCAGCCACCACAACAGGACGAAGAACGCTCCCGACAGCAGCGGTATCCCGACCACCAGGAGCAGGTCAAAATTCCCGAAGTCGCGCATATAGAATTCAGGCATTCCGTCAGTCCCGGTACCTTAGCGCAAGGCACAGAGCCCAGCGCGCCTTGCCCCTGCCGAACTCGCTTCCTACGATGGCCTGACGCTGAGGTAGCTCAGTTGGTAGAGCACTGCGCTGAAAACGCAGGTGTCCCCAGTTCGATTCTGGGCCTCAGCACCACCCCTCCCTCCACGGCGCTACTTCGCGGCGGGCGTAAGGTCCCCCCCGGCCCTTCCGCGACGGTCTTCCTCGCCGAACTCGATCTCGGCCTCGCGGGTGCTGGTGTCGATCCGGCGGAGGGCGGGACTAACCAGGTAGAAGATGCCTGCCAGAACGACCATGAGCGCGGACGAGAAGGCCAGGACGATTGGCGCCCCGTACTCCTCGGATAGCCAGGTGATGGGCAGGGCCGCGAACGGGGTCAGGCCAAAGGACATCATCAGCAGGCTCATCACGCGACCGCGGACAGAGTCGGGAATCAGGACCTGGATGGCCGTGTTGTTAAGCACCATGAAGATAGTCACGAAGACATCGGCCACCAGTATCAACGGCAAGGCGTACCAGATAGTGGGGCTGTAGGAAAAGAGGACAAGGGTCGCTCCGAAGGCGTAGATGCTCGCCATCATGAGGCGCAGGCGTCTGTGGGAATCACCTCCCACGGCCACCCAGATTGCGCCGAGAAGTCCGCCCACACCGGCCGCCGCGTTCAAGAGCCCCAGTCCGAATTCACCCTCGTGCCAGACATCGATCGCGAATTCGACGAGGAGTACCTGGAAGGGCATCGCGAGGAAGGTCGGCACAAGGCCGAAAATCAGCAAGACGCGGACTGGGGCGTGCTCCCAGACCCAGCGGAAGCCATCAACGATGTCGCCGAACACGGAGCCACGGTCTTCCACGTCGTCGGGGAAGGAGGGCCGAACGCGGAGCATCGCGGCAAGGCCGATTCCGTACAGGACGAGGGCGACAGCGTAAGTGTTCGCCATCCCCACGAGGGGGATCAGGGCCCCGGCAGCGACGGGACCCGTGATACGAGTGAGGTTCATACCGCCCATCTGGAGGGCCATGGCATTGCCAAGACCCCGCCTCCCGACGACATTCGCCACGATGGCCTGGCGGGCCGGCATCATGAAGGGAAACAGAACGCCGAGTAGGCCAGTAAGCAGCAGGAGGAGCGGGAAAGTCAGTTGATCGGTGAAGAGGAGGAAGAAGAGGAGCGCCTCATCGACAAGGACCACGGCCTGCACGGCAAGAATGAGCCTGCGGCGATCAATCCGGTCGGCGACGGCACCACCGAGTGGCGATACAACGACCATCGGAAGGCCGACAACGAGGTTCACGATGCCGACGGCGAAGGTGTTGTTGTCGGTGAGGTCGTAGGCGAGGACGGAGCGGACCAGGAACATTGCCATCATCGCGAACATGAAGGCGATGTTGCTGATGTAGAGCCAGCGGAACTGCTGGTAGCGCAGGGAGGAGATCAGCCGGTCCCAGGATGAGTCGTAGTGCGCCTCGACTACGTGAATGTTGGACCGGGTCACGCGAGTGCCCTCCGCCACGATTCTAGCGGCTCGGCCCGGGGGGGCTCGCGGGCAGGAATTATGTCCAGGTGCCCTTCCAGTCGGGGTCGCGCTTCTCGGCGAAGGCGCGGGGACCCTCGACGGCGTCGGGGGACTGGCGGCGGCGCTGCTCCCAGGGGTAGATGGTCTGGGCGGCGTCGGGCAGGGGCATGTGGAGCGCGCGCAAGGCCGTCTCCTTGGTGGACCGCACGGAGAGGGGCGCGCAGCTGACGATGTCGGCGACCCAGCGGTCGACGGCTTCGTCGAGCTCCTCGGCGGGGACAACTTCGTTCACGAGGCCGAGCTCGTAGGCGCGCTGGGCAGTCATGTGGCGACCCGTGAGCATGTGCCCCATCACGGCCTTGAGGGGGCCCTGGCGGGGGAGGCGGTGGACGCCCATCGCCCCGGCAATGAGCCCAACTTTTGGCTCGGTGAGGCCGAAGCGGGCGTGCTCGGCGGCGACGATAATGTCGGAGGCGAGCGCCATCTCGAAGCCGCCGCCGAGGGCGTAGCCGTTCACCCTCGCGACGATCGGCTTGAACAGATCGAAGCGGCTGGTGAGGCCGCCGAAGCCGGAGCGGGGCCAGGAGGCACGGGGCCGTTCGGAGGCGGGCAGTCGCGACATCTCGGCGGTGAACTTGAGGTCGTTGCCAGCGCTGAAGGCGCGTCCACCCTCGCCCGTGAAGACGGCGACCCAGAGGTCATCGTCGGCGGCAAAGTCGTCCCAGACCTCGTTCAGCTCGAGGTTGGCGTAGACGTGGAGCGAGTTCATGACCTCCGGGCGGGTGATGGTGATGTAGGCGACAGGGCCCTTCTTCTCGTAGCTGCAGAATTCCACGGGTGCGACCTCCGGAGGTGTCCCCGGCACTCTACCGGGCGGTCGCCTACCGTGCCCCCAACGTCTCGCTAGACTGGAACGCATGTCGGTCATCATCGGGCTCGTGTTGCTGCCCTTCTTCGTGTGGGCGTGGATCAAGAACGACGCCGATGAGGACGCGGCCGCCGCGCTCTCGATCGCGGCCTGGATCGTGATCGGCGTGAGCGCGCTGGCAGCCGCCTGGTACGTGTTCGGCTAAAGGCCCGCGCCGCTGGCCCGCTCTCCGCGCCCGCGAGAGAATGGGAGCCCATGCCGGTCGTGAGCGACGATCTCGAAGCCGCGAGGCTGCGCCTCTACGCGCTGCAGGACGGAGCGATGCGCGCCCAGGCGCTCGCCTTCTGCCTGCGCAGCGGGCTGTTCGAAAGGCTCGCGCAGGGGCCGGCGACTGCCGAGGAGCTGGGGCTGGAGCCGCGCGTGGCGCCAACGCTCCTTGCCTTCCTCGCAAGCCAGGGGCTCGTGGAGCGGGACGACCAGGATCGCTTCCGGGCAACGCCCGCGACCGAGCAGTTCCTGGTGCGGTCGAGCCCGCGCTTCGCGGGCGGACGGTCGCTGCTCTTCCAGGGGTTCCACGAGCGGATCGGACGGCTGGGCGAGGCGCTCGCCAGCGGGAAGCCGCTGGCGGACTCGGGGCAGGCAGCGATGTTTGGGGACTTCGACGAGGAGGACCAGCGCTGGTTCGCCGAGGGCATGCTCGCAAACGCCATCGCCGGGGCGAAGCACCTCCTGGGGGAGGTCGACTTCGCGCCGTACAGGCGGCTGCTCGACGTTGGCGGCAACAGCGGCGGCTACACGCTCGCGCTGCTTGAGGCGCATCCGTCGCTGGAGGCAACGATCTTCGACCTGCCGGAGGTACGGGCGCTAGCGCAGGAACGAATCGCGGAGCGGGGGCTCGGCGAACGCTGCCGCTTCATGGCGGGGTCGTTCTTCGACGATCCGCTGCCGAAGGGGCATGACCTGCTGCTGCTGGCCAACATCCTCCACGACTGGGAGACGCCGGAGTGCCGGCGCATCCTGACGGCCTGCCATGACGCTATCGAGCCAGGCGGTACGATCGTCGTCGTGGAACCAATGCTGGCCGAAGACCTCAGCGGACCCGACCACGCGTCGGTCAGCGGCCTGACGATGGCGCTCCTGGGCGGGGAGAACCGCACGCAGTCGCGCATTGGCGAGCTGCTGGGGGAGGCGGGGTTCGATGAGCTGTGGCGGTCGGCCCTGGGGGCGCAGAACAGCGTGGTGACAGCCCGCAAGCCTGGCGGGGGCTCATCGTGCTGAAGGCGCCGATCTCTCCCTACGTGGTGGCCGGACGCATCCTCTCGATCATTGGAATGTCGTTCTTCACGGCCGCGGGAATCCTGTTTTGCATCGGAGGGTTCTGGTTCTGGGGGCTGGGAGCGCTGATTGGCTTCGTCCCCTTCCTCGCGCTCATCGTGGCGGTGGAGCGCTACTCGACCAAACACGGACTGATTGGCCCTGACCCTGACCCGCCCTTCGACGAAGAGTAGGGCGGCGGGCGTCCTTGCCGCGCTGGGCGCGCTCGCGCTGCTGGCGGGATGCTCGGGTGGCGGGCCGGAGCTGCTCGCGGACCGGGTCTGCCAGGAAGAGCGCCTGCCCCCGGGGTTCGAGCGCCTGACATTCGGGAACATCTCGCCGAAGGACCTCGGGCGGGAGGTGGGCGCGGAGACGCTTGCCGCGGCGGGCGCCACCGGGGGCTACTTCACCTTCTGGAAGGAGGTCCTGGGCGAACTCCAGGACGACCTCGCGGTGGAAATCGTGTGCCAGGTGGTCGCCTTCGGCGACCAGGAGGAAGCGTCGCGGTTCGTGTCTGGTCTGCCCCCGAAGGCGGACTGGCTGAGCGTCACCGTTGCCGGTATCGCCCTGGCGGAGGGGACGACGCTCGCGGAGGTGGAGGCGGATGGGCGGGGGACGCGGGCGTTCCGGCTCCACGAGGGCGAGGGGCGGGTTCGCTACGCAGTCGTGGCGGCGCGGGGCCGGTTCGTACTGAGCGTGCACCTGGGCGGACCAGAGAGCGGGGTCGCCCTGGAGGACGCGGTCGCGATCCTTGAGGGCATGGGTCGCTAGCAGTTCCAGCCGCACCGACTACACTGGATTAGCTACCACGGGCGAAGGCAAATGCGGAAAGTTACGGCTACCGAGGCTCGGAAGCACTCTGCGGAACTCCTGCGAACAGTCGAGGGTGGAGAGACGGTTGCCATCACGCGACGGGGCAAAGTCGTCGCCCGTGTAGTTCCTGCTCCGGACGAGGCTGGGTCGGACAAGGAGCAGTCAGAACGCGACATTGCTGTTGAGCAGCTGCTGGAGCTCCGCCGGAGTTGGGCGCCCACCGGTATGACACACGAGGAAATCCTGGCTGCCCGCCACGAGGGTCACCGTTTCTAAGCAGCCTCGGACGCCCCAGGGGGACCTATGCAGAGGGTCCTAACCGTCGTTGCCTAGACCAGCAGCAACGCGACCGGCACCACGACGATGACGCCGAGGAAGCCGGCGAGGCGGCGGGGGCGGGCCGCGATCCAGCGTTCGCTGCGCAGGATGGCTGTCCGGTAAGGGCGGTAGAGCAAGGTCAGGACGATGCCGGCCACGACCGTAATCGAGGCGACCTGGGCAAGGACGACAGCGACGGCGGCATCGCCGCCCAGGAGGATGCTGGCCGCGAGCGTGTCGACAAAGGTCGCGATGTTGGCGCCGAGGACGTAGGGAATGATGTGCTCGCGCCGCACGTAGCCGCGCAGGGCGAGGGGGACCAGCACGGTCAGGGAGACGGCCACGCTGAGCGTGGTGAACGTCATGATCACGCCCATCAGGAACATCAGGGGGCGGCGATTGAGCACGTCGAGGCGGCGGCGGATGCCCTCCGCTTCGCCCTCAAGGCGAGGCAGGGCGCGTTCGAAGACGGCGAACGCGAGGAGGAGCACAGCAGCCCCGACGACAAACACGAGCAGGCCCGGGAAGACGGAGTCGAGTGCCTCCGTGACAGGGCCGAAGGCGGCGTCGGTGCCGTGCAGGAGGGCGTCCGGCGCGGAAAGCCTGACGCCGTCGAGCCAGCCCTGGTGGAGCGCGAGGAAACCAAGCGCCACGGCCGGTCCCTGCGTCGTGAAGGTGACGAGCATGGCGACGATGCCGATGGCAACGCCGTCGCCGCTGCGCCGCCCGAAGCGGAAGGCGAGAAAGCCGACGGCGAGCACGATGAAGGAGGCGCCGAGACGCGAGCCGGCAATGACCGCGAACGCCTCGGTCTCGTGGAAGACGCCCTCGGAGAGGAGGGTGACGCCGATGGCGGCGACGGGGGAGCCGCTCAGGACGACGTAGGCGAAGATCCAGCCGAAGCCGAGGGCGTTGGGAACGCCCTGCACGTTGATGTCGGAGAGCAGGGGCGCGAGCGACCCCGCTCCGGCACGCGTGATCTCAAGGGCGAGGGCGAAGAGGACCAGCCCGGCGAGCGCGTACCCAACTCGGAGCAGGGCACTCCAGCGCAGCCAGCCAGGGACAAAGCTCGCGGACGCGTCGTCACGCATGGTGGGACGCGTCCGCTGCTCCACGTCAGCCGCTCCGGGCGCTCTCCATCAGCACGGCGGCGACCTCGGGACGGGTGAATTCGACCGGCAGATCCTCGCCGTTGGCGAGCATCTCGCGCACCTTCGTCCCGGAGAGGAAGAGGCGCTCCTCGGGCGTGGCCGGGCTCGTCTTCGTGGTCGCCATGGCGCCGCTGCGGAGGCACCAGAAGGCGTGTTCGAAGAAGAGGGGTTGGATGCCGAGGGCGTCGAGGTCGATGTCGCCGAAGATGCGCTGGGCATCGTAGGTGCCGTAGTAGTTGCCGACGCCCGCGTGGTCGCGCCCCACGATGAAGTGGGTGCAGCCGTAGTTCTTGCGCATGATGGCGTGGAAGATCGCCTCGCGCGGACCGGCGTAGCGCATCGCCGCCGGCAGCACCGAGAGCTGGACGCGGTCCTCGGGGAAGTAGCGGTCCAGCAGCACCTCGTAGCAGGCCATGCGCACGTCGGCGGGGATGTCGTCGTCCTTGGTGTCGCCTACGAGGGGGTGGATGAGGGCGCCATCGACACCTTCGAGCGCAACCTTGATCAGGTACTCGTGGGCGCGATGGATGGGATTGCGGGTCTGGAAGCCCACGACCGTGCGCCAGCCGCGCTCAGCAAAGGCGGCGCGGGTCTGGGCGGGTGTGAGGCGGTGGTCGGGGAAATTGCCGTGGTCGGGCAGGCGCAGCGCCTTCACGGGCCCCCCGAGCACGAGGTCGCCGGACGCGTAGACGGCGGCGACGCCGGGATGGGCCTCGTCGGTGGTGCCGTAGACCTGTTCGGCGAGACGGGTCTTGTCGCGGCGGTAGGCCACCTCGATATCGATGACGCCGAGGGGGAAGCCATCGGGATCGCGCAAGGCGGCGCGCATGCCCGGCGAAAACTCCGCAGCGCGCGACTCGGGCACGGAGAGCGTGACCGGCATCGACCAGGGGAGGCCGCTCGTGAGGGTCATGTTCTCGACGACGGAGTGGTAGTCGGCCTCGCCCATGAAGCCCGTGAGGGGGCTGAAGCCGCCGTTCGCGAGGAGCTCGAAGTCGGCGAGGTGGCGCGAGTCGAGCTCAATGGAGGGCAGGTTCGCCACCTCGCGGCCCAGGTCCTCGCGCTCCTGGCCGCTGACGAGCAGGTCGACGAGTTCGCCGCCGTACGGTTCGCCGAGGGCGCTCATGACCGCGCCTCCCCGATGAGCCCACGGGACTCGAGGTAGTCGATGATCTCCTGGAGGCTGGTCCCGGGTTCGTCGACACCGGTCTCGCAACGCACCTCGGGGGTGGGCGGCTCCTCGTAGGGATCGTCGATGCCGGTAAAGCCCTTGATTTCGCCAGCGCGTGCCTTGGCATAGAGGCCCTTCACGTCACGCGCCTCGCACTGCTCGACGGTGGCGGCAGCGTGCACCTCGACGAAGACGGCGCCGTCGCCCTCGGTCATGGCCCGGTTCTCGTCGCGGATCTCCTGGTAGGGGGAGATGGCGGCGGTGATAACGCCGACGCCGTTGCGGGCGAGGAGGCTGGCGACGAAGCCGATGCGGCGGATGTTCGTGTCGCGATCCTCCTTGCTGAAGCCGAGGCCCTTCGAGAGGTTGGTGCGAACGATGTCGCCGTCGAGGATCTCGACCTTGCGGCCGCGCTCGCGCAGGGCGGGGGCGAGCGCCTCGGCGAGGGTGCTCTTGCCGGAACCCGAGAGTCCCGTGAACCAGATGACGAATCCCTGGTCGCTCATTGGCGGTTCTCCAGACGCATTGGTGTTTCTCCTTTGGCTGTTGGCGGTGTGGCAACGCTCGACGCGTCAAGAAGGCGGCCTCACGGCCGCCGTGTTCGGATGATGGCCCGGGGCCGGCTCAGGTGTGCAATCCGCACTCGTCCTTGTCGAAGCCCTCCCAGCGGCCCTGGCGCCCCTGCTTACCCGGCACGGTGCAGTTGTAGCAGCCGATGCTGACGAAGCCGTGGTCGAGCAGCGGGTTGTAGGGAACGTCGTGCTTGATGAGGTAGTCCCAGGTGTCCTTCTCGGTCCAGCGGGCGAGGGGGTTGACTTTGATGAGCCCGAAGCGCGTGTTCCAGGCGACGATAGGGACATCGGCGCGGCCTTCCGACTGGTCGCGGCGGAGGCCGGCGATCCAGGCGGTCTTGCCGGCAAGGGCGCGGTGGTTGGGCTCGACCTTGCGCAAGTCGCAGCAGAGATCGGGGTCGCGCATCCAGAGGGCGGCGCCGTGCTCGGCTGCCTGCTCCTCGTGGGTCAGCTTCGACTTGTAGACCTGCACGTTGGTCAGGCCGAGGGTTGCCGTGGCGCGCTCGCGGGTCTGGTGGGTTTCGTCGAAAAGGTAGTCGGTATCGAGGACGAAAACGTGCACATTCGGCTTGAGCTGGGCGGTCATGTGAAGGATGGCCATGCCGGTGGGGCCGCCGAAGCTGGCTCCGACGGAGAGGCCGTCACCATGGGTCTCCACGGCCCAGCGCACAATCTCCTCGGGGCTCGCGCTCTCGAAGCGCTCGTTGAGCGCGGTGATGGCGGTATCGTCGAGGGTGGCGGCAAGGGACACGGCGAAACGGCTCCGCGCAAACCTGAGTTCGTTGCTCAACTTTATCAACAATAGGACTGAGCGGCAACGACTGGGCGCTTACTACATGCTACAGTCGCTTCACATACATGCGACCGGCGAGGGGGGCCCCGAAAGGGCCCGCCCACGAAAGGACAGCGTAGATGCGCGCAGTCGAGACCATCGTCCAGACAAACGCCCCCGGCCAGGTTCTGCCGATCCTGACCGAGGAGCTCGACGACTTCGATACGGAAGCGACACGCTTCCTTGCGGGCGGGTACGAGGAGGAAGCGGTCTTCCAGGGGTACCGGCTGAAGCAGGGGGTCTACGGCCAGCGCCAGGCGAACGTGCAGATGACGCGTGTGAAGCTCCCCTTCGGGGGCGTGACGCCGGAGCAGATGGACGCCTTTGGCGAGCTGGCGGACCGTTTCGCGCCGCTGCGCAAGGGCCACATCACGACCCGCCAGAACTTCCAGTTCCACCACATCCCGCTGGCGCACATGCCGGACGTGCTGCGCCTGCTGGCGAGTACAGGCCTCTCGACGCGCGAGGCCTGCGGCAACACCGTGCGCAACGTGACCGCCGACCCGTGGGCGGGCGTGACCGATGGCGAGCTGTTCGACGTGACGCCGTACGCGGGCGCCTTCGCCCGCTTCTGGCTGCGCAACCCGCTGACACAGCTGCTGCCGCGAAAGTTCAAGGTCTCCTTCAGCGCCGACGACGCAGACGTGGCCATCACGGGCATCCACGACCTCGGCTTTATCCCGCGCATCGAGAACGGGGTGCAGGGCTTCAAGATGGTCTGCGGCGGCGGGCTCGCGATCATGCCGCGCGAGGCGATCGTCGTGCGCGAGTTCGTTTCGCTGGACGAGTACCTGAAGGTGAGCGAGGCGGTCATCCGCATCTTCAACGCGGCGGACATGCTGCGGAAGAACCGGGCGATGGCGCGCATCAAGGTGCTGATCGACCGCATCGGCGCCGACCGCTTCCTTGAGATGGTCGACGACGAGCTGGCGCAGCCCTGGGCGCAGCGCGACTTCAGCCCTGAGCGGCTGCTCTTCCTCGACAACGAGGAGGAGCGGGCGCCGGCACGACGCGGTTCCTACGCGCAGCCGGGCGACGACGCGGATGCGTTCACACAGTTCGCAGCCTCGAACGTGAAGGCGCAGAAGCAGCAGGGTTTCAGCACCGTGCAGATCAAGATCACGCGCGGCGACCTGACGCCTGACCAGTTCCACGGTATCGCCGACATCATGCGCGAGTACTGCGGTGGCAACGCACGCACGACGGTGCAGCAGAACATGGTGCTGCGCTGGGTTCGCGACGAGAGCCTGTACGAGGTCTACGCGCGGTTGGTCGCGCTGGACCTGGCGGAGTCGGGCGCGGACACGGTGACGGATGTGGTGAGCTGCCCCGGCACGGACAGCTGCAAGCTGGGCATCACCAGCTCGATGGGGCTGAACCGCGCCATCCAGGAGCGCGTGACGGAGATGGCAGTGGCAGACCCGCAAGTGGCGAAGCTGCACATCAAGATGAGCGGCTGCCCCAACAGCTGCGGCCAGCACCACCTCGGCAACATCGGCTTCCACGGAGCGGCGATGAAGGTCGAAGGCCACCAGCTTCCGGCGTACCACGCCTTCATCGGCGGCGGCTACGAGGAAGGCAACGGGAAGGTGCGGGTGGGCACGCAGCTGAAGCTGCGCCTGCCGGCAAAGCGCACGCCCGACGCCGTGCAGCGCTGGATCGGCCTGTACCAGGAGGGCCGCGAGAACGGCGAGGAGTTCAACGACTTCTTCGACCGGGTCGGCAAGGTGCCGTTCGAACAGGCTGTCCAGGACCTGACCATCCCCGGCGAGTTCTCGGACGACAACCGCCAGATGTTCATCGACTGGACGAAATTCGAGCTGTACGTGCTCGAGCGCGGCGAGGGCGAGTGCGCCGTCTGACGGTCTAGTTCCGGGGAGGCGCCATGGAAGGGCTGGAGTTCCGGCGGCACCGGCGGCTGCGCAGCTCGCAGGCGATGCGGGGGCTGGTGCGCGAGACGGAGCTGACCCCGTCGCACCTGGTGGCTCCGTTATTCGTCGAGCAGGGACTGGACGGCCGCGCGCCGATCGAGGCGATGCCGGGGCAGTCGCGCCTGGGGCTGGAGGCACTGGTGGAGGAGGCACGGGAGCTGCGGAGCGCGGGCGTACCCGCCGTGCTCTTGTTCGGCATTCCGGCGGCGAAGGACGAGCAAGGCTCGGGGGCGTACGACGACGGGGGTGTGGTGCAGGAGGCGATCCGGCGGCTCAAGGATGCCGTCCCGGAGATGCTGGTGATCGGGGACGTGTGCCTGTGCGAGTACACGGACCACGGCCACTGCGGCCTCCTGACGGACGAGGGCGACATCGATAACGACGCGAGCCTGCCGCTGCTGGCGGACATGGCCGTGAGCCTGGCGGACGCGGGCTGCGACATTGTGGCCCCCAGCGACATGATGGACGGCCGCGTGGCCGCCATCCGCGAGGCCCTGGACGGGTCGGGGCGGGGCGACACGGCCATCCTCTCGTATGCGGCCAAGTTCTCGAGCGCGTTCTACGGGCCGTTCCGGGAGGCGGCGGACAGCGCTCCCGCCTTCGGCGACCGGCGGGGCTACCAGATGGATCCGGCGAACGCGCGCATGGCCCGCGACGAGGTGCTGACCGACATCGACGAGGGGGCGGACATGGTGATGGTGAAGCCGGCGCTGCCCTACCTCGACGTGCTGCGCTCGGTGCGAGAGACGGTCGATGTGCCCGTGGCCGCCTACAACGTCAGCGGCGAGTACAGCATGCTCAAGGCGGCGGCGGCGCAGGGGTGGATCGAGGAGGAGCGCGCGATCGACGAGACGCTGACGTCGATCCGGCGGGCGGGGGCGGACATCGTCATCACGTACCACGCGAAAGAGTGGGCGCAGGGCCGCTAGCCGGGGCGGGGCTCAGTCTGAGTCGGGCGGGGTGGCCACGACGGCGCCGCTCGCGATGGCGTCCTCGACAGCCTCCCGCGAGAGACCGGCCCAGGCGAGGATGTCGCGCGTCTCGGAGCGGAAGGGGGCGGGGAAGGGGGCGGGGATGAAACCGCCCTCGTCGAGCTTGAGCGCGCGTCCGAGCACGCTAAACGGGCCTGCCTCGGGGTGGTCGGCGTGGACGAAGAGGTCGTTAGCGGCGGCCTGCTCGTTGTCGATGAGCTCGGTGGGGAAGCGCACGCGGGAGGCGGGGATGCCGGCCTCGCGCAGCAACTGCTCCCAATGGTCGGTGGTTTCCGAGGCGAAGAGCGCCTCGAACCGTTCCTGGAGCTCCCCGTCGTGGGCGTGGCGCTGCTCTTCCGACAGGTTGGGGTCGAGGCCGGGATCCTCGAGGCCGAGGACGCCAAGGAGCCGCCTGCGCAGGCCGGCGCTGGGACAGGCGATGGCGATAGCCGAGTCCTTCGTGTTGAAGGTCCGGTAGTACAGGCTGACGAGGCGCGCCGGGCGGCTGCTGGGCATGCGCGCGGCCTGCTCGGCGTAGGGCATGCCGGCAGCGCGGGCCTCGGCGAGCCACTCCAGGTATTCCGAGTGGTTCTCGGCGTCGCCGTCGTCCACGCGGATCATGAGGTTGCTCTGCAGGATCATCGCCGACATGAGCAGGGAGGTATCAACGCGGCCGCCACGGCCGGTACGCTCGCGGCGGTAGAGCGCCGAGGCGACGCCGTAGGCGAGCAGGGCGGCGCACATGAAGTCGGAGATGGGGGAGCCCTCGGCGATGGGGCGGCCGCCGCGCATGCCGCCGTTCATGGCCATGAGGCCACTGAACGCCTGCACGACCTGGTCCATGCCGGGCAGCCCCGCATCCGGCCCCTGCTCCCCGAAGGCGCTGACGTTCCCGACGATAATGCGGGGGTAGCGCTCCGAGAGGCTGTCGTAGTCGAGGCCGAACTGGGCGGCGAGGCCGGGGCGGAGGTTGGTGAGGACGACGTCGGTCCTGGCAAGGAGGGCGTCGAGGATGGCGGGGGCCTGGTCGTGGCGGAGGGAGAGGGGGAGGGAGTGGGTGCCGCGGTTGCGGGAGAGGAAGTGGCGGGTGACATCGCCCCAGCGATAGCCGGTGTTGCGGGCAGCCTCGCCCTCGTGGGGCTCGACCTTGATGACGTGGGCGCCGCCATCGGCGAGGAGCTGGGCGCCGTATGGCACGGCCACGAACTGGCCGAATTCGAGCACGGTGATGCCGGAAAAGGGTTGCTCGTCGCTCACGACTCGTCCTGCCGGGGACGCTTGAAGTAGAGCATCTCGCGGAAGATGAGCTGGGTGCCCACCCAGTTCTCGACGCGCGCGTCGGAGACCATCTCCCAGCCGGCGTCGCCGAGGTCGCGGAGCGCTTCGGCGAGGTCGTTCGTGCCGTACTCGCGATCGTCCTCGGGATGGTGGCTGAAGTTCGCGACGATGGGCTGCTCCATGCCGCTGACGACGACGCGCGCGTATTCCCAGCGAACGAGCTCGCTCATGCGGGAACCTCCTCGGGCGGGGGCGCATCCCAGAAGTTCTCGACCTCGCCCTGGGGAAGACCGCTGACGGGCTGGAAGGCGCCACGGTGGAGGAGGCGGAGGAAGTGCTCGGGGTTCTCGACGGTCTCCTCGAACTGGGCGCTGAAGTAGCCGATGCCCTGGTTCGAGTGGGCGTCGGAGCCGCCCGTGCCGGGCTTGCCGAGCACCTTCGCGACCTGCAGGGCGAAGTAGTTCTCGCGGGGGGTGTTGCAGCCGTTGAGCACCTCGACCGCGTCCACGAGCTGGAAGACGGGGAGCTTCGCCGCTTCCTCGGGGGTGAGGGTGAAGGCGGGCTTGCCCTGGCGCTTGAAGTGAACGGGATCGAAGAAATGGCGGAAGGGGTGGGCGACGATGAGGAAGGCGCCCTGCTCGTCGGCGACCTCGCGGAGGCGTTCGAGGCGGCGGATGCCGCCCTCGTAGCCGCGCAGGCCGACGGCGATGATATGGCCCATGTCGGTCGAGACTTCCATGCCGTTGGAGACGAAGGTCTCGGGGTGGGCCTTGCGGAAGGGGTTCAGGTCCCAGGCTTCCCACATGCGGTCGTGCTCGGTGATGTTGACGCCGGTGAGACCGATGCGATTAGCCTCAGCGATGAGGTCCTCGGGGTCGAGCATGGAGTCGGATGCACCGCGGGTGGTGTGCAGGTGCATATCGACGATGGTGCCTGGCACGTGCGCCTCCGCGCTCGTGAATCGGGGCACAAGCGCCGCCAGCTATCTTATCGACCCGCCAGGTGAGGGAGAAACCAGCCAAAGAGACCAACGCAAGGAATGGCGAGGGCAGCCCACATCCACCAGAGGCGGGGCCAGAGGATGCCGAGCAGCAGGGCGGGGGCGAGCGAGAAGACGACGGCGATGATCGTGAAGACGGCGCTGGGGCTGGCGAGGCCGTCGGCCTGGGAGCCGAGGTCGGCGACCTCGTAGATGATGGCGGAGAGGAGGCCGACGAAGACCCAGGCCAGCACGGAGGCCGTGAGGATTGGGACGAGCAGGAGCGGGCCGGGCACGTCACGGGCGACCCAGCGCTCGACGAGCTCGGCATCGCGGGCGCGGAACACGAGGTACGTGACCGCGACGCTCGTGAGCATGGCCATCACGTAGCCGGCCATGGCCCCCGCGATCAGCGCCGCCATAGGGAACCGGCCGTAGCCGTGGGGATGACGGTGCAGTCGAGGTCGGCGGCTGCGCGGCTCACGCGCTCCGTCTCCTCGCCGGGTCCGATCCAGAAGAGGGTGGGCCCGGCGCCGGCGAGGCGGATGGCTTCGCCCGTGCGCGCTTCGAGTTGCTCCCACAGGGCTGCAAGACCGGAAAAGCAGTCGAAGGCGACGCGCTCGAAGCTGTTGTAGAGGTCGGCGCCGGTAACGCGCGCGGGCAGGCGCCGGGCGAGAGAGCGGGTCACGGCCGGCTCGTCGACCCGGCCGTCGCGATCGAGGGCGCGGAAGAGGGTGGCGGTCTTGTTCGGGAGCGTATCGGGCGGGATGAAGAGCACGACGCCGTGCGGGGGGAGGTCGGGGAGGGGGGTGACGCGCTCGCCCCGCCCCTCGACGAGGGCGGTGCCCCCGGCGAGGAAGAAGGGCTCGTCGCTGCCGACAGCAGCGGCGGCGCTGGCCAGCGCTGCCTCGCCTGCATCGGGCCAGTGGCGGGCGAGCAGACGGAGGACGGTGGCGGCGTCGGAAGCGCCGCCGCCAAGGCCCCCAGCGGCGGGGATGCGCTTCACGATGCGGATACGGAACGGCTCCGGCTCGCGCCCGAGCGCCTCCGCGAGGGCGTCGAGGGCGAGCCAGGCGAGGTTTCCGGCGTCGGTCGGGGCGCCCTCGGCGAAGGGGCCGGTGTTCTCGATCGAAGTGGTGGCGGCCGGGGTCAACGTAACCTCGTCGGCGAGGGCGAGCGTCTGGAGAACGCTGGCAAGGTCGTGGTAGCCATCGGGACGCGTGCCGCCGACCTCAAGGGTGAGGTTGATCTTGGCGGGCGCGAGACCGGTCAGCGCCTCAGGCATGGGCGGCGGCTCGCTCGAAGGCATCGAGGAGGGCCAGCCACTCCTCGATGGCCAGCGTCTCGGGGCGGCGGTGCGTGTCGATTCCCGCGGCATCGAGGGCGGGACGTACGGCTTCGGGGACGTGGCCGGGAGCACGCGAGAGGGAGTTGTGGATCTGCTTGCGAGGGTTGCGGAACGCCCCGGAAACGAGCGCGAAGAACGCTTCGGTGCGCTCCGACGGAACGAGCGGCGCCTCGCGCAGGGTGAGCCGGACAACGGAGGAGTAGACGGCGGGGGGCGGGTCGAAGGCGTTGGGGGGCACGTCGAAGAGGGGTTCGGCCACGGCGTAGTTCTGGACGGAGATGCCGAGGAGGGAGAGCTTGCCCGGCTTCACGGTGATCTCGCGGGCCACCTCACGCTGCACCATCACAACGAGCTCGGAGGGGAGCGGCGCGCCGTCGAGCAGGTGGCGGATGATGGGCTTGGCGGCGAAATAGGGCAGGTTCCCGACGACGCTGAAGGGGCGCCCGGGGGGAATGACCTCGGACAGGTCGAGGAGGCGGGCATCGCCCTGGACCAGGGTCAGGCGAGGGCGGTCGGGGAAGCGGTGGCGGAGGTGGTCGAGGAGGCGGGGCTCGATTTCGAGAGCGACAACCTCGTGGCCCGCATCGAGCAGAGTTCCGGTCAGCTGGCCCGTCCCCGCGCCAATCTCGAAGAGGAGGCCCTCTGCCGGCACGCGCACCGCGGCGGCGATGTCGGCCAGCACGCCGGTGTCGGTCAGGAAGTGTTGGCCGAGCGCCTTGCGGGCGCGCGGTCCCCGGGACTTGCCACTCATACCGCGATGGTAGGCCCGCCCACGAGGGTCAGTCGAGGATGTAGATGTTGACGTAGCCGGTATGCCAGGGATCGGGACCGTGGTCCATGGGGAAGCCGAGGTCGACATCCCAGCCGTTGATGAGGCCGCCGATGTCGGCGGCGAGGCACTCGCCGTAGCCGGGCACGTAGAACCTGGTGCCGAGAGGGATGTAGTCCGGGTCGACGGCGCAGATGCCGTATTCGAGCATGATGCCGCTATAGGTGACGCCGAAGGCAGGGTGGTCGGGAGCCTTGTCGCCGTGGGTGGCGTCGTACCAGGTGGACCAGACGCGAATCTTCTCCCGGTAGGGCCCATCGTAGTCATCAACGACGACGGGCGAGACGCCGTCCTCGGCCACGGGACCGCGAAGGTATTCGCCCGCCACCGGCTTGGACTCGACGATTGCGGAATGGGGAACCCGCCTCAACTCCAGGCCGTTCTCGTAGGTGACCTCCTCGAAGACGCGCACCTCTCCGGGGATGCCCTCGATGGTGCGTTGCTCACCGGGGGCGAGGGTGTGGTCGTCCCGCCAGTACATGCGGGCCGGGGTGTACTCGATGTAGTCCTCGAGCACTTTCTCCACCTCCACGACGACGATGACCATGCCCTCGGTCACCCGGTCGTTGAGGGGGTGGGAGACGCGGTCGTGCTCCCCAAGCTCGATTTCGAAGAGAGCGAGGACATCCTCCACGGTTGCGGCGTCGGTGCGCAGCAGTTCGACCTGACCGCCGAGGTTAAGGGCGATCGACCGTCGCTCGGGGAGCGCCGCGACGGCTCGGGCAAGCCTCTCCATGTCGGGAGGCAGTCCGCTCTCGCGGAGACGCCAGGCGCCGGGATGCGCGAGCACGCTAAGGGCGGCGGTCTCGGGAACGGCCTCAAGGGGCGGCAGCGCGGAGGTCTGCGCCAGCAATGTGCTGGCGGACGAATCGGCGGCGGGGACGCCGGGGAGGGCGCGGATTACCTCAATCCGCAGGGGTTGGTCGGTGGAGGCGGCGGACACCGTCCCGGGAGCGAGTTCGTCGTCGGGGGCGGTGCGGGAGCCGTCGACGTAGACGCGGTCGCCGTCGCGCACCTCGATGTTGGCGAGCGCGAGGGCGCCGGCGATAGTCTGGGCGCGGGTGCGCACCTCGATGCGGGCGCCATCCGCCAGCACGACCAGGGGCGTTGCTCGCTGGACGGCCACGGCTGCCTGGTCGCCCGCACGGGCCTCGAGGAGACGGTCACCGGGGGCGAGCTCGAGGGAGGCGGCATCGAGCGCTTCCTCACGGTCACCAAAGGTAGAGCGCACCTGGACCGTCGTGTCGCCGGACACGAGGGTGACGTCCTGCAGGGGGAAGACCTTGAAGGCAAGCACCATCAGCAGGGCGACCACAAGCATCGCAGCGGCGTGGCGGCGACCCCGCGAAGAGCGGGAGTACTCGAAGGGATCGAAGCCCTTGAGTGATCGCCCGATCATCAACGGCGAGTCGATGGAGGGGCGAGGACCAGACAAACTACGTTCCAAGCGCACCCCCTCCCCTTCAGCAAGCCGCCCCGTGGCGGCTTGCGAGTAATCATAACGACCGTGCACCCGCCTTTGGAGTGAATACCAGGCTTGCACCGCGCGAGCCAACTCGGACCCGGTGAGTCTGCGGCGCCCGGAGCGTTCTACTTATGGCTGCTTCCTTCCGGACCTGACCAGGTTCGTAGTGCTCCGCCGCGCAGGACCAGATCGTCAACGCCGCTTTGCGAAGGCAGTCCCCGGAGAGACAACCCCTCGGACGGGAATTCAGCCCCGCTTGAGCGGATTGCGGGTACAGGGCACCGCTAGCTCCCCGCCTAGCACGGCCGGGCGCGTACCCTACGCAACGTAATCACACGGGTCAACGGCAAGAGCCGGCACTATCCGTTGGGCGTTTCCGCCGGCCGGATGACGACAATCTCGTCACCTTCCTGCACCTGACCGTCGGCAACGACGCCGACACGCTCGACGATGCCGCTGGCTGGAGCGCGCAGCTCGTTGTTCATCTTCATCGACTCGATGACAACCAGGACGTCGCCAGCTTCAACCTCGGCGCCCGGCTCCGTGCGCACCTCGAGGACCGCACCGGTCATGGGGGCGCGGATGCGCACAATGCCATCGCTGGCGGCAGCAGCCGCGGCCATGCTGGCGGCGCGGCGGCCGCGCCCGATCTGGATGTGGTAGGTCCGACGACCAATGGTGACGTCGACGGCGCTGCCCCGCCGTTCCATGTAGAGCTCGACTGGGTGGTTGTCGAGCATGACGACGTGCAGGCCGGCGCGGACGTGCTGCAACTCGGCGAACCGCCACTCACCGTCGGCATGCAGGCGCACACGAGCCCCACCCCCGCCATTGAGGCGCTCGATCTCGGCCTCGAGCGGCTGGTCGTCGACCTGGATCAGATACTTCTCGGCCATCGTCCCATCGCTCGTTGTCGCCAGGCGGACGGTGCGGTACGGCGGTCGCCGGCATCCGCAGCGGGCGCGCGGCTCTCGCCAGAAAGTGTAAGCAGGGCCGCGATCGCGGCCGCCTCACGCAGGGGTTCCTCCGACTGCCGGGCCTCAACCTGGTGGCGGTCGAGGAAGTCCGTATCGAGCCGCCCTTCCACAAACGCCGGCAACTCGAGGATCTCAAGGAGGTAGGGGATGTTGGTGGCAACGCCAACCACGCGGGACTCCCGCAGGGCGCGAATCAGGCGCGTGCGCGCGTCTTCGCGGTCGGTGCCCCAGGCGGTCACCTTGGCGAGGAGGGAGTCGTAGTAGGGGGTCACCTCGAGGCCATCGTGCAGGCAGCTTTCCACGCGGACCCCGGGGCCGGCCGGCTCGCGCGAGAACACGACCCTTCCGACGGAGGGAAGGAAGCCGTTTTGCGGGTCCTCGGCGACGATGCGGGATTCGATCGCCCAGCCGCGGGTAATCAGGTCACCCTCGTCATAGGCAAGCTCGGAACCGCCCGCGACCAGGAGCTGGTCCTTCACGAGGTCAACGCCGGTGGTCATCTCGGTGACGGGATGCTCAACCTGGAGGCGGGCATTGACCTCGAGGAAGTAGTAGCGCTCGTCCTCGGTGAGGAGGAACTCGACAGTGCCCGCGCTGCGGTAGCCGGCGGCTCGGGCGACGCGCACGGCGGCGCGATTGAGCGCGCGGCGCAGCTCTTGCCCGACGACGACCGAGGGCATCTCCTCGATGATTTTCTGGTGGCGGCGCTGGATGGAGCACTCGCGCTCGCCCAGCGGGATCACGTTGCCGTAGGTATCGGCGATGATCTGCACCTCGATGTGGCGGACACCCTGCATCTGGGCTTCCAGGTAGAGGGTGCCGTCGCTGAAGGCGGCCTCGGCCTCGCGGCTGGCGAGCATGAGGGCGCGGGGCAGGTCCTCCTCGCGCTCGACGAAGCGGATGCCGCGCCCGCCCCCGCCGGCGACGGCCTTGATGGCGATGGGGTAGCCGATTTCCCGCGCAAGCGCCGGCGCTTCCTCCAGCGACTCGAGCGGGCCGCTGCCGGGCACGACCGGTACGCCCACGCTGGCGGCCAGCGAGCGCGCCATATTCTTGTCGCCGAGCAGGCGGATGGCGGAGGGTGCGGGACCAATGAACGTCAGCCCGGCATCCTCGCAAGCCTCGGCGAAGTCGGCGTTCTCGGCGAGGAAACCGTAGCCGGGATGGATGGCGTCAGCCCCGCAGGCAGTGGCCACATCAAGGATGCGCTCGGCATTGAGGTAGCTCTCGGAAGCCTCCGGCGGGCCGATGAGGTAGGCCTCATCGGCGTAACGCACGTGCCGCGAGAGGCGGTCCACCTCGGAGTAGATGGCGACCGACGCGATGCCGAGGTCGTGCAGGGCGCGCACGATCCGCAACGCGATCTCACCGCGGTTCGCGACCAGAACTTTCTTGAGCATCGATCCCCTTCCGGGCGACTGCCGTGGACGGATCAGCTTAGCGGGTTGGGATGAAGGTCGAAACGGGGGGGGAATGGCTGCCTTTTCTGGTTCCGCCGTGAAGCAGGTCGTACGCTGGGCCTGTGAACGAACACACGTTGCGCGTGCTGGAGTTCGACAAGGTGCGCTCGATGCTTGCGGGCGAGACCGCGTTCAGCCTCGGTCGCGAGCTGGCGCTGGCCCTCGAACCGGAGCGCGAACACGAGGCCGTCCTCGCCCTCCAGGCCGAGACGGCGGAGATGACGCACATCGACCAGATGGGGCTCGACGTGCCCCTCCGGGGCATGCGCGACCTGCGTCCGATGGTGCACTCCGCCACGATCGGACAGGCGATCGAACCCACCGATCTCCAGGACGCAGCGAACGCGCTGGACACGGCCTGGCGCGCGCGCCAGCTGGCCATGCGACTCGCGGAGCGCACGCCACAGATCGCTGCCATTGCGGAGGCGATCGCGGACTTCCGACCGTTCGTTGCGGAGGTTAGCCGCGCGATCACGCCGCGGGGGGCGGTGGCTGACGACGCGAGCCCCGAGCTGGCGGCGGTCCGTCGCGAGCTGCGGGGCGCGCAGGGGCGCCTCGAGCAGCGCGCGCGCACCGCCCTCGCCGACGCCGTGCGCCGGGGAGTCGCGCAGGAGGAGCTGCTGACGGAGCGGAACGGGCGCATGGTCATCCCCGTGAAGGCCGACTTCCGGGGACAGCTCCCGGGGATCGTGCACGACGTGTCATCGAGCGGGGCGACGGTGTTCCTCGAACCGATGAGTGTGGTGGAGACGGGCAACGAGGTGCGCGAGCTGCAACTGGCCGAAGAGCGTGAGGAGCGCCGCGTGCTGCTACAGCTCTCGGCGATGGTGGGGGAGCGGGAGGAGGAGGCGCTGGAGACACTGGCAGCGATGGCGCGGCTTGACCTGCTGCGGGCGAAGGTGCTGCTGGGAAAGCGCCTGGGAGCGGCCCTGCCACGGGCCGACGGCGACGACTCGTGGCTCGGGGAGCGGGGCGAGACGAAAGTCGTGCGGGCGCGTCACCCCCTGTTGTGGGGAGACGTGGTGCCGATCGAACTGAACCTCAGCGAAGAGGAGCCGGGACTATTGATCACGGGTCCGAACACGGGCGGTAAGACGGTCGCTTTGAAGACGGTGGGGTTGCTCACGCTGATGGCGCAGGCGGGCCTTCCCGTTCCCTGCGACGAGGGCAGCCGCTTCGTGACGTATCCGGCCATCCACGCCGACATCGGGGACGAGCAGTCGATCGAGCAGTCGCTCTCCACGTTCTCGTCGCACATGCGGACGATGGGCGGGATCCTGGAAGCGGCGGCGCCGGGCACGTTGGTGCTGCTCGACGAGCTGGGGGCGGGCACGGATCCGGAGGAGGGCGCGGCGCTCTCGCGGGCCATCCTCGAAGCGCTGCTCGACCGGGGCTGCACCATCATCGCGACGACGCACCACGGCGAGCTGAAGATGTTCGCACAGGAGGAACCACGCCTGCGGAACGCCTCGGTCGAGTTCGACCTGGCGACGCTAAGCCCGACCTACCACCTCACGATCGGGCTGCCGGGCCAGTCGAACGCGATCGCGATCGCGCGGCGGCTGGGAATCGACGAGGGGGTGCTGGAGCGGGCGGAGGAACGCATCGCGCCGGAGACGCGCGAACTGGACGGGCTGCTGGACGAGGCGCGGCAGGAGCGAGCAGCGGCGGCTGAGGCGCGCGGGCGCGAGGAGGAGGCGAAGCACGAGGCGGAGGAGCTGCGCCTGCAACTGGCCGAGCAGCACCGCACAATCGAGTCCGAGCGGGAGGCGATCCTGGGACGGGCGCGGCGGGAGGGGGAGGCCCTGGTGGCACGCGCCCAGCGGGAGCTGGAGCGCCTTGAGCGGCGCGAACGGGAGCGCACGGTCGACCGGGCGGCGGCGGAGCGGCTGCAGGCGCTGGACGCGGAGATCGAGGCGGCGGGCAAGGAAGCGACCGAGCGAGCGGGCGCCTGGCTGGACACCGTCTCGCCGGGCGACGTCGTGCGCGTGCGCGACATCCCCCAGCAGGGGGAGGCAGTGACGGGGGTGGGGCCGGACGGGCGCGTGGAGGTGCGATTCGGCTCGATGCGGATGAAGGTCTCTGTCGACCGTATCGAGCGGACGGAACCGCAGCTGACGCCCACGGCGCCGGCGCGGGGGGAGTTGCCGCCGCCGACGGCGGTCCCGATGGAGCTCGACCTGCGGGGACAGCGGGCGGAGGAGGCGGTCATGACCTTCGAGGGGCACCTGGACGATGCGTTCCGGGCGGGGCTTCCCTCCATACGCATCATCCACGGGAAGGGCACGGGGGCGCTGCGGGCGGCCATCCGCGAGGCGCTCTCGCGGCACCCGCTCGTGCGGCGCTACGAGACAGCGCCGCCACAGGAAGGCGGCGACGGCGTGACCATCGCCGTGCTGGCGGGCTGACGATGCCGCGCCAGCGAGACGCTCGAGGACTGCAGGCATCGCTGGGCTTCTCCCAGGGGGAGCGGGCGGACGCACCGCTGGCAGCACGCATGCGACCGCGCACACTCGACGAGTTCGTGGGGCAGCAGCCAGCCGTGGGTCCGGATGCGCTGCTGGGGCGGGCGGCCACGGGCGGGGCGCTGCCATCGGTCATCCTCTGGGGGCCGCCGGGCTGCGGGAAGACCACGCTGGCGCGCATCCTCGCGGGCGAGGCGGAGGGCGAATTCGTGGCGCTGTCGGCAGTTGCATCGGGGGTGGCGGAACTGCGCCGCGTCATCGGAGAAGCGCAGCAGCGCCGGGAGGCGGGCGTCCGCACGGTCCTCTTCATCGACGAGATCCACCGGTTCAACAAGGCCCAGCAGGATGTCATCCTGCCTTATGTAGAGAACGGCACGGTGACGCTCATCGGGGCGACGACGGAGAACCCGTCGTTCGAGGTGGTTGCGCCGTTGCTGAGCCGGGTGCGGGTGGTGCGGCTGGAGGCGCTGGCCGAGGACGACCTTGCCCGCATCGTGGAGCGCGCGCTGGAGGACGGGGAGCGGGGGCTGGGGTCGCTCGGACTCGCGATCGAGGAGGAGGCGCGAGGGGTGCTGGTGGAGGGGTCCCACGGGGACGCGCGAGCGGCGTTGAGCGCCCTCGAGATCGCGGCGGACTCGGCCCGCGAGGGCAGCCGCGAGCGCATCGGGACGGCGGACGTGCGGCGGGCGCTGCAGGAGCGCCGCCCCTACTACGACAAGGAAGGCGACTACCACTACGACGCCATCTCGGCCTTCATCAAGTCCGTGCGGGGATCGGACCCGGACGCGGCGGTCTACTGGCTGGCGCGGATGGTGGAGGCGGGGGAGGACCCGCTGTTCATCGTGCGGCGGATGGTGATCCTGGCGGCTGAGGACATCGGGCTGGCCGATCCGCAGGCGCTCGGCGTGGCGACCTCCTGCCAGCAGGCGGTGCACTTCATCGGTATGCCGGAGGGGTTCCTGCCGATGGCGGAATGCGCGCTCTACCTGGCGCTCGCGCCCAAGAGCAACTCGGCGCTGACGGCCTACGCGCGGGCGAGCGAGGACGCACGGCGCACCTCGCACCTGCCAGTTCCCCTGCACCTTCGCAACGCCGCCACGGGCCTGATGCGGGAGATGGGATATGGGTCGGGCTACCGTTACGCCCACGACGAGCCGGAGCACTACGCCGAGGGCGAACGCTACCTGCCCGAAGAGTTGGGCGAGACGCGGTACTATCACGCGGGCGCGCTGGGCGCTGAGGCAGAACTGGCCGAACGGCTGGCCCGGCAACGACCGCCAGGGGAGGAACGCTCTGACAGCAGCGATCAAGGTTGAAGTACTCCACGCCCGCGGAGTGTCGCTGGGCGAGGAGGCCGAAGAGAATCTACGCCTCGCCATTGAGGCGACCGATGTCGCCGTGGACGTGACCTACACGGAGGTGTTGAGCCAGGAAGACGCGACCGCGAAGAAGTTCCTGGGCACGCCGAGCATTCGCGTCGAAGGGATAGATGTCGAATACGGCAACCGGCCGCCGGAAGAGGTGCAGATCGGGACGCGCTACTACAACTCGCCCGAAGGCTGGAAGCCGTATCCGCACGCCCGCATGATCGCGAACGCGATCCTGGAGGCGCACAACTCGCAGGAGGGCGGCTAGCCCTCGGCCGTCGCCTCGCGCTCGCGCGGGGCGCCTTCCGCGTCCTCGGAAAAACGCCCCTCACTGTCCCAGAGCAGCCACCACTCGCGCTTGGCCTCCATGCGCAGGAAGCGCTCGTTGCGGCGCAGCACGACCTTGGTCTGGCGGAACCCGGCGCGCTCGAAGGAGCGGCGGGCGCGTTCGTTCCACTCGAGCGTGTGCAGGTAGATGCGCCGTAGGGGAAGCGACCTCCAGGCGAAACGGAGAAAGGCGATGGTCGCCTCCGTGCCGAGGCCGGCGCCGCGGCTCTCGGCGGGACCGATGGAGATGCCGTACTCGGCCGTGCCCGAAACGTGGTCAGCGTTGTAGTACATGAGGGCGCCGATGTGCTCGCCCTCAACCGTCTCGATGGCGTAGGCGTGGCGGGCGGGGTTGGCGAAGCGCAGGTCGCGCTCGAACTGCTGGACGAATTCGCGGTAGGAGAGGATGAGGGGCGGCGTCGCGTCGTAGCGAGCGACCTCGGGGTCCTTGCGCCAGGCGTACTCGGCGGCGGCGTCCTCGATGCGCTTCTCGCGGATACGGAGGCGGGCCGTTTCGGCGACGACGCCGGGCTTCGGATCGCTCATGCGTCCCCCTCCAGGGCGGCAAGCGCCTGCTCGAGGATGGAGCGCTCGGTCTGGAAGGTGATCTGGGCGAGGGCCTCGCCGGCGGAGGTCCAGATGACCTCGTCGAACTCGTGGTCGCGACCGGAGAAGTCACCGCCGTGGGCAGTCATGAGCCAGTGGTGAACGCGCTTGCGGTAGCGCCGCCCCTCGCGCGTGAACCAGTAGTCGATGATGCCTACCTTCTCGCCCAGCGCGACCTCCAGGCCCGTCTCCTCGGCGACCTCGCGGAGGGCGGTGGCCTCGAGCGACTCACCGCGGTCGGGAGTGCCCTTGGGAAGGCCCCAGCGCCGCTCCCTCGCCTGATAGCCGATGACCACCTCGACCCCACCGGCGGCATCCCTGCGCCAGACGATGCCGCCGGCGGAAACGGCGTCGATGACGGGCAGGCGGCGGGCAGCGCGCGTGCTCACTCGTCGAACGCCTCATGGTCGCGGCGAACGGCTGCGGCGGCCTCGATCGCTTCGCCGACAAGGTCGGCAAGTTCTTCCGGGGCGTCCCCGGCGAAGTCGCGCAGGTACTCGAGGGCGACCTCGCCGCCGATCTCGCCAGCGGCTGCGATGGCGGCTCTCGCTACCTCCTCCTCGGGGTCGACGAAGAGGTCCGCCAGACGGTCGACGGCGTCCTCGGAGTCGATTTCGCCTGCGGCGATGACGGCTTCGCGACGGAACTCGGGGTCGCCGGAGTCGAACTGCTCAAGGACGTATTCGAGCCAGTCCTCTCGGGCGGCGAGGCCCATGGCGCGTACGGCGGCGAGCCGCACGGTCTCGTCGTCCCCGTAATAGGCCTCCAGCACGAGGCCGTCGATCCAGGGGAAAGAGCGAGGGGCGAGCGACTCAATGGCGCTGGCGCGCACGGCGGGGGCGCGAGCGGGGTTGGCGGCGGCGGCACGGAGGCCCTCGACGATGGCCTCGCCCTCGCGCTCGGGGAAGCGGCCCAGCTCCAGACGCAACACGAACTCGCCGAGGATGTCGGCGGCATCGGCGGCCACATCCTCGTCATCGTCGTCCCGGAGCACGGAGGTCAGGAGGCGGGCGGTGCTGCGGTGGGTGGACTCGCGCAGGGCCTCGACGGCGGCTGCCCGTACCTCGGCGAGGGGGTCGGCAATGGCCACGGCGGCGAATCGCGAAAACTCGACCTCCACGCTCTCGTCGGAGAGGCGCACCGCGTCGGTGATGACCTTGACGCGGGTTTCGTCGGGGATGCGGGGCCACGCGGCTTCAAGCGCCCTCACCTGGTCGCGGTCGAGGTCGGAGAGGACGGGGAGCTCGGTGGGGAGGAGGTCAGCGCCCCCGGCGAGCCGTTCGAGCGCCTCGGTGAGCTCGGCCAGCGGGGTCGAGGGGCCGATCATGCCACTGATGGTACACAGGCGTTAGCCCTCGGCGCGAAGGTCCCGGGAAAGAAGCGCCTCAAGGGAGTCGCTAACGGAGCGTTCGCCGGTGATCACGGTGTTGACCTGCTCGGCGATGGGCATGTCGATGCCGCGGCGTGCGGCAAGGGCGAGGGCCACGGGAGCCGTGGCCGCCCCTTCGACGACGCCCCCCGCGGCGGCCAGCGCCTGCGCGGGCGTGTCGCCGGCAGCGAGACGCTCGCCGTAGCGGTGGTTGCGGCTGAGCGGGGAGTAGCAGGTCGCCATCAGATCGCCAACGCCGGCGAGGCCAAGGAGGGTGGCGGCGGCGGCGCCCTCGGCGACCGCGAGGCGGGTGATCTCGGCGAGGCCGCGGGTCGTGAGCGAAGCCAGGGCGTTCGCGCCCAGCCCGAGTCCCGCGCCCACGCCGGCAGCGATGGCCACGACGTTCTTAAGGGCCCCGCCAAGCTCGACGCCGACCACATCGGCAGAGCGGTAGACGCGGAAACGGGATGTGCTGAGGGCGCGCTGCCACATCTCCGCCTCCGACTCGCGGGCGGAGGCGACGGTGGAGGCAGCGGGGAGTCCCGCGACGATCTCGCGGGCGAGATTCGGCCCCGAGAGGGCGGAGATGCGCTCGGCGGGCCAGCCGCAAGCGGCGAGCACCTCGCTCATGCGCAGCAGAGAGCCGTGCTCGATGCCCTTGGCGGCGGTGAGCACGGGCACGTCGCGCGCGAGGGCGGGGTGTTCCACCGTGGCACGGAATGCCTGCGAGGGGACAGCCACAACGATGCCGTCCGGGGTGGGTGGGGCGGCATCGATCGGCACTACCCGAACCGCGGCGGGGAGCTCGAAGCCGGGCAGGCGGTCGAGGCCGCGATCACGGTCGATGGTGGCGGCCTCGGCGGAGGTGCGGGTGAGCAGGTTTACGTCGTGGTCGCCCTGGGCGAGGAGGTTCGCGATGGTCATTCCCCAGGAGGTCGCGCCAACGACGACGAAGGAAGACACGGTTCAACCGCTCGCGGGCTTGTCGCCGCCCTGGCCGAGCCGGGGCTCCGTGCCCGCAATCAGGCGGCGGATGTTGGGGAGGTGCATGTAGTAGAGGAAGGCTACGACCCCGAGGACGTACCAGGCGATGACGGCGTCGAGCTCCCCTGCGATGGCCAGTCCACCGGTGACGCCGGCGGCCGCGATTCCCCCGACGAGCGACATGACCGACGCCATCCGTGTGATCGCGACGGCGATTACACCGGCGCCGAGGATCGCGAGACCAAGGAGCGGGACGATGCCGAGCAGCGTGCCAAGCGCCGTCGCCACGCCCCGGCCACCGCGGAAGCCGGCGAAGACGGGCCACACATGTCCGGCCACGGCCGCTCCCGCGCCTGCCATGGCGACACCGACGTCGTCGAAGAGGAAGCGGCCGATGACCACGGGCGCGGCGCCCTTGCCCACATCGACAAGGAGGCCGAGGGCCGCGGGAAGGGGTCCGGCGGTGCGGAGGATGTTGGTCGTGCCGGTTTTGCCGCTGCCCAACTCGCGGATGTCCTTGCGCAGCCAGAGGTAGCCGAGGACAAGCCCGGTGGGGATCGAGCCGAGCAGGTAGCCGATGGCGACGTTGCCGAGATACTCGCCAATCATGCGGGCTCATCTTCCTCGTTCGCGCCACGGAAGGCGAACCGTATGGCCGTTCCCTCGAAGTCGTGCGCCTCGCGCAGGCAGCGTTCGAGGTAGCGGCGGTAGCTGAAGTGGATCAGCTTGGGGTCGTTCACGAACAGCACGAACAACGGGGGGTCGACGGAGGGCTGGGTGACAAAGCGAATCTTGAGGCGCTTGCTGTGGACGACGGGCGGGGCATGGTCGCGGATGGCGCGGCGGAAAATACCGTTCAGCTCGCCCGTGGGGATGCGGCGGCGGCGCGCCTCCCGCGCCTCGGCGGCGAGACGGAGGAGGTCCGGAAGCCCTGCCGCCTCCTCGGCGGAGACGAACGTGAACAGCGCCCAGGGCAGGAAACGAAAGCGGCGGCGCAGGGCGCCGAGCAGGCGCGCGCGGTCCTCTTCCGGGCTCTCCCAGAGGTCGGTCTTGTTGACGGCGATGACGATGCCGGTGGAGGCCTCCTGCGCGAGGCCGGCGATATGCGTGTCCTGCGCGGTGACGCCCTGGGAGCCATCGACCAGAAGGACGGCAACGTCGCAGCGGGCGAGCGCGGCGGTCGCTCGCAGCACGGAGTGGCGTTCGACGCCCTGGCCGCGTTTCCCGGGCCGCCTGATGCCAGCCGTATCGATGAGGGTGAAGGCGCCTTGGGGCGCATCGAGGTCCGTATCGATGGCGTCACGGGTGGTGCCGGCCACCTCGCTGACGATGACGCGATCCTCGCCGATGAGGGCGTTCACGAGCGTCGACTTGCCCACGTTGGGGCGCCCCACGATGGCCACGCGCACCCGGTCCTGCTCGACGAGGGGCTGGGTCTCGGGGAGGCGGCCGACAACCTCGTCGAGGAGGAGACCGACGTTCAGGTCGTGCAGGGCGGAGACGGGGAGGGGCGGGCCGAAGCCGAGGGCTCCCGCCTCGGCGGCGGCCACCGCCTCGCGGGACTCGTTGTCGGCCTTGGTCGCGACGAGGATGGCGGGGGTCTGGCCTCGGCGGACGGCGTCGGCCACGTCGTAGTCGCTGGCGGTGAGGCCGTCGCGGGCATCGACGCAGAAGAGGACGAGGGTGGCCTCACCGATGGCGGCGTTGATCTGGGCGCGGATCAGGTCGGTGTAGTCGCCCTCGTCTTCGACCTGGAAGCCGCCGGTATCGAGCAGGAGGAAGGGCTGGTCGCGCCACTCGACCTCCGCCTCGAGACGGTCGCGAGTTGTGCCGGGCTCGTCCTCGATGATGGCCAGCCGTTCGCCCACGATACGGTTGAAGAGCGACGACTTGCCCACGTTGGGACGGCCCACGATGGCCACGCGGGGGAGGGGTCCGGAGGCAATCACTGGCTGGCCTCGTCCCCTTCGGCGGCTTCCTCCGAATCGCCGTTCTCCGCCGTCCCGGCCTCGTCTTCCCCTTCTTCCTCACCCTCCTCGGGTTCGGCCTGGGAGGGGTCGATGAGCTCGACCCAGAGGGGGGCAACGGAGACAACCTCGATGCCCTCGGGTACTGCCACTTCGGGGTTGTGGCGGGAGAAACGGGGCGGGGCGCCGATCAGGGAAACGGTGGCGGTCACATCGCCGATGTCGAGGCTGGCGAGGTCGGGCTCGGGGCCGGCGAGCTGCACCTCCACGAAGTAGACACCGGGGGCAACCGCCAGCCCCTCGGGGACGTCCAGGAAGGTGGGGACGACCCTCAGGGCGCGCCATCCCTCCTGGGGAGCGATGGTGACCGTGATGAAGACGGTCTCGACAGAGGCGGAAACTCCCTGGGGGAGGTCAAGCTCCCGGCTCTCGATGACGGGGGCGATTGCGCCACTGATGTCGGCATCCTCGACTTCAAAGACCGTGAGGGCCTCCACCAGCTCGCGCGGACCGGTGACCTCGATCGGGGAGGGACTGACAGAGACATCGGTGATGGCGTACCCCCGCGCGGGGCGGCCCGCGGCGCCCCCGAGAACGGCGATCTGTCGCGTCAGCACCGCCTCCTCGACCGGGACCGTGACGCGGGCGCGGTTGCGGTCGAGGGTCACAGTCACGCGCGAGCCGTCGCTGGTGCGGGGGACGAGTTCGGCGTTGAAGGTCTGGGTGTTCTGCAGGCCGGCAATGGACACGGTCACCTGGACCTGGTCGACGGACTCGACGAGCGCCTCGCGGCCGGTGATTGTGACGAACGGCGGGTCGACCTCCTCCAGCCCCTGACGGAAGCCCGTGGGCAACTCCCCGGTGATTATGACCGTGACGGGAAGCTCCTTGCTGACGGTGGCCGCGACGGCGACCTCCACGGTACTCGGCTCGGGGCGGATGACCAGCACATCGCGCCGCTCGGTGGTGACAGTCACGGACAGGCTGCGCACGTCACCGGCCCTGAGGTCGGATGCATCGACGACGGCCTTGAAGTCAGCGGCGCGCAGATCGTCGAGGTCCTCCTCGCGCGCCTCGACGAAGACGCGGATGGGCATGACTTCACCAACGATGAAGCCGCTGGGCACGTTAACGACCTCAACGGCGATGGGGGCCTGGTCTTCGCCGGGCACGGTTGCCTCGATGCGGGGGTTCTCGACGTCCTCAACAAGGAACCAGATAGCAAAGGCGAGGACGAGGCTGAAGATAGCGAGCGGCCAGTGGCGAAAGACGGCAAGCACGGCCGTCGCTGCAAGAATGCGCGCCGTGAGCAGCAGGGGACGTAGGCGGACCCAGAGGTCACTCATTCGTCACGCGCTCAAGGCCACCCGATTGCTCACGGTCGTTGTCGGGGCGCCTCATCATGCGGCGGTGGAGCTCCTGGGCCAGGAGCGTGCCGCGAGCGACACGTTCGAGCCGCCCGCTCTGGGCAATGCTGATCTCGCCCGTCTCCTCGGAGACGACAACGGTGACGGCATCGGTCTGCTCGGTTATGCCGACGGCGGCGCGGTGGCGGGTCCCAACCCGGCGTGCGCCACCGTGCACCTCATCGGCGAGGGGGAGCTCACAGGAGGCGGCGACCACCCGAGCGCCGCGGATAACGATGGCCATGTCGTGCAGCGGCGAATTGGGGAAGAAGATGCCCTCGACGAGCTCTCCGGAGACGCGCGCGTCGACCGGTACGCCCGTGTCGATCACGTCCTGCAGGCCGGTCTCGCGCTCGAACACGAGGAGGGCGCCGTGACGCTCGCGGGCCATGCGGGTGGCTGCCTCGGCGACAATGTCGATGGTCTCCTCGGTAGGGTCGTGGGCAAGGAGATCCTGGATACCGGTTCGACCAAGCAGATCGAGGCCGCGCCTGATCTCGGGCTGGAAGATGACAGCCGCGCCCACGATGAGGGCGACGAGGCCGTTCTGGAGGATCCAGTTGACCGCGGTAAGGTCGAACGCGAGCCCGAGGATGACGAGCACGAGGATGAGGGCCACCGCCCCGCGCAGGAGCGTGATGGCGCGCGTGCGGCTGAGCAGCCGGAAGGCGGCGAAGATGGCGAAGGCGATGAGGAGGACGTCGATCGCCGCCGACCAGTTGAACTGGTTGAGGACTTCACGGGCGTGCTGGAAGTCCATGCTTATCGCTCGCGGCACGAAGGCGCCGCCCTCCCGGAGCAATCATAGCGAACGCGCTGCGGGGCAGAGGTTCAGGCGGGGGGCGCCTCAACCAGGCCGAGAAGGAAGGCCACCACCGCCACCTGCGCCCAGACGCGGTTCTCGGCCTGGTCGAAGATGATGGAGTTGGGCGACTCCATGGCGGCGTCGGTGATCTCCTCGCCGCGGTGGGCGGGCAGGTCGTGCATGATGAGCGCGTCGGGGGCGGTGCGCGCCACGAGGTCCGTGTCGACGCGGTAGCCAACGAAATCGATACGGCGCTGCTCCGCTTCGCGCTCCTGCCCCATGGATATCCAGGTGTCGGTGTAGAGCGCGTCGGCGCCAGCGGCCGCCTCCTCCGGGTCTGCGGTTAGCAGGAAGGAGCCGCCCGTCTCGCCGGCGCGCACCTGCGTCGCCGTGAGCACCGCCTCGGGCGGGCGGTAGCCGTTGGGCGATGCCAGGCGCACATCCATGCCGAGCGAGGCAGCCGTCACGATGAGGCTGGAGGAGACGTTGTTGCCGTCGCCGATGAAGGCGAGCGATCGCCCGGCGAAGTCGCCGAAGCGCTCGCGCAGGGTGAGCAGATCGGCGAGGGCCTGGCAGGGGTGCTGCTCGTCGGTAAGGGCGTTCACCACGGGAACGTCGGAGAAGCGCGCGTACTCGTCGATGATGACCTGGCCGAAGGTGCGCACGGCGACGATGTCGACGTAGCGAGCGAGCACGCGGGCCACATCCTTGATGGCTTCGCGCTCGCCAAGGCCCACTTCCTCGGGCGCGAGGTAGAGGGTCTCGCCGCCGAGGTGGTGCATCCCCACCTGGAAGCTGACGCGGGTTCGCAGGGACGGCTTCTCGAAGAGGAGGGCGAGGTGCTTCCCCTCAAGCAACCTACGGGGACGGCGCTTGAACTCCAGGGCAGTCTCCAGGAGGAAATCGATCTCGGCGGGCGAAAGGTCGGCGGAGTCAAGCAAATGGCGTGTCATGAGAAGAGTTTTGGGGAGCGACGGCCAACGAACAATCATCGGGCGGGGAGGGGACAGGGCCCGTGTCGCGGGTGTTTGGTACGATCGAAGGGCCGCAGGGGTGTAGCTCAGTTGGTAGAGCATCGGCCTCCAAATCCGAGTGTCGCGGGTTCGAGTCCTGCCACCCCTGCCAAACCCTCTTTCTGAGATCGGGTAGCGCTGCGGCTGTCTGGCTTGCCGATGGCTCGCTCGCTGCCTACGATCGATGGTCTGGGCCCAGGTGGTGGAACCGGCAGACACGCTGTCTTGAGGGGGCAGTGCCTTTTATAGGCGTGTGAGTTCAAATCTCACCCTGGGCACCAGTTTCATCCTGCGGCGCCGTGGCCAAGTGGTAAGGCAGAGGTCTGCAAAACCTTTATCACCGGTTCGATCCCGGTCGGCGCCTCCACTCCTCCCTGGCTCGGAATCGGGCTTCCCCCATCCGCTGGTAGAATCCGGCGATCCCACGCCGAGGACCGCCCATGACGTTCACCGAGACCATCGACCGCGCCCGGGGAGAGAGCCGCACCCTGCTCTCCGAGGTGGAGGCGAAAGCGGCGCTCGCGGAGGCGGGCGTGCCTGTGACGGCAACGTCCCTCGCGCAGACGCGAGAGGAAGCGGCGGCGCAGGCCGAAGCGATCAGCTATCCCGTGGCTCTGAAAGTGGTCTCGCCGAACGTGGCGCACAAGAGCGATGTAGGCGGCGTGGTGCTCGGCCTCGAGAGCCACGAGGAGGTGGCGGAGGGGTACGACGAGATCATCCGCTCGGTACAGGCCGCCCAGCCGTCGGCGATTATCGAGGGGGTCTCCGTGCAGGAGATGGCGTCCCCGGGCGTCGAAGTGATCGTGGGCGTGACAACGGACCCGCAGTTCGGGCCGGTGATGATGTTCGGCCTGGGGGGAATCATGGTGGAGGTGCTCGGTGACGTGGCCTTCCGGCTGGCGCCACTGGGCGAGGGGGACGCGCGCGACATGATCGACGAGATCCAGGGGCGGCAGGTGCTCGACGGCGTGCGCGGCCAGCCACCCGTGGACGTGGGCGCCATCGAGGCGATGCTCGACCAGGTGTCACAGTTCGCGGCGGACCATCCCGAGGTGGCGGAACTCGACCTGAACCCCGTCATCGCCTCGGCCGAGGGGGCAATCGCGGTGGACGCGCGAATCGTGCTGGCGGAGGCCTGAGATGTCGGTACCGGGACACACGCTCGACCGCATGTTCAACCCGAAGACCGTCGCCGTCATCGGCGACAAGGGCCCCAACTACATGTGGCTGCGGAACAACCAGCCGTTCAAGGAGCAGGGGGGCAATCTCTACTCCGTCCAGATCGACGAGAAGGAGATCCCCGGCATCGAAGAGCTGGGCATCGAGAACTTCCGGGCGCTCACGGACATCCCCGAGCCAGTCGACTACGCCATCGTGGCGGTGCCGCGGCACGTGTCGCCGTACGTAATGAAGGATCTGATCGAGGCGGGGGTTGGGGGCGCTGCCTTCTTCACGTCCGGCTTCGCGGAGACGGGTGAGGAACTGGGTGTGAACCTGCAGGCGCAGCTCACATCGATGGCGCGCGAGGCCAACTTCAACGTGGTCGGTCCGAACTGCATGGGCCTGTACCTGCCGCGTGTAGGCGTGCGCTTCAACCCGGACGTGCCGGTGGCGAACGACGGCCGCGTGGGCTTCGTCTCGCAGTCGGGAACGCACAGCATCGTGTTTAGCCTGGTGATGGGCGCGAACGGGATGCACCTCAGCCGTTGCGCCAGCTTCGGCAACGCCATCGTGCTCGATATCAGCGACTACCTGGAGTACCTGACCGAGGACCCGGAGACGGAGGTCATCGCGATGTACGTCGAAGGGGTGAAGGACGGACCGCGCTTCGTGAAGGCCCTGCGGGAGGCGACGGCGCGCAAGCCGGTGGTGGTTTGGAAGGGCGGCCAGACGGACGCGGGAGCACGGGCGACGATGTCGCACACGGGCTCGCTGGCGTCGCCACACGCGGTCTGGCAGGGAATCATGCGGCAGTGCGGGGCGATCTCGACGAACAGCCTCGACGAGACCGTAGACGTGGCAAAGGTGCTGCTCGACGCGAAGCCCTCGACGGGGCGGCGGATGGCGCTGATGGCGATGACGGGCGGGCAATCCGTCTCGATAACGGACGCTTTCGTGGGGCAGGGGTTCGAGGTGGGGCGGTTGAGCGAGCAGTCGTACGAGGAGCTCTCGAGCTTCTTCAACATCGTGGGCGGGAGCTACCAGAACCCGCTCGACATGGCCGGCACGGTGCAGGGGAAGCGCGAGGTGCTGGAACGCATCCTCGGCATCCTCGATGCGGACGAGAGCGTGGACGCGCTGGTGATGGAGCAGTCGACGATGTTCGGGGCAAGGCAGTGGAAGGACCACCCCGAGCGAATCGATGACCTGGTGGACACGCTGGCTGGGCACGCCGAGCAGTCCGCGAAGCCGTTCCTGATGGTGATGCACCCCGCCCACGAGGAAGCGTTCGTGGCGGAGGTGCGGCTGAAGTTCGCGGAGCGGCGGATCCCGGTATTCGCGAGCTTCGAGCGGGCGGCGGCGGCAGCGGCGCGAGCGCTGCCGCGGGGAACGCGCTCCTAGCGTTCGGGACAGGCGGCGCAACGAGGAAGGGCTTCGTGGGGCTCCCGCGCAACGACCCCCGCGTTTGCGAGGAGGGCCCGCAGCCGCCACAGCGGCAATCCCATCACGGAGCAGTAGCAGCCGTCGAGCGCGGCGACCGTGGGCACGTCCTCATCCTGGATAGCGTAGGCGCCCGCCTTGTCGAGGGGCCGGCCGCTGGCGACGTAGGCGGCGATCGTGCCGTCCACAAGTTCGGCGAGCGTGACGTTCGACGTGCTCACATCGCTGGCGGCGCCGCTCGCCGAGACGACGGCAATGCCGGTCACAACGAGGTGCGTCTTGCCGCGCAGGGTCCGCAGCACGGCGACCGCCTCTTCCTCGCTGGCGGGTTTGCCGTAGGCGCGTTCGCCATCGTGGACGATCGTGTCAGCGCCGATGACAACGGCGCCGGGATGGCGGCGGGCAACCGCGGATGCCTTCTCGCGGGCAAGGCGGCGGGCGTCGGCGCGGGGGTCGTCGGTGGTGTGCTCATCGATGGCGGCGGGGTCGATGGTGGTGCCGTCGAGGAGCGCGCGCAGCAACTCGCTGCGGCGGGGCGAGGCGGAGGCGAGGACGACGGGCACGGGCACGGGCACGGGCACGGGCACGGGCACGGGCACGGGCACGCTAGCCAGCGGGCCGCGTCAAACGCGAGACGCACTCGATGTGGGCCGTCTGGGGGAACATGTCGATGGGGGTGACGCGTTCGAGGGTGTAGCCCTCGCCCGTCAGGCGCTTCAGGTCGCGGGCGAGGGTCGTGGGGTTGCAGGAGACGTAGACGATGGTGGGCGGAGCATGCGCCACAAGGGCGTCGAGCACCTCCGGGGCGCAGCCAACGCGGGGCGGGTCGAGGAGCACCACATCGGGTTCCTCGGCGAGGTTGGGCAGGAGCTCCTCCACCTTGGCGCGCCGGAACTCGACGTTCTTGACGCCCTCGAGGTTGACCTCGGCATCGCCCAGAGCAGAGGGTGACTCCTCGATGGCGATGACGCGCTCAAAGCGCTCGGCGAAGATGGCGGCGAAGGTACCGACACCCGCATAGGCGTCGACGAGCAGCCGTCCCTGCCGGGGCAACTCGGCGTCGACCAGCTGCACGAGCTTCTCGGCCTGGGCGCTGTTGACCTGGAAGAAGGAGGACGCGCTCACGCGGAAGCGCCGGCCGGCCAGCTCCTCGACGTAGTGGTCCTGGCCGCTCTCGTCGCCGAGCACCTCCATGGCGGGGGCGATGAGGGTGCTCTCGGTGGCGGCGTTGCGGCGGAGCTGGATCTGGTGGAGGCCACGGGCGTGCCCCTGGAGGCGGGGAAGCGTTGCGTTCACCCAGGGGTCGGCGATGGGGCAGCGCTTCACCGTGAGCAGGCCCCGTCCGCGACGGTGGATGAAGCCGGCATCGCCGAACTTGCGCCCGGTCGAGAAGCGCACGTGGTTGCGGTAGGACCAGGGATTCTCCGCGCCGACGACCGGATTCACGGGGGCATCGGGGAGGCCGCCGATGCGGGCGAGCTGCTCGCGCACGATTCCTTCCTTGGCGGCGAGCTGGGCGGGGTACTCAAGGTGCTGGAGCTGGCAGCCGCCGCAATCGCCGAAGAGGCGGCACTTCGCGTCGATGCGGCTGCGGGAGGGTTCGAGCACCTTCGTGACGACGCCCTCGACGTAGTCGCGGTGGATGCGCTCGACCTCGACCTCGACGAGTTCGCCGGGGGCGGCGAAGGCGGCCATGAGCGCCTTCCCGTCGGGGAGGCGAGCGAGGCCGCGACCACCGGCGACGATCCGCTCGATACGAACGGTCTGGAGGCGCTCCTCCTCGGGGATCTCCTGCCTGCGGCGTCGACGGCGAGCCATCCAGCTAGCGTAGCGGCGAGCGGGGGGTGGGGCGAACGGCTTTAGTCGAAGGCGCCGGCGGCGGCGAGATCGGCGATGCGCTCGTCGTCGTAACCGAGGATGTCCTTGAGGACCTGTTCGGTGTGCTCGCCGACGGTGGGGGGCTGGCCGATGCGGGCCGGCGTGCGGGAGAGGCGGAAGCGCGAGCCCTCGACCACCGACTCGCCGTGGAGGGAGTGGGGCACGCGCACCAGGTGGCCACGATGGACGAGCTGCGGGTCGTCGACGGCGCTGCTGGCACGGATGACGGCATGGGCGGGGACACCGCCGGCCTGGAGGGTGGCCTCGGCCTCGGCGGGTGTCCGAGTCGCGGTCCAGGCGGCGATGGCGGCGTCGAGTTGGTCCTGACCGGCCAGGCGACCCGCGAGGGAGGCGTAGCGGGCGGCGCCCGCAAGGTCGGGCCGGGCGAGGACATCGCAGAGACGCTGCCAGTCGCCGTCGTCGCGAACGGCGATGGCGACCCAGTCGTCATCGCCACGGGAGGGGTAGACGCCGTGGGGGGCCATGTCGGGGTCGCGATTACCCATGCGCGTCAGGACGCGCCCGGTGAGCTGGTAGTCGAGCAGCCAGGGGGTGAGGAAGTGAAGCGAGCTCTCGATCTGGGAGTGGTCGATGTACTGCCCCTCGCCGGTGCGGCGGCGGTGGTCGAGGGCGGCGAGCAGGGCGGCGAGGGCGAAGCGAGGGGCGACGGTGTCGGTGTAGGCGCTGAAGGGACCGGCGGGAGAACGATCGGGGTAGCCCGTCAGTTCGATGAAGGTGGCAATGGCCACCCCCATCGTCCCGAAGCCGGAAACATCGGACAGGGGGCCGTCCTGGCCGAAGAGCGCGCTGCTGATCATGACCAGGTCCGGTTTGATGGCGCGGAGGGAGTCGTAGTCGAGCTTCCAGCGGCGAAAGGCCCTGGGCGCGAAGGACTCGCCAACGACATCGGCCCACCGCACGAGATCGCGGGCGACAGAACGTCCCTCTTCGCAGCTGAGGTTGAGGGAGAGCCCGAGCTTACCGGCGTTCATGTTGTCGAAGAAGAGGGAATTCTGGGGGGCGAACTCGCCGTTGCGGAAAGGCGCCATGCTGCGGCCGGCGCCCGGGCGTGAGGGCGACTCGACGCGGATGACGGTCGCCCCGTAGTCGGCAAGGACCCGGGTCACGACAGGGCCGGCCATGACCCACATGAAGTCGAGCACGCGCAGCCCCTCCAGGGGGAGAGGGGTCGAGGGGGGCGGGGCTGGAGGCGCGGCCAGGGGCCGGGGAGGCTCGGCGAGCACCTCGGCGGTGTGCGCTCCCGGCGGTGGGACGGGGCGTTCGCGGTGGGCATCCAGGGTCGGGAGGTGCACCGAGGGGCCGGGGTGGAGGACCTCGCGTCCGGCGACGGGGAGGGAGCGCCAGTAGTCGCGCGCTTCCATCTGCGGGTTCTCAAGCACCTCGGGGACGGTGGCGACGGGGAGGATGAGGAGGCGGCGCTCCTGCGCCTCGCGCATCAGTTCGGCCTTCGTCTTCGTACGGAGGAAGTCCTCGACAACCCCCACGATCCGATCGAACTCGGAGTAGGGCTCCGCGCCTCGCTGGAGGAGCGCGGCGTAGGCGACCCAGTCCTTGTCACGGGTGGCTTCGTCGCAGCCGCCCTCCTCGCAGATCCACTCCATGAGGCGGCGGGTGAAGGGGCCGATGGCGTTGCCGAAGAAGAAGGTGAGGGAGACATGGCCGTCCTCCGCCTCCCAGATGAGCTTGAGCGTGACCGGGCCGATGACCGCACCCCCGGCAACGCGCACGGTCTCGGGAGCGCCGGCGGCGGTGTTCACGTTCTGGCCCATGGCGCCCAGGTTCATCGCCTGCTGGATGGAGACATCGACGTGCTGGCCACGGCCCGAGCGGATGCGCTCGGTGAGCGCCACGAGAGCGGCGCCGGCCGCCTCGGCGCCACCGTGCAAGTACGCCTGGGGCGCGCTCACCCGCACGGGCGCGGCATCCGGGTAGCCGGCGATGTGCAGCGTTCCGGAGGCGGCGGCGACAACGAGGTCGGTGGCGAGGTAGTTGGCCTTGGGACCGTCCTGGCCAAACGGCGTGATGGAGACGTAGACGAGTGCGGGATTGACCTCGGCAAGGTCGGCGGCGCCGAGACCGCGCGCGGCCATCGCTCCGGGCTCGGCGGACTCAATGAGGATGTCGGCGGAGGCGACAAGGCGTCGAAGCTCGCTCTGCCCCTCGGGGGATTCGAGATCGAGCTCGATGCTGCGGCGATCACGGGCGTAGGCGGCCCAGTAGAGCGACCGCTCGCCCGCGGGGGCATCGTCGAGGAGGGGCGGGACACGGCGGGCGGGGGAGCCGCCGGGTGGCTCAACCAGGACAACGTCGGCGCCGAGCTCGGCGAGGATGTGGCCGCAGAGCAGGCCGCGCTCGTCCGAGAGGTCGAGCACGCGGTAGGGGCTGAGCATCGCGGGATGGTAGCAGGGGACCCGGAGGAGAGGGGAGCGAAAGCCTACGTAGTGGCCTGACAAGGAGCGCAGCGGCCGTAGAGCTCGACGGCCATAGCGCCGAGCTCAAAGCTGGCTGTGGTGGCGTTCTGCTCGATAGCGGCGTCAAGGGAGGGGTCGCTGAACTCGGTCACGGAACCGCACTCGCTGCAGATCAGGTGGTGGTGGTGACGGCCGCTGCGTGAGCGCTCGTAACGCACGCCGCCATCCTCAAGGGGAACGCGGCAGACGATATCGAGCTCCTGGAGGAGCTTGATCGTGCGGAAGACGGTGGCGCGTCCGATGTTGGGGAGACGCTCGCTGAGCTCCTCGATGGTGAAGGGGCGCTTGGCGCCCGCGATCGCTTCGATTACGGCGCGCCGGGGGGCGGTCAGGCGGTAGCCCGTGTCCTCAAGACGCACGCTGGATTCCTCGGTTGCGCTCACGGGTTCGATGGTAGGGATGCCCGCGAGGGCGTGTCAACGAACGCACGCGCAGGGAGCTGCTTGCTCTTGAGACGGAGTCCCCTTGACACTCCATATCATGTTTGGACATGATATGGTTTCGTATTGATACTTTCAATCATTAGGTGGGGGGAGAACCATGGGTTTGTCGTACCTGAGGGGACTTGGCCTGGCGCTCGCCGGGCTTCTTGCCGGAGTGGCGCTCATCACCGTCGCGTGCGGGGATGACGAGGACGGCACGCTCTCGGTTGTGGCTTCGACAACCATCGTCGAGGACCTGGTGAAGCAGGTCGGGGGCGACCGAATTTCAGTCGAGAGCATCGTTCCCTCAGGGGCGGACGCGCACACCTTCACGATCTCACCGAGCGACATCCGCAAGACAGCAGAGGCGGACCTGCTCGTGATCGTCGGAGCTGAGCTGGGTGCGATCGAGGAGGACCTTGAGCGCAGCGCCGAGGGCGACGTCCTTGAGCTGACGCACGACATGGCCCTGCGTCCCTTCCCCGAGGGCCTGGCTCACGCCGAGGACGACGACCACGGCGACGAAGACGAGGACGAAGGCGAAGACCACGGCGACGAAGACGAGGAGGGCGAGGACCACGGCGACGAAGACGAGGACGAAGGCGAAGACCATGGCGACGAGGATGAGGACGAAGGCGAAGACCATGGCGACGAAGATGAAGAAGAAGGCCACGGCGACGAAGATGAAGAGGAAGGCCATGGCGACGAGCACGGCGCCTTCGACCCGCACTTCTGGATGGACGTGGACTTCACCATCCAGGCGGTTGAGGCGATCCGCGACGAACTGTCGCGCCTCGACCCGGATGGGGCCGATGACTACCGCGAGCGGGCGGATGCCTACATCGCGGAACTCCGCGAGGTCGACACCGAGATCCGGGAATTGCTGGGAGGCCTGCCGGAGGAGCGCCGGTACCTGGTCACATTCCACGACGCCTACGGGTACTTCGCGGACCGCTACGGGCTGACGATCCTCGGGTTCCTGGTCGAAGGACCGGAAGAGGAGCCAAGCGCGAGCGCCATCACGGAACTGGTGGAAAGCATCACCGAGTTGGGGATACCCTTCATCTTCACCGAGCCCCAGTTCAGTGCGCGGGTTATCGAGCAGATCGCCCGCGACACGGGAACATCAGTCCGCACGATTCCTTCCGGGGGCCTGGCTGAGGAGTATCCAACGTATGTCGAGTTCCTCCGCGCCATCGCCAACGGTATCGCGGAGTAGCAGAGACATGGCTCCAGCCATCGAGGTCAAGAACCTGACGACAGGCTACCGCGGGCATACGGCCCTGCAAGACGTGTCGTTCTCGATGCCGCCGGGGAAGTTCCTGGGACTGCTGGGGCCGAACGGGTCGGGCAAGAGCACGCTGATCAAAACGCTGATCGGACTGCTCGACCCCTGGGAGGGCGAGGTGAGCGTGCTCGGCGAGACGCCACGGGCGGTGCGCCGGCGGGTCGGCTACATGCCGCAGGCGGAGGACATCGACTGGACCTTCCCGGCGACGGTGCAGGAGGTCGTGGCGATGGGCCTGTACCGCAGGGCGTTCGGGCTCAACCGCTTCCGGCGCGGACGGGACGAGCAGGACCGCATCATGGCGGCGCTCAAGCGGCTCTCCGTCGACCACCTCGCCGACCGGCAGGCGGGCGAGCTCAGCGGGGGGCAACAACGCCGGGTCCTCTGCGCGCGGGTACTGGTGAAGGATCCCGACCTCTTCCTGCTGGATGAGCCCACCGCCGGGCTCGACGCGCGCTCGGAGGAGGAGCTGCTCGACCTGCTGAGCGATATCGCCGCGGATGGCGCGAGCATCGTGCTCTGCACGCACGACATCGGCTGTGCGTATGAACGCTGCGACCTCACACTCTTCCTGAACCGAAACGTGATGACCTACGGGCCTCCCGCGGTAACGATCACGGAGGAGATGCTGAACCGCACCTTCGAGGGACACGTGTTGGTGATGGGGTCGGGCGGGAGCCGGTTTGCGCTGGCGCCTCACGATCATCACGAACACGGCGACTCCCACAAGGACCACGAGCACGCCCAGCACAGCCACGCCCTGCACGGGCACGACGAACACGGGCGGGTGTAGGCAGGCACCCCTTGGAGTGGTTCAGCGACCCCTGGCAGCACGAATTCATGCAGCGGGCGCTGCTGGCCGGGGCGCTGGTAGCGCTGGCGTCTTCAGTGGTGGGCGCGTTCGTCGTGATCAAAGGGCTGGCCTTCCTCACGGATGCCGTCGCACATACCTCGCTGGCAGGGGCGGCGATTGCGTTCCTCGCCGGGGGCGGGTCGGTGGCGATCAGCCTTGGCGCCGCAGTCGCGGCGGGGTTTACGGCGGTGGGAGTCTCGATCCTGACGAGGGCGAGGTTGCGGGAGGACACGGCTATCGGCCTGCTGTTCGCAGCGCTCTTCGCCTTCGGGATTCTTCTGATCAGCCGGGCGCGGAACTACACGCTCGAGTTGAGCTCGTTCCTGGTGGGCAACATCCTGACGGTACCCACGGAAGACGTCATCGTGATGGGGGCACTTTCCGCCGTCGTGGTGGTGATCATGTTGATCTTCTATCGGGAGATGCTGTTCGTGGCCTACGACCCCACGATGGCGGCGGCTGCGGGTGTACCCGTGGCGTTGGTGCAGACGGGCCTGATGGTGCTCGTGGCGCTGGCCGCCGTGGCTGCCTTCCGGCTGGTGGGGGTGGTGCTTGTGATGGCGATGCTGGTGGCGCCGGCAGCGACGGCGGCCCTGATCCTGCGGCGCGTTCCCCTGATCATGCTGGCGGGGGCTTTCTTCGGTGTTCTCTCGGTTGTGGTTGGTTTGTACGTCTCGTACCACGCGGACGTGGCCGCCGGACCGTCGGTCGTCGTGACCTCCGTGATCCTCTTCCTGGTCGTGTTCGCCCTCTCGCCAAGGGGTCTGGCCCCGACCATTGGGCGGGTCTTCGCCCGCTGACCCGGCCGTTCGAGGCCGTGCTAGGCTACCGCGCGCACACACACGTGAAGCACCCGCAAGGAGGCCCCGTATGGCATCGACTGCCCCTGTGACCGTAGAGGAACTGCTCGAGATGGAGGCGATCAAGCGCGTTCGCATCCTCTACTCGCACTACTTCGACATGTTCGACATCGACAGCCTCATGGACCTGTTCACGGACGACGCTGTCTGCGAGTTCGGGCCGAACTATGGCGGCGACTGGGTGGGCAAGGAGCGCATCCGCGCGGGGTACGAGGAGTTCGGCGGCGAGAACGGGCCGTTCAGCGGGGCCATGCACGCGAACACGAACGAGTGGATCGAACTGACGGGCCCGGACACGGCGAAGGCGCGCTGGTACCTGCTCGACCTCTCCCTGAGCGGTCCCGCGGACCAGAACCCGCTGATGCTGATGGGCATCTACGACGACGTGTACCGCAAGGTCGACGGACAGTGGAAGATCGAGCGGACGTACATCGACTTCGTCTGGCCGAACCGGGAGTACCGGGGTCCGCGGGACGCGAGCTGAGATGGCAGACGCCGAGGCCCTGAACGAACTGCTGGAGCGGGACGCCATCACGCGGTTGATGGTGCGCTACGCCGACCGCATCGACGCGAACGACCCGGTGGGGGCGGCGGCGTGCTTCGCCCCGGACGGGGTGGGCGTGTACTGGGGCGACTATCGCGGGCGCGAGGCGATTGCGGAGCGGCTCACCGGCATCCTCGCGGGGTTTCACGCTACCAGCCACCACCTCACGAACGTGCAGATCGAGCTAACCAGCGCCACAACCGCGCGAGCGCAGTCGTACGTGTACGCCTTCCACCGCCTCAAGGGCTCCTTCGAGCAGATGCACTACTGGGGTCGCTGGGTCGACGAGATCGAGAAGGTCGAGGGCGAGTGGCTGTTCGCACGTCGCGAGGTGGTGGGCATCGGGAGCGTGACGCCCGGCGTGGAGGCGGGTCCCGACGACCACCCGGGGCACCCCGGCCGGCTCTAGCCCACGTCCCACTCCCCGGCAGGCGCGGCCTCGATGCGGTCGGGGCAGTGCGTCTTGCTGATGGGGCAGTAGCCACACTCCTGGCGGCTGGGGACGCGGTGCGCTTCTTCCTCGGGACCGACGAGGATGTCGAGGAAATAGGGGAGCCGCTCGTAGACATCCTCGCCCTGCCGGCGATCGAGCTCCTTGACCAGCCCGTCGTCGTAGACGAGGCGGCCCCGGAAGCGCCGCTCGTGGTGCTCGTCGAGGTTGGAGCGGGGCAGCAGGGCCATCGGGAGGAGCACCTGGTGCGCGTGCCAGTCGTGCGGCTTGCCGGTCTTCACGTCGAGCACGAGGTTGTCGTCCTCGCCGAGGGCGAGGAGGTCGGGCTTCCCGCCGATGACGATGCCGGGGGAGGCCTCGTGGCGGGCGCGGAACCAGTTCTGGTTCTCGATCTTTACGCGGTAGCCATCGGCGTTGAGGCCCCTGTGCGTCTCGCGCAGGAGCCTCGTGTGGTCGACCTTCCAGACGGAGAAGTCGAAGTCGCTCTCGACGCGGTCGAAGTCCTTCCAGTTCGCCTGGAACCAGAAGGCCCACTCGCAGCTGCGCTCACCGCTGATCCAGCGGGCGAGCAGCGAAACGAAGATGTAGGGCTCGTCTCGTTGCTCGGCCACGGGGCCGGCCTCAGGAGGCAGCGGCGCTCGGGAGGACGGCGTCCTCAAGCCCGCGGGGCACGCCGGGCACCTGGACCTTCTGGATCTCCCCGAGGATGTGGGCGAAGCGCTCACGCTGCTCGGGGGTCTTGGTGGGCATGCCAAAGCCGACGCGGCTGGCGTACTCGCGGTGCTCGCGGATGAAGTCGGGGAGGTTGTCGTAGGTCGAGGTCTGGGCGAAGCCGCGGAGGACGTCCTCGGGGATGACCTGGCGCATCTCGTCCCACTTGCCCGCGAGGGAGAGGGAGTGGAGCTCCATGCCGAGGTCCTTCCAGCCGTGGATTTCGAAGACGTCGTGGTAGCTGCGGGTGGAGCCGTAGAAGGAGATCGGCGTGCGCAGAGCGTCGAGGCCCTGCTCGATCTCGGACTCGTTCTCGCCGAAGACGGTAAAGCCGCCGCCGGAGAGCTCGATGTCCTCCCACTTGCGGCCGGAGCGGCGCAGGCCGATGCCGATGTTCGGGAGAACGACCTCGCGCATGTACTTGTCGGTCATGAAGCCGTGGGGGTAGACGCCATCGGCGACGTCGCCGGCGGCACGGGCCATGCCGGCGCCCACGCAGGCAAGCATCACCTTGGGGGCGGGGTACTCGATGGGACCGGGGTTGAAGTTGGGGTTGATCAGCGTGAACTGGTAGTGCTCGCTGACAAAGTCAGGCTTCTCGCCGGTCTGGAACGTGTTCCAGATGGCCTTGAGCGCGCGGATGTAGTCCTTCATGCGGGGGGCGGGTGGGACCCAGGGAACGCTGAAGCGGCGCTGGTTGTGGCCCTTCACCTGGCTCCCGAGGCCAAGGGCGAAGCGGCCCTTGCTCATCTGCTGGATGTCCCAGGCCTGCATGGCCAGGACCATGGGCACGCGCGGGAAGGCGATGGTGACGGATGTGGCGATCTCCAGCCGCTCCGTGGCCCTGGCCGCGAGGGTGGCGGCGAGCATGGAGTCATGGGCCGTCTCCGCGACGTTGGCGAAGTCGAATCCGAGTTCCTCGGCGCGTACGGCGCCTTCTTCTACTTCCGTGAGCCAGCCACCGCCGAATCCGCTTCCAACCTTCATTGCTGCTGTGTCCTTTCGGGGCGCCCATCGCGGGGCGTCAGCCGACGATTGTACGCACGACCGCGCTTAGTGGCGGCGGCGGCTCTTGCCACGGGCCTTCGCGCGCCTGCGGCGCGGGGCGGGCGGTGGAACGGCCGGGGGCGCGTCGAGCAAGACGGCGAGCTCGGCGAGCTCCTCGGGGGTGTTGGCGTTGCGGAAGCTGCGGAGGTCGGGGTCGAGAGGGGAGAGGCGGTCTTCGCCGAGGGCAAGGACATTGAGCGCCGCGAAGGCGTCGAGGACCCTGTTGCCGCCAGCGGTGAGGGCAGCCTCGGCGGCGGCGAGGGCGGGCTCGCGGCGGTAGGCGGCAGCGAGAGGCTGCTGGAAGCCGCCCACGTCGGGGAGGACGGCGTCGTGATCGCCGAGGCAGCCGATGACGCGCTCGACGACAGGGGTCTGGAGAAGGGGGGAGTCGCAGGAGGCCGCGAAGCAGACCGGGGAAGCGGCGACGGCGAAACCCGTGGCGAGGCCGCCGAGCGGCCCGCGCTCGGGCTCGTTGTCCTCGACGACCGTGGCGGGGATGGCGGGGTGCATGGGGGGCAGGGTCTGGCCGGCGGCGGTGACGATGATGAGTTCGTCGACGACGGGGGCAAGGGCGTCGCGCACCCACTGGAGGAGGGGCCGCCCGCGGAGGGTCGCGGAGGCCTTGTCGGAGCCGAAGCGGCGGCTCAGGCCGCCGGCCACGATGACGCCGGTGACGGTCTCGCGCATGGGCTCAGGGTACGCGAGCGGGCCTCGCTATGATGGCGCGATGCGACTCTTCCGGCGGCGACCGCGCATCACGGAGGAGAACTACGGACGGCTGATGACGTCGTTCGGGCGGACGGTGGACACGGACCCGCTGGTGGCGGGGCCGGCAGAGGCGTTGGCGGAGCGGGTAGCGGGGGAGCTGGCGGCGGAGGCGGAAGCGGTCGACCAGAAGCTCTACAAGGGGGCGGCGGTGTACCACCTGCGGCTGCTGGCCGGGGCGTGGATCCTGGCGAGCGAGGGCGGGATTCCGGAGGAGACGGCCGAGGTGTTCGAGGAGGCGGTGGCGTGGCGCTTCCGAGCGCGGGCGTTGCCGGAACGGCTGGGGAAGCTGGCGCGGGGGGAGGTCGAGCGCGACCTGACGATGGACGGGGAGTAGCGACTACGAGGCGCGGTCGAGTGTGGCGAGCCAGGCGCGGCCGCGGGGGGAGAGGCGGTAGCCAACCTTGAGACTCTCAGTGAGCCCGAGCTCCTTGAGCTTGCGCACGTCGCGCTTGAAGGGCTGGGTCTCGCGCCCGAGGGAGGCGGCGAGATCGGGGGCGCGCACACCCGGGGATACTTCGATGAGGCGCAGGACGGTCTCGGTCCAGGGGCCGTGGCGGCTGGACCGGTCGAAGCGGGCAAGGCGGGCGGCGATGGTGGCGACGGCGCCTTCGTCGAGGGCCTCCTGCTCGCGCAGGGCCGCGCGGGGGTCGTCGCCGGCAAGGTGGAGGGCGACGCGGTAGAGGCTGCCACCGGAGCGGCGGTTCAGCTCGGCAATGAGGGCGGCGCGGGAGGGGTGGCCGGCGTTATCGGCATCCTTCTCGGTTATGTCGACTTCTTCGATGGCATCGACAGCATCGATGGCGAGGACGCCGATGGAGGTGCGCAACTCGCCGCCGGCGCGCACGGTGGGGCGCTTCCAGCGCCGGAATGCGAGCGTGATGCCCCCCTCGGCGATGCCCTCAAGCGTTTCGCGCTTCAGGAGCATCGTCGAGCGGCAGGCCGTCTACTTAGAGACGGCGGCTGCGGCCGCGACGCCGCCGGCGACGCCATCCTCGGCAAGGAGGTCATGTATCTGGCGGGCGCGGGAAACGATGCGCCCGGCTTCCTCACGCACGGCCTGGCGACCATCGCAGAGGGCCTCCTCGGGGTTGCAGTGGATGTCGAACTCGAGGCCGTTCGCCCCCGCCGCCACGAACCCGTAGGAGACGGGCTCGACGAGGGCGCGGTCGCCTGAGCTGTGGGAGGGGTCGGCGATGAGGGGGAGGTGCGACTTGCCGCGCACGACCGGGATCATCGAGATGTCGGCCGCGAAACGGGTCTCGGACTCGAACGAGCGGATGCCGCGGTAGCAGAGGATGACGTTCGGGTTGCCCTCGCCCGTGTGGCGCCCCTCACGGTCGAGCCCGGACATGATGTAGGCGGCGGCGCAGAGCCACTCGTTGAGGTCGTTGCCGAAGCCGTGCTTGAGCACGACGGGCGTGCGGATGCGGGAGAGCTCCTCGAGCAGGGGCGAGTACTGGGCGCTGCGGGCGCCGATCTGGACGACGTCGATACCCGCTTCAAGGAAAGCATCGAGGTGGCGCAGGTCGATGAGCTCGCAGACGACGGGGAGGCCGGTGGCCGCCTTCATCGCCTTCACGATCTCGAGGCCGCGGGCGATCTCGAGGCCGCGGTAGTCGTAGGGGCTGGTGCGGGACTTGTCGACGAAGGCGCGGATGATGTCGACGCCGGCGTCGCGGGCCATGACAGCGGAGTCGACGGCCTGCTCCTCGGTCTCGATGGCGCAGGGGCCGCCGAAAATCGTGAGGTTGGAGCCACCCACCAGCGTGCCGTTCACGTTGATGATGGTGTCCTCGTGGTGGAAGTTGCGGCTGGCGTCCTTGTACTTCTCGGTGATGCGGATGACGCGGTCGACGCCGGGGAGCTCGGTCACGCGCCCCTCGTCGACGATGCCCGCCATGCCCTTGACGCCGATGACGATGCTGCCTGCTCCAACCATCGTCTGGCACTGGAGACCGTAGTCGCCGACTATTCGGTCGATAACGCGGTCGGTCTGCTCCTCGGTGGCGCCTTCGACCATGTGAATGATCATAATTCGGGGACTCTCCGTCATTTTCGAGGGCTCATCTTCCTATGCGCGCGGTCAATAGACCAGCCATCGCCGGAGATGGCTGGGAAGCCGGGCTAGAAGAGGAGCTGGGTGAGGCGGCGCTGGTACTCGCGGACGAGGGTGCTTTCGAGACCGAGGATGTCGAAGACGGCGAGCACGGCCTTGCGCGCGGCATCGTCGGCGAAACGGCGGTCTAGGCGCACAGACTCAAGCAGCTCGTCAAGCGCTTCCTCGTACCGGCCGTAGGCGGCCAGCATCACGCCCCAGCGGTAACGGGCGCGTGGGTCGGTTGGGTCGAGCCGGGCCTCCTCCTCAAGCGCGGGAGCGTCGTGCTTGCCCGCGAACTCCTCAAGGAACATGTGGTGGCGCAAGGCCTTGGCGCGACGGTCGCTACCGGCGCGCTCAAGCAGTTCTTCCGCCCCCTCGCGGTCGTCGCGTTCGAGGAGGATGGCGGCGAGCCCCGTGAGGGCGTCGGCGTTCTCGGCGTCTTCCTCGAGCATCTCGTTGTAGCGCGCCTCGGCGCCGGCGAGGTCGCCAGAGGCGGCCATCTCCTCGGCTTCGGCGGCCGCCATCTCGCTGGGGGTGGTCACGAGCTGGGCGAAGAAGGCGCGAACGTGTTCCTCGGGGAGGGCGCCCGCGAACTCGTTCGCGACCTCGCCATCGACGAACGCCTTGACGGAGGGAATGGCCTGGATGCCGTAGGTCGCGGAGGTCTGGGGGTTACGGTCGGTATCGAGCTTGGCCAGGAGCACGTCATCGCCGAACTCGGCTGCGACCGCCTCGATGATGGGGCTGAGGACGCGGCAGGGTCCGCACCACTCCGCCCAGAAATCGACGACCACGGGGCGGTTGTTCGACTCCTCGATTACGGCCTCGGCGAAGGTCTCGTCGGTGACTTCGAGGACAGGGGAAGGTGCGGTCATGGGGATGCCTCCGCGGTTTCTTCGGGGATTGGGGGGAACGCCTCGCTGACCTGCGCGGCCAACTCAGCGGGGGTGGCGGCGGGGAGCTGGCAGACCATGTTTTCGCAGAGCCAGGCGGTGGCGCCGCCTTCGGGAGCCTCCCGGCCATCGAGCACGGCGAGGCCGTTGGGCGAGGCCGCGGGGGCGAGGGCAAGGCCGGGGAGGAAGCGGTCGGCGGCGACCCGCTCGAAGGGGGCGCGCGCCTCGGCATCGCCCACGATGGCGAGCTCGCGGGGCGGGGAGGCGAGCAGCTCGATGACCTGGAGGGTCGCCCCGAAGCCGGTGGCGGCGTCGAGGATGAGTCCCTGCACGCCGGCCACCACCTCGCGGGCGATGGTCTCGCCGTCGCTGCGGAGACCGTAGCGCTGCAGCATGAGCGCAAGGAGGGCGGTCGAAGCCCCGGCGCTTGGGGTGGCCTGGTCGAAGCGCGGCTTCTGGCGGAAGAGCAGCTCCTCGGAGCCCTCGGCCGTCTCGAAGAAGGCGCCGCCCTCAGAGTCACGAAAGCGTTCCACAACGACATCGAGCAGCTCGTTGGCCCAGTCGAGGTGCTCGCGCTCGCCGGTCAACTGGTAAAGCTCGATGAGGCCGAGACCGTAGTAGGCGTAGTCCTCGAGCATGCCCTCGATGCGGGCGACGCCGTCCTTGTAGGTGTGGAGGAGCACGCCGCCGGACCACATCCGTTCGCGCACGAAGCGGGCGTTACGCACGGCGATGTCGCGCAGGTGGGGGTCGCCGAGGACGCGAGCCGCCTCGGCGAAGGCAGCGAGGGCGAGGCCGTTCCAGGAGGTCAGCACCTTGTCGTCGGTCTGGGGCGGGATACGCCGGGCGCGGGCTTCGAAGAGCGTGCGCTTCCAGCCCTCGATGCGTTCGCCGAGGGCAGCGGGGTCGGAGGGGCGGGGGAAGGGGTCGGTGCGGCGGGAGAGGACGTTGCGCCCGACCAGCTCGGGGTTGTGCGGGTCGTAGAAGTTGCCCTCCGCTGATACGCCGAATATCTGGTTGAAGGCGGCGGCATCGTCGCCAAGCAGGTCGGCCACCTGGTCGGCCGTCCAGAGGAAGAACTTGCCTTCGATGCCCTCGCTGTCGGCGTCCTGGGCGCTGTAGAAGCCGCCCTCCTCGTCGAGCATCTCGCGTTCGAGGTAGGTGAGCGTCTCGCGGACGACGCGCTCGTGGTCGGGGTCGCCGAAGAGCTGGAAGGCGTGCAGATAGACGCGGGCCAGGGCGGCGTTGTCGTAGAGCATCTTCTCGAAGTGGGGGACCAGCCACTGGACATCGACGCTGTAGCGGGCGAAGCCGCCGCCGATCTGGTCATACATGCCGCCGCTGGCCATGCCCCAGAGGGTGCGTTCGAGCATCGCGCGGATGTTGCCGTGCTCGGGATCGCCGGCGCGGGCAGCGCGTCCGAGCAGGAACTCAAGGTTGGCGGGCGCCGGAAACTTGGGGGCGGTACCAAAGCCGCCCCAGACGCCGTCGGCTGAGCGCAGCATGGCGCGCACGGCGTTTTCCGAGACGGCGGCGTCGAACGGCTCCTCGGGAGCGGCGCGCGTGGCGGCCTCGGCGAGCTGGTCGCTGATGGACTCGGCGGAGTTGACGATGTCCTCGCGACGTTCGCTCCAGGTAGCGTTGATCGTCTCCAGGAGGCGGGGGAAGCCGGGGCGGCCGTGGCCATCGACGGGGGGAAAGTAGGTGCCGGCGAAGAACGGCTTCTTTTCGGGCGTGAGGAAGACCGTCATGGGCCAGCCGCCCTGGCCCGTGAGCGCCTGCACGGCGGTCATGTAAACGCCGTCGATGTCAGGGCGTTCCTCGCGGTCGACCTTGATATTGACGAAATGATCGTTCATGACGCCGGCGATCTCGTGGGACTCGAAGGACTCGTGGGCCATCACGTGGCACCAGTGGCAGGTGCTGTAGCCGACGGAGAGAAGGACAAGCTTGTCCTCTTTCCTGGCCTTCTCAAAGGCCTCTTCCCCCCAGGGGAACCAGTCGACGGGGTTCTCGGCGTGCTGCTGAAGGTAGGGACTTGTTTCGTCCGCGAGGCGGTTTGGCATGGAGGTCAGTGTACTGGTGCTCGACCTTTGGCGATTGCTCCGAGGGGACGCGGCCCCCAGAGTGGGGCGATGCTTGAGCGCGAGCTGGAGGTGGCGACCGAGGCGGCCCGGAAGGCGGGCCGGGAGGTCGCCCGGATGCGGGAGGAGGGGCTGCGCTACGGCCGCAAGGGCGGCAACGAGCTGGTCTCGGAGGCCGACATCCACGCCTCCGAGATCCTGCACGAGGCGCTCACGGGAGCGTTTCCCGACGCGGGCTGGCTGGGCGAGGAGCACCGCGACACGGCGGAGCGGCTGGACCGGGAACGGGTGTGGGTCGTTGACCCGATCGACGGCACGCGCGAGTACCTGCAGGGGCTGCCCGAGTACGCCATCTCGGTGGGGTTGGTGGTGAGGGGCCGTCCAGCGCTGGGTGTGGTGCACAACCCGGCAACGGACGAGATGCACACGGCGATCTGCCCGGACCCGCTGCCCGAGGTCACGGTCAACGGTGACCGTACGAGAGAGTACCTCGCGTTGGTGGGGCGGGGGGAGGACATGCTGGGCGAGGTGCCGCCGCTCCCGGGGAATGCGCGCACGCGAGGGGTCGGGAGCGTGGCCTACCGGCTGGCGCTGGTGGCGGCGGGGAAGGGGGACGTGGTGGTGACGTGGTACGCACGCCAGGAGTGGGACGTGGCGGCAGGGGCGGCGCTCTGCCTGGCGAAGGGGCTGGCGGTGACGGACGTGCTCGGCGGCCCAATCCCGTTCAACCAGCCGCGACCGGTCGTGCGGGGGCTGCTGGTGGCGGAGGCGGGGCTGCACGGTCGCATCCAGGACCACTTCCAGCGGATCGCCAAGTAGGGAAGCGCGCGAGCGGCTAGGATTCGGGCGGAGGAATCGCAATGAGCGTACGCATCGGGCTGGGGGCGGCATTGCTGCCGGGATCGACTCCCCGGTCGTTCTTCCGCTGGGTGGACCTCTGCGAGGCGAGCGAGGTCGACTCGATCTGGCTGAGCGAGCGGCTGGTTGGCCCGCAGAGCGCGCTCGAACCGATGACCACCATGGCGGCGATCGCGGGAGCGACGGAGCGGATCAAGTTTGGCATGAACGTGGTGCTCCTGCCGCTGCGGGATCCGCTGGTGCTGGCGAAGGAGTGCGCGACCATCGACTACCTGAGCGGCGGTCGCCTGCTGCCGGCCTTTGGCGTGGGGGCGCTGAACGCGCCCGAGTGGCGGGCGACGGGGCGGGAGCCACGGGGCCGGGGGGCGATGTCCGACGAGATGATCGACCTGATGGTGCGGCTGTGGGAGGAGGACGAGGTCACGTTCGAGGGCGAGCACTTCCAGTACGAGTCGGCATCGATCGCGCCGCGGCCCGTACAGCAGCCGCTGCCGCTCTGGATCGGCGGCAGCAGCGACGCCGCCATCAAACGCACGGCCTTGCGGGGGACCGGGTGGCTGGCGGGGATCCAGACGCCGGCGCAGGTGGCGCCTGTTGTTCAGAAGATCAAGGCAGCGGCAGCGGAGGCGGGACGCACCATCGACGAGGACCACTACGGGGCGGGCTTCCCCTTCCGATTCGGGAGCTGGGACGACGAGCCGATCGCGCGTACGGCGAAGGCGTACAGCCGCTTCGCGGCGCTCGACCCGCAAGCGCTGTTCGCCGTCGGCGGCGCGAAGGAGATCGCGGCGCGAGCGCGCGAGTACGTGGCCTGCGGCATCAGCAAGTTCGTCCTGCGACCCCTGGCGGGCTCGGACGAAGACGCCTACGCGCAGACGCAGCGGCTGATCGAGGAAGTGCTACCCGCCGTCCACTCGGGCTAGGGCCGCGCCTTGAACATCATCGTATTCGGCGCCACCGGCAAGACAGGACAGCACGTCTGCCGGATTGCGGTCGAGCGGGGTCACGACGTCACCGCCTTCACGCGTTCGCCAAACAAGATCGAACCAGGCGCCGGCCTGCGCGTCGCCCAGGGCGATGTCAGGGACACCGAGGCAGTGGCGGAGGCGATTGCCGGCCATGAGGCAGCGATAGTCGCACTGGGCAGCAACGGCCTTCGCGACAGGACGACCCTGGCCAGCGGGACGAGGGCCGTGGTGGACAGCATGACCGCTCGTGGGGTGGAGCGACTCGTCGTCCTGTCCGCCGCGGGAGTGCGGCACAGCAAGGAACAGGTGTCCCTGCTGTCCCGGGTGATGTTCATGACGCTCCTGCGCAACATCCATGCGGACCACACGGCCCAGGAAGCGACCGTCAGGGACAGCTCGCTCAACTGGACGCTCGTTCGCCCCGGCATTCTCCACGACGAGCCCGCCTCGGGCAGCGTGATGGCGACCAACGAGGGGAAGATCGGGCGCATTGGTCGCGCTGATCTTGCGGACTTCCTCGTCAACACGACATGCGAAAGGACCTACAGCAGGCAGGCCATATCGGTCACATCCTGACGCGCTAGCCGCCGTCCACGCGTAGGGGCGGCGGTGGCGGCGCGAGCCGGAAGAAGTAGCAGTCGTCGCCCTCGCAGCCATCGGCGATGGCGACGTTCTCGCCGAGGATGGCGACCACGTCCTCGCGTCCGGCGAGTGCGACCAGTCCCGGCCGGTCCCAGGCGGGGACGCGCGCCGTCTTCTTGAGGATGCCGCTCACCTTGCGCCGGTAGCCGCGGTACACCATGCGGTCGCCGGGGTTGAGGGGGCGGAGGCGGAGAGCGCCCTCGATGCGGTCGGCGGGGACGGCGACGGCGGGTGGGCCGGGGTCCTGGAAGGGGGAGGTGGCAGCCTGCAGGACGCGTTCGCCGGAGCGGGTGATGCCGGGAAGGTTCACGAACTGCTCAGGGAGCGGCAGGGGCTCATCGTCGCGTTCGCCGGAGAAGCGCACCGACCCGGCCGAGACCTCGACGGTCACGCCCCCGAAGACGACCTGGCCCGTCCCCCGCGCCAGCACGGCGTCGAGGTTGTGGAGCCGGGTGCGGTTGGCGTCGACCTCAGCCTTGAGGAAGGCGGCCTCCCGTTCCAGCAGGAGCAGGCGCGCCTCGCTTCCGAGGCCGCGGAGCGTTTCGAGTTCGAACACGACCGAACCGGGGGCGCGGTCACGGGGCTGGGCGAGGTCAGCGGAGCGCTCGACCGGACGGAAGAGCTCGCGAGCGCTCTCGGCGAGGCCGAGGATGGCGGCGTCGACGGAGGGGTTCTCCTCGCGCAGCAGGGGCAGGACGCCGTGACGGATGCGGTTGCGGGTCGCGGCCAGCTCCGCGTTCGTCTCGTCCACGCGGTAGTCGATGTCGGCGGCCTCGCAGACGGCCACGGTATCGGCGCGGGGGAGAGCCAGCAGGGGCCGGATGAGCTTGAGCGAGGGCATCCCAGGGAGGGGCGCGCTGGGCAGCATCCCGCGCATCCCGCGAACGCCGCTGCCGCGCACGATGTGGTGGAGCACGGTCTCGACGAGGTCGTCGGCGGTGTGGCCGGTGGCGACCGCGCCCGCGCCCTGACGCTCGGCGGCAAAAGCGAGGAACTGGTAGCGCAGGCGGCGGGCCGTCTCCTCGACACCGGTGCGCATCTCCGTGGCGGCGAGTGGCACATCGCCCTCGCCGGTCATGCAGGGCACGTCGAGGCGCTCGCAGAGGTCGGTCACGAAGTCGCGATCGGCGGTGGAGTCGCGGCGGAGGTGGTGGTCGAAGTGGGCGGCGACGACCTCGAAGCCTTGCTCGTTCCCCAGCTCCTGCAGGAGGAGCAGAGCGGCGACAGAGTCGGCCCCCCCGCTGACAGCGACGACCACCTTCTCAAGGCGGCGGAAGATCTGCTCGCCGCCGGAGTAGCGCCGCACGCGCTCAAGGGGAGACGCGGCCTCGTCGGACACTATTTCGGGAAGAGCCGCTCCCACCACTCGCCGGACGGCTGCTGGTCGGTGGGGGGAGGGGGGCTGAGGACGACGAACGCCGTCTCGCCCTCGCGGACGTAGCCGAGCTCGCGCCGGGCCGCCTGCTCGACGTACGCATCGGAGACAACGTAGTCGTACACGGCGTTGAGATGGTCGCGCCGGGAGCGCAGGTCTTCGATCTCGGCAATGGCGGCGTCGTGGTCGTCGTTCTGCTGGCGCTGGCGCACAGTTCCGGATGAGGCGGTATAGACGAAATAGCCGGTGAGCAGCAGACAAACGACTACAAATAGCGTTGTCCTAGTGAACACCGGGATAGGCATGTGACCAAATTAGGGGCGCTTCACCGAATATTCAAGGGAACGGGATGCCTACTGGTCGAGATGGTAGCGGTCGTTCAGGGTGCGCAGGGAGGCCTGGCCGGCCCGCAGACTGAGCGTGGAGAGGGAGGCCAGGTCGATGCTGAAGGCGCGAAAGGCGGCGACTTCGAGGCCGAGCAGGCGGCAGATGAGGAGGCGGAGCACGAAGTTGTGCGAGACGGCGACCACAGCGTCTTCGTCCGGCAGCGCGTGGAGTTCGGCGACGAGCGGTTCGAGGCGGGCGGCGACCTGCACGAGGCTCTCGCCGCCGGGCATGGCGACCTGCGAAGGGTCGGGGGCGCGCCAGGCTTCGAGGAATTCCGGGAAGCGTTCGCGCATCTCGCGGAACGGGAGGCCCTCGGTTTCGCCAACATCCATCTCGATCAGCTCGTCGCGAACCTCCAGGGGCGCGCCGGTGCGCTCAGCGAGGTCGCGGGCGATGGAGGCGGCGCGGCTGAGGGGGCTCGTGAGGATGCGGTCGACGGGCTCCCCGACGAGGCGCTCGACGGCGGCGGCGGTCTGGCGCAGGCCAAGGTCGGTGAGGGAGGCGTCGGCAACACCGAGGCCCAGACCATCGCGGTTGTAGGAGGTCTCGCCGTGGCGGACGAGGTAGAGCCTCATTCGTACCGCCCTCTCTGGCGCCAGGCCTGGAGGGCGGCGGAGGGCTCCTCCAGCACGAGCCCGGCACGGATGTAGCGGTCCGCGGTCGCCTGCGGGAAGAGGGCCGCGACGAGCTGTTCGGGGCGCACGGTCAGCTCCTGCCCGCAGCTCAGGCGGGCGTCGACGACGGCGCTGCCCTGTTGGTCTTCGACCCTGATGGAGTCGACGCCGGCACGCAGATCGTACTCGCGCGCTTTCTTGCCCTCCCGCTCCTGCCTCCAGGGGAAGGTCTCGGTGGCGAGGAAGGCGTTGACGGACTCAGAGGCGCCCTCGGGCGTCACGCCCTCGAGCGCGACGAGGTAGTCGGCCCAGCGCAGGAGGGTGGGGAGGGCGGGGAGACCAAGCGCGACCTCGGTCACGTCACGGAGTTCGAGGTCGGGGGTGGTCTGCCCGCTGAGGTCGGCGGCGAAACGATCGAGTGGGACACGCTCCTCCAGCAGCACCTCGATGATCTCGCCTTCGCCGATAAACCCGAGCGGGAGGGGCGCCGCGAACGCGATCTTGGGGTGGGGGGTGAAGCCCTGCGAATAGAGGAGGGGCAGCTCGGCGCGCCGGATGGCGCGCTCCCAGTAGCGGAGGACGTCGAGGTGGGAGATGTGGCGCACGCGCTCGCCCTTGCGGAAACGAGCGCGGATACGCTGCCGGGCGTCGCTCACACGAGTTCGCCCTGCTCGACGAGCTGTTCGGCCGCCGTATGCGGGTCAAGGCCGCGCCCGGCGACCTGGGCCACGAGCTCGCCGAGGGCGTCCTCGGAGGTGGCGTTGCGGATGCGCTCAAGGAGGATGCGCTGGGCGACGGAGAGCACCTGGTGACGCGCCTCCTGGCGGCGGTGCTTGTCGAGCTCGCCGGAGCTGTCGAGCCAGGCGCGGTGCTCGTCGATAGCGTCAATGAGGGCGGGCACGCCATCGCCCGCGGTAGCGACGGTCGAGAGGATGGGGATGTCGCGGCCCTCGCTGGGTGCGAGCGAGAGCAACGCGCGCAGCTGGCTCACGAGCACGTCCGCGCCAGGGCGGTCGGCCTTGTTCACGACGAGGATGTCGGCGATCTCGATGATGCCGGCCTTGAGCGCCTGGATGTCGTCGCCCGTGCCGGGGTTGTTGACGAGCACGGTCGTGAGGGCGGTGCCGGCAATCTCGACCTCGTCCTGGCCCGCGCCCACGGTCTCGATGAAGACGTAGGGGAAGCCGAAGGCGTCCATCACCGCGACAACGTCGTCGATCGTGGGGGCGAGACCGCCGAGGGCGCCGCGGCTGGCCATGCTGCGGACGAAGACCCCGGGGTCGAGGACGAGGTCCTGCATGCGGATGCGGTCGCCGAGGATGGCGCCCTGGGTGAAGGGGCTGGAGGGGTCGACGGCGATGACGCCGACCTCGTGCCCGCGCCTGCGGAGTTCGCCGGCGAGCGCGCCGGTGAGGCTGCTCTTGCCGGAGCCGGCGCCGCCGGTCACGCCGATCGTGTGGGCGCGGCCGGAGCGGGGATAGAGCTGGCGCAGGTACTCACGCCCCTCGGGCGTGCCGTTCTCGACACGCGTGAGGATGCGGGAGAGGGCGCGGCGCTCGCCCGCGAGGAACCGTTCGATCAGGTCGCTCACTCGGAGGAGGCGTTGTCGTACACGAACGACACGATGTCCCGGGTGTTGGTGCCGGGACGGAAGATCGCGCTGAAGCCCATCGCCTCGAGCGCCTCCGTGTCCTCCTCGGGGATGATGCCGCCACAGAAGAGGGTGACATCGTCGAGGCCGCGAGACCTCAGCTCCTCGACGATGCGGGGGAAGAGCTCGAGGTGGGCGCCGGAGAGAATGCTGAGGCCGACGACGTCGACGTCCTCCTGGAGGGCGGCCTCGGCGATCATCTGCGGGGTCTGGCGGATGCCGGTGTAGATGACCTCGCAGCCGCCGTCGCGCAGGGCGCGGGCGACGATCTTGGCGCCGCGGTCGTGGCCATCGAGGCCCGGCTTGGCGATAAGGACGCGGATCTTCTGATCGGTAGTGGTCTCTGGGGATGCGCTCATGGTGCTGCTCCTGTGTTCGGTGGGGTCAGGATCGCTCGACCAACTGCAGGTTGACGCCGAAGGACGAGCGGGGAGAGACGAAGGCGACGCCGCCGTTGGCATCGCCGACGCGGGCGCCACCGGCGCGGAGGGACTCCACGGTGGCGTCTGCATCGGCGACGGCGAGCGAGAGGAGGAACGAGCCCTCGCCCCGCTCGGCGGCGAACTTGGCGACCGGTCCCTCGTCGCCGAGGGGCCGGATGAATTCGAGATGGGCGTTACCGGCGAGCATGAAGGCATTCTCGATGCCGAGCCGGTCGACCTTGCCGCCCAGATCGGGGTCGAGGGTGAAGCCGAAGTGGCGCTCGTAGGTGGCGGCAGCGGTGGGGATGTCCTGCACGACGATGCCGATGTGGTCGATGCGCTTCGCGAGGGCGTCGTCGCTGGGGCCGACGTGGGATTCCTCGACGGGCGTGGCGTACTCGATGAGGACGCCGTGGTTCGACTTGGGGTGGAGGAAGCCGATCATGCCGGCGAGCCCGGCTCGGGGAGCTTGGTCGATGAGCTGGACGCCGCCCTCCGCAGCCGCCTTGAGGTCGGCGGCGCAGTCGTCTGACTCAAGACAGACGTGGTGCATGCCTTCGCCCCGGCCTTCGAGGAAGCGGGCCACGCCGGTGTCCTCGCGCGTCGGCTCCAGCAACTCGATCTCGGCATCGCCGCAAGGGAGGAGGACGCCGCGGACGCCCTGGTCCTCGATGACGCGGTCGACGCTGACGGGGAGGCCGAGGGCATCGCGGTAGAAACCGAGCGCATCGTCGGCGCTGCGGACAACTATGCCAACGTGGTGGACCTTGCTGAGCATGGGGCTCCTTTGGGTTCTAGTTGCTTCCGGGGGCGCTGGATTCGCGCACACCGGGCATTCCGGCGAGAAAGGCGGCGATCACGTGCCAGTGCTCACGGTCGTGTTGCGCGACCACCTGGAGCAGGCGGTTGGGGACGCGCCCCTCCTCGCCGATCGCCCCGTCGTCGAACTCGGCGACGATGGCAAGCAGGCGTTCGCGGCCGGCCTTGAGCTGTTCGAGGACGCTCCAGAAGGTAAGACTGCGCTTGCGCGCGGCGTGGTCCTCGTTCCAGGCGTCGATGCGTTCGTTCTCGAAGTCGAGAAGAGCCGGGCGCCTGCCTTCCTGGATGTCGCGGAGAGCGCTGACGACCTCCGCCTCCCAGCTGGCAACGTGGCCGACGATGTCCTTGAGGGACCACTCGTCGATCATCGGGCGCTCGATGTCGCGGATGCGGCAGGTCTCGATGTTGCGCAGGAGCTGATTGCGTTCGAGCTCAAGCTCGCCGAGGAGACGGCGGCGGTCGTCCGCGAAGCTTCGGGTGTCGTCCTCGGCCATCAGACGACCACGATCTCGCGGTACTCGCCCCAGGCGCGGCGCAGGGAGTGGCTGATCTCGCCGAGCGTGGCGCGCGCCTCGACAGCGGCAACGATGAGGGGGATGAGGTTGTCCGTGCCGCGGGCGCCCTCCTCGAGGGCGGAGATGGCGGCGTCGGAAGCGGCGTTGTCGCGGTCGGCGCGGAGGGCCTGGAGGCGCTCGATCTGGCGCTGGCCGATGGAGGGGTCGACGCGCAGGAGCTCGGGCGGCTCCTCGCCGGTAACGGTGAAGTCGTTGACGCCGACGATGACGCGGTCCTTCTCCTCGATCTCGCGCTGGTAGCGGTAGGAGGCTTCCTGAATCTCGCGCTGCTGGAAGCCCTGCTCGAGGGCGGCGGGGGCGCCGCCGAGGTCCTCGATGGTCTTCAGGTAGTCGCGCGCCTCACCCTCGAGGCGGTCGGTCGTAGACTCGATGTACCAGGAGCCGCCGAGCGGGTCGATGACGTCGCCGGCGCCGCTCTCGAAGGCGATGACCTGCTGCGTGCGGAGGGCGGTCTGGACGGCCTTCTCGGTAGGCAGGGAGAGGGCCTCGTCCATCGAGTTGGTGTGCAGGGACTGCGTCCCGCCGAGGACGGCGGCGAGGGCCTGCAGGGTGGTGCGGATGATGTTGTTCTCGGGCTGCTGGGCAGTGAGGGTGGCCCCGCCCGTCTGCGTGTGGAAGCGGAGCATCATGGAGCGCGGGTTCTGGGCCTCGAAGCGCTCCTTCATGATGGTCGCCCAGATGCGGCGGGCGGCGCGGAACTTCGCGACTTCCTCGAGAAGGTTGTTGTGGCAGGCGAAGAAGAAGCTGAGGCGTCCCGCGAAGGCGTCGACATCGAGGCCGGCGGCAACGGCCGCATCGACGTAAGCGATGCCGTTGACAAGGGTGAATGCGATCTCCTGGGCGGCGGTGCTGCCCGCCTCGCGCATGTGGTAGCCGGAGATGGAGATGGTGTTCCAGCGGGGCACGCTCTCGGAGCAGTAGCGGAACACGTCCGTGATGAGACGCATGCTGGGCGTGGGCGGATAGATCCACGTCCCGCGCGTGATGTACTCCTTGAGGATGTCGTTCTGGACCGTGCCGCCGAGCTTCCCAACGGGCACGCCCTGCTCCTTGCCGACGGCGATATAGAGGGCGAGGAGGACGGCGGCGGTGCCGTTGATGGTCATGGAGGTGGTGACGCGGTCGAGGGGAATGTCCTTGAACAGGGTGCGCATGTCGTCGATCGAGTCGATCGCGACCCCGACCTTGCCGACCTCGCCGAGGGCCATCGGGTCGTCGGAGTCGTAGCCGATCTGGGTGGGCAGGTCGAAAGCGACGGAAAGGCCGGTCTGGCCCTGGTCGAGGAGGTAGCGGTAGCGCTCGTTCGACTCCTCGGCGGTGCCGAATCCGGCGTACTGGCGCATGGTCCAGAGGCGCCCGCGATACATGGTGGGCTGGACGCCGCGGGTGAAGGGGTATTCGCCGGGGAAGCCGAGGTCGCCGTTGCCAGGGGCATCCTCAGGGGCATAGACGGGGTCGAGGACGGTCTCGCCGGTAGTGCGGAACGACTCGGCTCGCTCGGGGTTGCGCTCGACCGCCTTGCGGTAGGTTCCTTCGAGCCATTCCTGTTTCGATTGGCTTGGCATCTCGCTATCCGTGGTCCTTCCAGGCATGCGACCGCAAACGGGTGTCGCGGCGAAATCCGCGCGAGGGAGTATATCCCGAGCGGCGTTTAGGGGGCGCTGTGAGGGGATAGGCGCTAGCGCACCTGCCGGAAGAAGACGCGCACGTCGGCGAGGAGGTGGTCGGGCTCCTCAAGGGCGGCGAAGTGGCCGCCTGCGGGCATCTCCGTGTAGTGCACGAGGTTGTAGGCGGCTTCGACCCAGTGCCGGGGACTCTGCAGGATCTCGCCGGGGAAGGCGGCGAAGCCGGTGGGGACGGCGATGGGCCCGGCACCGGGGCCCCGGCCCATGCCTCCCTCGGCGCGGGCCTCGTAGTAGATGCGGGCGGCCGAGGCGATGCTGTTGGGCGCCCAGTAGAACATGATGTTGGTGAGGAGCGTGTCCTTCGAGTACCGCGACTCGACGTCGCCGTCGCAATCGCTCCAGCTGCGGAACTTCTCCGTGATCCAGGCGGCGATACCGGCGGGGGAGTCGGCCTGGGCGATGCCGAGGGACTGCGGCTTCGTCCCCTGGACGTTGCTGTAGCCCGTCTCCTGGGCCTGGAAGGCGCGGCGCGAGGCAAGGCCCGCCTGGTCCGCCTCGGTGGGCGGGTCGGGGGGACCGGCGAGGGCCATGTTGAGGTGGATGCCGCTCAGGTTGTCCGCGTGGGCCGCGCCCAGGCGCGTGCTGATGATGGCGCCCCAGTCGCCGCCCTGGGCGCCGTAGCGGTCGTAGCCGAGCTCGGCGGTCATGAGGTGGTCGAGGGCGGCGGCGACGCGGGAGGGGCCCCAGCCGCGCTCGCGGGGCTTGCCGCTCCAGCCGAAGCCGGGGATGGAGGGAATGACGACGTCGAACGCGTCGGCGGGGTCGCCGCCGTGGGCGGCGGGGTCGGTAAGGGGCCCGATGAAGTTAAGGAACTCGAACATGGAGCCCGGCCAGCCGTGCGTGAGGAGGAGGGGGTGGGGGTCCGGCCCCTGGCCGCGGACGTGCCAGTAGTGGATGTCGACGCCGTCAACCTCGCAGAGGAACCCCGGCCAGGCGTTGAGCGCGGCCTCCTGGGCACGCCAGTCGTATTCGTTGCGCCAGTAGTCGCAGAGCTCGCGGACGTAGCCCACATCGGCGCCGTAGTCCCAACCGGTGTCGGGGATGGCGTCGGGCCAGCGCGTGCGGCCGAGGCGGTCTCGAAGGTCGTCGAGGACGGAGTCAGGGACATCGATGCGGAAGGGTCGTGGCGGCATGGGGGGACTATAGCGGGCGGCTCGTGGCTGTTGGCTAGCGGCTGTTCGTAGGGAGCGAGCTGGCCCGGCCCTTAGTCCGAGAACGCAACGAGGGCGCCTGCCACGGTTTCGTAGAGGGTGCGGTCGACGTGCCTGGTCTCGGAGGTGAGGGCGTCGAGGGGGGCGAGGCGGATCTGGTTGGCCTGGAGGACGGCGGCCTTGCCCGAGTGGCCGTCGTGGACGGCGTCGATGGCGGCGATGCCGAAGCGGGTGGCGAGGACGCGGTCGAAGGCGGTGGGGGTGCCGCCGCGCTGCACGTGGCCGAGCACGGTGAGGCGCGTCTCGAAGCCGGTGCGGGCTTCGATCTCGTCGGCGACGACGCGGCCGACCCCGCCAAGGCGAACGTGCCCGAAGGCATCGCGCTGGTCGCTCTGGACGACGATCTCGCCGTCGCGGGGGCGGGCGCCCTCGGCCACGACGACGACGGAGGCGGAGACGTCGCGCCCGTGGTGGGCGCGGAGGCGGTCGCAGACGGCGGCCATGTCGAAGGGTTCCTCGGGGATGAGTATCTCGGCGGCGCCACCGGCGATGCCGGCATAGGTCGCGATCCAGCCGGTGTCACGGCCCATGACTTCCACGACCATGACGCGGTGGTGGGACTCGGCGGTCGTGCGCAACCGGTCGATGGCCTCGGTGGCGGTCTGCACGGCGGTGTGGAAGCCGAAGGTGAGCTCGGTGACGCCGAGGTCATTGTCGATGGTCTTGGGAACGCCAACGACGGAGACGCCTTCCTTCGCGAGCTGACCGGCCACACCGAGCGTGTCGTCGCCACCGACGGCGACGAGGGCTTCGATTGCCTCGCGCTCAATGGTCGCGCGGACGGCCTGGGCGCCGCCCTCGATGGAGTAGGGGTTGGCGCGGGAGGTCCCGAGGATGGTTCCGCCGAGGGGCAGGATGTCGCGGCAGCGCTCGGCGCTGAGGGGCATCACGTCGCCCTCCATGACACCCGCCCAGCCGTTGCGGAAGCCGACGACCTCGTCGGCGTACTGGCGTTCGCCCTTGGTGACGACAGCGCGAATGACAGCGTTCAGACCGGGGCAGTCGCCTCCGCCAGTCAGGATTCCCACACGCACGACACTTCCTCCGCGAAGGGTCTATGACGACCGTACCCTGCGGATTGGAACGGGGCGAGACGCAGCTAGTCGCGCCTGGCTACGAGTCGCGATTGGCCAGGCCGCGGGCCTCGAGCTCCTTTTGCAGGCGGACGGCGTCGGAGCTGAGGGGAGGCCCCTTCTTGTCGTCGGGGAGCACACCGGCAGTGGCCATGCCCATCTTGGCGCCGTCGAAGGTGATCCACTTCTCGGGCACGAGCTCCATGACGACGCGCAAGGGCGAGTCGAGAGTCTTCTCGAAGGCGGCCGCCTGCTCGGGGTCGGCCCCGGGGCGGAAGGAGAGGGCGTGGTAGAACCAGTCCTTCGTCTCGCGGTCCTCGTGCATGATGCAGCGGGTCTTGGCGGTGATCGTCTTGCCGGGGCCCAGGTGGGTGCCGGTGCTCGTCAGCACGACGGAGCAGCGCGGGTCGCGGCGCAGGGCGGCCATGCGGTGGCGGTGGGCGGCGGCGGTCATCCAGAAGGAGCCCTTCGCCCAGACCACGGCGTGCATCACGCCGACGGGCCAGCCGTCCTTGGTCGACCAGTTAAGGACAGCCTCACCAACGGTGTTGAGCAGCTCTTCCTTGACGTCGTCGTCGATGGGATAGATGGAGACCGTCTCGTGGTCCCTGGTGGGGTCGGGTGCGTAGCTTTCGTCGGACATGGGAACCTCCGGGAGTTCTGTGCGCGCACGTTGCCCGCCGCGGGGGGCCGTGTCAATACGATTGGCTCCTTCGGCTGCTCCGCTACGCTCCGCGCTCACTCGCGACGACTGGTCCTTCGGTTGCTCCGCTACGCTCCGCGCTCACTCGCGGCAACTGGTCCTTCGGCTGCTCCGCTGCCCTCCGCGCTCACTCCCGCCGGCTGGTCCCTCGGCTACTCCGCGCTCGCTCCCGCGGACTGGCTCCTGGCCCTCGGCGTCGCCCCGAGGATGCGCTTGCGCAAGCGGATGCTGCCGGGCGTGACCTCCACGAGTTCGTCATCGTTGATGAACTCGATCGATTGCTCCAGGTTCAGGAGCCTCGGCGGGACCAGGCGAAGGGCCTCGTCGGCAGCGGACGCCCGCATGTTCGTGAGCTTCTTCTCTTTCGTGACGTTCACGTCCATGTCGGATGGGCGGGCGTTCTCGCCGATGATCATCCCCTCGTAGACCTGCGTACCGGGCCCGATGAATATCTCGCCGCGCTCCTGCAGGTTGTGGATGGCGTAGGCGGTGGCCGTCCCCGCGCGGTCGGCCACCAGTGCCCCGCTCGGGCGTCCGGCGATGGGCCCGTTCCAGGGCTCCCAGCCGGCGAAGAGGTGGTTCATGATGCCGGTGCCGCGGGTGTCGGTGAGGAACTGAGAGCGGAACCCGATGACGCCTCTCGTCGGGATCAGGAACTCGAGCCGGACGCGGCCGCTGCCGTGGTTCACCATGCGGGTCATCTTCGCTCGACGTGCGCTGAGCTTCTCGATAACCGTGCCCTGGTAGTCCTCTGCCACATCGATTACCAGTTCCTCGAACGGTTCCTCGACGCGGCCGCCTCGCTCGCGGGTGACGATGCGGGGCCGGCCGACCTGCAGCTCGTAACCCTCGCGACGCATCATCTCGATAAGAATCGAAAGCTGCAGCTCGCCACGGCCGATCACCTGCAGCTGGTCAGCCGAGTCGGTGTCCTGGACGCGAATCGAGACATTGCTGACCAGCTCGCGCTCAAGCCGCTCGCGCAGCTTGCGGGAGGTGACGTACTGCCCATCCTGCCCGGCCAGGGGCGAGGTGTTCACCCCGAAGATCATGGAGACCGTCGGCTCATCCACGTGCATGGGAGGGAACGACCGGGGATCGTCGGGAGCGGTGATGGTCTCGCCGATGGTAATGTCGTCGATCCCGGCGAGGCAGATGACGTCGCCGGCCGCGGCCTGCTCCACCTCGGCCCGCTCCAGTCCGTCAAAGACGAACAGCCGGGTGACGCGGGTTCCCGCAACCGAGCCATCGAGCTTCGACACGGCGATCTCGTCGCCGAGGGCGACGCGGCCGTTGACGATCCGCCCGATGGCGATGCGGCCCAGGTAGTCGCTTGAGTCGAGGTTCGCCACCCGCATCTGGAGGGCGGCCTCCGGGTTCCCGCGAGGCGGCGGCAGTTGCTCGACGATCGCGTCGAGCAAGGGGCGCAGGTTCAGTCCTGCCTCGTCCGGGTCGAGGCTGGCGACGCCCGCCCTGGCGTTCGCGTACACGACCGGGAAGTCGATCTGCTGCTCGGTCGCTTCGAGGTCGATGAAGAGGTCGTAGACCTCGTCGAGCACTTCCGCGGGCCGCGCATCCTTGCGGTCGATCTTGTTGATGACAACGATGGCGGGCAGGCCGTGCTCGAGGGCCTTGCCCAGGACGAAACGCGTCTGCGGCAGGGGGCCCTCGGAGGCGTCGACGAGCAGCAGCACGCCATCAACCATGGTCAGCGTGCGCTCGACCTCCCCGCCGAAGTCGGCGTGGCCGGGCGTGTCGACGATGTTGACGATGCAATCGCGATGCCGGATGGCCGTGTTCTTGGCCATGATGGTGATGCCGCGCTCACGCTCGAGGTCGATGTTGTCGAGCGCGCGTTCCTCCACGCGCTCGTTCGCGCGGAAGACCCCGCTCTGGTGGAGCATGGCATCGACGAGGGTCGTCTTGCCATGGTCGACGTGCGCGATGATGGCGATGTTGCGCCGCAGTGCGTTGGCGACCTCAGATTCGGCAGTCGCGGTCATGGGGTGTCCGTCTCAAGAGCATTCATCATTCGTTCAGTGGGAGCGGTGCGGCGCTGGCGTCTGGTTGGCCGCGGTCGCCGACGGGACTTCGCATTTCGTGAGCGAAGGCTCGCCGGCCCGAACCGCCAAGAGTGATTCTCCCCAACAACGGGGTAACGGGCGACTCCGGTCGTCCGCCGGAGAGCCGGCCGTGGGCGCTCACTCCGACTGGAAGGCGGGGATGACCTCCTCTGCCCAGGCCTCGAGCGCCTCCCAGTCGAGGGGCGGGCGGAGGGCGATGTTGAGGAGGTCGCAGCCGAGGTCCTGGTACTCGGCGACCAGCTCCCTGGCCTCGCCGGGGGTACCCATGATCAGCCCGCGCTCGCGCCAGGTATCGATGGCGCCGCCGAAGACCGTGCGCGTGTGCTCCTCGGCGCGGGCACGGGCGGCCTCGTTGGCGGCGAGGTGGAAACTGAGATTGACGCTCTTCTCGATCTCGTCGAAGTCGCGCTCCTCGCGGTCGCAGGCTTCGCGCAGGACACGGGAGAGGTGGCGGAACTGCCAGGGGGTGAGGTAGGGGCCGTTCCAGCCGTCGCAGAGGCGGGCGATCATGGGCAGGGTGCGCTTGCGCCCAACGCCACCGCCCCAGATGCGCAGGCGTTCCTGCATGGGCTTGGGGTTGCAGCAGGCATCGGTGAGGGTGAAGTGCTCGCCCTCGAAATTGACGTGGTCCTCGGTGAGGAGCAGGCGGATGACCTTGATGCCCTCCTCGAGGATGTCGAGGCGCTTGCCGAGGGGCGGGAAGGGGATGCCGTAGGCGCGGTACTCGTCCTCGTACCAGCCAGCGCCGATGCCGAGCTCGATGCGGCCGCCGCTGAGGTGGTCCATGGCGGCGAGGGCGTTGGCGAGGACGGCAGGGTGGCGGTAGTTCATGCCCAACACGAGCGAGCCGATGCGCAGGTTCTTCGTCTCGCAGGCGAGGGCGGTCATGATGGTGGTTCCCTCCCAATAGTCACCGTGGTTCTCGTGCACGAGGGGGGCTTCGTAGAAGTGGTCGGAGGCGTCGATCCAGTCGAAGCCGGCGGTATCGGCCCAGGTCCAGAGGCGGCGCAGCTCCGCCATCTCGATGTTCTGCTGGATCAGGTGGACTCCAAACCGCATGGCGATACCTCTCTCAGTGGCCGGGAGTCTAGCGAGTTCCGTTGCGAGGGGAGGCGCTAGGATGCGCGCGGGAGGTCGGTATGACGGAGATCACGCACCGTTTCGTGGAGACGAATGGCATTCGCATGCACATCGCGGAGGCGGGGGAGGGGCCGCTGGTGGTGATGTGCCACGGCTTCCCGGAGTCGTGGTACTCGTGGCGGCACCAGCTGGTGGCACTGGCGGAGGCGGGGTTCCACGCGGTCGCGCCGGACCAACGGGGCTACGGCCAGACGGACGCGCCGGAGGCGATCGGGGCGTACACGCAGCTCCACCTCATCGGAGACATCGTGGGGTTGCTGGATGCGCTGGAGGAGGAGCAGGCGGCGATCATCGGGCACGACTGGGGCGCGCCTGTCGCGTGGAACACGGCCATCCTGCGCCCTGACCGCATCCGTGCCGTGGCAGGCCTCAGCGTCCCGCCGAGCGCGTGGTCGGGGAAGATCCCACCGACCGAGGGGATGAAGCAACGGTTCGGCGACAATTTCTTCTACCAGCTCTACTTCCAGGAGCCGGGCAAGGCGGAAGCGGAGATGGAGGCGGATGTGCGCCGCTCCATGCGGATGCTGCTCTACACGGCCTCGGGGGACTGCCCGCCAAATCCGGCGGCAACGGCGCTCCCGAAGACGGCAGGCTTCCTGGACCAGATGCAGGACCCCGGGGACGACCTCCCGGCGTGGCTGACGGAAGCCGACCTCGACCTCTTCACGGGCGAGTTCGAGCGCGCGGGTTTCCGCGGCGGTCTGAACTGGTACCGCAACATCGACCGCAACTGGGAGCTGATGGCGGCCTTCAACGGGAAAAAGGTGACGCCGCCCTCGCTCTTCATCACGGGGGACCGCGACCTCGTGGTCAGCCTCATGGGGCCGGACTGGCGGAAGCAGATGGAGGCGGCCGCGCCGAACCTGCGGGACGCAGTCATGATCCCCGGAGTCGGTCACTGGACGCAGCAGGAAGCCGCCGAGCCGGTGAACGAGGCGATGATCGCATTCCTGCGGGGGCTGTAGGGGAGAGCCCTACTCCTCTTCGCGCTGGTGACCGTTGGAGCGCGGGCAGACGTGCCCCTCGGGATCGATGGGGGCGCCGCAGAAGGGGCACGGCGCCCGGCCGGCGGCAACCACCTCGGTGATCTGGGCGCGCAGGCGGCGAGCAGTGTCGAAATCAAACTCGATGGAGATGGCTTCGCCCTCAGCCTCAGTGGCTCCTTCGGCACCGACGACGACGATGGTGCGCGTCTCCTCGTTCAGGCCGAGAGAGAGGCGCCCGGCACGCACGTCGAGTTCGTAGTTGGGCTGGAGGGGGAACACGGGCTCGGGTTCACCGGGGCCGGAAGCGGCAAGGTCGGCGCCAGCATGCTCAAGCGTCGTCTCAATGGCCTCGCCGATGGCGGAGAGTTGCTCCTTCTCCATCCAGACAAACGCGTAGCTACCCGCCTCGCTGATGGCGCGCAAGCGAAAGCGGCGCTGTCCCGGCTGGCCCACGGCATCCGCGGAGAGGTGCTGAACGGGCCCGAACTCGGTCAGGGGCATCGCTCCTGATCCTACGCGAGGGGGTGGTAAACGTGCCTGCGGTGGTCGGCTACACCTTGCTGGCGGCCGCCTCCCGCAACTCCGTGGTGAGGCCCTCGACGGTGCGAAAGACGTGGCCGTGGAACCCGAGCGCGCGCGCTGCCTCGACGTTCAGGGCTGTGTCGTCGACGAAGAAGCACTGCGAGGGCTTCGTGCCCGTCAGCCGGCAGACGTAGCGAAACACCTCCGGATCGGGCTTGGCCCTGCGGAGGGCGCAGGAGACGAGCAGGGATTCGAAGGAGTCCAGTTCCGGGTGCATCGCCCTGACGACCTGCCAGTAGTCGCGGTCGACGTTGGACAGCAGCACCAGGCGGTAGTGCCCGGAGAGCGCCTTCACCAGTTCCGCCATGCCGGGAATCGGCTCGTGGTAGGGCTCCAGCCAGGCGGCCTCGAACTCGGGATAAGCCAACGCGAGCCCATGGGTGTCGACGAGCTCCCGGTGGACCTCGGGCAGGGTCGAGGCGCCAGTGATGATGTCGTGGCGGGCGGTGAGCTTGTGCAGTCGCCCGAAGGCGTCGGCGGGGTCGGCGCAATGCCGTGCGAGGCGGGCGGTCACGAGGTCGTCGTCGAAGGCGATCAGCACCCCGAAGAGGTCGAAGACGAGGACTTCTGTCGTTGCACCGGCAATCTGCATGGGGCGTCCGGCGCCATGCTAGGCGAAGTGCGAGGGCAAAGGCGCCTACTGGGTCGGGAGGGGGGACTGCCACCAGCCCGGGCGGGAGCTGACCTCAATGCTGACCACCCACTTCACCCAGTTGTAGCCGCGACGGCCCGGCGCCACGAGCCGCACGGGGAAGCCGTGGCCCGAACTGAGCCGCTCGCCGCCGACCTGCGTCGCGAGGAGGAGGCGAGGGGCTGTGACCAGCCCGAAGCGACGGCTGAAGCCAGTCGCGGAGGTGACGACGATGCTGCGAGCGTCGTCCGTGAGTCCGGCGCGTTCGAGGAGGGCGGTGAGGGGAACACCGCTCCAGTCCTGCACCGTGTACCAGCCACCGGTGCAGTCGAGGGTGGCGCGGCGGGTTCGCCCGGCAAGGTCGGTCAACTCGTCGTAGCCGAGGATGAGCGGCTCATTCACTTCGCCGTGGACTTCGAGGCGCCACTCGCCGGCGGGGATGCGCTGGCGGTTGTCGCCGAGCCAGTTGGTGACGGGGTGGCTGTTTCCGGTGAAGCTGGCCTCCTCGCGGGAGCCAGTGAAGCGCCGGTCGGGGCCGGAGTGCGGGGCGGCGACGGCGAGCCCGCGGGAGAGGGCGAAGCCGGCTCCGCCCACGGCGAACAGGCGCAGGACGGCTCGCCGGCTCGCGAAGGCGGCAGCGGGACGCTTCGGCCAGCGCAACACGACGTGAAGGGCGAAGAGGGGAACGAGCGCAAGGCCGAGGATGGTGTGCAGCACGAGGGGGCGCATCTCGCCGTAGATGGGGACGAGCAGGGTTCCGCGACCGACGAGCAGCCACCAGAGGCCGGTCACGAGAATCCCGAGGAAGAGCACGCCCAGGAGGGCGGGAGCGAACGACCAGAGCCCAGCGCCACGGCGGGCGAAGGAGCGCACGACGATGCGCCACTTCCAGACGAGCAGGACGACCACCGAGAGGCCGCCCGCACTGTGCAACCAGAAGACCCACTGCCCCTCGGGGCTGCCGGCAAGGAAGCTGCCGAGCCCGGAGACCAGCTCCAGCAGGAGGAGGAAGAAGAGGGCGAGATTGGTGGCGCGGGCGTTCACGGAGCCCCCTGCCGCAGGCATGAGCGGCGCCAGCCGGGTCGCCTCCAGCGTACACCGGCGCGGGCGGGGATCGACACGAGATCGCTACACTGCGGGCATGCAGGACCATCACACGGCGGCGCTCGTGACCGAGCGGCGGGAGCGGGCGGCGGCGCGCTGGGATCTCGACCGGGGAGTCGTGCTCGTGCCGGCGGGCTTGATGCTGCCCATCGCGGGGACGGACCAGTTCCACGAGTACCACGCGCACCCGGAGCATCGCTACCTGGCGGGGGTGGGGCAGCAGGGCGGGGTGCTCGCCTTCGACGCCGGGGAGGGCTGGACGCTGTTCGTGCCACAACCGGAAGCGGCGGAGCGGGTGTGGACCGGGGACGGGCCATCGCTGGCGGCGGTGGGAGAGGCCTCGGGGTTGGAGCGCGTGCAGGCGGCGTCCGCGCTGGGGGCGTGGCTGGAGCGGCGGCGGGGAGAGCCGGTGGCGGTCATCGGAAACGACGACATCGAGTTGCGGGCGGCGGAGTACGGGATCGAGTCGTGGGCCGGCCTCGAGTTTGCGACGGACGAGGAGGAGAACGAGCGGCTGCGGACCGTGGTGGCGGAGCTGCGGCGGGCGAAGGACGCGGAGGAACTGGCGCTGATGCGGGAGGCGGCGGCGGCGACCCACCGAGGGCACATGGCGGGGATACGGAAGGCGCGGGCGGGGATGTCGGAGCGCGCGCTGCAAGTCGAGATCGAGGTCGAGTTCTTCCGGGCGGGGGCGGAGCGGACGGCGTACGGGTCGATAGTCGGGGGCGGGCCGAACGCGGCCACGCTGCACTTCGCCCCGACCGCGCGGGAGTTCGGCGAGGGGGAGCTGGTCCTGGTGGACGCGGGGGCGGAGGTGGGCGGCTACGCCAGCGACGTGACGCGCACGTACCCGGTGGGGGCGCGCTTCGAGGGGGTCCAGCGCGACCTGTACGAGCTCGTGCTGAGGGTGCAGGAGCAGGGGATCGCGGGGGCGAGGCCGGGGGTCGAGTACAAGGATCTGCATCTCGCGGCGAGCATCGAGATCGCACGGGGGCTCATCAACCTGGGGCTGCTGCGGGGCGAACCCGAGGGCCTGGTCGAGCGCGACGCGCAGGCGCTGTTCTTCCCGCACGGGCTCGGCCACATGCTTGGGCTGGCGACCCACGATACGGGCGGCTGCCTCGAGGGGCGCGCGCCGAGCGACCGTCCGACGCTGCGCTACCTGCGCGCGGACCTGCCGCTGCAACCGGGGTATGTCGTGACGATCGAACCGGGCATCTACTTCATCCGGGCGCTGCTGGAGGATGCGAATCTGCGCGAGCGGTACCGGAGCGACGTCGACTGGGGGCGGGTCGATGGATTGCTGGACTTCGGCGGTATCCGCATCGAGGACGACGTGCTCGTGACCGAGGACGAGGCGGAGGTGCTATCGGCAGCGACGCCGAAGTCGCTGGAGGGGATCGAGGTGCTGCGGGGGGAGGCGCTGGGGACGTGACGGCTCCGTACGAGCGCATCTCGATCGAGCAGGTGGCGCGCTATCCACGGCCGGGCATGGGCGGGCCCGCACGGTGGTCGTTTACACCCGACGGGAGCGGCATCGCCTACCTCGCGACCGAGGATGGCGGGCTCGTGCGCAGCCTCTGGCTGTATGACATCGCGAGCGGAGAGCGGAAGGCGCTGGCAGGGCCGGCGGGCGGGGATGGTCCCATCTCGCGGGAGGAGGAGCTGCGCCGGGAGCGTGCCCGCCTACGGGACGTGGGCGTAACGGACTTCCGCTTCGCCTCGAAGGCGGCGGCACGCACCATCCTGCTGCCGGGGGGCGAGGGACCGCGGCTCATCGTGGGGGACAGCGAGCCGGTCGCGATCGCGGGGGCGGAGGGGGCGATCACGCCGCGGCTGACCGCCGACGGCACGCGGCTCGCATTCGTGCGGGAGGGGGAGCTGTTCGCGATGCCGGCGTCGGGCGGGCAGGCGCGGCAGCTCACGAGCGGGGCGGAGGACGGGTTCACGAACGGCCTTGCCGACTTCATTGCGCAGGAGGAGTTTGGGCAATCCGACGGCTTCTGGTGGTCGCCCGACGGTTCCCGGATCGCGTTCGTGGAGGTCGATGCGCGCCACATTCCCGACTACCCCATCGTCCACCAGGGGCAAGACGCCCTCGACACGGAGCACCACCGATACCCGTTCGCCGGGGCGCCGAATGCGCGGGTGCGGCTGGGAGTGGTCGCGGCGGGCGGCGGCGAGCCGGTCTGGATGAACCTCGGCGACGAGGAGGACATCTACCTGCCCCGAGTCGTCTGGCGGCAGGACGGTGTACTCGCGGCGGTCGTGCTGAACCGCGAACAGACGGAACTTCGCCTCCACCTCTTCGACCCGGACACGGGGACGGTGCTGCGCACGCTGGAGGAGCGCAGCGAGCCCTGGCTCAACCTCGGCGACTTCCGTTTCCTCGATTCGGGTGAAATGCTGTGGTCCAGCGAGCGCACGGGCTTCCGGCACCTCTACCTGTACGGCGGCGACCTGGCGGAATTGCGGCAGCTAACCGAGGGGGAGTGGGTGGTGACGCGCATCGTGGAGGTGGACGAGGAGGGGCGGTCGGTGTTTTTCAGCGGGACGCGCGAGGGGGCGGTCGAACGCCACCTGTACCGGGTAGGGCTGGATGGAGGGGAGGTGGAACGCCTGACGGTCGCGGCGGGGGTGCATGGCTGCGCCGTAGCGCCGGACGGGAGCACGTTCGTCGACACGTTCTCGTCGCGAGAGCGGGCCGCGGTGGCAACGCTGCGGCGCACCGATGGCGGGGAGGCGATCGCCACCCTGTTCGAGGAGCGGGCCATGACCGCCACCGAACAGGGTCTGCGGCCTCCGGAGCTGCGGCTACTGTCGGCGGCGGACGGCACGCCCATGTTCGGAACGCTGTACCGGCCCGAGGGCGAGGGTCCGCATCCGCTGGTGGTGTCCGTGTACGGGGGACCGCACGCCCAGCGCGTTCTCGACGACTGGGCGCTGACGGTCGACCTGCGCGCGCAGTACCTGGCGCAGGCGGGATTCGCCGTGGTGGCGGTCGACAACCGGGGGAGCGCCAACCGCGGGCTCGCGTTCGAGGCGCACCTGCACCGGCGCATGGGCACGGTCGAGGTGGACGACCAGGTGGCGGCGGTAGAGCAGCTGGTGGAGGAAGGAATCGCCGACCCCGAACGCGTGGGCATCTACGGGTGGAGCTACGGCGGCTACATGACCTGCATGTCGCTGATGCGCGCGCCGGGGGTGTTCCGTGTGGGGGTGGCGGGGGCGCCGGTGGTCGACTGGGACGGGTACGACACTGGCTACACGGAGCGGTACATGTCGACGCCCCAGGACAACCCCGAGGGGTACCGCGAGGGGGCGGTCACGACGCACGTGGAGGGGCTGGCGGGGAAGCTCCTGCTAGTCCACGGGATGGTCGACGAGAACGTGCACTTCCGCCACACGGCCCGCCTGATCACGGCGCTGACGGCGGCGCAGAAGCCGTACGACATCCAGATCTTCCCGGAGGAGCGCCACATGCCCCGCGACGCGGCGGGCCTGGAGTACATGGAGCGGCGTCTGGTGTCGTACTTCGAGGAGCACCTGCGGGCGTAGCGGGGCGGGGGCGCTGGGCCTATCCTTCGCGGGACCTTCGAAGCGCGAGGAGTGAGCGATGCCGTACGCCCGACCGGAGTTGCTGGCGGAGCCGGACTGGCTCGCGGAACATGCGGACGACCCGCAGGTGCGGATCATCGATTGCGCGACGATTGAAGCCTATCGCCGTGCGCACATCCCGGGGGCGGTGCACCTGCCCGTTCACTACTACATCAAGGCGCAGGGCGAGCGCGAGGGCGGCGCGGGGATGTTCGTGATGCCGCCGGACGACTTCGCGGCGCTCATGGGCAGCCTCGGGGTCGATGCGGAGACGACGGTCGTGACGTACGACGACAACAACGCGCTCGTTGCGGCGCGGCTCTGGTGGGCGCTCAACTACTACGGGCACACGAAGGCGAAGGTGCTGAACGGAGGCTGGCACCGTTGGCTCACCGAGGGGCGTCCGGTGACGTTCCACGGGACGCGACCGGAAGCGCGTCCGTTCGAGTCACGCACGGTGGCTTCGCTGCACGCGAGCGCTGAGGACCTGATTGGGGAGCACGACTCAGACTCCTGCACGGTGCTCGACGTGCGCAGCGACGGCGAGTGGCACGGGTCGAACTCGCGGGGGAACAAGCGGGTCGGGCACGTGCCGGGGGCGCGTCACCTGGAGTGGACGGACCTGGTCGAGCGCTCGGATACGCGCCGCTTCCTGCCGGCGGAGGAGATGCAGCGGCTGCTGGAGGAGGCGGGCGTGGCGCCGGGGGCGCGCACGATTACGTACTGCCAGGGTGGCATCCGGGCGGCGCACTCCGCCTTCGCCCTGACCCTGCTGGGTTACGAGGATGTGCGCGTGTACGACGGGTCGATGTACGAGTGGGCGAACCGCGAGGACACGCCACTCGTCAAGTAGGGCGGCGCTCGCGCGGCTAGATCGCGGCGGTCTCGGGCTCGGAGGCCTCGACCTCGGTCGCGGCGGGCGGCTCGGCGTGGAGAAGCGCTTCGAGGGTGAAGCCGAGGTCGCCGGCTTCGCAGAGGTGGCTGCAGTAGGTCATCTTGAGGGACGTACTGGAGGACCGGCGCCAGTCGTAGCGCAGGCCACAACGGACGCACGTCTTGATGTGCTCCAGGTTCATGCCCTCGCTGCCGGGTCCAATCGCACCGCTCATGGCAGTACCTCTTCCGGGGCCGCTCATCGCAACCCGCACATGCAGCGTAGGCGGCGGTTCCCGCACGCGCCAGCGGGAAACGGTCCCAAACGTTACGGAATGTTTTCGATTTTGCGGCTGACCGGTGCGCTCGCCCAGCCGCCGAGGACGGCGGAGAACTTCCCGGCCTCGCTGCCGGCCACGACCATATGGATGAACTCAGGGGCGCGGAACTTCGAGTAGAGCTTGTCGAGCTGCTCCTCCGTAGGGCCGTCGGGGCCGAACTGGGAGGGCTCGATGCCGCTCGCGTCGGGGGTGGCGAGGCGATCGCGCAGGGGCATGCTTGTCACTTCGAGGATGTAGTCGCGCACCTGCTGCTTGCTCCAGCGGTCACGCCAGATGGTGTCGGCGTGCTCGGGGCAGACGACGAAGAGGACGTGGCCGGTCGGGGTGCGGGGGTTGCCGACGGCGGCCATCGTGAGGCCGAGGATGCCGGTGAGGGCGCGGGCCGTGCGGGCGGTCTGGTCGACCAGGAGCTGGGGGCCGCTGGTGGCGGGGAAGACGGTCACGACGCTGTCGTCGGGATTGAAGCCCTTCTCGACGTGTATCGGCTCCCAGGGGCTGCGCTCCTCCCACTCGGCGAAGGAGAGCGTGTACTTCATGGGCGTGCCGAGGGTGGAGCGCTCGGTGCCGCCCGGTTTCGCGCCGCCGACGTTGCGCATGACGAGGCGGAGGGCGCGGCCGATGGATGCGTTGGCGCGGTTGCCCTGGCCGAGGGCGCCGAGGCGCATGTTCATGCCGATGTGGTGGCGGATGGGTCCGTTGACGACCACCGCGGGGGCGGCGCCCATGGTCGTCGCCCAGACACCGTGGGCGTTGAACTCCTCGGTCACGCAGGCCTCGACGGCGGTGATGACGACGGGCAGGTACTCGGGCTTGCAGCCGGCCATGACGGCATTGATCGCCACTTTCTCGACGGTGGCGGGGGCCAGGTTCGGGGGAACGACGGCCACGACGTCCTGGGCGTCGCGGGTGGTGCCTTCGAGCATGCGCATGACGCGCTCGGGGGTGGGAGGCACGACGGGGAGGCCGTCGGTGAGGCCCTGGTCGAAGAGGAACTCGTGGAGGTCGTCGCCGGCGCCGATGTCGATGCGGCGGGCACGCAGGGGGCTGCCCTCGGCCTCGGCGGCAAGCCGCTCGGCGGTGCCGGGCTCGACGGAACGGGAGCCGCAGCCGGGACGGGAGTCGGGGTAGACCTCCCAGCCGGGATCCGGCGCCTCGACGCCGGAGATTGTCGCGAGGTCGGCGAAGAGCTCCTGCCAGTCCTCGCGACCGAAACCGATGAAGCGCTTCTGCTCGTCCCCGTCGGGGCCGGCGAGGATGAGGGTGGGGACGGTATCGAGGTCGTAGGCGTAGGAGGCGTGCAGGGCGCTGTCGTCGAGCATGGGGGCGGTGAGGCCGTGGCGCTCGACGAGGACGGCGTTGCCTTCTGCCTCCTGGCCGATGGCGAGGATGTCGACGGCATCGCCGAAGGCCTCGTGGGCGGCCTGGATGAGGGGCATGGAGAGGCCGCAGGTGGGGCAATCCTCCTTCACGAAGGCGAGGAGGGAGGGGCGGCCGGAGGGGAAGGCGCGGTCTTCGCCGGCGCCATCGGCGAGGGTGAAAGCCGGAAGCTGGGACATTTTGCCTCCCGTGCAGGCGTGCGGTCGCCATTGTAGGGGGAGGCGTCAGCGCGTGACCCGCGCGCTCGCGTTCGCGAGAATAGGGGCGCCCGGCGCACTGCCGGGACGTGAAGGAGGCGTGGATGATTGGGACGGAGGCATTCGACCGGTTCGTGAGCGAGAACCGCTGGGCAGTTATCACAACGGTGCGAAAGAGCGGGCAGCCAAGCAGTTCGGTGGTGGCCTACGCGCGCGAGGACGACACGCTCGTCGTCAGCACGACGGCGCCGACGCTGAAGGTGCGCACGCTGGAAAACGACGCGCGCGTGACCATCACGGTCTTCAACGACGCGGCGCCGTTCAACTTCGTGACGGTCGAGGGCCGGTGCGACATCGAGCGCGAGGGGCTGGAGCATGCCACGCACCTCGTATTCGAGAACATCAAGGGCTCGGGCTTCACCGAGCCGGAGGACCTGCCCGCCTGGCTGGAGCAGCAGCGACGGGTGATCCTGCGGATCCACCCGGAACGCGTCTCGGGCGTGATCCGGTAGGCGAGGGAACACAGAGGAGGGAACGATGCCAATCACGTTGGCAGCGGGGGATACGCCCCCGGACTTCGAGCTGCAGGACCAGGACGGCAAGACGCACCGGCTGCAGGACTACCGCGGCCAGACGGTGGTGCTGTATTTCTACCCGCGCGACAACACGCCGGGCTGTACGAAGCAGGCCTGCGGCTTCCGCGACAACCACGACGACATCGGCGAGGAGGGCGCAGTCGTGCTGGGCGTCTCGACGGATACCGCGGCCTCGCACACGGAGTTCCGGGAGAAGTACGACCTGCCCTTCCCGCTGCTCGTGGACGAGGATGCGAAGGTCTCGACCGAATACGGCTCGTGGGGCGAGAAGGTGCTCTACGGGCGAAAGAGCATCGGCATGACGCGTTCGACTTTCGTCATCGGACCGGACGGGACACTGACGAAGGTGTGGAAACGGGCGAAGGCCGCCGACAACGCCGAGGCCGTCCTGAAGCTGCTGCGCGGGGCGTAGGGTAGCCGCGGGAGCGCACATGACCGATCAGCCCGCGGGCGGCGGACGCGAGGGCGTCGAAGGGGTCGCGGGGGGCGACGGACCGCAGCGGGGAGCGTTGCGGGGCTCGAACACATGCCTCATCGCCGACCACCCCCTGGCGGCGGCAGCGGGACAGCGCGCCCTGCACGAGGGCGGGAGCGCCGCCGACGCGGCGGTCGCGATGGCGGCCGTGCTGACGGTCGTGCAGCCGTACATGAGCCACCTCGGCGGCGACTCGTTCGCGATGGTGTACGACGCCGCAAGCGGGGCGGTCGAGGCGCTGAACAGCTCAGGGCCGGCGCCCGTGAGCGCGGACGCGGACACCTACCGCACGCAGGGCGGCATCCCCGACACGGGAGCGCTGGCGGTCACAGTGCCGGGGTGCGTGGCGGGGTGGGGGGCGCTGCACGAACGGCACGGCAAGCTGCCATGGGCGCGAGTCCTTGAGGACGCGGAACGGATCGCACGGGAGGGGCATCCCGCCTCGCGGGCGCTGGTGCGAGCGGTGGGGGTCGGGCGCGAGCGGGTCTACCCGGCGGGAGCGTTCAAGACCACGTTCGGGCATGTGGCCGGGGATGGGGGTCAGCTCGTTGTGCAGCCCGAACTCGCGGGGACGTTGCGGGCGCTGGCAGAGGGCGGTGCGGGAGCGTTCTACAAGGGCGCCGTGGCGGAGGAGTGCCTGGCGACGCTCAACGGCCTCGGGGCCGCCTTCACGCCCGACGACTGGTGCGCCCCCGCCGAGTGGACGAAGCCCCTGGCGGTCGAGTTCGGGGGCGCGCTCGTGCACACGCAGCCGCCGCCCTCGCGCGGGCTCGTGACGATGCTCGCGCTGCGGCGGCTGGGCCGCTCAGGGGGAGGCTTGAACGAACAGGTCGAGGCGCTGCGGGGGGCGTTCGCGGCCGTCGACGCGGAGGCAGGCGACCCGCGCGTGACAGGCTTCGACGCAGCCGCGCTGCTGCGCGGGGGCGGGGCTACCACGCAGGCAGTCGCGGGGGGTGGGGGCGACGGCGACACGACCGCGCTGGTGGCCATCGACGGGGAGGGAAACGCGGTCTCGCTGATCCAGTCGGTGTTCTCCGCGTGGGGCAGTGGGGTGCTCTCAGCCAGTTCGGGGGTCGTGTTCAACAACCGCATGCGGGGATTCAGCCTTGAGGAGGGCCACCCGAACGAGCTCGCGGGGGGGAAGCGCCCGATGCACACGCTCCACAGCTACGTCGTCACGTCGCAGCCCGACCTGCCCCTCGCGGGGGCGCCGGAGGGGCCGCGCGACGGAGCACTGATGGCGGTTGGGGGGACGCCGGGAGCCCACCGCCAGCCGCAGACGAACGTACAGGTGCTAGACGCCGTATTGCGCGGGGGAGCGGACCCGCAGGATGCACTCGACGCGGCCCGCTGGGCGCTCGACACGGACGGCTCGCTGCACGCCGAGACCCGCACGCCGGACGCGCTCGGGGAGACGTTGGGCGCGGCGGGGCTCGCCTTCGAGCCGCTGGCGGCGTGGGACGGGTGGACGGGGCGCGCCTGCCTGGCGGTCCTGACGGGCCAGGGCATCGCCGCCGCGCACGACCTGCGCGGCGAAGGCATCGCCATTGTCACCTGATCGGGGCTGAGCAGAAGGGGCTGCCGCCGTAAACTCCGCCGGCGGAGGGTACCCCATGGAGGATCAGCTACAGCGATTGATTCAGCAGAACCGCCCCGACGCGCAGTCGGTGCGGGTGGAGAACTTCCAGCTACTTGCGGGCGGCTACTCGCAGGAGACGTACAGCGCCGACGCCGTCGTCGACAGCGGCGGGGGCGCGGAGACGCTGCCCCTGATCATCCGTCGCGACCCGCCGCCCGAGATCGACATCCTGCCGACGAAGCGGCGGCAGGAGTTCCAGATTCTTGAGCGCGTCGGGGAACGCACCGGCATCCCCGTCCCGAAGGCGCACTTCCTCGACGAGCACGGCGACGTGCTCGAGCGGCCTGCGATGGTGATGGAGCGCGCCCGCGGAACGGCGGATTTGACGCCCCTGTTCGCACCCGGGAACGAGGACGAGGCGGAGGCGGTCGCAACGGAATTCTGCGAGCGCATCGCGGAACTGCATGCGACCTCGCTCGACACGCTCGACCCAGAGGGCGACTTCCGGGATGCCCGCGAGGTCGGCATCGATGCGTCGAGCTGGGAGTCGTACATGACGAGCTCGATGGAGTTCTTCATGGAGAGCTACCACCAGATCGCATTCGACCCGCTGCCGGTCTTCTACGACATGTATGCGAGCCTGCCGAACAAGCTGCCCACGCCGGTGCCCCTGGCGATGTGCCACGGCGACTACCAGCCCTCGAACTTCCTGTACGAGGACGGGCGCATCACGGGCATCATCGACTGGGAAGCGGCGCATGTGGGCGACCCCCGCGAGGACATCGGCTGGCTCTACCAGCTCTCGGCGATCACGGGGTTCGACCTGGCGGGCGCCGTGAAGGCGGACGGGGGCTTCCTGCAGCACTACTCGAAGCTGAGCGGCATCCCCGTGACGGAAGAGGACGTGGGGTTCTTCATGGTGTTCTCCTCGGCGGCGCTGGCGGCGCCGATCCTCGACGCGGTGCGCCGGGGATTGAGCGGGGAGAGCAAGAACTTCCTGAGTACGTACATGCTGCAGCCGCTGGTCGCCGCCCAGCCCGGCTACTGCGGGATCCTCGGATACCCCGAGGCGGAGGAGTAGGTTCCATGTTTACGAATCCAAGCTCGGCACGGGTACTGGAGTTGATCCGCGAGAGCCTCGAACGCGACGTGGTCCCGGAGCTGCAGACGAACGCAGCGAAGGTCACCGTGCAGATGATTCAGCAGATGCTGGTCTCCGTTGAGCGCCGTCTGCCCGTGGAGCAGCAGTGGATGGCGGACGAATGCAACCGCATGGCGCTCGTCCTGCGCGAAGCAGGCGCCGCGGCCGCATCGCGAGACGGCGAGGCAGCGGCCGCGCTGGGCGCCATCGCGGAGCGCGCGGCGGGAGCCCCGGCGTTTCCCGAGGTGCCGGCCTTCGCGTCCATCAACGAACACTACGGCGAACTCAGCGAGCTCCTGACGGAGGCGCTGGGGCACCTGCACGGGCTCGACGGCGAGGGCTGGGAGGAGGCGCCGGCGCTCATCACCCGGCTGCGCGCCTACCTGCAACTCCGCATCAACCGGGACATGCAGGGCATCTTCGCGATGGACGCGGGAGGGCTGCTGGGCCGCGGCTAGCGCCTGGGCACACTTCCGGGCGAGCGCGTGCGGCGCGAGGGTGCGACGATCGGGCACGATCGCCACTGGAGGCCGCATCATGACCGTCACCCGCCGCGTATCCGTCGAGCGCAACCGGCTGCGCTTCGCCGCCGCCCACTTCGCCACGTTCCTGGGGGAGTGCGAGCCCCTGCACGGCCATAACTACGACGTGATGGTCGACGTGGAGGGCGACCTCACGGAGGACTCGTGGGTGTGGGACTTCGGCGAACTGAAGCGGGTGACGAAGGCGATCGCAGACGAGCTCGACCACAAGTTCGTGCTCCAACTGGAGAGCCGCGTGCTCACGATCGTCGAGGGGGAACAGGACTGGGAGATTTCGTACGAGGACCGGCGGTATGTCTTCCCCAAGTCGGATGTGGCGGCGCTGCCGATCGATAACTCGACGGCGGAGCGGCTGGCGGAGTGGTTCGCGGTGCGCCTGCGGGCGGCTCTGGCGGAACAGGGAGCCAGCAACATCAAGCGGCTGACCGTGGGCATCGAGGAAATGCCGGGACAGGCCGGTTGGTATACTGCGGAATAGGCTCGCGAGGGGATAACGCAGGGGGGAGAGGGCGCGAATGTCGGTCGACTGGGACAAGACGATCAACGAGATCCTGGCGGGCACGCTGGCGTGCCAGGCCTGCGAGGCGCTTGGCGACGAGATGATCGTGGGCTACACGCGCAGCACCGAAGCGGCGGAGTTCGCGATGCGCTGCCAGGACTGCACGGACAAGTCGGACTGCGACGCGCGCAAGCTGGTGGTGGTCTGCGAACCGTGCGCCAGCCGCTATCGCGTGAACGGCCAGCTCATGACGGAGGCGGGGTGGATGGGCGTGCAGCTCGATGAGTGCCGCCGCAACCTGGAGGAGTCGCTGGACTACCTCTCGACGTACTGGAAGGAAGAGGCGGAAATCGAGTTCGCGGACATGTCGCGCAAGCTCGAAGAGGTGGATCCGGACACGTTCCGGGAGGAGGACGGCTGGCGCTCCCGGATGGAGGAAGAGTACCTGCGCATCCACCGCTGGTTCCGCGACCGCAACGTGCGCGTCCCCGACCCGGGCTGGCGCAGCCAATACGTCGAGGACGTAGTGGCGATGGGGTACACATCCCGCCTCGGCGATTAATCTCTGGGTGGGCCTGGGTTGTTCCCTTCGGCTGGGTAGCGCCGCGAGGGCTGAAGCTGCGGGCAACAGGGGCTTTGCTATACTCGCTCGGCGCGCGGAAGTAGCTCAGTGGTAGAGCGCCTCCTTGCCAAGGAGGAGGTCGCGAGTTCGACCCTCGTCTTCCGCTCCACGCCTTCCCCTGCCGCCCATCCTTGACCGGGCCCGCGCGTCGGGGCTACCGTCAGAGTGAGCCGAAGTGGCGGAATTGGCAGACGCGACGGTCTCAAACACCGTTGGGCGTAAAGCCCGTGCCGGTTCGAGTCCGGCCTTCGGCACCAGACCACACCACCACCCCACTGCCGAGTGGTGTAACGGTAGCACACGGGCCTTTGGAGCCTTTGGTTGGGGTTCGAATCCCTGCTCGGCAGCCACTTCGTACGGTACCGCGAACGTTAGGCCCCCCGACTCAATTCCGGGTGCGCCAGCCAGACAGACAGTGCCAGCCCGAGACATCACCGCGTGTCGGCGAGTCGAGGGTCGCTCGTCGAGTCATCGATACTCATCCCGGTGAACCGATTTCAGCAGACCAGGGGTCGCGCTGACGAGCGCTTCTTCCTCCTGACCGAGCTCCGTTCCGGTGGCTCCGCGACGCCATCGGTTTCATGCAACGTTCACCGGGCTGTGACCTCATCGCAACACCCATCGCCGACGTTAGGAGCGAGGCACGGTGTCGATGGTGAACAAGATCGAGGTACTGAAGCAGGCGAAGGACGGGCTGGACGTGTATCCCGACCTCCTTCGCTATGCGCGCGAAGGGCACGACGCGATAGACCCCGACGACTTCGAACGGCTGAAGTGGTACGGGCTCTTCCACCGCAAGGCGACCCCTGGCTACTTCATGCTGCGACTGCGGATCCCGAACGGGGTTCTGACGAGTGAGCAATTGGCGGCGGTCGGCGAGATCGCGAATCGCTGCGGGCGGGGACAGGCAGACATCACCACGCGGCAGAACATCCAGCTTCGCTGGATCGAGGTGGAGGACGTTCCGTGGATCTTCCAGCGGCTGTCCGCAGCGGGTCTTACGTCCCAGCAGAGCGGCATGGACAACGTTCGCAACGTGGTCGGTTGCCCTGTGGCCGGCCTCGATCCGGACGAGCTGATCGACAGCCGCGCACTCGCAGTGCGGCTCCAGCAGGCGATCATCGGGCACCGGGCCTTCAGCAATCTGCCCCGCAAGTTCAACCTGGCTATCACCGGTTGCCGGGACGACTGCATTCACGCCCGGACGCACGATCTCTCCTTTGTGCCCGCCCTCATCGGCGATCAACAAACCGCCGGCTTCAATGTTCTCGTCGGTGGGGCGATGGGAGGCCGCGAGCCCGCATACGCCCAGCCACTGGATGTCTTCGTCGAGGCCAGGGATGTGGTTCCCCTTGCGACTGCCATCCTCGAAGTCTTTCGAGACCACGGCCCGCGCGAGTCGCGGCGCGCCTCACGCCTGAAGGTGCTTCTGAAGGAGTGGGGGATGGAGCGCTTTCGCGAGGCGGTCGTCGAGCGCTTCGGGCGGCCCCTGGCGTGGGCTGGCGAGCCAGCGACCGGGCACGACGGCGGCGACCACATCGGCGTGACAGGGCAGGCACAAGCGGGGCAGAGCGTTGTCGGCTGCCTGGTGCCGGTCGGGAGGATCACCGGGGATCAGCTGATCGAGTTCGGCCGGCTCGCCAGCACGTACGGCGAGGGCGAACTCCGACTGACGGTACAGCAGAACGTGCTCATTCCCCATGTGAACGAGACCCGACTCGGCGCCCTGCTGGAGGAGCCGCTCCTCGAGACGTTCAGCCCTGACCCCTCGCCCTGGATACGGTCGGTCGTCACCTGCACGGGGACGGAGTACTGCCATTTCAGCCTGATCGACACCAAGGGCGAAGCGCTCAAGCTCGCCCGTGCTCTGGACGAGCGGTACGAAATCGATGCGCCGGTGCGGCTGCAGATGTCGGGTTGTCCGCACGCATGTGGCCAGCATCGCGCCGGCGAGGTGGGCCTGCTGGGCAGCCGCGTGCGGCGCGGGGAGACGATCGTGGACGCCGCCGACCTCTTCGTGGGCGGCAGCCTCGGCGAGGATGCCACCCTCGGCGAGCGGGTCAGCACGGGAGTCCTCATAGACGATCTGCCAGGAACGGTAGCCGAGTCGCTGAGGGCGCTTCGCGGTGGTCAGGCAGTGCGCGACCGTGACTCTGCCCCCGAGGCCGCGGGCTAGGTGGTGCCAGGAGGGGGACGCGGCGGCAAGGACTGGCTCCGCTCAATCTGCTGCTACTGCGGAACGGGCTGCGGGGTTCTGGCGCAGGCCAGGGATGGCGTCGTGACAAAGGTCAAGGGCGATCCCGACCACCCCGTGAACCAGGGCCGGCTGTGCGCCAAGGGCGCGCTGCTGCCCGCCATCTTCGAGTCCGAGGACCGCCTCCTGAGGCCGGCCATCCGGGCGAGCAAGGGAGGCGCGCTGGCCCCTGCCTCCTGGGACGGGGCGATCGAGCGTGTGGCCGGCGGTATCCGCTCAGCGGTCGAGCGGTACGGCCCCCACTCCGTCATGTTCTACGGCTCGGGCCAGCTTCCCACCGAGGACTACTACCTCTTCGGCAAGCTCGCCAAGGGGTTCGTCGGGACGAATAACCAGGACACGAACTCGCGGCTGTGCATGGCAAGCACGGTGGCGGCCTACAACCTCGCCTTCGGCACCGACTCGCCCCCTGCTTCCTACGCCGACATTGAGCAGGCAAACACGTTCCTCATCCTCGGCGCCAACATCGAGGCCTGCCACCCGATCCTGTTCGACCGTATCAAGGCGCGGAAGCGGCGGGGCGACGATGTGAAGGTCATCGTCGTGGACCCGCGCCGGACCCGAACGGCGGACGTCGCCGACCTCTACCTGCCGGTGCGGCCGGGCACCGACGTCGCACTCCTGCAATCCCTGCTCTTCGAGATCCGGCTCGCGGGAGGCCTGGACGAGGCGTTCATCGCCGAACGCACGAGCGGCTGGGACGAGTTAGCGGCCTCGCTCGCGGGCTGGTCCGCAGGGCGGGCCGCCCATATCACCGGTCTCGCCGCCCAGGAGATCGTCGACGCCGCACGGATGATCGCTTCGAACGGCCCCTTGCTCACGCTCTGGACGATGGGCGCGAGCCAGAGCACGTCGGGCGTCGACAAGAACCTCGCGTTGATCAACCTCTCGCTCGCGACCGGGAACATCGGCCGTCCCGGCGCCGGGCCCTTCTCATTGACGGGGCAGCCGAACGCGATGGGGGGGCGGGAGGCCGGGGGCCTGGCTCCCACCCTTCCCGGCCACCGCCTCGTGGCCAACCCCGAGGACCGTGCCGATGTGGAGGCGACCTGGAACATTCCTCCCGGCTCGATCTCGTCCCGGCCCGGCGTGACGGCCTCGGAGATGGTGGAGGCGCTTGAGCGGGGTGAGGTGAAGGTCGTGTGGGTCGTGGCCACGAACCCGGTGGCTTCGCTGCCCAACAGCGACCGCGTGCGGGCCGCCTTCAGAGAGGCGGAGATGGTGGTCGTCCAGGATGCCTACCACCCCACGGAAACGGGCGAGCTGGCCGACGTTCTGCTGCCCGCGGCGCAGTGGTCGGAGCGTGCTGGCACCATGACGAACAGCGAGCGCCGCATCGGCTTGCTCGAGCAGATCGGCGAGGCTCCCGGGGAGGCGCTTCCCGACTGGCAGATCATCAGCCGCGTGGCCGCCGCCCTCGGATACGCAGAGGCGTTCTCGTACGGCGATGTCGAGGAGATATTCGCCGAGTACCGGGAGCTGACGCGGGGCCGCGACCTCGACATCACAGGCGTCAGCTATGAGCTGCTGCGAGCCTCCTCGAAAGGCGTGCAGTGGCCCCTTCCCGAGGGCGGCCGCGAACATCCGCGGCTCTTCGCGGACACACCCTTCGCTACGCCGGACGGGCGCGCGCGCTTCCACGTTCCCGCCTATCGGGCGCCTGACGACGCCCTGACCGAGCGCTATCCCCTGTCCCTCGTGACCGGACGGGTGAAGGACCAGTGGCACACGATGACCCGCACGGGGAACGTGCCCAAGCTCAACAAGAGCGAGGTTGAGCCCGTCGTGGAGATACATCCCGTCGACGCCCGCCCCCTGGGCATCCGCAACGGCCGTCCCCTGCGCGTCAGCTCCCGGCGAGGCAGTTTCCAGGCCCGTGCGCGGGTCGACCGAGCGGTTCGTCCGGGTACGGTCTGGGCGCCGTTCCACTGGGGCGCCCTGCGTCATGTAGGAGGGCCGGTGAACGCGGCCACCAACGAGGCATTCGACCCGCGCTCGAAGCAGCCCGAGTTGAAGTTCGCCGCCGTCCGAGTGGAACCGCTCTAGGCATCGTGTCCCCCGGTGAAGAGCGCCCGCGGGTGCTGCGTGTGGGGAGGCCAGCGTGGCATCAGCAGCGACAGACACGAAACATGCCTGGCATGAAACGTCCCTGAAGCACGGTGTTCTCGCGGAGTTCACCTGGTTGCAAACAGCCTTAAACGCCGGGCTCCTACTGTTTTCCCAGGCCCAAGACAGGTTTCAGTTGGAGGCATCCATTGGACACAGCCCAAATCCGGAACAAGGCATCGCGGATCGACTTGTTCAGCCTGAAGAGCATGCAGATGCGGACGTTCCACATGACGTGGGCGGCCTTCTTTCTTGCCTTCTTCGGCTGGTTCGGCATCGCGCCGCTCATGGCCATCGTGCGCGAGGACCTCGACCTCTCCAAAGCCGAGGTGGGCAACACGATCATCGCGTCCGTCGCGATCACGATCATCGCCCGGCTGGTCATTGGGTACCTGAGCGACCGCTACGGCCCGCGACGCACCTACACGGGGCTGTTGATTCTCGGCTCCCTCCCGGTGATGGGTATCGGGCTCGCGCAGAGCTACGAGACTTTCCTGCTGTTCCGCCTGGGCATCGGCGTGATTGGCGCTTCGTTCGTCATCACGCAGTACCACACCTCCGTCATGTTCGGCCCCAATATCGTCGGTACCGCGAATGCGACCACCGCGGGCTGGGGGAACCTTGGAGGGGGCGTCACCCAGATGGTGATGCCCCTCGTGCTCACGGTGGCCATTGCTCTTGGGGTAGGGGAGGCACTTGGCTGGCGGGTGGCGATGATCGTGCCCGGCATCGCGCTTTTCGTGACGGGCATCGCCTATTACCGCGTCACCCGGGATGCCCCTGACGGCGACTTCCGCGAGTTGCGGGCCAGGGGGATGCTGCCTCCTTCGGATGAGTCGAAGGGGTCGTTCTGGTCGGCGGCGCGAGACCATCGCGTCTGGGCGCTGTTCCTGATCTACGGAGCCTGCTTCGGCATCGAGCTGACGATCAACAACGTGGCCGCCCTCTATTTCCACGACCGCTTCGCCATAGGCATTGGGCTCGCGGGCGTGATCGCGGGACTCTTCGGGCTCATGAACATCTTCGCGCGGACGATGGGCGGCTTCTTCGGCGACCGTGCGGGTATCCGCTTCGGTCTGCGGGGCCGCGTGCTCTTTCTCGGCGGGGTTCTCCTGATGGAGGGCCTGGCGCTGATGTTCTTCTCCCGCATGGACGCGCTGCTGCTGGCGATTCCGGCCATGCTGGTCTTCAGCGTTCTGGTGCAAATGTCGGAGGGGGCGACCTTTTCCGTGGTCCCCTTCATCAATCGCAAGGCGCTCGGCACGGTTGCGGGCATCGTCGGGGCCGGGGGCAACGCGGGGGCGGTGGCGGCAGGGTTCCTCTTCCGCATGGAGAGCCTCGCGTATCAAGACGCCTTCCTCTACATGGGCATTGCAGTCGTGGCGGCGTCGAGCCTGGTCCTCTTCGTGCGATTCACCCCGCGGGTTGAGGCGCTCGAACGGCGACGGCTCCGTGAGGTTCTCGCGGGCGGGCCTCCCAGGGCGGGAGCGCTCCCGGAGGCCGCTATCGAAGGAAGTGCCGGCGGGAAGTAGGGCCTACGCCACCGATGACCGCGTGACGGGTCTCACGCGACTACAACGCCACCTCCCGGCGGAACGTTCGCAGTACAGTCGCCTCTGGCCAGCCACTACGTATGTGGGTGGGCGTTACGTCAGGGCGCTTCATCTGCTCGTTCCCCCCAGAGCCGTTCCTGGACACGCTCCGATTCCAGCTCGCGGAGGGCATGGCGGCCGACCCAACTCGGCGCCCGCGCCGGGTCGGCTGCCAGCCGGGCGGCGACGTTACGGGCGGCATCGTTCAGCGTGCGGGATCGTTTTCCGATCGCACGCAGGGCCATATCAACTGACTTCTTCACGTAGAGCCGGTCGTCCTGGGCGCCGTGCTCGATCCACTCCAGCGCGTCCACGAACCGTTCGTCGTCCGCTTCCTTGTCGTGGAAGCTGAGGCCCCAGAGCAGGGCGAAAGCCGCGCGCTTCTTGAACTCGCTCCGCGCCCTGGCCCACTTCGGCACCTTGCCCCAGGCGTGACGGGTGCGATCAAACAGGTGGAAGCACGCCGTGTCGCAAATCGCCCAGTTATCGAAGTCGGCGGCCCAGGCATCCATTTGCGCGCTCGTCGTAGCCGAGGGTTCGGCGATGAACACGGCGACGGTCCGAGCCTCGTACCAGCCTGACTCCCACGGCGTGAGCGCCAGGTCATGATCCTTGCCGATCTCCTTCGCGTACTTCTTCATGTCGCGCATCGCGAGCCCGAAGGCACGGTCGTTGGGGATGGCGTAGCGCTGCATCCCTGCGCGCGCTTCTCCCGAGGCGTTCTCCCGCAGCCAGGCCAGCACTGAGTCGGAACTGTGGGTCACGCCATCGCCCCCTTGAGCGACGGAACGATGCCCGTGGAACTCACTTCCGGGCCTTGATCCGTTCCGCTCGCCATCACCGTGCGCCCGTTCGTCGTGAGCCTGCTGTGAGGATCTAGCTGCCGCCGGTGACGGAGAGGGTAGCGCCGGTGACCCAGGAGGCCGCGGGGGAAGCAAGGTAGACGACGGCCGCGGCAACGTCCTCCGGCTCACCGATGCGCTTGAGCGGCAGCATGGACCCGAGCCCCGCTCGCAGCTGTTCCTCGCTCATGCCGGTGTACTCGATCATAACTTCGGTGGGGACGGGTCCGGGCGAGACGCCCACGACGCGCACTCTCGGCGCCAGTTCAGCCGCGAGCGTCATGGTGAGGCTGTTCACGCCGAACTTGGCGGCGGCGTAGGGACCGTTCATTGGCGAAGGCTGCCTGGCCGCGGCGGAGGAGATGTTCACAACCACCCCGCCCTCTTCGCCCATGGCGCGGTTCGCAGCCCTCGCCCCGGCCCAGACGGACTTGAGGTTGAGGTCGATCTGGTTGTCCCAGGCCTCTTCGGGAGTGCCGAGGATCGTGCGGGCGGTGCGGTCCTGGGCGCCACCGACGTTGTTCACCCAGATGGTGAGCTTCCCGAACTCCGCGACGGTGGCGTCTGCGAGCGCCTCGATCTGGTCGACTTCAAGGAAGTCCGTCGTCGACGCCAGGGCCTGCCCGCCGGCCGCGCGGATTTTCTCTGCGACCGCTTCGACCTCATGCGTGCGGCGCGCGGCTACGACAACGGCCGCGCCCGCCTCGGCGAGGCCCACGGCGATACCTTCTCCGATGCCCCGCCCGGAGCCGGTGACAACAGCTACCTGTCCGTCAAGGCGGAACCGATCGAGGATGCTCACATTTCCCTCGTTCCCGTCGGCCCGCCACTGACGGCCAACGTCTGGCCCGTGATCCACTCGGCTGCGGGGGAGCAGAAGTAGACGGCCGCGGCCCCGAGGTCCTCGGGTTTGCCGGCGCGCCCGGCAGGAAGCTGCCCACCCATCTCCTCGACCGCGGCTTCGTCGACCTTCATCGTCTCGAAAAACATCTCCGTGGGGACGAGACCAGGAGCGATGCAATTGACCCTGATCTTCTGCGGGGCCAGCTCCATGGCGAGAGTCTTGGTCATGTTGATCATGGCGGACTTCGTGGCGGCGTAGGGGCCAGCCGTCGGCGACGGGCCCCAGGCGGCGACGGACGCGATGTTGATGATGTTCCCACCGTCGGCCATCTGCTCGACGGCGGCCTTCGCGCCCCACCAGGCAGACTTCAAGTTGAGGTCGACGAGCGTGTCCCAGACATCCTCGGGGGTGTCGACGAGGGTGCGCTGGGTGCGGTCGAGGTTGCCGCCTGCGTTGTTGACCCAGATCGTCAGCTTCCCCAGCTCGGCGACCGTGGCTTCGGCCAGGCGATCGTTGGCGGGGAAGTCGAGCACGTCCATGCCCATGGCGAAGGCCCGGCGGCCGAGCTGCCGGACCTCATCGGCCACGGCCTCGACCTCGTGCGCGCGGCGAGCGGCAACGGCCACGTCGGCGCCGGCCTCGGCGAAGGCCAGGGCGATACCGCGGCCAATGCCGCGGCCCCCGCCGGTAACGACGGCCACATGCCCGTCGAGCCTGAACTGGTCGAGAACGCCCACGGCCCGCAATCCTACGGCATCAACGCTTCCGCCCACGACCTGCGCGACCGGGGCCCGGGTCCACAGGGTCGGTGACTCACCTGCCGCCATGCCTCGGCACTGCTGTCGGCGCCGGCCTCAGAAGACGGCGATCGGGTTGACGGCGCTGCCGGTGCCGCCTTCGAGGCGGAGAGGCTGGATGCTGAGGAAGAACTCCCAGCGGTTGAGGCGTTCGCAGGTCTCGGCGAGGGCTTCGAGATCGCAGTTGTCGATGAGGTGCAGGCCCATGGCGACGATGGCGATCATGTGGACAGGGACGGAGACGGCTTCGTAGCCGGGTGAGCCGGCCTCCTGGGCGGTGTCGGCGCCGATAACCGCAACCTCACGCTCGTGCAGCCAGGGCAGTGAGCCGACGTGCCAGCCGCCAGAGGAACGCGGGGATTCGGTCTCCTCACGCAGGCGGCTGCCCTTGCCGGTGCGGAGCAGGACGATATCGCCGGTGGAGACGCGCACGCCCTGGCGCTCCTCGGCGGCTTCGAGGTGCTCGGGGAAGACGCCCTCGCCGGGGTCGAGCCAGGGGCGGCCGTCGAGGGCGGGGATGTCCATGAGCACGCCGCGCGTAACGATGCCGTCACCGAGGGCGGTGACGGCGTGGTGCTGGGCGCCCTTCTGGGCGGTGACGAGATCGGCGGGCTTGCCGTTGTACATCTTGCCGTCCCAGAAGATGTGGCTGAGGCCGTCGAGATGGGTGACGGTGACGCCGTGGAAGGCGAGGCTCATGACCTCGAGGGCGGCGCCCCCGCGGCCGTACTCAAGCGGCTCGCGGCCGGTGGCAACCATGTAGCGCTGGGGCACGCCGAACATGTGGTCCGCGCGGGGGGTGGTCTCGATGTCCCAGGCGCAGGAAACGGAGATGCCTTCCTGGACGAGCGCGGCGGCGGAGCGGCGCTTCTCGGGGGTGATGTAGTTGAGGGCGCCGAGCTGGTCGTCGGGGCCCCAGCGGCCCCAGTTGGAGAGCGAGTCGAAGTAGCCGAGGACCTCGGACTGGGTGGGGGGATTCTCGGACGTGGCCACGCTGTGCTCCCTTCGGGGCGAGTCGCGCGGGCAGGGTACCGGCTGGCGGGGGCGTCAGGTAGCGGCCTCAGAATTGGCGGTAGGCGCGGTGGCGCATGACGATGCTCTGGATGATGCCGAGGCCGAGGAAGAGGGTCACGAGGGAGCTTCCCCCCTGGCTCACGAAGGGGAGGGGCAGGCCGGTGACGGGGAAGATGCTGAGATTCACGGCGATGTTGATGTAGGCCTGCATGAGGATCGTGATGACGATCCCCGCGGCGATGAGCTGGCCGGGGATGTCACCCGCGATCTGGGCAGCGCGGATCCCTCGCATCAATAAGAGGATGAAGAGGGCAAAGAGGGCCATGGCGCCCACGAAACCCAGCTCCTCGCCGAGAACGCTGAAGATGAAGTCCTTGGTCTTCACCTTGAGGAAGTCGAGCTGGGTCTGCTCGCCGTTTGTGAGGCCCTTGCCGAGGAGCTGGCCGGAGCCCACGGCGATCTGCGACTGGATGGGGTTGTAGCCGGCGTCGAGGGGATCCTCTTCGGCGTCGAGGAGCACCGAGATGCGTTCGATCTGGTAGTCGGCAACCGTGAACGTCCAGGCGAAGGGCAGGATGGCGATGAAGATGGCGCCGAGGAAGAGCAGGTGCCGGCGGTGGATGCCGGCCACGACGACCATGCCGAGCCAGATGGAGGCGAAGATGATGGTCGTGCCGAGGTCGGGCTGGATGAAGACGAGGAGGAGCACGGGGGCGGTGATGGCAAGCGAGCCGCCAAGCACGCGCAGGTCGCGGGCGTCGCCGCCCTGTTCGCCGAGGAAGCGGGCGAGCAGGAGGACAGTCGCGATCTTGGCGAACTCGGAAGGCTGGAACTGGATGGGGCCGAGGTCGAACCAGCGGGTCGAACCGAACTCGGTCTGGCCAATGGGGATGAGGACGAGCAGGAGGAGGATGGAAGCGCCGTAGAGCCACCAGGCGTAGTGCAGGAGCACGTGGTAATCGATGCGGGAGATGATGAACATCGCGCCGACGGCGATGAAGGCGAAGAGGCCCTGGCGCACCACCGGGTTCTCGATGCTGGCGGCGGGGCCGTCGTACGAGCCGAGGCTGCCGCTGTAGATGAGGACGAGTCCATAGCCGACCAGCGCAAGCGCGGTGAGGGCAAGGATCGCATCGAAGCGGTCCCAGGCGCGGAGGGAACCCTGGACCCCGAAACGGCTCATGGCTCCACGTTCTCCAGGAAGTAGACGATGATCTCGGCGGCGATGGGTGCGGCCTTGGTGCCGCCAACCCCGAGGTCGTAGAAGACGGTCACGACGACCTCGGGGTTGTTGTAGGGGGCGAAGCCGGTGAACCAGGCGCGATCCTTGGTGAGCCCGTCTTCGGGGTCCACGAACTCGGCGGTACCGGTCTTGCCGGCGACGAGCGTGTCCGGGAGCGTCGCCAGCCGGGCGGCGCCATCGATGACGGACTGGCGCATGCCCTGCCGGATGACGGCGAGGTGCTCCTCGTCGACGGGTACGCGTTCCCGGGACGGCTCCGTGGCAGAGACGAGGGATCCGTCGGCAGCGAGGATCTGCCTTGCGACGTAGGGCTCAAGCAGGTAGCCGCCGTTGGCGATGGCAGCGGTGGCAATGGCGATCTGGAGGGGTGTGGCGGTGACGTCGCCCTGGCCGATGCCCATGAAACAGGTGTCGGCGAGGTACCAGCCCCGGTCCTCGGGGTTGAAGAGGGGACCGCTGCGAACGCGGCGCTTCCACTCGGGGCTGGGGATGACGCCGGGGGACTCCGTGCTGGCAATATCGAGGCCCGTCACCTGCCCGAGGCCGAAGCTGCGGGCGTAGTAGCCGAGGACGACAGCGGACTGCTCGGTGTTCCCCCCGAGTCCGGCGATACCTTCCTGGGGGATGCCGCAGGAGGCCATGTAGAAGTAGATGTTCGAGGACCAGGAGATGGCCCCGACGAGGTCGAGCTCGCCGTGGACGCGCCAGTCGTAGAAGTAGTAGGGCTGGCCGTCTTCACCGATGAACTCGAGCACGGTGCTATCGATGTTGCGCCGCGTATTGGGGGTGACATTGCCCTCCTGGAGGGCGGCGGCGGCGGTGATGATCTTGAAGGTCGAGCCGGGAGCGACGGGGCTGAGGGCCTGGTGGAGGAGGGGGATGCGGGGGTCGTCGAGGAGGCGCTGGTACTCCTCTCCGGGGTCCGGGAGGGAGAAGATGTTGTTGTCGTAGGTGGGCACGGAGACGATGGCATAGATCTCACCCGTGACAGGGCTCATCACGACGGCCGCGGCAGTGTTGGCCTCGCCCATGGTGTTGGAGAGGAGCTCGTAGACGTAGCGCTGGAGGTCCGAGTCGATGGAGAGGACGAGGCTCTGGCCTCCCTCCGGGTCGCTGCGCTCGATCGTGGTGATGAGATCGCCCTGGGCGTCGACTTCGGTGATGGCGGTGCCCGGCGTTCCCCGCAGGACGGCCTCGTAGCGGGCCTCGACGCCGACCTTGCCCACGACCTCGTTGAAGGCGTAGCCGTCCTCCTGGTTGACCCGCCATTCCTCCGGCGACTGCGCCCCCACGTAGCCGAGGATATGGCTGAACTCGGGACCGCCGGGGTAGCGGCGTCGGGGCTCGACGGCAAGGGTCACGCCGGGGAGGTCGGCGGCGACCTGTTCGAGCATGAGGGCGACATCGCGGTCGAGAGCGCGGGCGATGGCGAGGGGGAGGGCGCTCTGGCCCCGCTCCTCCGCCGTGGTCACGGCCTCCTCGATCTGGAGGGCGGGGAGACCGAGCAGATCCTCCAGGTAGAGGTAGAGGCGGTAGCGGTCGCGGGAGTCGTCGGGGAGGAAGGCGGGTGTGATGAGGGCGGTGAAGGAGCCGCTGTTCTCGACGAGGGGCTGCCCCTTGCGGTCGAAGATGACGCCACGGGTGGGGCGCACGCTCTCGACGATGATGCGATTGAGCTCGGAGCGCTCTGCGTACTCGGCGCCGTCGACGAGCTGCATCTGGACGAGGCGAGCGCCGAGGACAACGAAGAGCACGACCACGGCGATGCGGAGGACGCCAACATTGCCGTGAGGCCGGTTGCGGCTGAGGCCGGGGGCGACGCGGCGATCGTCGATGACGCTCATGGCCCGTATCCCGCGTCCTCAAGCTCCAGGGAACGCACCGGCCAGCCGATGTACCAGCAGATTGCGTAGAGCACGGAGAGGACGACGGCGTCGAAAGCCATTCCGGGGAGGAGGATGTCGGTGATGACGGCGCCGAAGGTAGGACTGGCGCCGGACGCGACCGCCACAACCGAGAAAACGCCTCGGGCCCAGACCCCGGCGGCGACGCCCATGACGAGCACGAGCGCGTACGGGCCCTGGGGGATGGCGCGCTGGCGCTGGATCCAGGCGGCGCAGGGGAGGAGCGGCAGGTAGGCAAGGACGAGCCACTCGAACGCCACGTTCGTGGAGAAGCCGAGGAAGAGGACAAGGATCGGAAAGACGATCATGACCGCGTGCGGGCCGGCGAAGATGGCGAGCAGCATCAAGACGACCACGGGCAGGTCGGCCACGGCGCCGAGGACGGGGAAGAAGGGGGCCACGGCGACCTGCGCGACGACGGTCGCGAGCGCGAGCAGCACCAGCAGGAGCGCCCGCACTACTCCTGTACCTCGAAGCGGGCGGGCGTGAAGCTGATCATCACGAGCACGGTGCGGGTGGTGGAGATGCGGACGGTCGTCTGGAGGCGCACGGTGGGGAAGGGGTCCTGCGAATCGCCAAGGACGGCGGTGACCTCACCGATGGGAACGTCGGGGGGATAGGCTCCGCCGAGGCCCGAAGTCACGACGGTGTCGCCGATGTTCACGTCGCCCTCCACGAGCGCGAAGCTGAGGGCGCCTCCGTCCCCCTTGGCGACCCCGTCGGCGGGGCTGCCTCGGACCTGCGCGGCGACGCTGCTGCGGCTGTCGGTCAGCAGGCGGACGAAGGAGCTGCCGGGGAGGGCCTCGGTAACGGTGCCGATGAGGGTGCCGCGTACGGAGAGAACGGGGTTGCCCTCGGAAACGCCGTGGTCGGTGCCCCGATCGATGCGGACCTCCCGCGTAAGGGGACCCTGGATGCGGCTGAGCACGCCGGCGGCAAGCTGCTCGGTCGTGGGGTCATTGCCAACGTACCCCAGGGCCTCCTCGATCTCCTTGAGCCGCTCGCTGTCGCCGCGAAGGGCCGCGTTCTCGTTGCGGAGGCTCTCGTTCTCGCTGAGGAGACGGCGGTTCTCCTCCTCCAGACGGTCGAGATCGCGAACGTTGCCGAAGAAATTGGACACGGGGCGGAAGGCTGAGGAGACGCCCTCTTCGAGGGGACCGGTGGCGCGCAGGAAGACATCCTGGACGGGATCGAGGAGTCCGGCCCGCCCCACGACGGCGAGCAGCACGGCGAGGGCCACCATGGCCCCGGCCCAGTACGTGTAGCGACTGAAAATCAGCATGCGGCGACCGTTTCGAGGCTACCGCCGCGCCCTTCCCGAGTCGAACTGCTGCTCGACGGTACTGCTGGCCGCAATCTCGTCGAAGATAGCCCCGGCGCCGCGGACCACGCACAGGAGGGGGTCCTCGGAGACGTAGACGGGGAAGCGCGTTTCCTGGCTGATACGCCGGTCGAGGCCGCGCAGCAGGGCCCCGCCGCCGGCCAGGGCGATGCCGTGCGCCATGAGGTCGCTGACGAGCTCGGGGGGCGTTATCTCGATGGAGGAACGGACGGACTCGACGATCTGGCTGACGGAGCCGGCAAGGGCGTCGCGCAGCTCGATGGTGCTGACGTCGACGGCCTTGGGCAGGCCCGTAGCCTGGTCCCGCCCTCGCAGGGTGACGGACTCCTCGGTATCGAGGGGCGAAGCGGAGCCCGCCCCCTTCTTCACCTCCTCGGCGGTGCGCTCCCCGATGAGGAGGTTATGCACCTGGCGGGCGTAGGCGACGATGCTGCGGTCCATCTCGTCGCCGGCGACGCGGATGGAACGGCTGACGACCATGCCCCCGAGGGAGATGACGGCCACCTCCGTCGTCCCACCGCCGATGTCGACGACCATGCAGCCGGATGCCTCCATGACGGGCAGACCGGAGCCAATGGCGGCGGCTAGAGGCTCCTCGATCAGGAAGCAGGAGCGCGCGCCGGCGCTGAGGGCGGCGTCGTGGACGGCGCGTTTCTCGACTTCCGTCACGCCGCTGGGGATGCCTATGACAACGCGGGGCTGAGCAAGGAAGGAGCGGTCCTGGACGGCCCGGATGAAGTAGCTGAGCATCCGCTCCGTGACCTCGAAGTCGGAGATGACGCCGTCGCGCAGGGGGCGGACGGCGACGATGTTGGCGGGGGTGCGGCCGACCATGCGCTGGGCCTCTTCGCCGATGGCGAGGATGCGCTTGGAGGTGCGGTCGATGGCGACAATCGAGGGTTCGATGATGACGATTCCGCGCCCGCGCACCATGACGAGCGTGTTCGCCGTCCCCAGATCGATGGCGATGTCGTGGGACAGGAAGCCGAAGAGGCGCGAAAGAGGGCCGAGGCGTGCCACGGGAACCGGTCCTGTCGCAGGCCTGGCCTGCGTGTACGAGTAGGCGCTTGGAGTCAGTATAGGGCAGGCGGTCCAGCAGACCGGCCCGTCGCGCGGGTCAGGAAACGGTCGCCAGGCCCTCGACGTGAACGAAGAGGAAAAGAGCTTCAGGGTCGCGCGCCCAGGCGCGCCAGCCCGCGGCCATGCGTGCCAGGTCCTCGCGGGTGGCGAGGCCGTAAGCGAGCGCCTGCTCGGCCAGGGCGGACGTGGTGACGCGTTCGGCCCAGGAGTCGCCCCAGTTCAGTACCTCGGCGGGGTCGCGCATCATCGCGACGGTAGTGGAGACCTCGACCTGCTCGAAGCCGGCGCGAGCCATCCATGAGGGGATGCGGCGACCGGCGTTAGCGTCGGCGCCGTTGCGGCGCACCACCTCGGTATAGAGGGCGCGCCACTCCTCGATGGCCTCCGTCCGGGGGTGGCAGATCATGGTCTGGTAGTCGGAATCGCGGGCGGCGACGTAGCCGCCGGGGCGGACGACGCGGCCCATCTCGCGCAGGGCGGCGGCAGGATCGGCGAGGTGCTGCATGAGCTGGTGGGCGTAGGCGACGTCGAAGGCGTCATCCTCGTAGGGGAGGGCATAGACGCTGCCTTCCTCGAAGCTGAGGTTGGGGACGCTCGCGGTCAGCTCGCGGGCGGTCTCGAGGACACCGGGCTCGGCGTCGACGCCGACGACCTCGCCGGGCTCCACGTACTTCACGAATCCGGCCGTTATCGAGCCGGGACCGCAACCGGCATCGAGCAGGCGCATCCCGGGGCGCAAGCGTGGGATGAGGAAGGCGGCGGCCTCTTCTGCCGTGCGGCGGCTGTGCTGGGCCACCACGGAGGCATGGTGTCCGTGCGTATAGGTGTCCTTGCGGGGGGGCTCGCTCATGGTTGCGCCATTGTGAAGGGGCGGGAGCCTGGCGTCAGGCCGAGCCGGCGGCGGCTTCGTGCTCCTCGCGGAAGCGGTCGAGAGCGGGGGGACCCTCCTCGAGCACGGCGAGGTACTGCTCCTCGCTCAGGAGCAGGGTGCCGAGCTTCTCGGCGCGGGTGAGCTTGCTGCCCCCGGGGTCGGCGCCGGTGACGAGAAAGTCGGTCTTCTTCGAGACCGAGCCCGTGACGGAGGCGCCGGCGTCCTTGGCGCGCTCCTCGGCCTCGCCGCGGGTCATCGAGTCGAGCTTGCCGGTGATGACGACGGAGAGTCCGGCGAGCAGGTCGCTGGCCGGGGCGACGACCTCGCCGGCCATGTTCACCCCCGCCGCCCGCAGACGCCGGACAATATCGCGGTTCAGGTCACGCTCGGCCCAGCGGGCGATGCTCTGAGCGACGACCGGCCCAACCCCCTCGACCTCCTGCAATGCCTCCTCGCCAGCGTCGAGTATGGCGTCGAGGTCGCCGAATCGTTCGGCCAGGAGGCGGGCGGTCTCGGCGCCGGTGTGGCGGATGCCAAGCGCGAAGATGAGGTTAGGCAGCGGCCGCTCCTTGCTGAGGCGGATGCCCTCGACGAGGTTGGCCGCGTTCTTCTGCCCGAACCCGCGGTCCTCGACGCGGAGCCGGGCAAGCTCCGAGACGCCGGGCACTACGCCACCGTCGTCCCAGGACTCGACCAGCCGCCGGTTGCCGTCGCGCTCCTCCCAGCGGGCGATGCTGCGGGCGACGATCGGACCGACACCCTCGGCCTCCTGCAGGGCCTCCTCGTCCGCCGCAAGGACGGCGTCGACGCTACCGAACTGACTGACGAGGACGGCCGCGTTCTTCTCGCCGATGTGCTGGGGGAGGGTGAGGGAGGCGAGCTGCTCCGCGGTCAGATCGTAGATGCCGGCGACGTCGGCGACGAGCCCCTCGCGGAAGAGGACGTGGGAGAGGCGCTCGCCGAGGCCCTCGATGTCCATCGCGCCACGTGAAGCGAAGTGCTCGACGAGGCGCACTTGCTGCTGGGGGCAGGCGAGGTTGGGGCAGAAGGAGTCGGCGGCCTCCTCCTCGCGCTCGATGTCCGTGTCGCAGGCGGGACAGGTCTCGGGCATGGCGAAGGCCCGCTCGCTGCCATCACGCAGGCTGACGACTGGCGCCACCACCTGGGGGATGACGTCGCCGGCGCGCTGGACGATCACGGTGTCACCGATGCGGATGTCCTTGCGGTGGATGTCCTGCTCGTTGTGGAGGGTGGCCATCTGGATGCGCGCCCCACCAACGACTACCGGCTCGAGCACGGCGAAGGGGTTGAGCGCGCCGGTGCGGCCGACGTTGACGGCGATGTCGAGCAGTTTCGTCGTGCGCTGCTGGGGCGGGAACTTGAAGGCGGTAGCCCAGCGGGGTTCGCGGCCGACGACGCCGAGCCGGTCCCACTCCTCGGTGTCGTCGATCTTGATGACGACCCCGTCGATGTCGTAGTCGAGGCGCTCGCGACGCTGGCCCCACCAGGACACACGATCGGCGACCTCGGCGAGACCGGCGTGGCGTTGGGCGTCGGTGTTCACGCGGAAGCCGAGGTCGCCGAGCCAGTGCAGCCGCTCGATGTGGCTGGCGGGCACGGCGCCCTCGCTCCATCCCACCTGGTAGACGTAGATCGAGAGCGGACGCTGGGCGGTGATCGTGGGGTCGAGCTGGCGCACGGCACCGGCGGCTGAGTTGCGGGGGTTGGCGAAGAGCGCTTCGCCGCGCTCGGCGCGCTCGGCGTTCATGCGCTCGAAGCCGCTCTTCGTCATGTAAATCTCGCCGCGCACCTCAAAGGCAGGGGGGAAGTCGCCCGTGAGGGCGAGGGGAATGGTGCGGATGGTGCGGAGGTTGGGGGTGATGTTCTCGCCGCGACGGCCATCACCACGGGTGGCGCCCTGGACGAAGCGTCCCTCCTCGTAGGTGAGAGAGATGGCGAGCCCGTCGATCTTCGGCTCGGTCGTGAGGGCGAAGTCGTCGCGGCCGGCGCGCTCGGCGGCGCGGCGGTGCCAGTCGGCGAGGTCCTCGTCGGTCGTGGCGTTGGAGAGGCTCAGGAGCGGGCTGCGGTGCTCGACCGTGGAAAACGCCTCGAGGGGGGCGGCGCCGACGCGGAGCGTGGGAGAGTCGGGTGTGATCAGCTCGGGGAAGGCCGCTTCGAGTGCGCGGAGCTCGTCCATCAGTTCGTCGTACTCGCCGTCGCTGACCTCGGGGGCGTCGAGCACGTAGTAGCGGTGGTTGTGGTGGTTGATGAGCGAGCGCAGCTCCTCGCTGCGGAGCCGGGCCTCGTGCTGATCGGGGGGCGCCATCCACCATCAATTTTATCGCGCTGAGGGCGAGCGCTCGACCTTCCCCAAGCCCGTGACGATAGCGAGGGGAGGCCGCACACTGACTTCATGGGCGCCGACCCTTTCCTGGTGGTGGTGGACTACGACGCGGGCAACCTGCGCAGCGTCGAGCGGGCGCTCGCGCACGTCGGCGTCGACGCGAGCATCTCGGCGGACTGGGCCGACCTCGCCCGCGCGGACGGGGTCATCCTGCCGGGGGTGGGGGCGGCCTCGGACACGATGGCGAAACTGGGGGAAAGGGAGCTGACGGAGCCGCTGCGCGAGTATGTCGCTTCAGGCCGGCCGTTCCTCGGGATTTGCATGGGCCTGCAGGCGTTGCTCGACCACTCGGACGAAGGCGGCGGGCAGGAATGCCTGGGCGTGCTTCCAGGCAACGTGCGCCACTTCGGCTTTGACCACCTGAAGGTGCCGCACATGGGCTGGAACCAGGTGGAGTGGGTGCGGGAGCACCGCATCACCGAGGACATCCCCAGCGGCACGTACTTCTACTTCGTGCACAGCTTCTACCCCGCGCCGGAAGACTCAGGTCTGGCGCTGGGGGAGACCACGTACGGGCTGACCTTCCCCAGCGTGCTGGCGCGAGACAACGTGGTGGCAACGCAGTTCCACCCCGAGAAGAGCGGCGAGGCGGGACTGGCCATCTACGCGAACTTCGCGAAGTGGGTACGCGAGGGGTGAGTTTCGAGGTCATCCCGGCTATCGACATCCGCGGGGGGCGTTGCGTGCGGCTCACCAGGGGCGACTACGACCGGGAGACCGTCTACGACGACGACCCGGCGGCGACGGCGAGGGCGTGGGAGGCGCAGGGCGCCGAGCGCCTGCACGTCGTCGACCTCGATGGGGCGCGCGCGGGGCGCCCGGTGAACCGGGCGGAGGTCGCGGCCATCTGCGAGGCCGTTGCGATCCCGGTCGAGGTTTCGGGGGGATTGCGTACGATCGAGGATGTCGAGGCGGCGGCGGGGCTGGGAGCGGGGCGCATCCAGCTGGGGAGCGCGGCGGTGCGGAATCCCGACCTCGTGAACGCCGCGGTCGCGCGCTTCCCGGGGATGATCGTGGTGGCGATCGACACGCGCGCGGGGGAGGCGCTGACGGAGGGGTGGCGCGAGGGCTCGGGAACTGACGGGCTCGCGCTGGCGAAGGAGATGGTGGAGCGGGGGGCGCCACGCATCATGGTGACGGACATCGGGCGCGACGGGGCACTGGAGGGGCCGAACGTGGCGCTGGCGGCGGAGTTCGCGGCGGCGCTGCCGGTGCCCGTTGTCGCCTCGGGCGGGGTGACAACGGCGGATGACCTGCGGGCGCTGGCGGAGACGGGCTGCGAGGGCGCGATCGTGGGGAAGGCGCTCTACGAGCGGCGCTTCACCCTGGCCGAGGCCCTGGAGGCGGTGGCGGCGTGCTGACGAAACGGATCATCCCCTGCTTCGACGTGGACCGCGGGCGCGTCGTGAAGGGCGTCTCCTTCTTGGAGCTACGCGACGCGGGCGACCCCGTCGAACTGGCAAAGCTCTACGACGCGGAAGGCGCGGACGAGCTCGTGTTCCTCGACATCACGGCCTCCTCGGATAACCGCGCGACCGTGTACGACATGGTCTCGGCGACGGCCGACCAGGTGTTCATTCCCTTCACGGTCGGGGGCGGCATCCGCACGACCTCGGACATGAAAACGATGCTGGAGTTAGGGGCGGACAAGGTCAGCATCAACACCGCCGCCGTGAACGACCCGGGCCTCGTGAACGAGGGCGCCTACCGTTTCGGGAGCCAGTGCATCGTGGTGGCGATCGACGCGAAGGGGACGGGCGAGGGCTGGGAGGTCTACACGCACGGAGGTCGCACACCCACGGGCATCGACGCGATCGCGTGGGCGCGGGAGGTGGTAGAGCGGGGCGCGGGCGAACTGCTCGTGACGAGCATGGACACCGACGGCCACCAGAGCGGCTACGACATCCCCATGCTGGCGGCGATGAGCGAAGCCGTGAATGTCCCGGTCATTGCCTCGGGAGGGGCCGGTGGCCCCGACCACATGGCGGAGGCTCTGACCGACGGAAAGGCGGACGCCGTCCTCGCAGCGAGCATCTTCCACTTCGGGACGTACTCGATCCGGGAAGTGAAGGCGGCGCTATCCGAGCAGGGGATCGCGATGCGCCCCGTGGCGGAGCGGTAGTCGCGGGGCGAGCACAGCGGTTCCCTCCGGTATCCTCGAAGAACCAACGCACAGCAACCGGAGCAGGCACCCAATGCCCCTTTCGTTCGACGATCACGACCGCATTCCCGCCATTGTCCAGGACGTTGAGACGAACCAGGTCCTGATGCTGGGCTGGATGAACCAGCAGTCGCTGGACCACACCTTCGCGACCGGGCACGTGACCTTCTGGAGCCGCAGCCGGGACGAGTTGTGGGAGAAGGGCTCGACGAGCGGGAACTTCCTGAACTTCGTCAGCCTGCACAAGAACTGCGAGGACAACTCGCTGCTCGTGATGGCGCGGCCCGTCGGCCCGACCTGCCACACGAACAACGTCACCTGCTACTACCGCGAGGTCGACCGCGAACACGACCTGCCGTGAGCGCCGCCTGGGAGCCGGGCAAACCCGATTACACGTCGCTCGACCTGCCAGCGCCGCCCCCCGACCGCCCGTACGTGATCGCGAACACGGTGATGTCGGCGGACGGCAAGAGCGTGATCGAAGGCACGGAGCAGGGCATCGGCTCTGCGGTGGACCAGCGGCTCATGCGCGAACTGCGCGTAAACGCGGACGTGGTCCTGAACGGCGCAGGGACGCTGCGGGCGAGCGGCACATCGTCGCGGCTGGGGGACGAGAGGCTGGAGGCAATCCGCATTGCGCAAGGAAAGCCGAGGACGCCGATCGCGGCGGTGCTGAGCCGCAGCGGGGACCTGCCGCTGGAGCGTCCGTTCTTCACCGCGCGGGACTTCCCCGCGGTGGTCTACCTGTCGGAGCAGGCGCCGGAGGAGCGGCGCGCGGCGGTCGCCGCCACGGGCCGGTCGGTGGTCACGCTCGCGGGCGGGGAGGAGTTCGCGGAGATGCTGCGCCACATGCGGCACGAACTCGGCGCGGACGTGTTGCTGGTCGAGGGCGGCCCGACGGTCTACGCGGCGCTGTACGCGCTCGACGCGATCGATGAAGCGTTCGTGACGCTGGGGCCGGTGGTGGTGGGCGGGGCCGACACGCTGACCGCGGTGGCAGGCGAGCGCGCCTTCACCCGGGATGAGGCGAAGCGCCTCGAACTGCTGTCAGCACACGCCAACCCGGATACGGACGAGCTCTACCTGCGGTACCGGGTGCGTCGCTAGCTGGCCCCTACGGGCTTGCGGCTGGCCACATGGACTTCGAGGCGGATCGCTTCGCGCTCCTGAAGGCACCTGATGACGTCGAAGAGGTTGCGAGCCTGCGGGTTTCCGGCCGGGGCTAGCCTGCGACCGCCGCCTCGGCTTCCGCCTCGCGGGGCTTCCGCGTGCGCTTGCGCTTCGCCTTTGGCTTGGGGAGGGTGCCGGCGGCTTCGAGGAGGGGCTGGAGGTAGCGGCCGGTGGCGCTGTCGGGGTTGCGGGCGATGTCCTCGGGCGTGCCTTCGGCGAGGAGCTTGCCGCCGCGTTCGCCGCCGTAGGGACCGAGGTCGATGACGTGGTCGGCGGACTTGATGACGTCGAGGTGGTGCTCGATGACGACGACGGTGTTGCCGCCGTCGGCCAGGCGCTGGAGCACGTCGAGGAGGTGGTGGACGTCCTGGAAGCTGAGGCCGGTGGTGGGCTCGTCGAGGACGTAGAGGGTCTTGCCGGTGGAGCGGCGGGCGAGCTCACTGGCGAGCTTGATGCGCTGGGCCTCGCCGCCGGAGAGGGTGGTGGCGGGCTGGCCGAGGCGTATGTAGCCGAGGCCCGTGTCTTCGAGGGTGCCGAGGATGCGCTTCACGCGCGGGAAGCGGTCGAAGAGCTCGAGCGCCTCCGAGACGGTCATGGCGAGGACCTCGGCGATGTTCTTGCCACGGAAGTGAATCTCGAGCGCCTCGCGGTTGTAACGCTGGCCGTGGCAGACCTCGCAGGGGACGGTCACGTCGGGGAGGAACTGCATCTCGACGAGCTTGTAGCCGTCGCCGGAGCATTCCTCGCAGCGGCCGCCCTTCACGTTGAAGCTGAAGCGGCCGGGCTTGTAGCCCCGGGCGCGGGCTTCGGGGACGGAGGCAAAGAGCTCGCGGATGACGGTGAAAACGCCTGTGTAGGTAGCAGGGTTGGAGCGGGGGGTGCGGCCGATGGGCGACTGGTCGATGTCGACGACCTTGTCGAGGTGCACGAAGCCCTCGATCGCGTCGTGGGCGCCGGGGCGCTGGCGGCCGTTCTGGAGGACGTTGACGGCCCGCTTCACGAGAATCTCGGTGATGAGCGAAGACTTCCCCGACCCGGAGACACCCGTCACGACGACGAACTTGCCGAGCGGGACGGCGATGTCGAGGTTCTTGAGGTTATTCTCGCGGGCGCCGCGGATGACGAGCTCCTCGCCGTTGCCGGGGCGGCGTGATTCGGGGGTGGGGATGGTGCGGCGTCCGGAGAGGTAGGCGCCGGTAATGCTCTCCTCGCAGGCGAGAATCGCCGCCAACGGACCCTCGGCGACGATGTTTCCCCCGTCCCGCCCGGCCTCCGGCCCGAGGTCGATCACGTGGTCGGCGGCGCGCATGGTGGCTTCGTCGTGCTCGACGACCATGACGGTGTTGCCGAGGTCGCGGAGGCGTTCAAGCGTGCGGATGAGCCGGTCGCCGTCGACGGGATGGAGGCCGATGGAGGGCTCGTCGCAGATATAGAGGACGCCCATGAGGGCGGACCCGATCTGGGTGGCGAGGCGGATGCGCTGGGATTCGCCGCCGGAGAGGGTGCCGGAGGCGCGATTGAGGGTCAGATACTCCAGCCCCACGTCGATGAGGAACTGCAGGCGTGAGCGGATCTCCTTCAGGATCTGGCGGGCGATGGTCTGCTCGCGCTGGCTCAGCGGGGTCTCAGGGCCATCGAGTGCGTCGAACCAGTGCAGGGTCTCGCTGATGCTCCCGTCCGTGACCTCGACGACCGTGCGGCCGTCGATACGAACGCCAAGGGCCTCAGGCCGGAGGCGCTGGCCGTCGCAGCCGGGGCAGGGAACGGCGCCCATGTAGCGCTCGATGTCGCTGCGGACGTAGTCGGAATCGGTCTCCTTGTGGCGGCGCTGGAGGTTGTTGATGACCCCTTCGAAGCGGGCGTCGTAGTAGCGCGTGCGGCCGTAGTCGTTGGTGAACCGCAGGCGCAGCTTCTCCTCGCCGCTTCCGTAGAGGATGACGTTGAGCTGGTCCTCGGTGAGCTCGCGGATGGGGGTGTCGGTGCCGAAGCCGTACTCCTCGGCGACCGCATCGAGGAGGCGCTGGTACCAGGTCTGGCCGCCGCGCGACTTGGCGAGCGGCTCGACGGCGCCCTCGGCGACGGACTTCGTGCGGTCGGGGATGACGAGGGCGGGGTCGACCTGCATCTCGACGCCGAGCCCGGTGCAGCGCGAGCAGGCGCCATGGGGACTGTTGAAGCTGAAGGTGCGCGGCTCGATCTCGCCGAACGAGAAGCCGTCGTAGGGGCAGGCGAAGTGCTCGCTGAAGATGCGCTCGGGGACGTCCTCCTCGCCGGCGCGGGTAGCGGTGGCGACGTGCATGACGCCCTGGCCAGCCACAAGCGCCGTCTCGACCGATTCGGCGAGACGCAGGCTGGCGCCCTCGGCGCCAGGCTCGGGTACGACGACGCGGTCGACGACGACATCGATGTCGTGGCGCTTGTTCTTGTCGAGGTCGATGGCCTCGTCGAGGTCGCGCACTTCACCGTTGATGCGGACTCGCACGAAGCCCTGGCGGCGCGCTTCCTCAAGGAGGCGGACATGTTCGCCCTTCTTCGCGCGGGTGAGGGGCGCCAGGAGGAGCAGGCGCGAGCCGGGCGGGTAGGCGAGCGTTGCATCGACGACCTGCTGGACCGTCTGGCGCTCGATGGGGCGCCCGCAGGTGGGGCAGTGGGGTCGCCCGACGCGCGCCCAGAGGAGGCGCATGTAGTCGTAGATCTCGGTGACGGTGCCGACGGTCGAGCGGGGGTTGTTGGAGGCGGCCTTCTGATCGATGGAGATCGCAGGCGAGAGGCCGTCGATGTGGTCGACGTCGGGCTTCTCCATGAGGCCGAGGAACTGGCGGGCGTAGGCGGAGAGGGACTCGACGTAGCGGCGCTGGCCTTCGGCGTAGATGGTGTCGAAGGCGAGGGAGGACTTGCCCGAGCCGGAGAGCCCCGTGATCACGACGAGCTTGTCGCGCGGAATCTCGACGTCGATGTTCTTGAGGTTGTGCTCGCGGGCGCCGCGCACGGCGATGTGGTCGAGGGGCATGCAGCTTCGATTCTAGCAGCGCCCCATCGACCGATCGCCGCGAGGCGCTACTGGGTCTGGGTCAGGTCGATCTCGTAAGCCTCCAGAACGGTGATCTTGCCACCCTGAAACTCGAAGACGGCGTAGGAGCCGGTTGTCGGGTCGCCGCTGGGGGTGAGGTTGATGGGGCCGCTGACACCGACGTAGTCGACATCCTCACCCGCATCGATGAGGGCGACGCACTCCTCGTAGGAGAAGCACTCCGTGCCCTCGTGCGTGAGGCCGGCGATGGCGGCCATCATGGCATCACCATCGGTACCACCGGCGATCTCGGCGGCGAGCGCCATGAGAACGACACAGTCGTAGGACTGGGCGGCGAAGTTCACATTGCCGTCGGTGACATCGGAGATGCGCGTGTTGAACTCATCGCTGCCAGCGACACCGATGAACTTCATGCCGTCGAGGACGGTGGGGTCGTTGGGGTCGATGAGCTGCCAGAGGAAAGGATGGAAGAGGGCGTCGCCGCCGTACTGGATCTCGGGCCCGAAGCCGGCCTCGATGAGGCCGTGGACGATGCTGGTGCCGTCGAAGAAGAAGCCGACGTTGACGATGGCGTCGGGGGCGTAGTCGGCGACGGCCGCGACCTGTGCATCGAAGGTGGCGGAGCCGGGGTCGTAGAGGATGACCTCGGCTTCGGCGCCGAACTCAGTCAGAATCTGGCCGACAAGGCCGCTGATGGCGATGCCGTAGTCGTCGGCGCGACCGACGATGGCGACGCGCGTGCCGCCGTCCTCGGCCACGACCCGGGCCATGATGGGGGCGACGGCGTGGGCGGGGGGCACCGTGCGGAAGAAGTAGGTCGCGTTCTCCTGCGTGCTGAAGGCGGGGGATTGGGCGGAGGGGGTGCACTGGGGCACGCGTTCATCGAAGAAGGTCTGGATGACCGCCTGGGTCACGGCGGAGGTGGCGGGGCCGATGATGACGTCGGCGCCCTCGCCCAGCAAGCGCGCCGCACCCTCGCGCCCCGTGGCCGGGTTGGTGGCGGTGTCGGCGATGGTCGTGGTGATGTTCCCGCCGGCGGCGTTGATGTCGTCGACGGCGAGCTTCATGGCCTCGACGGCAGGGGCGCTGAGGGGACCGACGGCGCCGGTCTCGGGCACGAGGATGCCGACGTGCAGCGCGACCCGCTCGGGCGGGGCCTCGGTAGGCGGCGGGGTAGGTTCGGGGGTGGGTTCTGGCGTGGCAGCAGCCTCGGTGGGGGGCGGCTCGGTGGGCTCGGGCGTGGCGGTGGGAGGTGGTTCGGTGGGTTCGGTGGGTTCGGTGGCCACCGGCGTCGGTTGCGGCGTGGCGTCAATGGCGTCGTCGTCCCCGCAGGCTGCGACCAGCAGCAGGGCAAGCAGGACAAGGGGAGTCAGAAGCCAGGACGGTTTCCAGTCGCGAGACATGCAGGTGTCACCTATCGAGGAAGATGGCGGGATTCTGCCACGAGCCCCGGCGCCTCGCCGTAGCGCCGCTCACGCCTGCCTGGGTGGCCCTGACACCCGGTCCGTCCGGCGGCAAGGGCGCGCAGCGCTTATCTTGGGGAACGGTGCGCCCGGAGTTTCCCTTCCCTCGACGCAAGGTCTTCTACGGCTGGTGGATGGTCGCTGGCGGCTTCTTCATCCAGACCGTGCTCGGCCTGTTCATGTTTCACGCGTTCGGCTTTTATGTCGAGCAACTGGAGGAAGAGTTCAACTGGAGCAAGACGACGTTCTCGCTTGCATTCGCGATGACGCGCATCGAGAGCGGGGTGCTGGGACCGATCCAGGGGTGGGCGATCGACCGCTTCGGGCCGCGGATCATGATCCGCCTCGGCATCGCATCCACCGGGATCGGGTTCGTGCTCTTCAGCTTCGTCGACTCGGTGACGACGTTCTTCCTGACGTACTTCCTGATCGCCATAGGCGCGAGCATGGCCGGATTCGTGACGCTGGTCGTGGCTGTCGTGAACTGGTTCGAGCGGAAGCGGTCGCTCGCGCTGGGGCTGATGTCGGCGGGCTTCTCGGTGGGAGGTCTGCTCGTCTTCCTGGTCGTGCTCGCCATGGACCAGTTCGGCTGGCGGGCCACTTCCCTCGTGGCAGGGGTTGTGATTTTCGTGGTGGGACAGATCGTCGCGACCTTCATCCACCACCGGCCCGAGGACCGGGGCGAGACGATCGACGGGGAACCCGTGCCGGAGGCGGCGCCCCGGACGGGGTTGGAGAGCGGTCCGGTGGTGATTCCCGCCAGCGAGGACTTCTCGACCGGGGAAGCGCTGCGCAGTCCGACCTTCTGGTTCATCTCGATCGGGCACGGGGCGGCCGTCCTCATCATCGGGGCGTTCATGGTCCACCTCGTGCTGCACCTCGAGAACCTTGGGTACTCCGCCTTCACCTCGAGCCTGATCGTGCTGATGATGACGGCATTCCAACTGGTGGGGCAGATAGGCGGTGGCTTCCTCGGGGACCGGCTGAACAAACGCGTGATGCTGGCGTTCTGCATGGTCGGGCACGTCGTCGCCTTGCTGCTGGTCACCTACGCGGTCGGCTTCTGGATGATCGCGCTTTTCGCCATCGTGAACGGCATCGCCTGGGGGACACGGGGGCCGATGCAGCAGGCCCTGCGGGCGGACTACTTCGGGCGCCGCGACTTCGGAAAGATCATGGGATTCTCGTCCCTGATCGTGATGTTCGGGATGATGTCGGGGCCGATCATCGCCGGGGCAATGGCGGACGCGTTCGGCGACTACGAGCGGGGCTTCACGGTGCTGGCCGTGATCGCCGGGCTGGGAACCATCTTCTTCGCCATGGCAGGTCCCCCCAACCGTCCCACCGGGCCCATCTGGTACAAGCGATGGCCCGTGGTCCGGCGCCTCACGTTCCAGGAGCGGCTGGCGTAACGGCGCTGGCGGGCGGGCGCTAGAATCAGGCCACCCTCGCAGCGGAGGCGCCCCATGGCCATCGAAACTGCCAGCCCAACCACCCTCGATACGCTCATCGCGGAGCGCGACATCACGCGCGTGCTGATGCTCTACGCGCGCGCCATCGATCGCATCGACCCCGAGCTCCTGAAGAGCTGCTTCCACCCCGATGCTGTCCTGCGTTACGGCGACGAGACCACGCCCGCGGCGTTCGCCGAGAGCGCACCGATCGGACTCGGCTCGTACCGGTTCACGCAGCACCGCGTGGGGAACGTGATCATCGACGTGGAGGGCGACTTCGCCTGGTGCGAGTCGTACTGCCTGGCGCGCCACCGCATTCCCGGTGACGAGGGCAAGGTCGATACGGACTTCCTCTGGGGCGGTCGCTACGTCGACCGCTTCGAGCGACGCGACGGGGAGTGGCGCATCCTACGGCGGACGGTGGTGCACGACTACACGCGCTTCGACCCGGTAACAGAGACGTGGCCGGGAGCGCCCGCCTTCACGCAGGGGCAGCATTCGACGGACGACATCGTCTACCAGCGGTAAGGGGGCGGAGCCGTGCGGCTCGTCCTGCTCGACGCGACCTACGAGCTGTTCCGCTCGTACTTCGGCGCGCCCCCGCGGACCGCGCCGGACGGGCGGCAGGTGGGGGCCGTCGCGGGCATCGCGGCGAGCACCCTGGCGCTGCTCCGGGAGCAGGAACCACTGGCCATCGCAGCGGCGACGGACACGGTCGTGCATTCGTTCCGGAACGAGCTGTACGAGGGCTACAAGACCGACGCGGGCGTTCCCGCGGAGTTGCTCGACCAGTTCCCCCTGGCGGAGGACGCGCTGGAGGCGCTGGGCGTGACGGTCTGGCGCATGCGCGAGTTCGAGGCGGACGACGGGATGGCTTCGGGGGTTGCGCGCTTCGCGGACGAGGCGGATCAGGTCATCCTCGCCTCCCCCGATAAGGACCTCGCCCAGTGCGTCGAAGGCGACCACGTGGTCATGCTCGACCGGCGCCGGGAGATCACGACGAACGCGGAGGGCGTGCGCGAGAAGTTCGGGGTCGGGCCGGAGTCGATCCCCGATTACCTCGCGCTGGTGGGGGACGCCGCGGACGGCTTCCCGGGGCTGCCGGGGTGGGGGGCGAAGTCGACGGCGACGGTGCTCGCGCACTACGTCCACCTGGAGGAGGTCCCGGAGGCGCACGGCGACTGGGCGGTGCAGCCGCGGGGGGCGGGCAGGCTGGCGAGGTCGCTGCGGGAGGGCCAGGAGGAGGCGGCGCTCTTCAAGGAACTGGCGACGCTGCGGCGGGATGCGCCCATCGAGCAGGAATTCGCCGACCTGGAGTGGCTTGGCGTTCCCCGGGAGCCGTGGCTGGCACTCTGCGAGGAACTGGGGCTGGGCGAGCTGCGTTCGCGCCCCCACCGCTGGCTGGACTAGGCCCTAGCGCAGCGCTTCCAGGCGCTCTTTGAGAGCGGCGAGGAAGGCGCCTGCCTCGGCGCCGTCGAGGGCGCGGTGGTCGAAACTGAGGCAGAGGTTCATCGTCGAGCGGATGGCGATGGCGTCGTCGTCAACGACGGACTGGGCGGCGGACCACGCGTTCCATGGTGACGATGCCGATCTGCGGGTGGTTCACGATCGGATTCGAGGCGATGGAGCCGAAGGCGCCCGTGTTGTTCACGGTGAAGGTGCCCTCCTCGATGTCCTCGATGCGCAGCTTGCCTGCGTGCGCGCGCGCCACGAGGTCGTCGATACGGCGGGCGAGGCCGGCCACGCTCAGGTCGCGGGCGTTGGGAACGACCGGGACGACGAGCCCGCGCGCGGTTGCGATCGCAATGCCCAAATTGACGCGGCGGTAGCGGTGCAGTTCATCGCCGTGCCAGCGGGCGTTCAGGTCGGGGAAGTCGGTGAGCGTGTGGGCAACGGTCGAGGCGAAGTAGGGCAGGTAGGTGAGATCGACGCCAGCGAAGCGTTCGCGTTCACGCGTGCGCAGGTCCACGAGGCCCGTCACGTCCGCTTCGATCATCATCCAGGCCTGCGGCGCCTCCGCCGTGGAGCGCGCCATGTTCTCGCCGATCTTGCGGCGGGTGGGGGAGAGGGGGACGACGTCGTAGCCGTCGGAGGCTGCGACGGTCGCCACCCCGGGGGTGGGGACAACCTCGCCATCCGGGAGGGGCAGGGGAGCGGCGGCGGGCGGGATGCCATCGGCGGCGGCGGCCTCGCGCTCACGCTCGTCGATGATGCCCTGCACGTCCTTGCGGGTGACGCGTCCGCCACGACCGCTCCCGGCAATGGCCGTGAGGTCGATGTCGTGCTTGGCGGCAAGGCGCTGGACGACGGGGGAATAGACGCCGGCTCGGCTGTGATCGGCGGGAAGCTCGGATGTTTCGGCCACCGTGGCGGCGGGCTCGGCTGCAACCGCGACAGGGGCCGGCTCGGGGGTGGCCCGGGCAGCCTCGACGATGGTGCAGAGGGCAGCGTCGACATCAATGGTCTCGCCCTCGGGCACGAATACCTCGCCGAGGGTGCCTTCGAAGGGTGAGGGGAGCTCGGCAGCGACCTTCTCCGTCTCGATCTCGCAGAGGGGCTCGTCGAGGGCGACGGTGTCGCCGGGCTGCTTGAGCCACTTGATGACGGTGCCCTCCGTCACGCTCTCACCGAGCTGGGGCATGGTGACGGTAGCCATCAGTAGGCCGCCAGGTCCCGAGCGGCGGCAGCGATCTTCACGCTATCGGGCATGAAGAACGACTCCATCGCTTCGTGGAAGGGCATGGGCGGGATGTCGGGACCGGCAACGCGCCGGATGGGGGCGTCGAGGTCTTCGAAGGCCTGCTCGGCGATGATGGCGGCGATCTCGCCCCCGAGCCCGCCGGTGAGCGTGTCCTCGTGCACGATGAGCACCTTTCCGGTCGCGCGTGCTGCTTCCAGGATGGTCTCCTGGTCGAGAGGGTTGAGCGTGAGCAGGTCGACGACGGTGCACTCGACACCCTCGCCCGAGAGCTCCTCGGCGGCCGTGAGCGCCTCGTGCAGCATGAGTCCGTAGGCGAACACCGTCAGGTCTTCGCCCGTACGGGTGATGCGAGAGTAGCCGATGCGGTCCTCGGCGGGGGCACCATCGACCTCCTGGCGGATGAGGCGGTAGGTGCGCTTGTGCTCAAGGAAGAGCACGGGGTTGGGGTCGGCGATAGCGGCCTTCAGCAGTGAGCGGTAGTCCGCCGGGAACGAGGGGGCGACGACCTTGATGCCCGGCATGTGGGCGTAGTACGCCTCGATGCTCTGGGAGTGGTGCTGGCCACCGTGGACGCCCCCGCCCCAGGGGGTGCGCACGACCATTGGCAGGTACTGCTCGCCACGTGTGCGCCAGGACCAGCGGGAGGCCTCGCTGCAGAGCTGATCGAAGCCGGCGTGGATGAAATCGGCGAACTGGATTTCGGCGATGGGGCGCTGGCCGTAGTGGGCCGCCCCGATGGTGATGCCGATGATGGAGGACTCGGCGAGGGGTGTGTCGAGCACGCGTCCGGGGTACTTCTCCGCCAGGCCATCGGTGGCACGGAAGACGCCGCCGGTCTCGAGGTCCTCGCCAAGCAGGAAGACACGGTCGTCGGCGCCGAGCGCCTCGTCGAGGGTTTCGCGGACGGCTTCGAGGACGCTGACCTCAGACATCGGCGGCATCCTTGTACACGAAGCCGAGGGCGTCTTCGCCGACGGGATCGGGCTGGTCGAACGCCCACTTCTCGGCCGCCCGCACCTCCACTTCGACGCCGGATTCGATCGCGTCGAGGTCCTCGGGCGGGAAGAGGCAGTCCTCCTCGACCCGCGAGCGGAAGAGGGCGATGGGATCCCGGCTGGTCCAGTTCTCCAGCTCTTCACGGGGGCGATAGCGGCGGTGGTCGTCGTCGCTGGAGTGCGCCCACATGCGGAAGCACTTGGCCTCGATCAGGAACGGCCCGCCGCCGCGCCGGGCCTGGTCGACGGCGGGGCGTACGGTCTGGTAAACGGCGATGGCGTCGAGTCCGTCGACGACGGCGCTCTGGATGCCATAGGCGGAGGCGCGGTCGGCGACGTGGGGAACGGGCATCTCCTTCTCGGTGCGCACGGAGATGGCGTAGCCGTTGTTCTCCACGAAGAAGATGACGGGCAGCTTGTGGATGGCGGCGAAGTTGAGCGCCTCGTGGAAGTCCCCACGGCTGGTGCTGCCCTCACCGCAGCTGGCGAAGACGACGATAGGGTCGTTGCGCATCTTCGCGGCGAGCGCCACCCCAACAGCGTGTACGAGCTGGGTGGCTACGACGCTCGACTGGGTGATCACGCGTCGTTCGACGCTGCCCCAGTGCGAGGTCATCTGGCGTCCGAAGGAGTTGGGGTCGTCGAGCTTACCGAGGGTGTTGAGCATGGCCTCGCGGGCGGTCATGCCGAGCACGAGCATCACGCCGAGGTCGCGGTAGTAGGGCGCGGCGTAGTCGACGCCGGCCTTGAGGGCCATCCCCGCGCCGACCTGGGCGGCCTCCTGCCCGGCCCCGGCGATGACGAAGTCGGCGCGACCCTGGCGGTTGAGGGTCATCATGCGCTCCTCGAGCCGGCGCGAGAGGAGCATGTAGCGGTACATGCTCTCCAACTGCTCCTCGCTGAGGAGGTAGTCGTGCAGCATCTCGGTGGAGCGCGGGATGCGGGTCTGGCTGGCGGTCATGTCGGCATGGATCCTTCCGAATCCATGCTAGCAGGGTGGGATGTAGGGGGCTGTTGGCTGTGGATCAGGCCGACTCAATGTCGGTGAGGGCGAAGTCATTGCCCTTGTAGAGGAGGGGCTCGCCGGTCGTTTTGGCGAGGGCGTAGGAGAAGCAGTCCCCGAAGTTGAGAGCGGCGGGGTGGTTGCGTCTCCCGTAGCGCCGCCAGGCCTCACGAGCGTGGTGGGCCTGTTCGACCGTTACCGGTACGAGCTCGATGCGGATCCTCTCGAAGAGGCGATCCAGCAAGCGACGGGCAGCAACGCCACCGCCGCCCTCAGCAACGATCGTAGTCTCGAGGAAGGTGGCGGTAGACATACGCGGGGGTGTCGCCTTCGACATGGCGTGGGCGTACCGGGGCGCGTCGGGCTCGTCCAGCAGAATCGCCATGATGGCCGAAGAGTCAACGATCAAGTGGGAAGCCCGCGCTCGTCGTACAGGAGGTCTCCGAGGTTCGTGGAGGTCAGGCCGCTCTCCCGGAACAGCTCCGCGCTCTCCTTCCCGATCTCAAGCAATTCCCGGGCGAGCTCTTCAACGCTGTGTTCTTCGCGCGCTCGTTCGGTACGCTCGCGCCCGATGCGCTCCCGGAGAGCAACCGTGATTGCGCCCGTCTTGGTCTCTCCCGTCAACTCGGCAAGCTCTTCGGCAAGGCGGCAGGTCTCTTCGTTCTTGATGTTGAGGCTCACCAGAATCCCCAAGGGTAGAAACCCTCATACACTTTCTACCCTATCCCACTCTTCTTTCCTTCTCAAACCTGTCCCGCGTTCCACGGGGGCCTTCCCCTATGCTTGGAGTATGTGCGGACGGTTCACGATGACGGTGGACGACGTTGGGGCGGTGGCGGAGGCGTTCGGGGTGGCCAGCGGCGAGCTGCCGGCGATGCAGGCGCGGTTCAATATCGCGCCCACGGACGAGCACTTCGTCGTGCGGATGCGCCGGGAGGACCGGGAACTGCTGCCGGCGCGCTGGGGCCTGGTCAAGTACGGGTCGAAGGACCGCAAGCAGGCGGCGCGCGGGATCAACGCGCGGCTTGAGAGTGTGGAGACGCGCCCGTTGTATCGCGAGGCGTTCCGGAAGCGGCGATGCGTGGTGCCCGCTGACGGCTACTACGAGTGGGTGGGGACGAAGGAGAACCGGCAACCGTTCTGGTTCCACCGGCCTGGCGGGGAGCTGCTGGCGTTCGCCGGGCTGTATGAGTGGTGGCGTCCGGACGCGGAGAGCTGGGAGGCGACGTTTACGATCCTCACCTGTCCGCCGAACGACTTGGCAGCCCGCATCCACGACCGCATGCCGGTCATCCTGCCGGAAGACGCGATCGACGAGTGGATTTTCGGGGGCGAGCGCGAGCCGGACGAGTTGAAGTCGCTGCTGGGGCCGGCGCCCGAGGACTACCTCGCGGTGCGGCCGGTCTCGCAGCGGGTAAACAGCGTTCGCAACGACGGTCCGGACCTTGTCGAGGAGCTGACGGAGGAGACGGGGGACCAGCTAGAGCTGTTCACGGGAGCGTAAAGACTGCCGCAACGCGGCCCGTGGTTGACAGGCGAGCAACCGCCTATCATGTGTCGCTCAGGGTAGGGATACCGTTCCGGGTGAGTTTGAACGCCGCAGCAAGCGGCGGACCCGGGCGGCGCGGCGGCTTCCTTTCGTCGTTGTCGTGATGGAGCTTGAGCCCGCTGCCCGGAAGAGGAGCGCCAGCGAGTGAGCACAGTGGAACGTCCCAGGACCGTCGGTGAGTTGCGGGAGTCGGGCTACCAGCCCCTGCCCGTACGCGAAGAGATGCGCAAGAACCTGATCGCGCGCATCCGCTCAGGGGAGGAGCTGTTCCCCGGGGTGTACGGCTACGACGAAACCGTCATTCCGCACATCGTGAACGCGATCCTGGCCGGCCAGGACATCATCTTCCTGGGTGAGCGGGGGCAGGCGAAGTCCCGCCTCATCCGGTCGCTCACGACCCTGCTGGACGACGCCTATCCGGTGCTGGCGGACTGCGAGATCCCGGAGGATCCGTTCAACCCGATCACCACCCAGGGGCGCCAGATCACCGAGGAGCAGGGCGACTCCGCCCCGCTTGTCTGGCTCGACCGGGACCAGCGCTACGGCGAGAAGCTGGCCACGCCTGACATCACGATCGCCGACCTCATCGGCGAGGTGGACCCGATCAAGGTGGCCGAGGGGCGTTACCTCTCGGACGAGCTCACGATTCACTACGGGCTGGTGCCGCGCACGAACCACGGCATCTTCTGCATCAACGAGTTGCCCGACCTCGCGGAGCGCATCCAGGTCGGTCTCCTGAACATCATGGAGGAGCGCGACGTCCAGATTCGCGGCTACCGCGTGCGGCTGCCCCTGGACGTGTTCGTGGTGGCAAGCGCGAACCCCGAGGACTACACGAACCGGGGCCGCATCATCACGCCGCTGAAGGACCGCTACGGAGCGCAGGTACGGACGCACTACCCGCAGCGGATCGAGCACGAGATCGACATCGTGGAGGCGGAGCACCACCCCGTGCCGGCCGATTTCAGCGTGTCGGTGCCCGACTACATGAAGGAGATCATCGCGGAAATCACGCGGCTGGCGCGGCGCAGCCCCGACGTGAACCAGCGCTCCGGCGTGAGCGTCCGGGCGAGCATCGCGAACTACGAGAGCATGCTCGCGAACTCGCTGCGGCGGGCGATCATGAACGGCGAAGAGGAGGCCGTCCCACGGGCGAGCGACCTTCCTTTCGTGGTCCCCACGCTGAGCGGCAAGGTAGAGCTGGAGACGATCGAGGACGGGCGCGAGGAGCAGATCATCGAGAAGCTGATCCAGGGGGCCGTGGTGGCGGTATTCAACCGCCTCTACAACCTGAGCGACCTGGAGCCGATCGTGGCGCGCTTCAAGTCGGGCATCTCCGTCGAGGTGGGGGAGATGACGGCAAGCGACGACTACAAGGGCCTTGTCGACAGTATCGAGGGGCTGGCCGAGGCCCTGAGCGTGGTGGAAGCCGACTCGCCGGGCGAGATGGCAGCCGGCACCGAGTTCATCCTTGAGGGGTTGCACCTGAACAAGCGGCTGAACAAGGACCGCGTCGGGGCGAAGATCCAGTATCGGGGATGAGCTGGCGTATCGAACCGTTTCCGGAAGGTGGCCCCCTGTTCGAGGGGGCCATCGCCGTCTACGCGGCGGCGTTCGCGCCACCGCCGTATAGCGATCCGGACCGCGGCGAGGAGATCCGCTACCGGTTGCGACGGCTGCACCGCGACCGGGAGGGTTTTCGCGGGTTCATCGCGCTGGGCGAGGCGGACGAGCCGGGCATCCCCGCGCACGGCGTGGTGGGGATGACCTACGGATACCGCAGCATGCGCGGTCAGTGGTGGCGCGACGCAGTGGCGCGGGAACTGGACCGGAAGAGGCGGAAACGCTGGCTCGGTAGCGCCTACGAACTGGTCGAGATCGCCGTACACCCGGACTTCCAGAGCCGGGGGCTCGGGGCGCTGCTCGTCAACAACCTGCTCGAAGGGCGTCCGGAATCGACCTGCGTGCTCAGCACCCGCACGGACAGTCGGGCGCACGAACTGTACGGCCGCCTGGGGTTCGAGATCATCGCGGAGATGGCGTTCACGCCGGGGGGCGCGCCCTTCTACGTGATGGGAAAGATGCTGGACGACTAAACGGCCAGGCGCGTCGGGTTCTCCAGGATCGTCTGGATCTCCTTGAGGAAGCGGGCGCCCTCGGCGCCATCGCTAACGCGGTGGTCGCCGCTGAGCGCGAGGGTCATCAACTGCCGGACGACAACCTCGCCATCAACGACGGCGGGGCGCTCCGTGACAGAGCCGGCGCCAAGAATGGCGGCCTGCCCGGCGTTGATGATCCCGACGAGCACGTCAATGCCGTAGGCACCGAGGTTGGTGATGGTGAACGTGCCGCTGGAGTACTCGTCGGCGCGAAGACGTCCGGCGCGAGCGCGCTCAACGAGCGCCTTCGACTCCTCCGCGATCTGGGGGAGGGGCTTGACCGCCACGTCGAGGAGGGCGGGCGCGATCAGCCCTTCGTCGAGGGCGACGCCGATGTTGATGTCGACCTGCTCGTGGTACTGGATGCCTTCCTCGCTGAGGGAGGCGTTGAACTTTGGGTGGCTCGCAAGAGCGACGGCGCAGGCGCGCACGAGGACGTCGTTCACGCTTACGCGCTGGCCCTCGTCGAGGACGAGGTTGATGTGGCGACGGAAGGCCATCGCCTCGGTCATGTCGACATCGACGGTGAGGTAGTAGTGGGGTTGCTGCTGCTTAGCGTCGGTCATGTTGCGCGCGATGGCAGTGCGCATGCGCGAGAGCGGCTCGACACGGGCGGGGGGCGGAGGCGGGGGCGGGCGCTCGGGCTCAACCGTGGGGACGCCGGCGGGGGCGTGGTTGTCGCGCTCGGCGATAGCCGCCTCCACATCGCGGCGGAGGATGCGGCCGTCGGGGCCAGAGCCGGCAACCTCGCCGATGTCGATGCCGGCGTCGTCGGCGATACGGCGGGCGACGGGGGAGACCCGCACCCGGCGCGCGTCGAGGTCGCCCCCGGTGCCGTCGGCGGTGGGCGCCATCACGGTACGGGGGTTGGGCTTCTCGGTGGGCGCCCGGCGCTCGATCTCGGGCATGAGCTCGTCGGCATCGCCGAGGAGGGCGATGACCTCGCCGACGGGAACGACTTCACCTTCCTGGGCCACAACCTGGCGGAGCACGCCGGCCTCGAAGGCCTCGAGTTCGACGGTGGCCTTGTCCGTCTCGATCTCGGCGATGATGTCGCCGCGTTCGACGGTGTCGCCGGGGGTCTTGAGCCAGCGCACGAGGGTGCCTTCCGTCATGTCGGCGCCCATCTGCGGCATCACTACTTCGAGAGCCATGCGTGCGCCTCCTAGAGCATCGCCAGGACCGCCTCGACCACATCCTCTTCGGAGGGCAGGGCGGCGTATTCGAGGTTGCGGTTGTAGGGCATGGGCACGTCCTTGCCCGCGACCCGGGCAACGGGGGCGTCGAGCCAGTCGAAGGCGCGCTCCATGATCTGGGCGGCGATCTCGCCCGCGAACCCGCCGAACTTCCAGTCGTCCTCGACGACGACGGCGCGGTTGGTGCGCTGCACGGACTGGATGACCGACGACATGTCGAGGGGGCGGATGGTGCGGAGGTCGATGACGTCGGCGGTGAGGCCGTGCTCGGCCGCGAGCATGTCGGCGGCGCGGTAGCACTGGTGGACGCTGCCGCTGTAGCCAACGAGGGTCACGTCCTTGCCCGAGCGCACGGTCCGAGCCTGGCCGAACTCGACGAGGTGTTCGGGATCGTCGGGGACCTCGCCACGGGTGCCGTAGAGGGCGGTGTGCTCGATGAAGACGACAGGGTTGGGTTCGCGGAACGAGCGTTTAAGCAGGCCTTTCGCGTCACCGGGGAAGGAGGGACAGACCACGGTGAGGCCGGGGAAGTGGGCGAACATGCCCTCGAGGCTGTGGCTGTGAGTGGCACCGAGCTGGCTGCCGCCGCCGCTGGCCATGCGCAGGACAAGGGGAACGTTCACCTGGCCACCGCTCATGTAGTGGAGCTTGGAGGCGTTGTTCACAATCTGGTCGAGGGCGACGAGGCTGAAGTTGATGGTCATGATCTCGACCATCGGGATGAAGCCGGCGAGCGCAGCGCCGACGCCTGCGCCGACGATGCCCGACTCGGAGATAGGCGTGTCGCGGACGCGTTCGGGGCCGAACTCGTCGAGGAGGCCGCGGGTACAGGCGTAGGAGCCGCCGTAGGCGCCGATGTCCTCACCCATGAGGAAGACGCGCTCGTCGCGCAGCATCTCCTCCCGCATCGCCTCGCGGATGGCGTCGCGCATGCGCATTTCCGTCATCCGGATTCCCCCTCGTATTCCTTCGTGATGTGGTCGTAGAGGGTGTGGAGACCGGGCTCGGGGCTGGCGTCGGCGTAGGCGACGGCCTCGTCGACCTCGGCATCGACACGGGCGACAAGCGCCTCGTAGGCGGTCTCGTCGAGGAGGCCGTCGGCGATCATGGAACGCTTCAGACGCTGGATGGCGTCACGCTGCCGGTATTCTTCGATCTCCGCCTTGGTGCGGTAGAGCTCGGGGTCGGCCATGGAGTGGCCGCGGTAGCGGTAGGTGAGCGCCTCGATGAAGTAGGGGCCGTGCCCTTCGCGAACGTGGGCAAGGGCGAGCTGGGTGGCGGAGTAGACCTCAAGCGCATCCATGCCGTCGATGCGGACGCTGGGCATCTGGTAAGCGGCGGCGATCTTGTAGACGTCGTTGGCGAGGGAGTCATCGAAGGGGACGCCCATGCCGTAGCCGTTGTTCTCGCAGAACCAGACGACGGGCAGCTTCCAGATGGCGGCCAGGTTGAGGGCTTCGTGGAACTCGCCTTCGCCCACGCCGCCATCGCCGAAGATGCAGAGCGTGGCCCAGTCCTCGTGGCTCAGGTTGGCGGCGAGGCCGAGGCCGGTGGCGATGGGCATGTGGCCGGCGACGATGGCGTAGCCGCCGAGGAAATTGCGGTCGACGTCGAAGATGTGCATGGAGCCGCCCCGGCCCTCGTTCGTGCCGCCGGTGCGTGCGAAGAGCTCGGCCATGATGCGGTTGGGCTCGATGCCGCGGGCGAGAGCGTGGCCGTGGTCGCGGTAGTGGGTCACGATCTTGTCGTCGGCGCGGAGAGCGTTGATGGCCCCGACGGCGCAGGCTTCCTCGCCCGTATACAGGTGGAGGAAGCCGCGGATCTTGCCGCGCGTGTACATCTCGGCGCACTTCTCCTCGAAGCGCCGGATGAGCAGCATCTCGTAGAGGAACCGCTGCTGGAGATCGCCATCGGGCGGCTCTCCCACGGTCGTGGGGATGGCCTGGCCCACGCTCACGTCTGCACCTTCAGAGAAACCATCAGCCATTCAGTGTAGGCGACGAGCGGTAATGGCGCGCTTACATAGGGGAGACGGGCCGCTGGTGGAAGCACGCGCTAGACTCGCCCGATGGACCATGAGCTGGAGGAGCTGACCGCCGTCGCGCGCAGGGCGGCCGGCCTTGCGGGCGAGATCGTGATGCCCCTCTACGAGGAGCAGCTGACGGTCGAGCTGAAGGCGGATGGCACCCCCGTTACCGAGGCGGATCGGCGGGCGGAGGAGGCGATGCGCGAACTGTTCGCGCGGGAGACGCCGGGATTCGGGGTGCTGGGGGAGGAACAGGGAGAGTCGGCGGGGGACGGACGCCACCGCTGGGTGATCGACCCGATCGACGGCACGAAGAGCTTCATTCACCAAGTGCCCCTGTTCGGCACGCTGGTCGCGCTGGAGCGAGACGGCGAACCCGTGGTCGGGGTGGTGGCCTGCCACGCCGTGGGTGAGACAGCATGGGCGAGCCGGGGCGGGGGCGCCTACCTGAACGGCGAGCCCACTACCGTGAGCGAGACGGAGTCGCTGCGGGACGCGACGGTGCTGACAACCGGGCCGGGGAGCCTGCAGCGGCGGTCGCCAAACGGCCTGGCGCGGCTGTCGCGGGAGGCGGCGCTGCTGCGCTCGTGGGGCGATTGCTATGGGTACCTGGCAGTAGTGGCGGGACGGGCGGAGGCCATGATCGACCCGATCGTGAATCCGTGGGACATCGCCCCCTTCGCCGTGCTGCTGGAGGAGGCGGGGGGGAGGCTGACAACGTGGGCGGGCGTCGACGGGGCGGGGGAGGACGCGGTCGCGACGAACGGGCCCATCCACGAGGAACTGCTGGAGGTCCTGGCCGGAGAGGACGAGGCGGGCTAGCCGCCGGCGACCACCTTCAGGGCGCGCACACGGCCGGGCTCGTCAACCTCGCCGACTCCGACGAAGGAGCCATCGCCGCCGTAGATGCGGGCGAGGGTGGCGGGGCGGAGGAAACCCCCACGCGTCCAGGCGAGTTGGCCGCTGCGGAGCTGCTCGGCGTGGCTGGTGGTGAGGATGGCGGCGGCGCTCTCGGCGATACCTTCATCGGCGGGGCGGACAACCTCATCGAGCTTGCCCGCTCCGGCGAACGCGCCCAGCGCCTCGACCGGCACCGCGTCGCGAACGTCGAAGGGGCCGCTGCCGGTGCGGCGCAGGCTGGCGAGGTGGGCGCCGCAGCCGATGGCGCGCCCGATGTCGCGGGCGATGCTGCGCACATACATACCAGGGCCGCAATGCACATCGACGCGGAGGCGGTCCGGGGCGGTACGCTCGAGGCGCAGGGAGGAGACGCGCACGGGCCGGGGGCGCAGCTCGGGCGCCTCGCCCTCGCGGGCGAGGGCATAGGCGCGGCGGCCGTCGACCTTGACGGCGCTGTAGGCGGGCGGCGTCTGCATGATCTCGCCGGTGAAGCCGCTGGCGATGGCATCGAGGTCGATGTCGCCCTCGGGGACCCTTCCCGTGGTGGTCGGCTGGCCCTCGGCGTCGTCGGTATCGGTCTCCTGGCCGAGGGCGATCTCCCCCTCGTAGGCCTTCTCGCTGGCCATCATGTACTCGACGAGCCGCGTGGCCCTGCCGAGGCAGAGGACGAGCAGGCCCGTGGCCATCGGGTCGAGGGCGCCGGTGTGGCCGATGCGCCGCTGGCCGGTGAGGCGGCGGGAGCGGGCGACGACATCGTGGCTGGTCCAGCCGGGCTCCTTGTCGATGAGGAGCACGCCCGTGAGACCGGAGTCGCCCTTGCGGCGCCTGCTCACGGCTCGACGGGAGGGTCAGGGTCGGGCCCGCGGTCGCGGGCGAGATCGGCGATGGTCGAAGCGAGCCGGGCGCCCCGCTCGATGGAGGGGTCGAACTGGAAGGTGAGGGACGGGGTGCGGCGCATGCGCAGGCGGCGGCGCAGCTCGCGTGCGAGCCAGGCAGAGGCGCTCTGCAGGCCGGCAAGGGCATCGTCGCGCTCCTCGGTGCTGCCCAGGTGGGAGACGAAGACGGAGGCCACGCGGAAGTCGGGGCTCACTTCGACCTCGGTGATGGTGAGGAGCGCGCCCTCCAGGCGCGGATCCTTGAGGTCGCGCTGAACGAGTTCGCTGATCTCCTCGCGGAGCAACTCGCTGACACGGGTCGTGCGCCGGCTCATGGCGATTCCACCGGTACGGCGCTAGTTCACGCGCTGCTGGTGGTAGAACTCCAGGAGGTCGCCCTCCTCGAAGGCGTCGTACCGATCGAGGACGACGCCGCACTCGAAGCCCTGCTGCACATCCCGTACGTCGTCCTGGAAACGGCGCAGGCCGGAGCAACTCGTATCGATGACCTCATCGCCGTTGCGCAGCAGGCGCACGCGGTCGCCACGGAGGAGCGTGCCTTCCGTGACGTAGCAGCCGGCGATCTGGCCCACACGGCTGGAGCGGAAGAGGGCGCGGACCTCGGCGACGCCATCGACGACGCGTTCGTAGACGGGTTCGTAGAGGCCCTCGAGGGCCTGCTCGACGCTCTCCAGGAGCTGGTAGATGACGTCGTAGGTGCGGATCTCAACGCCGTTAATCTCGGCCTGGCTGGCGGCGGAGGGCTCGGTGCGCACGTTGAAGGCGAGGATGATCGCGCCGGAAGCGCCGGCGAGCATGACGTCCGACTCGCTGACGGGGCCGGTAGCGGTGTGGATGACCTTGACCTTGACCTCGCCGGTGCCCAGCACCTGGAGCGAGCCGCGGATGGCCTCGGCGCTGCCGCGCACATCGGTCTTGAGGATGAGGAGCAGTTCCTTGACGTTGCCTGCGCTTACCTCGTGGAAGAGCGTGTCCAGGGTAAGGTGGCCCCGGCGCGCGCCGGACGCGCTCTCGGCATCGCGACGGGCCTGATCGACGATGCGGCGGGCGGCGCGTTCGCTTTCGAAGACCTCGATGGCATCGCCCGCTGCGGGGACATCCTCGAGGCCCATGATGCGGACGGGGCGGGCGGGGCCGGCTTCGCGCAGGCGCTCGCCGCGCTCGTCGAACATCGCCTTCACCTTGCCGCTGATCAGGCCGCTGACGAGCGCGTCGCCCTGCCGCAGGGTTCCGTTGCGAACGAGGACGGTCGCGAGGGGGCCGCGACGGGGGTCAAGCTCGGCCTCGACAACCGTGCCGGTAGCGAGACGCTCGGGGCTGGCCTTGAGTTCCTGGATCTCCGAAACGAGGTCAATGGCCTCAAGCAGTGCGTCGAGACCTTCGCCGGTGGTGGCGGAGACGGGCACGGCGAGGACATCGCCGCCGTATTCCTCGACGACGACGCTCTGCTCGGTGAGCTGCTGCTTGACGCGGTCGGGATTGGCGGCGGGCAGGTCCGTCTTGTTGATGGCGATGATCATGGGCACTTCGGCTGCCCGCACGTGATTGATCGCCTCAATGGTCTGGGGCATGACGCCGTCGTCGGCAGCGACGACGACCACGGCGACATCCGTGATCTGGGCGCCGCGGGCGCGCATCGCGGTGAAGGCGGCGTGGCCCGGGGTATCGATGAAGGTAGTGGCCTTGCCGTCGCGCTCAATCTGGTAGGCGCCGATGTGCTGGGTGATGCCGCCGGCCTCGCCCGCGACGACGTTGGTCTCGCGGATGGCGTCGAGCAGGCTGGTCTTGCCGTGGTCGACGTGGCCGAGAATGGTCACGATGGGCGGGCGGGGGGTGGCGGCCTCCTCGGCTTCCTCGTCGTCGGCGCGGACGGCGGTTGCGACGGCCCGACCGGAATCTTCGCGCGATGGGGCGATGCCCAGCTCGGAGGAAACGATGGCGGCCGTGTCGTAGTCGATGGTGTCGTTCATGGCGGCCATGACGCCGTGCGTCATGAGCCGTTTGATGGCCTCGATGGGGGAGATGCCAAGGCGCTCGCTAAGCCCTTTGACGGTGATCGCCTCAGGCAGCGTGACGGAGCGCGGACCGGACGACTGTCGGGTGGTCATGCTTCCTCCGCACCGTTCTGAGGGATCGTTTCGAGGTAGTGCCGCAGACCCTCGATATCGCCGGATTTCGGGGACATTCGCAGGGCCTTTCCTATGGTAGCGCCTTCGAGGGCGTGCTCCCAACAGGAGCGATTGTGGTGGAGGTACGCGCCCCTTCCGGGGAGACGCTGTCCGGGAGACTGGACGGCGAGGCCGCCCTCGGCGCCGCGCACCAGACGCACAAGCCCCCGCTTGCCAGCGGCCTCGCGGCAGCCGATGCAGGTGCGCTGCGGCTCAGGACGGGCGGCTGACATGACGGGCCTCAGTGGATCCGGCCGGAGTAGTCGATTTCGTCCTCGAACTCGTCCTCTTCGACACGCGGACCGCGGGGGCGGCGCTTCTTCTGGGGCTCCTCCTCGCGGGTGGGGAGCACATCCTCGGCAAAACGAATGGCGGTGGGGCGCTCCTCGGGCACGACAAGGGTGGGCACCGTGTACTCCTCGCCCTCTTCCTCGTCGAACTCCTCCTCGCCGTAGTCCTCGGCCTCGCGGGTCGCCTCGTCGGGAATCTCCATCTCGGCGAGGGCGGCGGGGAAGGCCAGGTCTTCCTCCTGGTCGCCTCCGGCGACGGCGGCCGCCCCCTCGGCGGCAACGGCAGCCGGAGCAGGGACGGCAGCGGCCGGTCGCGGCACCTCGATCTCGATAGGCGGGAGGGGCTCGTCCGGAAGCTGGAGGATGTCCAGGTCCGGCTCGGTGCCGGGCAGGAAAGCGTCGAAGGCGGCGGGGGCCTCGACGATCGTGGCGTCCTCGCCGTCGCGCTCGGCGCCGGTCTGGCTGCGGATGCTGATGCGGAAACCCGTGAGCTTGGCGGCCAGGCGGGCGTTCTGCCCCTCCTTGCCAATGGCGAGGGAGAGCATGGAGTCGGGAACGACGATCGTCGCTTCGCGGGAATCCTCGTCGAGATTCACTTCGACGATCTGCGCGGGGCTGAGCGCGTTGCTGACGAACTCAACGGGGTCGGGGTCCCACTTGATGATGTCGACGCGCTCGCCGCCGAGCTCGTTGACCACGTTCTGGATGCGGGAGCCGCGCATGCCGACGCAGGCGCCGATGGGGTCGACGCTGGCGGCGCGGCCGTGGACCGCGACCTTGCTGCGGTGGCCGCCTTCGCGGGCGATGGCCTTGACCTCGACGCGGCCCTGGGCGATCTCGGGCACTTCGACCTCGAGCAGGCGGCGCAGGAGCAGACGGTGACCGCGGCTGACAATGACCTGCGGCCCCTTGACCTCGTCGTTCACCTCGAGGAGGAGCACCTTGACCCGCTGGCCGGCGCGGAGGTGCTCGTTGCGCACCATCTCACTGCCGGGCAGGAGCGCCTCGGTGCCCCGTCCGATCTCGACGGTGGCCTGGCGCGACTCGACGCGCTGCACGTTAGCGAGAAGCACCTCGCCCTGCTTGTCCGCGTACTCCTCGTAGATGGCCCCGCGCTCCGCCTCGCGGAGGCGCTGCAGCACCACCTGTTTGGCGGTCTGTGCGGCGATACGGCCGGCGTTCTCGGGGGGCTTTATTTCGAACTCGAGGATGTCATCGATGCGGGCGTCGGGCTTGTAGCGCTTGGCTTCCTCGAGGTCCATTTCGAGGTTCTCGTCCTCGACGTTTCGGACGACGGTCTTCTGGATGAAGGCGCTGATATCTCCCGTTTCACCGGAGATCCGCACGTGCACTTCCGGGCCTTCCTCGCCGTCGCGGCGGTAGGCGGAAGCGAGGGCAGCCTCGACGGCCTGGAAGATGACCTCCTTGGCGAGGTTCTTCTCAGCGGCAAGCTGGGCGATCGCAAGCAGGAAATCGTTCTTCATGTTCGTTCAACAAAAAAGGCGGGCAACGCGCCCACCTCTCCCACAGGATTGGCCTCAGTCACTATAGCAGACCCTCCGTTAGCGGGCTCCCGAACCGGTGTGCGGAGACCGGACCACGCGGGCGTGCAGCGCGCCCACCTCGCGGACGCGCCGGTCGGCGCGGGCGATAGCCTCGTCGAGGGGCGTGACGCCGGTTTTGCGTGCCCGGGCGAGCAATTCGATGACGGTCGCTTCGATGCCGTCGACGCGGCGATTGGCGCGCTCCAGGCGGTACTCCCGCCCCACTTCCTCAGCCAGGTTGATGACTCCGCCGGCGTTCACGATGAAGTCGGGGACGTAGAGGATGTCGCGGGCGGCGAGGTCCGTGGCGAGGTCGTCGCTGGCGAGCTGGTTGTTGGCGCTGCCGAGGACGGCGGCGCAACGCAACTCGGGCACCGTTTCGGGGTTGAGGGCGCCGCCGAGGGCGCAGGGCACGAAGACGTCGCACTCGTTGGCATGTACGGCGTCGGGGGCGGCAATGCCGGCGCCGAGCTCGTGGGCGAGGCTCTTGAGGGCCTCCTCGTTCACGTCGGCGATGGTGAGGTGGGCGCCGGCGGCAGCGAGCAACCTTGCGAAGGCGCCACCGACCTTCCCTACTCCCTGGATGGCCACGTGCCGGCCGGTGAGGTCGGGCGAGCCCCACAGGAATTGTGCCGTACCCCGCATGGCCGCCATCAACCCGCGAGCGGTGACAGGCGAGGGGTCGCCCGAGCCCCCGGAGTCGTGGGCGGCGCCGGTCACGTACCCGGTCTCGCGGGCGATTACCTCCATGTCGGCGATGGTGGTGCCGACATCCTCGGCGGTGACGTAGGCGCCGCCGAGCGACTCGATGGCCCGTCCATAGGCGCGCAGCAGACGCTCGGACTTGAGCGTGCGCGGGTCGCCCATGATGACCGCCTTGCCGCCACCGAAGTCGAGGCCAGCGGCGGCGTTCTTGCGAGTCATGGCACGGGAGAGACGGAGGGCGTCGGCGAGAGCGTCCTCCTCGCACTCGTAGGGATAGAAGCGGGTACCGCCGAGGGCGGGTCCGAGGACGGTAGAGTGAACGGCGATGATGGCCTTCAGGCCCGAGTCGCCATCCTGGGCAAAGAGAATCCGCTCGTGACCACCCTGTTCGGCTGCGGCAAAGACTTCCACGGTATCGATGGTAGCGCAGGATCCAGTGCATCGCGTGTGCGCGGGAACGGCGGGTAAAGACGTGTCGATCGAGGCGATCGCGGCGGAGATCGAGCGCACGCTACGAGAGGTGGGGGAGCCGAGGCGCGGAGTCGGGCAGAAGGCCGACCGGGAGAAGCACATCCCAGATCCGCCGGGGCCGGGACTGGGGCTGGAGTACCTCGGGGCGCGCGTGCCAGAGGTTCGCCAGACGACGAAGACGGCGCTGCGGGCTCACCCGGTAACGGAACGCCAGGAGCTGGTGGCGCTGGCCGAACGCCTGTGGGACGCCGGGATTTACGACCTGCGACTGGCGGCTATTGATGCGCTGAGGATTCACAGCAAGCTGCTGGCAGCGGACGACCTGCGAGCGCTCGAACGGTTCGTTCGCGAGGCGCAGACCTGGGCGCTACTCGACACGCTCTCGATCAGCGTGCTCGCACCGATGGTCGAGCGCTATCCCGAGCTGGTGGCGACGCTGGATCGATGGGCGGAGGACGAGGACTTCTGGGTGCGGCGGCAGGCAATGCTGGCGTTGCTGCCGGCCCTGCGGCGGGGTGAGGGCGACTTCGAGCGTTTCGCGCGCTACGCCGACTCGATGCTGGAGGAGCGCGAGTTCTTCATCCGCAAGGTGATCGGGTGGGTGCTTCGCGAGGTTAGCAAGAAGCGTCCGGAGCTGGTGGCGGAGTGGCTCGGGCCGCGTGCGGGGCGGTGCTCGGGCGTGACCCTTCGGGAGGCGGTGAAGTACCTGGACCCGGACGATCGCGAACGGCTGACGGCGGCATTCCGGGAGGGGCGGCCGGCCTGAGCGTCAGTTCGCCTCGGTAGCGGTCTCGAGGAATGGCTTGGCGCTCATGGCGACGCCACGGTGATCGGGCTGCTGCAGGAACGGGTCGCGGGCAAGGACGCGCCGGGCCATCTCACGCGCATCGGTGAGGAGTTCGCGGTCGGTAACGCGGGCGACGCGGAGCATCCCGTTACCGCCGCTCTGAGCCATGCCCCAGGCCTCGCCCTCGCCGCGCATCTGGAGGTCGACCTCGGCGAGTTCGAAGCCATCGGTGGTGCGTTCCATGGCACGGAGGCGGTTCTGGGCTTCCGGGCTGGGGTCTTCGTCGCTGCTGAACAGGAGGCAGTAGCCCTGGAGGTCGGAGCGCCCGACCCGGCCCCGGAACTGGTGGAGCTGGCTGAGGCCGAAGCGCTCGGCCCCCTCGATAACGATGGTGGTGGCGTTGGGCACGTCGATGCCGACCTCGACGACACTGGTGGAGACGAGCACCTGGGTCTCGCCGGAGCCGAAGCGGCCCATCACCTCATCCTTCTGGCGGCCCTTCATGCGCCCGTGCAGCAAGTCGAGGCGGTAGGCGGCGAGCTCGCCGCCGCGGAGGCGCTCGAACTCCTCCTCGGCGGAACGCACATCGAGCACTTCGGACTCGTCGACGAGGGGGCAGATGATGAAGGCCTGCTCGCCCGCGTCGAGGCGTTCGCGGAGGAAGTCGTAGGCCTCGGCGCGTTCCTGCGGTTCGACCCACGTCGTGATGACCGGTTTCCGGCCGGGGGGAAGCTCGTCGATGGTCGAGACTTCGAGGTCGCCGTAGACCGTGAGCGCGAGGGTGCGGGGGATGGGTGTGGCGGTCATGACGAGGAGGTGGGGGTTGGCGCCCTTCTGCCGAAGGCGGGCGCGCTGGTCGACACCGAAACGGTGCTGCTCATCGACGACGGCGAGGGCGAGGCGGGGCAGTTCGACGGCCTCCTCGATGATGGCGTGGGTGCCGATGACGACATCGGCGCCACCGTGGGCGGCGGCGGCGTGGATGCGCTTCTTCTCTGCGGCCGTGCGGGAGCCGGTCAGCAGGGCGGCGCGGAGGGGGCGCTGGTCGAGCCAGTCGGGAGCGAACACACCCTCGAAGGCGGAGTCGCCGCCCCCGAGCAGCGTCGTGAGGGTGCGGTAGTGCTGTTCGGCGAGGATCTCGGTGGGGGCCATCAGGGCGGCCTGCCGCCCGGCGGCGACGGCGGCGAGCATGGCGGCGAAGGCGACGACGGTCTTGCCGCTGCCGACATCGCCCTGCAGGAGCCGGAGCATGGGCACGTGCTCCGAGATGTCGGCGAGAACCTCGTCGAGGGCGCGGCGCTGGGCGGTGGTGAGAAGGAAGGGCAGCGAGTCGAGGTAGCCGTCGAGGCGGTCGCTGAAGCCGAGCTCGGGGGCGTGCTGGTCGTGCTGCCAAGCGGCCCGCCGCTGGAGCACGGCGACCTGGATGGCGAGAAACTCGCCGAGAGCGAGGCGCTTGCGGGCGTGCTCGGCATCCTGGAGCGCCTCCGGCGCGTGGTAGGCGCGAACGCAGTCGCCGAAGGCTTCCAGGCCCTCTTCTTTCCCAAGCCAGGCAGGAACCGGGTCGGGGAGACGATCGGCGAGCTGTTCGACGGCGAAACCGACGGCCTTGCGGATCGTGCGCTGCCCCAGTCCCTGCGTACCGGGGTAGGTGGGGAGGAGGCGGCCGGGCCGCATGATGGTCGAGTCGAAGGGTTCGTACTCGGGCGGGTTCGCCATCTGGAGGCGTCCCCGGTAGACGGTGACCGTGCCGGAGACGGCGAGCTCCTCGCCTTCCTTCAACCCGCGGTGTACCCAGGGCATGTTGAACCAGACGATGCGGAGCGAGCCGGAGCCGTCGTTGATGACGGCCTCGCTGCCGCGCACGCGCCGCCCGTAGCGCATCTGGCCGGACTTGAGGACGGTGCCAACCACCGTCTTGGGGAGGCCGTCAGGCTCCAGCTCGGAGATGCGGCGGACGTCGGTGAAGTCGCGGAAGCGGCGGGGGAAGAAGAGGGCGGCGTCGCCGGCGGTGGTCACGCCGAGCTTCTCGAAACGTTCGGCTGCGCTCTTGCCGATGCCGGGGAGGCGGGTCACGGGGTCGTCGGGGGCGAGGGGACGCTTGCGGGCGCTCTGGGCCGAGCGCGTCGGGGCGGGGTCTGAACCGGCGGGACCGGTGGCGTCGATGGCACGCTCCAGCCAGCGGCGGCGTCCCTCGGGATTCAGCGCCCGATAGCCCCCGCCGCGCTGGAGGCCGCGGATGCGTTCATTGAGCGGGTGGCCGCGGGGGATGACCTCCTCCTCGACCATGCGGATGAGGAGGGTGTCGAGGCCCCCGCTAATCTCGCTGCTGGCAGCGCCGTCTTCCAACTCGCGCTCGAAGAGTGCGCGGAGTCGGGAAAGCTCGGAGTCGGTGGACGGCGGAGAGGGTTCCGCAGCCAACCCTACGGGCTCCGCCGAACGGCGCAGATGCCGAGGGCGTTGGGGCCGAGGTAGGCGCCGACCGTGGGTCCGGTCTGGATTACCTCAATGCGGGTGTGGGGAAGGTGCGGGGTTACGTGTTCGACCAACTCGCGGGCGCTGGCGTCGTTGTCCGAGTAGATAACGAACAACCTCTCGAGGGTGCGGTCCTCAAGGGTGACCTCCTCAAGTCGCTTCACCGCCTTGGAGCGGGTGCGGACCCGGTCGAAGGGGGCAACTTCGCCACCGTCGATCTGAATAAGCGGCTTGATGCGGAGGGCGGTCCCCAGGAAGGCGCCAGCGCGACCGATACGTCCGCCCTTCTGCAGGTATTCGAGGGTGTCGAGGGTCACGACAACGCGGTTACGGGCCATCAGGCTGCGTGCGGCAGCGGTGACCTCTTCGAGCGGAGCACCCTCGCGGGCACGCTCCGCGGCGGCCTCGACAACGGCGCGGAGGCCGACACCCGCGGTGTAGGAATCGAGCAGCTCGATGCGGGTCTCCAGCTCGTTCGTCTCGCTGGCGATGGAGGCGGAGTTGAGCGTGCCGGACAGCTTCGAGGAGACGTGGATCGAGGCGATGTCGTGGCCTTCGGCGGCAACCTCCCGGTAGACGGTGGCGAAAGCCTCGACGCTGGGCTGGCTCGTCTTGGGGAACTCGCGGGCGGTGGTCAGGCGCTCGTAGAACTCGCTGGGGGTGATGTCGACGCGGTCGCGGTAAACATCATCGCCAAACGCGACAAGGGCGGGGACGACCTTGACGCCGAGCCCCTCGGCCTCGTCGGGGCTGATGTCGCTGGTGGAATCGGTGACGACCTGAACAGGCATATGGATCAGCCCCCTCTACAGTCAAAGTATACGGCTGGCGCCGCCGAGCGCATAGAATCTCGACATGCGCACGGTCCGGCTCGCGCCTTCGATCCTGACGGCGGACTTCGCACGGCTCGCGGAGGAGGTGCAGGCGGCGGAAGGGGGAGGCGCCGACCTGCTCCACCTGGACGTGATGGACGGGCGTTTCGTGCCCAACATCACCTTCGGGCACGCGGTGGTCGAGGCGCTGCGCAAGGTGACATCGCTGCCGTTCGACATTCACCTGATGGTGTTGGAGCCGGAGCGGCAGGTGGGGTTCTACGCCGAGGCGGCGGACACGGTGAACGTGCACGTCGAGGCAACGGACCACATTAACCGCACACTCGACCTGATCCGGAAGGGCGGGGCGGAAGCGGGGGTGTGCCTGAACCCGGGGACGCCCCTGGCGGCAATCGAGGAGTCGCTGCCGGAGGTCGACCAGGTGATGGTGATGACGATTAACCCGGGCTGGGGCGGCCAGAGGCTGATGCCCGCGCAGTTGGAGAAGGTGGCCCGGCTACGAGCGCTCCTGGACGAGGGCGGTTACGGCGCACGCATCGAGATCGATGGGGGCGTGAAGGTGGAGAACGCGGCGACGTGCGCAGCGGCCGGGGCAGATGTGCTCGTGTGCGGGAGCAGCGTCTACAACGACCGTGCGAGCGTGGCGGACAATCTGGCGTCGCTGCGAGCGGCGCTGGCGGCGGGGAGCTAGGCGCTCTTGGAGAGCGTACGGAGGCAGCGCGTGCAGATGTTCAGACGCTTCCAGACGCCGTCGATGAATACCCGCTGCTTGTTCACGTTGGGCCGAAGCGTGCGGGGCTTGGAGGGCGCCTTGCGCTCCCAGCGGCCACCGTGGCGGTGGCGGATGTGGCGACCGAAGGTGGTCGTCTTTCCGCAAACGTCGCAGGCGCCGCTGGCCATGGGGCTCACTCCATCGAAAGGCTGGAAGCCGATGCTAGCACCGGTTTCGGCTAGCAGCCATCCGGGAGCGGGGAGGGAGCTGGCATGAGCGGCGAGACGCTGAGCGGGGCGGAGCTGCGAGCCGCGATCACGTCGGCGGCGGACTACCTGACGCAGTCGGCGAAGGCGGTCGACGCCATCAACGTCTACCCCGTGCCGGACGGCGACACCGGCTCGAACATGGCCGCGACGCTGCGCGAGGCCTGTGACCACATGCTCGCGCTGGAAGAGCCGCTGGCGGCAGGCCAGGTGCTGTCGACGTTCGCGCGGGGAGCGCTGTACGGGGGCCGTGGGAACTCGGGCGTGATCCTGTCGCAATCGCTGCTGGGGCTGGCGAAGGGCGTGGGGGAGGTGGAAGAGCTCGGGGGGAACGCGCTCGCGGAGGGGCTGCGGGCAGCGGCGGCGGCGGCCTACACGGCCGTTTCGGAGCCGGTGGAGGGCACGATGCTGACGGTGCTGCGGGTGGCGGCAGACGGGGCGGAGGAGCGGTCGGGCGAGGGGGTGCTGGGTGTGCTGGAGGGAGCGCTGGCGGCGGCGGAGCGGGCGGAGGCGGAAACGATCGACCAACTGCCGGCGCTGCGCGAGGCGGGCGTGACCGACGCCGGGGGCGAGGGCGTCTGCGTGGTGCTTCGGGGGTTAGTGGCGGCGCTGCGGGGCGAGCTCCCGCCACCTGTGGCGATTCCGGACAAGCCGCTGGCGATGCTGCCAGGGCACATCGACGACGGGTTCGGATACTGCACGGAGTTTGTGCTGGTCGGCGGGGAGCGGGAAGTGGACGTGGAGGGGCTGCGGCAACACACGGGAGGAGAGGGGTACGGCTCGGTCGTGATCGTGGGGGACGAACAGGCCCTGCGCGTACACGTCCACACGAACGAGCCGGAGCGCCTGCTGGAGGAGGCGGGGACGTTCGGGGAGCTGACGCGGCCAAAGTTCGAGGATATGACCGCGCAGCACGTGCGCTTCCGGGAGGAGGGGAGCGGAGCGGGGCTGAAGGTGGGCCTGCTCGCACTGAGCAGCAGCGCGGGGTTCGACGAGGTGTTTACGAGCCTGGGGGCGACCGTCCACCGGCTGGAGGCGATCGTGAAGCCGGCGGCGGGCGACATCGCGCAGGCCGCGGACGCGCTCGGCCCGGCGGACGTGATCGTGCTGCCCAACCACAAGAACGCCATCCCCGCGGCGGAGCAGGCGGTCGAGCTGGCACGCTGCACCCTGCACGTGGCGCCCTCGATCTCGCTGGCGCAGGGAGCGGCGGCGGCCATCGCCTTCAACGCGCAATCGACGGCCGAGGAGAACACGGAGGCGCTGGCGGAGGCGCTCGAAGCGACCCGCACGGTCGAGGTGACGCGGGCGGCCGCGGATCGCACCGCCGACGGGGTGGATGTGCGGGAGGGGGAGGCGATCACGCTCGTCGACGGGCGGCTCATCGGGGGCTCGGACGACCCGGTCGGCGGGTTGCTGGCGGGGCTGGCGGAGGCAGAGGCGGCGGACGCCGCCATCGTCACGGTCTACGTGGGGGAGGGGTTCGAGGGGTCGGGGGACGATCTGGCCGAGCGCATCGAGGCGGCGTTCAACGGGGTCGAGGTGGAGGTGGTGGAGGGCGGCCAGCCGCTCTACGAGCTGGTCGCGGCGGTGGAGGTCTAGGGGGGCGGGCGGCGCTCCTTGTGGGTGGCCGAGACTGCGCGGGGTTACTCGCTGACCGAAGGAACCGGCTCGGGGCATCGGTCGGACAGGACTTCCGTGCCGCCCAGGATCGGCAAAGTGATGACGAGGCCGGTCGCGTCGCGGTCTTCGACCGTGACGGGAGTCGCCCGGGCCTCGGTGGGGGTAAAGCCCGACGCTTCTCCGTACCAACCCCCGCCACCTCGCGGGCACGAGACCTGGAGCGTGTAGGTACCGCTCTCGACGGGACTGGAGAACCGCCCGTCGAAATTCGTGCGCAGGGCCTGGAGACCGTCTGCCCCTCCTTCGGGGAAAGCCTGGATCACGACATTCGGGGCCGGTTGCCCGTCGGAGCCGACCACCGTGCCGGCCACTACGCCGTAGGGGATCACGATCCCGGTGACACTGGACATCAGGTTGTTGACGAGAGTCGCGAGGGCCGGGTCGGTGGTGAAGCCACTCTCGCCCCCGTAGTACCCAACGTCGGAACTTGCCCCAAGCCCTGGGAACACAAGCTGGTAGTGACCCCGCAGCGCCGGGAAGGCGAAGGCGCCATCGCTGTCGGTCACGCTGTGCCGCCACGTGCTGGCGAATTCAACCTCGGAAAACAGCGCAATCGACGCCCCGGCGCGAGGGTTGCCGGCCAGGTCAGTGACAACGCCCCGAATCCACCGACAGGCACCGGAAAGGCGATCGGAGGGGACGACCACGATTCCCGCGACGGCCCCTCTGGAGAGTTCAATGTCCAATTGGTCGGGGATGACCATTGCCGTGGGAATACCCTGGCCAGCGAATGACAGGGCGCAATCGCCGGCGGCAAGGGAGAGATAGTACTTGCCGCTCCCGAGCGTCCACTCGAACCGACCATCGTCTCCGGTCACGATCGCGTCCGTTCGCCAGTCCGGAAGGTTGGAGATGCGGACGGTCATGTCTCGCAGGGGCACGCCATCCGGGCTGAGGACGACGCCCTTGAGGGTGGCACAGTGCTCCGAGGGCGTAGCAGCCAGTGCGAGGACCAGGCCCGCAACATCGCCATCAACGGCAAGACGGGAGAGGCCGCGGGCCGAGGGCTCAACCCTGCTGTCCGCACTGGACCAGGCAAGGCTGCAATGGTCAGTTGAGATGGAGAGCGTGTAGGTCTCGCGCTCAACCCAGAATCCGAACCTTCCCTGATCGTCCGTCTGGCCGGACCTGGCCTCCCAGTGCCTCTCGCCCTCCGCGGTAATCCGTAGACCCGCCTGGGGAGCGCCGTCTGGCCCGACGACAACCCCGGCGACTCGGGACGGGGCGTCCCCCCGGTCCCACTGCGTGGCGGCGGAGACCCTGACCCAGAAGGCATCGCCCCTGGTCAGGACCAGGTATGGGCGTCCGTCCTCGTCTACCGCTTCTTCCAGGCTGTCGCCAAGCAGCTCGAGGGCGTCGGCAACAGCGACGCCGCCGGCCCAGACCACGAGATTCCAGCCCTCGTGCAGGAAGACGGGGCCGGCCTGGGGGACGAGGGGACGGGTCCACGTCACGGATGCGTCTCCGCCCAGCCGCAGCCACAGGCCCATGCCGGGCGTGAGCGTGTCCAGCTCGCCGAGCAGGCCCGAGTCGGTGCGAACAGCCAGGCGAAAGCGCTGGTGCTCGCCGTCCCAGGCGTAGACGGCTTCGAGGGCGGGGATGGCGTCGAAGATGGACTCGACGGGCGCTTCGCCCTCAGTCCAGCCGGCCAGGTTCAGGCCGGGCTGGAGTTCGGTCGTGACCATCTCCCCGGACTGCGCCGAAGCCGGCTCCTCGTTCGCATGGAGTGCCAGGGCCATCGCCAGCACGAACAAGGTCAGGCAGACACAGGAGAGGTATCTCCGGGCCATAGGGCGAGCCTAGCGGAGTTGGAGGGGAGTTACCCGGCGGTGGCGTCCGGCTAGCGGCGTTCCTTGATGCGGGCGGCACGCCCGGTCAGGCCGCGGAGGTAGGAGAGGTTCTTGCGGCGGACCTTGCCGCGCCGCACCACTTCGATCTTGTCGAGGCGGGGGCTGTAGAGGGGGAAGGTGCGCTCGACGCCGACGCCGCTGGCGATCTTGCGGACGGTGAAGTTCGAGGCCATGCCCTTGCGGCGCTTGCGGATGACGACGCCGGCGAAGACCTGGACGCGCTCCTTGTTGCCCTCGACGACCTTGGCGTGGACACGCACAGTATCGCCGCTACCGAAGTCGGGCAGGTCGTCGCGGGGGGTGGCGTCGGTCAGGGTATCGAGTTCGTACGACATGGGTGCGTCCCTGCGGTGGGTGAACGCATACGGTAGGCCACCTGTCGATTATGGCCAACGGTGGGGGTTAGCGGCCGGTACTGCCGTGGCCGCCAGTCCCTCGCTCAGTCTCGGGAAGCTCCTCGCGGAGGGCGAACTCGACATCGGCGAGGCGCGTGAGGACGAGCTGGGCCACGCGATCGCCGTGTTCGACCACGTAGCTGATGTCGGGGGCGGTTGTGTACAGGGAGAGGAAGAGCTCGCCGCGGTAGTCGGAGTCCAGGGTTCCGAGGGTGGAGAGGACGCCCTTGCTGGCGAGGCCGCTGCGGGGGCGGATCTGGGCATCAAGACCCGGGGGGACGGCCAAGGCGAGCCCGGTAGGGATGCGGACGGGCCTGGTTCCCACTCGGACCGGGCCGTCGGGGAGGCAGGCGTGGAGGTCGTAGCCAGAGGCGTGCTCGCTGGCCTTCTCGGGGAGGCGAGCGCCTTCGCGCAAGACCTTGACCTCGATCTCGTCCATCGCGGAATCAGCGGAAGAGGTCGCGCTCGGCCTCGCGGATGATGTCGGTCATCGAGGCCGTGTCGTCGGGTTCCCAGGGGTATCCACGGATGAGCGCGACGGGCACGCGGCTGAGGTTGCCCTTCACGAGCTCGCCGGCGCTGGCGAGCTCGTCCGCGCGGCAGACGGCCTGAACGAGGAACTCGTGGCCGTGGGGGTCGTGCTCGCCGACGTAGCTGATGACGGGGTTGATGCCCGCGATGCCAATGGCGATATCGACCTGGGCCTCGCGCCAGGGACGGCCGAAGGTGTCGGAGATAATGACGGCGACATCGCGGCCGAGCTCGCGGAAGCGGGCGCGCAGGCCGCGGGCACTTTCGTCGGGGTCGACGGGGAGGAGGACGGCGCGGCCCTTCGCCCCGGAGCTGGACTGGTCGACGCCGCTGTTGGCGCAGACGAAGCCGTGACGGGTCTCGGTGATGAGCACGGGGCCGACCTGGCGGACGACGCGCTTCGACTCCTGGAGCACCAGCTCGACGATGCCGGGCTCCTTCTCCCAGCGTTCGGCGAACTGCCGGGCGAAGGGCGAGGGCTCGACGGTGTCGAGGTCGACGGTGCGCCCCTCAGACTTGGAGACGATCTTTGAGGTGACGATGACGACGTCACCGTCGGCGACCGGTTCGCCGCCCTCGTCGGACCCTTCAACGATCATGGCGGCGAGATCGACGCCCTCAGTGATCTCGGGAAGGCCTTCGACAGCGATGACGGAGACGGCCACTGTGTTGCTCTCCCTCTCTAGGCGCCCGCGATGCGGATGCTGGTCTGCGTCTTGTGGACGCGGTTGAGGTTGATGAGGAGCGACGTGAGCATCTCGACGTAGCGGCTGTTGCCAAGGGCGCCGCCATCGACGCCGCGGACGCCGTCGATCTCGTTGGCGAGGCCGATGAGGACGGCCTTCGCCTCCTGGTCGTCGCCGCAAACGAGGACATCGGCCTCGACGGGCTTGTCGAGCTCCATGAGCTTCTCGGCGCTCATGTTCTGGAAGGCGGAGACGACGCGGGCGTTGGGAAGGGCGGCGGCCGCCTCCTCGGCGGCGCTGTTGCCATCGACGTCGAGGGCGACCGCGCCCTTGCCGCGCACGAACTCGAGGGGGGCGACCACGTCGCAGACGATGGCGCCATCGAGCGCGCCGCCGATGGCCTCAAGGGTGGGGGCCTGGCCGCTGTAGGGGAAGGTGAGGAAGACGACATCGGCGCCCTCGACGGCGGCGGCGTTCTCTCCGCCGCCGACGGTGGCGCCGGGAACGGCTTCGGCGACCTTGGCGGCTCCCTCCTCGCCCCGCTCGGTGGAGCGGGAGCCGATGACGACGTGGTGGCCGGAGGCGGCGAAGCGGATGGCGAGGCCGAGGCCCTCGGGGCCGGTCCCGCCGACGAATGCAAGTTTCATGGCTGGGGAGTCTAGCGGAAGTGGCCCAAAGGGACGCGCAAGGACGCGCTCCGTCGTCCGCCGGGGCTTTCAGTGGCCCTTACGGGCCAAAGGGGAGGCTCTGCTATACTCGAATCCGCAAGCGAAACAACCTTCTCTGAGCGGCCTTCTTGCCGCCAGGAGCTCCCTTTTGTACTCCCGCTGGATGCGCAACGGCTTCATCTGGCTCCTCGTGGTCGTTGCCGCGATCGCGATTGGCTTCGCGTTCTTCTCGGGCGGAGACTCGAAGGAAGAGATTCCCTTCGGGCAGGTCGTGCAGGACATCGAAGCCGGCCAGATCGACGTTCTGGAGGTGGATGGGCGGGACATCAACGCGATCTACTATCAGCTGGTCAACGGCCAGCGCCTTGAGCGCACGTCGAGGGTGTCGGAGAACACCGACATCGCGACCTTCCTGAGCGACCACGGGGTCGACCTGAGCGGTGGATCGCAGGGGCAGGTCAACGCCGTCAACCTGGAGTTCAAGGACGGTGGCGGATTCGGATGGCTGGGCCTGCTCCTGAACCTGTTCCCGTTCCTGCTGTTCGGCGCCTTCCTGCTGCTGATCATGCGCCAGGCGCAGGGGTCGAACTCGCAGGCGATGAGCTTCGGCAAGAGCCGCGCGCGCCTCTTCACCGGCGCCAAGGTGACGGTCACGTTCATGGACGTGGCAGGGGCGGACGAGGCGAAGGAAGAGCTCGTCGAGGTCGTCGAGTTCCTGAAGTACCCGGAGAAGTTCGCCGCGCTTGGCGCGCGCATCCCCAAGGGCGTGTTGCTGGTGGGCCCGCCGGGCACGGGCAAGACACTCCTCTCGCGCGCGGTGGCGGGCGAGGCAGGCGTGCCTTTCTTCAGCATCTCGGGCTCGGAGTTCGTGGAAATGTTCGTGGGCGTGGGCGCGAGCCGCGTGCGCGACCTGTTCGAGCAGGCAAAGAAGAACTCGCCCTGCATCGTGTTCGTGGACGAGATTGACGCGGTCGGGCGGCAGCGGGGCGCGGGGCTGGGCGGCAGCCACGACGAGCGCGAGCAAACCCTGAACCAGATCCTCGTGGAGATGGACGGCTTCGATACGGGCACGAACGTGATCGTGATCGCGGCCACCAACCGGCCCGACATCCTCGACCCAGCGCTGCTGCGGCCGGGGCGCTTCGACCGCAAGGTCGTGCTGGACTCGCCGGACGTGAAGGGCCGAGAGGCGATCCTGGACGTGCACCTGAAGGGCAAGCCTGTGGACGACGACGTGGAGCCGGCGACGCTGGCGAAGTCGACGCCGGGCTTCAGCGGGGCGGACCTGGCCAACCTCGTCAACGAGGCCGCCATCCTGGCAGCGCGGCGCAACCGCAAGACGATCACGATGGGGGAGTTCGAGGAGGCGGTGGACCGCGTGATCGCGGGTCCCGAGCGCAAGAGCCGCGTGATGAGCCAGCACGAGAAGCGGCTGACGGCTTACCACGAGGGCGGTCACACGGTGATCGCGCACTTCCTCGACAAGCACGACCCGCCGCACAAGGTCACGATCGTCTCGCGGGGCATGGCGGGCGGCTACACGCGCTTCCTGCCCGACGAAGAGACGCACTACCGCACGGTCGATATGTTCAAGGACCAGCTTTGCACGGCCCTGGGCGGCCACGCGGCCGAGGAACTGATCTTCGGCGAAGCCTCGACGGGACCGTCGAACGACCTGGAGCAGGTGACGCGTATCGCGCGCTCGATGGTGACGCGCTGGGGCATGAGCGAGCGGCTCGGACCGCGCACGTTCGGACGCAGCGACGACCTGGTGTTCCTGGGCCGCGAAATCTCGGAAACACGGAACTATTCGGAGAAGATCGCCGAGGAGATCGACGACGAGGTTCGGCGGCTCATCGAGGAGGCGCAGGCACGGGCGCGCGGAATCCTGCGGGAGAAGCGCGATGTGCTGGACAAGCTCGCGGCGGTGCTGCTGGATGTCGAGACGCTGGAGGGCGAGGAGCTGACGCGCCTGCTCCAGAGCGATCCGAGCGACCCGTGGCCGCCGGCGGACCTGAAGAAGGAAGAGCCGCCTGTGGAGCCCGAAGAAGGCCAGGAGGCCATGGACACGCCCCCGTTCCAGCCGGCGCCCAAGCCCGGATTGGCCTGGGAGGGCGGCGCGCAGGCCACGACGGACGGTGGGGGCGGCAAGTAGCCGTTCCCGGGAGGGCGAAACATGAGCGACGAGAAGGAAGCACGGTGCAAGGCCTGCGGCGCGAAGATCGACAAAGGCGCCAACAGCGAGTTGTGCGTGGACTGCATCATCGCGTCCGAGGGGTAGATCCCGCCCATGCCCGGCATTGCCCGAAGCGGCGGGGCTTCCTAGACTGACTATTCCCGTCAGAACGGGAGCAAGTGGAGCACCCAGTGCAGGCGATCGTGCGAGCCGGCGGACATCAATTCATGCTTACGGAAGGGCAGGAGTTCGACGTGGGCAGCCTTGATGGCGAGCCCGGCGACACCCTCGACTTCGACGTGCTGATGCTGATCGACGGCATGGACGTCGAGATCGGCGAGCCGACGGTCCCGGGGGCCTCGCTGCGGGCGCGCATCGCGCAGCACGGCAAAGGACCGAAGCTGCGCTTCATGAAATACAAGAACAAGGTGCGCTACCGGCGCACGCTCGGGCACCGGCAGCCGGTTACGCGGCTCGTCGTCGAGTCGATCACGAAGGGGTAGGCCATGGCGCACAAGAAGGGCCTGGGCAGCACCAAGAACGGCCGCGACAGCAACAGCCAGCGGCTGGGGGTGAAGCGCTTCGACGGCCAGTACGTGACGCCGGGGACGATCATCCTGCGGCAGCGAGGTACGCGCTTCCATCCCGGCGAGAACGTGGGGCTGGGACGCGACCACACAATCTTCGCGAAGGTGGAGGGCACCGTGAAGTTTAGCCCCCACGCCAAGGGCCGCCGCAAGCGCGTGAGCGTGCTTGAACTCGCGGGCCAGGAGTAGACAGGTGAAGGCGGAGATCCACCCCGACTACGTGGACGCGATCATCACCTGCTCGTGCGGGAACCGGATCGAGACGCGGGCCACCAAGGACCAGATGCACATCGACGTGTGCAGCGAGTGCCACCCGTTCTTCACGGGCGAGCAGCGCATCGTCGACACAGCGGGCCGGGTTGAGCGCTTCCAGCGCCGCTATTCGCTCGGCGACCCCTCGTAGATCGGCAGATTCTCCAGGGGCCAGGGGCGCCGCAGCCCTGCCTGGCCTCCGTTCAGACCGGAAGCAGAAGCTGATCGCATGAGTGCCGCTCCCTCGCGACCGGACGTGTACTACGGCGGCCAGGCCGTGATCGAGGGCGTGATGATCCGTGCACCACGGCACATGGCGGTGGCCGTGCGCGGACCGGGCGGCGCGATTGTGCGGCACTCCGAGGAGCTCACCGGATTCACGACGGGACCCCTTCGACGCATCCCCCTCCTGCGGGGGGCGATCATGCTGTGGGAGACGCTCTCGCTGGGGATGCGCGCCATCAACTACTCGTCGCGCATCGCCTACGAGGCGGCGGCGGAAGAGGCCAAGGCCGAGATCGTCGAGGAGTATTCCGCGCGAGAAGCGGCGCTTATCGAGCAAAGGGTGGATGAGAAGCTGGCCACCATGGGACCGCTCACGGGAGCCCAGCGCGAAGTCGTGGACGAAGTGACGGCGGAAGCGAAGGCGGAGGCGCGGCGAGAGTTCCAGGAAGCAGCCGAAGAAGAGTCACCCGAACTCACCGATGCCGCCATGTGGGGCTCGATGGCGATCGGCATCGTCCTGGCGGTAGCCATCTTCTTTATCGGGCCGGTGCTGCTGGCGAACTTCCTCGAGTCGCAGGGCATCGCGCGGGCCGGGGTGGTCGGGATCGAGGCGGCGCTGCGCCTCGTGCTGTTCGTGGCCTACATCGCGCTGATCGGGCTCATGCCCGACATACGCCGGGTGTTCCAGTACCACGGCGCCGAGCACATGACGATCCACGCCTACGAGGGCGCGCGCCAATTGACGGTCCCGGACATACGCGGCTTCCCCAAGGAACACACACGCTGCGGGACGAGCTTCCTGGTGGTCGTGATCGTCATCGCGCTGGCCGCCTTCCTCGCGTTCGACCTGCTGGTGGACGAGGGCATCTTCGTGCGCATCGCCTCGCGCGTTGTGCTGCTGCCGCCGATCGCCGGGATCAGCTACGAGATCCTGCGCCTGGGGGCGCGCTTCGAGTCGAATCCGCTGATGCGGGCCCTGTTCGCCCCAAACATCGCCTTGCAGGCGCTGACCACGCGCGTGCCCGAGGACGACCAGATCGAGGTCGCGATTGCGGCCTTCGAGACCGCGGTGGAGGCCTCGGCAGAGGAGTAGCGGGCGCGTCTGGCGCGGACGGGCAGCGGTCCGTACTGTTGCGACATGGCAGCCGCAACGTACCGCACGGGCGATTTCGACATCGCGGTAGTCTCCGACGGGCACATCCGGCTCGACGGCGGGGCGATATTCGGGCTGGTGCCGCGCATCCTCTGGGAGCCCGTCGTCGGCAGCGAGAACATCGACGAGCAGCACCGCATCCCGCTCGCGCTGAACTGCATGCTCGTGCGCCGCGGCGACGACATTGTCCTGGTCGAGACGGGGATGGGGACCAAGTACACGGAGCGAGAGCGCGAGCGCATCTGGCCGGGCGAATACGGCACCCTGCTCGACGAGCTGGCCGCGATCGGGGTGGCGCCCGAGGACGTGACCCACGTGGTCAACACCCACCTGCACACGGACCACTGCGGCTGGAACACGGTCGAGCGGGAGGGGGAAGTCACGCCCACATTCCCGAAGGCGCGGTACTTCATCCAGGCGGGTGAATACGAGGCGGCGATGCATCCCAACGATCGCACGCGCGCCACGTATCTCGCGCCGAACTTCGAGCCGCTGGAGCGGACGGGGCAGCTCGAGCTGATCGACGGCGAGCGCGAGATCCTGCCTGGCATGACGTTCCTGCCGACGCCGGGCCACACCGCCGACCACGCCTCGGTCGTGCTCAACTCGGGCGGAGAGACGGCCATCTACACGGGCGACCTCGTTCACCACGCCGTGCAGGCCGAGCGGCCGGCCTGGATCGCGGCCTTCGACATCCTGCCGCTGGTCTCGCTGGAGACGAAGAAGAAGCTGATGGATCAGGCGCTTCGAGAGCGAGCGCTGCTGATCTGCGTGCACAACGCGTTCCCGGGGGTCGGGCGCCTGACCGAGGTGGACGGGCGGCGGCGCTTCGTCGAGGAGTGAGCGAGACAGAGATCAACCGGCTGGCCCTGCACGCCGTCCACGAGGCGCTCGGCGCGAGCTTCGCGCTGCACGCGGGCTGGCGGCTCCCGGAGACGTACGGCGACAACGAGGACGAGTACGCACGCCTGCGGTCGAATGCGGTGGCCTTCGACCGCTCCGACCGGACGCGGCTGCTGGTGAGCGGCACCGATGCGGCGACGGTGCTGGGGGCAGTCTTCGGGGAGGCAGCGGGGGAGCTGGAGGAGGGGCGGGCGCTCCGCGCGGTGGCGCTGGGCGAGGAGGGGCGTATCGCGGACCTCGCGTTGGTCGCGCGCACCGGGGGCATCGCCTACATCGTCATGGGCGAGCCGGGCAGGGGAGCGACAACCCTGTCGATGCTGGAGGCGGCCGTGGGGGAGGGGTACGACGTGGTCATCCAGGATCGCACGGCGACGACCTGCCTGGTGGGCATTGCGGGGCCGGGGGCGGCGGAGGCGGCGGCGCAACACGTGAACGAAGCGCTCCCGCCACGGCTGCCGTCGATGCACGCGGCCCCGTTCGAGTTCCACGGGTACCGGGCGCTGGCCGTCCGCACGAGCAGCGTGGGCGAGGACGGTTTCGAGTTGATGGTGGCGCCGCCCGTGGCGGAGCACCTGCTGGGGCTGCTACGGGGAGCGGGGGTGGGGCCGGCGGGCATGGCGGCGCAGGAGGTCGCGCGTATCGAGGCGGGCGTTCCCGCCTTCACACCTGACCTGGAGACGGGGCTCACGCCCGCGGAAGCGGGCCTCAGCGAAGCGCTGGGATTGCCCCCGGAGGAGCCGTCACGCGTCCTCAGCGCGCTCCTGTTCGAGGGGAACGCGACGCCGCCGGTGGGGACGCCGGCACTGGCCGGGGAGCAGGTAATCGGGGAGCTGCGGAGCTGCGCCCGCTCGTTCGCGCTTGACGCTGCGGCAGGACTGGCAATACTCAACCGGAACCAGAGCCATCCTGGCACAGCGATTTCGGTAGGCGGAGAGAGCGCGCTGGTCGCGCAGAAGCCGCTCTACCGCCGGAGGAAAACCTAACAATGCCCCTGGGCGACATACCCATGCCCGCCATGCCTGAAGAGCGCTACGGCGGAACCCTTGAGATCATCCTCGGGCGCGGCTGGCGCGCCGTGTACATGGAAGAGGAAGAAGCACTGCCGGACGACAGGCCGGCGCTCTACGGCTACGCCTGCGTGGTCCGTGGCGATTACGGCTACGTGACGGAGAAAGACGACGGCGACGGCTGGAACGCCGTCGAAGGAGACATTGCCGACGGCGAGAGCGCGGAGGAGTTCGTCGCGCGGGCTGCGCACGAGCAGACCGGCGCGACCATCTCGGAAACGCTCCTGCTCGGCTACCTGGACTGCGAAGCGACGAGCTACAACGAGCAGTACGAGAACCACTTCCGCGCCATCAGGCCGGTGTACGTGGCCGTGGCCAGCGAAGTTGGTCCGGTACCCGAGGGCTCCGGCTACCACCGCCGGCGGCTTCCCATGAACCAGTACCAGAACGAGCTGCGGAGGCGCTACCCCACGCTGGAGCAGCACTTCATGAAGGGGCTCGGCCGGTACATGGTCCTGGAGCGCACCGGCAGACTGAAGACCTAGCCGCTACTCGTCCTCGTCCTCCTCGATCGCCCAGACGGCCTGCACCGAGACCGTGACCGCGGACGTACCGGGCTGGATCGAGGTTGCGGCGGAATCCTCCACGGCGAACTCAGCGCCGGGCGAAGGCCCCAGGAGCGGAGCCGCCCAGCTCGTCTCGGCGACGCTGACGACCGACCCGAGGGAGACGCCCGTGAGCACGGCGAGCTGCTCGGCCTTGGCGCGCGCATCGGCAATGGCGAGGTCGCGGGCTTCCCGCGCAAGCGCACCCGGATCTTCGCGGGCGAAGGAGATGCCGCCGAAGCGAACGGCATCGCCGCCGGCAGCCGCGACCGCATCAATGAGTTCCCCGACCCTCTCGACATCGCGGACCGTGACTTCGACAGTGTTCGAGACGACGTAGCCGACTACGCGTGGGGTCTCGTCTCGATAGTCGTACTCGGGGTAGATGTAGAAGTCGACGGTACGGACATCGCCTTCCTCGACGCCTTCGGCGAGGAGGGCGGCGACAACGGCATTGGCGGCATCGGCGGCGCGGGCGCGGGCCTCGGCGACACTCTGGGCGCGGACCTCCACGCCGGTGCTGACGATGGCGATGTCGGGTTCGGCGCGCACCTCGCCGGTGCCCGTGACGCTGATGAAGCTGGCAGTTTCAGCGCCCTCCTCAACCTGCGCCTGGAAGCAGGCGGAGCCAAGGACGAGCAGGGCGAAAGCGGCGACGAGGGCGGCAATCGTGCGGGAGCGAGTCATCGAACCTCCAGGCGCGCATTGGTTGCGGCCTCCATCGAGCGTAGGCGACCGGCAGGCGACACGCGACCTGCTAAGCCCCGCCGGTGATAGGCTCAGGGGGTGTCTGCCGACGACAAAGACGGTGCCCAGGCGACCCCGCCAGACGCGACGGAGGGCGCCCCAGGTGACGGCCCAGTAATCGGCGCCCTGCCACCCTCGTGGCCGCCGGCTGCGGAGGCGCGGGGAGGTCCGTCGCGCGAGCCCATGATCGGCGCGCTGGCGGCGCGCGAGGCGGAGGAGTTCCTGGTGCCCTCGTGGACGGCGGGGGCAGCCATGGAGGCGGTGGCGGCGAAGCCGGACCGCAGCCGCAAGCTCGTGCGCGAGATCATCGAGACGGTGTTGCTGGCGCTGCTCGTGTTCCTGGCGGTGCGGGCGAGCCTGCAGAACTACCTCGTCGAGGGGTATTCGATGTTCCCGACGCTCGACAACGGCCAGCATGTGCTCGTGAACAAGCTGGGCTATGCCGAGGTCAACATGGACCGGCTGACCGACTTCATCCCGTTCGTGGACGCGGAGCCCGGGGACGTTCGGCAGGTGTTCGGCGGACCCGGGCGCGGCGACATCATCGTGTTCGAGAGTACGGCCGGCGCCGGGAACGACCTGATCAAGCGGGTGATCGGGCTTCCCGGGGATTACGTCGAGATCGTGCAGGGGAGGGTGTACATCAACGGGCGCTTGCTCAACGAGCCGTACATCACCGAGGCCTGGAGTGACACGCGTCCGGAGATCCTGATCCCGAACCGGCACTACTACGTGCTCGGGGACAACCGGAACAGCAGCCAGGACAGCCGCAGCGGACGCGTGGGGCTGGTGCCCCGCGAGCGGATCGTTGGGAAGGCGCTGCTGCGCTACTGGCCGTTCTCGGACTTCGGGCTGGCGCCCAACGGCGGCGCCGAGCTGACGGACGCGCCAAGGCCGGACACCGGGCCCCCGGAACCACGGGAGCCCGACGAACCAGCGGAGCCGGCGGACCCATGAGCGAGAGCCTTCGAGCCGAACTTGAGCAGCGGGGCGCGATGCTGGAAGGACACTTCCAGCTGTCGAGCGGGCGCCACGCCAACCTCTACATCGAGAAGTTCCGCATCCTGCAGTGGCCGGACGTGACCGGAGAGCTCTGCGCGGAGATGGCGCAGCGCTTCGCGGATGCGGGGGCGAACATCGTGGCGGGTCCGACCACGGGCGGGGTCATCCTCGCCTTCGAGGTGGCCCGGCGGATGGGCCTGGCGGCGATCATCGCGGAGCGCAAGGAGGAGGGCGCGGGGCGGGAGTTCCGCCGCGGGTTCGAGCTGGGGCCGGACGACCGCGTGCTCGTGGTCGACGACGTGCTGACGACGGGGGGAAGCGTGCGCGACACGGTGGAGGCGGTGCGGGAGCGGGGCGCGGAGGTGGTGGGCGTGGGTGTGATGGTGAACCGGGGCGCCTCGCCCGACTTCGGGGCGCCGATGCACGCGTGCCTGGAGGTGGAGGTCGCCTCCTGGGAACCGGATTCGTGCGACCTCTGCCGGGACGGCGTGGAGCTGGTCATAACCTGATCGCGGGTGGGGTTGGCAGGGTTCGTAGAATGGGGGGATGCAGGAAGCCCTAACCAGCAGCGACCGGTTTCTCCTGAAGGCCCTGGGGGAGGCGGCGGGCGAGCTGCGCGGCTTGCTCTGGACGAAAGGCGACCGACAAGCGCGGGAGCCGGGGGAGGGGCTGGACGAGGGGTGGTGCCTGCTCGCGATTGCCGTGCACCTGCAGGACGTGGAACAGAAGACCGGCCAGCAGTTCGAGACCATCCTGCGGCGGCCGTACGCTCCCATCCGCAACGTCGACCTCGACGACATCCCCTTCCCCGAGGACTATGAGTACGTGAGCATCGACGAGGCGGTCTCGGGTTTCGCCTACGCGCGCCAGGAGACGTCGTACTCGCTCTGGGGGCTCACGCGCGAGGAGTGGGAGCGGACGGCGGTCCATCCCTACCGTGGCGAGGTGGCGCTGATCGACCTCGTGCGCGACCTCTACAAGCACGACCTCGAACACCTCTGGCAGGCGCGGCGCATGCTCGGCCTCGACCCGGTCCCGCGCCGGTGAGTCCGCGGCTGCGCGTGGTCCCGCCGGCCGCCTGGTCGCTGGCCACGGACAGCGGGGCCGAGCACATCGCGTCCTTCGGGGACGACCTCGAACCACTGGCACTGGCGACAAGCGCGCTCGGGCTCGGGCTGACGGTCGCGGATGGGGTGGGGCGCGTGGCCGCCAGCGGGGACGACCTCGGGCGGCTGGCGGCGGAGTTGGAGCGGCGCGGGAGCGCGCTGGCGGGGCCACTGAGACGCTACCTGTCGCCGGTGGAGGTGTGGCGGGCAGGACCTCACGAACTGGCGCTCGACCGGCCCCTCGTGATGGGCATCGTGAACCTGACCGACGACTCGTTCTCGGGGGACGGGGTGGGGACGGACGCGGGGGCGGCGCTCGCGCACGCGGAGCGGCTGCGGGCGGAAGGGGCGGACATCATCGACGTGGGGGCGGAGACGGCGCGCGCGAGCCGGCCGCAACTGGAGGCGCGGGCGGAGGCCGCGATCGCGGCGCCGGTGGTGGCGGCGCTCGTGCGCGAGGGGCACCTGGTCTCCATCGACACGTACAAGCGGGAGGTGGCGGAGGCGGCGGTCGGGGCGGGCGCGGCCATCGTGAACGACATCAGCGGGCTGACGCTGGGCACGGACGCCGCGGAGGCGGCGGCGGAAGGCGGGGCGGGCTACGTGCTCAACTACAGCTACACGGTGCCGAAGCATCGCCCTGACCCCGCGCCCGTCTACGAGGACGTGGTGGCGGAGACGGTGTCGTGGATGGCGGAACGGCTGGGAGCGCTGGAGGCGGCGGGGCTGTCGCGGAACGCCATCGCCATCGACCCGGGAATCGCCTTCGGGAAGAGCCACGACGAGGACCTGCAGGCGCTGCGGCGCCTCTCCGAGCTGCGCACGGCGGGGCAACCGCTGCTCCTGGCGCACTCGCGCAAGAACTACATCGGCAGCGTCTCCGGGACTGGTCCGGAAGACCGCGACCTCGAGACGCACGTCTCGACGGCGCTGGCATACGCGCAGGGCGCGCGCATCTTCCGCGTTCACGATGTCGCCGGCACACGACGCACGCTGGCGATGGCGGCCGCAATCGTGTCCGCTGCCCCGGACGCGTTCGCGCCGGACGAGGGGAGCTGGCCCTGGGCGGCGGGCGCGACGGCCCCGGAAGCCATCGCCGAGAAGGCGCTCATCGAGCCGCCATCGGGGCAGCGCTGGTAGGAGGCCGTTCAGGCGCTCGCGCGTTCATTGGCGGCTTGTATGCTCCGCGTGGTGAGCCAACCACAGCGGGGTCCAGCTTCCAATGCGTTCAACGAGGCTTTCCTGACGGGCATCGAGGGGACGACTGAGCTCGTGCTCGTCCGGCACGGGCAGCAGTCCGTTCCGAATTTGCCCAACGCGAAGCTCGGCGACAGCGTGGACGCGCCGCTGAGCGACCTGGGTCGCGAGCAGGCGCGGCTGGTGGGCCAACGGTTCGCGACGGAGCGCGTCGACGCCGTGTACGCGAGCACCATGCGGCGCGCGTTCGACACCGGGGCGGCCATCGGCGGGCACCACGGGATCGAGCCGGTCGTGATCGACGACCTGCGCGAGATCGGGATGTTCCGGGATGTACCGCGCGACCAGTCGGCGGCGGAAGCGCTGGGCGTTAACTACCTGGCAGGGCTGCGGAAGCGGATGGCGCGGGAGCGCTCGTGGGACGTGTTCCCGCTGACGGAGCCAAGCGCTGAGTTCCAGAAACGCGTCGTGAACGCCATCGAGGGCATCATCGCGAGGCACGAGGGCGAGGCCGCACGGATCGTTATCGCCTGCCACGGCGGCGTCATCAACGCCTACACGGGCTACGTCATCGCGACGGACTTCGACATGTTCTTCCGGCCCGCGCACACCTCCGTGCACGTGGTTCTCGCCAAGGGCCATGTCCGGGCACTCGAAAGCCTGAACGACACGCACCACCTGCAGACGGCCGAAGGCAGCTTCGTCACCTACTGACCCTCAACCCGGCAATCAGCCTGACTCGTAGCGGCGGCGGGCGCCGGCCGTGTTCATGCGCGGGGGGTCGTCGGACATGTCGCCGAGGCCCTCCTTGCGCAGGGCATCCCTGACCCGCTCGAAGTGGTCGGCGCCGTTGACCTCCATGAGGAGGTGGATGAGGGCGACGTCGACGGGGAGGCCGGGAGCCTCACGATCATGGTTCACCTCCAGCAGGTTGGCGGACTCGCGGGCGATTGCGCCGGCGATGAGGGCGAGCTCTCCGGGAACGTCGGCAATCTCGATCGTGAGGTGCCGGTAGCGGCCATCCTCGACGAGGCCGTGGCGCACGATCGAGCCGAGCAGGTTGATGTCGACGTTGCCCCCGGAGAGCACGATGACGGTCTTCTCGCGAGGGCGGTAGGCATCGGAGAGGAGGGCGGCCACACCCAGGGCGCCGGCGCCCTCGACCAGCAGCTTCGAGGTCTCAAGCAGGAAGACCATCGCCTGGGCGATCGCGGTGTCGCCGCAGGAGACCATCTCGTCGACGTACTCGCGGATGAGGGCGAAGGTGCGCTCGGAAGGGCCGACGACGGCCACGCCGTCGGCGAGCGTGCCGGCGTGGGAGACGCTGCGCACCTCGCCGTCCGAGAAGGAGTGGCAGATGCCGTCCATGGCGGCGGCCTGGACCCCCACGACACGCACCTCGGGGCGGCGGGCCTTGATAGCGGTGGCGACACCCGCCAGCAGACCGCCGCCGCCAGCGGGCACCAGCACTTCAGAAAGGTCCGGGACCTGCTCCAGGAGCTCAAGTCCGAGGGTGCCCTGGCCGGCGATGACGGCGTCGCTGTCGAAGGGCGGGATGTAGACAAGGCCGTCGCGCTCGGCGAGTTCGGTGGCGTGGGCCCGCGCTTCCTCCAGTGAGTCACCGTGAAGGACGACGCGAGCGCCGTAGCCCTCGGTGGCCGCCGCCTTCACGAGGGGGGCGCCCTCGGGCATGACGACGATGGCGGCGATTCCCGCCGCCTGCGCGGCAAGGGCGACACCCTGCGCGTGGTTCCCCGCGCTGGCGGCGACCAGCCCGCGGGCGCGCTCCTCCGCGGAGAGGCCGTGGACGGCGTTGAGGGCGCCGCGGATCTTGAACGAGCCCGCACGCTGCATCTGCTCGCACTTGAGCACGACGGGGACGCCCGCCAGGCGCTCAAGGGCGCGGGCGGGCCACACGGGCGTCTCGAGGACCCCGCCCGCGATGGCCTCGCGAGCCGCTTCGATATCGGCGATGGTGACGGAGGGGGCGTCGGTCATGGCTTGCTCCAGACGGTACGGCGTTCCCAGCAGTGGGCGCAGACGATGGCCATGGCGGCGGGCTCGCGGGAGCCCACCGAGGGGTAGAGTTCATCGGAGAGGTGGCGGAGGCAGAAACGCCCCCCGCACTTCGTACAGTCGAATGTGTGCTTGAACTCGCAGCCCTCGAACCCGCAGAGGGAGTCGCGGTTGCGAAGGCGCACGCCGCGGACGTATTCGTGGTGGCCGGGAAGTTCGTCGTGCTTGGCCCGGCACGGGGGGCGGGTGCAGACGGCGTCGTAGCCTTCGAGGACGTAGGCGTGATCCTGGCAGATGGGGCGGGCGCAGTACTGGCAGGTGTCCCGGGGAGGGCGGCGACAACGCCGAAAGCGTCCCCCAAGGGCGCAGCGTTCCTCGGCCATAAAGTCACCGTACCGGGTTGCGCAACGGCGGGCCACCGTGGCCCGTGCGCGCCGGTTTACGGCCCGAACGGGCTGGTCTATCGTTCACCGCGTTAATCAAGGAGGCGGTATGAGCGACGAGACGCAAGAATCGTTGATCACGGACGAAATGCGAGCAGCGATCGGCAAGGAATCCGAGCCGACCACGCTCGAGATCGACAAGACGTCCGTGCGCATGTTCGCGCGAGCCGTGGGGTACAACGACCCGGTCTATTACGACGAGGCGGCGGCGCAGGCAGCGGGCTATCGGAGCCTGCCGGCGCCCCCAGGCTACCTGGGCACACCAGTCTTCGACCCGAACCGGCGCGGCGTCCGACAACAGGCGATGATGGAGCCGAGCCGGCCGCTGAAGCGCGTTCTGAACGGCGGCACGGACGTCGAGTACCTGGCCGATGTCTGCGCGGGCGACGTCCTGACCTCGACGAGCGCCATCGCGTCAATCGAGGAGCGCCAGGGACGGCTCGGCGAGATGCTGATCACCACCACCAAAACGACGTACCGGAACGAGAGCGGCAAGGTTGTCGCGATCATGACCGGCACGGGCATTCGGTACTAGGAGGAGAGCAATGGGCGCATCCTGGGACGACGTTCAGGAAGGGATGGAGATCCCGACCCTGGAGAAGAACTGCAGCACGCAGCAGCTGGTCTACTGGGCAGCAGGCTCGGGCGACTTCTACCAGATTCACTACGACCACAACTTCGCGCGGGCCACGGGCCTCGAGAACATCATCGTGCACGGCGCGCTCAAGCACGCCTTCCTCGGGCAGCTGCTCCACGACTGGGTGGGCAACGAGGGCCGGGTGAAGCGCGTTGGCTGCAGCTACCGCGGCATGGATTTCCCCGACGAGGACATCCACTGCAAGGGCGTGGTGACGCGCAAGTACGAGGAGAACGGCGAGAAGCTCGTCGATCTCGAGATCTGGACGGAGAATCCGGCCGGGGCGCGGACCTCGCCCGGCACAGCCACCGTCCGACTGCCGTAGGAGCGAACCCATGGCGAATCTGCTTGAAGGCCGCGTCGTCGCGATGACGGGGGCGGGGCGGGGGATCGGGCGCGCGAGCGCGCTGCTGGCTGCGTCCGAGGGGGCGCGCGTGATCGTGAACGACCCCGGGGTGAACCCGGACGGGAGCGGGCACGACGACGGCCCGGCGGCCCAGGTGGTCGCCGAGATCAAGGACGCGGGCGGCGAGGCGACGGCGAACTTCGCCGACGTCTCCTCAATGGAGGGCGGCGAGAGCGTCATCCAGACGGCGCTGGACGCCTATGGGAAGCTCGACGGGCTCATCAACTTCGCGGCCATCCTGCGAGACCGCATGGTCTTCAACATGACCGAGGAAGAGTGGGACGACGTCATCCGCATCGACCTGAAAGGGCACTTCACCACGACGAAACCGGCGGCGGTGGTGTTTCGGCAGCAGCGCTACGGGCGCATCATCAACTACTCCTCGGTATCGGGGCTGCAGGGCAACTCGGGCCAGGCCAACTACGGCGCGGCGAAGGCGGGCGTGGCCGGCCTGACACGCGTGTCGGCGCGCGACCTGGGTCGTTACGGGGTAACGGTGAACGCGATCGCGCCGGGCGCGGCCACCCGGCTGACAGCAACCGTGCCGGACACCGCACGCCAGATCCGGCAACAGCGGGGCATGACCCAGGCAGGAGGCCGGGCCGCTGATGCGCAGCGCCAGGCGGCGCAGTCCTCGGGCATGCGCGGGCCGGAGATGGTGGCGCCGATGACGGTGTACCTGCTCCTGGACGAAGCCTGGAACATCAACGGCAAGATCTTCTCCGTGGCCGGCGGGCAGGTGGGTCTGCTGAACGAGATCTATCCGCCGCTGCGGACGATCTACAAGGACGACATGTGGACGCTCGACGAGTTGCGCTCGGTTGTGCCCGCCCAGCTGATGGCGGGCATCGGCAATCCGGCGCCGCCACCGGCCGAGCTGGAGGTCCCGGGGCGGGATTGACCCGGGGGCGCTTCTAGTCGTCCTGGCTGGACTGGATGTAGCGCACGATGCGCTCGTGATCGGTCGCCTCTATGCGTCCGGAGTAGCGCAGGTAGTTCGCGATCTGGTCGAGCGTGAGGATGCTGACGAGGTTGATGCCCATCGCCTTGAGGGCCGCGCGGCCGCCCTCCTGCCGGTCGATGAGGGTGACGGCGTCGTGTGAGACGAGTCCCTCCTCCCGCAGCGCACCCGCCGTCTGGAGGATGCTGCCGCCGCCGGTGATGAGGTCGTCGATGATGAGGCAGGACTGGCCGCGTACGTAGTTGCCCTCGATGAGGTCGGCTTTTGGCGTGCCCGGGGGGTGGATGTAGATCATGGGCGTGTTGACGTGCAGCGAGAAGGCGGTCGCGACGTGCAATCCGCCGAAGGGGACGCCGGCCACGAGGGTGAAGGGCTGGACCTGGGGGTGGCGCATGGATACGAGCGCCTCGAGCTTGAGGCGGATGATATCGGCGCAGCGCTGGAGGGCGTGGGGGCTGCTGATGAGCTTGCGCAGGTTTATGTAAATTGGCGAGTCGACTGTTGTGCGGCCAAGCGTGTAGTTGCCCAGCTCGACAGCGCCGAGCTCCCAGAGCTCCTCGGCCAGCCAGAGGTTCTCGGTGGTGGTTTCTTCGCTCAGGGCAGAGGCCTCCCCGGAATTGGCGCTCCGAAGCGGAGCGCCGTTCCAGTTCTCCGCGACAGCGCGGGCAGTGTCAAGCGGGGGGACGCGGAGCGGGTGGGCGATTGACCGGATTGGGGGGTTCTTCGCCCGCAAGAACGGCGATGATGTTGCGAGCGGCCATCTCGGCCATACGGGCGCGGGTGGCGTGGCTGGCGCTGCCGATGTGGGGCGTGATGGTGACGTTGGGGAAGCCGTATAGGGGGTGATCGAGGGGAAGGGGCTCGGGCACGGTGACATCGAGAGCGGCCCCGCCAATAGCACCGGCCCGCAGGGCCTCGACCAGCGCATCCTGGTCGACAACGCCGCCACGGGCGGTGTTCACCAAGATGGCGGTCTCCTTCATCGCGGCGAACTCGGCAGCGCCCATGAGCCCCTCGGTCTCCGGGCCGTACGGCACGTGGAGGCTGACGAAGTCGGAGCGGGACAGCAGTTCGGGGAGGGAAACGCGCTCGACGCCGAGCTCGCGCTCGACCTCGGGACGGGGGGTACGGGTGGCTGCGAGCACGGTCATGCCGAAGCCCGCGGCGCGGCGGGCGACCGCGCGGCCGATCTCGCCGAGGCCGACGATGCCAAGGGTCGCGCCGAAGGGGTCGTGCCCGAGGAAGGCGGTGGGTGACCACGTCACCCATCCGCCATCGCGGGTATCGCGGTCACTCAGGACAAGATTGCGGGCGGCTGCCAGGAGGAGGGCGAAGGCGAGGTCGGCGGTGGTCTCGTGCAGAACGCCGGGGGTGTTCGTCGCCCAGACGCCGGCCGCGGCGGCGGCCTCGGCGTCGAGGTTGTCGTAACCCACGGCCATGTTCGCGACGACGCGCAGTCGCGGGGCAGCGGCGAGGAGGTCGGGACCGACGGGATCGGTGACGAGAGTAAGGGCGGCGTCCGCCTCAAGGAGGTTGTCGCGGAGGGCGGCGGCGGAAGGGGGCAGGTCCTCGGGCCAGACGGTCACGTCGTGTCCGGCTTCCCGTAGAAGCTCGACGGCCCGGCCTGGTACGCGTCGGGTAACGAAGACGTAGCCCACGGCACAGATTTTACGGAGGCCGGCGTAAAGGGAGGGGCTTGAACCGGCACTGAACCGCTACGATGGAGGGGCATCGAACCACCACCGCCCCCTCGGGCGCAGCAGACGGAGCGCAGTCATGGGAAACAAGCAGATCGCCGCCCTCATCGAGATCCTGGAACGCGAGAACGAGCGCGGACAGGAGAGCCACGTGCTGGGGAGCTGGACGATCAGCTTCGACAAGGCGAAGGACGCGTTCGTGTTCGATAAGTGCGAGAACGAGGGATACTGCGAGGAACGCCCGAGCGTCATCGGGGTCGGGGGCGAGGTGCTGGACCCGGGCGGGCCGCTCTTCGCCTAGCCGGGCAGGGGGGCGTCCCAGGGGAGGGCGCCGGCGCGCGGGTCGAGGACCACACGGACCTGGCCGTCGGCCACGACGGCGATGAGGTCGTAGCCCGAGTAGAGGGTGGGGTCCATGCCCCGGAGGGTCAGCGACACCTTCTCGCCGGCGAGTTCAGTGGCGGCAGCGAGGATGACCAACGCACGGGCATCGGCGGGTGTGGCGGGTGCGCCCTGCGCCTCGCGCAGGAGCTTGCGAAGCGACCGGCGCAGGGCGGCGCTGGCCTGGTCACCCTCGGCGACGGGCGAGCCGATGACGTGGGCGCGGTCGCCCGGGAGGCGGTTCGCGGTCCAGACGTCATCAGCGGGCACCACGCAGGAGTCATCGACATCAGGCTGGCCCGCGGCGAGCACGACGCGCTCGATGAGAGCGCTGCGCTCCTCTTCGGATTCGGGCAGGCGGTGCAGGTCCTGGGCGTTGAGCTGGAAGGAACCGGCGACACGGTTCGTGAACTGCGCCCAGAGAGGCGCTAGCCCCCCGAGAACCGTAACAACGGAGCCATCCAGGCTGGTGCGGCGAAGGTAGAGGGTGACGGGGCGGCGGAGCTCCAGCCGATCGCCATCGACTGGCTGGGCTTCCTGGGCGGCGAGGGCGAGCTGGCTCAGCCCCGGCTCGCCCGTGGGTAGCTGAGCGCCTCGCGGCAGCCAGAGCACGTAGGGAAGCCCCTCGATGTCGAGGCGCTGCTCGACGGCAGCGCGGGCGGCCTCGAAGGGCAGGTCCGCATCGGCGTGGACGGAGTTGAGGAGCGTGCAGGAGAGCTCCCAGCGGCGCCCGACCTGGATGCGAGCGCCGCGCACGGCCTCGCCCTCGGGGGAGCGCTCGGTGACGCTCGTGCTGCGGGCATACCGATGCCCGAACCAGTCGAGGAACAGGAGCAGGGCGGCTTCGCTCGGGTCCGAGGGATAGAGGCGGTCCGGCACGGCGGGGCGCTAGGCCTCGGCGTCGGCCCCTTCCGCAGGGGACTCGGCGCCTTCCTCGCCTTCCTCGCCCTCGCCTTCTTCGCCTTCGAACTCCTCGTCCTCGTCCCCTTCCTCTTCCCCTTCGATGGTGAGACGCGGGGCATCGACGGTGGCGACACCGATGTCGGAGGCGACCAGCACCTCGACGCCCTCAGGCACGTCGAGGTCGCCCACGTTGAGGCTCAGCTCGAAGGTTTCGAGCGAGCTGACATCGAGCTCGATGGCGTCGGGGATGTCGAGGGGCAGACAGCGGATGGCGATGGTCTCGAGGTTCTGCAGGAGCGTGCCGCCGAGATCGAGCACAGCCGGGGCGGTTCCCGTCAGGCGGATGGCGGTCGTGGTCTGGATCGGGCGGTTCAGGTCGACCTGGTAGAAGTCGACGTGGATCGGGTCGCCGGTGCCACCTTCGCGGTCAAGCTGGCGCACGAGGACGTGGCGGGATTCCTTCTCGCCGTCGATGGCGAGTTCGAACATGCTGCGGATTCCGCCCTGGCGGATGACCCGGCGGAAGTCGCGGCCATCGAGCTGGATGGCGGTCGACTCGACGCCGCGGCCGTAGACGTTAGCCGGCAGGACACCTTCGCGGCGAAGGCGCTTGACCTTCTTGCCGAGCACGGTGCGGTTGGTTGCGGAAAGGGTGAGTCGGTCTGGCATGGCGCCTCCTGGGCGACGCGCTTGATACGCGCCTGCGCGCTCACTGACCGGGGAGCGGAACCGGGGGTTGGGTCAGGCGGGTTTTAGCTCGTTGACGCGGTTGCGAACGGCGTCCTTGTCCTCGAACCACTGCGCGTTGAGGGCGGTGTACTCCGTCTCTTCCTCGGGGACATCGTCCTCGGCGAAGATGGCGGTCACCGGGCATGCGGGCTCGCAGGCGCCACAATCGATGCACTCGTCGGGCTGGATGTAGAGCATGCGGTCGCCGTCTTCATCAAAGTAGATGCAGTCGACTGGACAGACCTCGACGCAGGACTGGTCCTGGACATCGATACACGGCGTCGTAATGACGTAGGTCATGCTCTGGATCCTCTCGGCAGTGACTTTGGGCCACCTTCAGCGGCCTTGGGCATAGTACAACCCGATCCGGTATGTGTGAAGCGAGGCGCAATCGGAGACAGGAGAGCTAGCCCTCGAGGGCCGCGGCGAAGGGCACCGGGTCGCCGGTGCGGAGGTCGACGGAGTAGAAGCGGCCGGCCTTGATCTCCTCGATGAGCTGGCGCTCATCCTCGATGTCGCGCTCGAAATGGGTGGCGCACTTGCCGATGTCGCTGATGGCGTGCGAGTCGGTGCCGGCGGTGCCGGGCATCTCCAGGCGCTCACCGAGGCGGCGGGAGAATTCGTTCTCCTTGTCGCTGCCACGGCCGTTCAGGGTTTCGAGTGCGTCACAGAACTCGTAGGCGGGATTGCGGCCGGCCTTCTCGAGGGCGGCCTCGTACTTGTCCTCGCTACTGGTGAACCAGGGCATCTGGCGGCGGTAGGGGTGGGCCGCGACCATGACCCCGCCGCCCTGCTCGACGTAGTTGGCGAGCTCGGGGGCGCGGTGCATGCCGAACACGTAGCGGTCGATGCCGAACGCGAGGATGTGGCCGTCGTCCGTGCTGATCTCGACCCCGGCGAGGACGAGGAAGTTGTGCTTGGCGCGCAGCTCCTCTACCTCGCGCTGGTCCCATACGGTGTCGTGCTCGGTGAAGCAGATGGCGTCGAGGCCAGCGTTCTTCGCCCGCACGATGAGGTCCTCGGGGTTGAGGACGCTGTCGTGGGACTTGGGCCAAGTGTGGGAGTGAAGGTCGATGAGCATGGCCGCGCGTGACTCTACCACGTTCGACGGTTTCGCTTAGCGTAGGCAATGCGCGGACGGCGCAAGGAAGGCCATGCGGCTGCGAAGGGCCCTGCGGTTACGACGGAAACCAGCGGAACCAGCCGCCTGGCTGGTCGTGGGCCTGGGGAACCCCGGTGAGCAGTACAGCCGCAACCGGCACAACGCCGGCGCCTGGACGGTGAACGAGCTGGCGCGCCGGTTAGGGGCGAAGCTGAAGGCGGAGGGCCGCTCGATCCGGATCGGGTACGGGGAGATGGCGGGAGAGCGGGTCGCGCTGGTGCGGCCGCGCACGTACGTCAACGAGAGCGGGCGGGCGCTGGCGCAGGCGCTGCGAACGAGCGGCGCGCCGCTGGAACGCACGATCGTGGTGTTCGACGAACTCGACCTGCCCCTGGGCGCGGTGCGGCTGCGGGAGGGGGGAGGCGCGGGCGGCCATAACGGGCTGAAGTCGATCATCGCGGAGGCGGGAGCGGAATTCGCACGGGTGCGGATCGGTATCGGCAGACCACTGGACGGGGACGAGCCAACGCGCGACCCCGATCTCGTGGCCAACTACGTACTCGCCGACCCGGTGGGGGCGGAGCGGACGACGCTGGAGGAGACCACCCGCTACGCGGCCGACGCGGTCGAGGCGATCGTGGCGGAGGGCGTGGAGCGGGCAAGCTCGCGTTTCAACCGGCGGGGCGCCGAAGACAGGCCTGACGGGTAACGGGGAGCGGTGTAGATTCGCCCCCGGCCCGCCGTGACGGCGGGATGTTTGCGCAAGAGGGAGTGACAGATGGCGGGAAGGCTCGAAGGCAAGGTCGCGATCGTGACGGGCGCGGGGCGCGGGATCGGGCGCGGTGAAGCGCTCCTGCTGGCGGAGGAGGGCGCGAAGGTCGTGGTGAACGACCTCGGCGGTTCCGAAGCGGGCGAGGGGGCGGATGCGTCGCCCGCCGACCAGGTCGTGACGGAGATCGTGGCCGCGGGCGGCGAAGCCGTCGCCAACTACGACTCGGTGGCCACGATGGAGGGCGGCGAGCGCATCGTGCAGACAGCCCTCGACAACTTCGGGCGGCTCGACATCCTCATCAACAACGCGGGCATCCTGCGCGATCGCATGGTCTTCAACATGACGGAGGCGGAGTGGGATTCGGTCATCGCAGTGCACCTGAAGGGGCACTTCACGACGACGAAGCACGCAAGCATCGTCTTCCGGCAGCAGCGCTCGGGGCGGATCGTGAACACGGGTTCCGAGTCGGGGCTTGGCAACATGGGGCAGGCGAACTACGCCGCTGCCAAGGAAGGGATCGTGGGGCTGACGCGCACCCTCGCGCTCGATCTGGGTCGGTACGGCGTGACGGCGAACGCCATCCGTCCACGGGCGGGCACGCGGCTGACGCTCTCGCCCGAACTACGGGAGGCGATGCAGCGTGCCCGCGCCTCGCGACAGGGCGGCGACAGCGGTGGCGGTAGCGGCGACACGGGCGCGGAGCAGGCAATGTCGGGGATGGACGCGCAGGCGCCCGAGATGGTGGCCCCGCTGGTGGTCTATCTCTGCACAGACGCGGCGTCCAACGTGAACGGCCGCGACTTCGTGGTGGGCGGCGACGAAGTGTCGCTGATGACAATGCCCACGAAGCAGGCGACCATCCACCGCGAGGGCGGCTGGGACCTGCCTTCGCTGGAGCGGGTCTTCCCGCGGGTGATCGGCGCGGAAGTGACGAACCCGGCTCCGCCGCAACCGCCAAACACCCGCTAGCCACAGCGCGCGAGGACGCGCTGTCGTAGGCTCCGGGCATGGCCCCGGAGCGGATCGTCTCGCTGGTCCCGAGCCTGACCGAGCTGGTGTGGTGGCTGGGCTGCGGGGACGCACTGCGCGGCCGGACGCGCTTCTGCGAGGAGCCCGCGGGCCAGATCGAGGTCGTGCCGGCGCTCGGGGGGACGAAGAATCCCGACATCGCCGCGATCACGGCCATGGCCCCCGACCTCGTCATCGCGAACCGGGAGGAGAACCGCCGCGAGGACGTCGAGGCACTGCGCAACGCAGGCCTGAACGTGCTCCTGACGGACCCCAACAGCGTGGAGGAAGCGCTGGCCATGGTCGTCAAACTGGGGGAGGCGCTGGGGCGGGGGGCGGAGGCGGAGGGGCTGGTCGGGGAGGTGCGGGCGGCGGTCGAGGAGGGGGGCGGCGAGCGACGGGCGGCGCTGTTCGTGCCCATCTGGCGGAACCCGCTGATGGGCCTGGCGGGGGGTACCTACGGGGACTCGGTGCTGGAAGCGGCGGGCGGGCGGAACGTACTGGCGGGGCGGGCGCGCTACCCGGAGGTGACGCTGGAGGAGGTGGCGGCGCTGAAACCGGAAGCGATCCTGCTTCCGGACGAGCCCTACCGGTTCAACGAGGGGCACATCCCGGAATTCGCCGGCATCGCGCCCACGACGGTGGTCGATGGGAAGCTGCTGTGGTGGTACGGGCCACGGATGCCGGAGGCCATCCGCGAATTGCGGCGGATCGTGCGGGAGCTGGCCGGCTAGCGCCCCTGGAAGTTGGGTTCGCGCTTCTCCACGAAGGCGAGGCGGCCCTCGTTCACGTCCTCGGTCTGCTGCATGTAGGACTGGTAGAAGTTCTCCATCTCGGTCTGTTCCTCGATGTCGCGGTGGAGGCTCTCCCGCACCAGCTTCTTCGAGACCTCGACGGCGACCGAGGGGCCGCGGGCGATCTCGCGGGCGAGGGCGCCGGCGCGGGTCATGAGCTCGTCGTGGGGGGCAACCTCGCTGACAAGGCCGATCTCCTTCGCCTCCTCGGCGCCGACCATGCGACCCGTGTACATCATGCGGAGAGCGTGCTCCATGCCGACGCGGCGGGGCAGGAGCCAGCTGGCGCCGGAGTCGGGCACGATGGCGCGCTTCACGAAGATGGCGCTGAAGCGCGCCTCGGTGGAGGCGATGCGGATATCGGCGGCGAGAGCAAAGGAGAAGCCGGCGCCGACACAAACCCCGTTGACGGCGCAGACGCTGGGCTTATTGGAGTTGTAGAGGTACGCGGGCCAGAGCATCGTGCTGCGGGTAATGCCGGCCCGGCCGGGGAAGGGCCGCTCGGCGCGGTTACCACCGCGGGCGGTGAGGTCGGTGCCGGAGCTGAAGCCGCGGCCTGCTCCCGTGATGAGGATGCAGCGCACGTTGTCGTCGTCATTGGCCATGGCAATGGCCTGCTCGACCTCGGCAAGGGTATCGAGACTGATCGCGTTCAGCTTTTCGGGCCTGTTGAGGGTGAGATGGGCGACCCCGTCCTCATCGACTTCCCAGAGGATGTCCTGAAATTCCATGCTCTGCCTCCGCGCAGCGATTGGCCGCTAGCGTACGGGAGCGCGGGCGTGGGGACTATGGCAGGACGGTCACGCGAAGGCGCATCTGGGGGTGGTAGTCGCAGGTGACGACGTGCTCGCCGGGGGTGCTGAAGCGCCAGACGAAGACATCGCCCGCCTCCATGTCGGGGGAACGGGCTGCCTTGTCGAAGACGAGGTTGTGGACAGCGGTCTCGCCGTTCCAGAAATAGATGCGTTCCCCCGCGCGCACCTGCAGCTCCTTCGGGGAGAAGGTGAGCCGGTCCTGTGACACGAACGGTGCGTTCTCGGGGACGCCCGTGGGGGCGGGGACGCCGGGGTCGGCGCAGCCAGCCAGGGCCAGGAGCGCGGCAATCGCGAGGAGGAAGTGGAGGCGACGCACGAAGCGATTGTGACGCAAGCCGCCCCTGCGGGCAGATCAGGAGAGGCGCACCCTTGGTGCGCCTCTCGCTGCTGTTCCCAAACGCCGCTGCGACTACGCCAGGTCGTAGCGATCCAGGTTCATGACCTTGTCCCAGGCGGCCACGAAGTCGTTCACGAACTGACCCTGGCCGTCGTCGCATCCGTAGACCTCCGCGAGCGCCCGGAGCTCAGAGTTGGATCCGAAGGCCAGATCCACCCTGGTGCCGGTCCACTTGACCCCGCCGGTCCCGCGATCGCGACCCTCGAACACATCGTCCGAACCGGAGGACTGTTCCCAGTCGGTGCTCATGTCGAGCAGGTTGACGAAGAAGTCGTTGCTCAGCGTGCCGGGGCGGTCGGTGAGAACGCCATGCGCGGACTGGCCGGTGTTCGCACCGAGAACGCGCAGGCCGCCAACGAGGGCCGTCATCTCGGGAGCGCTGAGGGTGAGCATGTACGCCCGCTCCACCAGCAGCTCTTCCGCGGTCCCTTCCTGGCCGGCCTGGATGTAGTTGCGGAACCCGTCGAAGGTCGGTTCGAGGACGGCGAAGGACTCCTCGTCGGTCCACTCCTGGGAGGCGTCGGTGCGCCCCGGGCTGAAGGGCACCTGGACTTCGTGGCCGGCGTTGCGGGCGGCCTGCTCGATGCCGGCGCACCCGGCCAACACGATCAGATCAGCGAGGGAGACTCGCTTGCCGCCGCTCTGCAAGCTGTCGAAGTCCGCCTGGACCTGCTCCAGCGCCTGCAGCACCGTGTCGAGCTGAGCCGGGTCGTTTACCTCCCAGCCCCTCTGGGGGGCAAGGCGGATGCGGGCGCCGTTCGCTCCGCCCCGCTTGTCCGTGCCACGGAACGAGGCCGCCGAGGCCCAGGCGGTCGAGACCAGCTGGGAAACGGACAGACCCGAGGCGAGGATGCTGGCCTTGAGGTCGGCCACGTCCTGCTCCGAGACCAGCTCGTCGTCGACTTCGGGGACGGGATCCTGCCAGATCAGGGCCTCTTCCGGCACCAGCGGCCCCACATAGCGGCTGCGGGGGCCCATGTCGCGGTGGATCAGCTTGAACCAGGCCCGGGCGAAGGCGTCCTCGAAGTCTCCCGGGTTCTCAAGGAAGCGCCTGGAAATCGACTCGTAGTCCGGGTCCATCCTCAGGGAGAGGTCGGTGGTGAGCATGAAGGGGGCGTGCGTTATCGAAGGGTCGTGCGCATCGGGCACGGTGGCCACCGCAGCGGCATCCGCGGGGGTGTACTGCGACTTCCCGCCCGGACTCGTGGTCAGCTCCCACTCGAGGTTGTAGAGATTCTCGAGGAAGTTGTTGTCCCACTGGACGGGGTTGTTGGTCCAGGCGCCTTCGAGGGCGCTCGTGACGGTGTCGTTGCCCATGCCCGTACCGGCGCCGTTTGTCCAGCCGAAGCCCTGCTCGTCGACGCTCGCGCCCTCCGGCTCGGGGCCGACCAGGTCGTCGGTATGGGCGCCGTGGGCCTTGCCGAAGGTGTGGCCGCCGGCGATGAGGGCAACCGTCTCCTCGTCGTTCATGGCCATACGCTTGAACGTCTGGCGGATGTACCGTGCCGCCGCGAGCGGGTCGGGGTTGGCGTTCGGGCCCTCCGGATTCACGTAGATCAGGCCCATGTGGTCGGCGCCGAGGGGGCCCTGGAGCTCTCCGTCGGCGTCGTGACGCTCGTCGGCGAGCCACTCGCCTTCAGCGCCCCAATCCGTCTCGTCGGCCTCCCAGACATCGGGACGCCCGAAGGCGAACCCGAAGGACTTGAAGCCCATCGACTCCAGGGCGCAGTCGCCCGCGAAGATGATCAGGTCGGCCCAGGAGAGGCTGCGTCCGTACTTCTGCTTGACCGGCCAGAGCAGGCGGCGGGCCTTGTCGAGGTTCGCGTTGTCGGGCCAGCTGTTCAGGGGCGCGAAGCGCTGGTGGCCCGAGCCGCCACCCCCGCGGCCGTCGCTGATGCGGTACGTGCCCGCGGCGTGCCAGGTCATGCGGATGAAGAGCGGCCCGTAGTGGCCGTAGTCAGCCGGCCACCAGTCCTGCGAGGTCGTCATGACCTCCTCGATGTCCTGCTTCAGCGCATCGACGTCAAGGCTCTTGACCGCCTCGGCGTAGTCAAAGTCCTCGCCCATCGGATCCGACAGGGGGGAATTCTGTCGGAGAACCTTCAGGTTCAACTGATCCGGCCACCAGTACTGGTTCGAAGTCATTCTGGTCCTCGCTGTGAAGTCTTCTGGGTACGGCCCGGGCTTCCGGCGCCGTGACAAGCCCGCCGCATTGTAGCCCTCGATCGTGAACCCTGCGAAAGAGGAGGACAGGAACCGGCCCACTGGAGGTGGATATTGTCCTCCAGGGTAAGCAGAATAGCCATTGCCGGGCGGAACACCGGTAGAGGGACGATCACCGGGGAGGGAAGATGGCCGAGATACCCTTGCAGACGTGTCCGCGTTGCCTCGGGCCGCTCTCGGCCATCAAGGGGTCGCGCCTGGCCGTCTGCCGGCGGTGCGGCTACAAGGACGACTGCTGCTAGGAGAGGCGGGCCGGGGGTATCAGGACTTGCTGACGCCGGTCACGCGGAATTGCACCACGCCTGATGGCACCGAAACCGTGACCTCATCGCCCGCGCGACGGCCGAGCAGCTCCTTGCCGACGGGCGACTCGACCGAGATCTTGCGGTCGGCGGCGTTCGCCTCGCGCGCGCTCACGAGCTTGTATTCCATGTCGCGATCGTTATCGACACGGGTGACCTGGACGGTGGAACCGATGGTCGAACGATCGTCGGGGGATGCGCCCTCATCAACGGCAACGGCACGGCGGAGCGTTGCATTGATCTCGCGACGGCGGGTCTCGTTGAACGCGAGCGCCTCGCGGGCGGCCTCAAGGGGCGCGTTCTCGCGGAAATCCTTGTCCTCGCGGGCAAGGGAGATAGCCTTCACGAGATCGGGCACATGACCCTCAAGCTTGTCGAGTTCGCCCTGAAGGTTCGTGATGCCTTCGGCGGTCATCTCGATGGGGGCTTCGTTGACCGCGTGAGCGGCCACGGCGCGTCCCGCGGAGCGACGCAGGCGGATATGCACGCCGTAGTTCTTCTCGACGTAGCTCCGCTTCTTCAGGTACTGGAACCAGGCCTTGAGGGCGGCAACCCGCTTGGGCGCGGCGGGGTCGGAGATCTGGATCTGCGACTCGGCATAGGACTCGACGCGGGCGCCAGTCAGGGCGGCGACGGCGGTATCGTGGCCGGCATGCTCAACGTAGCGGCGGACGAAGGGAGAGGCGTTGTTGTGGGCTTCAGGCGCGAGGGTTCCGAGGTATTCCTCAAGCGCCTCGCCAAGCGTTATGGAGGCACTTGTCCCCGGCTGATCACTCATTCAAGCATCGTACCATGCGCCTGCCCAAGGGACCGGCTGGGCGTCCACAATACAGGGGAGTTTCGCGATGCTTGAGTGGGAAATGCTCCCCGCACTTTTCCCCGACCTGGAAGAGCCCGGGCGCTGGCTGCCACTGCTGCGCCGCCACGCCGAGTTGCTGGCGGAATCGCCCGTGCAAACGACCACCGTGACGGGCGAAGACGTGGTGGCGCGCCACTACGCGGAGTCGCTTGAGACGTACCGCCTGGCGGCGGCGCCGAACGGCGGTGTGGTGGTGGACGTGGGGAGCGGGGGCGGCTTCCCGGGGCTGGTGATCGCGGCGGTCGCCCCGGACGTGGAGGTCCACCTGGTGGAGGCAAGGAAGAAGCGCGCGGAGTTGCTGGCGGAGTTGGCGGCGACACTCGGGCTCGCCAACGTGGCGGCACACGGGGAACGGGCGGAGGAGGCGGGTCGGGGGGGATTGCGGGATAGCGCAAGTCTCGTGGTCGCGCGGGCGGTCGCGCCCCTGCCGGTGCTGCTGGAGTACACAGCGCCGCTGGCAGCCACGGGCGGGACGATCGCAGCGGTGAAGGGGTCACGGGGAGAGGCTGAGCTTGCAGAGTCAGAGGCGGCCATGGCCGCCCTCGCCTGCGAGCACACTGGCACGGAAGGGATGCGCGAGGAAGTCGCCGGGCGGATGTCGGTGCAGCTCTTCCGCAAGACTGGCCCGACACCACCGCGCTACCCGAGGCGGCCGGGGATGCCCGCGAAGCGACCCATCGCCGGCGGCTGAGGCAGCCCAAGCACAGGGCTATGCTAGAGTGCGGAACCGTACCGGGACGCATCCGCCCGGACACAAGGGTTGGCGTGCGCACCGTCAGGAGGCGGGCGCGAGCACGGGAGTGCATGAGGCTGAAGGCTGTGAGGCGCGCTTCGGAGCTGCTGCAACGGGTACTGCACGGGATCGCCAGCGTGGACCTGCGTCCGGCGAGACTGACGGTGGACCGGCTGCTGCGGATGCTGTTCCTGGATACGTCCGTGTTCGACGAAGTGCGGGACGACGAGCGCGAGCTGGGCTCGTCGCTGGTCGTGGCGGGCGGAGCGTGCCTGCTTGCCGGACTCGGCGCCTGGCTCCACTGGGAGGTCTCGGAACTCTCACCGCCGAACGCCTTCGTCAACAGCTTCCTGCTGGGATCGCTGTTCCTGGCGGCGATGTACGGGGCGACATCGCTCCTCGTCTACGTGCTGATGGTGCAGTTCTTCCGCGTGCAGATGGACCTGCTCGCGATCGTGCGGACGATGGGCTACGCGGCGGCGCCGCTGGCGCTCTCGGTGGGAATGTTCGTTCCCGTGCTCTACCCGCTGTTCGCGCTGATGCCGCTCGCGCTGCTGCTGGTGGCGATGATCTACGCGGTGCAGTCGGCAACGGGGGCGGCGCCGGTGCAGGCAGTCGTGTCGTGTCTGCTCGGCTTCGGGATGATGGTGCTGGTGCTGGGGGTGGTTGCGATCTCCTCGTCGGGGCCGAACGCGCCAATCGGGGCGGGTCAGTTCGGGCTCTACTATCAGTTCTAGCGGCCGCGCCTCTGGGCGAACGGGAGGCGGCGCTCTGCTAGGCTGAAGCGCATGGTCTACCTCGATCACGCGGCCACGACGCCCCTGCGCCCGGAGGCGCGGGAGGCGATGCTGCCCTTCCTGGGCGGGCGTTTCGGCAATCCAAGCGGGCACTACGAGGCGGGGCGCATCGCGCAGGAGGCACTGGACGAGGCGCGCGAAACGGTCGCGCACTGCCTGAACGCGCGCACTTCCGAGATTCTCTTCACGAGCGGGGGGACGGAAGCGATCAACACGGCGATGCTCGGCATCGCCTACGCGATGCGGCGGGCGGGTGCAGGTTCGCACGTGATCACGACGGCGATCGAGCACCACGCGGCGATCCACGCATCCCAGTTCCTGGAGGAGCTGGGGTTCGAGGTGACGACCATCGGGTGCGACGGGTTCGGACACGTGAGCACGGCGGAGTTCGGGCGAGCGCTTCGCCCGGACACCGTGCTGGCGAGCGTGATGCTGGCGAACAACGAGGTGGGGACGATCGAGCCGGTGGCGGAGCTGGCCGGAATCCTGCGGGAGTACGCCGTCCGCCAGCGGCACCGCGTGATGTTGCACACGGACGCCGTGCAGGCTCTTGGCTGGACACCGGTCGACGTGCAGGCGCTGGGCATCGACGCGCTGAGCCTGTCCTCGCACAAATTCGGAGGGCCGAAGGGAAGCGGCGTGCTCTTCCTGCGGCGGGCGACGCCGTTCCATGCGCTGCTGCTGGGTGGCGGCCAGGAGATGCAAAAGCGGGCGGGCACGGAGAACGTGGCCGGCATCGCCGGGACGGCGAGGGCGCTGGAGCTGGCCAGCACGGGCGTGGAGGCGCGCGCATCGCGGGTGCGGGCGCTGCGCGAGCGGCTGCGGGAGGGCGTGCTCGCGGCAGTTCCCGACGCCGAGACCAACGGCTGCCAGGACAACTGCCTGCCGAACAACCTGAACATCTCGTTCGACGGCATCGAGGGAGACGACCTGGTGGCGCGGCTGGATGCGCGCGGAATCGCTGCGAGCACGGGCAGCGCCTGCTCGAACGCCATGTGGGAGCCATCGCACGTGTTGCTGGCGATGGGGATCCCGATCCGGCGGGCGGCGGGAAGCGTGCGCTTCAGCCTGGGCGAGGGGACGACCGAGGCGGATATCGACACGGTCCTGGAGGCGCTCCCGGGCGAGGTGGAGCGGGCGCGGCTCTCGGCGGTGGCGGCGCGCTAGGGGGGGTCGCCGCGCAGGGCCTGCTCGGCGGCATCGACGGCGGCGGCGGCATCTTCCTCGTAGCGGGCCTGCTCGATGGCGGCGCAGTGGCGGCATCCCTGCTCGCTGCCGACCAGCCGGAAGAGCAGATGCAGGTTGTAACGTCCGCAAGGAGGCCGTTCGCGCCGGCCCGGACGCGGGCGGGCTCCGCCTTCGCGGTGCTCGGGATCGGCGGGGGAGGAGCGAACGTTCGTGACGGTGGCGTCAACGATGCGGTTGCGCTCGGCCATGCGCATGGAGAGCCAGGTGCGCGACACCAGCCCGATGAGCGAGACGATGACGGGGAGCAGTATGAGAAGAAGCAGCCGCACGCTTCGATCGTAGCGGTTGGAGACCAGCGCGGCTACGAGATGATGGGTTCGGGGTCGGGGACCACGGAAAGACCGCCGCGGGCGGCGGCAAGATCCTGCAGGCTGCCGAAGATCGTGACGATGTCGCCGAGGCGGAGTTCGGTGCGCCCGTTGGGGATGACGGAGTCGCGCCCCCGCGTGACGAGCACGACGAGCGTGCCGCGGAGCTCGGGGATTGCCTGAATCTGGCGCTGAGCGGAAGCGGAAGTCACGACCACGCGGGCGACCGTCACGTCCTCGGCGACCTGGGCGAGGATGTCCTGGAACATCGGGCCGGCGACCATGCGCGCGAGCTCGGAGGCGACCGCCTCCGACTGGCTGACGGGCACAACGCCCAGCTTCTGGAAGGCCTCGATATTGGCGACGTCGTTGACGCGGACGAAGACGGACTCGCAATGGAACTTCGAGCGCGCGAGCTGGGCTGCGAGCAGGTTGCGGGCGTCATCAGGCGTGGCAAGGAGGAGCGCCTTCGCCTCATTGAGGCGGATCTTCTCGAGCACGGCGGCATCAGAGATGTCGCCGATGAGGACTTCGAGGCCCTCCTCGCGGGCACGCAAGACGGCTTCCTCGTCCGTTTCGACGACGAGGACGGCCTCGCCCGAGCCCGCGATCAGGGTGGCGACGCGCCTTCCGACCTCGCCAGCGCCGGCGACGACGGTGGTCATGGGCTGGACCCGGAGGAGTCGCGCGAGGGCTCCCGCATAGGCGGATTGTATTCCGATAGTGAGCAGGATGACGACGAAGACCATGGCGACAAGGCGGGAAGCGTCGCTCCCGGCGAGGGAACTCGCCTCCACGGCCACGACCCCGGCGAGGGAGGCGGCCACCACGCCACGCGGGGCGACGGCGGAGAGGAAGGCCTGCTCGCGCCAGTTGAGCCCGGAGCGGATGCTGGCAAGCACGATGAGGAGGGGCCGGCCGATGAGGGCGAGGATGCCGACGACGATGAGTCCCTCGGGCCAGAGGCCGGTGAGGTCGTCGATGCTGATACCGGCGGCGAGCAGCACGTAGACGCTGGCGATCAGCCAGACCGTGACGGATTCCTGCAGGTCGTCGACGCGCTCGCGCTGGGGGAGGCGGATGTTGCCGATGGCGATGGCCATCAGGACCATCGCTACGAGGCCGGACTCGTGGGCCAGGGACTCGGCCGCGGCGAAGGCGGCGACGGCGGCGCCAATGACGAGGAGCGCCATCTCGCGTCCACCCAGCCGCTTCACGAAGCGTGACATGGCCCAGACGACGAAGGCGCCGGCCGCTCCGATGGCGAGGCCGATCAGGAGGCGCTCGATCACCCACCAGGTGGGTCCGGCAACGTTCAGCGTCTCGGCGAGGACGATTTCGAGGAGGAACAGCGTGAGGAGGGCGCCGAACGGGTCGATGATCACGCCCTCGCTGGCGAGGATGTCGCGCAGGCGGTCGTCGACGCGGATGGAGCGGAGGAGGGGCGTGAGCACGCTCGGCCCGGTGACGGTCACCAGGGCGCCGAAGAGGAAGGCCATGCGCCAGTCGAAGTCGAGGAAGAGCCAGGCGGCGACGGCGCCAACGGCGGGCGTGATGAAGAGACCCAGCACGATCACGTTGCGCACGACGGGCGCGAGCGTGCGCAACGAGGCGAGCCGCAGGGCGGTGCCGCCTTCGAAGACGATGAGGGCGACAGCGAGGACGACGACGATGCGCACCAGCTCCTGCAGCTCGTGCGTGCGGACGACGTTCAGTCCGTCGTGGCCGAGGAGGAGGCCGGCCCCGAGGAGGAAGAGGGGCAGGGGGATGGGGAAGCGGCGGGAGATGATCTGACCGAGCGCGGCGGCTCCGGCGATAGCGGCAGCCGCCCTGAGGGCGACATCAATCTCCACGGAGGCGGAGTCTACGCGAGGGAGGCTTACGGACGGTTGGGGGAGGCGGCGGTGGCAGCCGGAACGAGCACCGCGAGCGCCCAGAGGTAGCCGCCAATAACGTCGCTGGACCAGTGCACGCCGAGCCAGACGTTGGCCAGTCCGCCGAGCGCGAGGAAGGCGACGACACCACCCGCAGTCGCAGCCCGGACGCCAGCGGGGAGGGGCGAGGCGAGGGCGGCTGCGGCGAGGCAGCCGTAGAGGTAGGTCGGGCTCATGGTGTGGCCCGAGGGGAAGCTGGGGCTGGTGTAACCGGCGCGCAGTTCGACGAGGTCGGGCACGGGGCGGGGACGGTCGACAATCTCCTTGACGAGGAACTGGAGCAGCACCATGAGGGCGAGGCCGGCAGCGAAGGCGAGGGCGGGGCGACGGCGTCCGGCGAGCCAGGCCACGACCGCGAGGACGGCGCCAATAGCGACGACGACCTCCGTACCGCTGAGGAAGCGGAGGACGTCGGAGAGGGCCTGGCCGGGGAAGGGCCAGTCCTGGACGGTGCGGCTGGCGGAGAGATCGCCGGTGAGGGGGCCGTGACCGGCAGCGAAGACGGCAAGCACGATCCCGGCGATGAGCGCTCCTCCCGAGAGCGCCGCCGCGCCTGCGTGGGCGCGAAGCACACGGAGAGCGGCTCTAGCTGGTGGCACTCAGGGTGGCGAACCGCTGCCGGTGGTGGTTATCGACCTGCTCGCGGATGCGGGAGATGAGCCCGTCGAGCTGTTCGGCGAGCTGACCGAGGCGGTCGGCGGCGGACTCGATCTCGAGGAGGCGCTGCTTGCCCTCTTCCTCCACCTGCAGCCAGGGAGCGACCGTGTTGACGAAGCGGTGGGGCTCGCTGGGCAGGCTCAGGTCGCGGGCCCACTGGTCGGACAGGGCGAGGGCGAGGCGCAGGTAGACGGGGAAGGTGGCGCGCGCGGTCTCGAAGGCGGCCTTCAACTGGACATCGCCGGGGTCGTAGGCGTCGTCGAGGAATTCGATCTCGCCGTAGGGGTAGGGGCGGGGGTCGAGCATGCGCACGAGGCGGAAGCGGTCGCGACCGCGGGTGTCGAGCTGGTAGCGGCCGCCGGGCAACTCGCGGTGCTCCTCGATGACGGCGGTGGTGCCGACGTCGTAGGGGACGGCGGAGCCGCCGACCTCGGCCCCGTGCTTGATGAGGATGACGCCGAAGACGCCGCCGCTTTCAAGCAGCTCCTGGACCATGGTCTTGTAGCGCTCCTCGAAAATCTGGAGGGACAACTCGTGCCCGGGGAAGAGCACCGCGCGCAGCGGGAACAGCGGGATCTCGAGGCCGGCCACGGGGGCAGTGTACCGGGCGGGGGAAGGGCCGGGGAGGGCGGTCAGGCCTGGATGCGGGCCTCGACCTGTTCGCGCAAGACGACCGCCCCGCCGGTGGCGAGGGGCTCGTCGGTGAGGATGTCGTCCAGGTCGCGGCTGAGCCCTTCGAGGTCGTCGAGGCCGTAGCCGTGGATGTAGACGTTCGGCACGAGATAGGCCCACCAGTCGGGGAAGCGCCAGTGTCTCGGGTCGACCTCGTCCTTGACGCAGAGGGTGGTGCGGAGGCCGGGGATGGCCTCCAGCAGCTGGAACGTCCGGCCCGTATCGAAGAGCGTGTCGACGACGAGGTTGAACCCCTCCAGGACGTGCTCCGGGAAGGGCTCCGGGGCCTTCGGCCGGATGTGGGTGATGCGCGATGGGCGACCGTGGTCGCGGTCGAGCACGTCCGCAAGGTCACCCGAGAAGCGGCAGGCGGCGGTGTCGACGCAGACGATGGGGATGTCGCCGGCGGGGAAACCCCCGGCGACCTGGGCGGCGAGCGCACGGACACCCTGCTGAATCTCCTCGTGTGTCAGCAGGAGCGTCGCGCCCATTACTCGATTCCGGCGAGCTGCTTCGCGTAGTTGAGCGTGCGGCGACCGTCGTAGGCGCGGGCGATCATGAGCTTCTCCGCTTCGAGGGAACCCTCGGCGTGGATGGCCAGGACCGCATGATAGCCACCGAAATCGCCGGTGGTGAGGTCGCTGACCATGTTCATGGCGCGCATGCGTGCCTCGCCGTCGACGCCCTCGCGGCCGCCGAGGTAGTGGCGGAGGAGGTCGCCGGTCTCATCGTTCTCGAAGTCCTCGAGACCGGGCGCGGTGACGAGCGAGCCGCCGGCGATGTCCTGCACGTGCTGCAGGGCCTCGTGGTAGTGGTGGGCGAAGTGGTACTTGGCGATGTTGGTCGTCATGGCGTCGGGGGCGTAGATGCCCTCCTCGTCGGGGGCGCCGCGGAGCGCGGCCATCTCGATGAGGGCGCGCACCGTCTCGGCGTAGCTCACGAGCCAGACGAGCTTCTCGCGGATGTGGCCGGCGCGGGTGATGCCGTTCATGTCGGCCATGAGCTGGCCGGCGCCGACGAGCGCGTCGACGAGGGGGAGCTTGTAGGAGACGGCGGTGAAGCGGTGGTACTCGACGAAGCCGAGGGCGAGGGGGGCGGCGAACTGGTGCTCGCCGGCGAGGAAGACGCGCTCGTTGGGCACGAACACGTCATCGAAGATGGTGGTGGTCTCCATCATCTTGCGGTCGGCGCTGAGCGGATTCTCGAAGCTGTTCTTGGACCAGCCGCCGTAGGGGCTGGCGACAAGCTTCAGGCCGGGTGTATCGGGCGGCACGGCGAAGGCGACGGCGTAGTCGGCGTCGGCCTCTGACATGGCGCGGGTGGGGAGCACGATGACCTCGTTCACGTTCGTGGTGCAGCTCGTGTGGGTCTTGGCGCCGCGCACGACGATGCCGTCGGGGCGGCGCTCGACGATGCGCAGGTAGTAGTCCGGGTGGGGCTGGCCGCCGGGGCCGGCGGAGCGATCGCCCTTCACGTCGGTCTGGGCGACGGACATGGTCAGGTCGTTGTCGCGGCAGTGGCGGTAAAACTCTTCGAGGCGGGCGCGGTAGGGGGTCTCGTGGGCCTGGTCGACGGCGCGGGTGATGCGCATGAGGCCGAAGAGGGCGTCGCTGCCGATCTCCTTCACGAGGGGCACAAGCGTCTTGCCACGGGCGGTGGATGCCTCGATCAGCTGTGAGCGCTTGAGCAGGTCGTCGTTGCTGCGGGGGACCTTGAAGTAGCGGGCGTAGGGCTCGTCCTCGTCGTCGATGATGGTGAGGTCCTTGAATTCGGGTTCCTCGGCCATCTCGTAGTCGACGCAGGCGTGCTTCGCGGCCTTGGAGATGACGGGGTGGGTGGTCACGTCATCGACGCGCTCGCCACGGTAGTAGACGGTGCGTCCGTCCTTGAGCGATTCGAGGTATTCAGCCGGCGTGCGCAGTCCCATGGGTCATCTCCGTTCGTGGTCAGTTTGGCGGGAGCGTTCCCGCAGGCGTAAGTGCGAGCGGTGATGATACGCGGGGGCGGGGGTAGGGGCGGGCGGGAAAGCGTAACCCCTAGAAGCCGAGAAGAATCTCTGGTCTCCGCCAGCTACTCGTCGTCGCGGATACGGTCGTACCACTCCCAGATGTCGCGGGCGTATTCCCGGCACTGCTCCGTTGTCAGGCTTGCCACGGCATTATCGATAGTCGGACGGTCGAAGCTGTCCCACAGCGCGAACACCGGCCTGACCTCCTCCTCGAGCCATGACGGTAGTACGAAATCGACATCCCGCGGACTGAACGCGAGCCGAAGCTCAGATATGTCGTACCAGGCACGCTTCAGCCTCTCATGGACATCCTCCGGACCAAGAGAGAGCTCCACCATGGCCCCGTAGAGGCGCTGGTAGACGGGCACGTTGGTCATGGGGTCAATCTACTCCGGGTCGAACAAGCTGATCATCGGAGGTGTGGGCGCCTCAACAAGTTCCCTGCTGGTTGTGTCGGCAATCAGGCCAAACTCTTCAAGGGAAACTGCTCCAAGCAGATAGATACCGTCTTCACCAAAGACGACTACCGACGTTCGTTCCCGGCCGTCGATCCGCATTCGAGCCTGTCCAATGTCGTAGTACCGGTAGCTCTTGTCAGCTAGCTGGAAGCGCTCTTTCTCGGCTCGCTCCACGCCAAGCCGCTCCAGAAACGACACGGGAAACTTCGAGTAGAGGGATCCCGTATCCACGAGCGCTTCGACTGGCTCAAACGAGGATCTGGGATCCCTGTTTGCCACCTCGAGACTCACCTTGAACGTTCCCACCTGCAATCTCCTCTTCGGCGACATTACTAGCCTAGCACAAGCACCCGTGGCAGCGACGCGGCTCAATCACAGTCAACCTGGACAGCATAGCCAGCCCGGCAAGCCGCCGGTTCCTAAGCCAGGACGCCCTCGACCAGGAGCGCGGCGACTTCGTCGTCGCTGAGTTCGAGGATGCGGCGGCAGACTTCGTCGGTGTGCTGGCCGAAGAGGGGGGCGGCCCACTGGTGGACGCCGGGCGTCTCGCTGAGGCGGGCGCAGGCGCCGTCGTAGGCGCTGCGGCCCGTCTCGGGGTGGTCGAGGTACTGGTAGTAGGCGCGCTCCCGCATGTGCGGGTCCTTGTCGAGGATGTCCTGGGCGTTCTGGACGACGCCGGCGGGAACGCCGCGGGCCTGGAGGTCGGCCATGACATCCTCGGCGCGGCGGTCGGCGGTCCACAGGCTGAGCAGGGTTTCGAGGGCGTCCTCGTTCGCCTTGCGCGCCTCGTGGGTGGCGAAGCGGGGGTCGGTGGCTGACCCGAGCTGGCCGAAAGCATCGCAGATGGCGGCCCACTGCTCGTCGCTGCGGCAGGCGATCGCGATCCAGCGATCCTCGGAGCCCTCGGAGGTGGGGTCGTCGGCACAGCGGAAGGCGCCGTGGGGGGCGGCGACGGGGTTGCGATTGCCGGTGCGGGTCTGGACGACGCCGTTGGCGGTGTAGTCGAGGATGGCGGGGGCGAGGGCGTTCACGACAGACTCGATCTGGGGCATCTCGACGAGTTGGCCCTCGTCGGTTATGTCGCGGTGGCGGAGGGCGGCGAGGAGGGCGAACGCGAGGTGCCCGGGGTTGACCACGTAGTCGGGGTAGTTGGTGCCGATGCCGATGGGCGGGTGGTGGGGGAACCCAGAAAGCTCGCTAATGCCGGTGATGGGGGTGAGCACGGCGCCGAAGCCGAGGAAGTCGCGGTGGGGGCCGATCATGCCCTGCATGGGCGCGTACCCGGCGACGATGCGGGGGTTGGCGGCGGAGACGTGCTCGTAGAGCAGGTTCCACTTCTCCAGGACACGCGGGGTGAAGTTCGTCATGAAGATGTCGGAGCGCTCGATGAGGCGGTAGGCGATTTCCTGGCCGCGCTCGGTGTTGAGATCGAGCAGGAAGCTGAGCTTGCCAGCGTTGAAGTTGTTGAAGTAGCCGGAGGCGTTGTAGGTGTCGCTCATCTTCGAGCCGTCCTCGTTGAGGGCGACGGGCTCGACGATGCGGAGCGAGTCGATGCGGGCCTCGGACTCGACGCGCACGACCTCGGCGCCGAAGGAGGCGAGGGTCTGCCCGGCGATGGGACCGGCGCCGAACCAGGAGAAGTCGGCCACGCGCACGCCTTCGAGCGGGCGGGCAGGGCGGCTGGGGGAGGTGACGGGGCGTGCGGGGGTGGCGCGCCAGGTGGCGTCGGCGTGCTGGCCGAGGGCGGGCGGGGAGGTGACGGTGGCGGGGGTGGCGGAGAGGCGGTAGGGCGGGCCGGGGAACTCGACCTCGCGCGAATCGACGGGGAGGGGCTGGTACCAGTCGCGGTCACGGAGCTGGGCATTCTCGACGAGGTCTCTGGGCGTGGAGACGAGGCCGACGAGGAGGCGCCGGCGCTGGCCTTCTTCGTACGCCTCGAGGGCGGTCATGGTGGCGAGGAACTGCGCGAACACCTCGTTGATGTGGGCGAGCTGCCCGGCGGCGCCCGCGGCCGACTCGGGATCGGAGAGGATCTGGGCGAGGAAGCGCAGGTTCATGCCCTGGACGAGCTCGGCGTAGGCCTCGTCGTTGAGGTCGTGCTCGAAGCCGGCGTCGTCCATCCAGGCGACAACCTCGGGGAAGTCGGCGCCGCCGGGGGCGGTGATATAGGCCATCACGTATCCGGCCTGGGTCTCATAGACGCCGACGCCGGGGATGGGCATACGGAGGAGGCCGAGGGGGCCGGTGCGCACGCGGTTGGTGCGCTGGAAGTCCCACATCATCATGGCCGTCTCCTGGGGCAGGGAGAGGGCCTCCTGCACGGAGACATCGACGTGCTGGCCCTGGCCGGTGCGCTCGGCGTGGTGGAGGGCGACAAGCGTGCCCTGCGCGGCCTGGGTGCTGGCGCAGATGTTGCCCTGGTTGCCGTAGATGATGTTGGGCGGGTCCTCGGGCTGGCCGGCAAGAGTCATGACGCCGCCCATCGCCTGGCCAACGATGTCGCTGTAGGCGAAATTCGCGTGGGGACCGGTCTGGCCGAAGCCGGTGATGGACGTGTAGACGAGGTCGGGGCGCTCGCCGCGGAGGTCGTCGTAGCCAAGGCCAACGCTGGCGAGGGAGCCGGGCAGGTGGTCCTCGATGATGATGTCGGCGCCGAGGGCGAGCTCGCGAGCGCGGGCGCAGGCGGCTTCGTCGTGGAGGTCGAGCGCGAGGGAGCGCTTCGAGGTGTTCTGCGCCCAGAAGGCGATGCTGGCGTCGGGGGCCGGGTCGCCGTCGAGGAAGGGCGGGGTCTGGCGCTGGTCTTCGCCGCCGGGGGGCTCGACCTTGATCAGGTCGGCGCCGAGGTCGGCAAAGAGCTTGCCGCAGTAGGCCCCAATCTCGTCGGTGAATTCGAGGACGCGGACGTTCGCGAGCGGTCCCTCGGGCATGGTTACGCCTCCACGCTGGCGGTAACGGTGGCAGGGAGGCGGTCGGACAGTATCTCGACCGTCTCACCGATGATCTCTTCGAAGATGACGGAGGCGGGGCGGACCTCGTCGAGCATCCCCGCGATCTGCCCGGCGGCGTTCATCAGCAGGTCTTCGCGCCCGGCCTGGCGCAGGGAGTGGGCCATGTCGCGGATGACGATGCCCTGGACACCCATGGGCAGGGCGCGGAGACCGCTGTCCTCCCAGGCGTCGATGAGGGGGTTGCGGATGTTGCGCATGGTCTTGCCGCTGTAGAGGCGCGTGATCTTCGTGTCTTCCTCGGTGGCGTCGAGGATGCGCTTCAGCTGGGCGGGAGGCTGGTTGGCCTCCTCGGAAACGAGGAAGGCGGTGCCCACCCAGACGCCCGCCGCGCCGGCGGCGAGCATCGCGGCCATGCCGCGGCCGCTGCCAATACCGCCGGCGGCGATGACGGGAACGGGGTCGATGGCTTCGATCGCCTGGGTAACAAGCGGGAGGGTGCCGATGCGTCCGGTGTGACCGCCCGCCTCGGTGCCCTGCGTCACGACGGCGTCGACCCCGGCCTCCGCGACGCGCTTCGCGTTCTTGACGTTGCCGACGAGGGAGAGGACGACGGTGCCGTTGTCGTGCAGCCGGTCGAGCCAGGGAGCGGGGCTTCCGAGCCCCGCGGCGAAGACCGGCACCTGCTCCTCGATCACGACCTCCATCTGCGCGTCGGACATGCCCGCGCGCTTGCCCTGGAGGGTGGGGCGGGTCTCGGTCTCGACGGGCGGGGCCTCGATCCAGGGAACGTCCATGGAGGCGAGGATATTGCGGAGGCCGCTGCGGACCTCGGCGGGAACCAGCTCGCGGGGGTCGGCGGGCGGGGGCCTGTCGGCGGCGGCGCCCATGTAGTTGGCGGGCAAGAGGAGGTCGACGCCGAAGGGCTTGTCGGTGAGGCCGCGGACCTTGTTGATCTCCTCGCGCAGGCGCTCCGGGCCGTAGCCGCTGCCCCCGAGGACACCGAGGCCGCCCCCGTTCGAGATGGCGGCGGCGAGCTCGGCGGTCGCGACGGGACCGACGATGCCGCCGGCGACCGGTCCCATGCCGGCGAGGACGAAGGGGTACTCGATTCCGAGCAGGTCACAGAGGGCGGTTCGGAGGACGGGTCGGGCCATCGGGCGCTCCAGCGGGAGAGTGCGCGCAGTATAGCCGGGCGACACTCTCGGGCCCCGGCCGGGAGCGGGCACCTATAATCGCGGCGTGGCTGGCAACGGCGCGAAACCGCGCCTCGTGATCCTCGACTCGCACGGCATTCTCTACCGCGCGTTCTTCGCGCTGGGCTCCGTTCCGAACCCCATGATGAGCAGCAAGGGCGAGCTCACGTTCGCGACCTACGGGTACGCGGAATCGCTGCTGCGGGTGTTCGACCAGCTCAGCCCGACGCACATCTGCGCGGCCTGGGACGCCAAGGGCAAGACGTTCCGGCACGAGGCCCGCGAGGACTACAAGGCGACCCGCCGCAAGACACCCGAGGACCTGCTGCCGCAGATGGATCGCGTGCGCGAAATGCTGGATGCGTTCGCGATCCCCGTGTACGAGGCGCCCGGCTTCGAGGCGGACGACGTGGCGGGCACGATCGCGACGAAGACGGCGTCGGAAGGCATCGACACGTGGATCGTCACGCTTGATACGGACCTCGTGCAGCTCATCCGGCCCAACCTCCAGCTCTTCATGTTCCGCCCCTACCAGCGCGACACGGTCGTGTACGACACGAAGGCAGCGAGCGAGCGCTGGGGCTTCAGCCCTCCGTTCATGACCGACTTCAAGGCGCTGCGGGGCGACACGAGTGACAACATCCCGGGCATCAAGGGGGTCGGCGACAAGACGGCGGCCAACCTGATCCGGCAGTTCGGGCCGGTCGAGGAGATATTCGAGAGGCTGGACGAGATCACGTCGAAATCGGTGCGGGGGAAGCTGGAGGGGAAGCGGGAGGAAGCGCTGGAGAGCAAGGAGCTGATCACGATCCGCACGGACGTGGACTGCGACTTCAACTTCGACGCCTGCGAAGCGACCGACTACGACCGCGAGAAGGTGGTGGCGTTCTTCCGGGAGCTGGAGTTCCGCAGCCTCATCGACCGGCTGCCGGAGGCGGCGGGGGACGAGGACGAGCCAGCCGCCGAGGAAGCGGAGCCAGGCGAGTACGCGAACGTGACGGACGAAGCGGGCCTGCACGCGCTGGCAGAGACGCTGCGCGACTCCGGGGGGTTCGCCGTGGGGGCGCTCTCGACGGCGGGGGATTCGACGCATCCGCTGCTGCTGGGGCTGGCGTTCGCGACCGAGCCGGGGCGGGCGTGGTACGTCCCCATCGGGCACGCGCCGCGGCTCGACAGCCCGAGCGAACAGCTCTCACTGGACACGATCCGGGAGGCACTGGGGCCGCTGCTGGCGGACGCCTCACTGCCGAAGACGGCTTACGGGGCGAAACATCTGCTGCACCAGCTCGGACGGGCGGGGATGTCCTTGCGGGGGGTGACGCGCGAGGCGGGGCTGATGGCGTTCCTGCTGGGGGAGACCTCGCAGGCGCTGGCGAACCTCGTGAACGAGCGGCTGGGGGTGGAGCTGCGACCGCTGACGGCGCTCACGGGCACCGGCCGCAAGGCGATCCCCATGGCGCAGGTCGATCCGGAGTCGGCGGGGGAGCTGGCCTGCCAGCAGGTCGGCCTGCTGCTGCAGGTGCTCCCCGGGCTGGAGGAGCAGCTGCGGGAGCGGGGTCAGTGGGAGCTGTACGAGGAGATGGAGTTGCCGCTCTACCCCGTGCTGGCGGAGATGGAGGCGGCGGGGGTCGCGATCGACACGAGCGTGTTGCGGGAGATCTCGGACGGGCTGATCGGCGACATCGAGGCAGCGGAGACGACGGTCTACGAGCACGTCGGGCACGAGTTCAACATCGGCAGCCCGCAGCAACTGAGCGACGTCCTCTTCCGGGAGCTCGGCCTGCCACCGACGCGCCGCACGAAGCAGGGCCACAGCACCGATCAGCGGGCGCTGGAGGGGCTGCGGGAGGCGCACCCCATTATCGACTCGATCTTCCAGTACCGGCAGCTGACGAAGCTGAAGTCGACGTACCTGGACGCGCTCCCGGGGGCGGTCTCCCCGGAGGACGGGCGCATCCACACCGACTTCCAGCAGACGGTGGCGGCGACGGGGCGGCTGAGCAGCACGAATCCGAACCTGCAGAACATCCCGGTGCGCACGGAGATGGGGCGCGACATCCGCCGCGCGTTCGTGCCGGAGGGCTACGACGACGCGGTCTACGTGGCCGCGGACTACTCGCAGATCGAGCTACGGGTGCTGGCGCACATCACCGAGGACACGGGCCTCATCGAGGCGTTCCTCGCGGACGCGGACATCCACCAGGCGACGGCGGCGAGCGTCTACGGGGTCGAGGCGGAGGAGGTGACGCGGTCGATGCGGGACACGGCGAAGATGGTGAACTTCGGCATCGCCTACGGGATGGGGTCGTTCGGCCTGAGCGACCGGACGGGGATGACGCGGGACGAGGCGGAGGCATTCATCGACAGCTACTACGCGAATTTCCCGGGCATCAAGGCGTGGCAGGAGCACGTGCTCTCGACGACGAAGAAGCAGGGATACGCGGAGACGCTCTACGGGCGGCGTCGCTACCTGCCGGCGATCCACAGCACGAACTTCCAGGTGCGCAGCGCGGCGGAGCGCGAGGCGATCAACATGCCCATCCAGGGAACGGCGGCGGACATCATCAAGGTGGCGATGATCCGCATCGCCGATGCGGCGCGGGAGCGCGAGCTGCGGAGCCGCATGATCCTGCAGGTCCACGACGAGCTGATCTTCGAAGGGCCGGAAGACGAGGCGGACGAGGTGGCGGGGCTGCTCTCCGAGGTGATGCCGGCCAGCATCGAGCTGAAGGTGCCGCTGAAGGTGGACCTGAAGCGCGGCCGGACGTGGGCGGAGCTGTAGCTCCAGCGGTGTAGGCGGCTCGCCGGACATCAGGCCACATAGCTGTGCAATTTGAAGGTGCTACCTTCAGATTGCACAGGTTCCCGACTGGCTGAGCTCCTAGCCCCCGCCTATTGCCGGCACGATCGTGACCTCGTCGTTGGGGGCGATGGGTTCGGTGAGGCCGTAGCGGAAGGCATGGCCGTTGAGGGCGATGGACAGCTCGGGGCGCAGGCGACCTTCGTCGACAGCGCGTTCGTAGAAGCCGGGGCAGCGGACGTCGACGGCGCGCAGTATCTCGCCGAGCGTGGCGCCCGCGACCTCGAGGATCGCGGCGCCAGCGCAGAGCGAGCGCAATGGCGACGGTATGAGAACCGTCGCCACTGGACTACTGCAGGTTGTGGAGCTCCTCCACCACCTGACGTGGGGAGATAGGCAGCTCCGTAAAGCGATGCCCGGTGGCATCGTGGACGGCGTTGGCGATGGCCGCCAGCGGCGGCACGATCGGCACCTCGCCCACCCCGCGGACGCCGAAGGGGTGCCCGGGGTTGGGAACCTCGACGATGATCGTGTCGATCATCGGCAGGTCGAGGCTGGTGGGCATGCGGTAGTCGAGGAAGGACGCGTTCTCCATGCGCCCGTCCTCGCCGTAGTAGTACTCCTCGTTGAGCGCCCAGCCGATGCCCTGGACGACACCGCCCTGCATCTGGCCCTCGACGTAGGCGGGATGCACGGCCGTGCCGACGTCCTGGGCGATGGTGTAGCGGAGGATGTCGACCTTGCCGGTGTCGGGGTCAACCTCGACATCGACGACGTGAACGCCGTAGGCGGCGCCGGGGGTGCGGGCCATGACGGTGCCGCGACCCTGGATGGGGCCGCCGGTCTCCATCTGCTTCCCGGCAATCTCGGCGAAGGTCATCGTCTTCTCGCTGTCGGAGGTGTGTCGCAACCCACCGTCGGCGTACTCGATGTCCTCGGCCTCGCACTCCCAGAGCTGGGCAGCGCGGGCGACCAGCTGCTGCTGGACGTCGAGGCCCGCCTCGTAGACGGCCTGGCCGCTGGCGTAGGTGGTGCGCGAGCCACCGGTTACGTCGTTGTGACCGACGGCGTCGGTGTCGGCGACGGTGGGGCGGATGCTGTCGTACTCGATGCCGAGGGTCTCGGCGAGCTGCATGGCGAGGGAGGCGCGGGTGCCGCCGATATCGGTCGAACCCTCGATGAGGTTGACCGTGCCGTCGGGGTTCACCGAGGCGATGACGGAGGACTGCATGCCGGCGTTGAACCAGAAGCCGCTGGCAACGCCGCGACCACGGTTCGGACCCTCGATCGGGGACTGGTAGTGGTCGGAGGAGGCAGCGGCCTCGACCGTCTCCTCGTGGCCGATGCGCGGGTGCGCAACGCCGGTGATCATGCGCGAGCCTTCGCTGGCGCTGTTGTTCAGACGGAACTGCAGCGGGTCGGTCCCGGTTTCGCGGGCGACCTCGTCGATGAGCTGCTCGACGCAGAAGGCGGCGTTGGGGGCGCCGGGGGCGCGGTAGGCCGCGACCTTCGGCTTGTTCACAACGACGTCGTAGGCGTCGACCTTGAAGTTCTCCACCTCGTAGGGGGAGAGCATGCACATGGCGCCGGCCATGACGGGCGAGCCGGGGAAGGCGCCTGCCTCGAAGGCGAGGCTGACCTCAGCGGCCGTGATCTTGCCGTCCTTGACGGCGAGCTTGCCCTTCATGTGGCCGCCGCTGGTGGGGCCGGTGGCCTGGAAGACGTCGGTGCGGTCCATGGTGAGCTGCACCGGGCGGCCGCACTTGCGGGAGAGGAGCGCCGCCACCGGCTCCAGGTAGAGGCCGATCTTGCCGCCGAATCCGCCGCCGATCTCCATCGGGATCACGCGGACGCGGGAAACCGGGAGCTGGAGCAGTTCGGAGAGCGCGGAGCGCACGGCGAAGGCGCCCTGCGTGCTCGTCCAGACGGTCAGCGTGCCGTCGGAGTTCCAGTTGGCGGTGCCGTTGTGGGGCTCGATGTAGCCCTGGTGGACCATCTTCGTGTCGAACTCGCGCTCGACGACGATGTCGGCCTCGGCGTAGGCGGCCTCAAGATCGCCGCCCTCGAAGCGGTTGTGGGCGGCGACGTTGCTGGCGTTGTCGGAAAGCTCGCCGGCGGGGGTCTTCGTGTGGCGACTCTCGTCGAGCAGCGGGGCGTCCTCGCGCATCGCGTCCTGCACATTGAGGACCGGCGGAAGCACCTCGTACTCGACCTTGATGGCCTCGATCGCCGTGAGCGCGTCGTGCACGTTCGTTGCCGCGACGCCGGCGATGGCGTGACCGCGGTAGAGGGCCTTGTCGGCGGCCATCACGTTCTTGCTCATGTCGGAGGCAGTCGAGATGCCCTCGCCCATGTCGACCATCTTGTCGGAGACGACGGGCAGGTCGTTGTGGGTCACGACGGCGAGGACGCCGGGCATGGCCTCGGCCGCACTCGTATCGATGGAGACGATGCGAGCGTGCGCGTGGGGGCTGCGCAGGACGGCGCCCTGCACGAGGTCGGGAAGGTGGATATCGGCGCCGTAGAGCGCCTTGCCCGTGACCTTCTCCACGCCGTCGGGGCGGATGGGCCGCGTGCCGATGACCTTGTAGTCGGGCTTCTCGGTGGTTGTCATGCTGTGACCTCCTCCATCTCGGACGCCTTGAGGACGGCGCGAACGATCTTGTCGTAGCCGGTGCAGCGGCAGAGGTTGCCGGCCAGCCAGTGGCGGACGCGGCCTTCGTCGGCATCCGGCTCGCTATCGAGCAGGGCCTTGGCGGCGACGATGAAGCCGGGGGTGCAGACGCCGCACTGGAGGGCGGCTTCTTCGAGGAAGCACTGCTGCAGGGGATGCAGCGTCTCGCCTTCGGCGACGCCTTCGATGGTTGTGACCGCAGCGCCTTCGGCTTCGACGCCGAGGACGCAGCAGGAGTTCACCACGCGGCCGTCCATGAGGACGCTGCAGGCTCCACAGTTGCCGTTGTTGCAGCCTTCCTTGGTGCCGGTCAGGCCGAGCTCGTCGCGCAGGACTTCGAGCAGGCTCTGGCGGGGCTCGCAGAGGAAGTCGATCTCCTCGCCGTTGAGTGTGGTCTGGACATGGGCTCGACGGGGCATGGGCTAGGCCTCCCGGGCTCGTTCGAGCGCCCGGTTGAGGGCGCGGTAGGTGAGGACGCGAGTGAGGTGCACGCGCTGGGCAATGGAGCCGCGCATGTCGGTGATGGGGGTGGCCGCCTCGGCGGCGATATCGGCGGCGCGGGCGAAGGTGTCCTCGGTGGGCGTCTCACCGGCGAGGGCATCGCCGGCAGCGGCCACGTAGAGGGGCGTCGGGGCGACAGCGCCCACGGAGATGCGCGCGCCTTCGATGCGCTCACCGTCGCCATCGAGATCGATGCGGGCGCCGACGTTGACGACGGCGATATCCATCTCGTTGCGGGGGATGAAGCGGTGGAAGAAGGAGCCGGAGTTGGCCGGCTGGGGCGGGATGTTCACCTTGATGATGAGCTCGCCGGAGCCGAGGACGTTCTGGCCGGGGCCGGTGAAAAAGTCCTCGAGGGGCAGGTCGCGCGTACCGTCCGCGGAGCCGAGCGTGAGCGTGGCGCCGAGGGCGATGAGGGCGGGGACGGTGTCGGCGGCGGGGCCGCTGTTGCCGATGTTCCCGCCGAAGCAGGCGCGGCTCTGGATCTGGATGCCGCCGACGAGCGTCGCGCAGTCGATGACAGCGGGTAGGCGGCGGACGATCTCATCGTCCTCGTAAATCTCGGCGAAAGGCACGGAGGCGCCGATCTCGAGACCGCCGTCACCGGTCCAGGCGTAGCTCGTGAGCTCGGGGATGTGCTTGACGTCGATGAGCTGGTCGACCTGTTTCCGGCCCTCGCGAAGCTGGACGATGATGTCGGTACCGCCAGCGAGGAAGGCCGAGGTCTTACCGTTCGAGAGGGCGGCGTACGCCTCGCCAAGCGAGGAGGGCGCCAGGTAGTCGATCTCCTTCATGAACAATCCTTCGGAAGAGTGAGCGGCCTAGAGCCGCCCGTGCGGCAATGGATCATAAAGGGGAACCCCTACTGTGTCTGCGAACAGGGTACGGCGGGGTCAGGCGGAGGCGCGGGACTCGTTCCAGGCGCGAAGGGCGGCGGGCTGGTTGGTGATGATGCCGTCCACGCCTGCCTCAGCGAGGCGGGTCCAATCGTCCGGGCTGTCGGCGGTCCAGGCCCAGAGCTTGAGGTCGTGGCGGCTGGCGATCTCGACAGCGTGCGGCGCGACGACGGCGTGAAACAGCGAGATCGCGCCGATGCCGTGCTCAGCAGCGCGCGTGGCGAGCGTCTCCAGGCCGGCGCCTCCCATGGGCATGGCGATCATCGCTGCCTCAATTTCCAGGGCGTGGGTGCGGGCGCGCTCCACGAGGTCGTGGTCGAAGGAGTGGAGGGCGGTCCAGGACTCGGCGCCGTGGCGGCGGATGACCTCCAGGGTGGCATCGAGAAGGGCCGGTCCGTCGTCGGGACGGTCGGGGGCGACCTTCAGCTCACACATGACGTCGATGCGGCCGGCAACCAGGCCCAGCACCTCGTCGAGGGAGGGGACGTGCTCACCCTCACCGGCATCAGCCTGGCCCAGCTCGGCAAGGGGAACGTCGCGGACGGAGCCGGACAGGTTCGTGGTGCGGTCGAGGGTGTCGTCGTGGAGGAGGACGGGGACGCCATCAGCGCAGAGGTGGAGGTCGATCTCCATGGCGGCGGCGCTCTCCAGCGAGGCGCGGACGCCCGCGAGGGTGTTGGCGGGAGCCTCGCCGGCAGCGGCCGCGTGGGCGATGACGATTGGGGTGTTCATTGCGTTCGCGAGGATAACGCGCCTGCGTGCGAACTGTCCGAATGCCCGAAGGCTGCGTGTTCTGTGCAATCGCCGCGGGAGACGCGCCCGCCAGCGTGGTCTGGGAGGACGAATTCGCGTTGGCGTTCATGGACCTGCGCCAGCCGAACCCAGGGCATGTGCTCGTTATCCCTCGTGTCCACATCGCGGACATCCTGGGGCTGGACGACCGTACAGGGGCCGCCTTGATAGCAGGAACCACACGCGTGGCGAGGGCGGTGTCGCGAGCATTCGCGCCAGACGGACTGAACGTCTGGCAGTCGACAGGGGAGGCGGCAGGCCAGGAGGTGTTCCACCTCCACCTCCACGTCATGCCCCGCCGTCGCGAGGACGGGCTCTTCCGCCCCTACCCAGAACTCCCACCGCCAGGCTCGCGTGAACTCCTTGAACAGCTCGCCGTAGATGTAAGGGGTGGTCTGGCGGAGGAAGCGTGAGCGCCGAGGGCGCCCCCGAGGCGGGGCCGCGCAACCCCTTCGTCAACCGCGACTACCGGGCCTGGCTGACTGCCACGGTGGTGACCGCGCTGGGAGTGGGCGTCCAGATCGCTGTCGTGCCGCTCTTCATCGGCGAGCGGGTCGACCCGGACGATCGAGCGGCAGCCATTGCCGGCGCGCTCATCATCCAAACGCTGCCGGGAGTCTTCCTGACGCTCCTGGGCGGCGTGGTCGCGGATCGCATCGATCCGCGGCTGCTGCTCTTCCGCGCCACGGCGGTAGCGGCAACGGTCGCCGGGGTGTACGTGGTTCTGACCGCAGCGGACGTGACGATCGTGTGGCCGGTATTCGCGCTCTCCGCGGTGGTGGGGGCGGTGGCGGCCTTCGAGCAGCCGGCTCGGCAGGGCGTGCTGCCGCAGATGGTCACCCGGCCGCAACTCCAGAACGGGGTCATCCTCGGGAACATGGCGTTCCTCGCGGCGGGCCAGTTCGGAGGGCCCTCGCTGGGCGGGCTGCTCGGGGGGACCGCCGGTCTAACCGCCGCCTTCGCGCTGCAGACGGGACTGCTGGCGCTGGGGGTGGTGCTCTTCCTCGGGATCGGGCGGTACGAACCGCGGGCGGTGGAACGGCATGACGTGCGAGCCGACCTGGCCGAGGGACTGCGCTACGTGCGGCGCTCGCGGAACATCGTCGGGCTGCTGGTGCTGGCGGCGATGCCGGGGGTTTTCTACGCGGGACCGATGCAGGTGAACATGCTCCTCATTGTCGAGGACGTGCTGGAGCTGCCCACGAGCTGGGTGGGCATCCTTTTCGGCGCGTTCGGCGCAGGCATGTTCGTCAGCTCCCTGGTGATGACGCTGCGGCCGCTCCCCCGGCGAGGGCTGATGCTGGCGCTCTCACCGATACTGGGCGGTCCCTTGCTGGCCCTGTTCGGCGTAAGCGAGACGCCCTGGCTCTCGGTGTTGATGCTGCTGGCGATCGGACCATTCGCCGCCACCTTCATGAACCTGAGCCTCGCCCTGCTGCAGGAGCAGACCGAGCAGGCCGTGATGGGACGGGTGATGGGGGTCTACTCGCTGATGTTCGTCATCTCCTCGCCCATCGGGTTCGCGCAGACGGCGGTTGTCTCAAGCCTCCTGGGGCCCCAGGTGAGCACGGTCGCAAGCGCCCTCGCCGGATCGGTGATCGGCATCGTGCTGCTGTTCTGGCTTCCCGTGCGCAAGCTCACGTGAGCGACGGGGAGACCGAGGCGGCAGCTGCGGAAGCGCCAGAGGAGGCGGAGAGCCGCAACCCGTTCGCCAGCCGCGACTACCGGGCGTGGCTGACGGCCTCGGTCGTGACCGCGCTCGGTGTCGGCATCCAGATCGTAGCGATACCACTCTTCATCCGGGACCGGGTCGAGCCGGATGAGCGCGCGGCCGCGATCGCCGGGGCGCTCATGATCCAGGAACTTCCGGGCGTGCTGCTGACGGTCTTTGGCGGTGTGCTCGCCGACCGCATGGAAGCGCGCCTGATCCTTGTCCGGGCGACGACGGTGGCGGCGGTGGTCTCAGGCGTCTACGTGGTGCTCGCCGCCGCATCCGTAACGATCTTGTGGCCGGTGTTCCTCCTCTCGGCCGTGATCGGCGCCGTGGGAGCCTTCGAAAACCCGGCGCGGCAGGGGGTGCTGCCTCGGATCGTGACCCGCCCCCAGCTACAGAACGCCGTGATCATCGGGAATGTGGGTTTCCTCGCAGCCTCGGACTTTGTCGGGCCGGCACTGGGCGGACTCGTAGCGGGCTTCGCGGGCCTGACAGCGGCGTTCTCGCTCGAAACGGCCTTGCTGGCCGCGGGCGCGTTGCTGTTCCTCCTGCTGCGTGGGTACCAACCGGTGACGGAGGAGGAGCAGAGCAGCATTCGCAGCGACCTGGCTGAAGGGTTCCGGTATGTGCTGCGGTCGCGGGCCATCCTCGGCCTGCTCCTGCTATCAGCAATGCTCGGCATCTTTTTCGGCGGGCCGATCACGGTGACGATGCTGCTCATCGTGGAGGATGTGCTCCACCTGGGAGACCACTGGGTCGGCATTCTCTTCGCCACCTTCGGGGCGGGCATGATCGTCAGTTCGGGGTTGATGACGCTGCGGCCCCTTCCACGGAGAGGTCTCCTGGTAGCGCTCTCGCCGGTGCTGGCGGCGCCCCCGCTGGTCCTCTTCGGGCTGAGCGAGACGCCGTGGTTAACGGTCGTCGCGCTGCTGGCCATCGGTCCGGCCGGCGCCATCTTCATGAATCTGAGCCTGGCGCTCTTGCAGGAGAACACGCCGCAGCCGGTCATGGGCCGGGTGATGGGCATCTACTCGCTCATGTTCGCGGCCGCGATGCCGATCGGCATCGCGCAAACGGGGCTGCTCGCGACCCTCTGGGGAGCACAGTTCAGCATCGTCGCCAGCGCAATCGCTGGCGGCATCGTGGGTGTCCTGCTCCTCGTCTGGTCGCCCGTGCGGAAGCTGCCCTGAGGCCAGCCCCTACAGCTGGATGATGGAGCGACCGGAGATGTGACCGGCGGCGAGGGCGTCGGTGGCCTCGTTAATCTGGTCGAGCTCGTAGCTGGCCGTCACGAGCGCGTCGAGGTCGAGGTCGCCCTCCTTGTACCAGCGGATGAACATCGGGAAGTCGCGGTCGGGGCGGCAGGAGCCGCCGATGCTGCCGATGTACTTCTTCTCGTTGATGAGCAGGTCGCGCGCGTCGATCTCGACGTTGGTCTGGGGGACGCCGACGAGGACGGCGGTGCCGCCCGTGCGGACGCCCATGATGCCGGGGCGGGCGGCAGGCAGGATCTGCTCCATCGTCTGCTTCACGCCGATGCAGTCGAAGGCGTAGTCGACGCCGGCGACGGGGCGCCCCATGAAGTCGAAATCGGTGTCGCTGGTGGTGAGGGCGCGGACCTGCTCGACGGCGTCGCCATCGGAGGCGTTGACACCGATGGTGGCGCCGAACTGCTTGGCGAACTCGAGCTTCTCGTCGCTCAGGTCGACGGCGATGATGGGGTCCGCGCCGACGACGGCGGCGGCAACGATGGCGGAAAGGCCCACGCCTCCCACGCCGAAGACGGCGACGCTCTCGCCCTGCTTCACGCCGGCGGTGTGATAGGCGGCGCCGGAGCCCGTCATGATGGCGCAGCCGATGATGGCGGTGACGTCGGTGCGGACATCTTCGGGCATGGAGACGATGTACTGCTCGTCGGCGATGGTGTGGTCGGCCCAGGTGAAGACGCCCTGGGAGATTGCGGTGGAGCCGTCGGCGAGCTCGAGGGAGATGGGGTCGGGGCGGCGGCCAAGGTCGGGGCTGCGGGGCACCCACGTGACCATGACGCGGTCGCCTTCCTTGACGTGCGTTACCTCGCTGCCGGCGGCGACGACCGTGCCGGTCGACTCGTGGCCGAGGAGCTGGGGCGCTCCCCGGGGGCCATGCATCTGGTGGAGCTGGGAGTGGCAGATGCCGCTCGCGAACTGCTTGACGACGACCTGGTGGGGTCCAGGGTCGGGAAGGGCGATCTCATCGATGCGGAGGGGGCCGGGCTCGGCGGGGCAGACAACGACGCGGGCGTCGGTAGGCATGGAGCGACTCCTCTTGCAGTAGTGGCGGCGAATCTTACCGGTCCGTTCCGATCAAATCGCCCCATCATGCTTGAAGGGGCGGGCGGGAGCGCTGGGGACTCTTCCCGTATCATCCGCCGGGCTACGACCACAAGGGGTGACCAGATGGCAGAAATCGACGGCGCGACCGTAATCGCTCGCAGCCTCAAGCAGCAGGGCGTCGACTACATGTTCGGCGTGGTGGGATTCCCGGTAGCGGGCATCGCGGCGGCGGCGCAGCGCGAGGGCATCCAGTACTACGGCTTCCACAACGAGCAGGCGGCGAGCTACGCCGCGGGCGCGGTCGGCTACCTGACCGGGCGGCCGGGCGCGTGCCTGACGGTGTGCGGGCCGGGGATGATCCACGGCATCGCGGGCATGGCGAACGCGTGGTCGAACACGTGGCCGATGATCCTCATCGGCGGCGCACCGGACTCCTACCAGGACGGGCAGGGCTCGTTCCAGGAGGCCCCTCAGGTGGAGGCGGCACGACCGTTCGCGAAGCTCTCGCGACGAGCGGAGAGCATCGAGCGCGTGCCCTACTACGTGGAGCAGGCCGTGCGAACGAGCATGTACGGCCGCCCCGGGGCGGTCTACCTCGATTTCGCCAATGACGTGATCTCGGGGCGGATCGAGGAGTCGGACGTGCAGTTCAAGGACCGCTGCGCCGACGCCCCCCGCACCTACGCCGAGCCGGGCACGATCGACGACGCCGTCGACGCGCTGAAGTCGGCGGAGCGCCCCCTCGTGATCGTCGGCAAGGGCATGGCCTATGCGCGCGCCGAGGACGACGTGCGGGACTTCATCGACAAGACGCAGCTGCCGTTTCTGGCCTCGCCGATGGGCAAGGGCGTTGTACCCGACGACCACCCGCTGTCGGTGGCGCCGGCGCGCTCGTACGCGCTCCAGAACGCGGACCTCGTGTTCCTGATGGGGGCGCGGCTGAACTGGATCATGCACTTCGGTCTGCCACCGCGCTTCAACAAGGACGTGCGCGTGGTGCAGATGGACATCAGCGCGGAGGAGATCGGCACGAACGTGCCGACGGAGGTCGCGCTGGTAGGCGACGGCAAGGCGATCACGAGCCAGCTGAACGTGGCGCTTGAGCAGAACCCCTGGTCGTACCCGCAGGAGACGACGTGGTGGACGGGGCTCTCGGCGAAAGCCGAGGAGAACCGCCAGGCCGTGGCCGCCATGGAGAAGGACGAGTCGGAGCCGATGGGCTACTACCGCGTGCTGCGGGCCGTGCGCGAGGCGATCCCCGAGGACGCGATCATCGCGAGCGAGGGCGCCAGCACGATGGACATCGGCCGCACGGTGCTGCCCAACATCGTCCCACGCTCGCGTCTCGATGCGGGCACGTTCGGGACCATGGGCGTGGGCGTGGCCCAGGCGATCGCGGCCGCGGCCGTGCATCCCGACCGCAAGGTCGTGGCCGTCGAGGGCGACGCGGGCTTCGGCTTCAGCGCGATGGAGGTCGAGGTCGCGGTTCGCTACAACCTGCCGATCACGTTCATCGTGGTGAACAACAACGGCATCGGCGGCGGTCCCAGCGAGCTCGACCGGGACAACATCCCGCCGGGCTCGTTCATGCCGAACGCGCGCTACGAGAAGATCATCGAGGCGTTCGGGGGCAAGGGGTACTTCGTAACCGAACTGGCCGATCTGGACTCGACCCTGCGGACGGCCGTCGACGACCCGACGCCCTCGATCGTGAACATCATGATCGACCCGAAGGCGCAGCGGAAGCCTCAGCCGTTCGGCTGGCTCACCCGCTAGGCCGCGTGGCGCTCAACCGTACGGAGGCCGCCAGCCTTGTAATGCTGGCGGCCTCTGTCGTTTTCTGGGTGGCGTGTGGCGGGAACGAGGGGGTCGAGGAGCGCTGGGCCGCACTGGAGGTCCCCGAAGCGGAAATCGTTTTCCTGGGCGAGTGGACGGAGGAGGAGCAGGCGGCGATCTCGCGCGAGGTGAAGAGTGTCCAGGTGTCGTTCGCCGAGCGCTTCGGCGAGGTGACGTCGGAGTTCACGCTCTACATCTCGACCGACTTCGATGCGCTGGACGAGGCGTATCGGGAACGAGTCGACCCAGACGGACAGCGGCGCGGGGTAGAGCTTCCGGAGTGGCTCACGTGCAGCGGAATCGCGTGGCGGGCAGCCATCTTCATCTCGCTCGAGAGGTGTGCTGAGAACGAAAAGGCGCACGGAGGACCCATCGCGCACGAGTACTTCCACATTCTCCAGAATCACCTCGGGGGCGTTGCCGGGGCGGACAATGTCTGGCCCACATGGCTCATAGAGGGTTCGGCCGAGTACGCGAGTGCGCACCATGCAGAGGAGCAGGGGCGAGCGTCGGTAACTTGGAGAGGAGAGGTGTCTCGACTGGTGTGGTCCGGCCTGGGACGACCCCTACCGGGGCCGTACGACGCCGCTGTATCCAGCATGTTCATCGGCGACGCCTACACGAGCCTCGTGTACCACGTGGGTTTCCTCGGGATCGAGTGGCTCATTGAGCGGAGGGGCGCGGAGGCGCTCATGGAGTTCTTCCGTCTGGGAGGCGGGCGGCGGGAGTTCAGTGAGGCGTTCGACATGTCGCCAGATGAATTCGTCGAGGCGTTCGAGGAACACCGGCAGCAGGTGGCGCCCCCGTTCGAGTGGCAGATTAACGGGAGAGTGGTCGACCCGGAAGGAAGGCCCGTCTCGTACGTTGATGTGGACATCGTGACGCAGGTCGAGGACGAGAGGATTGTGGTGATAGGAAGCCGGGCGGACGTACAGGGGGAGTTCCGGGTCTACGGCCCGGCTGAGCGCCACACACTCGGAGTCTTCCTGAAGTGCCCGGACGGCAGTCGCGCCTACTGGGCGTTCGCGGGTGAGTGGGGCGGGAAGGGCTTTGTCGCCGACGAGGATGGCCGGTTCAAGTCGGACGACGAAGGGGCGGAACCGGTCGCCGGAGGGCGGAACCGCACCGGTGTCCTCATCGAGCTACCGGAGACGAAGCGGGAGTTGCGCGAACGGCACTGCGAGGAATAGGCGGGGGGCGCTGAGGTAACGGGGGGAGGCATCTATGCTACGGCCGTGGCAGGCTCACCCCTCCGTCCTGTATCTCTCCTTGGTCTGCTCGTGGCCGCCGTGCTGGGGGCCGGGTTGGGGTCGACCATCGGAACCGCCAGGGCGGCGGACGACACGCTCACGAGCGAGCTGCAGCCGGGGTGGAACCTCGTCGGGTGGACCGAGGAGGAGGCGGAAGTCTCGGCGATCTTCGAGGCGATCCCCGCGGTTGAAGCGGTCTATGCGTGGGACGCAGAGGCGCAAGCGTTCCGGAGGGCCGCTCGGGTTGGCGACGAACTCCCCGGCGAACTCGACACGCTCACGCCCGGCATGGGGCTGTGGCTCTACATCGGGGGCGACCAGCCGGCCACGTGGACGCGGCCGCTGATCCCCCAGAGCGGGGCTGTGTCGCTGGCCGAGGGCTGGAACCTCGTGACCTGGGCGGGCCGCGACGGCATGGCCATCGAGGACGCCCTCAAGGGGCTGGGCGGCATCGTAGTCGGGACAGCGGACGGCAGCGGTGGTGCGCCTACGGCGCTGACCACTGGTAGCGCTTTCTGGCTGAAGGTATCCGCGGCGAAAGACTGGTGGCAACTGACCGGCCCGCCCGTGGTCATCTTTGGGCGGGTCATCCCACGGGCCGACCGCGAGGCCCTGGAACGGGAGGTGTACAGGGTCTTCTACTACTACGGGCAGACGCTCGGCATCGGGGTCCCGCAGGTGCGGTTCCGCCTGGGCGACGAGCGCCACGGCTGTGGCGGCTACCTGGGGAGGACGATCTTCCTCAGCGCCGGGTGCCTCCATGGCATCGCCCACGACTACGTCCACGCACTCCAGGAAGAGATGGCGGTACGCAACGGCCGGCGGTTGCCCTGGGAGAGCGAACCGGTGTGGCTCGTGGAAGGGTCAGCCGAATACTGGGCGAGTCAGTACCGGGTGTCCCAGTACGCAGCATCCCACGAGGACCACATTCAGCATTCCGTCATTCCCTCGGTACAGAGGATTCCGGTGCCGCTCAGCCGCCTGCGGACGTACGCCACCCTGCTCGTCCGAGACCGCGGCTACGATCTGCCACAGCTCGCCGTTGACTGGCTGGTCAATCGAGCAGGGGCGGACGCCCTGCTCGCCTACTACAACTACCCGAGCCGTTCCGGCTGGACCTCGCGGTTCCGACTGGCCTTCGGGCTCTCCGTCTCCGAGTTTTACGAGGAGTTCGAAGCGTACCGGGCGGAGGTAGCTCCTCCCCTCTACCGCATTAGCGGGGAAATCCGCGACTACTCCGGGAGCTTTCTGAACGGTGTCAACGTCACCGTCTACGACCGTGACGGGGAGTCCCTGGTCCTGGACAACACCATTCACTGGCCGGGAAAGTTCGACCTCGATGTTCCCGAAGGTTCCTACCTCCTTTCCTTCTCCGCCGGGAAGTGCCACATCGGTTGGTATGGCCAAGGGGGCAGAGTCGTTTCCTCCCCGGAGCGCGCGGAACCTGTCACGACCTCCGTCCGGGGGACGAACCTGGAGGTGCGAGTGCGGACGCTGTGCCAGAGGATGGAGGGAAGCGTTCGCGACACCGATCTCACGGTCGTGGAGGGCGTTCGCGTCGAAGCCTTCTCCGAAGCCACCGGCAGGCGGGTCGCCACATCGGAGAGCGACGACATGGGGAATTTCTCCATCACCGTGCCCGACGGCTCCTACCTGCTCTCCTTCTGGCGGGACGGCCGCGAGGTGGGCTGGTACGCGGGGTGGGAACTCACTCCCGATCGCTCCGATGCAACGCCCGTCGTCGTGGATGGCCACAACCTCCGTAACGTGTTCAGGGCCACGAACGTGGCGGTCATGCTGGCCGTTCGCGTGGAGTTCGAGGGGGTTGTCAGGTACCCGGACGGGAGCCCCGTCGAGGGAGTCGAGATCATTGCCGCCACGCCAAATGGCTCAGTCGCCCGGGCGAGTACGGACGCCGACGGGATGTTCGCCTTCGAGGTGCGCGAAGGGTCCTACCTGCTGTTGGTGCGAACTGAGCGGTGTCAGTTCGGGTGGTACCACCGCAGGTGGGGTTTCACCGGTGACCGGGAGCAGGCCACGCGCGTCAACGCCAGCCCGAGGGGGACGCCCGAGATCAACATCCGGCTCCGGCCAAGCCTCGAACCGGAAGAGTGCGGCCTGTAGCAGGGTTGGCGCGCTCGCCACGGCTAGCCGGTACGATGCCGCGCCGGGAGGCAGAGCCATGACAGACGTTGACGTTGGGTTGCCGGACTTCTCCGCGGTGACGCCGGAACAGGTCACGCAGGCGTGCGAGGACGCCATCGCGGCGTGCGACGTGGGGGTCGATGCCATTGTGGCGATGGCGGACGGGGAGCGGACGTTCGCGAATACGCTGGGAGCGCTGGAGGCGGCGACGGACCACGTCTCGCAGGCGTCGGGGCAGTACGCCTTCATGGCGTACGTGGCGGAGGACGACGAGCTGCGGGAGGCGGCGCGAGCCTCGGAGGAGCGCATCGACAAGTACCTGGTCGACCTGTCGTTCCGGGAGGACCTGTACGCGGCGATCAAGGCGTTCGCGGGGCGGGACGAGGCGCTGGGGGCGGAAGAGGCGCGGCTGCTCGACTTCGAGCTGCGCGACTACCGCCGGAACGGTTTCGAGTTGCCGGAGGCGGAGCGGGCGCGGGTGCGCGAGCTGAGCGACGAACTCGTGTCGCTGGGGGTGAAGTTCCAGAAGAACATCAGCGAGTGGGACGACAGCATCCTGGTCTCGCGCGAGGACCTGGCCGATCTCCCGGACGCGTTCATCGACTCGCTTCGTACAGAGCAGGTCGATGGCGAGACCCGGCACCGGGTGTCGCTGGACTACCCGGAACTCTTCCCGTTCATGGGGAAGGCGCGGTCATCGGAGCTGCGCCGGGAGCTATTCGCGAAGGAGCAGGTGAAGGGCGGCGACGCGAACGTGGCGGTGCTCGAGCGTGCGCTGGCGGCGCGAGGGGAGATGGCGTCGCTGCTGGGGTACGAGTCGTGGGCCGACTACGCGCATGAGGTGTGCATGTCGAAGGAGCGGGAGCGGGTCGTGTCGTTCCTGGCGGACCTACGGGAGCGGCTGGCGAAGAAAGTGGAGGCGGACCTCGCGTTGATGGAGGAAGTGAACGACGGTCCTGTGAACATCTGGGATTGGCGCTACTGCCACGACCAGCTTTTGCAGACGCGGTACGCCGTCGACGACTTCGAGGTGGCGCAGTACTTCCCGCTGGATGCGTGCCTGGAGGGGCTGTTCGCGGTGTGCCAGCGGCTGCTGGGCGTGCGCTTCGAGGCACGTCCGGACGCGCCCGTGTGGCACGAAGACGTGCAGGCATTCGACGTGTACGAGGCCGACGGGGACGAAGCGTTCGCGCGCTTCTACATGGACCTCTTCCCGCGGCCGAACACGTTTGGGCACGCGGCCGCGTTCACGCTGCGGGGCGGGCGGGTGCTACCGGATGGCTCCTACCAAAAGCCGGTGAGCGCAATCGTCGCGAACTTCACGAAGCCCTCGGCGGATGCGCCCTCGTTACTGCGACACAGCGAGGTGGAGACGCTCTTCCACGAGTTCGGCCACATCCTCCACCAGACGCTAACGCGGACGACCCTCGGACGCTTCAGCGGGACACGCACGGAGCGCGACTTCGTGGAGGCGCCCTCGCAGATGCTGGAGCACTGGGTGTGGGACCGGGACGTGCTGGCGAGCTTCACGCGTCACTACGAGACGGGGGAGCCGCTGCCGGACTCGCTGCTGGACTCGATGCTGGCGGCGAAGACGCTGAGCTCGGGCATCATGACGGTGCGGCAGCTCTACTTCGCACACCTCGACCAGGCGTATCACGCACCGGACTTCGACGGGGACAGCACGGCGGCGACGGAGGCTCTGCACGAGATCACGAGCTTCCCCTACACGCCCGGGACGCATTTCCAGTCGGGCTGGGGGCACCTGTTCGGGTACGACGCACGCTATTACGGCTACCTTTGGTCGCATGTGTTCGGGGACGACATGTTCACGCGCTTCGAGGGAGCGGGCCTGCTGAACCCGGAGCTGGGGGCGGAGTACCGGCGCACGGTGCTGGAGCGGGGCGGCTCGGTGGACAGTGACCAGCTGGTGCGCGACTTCCTGGGCCGGGAACCGAACTCGGCTGCGTTCCTGCGGGGGCTGGGGCTGGAGGTCTGACGAAGGCGACCGCGCCACCCCACCGCCTGTAGACTCGCCCGCGACCAGACGAGGAGCATGTCATGCAGGATTTGAACGGCAAGGTCGCGGTCGTGACGGGCGGCGGCAGCGGCATCGGACGGGCGATGGCCCTCGCCTTCGCGGATGAAGGGATGGACATCGCCATCGGCGACATCGAGTCGGGGCCGGCGGAGGCGGTGGCGGAGGCGGTCCGCGCGAAGGGCTGGCGAGCCATCGCCGTCACCTGCGACGTGACGGACATTGCCTCGGTGCGGGCACTGGCGGCGAGGACGAAGGCGGAGTTGGGCGGCGCTCACGTTGTCTGCAACAACGCAGGCGTAGTGGCGAACAGCCCCTCGGCGCAGATGTCGGACACGGACTGGAGCTGGGTGCTGGGGGTCGACCTGGAGGGCGTGGTGAACGGCATCCAGGCGTTCCTGCCGGGGCTGGTGGAGCAGGGCGACGGGCACATGGTGAACACGTCGTCGATTGCAGGGCTGATCCCGCTGGCGGCGCCGGGCATCATCTCGTACACGGCCGCGAAGTACGGCGTCGTGGGGATCACGGAGACGCTGCACGGCGAACTGGAAGGCACAGGCGTGGGCGCCTCGGTCCTCTGCCCGGGGCTCGTGAACACGCGCATCGGCGAGTCGGGGCGGAACCGTCCGGACGCGGATGCTGTTCCACCCCCACCACCGCCGACGGAGTTGCCGCCGGACTTCGAGCCGCCATCGAACCAGGGCGGAGTACCCATCGAGCCCGAGGTCGTCGCGCAGCAGGTAGTCGCAGCCGTGAAGGGGAACGACCTCTACATTCTCACGCACCCGGAGACCCGCGGAGCCGTGGAGGCGCGCTTCGCCGCCATCATGGAGGCGTACGACCGGGCCGAGGCCTAGCAGGGGCGCCGGCAGGCTGGAGGTCAAACGGCTTCCATCCGCGTTGTCAGCTTCCTGCCTGTACACTCGCGCGCGATCAACCAGGGGGCGAGTCATGCAGGAACTGAGCGGCAAGGTCGCGGTGATCACGGGCGGTGGCAGCGGGATCGGCCGGGCGATGGCTCTCGCGTTTGCGGACGAGGGGATGGACATCGCAATCGGCGACATCGAGCTGGCGGCGGGAGAAGCGGTCGCAGAGGAGGTCCGGGCGAAGGGGCGGCGGGCGGTGGTCGTGACCTGCGACGTGACCGATCTCGAGTCCGTGCGGGGGCTGGCGCAGGCGGCGAAAGCGGAGTTCGGGGCGTACCACGTTGTCTGCAACAACGCAGGGGTGATCTCCGGGGGACCTACAGCCGAGCTGAGCGCGGCCGAGTGGGACTGGGTGCTCGGCGTCGACCTGCAGGGCGTGGTGAACGGGGTCATCGCGTTCCTGCCGGGGTTGGTGGAGCAGGGCGAGGGCCACATTGTGAACACCGCGTCCATCGCCGGGCTGGTCCCGCTGGCGGCGCCGGGTGTGATCAACTACACCACCGCGAAGTACGGGGTCGTCGGGATCACGGAGACGCTCCACGACGAGCTCGCCCCGATGGGAGTCGGGGCTTCGGCGCTGTGCCCGGGCGTCGTGAATACGCGCATCGGCCAGTCGGCGCGCAACCGGCCTGAGTCAGCGGGTGGCCCGGTGCCGGAGGAGGACATGGGAGCGCCGCTCGAGCTGCCGCCGGGGATGGAACTGCCCCGGATCATCGGAGCGAATGTTCGGGAGCCGGACGAGATGGCGAAACGGGTGGTCGACGGGGTCAAGAACAACGACCTCTACATCGTGACGCACCCGGAGACGCGAGAGGCAGTGGAGGAGCGCTTCGCCGCCATCCTGGCGGCGTTCGACAAGCTCGAGGCGACGCTGGGGGCGGAGTAAGACTGAAGTGACGAGCGCAGCCGAGCCGACGCTGGAGACCCTCTCGGATCGGGCGCGGGGGCTGCTGCAGGGCGCGCTCGACATCCACGTGCACGCCGACCCGGACCCGTACGCGGAGCGCAAGGCCGACTTTGCGGCGACGGTGGCGCGGGCGCGGGAGGCGGGGCTGGCGGGGCTCGTGCTGAAGAGCCACGAATACCCGACACAGCCGCTCGCCTGGACGCTCGACCGCGAGTTCAGCGGCATCGACGTGTACGGCGGAGTCGCGCTCGACTGGGGGGTCGGGGGACTGAACCCGGAGGCGGCCTCGATCACGCTGCGCATCGGGGGGAAGGTCGTGTGGATGCCGACGTTCGACGCCCTCCACTGGCGGGGCTACCGTCCCGGGGGCTTCAACAGCCCGCAGGAGCCGATCACCGTGCTCGATGAGGACGGCGCGCTCCTGCCGGTCTGCCACGACATCCTCGACGTGATCGCCGGCCACGACGCGGTGCTCGCAAGCGGGCACCTCTCGCCGGAGGAGACGGCGGCGATCCTGGGAGAGGGACTGGCGCGGGGGATCCGTTGCGTCATCACGCACGCGTCGTTCTGGACGCCGGTGGAGCTGCAGCGGGAGATCGTGGCGAAGGGCGGCTATATCGAGCAGTGCGCGATCGCGGTGGCGGGGGAGGAGGGGGAGGAGGCATGGCCGGACCTGCTGCGGCAGGTGCGGGAGGTGGGGCCGGAGCGGGTCATCCTTTCGTCGGACCACGGACAGGCGTCGAACCCCGAACCGGTGGCGGCGCTGGCGACCTTTGGGGAGCGCTTCGTAGAGGCGGGGTTCAGCGAGGCGGAGGTGGGGCGGATGCTGTCGGACAACCCGCGGGCGCTGCTGACGGGGTGATGGTGGTGGTCCACGCCACCAGTCACCAGCCACTAACCACTAGCCACTAGCCACTAGCCACTAGGGCCTGTTCACCTTAACGCGGAGAGCTGGCAGGATTTTGCTGGGGTAGGCGGTGGGCCCCGAGGGTCCGATGGAACTGACGGATGCGCAGTACGAGCGGATCGCGCCCTTGCTGCCGAAACCCCGAGGCAGCCTCACTATTCCCCACCGTCAGGCGCTGAACGCGCTGCTCTACGTGGCCAAGCAAGGCTGCACGTGGCGGGGGTTGCCGACGTACTACGGCAACTGGCACACGGTCTACGTGCGACTGAACCGCTGGGCCAAACGGGGTGTGCTGCAACGGGTCTTCGCCGAACTGCAGCGGGACCAGGTGGAGGCCCTCGACCTGGATGTGCTGTCGTTGGACAGCACGATCATCAAGCTGCACGCCGACGGCAGCGGCGCTCTGAGAAAAAGGGGCGCCAGGCGACGGGAAAGTCGCGTGGCGGTCTGACGACCAAGCTGCACGCCCTCGTGGCCGACGACCGCACGGTCCTGAGGCTGGCGCTCTCGCCCGGACAAGCGCACGACGCCCCCTGGGGACGGGAGTTGTTGCGTCGGCGTGGTCCACAGTCGGGGAGCCCGGCATTGCTGATGGATCGTGCCTACGAGGGCGACAAGACACGGGCCCTTGCCGAAGAACTGGGCTACTGCCCGGAGGTGCCGCCGATGCGCACCCGGGCCCAGCCCTGGCAGTACAACCGCGTCCTCTACCGGCGACGCAACGAGGTCGAACGCTTCTTCCGTCGACTCAAGCGCTTCCGGCGTATCGCCACCCGCTACGACAAGCTGGACTGTGTCTTCCTCGCCTTCATCCACCTCGCCCTCATCTACGACGCCCTCCAGCTAACGTGAACAGGCCCTAGTCCACCGGCATCGTGACGGGGCGGGTCATGTTGCCGAACGTCGGGAGCCAGGCGGAATGCTTGCCGGGGCCGCCGGCAACGATGACGTGGATCGACTCGGGGTTGTCGGCGATGGGGGCCATAGCGTCCCGCTCGAAGAGGGGGACGGGCACGCCCTGCTCGGTGTGCTCCTGGATGACCTGGAAGAGCTCGTCGGAGAGCTCGGTCAGGGGGTAGCGGGCGTTCTCGAAGACGTAGTTCTGAATGTCCTCGCGGGACCAGCCCTCGGCGGCGACAGTGGCGGCGTGCTCGGGTCCGAAGGCGAGCACGGGCGAGCCTCGCGAGAGGATGTTGTTGCTGCCGGCCTGTGACATCGAGCCGGCGATGGTAAGCATGATGCCGAGGGCCGTGTTGCTGCCGTGGTCCTGGATGTTGTGCGGACCCTCGCAGCCGAAGACGGTGACGGCGTTCTCCTCCGGGGCGAAGCCGCGGGTGGTGTGGAAGGGAGGCCAGGGGCTGGCCTCGAGGTTCTCGGTGGCGCAGAAGGCGAGCTTGGCGGGGGTGGCCTGGGTGGAGCGGTCGCCGCGACCGGGCCAGGCGCCGGAGACGGTGAGCTGGATGAGTCGCAGGGCACGTCCGAGGGTCGCGTTGGCGGGGAAGCCCGGGCCGAAGCAGCCGCTCCCGGCATGAATGCCGAGGTCGGCGGCAATGGGTCCGCTGACGAGGAGGAAGAGGGAAACGGGGTGGGTGGTCGCGTTGACGCCGGAGAGGTTGAACTCGGGATGGGCGATAGCGCGGACGGCGGCGATGAGCACGGGCATGTGCTGGGGGACGCAGCCCGCCATGACCGCGTTGACGGCGACGGCGTGGACGGTGGCTTCGCCGCGACGGGGCGGCAGGATGCCGATGACCTCGAGCGGGTCGCGGGGCGTGCCGCCGAGCATGGCGGCCACGCGCGCTTCGGTCGGGGGGATGACGGGGAGGCCATCGGACCAGCCGCGGGCAGCGAATTCGCGGCTGATAGCGGCGACGTCGTCCGGGAGCTCGACGGTCGAGGCGGGCTGGCCGGTGCCCAGATCCTCGACCTCGACGGTCGAGGCGAGCTCCATGAGGGAGTCGTCGCTCACGCGCCGTTCCCCAGCAGGGCGGCGAACAGGGCGGGGGCGGCCTCACGGGCTTTCTCCTGGACGGCCTCGGGCTGGATGCCGCCGAGGGGGTGGGGGACCACGATGTAGGGCAGGTCGGGCGCGCCGCGCTGCTCCGCTTCCAGCTTGAACAGGCCTTCGAAGGCGTCGGTGACGAGGGTGACAGTCGGGACTCCGCGCTTCTCCAGGGCTATCGAGGCGTAGACACTCCACGCCGTGCAGGACCCTCAGTCGCTGGATCCAACGACAACGAAGTCGCACTCCTCGACGAGCATGGCCATGGTGGCGCGGCTGGCGGGACCGGCGACCGGCTTGCTGCCGGTGGTCGTCGCGCCGATGTCCGAGGCCGGACGCAGGCTGTCGACCATGGTCTCCATGAGGAGGCGGGCGTTGGCCTTGCGGTTCTCCAGCACGCCGGGGCGGAGGCCGTCGAGGGCGGTGGGGCGCGGGGCGGCCTCCTGGGCGACAACGCGCGCGTGGCCACGGGGGTCGAAGACGGTGATGGTGGAATCGGACACGGGGACTCCTATCGGGCTCAGAGGCGGTTGGCGATGAGCTCCATGATCTCGTCGACGTCGGGGAAGCGGCCAGTGGCGTTCTTCGAGGCAATGACCTCGCCGTCGACGGCCCATTCGAAGCAGCCGCCGCCACCGGGTATGAGGGCGAAGCTGGCGATGTCGTCCTGGAGGGCAGTGAGGATCTCGCCGGCCATCCACTGGGCGCGGGGCAGGTAGCCGCACTGGGCGCAGTACTCAAGGGTGACGGCCAGGCCCTGCTCGTTCACGGGTTGGGATTGTAGAACACCATCTCCATGGGGAGACCGTAGGCGTCCTTGGGGGGGTTCTCCGGGACCGTCCGGAGTCCGTCCCTGTAGCCCTCCCGCGCCGTCACGGCAGCGGCAAGGGCATCAAGGATGTCGTCTCTCGCAACCTCCTTCCGGAGCCACCTGTCGAGGGCACGCTCGAATACCTCTTGAGCAGAAGGCTCGAGTCGCCTCAGGACAGCCATCCGCTCATTGCGACCAGGCGCCTTCCTCTTGTTATATCCCATAGCCTGCCGCCCATTAAGAGCCCAGAAGAGCAACTCGGGATGGACCTCTCGCACACGTTCCCTCTCAGTCGGAACGGTGGCCAGAAGGCAATCGACCTCGGCAATCTTGGGCATGATGGCCCAAGTCTGCTTGCTGATTCCCCTGTCGCGTACGCTGCGATTGACCCGGCTCGCATGCTCAAATGTCGCTTCGTTCAATGCTTGCCGAACCGGTGCCGGGAAGACGCTCGACCTGCGCGGGCCAACCAACCCCCGCGCCTTCATGTCGCATTGGCGCTCGCCGGGGCCAGAGTCGCGCAAACCAATCGGAATGTCTACCAGGATGAGCGCAGCACTGCTGAAGTGCTGGACGAGTTGAGCGAACTCGCCAAACACCTCCAATTCGTACCCCTCACCATCGCCAAGGCCGATGCTGAACCAGCCCGCCTTGCAGCCGTCTACCCCTACGAACTTGGCGTTACTCGCACCTGACATGTGCACCTCCCTATCGCAGGATCCATCGTTGTCTTCGGTTTCAACCCACTGTCAAGAGGCTTGGGCGAGATTAGTCCAGCGTGTGGAGCAGGGCGGGGAGGGCGGCGAGGGAGGGAATGGCGTGGTGGCCGGGTGGGGCCTCGCTGGCGCCGACGAGAACGGTGCGGGCACCGACCTCGCGGGCGGTGTCGAGGTAGTCGGGGGTGTCGTCGCAGACCAGGGCGTGGGTGGGGTCGACCCCGGCCCTTGCGAAGACGCGCTCGTAGTACGCGGGGGTGGGTTTCATGGCGTTGACGAGGTCGGCGCCGAAGAGGATGCCGAAGTGGTCGACGATGCCCATGCCCGAGAGGTAGCCGTCCATCTCCCAGGAGGGCTGGTTCGAAGCCGTGTGGAGCGTGTAGCCGGCACTGGCCAGGGTGGCTACGGTCTCGGCGGCGCCGGGGAAGGCGGCTCGGGTCCGCCTGGTGATGTAGAGGAGGGCCTCGCGGGCGAGGGCGGCACAGTCGGCAGCCTGCGGCGCGACAACACCCACGTGGTCGCACATGGCCGTGAGCCACTCGGTCTCGTACGGCGCAACCTCCCGCTGGTAAGCATCGACGACGGCCATGGCGTCTTTGTGGGCTTCGAAGACCTGTTGGAACGTCGCGCGGTTGGCCTCGGCCCAGGCCTGCGGCGTGCCGCCGAGGCGCGGCGGGAAGAACTCCGCGATCAACCGCTGGAACTCCGGGCCCCGCCGGGAGTTGTCGTTGAGGACGCCGCCGTCGTCGATGAAGAGGGTGAGGTCGGGCACGGGTTGGATGGTGGGAAGGGAGACGCGAACGGGCAAGCGTGGCTATGCTGCGCCGCGCACAGGAGGCGAGCGATGGCACTTCATATCCTGAAATCGGACGACGGCGAGACGATCGAGCGCACGGAGCTATCCATCTTCGAAGGCGGACAGGTATGGGGGAGGTCGCTGACGGGCTCGGCCTCCGAGCAGGTGAACGCGTCGGTGGTGCACTTCGGACCGGGAGCGCGGGCCGGCTGGCACCGCCACACGAGCGACCAGATCCTCTACGTGCTCAATGGCATTGGGAAGGTCGGGGACCGCGAGGGCGAGCACGTGATCAGCGCGGGCGACTGCGCCGTCGTCCCTGCCGGGGAGGACCACTGGCACGGCGCCCACGACACCGACTCGCCCATGTCGCACATGACGATCATGCAGGCGGGGTCGGAGACGACGGTCCTCGACTCGTAGCCCCGGAGGGAACCATGGAGCCGCTGGGGGGAAGGCACGAGGTCACGGCGGAGTGGCTGACGGAGGCGCTGCGCGAGGGCGGACACCTTCCGCGGGGGCGGGTGTCGGCGGTCGAGGTGAACACCGACGGCATCGGGTTCGGGTACATCAGCGAGACGGTGCGCATCGTTCCGACGTACGAGGGCGCGGACGGGACAGCGCCGGCGAGCCTCGTGGCGAAGCTGCCGGTGACAGTCGACTTTCCCGAGTACCTGAAGCCGTGGGCGGCGCAAGCGGTCGAGACGGAGTTGCACTTCTATCCGGAGGCGGGCGGCGACTGCGCAGCACGGGTACCCCGCTGCTACGGGGCGGCATTCGAGGGGTGGCGGTCGTACGCGCTGCTGCTTGAAGACCTGAGCCACCTTGAGTCGATGAGCCAGATAGATTCCGGCCCGCAGGACCGGGCGGACGTGATCGTGACGATGCTGGGGGCGCTGCACGCGCAGTGGTGGGAGAGCGACCGGCTGCGGGCGGCCTCCTGGCTGCCCTCTCCGGAGCGGCAGTCGGAGCTGAACACGCCGCTGGTGGAGGGGGGCTGGGAGATGTTCGCCGAGCAGGTCGTGCCGCGCGTCGACCCCGACTTCATGCCCGTCGGGGAGCGCCTCGTGCGCGACTTCGCGGGCATCTTCGAGCGCGGGGCGGCCTCGGGAGCGACGCTCGTGCACGGCGACTTCCGCATCGAGAACTTCCTCTTCGGCCAGCCTGGTACGCCCGACGAGATCGTGTTCATCGACTGGCAACTCTCTGGGTACGGGTCGGGGCTGCGGGACATGGCCTACTTCGTCTCGCAGGGGTTCGACCCGGACGAGCGCCGGGAGGTAGAGGACGACCTGATCGCGACGTACCACGCCTCGCTCGTCGAGCACGGGGTCACGGGCTACTCGCTGGCGCAGTGCCACGAGGATTACCGGCTGGGGCTGCTGTGGAGCCTGTACGCGCCGATCATCGGGATGACGGGGATGGCGGAGCGCGAATCGCCGCCGCCGGAAGCGACCGAGGAGGAGCGTCAGGCGTTCGATGAGATGATCGAAACCGGTGTCGCGCTGGTGACCGTCATGGCGGAGCGGAACATTAAAGCGGTCATGGATACGAAGGCGGGGGACCTTCTGGGCGCTTGAACGCAAGGGCCAGCGGCGGAGACTGCGAACGTTCACCGGGAACCAGGCGAACGAGGGTCGGATGGAACCGCTGCCAAACAAGGACTTGATCACGGCGGAGTGGCTGACGGATGCGCTTCGCGAAGGCGGCCACCTGCCCGGTGGTCGGGTTCGCGAGGTTGAAGTCGCGGACATCGGCGTGGGGCGCGGATACATCAGCCAGGCAGTGCGAGTGACCCCCACCTACGAGGATGCGGAGGGTGACCCGCCGGCGAGCATCGTGGCAAAGACCCCGACCTTCGTGACGCTGCCGGACTACCTGCGTCCGTGGGCGGCAGGAATCATCGAGACGGAAATCCACTGGTACCGGGATGCAAGCGCGGAGTGCCCGGCGCGGGTTCCCGTCTGTTATGGGGGGACTTTCGAGGACCGGACCTCGTATGCGCTTCTGATGGAGGATCTGGGCGGGCTGGGCACGCTGAGCCAGACCGACTCCTGCCCGCCGGACCAGGCTCCCCTGGTGGTGAAGACGCTGGCACAGGTGCACGCCCACTGGTGGGAAAGCGACCGGCTGCGGGAGTGGGCATGGGTGCCCACGACGGAGCAACAGACGACCATCAGCACGCCGCTGGTCCAGGGAGGGTGGGACCTGTTCGCGGAGCGGATTGTGCCTCGCGTCGACCCCGCGTTCCTCCCCATCGGGGAGCGGCTGGTGCGGGACTGGGCCACGCTCTTCGAACGTGGCGCGGCCTCGGGCGCGACACTGATCCACGGCGACTTCCGCATCGAGAACTTCCTCTTCGGTGAGCGGGGCACCGCGGACGAGATCGTGATCCTCGACTGGCAACTCGCGGGCTATGGGTCGGGGTTGCGAGACCTGGGCTACTTCATCGGGCAGGGGTTCGAACCGGGGAAGCGGAAGGCCATCAGCGACGAACTGGTCGAGCTCTACCACGCCACCCTCGTGGAGCAGGGCGTTGCCGGGTATTCATTCGAGCAGTGCCTCGACGACTACCGGCTGGGCCTGCTGGCAAGCATGTTCATCCCCCTTATCGGGATCCGCGGACTGGATGCGCTCGAACCACCTCCCGCGGACGCAAGCGAGGAGGACCACGAGTCTTTCCGCCAGCTCGTCGAGTCGGCCGAGGGCCTGCTGGCGTTGATGGCGGAGCGCAGCATCACCGCCGCCATGGACGCGAACGCGGGAGAGGTGCTGGGGCTCTAGCGGTCTAGGCCTTGAGGCGCCGGGCGTACAGGTCGAAAACGGTCGCCCAGACGCTCTCGGCGGCGTCTTCGACGTAGCCGGGGCGCTCGGGGAAGCAGAAGCCGTGCTCCGTGCCGGGGTGCGTCTCGATCGTGTGAGGCACAGCGTTCGCTTCCAGCGCCTTGCCCACTTCGGGGACGACGTTGTCGGGCACGAAGGGGTCGTGCTCGGCGAAGCCGAGATAGAGCTCGGCCTGGATGCGGTCCGCGAGCAGGTGGGGCGAGTCGTCCTCGTCGGTCACGATCCCGACGCCGTAGAGCGAGGCGATGGCGCCGAAGCGCTCGGGGAAGCTTCCCGCCGCAGCCACCACGAAGCGGCCGCTCATGCAGTAGCCGATGGCGCCCGCGGGGCCATCGACGATGGGGTTGGCGTCGAAGTAGTCGAGCCAGGCTTCGCTGTCGCGCATGACCATGGGCATCTCAAGGGTTCGCCCGGCGGCGAACATGCGCTCAATCTCCTCCCGCCCCTTCGACAGGTCGAAGTTCTGCGGCCCCAGGCGGTAGAACATGTCGGGGAGCAGGCAGAAGTAGCCTTCGCCGGCGATGCGGCGGGCGAAGTTCCGCAGCTCGTTGCGGACGCCCACGACGTCCATGTAGAGGATGACGGGCGGGAAGGGGCCTTCGCCGTCGGGGTGGACGGCGAAGCACTCGACGACACCGTCGGGGGTAGTGACCTCGACCTGGAATTCGTTCATCGCTGGCTCCCTGCTCTACGTTCCCGTGAACTCTGGCGTGCGGCGCTCGGCGGTGGCGCGGACACCCTCGCGGAAGTCGTTGGTCTCGCGGAGCCAGTCCTGCTCGACGAGTTCGTGGTCGGTGGCGATGCGGAAGCGTTCGGCGAGACCGCGGCGCATGGTGCGGCGGATGGAGCGGACGGCGAGCGGGGCGGACCCAGCGATCTCGGCGGCCATCTCGCGGGCCCTGTCGCGGAGTTCCTCCATGGGGACGAGGGCGTCGCAGAGGCCGATTTCGAGGGCTTCCTCGCCCTTCACGCGGCGACCGGTGTAGAGCAGGTCAAGCGCTTTCTGCTGGCCGACGAGGGCGGGGAGGGTGACAGTGAGGCCGAAGCCGTGGTGGAACCCCAGGCGGGCGAAGTTGGCGGCGAACCGGGCCTCGGGGGCGGCTACGCGGAAGTCGGCGGAGAGGGCGAGCCCGAGGCCACCGCCGATGGCTGCGCCCTGCACCGCGGCGACCACGGGCGTCTCCGCCTCCAGGAGGCGCACGGCCTCCTGGTAGAGGTGGCCGCTGCCGGTCCGGCGGGGGGGTGTTTCAGGAGCCTCGTCGTCGTCGCTGGGGGCGGGGGCGGCGAGCTGGGCGCCGGCGCAGAAGGAGCGGCCCTCGGAGGCGAGGATGATGGCGCGCACCTCCGGCTCGTCGTCGAGGGCGTGGTAGGCGCCGGCGATAGCGCGGATCAGGGCGACATCGAAGAAGTTGTGGGGCGGGCGGTGGATCTCGACGGTGGCGATGTGGCCGTCGATGTCGACCGAGACATCGGGAGCGGGGTTCGAGACGGACATGGACCCTCCTGACGGCAACGGTAGCGAGCCACCTGGTGAGCGTCGAGCAGGCTCGCGGGAAGGCAGTTCGGGGGTTGGACACTCTGGTAGCATCGGGGCACTCAGGCAGCCTGCACTACACCCCTGGAGGCCGGGCGCTGTGTCCGACGACAGGACTACACCCGGCGACCAGCAGTTGGAGCAAACGGAACGGTGACGACCGACCAGCAGCAGTCCCCACAGAGCGAGACGGCAGTCTCCGTGCGCAACCTCTACAAGGTCTTCGGGGGCAATGAGGAAGGGGCGCTGGCGCGGGCGCAGACGGGCACGACGAAGGATGCGATCCAGGAGATGCACGACTCCGTGCTGGCGCTCGCGGACGTGTCGTTCGAGGTGCGGCGTGGCGAGCTGTTCGTCGTCATGGGGCTCTCAGGGTGCGGGAAGTCGACGCTCGTACGATGCATCAACCGGTTGATCGAGCCGTCGGCCGGGGAGGTCTGGCTGGACGACCGGGAGATCACGGCGATGGACGAGGAGGAGTTGCGGGAGCTGCGGCGCAGCGAAGTCGCCATGGTGTTCCAGCACTACGGTCTGCTCCCGCATCGCTCGGTGCAGGAGAACGTGGCCTGGGGCCTTGAGGTCAACGGGGTGGAGAAGGGGCAGCGCCGCGAGCGGGCGGAGACAGCGCTAGCGGCGGTTGGACTGAAGGGGTGGGGGGAACGCATGCCCGACCAACTGAGCGGCGGCATGAAGCAGCGGGTGGGGCTGGCCAGGGCGCTCGCCCAGGACGCCCCCGTGCTGCTGATGGACGAGCCCTTCAGCGCGCTCGACCCGGTCATTCGCCGCGACCTGCAAGACGAGCTGGCAAAGCTCCAGGCGGAACTGCACAAGACGATCATCTTCATCACGCACGACCTGAACGAGGCGGTTCGCATCGGCGACCGCATCGCGATCATGCGCGACGGGGGCATCGTGCAGATGGGTGACCCCTCAGAGGTCGTGCTGTCGCCGGCGAACGACTTCGTCAGGGACTTCACCAAGGAGGTGCGCCTCCAGTCGATGGTTACGGCGGGATCGGTGATGCGGCCGCCTACCAGCCTGGCGCACGCCGACCAGTTGGCCTCGGAGGTCCTGGCAACGCTGGAGGCGGGAGAGCATGTTTACGCACTCGTAGTCGAGGGGGAACGGCGCTATCTCGGGAGCGTCAGCCTGCCCCGACTCCGGCGAGCGCTCCAGGACGGCGACCAGCGGGTTGGCCAGCTCGCCCTGGAGGAAGACACGCCCGTCCTGGAGGACACGGTCCTGGACGAACTGGTGCCTCGGGGCCTGCGGTCGGATCACCCCATTCCGGTCCTGGACGAGGGCAGCCTACTGGCAGGGGAGATCCCGCTGGAGGCCCTGGCCAGGGCGATGGCGGGGGATGAAGCCGGCCAGGCAAACGGGACCGCAGGGGGAGGAGCATCGACTTGACGAGCGCAACGCCGGAAGAAAAACGCTCCTCCTGGAGCGCCAGGCTGCAGGCGATAGGCAGGTGGCTTGAGCTGCCCGTTCCGAGTGGGGGGCCACCCTGGCTTCGCAGGGTGCTGTGGCTGCGCTGGCTTGTCGCCCCGGCGATCCTCGCGGTCGTACTTTCGATGGGAGACTGGAAGTGGGCAGGGGAGTTCCCGGCGGACGTTGGGCGGGACGTGGGACGCGAGATCGACAACATCATCGACTGGATGACGACCGAGCTGGATGTCCTCTTCGACGTGATTAAGGAAATCGTGCTGACGGTGCTGATCGCGTTCGAGGACTTCCTGCTCTGGCTCCCGTGGCCCGCCTTCATCGTCGCCATCGCGATCATCGCCTGGCGCACGGCGGGGTACTGGGTGGCTGTCTTCTCGGCGGCATCCCTGACCCTGCTTGCAACCTTCGGGCTGTGGGAGAGCACGATGGAGACGGTCGCGCTGATGGCCGTCACGGTCACGCTCTCGGTGGCGATCGCGGTGCCGACGGGGGTCTGGGCCTCACAGAGCGACCGGCTCGACCGGATCCTGCGGCCGATCCTCGACGGGATGCAGACGATGCCGAGCTTCGTCTACCTGGTACCCGCGATCGCCTTCTTCAGCCTGGGCAACGTGCCGGCAGTGATCGCGACGCTGATCTACGCCGTCCCGCCGGCGGTGCGCCTGACCAACCTCGGCATCCGGCAGCTACCGGAAGAGACGCTGGAAGCGGCGGAGTCGTTCGGAGCGACGCCGGTCCAGCTCCTGCTGAAGGTCAAGATTCCGCTGGCGGCGCCGACGATCATGGCGGGCGTCAACCAGACGACGCTGATGGCCCTGGCGATGGTCGTCATCGCCTCGCTGGTGGGAGCCGGCGGGCTGGGTGAGGACGTCAACCGCGGGTTGGGACGGATCGAGCCCGGAAACGCATTCCTGGCGGGGCTGGGGATCGTGTTCCTCGCCATCATCATCGACCGCATCACACAGGCGTTTGCGGCCCGCCAGCAATCCTCGCTGGGGGCAGGGGGCGGGGTAGGATAGCCGGGTAAAGACGGGCGGACGCCGGATTGAGACGCCAGTTCGAAGGAGGCCCCCATGAAGCGCACTATCCGACCCCTGCTGGCCGCGCTGGCTGTCATGACCGCAGGGCTGGCGCTGCTGCTCGCAGCGTGCGGCGGGGACTCCGAGAGAGAACCGGTCGTCTTCTCGGACCTGAACTGGCCCTCAGCCGAGATCCAGGCCCGGGTCGCGTCGTACATCGTCGAGCACGGCTACGAGTATCCGGTCGAACTGGTCCCAGGCGACACGGTGTCGCTCTGGCAGGCGCTGGTTAACAACGACACGCACGTGACGATGGAGATCTGGCCGGCGCAGCAGGAGTGGCTGCTTGACGTCGATGAAGGGACGCTGGTGGAGGTGGGCTTGAGCCTCGACACGGGCTGGGAGGCATGGGTCATTCCCCAGTACCTGAAGGATGAGAATCCCGGGCTCGTCTCGGTAACCGACCTCCCTGACTACATGGACCTGTTCGTGACGGCTGACTCGCAGGGCAAGGCGCGATTCGTCACCTGCCTCCCGGGCTGGGCCTGCGAGCAGGTTAACGATGCGAAGGTCCAGGCCTATGGGCTGGCAGACTCAATCCACCTGCTCAATCCAGGCTCGAGCGCGGGTCTGTTCGCGGACCTGGAGGCGGCCTACTCAAGGGGAGACGCGTGGGTGGGGTACATGTGGCACCCGACCCCCCTGTCGGTGAAGCTAGACCTGTACATCCTCGAAGAGCCGGCCTACTCGGACGAGTGCTGGTCGACGACCAAGGCCTGCGCCTATCCCGAAGCGAAAGTCCTGATCATGGTGAACAAGTCGCTGCCGGAGCGGGCGCCGGAGGTGATCGAGTTCCTCGAGAAGTGGACCTTCAAGGCGGCGGACCAGGTCGCGACCGAGATCTGGATGGAAGAGAACAACGAGGACTCCGACGCGGGAGCCCTCTGGTTCCTCCGCAACTACCGCGATGTCTGGGCCTCGTTCGTTCCCGACGACGTGGCGAAGAAGGTGGACGAAGCGCTCGCCGACGAGGGGTAGGGGGCAGCCCGAAGGACCCAACAGGCTCGATCCCTCCCCGGGAATCGAGCGGGGATTGCGAGTAACCGGAATTCCGTTTACGGTTGCGCGGTGCGAAGTGACGCGCTCGCGAACCAGCGAAAGATCGTGGAGGCAGCCACGCGCCTCATGGCCGAACAGGGCCTTGAGGCGGAACTGACCGACATCGCCCACGAGGCGGGTGTCGGCGTCGGGACCGTCTACCGTTGCGTGGGCAATCGCGACCAGGTGATCGAGACGATCGTGCAGGAGATGGTGGGCGAGACGGCGGCGAGCTTCGACGACGCCGAGGCGGGCGACGGGAGCGTCGCGAACCTCATCTCGCTGGTCGAACGGCTGCACCAGACCGTGCGGACGTACGGATGGGTGCATGCCGCCCTGATCGGCGGGCGGGTTCGCGAGGAACTGCGCAGCGAGATGCGGGCGGTCGACCCGCTCGGACGCTTCCAGCGCCTGTACGAACGCGCACAGCGCACGGGCGGTCTGCGGCAAGACATCGAACCGGACGTGGCCGCGGCGCTCATCCTGGGAACGCTGGCCCCGTGGTCGGCGATGGCGCTCTCGGCGAGGGGCGACGCGCGGGGCGCGGCGGAGGCCGTGCTGTCTCCGTTCCTCGCTCCGACACCTGCAACGACGACAACGACAGCCGAGGAGGCGCACTCATGATGGGAATGGGCGGTGGAGCGCAGATGAACGACGGGGGTCTTCCCCCGGGGATGTCGCTCTCGGCACGGCGCAAGGCGCTGGTTCTGGCGGGCGTGCTCTCAACGATGTTCCTGGCAGCACTGGACCAGACGATCGTGACGGTCTCGCTGCCACGGATCGTGGAAGACCTCGGCAATCTCGATCTCTACGTGTGGCCCTTCACCTCGTACCTGCTGGCCTCGACCGCGCTTGTGCCGGTGGTAGGGAAACTCTCGGACCTGTACGGGCGGAAGCCGTTCATCCTGGCGGGCATCGTCATCTTCGTGATCGGCTCGTGGTTGTGCGGTGCAGCGGGCGACATGATCTGGTTGATCGCCTTCCGCGCCGTCCAGGGCGTGGGCGCGGGGTTGATCATGACGACCGCGTTCACCACGGTAGGCGACCTGTTCCCGCCGAAGGAGCGGGGACGCTGGATCGGCCTGTTCGCGGCGACGTTCGGGCTGGCCAGCATCGTCGGGCCGCTGGCTGGCGGCGCCCTCACCGATAACCTCTCCTGGCGCTGGATCTTCTACATCAACATCCCGGTGGCGATGGTGGCGCTTGCGCTGGTCACGTTCGGGATGCCGTGGTTCCGCGGCACGGGCAAGGCAATCATCGACTGGTCGGGGGCAGTGCTGATTGTTGGCATGGCCGCCTCGCTGCTGCTGGGCCTTTCCTGGGGTGGCAACCAGTACGGCTGGACCGAAGCCCCGGTAGTCGCCTCGCTGGGAGCGGCGGCGGCCTTCCTGGTGCTATTCCTGGTGCAGACCCAGCGGGCAGAGGAGCCCGTCCTGCCCCTCGGGCTCTTCCGCAACCGTGCCTACACCGTCTCGATCCTGGCGACGATGGTGCTTGGCGCGGGTATGTTCGGGGCGTTCCAGTTCCTGCCCCTCTTCCTCCAGGGCGTACAGGAAGTGTCGGCAACGAACACAGGATTGATCCTGCTGCCAATGACCGGCGGCATGATGTTCGGCTCCGTGACGTCGGGGCAGCTGCTCAGCCGCGGGCGCGACCTGCGGATCATGGCGGTCATCGGCGGGACCGCGCTGCTCACGGCCTTCTACCTGCTCTCCACACTTGAGCAGTCCTCGGCGGCGTGGTCCACACGCGGCTACATGGTGCTGTTGGGAGTGGGCATGGGCTTCTGGATGCCGACATTCCAACTGGCGGTGCAGAACACACTGCCGCACCGGTTACTCGGCACGGGAACAGCCTCGGTCAACTTCTTCCGCCAGATCGGGGGCACCTTCTCGGTCGCGATCATGGGCTCGCTCCTCGCCAGCAGCTTCAAGTCGAACCTCTCGAGTGCGGTGCCGGAACAATTCGGAGAGCTGTTCTCCGACCCGCAACGCCTGCTCAGCCCGGAGTCCCTCGCGCTCATGCGGGAGCGGATCGAGCAGGCCAGCCCGGGCTCAGCAGACGGGGTGATCCAGAGTGCGCAGATCGCCCTGGGCGATGCGATCACGGACATCTTCCTCATCGGCGTCGGCATCGTGGCCGTGGGCTTCATCATCGGTCTCTGCATGCCCCGCGTTCGCATGCGCGGCCGCGAGGAGATGATGGAGGAAGCGCGGAGCGGGGGTCCGCCCATGGACACGATGGACGAGGACGAGGACGCGCAGCCCGGCGCCTTTGGCGCCGATCCAGAGGAGGCGGGCGCGCCCGGCGGCAAGTAACCCCCTTCGGGATTCCCAACACGAAGGAGCCCCCTCGACGAGGGGGCTCCGCCACTTCCCGGACATCGGGTGTTGGGCTACTTGACGCCCTTCTCAAGCAGGGAGGGCAGGTCGGCATCCTCCGTGTCGACAAGAGCGTCGACCCACTTGTGGAAGAGCTGTCCGCCACCCTCGTTGCGGCCGAAGAGGGAGAACTCCTTGGCGCCGGTGGCAAGGGCCTTCTGCACGTGGAAGCCGGTGTAGTAGTCCTCGTTGCCGACGACATGGCCCATGAAGTCCATGTACTCCTTCAACTCTTCCTGGTCCTGCTCCTCAGGGGGTTCGAAGCGGAGGAAGTTCTGGATGGTGAAGGACTCGCCGGGGGTCTTGCCCGGGAACATCTGCGAGACCATGTAGCCCGAGCCGGTGCTGCCCGCGATGGACATGTTCGGGAAAACGGTCCAGACGCCGGCGGTCATGTCGTCGTAGCCCCACTCCGACTCGGGCGTGTCGGCAAGCTTCTCGTGGCCCTTGGGCGACATCACGCGCACATGCGGGCCCCAGGAGTAGTAGTCGGGCTGGAAGGGGCCGTCGGGACCGAAGCTGTTCCGGTGGAGGATGGGCACGTGATAGAAGTCGCGGTAGCCGTCGTAGGCGACCTTCCAGTTGGGCCCGTCGAGCGGCTGCTGGCCGACGACGTAGGCGTCGTCGAAGGCGAGGTCGTCGAGCACGGAGTCGTAGCCAGCGAGGAAGGCGTCGATGTCGACGTTGGAGTCTGGCTTGAGGGTGACCCAGATCATGCCGGAGCGCTCGGCCGAGGGGAGCTCAGTGAGGCCGAAGCAGGACTTGTCCAGCTCGCCGAAGTTGTCCTCGTCGAAGACGGCGACGAGCTTGCCCTCAAGGTTGTACGTCCAGGCGTGGTAGTTGCAGCGGAAGACCTCGGTCTTGCCGACCTCGGGTTCCTCGACGATAAAGTTGCCGCGGTGGCTGCACATGTTGACGAAGGCCCGGGCCTCGCCATCCTCGGCGCGAGTGATGAGGACGGGAACGCCCGCAACCTCCAGCGCGCGGTAGGAGCCCGGCTCGCGCAGCTCGGAGGTGAAGGCAAGGGCCAGCGGCAGGCGGCGGAAGATGCGGTCGACCTCGGCCTCCCAGCGCTCGGGGTCGTGGTAGAGCGCGGTGGGGATCTTGTAGATCTCGTCGGCGAGATCGATGCGGTTGTTCTGGAGGTTCTCCACCTCGCGGCGGGACATCTCCACCAACTGCTCTCGGGTCATGGTCACACTCCTGGGGCACTACCGCCGGGTCCGGCGACGCGAACGGGGATCAGGATAACGGGGACGTAAGGGTTGCGTCGCCCCGCTACGCGCCTGGTTCCTCGAACCAGCCCTGCACGATCAGCATGGCGACGGCGCCTCCGGAACGGGCGGCGTCCAGGGCCATGGTCGAGGCGATGGCGTCGCCGGCGGCCCAGACGCCCTCGATGTTGGTCTGCTGCATGGGGCTGATAGCCACGAAGCCTTCCTCGTCGACGGCTAGGCCGAGGCTGCGGGAAAGGCGCTCAACGAGGGGGGCGGGCAGAGACTCGGGGCTCCAGAGGAGCGTCTCGACGGGCACGGTCTCGCCACCCTGGAGCGTCACCGTCGATATCTTGCCGTCCTCGTGGTTGATGGCGGTGATATCGCCGCGGTGAAGCTCCAGCCCCTGGGCTTCGAGGGCGGATGCGATCTCGTCGGGGAGATCGACGCCACTGCCGAGGAAGATCTTGACCTTCTCGGTCCAGTTGAAGGCAAAGAGGGGCGGCGTGGCCTTGGAGCCGGCATCGGGCACGACCAGTCCCCAGACTCGGTCGCGGTGCTCGTAGCCATCGCAGAAGGGGCAGGAGATGACGGTGTCGCCCCAGCACTCGGCGAAGCCCGGAATGTCGGGGATGGCATCGCGGTGGCCGAAGGCGAGGATGACACGGTGGGCGCCGAGCCGGTCGCCCTCTGCCGTCGTGAGGACGAGTTCGCCGTCGTGGGCGCGCTCGATGTTTGTGACCTCGGCGCGGCGGTGGGAGGCGCCTCCGACGGCATCGATCTGCTCCCAGGCGGTGCGGGCAAGGTCGGCGGGGAGCATCCCCTCGACGCCGATGAAGTTGTGGACACCGTGGGAGGCGGCGTTGCGGGCGGGGGCGGGGGCGTCGAAGACAGCCACGGACTTGCGGGCGCGCGCCAGCACCAGGGCGGCCTGCAGCCCGGCGGGACCGCCGCCGACGATAGCCACGTCGACGCTCTCTTCGGCGGGGTCGACGGTGGGGGGCTCGGAGGGGGTGGGCTGGGGGGCGGAGACGGGTGGGGCGCCGGGGGCGCCACCGATGGCAGAGGCAGAGCCGGGCGCCACCTGCGGCGGAGTGGGGGAGTCGGATCCCTGGGCATCGACGGCGAACTGGGCGAGCGCAAGCGTGTTGGCCACCCCGGCGAAGCCGTGCTTTCCCTCAACGATGGTGGCAGGCAGCTCAGCCAGGCCGAGTTGCGGGAGGAGATCGGGGAAGGTCTCGATCTCGATGACTGTCGCCTCGACCTTGTCCGAGAAGAGGGCGAGCTGGTAGGCGCTGGCCACGGCCTGCGCCGCAGCCGGTTGGCGCAACGAGCCCACGACGATGATCGAGACGGTGTCGGTCAGGCGGTTGAGGACTTCGGCGAGCGCCGCGGGTGGGGGCGGCGGGGCGGGGAAAGCGGAGATGACCTCGACGAGAACCTCGAAGAAGTGCCCCTGCGGCAGGCCGTAATAGCGCAGCGGAGGCGCGCCGCCCCCGCGACGCAGGAGGACGGCGGGAATGCGCTCGACGTTCCAGCTCTCGACGAGCTGCGTCTCGGCGTGGAACTCGTGGGTCACGAGGCGGAGTTTCGGTGACACGCCAACGAGGTCTTCCAGCGTCTCTTTGGTGGGGGCGCAGGCGGGGCAGGGGTTGCGAGGTGCGGCGCCGGGCACGATGAGCCCGCTCTCGCCCTGGTGGAAGTAGTCGATCGTGACGGGGGCGGGAAGCAACTCGAAGCGCTGACGGAGAGCGGCGAGGACCTGCTCGGGAATCATGCGGACCTCCTGAGGGGGGTGGGGACGGGGACGCCGGTTTCGGCGGCAAGCTCGCGAAGTTGGTCGACGGTCTCAGCATCGAGGGGGATGCCGTTGCGATCGCGATCGTGGCGGGCTTCGGCCTCCTTGTCGCCAGGGATGCGCACGCGATCGACGCCAGGGGCGGGGGCGATCGCGTGGATGCGGTCGGCGAGGTCGGCCATTTCGGCCTCGAACTCGGCGGGATCGCGGAAGGCGTCGATGCGCCAGGCGGCGAACCACTGCCCCATGTGGGGTCGGGGCAGGACCATGCCGAAGCCGGCGCCGGAGAGAACCCCCGAGAGGATGTCGGCGACGAGACCGAGTCCGTAGCCCTTGTAGGAGCTGGTCTCGAGGTGGGAGCCGAGGGGGAGGAGGGCGCCACCCTGGCCGAGGGCGGAGGGATCGTCGCTATCGCGGCCCTCGGCATCGACGGCCCAGCCGGCGGGGAGGGGCTTGCCCTGGCGCCCGGCGATTTCGAGCTTGCCGCCGGCGACGGCAGTGGTGGCCATGTCGAGGGAGAAGGGCTCGCGGCCGGCGATGGGGGCGGCGAAAGCGAGGGGATTCGTGCCGAAGGCGCGCTCCGTGCCGCCGGCAGCGACGGCAAGCGGCACGACGTTGCAGCTGGCCATCCCGATCAGTCCACGGGCTGCCGCCATCTCGGCGTAGTAGCCGGCGGCGCCGAAGTGGCGCCCGTTGCGGATGGTGACCATGCCAATGCCGGAAGCCTCGGCGCGGGCGATGCAACGGTCCATGGCGTCCTTCGCAACGACGACGCCCATGCCGCCGTCGCCGTCGAGGGCGAGGGTGGCGGGAGTCTCGCGCAGGACGCGGATGGCGGGCGTGGGGTTCACGCGGCCATCGCGCAGGCCGGGAACGTAGCCCCCGTGCCAGGTGAGGTGGGCGATGCCGTGCGACTCGATGCCCTTCAGATCGGCGTCGATGAGCACCTCCGCGGCGGTGGCGGCGTCAGCGGCGAGCATGCCGAAGTGCTCGAACGTGCCAGCCATGTGGTCGCGGAGGGCGGTGGCCTCGAATCGGTCGCGGGTGTCGGACATCCGGGGGATTGTCCGCGACGGCAGGCTGGAACGCGAGCGGGGAGGGCTCGGTAGACTGGCTCGGAACCAGGAGGAGCGATGCGACAGGAGCCGATTCCCGTGGTGGTTTCCTTCCCGCTGACGGACGGGACGCGGGCGACGATCGAGGGCGCTTCGCCGCTGGTGCGCATCCTCGACTACCCAACGGAGCGGATTGCGCCAGGGGCCTTCCGCCCGCCGCCAACGGACGAGCAGGTCCGCGTGCTGGCGGAAGCGGAGGTGCTGTTCGGATCGCACCTCGACCCGCTGGCGGTCCACGACGCGGCCCCGAACCTGAAGTGGTTGCAGGTGCTGACTGCGGGGCTGGATGAGCTCATCGCGCAGGGCATCCTCGAGCGCGACTTCACGATCACGACGATGAGCGGGGTGGGGGCGGTCACGATCGCGGAGTACTGCATGGGCGTGATGGTGATGCTGGAGAAGGACCTGCACGAAACGATGCGGGACCAGGTGGAGCACCGCTGGAACTTCCACTTCGCCGGGCAACTCAAGGGCCAGACGTGCGGGATCGTGGGGCTGGGGGCGATTGGGCGGGAGCTGGCGCGCCGGGCGCGCGCGTTCGGGATGCGCGTCGTGGCAACGCGGCGCAGCGCCCAACCGGGAGACACCGATCCAGACGTGGACGTCCTGCTGCCATCGAGCGAGCTGCCGCAACTGCTGGCCGAGTCCGACTACGTGAACCTCTGCGTGCCCCTGACACCTGACACGGACGGGATGATCGGGGCGGACGAGATCGCGCTGATGAAGCCGAGTGCGTCGATCGTCAACATCGCGCGTGCCTCGGTGACCGACGCGGGTGCCCTGCTTGAGGCGCTGCGGACCGAGCGGATCGCGGGGGCGGCGCTGGACGTGCACGACCCCGAGCCGCTGCCGGAGGAAAGCCCCTTCTGGGACCTGCGGAACGCGATCGTGACACCCCACCGCTCGGGGTCGATGCACGGCTACTTCGACCGCGCGGCGGAGTTCTTCGCGGAGAACATCGGGCGGTACGTGCGCGGTGAGCCGCTCGCGAACGTGGTCGGGCGCGAGCGCGGCTACTAGGCGACTACGAAACGGCCGCGGCGTTGCGCTCGCGTGCCCAGGCGTGCGCCTCCTCGGATGCAACCCACTTGATCGCGTTCGACATGAGCTTGCGGTAGTTGGGGTTGTTGTAGGAGGTGGGCACGTCGCCCGGCTGGATGTAGACGATGGGGCTGTTGTAGTGGCTCTTGGCCCACGCGACCATGTTGCTGGTCGGGGGATGCGTCCACTCGCCGCGCTCGTACATGCGCCGCTCGTTCACGACGAGGGCGGGCGAGAAGAAGTTCTTGTAGGTGAACTCGAAGTCGCTGCGCAGGAGCGGGACCACGTTGTCCTCGAAATAGGGAGCCAGGTAGAGCTCGTCCTGGAGCTCGAACTGCGGATCGAGGCCCTCGACGACGGGGTGCTCGGGCTCGACGACGGAGACGTTGTGGTTGACCGCGAGCAGGTACCCGGAATCGGGCCACTGCTGTCCGCGCAGCTCGCCGGGGTCGTAGAAGAAGCGGCCGCCGACCATCTCGGCGTACTCCTCCCAGGCGGGCCAGGAGCAGATGTTGTGGTGAATCATGACCATGCCCTTGCCCTCCGTGAGGAGGGCGCGGTAGCTGTCCTTGAGGGACTGGGGCGGGTCGGCGTCACCGATGCCGCGCCCGGGCATGCTGTAGTCGACGATGACGTCGTAGGGGGCGGCCTGCACAGGGTCGAAGAAGGTCTGGGCGGCGGGCTGCTCGACGTGGGTCCAGGCGGAGACGGCGCCGTCCTCCTGGAACGAATCGAACATGGAGAAGAAGGGATCGCGCTGGAACGGGTGGCCCTTCGTGGCGAGGAGGACGTTGGGGGAAGTCATGGCAGCCTCCTAGTGACGCGGGCAGTGTGCGCCTGCGGGAAGGGCATCGCAACGGCCCCGCGAGGGCTCGGTATCCTGTGCGCCGCGGGCCGTAGTCGGCGCGCGGGAGGTTGGGGCATGGCAACGAAACGCGTGCTGATCGCGGGCGCATCGGGGTTGGTGGGGTACGCGGCGGTGCGGCACTTCGCGACGCTGCCGGGATGGGAGGCGGTGGGCGTCTCGCGGCGGGTGCCGGTGGGGCTGCCGGAGGAGGCCGAGCTGCTCTCGGTCGACCTGCTGGACGAGGAAGCCTGCGAGCGCGCCTTCGGGGCGATGTCGAACGTGACGCACCTTGTGTACGCGGCCCTGCAGGAGATCCCGGGGTTGATGCCGGGCTGGGTCGACCCGGAGGTGATCGAGCGGAACGCGCGCATGCTGCGGAACCTGTTCGAGCCGCTCTCACGGGCGGCCTCGAACCTGGAGCACGTCTCGCTGCTGCACGGCACGAAGGCGTACGGGCTGCACCATCCGAATGTCGGAGCGAAGGGCGTGAAGGTTCCCCTGCGGGAGCGGGAGCCGCGCAGGGAGCACCCCAACTTCTACTTCGAGCAGGAGGACTACCTGCGGGCGCGGCAGTCGGAAGGCGGCTGGGGCCTGACCACGTGGCGGCCGACGGTGATTTACGGAGACGCTCCCGGGAACAACATGAACCCGATCCCGGTGATCGGGGCGTACGCAGCCTTGCTACGGGAGGAGGGCCGCCCGCTCGACTTCCCCGGGCGGCCGGGGGCGCCAACCCTGCGGGAAGCGGTCGACGCCGACCTGGTGGCTCACGCGCTCTCGTGGGCGACGGGGGAGCCGAACGCCTGGGGCGGGACGTTCAACCTGACGAACGGGGACGTCTTCATGTGGGAGAACGTCTGGCCCGCGATCGCGGAGACGCTGGGGATGGCGGCAGGGGAGCCGCACGAGACCTCGCTGGTGGAGGAGATGCCGAAGCGGGCCGAGGACTGGGCCGGGCTGGTCGAGCAGCACGGGCTGACGTCGCCCGCCGACCTGATGGCCTTCTGCGGCTACAACTCGCTCGTCTATGCGGACACGGTGCTGGGCGCGCCTAACCGGCCGCCGCTACCCATCCTGAACAGCACGATCGCGGTGCGGCAGGCGGGTTTCACGGAGTGCATGGATACGGAGGACATGTTCCGGAAGTGGTTCTCACGCCTGCAGGAGACGGGCGCGATTCCACCAGCGTAGGGAAGACAGTCGGGCGGGCGCCTACTTGAAGCGGTAGGTAATCCGGCCCTTGGAAAGGTCGTAGGGCGAGAGCTCGACGAGCACGCGGTCGCCGAGGAGCACCTTGATGCGGTAGCGCCGGACGCGCCCGCTCACATGGGCGAGCACCTCGTGCCCGTTGGCCAGCTCGACGCGGAAGACGGCGTTCGGGAGCGCCTGCGTGACGAGCCCTTCGACTTCGATTGATTCCTGTTTTGCCACGCCCAAACGGTACCAGACGCCGGGCGCTGGCGCTTGGACAGGCCGCTCCTAGACGGGAATCCAGTGGAGCTTGCCGTCCTGCTTCACCTTGGAGAGGCGGCCCTCCTCGAAGAGGTGCTCCAGATGGGAGAGCGTCTCGCCGACGGCGGCACGCTGCATGAACGGCTCGAAGTCGTCGAGGGTGCCGGTGGCCCATTCGACGCGGCCCGCGACGTCCCAGGCGGTGGCGCCCGCATCGACGCAGCGCATCATCTCGTCGAGACGCTCGTGGTGGTGGTCACGGATCTCGTTGACGCGCTTCTTGAGCTCCTTGATGTCGAACTCGTGCGCGGGGAGGACGTGGTCGACATCGAGCTCGGCGACGATGTCGAGAGAGCGGATGTAGTCGCCGAGCGGGTCGCCAGAGGTCTGGGAGTGCATGGAGATGTTGGGGGTGATGGTGGGGAGGATGTGGTCGCCGCTGAAGAGGAGCTTGCGGTTGGGCTCGTAGAGGCAGATGTGCCCGGGAGCGTGGCCGGGGGTCCAGACAACCTCGAACTCGAAGTCGCCAGCGCGGAGCATCTCGCCGCCGTGGACCTTGCGGTCGGCGGCAGCGGGTTGGACCTTGTCGAGCATGTTCATGGAGCCGCGCGACATCTCGGGGGCTTTGAGCTCGGGGACGCCGTGCTGGGACATGTAGCGCTGCATCTCGTCGGTGAGACCGCGGGGGGCGTAGTAGCGAGAAGCGATGAAGTCGGCCTCGCGCTCGTGCATGATCACTTCGCAATCCGAGACCTGCTTCAGGTGACCGGACATGCCGTAGTGGTCGGGGTGGACGTGGGTGATGACGAGCTGGGTGATCTCGGAGGGATGGCTGCCGTGCTCACGCATTCCCTCTTCGAGGGCGGCGTAGGCGGCGTCGGTATTCCAGCCGCAGTCAACGAGTACCGTGTCGCCTCCGTGCTTGATCAGATAGGGGAGCACGTAGGGCAGGCCCTTGGTGACGCGGGGGTTCTTCTCGAGCTCGCCACGAAGCCGCTTCGCCTCCTCGTACTCGTACTGGGGGAAGGGCGTAAGAAGCTGGTAGACGCCGTCGAGAATTTTCATGCGGGGCTCCTGGCAAGGGGGGGTGGCGCTCAAGCGCGGGAGCCGAGATCGTACGGGGCCGGTCGCGCACACGCCACGCGGCGGGGTGGCGGGCGGGTAAGCTGGCGGTCGCAGCTGCGGGAGGGCACGGCATGACACTCTCCATTCCCGAGCGACTCGACGACCTGACACCCGAGTGGCTGACGGCCGCGCTGCGCGCCTCGGGCGAACTCGCGCCAGCGGGCGCAGTGACCTCGGTCGAGCGCCAGGTACTGGGCGAGGGCGAGGGATTCCTTGGCGACCTCGCTCGATTGACGCTGACCTACGAAGGCGGCGAGGGGCCGGCGACGGTGATCGCGAAGCTGCCGAAGCTGGCCAACCGGGCGATGGGGGAGCTGCTCGGCGCATACGAGCGGGAGAGCTGTTTCTACGACGAGGTGGCGGCCGACCTGCCCCTCGCGACACCGCGCATGTACTACGGCGATTTCGATCGCGATGCCGCCTCGGAGCGCCAGGAGATGGCGCTCAAGCTGGCCGACCGCACGCCGCGCTTTCTGAGCGCCCGCATGACGCAGCTGGGCATGTGGGTCTCCGGGCGCAAGAAGCGGCGCTACATCCTGCTGATCGAGGACCTCGGGGACGCGGAGCCGGGCGATCAGCTCACGGGCATCTCGCCGGAGCGGTGCGCAACAGTGCTGGCGTCCGTGGCGCGGATGCACGCGGCCTTCTGGAACAGCCCTGCGGTTGAGAACCGCTTCTGGCTGGTGCCACTGAGCATCGACGCGCGCATACGCAACAGCCTCTTCCAGGACTCGCAGCTGGTCTTCCGGGAGCAGTTCGCGCACCTGGTCGACGACGGTTTCGGGCGGGCGCTCTCCTGGGCGGCGGCTCACGGGGAGGATGCGGTGCGAGGCCTGTACCGAACGGCCCCGGTCACGCTCATCCATTGCGACCTGCGGCTCGACAACGTGGCCTTCCGGGACGGCCAGCCGATCGTGTTCGACTGGCAGCTCGTACGGCGGGGACCGGCGGCCTACGACGTCGCCTACTTCCTCTCCGGCGCGTGCCCGGACCTGACGCCCGAGGACGAGACCGAGCTGCTTCGGGGCTACCTCGCCGCGCTGGAGGAGCTCGGGGTACGCGACTATTCCTTCGAGTCCCTGGAGCGGGACTATCACGTGGGGCTGCTGACGGCCACGCAGACGCTGACGGCGACCGGTCTGGTCGACATGGGCGAGGGTCGGGGGCTCCACCTGATGGAGGCGTGGTACGAGCGGCTGGGTGCGCGGGTGGGGGGCATCGATCTGGACGGCTTGCTCGCCGGGACGGTGGCGTAAGCTCAAGGCATGGACCGCTTCATCCCCGAACAGCTCGACGACCTCACTCCCGAGTGGCTGACGACTGCCCTGCGCGAGGGGGGACACCTGCAGGAAACGGGTGTCGTGACCTCCGTGGAGCGCGAGACCCTGGGGGAGGGGGAGGGGTTCATGGGCGACATCGCCCGCCTGCGGCTGTCGTACGAAGGGGGGGAGGGGCCGGCCAGCGTGGTGGCGAAGATGCCTCGCCTCGAAAACCGGGCGTTCGGGGAACTGGTCGGGGTTTACGATCGGGAGAGCTGCTTTTACGAAGAGTTCTCGGACAGCGTGCCGGTCGCGCTGCCTCGCCTCTACTTCAGCGACTTCGACCGCAACGCTGCCTCAGACCGGCAGAAAAGGGCGCTCTCGCTGGCCAACCGCACACCCCAGTTCCTGATGCCTCGCGTGACACGTGCGGCGATGTGGGCGGCGAAGCGCAGGAAGCGGCGCTACCTGCTGCTGCTGGAGGACCTCGGCGACGCGACATCGGGGGATCAGCTCGCGGGCACGGATGTGGAACGCTGCGCGGCCGTCTTGCGGGCCGCCGCAAAGCTGCACGGCGCCCTGTGGGAGAGCCCCGCGCTTGAGGGTCACTACTGGCTCGTGCCCCTCGCCGGGGACTCGCGCGTGCGCCAGAGCATGTTCATGGAGATGCGTGGAGAGTTCCGGGAGCGGCACCCGGAACTCTTCGACGAGGAGTTCGAGCGACTGGTGGGGTGGGTCAGCGAGAACGGGGTCGAGACGATCGAGCGGATACAGGGGGAGGCGCCCCCCACCCTCGTCCACGGTGACCTGCGTCTGGACAACCTCGTCTTTCGGGGCGAGGAGCCGGTCTTCTTCGACTGGCAGGCCATCCGGCGGGGGCCAGCGGCGTACGACGTGACCTGGTTCCTCTCGGGGGCGAGCGACGACTTAACGCCCGAGGACGAGGCCGGCCTGCTCCGCGTCTACCACGCGGCCCTCGAGGAGTACGGGGTGAGCGGCTACCCCTTCGAGGCGTTCGAGCGGCACTACCAGTGGGGGCTGCTCACGACCGTACAGACACTCGGCCTGCTCACGATCCTGGACATAGGCGTTGGCGAGAACCGGGGCGCCGACATGGCGCGCGCGTGGGTGCGGCGGCTGCGGGCGCGCCTCCAAACGATCGACCTGGACCGGATTCTCGACCCATGAACCGGGCGCTGGCTACAGCGGCCAGCGCTGGCTCGCCTCGTAGGCGTGGTGGATGGGGTGGTGGATCCAGATCTGGGCGACAAGCTCGGCCTTGGGCATGCGGTAGTCACCGAGGGTGACCACGGTGGCGAGGTCGTCCTCATCCAGCGTCTCGACGAAGGAAGCGGAGGTCTCGGAGCCCTCCAGGATCATCGCGCCCAGCTGCTCACGGGAGACCTCGGCCATGCCCTCGATCGTGCGGTCATTACCGGAAGCGGCGTCTTCGTTGCTGAACGACTCAAGGGCGTCGGTACCCAGCATTCCGTAGAAGCCCGCGAGCGCGCCGGCGCCCGCGGCGATGTGCCGGAAGGCGTCCGCGGTGGTCCACTCCTGCGCGAGCTGGCGGTCGAAGTCGGGGACGTGCTCAAGGGCGGCGGCGGCGCGGCGGCCGGCGAAGCGGATGCCGTCGGCCAGTTCCTGTTTCTCGATCATGGGTTCCTCCTCGGGGGTGGTGAGCGTAGCGCCGAAGGCGAACGCTCGCGGGCGGGGTTACTCGTCGCGGACGACCACGGCGATGGAGCCGGGCACGTGTCCGCCGTTGATGGCGATGGTCTGACCGGTGATCCAGGAGCCGGCCTCGGAGGCGAGGTAGACGACGCCGGCGCCGATGTCGCTGGGCCGGCCCATGCGACCGGTAGGAAGCCGGTTGCCGTAGGCCTCCTGCTCCTCCTCCGTCATCGGGAACATCGCGGAGAACTGCTCGGTGACGATGGGGCCGGGGGCGATCCCGTTCACGCGGATGCGGCGCTCGGCGAGCTCGCGCGAGAGGGTCATGGTCATGTTCACGACACCGGCCTTTGCGGCTCCGTACGCGCCCGTGTGAGGTGCGGCGTTGAGGGCCGCGCCGGAGACGATGTTGATGATGCTCGACCCCTCGCCCATGTGGGGAAGGGCGGCGCGCACGCCGAGAAAAGCGGAGGTGAGGTTGAACTCGATCATCTCGTCCCAGACCTCGTCCGGCACTTCGGCGAGGTCGCGGACGACGCGGTCCTGGCTGCCACCGGCGTTGTTCACCCAGCAGGTGATCTTGCCGAACTTCTCGACGGTGGCAGCGGCGAGGCGCTCGATGGCGGATCGATCGAGCACGTCGGTGGGAACGGCAAGGCCGCGGGCCCCGCGCGCCTCGACGCCTTCGACCACGCGGGCGAGGTCGTTCTCGCGGCGGGCGGCGACAACAACGTCCGCGCCGGCATCGGCCATGGCGAAGGCGATTCCCTCGCCGATTCCCCGCCCTCCACCGGTGATCACGCCAACGTGGCCGTCCATGCGGAAGTCATCCATCACGCTCATATCGCACCTCCGCGCGAAGGGTACGGTGCGGGGACGGGAAGCGCGATTCGCAGGGCTACGACTTGCGTTCGGCGAGGCGCCGGCGTTGAGTCGCCTCACGCTCGTCGATGCCCTCGGCGCTCATCCCGAAGATGTCGGGCGGGGACCAGCCGTTGAGTCCGGCGTAGGTATCGATCTGGCTGCGGTGGTGGACCTCGTGCTCGAGCAGCATCATGAGGACGCGCCAGCCTGCGAGCGTGGCGTCGCCCTCGATGAGGGGAACGCGGCGCTGGAGCCACTCGTCGGGTGTGTCCTGGAGGCGGGACTGCAAGGCGGAGGCGCTCTCCTCAAGGGCGGCCGCCCACGACTCGGGGGTGGAGGTGTCGGGAGCCGGCGGCATGATCCAGCCCTCGTCGTGATAGACGCCGGCGAAGAAGCCGCGCGAGCGGGCGATGTGGGCGACCAGCTCGGGGACGGCCCAGGCGGCTTCGCCCTCGCCGGCCGGCGGTCTCCACGTAGCAGCTTCGGGGGGAAGGGCGGCGAGATCGCGCAGGGCACGACGGTGAACGCCGTCGAAATAGCGGAGGAAATTCGCGATGGAATCGATCATGAAACACCTGCCGTGGCATCGAAGATGGTGGTGTGGCGCATGCGGGCGAGGTCGCGTCCGTCGGGGCCACGCACGAGGCAGTCGAAATCGACGAAGGGGCGGCCCTTGCGCTCGTAGAGGGCGACGCAGCGCCCACCCGTCACTACCTCCCCACCGGCGTGGGCAGGGGCGAGGAACTCGACCTCGCTGCGGGTGTGGATGGAGCTAGCGATGGCGAAGTTGTGGCGCATGAGCGCCTCCGCACGGGCCACCAGCCAGGCGGGGTGGAGGCGAGGGCTGTCGCCGGCGAAGCGGGGCTCGTCGGAGCGGTGACTGAGGTGCATGTAGGCGCGGAGGGTCTCGGGGGAGGCGTCGACGGCCATGGGGGTCCAGCCGGCGCCGACGAGGACGGGGGCGATACGGGGTTCCGGCTGGGGGTCGGGGGAAGGGGCGGGGTCCATGCGGGCGGGCGGCTCGAAGTCCGAGAGGGCAGCGTTCCCGCCGAGCCCCACCTCCCCCACGACGCAGTCGACGCCGTCGGGGTTGATCATGCGCAGGGCGAAGGCGCCTCCGTCCCCGGGGGAGAGGGTGATGCGTACCTCATCGCCGGGGTAGACGGGCTGGCGGAAGCGGAAACGCGCCCAGCCGTGGTCGAGCCAGCGGTCGCCAAGGGTCTCGATGATGGCGGGAACGCTCCAACCCCAGACGGTAGCGCCAGCGACGAGCGGGCCGGCGAAGCCGAGCACGCTGGCGAACTCCGTGCTGTGGACGGGGTTCGCCATGGTGGCGGGGTCGTCCTCGTGGTCGAGGAAGGCAACGATGCGCCATTCGCGTGTCGCAGCGGCGCTCACAGGCACCTCCGGTGCGTGCAGGGTAGCGGAAGAAGCCATGATGAACGTTCTCAGGCCTTCCCTTATTGTTCGCGGGATTGTCTGAATTATCCCTACTCGCCATCCAGCACGGGACGCCCGTGCCGCAGGCAACGCCAGCGAGGTTGAGGCCCTTCCGACACGGACCTCCCTCGTCAGCTCCGCCACCGCCTCCAGCGCAGCGCTACCTGCCGGGACTCGACGGTATGCGGGCGCTGGCTGTGATTGCCGTCGTGCTCTTCCACTCGACGCTGGGCATCGCGCCGGGCGGGTTCCTCGGTGTCGAGGTCTTCTTCGTCATCAGCGGCTACATCATCACGCGGGCGCTGCTGGCGGAACGCGAGGAGCACGGGCGCATCGCGCTCGGCGGCTTCTGGCTGCGCCGGGCGCGACGGCTGCTGCCGGCGTTGGTCCTGCTGCTGGTGGGCGTGGCCGCCTACAGCCTGCTGTTCGCTCCCGACGAGGCAGCCGGCCTGCGGCACGACGTTGTGGCCGCCCTCGCCTACGTCACGAACTGGGACCTGATCGTGGCGGGCGAGACGTATTTCGACTCGTGGGAGCGCCCCTCGCTGCTGCGCCATCTCTGGTCGCTGGCGGTGGAGGAGCAGTTCTACGTGGTGTGGCCACTCCTGATGGCGGGAGGGCTGGGGGTGCTGCGAAGGCGGCTCACGCTGGTGCTCATCGTGGCCGGGGCGGTGGCCTCCGCGGTCGCGATGGCCGCGCTCTACGAGCCGGGAAGCACGGTCACGCGCATCTACTACGGCACGGATACGCGGGCCTCGGGGCTCCTGATCGGGTCGGCGCTGGCGTTCGTGTGGACCGCGAGGCAGAGCATGGGCGGCGGTGGCTTGCGGGCGCTGGCGGGGATGTCGGGGCTGACGGTGCTGGGGCTGGCGGGGCTGGCGGCACTGGTCGGCTTCACGCTGCTGGCCAACGGGGAGACACCCTTCCTGTACGAGGGCGGCTTCGCGGTGGTTGGGGTGGCGACAGCAGCCCTGATCGTGGCCGCCACCCACGAACGCTCACCCCTCACGCGAGGACTGGGGATACCCGTGCTGCGCTGGATCGGCGTGCGTTCCTACGGTATCTACCTCTGGCACTGGCCGGTGATGGCGCTGACCCGCCCCGGGGTCGATGTACCACTCGACGGGGTGGCGCTCTTCGCGATGCAGGTCGTGATCACGCTGTGGCTGGCCGAGGTTTCCTACCGCTGGGTGGAAAAGCCGATCCGCGAGGGCGGGCTGGGACGAATCCGCGTGCGACTCAGGGAGCTGGCGAGCTGGCCGCACTGGCAGCGGGGGGGCGTTGCGTTCGCGGGGGCTTCGGGCGCTGCCGGCGTGGGCGCAGTCGTCGTGTTCATGACGCTCGCACAGGGGCAGGAAGAGCCGCCGTACTTCGCGCTTGAGCGCGTGCAGCTCACGAACGTCTCCGTGGCGAAAACGGAAGTGGCCGCACCGGCGGCAGAGCCCATCCTCGACAGGGCAGTGTCCCTCCGGCGCGCCCCCGAGCCTTCGCAGACCACACCGGCTCTTGCGGAATCGCCTGCTGGCGCGGTCGCGGCGGCGGCAACGGGCGATCCGGTCGCTCTTGCGATGCCGGAGCCCGGCGACCTCGTGGCAGCGAGTGAGCAGGCGGCATCCGTCGCCGCTTTGAGGTCCACGCTTGAGACGGGCTCCAGCGCGCTGGAGCGCATCACGCGCAGCGACTGGCGCCTCGGGGGCGAGAGTACGGTCCGGGTCACGGCGATCGGAGACTCGGTGATGCTGGGGGCGGCGCATCGGCTCGCGGCGGACGTGCCGGGCATCGACCTCGACGCCGCCGTCGGGCGGCAGATCTCGCAAGCTATCCGGCTGCTGCGTGAGCGGAGGGACAACGGGCGACTGGGGCCGGTCGTGCTACTCCACGTCGGCAACAACGGCGTATTCACGGACGGACAGTTCGAGCAGATCATGGAGGTGGTGGGACCGAGCCGGCGCGTCGTCTTCCTCTCGCTCAAGGTGACGCGCTCGTGGGAAGAGGGAAACAACGAGGTCATCAGGCAGGGGGTGGAGCGCCACCGGCGGGCGGTCCTGGTGGACTGGCGGGCGGCGCTGGAGGAGCATCCCGAGGTGCTGTGGGACGATGGCACGCACCTGCGGCCCGAACGGGCCAGTTTCTACGTTGAGTTGCTGACGCCGTACCTGCGGTCGTAGGCAGCAGAGGAGGACACACGATGGAGTACCGGAGGATGGGACGCACGGGTCTGCGCGTCTCCACGATCTGCCTGGGAACGATGACGTTCGGCTTCCAGACCGACGAATCAGCGGCGCACCGCATCATGGACATCGCGTGGGACGCGGGCGTGAACTTCCTCGACTCCTCGGACGTGTACCCGATGGGGAGCGAGGACACGGGCACGACCGAGGAGATCGTGGGCACATGGCTCACGCGCATGCCTCGCGACCGCGTTGTGGTAGCGACGAAGGCGCGAGGGGCGACAGGGGAGGGGCCGAACGATGTCGGCCTGTCCCGGCAGCACATCCTGAGCGCGGTCGATGCGAGCCTGGAGCGGCTGGGAACGGACTACATCGACCTGTACCAGACGCACTTCCCCGATTCGGACACACCCATCGACGAAACGCTGAAGGCGCTCGACGATCTGGTGCGCTGGGGCAAGGTGCGCTACATCGGGTGCTCGAACTACCAGGCCTGGGACTGGCGCGGGCGCTGGCGACGAGCGAGCGGCTGGACATCGCCCGGTACGACTGCGACCAGCCCCGCTACAACATCCTCTACCGCGAGATCGAGAACGAGTTGCTGCCCCTGTGCCGGGCAGAGGGGGTCGGCATCATCGCCTATAACCCGCTCGCGGGCGGGATGCTGACGGGCAAGTACGCGGGCACCGAGGACCTGCGCGAGCAGACGCGCTTCACCCTGGGGAACGCGGGGCCTCGCTACCGCGCCCGCTACTGGGACGAGGTGCAGTTCCAGGAGGTCGAGCGGCTGCGAACGTACTTCGCCCAGCGCGACACCTCCCTGACGCACGCGGCGATCGCGTGGGTAATCGCGCAGGACGGTGTCACGTCGGCGATCGTGGGGGCGAGCCGGCCGGAGCAGATCGAGGAATCGGTCGGCGGGGCGGAGCTGACGCTGAGCGAGGACGACTTCGCATTCTGCGACGAACCGTGGTTCAACCTGCCGCGCAAACGCGACCGCGCGATCGCGCTGCGTTAGCGGTCAGGCGAGCTTCGCGCGGGCTCCCCGGAGGCGGGCGAGCGCCTCGTCGCGTCCGAGCAGGGCGACGGAGTCGAACAGGGGGATGCCGCGCGGGGCTCCCATGATGGCGACGTAGAGGACGGAGACGAACTTCCGCAGCTTCAGGTCGAGCGTGTCCTGCAGCCCGCGAAGGGCCCCCTCAACGGATTCGAGGCCCCAGGCGTCGGGACCGACTCCCTCCACGGCGGCAACGGCGGCATCGAGTGTGCGGGCGGCGAGCTCGGTGTCACCCTTGATGCGCTCGGTCAGGAGGTCGGAGGGGTAGTCGGCCAGCTCGCCGAACATGAAACGCGAGAGGCCGGCGAGCTCCTCGAGGCGGGTTACGCGTTCCTGGAGGAGGGGGGAGAGGTCCGCAACCAGCTGGGAATCGAGGGGGCGGGGAACGTCGGCGGGGAGGTCGCGGTCGAGCCACTCAGCCACGTGTTCGCACCAGGCTACGGGGGTGAGGGCGCGGATGTAGTGGCCGTTGGTTGAGTCGAGGCGCTCCGTGTCGAAGAAGGCGGGGTTGGGGACGACGCGGTCGAGGGTGAACACGCGGGTGAACTCCTCGACGGTGATGTGGGTGGTGTGGTCGTCGAGGGACCAGCCGAGGAAGGCGAGGAAGTTGAGCATCGCCTCAGGGAGATAGCCGCTGTCGCGGTAGTCGAGCGCGGCCACATCACCGGTGCGCTTCGAGAGCTTGCGTCCGTCCCTGTCGACGAGCACCGGGAGGTGCGCGAAGTGGGGGGCGGTCCAGTCCATGGCCTCGTAGAGCTGCAGGTGCCGGGGGCCGCTCGCGAGCCACTCCTCGCCGCGGATGACGTGCGTAATCTCCATGTCGTGGTCGTCCACGAGCATGGCGAGGTGGTAGGTGGGGAAGCCGTCGGACTTGACGATGACGAAGTCGTCCTGGAGCGAATTTTGAAAGCTGACATCGCCGCGGATGAGGTCGGGGAAGGTGGTGACACCGGTGCGGTCCATGCGGAAGCGGAGGACGGAGGGTTCGCTGCGGGCGCGGTCGTCCGCCTCCTCCGTCGAGACCTGGCGGCAGCGGCCGTCGTAGCCGGGGGCGAGGCCGTCCTTCTGCTGGTCCTTGCGCAACTGCGCGAGCCGCTCGGAGGTGCAGAAGCAGCGGTAGGCGCGTCCGCGAGCACGGAGTTCGTCCGCGACGGCGCGGTACTGCTCAAGGCGTTCGGACTGGGTGTAGGGGCCGTGGGGACCGCCGATGTCGGGGCCCTCGTCCCACTCGATCCCGAGCCAGCGCAAGCCCTCGTAGATGTTCTCGACGGAGCCCTCGACGTAGCGGCTCCGGTCGGTGTCCTCAATGCGGAGGATGAACTGCCCACCGTTCGCCTGGACGAAGGCCCAGGCGAAGAGGGCCGTGCGCAGGCCGCCAATGTGCAGCTCGCCGGTGGGGCTGGGGGCGAAACGGGTGCGGACGGGGCCGGTCATGCGACCTCCTCGGTGTGGGTGGGGGCGACGGCATCGGCGTAGGGCGCGGCCTGTGGGCTGAACCCCGCCTCGTCGATGGCGGCGAGCATGTCACGGGGGAGGGGTGCGGTCACGGTCAACTCGCCGCCACGGGGGTGGGGCACGGTCAGTCGCCAGGCGTGGAGGAGGTGGCGGGGGCCGGGGCCGCGCCCGTACAGATCGTCGCCGGCGACGGGGGCGCCGATGGCGGCGAGGTGGACGCGAATCTGGTGGGTGCGCCCGGTCAGCGGTTTCGCGAGGAGCAGCGAACGTTCGCGGGCGGCGGCGAGCACCTCGTACTCGGTCCGGGCGCTGCGGCCCTCAGCCGTAACGGCCATGCGCCGGCGATCGGCGTGGCTACGGGCGATATCGGCGTCGATTACGGCGCGGTCGCGCTGGGGGATTCCGTCGCAGAGGGCGAGGTACTGCTTCTGCGTCTCTCGGGCCTCGAAGGCGGCGCTGAGGGCGGTCTGGGCGGCGGGGGTCTTCGCGAGCAGCAGGAGGCCGCTGGTGTGCTTGTCGAGCCGGTGGACGATGCCGGGACGCTCCACGTCAAAGGCCGCGGCGTCGGCGGCATAGTGCTCAATAAACCAGCCGGCGACGGTGGGGGCGCCGGGCTCGGCGGGAGCGTCGTGCACAAGCAGGCCGGCGGGCTTGTCGATGGCGAGCACGTCGGCGTCCTCGTGGAGGACCGGAAGGGAGAGGCCGGTGGGGACGGCTTCGCGGGGGGTCTCGGGGAGGGTGACGGCAACCTGCGCGCCCCGTTCGACGTGGGTCGACTTGCGGGCGGGGGCGCCATCGACGAGGACGTGCTCGTTGGCGATCAGTCGCTGCACGCGGGCGCGGCTGAGGTCGGGGTAGGCGGCGGCGAGCACGGCGTCGAGACGGCCCTCCTCGGTCACGAGGAGCTGTCGCCGTCTTCCTGGCCGGTCTGCGTCTGAGTCACGAGCGCCCATACGAGGATGATGACACCGATCGTAATAGCGGAGTCGGCGACGTTGAAGGAGGGCCACTCAGGGAACTTGATGAAGTCGGTGACCTCGCCGTCGCCAACGCGGTCGATGAGGTTGCCAATGGCCCCCCCGAGCATGAGCGCGAGACCCGCGCGCACGAGCGGGCTGGCCATACCGGGGTTGAAGAGGTAGACGAGGATGAGGGCCACGCCGACGACGCTGGTGACAATGAGCAGCGACCCCGCCCCCTCGAGGATGCCGAAAGCAGCGCCGGTGTTCGTGTAGTGCACGATGCGGACGTTCCAGTCGGGGTCGGGCCAGGCGTCTGTGCGGTCGAGTCGGGCACGGATGATCCACTTCGTCACCAGGTCGCCGACGACGATGGCGGCGGCGAGGGCGAGGAAGCCGAAGTCGGCGCGTCCGAGGCGGGGGAGGGCGAGGCGGGGCACGGAGCCATGATAGGACGAGGGTCGGCAGTGGGCCCCGGGAGCGTTGACGCGCCTGCGCGGCCTGCCTACGCTGCGCGCGCTATGGCAAAGCACCTGGAGGGCAAGACGGCAATCGTGACGGGCGGGGCCGGGGGCATGGGCTCCTGGATCTGCAAGATATTCGCGGAACAGGGCGCGAAGGTGATCGTGGCGGACACGGGGGCGGACGTGGAGGGGCGGATGGGCATGGACCCGAGCCGCGTCAATGCAGTGGTCGAGGAGATCACGGCGGCGGGCGGGGAGGCCGTGGCGGCCATTGGCGATGTGTCGGAGATGGACGTGGCGGAGGGGCTGATTCGCACCGCCCTGGAGCGCTGGGGAAAGCTCGACATTCTCGTCTGCGCGCACGGCATCCTGCGCGAGCGGATGATCTTCAACATGACCGAGGAGGAGTGGGACGACTCGGTGAAGTCGCACCTGAAGGGGTGCTTCGCGCCGACCAAGTTCGCCTCGATCCACTGGCGGCAGGAGCGACAGGGCGGCCGCATCATCTACTTCACGTCGGGGGCGGGGATTCGCGGGGAGGCGGGCCAGCCAAACTACTCGGCGGCGCAGCAGGGGAAGATCGGGCTGATGCTCTCCTGCGCACAGGCGCTGAGCCGTTACGGCGTGACGGCGAACTGCATCTCGCCAGCCGCTTCGACACGCATGACCGACCGGGGGCGGCGCGTCGACCGGGAGGGGCCGGCGCCGAGCCTCTCGGCGGCAGGCACGAGGATGGACCCGAAGAACGTCGTGCCCGCGATCGTCTACCTGGCCTCGGACGAGGGCGGGAGCGTGACGGGACGCGTCGTCGGCACGACCGGGCACGAGTTCACCGTCTGGCGTGAGCCGTTCCGGGACCAGTCGATCTATTCGCAGTCCCCCTTCTGGGACATCGACGAGCTGTTCGAACAGATGCCGCGCACGCTGGCGGTCAACGAGCTGGCGCCGCCCGAGCCGGCGTTCCCGTAGAAAGAGACGAAGCGATGGCGAAGCACCTGGAAGGCAAGACGGCAATCGTGACGGGCGGGGCCGGCGGCATCGGCAGCTGGGTCTCGAAGCTGTACGCGGAGAACGGCGCGAAGGTGATCGTTGCCGACACGGGGGCGGACGTGGAGGGGCGGATGGGCATGGATCCCAGCCGCGTCAACGCGGTGGTCGACGAGATCACGGCGGCGGGCGGGGAGGCCGTGGCGGCCATCGGCGACGTCTCGGAGATGGACGTGGCGGAGGGGCTGGTGCGGACGGCGCTGGAGCGCTGGGGGAAACTCGACATCCTCTGCTGCGCCCACGGCATCCTGCGCGAGCGGATGATCTTCAACATGACCGAGGACGAGTGGGACGGCTCGGTGAAGTCGCACCTGAAGGGGTGCTTCGCGCCCACCAAGTTCGCCGCGATCCACTGGCGGCAGGAGCGGCAGGGCGGGCGCATCATCTATTTCACGTCGGACGCGGGCATCCGCGGGAGCAGCGGGCAGCCGAACTACTCCGCGGCGCACGCGGGCAAGCTCGGGCTGATGCGCTCGAACGCGCGCGGGCTGAGCCGCTACGGCGTGACCAGCAATTGCATCGCGCCGGGAGCCTCGACGCGCATGACGGATCGCGGGCTCGGCGTGGACAAGGATGGGGCGGCGCCGAGCGAGTCGGCGGCGGGGACAGCGCGCGACCCGAAGAACGTGGCGCCGATCGCGGTGTGGCTGGCCTCGGATGCGGGCGGGGCGGCGAACGGGCGCATCTTCGGGGCGCGCGGGCACGTGATTACGCTCTACAGCGAGCCGGAACGGGAGCGGACGCTACGCTTCGACGACCCGTTCATCGACATCGACGAACTGTTCGAGCTCTGGCCACAGACGCTGGGGTCGGAGCCGCTCGAGAGGACGCAGGCTTGGACCTAGACGCGAAGCAGCTCGCCGACCGGCAGGCGATCGTCGAGGTCATCGACCGGTACGCGACGTCGCTGGACGCGAAGGACTACGAGCGCTTCAAGACCTGCTTCAGCGAGGACGCCATCGTGCACTACGGGGAGGACCTCGTTGGGCCGGAAGCGACGGCGGCGTACGCCGAGGGCGTGCTCTCGCGCTTCACGCACACACAGCACCTGCTCGGAAACTACGAGATCACGCTCGACGGCGAGCGGGCAGCGGCGCGCACGTACATGCACGCCAGCCACGTGACGGCGGAGGGCACGATCTGGGTCGTGGGCGGGACGTACATCGACCGCTTCGAGCGGCGTGAAGGCGGATGGAAAATCGTCGAGCGCAACCTCGAGGCCAAGTGGTCGGAGGAGCGCACGATCTCGGCGTAGCATTCGCACGCCAACAACAGCGGCAACGACAGCCACGAAAGGAACGGACATGGCGAAGGAGATCGACCTTCAGGGCAAGGTGGCGCTGGTCACCGGGAGCGGACAGGGCATCGGGAAGGGCATCGCGACGGTGCTCAGCGAGTGCGGCGCGACGGTTGTCGTCTCGGACCTGAACCCGGACACGACCGCCGCGACGGCGGCGGAGCTGGGGGCGGTATCGCTCCCGCTCGACGTGACCGACCAGGACGCCTTCGACGCCGCCATCGACCAGATCGTGGCCGAGCAGGGCAGCCTCGACATCCTTGTGAACAACGCGGGCGTCTACCGCGAGTACGGCGGGAACATCGCCGACATCACACCGGAGATGTGGCGCATCCTCTGGTCGGTCAACGTCGACGGCGTGTTCTACGGCTGCCAGGCGGCGGCGCGGGTGATGCGGGCGGCCGGGAACGGCGGTCGCATCGTCAACATCGCCTCGACGCAGTCGTTCTCGCCGGGTGTGGGCGTCACCTACGACGGCTCGAAGGCGGCGGTGCTGCAGATCACGCGGGCACTGGCCCTGGAGCTGGGGCGCACCGGGATCACCGTGAACGCGGTGGCGCCGGGCGCGACCTGGGTCAATCCGGGCGACCCGCCCCCGCTCGACCCGCAGGCAACGGTCCAGCTGACGGGCAACGGGCTCGCGGACGCGGTGTCGAGCCGCATCGCGCGCATCCCGCTGGGACGCTGGGCGAAGCCGGAGGAGATCGGGAATGCGGTCGCATTCGTCTGCTCGCCGCTGGCCGACTACATCAACGGCATCTACCTGAACGTCGACGGCGGCTGGCTGACGGAGTAGAGCGCCGCGCTGGCGCGCGGCTGGGTGGAGCGCCGCGCAGACGCGCGTCTGAGGGGAGCGCTCGGCGCTGCGCGCCATCGCTGAGGGGAGCGCTTCGCTGAGTGAGCCTCAAAACCGTGAGCGTCACCGACCAGGGGCGAAGGTGCCCACTAAGGCGGCGAAGCCGCCGCTCTCCTCAGCAAGCGGCGCAGCCGCGAGCGCTCTGCTCAGGCGGGCGGGAGCCCGCCGCTCCACTCAGCGAGCGAAGCGAGCGCTCTCCTACGGCAGCCGCAGGAGGTGGTTGCCGCCCTCGACGGGGATGACCTGGCCGGTGATGTCACCGAAGAGGTCGCTGGCGACGGCGAGGGTGACGTCGGCGCAGTCGTCGACGGTGGTGATGCGGCCGAGGGGCGTCTGCTCGATGAACGCCTTGGCGGCGGGGGAGTCGTCGGGGAGGTCGACGCGAGCCTCGTCGATGGGAGTTCCGCCGCCGCCGTAGGAGTTCATAGCAGTGGGGACGAAGCCGGGGGCGACGGCGTTGACGCGCACCTGGTCGGGGCCGTACTCGCGGGCGGCGATCTTGGTGGCGAAATTGATGGCGGCCTTGGCGGCGGAGTAGGGCGTCAGCCCGATGGGGATGGAGATGGCCGTGCTCGACGTTATGTTGATTAGCGAGCCGCCGCCGGTGGCGGCCATCGCGTTCCCCATGTGTTTCATGAAGTAGATGAAGCCGAAGTACTGGATGTCGGCGACCTCGTGGAGCTCGACGGGGGTGATGTCGCGGATCATGTTGCCGCGGACGATGCCGGCGGAGTTGACGGCGATGTCGAGCGTGCCCCACTTGTCGATGGCGGCGTCGGCGAGGGCCTTCAGGTCGTCGTAGTCGCGGCCGTCGCAGCGGATGGGGGTAGCGCCGATCTGGGAGCCCAGCTTCTCGAGGTTCTCCTGGCGGCGGGCGGCGATGATGAGCTCGGCGCCTTGCTCGGCGAAGCGCTCGGCGATGGCCCAGCCGATGCCGCTGGAGGCCCCCAGGATGATCGCCTTCTTGCCGTCGAGAAGTCCCATGCCGAATGCTCCCTGCCCGAGTTTGGGGCTACGGCGGGGAGTCTACGGGTGGCGGGGATTAGGGGTCAGGGGGAGTCGTCGAACTCGACGAAGCCGATGATGGTCGGCCACCGCCCCTCCCCCACGACCTCGCCATCGAGGAGGATGCGGCAGGGATTCCCGGGATTCTCAGGGCAGTCCGTGACTGCACGGCCAGAGGGGTGGAAGCGCGCGAGGTAGTCATCGCTGTCTATGACCTCGATTTCGCCGCTCGTTACATCAATGACGGAGACATCAGCGCGTGTCGCATCCCAGGCTGGTCGCTGGCTGCTGAACCAGAATTGGCTGGACCAGGCGAAGTGCGTGGGGGTTGCCCACTCCCAGTTGTTCTCCCCAAGGGCCTGTTCCGCTTCCAGAGACCACAGAACCTGCCCGGAGTCGAATTCGGTAATGTCGACATATCGCCAGTTCGATTGGGTGTACTCCCCCGACTCCTCGCTGCGCCCCCACACAAAATGCCTGCCGTCAGGCGCAAGGCACAAAGGCGAGCTTGAATACTCGCTAACGGGACAAGGTATGCGATGAAGGCCGCCGTCCAGTCTTGCGATGACACCGACGGCAGGCCCGCCATAACCCATGTTGTCATCCACGACCCGCAAGATGACCGCGCTGGAGTCCGAGGTCCATGCGTGGCCCAAGACCGTCCAGGCTTGCTCGGCACGGGGGAGTCCAACGGCCGAGGGAATCTCGTCGTGAACGACACGCAGGGTCTCGTCACCGGAGGGGACATCGAGGACAACGGTACGGGCAGGGTTGTAGCCGCCATCAGGCCCCAGACCCCCGCCGTAGAAACGGATCGCGACCTTGCGCCCATCGGGGGAGACCAGGAAGCGGCTCTCGTCCACCGAACTGTCATCCAGGAGCACAGCCTCCCCGTCGGGCGAGACAAAGTGCAGTCTGAACGCGTTCGGGGCCAAGGCGGCGTTTAAGCGCACAAGCCCGCCACGGGCGACCTGGGTGGCCCGGCCATTGTTGTAGAGAGACCAGCTCCGGGCGGTACCCTGGTCGTAGACGACGACCTGCCTGGTCACGCTCTCCCTTCGCCCTCCACCGTTGTCAGGAATAGACCTGTACTGGCCTTTGATTTCGTAGACCAGGAGCGGTCCGACCACTTCTTCACGGCTCGGCGGAGGAGCCAGGGCTGGTTCGGCAACGACCTCACTGAGGGTGACGCCGTTCAACTTGGAGGGGGGTGGCCAACTCGATGAGACCGAGGTAACGCGTCCACCCATCCGCCCCTTCCCAGACAACGCGACGGTCGTACCGCACATCACAGTCGCCGTAGTAGTCGCGCGAATAGCAGTCGGTCTGCGCGGGACCGTCAACCCGCCACTGCTCGGCACGTGACAGGGGTCTGGTCTCGCCCGCTTCGGTGTCGAGCGCACTCAGCAGTTCCCAGTGCGAACGTGTCGTTGGGGAACCAAAGGCGGCATGTTCCTCCCCATGCACCCAGTAGAAGCGACCGTAGGGGACTTCCATTCCACCTTCGCTCGAGATGGTGGCAGCAACGTTCCCCGTCGCTACGTCAAACACATCGATGCTCTTCCAGCCAAAGGTGTGTTGGCCCAACCGGACCCGCCCTCTGAACTGGAGTGCGTAGCGGAGGTCGGAGGAGACGGTCCACTCCTGGGGCAGCACGCGGACCCCACGATCGAGTCCGACGATCGCGACCTGGCCGGAGTAGGCAGCTGTGAAGAAGCTGAAGGCATTGCTGTCAGCGTGCCACTGGCCCAGGTACAGCCGTGCGAATTGGCTGCCATCACGAAGGGGGCCAAGGACCGGGTCGTCGCTGTTCAAATCAAGCAGACTGCGGCCCGAGAGCGCGTCGAGAACGAGCAGGTTTCCGGGGTCGCCGTACAGGATCGCGACCTTGGCCCCGTCGGGCGAGACGAGCATCCGGCTGATCGCTGGGTGTTCAAAGAGGACCAGCTCTGGGTCGCCACTGAGGGTTACGCGGCGAACCTGCGCGTCGCTCCAGACAATCAGGCTCGCGCCTGCCGCCTGCACGGGAGGCACAGCAGCAGTGCCCGCGTTGTCATTGAAGGGGGTGTCATCCTCCTGCAGGATCCGGTAGTCGAAGGGACTCCAGTAGCGGTCAAGGCCGACGTCATAAACGAACAGTCTCCAGGTCGCGACGGCGCCATCTTCGGTTGTGTCTGCAAGTCCTACCCGTTCGGAAATCAGAAGCAGCGGGCCGGTCGCAGTCACCGGGAGCGGCGTGGGCTCGGGGGTGGGGGTTGCTGTCGCCGCGGGAGTCGCGACGGGGGTGGGCGTGACAGATGGGGTGACTTCCTCGGTGGCGCCAGGGGTGGCAGCGGGGGTGGCAGCGGGGGTGGCAGTCGTCGCCTGCGTTGGGGTTGCGGTCGCAGGGGTACCAGTGGGGATGTCCTGAAGCGTCGGGGGGGCAGTGGGGGACGGGGAGGGCAATGAGGATTCCTCGCCACCGCCACACGACACCGCCCCGAGGAAGGCGACCGTCACCAATACCGCTGCGAGCCGACGCAACACTGGTCAAGCCTATGCCACGAGGAGGCGAATTACCCCGTCCGTTCCGCGCCAGGGCCACGGGGCGTCGGGGTGGAAGATGGCCTCGATGGGGCGCTCGAACAGGGCGGCGATGCGGAAGGCGAGGGGGAGGCTAGGGTCGTACTTAACCGTCTCGATGGCGTTGACGGTCCGGCGGCTGATGCCGGCTGTAGGAACCCGCACGAGAAAGCCGCCCCCCAGGCAGGGAGGGCGGCTTCTCGCCGAGGGAGCGCCGGGCAATGCCCCTCACCCGGCACACTCAATCTGACGCGACCAGCAGCTAGTGGCTGGCCGCTCCCAGGCCAACGTAGGCAAGGCTGGCTGGCGTGCCGCCCACCTCCCACTGCGCGACCGTGGAGTAGGTGTCGAGGCTCACGCGCTTGACGAGCCCGTTGGCCGGATCGGTGATGACGATGTCTTCGCCGACGAAGATCATGGCCGGCGGTCGCTCGGCGCCCGGGCCAAGGAGAGCAGCCCTCGTCGCCATTTCGCCGGTGACGGCATCCAAGACGTGGAGGACGCCATCGCCCGTGAAGACGAAGAAGCGCTCGCCGTGCGGCCCGAAGGAGGCCGTGGACGACTCGTCCATCACGCGCGTAAAGGCGCCGGTGGCGGGGTTGAGGAGCCAGAGACCGTCCTGGCCCCAGCCCTGCTCGCTGCGGTACGAAGCGGTGACAAAGAAGGTGTCTGCTTCGGCGTGGCCGTAGACGGTTCCCACGCGGGCGTTCTCCAGCATCTCCTCCGGGTTCTGGATGAAGACGTGGCTGAAGGTGTCGCCGTCCTGTTGGAGGAGGAGGACGCCACCGATGCAGCCGAAGAGGGCGCCGGCGGTGTTGTGCGCCTCACCATGGAGCCCCGGACAGGAGCCGTTGCTGTCGTCGTAGATGACGTTGTCGGCGACATCGCGGACCTCGACGCCGACGGGCAGGCTGTCGTCCGAGTTCTCCGGGAAGTCGGGATTCTTCGTCGAGACGATGAAGAAACCACCCTCGGCGACGACGGCGGCGCCGTGCTGGGGGCCGGTATCGAGGACAACAGGCTCGTACGCATCGTCGCCACCGCCAAGACCGTCCTTGTCGAAGAGGAAGACCCAGCCGCGGGCGTCGCTGAAGACGGCGACCCACTCGTCGTTGGCGTTGACGTGGATGGGGCGCTCCTCGGCCACGTCGAGGAGGCGGGTGAAGGGACCGGTGACGAGGTCCTCGTGGTCACCGTGGGGAACGGTGTAGATACCGCCGTCGAAGACATGGATGCGGTCGTCGGCGTCTTCGGGGCCGCGGGCGACCACGAACGCGTAACGGCCTCCGAGCGCGCTGTAGACGCGGGCGTTGGGAGCGGCGACCTCGAAGGCGCCTTGCACAACGAGATCGGAACCGAGCTCGATGACGGATGCGTAGGGTGAGGCGGCGTCGGTGACGATGATGCGGCCAGCCTCGGCAGGCGCGACCATGTGGCCGTCGTCCTCGTGCTCGTCTGCGTGGTCGTCCTCGTCTGTGTGGTCGTCCTCGACGACCTCGCGGGCTGCGGCAGGGGGTTCAGTGGCGGCGGGTGGCTCGGGGTCGTCACCACAGGCGACGACGAGGAAGGCGGCGGCCAGGATGGCCGCCAGTGCAATAGGGAACTTCACGGGACGGAAACCTCCGGGGTGGGGTCAGACTTCTCGCAGCCACGAGGGCCGCAGTAAGTTGAGACTTTATCTCAATCTATACTTAGTATCAAATAGGGGAGCCCGGCCTCCCGCTCGCGGGCGGTGAGGGCTCAGGCGTCGGGGTGGAAGATGGCCTCGATGGGGCGGTCGAACAGGGCGGCGATGCGGAAGGCGAGGGGGAGGCTGGGGTCGTACTTGCCCGTCTCGATAGCGTTTACGGTCTGGCGGCTGACTCCGAGCTCCTCGGAGAGGTCGGCCTGGGTCCAGCCACGCTCGGCGCGGAGCTCGCGCAGGGTATTCGTCACAGCCGGCGCCGCCTGGCGAGCCAGTCGCCTATCAACCAGAGGGCAACCATAAGCACCCACGCCCACTTCCAGCCGATGCCCGGCAGCCCCGCCAACTCGAGAAGCCCGTAGCCAAAGGCGATGACCAGGGCGCCCAGGAAGGCGAATACGATCGCCTCAAGCTGGATGCGCTGCTGGAGTTCGTCGAGGAGGCGGTTGTAGTAGGGGACGAGAGCGACCACGGAGATGGCCACGGGGACTGCCGGCAGCACAGCAATTGCGTAGCGCCAGTTCGCATCGGGGTTGGCATCAAGGACGAAGTCCGCAAGGTGGACGAGCCCGACATAGGCAAGCGTCGCGACAATGAAACCGTAGCGAAAGCGCTTCATGACGGCCCACTGATTGGCTTGCCTGGGGCTTTCGGGGGTCACAGCCAGCGCTTTCTGGCGACGAAGCCGCCGATGATCCAGAGGGTCGCCATGACGGGCCACACGAACCACCAGTTGATGCGGGGCACCCCGGCGAAGTCGAGGAAGCCATACGTGAAGGTGACGAGGGCGGTGCCGGCGAAGGCGAATGAGAAGGCTTCGAGGGCCATGCGCTGGTGGAGTTCGTCCATGCGCCGGTAGTAGCGGACGTAGGCGGCAACAGTGAAGACCCACGGAATCATCGGCGTGATGGCTACGGGGTAACGCCAGGTTGCGTCCGGGTAGTTTTGGAGGACCGTGATGACGCCGCCAAGAAGCCCCGAGTAGGCGAGGAAGGCCACCCAAACCCAGCGATTGTAGATTCGTTTGGCTGCCTTCTGGTCGACCGACATAGGATCCTCCTAAGTCAAGTTTGCTTGACATGGAGAGGCCTGTCAAGTTTCCTTTACACACTGCCTTGCGAACGTCATCGACGGGGCCATCGCCGCCCGGGGAAACCCGGTAGACTGCGCCCACTTCTGACGGACGGTGATCGCGCCCATGAAGATCGGACTGTGCCTGCCCCAGCTCAACCCCCACGCGGACCGCACGGCGGTCCTCGGTTTCTCCCGGAACGCCGAAGCCGCGGGCTTCGACTCGCTCTGGGTCCAGGACCATTTCATGGTCCCGGAGGACCCACAGGTCGGGTACGCGGGCGGCCCCAAAGAGAACAAGATGCCGGACCCGTATCGCTGCATGCTCTCTCCCATCGAGCTGCTGGCGTTCGTGGCGGCGGCAACGGAGCGGGTGCAGATCGGCACGTCCATCCTGGTAACGGCCTACTACCGGCCGATCCTGCTGGCGAAGCGTCTGACGACGCTCGACATCCTCTCGGGCGGGCGCGTGATCGCGGGCTTGGGCCTCGGCTGGAGCAAGGACGAGTACGACCACATGGACACGCCCTTCACGCAGCGCGGGGCGCGCATGACGGACTTTGTGCGGGCGCTCAAGGCGTGCTGGCTGCCGGACCCGGTCGAGTACCACGGCGAGTTCTTCGACGTACCCAAGTGCGACACTTCGCCGAAGCCGATCCAGCGCAACGCGGCGGGTGAGCCGCAGATCGAGATCGCGATGGGCGGCGGCGGGAACCCGCAAGGCGCCCGCCGCATCGCCGAGCTGGCCGACGGCTGGAATCCGGCAGGGGCGCCGCCGGCGATGGTCATGGAAGGCCTGGCCGGGCTGAACGCGATGGCGGCAGAGTTCGGCCGGCCGCCCCTGAAGAGCTACATGCGCATCTTTGCCAACCCGACGATGGAGGGCATCGAGCCCTGGCACGGCGGGTTCTTCGGGCCGATGTCGTGGAGCGGCACGGCCGCGGACATGATCCCGAGGGTCGAGGAGGCGAAGGAGGCGGGCATCGAGCACATCATCATCGAGACGGGCTTCTGGGAGCCGTGCCCGAGCCCGCAGAACTGGATCGACCAGGTCGACTTCTTCGCGCCGCTCGTTGAAGTGGCGCACGGCTAGGCCGCGAGCGCGCGGACGAGGGGATGCAGCCATGAGCCGCTACGGGTTGACCAACTTCGATGAGCACCCGGTGCACCAGATCACGGAGGCGTTCGGCGCCGTAACGGCGACGGACAAGCACTGGAACGACGGGCACTACATCTGCCTGTGCGACACCGAGGGGAACATCCAGCTCATCGGGCTGGTGCGGCTCTACACGAACAACGACGTGATCGACGGGTTCCTGTGCGTTCGCCACAAGGGCAAGCAGCACAACATCCGGCTCTCGCGGCGGCTGCGGTCGGACATGAACACGATCGGGATCGGGCCGCTTCGGATCGAGATCGTCGAGCCGATGCAGACGGTGCGGCTGGTGCTCGAGGACAACGAGCACGGCATCTCCTGCGACCTGACCTGCCGCTCGACGGCGGTCCCCTACGAGGACGCGCCGTCGTACGTACGCGAAAACGGCCGCTTCACGCGCTCGCGGGCGGTGTACGAGGTGGTGGGCACGGTCGAGGGGTCGGTGATGGTGGCAGGGGAGACGTACACGGCGACCCCCGACAAGTGGTTCTTCTTCCGCAACCACTCGTGGGGATCGATGCCGGGTCGGGGCGGGCCCGCCGAGCACGGCGCGCCCTCGCAGCACCGGCGCGATCGCGTGCAGGCGTTGCGCCAGTGGGTGCTGTTCCGCATGCCGGACCACGGGGGCTTCTACCAGATCATGGACCGCAACGATGGCGTCCGGCTGCAGGAGGAGGGCGCGATCCTGCTCTCCGACTCCCAGCTGGGTGTGAACGAGATCACGCACGACCTCGAGTTCTATCCCGACGGGCCCAAGCGGATTAAGTCGGGGAGTTTCAGCCTGACTGATGAGGAAGGCACGAAGCGAGACTACGAGCTCGAGGACCTGGGCTGGATCTACTGCCAGGGCGGCGGCTACTTCGGTGGCTTCAACGATGGCCTGGGGCAGGGCGTCTGGCGCGGTGAGTATCATGTCGAGGGCGAAGTCTGGGACGCTTCGCACCCGCAGAAGATCGTCGAGGCGGACGGCACGGAGCGTGAGTTCGACCACGCCTGGGCGGAGAGCTTCACGCTACTGCGGAGCGGCGACGACGTTGGCCTCGCCCACTTCGAGGCAGTGGTTTTCGAGTAGCAACCCAGAGACGGCCACGAGCAGTCACATGGAGGGATGGCGATGAAGGCGCTTGTTTTCGGTGGTTCCACATTCGTGGGGCTGCGCACGGTACGGGAGCTTGCCGCGCGGGGTCACGAGGTGACGGTGCTGAACAGGGGCGTGACCTCGGTGGATTTGCCGCCGGGGACGGAGCGGCTGATCGCCGATCGCACGGACAACGAGTCGATGAAGGCGGCGCTGGGCGGACGCGAGTTCGACGCCGTGTTCGACATCTCGGGCTTCGTGATGGTGGCGGGGAAGTCCGACCTGGACTTCCTGATTGACTTGCTCGACGGCCAGATCGGGCACTACGTCTACTGCAGTTCGATCATGTGCTACGAGCCGTCGGGCAACATGCCCTGGCCGGAGACGAACGCGTACACGGACCAGCCGAAGGAAACGTACGGCGGGTTCAAGGCGTACACGGAGCAGCGGCTGTTCGAGCAGCACCGCAAGACCGGCTTCCCGGTGTCGGCGGTGCGCCCGGCGGCGATCTACGGGCCGAACAACAACATCTACGACATGGAGGCGCCGATGTTCCTGCGCCTCCTGCGGGGCTTGCCCATCCTGATCCCGCACGAGGGCCTGGTGACCTGCTCGTACGGGCACGTAGATGACCTGGTGCGGTTCCAGATCGACATCGCGGGCAAGGACGAAGCGAAGGGCGAGGCCTTCAACCTGACGAACGAAGGGGTGACGACGCAGTACTACGTGGAGACGCTGGCGGACATCGTGGGGAAGCCCGCGGACATCGTGTACGTGCCGGAAGACCAGCTGCCGAACTGGGGGTTCAACTGGCGCCAGCCCGAGCATAAGCCGGTCTACGGACACCTCTTCGGGCGCATGCACCATTCCGTGCTGAGCATCAAGAAAGCGGAGTCCCTGATGGGCTTCGAGAACGAGTACGACTTCCGCAGCGGCCACGCCCACACCTTCGAGTGGTTCATCGAGGAGGGGATGGAACAGATCGGGGAGGACCCGAGCGACCCCCTGTGGGGCGGCGGCTGGGACTTCCAGCGCGAGGCCGAAGCGGCAGCGGCGCTCCGCAGCGGCTAGCGAGCAGCGCATGCCGGAAGCAAAACGGCCGACAGTCGACGAGGTGCTCGCTGGGGCGCTTCATACCATCGAGAACCAGCTCCTCCCCAACCTGGAGGACACATGGGCGCGGGCCGCGGCGGGCCAGCTGATGGGTACGCTGGAGTACGCGCGCGTGTTGCTCGCGGGCGATGAAAGCGTCGACGCGCAGGTCGACGCCGTGGAGACGGTGGTCGGCGGGCTGCTGCACGACCATCCCGAGCTGGCGGCGGTGCTGGAGGGGAGCGAGGGGGAGACGCGCGGGTTCACGGCGCTGGAGCGCGCCAGCCGGCTCCTGAGCCATGCGGTCGCGAACGACTCGGAGGCGGCGGAGGCGATCCGCACGGAGCTGCGGCCGCTGATCGTGCAGCAGGCAACGGACAACCTGAACGAGACGATGACGATGCTGATGGCATTCGGGGGGAGGCCGCGCCGTGTTGAACATTGAGGTCGCGCGCCCCCAGATAGCCGCTTTCCTCTCGGCCAAGCTCTCGACCGACGGCGGGGTGGAGGTGGGGCCGCTGGAGCGCATCACCATCGGGCACTCGCGCGGGATGTTCCGGGTGAACGCGAGCTACCGGCAGGGGGGCGAGGCCGTGGAGCGGTCGTTCGCGCTGCGGGTGGAGCAGGCGGGCATGTTCGGGACGAACACGCTGGACGAGGTGCGCACGATGCGGGCCATGCGAGCGGCGGGGTTCCCCGTGGCCAACATCCGCTGGGTGGAGTTCGACCCGGCCGTGCTCGGGACACCGTTCTTCTTGATGGACTGGGTAGAGGGCAGCAGCGGGCCGCCGAACGATGCGGCCCTGCGCGACTACGTGTCCAAACTCCACGGGCTGCACCAGATGGACTGGCGTCAGAAGGAGATCCCCTTCGCACGGATCCCGTCCATCCCGCTGGACGCCGTGCATCAGCAGGTGGACCGCTGGATGGACGTGCATCGCTGGGGCCGGGTGCTGCCCGAACCGCTCCTGGAGGAGGCGGCCACGTGGCTGAAGCGGAACGCTCCGGAGGACCTGCAGCTGACGCTGGTGCACGGCGACCCGGGACCGCTCAACTTCATCCATCAAGGGGACGAGGTGCAGGCGTTTACGGACTGGGAGTTCTCGCACATCGGCGATCCGAACGAGGACTGGCTGTTCCTGGGCGGGATGCGTGGCCGCGGGGTAATGGAGCCGCCGCAGTGGCGGGAGTACATCGCGGAGGTAACAGGCCACGTCATCACGAAGGAGACGTGGGCCTACTGGGACGTGTTCAACCAGTTCAAGGGGGCCTGCGCGAACACCTCGGCGCTGCGCATCTTCATCACGGGGGCGAACCCGGCGCCAAACATGGCGGCCATCGGGACGGCGCTCAAGCTCTCAATGATCAACCACCTCTCGACTATCATCGGCAATGCATACGCCCAGCAGGGCGAGTAAGGGAGACGCGACAATGGCGGGACAGAAAGAGATCGACACGGCCATCGAGCTGTTCAAGGCGTGGAGCAGCGGGGACGCGGATGCGCCCGGCCCCTTCATGGCGGAGGACGCCATCCTGCGCGACATCGTGGCGGGCGAGGACAAGGTGGGCTGGCCCGCCATCCGCGAGTTCTTCGCGGCGGGACTGCAGGGGGCTCCCGACCTGGAGCTCATCCCGGACAAGTTCTGGACGGCGGACGACGGCGTCGCCTTCACATGGCGTATGAGCGCGACGGTCACCCACGACGCGTTCGGGGCCGAGCACAAGGGCAAGAAGTGGTACTCCGACGGGATGACGTACCTGGAGTTCAACGACGACGGCAAGGTGTCGCTGGAGGTGGACTACCACCACGGGGGCGCGGTCGTGCGGTCGCTGGAAAGCCAGTAGCCACCGCTCGCACCCCGGTTTCCGGTAACAGCGAATCCGCGCCTGCTCTCAGTGAGGCGCGGGTTTGTGCGCCTCCCGGTGGCAGCGTGCGCTAGATGAGGCCGGAACCGCGCAGGCGTGGGTCGAGCACGTCGCGCATCGAATCGCCGAAGAAGTTGAAGGCGAGGACGGCGAGGGCGAGGGCGGCGCCGGGGAAGACCAGGAGCCACCAGGCCACGCGGAAGTAACTGCGGTTATTGGGGCCGAGGTCCTGCGCCCACGACGCCGTACCCGGTTCGAGCCCCAGGCCAAGGAATGTCAGCCCGGCCTCGGAGAGCATGGCGGCCGGAATGGTGATGCTGGCGGCCACGATGACGAGGGGCGCGACGTTGGGGAGGATGTGCCGGAACATGATCCGCCCGCCCGAGGCCCCGATCACGCGAGCCGCTTCCACATAAGCGATTGAACTCTCCTGCAGGACGTTCCCGCGGAAGAAGCGGATTGTTATGGGCGTGAACGTAAAGGCCACAGCGAATACGAGCGTCTGCACGCTCCGGTCGATGGCGGTGGTGAACATTAAGAGCCAGAGGATCGCGGGCACGGCGATGACGATCTCGATCAGGCGGGAGATGAGGATGTCGACGAGGCCGCCGAAGAAGCCGGCGGCCAGGGCGAAGGTGATCCCCACGGCCATAGTGAGGGCGACAGCCCCGAACCCGATGAGCAGCGTGGGGCGCCCCCCGTAGAGGACCCGCGACCAGACATCGCGCTTGCTGCGGTCGGTACCGAACCAGTGGTCGCCGCTGGGGGCGCCCAGGGTGGGGGCGCTGCGGATCGAGGTCCCGGGATCCTGGGTATTGAGCACGGGGGCGAGGATCGAGCCGGCAATGAGCACCACGATCACGATGGCGCCGAAGGTCCCGAGGGGCTGCCTTCGCACGAAGTGGAAGACGGCCCCAGCCGCCCGGACCAGGAAACTCCGTTCCGATTGGAATTCGATGAGTTCGGGGGCTTGCTCGGCAGTCGTCACCTAACCCTCCCCTAATACCGGATGCGGGGGTCGACCCACGCGTACATGACGTCGACCAGCAGGGTGATGACGAGGAACCAGGCGGCGAAGAAGACGACGACGCCCTGGATGACGATGAAGTCCCGGCCGGCGACGGCGGAGATAACCCAGAGGCCCATGCCCGGGATGTTGAAAATGCTCTCCATGATGACGGAGCCACCGAGCACGAGGCTGAACTGGAGACCGACGATGGTGAAGAGCGCGATCATCGAGGGGCGGAAGACGTGGCGCCCAACGACGGCCGCTTCGCGGAGGCCCTTGGCGCGAGACGTGCGCACGAAGTCGCTGCGAAGCACCTCGAGCATCGAGGAGCGGACGATGCGGGCGAGCGTCGCCCCCCCGGCGAGTGACAGCAGGAACGCAGGTACGGCAATGATCTGGAGGTGGGTGAGCGGGTCCTCCCAGCCGACCCAGTCGGGCGCGACGCGTGTTCCCCACCAGACGGCGGGGAAGATGATGATCAGCGTCGCCAGCCAGAAGTTGGGAACGGAGAGCCCAAGGACAGCAAAGAACCGCAGGCCGTAGTCGATGGGGCGCCCCGACCGGATGGCGGAGATCGCCCCTACGGGAATGCCGATCAGGAGGGTAAAGACAATCGAGAGAAGGCCTACCTGGCCGGTGTTCCAGACGCGGGGCCCGATCTCGGAGTTGATGTGCTCGCGGCTGATCGGCGAGAAACCGAAGTCGCCACGGAGGATGATGTCGCCCAGCCAGAGCGTGTACTGCTGGAAGAGGCTCTTGTCGAGGCCGAGCTCCTTGCGGACCTGTTCGAAGCAGGTCTCGTCAAAACTGCCGGCGGCGCCGCACTTCACCTGTCCAGCGTCGCCGGGAACAGCGCGCATGAAGATGAAGACGATGATCGTGATGATGAAGAGGGTGATCGGGATGAGCAGCAACCGTCGGACGATGTAGCTGCTCATCTCGACCCCCTCGCTCGCTGGTGGGGTTTAGCGACCCCGAGGCTCTCGCTCCCGGCCCGAGATCTAGGCCTCGATCCACATGTTCTGGGCGCGCCGGTAGCCCATGGATGCGTTGTTGGCGATATCGGGCACACCTGGCACGTTCCTGAGGCGAGCGCCCATGGCGTAGTACTGGACAGAGGGCACCGGCAGCGGCAGGACGCAGCAGAAGTTGGTGAAGATGTAGCGCTGCAGATCCTGCAGAACCTGCTTGCGCTCTTCGGGGTCGACGGTTGCGCCCTGGAGGTCGTACCGGGCTTGCAGCTCGGTCCCGATCTCGTTCGTCACCTCGATGATCTCCTCCGGGTAGGCGGCGGAGAGAGGATGGTCGAAGGTGTAGACGCCACCGAAGATGGCGCCGTAGCCGTTCGGCACGTAGTGGGTGAGGGCGTTGTAGTCGGGGATCGTGGAGAGCGAATTCTCGCCCGCGATGAAGTAGTGCCAGATCTTCTGGCCCGCCGGCGCCGTCGCGAGCGCGACGTAGTTGGCGAGGTCGGCGGGCTCGAGGCGCGTAGGAACGCCGAGGTTCTCCTCGATGCTCTGGGCGATGAACTCGATGTGGCGGGTGCTCGTGCCGAACGTGGCGATGACCGTCACGAAGCCATCGGGGAACACCTCGTCGCCGCCGCCCTGCGCCCACAGCGCCTTTGCCCGCGCCGGGTCGAATTGCTGGAGTTGACGGATCTCGTCCTGGGGAAGGACCTGCGAGAACGCGGGGCCGACGGGCGCCCCGCGGATTCCTTCGCCATCGAGGACCACGTCGATGTAGGCCTCCCAGTCGATGGAGAGGGAGAGGGCTTCCCGCAGGAGCGGATGCTGGGCCCACTTGAATCCGTCGAGCTCCATGATGGCGTGGTCGTTGGCAGGGCCTTCGATGATCTGGACGTTGCTTTCGCCCGCAAACAGCTCCGCCTGAATCTTGTCGACGCCACCGAGCACGTCGGAGTCACCCGCCAGGAGGCGGGCCTCCCGCGCCGACAAGTCGGTGACGATGGCGTCCTCCCAGCGGTCGATGTAGGGCATCTCGGCCGTGAAGCGGCCGCGATCGCCGGAGTGCCCCCGATAGTTGGGATTGCGCTTGTAGGTGTTCCCGGAGTCGTTGATGGCATCGAACATGTAGGCCCCGCCACCAGCGTTGGGCGTGTCCTTCAGGTGGCCGCCACCGGCCTCGACGGCCTCGCGGGCGACGATCGCCATCGCGCTTGAGCCCAGCGAGGGGATTGCGGAGGCCCAGGGGAACGCGAGGTTGATGGCGAGCGTGGTCGCATCGGGCGTGTCGAAGGACGCACCACGGTCAACGCCCATCCAGCCCCACTGCAGCTGGTTCACCTCGGAGCCCAGCTCAGCGAGGCTCGAGGGGAAGCGGCCGTAGCTGAAGGCGACGTCCTCTGAGGTCATGTCGCGCCCGCCGGCGACTTCCGGGTTGAACTTCAGACCGTCCTCGAGGTTGAAGACGAGGGTTGTGGCGTCGGGCTGCTCCCAGCCGGTTGCGGCATCGCCCCAGGCCTCTTCCTCAACGAGTGAATAGCCAAGCAGGTGGCTGTAGGTGAGGGCGGTCCAGGTCGGGTCGGTGACCGTAACGGAGGGATCCAGCGACGTGTTCTGGGACGACTTCTGGTGCCGGAACGTACCCCCTCGCTGGATGGCGGAAGGAGCCTCGGTGGCCTCAGCCTCGGCAGCAGCAGCGGCTTCGGTGGCCTCGGCCTCCTCGGCAGCGGCGGCGGCTTCGGTCGCCTCGGCAGCAGCCTCGGTGGCCTGAGCGGCCTGGGTGGCGGCGGCAGGCGCTGCGTCGTCGTCATCATCGTCGTCGCCGCAACCAACGGCGACGAGGGCGGCGGCGCCCGCTCCAACGGCGGCGCCTCCGGCAAGAACGCGCCTGCGGGAGACCCGCCTGCGCCAGTACTTTCCCCAATACCCTTCTGCCATTTCTTCCCTCCTGGGGTGCCCCGTAATAGCTACAGGGCGATGACCTGCATTCATAACCGAACGCCCTGCGCCCTTCAATAGCGAGACGCAGGGGTGACCCGGTCAGATCAAGCGTCGGCGAGCCACATGTTCTGGGACCGCCGATAGCCCATGGAGCCGTTATCGCGGAAATCCGGGGGAAGCGGCGCGTTCTGGACGCGGGTGCGGAGAGCGTGCTGCTCGGTGGCCGCCACGGGGACGGGGAAGGTGCAGCAGAACTGCGTGAAGATGAGGCGCTGCAGCTGTTGCAGCAGGGCGGTGCGCTGCTCCGGGTCGTGGGTCACGGCCTGGGCGTTGTAGAGGTCCTGGATAGGCTTGCCGACATCGTGCGTGATGTTGATGACCTCGGGCGGGATGAGCGCCGCCTGCGGGTGCTCGTGGGTGAAGAGGCCGAAGGCCCCGCCGTAGCCCGTGGGCACGTAGTGCGTGAGCGCGTTGTAGTCGGGGATGGTCGAGATGGAGTTCTCGGTGACGAGGGCGAAGTGCCAGATCTTCGAACCCGGCGGGGCCGTGAGGCTGGAGACATAGGTGGCCAGGTCCACCGGCTCCATGTTCACCTTGACGCCGAGGTTCTCCTCGATGCTCTGGGCGATGAACTGGGTGCCGCGGGTGTCCGTGAAGGTGGCGAGGAGGGTGGTGAGGCCGTCCGGGAAGACCTGGTCACCGCCGCCCTGCTCCCACAACTGGCGGGCGCGCTCGGGGTTGAACTGCTGGAGTTCCCGGATCTCCTCCTGCGAGAGGACCGCGGGGAAGCGGGGGCCGACGGGCGCCCCGCGGATGCCGTTGCCGTCGTGGACAACGTCGATGTAGCCATCCCAGTCGATGGACAGGGAGAGAGCTTCGCGAAGCTGGGGAAAGGGCACCCACTTGAGGGCGTCGAGGGCCATGATGAGGTGGGTGTTGGTGGGGCCGCTGATGATGTTGACGCCGTCCTGGTCCCGCAGTTCGTCGGCCTTGATGGCGTCGATGCCCCCGACGACACCGGTAAGGATGTCGGAGTCGCCGGTGAGGAAACGGGCCTCGGCGGTGGCGGGATCGGTGATGTGGGCTTCTTCCCAGCGGTCGATGTAGGGCGGATCCTTGGTGAAGCGCCCGCGAGCGGTTGAGTGGCCGGCATAGTTCGGGTTGCGAGCGTAGGCGTTGTAGCCGTCGCGCCCGCGGGACTCGAACATGTAGGCGCCGCCGCCGGCGTTGACGGTGTCGGTGAGGTTGCCGCCATTCGCCTCGACAACCTCGGGAGCGACGATGGCGAGGGAGGTGGAGCCGAGGGTGGGGATGGCGGAGACCCACGGATAGGCCATCTGCAGGGCGAAGGTGGAGGCGTCGGGCATATCGAACCCGGCCATGAAGGCGAACTGAATCGGATTGACCTCGGAGGCGAGGTCGGTGAAGGCGGCGGGGAGCCGCGCGAAGCTGTAGGCGATGTCCTGCGACGTGATCGGGCGGCCCTCCGCGGCCTCGGGGTTGAAGCGGAGGTTCGGCTCGAGGTTGAAGACGATGGTGAAGGGGTCGGGTTGCTCCCAGCTCTGGGCGGCGTCGCCCCAGGCCTCGTCCTCGAAGAGGGAGTAGCCGAGGAGGTGGTTATAGGTGAGGGCCACCCAGGTGTAGCCGGTGATCGTGATGGCGGGGTCGTAGCCCGTTTCGGCAAAGGCGCGCTGTATCTTCATCGTGCCGCCGGTCCTGGGGCCGCCGGCGGCCTCGGTGGCGGCGGCCTGGGTCGCGGCCTCGGTGGCGGCCGCTTCGGTTGCAGCAGCCTCGGTAGCGGCTTCGCCGGCAGCCTCGGTGGCGGCCTCGGTCGCGGCGGCGGTGGCAGCCGGTGCGGGTTCGTCGTCGTCGTCATCGCCACAGCCGACGGCCACGAGGCCGGCGGCTCCCGCGGCGGTGGCGGCGCCCCCAACGAGGACACCCCTCCGAGACACGCGACGGCGCCAGTACTTGCCCCAGTAATTCTCAGCCATTCCTCTTCCCCTCAGCGCCGGCTATCACAGTACCCGGCGCACTCGTGTAGTCCGCATTCTAGAACCGGCGTCAACAGGCTTCGGCAAGGGCGCATACTCCGGCAAGGGCGCGTAGCGGTAGGGGAGGGGTACGGCTATGCTTGACCATCGCTCCAGCGAAACCAACGGATTCCGGCACGTACCGCGACTCCGAAGAGAGGTCCACTGCATGGATTTTCGAGACAGCCCGGCGCAGGCAGAATGGCGCGTGCAGGTGCAGGAATTCCTGCGCGATTACTGCCCCCAGGAGATCCGGAACAAGTTCCCGATGGGACGCCCTGAAGAGGAGAAGCCCCTCTGGGAAACGTGGCGCGTGGCGCTGGCGGAACGCGGGTGGATCGCCCCGGCCTGGCCTGCGGCGTACGGCGGCGCGGGCATGAAGCCGATGGACCAGTTCATCCTGAGCCAGGAGTTCGCCGAGGCAGGCGCCCCGCGACTGGGCGGTCTCGGTCTGATGATGCTCGGCCCCACCCTCATCGAGCACGGGACTGAGGAGCAGAAGCAGGAGCACATTCCCGGCATCCTCAGCGGTGAAGTGGAGTGGTGCCAGGGCTACAGCGAACCCGGCTCGGGTTCGGACCTGGCCTCGCTGCAGACGCGCGCCGTGCGCGACGGCGACGACTACGTGATCAACGGCCAGAAGATCTGGACGTCGCTGGCGCACCGCGCGCACTGGATGTTCATGCTGGCGCGGACGGACCCGGACGCGCCCAAGCACCGGGGCATCACCTACTTCCTGCTCGACATGAAGACGCCGGGCATCACGGTTCAGCCGCTGGTGAACATGACAGGCGGGCACGACTTCAACGAGGTGTTCTTCGAGGACGTGCGCGTGCCGGCGCGGAACATCATGGGTGAGGTGAACCGGGGCTGGTACGTGGGCACGACCACGCTCGACTTCGAGCGCTCCTCCATCGGGACGCCGATCGGCCTGCGCCAGGCGGTGGAGCGCAACCTGAACTGGCTGCGCGAGCACGGGGACGAGCTCCCGCCGACAACGTACGAGGCGGTCCGCTTCGAGTGGGCGGAGCGGTTCATCGAAGTGCAGACGGCGACCATGCTGGCCTACCGCATCATCTCGATGCAGGACGCGGGCGAGATTCCCAACTCGGAGTCCTCGATCGCGAAGCTGTTCACGACGGAGTTGAGCCAGCGCATCGCCCGCACGGCCTCCCACATGGTTGGCATGTGGGGCGACATCTCCGACGAGAAGGCGCCGCTGAAGGGCATGCCGGGCGTCGGCTACGTGAACCAGGTGCGCGAGACAATCGCGGGCGGCACGAGCGAGATCCAGCGCAACATCATCGCGACCCGCGGCCTTGGGCTGCCACGCGCCTAACCCCCCCACTGAAGGAGCAACGGACAATGGCTATCGCACCAGACACGGAGAAGAAGACGCTGCTGGAGCGCGCCGACGCGATCGCGCCCATCGTGGCGGAAGAACTCGACGAGGCTGAGCGCGAGCGGCGCCTGACGGACCGCGCGTTCGAGGCGATGAAGGACGAGGGCCTGCTGGGTGTCTGGGTGCCTGAGTCGCTGGGCGGCCTCGAGTCTTCGCCCCGCGAGGGGTTCGAGTTGTTCGAGTCGGTGGCCAGGGTTCACGGCTCCGCGGCATGGAACCTCTGGATCTGGTCCACGGGAGCAGCGCTCTCTTCGTCCAGCTCCGAAGAGTCGATCGCGGAGTCGTACGCGGACGGACCAGTAAGCGCAGTCGGGGCGGGGGGCATCTTCCCCTTCAATCCCGCCGTTGCCGTCGAGGGCGGCTACCGCGTGACGGGACGCTGGCCGTTCTGCAGCGGTTCGAGCCACGCGAAGTGGGTCGGCGGCGGCATCATGGTGATGGAGAACGGGCGGCCACGGATGACGCCGATGGGCATCCCCGAGATGCGCTTCGTCACCTTCCCCCGCGAGGAGGCGGAGATTATCGACACGTGGCACGTGGTGGGACTGCGCGCCACGAGCAGCAACGATGTGGCCGTGGAGGACGCGTTCGCGCCGGAGTACCGCACGTCGGCCTTCGGCGGCGCAAGCGTCACCGGCAAGCACTTCCAGGGGCCGCTCTACCGTTTCCCGGTGATGGGCATCCTGGGCGCGCCCATCGGGATCATCGCGACCGGCATCGCGCAGCGCGCCATCGACGAGTTCATCAAGCTCGCCAAGACAAAGACCGCGCGGACCTCGCAGGCGCGGATCAGCGACAACACCGCCATCCGCAACGACGTGGCCAAGGCGCACTCCGCCGTTCAGTCCGCGCGCTCGTGGCTGTACGAGATGGTCGATGAGACGTGGGAGACGGTGCTGCGGGGCGACGATGTGAGCCTTGAGCAGCGGCGGGATCTCTCGCTGGCGGGCACGAACGCGACGCGCAGCGCCGCCTACGCGACCGACCTGGTGCACACGGCAGCGGGCGGCACCTCGGTCTTCCAGACGAGCCCGATCGAGCGCTGCTTCCGCGACATCCATGCGGCCACGCAGCACGCGGGAACCTCGCCGCGCAACTTCGACACCCTGGGGGCGATGCTCTTCGGGGAGCTGCCGGACAACCCGCTGCTGTTCGCCTAGTGGAGCGGCGCGCTTAGCTGGAGGCGGCGGCCGCCCGAGTTGGCTCCTTGGCCCACTCGATGCCGCGACGGAGCAGCTCGTAGTAGGTGGGCTGCGTCCAGGCGCCTAGCTCGGGGACGGGCCACTCCTCGACGCTCAGCGGGGGATCCTGCATGTCGTACTTCGAGCGGCGGTGGCCGGGCGTGAGGTAGAGCACCTCACCCTCGCCGACGGGGTGGAGGTACATCACGAGGCGGGGCTCGTCCTTGGGCCAGTCGTGCTCGTAGAAACCGGCACCGCTATCCCCGGCGAAGCGCGTCTCCATGAGGGGGATGACCTCGCCGTGGTACTCGCACAGGTAAAGCTCGTCCTCGCACTCCCAGGGCTCGATGCCGGCCACCAAGGGGTGGTCCTTCGCGGACTCGCTCACGGTGATGGGGTAGGGCTCGATAGCGGGATGGGCGAGGAACTGGCTGCCGAGCGTCTCCATGAGGATGGGGTAGTCGCGCGGGCAGTGAACGCCGTCGGCCTGGAAGTCCATGACGGAATTCGTGCCGTGGAGCGCGAACCAGCGCTTGCCGCTCGCGACAAAGTCACGGACGACTGCCTGCTGCTCGACGGTGGGGTGCACGTCGCAGGTGTAGCTGATGAGGAAGTCGGCGGCGGCGATGGCCTCGGTGTTGCTGTAGTCCTCGCCGATGCGGACACGAACGTCGTCGTCCTCGTGGAGGAGCTTCAGGACTTCGAGGCGGGCGAAGTTGATGTCGTGCCACTTACCGCCCGCGACGAGGTAGGCGTTGATTCTGGGCATGGTGGCCTCCCTGGCGCGTGCACTGGCGGCGGTCGCGAAGAGTCCCGCGCCGGTAGAACCGACGCGGGACTCCCGCTGTTCGTGGGCTAGAAGGCGACGCGGCGGGTGAAGCCGCCATCGACGACGATGTTCACACCGGTCGTGTGCGTGGAAGCCGGGCTGGCGAGGAAGGCGGCCACGTTGGCGACTTCCTGACCGGTGCCCATCTGGCCGGCGAGGGTATCGGGCTTGTTCTTGTTTCGCAGGGGGATGCCGTTCGCGATCATCTCGAAGAACGGGGGCATGGCCTGCTCGATGTTGTGCCAGGGGCCACCCTCGAAGTAGGTGGGGCCGGGCGAGACGACGTTGAAGCGGATGCCCGAGCCCGCGTGCTGCTGGGCCGCGAAGGCCGAGTAGTTCAGCAGCGCGGCCTTCATGGCGCCGTAGGCGCCGGCGGAGGTGGCGGGCGGCGGCGGGAACGCCTCGACCGCGGCCGAGGTGCTGATGATGACCACGCTGGGCGAGGCCGACTCGGTGAGGAACGGCAGCGCGGCGTCGACGCCGTTGACCGTGCCCATCATGTCGATGGCGAAGTGCTCGTTCCAGAGCGAGCCACCACCGCCGGCGGAGGCGTTGCTGACGAAGATGTCGACTCCGCCGAGCTCGGCCGCGCTGGCCGCGACCCAGGCCTTGAGGGCGTCGCCGTCACCAACGTCGCAGGCAGCGCCGCAGACGTTCGTGCCGTGAGACTTGAGCGCCTCGACGGCTGCGGTGACCTTGTCGGGCGTGCGGGCGCAGATGGCGACATCGGCGCCTTCAGCGGCGAGTGTGTTGGCGATGAAGTTGCCGATGCCCTGGCTGGCAGCCGTGACGAGGGCTTTCTTCCCTTGCAGTCCAAGATCCATGGTGTGGGGAACCTCCCTAGTTATTGGGTGCGACCGGGCGGATCCAGGGCCGCGGCCGCCTGATTGGCAGGGCGCGATTCTAGAGAGTCGCGCCCTGCTACGAAAGTGCGGAGCCGAAGCGGGGCTCGCCTTTGTCCAGTAGGAGTGGTCCTGTACGATGCGCTGGCGCTCGGGCGCCCGCAGCGGCGGCCCTATCCCACTGTGCGCGGAGGCGGCCGTGGCCAACAGCAGCCAGGCAATGGAACCAAGTGAAGAGGTCCTGAAGGACCTGCATTTCCGCATGGTGCGGATACGCCACTTCGAAGAAGAGGCGGGACGGTTGATGGAGCAGGGGAAGTCGCCGGGGGCGCTTCACCTGTACATCGGCGAAGAGGCGGTTGCCTCGGGTGTGATGGTGCATCTGAGCGACCAGGATCAGATTACGAGCACGCATCGCGGTCACGGCCACCTTGTGGCCAAGGGCGGCGAGTTCAAGAAGATGTACGCGGAGTTGTTCGGTCGGGAGACCGGCTACAACAAGGGCCGCGGCGGCAGCATGCACATCTCCAACGTGGATGCGGGCATGCTGGGCGCGAACGGCATCGTGGCGGCGGGCCCGCCGATCGCGGTGGGCGCCGCCTTCTCGAACAAGTACTTCGCCCGCATGGAGGGACGTGACTCCATGAACGTGGCCGTGCCCTTCTTCGGGGACGGCGCCACGAACGAGGGCGCCTTCCATGAGGCGGCCAACATGGCCGCCATCTGGAAGCTGCCGGTCGTGTTCATCTGCGAGAACAACGGCTACGGCGAGTTCACGCCGCAGGCGGAGCACCAGGCGATCAGCGATGTCGCCGACCGCGCCGCCGGGTACGGCATGCCGGGCGTCATCTGCGACGGCATGGACGCGGTCGCGGTCTGGGAAGCTGCCGGCGAGGCGATCGAACGCGCCCGCTCGGGTGGCGGCCCCACGCTGGTGGAGTGCAAGACCTACCGCTTCGTCGACCACGTCGGCCTGCGCGGCATCGGTTTGCACTACCGCACGGACGAGGAGCTCGAGGAGTGGCGCGCCCGTGACCCGATCCCGCAGCACGAACAGCGCATGATCGAGATGGGCGTGATGACCGCCGACGAGATCCAGGCCGTGCACGACGCAGTCATGGCCGACATCACCGAATCGATCGAGTTCGCCGAGAACAGCCCCCTGCCGGATCCGGCGAACCTGCTCAACGACGTCTACACGCCCACCGCGGCGAGTTAGGAGCGACACAAATGACCGCAGCAGAGGCGCCCGCGGGGCGGCAGCTCGTTTACACACTCGCGATCACGGAAGGCGTTCGCCAGGCGCTCCAGGAGGAACCGCTGGCGTTCATGGCCGGCGAGGACGTTGCCGGCGCCGGCAGCGTGTTCGGCATCTACCGCGGCCTGCTCGATGAGTTCGGGCCGGACCGGGTCATCGACACGCCCATCAGCGAGTCCGGCATCATCGGGCTGGCGGTTGGCGCAGGGGCCACGGGCCTCAAGCCCATCGTCGACATCATGTTCATGGACTTCATCGGGGAGTGCATGGACGAGATCGTCAACCAGCTCGCGAAGATGCGGTACATGTTCGGCGGCAAGGCGACGCTACCGGTGACCGTCCTGACGATGTCAGGCGCGGGCATGAACCTCGCGGCGCAGCACTCCCAGAGCCTGGAAGCATGGCTCTGCCATACCCCCGGCCTGAAGGTCGTGATGCCGGCGACGGCGTACGACGTGAAGGGCGCGATCATCACCGCCGCTCGCGAGCCGAATCCGGTGTTCGTCGTGATGTGCAAGGGCCTGATGGCCCTCCCCGGCGACGTGCCGGAGGAGCCGTATACGCTTCCCATCGGCAAGGCGGTCGTGCGACGGGAAGGCGAGGGGCTCACCATCGTGGCCCACGGCCGCATGATCCACGAAGCGACGAAGGCCGCCGACATCCTCGATGGTGAGGGCATCAGCGTCGAAGTGATCGACCCGCTGTGGCTGCAGCCGCTGGACACGGAGACGATCATCAACTCGGTCGCGAAGACGCATAACGCGCTCGTGGTACACGAGGCAGTGCGCTTCGGCGGCCTGGGCGCGGAGATCGCGGCCCAGATCGCCGAGCTGGCGTTCGACCACCTCGATGCTCCCGTGGGCCGCGTGGCGGCGCCGTTCTCGCCCGTACCGTTCAGCCCCGTGCTGGAGCAGACGTACGTGCCCAACGCAGAGCGCATCGCGGCCGAGGCGCGAAGCATCCTCGGGACGGGGTAGGACCTGACCGCCTCGCGCCCGCTCGGGATCGCCGCCAACCCCGCTTCGGGGAAGGACATTCGCCGCCTCGTCGCGCGCGCGTCGGTTTTCGACAACCAGGAAAAGCGCGCGATCGTGCGGCGCGCCATCGTTGGCGCGCTCGCGAGCGGCGTGCGCGACTTCCGCTACATGCCCGATACGCACGGGATCACCGCGTCGGCGGCGGATGAGTTCGGCGACGAAGCGAATTTTGTCGCCGTCGAGGCGACGCAGACGGCGAGCACGCTCGACACCATCCGGGCGGCCCAGGCGCTCCAGGCCGAGGGCTGCGGCGCCGTGATCACGCTCGGGGGGGACGGCACCAACCGGGCCTTCGCCCTGGGCTGGCGCGACGCGACCGTCGTGCCCGTCTCGACGGGCACGAACAACGTCTTCCCGACCATGGTAGAGGCGACAGTGGCGGGCTCGGCGGCGGGGCTGGTCGCGACCGGGCAGGTCCCGCTGGAGGCCGTAGCGCGACAGGTCAAAGCCGTCCACGTCGAGATCGAGGGCGAGCGCGACGACCTCGCGCTCGTCGACGCCGTACTGGCGGCGGACCGCTTCGTGGGATCGCGCGCGATCTGGGGCGGCGGGCGCCTGCGCGAGGCCGTCCTCACGCGTGCGGAGCCCTCAGCCGTGGGGATCACCTCCATCGGCGGACTGCTGGCGCCGCTCACGCCAGACGAGGACGAGGCCCTGCACCTCAAGCTTGGTCCGGGGGAAGGCGGCGTCTCCGTGCTCGCGCCGATCGCGCCGGGCATGTACGAGCCGGTCGCAGTGCGGGCGCACGGGCGGCTCGCGCTGGGGGACACCATCTCGTTGAAAGGACCGGGCGTGCTCGCCTTCGACGGCGAGCGCGAGCGTGTGTTGAAACCGGGGCAAGCGGCTACACTCCGAGTGGCCCGGGACGGTCCCTGGGTCGTTGACGTGCACGCGGCGCTCGAATACGCCGCCTGCGCGGGTTTGTATCGCGACGAAGCACTACCTGGCGGCTCGCCAGAGGAACAGAAACTCCAACAGGACGGGGGATGAGATGCCAAGCGAGATTTACATGATGAAACTCGGCATGACGATGACCGAGGGCACCGTGGCCGAGTGGCATATCCCGGACGGCGGCGAGGTGAAGCTGGGCGAGGACCTCTACCGGCTCGAGACCGAGAAGGTCGAGATGGAGGTGGAGGCAGAGGCCGCGGGCATCGTGCGGCACCTCGTGCCGGCCGAGGCGACCGTCGACCCGGGCGCGGTCGTGGGCTGGATCTACGCAGACGGCGAGGAGATTCCCGACGTGCTCCCCGGCGCAGATGCGGCGGCGGCAGCGAGCGCTGCTCCGGAGGCGGCCGAGCCCGCAGCCGCGGCAGCGGAAGCGCCCGCGGCAGCAGCGGCGCCTGCCGCAGCCGGCGGGCGCGTAGCCGCCTCGCCAGCGGCGCGGAGGCTCGCGAAGGAGCTCGGCGTGGACCTCGCGACCGTGACGGCCACGGGGCCGCGCGGACGCGTGACCGAAGACGATGTGCGCGGTGCGCACGAGGCGGCTGCCGCAGCGCCGACTGCCGCTCCGGCGGCTCCGGCGGGAACGCCAGCGCCGGCTTCGCCGCTCGCGCGGAAGCGGGCGGAGGCACTTGGAGTCGACCTCTCCACGGTGGCCGGTACGGGACCCGGCGGGCGCATCACGAAGGAAGACGTGGAGGCGGCCGCGGCAGGCGGCGCGCCGGCAGCCGCTCCGGCAGCGGCTCGCGAGGACGAGGTGATGGCGGTGCGCGGCATGCGCAAGGTCATCGCCGAGCGCATGTACGCGAGCCTGCAGAAGACGGCGCAGCTCACGATGGACATGGACGTAGCCATGGACGACTGCGTGAAGCTTCGCGGCCAGCTCATCGAGGAGTGGGCGGACGACGGCGTGCGCCCCTCCTACACCGACATCACGATGAAGGCGGTGGCGAAGGCGCTGCTCGATCACCCGCGCATGAACGCCCAGTTCCTCGGCGCGGAGATGAACATCCGGGGCGAGGTCCACGTGGGGATGGCGGTGGCGCTCGAGGAAGGGCTCGTCGTGCCCGTCGTTCGCCACGTCGACCAGATCGGGCTGAAGGAGATCGCGCAGGAGTCCTCGCGACTGGCGGGGCTTGCGCGCGAGGGCAAGCTCGGGCTCGACGACATGGCGGGGGGCACCTTCACGGTCTCCACGCTGGGCATGTTCGGGGTGGACTCGTTCACGCCCATCCTCAACCCGCCCGAGGTCGGCATCCTCGGCGTGAACCGGCTTCGTGACGACGTGCGCTGGGAGGGCGAGCGTCCCGTCCGGCAGAAGGCGATGACGCTGAGTCTGACGTGGGACCACCGCGCACTTGACGGGGCGCCGGCGGCGCAATTCCTGGCCTCGGTGCGCGACTACCTCGAAGCGCCCTTCCGGCTGCTGGTCTAAGGGGAGAAGCACGATGGCCGAAACAACGTTCGACGTAGTCGTAGTGGGCGGCGGCCCGGGCGGCTACGTAGCAGCAATTCGCGCGGCTCAACTGGGGCTCGAAGCAGCCGTGGTCGAGCGCGAGCACCTTGGGGGCATCTGCCTGAACTGGGGCTGCATCCCCACCAAGACGCTCCTGCACACCGCAGACCTCTACCGCGAGATGCAGGACGCCGAGCGCTACGGGCTGACCGCCCAGGCTTCGTTCGACATCGAGAAGATCGTGAGCCGTTCGCGCTCGGTGGCGCGCCAGCTCAACAGCGGGGTCAAGTTCCTGCTGCGCAAGAACAAGGTGCAGGTGTTCGACGGATTCGCCCGTCTGTCGGGCGGAGGCGGGATCGTCGTTGAGAAGGACGGCGAAACCGTGGCCGAGCTGGGAGCCGACAACATCATCATTGCGACGGGCGCGCGTGCGCGTTCGCTGCCGGGCCTGGAGCCGGACGGCGAGCTGGTCTGGACGTACAAGGAAGCGATGGTGCCGATGACGATGCCCGACTCGCTGCTGGTCATCGGGTCGGGCGCGATAGGCGTGGAGTTCGCCAGCTTCTACCGGTCGCTGGGGGCGGAGGTGACGGTGGTGGAGGTGCTGCCCCGCATCCTGCCGGTGGAGGACGAGGAGATCTCGGCTTTCGCCCGCGAGGAGTTCGAGAAACAGGGCATCACGATTCACACGAACGCCACGGTGGAGTCCCTGGAGAAGGGCGACGACAGCGTGACGGCGACGATCGCGACCGAGGACGGGACGGTCCAGGCAACCTTCGACCGCGCCATCCTGGCGGTGGGCGTGACCGGCAACGTCGAGGGCCTCGGGCTTGAGACGACGGCGGCCACGGTCGATCGCGGGGCTATCGTCGTGAACGAGTGGCTGGAGACGGGCGAGCCGGGGCTGTACGCCATCGGCGACGTAGCGGGGCCGCCCCTGCTGGCGCACAAGGCGATGCACGAGGGCGTCATCTGCGTGGAGCGCATCGCGGGGCAGCCATCAGCACGGCCGATGGAGCGGCGGCGCATCCCCGGCTGCACCTACTGCCATCCACAGGTCGCGAGCGTGGGCCTGACCGAAGCAGCAGCGGGCGAGGCGGGCTTCAACGTGCGTGTCGGGCGCTTCCCGCTGGTCGGGAACGGCAAGGCGATCGCCGTCGGGGACACGGGCGGCATGGTGAAGACCGTCTTCGATGCGGACACGGACGAGCTCCTCGGGGCGCACATGGTGGGCCCCGACGTAACCGAGATGATCCAGGGGTTCGTCGTCGCCATGGGCCTCGAAACGACCGAGGCGGAGCTGATGGAGACGGTGTTCCCGCACCCGACCATCTCGGAGGCGATGCACGAGTCGGTGCTCGACGCCTACGACCGCGTGATCCACGTCTAGCCGTCAGCAGGGCAGCGCCGGGGACAGACTGACAAGAGCGCGCTTGCCTGGTCTCCCCTTGACCCGTACAAATACTGTTCCAGTAAGGATCAGTGATGCCCAAGCACGACTACCTGTTCGTCGAAGAGTCGGGGGATCCGGGGTACCGGCTGGACCCAGCTTCGGGGGAGCTTGTCAGCACGCCGTACTACACAGCGGCGGTGCTACACCTCACCGATGATGCCTTCGTGCACATCAATCGCCACATGGCAGCGTTTCGCTACTACTCCGGCATGAACAGGGAGTTGAAACTCCCGCGGGAACAGCCCGCGGTGAACAGATTGCTGGAGCCGATTGGGGAACTCTCTGAATCCGGCGAGAGCATCTGGGCATCAGCCGTCTACCTGGACAAGCGAGGCTACACCGGCTACTACCTGAAGGGAGAACGGGGTCGGTCTCCCTACCCTGCGAGATTCCGCAACTTCGTCCTGCGCCGTCTTCTTGAGCATCACTTTCGTTCGTACGCCGTCGAGTCCAGCCAATACGAACTTGTGCTGGACCGTTTCGAGATGACGCTCGCGGAAGAAGACGAACTACGGTCCTACCTCGCTGAGAACTACGACATCCCGACGCCGACCCGCATCACGCACGCCTCGTCCATCTACGTCGAGGGCCTGCAACTCGTGCATCACATCGCGAACGGTTTTCGGGACGCGCCCTTCGGGCGTCGCGTATCCAGCGAACTCGCCTTCGTGAACGCGCGGGACATTACGAAGGGCCCTCACCAGGAGCGCAGGGCAAGAGAATAGCGGCCAGGGCCGGCGCCCATGTTTCGGGGCACCCGCCTGGCCGCATCTAAGCAACTCCAGCGTGCCACGCCGGGCCAACACCGGTCAACACAACGAGCGTCCCCGGACAGGGCGCCAGCTCCCATGCTCTTCGGGCGGCTGCCTGACCGCAGCTAAGCGACTCCAGCACGCCAGCCCGTGGCGCGCGGCGTCAACGGCTGCGCTCAGTTGTAGAGTAGCGGTCATGGGCGCGCTGATCGACCACCTGAAGTCCCTTGCCGCCAACGGCGCGAGCATCGAGGACGTGACGGTCGCGGCGGAGGCGGAGCTGGCGGGGGGCGCACTGCTCACGGCCGAGCTGGAGGACCCGGAAGGCGCGATTGCGGGGGCGAGCGAAGAGGCGGAGGCGCTGAGCCTGGATGTGCAGGACGCGCTCAAGCGGTTTCCCGCGAGCCAGAGCGCCGGCTTCCACCGTACCGACCTCGACCCACGGGCGATGGCGGTCATCGCGACGATGGCCTACGCCCGCCGAGGCGGCGTCTACCTGCCGAAGGACCTGGCGGAGATGGTGGCGGAGGGGCGCGTCTCGGAGGAGTGGCACGCGCGCGAGTCGGTGCGCATCCGCGTGCTGCTCACGATCCTTCCCATGTTCATCGCTTCAATCGAGCGGGGCGAGCTGATCCCGGCGACGTTCGCAACGGGAATCACGGAGGTCGCGCAGCGACTGGGACGGGTTCGGATACCCCAGGTCGCGAAGGCGTAGGGCCGGGGGCATTGCAGCGGTCGGGTTAGGCCCTGAGAATGCCCCCGTGACCTGGCTGAACGCCGAGGAAAGTAGTGCGCCCTTCGATGCAGCGCTGGCGCTGCGCCCCGAGTTGCGCGACCTCTACGCCGCCTTCTACGGGAAGCTCTGGGACGACGACCTGCTCCCCGCCGGCCTGCTGGAGCTCTGCCGGTTGCGGGTCGCGCAGTTGCACGACTGCGAAGCCGAGCTGGCCGTGCGTCACGCCGAGGCGGGCGTGAGCGACGAGCAGGTGAAAGCACTGGCGAACTGGTCGGAGAGCGACCTGTTCGGCGTGGCGGAGCGAGCAGCCCTGACCCTCGCCGAGAAGATGCCCTGGCAGCACCACGACCTGACCGACGGGGAGTACGCCGATTTGCAGGCGCACTTCGGCGAGGCGGGCGTGGTGGCGCTGACCATTGGAATCGCGCTGTTCGATGCCAACTGCCGGCTGCGGCTGGCATTCGGCACCGAGCCGGCGCCGGTCGAGGCGGCGATGCCTGCCTCAAGCGAAGGACCGATCTACTAACGTCTCCGAAGGAGGATGCGATGTCGACCAAACCACGAGTGAGCTCGGCGATACCGGGCGAGGAGCCCAGTTTCGGCACGGCGCTAGCGCACCAGCCCGGGCTGGCGGGGGCCTTCGGGCAGCTCTACGGGACGTTCTGGAGCAAGGGCGCACTCGACCATCGCACCAAGGAGGTCACGCGGATGCGCAACGCCCGCGTGACAGACTGCGGCTACTGAAAGAACGTTCGCTTCGCCGTGGCGCGTGAGCAAGGACTTTCAGAAGACCAGGTAACGGAGATAGCGGACGGCTACGAGGAGTCGGTGCTTTCCGAGCGAGACAAGACGGCGATTGCGCTGACGGATGCCATCATCGGCGACCCGCGGCAGGTGTCGCCGGAGCTGCAGGCGCGGCTGCGGGAGCACTTCAGCGACCCCGAGATCGTCGAGATGTCGCTGGGCGTGGGGCTCTTCATGAGCCTCTCGAAGGTGCTGATCACGCTCGGGATGGAGCCCGAGGAGATGGGCACGGAGGTCGTTCCGACACCGGGTTCGTAGGGCCGCGAAACGGGCGGAAAGGGCCTGCTTCGCGTAACATCACTGCACCCTCTGACACGTGGCGTGTCCGCCGATAAAGACGGGCGAACGAAGGAGCGCAGAGCGTGGTTGTTGAAGCACGAGTGACCGGAACCCCGATGGGGAAAGCCGCCGAGCCGGAGCTGGGCACGGAGCTAATCCCGAAGGAGCGGTACACCTCCGAAGAGTTCATGCAGCTCGAGTGGGAGCGCCTCTGGACGAAGGTCTGGAACATGGCCGGGCGTGAGTCCGACATCCCCAACGTGGGCGATTACTTCACCACCGAGCTGGGTCCCGAATCGTTCCTGATCGTGCGCGAGACCGAGGACAAGGTGCGGGCGTTCTACAACGTCTGTCCGCACCGCGGGAACCAGATCCGCAACCCGGGCATGGGCCATGCGGAGAGCTTCCAGTGCGCCTACCACTTTTTCGAGTTCAACCTCGACGGCTCCAAGAAGTTCGTGCCGGACGAGGACACCTTCACCCAGGGGGTGCCCCAGGAGACGGCCCTCACCGAGATTCCCTGCGACACGTGGGGCGGCTGGGTCTGGTTCAACATGAACCCGGACGCGGAGCCGCTGGAGGACTTCCTCGGGATGATCCCGGAGCACCTCGACCCGTACCACTTCGAGCAGCAGTACATCGTCCAGGACAAGACGATCGAGTGGGACTGCAACTGGAAGGCCTCCGTGGACGCCTTCAACGAGTCGTACCACGTGCAGGGCATCCATCCACAGCTGCTGGAGTCGCTGGACGACGTTCACCTGCAGATCGACCTGTACGAGCGGCACAACCGCTACCTGGTGCCGTTCGGGCTGCTCAGTCCGCGCTACCAGAACCGGGACGAGATCACGGACTCGCTCAAGGGGATGCTGCGGGGCGCGGGCATCGACCCGGAGACGTTCGAAGGCACAGCCGACGACGTTCGCACGGCGGTGCAGGAAGCGCAGCGGGGAAACCTGGAAGCGACCGGCATCGATGCTTCGGAGCTGAACGACGACCAGCTGACGGACGACTACCACTACTACATCTTCCCGAGCATCACGCTGAACACGCATGCCACGCGGGTGATGCTGTTCCGCCAGCGTCCCCATCCGACGGACCCGAACAAGATGTACTACGACCTGCAGAACTACGTGCGCATCCCGGAGGGGGCGGAGCCGCCGCCACGCCCGGTGCACGCGCAGCACAAGCACGGCGACATCTCGCTCGGGCTGGTGCTGGACCAGGACTCGTACAACCTGCCGCGCGTGCAGAAGGGGATGAACTCGCGGGCCTTCAGGGGCCTGCTCATCAACTACCGTGAGCGCCGCATCCGGCACATGCACAAGACCATCGACGAGTACATCTACGGGCCGGACCGCTAGGTCCGGAGCGACGACGCAAACGCGAGCCGCGGCCACCCGCCACGGCTCGCTTGCCCCGACGAGGAGCCAGACGATGAGCGAGCAGACCGAGAGCGAGACCCCCTTCACCCCGGTGGGACCGGCAAACATGTTGAAGCCGGGGGAGAGCGCGATCATCGAGATCGAGGACGACTCGATCGTGCTCGTGCATCTGCACGACGGGTACTACGCTCTCGAGAACCGCTGCTCGCACGACAACGGGCCGCTCGGGCAGGGCAGGCTCGTGGGCTTCGAGATCGACTGTCCGAGGCACGGGGCGAAGTTCGATGTGCGCGACGGCGCGGCGAAGTCGCTGCCGGCCTTCCGCCCGGTGGCCTCCTTCCCGGTGCGACACAACGAGGACACAGACGAGATCGAAATCCAGTACAAGAAGCCTGAGCCGCAAGCGTTCGAGGATCCGCGGGGGTTCAACTTCAACTTCACGTAGGAGCAAGGCCATGACGCACTCAGGAGACTGGCGAGAGGCCTACAAGGAGCGCCTCTGCAGCGTCGAGGAGGCGATGGCGCTGATCGGCGAGGGCGACCTCGTAACGATGGGCGTGCTCACGCCCGGGGCGCTCGGCTCGGCGCTGGCGGACCGCGCCGAGCAACTGAACAGCATGCACGTGCGCGTGCTGGCGCCGACAGAGCCGCGCCTCTTTAGTCCGGGACAGAACGGCGAGCGGGAGATCGAGCTGTTCATTGGAGAGCCGCTGCGGGCGGCGCACGACGCCAAGATCGCGACCTACCTGCCGAACACCTTCATGCTGGGCATGAAGGCGCACGACGCGGGCCGCGAGGAGGCTCGCCTCCCGGACGTGCAGGTCACCTCGATCAGCGAGCCCAACGAGGCGGGCTACGTGCAGTTCGGCGTGCACATGTGGACGCGCAAGGCGTACACGAAGCGCTGCCGCACGACGATCGGGATGATCGACCCCAACATCACGCCCGGGCACGGCGACATCTGGGTGCACGTGAGCGAATTCGCGGCGTTCATCGAGGGCGTCATCCCGCCGGTGAACGTCGATGCGGTGCGGGAGCGCGTGCAGACGCTCGCGCCGGAGGAGAATCGCGAGGAGCTTCTGGATCTGCTCGGAATGGCGAGCACGGACCAGATCGCGCTGGCCGAGGGGATGTACCACATGCTGCCGCCGAAGATCGTTCGGCAGGCGTTCGGGCTGACCGAAGTGGATGAGGCGGCGCAGGGGATCGCGCACAACCTGGCGCCGCTAATCCGGGACGGCGACACGATCCAGGTGGGGGTGGGCACGCCCAGCGCGCTGATGTTCAAGGCGGGCGCCTTCGACCACGCGCAGCACCTGGGGGTGCACACGGAGCTGGGGTCGCCGGGGCTGGCGCAGCTCTGGGCGAGAGGCAACATCGACAACTCGCGCAAGACCATCCACAAGGACCGCTGCGTGGCGGTGGCGTGGACGGGCTGCGACGGGGTGGACCTCGGGATCATCCGCGACAACCCCGCGTTCGAGGTGTACGACCCGAACTACCTGCTGAACCCGGCGCTGATGTCGCAGAACAGCCAGATGACGTCCGTGAACAGCGCGGTGGCGGTGGACCTGCTGGGGCAGATCGCCAGCGAGGACCGCTACGGCGGCCAGATGATCAACGGCACGGGCGGGCAGCCGGACACGCACATCAGCGCCGCGCTGTGCCCGGACGGCCGCGCCATCACGGTGCTGCGCTCGACCGCACTTGAGGGCTCCCTCTCGAAGATAGTGGCGAAGCACGAAGCGGGCACGCTCGTGACCATCCCCCGCTACCTGGCCGACACGATCGTGACCGAGTACGGGGTCGCGCGGCTGCTCGACAAGAACCACCGGCAGCGCGCCGCCGAGCTGATCAGCGTGGCGCATCCCGACTTCCGCGCCGAGCTGCAGAGGCAGGCCACGGAGCTGTGGGGTGAGCTGGGCATCTAGCGAGCGGACGGACCTAAGGGCGCTCGGGGACGCTCCCGAGGGCGCGCGCGCGCTGGCGCCGAGCCTCGCGCAGGGCATCGAGGCGGCGGTCTACCCGGGCTGACTGGCGCGCTTCGTAGCGGATCCAGCTGACGGCGATCGCGGCGAGCGCAACGAGAAACACGAGGCTTCCGCCTACCCAGAGCACGAGGATGGCCAGGCGCTGGTCCATCATGGCAGAGGGGGCCCAGGCGGGCAGGTTGGCGGCGAGCGTCTCGTGGACGGGCGTATTGAGGCTGAGGAACATGCCACCGAAGAGTCCCTTGTGCGTCATCTCGACGGCGACGTAGAGCACGCGCAGGGGGTGGTTCATGCGCCAGGCGACGGGGTCGGCGCAGAGGGCGGGCCACCAGAAGAGCAGTGACACCGCGAGCAGCGAGAGCTGCTGCACGTCGCGGACGAAGACGTTGGCGGCGGCCTCCTCGGTCAGGCCGGTGAACTGCCAGGCGTAGGTGACCACCGCGAAGATCAGCCAGGAGGCGATGGGCATGGCGACGATGCGCATGGGTCGTCCGCGGTAGAAACGGCGCAGGCGGGCGCGTCCGTGCGGGCCGCTGGCGCGGAAGGCGAGCGTGAGGGGCGAGCCAAGCAGGAGGAGGGGCGGAGCGATCATCGTGAGCAGCAGCATCCCGCCGAAGTCGACCCAGAGGAGCTGGTTGCCGTAGTGCTCCAGCGGGGACTGCGTGGCCACGAAGATGAGCGCCAGCCCGAGCATGAAGGCGGCGAGGCGGCCCCACCCGGGAGGGACGCGGGGGCGTTCGCTGCGGACCCGCAGCCAGGCGACCCCGTAGAACGCCCCCGCGAGCAGCAACAGCCCGTACCAGGGCGCATCGAAGGCGAATTGCGCCATGACCTCGGCGAAGCCGGGCGCCGTCTCGCTCATGAGCGGCGCTCCATCGGCAGCCGGGGCCGATCAGTAGTCACTCGGATCGCTCCAGGCTCCGCGGACGGGGTTCTGCGCGGACAGGCGGCTGCGTTCTTCAAGCAGTTCCAGAATAGCGAGTGCCTCGCGGGTGCTCAGCACCTCGCCCGCCTCCTCCCGCAACTCCGCGATCTCGGCGTCTATCTCGGCGAGCCGCTCCTCGAGCGCCTGGGGCGAGAGGGCCTCCTGCCCGCCGTCCCCGCCCCCTGCGGGCGCGCCGTCAGGTCCGGGGGCGGGCTGCTGCTCCTGTCCCTCGGGTTCCTCACCTTCCCCGGAGTCATCGCCCTCGGCCGGGGGGGCGGCCTGCTGCTCGGGCGGGGGCTCGGGGTGGAGGAGGCGCCACACGACCTCGAAGTCACGGCGCAGCACGTCATCCTCGGGGGTGAGCAGCAGGGCCTCCCGGAACGCGTCGAGCGCTTCCTCAAGCTCGCCCAGCGCGAAGAGGTGGTGCGCGAGGCTGGAGTGGGCGGCAGCCGCGATCTCGCCGTCCCGGTCGTTGAGGGCGCGCCGGGAGATGCGGACGGCCTCGTCGTAGCGCCCGGCCTGGTGGAGGGCGGCGGCGAGGTTGAGGGCGATCTGCCCGTCCTGGGGGGACTCGGCCTGCGCCTCGTAGAGGAGCTCGATGGCGGTTTCGACATCGCCTCCGTCCAGCGCTTCGAGGGCGCGTTCGTTGAGGTTGTAGGCAGCGGTGGCGCAGGCGGCGAGGGTGAGCGCCAGCACGGCGACCCCCACGAGCGCGGGGGTTCGCCGCCAGCTCGCGAGGGCGCGCCACTCGACGGCAGTCGCGATCAAGGCGAGGACGACGGCGGCCGCGACGAACCACTGGTAGCGCTCGATGGGGAGGGAGATGGTTGTCGCGCGGTAGGCAGCCTGATCGAGGCTGGCGACGCGCGAGCGCACGGCGGCGGGGACGGCGGCGGGATTGGCGCCGATGTAGCGCCCCTCACCGGCAGCGGCGATGGCGCGGAGGCTGGCTTCATCGAGGCGCGTGATGACGGGCTCGCCGTCGCGCGTCCGGAGCGTTGAAAGCTCCCCGGAGAGCGCATCTCGGACGGGGACGGGCGCTCCGGAAGTGGTACCCACGCCCGCTACGAGCAGGTCGATGCCCTGGGCTGCAAGGGCGGCGGCGCTGGCGGAGGGGTCGCCGGCGAGGTTCTCACCGTCGGAGACGAGGAGAACGAGACGCCCACCGGCGCTTTCCTCGTCGAAGAGCTCGCGTGCGAGCTCAAGCCCGGAGGCCGTGCTGGTGCCGCGCTCAAGCAGGAGCGTTCCGCCCTCGACGCTCTCAATGACGGTAGCGGCGGCGGCCAGGTCACGAGTCAGGGGGAAGCGCAGGCGGGCATCGCCGGCGAAAACGACGAGGGCGACGCGGTCGCCCCTGAGGCGGACGAAGGTCTCGGCGAGGGCGGTGCGGGCAGCGGCGAGGCGGGAGGGGGGCGCATCCAGGGCGCCCATGCTGCGGGAGACATCGAGGACGGCGACGATCTGGGCGCCCCCGGCCTGGACGGTGGCGCTGCGTTCGCCCCAGCGGGGCTGGGCGGCGGCGAGGGCGGCGAGCACAACGGCGAGGACGAGCACGGCAGTCGTGGCCCAGCGGATCCTGGGTGGGTCGCGGGTGATGGCGGCCGTGGCGGCGAAGGTGCGCTGCGCGAGGATCCACGCCACCGGCAGAAGCACGAGCACGGCGGGGATGACGAGCAGCCAGAGCGGGCGTCCGAAGCTGAGGTCGCTCATGCGGGCGTCCTCCGCAGCCAGGTGCGGCCTAACGTCAGCTCACCGAGCAGGATCACGGCGCCCGCGGCGACCAGCCAGAGCCCGAGCTCACTGTGGCGGGCGAAGGCTTCGCCCCCAACACGGCTCGTCTCCAGCGAGGCGATCTCGTCGTAGACCTGGGCGAGGTCTTCGGGCGTCGAGGCCTCGAAATACCTGGCGCCGGTGAGCTCGGCGATGAAGGTGAGCAGCTCGGCGTCGATGGTCGTCATCGAGAATCCTGTCGGGCGGTCCCCCTGGACGACACCGATGGTGTAGACGCGGATGCGGAGGGCGGCGGCGATCTCGGCGGCCTCCACGGGGCTGATGGAGTCGGCGTTGTGGCGTCCGTCGGTGAGCAGGATGACGATGCGGCTGGAGGCGCTCGACTCCTCGATCATCGAGAGGGCGCTGGCGATGCCAACGCCGATGCCGGTGCCCTCGGGCAGGAGGTCGGGGCCGAGGCCGGCGATGATCGTGTCGAGGGCATCGCGGTCGAGGGTGAGGGGGACGAGGGGAAGGGCCTCGCGCTGGAAGACGACAAGCCCGATGCGGTCGTTCTCGCGGCTCGCGACGAAGTCGCGAATGACGTCCTTGACGGAGTCGAGGCGGGAGCGGCCCGCGCTGAACGGGCTCGATGCCATGCTGCTGGAGACATCGACGGCGAGGGCGATGTCGACGCCCTCCGCGGGGACAAGCGCCTCGGCCTCGCCGAGGCGCGGTCGGGCGAGGCCGGCGACAAGGAGCAGGATCCCGAGGATCCGCAGCACCGGCAGGAGTCGCCGGGCGCGGACGCGCCAGCTGGCGGGGGCGGTGTCGAGGCCGAGGGCGAAGGGCACGGCAATGACCGGGGCAGTGCGTCGCCAACGGGCGATGGCGAGGGGCACGGCCAGAAGCGCGAGCAGGAGCAGCCAGGGGTCGGCGAAGTGCATCAGCCCGTTCCCCCGACGATCTCACGGGCGATCCGGAGGTCGGCGGTGCGGCGCTCCACGACGGGCCGGTAGCCGGCGTAAACGACGGCATCGCACTCCCGCAGCAGCTCACGGGCCATGCGCTCCTCCCAGCCATCCACGCCGGCAGCGGTCATGCGCGTTTCAAGCTCGGCGGTCGTGAGGGACTGGGCGGGGAACTCGTAGCGCTCGCCGAGGATGTTCCGGACGGCGGTGGAGATGGCGCGGTAGGCGCCCGCGGCATCGCCCTCCAACAGCGATGCGGCGGTGGCAAGCACATCGACGGGTGCGGGGGGTGGTTCGGGAGGCGCCTCGGGGGCGCGGGGGCGGCTTCGCCACCAACGGCGGCCGAGCACGACGGCTGCCGTCGCGACCAGGAGGGCAACCAGGACAGCAAGAACGACAGCCGGCCAGAACAGCGGCGACTGCGCCCCTTCAATCCGTGCGGGCGGCGGAAGGGCGGAGAGGGTCAGGGGCTCGCCGGGGCGGAGGGTGGAGGGCACCTCGATACTGAGCCCGGGGAGCTCGACGGGTGTCGAGCCTGCATCGGTCGTGACGGTTACGGCCGGACGGAATGAGACCATCCCCGGGGCGAAGGGTGCGACGAGCACCTCGATGCGGTGGTGCAGGCCCGCGTCGATCGCCACGGCGGTCTGGGAGAGGACGCGGATGACGCGCACCTCGCCCCACGTGTCCGCAGCCGGATCGACCTCGACGACGGCGCCGGCGGGCGTGTCAAGGACGATGGTGAGGACGACGGGCTCGCCGATGGAGGCAAACGGCCGGGAGAGCGTGACCTCGGGGTCTTGCGCTGCGGCGAGGGTGGGGACCGCGAGCGCCAGGACAAGCGCACAGAGGATGGCGAGGCGCTTCACGCGACGGACCGCGCCCGGCGCCGGAAGAAGGCGAGGAGCGTCCGCACGTAGTCCTCGCCGGTGACGATGGCGATCTCGTCGATGCCGAGCTCGCCGAAGAGGCGCTCGCGTTCGGCGTCGATGGCCCGGACGCGGGCGGCGTAGGCCTCGCGCACCGCCTCGTCGTCGCTGTCGACCTCGTAGGCGGGACCGCCCTCGGCGTCGGCGAGCCGCACGAGGCCTGCGGCGGGCAGTTCCTCGTCGAGAGGCTCGCGGATGCGGACGGCGATGATGTCGAAGCGCCGGGAAGCGGCGCGAAAGGCGCGGGCGTACCCCTCGGTCAGGAAGTCGGAGATGACGAACAGGGTGGCGCGGCGTCGCTGGACGCCGGTCAGGTACTCGAGGGCGGCGCCAAGGTCGGTGCCGCGCGTCGTGGGATTCGCGGAAAGCACCTCTCGCACGAGGCGGAGCACGTGCACGCTGCCCCCGGCAGGCCGGATGTAGCGCTCGGGGGCGCTGGCAAAGAGGAGGAGGCCGGCGCGGTCGTTGTTGCGGATGGCGGCGAGGGCGAAGACGGCGCAGAGTTCGGCGGCGAGGCTGGCCTTGGACTGCTCAGCTGCGCCGGCGGTCTGGGAGGCGCTCACATCGATGGCGAAGAGCACGGTGAGGTCGCGGTCCTCGCGGTAGCGGCGCACGAGCGGCTCGCCCGTGCGCGCGTACGACTTCCAGTCGATCGAGCGGACATCGTCGCCGACCACGTAGGGGCGAAGCTCGTCGAATTCGATGCCACGCCCCCGGAAGACGGCGTGGTATTCGCCAAGGAAGAGGTCGTCCACGAGGCGGCGGGCGCGCAGCTCGATGGCGCGGACGCGGCGCAGGAGCTCGGTGGCCTCGGTGGTGACGGCGTCATCGGGCGCGGCGCGGGAGTGGTCGCGCCCGGGGCGCCAGCGCCACCGCCACCACGCAGACATGGCCGCCCTCAGGGCACCTCGATGGCTTCGAGGACGCGGTCGATGAGGTCGTCGGTCGTAATCTCCTCGGCGTCGGCCTCGTAGGTGGTGACGATGCGGTGGCGGAGAACGTCGTGGGCGAGCGCCTTCACGTCGTCGGGCATGGTGTAGGCGCGCCCTTCGAGCAGGGCGCGGGCGCGGGCCGTGCGGGCGAGGGCGATGGTGGCGCGGGGAGAGGCGCCGTAGGCGATGAGCGTGCGCAGCTCGGGAAGGCGGTAGGCGGCGGGGCGGCGGGTGGCCTGGACGATCTGGACGCAGTAGTCCTTCAGGGCTTCGTCGAGAGCGACGCTGGCGAGCGCGTCGCGGGCGGCGAGCAGTTCGTCGCGGCTGGCGATGGCGCGGACGGGTGGGGGCGCGCCGCCGTCGAGGCCGAGTTCGAGCACTTCGCGCTCTTCCTGGCGGGTGGGGTAGTCGACCCGCACCTTCAGGAGGAAGCGGTCGAGCTGCGCCTCGGGGAGGGGGTAGGTGCCCTCCTGCTCGATCGGGTTCTGCGTGGCCATCACGAAGAAGGGGTCGGGCATGGGGAGGGTCTGGCCGCCGATGCTGACCTGGCGCTCCTGCATCGCCTCGAGGAGGGCGGACTGGACCTTGGCGGGGGCGCGGTTGATCTCGTCGGCAAGGACGATGTTGGCGAAGACGGGGCCCTTGCGGATGGCGAAGTCGCCCTCGGCGGGATTGAGCACCTCGGTCCCGATGAGGTCGGCGGGCAGCAGGTCGGGGGTGAACTGGATGCGCACGCCGTCGACATCGAGGGCGTTGGCGAGGCTCGTAACGGTGAGGCTCTTGGCAAGTCCGGGAACGCCTTCGACGAGCACGTGCCCGGAGACGAGCAGGCCGATGAGGAGCCGGTCGATGAGCGCGTCCTGGCCGACGACGGCAGCGTGAATCTCCTTGCGGATGCGCGCGAGCGACTCCGCGGCGGCGGACGCATCGGGGGAGAGGGGGGGTTGGGCAGGCAGGGCCATTGGCGATCCATTGTAGCGACAACGGACGGGGGACCGGCTCGCTGGCGATGGGAGCGACGCGTGGCCGCTATCCCGGCCTCCGACTACGGTGTTCTCACGCCCTTTCGCTGCACTGCTGGAGGCCCTTTATGGACAACGAGCCCACACTCGGCGACTTCATCCTTGGATTCGAGGGGCTTGCCATCCTGCGGGCCTGGGGCCTCGACCCGGCAACGGTGCAGGCGAGAGGTGCGAGCATTGCCGAGGTCGTCGAGCACCGCGAGGAGCTGCCGTGGTCGCGCCCCCTGGCCGAACGCGAGCGCAGCGTCACCGATGGGTACAGCGAATGGGCGCCGGGCTACGACCGGCCGGACAACCCCGTCCTGCTGGCGGAAGAGCCAGTCGTCAGGGAGATGCTGGACGCAGTCCCCGTGGGAACCGCCCTCGATGCAGCCTGCGGGACCGGAAGGTGGGCGGAGCGCCTGGCATCGCTTGGGCACGCCGTCACCGGATGCGACGCAACTCCCGCGATGCTCGAAGTCGCGAGGGCGAAGGTTCCGGGAGCCCGCTTTGCGGAGGGTGACCTGACGGCCTTGCCGCTGGAGGCAGCGTCGGTCGACCTGGCCGTGTGCACGCTGGCGCTGACGCACTGCCTGGAGCTCGGGGCGCCGGTCGGTGAACTGGCGAGGGTGGTGCGCCCCGATGGCCACGTCATCATCTCCGATGTCCATCCCCTGATGGCCATGCTCGGGTCCCACGCCCGATACCCGCGCGGCGGGGAAGAGTTCGGATTCGTCCAGAACCACGTCCACCAGATCTCCGAGTACCTGGCGGCCTTCCGCGAGGCCGGCCTGAGCGTCACCAACTGCCAGGAGCCCCTCTGGTCCGAGGACGAGCTTGCGGCACTCGGTTTCGCCAACCAGCGACCGGGGCTCCTGGAAGCAGCGGTCGAGGGGCTGCCCATCGTGATCGTCTGGGAGCTGGAGAAGCAGCGCTAGTCGCTGGAGCGGCCGGATGCGGGTGAGTGGTAGGGGGCGCGGGCGTAGGCGAGCGCGTAGACGCGGGCGGCGCCGTGCTCGCGGAGGATGCGGGCGCACTCGCCGGCGGTGGCGCCGGTCGTGACGACGTCATCGAGGACGGCGACGGTGGCGCCCTTGAGGCCGGGACCACGGTAGCGGAAGGCGCCCGCAACGTTCTCGCGACGCTCGCTGGCGCTGAGGCCAACCTGGCTGGCGGTCGGGCGGACGCGCTCGAGGCGGCCCGGGGGCGGGGGCCAGCCGAGGCGGTCAAAGAGCACCTCGGCCTGGTTGAATCCCCGCTGGCGACGGCGGCGTGCGTGCAGGGGGATGGGGAAGATGGCATCTGGTCCGAGCGCCTCAACGATCGGTCGGAGGGCGCCCGCCATGTCGATGGCGAGGTCTCGGATGCCGCTGAACTTGAGGCCGTGGACGACGCGGCGGGCGGCTCCCTCCATCTCGAAGGCGGCGCGGGCGCCGTCGAGGTCGCGCCAGCCGAAGCAGTCGGGGCAGCGGCCTTCGTCGTCGCGCCGCACGCCACAGCGGCCGCAGCGGCCTGGACCGCTGGCGGGGAGGAGCTGGTCGCCGCAGACCTCACAGAGGTTCTGGCCGAAGGCGCCGCAGGCGACACAGCGCGGCGGGTAGAGCAGATCGAGGGCGCGGGAGAGGAGGGTGGCCACGGGCGGGAGGATAACGCCGCCGGGGGCTGGCAGCGCTACACGCTACAATCGCGGGGATGGCGATCACGGTACTGTTCTTCGCCTCGCTGGCCGAGGCCGTGGGGAAGCGCGAGCTCTCGCTGGCGCATGTGTCCGGGGACACCGTGGCGTCCGTGCGCGAGCGGCTGGTGGCAGAGCACCCCCAGATCGCCGAGTTCACGGAGACACTGCTGTACGCGGTCGACGAAGAGTACGCCGAAGAGGACGCGCCAGTGCCGGCGGGCGCGACACTCGCGCTGATTCCGCCGGTATCGGGAGGCTAGCGATGCTAATCCGCGTGACGCCGGAGCGGCTGAAACCAGAGGAAGCGATTAAGGCCGTGCGGCGGGACGAAGCAGGGGCCGTCGACGTGTTCCTTGGTGTCGTTCGCAACACCAACAAGGGCCGGGCCGTCGACTACCTCGTGTACGACGCCTACCCATCGATGGCGGAGAAGACGATGCGGGAGCTGGCGGAGGAGGCGGTGGAGCGGTTCGACCTTGCAGACAGCGCCGTGCTGCACCGCACGGGGCCGCTGGAGATCGGGGAAACCAGCCTGCTGGTGGCCGTCAGTGCGGGGCACCGGGCGGCGACGTTCGAGGCGGGGCACTGGCTCGTGAACGAGGTCAAGCGGCGCGTGCCCATCTGGAAGAAAGAAGTGTGGGCGGACGGCGAGGAGTGGATCGAGGGGCCCGAGTCGTTGGGGATGGAGCACGCACCGGCGACCATGCGCGACTCGTGACCAGCCACCCGCACGCCTCCGGCCGCTACTGCATGCAGTGCGGCGGCGAGCTGACGGAACGGATCCCGCCGCACGACACGATGACGCGGCTGGTGTGCGACGGCTGCGGGTTCGTGCACTACCTGAACCCCCGCCCGGTGGCGGGCACGATCCCCGAGCGGGAAGACGGCGCCCTGCTGCTGGTGCGACGCGCGATCGAGCCGCGGCTGGGCTTCTGGGTGTTCCCGGGCGGATTCATGGACGTGGGGGAGACGGCGGAGGCGGCGGCGGCGCGGGAGACGCGCGAGGAGGCGAACCTGGAGGTCGACCAACTCTCGCTGCTGGGCGTCTACACGCGCACGCATGCGGGGGTGGTGGTCATCGTGTACGAGGCGCGGGCGCTGGGCGAGGGGTCGGCGGGGTCGGAGACGAGCGAGATCGGGTGGTTCGCCCCGGACGCGATCCCCTGGGACGAGCTCGCGTTCGATACGACCCACTGGGCGCTGGGGGCGTGGCTGGAGAAGCGGGGTCTGGAGCGGCCGCAGGGCTAGCGGCGGCGGGAGCCGGTAGAGCGAGAGGGCAGGTTGTAGGGGCGGGCGAGGATGGCCACGTGCTGGCTGAGCTTGGGGTCGAGGGCGCGCACGGCCACGCGGGGGTGGGCCTCGCGCAACTCATCAAGGGAGAGGGCGGCGGTGATGATGGTCGGGAGCCGCGAGGAGGCGCGGTAATTCGCGATCTGGAAGAGTTTCTCCACGGCCCAGGATGAGCTCGTGTGGGAGCCCAGGTCGTCAAGGATCAACAGCCCCGCGTTGCGAATGTCGTTGAAGAGCTCGTCGTAGCCGGGGTCGCCGCGCCCCGGGGCAAAGGAGGCGCGGAGGTGGTCGAGGAGGTCGGGGACGACGGCGAAGAAGGCGTCGCTGCCGTTACGAAGCACGGTGTTCGCGACGGCGGCGGCGAGGTGCGTCTTGCCGCAGCCGCTCTCGCCGAGGATGAGCATCCAGCCCTCGGGGGCATCGGCGAAGCGATGGGCGCTCTCCCAGGCGGTCTGAAGGGACTCATTTTCCTGGCCGGCGTAGTTGGGGAAGCGCGTGTGGAAGTTGTGGAAGCCGAAGTCCCCGAGACGTTCGCGCGTCATGCCGCCGATCTGGCGGTAGCCGGAGGCGGAGGCGCCCCCTTCGAGGTCGAGGACGGCGCCCGAGGCCAGGCGGCGGGAGAGACGCTCGTCGAGGGCCTCGGAGAGGGAGTGGCAGGTGCAGACGGTCGGTAGGGCGGCGTTGTAGCGCGCATTCACAAGCTGGAAGAGCTTTTCGCGGGCCCACTCGCTGGAGGCGGCGGCGTCGATGTCGTCGAGGATGAGGAGGGGGGCGTTCCGGACCTGCTCGAAGAGGGCGTCGAAGCCGGGCTCGCCCTCGGCGGGCTGGTAGGAGGCGCGCAGGCCGTCGAGAAGGTCGGGGGTAAACATGAAGAGGACGGGCTCGCCACGGGTGATGCGCTCGTTGGCGATGGCGGCGGCGAGGTGTGTCTTGCCGGAGCCACTGGGGCCCTTCAGGACGAGCCAGCCCTCGGGATCGCCGGAGTAGGCGCGGACCCGGGCCGCGGCGGCGGTTGCCTCGCCCTCGAAAGCGTCAAAGGTGAAGCGGGTCAGCGAGCCGAGGTTGCTGATGCGCTCAAGGCGGGAGCGGCGTACCTCGCCAGTCTCGTCGAGGACGCACGTGCAGGGTTCGGCGCGACCGAAGAAAGGGTCTTCGAGCGAGCGCGAGCGACGGACGAAACCGGCTCCGCCGCAGTGCGGGCAGCCGTCCTCGCCCGGATCGTCAGGCGTTTCGGGAGGCGGAGCCTGCGGCTCCGTCGCCGAGGAATCGGCGGCGGCGGAGCTCGACAGGATCTCGTCCAGACGTTTCATGTTCCTGGTTCCCCTCGGACCAGCGTTGGAGGATGCGCTCGATGTAGCGCCAGTTGCGCACGTTGCGCTCGGCGGCCTCGCGGAAGGCGGATTCGATGAGGTGCTGCGGAAATTGCTCCGCGGCTACGAGGAGCCGTTCGGCGACGAGCGGCGTGATCGTCCCAACATGCTCCTCGTACAGGTGGAAGATGTTGGGTCGGCGAGTGGGCTGCGGTTCGTAGGCGATGGCTCCGGGGCGGAGTTCGAGGTCGCCGCCCCGGGCGCGGGCCACGGCGCGGCGGGAGGTGGGGTTGTTCACGAAGTAGACGGTCTCCTCGCTGCCTCCGCCTGCGAGGTCGAGGGCGAGCAGGGCGCCGAGCTCAACGCAGGTGGCGAGCCCGCGGTCGAGCGACTGCCGGTCGCCGGCCAGGGTCGCGAACGTGGATGCGGCGTCCGGGAGGGCCCAGACCTGGTCGGCGGTTACGAAACGCGCCTCGTCCTGCTGCTCCTGAACGAGGCGCGCGACCCAGAGGAAGGCGAGCAGGTCGCCCGGTTCGCGCATGGCGGGCAGCACGGCGGAGTAGAACGTGTTGGGGATGGCGGTGGCCTTGCCGATGCCGGGGAAGCCCTCGAAGGTGGCGTCGCTCACCGGTCGAACTCCTCGGGGGGCAGATCCTCGTCCTCGGCCTGGAGCATCCAGTCCTTGAACTGGGCGAGGCGTTGCTCGAAGCGAAGCTCGACGGTGCCCACCGGGCCGTTGCGGTGCTTCGCGACGATGACCTGGGCAACGCCCTGCGGATAGGCGCTTTCGGGCATCTCCGGGTGCTCCGCCATCCACTGCTCGCGGGTGATGTAGAGCTCCTCGCGGCTGAGGAAGATGACGACATCGGCGTCCTGCTCGATGGAGCCGGAGTCGCGCAGGTCGGAGAGCATGGGGATGCGGGGGTGGCGCTGCTCGATGGCGCGGGAGAGCTGGGCGAGGGCGATGACGGGCACGTTCAACTCGCGCGCGAGGCCCTTGAGCGTGCGCGAGATGTAGCTGATCTCCTGCACGCGGTTCTCGCGACCGTTCCAGCTCGCATCGGACTGCATGAGCTGGAGGTAGTCCACGACGACGAGGTCCACGCCGTTCGAGCTGGCAAGACGCCGGACCTTGGAACGTAGCTCGGCGACGCTGAGGGTGGGGGAGTCGTCGAACCAGATGTTGGCGCCGGCAAGCTCGCCGGTAGCGCGGATGATGCGGCGCTCCTCCAGCTCGGTCTGGCCGCCCAGGCGCAGGCGGGTGCTATCGACGCCCGATTCGGCGGCGAGGAGGCGGACGGCGAGTTGCTCGGCCGACATCTCGAGGGAGAAGAAGGCGACGTTGGCGCCCTGCTCGATGGCGGCGTTGCGGGCGATTCCGAGGGCGAAGCTGGACTTTCCCACGCTGGGACGCGCGCCGACGATGATGAGGTCCTCGCGCTTCAGGCCCCCGAGGAGGTGGTCGAGGTCGCTGAAGCCGGCGTTGACGGCGGCAAGCTCGCGGCGCTCGGCGGCCTCGGCATCCTCATCGAGATAGGTCTCGAGGATGTCGCGGATGTGGATGAAGTCGCGGAAGTTCTCGCCGCCGCGCAGGCGCTGGATCAGCTCCTCGGAGCGGGAGAAGACGTTTTCGATGTCGGCGGGCGCCTCGTAGGCAAGCTGGAGGATGCCGGTGGCGGCGTTGATGAGGCCGCGGTAGGTGCTATCGCGCTTGACGATCTGGGCATAGAACTCGACGCCGACGCTGGTGGGGAGCTGGCGGATGATGTCGCCGAGGTAGCTCTGCCCGCCGATCTCCTCGAGTCGCTCGCGGCGGTCGAGCTCGTGGGCGATGGTGATCTGGTTGATCGAGTCGTCGCGTTCCCAGAGCTCGTTGGCGGCCTCGTAGATCCAGCCGTTCTTCTCACGGAAGAAGTCGGGCGACCTGAGGATGGGGGAGACCTTGGAGATGGCCTCGGGGTCGACGAGGAGAGCCGCGATCACGGCTTCCTCGGCCTCGACATCGTGCGGGGGGAGGCGCTCCAGGAAGGGAAGGGTCATATCGACCGGAACGGCGGGGACGCGCCTGGGCGCGATGGCTGATAGTGAGTGCCGGTCCCCGCTCTTCCGCCCCCCTTCCCGCTAGCCGTCCGTGGATGCTTCCGCGGGCGACTCCGCTGTTTCGGTGGCAGCCTCTTCGGTTGCGGCGGCGGCTTCCGCCTCAGCGGCGGCGGCGGCAGCAGCAGCTTCCGCTTCAGCCGCAGCCAGCGCTTCCTCGGCTTCGCGCGCCCGCAACTCCTCGACGATCTCCTTCGAGTCCTCGTCGGGATCGACGGTGACGTTGATCTCGGCGCTGACATTGCGGGTAAAGCGGATGGTGACGGACTTCGAGCCCAGCTCGCGGATGGGCTCGGCGAGGAGGATGACGCGTGAATCGACCTCAATGCCGGTGCTCTCCTGGAGCTTCTGGGCGATGTCGCGGCTGGTGACGGAGCCGTAGAGGCGACCGGTCTCGCCGACGCGGGCCTCAAAGGTGATGGTGTAGCCGTCGAGCCGTTCCTTCTGGACCTCGGCCTCGCTATCGAGCCTGGCCTGGCGGCGGGCTTCCTTCTCGGCGAGGGAGTTGGCGCGCTGCAGGTTGGGCGGCGTGACCGGGCCGGCGAGACCCCGGGGCAGCAGGAAGTTGCGGGCGAAGCCGTTCTTCACGACCTTCACGTCGCCTACCAGGGCGGTACCCTCAACGTCCTCGAAAAACACGACTTTCATGGCTCTGACCTCTGCGTCGCCCGCAGTTAAGGCCTGGGGCGAAGATGCTAATGGTACGAACTCCATTCGCTACAGGCTTTCGGGCGAGGCCTTAAGGAAGTCTTGGTAGTGAGTCGGGGTTATGCGGATGAGCCCCCGGCAAACCCTCCCTGAGCGTGCTGTCTCTACTGTGGAACGCTTGTTCTGATTCGTCAAGCGCTACGCTAGCGCGATGAGCAACGGACTGACGTTGATCCTGCTGCACGGCCAGGCCGGGACAGGCGAGGCCGAGAGGATGGTGTCGCGAGCGCGGCTGGCGGCGGCGGGGGTCAGTGCGCAGGCCGCGCGGGAGGGCAGATTCGCGAACGTCGTGCTGGCGACCGACGACCCAGACGCCGGGGGCGGGGGCGCCTCTATGGTCGACATCGATGAGGCGGGGGTGGCGTTCTCGCTGCGTGAGCGGGTACTGGGGCTGGTCGGGAAGCTCGGCGTCGAGGCGGTGGCGGTGATGGGGGCGGGGGCGCTGCCGCTGCTGACGGGGGAGGACTTCGCGGCGGTGGCGGAGGGCTTGGGCAGGGGCGGGGACGTGGCCGTGACCAACAACTTCTACTCGTCGGACCTGACCGCCTGGTCGCCTGGGGAGGTGCTGGCGCGGGTGGGGCCGTTCGAGCGCGACAACGTACTGGCGCGACGGCTGCGCGATGAGGCGGGACTCGAGGTAACGGTGCTGCCTCGCTCGGTGCGGACGGCGTTCGACCTCGACACGCCGGCGGAACTGGCCGTGCTGGCCCTGAGCGAGGCGACGCCTGCCGCAATCCGGGAGGCGCTGCCGCCGGAGGACTCGCTACCCCTGGCTCCGTATCGCGCCCTCATTCCCCTGCTGTGCGACCCGGACGCCGAGATCCTCGTGGCGGGGCGTGTCGCGAGCGCAACCTGGGCCCACCTGGAGCGGGAGACGGCCTGTCGCGTCCGGGTGGTGAGCGAGGAACGGGGTCTGGCGAGCGCGCCGGTAGGGCACGCGCCGCACTCCCTCGTCGGGCGGTTGCTGGAAGAACTGGGTATCGAGCGGTTCGCGGAAGAGCTGGCTTCGCTGGCGGACGGGGCAGTACTGGATACACGCGTCTTGCTGGCACATGCGGGGTCGCAGGCGAGCCGCGAGGACCGCTTCCAGAGCGACCTGCTCGTGCCAGAGCAGGTCACGGAACCGTGGCTGCGCGATCTGACGGCCGCGCTGGCGGCCGCGGAGGTTCCGGTGCTGGTCGGAGGGCACTCGCTGCTCAGCGGGGGACTGATGGCGCTCGCGGACCAGGCCTGGCTGGAGAACGACCGGCGCCTGGGGCTGGCGCCACCTGCCAGCTAGGGGTCGCGCCGGCCCTGGGGGCGGGACATGAGATGGGTTCGCACCTCCCAGCGGCCGTTGTGGAAGCGCAGGTGGCCCTCGATGGACTTGCGCTGAGGGCGGGGGACGCGCCAGAGCTGCTCGGCGAGGGGACGGTCGTAGTGCCAGCGGGTCTCGGCGACCCTGAAGCCGAGCGACTCATAGGCGCGGTGGGCGCGCTCGGCGAAGGTGTTGGTCGTGAGGACGAGATCGGGTCCGGGGTATTCGTCCTCAAGCCAGTCGATGAGGGCGGCCACCATGCGGCGGCAGACGCCCCGGCCCTCGTGCTCGGGCGGCACGTGCACGGCCCAGAGATAGAGCCCGGCGCGGTCGTGCAGGTTCACCGAGACGCGGCCGACGGCGGTGTCGCCCTCGCAGGCGACGAAGTGGCGATGGGGGCCGGCCTCGCGCGCGCGCCTCAGCTCGGCCTGGGCGCGCACGGGGTCGCGCAGGTGGCCGAGGTCGAAGGCGTGGAACGGGAAGCCGCGTTCGCCCCACTGTGCGAGCTGCGCGAGCAGACCTTCGTCCCACGGACGGAGCTCAAGCCCATCGCCGGCGATGGTGGGGGGATAGGGGGCGGTGCTGGTCGCGCTCATGCTGGCGGCCAAGGGTACCCCCAATGACGGACCCGCAGCGAGTCCCCAGGATCGACGAAGGGCGGCCATAAGGCCGCCCTTCGATGCGTTGGCGCTGGTGAGAACCTAGGCGTGAAGCGCCTCGGCCACCTCGGGCAGTCCGAGGGATTCCAGCTTTGCGGCGGAGGGCTTGCACGTGTCGGCATCCCAATCGCAGGCGTTAAGGAAGTCGACCTCGAGACGCTCGGTATCGAGATTGACGCCCTCAAGCGGCCCGGTGTGGGTGCCCTCGTTGGTCTCGCCGGTGACGCGGGTGGGGACGGGGCGCTGGCGGGGGTTGCCGCCCTCGCGCACCTCGTAGGCCATGCGCAGGTTGGCGATGCGCTCGCCGACCTGCATGGCCTCGTCGATGTCCATGTCCCAGCCCGTGACGGCGTTGAACCAGTCCGGGATGTTCGCCGTGTTGGCGGTCATCATGATGAACTGGCACATGCCGCCAGCGTTGACGACGTGCATGTACTCGCTCGCGGCCTTGTGGTGATCGCCACGACCGTTGTAGTCCTTCGAGTCCTGGGGCGCGGGCGGGATGGTGCCCACGCGGCGGTTGCCCTCGTACTGGGTGTGGCGACCCGGGGTCGGGTCGAGCTTGTAGGTGGTGTGGAACTCCGGCTGGAGCTTCGGGTCGTGCATCGGGAGCTCCTGCCCGCCGATGTGCATCCCGAAGGCGCCGGAGTCGGCGCCGATGCGCTCGGCGGCGACCTTCACGCCGTCGGCGAGGACATCACCGATGCCACGGCGCTCGCCCATCATCTTCGTGAGCTCCACGACCGCCTCGGCGTTGCCCCAGGTCAGTTCGAGGCCGTCGGTGTCCTCCTTGGTGAGGATGCCGGCCTCGTAGCACTCGATGGCGAAGGAGGCGGTGACGCCCGCACTGATGACATCGAACCCGTACTCGTTGCAGAGGTGGTTCAGATAGATCAGGGCGTCGGGGTCGTTCACCAGGTTCATCGTCCCGTAGGAGGCCATGGCCTCGTACTCGGGGCGGTGGGTGTGGTGCGGGTACGGGTACTTCTCGTTGGTCGATTCGACCGACTCGGCGCCGCAGGCGATGGGGCAGTGCCAGCAGCCGTACTTCTTCTCCATCTTGGGGTTGATGGTGGAGCCGCCGTCGATCTGGCTGGCGACCTCCTGGGGGAAGTCGACCACGCCGACGCCACCCCAGTTCTTGACGGGGGAGTCGCCGTTAAGGGCGCTGCCGGCGGTGATGCCGGTGGTGCCGAAGTTCGAGAAGAAGTCCTTGAGGGGCTTGATCATGTCGTCCAGGTTGGCGCGGAGCATCTTGATGGTCTCCGGCGTCTGGGAAATGATCTTGCGCTCGGCGACGGCGACGACGGCCTTCAGGTTCTTCGAGCCCATGACAGCGCCGACGCCCGAGCGGGCGGCGAGGCGGCCGTGGTCGTTGCAGACGCCGCTGATGAGGGAGAGCGTCTCGCCCGCCTGGCCGATGTTGGCGACGCTGGCGCGCTTGCCGTGGCGGCCCTTGAGCTCCATCTCGCTCTCGATAGCGCCCGTGCCCCAGAGGTCACCGGCATCGCGAAGCTCGACGTTGTCGTCCTCGATGAGGAGGTAGGTGGGGCGGTCGGCCTTGCCGAAGAAAACGACGCCGTCCCAGCCCGCGAGCTTGAGGACGCCGCCGAAGTCGCCGCCGCAATTGGCATCGCCCCAGCCGCCCGTGAGGGGGCTCTTGCAGACGACCTGCCAGCGCTGGCCGAAGAGGGGGGTGCCGGTGAGGAGGCCGGGAAGCATGCCGAGCATGTTCTCGGGGGCGAGCGGGTCAACGCCGGCGGGGACGCGGTCCCAGAGCATGCGGGCGCCGATGCCGTAGCCACCGAGATACTCGCGATAGAGTGACTCGTCAGGGTTCTCGACGGTAATCTCGCCGGACGAGAGGTCGACGACGAGCATCTTGCCGTTGTATCCGGTTTCGACGGCGCCGTTTCCGTTGGAATCAGCCATGAATGGGTACCCCTTCTCCGCGTAGCTGAGCGGGTCGACAGTGTGGGGCCGATGTTACGGGATGGGGCACGCGGCGCAATATGCTCTGCGGGGCATAACGCTAGATGGCACCCGCGAGAAAGGCCTGGAGCGCCTCGTTCGTGACCTCAGGGGCTTCCTCGGGGAAGAAGTGCCCAGCGTTGACGCGGCGCACACGGAGGTCGGGGAAGTAGCGGCTGAACTGGTCGACGAAGGGGTTGCCGCTCGGGATGGCGTTCTCGCGATCGGCATCGGCGGTACCGATTCGTCCGGCCATGTACTGGCCAAACATCCAGAGGACGGGCGCCTCGAAGGTCTTGTGGCGGTCCTCGGGGCCGTAGTCGAGCGCCTCGCCGAAGCTCGGGTGTTGTTCCATCCCCTCGGGGTGGAGCCACATCTCCGCCACGGCCTGTTCGCCGAGGGGTTCGTAGCGCTCGCCACGGGGAGCGGCGGGGTCCTCCATCACGCGGTGGAAGGGGAGCCCGTAGCGGTAGTAGGAGATGGCGTGGAACTGGCTGAGGGGGTCGGCGAAGGCGCGGGCGTACTCCTCGACATCCTCGGGGGTGGCCCAGGTGGGGCGGCTGGGGTCGGGGCGGGCGCTGGGCCAGGGGGACTGGGGACGGCCGGAGAGGGGTGGCTCGGAGCCGCCGGTGAAGATGCTCTCGATGAAGCCACGGTGGTGCGCGGCGAAGAACTCCTCGGGCAGGGGCTCGGCCTTGAACCAGTAGCCATGGGCCCCGGCGGGGGCCCAGACCGTGCAGAGCGTGTCGAGCATGGCCAGGCGGCTGACACGCTCGGGCCAGTCGATGGCGAGCTTGAACGCGATGATGCCGCCCCAGTCGTGGGCGACGACGGCCGCCTTCTCGATGTCGAGGGCGTCCATGAAATTGACGATGTCCTGCGCGAGCATGGTGCGGTTCACGCGGATCCCGGGCTTGTCGGTCCCACCGAAGCCGCGCGTATCGGGCGCGAAGAGGGCGTAGTCCCCGGAGAGGGCGGGGAACTGCTTGCGCCACTCGTAGGAGGTTTCGGGGAAGCCGTGGAGGAAGATGACGGGCTCGCCCGTCCCTTCCTGCAGGTAGTGCATGCGCAGGTCGGCGGTCTGGACGTGCAGGGATTCCATCAGGGGCCTCCGTGGGGGGGGGTGCGCGGGCAGTCTAGCGGGAGACGAGGACCAAGGCTGGCAGCTCAGCCCTTCCGGCCGGACTCCAGCAGGAGATCCCGCATCAGCTCGATGTGGCCCGTGTGGATGGCGGTGTGCTCGAGGGCGTGCGCCAGGGGGCCCATGGCCGTCACGGGGCCAGCGGGGCCTTCCGTGTAGTCGCGCTCGAGGTCGGCGGGCGTGATGCCTCCAAGGGCGCGTTCGCTGACGGCAAGTGCGTCATCGAGCAGCTCGCAGAGGGCGGCAGCGTCGAGGCCGGAAACGACGAATGCGGCATCACGCTCGCGACCGGTGGCCTCGCCACCGACGACCTCCCCGATCCAGTAGCGCTCGGAGTCGGCGGTGTGGGCGACGAGCTGGGCGATGGAGTTCCAGGCAGGGGCGGGTTTCCAGTCGAGCTGGGGCGCTTCCAGGTCGCGCAGGATGACCTTGATCTGCTCGTGGAGCCAGGCGAGGTTGGCGTGGAGGTCGCGCAGGGCTGGCAACATCAGGAGCTCCGGCGAGGACAGTACCAGCTACAGGTGTGCAGCGGAGGCCCCGCGGGTGGGTCTTACCAACGCCTGGACTCTTCCGCGTAGACGTGCGTGGGGAGCCGGTAGCTGATGCCCTCCTCGTCGTAGTTGGAGACATCGAAGAGGGCCGCGAACTTGGCAAAGTCGCTCTCGCGGGCGCGACTCGGGAAGAGCCTGCGCAGGATGCTGTCGTACTTCTCGTTGAGGCGAAACCAGGCCAGCACGCCGAAAGACGTAGCGAAGCGCGCCGGTTCGGGCGGGTAGTTGAGCTGCGCGGCCAGCTCCTTCCCGATGAGGGCGCGGGAGACGTGGTAGACGTACCCGGAGAGGCTGCGCCGCTCGGTGGAGGAGGTGATGCCGGCGACCAATGGCGCGGAGTTGACGAGCGAGTTGGCCAGCACGACTGACTCGATGCTCGGGTCCGGCTCACAGAGGCCGCCGATTCGGAAGAGTTCGAGGGCGTCTTCCTCCGACTCGTAGAGGATGGACTCGGGGATGCCCAGGAGGTAGCCGGAATAGCGCCAGATCTGCATGAAGCTCCTGGCTTCTTCCTCGCTGTACCTGGCCCCGAGGCTTCTCATGTGTTTGAGCAGGCGGGCGGAGAAGGCGGTGATCGCGAATCCCACGTGCGCCGCGCTCAAGGGAACACCCCACGCCTCATGATCCCAGTCCTCGGAGTTGGCAAGCAGGCGCCTGACCTGCGCGTGCACCAGGCGAACGCGGGTGGAGAGCTTCCAGCCATCGCCCTGGCGCATCATCCCCCCCGGGAAGAAGAGCTCGATCATCTGGCGGTTGTTCTGCTGCAGGCGCCTGACGCCCTGGTCGCGGAGGCGGCCGGTGATGAAGAAGGACTTGCTGATATTCGTCGAGAAGCCCTCCACGAGGACTCCTCCGAGCATGCCGGCGAGCAGCAGTTTCGAGTTCTTGTGGAAGAGGCGGACTCCGGCACCGTGGGCCTCAAGGTCAACCCAGTCGGGGGGCGTCTCGAGGTTCTGGAAGAAGGCCTGCACGGCGGGAGGGGCGTCGTTGAGGACATCCCACTCCTGGTCCATGCCCGCCTGCAGGAAACGGAAGCCCTGTTCCGAGTCGATTGTGGCGAGCTCTTCCATAACGGCGTCGGCTTCGGGGTCGCTGATGAGGGTGTGGGCGACGTACTTCTCGGCAAGCTCGGGATTGACGGCGCGGGCCCGCTCGTAGCCTTCGAGGTAGTCGGTTGGGATGTTCACTCGCCGGCATCCTCCTGCGCGGGGCTCTCTTCCGCCTCGATGCGCAGGTCGGGAAGCCAGTTCAACCAGGAAGGCAGGTACCAATTCCTCCCGCCGAGCAACTCCATGCTGGCGGGAACGAGGACCGACCGGACGAGGGTGGCATCGAGGAAGATGGCGACGGCGAGGCCGAAGCCCACCTGCTGATTGATGATGGTCTTGCCCGAGGCGAAGGCTCCGAAGACGACAACCATGATCAGGGCGGCGCCGGTAATGAGCCCCGCCGTGGAGCGCAGCCCGTAGGCCACGGCGCCGGCATTGTCACCGGTGGCGTCGTAGCGCTCGCGGATGCGGCTGAGCAGGAACACGTGGTAGTCCATGGAGAGGCCGAAGAGGATGGAGAAGAGGAAGAGGGGTATCCAGGCGTCGATCGCCTCTGCGTGCTGGAAGCCCAGGATGCCCCCGCTCTTCTGGAACACCAGAACCAGCAACCCATAGGCGGCGCCCACGGAGAGCAGGTTCATGATGATGGCCTTGATCGGGATCACGATGGAGCGGAAGACCAGCATGAGGATGAGGAAGCTGATCCCGAGGACGAAGGCGAAGACGATGGGGGTGTAGGTATCGACGATGTCGAAGATGTCGATCGCGAGGGCCGTTTGCCCGCCCACGAAGACCTCGGCCGGCACGCCCTCGAAAGCTGCGGGGATGTACTCGTCCCGGAGGGCCTCCACGGCCTCGACGGCGGGGCGGGCGCTGGACTCGCCGGGGGGCGCCAGGGAGAGAAGGGCGAGGTCGCCGGTGGGGTTCACGACGAGGCCGGAGGGAAGGACCTGGTAGCCGACGGTCCGAAGCAATCCCAGCTGCTCGGGGCTCAGGAACTGCTCGGCTCGCAGAAGGGTGAACCTGCCATCCCGCTCAATGGACTCCTGCAGCGAGGCGACCGCCTCCTTCACCGCCGGAGAGTTGACCGGGCCATCAATAACGACCTCGGCAGGCGTCACCAGCCCGAAGGAGAACTCCTCCTCGAGCACGAAGAAGGCTTCGCGCGTCTGGGCTCCCTCTGGGAAGACATCGACGCAGTTCAATCCCGTGTCGATTTCGAAATAGAAGTAGGCGGCGGCGAGCATGGGGGCGCCGATAGCGACGATGCTGATGATGGGGAAACGAACAACGACGCGCGTAACAACTTCCCAGAAGCCACCCTCCGAAGGCTCGCCATCGCCGGAGGGGGTCCTTCGCAGGAGGGGCAGGGAGAGTCGGTTCACGTTGGACCCGAGCAGGGCCAGCACGGCCGGCAGGAGCGTGAGGGTTACCGCCAGTGCGACGAGCACGACGATGATGGCCCCGAGGCCGATCGACTGGAAGAAGGAGGCGGGGACGATGAGCATCCCGATGAGGGCCACCACGACAGTCAGGCCACTGAAGAGCACGGTGCGGCCTGCGGTTGCACCTGCCCGCTCGGTCGCCTGGACCTTGTCCAGGCCTCGATCGAGCTCCTCCCGGAAGCGGGAGATGATGATGAGCGAATAGTCGATGCCGACGGCCAGCCCGATCATGATGATCATCAGCTCGATGAAGAAGATCAGGTCGAGCACCTGGCCGATGAGGGCCGTGACGCCCAGCGAGATGGCAATGGCAACCACCGCGAGACCGAGTGGCACGAGGGCGGCCACGACGGCTCCGAAGAGGACGACGAGGACGATGAGGGCGATGGGGACGCCGAAGCGCTCGCCCTGCTCCAGGTCCTCCTGGGCAAGTTCGTTGGACTCGTGGGCGATGCTGGCCGTTCCGACAGTGAGGACGCGGAAGCCGTCGCCGGTGTTGGCGTGCTCGACGACCTCGATGAGGTCGGTGACGTTCTCGGTCGCGTCCTCAATGTTGCCCGTCAGCACCAGGGGTAGGATGGCGGTGCGGCGATCGACGGAGACAAGAGAGTCGTCGTTCCCCTGGTAGAAGTGCCTGCCCGCTTCGATGACTTCCGGCCCGAGCCCGCTGATCGCCTCGAATAGCGACTCAACCTTCGCGCGGAAGGCGGGGTCATCGACCGTGAGCGAGTCGGACTGGACGACAACGACCTCGGTTATGGCCGCGGGACGCTGCCAGAGGTCTTCGAGCAGGTCGGCGGCTGTCGTCGCCTCGACGTCGGTCGTAAGGGTGAATTCGGTGGTGGTGACGCTTCCGAGGAGCTCCCTGACCAGCACGAGCCCAAGGAGCACCGCGAGCCCCCAGAGGGCGATGGTGAGCCAGGGTCGGCGTGCGCTGATGCGGGCCAGTGCGTCGGTCACGGGCCAGCATCCTCAGCGGGTCGCAGCCCCGACGCCAGGCGGGACACAGCCGAAAGAGGCGTGCAGTGGAGGAGAACGCTCAATCTCATTCAAGCCCCGGCACAAAGGGCGCCATCTTTCCAAGTCGGAAGGCCAGGCTCAGTCTACACCGAGCCTTTACCCGCCCTGGAATCCTACACATCCACGCGCATGCTGGGAATACACAATATTTTGCATGCCCTCAAAACGGTGACTCGGGCAGCGGGGTCGACGGGGATAGCAGGAACGTCTAGCGCTTGGTGTACTGGGGAGCCTTGCGGGCGCGCTTCAGTCCGGGCTTCTTGCGCTCCTTCACGCGCGCATCGCGAGTGAGGAGGCTGGGCGATCGCTTGAGCGTCACCTTGAGGGTGGGGTCGGCCTCGACGAGGGCGCGGGCGATGCCGAGGCGGATGGCTCCGGCCCAGCCGGAGACGCCGCCGCCCTCGCACTTGACCTGGGCGCTGAACTTGCCCTCGGCGCCGACGCGCTTGAGGGGCAGCATGACCTCGTCGCGGTGCATGTCGCGGTCGAACACGTCGTCGAGGGGCTTGCCGTTCACGATGATGGCGCCGCCGCCAGGGTAGAGGCGGACACGCGCGATGGCCGTCTTGCGACGTCCGGTGCCGTAGTAGTACTGCTCGGCCATTACTTCTCCTCGGACTCTTCGTCAGATTCGTCCTCGGCTTCCGCTTCCGCTTCGGCGGCGGGTTCGGCCTCGGCAACGGGCTCGTCTTCGGGGGCGTCTTCCTCTTCCGGCAGGTCTTCTTCTTCAACCTCGGCCATGGCGGCCGCGTCGGCCTCGGCCGTGGCGCGAGCCTCTTCGAGCTCGGCCAGCCAGGCGGCGACTTTCTCGCGGCGGGTGAGGCGCGGGGTAGGGGTCTCGGGAACGGAGAGGGGGCGCAGGCGCGGTGGCTTGGGCGGATCCTCGATGAGCGCCTGGAGGGCTTCCGCCTCCGCCTGGGCGGCTGCCTCGGCGGCGCGCTCCGAACCGGTGATCTGCGCCTGGTGGGGATGCTCGGCGCCGGCATAGACCTTCAGGTGGCGGCGGATGCGCTTGCCCAGCGGCCCCTTGGGGAGCATGCCCCAGACGGAACGCTCGAGCACGCGCTCGGGGCGGCGCGCCATCTGCTCGGCGAAGGTGCGCTTGCGCAGGTTGCCGGGGTAGCCGGAGTGCCGGTAATACACCTTCTGCTCGGCCTTGCGGCCACTGAGTTGCACCTTGCCGGCGTTGATGATGATGACGAAGTCGCCGTCGTCGAGATGGGGCTCGTAGGTGGGCTTGTGCTTGCCCCGCAGGAGCGTGGCGGCCTCGGTGGCGACGCGCCCGAGAGGCCGGCCGGCCGCATCGACGACGTGCCAGCTCTTGGCGATCTCGGAGGCCTTGCTGCGCACGGTGGATGTCATGTTGCGTACCCCTCGTCGTACCAGACACGCTGCAGGGAGAGGCCGTGCGGCGGCGCCGGCGGGCCCACCGTGGCGGGCCTGGCAGCGGCGACGGCGTTCTCGAATTCAGTGGCGCTGATGGCGCCCCGCCCGACCCGTACGAGGCCGCCGACGATGCGGCGAACCATCTGCGGGAGGAAGGCGTCTGCTTCGATATCGAAAGCGAGCAGGCAACCCGCCTGCGCGAAGTTGGCCTCGGCGACGGTGCGCACGGGCGAACGGCCCTCATCGAGGGGACCGGCGCAGGCGCTGAAGTCGCGGCGGCCGAGCAGGAAGCGAGCAGCCTCCTTCATCGGGGCCAGTTCTAGCTGGGCGCCGATGCGCCAGGCGCTGCGGCGCTGCAGGGGCAGGCGCACGGCGGACGTGAGAAGGGAGTAGCGGTACCAGCGGCGGCGAGCCCAGCGCCGGGGGTCGAAGCCTTCCGGCACTTCCCGCACATCGCGAACGGCGACATCTTCGGGGAGGTGAGCGTTGAGTGCGCGCTCGACGGTTGCGGGCTCGAGTGCGGTGTCGGCGGAGAAAGCGGCCACCTGGCCGATGGCGTGAACGCCTGCGTCGGTGCGCCCGGCAAGCTCGACCCGCGTGGCATCGCCGAAGAGCCGTTCCGCGGCGCCTTCAAGCTCGCCCTGCACGGTGCGCGCGTGGAGCTGCCGCTGGGAGCCGGAGAACTCCTGGCCGTCGTAGCTGACAGTAGCGGCGAAGCGGGTGATCTCAGGCACGGTTACCGTTCCTTGTCCTCCGCTTCGGTATCTTCGTCGTCGGCCTCGGGTTCCTCTACCTCGTCCTCGACGTCGTCCTTAATGTCCAGGGTGTCCTCGGTCTCCGCGACCTCGTCGACGTCCTCGGCTTCCGAGAGGGCGTCGGCCTCCGCGACCTCGGAGGGAGCCTGGGCTACCTCAATGGCCTCGTGGTAGTCGACGGTCTCGATGACGGCCATCTTCGCGCCATCGCCCTTGCGCGGCTCGAGGCGGGTGATGCGCAGGTAACCGCCGGGGCGGTCGGCCATGCGGGGGGCGATGTCGTCGAAGACCTTCTCGACAACGTAGCGGTCGTAGATGTAGCTGAGGGCCTGGCGGCGGGCGTGGAGATCGCCGCGACGGCCAAGGGTGATCATCTTCTCGGTGATGGGGCGGATCTCCCGCGCCTTGGCATCCGTTGTGGTGATGCGCTCGTACCGGAGCAGGTCCGTCACGAGGTTGCGGTAGAGGGCCTTCCGGTGGGCGCTATCGCGCCCGAGGTGACGGCCGGCCTTGCGATGACGCATGACTACTCCTCGTCGTCCGCGCCGAGCAGGTCGTCATCGCCAACTTCGCGAAGGGCTTCACGCAGGGCCTTGCCGAGAGCGCCGAGGCTCTCCTCGTCGTCCTTCTCGTCGAGGATGACGCTGGAAGAAGGCGGTGGCGGGGCGCTCGGGGCAGCGAAATCGGGGACAATCTCGAGGCCGGCTGCGTTGCCATCGATGTAGTTCATCTCGATGAGGCGGTCGCGCAACTCGTCGTAGGACTTGTGGCCGAAGTTGCGGAGAGCGAGAAGCTCGTCCTCGGTGCGCTCGAGCACCTGGCCGATGGTCATGAGCCCGCTCCGGCGAAGGCAGTTGTAGGCGCGGACGGAGAGCTGAAGCGCCTCGATGGGCGTGTGGTAGCGCTCGGGGGAGATGGGGAGGCTGGTGGCGGGGGCGGGAGGCGCCGCCACCGGCGTGCCGGGGCCGGCCATCGTGTTGAAGAGCGCGAACTGGTCGATGAGGATGGCGGCGGCCTGGCCGACGGCATCGACCGGGGCGACCGTCCCATCGGTCCACAGTTCGAGGACCATGCGGTCGAAATCGGTGGCCTGCCCGACGCGCACCTTCTCGACGTGGAAGTTGACTTTCCGCACGGGCGAGAAGACAGCATCGACAGGGATGACGCCGATGGGCATGCCCTCAACCTCGGTGGCGGGCGTATAGCCGCTCTTGAGCTGGGCGTGGAACTCGGCGTTGATGCGGGCCTCGGGACCATCGAGGGTGGCGAGGTGGAGGGAGGGGTTGACGACCTCGAAGTCCGCGGGGACCTGGAGGTCGCCGGCGGTGATCTCGCCGGGGCCTTCGGCATCGAGGGTGAGGGTGCCGGGGCGATTGCTGACCGCCTTGAGCCGGATCTCCTTCACGTTCAGGAGGAACTCGGTGCAATCCTCCTGCATACCCTCGATGGTGGAGAACTCGTGGTGCACCTGGTCGATGCGCACGGACGTGATGGCGGCGCCTTCGAGCGAACTGAGGAGGATGCGCCGCAGGGAGTTGCCGAGCGTGGTGCCGTAGCCCGGATCGAGGGGCTCGGCGACGAGGCGGGCGTAGCCGTCATCCTCGTTCTCGATGGTGAGCTCGGGTACCGGCACCGGGGGAGGCGCCGCGGGCATGTCGAGCGGATCGAGGGGCGTTTCGAGTGTCATGGGACCTGCTGACCTGCCTAGCGAGAGTAGTACTCGATGACGACGTTCTCGTTGAACCGGTGGGTTTCACCAGGAACAACTTCGAGGGGGCCGGCAACGCGTGCGTTCATGGCGCCGGAGTCGACCACGAGCCAGGCCGGAGGCGACTTGGCCGTGATGGTCTCCTGGAGCACCTTGTAGTGCTCGCTGCGGACGCCGCGTTGCGTGAAGCCGATGACGTCGCCATCGCGCAACTGGGCGGAAGGGATGTCCGTCTTGCGTCCGTTGAGGGTGATGAGCCCGTGGCGGACGATCTGGCGAGCCTGGGCGCGCGATTCGGCGAAGCCGGCGCGGTAGACGGCGTTATCAAGACGGCTTTCGAGGATGCGCACGAGGTTGAGGCCAGAGACCCCGGGACGGCGCACGGCCTCCTTGTAGTAGCGCAGGAACTGGCGCTCGAGCACGCCGTAGGTGGCGCGGGCACGCTGCTTCTCGCGCAACTGCAGGCCACGGTCGCTCACCTTGCGGCGGCGGGCGGGACGGGGTCCCGGGGGGTTGGGGCGCCGCTCAAAGGCGCACTTGGGGGAGTAGCAGCGCTCTCCCTTGAGGTAGAGCTTGTCGCCGCGGCGGCGGCAGATGCGGCAGACGGGTCCGGTGTATCGCGCCATCTACACGCGCCTCCGCTTCGGGGCGCGGCAGCCGTTGTGGGGGATGGGGGTGACATCGCGGATGGCGGTCACGTCGAGGCCGGTGGCCTGGAGGGCGCGGATGGCGGCCTCGCGGCCGCTGCCGGCGCCACGAACGAAGACCTCGATGGTCTGCATGCCGTGCTCCTGGGCGCGGCGGGCGGCGGCTTCGCCTGCGAGCTGGGCGGCGAAGGGCGTGCTCTTGCGCGAACCCTTGAACCCGGTCTGGCCGGCGGTGGCCTGGGCCACGACGTTCCCGTTGGGGTCGGTCAGCGTGACGATCGTGTTGTTGAACGAGCTCTTGATATAGGCGCGTCCACGGGGCACAGACTTGCGCTCGCGGCGCCTGGATCGGCGGGTTCCCTCGGGCATTCGCTCGTTCTCCGGTTACTTCTTGGCGGCGACGCGGCGGCGTCCGGCGACAGTCTTGCGGGCGCCGCGGCGCTGGCGTGCGTTGGTGCGCGTGCGCTGCCCATGGGCGGGAAGGTTGCGGCGATGGCGCTGGCCGCGGTAGCAGTTGATCTCGACGAGGCGCTGAATGTTCTGGCGCACCTCGCGGCGGAGGTCGCCCTCGACCGTGTAGTTCTTGTCGATGAAGTCGCGGATGCGGAGGAGTTCTTCGTCGGTGAGGTCGCGCGTAGGCGTCCCGGGATCCACGCGGGTGGACTCAAGGAGCTGGCCCGCGCGGGTGGGGCCGATGCCATAGATGTAGCGCAGCGAGATCTCGATGCGCTTCTCGTTGGGGATGTCGACGCCGGAAATCCTCGCCATGACTAACCCTGCCGCTGCTTATGTTTCGGGTTCTCGCAGATGACCATGACCCGTCCGCGACGACGGATCACCTTGCACTTGTCGCAACGCCGTTTGACCGAGGCCCGAACCTTCATGATCGCCTACCAACTCTCTGGTGTCCAGCCAAATACGCACTCACGGAAGGGTCAGCACCTCAGGGCGCTGCCCCTTCCGGATCGCGATGGTGTGCTCGAAGTGACAACAAAGGCTACCGTCCTCGGTGGCCACGGTCCAACGATCGTCCAGTTCGCGGGTGTAGCGACTGCCGATGTTGACCATCGGTTCGAGCGCAAGGACGAGACCAGGCTTGAGGGGTGGACCGCGGAAGCGGCGGCGGTAGTTGGGCACCTGCGGCTCCTCATGCATCTCACGTCCTACGCCGTGGCCGGTGTACTCGCGCACGATCGAGTACTCAGCGGGGATGGCATCCTCGATAGCGGCGGAGACATCGTTCAGGTGCGTGCCCGTGCCCATTGCCTCGATGCCGGCCCAGAGCGCCCCCTCAGTCACTTCCATGAGGCGCTTCGCCTGTGGGCTGATCTCTCCGACGGGGACGGTGATGGCGGAATCGCCGACGAATCCCTTGTAGGTCGCGCCGAGGTCGAAGGTGACGATGTCGCCTTCCTGCAGGACGCGGTCGGTGGGGATGCCGTGGACGAGCTCCTCGTTGACGCTGGCGCAGACGTTGGAGGGGTAGGGCGGCTTGCCGGCGGGGTCGTAGCCCCGGAAGGTCTCGATGGCACCGTGGCGCTTGAACTGCTCGGTGACGTAGGCCTCGACCTCGAGGAGGTTGAGGCCGGGACGGACCATCTCGCGGATGCCGGCGAGCGTCTGGCCCACGATGCGGCCCGCCTCACGCATGGTGTCCAGTTCGGCCTCGGATTTGAGCTTAATCGGCATGGGGGCGGCTACTTGAGCGCCTCCAGCAGGTCGGCGGTGACATCGTCGAGGCCGCGTTCGCCGTCGATCTCGCGGAGCACGCCCGCAACGCGGTAGTGGTCGAGCAGGTCGGCGGGGGGCTTCATGCCCTCGATGCGCGTGCGGACGACCTCGGGGCGGTCGTCGTCGCGCTGGTAGAGGCCGCCCTCGCACTTGTCGCAGACGTCCTCCCTGGCGGGCGGATCGTTGCGCTCGTGGTAGACGGCGCCGCAGGCGCGGCAGAGCCAGCGTCCGCTGAGGCGGGCGACCAGCTCCTCGTCGGGGACGGCGATGAGCAATGCGTGGGCGATGGCGTCGCTGCGTTCGCCCAGCGCCTCGTCGAGGGCGGCGGCCTGCACGACGTTGCGGGGAAAGCCATCGAACATGGCGCCCTCGGCGGCGTCGGTGCGGCCGATGCGCTCCAGCAACATCTTGATGGTGACCTCGTCGGGGACGAGTTCGCCTCTGTCCATGTAGCTCTTGGCGAGGGTTCCGAGCTCGGTGCCTCCGCGCACGTTCTCGCGGAACATGTCGCCCGTGGAGAGGTGGAGGAGCCCGGTGGAGGTGGTAAGGCGCTGGGCCTGCGTCCCCTTGCCGGCGCCGGGAGGTCCGAGCAGCACAACGAACATGGTTAGCGAATGAACCCCTCGTAGTTGCGCATGAGGAGCTGGGCCTCGAGCTGCTTCATCGTGTCGAGCACGACGGCCACGACGATGAGGAAGCCGGCGCTCGAGATGGTGAGGGCCTGGACGTCGGTGGCGAGTCCGATGAAGAACGGCGCAACCGCCACCGCCCCGAGGAAGAGCGCGCCTCCCCAGGTGATGCGCGTGACGACCCGCAAGAGGTACGCCTCGGTGGGCGGTCCGGGACGAATGCCGGGGATGAACGCTCCCTGGCGCTGGAGGTTCTTGGCGATGTTCTGCTGGTTGTACTGGACGATCGTATAGAAGAAGGCGAAGCCGACGACGAGCACGAACAGCACCAGCCAGTAGATGCCCGTGCCGCCACCGCCGCGGCCTCCCTGGAACTGGTTGACGAAGAAGTCGGCCACCGTTTCGACCCAGCCGCCCGCGCCGGAGAAGTAGCCCGCCACGACGGCGGGGAGGATGACGATGGAGAAGGCGAAGATGAGCGGGATCATGCCGGCCATGTTGACGCGCAGGGGGATAAAGCTCTGCCCCTGTTGGCGATACATTCGTCCTCCCCGGAAGGAGGATCTGGCGTACTGCACCGGCACTCTTCGCTGGGCCTCCTGGAAGAACACGATGAAGAAGATGAGGACGACGGCGAACAGGACGATGCCGGCGACGGCGATGATGGAGCTCGTCGAGATATTGGGGATAAGGCCGGGGAGGACGGCGACGATGCCGCCGAAGATGATGAGCGAGATGCCGTTGCCGATGCCGTGCTCGGTAATCAGCTCGCCCAGCCAGACGAGGAACATGGTTCCCGCGCAGAGGGTGAAGAGCGTGGCGATGGTCCCGAAGAAGTCGTTCTGGAAGCCGAAGTTGCGGACCACTTCGCCACTCTGGTTATTGATGAAGACGATCTGGCCGTAGCCCTGCACAAAAGCGAGGGGAACGGCGAGCCAGTGGGTGTACATCTGGATGCGGCGGCGACCCTGCTCGCCCTCTTCCTGCAGGGCGCGCAGGCGGGAGGAGATGGGGGTGACGATCTGCATGATGATCGAGGCGGTGATGTAGGGGTAGACGCCGAGGGCGGCAACGCTGAGGTTCTGGAGGGCGCCGCCAGAGAAGATGCTGAGGAAGTCGAGCACGGCGTTGCCATCGAAGGCCGCTTCGAGGGCGTTGCGGTCGACGTTGGGGACGGGGACGTGGGCCACGAAGCGGAAGATGATGAGCATCCCGATCGTGAAGAGCAGCTTCTGGCGTACATCCGCCTGGCGGAACGCATCGACCATCGCCTGGAGCAGGCGCGGGCGATCGGTGCCCGGGACGGTGCTGGTCTCGCCCATGAACGACACGGTTCGGCGCTCCTACTCCTCGGTGGCGGCTTCGGGCTCGTCACCAGCCTCAGCGATGAGGGTGACTGTGCCGCCGGCTCCCTCAATGCGGGCGCGGGCGGCGGCGCTGACCTTGTGGGCATGCACATTCAGGGCCCGGGTGAGCTCGCCGGTGGCGAGGATCTTCACGGGCTCGCGCAGGTGGCGAAGCACACCCGCGGCGCGAAGCGACTCGGGCGTGACCTCGGCCCCGTCCTCGAAGCGCGCCTGGAGCGTGCCGGTGTTGACGGGCTGGTAGGGAACGCGCCAGCGGTTGTTGAAGCCGCGCAGGGTGTGCAGGCGCCGCACGAGCGGCATCTGGCCGCCCTCGAAGCCAAGACGGATCTTGCTGCCGCTACGCGACTTTTGACCCTTCAGGCCCTTGCCCGCGTAGGTGCCGCCGCCGGCGCTGTTGCCGCGGGCGAGACGCTTGCGCGAGTGCGTGGCGCCCCGGGGCGGGGCGAGTTGGTTGGCGTGGATGCTCACGAGGCTTCCTCTGCTTCTCCGTCCCGCACGTCGACGAGGTGCCCGACCTTGGCAATCATGCCGCGGAGGGCGGGGCTGTCGTCGTGCTCGACGGTCTGGTGGAGGCGGCGCAGTCCCAGCTTGCGGATCGTGTCCTTTTGGCGCTGGTTGTAGCCGATGGCGCTCTTGCGCCAGGTGACGGCGATCTTGCCCATTATGTCGCCTCCGCGTTGGCTTCAGCGATGATCTGGAGGCGCCGTTCGCGGGCGACGTCAGGATCACGGAGGATGGCGAGGCCCTTCACGGTCGCGCGGGCAACGTTGACGGGATTGCGGCTGCCGAGCGACTTGGTGAGCACGTCGGTGACACCGGCGGCCTCCATGATGGCGCGCACGGCGCCCCCGGCGATAACGCCGGTGCCGGGACTGGCCGGCTTCATCAGGATCTTGGCAGCGCCAAAGTCGGCGGTGTACTCGTGGGGGAGAGTGCCGGCCTTGAGCGGCACGGAGAACATCTCCTTGCGGGCGATGGCCGCACCCTTGCGGATGGCTTCGGGCACCTCGTTGGCGCGGCCGAGGCCGATGCCGACGCTGCCGTGGCCATCGCCCACGACCATGAGGGCGGTGAAGCTGAAGCGGCGACCGCCCTTGACCACCTTGGCCACGCGGTTGATATAGATGACCTTCTCGTTGAGCTCGTCGCCCGAGTTATCGAAGTTGCCCATCAGAATCCCAATCCGGCTTCGCGGGCAGCCTCGGCGAGGGCTTTCACGCGGCCGTGGTATTTGTAACCGCCACGGTCGAAAACGACCTCGGCGACACCGTGCTCTTTCGCACGGGCGGCGATGGCGGCGCCGACAACGGCGGCGCGCTCGGCCTTGCCCTTCCCGGCGACATCACCGGCAAGACTGGCATCGAGGTCGCTTGCGGCGGCGAGGGTTCGGCCCTCGTCGTCGTCGATGACCTGGGCGTAGATGTGGGAGGCGCTGCGGAAAACGTTGAGACGCGGCCGCACGGCCGTGCCGGCGAGGTTCTTGCGAACGCGCTGGTGGCGGCGAAGGCGTGCGTGGTAACGGTTGGCCTGGGCCATCAGACGCCCACCTTTCCGGCCTTGCCGGCCTTGCGGCGAACGCGCTCGCCGAGATAGCGAATGCCCTTGCCCTTGTAGGGCTCGGGCGGGCGTACCTTGCGGACATCGGCGGCTACCTGGCCGACCTGCTCCTTGTCGTTGCCGCTCACGTTGATGCGCGGCCCCTCGACAGCGAAGGTGATGCCCTCCGGGGGCTCGATGATGACGGGGTGGGAGAAGCCCACCGCGAGGCGAAGGCTCGAGCCTTCGAGCTGCGCGCGGTAGCCGACGCCCTGGACCTCGAGGGTCTTGGTGAAACCCTCGGTGACGCCCACGACCATGTTGTTCAGGAGCGAACGCGAGAGGCCGTGGAGGGCACGGTGCGAGCTGACATCGGAGGGGCGGGTCACGATGACCTGGTTGTCCTCGATGGCGAAACGGATGGCATCTGGGAAGGTGCGCTGGAGCTCGCCCCTGGGGCCCTTGACGGTGATGTCGTTGCCCTCGCCGAGGGTGACCTGGACACCGGCGACGATGGGGATCGGTTGCTTGCCCACGCGAGACATGACGCCTCCTACCAGACGTAGCAGAGGACTTCGCCGCCAACTTGCTGGCGGCGGGCCTCCTGCCCCGTCATGACGCCCTTGGGCGTGGAGATGATGGCGACGCCGAGGCCGCCATAGACGCGAGGAATCTCGCGGCGCTGCACGTACACGCGCAGGCCGGGCTTGCTGACGCGCTGGAGGCCGTTGATGACGGGCTGCTTGCGTCCGCCGTAGCTGAGCGCGACCTTCATGGTGGCCTGCGGCTGGTCGGACTCCTTCTCAACCTCGTAGTCGCGAATGAAACCCTCGGTCTTGAGCACCTCGGCGATGGCCACCTTCACCTTGGAGGAAGGGATGTTGACGGCGTCGTGGCGCGAGCTGACGGCATTGCGGATACGGGTCAGCATGTCCGCGATCGGGTCACTCATAGTCATCGGTTCGTAGCCTCCGTGGCTGGCGGGCCTTCTACCAGCTCGACTTGGTGACGCCGGGCAGGTAGCCCTTGTGGGCCATCTCGCGGAAGGTGATGCGCGAGAGCCCGAACCGGCGGATGTAGGCGCGCGAGCGACCGGTGACGATGCAGCGGTTGTTCAGGCGCGTGGGACTGCTGTTGGCGGGGAGCTTGGCAAGCTCGAACTGGATGCGAGCCAGCTCGGTGGGGTTGCCCTGGGCGGCGCGGCGCGCAGCCTTCAACTCCTCGCGGCGATGGCGGTACTTCTGGTACATGGCGCGACGCTTCTCGTCACGCGCGACCTGACTTTTCTTCGCCATGGTTTCCCCCTCTAATTCCGGGCGAAGGGCATGCCGAGGAGCTCCAGCAGACGCCGGCCCTCGTCATCCGTGCGGGCGGTGGTGACGATCGTCACCTGGAGACCGCGCACTTTATCGACGCGGTCGTAGTCGATCTCGGGAAACACGAGCTGCTCGCGCAGCCCGATGCTGTAGTTGCCACGCCCATCGAAGGCGTTGGGGCTGAGGCCCTGGAAATCCCGGATGGCGGGCAGGGCGGCGCTGATGAGACGGTCGAGGAACTCGTACATGCGCTCGCCACGGAGCGTGACAGAGACGCCGACGGGGTTGCCCTCGCGCAGGCGGAAGTTGGCGATGGAGCGCTTGGCGCGCTGGATGACGGGCTTCTGGCCGCTGATCGTCTGCAGGTCCTCGGCGGCGCGGTCGAGGCTGTTGGCATCGGTGAGGGCCTCGCCCATGCCGATGTTGAGCACGACCTTGGAGAGACGCGGCACCTCCATGGGGTTGCCGTAGTCGTAGCGCTCCCGCAGCTGGCGCACGACCTCGTCCTCGTAGCGGACGCGCAGGCGGGGAAGGGTTGCCTGGGTCATTCGACATCCTCCCCGCTTTGCTTGCTGACACGGACCACGGTTCCATCGTCGCGACGGCGGAAGGTGACGCGCGTGGGCTCGTCGGTGGTGGGGTCCAGCAGCATCACGTTGCTGACATGCACGGGCCCCTCGCGCTCAATGATCGAGGACTGTTGCTGCATTGAGCGCGCCCGCTGATGGCGCTTGATCATGTTCACGCCCTCGATGGTGACGCGCTGCTTCTTGCGATCGACGGTGCGGACCACGCCGCGCGCGCCCTTGCTGCGCCCGCTGATGACCACGACCCGATCGCCACGACGAATCTTCGATGGCATCAGAGCACCTCGGGGGCGAGCGAGACGATCTTCATGAAGTTGTGATCGCGGAGCTCGCGGGCTACGGGGCCGAAGATGCGGGTGCCCCGGGGATTCTCGTCGTCGGGGGCGAGGAGGACGGCGGCGTTCTCATCGAAGCGGATGTACGAGCCGTCGGAACGGCCGTACTCCTTGGCGGTGCGGACAACCACGGCGCGAACGACCTCGCCCTTCTTCACGGGGGAGTTGGGCTGGGCGGTCTTGACGGAGGCGACGATGATGTCGCCGGGGCGGGCGTAGCGACGGCGACTGCCGCCGAGCACGCGGATGCAGAGGATGGAGCGGGCGCCGGAGTTGTCGGCCACCTTGAGGCGGGATTCCTGCTGAATCACGAAGCACCCTCCGCTTCAGCGGGCGCCCCGGCTTCGGCCTCCACCTCGGCAGCGGCAGCAGCGGTGGGGGAAGCCTGGACTTCCTCCTCGATGCTGCGCCCGATGTCCTCGGGGGAAACCTCGGCGACGTCACCGCGCTCAAGGATCTCGATCACACGCCAGCTCTTGTCTTTCGAGATTGGGCTTGTCTCGAGGATGCGGACCACGTCGCCGATGTTGCACTCGTTGGCCGCGTCGTGCGCCTTGAAGCGCTTGCTGCGGTTGATCACCTTGCGGTAGAGGGGGTGCTGTTTGCGGCGCGCGACAGTGACGACGACGGTTTTGTCCATCTTGTCGCTGACGACGACGCCCTGGAGGATGCGAGCGCTCATTCGGAAGCCTCATCGAGCTGCGCAAGCTGGCGCTCGCGCTTGATTGTTCGGAGCCTGGCGATGGTCCGCTTGGCATCGCGCAGGGCGCGGTAGTTCTGCAGCTGGCGGGTGGCCTGCTGGAAGCGAAGGGTGAAGAGGGCGCGGTAGGCCTCATTGATCTCGTTATCGAGGCGGGCCTCGTCCCACTCACGGACGGCGGTGGCCTTCTGGTTGGGCATGGCTAGATCACCAACTCGTCGCGCTGGACGACTTTCGTGGGGATGGGGAGCTTGTGGGCGGCGAGGCGCAGGGCCTCGCGCGCGACTTCCTCGGGCACACCCGCGATCTCGAAGAGGACGCGGTTGGGCTTGACCACGGCGACCCACTTCTCGGGGTTACCCTTGCCGGAGCCCATGCGGGTCTCGGCCGGCTTCGCGGTGACGGGCTTATCGGGGAAGATGCGTATCCAGACCTTGCCGCCGCGGCGCATCTCGTGCGTCATGGCGCGGCGGGCCGCCTCGATCTGGCGGGAGTCAATCCAGGCGGGAGCCTGGGCCTGGAGCCCGTATTCGCCAAAGGACACGACGTTGCCGCTCGTGGCCTTGCCCTTCATGCGGCCGCGGTGATGCTTGCGGTGCTTGACGCGCCGGGGCTGCAGCATCAGGCGTCCTCCTGGCTCTGCCGGGCGACGGCTTCCTGCTGCTCAACCGAGATGGGGGTGTGCTGGGGGCCACGCATGGCGTCGGGGATGGCCTCGACGGGCTCCTCGGCGACGGGCTCGGCCTCTTCGACCGGGGCCGGCTCTTCGATCTCGATGGGCTCCTCGAACTCTTCCTCGACCTCGTCGGGGAGGATGTCGCCCTTGTAGATCCACGTCTTCACGCCGATGCGGCCGAAGGTCGTGTGGGCCTCGGCGAGGCCGTAGTCGATGTCGGCGCGGAGGGTGTGGCGGGGAACACGGCCGGCGGTCTCGGTCTCGCGGCGGGACATCTCGGTGCCGCCCAGGCGGCCGGCAACGGAGATGCGGACGCCCTGGGCGCCCCGCTGCATCGTGCGCTGCACGGCCTGCTTCACGGCGCGGCGGAAGGCGACGCGGCGCTCGAGCTGGTCGGCGACGGAACGAGCGACGAGGAAGGCATCGAGCTCGGGGGTTCGGATCTCCTGGATGTTGACGCGCACGCGTCCCCCGGTCAGCTCTTCGAGCGAACCGCGCAGCTCTTCGACGCGCGCCCCACCCCGGCCGATGACGATGCCCGGCTTGGCCGTGTGCACCGTGACGGTGACGAGGTTGGCGTTGCGATCGATCTCGATGCGGCTGATGCCGGCGTCCGGCAGCAGATCGAGGATGTACTTGCGCAACTCGATGTCGTCGCGCAGGCGATCCTTGTATTCCTTCTCGGCGAACCACTTGGACTCCCAGTCGTAAATGACGCCGAGGCGGAAGCCGTGCGGATGAACCTTCTGACCCATCTTCCTATCCCTCGCGCTCGTCGAGAACGACGGTGATGTGGCTGTGACGCCTGAGACGCGGGGCCGCGCGGCCGCGCGAACGCGCCTTGAAACGCTTGACGGTGACGCCCTCGTCCGCGAAGGCGCGCTTGATGAAGAGGTCGTCGACATCAAGATTGAGGTTGTTCTCGGCGTTGGAAGCCGCGCTGAGAACGACCTTGGAAACATCGCGTGCGTGGGGGGAGGGCACGTAGCGCAGCAGCGCGAGCGCCTGATCGACGGAGAGGCCGGGCAGGCGGTCGAGGATGAGCCGCACCTTGCGGGCGGAGCCGTTGACGTTGCGCGCGCTGGCGTGCACTTCCATGCCTAGCTGACCCTCGTGCTGCGATCGCTCCGGCCAATGTGGCCACGGAACGTGCGGGTGGGGGCGAACTCGCCGAGCTTATGCCCGACCATGTTCTCGGTAACGAATACGGGCACGTGGCGGCGCCCGTTATGGACGGCGATGGTGAGCCCGATCATGTCGGGGAGGATGGTGGAGGCGCGCGACCAGGTGCGGATGACCTCGCGGCTGCGCGAGTTCCGCGCCTCGACGATCTTCCGGTAGAGGGAGGGGTGGACGAACGGGCCCTTCTTGGTTGAGCGTGACATGGGCTACCTTCCCCGCCTGCGAACGATGAACTTGCCCGTGCGCTTGTTGCGCCGGGTGCGATGGCCAAGGGTGGGCTTGCCCCAGGGCGTCTTGGGCCCGGGCATGCCCACGGGGGCGCGGCCTTCGCCGCCGCCGTGCGGATGATCGACCGGATTCATGACGGAGCCGCGCACCTGCGGGCGGCGGCGGCGGTGTCGGGAGCGTCCGGCCTTGCCGAGCTTGATCAGCGAGTGCTCGGCGTTGCCCACCTGGCCGATGGTGGCCATGCACTCGATGCGCACGCGGCGCATCTCGGAGCTGGGGAGGCGGATGAGGGCGTACTCGCCCTCCTTCGCCATCAACTGGGCGGAGGCGCCCGCGGTGCGGACCAGCTGACCGCCGCGGCCCGGCGTGAGCTCGACGTTGTGCACCTGCGTGCCGGTGGGCATGTTCGCGAGGGGCAGAGCGTTGCCCGTGCGCAGTTCGGCCTCGGGACCGCTCATCAGCATGGTCCCCACCTCCAGGCCGTTGGGGGCGAGGATGTAGCGCTTCTCACCATCGGCGTAGTGCAGCAGGGCGATGCGCGAGGTGCGGTTCGGGTCGTATTCGATAGCGGCGACCCTCGCGGGGATGCCGTGCTTCTCGCGCTTCCAGTCGATGCGGCGGTAGAGACGCTTGTTGCCGCCCCCGCGATGGCGAACGCTGATGCGGCCCTGGTTGTTGCGGCCCGCATTGCGCTTCTTGAGCGACTCGACGAGCGACTTCTCGGGGCGCTTCTTCGTGATCTCCTCGAAGGTGTGACCACTTGCGTTGCGGCGTCCGGGGGAGGTCGGCTTGAACTGCTTAATCGGCACGACTAAATCCCCTCGAAGAGTTCAATGGTGTCGCCGGACTGGAGGGTGACGATGGCCTTCTTCCAGTCAGGCTGCTTAGTGACGTTGCGGCCGAAACGGCGGTTCTTGCCCTTCACGACCATGGTGTTGACATCGCGCACGGTCACGTCGAAGGCGAGCTCGACGGCCTCGCGAATCTGGGGCTTGTTAGCGCGCAGGTCGACCTCGAAGACGTACTTGTCCTGGCCGGCGAGCGAGGTGCTCTTCTCGGTGATCAGGGGGCGCAGGAGGATGGCGTAGGGATGCAGCTCGCGGGGCATCAGCTGGCCTCCCGGCGCCCGCGCGCGGGCTTGACGTTGTCGCCGCCCCAGAGCTCCTCGGCGCGGCGAACGGCGTCCTCGGTCATGACCACGTGGTGGGCATCGACGAGGTCGACAACGTTGAGCTGCGAAGAGGGCAGGGCGCGAACGTGGGCGATGTTGCGGGCGGCTCGAACCAGTGCCGGATCGTGCTCGCTGCTGACGATGAGGGCGCGGCGCTCGACGCCGAGGGCGCCGAGGGCGGCCGAAACCTCCCGTGTCTTCGTCTCGCCGTCGGCGATGGCGGGGACGACGATGAGGCCGCCGCTGGCCGCATGGCTGCTAAGAGCGGAACGGATAGCGAGGCGGCGCATCTGCCGGGGGAGCGCTTTGCCGTGGCCGTGCGGCTTGGGGCCGAAGGCGATGCCGCCGCCGATGCGGATGGAGGCGCGGTTGGAGCCCTTGCGGGCGGCGCCCATGCCTTTCTGGCGGCGGATCTTGGCGGTGGAGCCACGCACCTCGCCACGGCTCTTCGTGCTGTGCGTGCCGAGGTGGGCATTGGCGCGCTGGGCAACGTAAGCCTGGTGCAGGACGGCGCGGTTCGGCTCGATGCCGAATACCTCGTCGGCAACCTCGATCTCGCGGCGCTTGCGCCCGCGGCGGTCGACTACGGGCAGGTTCATGCCTTGCCTCGCGATCCGGCGACGGCGCGCGCGTGGCGGACTCGAACGAGCCCGCCCGGAGGTCCGGGCACGGTGCCGGCTACGAAGATGACCCCGCGCTCCTCGTTACAGCCAACGACCTCGAGGTTGCGCACGGTGGTGCGGGCGGCGCCCATGTGCCCGGCCATGCGCGTGCCCTTGAACACGCGGCCCGGGGTGGTGCCGGCGCCGATGGAGCCGGGGGCGCGGTGACGGTCGCTCTGGCCGTGGGTCTTGGGGCCGCCACGGAAGTGGTGGCGCTTGACGCCGCCCTGGAAGCCGCGGCCCTTCGACTTTGCGGTTACGTCGACGAGCTCGCCCTGCTCGAAGATTTCCACGCCGATCTGGTCGCCGAGGTTGACCTCGCCGGTGACGCGGAACTCGGCCAGGTGGCGCAGGTTGGGGGCGCCCGAAGCGGCGAGGTGGCCGGAGGCGGGCTGGTTGAGGCGCTTCTTCTCGCCGAAGCCGAGCTGCACGGCGGAGTAGCCGTCCTTCTCTTCGGTGCGGACCTGCGTGACCCAGCAAGGTCCCACCTCGATGGCGGTGGCGCCACGGAGCTGCCCCTGGTCATCGAAGACCTGGAGCATTCCGAGCTTGCGGCCAAGGAGTCCTTCAACAGACATGGTTACAGCTTGATCTCGATATCGACGCCGCTCGCGAGCTGGAGGCGCATGAGTGTGTCGACGGTCTTGGAGGTCGGTTCGAGGATGTCGATGAGCCGCTTATGGGTGCGGATCTCGAACTGCTCGCGAGAGTCCTTGAAGACGTGGGGGCTGCGAATCACCGTGAACTTCTCGATGGAGGTGGGAAGCGGCACGGGACCGGCGACAGCCGCGCCGGTCCGCTCAGCGGCCTCGACGATCTGGCGCGCGGAGTCGTCGATCAGCCGGTGATCGTAGGCCTTGAGCTTGATGCGTATCTGTTGGCGCGCCATCGTCGTCCTTCCGCCCGCTACTCGAGTACCTTGGTGACGACGCCGGCGCCTACCGTGCGCCCGCCCTCACGTATCGCAAAGCGCAGACCTTCCTCAACCGCCACCGGCTGAATCAGCTCTACCTTCATCGTCACGTTGTCCCCGGGCATCACCATCTCCGTCCCCTCCGGCAGCCCGATTGACCCCGTTACGTCCGTCGTGCGCACGTAAAACTGCGGCCGGTACCCCTGGAAGAACGGCGTGTGCCGCCCTCCTTCGTCCTTGCTCAGCACGTACACCTGCGCCTCGAAGTCCGTGTGCGGGTTGATCGACCCCGGCAACGCCAGCACCTGGCCGCGCTGGACGTCCTCTCGGTCCATCCCCCGCAACAGGCAGCCGACGTTGTCGCCCGCCTCGCCTTCGTCCAGCAGCTTCTTGAACATCTCCACGCCCGTGACCACCGTCGTGCGCGTGTCCTCCAGACCCACGATCTCCACTTCCTGCCCCACCTGGATGCGTCCACGCTCGATGCGGCCGGTCACTACCGTGCCCCGCCCCTTGATCCCGAACACGTCCTCGATCGGCATCAGGAAGGGCTGGTCCAGCGCCCGCGCCGGCTGCGGAATGTAGTCGTCCACCGCCGCCATCAGCTCCTGGATCGACGCGTACTCCGGCGCACCCGGATCCTCCGACCCCGACTCCAGCGCCTGCAGCGCCGAGCCCCGCACGATCGGAATCTCGTCCCCGGGGAACTCGTAGCTCTCCAGAAGCTCGCGCAGCTCCAGCTCCACCAGCTCCAGCAGCTCCTCGTCCTCCATCATGTCCACCTTGTTCAGGTAGACCACGATCGCCGGCACCTCCACCTGCCGCGCCAGGAGGATGTGCTCCCGCGTCTGCGGCATGGGGCCGTCCGGTGCGGCCACGACGAGGATCGCCCCGTCCATCTGCGCCGCGCCCGTGATCATGTTCTTGATGTAGTCGGCGTGACCGGGACAGTCGACGTGTGCGTAGTGACGGTTGTCCGTCTCGTACTCCACGTGCGCAATCGCGATCGTGATGCCGCGCGCACGCTCTTCCGGTGCGTTATCGATCGAATCGAACTCCCGGAACTCCGCCTCACCCTTCAACCCCAACACCTTCGTGATCGCCGCCGTCAGCGTCGTCTTGCCGTGGTCCACGTGCCCGATCGTCCCCACGTTTACGTGCGGCTTCGTACGCTCAAACTTCGCCTTCGCCATCTTGGTCCCTCTCGCTCCTTCTGTGGTGGTCAGACCGCGCCGACAGCCGAACGCTCGGTGAGCGTGGCTGAGACACTTTGGGGTACGGGTTCGTACCGGTCGAATTCCATGGTGTGGTTCGCGCGTCCCTGGGTGAGGGAGCGGAGATCGGTGGAGTAGCCGAAGGTCTGGGCGAGGGGCACGTTCGCGGTGACGATCTGCAGCCTGCCCATGCTGTCCTGGCTGAGCACGTGGCCCCGGCGGCTGTTGAGGTCGCCGACGACGCCGCCGAAGTGATCTTCGGGGACCCGCACCTCGATGCGCATGAGCGGCTCAAGGAGGACGGGCTCGGCGCGCTTGAGGGCCTCGCGCATGCCGAGGATGGCCGCATTCTTGAAGGCCATCTCGGAGGAGTCGACGGCATGGGAGGAGCCGTCGACGAGCGCGACGTGGACGTCGAGCACGGGGTAGCCGGCCACCGGGCCGGAGTCCAGCGCTTCCCTGGCGCCGGCGCGTACCGCCGAGATGTACTCGGTCGGGACGGAGCCGCCGACAACTTTGTTTTCGAAGACGAAGCCCTCGCCGGAGTCGCCCGGCTGGATTTCGAGCTCGACGACCCCGAACTGGCCGCGGCCGCCGGTCTGGCGCACGAAGCGGCCTTCAGCGGAAGCGGGGCGACGGATGGCCTCGCGGTAGCTGACCTGGGGCCGGCCGACGTTGGCCTCGACGCGGTGCTCGCGCTTCATGCGGTCCACGATGACTTCAAGGTGGAGCTCGCCCATGCCCGAGATGAGGGTCTGGCCGGTCTCGTCGTTGAAGCGCCAGTGGAAGGTGGGGTCTTCTTCGCTGAGCTTCTGGAGGGATTCGGCCATGCGCTCCTGGTCGGGCTTGGAGCGAGGCTCGAGGGCAACGCTGATGACCGGCTCGGGGAAGGCGATGCCCTCCAGCAGAACGGGTCGGTCGGGGTCGCAGAGCGTGTCCCCGGTGAAGGTCTGCTTGAGGCCGACGGCCGCGCCAATGCCGCCTGCGTAGAGCGCGTCGACTTCCTCGCGGTCGTTGGCATGCATGCGAAGGAGGCGGCCGATGCGCTCGCGGCGCTCCTTACCGCTGTTCCAGATGGTGCCCCCGGACTTGAGGACGCCGCTGTAGACGCGGATGTAGGCGAGCCGGCCGACGTAGGGGTCGGTCACGATCTTAAACGCCATGGCGGTGAGGGGAGCGTCGTCGTCGGCTCCACGCACGATCGCTTCGCCGGTGCTGGCATCGGTACCTTCGACTGGGGGCACGTCCTCGGGGGAGGGGAGGTAGTCGATGACGGCATCGAGGAGGGGCTGCAGGCCCTTGTTCTTGAGGGCGGAGCCGCAGAGCACCGGGGTAACGGCGTTGGAGAGCGTGGCGCGGCGAATGGCGGTGCGAAGCTCGTGGGCGTTGACGGGGTGGCCCTCGATGTAGCTGATGGCGACCTGGTCGTCGACGTTGCCGATCTGCTCGACCAGTGTCTCGCGGGCAGCTTTCGCCTCGTCGAGGATGTCGGAGGGAATCTCGCCGCAGTTGGCTTCTTCGCCCTTCTCGCCGCCGAAAGTCCAGCAGACCATCTCGGTCAGGTCGATGACGCCGCGGAAGTTCTCCTCGGAGCCCACCGGCATCTGGACGGCCACGGGGTTGGCCTCAAGACGGTCGACCATCATCTCCTGGGTGCGGGCGAAGTCGGCACCGACGCGGTCCATCTTGTTCACGAAGCAGATGCGGGGGACGGAATAGCGGTCGGCCTGGCGCCAGACGGTTTCGGACTGGGGCTCGACACCGGCGACGGCATCGAAGACGACAACGCCGCCATCAAGCACGCGCAGCCCGCGCTCGACTTCAGCGGTGAAGTCGACGTGGCCGGGCGTATCGATGATGTTGACGAGATGGTCGTTCCACTCGGCGCTGGTGGCGGCGGCGGTGATGGTGATGCCGCGCTCGCGCTCCTGCTCCATCCAGTCCATCGTGGCGGTGCCCTCGTGGACCTCGCCGATCTTGTAGGTGATGCCCGTGTAGTAGAGGACACGCTCGGTCACGGTGGTCTTGCCGGCATCGATGTGAGCGATGATGCCGATGTTGCGCACGCGTTCGATCTCGTACGGCCGGGGCATGATGAGCGCTCTCCTGTCCCTGACCGCGCCGCTTACCAGCGGTAATGGACGAAGGCGCGGTTCGCCTCGGCCATCCGGTGGGTGTCGTCGCGCCGCTTGATCGCGGAGCCGGCGTTGTTGGCGGCGTCGAGGAGCTCGGAGGCGAGGCGCTCGGCCATCGTGTGGCCGCCGCGGCCACGGGCGCCCAGGAGGAGCCAGCGCATGGCCAGGGCCGTGCGGCGCTCGGGGCGGATCTCGACGGGTACCTGGTAAGTGGTGCCACCCACGCGCCTCGGCTTCACCTCAAGCACGGGCGTGGCGTTGCGCATGGCCTGGCGGAAGGTATCGACGGGGTCACGCCCGGTCGACTCCTGGATGCGATCAAAGGCGCCGTAGACGACGCGCTCGGCGGTGCTCTTCTTGCCCCGCGTCATCACCTTGTTGATGAGGATCTGGACCTGCTGATCACCGTAGCGGGAATCAGGGCGGATGATGCGGCGTTCGGGGCGGTTACGTCGCGGCATCTGGTTATCCGTTCTTCCGCGTGCCGTACTTGCTACGGCCCCGGCGGCGATCGGCGACGCCGGTGGAGTCGGCGGCGCCGCGGACGATGTGGTAGCGGACGCCGGGGAGGTCGCGCACACGGCCGCCGCGAACGAGCACCACGGAGTGCTCCTGGAGGCTGTGGCCCTCGCCGGGGATGTAGGCGGTCACTTCGATGCCGTTGGTAAGGCGCACGCGGGCGACCTTGCGAAGGGCGGAGTTCGGCTTCTTGGGGGTCTGGGTGCGGACCTGCGTGCAGACGCCGCGCTTCTGGGGCGCGCCGCGGCCAACGACGCGGGAAAGGCGCCCGCGCTCGGAGTTGTAGTTGAAGAGCAGGGCAGGGGCGCCCGACTTCTTCGACTTGGGCTTACGGCCCTTACGTACGAGCTGGTTGATCGTCGGCACTACCGCTGATCTCCAAAATTCGGGTCCGCGCAACCGCGGTCCGAAGGTGTTGTCCCGGCGAGAGGGGCTCCTCACGCTGGGCATGGAAACAGGCCGAAAAGCCGGTTTCTAAACAGCGCCCCGCATCCCCTGGGGAGCGAGACCGTTTTCAGCCCAGTGCCCTACGGCCTGCCGAATGTCTGGCATCTGGCGAGGCAATAAGCGCCGACCTAGGACATTATCACAGCGCCCCGAACGATCAATGCCTCGCCACGCGAAGGGTGGGGGCAGGGCTAGACTCAGCCGATGGCGAGTGAAGCACCCTCCGATCCCTACTTCAAGAAACGGGTCAGGCTCACCCTGGACGGGAAAACGCTGGAATTCGAGGTGGCGCACACGCTGTTCGCCTCGCACGAAGTGGATGCGGGCACGAAGCTGCTGCTGCGCTGCATCGAGGTCGAGGAACCCCCACGGCGCATCCTCGACCTGGGGTGCGGCTACGGGGTCCTCGGGGTCGCGCTCGCAAAGCGCTTCCCGGAGGCGCAGGTGACCATGACGGACAGCAACCTGCTGGCCGTTCGCTACGCACGCCGCAACGCCGCCCTCAACGGGGCCGCGAACGCCCAGGCAACCGGCAGCGTCGCGCTCGAGGACGTTCCCGAGGGCGCTTATGACCTCATCGTTGCGAACGTGCCGGCGAAAATCGGGGACGAGGCGATCGAGGTGGAGTTCGCACGCGGGCCGCGAGCACGGCTGGCGCCCGGCGGGGCGTACTGGTTCGTCGCCGTGAGCGGTCTGAACCATCTGCTGAAGCGCCTGGCGGGGCAGCGAGGCGTGCCGATGAGGCAGGTGCGGAAGCGATCCGGGCACACGGTGTACCGGCTGGAAGCGTGAAGGTCCGGGCGGAACGAATTGCCAACGCACGAACGTTCTGACACGATACGGATGTGGTGGCGAGCCTTGCAGGATAGGAGAAGCAGTGAGCCTCCCTGTTGAATCCGAAGGTTCAGAAGCCGCAGGCGTCTGCGCCTATCTGGGCCTTGTCGACGACAGCGACCTACACGCGACCTACGCGACCGACGCGCACCGCTGTTACCGGCTCCCCAACCCCACCCGTATCGCAACGCAACACCAGGAACAGTTCTGCCTGACGGCTGACCATCCCTCGTGTCCCATCTACCAGGGCGAGGGGGTCGAGGCGACAACGCATCCTTCGGCCGCCACGGAAGGCGATGCCGAGGCCGCATCGGCCGAGGTAGCGGAAGACGACGATTTCCAGCCGGCGGGTCCCGCCCGCCCCTCACCGTTTGCCACGGCGGCCTCGCGCTGGACCGCTCGGGGACTGCGCCGGCCGGTGCTCGAAGGCGAATTGAGCATGCGCGCCGCGACCGTCTCGCTGTTCGTGCTCGCGGCCGTGGTAGTCGCGATCGCGTTCGTGGTGAACCGCGGACTGGGGGACGACGACTCGGCCCCGGTGGCGCCGGTCGCGACGGAGGCTCCCACCGAAGCGGCAGCGACGCCGGTCGCGACAGAGGACGCCACACCGGCGGCCACACCCGAGCCCACACCCACGCCGGAACCAACGCCGGAGTCGACACCCGAGCCCACACCGGTTGCCACAGAGCCGCCAGCCGCCAGCGGCACCTACATCGTGGTGGCGGATGACACCTGTGGCGCTATCGCCACTGCGCACGGCATCACGCTCGACGAGCTGATCGCAGCGAACGACAACCTTGAACTGACCGAGGACGGCGGTTGCCCGATCTTCCCCGACCAGGAATTGACTATTCCGTAGGCGGGACGAGTCCCTCCCGGCGCGCGGCCGCGGCGAAGGCGCTGCCGGTCGTGCGCTCGGGCATGCCGATGTCACGGTGGTGCTCTTCGACCCAGTGCTGACGTGCGCGCCAGTGCGCTTGCTGGGTGCGGTAGCGGTCGCGGGCCTCGGCGACCCAGCGCCAGTCGGCCCAGCAGAGGATGGCGGTATCAAGGTCGCGGCGAGCGGTGCGGCGGATGTCGGCAAGCTGGGGGACGCCGCGCCGTTTCTTCTTCTCGATCTTGTCGGAGATGAGCAGGATCTTGGCGAGCAGGCTCATACGGTCGAGGCCGGAGGTGTGGTCGCGCACGGCCATGAGCGCTTCCTCGTCGGTGACGCCGAAGCGTTCGCGCAGGACGACTGCAGCGATGGGGCCGTGGAGGAGGATGGGGTAGTCCCGCGAATCGGCATCGATCTCGACGCCGACCTCGCCGGCAAGGCGGACCTGCTCGTCTGGCGACTCGGACCGGAAGAGGTCGTGCCCCCAGACGGCCAGCTCCACGCGCTCCCCGTCGGCGTTCCAGCGGCGAGCGAGGGGCAAAGCCTCGTCGAGGACGCGCCCGACGTGGCGAACGAGCCCGGAAGGGCGCTTCAGCAACTCCTCGCGGACGGCGGCAATCTGGTCGGCGATCACCCTTCGTGGCCGAGGCGGCGCCCGCCGACGAGGTGGAGGTGGAGGTGGTGGATGGTCATGCCGGCGTCGTCGCCCACGTTGAAGGCGAGCCGGTAGCCGGACTCGTGCACGCCCTCGGCGCGGCCGACCTCGCCGGCGAGCGTGAAGAGCCCGGCGAGCGTCGCGGCATGACCGGCCTCGATCTCGCGGGCGTCGGCGATGTGCTCGCGGGGGATGATGAGGGCGTGAACGGGGGCGCGCGGATTGATGTCGCGGATGGCAAAGGCGTGTTCGTTCTCGGCGATCCGCTCGACGGGGATGTCGCCCGAAGCCATGTTGCAAAAGAGGCAGTCGGCCACGGGCGGATTCTAGCGGGGGGCGAACGCGCCGCAAGCGCCGGAGCGTACGATGCAGCCATGCGAATCAAACTAACGAGCGTGACAGTCGACGATCAGGCGAAGGCGCTCGCTTTCTACACAGAAGTGCTGGGCTTCGCGAAGAAACGGGACGACCCAGCGGGCGAGTTCCGGGCAATCACCCTGGAGTCGCGCGAGTCGCCCGACGGGGTCGAGTTGATGCTGGAGCCAAACGCCTATCCGGCCTCGAAGACGTTCCAGGAGGCGCTGTACCGCGACGGGATCCCGGTCGCGATCTTCTTCGTCGACGACCTCGATCAGGAGTATGCACGGCTCACGGGGTTGGGTGTGCGCTTCCAGGTGGAGCCCATGCGCAGCGAGTGGGGTTACCAGGCCGTGCTGGACGACACCTGCGGCAACTACATCGGGCTGTTCGAGGGATAGCCATCCATGCCTGGCCCCCAGCCCGCGGGCGACGTGCTCTCACACTTCTGGGCGCCCCTGTGCGCCGTGGGCGCGAGCGGTCCCCTGGGGCCGAACGCACAGATCTGCGTCTCGGTGTTCGGGGCCTCGATCGTGCCGGAGCGGCCGCGGCTGCTCGTCTCGCTTTCGAAGACGAACTACACGGAAGAGCTGGTGCGGACGAGCGGGCGATCGGCCGTGACGCTGCTCAGTGACGCACAGGCAGATCTGCTTGAACCGCTGGGGCTGCGCTCGGGGCGGGACGGGGACAAGCTCGCCGGGCTCGATGTCGAGCTGACAGCCTCGGGCTCGCCAACGTTCCCTGGAGGCGTGGGGGCGCTCGACTGCGAGGTGCTGGAGGCGCTCGACCTCGGGGATGCGACCGCCTTCCTGGTCGCGGTCCGGGATCGGTGGGGCCTCGGCGGGGAACAGCCCCTGCCCTGGTCGGTGGCGAAGACGGTGGTGGGGGAGGCATTCCTGCAAGCCTGGGCGGAGAAGAGCGCTCGCGAGCAGGAAGCGGCACGCGCCGTCATGCACTGGCGCGACTGAGCGGGGCTAGCCGAGAAGGCTCCCGCGAAGGAAGCGTTCGACGGACGAATAGAAGGCCTCGATCGTTTCGCGCTTGCGCCAGCCATGGCCCTCGCCTTCGTACACGTGGTACTCGTGCGGGACGCCACGGGAGCGCAGGGAGGCGGCGAGCGTATCGCTCTGGTCGCGGGGCACGACGCGGTCCTCGACGCCCTGGAAGAGGGCGATCGGGTCGACGATCTCGCCGGCGTGGAAGATGGGCGAGCGCTCGCGGTAGCGGTCGGTCGCCTCGGGGAGGGGACCGACGAGCGAATCGAGGTAGCGGGCCTCGAATTTGTGGGTGTCGCTGGCGAGCGTGAACAGGTTGGAAATGCCGTAGTAGCAGACCCCAGCGCGGTAGAAGCCCGGATGCACCTGGAGGGAGCGCAGGACGGTGTAGCCGCCCGCGCTGCCACCGAGAATGGCAAGCCGGTCGCCATCGGCGAGGCCGCGGGCAGCCATGGTCTCGGCGCCGGAGCGGCAGTCCTCCACGTCGGCGACGCCCCACTCACCGCGCAGGGCGAGCATCGCCTCGCGCCCGGCGCCGCTGCTACCGCGGTAGTTGACCGCCAGCACCGCGTAGCCACGGCTGGCGAGGAACTGGACCTGCGGCCGCCAGCCCGCATCGACGTGGTCGGTGGGGCCGCCGTGTACGAACACCACGAGCGGCGGCGATCCTTCATCGAAGAAGCGCTCGCTGGCAGGGGGGTAGAAGAGACCGTGGACCTCGCCGCCGTCGGCGTTTGTCCAGGAGACGGCCCGGGGGAGGGATAGGCTGGCGGCGGGGAAGCGGTCGGGGTCGCTGAGACGCACCTCGACAACTCCCGGGGGATCCGCCTCAAGGTCGAGGACGAGGAGGCGAGGGGAGGTGGTTGGGCCGCTGGCGATGACGGCGAGGCGCTCATCCACCGGGGAGGCGACAGGGTTCTCGAAGCTGGCGTACTCGGCAGGGAGGTCGAGGTCGCGAGGCTCGCGCTCGCCGTCGATGAGGACGAGGCGGGCGAACCCCTGGCGCTGGCGGGTCGCGGCGACGCGCCCGGAGGGGAGGACGGCGAACATGCCCACGCCCTGCCCCCAGGCGGGGGTCCCGTACTCGCAGTCGCCAGAAGTGAGAGCGCGGCTCTCACCGGTGGCGAGGTCGTGCCGGTGCAAGTGGCCCCAGCCGGTGGCGTCGGAGATGTAGTGGAGGGCATCGCCATCGGGCGAGAAGGCAGGCTGGAGGATCGCCTCCTGCGATCCGCCGGCCACGACCTTGGAGGCGGCGAAGGCGGGGAGGCCGCCTTCCGGGAAGGCGAGCTCAGCGACGCGCAGCTCGGAGCCGTCCCAGGGCATGTTCGGGTGGTCCCACTCGACCCAGGCGAGGCGGTCACCAGCGGGACTCCAGGCGGGCTGCATGTAAAAGTCGCGGCCGCGCGCGAGCTGTCGGGGCCAGAGCTCCCCGGTCGCGTCGGCGATGGCGATGACATCCTCGTCTTCGTACGAATGCACGTAGGCGACCCAGCGGCCGTCAGGGCTGACGGCGGGGGAGGACGACTCGCCAAACGCGGGCGTGACGGGGAGAGCGGGGCCACCGTCGGTGCCGTCGAGGGGTTGGCGGTAGATGCGCTGGCTGTCGTGGTCGACGAACCAGCCCTGGCCACTCGCCAGGGTGTAGTCGCCGCCGCCGTAGCCGACACCGGCGCGCACGAGGATGTCGCCGCTGATGTCGCGGAGGGCGGCAGCGCCGCCACCCACGCCGGCGGCGACGGCCACACCGCGGTCGCCGCGACCTTCGAACCAGCCGAGGGTGCGACCAACGCTGTCCCAGGAAGGCCCGCGCAGACGGATGCCGCCCGCAAGGGCGCCGGGCGTGATGGGGCTCTCCCAGGTTCCATAGGGGCGGCGCTCGGCCATGCGGGCCATTCTGCCCGATGCGGGGTGTGGCGGTAGCCCCCAGCGCAGACCGGCGGTAGGCTGCGGACTCGCAAATGCCCCACCCAACTCGATCCCCGGGCGCGCTCACGCGACGGGCGCGGCGAGACGCTTCGTGATGAGCGAGCGGTTCACCACGCACTGGGCGTTGATTGCCTGCATGGCACTCGTGGGCCTGCTCGGGATCGTGTTCGGCGACTTTCCCGGGATCGACCCCATCATCGAGCTGCACATCGACCCGCTTCTGCAGTCGGCGGTTTACGGCGTCGCCATCCTGGCGGCGGCGTTCCTGCTGAGCTGGGGCGCCGAGACGGCAGAGATGGACATCTCGCAGGGCCTGGCGCTGGCGATCATCGCCTTCATCGCGGTGCTCCCCGAGTACGCGGTCGACGCGTTCCTTGCGTGGGAGGCGGGCTCGGACCCGGAGAAGGCGGCAGAGGGACTGGCGATCGCGAACATGACCGGCGGGAACCGGCTCCTGATCGGCATCGGCTGGCCGGTGGTGTTCCTGATCTTCTTCTACCGGAGCCGGCTGAAGGAGCTGGTGGTGAGCCGGACCCGGGCACTGGAGCTGGCGTTCCTCGCGGTTGCGACGGTGTACGTGATCCTCGTGCCGCTGCGGAGCACGCTCACGCTGGCGGACACGATCGTGCTCGTCTCGATGTTCGTCATCTACCTGGTTATGACGAGCCGGGTGGAGTCAGAGGAGGTGGAGCTGGTGGGGCCGGCGCGGGCGATGGGGTCGCTGCCCGACTTGCGGCGGCGGGCGTTGGTGGTGATAACGCTGGTCTTCGCCGCGGCGGTGATCATCGCCTCGGCGGAGCCGTTCGCGCACGGGCTGGTGGAGACGGGGAAGAAGGTGAACATCAGCGAGTTCGTGCTGATCCAGTGGATAGCGCCTCTCGCCTCGGAGTCGCCGGAGGTGCTGGTGGCGGCGTTGCTGGCGTGGCGGGGCCGGGCGGCGGCGGGGATGGGCACGCTCATCTCCTCGAAGGTGAACCAGTGGACGCTGCTCATCGGGACGCTGCCGATCGCCTTCATGATCGGCTCGGGAGACTGGGGCATCCTGCAGGGTCTGCCGCTGGTTTCGCCCACGGAGGAGGTCAACCTCTTCTTCTCACGGCAGCAGGGAGAAGTCTTCCTGACGGCGGCGCAGTCGGCGTTCGCCATCGCGGTCTTCGTGAACCTGCGGATGAGCCGGCCCGAAGCCTGGGCGCTCTTCCTCCTGTTCGCGGCGCAGCTCCCCCTGACAGAGGACACGCTGGGCGACACCGCGCAGGTCGTGCGTTTCTGGTACTCGATCGCGTACATCGTGCTGTGCGTCGTCCTGCTCGTCCGCAACCGGATGGCCATCCCCAGCCTTGCTCGGGATGCACGCGACATGATCACGGGGAAGGCGGACTTCGGGGAGGAACAGAGGCACTGAGGGGCTAGCGGGTCAGCCTACGAGGGCGATGGTGACAATCCCGCCGATCGTGGCAACCGCAACAGCAGCGCTCAGGCCAATCGAGACGGTTACCCACGTCCGCAAGTCTGCGCGCACTTCACGGAATCCCTCATCGAACCTGGCCGCGAGGGCGTCCATGTACTCCCGCGACTCGGCCCGGAATGCGTTCATGTCGTCGTGCATCTGAACGCGATAGGCAGTCATGTCCTCCCGATTCTCAGCTCGGAAGGCAGTCATGTCGTCGTGAATCTGAACGCGGTGGGCGGCGATATCCTCCCGAGTCTCAGCTCGGAAGGCAGTCATGTCATCGTGAATCTGAACGCGGTGGGCAGTCATGTCGTCGTGCATCTGAACGCGGTGGGCAGCCATATCCTCGTGCATCTCGGCTCGATAGGCGGCCATGTCGTCGTGAATCTGGACGCGGAAGGCAGCCATGTCTTCCCGGGATTCGGACCGGTGGGCAGCTGTGTCCTCGCGGAACTCGCCGCGAAGAGCGTCGAGATCGGCACGGGTCGCGGGTTCAGACGCAGCAGATGTGCTTGTCACACCGCAATACTAGCACAAGCACCTTATGCGTTGGGCAGGTTGATGGCGTACTCAAGGGCGTCGGCGAGGGCGAGCCAGCTGGCTTCGATGATGTCCGTGGAGCTGCCGACCGTCGTCCAGTAGCGGTGGCCGTCGGTGCTCTCGATGAGGACGCGCACCTGGGCGGCGGTGGCGGACTCGCTATCGAGGATGCGCACCTTGTAGTCGACGAGCTTCACGTTCAGGACATCGGGATAGGCGCTGCCCAGGGCCTTGCGCGCGGCGAGGTCGAGGGCGTTGACGGGGCCGTTGCCCTCGGCGGCGGTGTGGTGCTCCTCGTCGCCGGCGCGAATCTTGACCATGGCCTCGGCGAGCATGTCGTTGCGCTGGTCGTCGCCTCGGCGGTGGCGGTGGCGTTCGACGATGACGAAGTCCTCGATCTCGAAGGGGCGGACGTAGCCGGGGATCTGGCGGCGGACGAGGAGCTCGAAGCTGGCCTCGGCGCCCTCGTACTGGAAGCCCTCGCTCTCCTTCTCCTTGACGGCCTTGAGGAGGCCCCGGATCTCGTCGGGGGTGAAGGGGTAGTCGATGCCCAGCTCGTCAATCTTGCTGAGGAGGTTGCGCTGGCCGGAGAGCTCGCTGACGAGCACGCGGCGGCTGTTGCCGACCAGGCCGGGGTCGATGTGCTGGTAGGAGCTCTCGTCCTTCATGATGCCGGCCACGTGGTAGCCGGCCTTGTGCGCGAAGGCGCTCTGGCCGACGAAGGGGGCCTGCGGGTCGGGGACGAGGTTGGCGAGCTCGTTGACGTAGTGGGAGACCTCGGTGAGGCGGGCTAGCTGGTCGTCCTCGATGATGTCGACGCCCATCTTCAGCTTGAGATTGGCAGCGACGGTGAGGAGGTCGGCGTTGCCGCAGCGTTCGCCGTAGCCGTTGACGCAGCCCTGCACCTGCCAGACGCCAGCCTCGACGGCGGCAAGGCTGTTGGCGACGGCGAGGCCGACGTCGTCGTGACAGTGGATGCCGAGACGGGCGTCGGGTACGCGCTCCTGGACAGCCTCGATGGCGCGCAGGAGGTTGGGGGTGGTCATGCCGCCATTGGTGTCGCAGAGGACGAGTGCCTCGGCGCCGGCGCGGGCGGCGGTGGCGAGGCACTGGAGGGAGTAGTCGGGGTTGCCGGCGAAGCCGTCGAAGAAGTGCTCGGCGTCGAAGAAGACGGTCTTGCCGAGGTTGCGGAAGTAGCCGACGGTGTCGGCGATCATGGCGAGGTTTTCCTCGTCGCTGGTCTCGAGGATGCGCTCGACCTGGTACTGGCTGGCCTTCCCCACGAGGGTCACGCCGGGGGTCTCGGCGGCGACCATGCTCTGGATGTTGGGGTCGGTCTCGCACGTGAGGCCGGCGCGGCGGGTGCCGCCGAAGGCGCTCACCTTCGCCTGGGAGAGCTGGACCTCTTTCAGGCGCTGGAAGAAGGCGGCGTCGCGCGGGTTGGAGCCGGGAAAGCCGCCCTCGACCCACTCGACGCCAAGCTCGTCGAGCTTCTGGGTGATGCGCACCTTGTCGGCGACGGAGAGGGAGATGCCCTCCATCTGGGAGCCGTCGCGAAGGGTGGTGTCGTAGAGCTGGACTCGGTCGATAGGCATGGGGTTAGGAGAGCGCCGCGCTACGCTGTGCTGCGCGCGGCTGAGGGCGAGAAGAGCGCCGTGCTGCGCTGCGCTGCGCGCGGCTGAGGAGAGCGCTCGCGGCGCTCGCTGAGTGGTGGATTTGGAGCATTGAGCGATGGTAGCACGGGGTCGAGTTATGGCAGCTAATCGTGGTCGAGGTAGGGACTAACGAGGTGGTCACCGGAGAGCACACCTGGTCCGTAGGGAAGCCAGCCTTCTCTGCCGTCTTTGCTGCGGACGTACACCCAGTCGAGACCGTCCCTGTGCCGGGTCGCAGGAAGGCAGCTGTAATAGCCACAGCTGACGAGGCTGTGGGGCAACTGGGTGATAGGCGGTACCGACAGGGCGACCCGCGCCCCATGGGGAAGGCAGTCTAGAGTCGCTGCCCCACCGGGTTTTTCGCGAAGGTCGAGGCATCCTTCCGTCTGTCTGACGCGGAAGGCTACTTCCTCGAATGGCGGGTATTCGACAGTCGGCGGGGACAGCATCCAGGAAACCCCGCCACCTTCGAACAACCCGGGTTGGTACCAGACCTCCTCATGCGTCTCTCCCCACGAAGACCACGCCATGGTTCGTGAGGGGAAGCCCGTCATTGCCCAGTCGTCTTCCCATCGGTCGTAGACCCCGGCAGAGCCATACAGGAAGTAGCGATCACTACCAGTTGGGGCGGGTACAGGGCCGAACTCATAGGTAACGGCAGGGCTGGCCGGCCTGCGGGCAGGGAAACGAGCGCCCGGTCAGAGACGCGGGTAATCGCATAGCTATCCTCGACTGCCAGCACGAATCCATCGCCGTCGGGGAGCCATGTTCCCTCCCACAAGTCCCCGCCCCCATACGCATGAGCCGAGCGCACGCGGAATAGTGGCTCGCACGCCTCAGCATCGACAATCACGACCGACGGGATTGAGTAGAGATTGGGAGGGGGAGCCCGATGCCACTTGCCGATTTCTGGGTGTCCCCACTGTTGCGCCACATAGCGGCCATCCGGAGAGGGGAGTCCGGGGCAGTCGCTCTCCGCTAGCGGCGGTGCATCAATGGCTGCAACAGTGGGCGAGAACTCCAGCCCCAACTCTTCCCGCAGGAAGGCGGTGAGCAGGTCGGGGGCTCCCGACACCGAACGCCAAGCCCGACCGGACTCGCGATGGAGGAGCATATCCCAGGGGTCGCCTCGAGTATCGACGCGCACCCAGGAAGCATCGGGCGTGTACCAAGATCGACCTTCGGCCCCCCGAACCCGGTAGGCCTCGGTGCGACCCGTCTCAACCTGGAAGAAGAAGACGCCGTAGTCCCAGTCGATACGCTCGCCGGGCCCAAAGACTCGGCGTTCGAAGGCGTAAGGGACGGCTTCGATGCAGTTGTAGCCTCCACAGGGGAGGGTGGCAGCCTCGTCCTCAAGGCACTCGACACCACGACAGAGGTTCTCCCGGATGCAGTCGACGCCCTCACAGGGAGCGGGCTCGGGAGTTGGTGAGGGCGACGGCGTAATCATCCCCCGGCACCCGTAGCGGTTGTCCACCACTATCAAGTCGCAAGTTTCCACCCCTGGCGACGGGGTTGCGGTGGTGTCGGGGGTTGGCGTGGGTTCCGAGGACGGGGATACGGCGGGAGTGGGGGTGGTGCGCGGCGTAGGCGTAAGCGTGGGTTCGGGACCCGGGGTTGTGCGGACAGTTGGCGCGGATGGGCCTGCCGGACTCGCGGTGACGACTGTCTGCGTAGGGGATGGGGACGGCGGCGGGGACGTGGTGGCGTCGTCCCCGCCGCCGCATGCGGTCAGTGCCGCAAGGAGCACTAGTGCGGCCGCCGCGAGAGGGGCACGGCTCGGACGGATGCACGTTCGTTGCCCCATGGGGACCAGCGTAGGGACCGAAGGGGCGAATTACCCCGTCCGTTTTCGAGGAATTTCGACTGGTTCGGTTACTTGAAGCGACGGCCTCGCTGGGCCTTCGTGCGGTCGCCCTGGTACTCGTAGACCGGCACGCCGTAGCCGCAGGACGTCTGCGTGCGCTCGATTGTGTAGCGCAGTGCGAGCATCACAAAGGTCCGCCCGGCGGCTCAGGCATTTGCACCTTTCTGATCTCGGTTACTAGGCCCCTGAATGGCTCACTCACGCCCTCGTCGCCGTGGAACCTTACTAGGTAGGCAACTGCCCCTTGGACCATTTGCATGGCTCCGTTTAGGAACAAGAAGTCCATGTCGGCACTTGAATCTCTGCCAGCATTGTGGGAAAGCCCGCTGAGCCAGTCGCTGTGGACAGACGATGAGGTTGTAGCCCACGCAACCCTGCCAACCCCGATGGCATCGAGCCTGTCCTCGATCTTGGGCCATGCAGGAGCAGTTCGGATCTCGTCCACCGTGAAGCCCTCAGAACGCAGGATCTCAGCCCACTCAGCATCCTGCAGGTCAATCACCGAGCTTCTGAACGAGCGGCCAACAAAGGCGCAGTACATTGCGTCGTCCCCTACAGACGCCAGGTACCTCAGGTTGATCGACTGCTCAAACATCGTTCGGAAGAGCACAGTGATTGACTCTCCCGCGTGGGGCAGGGACCGCAAGACAGTCATGGAGGCCATCGTGTTTCGCATCCCATTGAGGAGCTGTAGGCAAACGCGTTGGCGCCGGTCGGAAGTGTCTTGGTCAGCTCGCGTGATTGGCGCCAGCCACCGCACGCACTTCGCGAATACATCGACGGACGAGGGTATTACTCCCTCAATTTCGTTCACTTCTCGACGGGCCTACACTGCGGGGGCTCCGTGAAGAGGCCGGAAACCGTGCTCCTACCCACCTTCATGCTCGCGCGCTGACAACACCGCGAACAACGACCAGTGGGAGTTGCGAACTGGGCCCCTAGCGTGGGGATGTGGTCGTGGAGACCAGGCAAAAGCTACCCCCGCGGGGCGGGTATTAGCCGGCGATGCCGGTGAGGTGCTTGCGCTTCTGGGCGACGTAGTCGACGAGGATGTACTCGCCGAGCTTGTCGGGGGTGGTGTAGAAGACGCGGCCCTGGTTGATGCGCGCGACCTGGTTCACGAACTCCTTCAGGTAGTGGTTACGGTCGAGCATGAAGGTGTTGATCGTGATGTTCTTGCGCGTGCAGCGCTTCACGGCCTTGAGCGTCTCGCGGATGGTGATGGGGCTGGGGGGATAGGCGAAGTAGCTGCGGCCGCGCTCGAGGTGTGCGGTCGGTTCCCCGTCGGAGATCATGATGATCTGGCGGGTGCCCTGGGTGTGCCTGGCGAGCAGGCGCTCGGCGATCATGAGGGCGTGGTGCATGTTCGTGCCGAGGACGGACTCGTCCCAGCGCACGTAGGGAAGATCCTCCGCCTTCAGTTCCCGGGCATAGGCGCTGAACCCGATGATGTAGAGGCTGTCGCGCTGGAATTGCGAGGAGATGAGGTTGTTGAGGGCGAGGGCGACTTTCTTGGCGGCCTGGAAGCTGCCGCGCAGGGCCATCGACCAGCTCAGGTCGAGCATGATGACCGTAGCCGTCTGGGTGACGAGCTCGCTGCGGGCGACCTCGAAGTCGTCGGGGCGCAGGTTGATGGGCGTGCCCGTCCCCTCGCGGTGGAGCGAGTTCATGATGGTGCGCTTGATATCGAGGTGGAAGGGGTCGCCGAACTCGTAGAGCTTGGTGTCGTCGGTTCGTTCGCCGCCGAAGCCGTTCTCGTGGACCTCGTGCTTGCCGAAGGAGTCGGCCTTGAGCTGGGCGTAGAGTTCAACGAGGGCGCGCTGGCCGATCTTGCGGGTGCCGCGCGGGGTCAGCTCCCAGCCTGAGCCCTTCTTCCGGATGTACCCGGCCTCCTCGAGGATTTCGAGGAACTTACGCAACTCGTCGAGCGTCTCGCGGGCCTCGGGGCCAAGCAGCTCCTCGAGCTGGTCGGCGTCGATGTCGTCGATCTCGCCGCCGTACTGGGTGCGCTCAAGCTGGCGCTCGACCTCGTCGATGGACTGCATGTGGCGCATGAGTTCCATGGCGGCGTCGAGGTCGAGCTGCTCCTCGCCGCGGAAGGGGTACTGGTTGCGCTGGTCGCGCGTGGGGAAGAGGTATTCGAGGTTCTGGGCGAGCTCGTTGAGGCCCTGCTGGAGCTCGGGGTCGCCGATCTTGTCGGAGAGGAGGTCCTGGAGCTGCTGGCGCATCTCGCCGGGGAGGCTCCCGAGGAGGCTCTGCATCTGACCCATCTGCTGCTGCATCTGGGCGAGGAGCTCGTCGAGGGACTGGGGCGGGTTGTCGCCGAAGAGGTCGCCGTACTGCTGCATGAAGCTGTCGAAGTCCGGCTCGTTGCCGGCCATCTTGTCCTGAATCATCTGGTTCAGGTCTTTGGTCATGTTCTTCATGCGCTCGAGGTCTTCGGGCGACATGTTGGCGATCTGCTCGGAGAGGTCCTTGAAGAAGGTGTTCATCATCGCCTGGCGCAGCGACTCGACCAGCTCGTTGAACTTGGCCTGCGCCTCGGGGTCCATGAACTCGTAGTCCTGGAGCTTGCGGACCTGGCCGGCGGTGTCGTCGGGGAGCTCGCTGAGGAACTCCTGCTTGCGGTTGGCGATGTTGCGCAGCATGTCGGCGAACTCGCTGGTAGGAGTGGTGCCCTCACCGCTGGCGCCGCCTGACTGCGATCCCTGCTGGCCCTGTTCGCCCTGCTGACCTTCGCCGGGCTGGCCGCCCTCGTTCGCGGGCTGGCCCTGCTCGGCGCCCTGCTGCTGGCCATCACCCTCGCCGTCCTGGGGGGAACCATCGGCCTGGTCGCCCTGCTGGCCTTCCTGACCCTCCTGCCCGTCTGCGCCCTGGGGCGGGACACCCGCCTCCTCAAGGCGCTGGTCGATGGTGCCCCGCTCCATGTCGAGGATCTCGTCGAGCTGTTCGCGAAGCTGGTCGAAGATGGAGCCAAGATCGAAGCGATCGAGCTGCTGGCGGCGCTGCTGGCGAAGCTGCTGGAGGAGGTCGCGCAGGCCCTGGGTGCGGTCACCGTTGGGGTTGCGCATGCCGCGCTGGAGGAGGTTGCGGAGGGCGTGCTGGAGGTCGCCAAAATTCATCAGGTCGTCGGAGAGGTTGTCGAGAACCTCGTCGGGGTCGAGGTCGGCGACTTCCTGGGTGCCATCCCACAACGAATACCGGTAGCGTGAAGGCATGGCCTCTCCTCAAGGACGCGGCGGACGCGTCCGAAGCCTTACCGTAACCTACGCCCCGAGGGCCCACAATCGCAGCCGAGGTGTCGCATGCCCGGGTCGCGGTTCGTGCAGGCCTCGACATCGAAGCAGGAGCACCGAATGCGCCACGAAGTGAAGTACGGGCCGGCCTACGCCCTCGCCATGATTAACCTCGACGCGGGGGAGTCGATCCAGGCGGAAGCGGGGGCGATGGTGAGCATGTCCTCCACCATCGCCATGGAGACAAGCACGGGGGGAGGGCTCCTGTCGGGCCTGAAGCGCTCCGTCCTAGGGGGGGAGAGCTTCTTCATCAACACGTTCAACGCGGAGCAGGCCGGCGAGGTCACGGTGGCGCCGGCGCTCCCGGGCGACATCATCGCGTTGGAGCTGACGGGACAGACGCTGTTGGTGCAGTCGGGCTCGTTCCTGGCGGCGACCACGGGCGTCGACATTGACACGAAGTGGGGTGGGGGAAAGTCGTTCTTCTCACGCGAGGGGCTGTTCCTGCTGCGCTGCACGGGCATGGGCACAATCTGGGTCTCCAGCTACGGGGCGATCCACCCGATCGACCTCGGCGTGGGCGAGCCGTACACCGTCGACACTGGCCACATGGTCGCATTCGACGACTCCGTGCAGTACGACGTCGGTCGCTCGGGCGGCTGGAAGTCGACGCTGTTCAGCGGCGAGGGGCTGGTGGTGAAGCTGACGGGTCCGGGGCGCTTCTACATGCAGACGCGCTCCGAAGACAGCTTCCTCGGCTGGCTCATCCCGAAGCTGCCGAAGCCCAGCAACCACTAGGAGCGCTGGGGCCAAGGCTGCGGGGTAGACTGCGGCGCGATGGAGTTTCGGTTCTCGGAACAGGCGCTTGCCTTCGAACGCGAGGTGGAGGACTTCCTCGCCGTCGAGTGGAGCGCGGAGGTGCGGCGGGCGCTGGATGCCTCGCCCGACCGGTACGTGGTCGAGCGGGAGTTCCGGCGGAAGCTGGCGGACAGGGGCTGGCTCACGATGTCGTGGCCGCGCGAGTACGGCGGTCAGGAGCGCAGCTACGAGGAGCAGTACCTGTTCCAGGAGGCCCTCAACTACGTCAGCGCCCCGGGCGCGACGGTGGGCGTGCAGCAGGTGGGCCCGACGCTCATGACCTACGGGAGCGACGAACAGAAGGCCTCGTTCCTGCCCCGGATCGCCGCCGGGGAGATCGACTTCGCGCTGAGATACACGGAGCCGGACGCGGGCACCGACCTGGCCTCGCTGCAGCTCCGCGCCGTGCGCGACGGCGACGATTACGTGCTCAACGGGATCAAGCGTTTCACGAGCGCGGCGCACCGGGCCGAGTACGTCTGGCTAGCGGCACGAACCGACCCTACGGCGCCGAAGCACCGGGGCATCTCGATGTTCCTGGTCGACCTGGAGACGCCGGGGATCACGGTTAGCCCGATCTGGACGATGTCTGGCATCCGCACGAACGAGGTGTACTGGGAGGACGTACGCGTGCCCGCGGACGCGCTGGTGGGGGAGGAGAACCGGGGGTGGTACTACGCCGCGCACGCACTCGACTTCGAGCGGGTCTCGATCTTCACGGTGTCGGGGGTGCGGGCGGTGTTCGATGCGCTCATGCGGTGGGCGCGGGAGGAGGGGCCGGGCGGCAGCCGTCCGATCGATGACGCGCACGTGTCGCGCACGCTGGCGGACTACAAGGTGCAGCTCGAGGTGTTGCAGATGCTGGCCTACCGGAACCTGGGGATGATCAAGCGTGGCGAGCACCCGAACCACGAGGCGAGCGAGGTCAAGATCTTCAGCACGGAATTGATGCAGCGCATCCTGCACACGGGCACGAAGCTGCTTGGTCCGTACGGACAGCTGACGCCGGAATCGGCCCTGGCGCCGCTGGGCGGGCGCATCGAACAGGGGTACCGGGCGGCGGTCATGCCAACGTTCGGGGCGGGGTCGAACGAGGTAATGCGCACGATCATCGCAACGCGCGGCTTCGGCCTGCCGCGGGGGTAGGCGAGGAGAGCAGCAATGGCCATGAACTGCCGCGAGAGGGCGTGGGAGTTTGTCCGCACGATTCCTAGAGGGCTTGTAGTGACGTACGGGGAGGTATCGGGGTACGTGGGAGGGAATCCCCAGCACGTCGGCTCTGCCATGCGCACCGCAGAGTCGAAGGGACTGGATGTGCCATGGCAGCGAGTCGTCAGGGCGAGTGGTTTCCTCAGCAAGCACGCGCCTCCACATCAGCGAGAATTGCTCGAAAAGGAAGGCGTTTCCTTCTTGGCCGGCAATCGCGTCGACCTACGGCGACACAAGTGGCGTCCCTGACCCTTGCCGCCAAACTTCTATGAGCGGGTGTGGGCGTTCGTGGGGGAGGTGCCGCGCGGGCGGGTGGTGACGTATGGGCAGGTGGCGGTGGTGCTGGGGGCGCCGGCGGCGGCGCGGGCGGTGGGCTACGCCCTGCGGGCGCTGCCGCCGGATACGGATACGCCCTGGTGGCGGGTGATCAACGCGAAGGGCGGCATCAGCCTGCGCGGGCGCGGGGCAGGGGCGGACCTGCAGCGTGAGCTGCTCGAAGGCGAGGGGGTGGTGTTCGACGCGGCGGACACGGTCGACCTGCGGGTCTACCGCTGGTGGCCTGATGAGGAGAGCGGCGGGCTGTCGCCCGCCTGAGTGCAGCGCCGCGCTGGCGCACGGCTGAGGAGAGCACCGCACTCCGCTTCGCCGCGCGCGGCGGAGTGCAGGCTAGCCCGGCCTGGAGTAGTCCCAGGAAATGACCTTCGTCGGCGCGACCTTGATGTAGGCGGCGCCGGGGGGTGGCTCCGTGGGGAGGGCGTGCTCGGGGGCGCCGCGGCGGCGGGCGGCCTCGCGGGTCAGCTCAAGGAGCGCGTCGGGGGTGTTGATCACCGTCGCATCGCCCTGGATGAGGACACCCTTGATGTCCTGCATGGTATTGCCGCTTTCAAGGGAGAGGCTGACCTTCGGGTTGCGCTGGGCGTTGAGCACCTTCTGGGTGCGGTCGCGGCACCCGATGTAAACATCGTCGTCGACGCGGAAGTAGCCGATGGGGACGCTGTGGGGGTAGCCGTCGTTACCGACGGAGGTGAACGTGATCCAGCCGGGGCGGCTGTCGAGGAAGTCGTTGACTTCCTCCGGGGTGAGTTGGGCGGGCATAGCGCCTCCTTGCCCGAGGAAGGATAGCGGCTCGGGACGGGGCGCGATCAGAAGCGGCTGCTACAATCGCTGGGCGCATGGGGCCTGGAAGCGAACGATCTGGCGAGACGCAAACGACGTGACCACGGGCATTCTCGCCCTGCAGGGCGACTTCCGGGAGCATGCCGAGATGCTGGCGAGCATCGGCCAGGCGTCGGTGGAAGTGCGCCGCCCGGAGCAGTTCGACGCCCTGGATTCCTTGATCATCCCCGGCGGGGAGAGCACGACGATCGCGCGGCTCATCCTGCGCTACGGCTTCACCGAGCCGCTGCAGGCGTTCTGCGCCAGCGGACGGCCAACCTGGGGCACGTGCGCGGGCGCGATCCTGCTGGCGAAGCAGGTCGACGACCTCGACCGGCCCGGCATCGAGACGATGGACATGACGGTGGCGCGCAACGCGTTCGGGCGGCAGGTCGACAGCTTCGAGGCGAGCATCGAGCTGGCGGGCGTGGAAGGCGAACCGTTCCGGGCGATCTTCATCCGGGCGCCGGTGATCGAGTCGGTGGGGGAAGGGGTCGAGGTGTTGGGGCGGCTCGAGGATGGGGCGATCGTGGCGGCGCGCCAGGGCAACCTGCTGGCGACCGCGTTCCACCCCGAGCTGGGGGGCGACAGGCGCCTCCACGAGTACTTCCTCACGATCGGGGCCACGGAGCGCCCGATGGCGGGAGCGGGGGCGTGATGGGCGCCAGAATTCACCCGGCGGGAGTAGGGTAGTGGCGATGACCGAAGGGAACGGCACGGCGCCCGAGCGGATCGTGACCGACGACCTTGACGCGCTCATCGAGACGCTGCCCCCGCGTCTCTCGGAAAAGCTGGAGACTGCGGACCACCGGACCGAGCTGCTCGAGGTGGTCATGGACCTGGGGCGGCTGCCGGAGGCGCGCTACCCGGACCGCGAGATCGTCCTCAGCCACCGCGAAGTGACCGAGGAAGACATCGACTTCGTGATCTCGCGCGTTGGGGAGTTCGGGGACGACAACCGCGCCGGCATCGAGCGGACGCTGCACCGCATCTCGGCCATCCGCAACCGGCGGGGGAAGGTGGTGGGGCTGACCTGCCGCATCGGGCGGGCGGTCTACGGGACGATCCGGATCATCGAGGACCTCGTGATGAGCGGGAACAGCATCCTGCTGCTGGGGCGTCCAGGCGTGGGCAAGACGACGATGCTGCGCGAGGTGGCGCGGGTGCTGGCGGACGAGGCGAACAAGCGCGTCGTGATCGTCGATACCTCGAACGAGATCGGCGGCGACGGCGACATACCCCACCCGGCGATTGGCGGGGCGCGGCGGATGCAGGTCTCCACGCCCGCACTGCAGCACGGCGTGATGATCGAGGCGGTGGAGAACCACATGCCCGAGGTCATCGTGATCGACGAGATCGGGACGGAGCTGGAGGCGTCGGCGGCGCGCACGATCGCGGAGCGGGGCGTGCAGCTGGTCGGGACGGCGCACGGCAACACGCTCGAGAACCTGATGGCGAACCCGACCCTGTGCGACCTCATCGGGGGCATCCAGTCGGTGACGCTGAGCGACGAGGAAGCGCGGCGGCGGGGCACCCAGAAGTCGATCCTGGAGCGCATGGCGCCGCCCACGTTCGACGCCGTCATCGAGATCCAGGGCTGGCGGCGGGTGGCGCTGCACGAGGACGTGGGGGCGACCGTTGACGCGAAGCTGCGCGGCTTCGCGGCGCCGCCGGAGGTCCGCGAACTGACCGACGGGGGGACGGTGGCGACGGTGGCGGCGGAGGAGCCGGACGAGGCCGCGCCGGCTGCCAGCGCACGGACGCAGGAGGCGAACGGCTCGGCCGCGGCCGAGCCGGAGACGCGGCTCTTCCCCTTCGGGCTGTCGCGGGGGCGGCTGGTGCAAGCGATCCAGGAGACGGGCGTGCCCATCCAGATCGTCGACGACCTGCGCCAGGCGGATGCGCTCATCACGCTGCGGCACTCGTACCGGAAGAAGCCGGCCCCCGTGCGCGAGGCGGAGGAGCGGTCGCTGCCGATCTACGTGATCAAGAGCAACACGCTCTTCCAGATGGAGCAGGTGCTGCTCCAGTTCCGCGGACAGCGGGCGCGCCGCGACCCGGTAGCGCAGGCGTATCGCGAGACCGAAGAGGCGATCGCGCAGGTGCTCACGGACGGGCGCGCGCTGGAGCTGGCGCCGGCGAACAGCTACATCCGGCGCGTCCAGCACGAGCTCGCGGGGCGCTTCAACCTCGACAGCGAGAGCCACGGCAAGGAGCCGGAGCGGCGCGTGCGCATCCTGCCCGAGCCGCCACGGTCGGGCGGACGGTGACCAGCGAGGGTTCAGGTGGGCGCTTCATCGTCTTCGAAGGGGGCGAGGGGGCGGGCAAGAGCCTGCTGGCGGTGCGGCTTGCACGCCGGCTGGAGGCTGCGGGCATCCACACGATCGAGGTGCGGGAGCCGGGGGGCACGCCCGCGGGCGAGAAGGCACGCGAGCTGCTCGGCGAGTCGCTGACGCCCTGGGCGGAGGCCTTCGCCTTCCTGCTGGCGCGTTCGGAGCTGGTGAGCCGCGTAATCAGGCCGGCGCTCGAGGCGGGCGCGACCGTGCTGTGCGACCGCTTCCGGGCGAGCACGGTGGCCTACCAGGGATACGGGCGGGGACTCGACCTGAAGCGCCTGGCGGAGGCGAACGCCTCGGCCACGCAGGGGCTGGTGCCAGACCTGACCCTCTACCTCGACCTGCCGCCCGAGGTGGGGCTGCAGCGGAAGCAGGGTGAGGACGGCGGACCGGCGACGGGTCGCGAGGGGCTGGCCTTCCACGAACGGGTGCGGGAGGGGTACCGCCAGCAGCTGGCACAGGCGCCGGATGGGTCGTGGGTCGAGATCGACGCCACGCAGGCGCCGGAGGCAGTGGAGGTGGCGGCGTGGGAGGCGGTCGCCGGACTGCTCGGGATCCCGGCGGGCGAGTAGCGACAGCGCGTGCTACGAACGGGGGAGGGACTGCGGGGACCGGCGAACTATTTCGCGCGGACCTTCTACTCGCTGGAGAACGCGCAGTACCGAATGCTCTGGACGGGCACGGTGTTCTCGTTCTTCGGGATGCAGATGCAGATCGTGGCGCGGGGCTGGCTGGCCTTCGACCTGACGGGCCAGAACACGGCGCTGGGCGCGATGATGCTGGCCTTCGGCGCGCCCAGCCTCGTGTTCACGCTGTGGGGTGGGGTGATTGCCGACCGGCTGCCCCGGCGGCGGACGTTGCTGATCTCGCAGGGGGTGCTCTGCCTGAACTCCGCGTGGATAGCCGTCATGGTGGCTGTGGGGTTGATGGAGTTCTGGATGCTGCTCGCGGCCAGCTTCACCCAGGGAGTGGGATTCGCGTTCATGGGGCCGGCGCGAAACGCGTTCATCGGGAGCCTCGTGGGGCGCGAGGCGGTGGGCAACGCGATCGTCCTGCAGCAGCTGAGCATGAACGGGACGCGCGTGGTGGGTCCGGCCCTTGCCGGGGTGTTCATCTCCCTCTGGTTCATCGGCGTGGGGGGCGTGTACTTCATCACCGCGACGGGATTCCTGATCGCGATCCTCACGGTCTGGCGGCTGCCGGCCGGCGAGCCGGAAGCACGGGCAGAGGCAACCTCCCCGCTGAGCGATCTGATGGACGGGCTCAGGTACGTCCGCAGCCGGCCGTCGGTGGCGACGCTGATCCTGACGTCATTCGTCTTGACGGCATTCGCCTTCCCCTTCCAGTCGTTCCTGCCCTCGCTCGCCGAGGACATCTACGACACCGGCTCGCAGGGGCTGGGCGTGCTCTCGGCGGTGCAGGCCGTGGGAGCGGTGATCGCGGTGGTGCTGGTAGCAGGCATCGCGGGGCGGGCGAGCGCGTGGGGGCAGCAGCTCCTGCTGGCGTTCGCCTTCGGGGGGTCGGTCACGCTGCTCGGCTTCGCCAACAACTTCGCCACGGGGCTTGGAGCGATCCTGCTGGTAGGGGCGTGCTCGGCCGGGTTCCAGTCGCTCAACAACGCCCTCTCGATCTCCTACTCGGCGTCGCGCTACCACGGGCGGGTGCAGTCGCTGAACATGCTGTCGTGGAGCCTGTTCGGGATCGCGTCGTTGCCGATCGGGATAGTGGCGGACATCATCGGGATCCGGGAGACCCTGATGATTGCGGGCGTGCTGGGGGTGGGCGGGGTGTTGCTGCTGTACATCATCGGGCGCGTATGGGGGGCGGAGGAGGACCGGCACGTGGTTCCGGACGCGCAACCACAGTAGGCGCAGGGGCGCGCACGGCGGGGCCTTGGTACGCTCCGAAGTGAGCGCGGGCGCCACATGCGCCCGCCCGGCGGCGACCGTGATGGCCGAGACTCTTCCCGACGAACATCCCCAGCAGCGCCGCGAATACGCGGGGCCGGGGTTCACGTTCGGCATCGCGGTGCTCGTCGTGGCGGTTGTGGGGTTGGGCATCTGGTTCCTCGAGATTCGCGGCGATGGGGGCGGGGTTGAGGCGGAGACGGGGCTGGGGGTCGTGGCGCTGGCGGAGTCGCTGAACCCGACGGGGGAGGCGCCCGCGGCGAAGGTGGGGCGGGTAGCGCCGGCGTTCCGGCTGCGATCGCCCGACGGTTCCGTGGCCGCGTTGACGGACTACCGGGGGCAGTACGTACTGCTGAACTTCTGGGCCTCGTGGTGCGGTCCCTGCCGGGGGGAGACGCCGGCCCTGCAGGCGTTCTTCGAGCAGGAGTCGCCGGGGCTGGTGGTGGTGGGGGTAAACCAGCAGGAAGGGGCGGAGACGGCGCGGGAGTTCGCTGACGGTTTCGGGGTGACGTACCCGATCGCGCTTGACGCGGACGGACAGGTGTCGTCGGCCTACCGGGTGACCACGGGGCTGCCGGTCAGCTTCCTGATTGGCCCGGAGGGTGTGATCCAGGGGGTCCACCTGGGCGCGCTAACGGACGAAGACCTCGCCACGCTGGCCGCGGAGCTTCCCTGATGGCGAGCAACGCTCCGGCTACTACCCCGCCGATGCCGAAGTTTGACCCGTTGCGGGCGACCTGGCGGCTGCTGACAAACGTGAAGTTCGCGGTGGCGCTGGTCTCGCTGGCGGTGCTGGCGAGCCTGCTGGGAGTGGTGCTGCCGCAACTCCCTGCGGAGATGCGGGGCAACCCGCCGGCGCGCTCGGCCTGGCTGGAATTGCAGCGCCAGGACTTCGGCTGGCTGACGGGGACCCTGGACGGGCTCGACCTGTTCGACGTGTTCCACAGCCCGTGGTTCATGGCCCTCTGGTTCGTAATCGTGGCTGCCGTGACGGTCTGCACGATCAGCCGCTTCCCGCCGACGTGGCGGAGCGTGCAGCGCCCACCGATGCGGGTCGCGGAGCGGTACTTCGAGACGGCGCGGCACCGGGCCTCGTTCACGCATGCGGGGGGCGTGGAGGCGGTGGAGGGGCTGCTGCGTCGCCGCCGCTACCAGGTCACCCGCACGCGCGAGGCCGAGGGCGTGACGGAGCTGTTCGCGGAGCGCTTCCCCTGGACCCAGTACGCCACCTTCATCTCGCATATGGCCCTCCTGATGCTGCTCGTCGGGGGGCTGCTGACGAGCCTCGCGGGGTTCCAGCGGACGCTGGCGCTGGCGGAGTCGCGCCCGGCTGCCCCGCTCTTTGGCGACCCGGGCCCGGGCCAGATCTTCGTGGGGATGGAGGACGCGCACCGGGGGGTGGACGCGGCTGGGAACATCGTCGACTTCCACAGCGACCTGCTGCTGCGGCGCGGGGACGAGGTGGTGCGCTGCACGGCCACCGTGAACGACCCGTGCTCGACCTTCGGCTACCGCTTCCACCAGGCGGCGTTCTTTGACGACCTCGCCTACCTGGCCATCTGGGGCCCGGACGGGCGAGTGCTCTTCGATGACGTGCTCGACTTCGAGAACGAGTCGACGGCGACGCCCGCGCTGACGGTCACGGACACCGACGGGGCGGTCGTGTTCGACCAGGCGCTGCCGCAGATGGCGAGCGTGCCGGGGTCGACGCTGGGGTACGAGGGCGACCTCGGGCTGGCCGAGCTGGCGCTGGGAGACACGGTGTACGGCGTGAGCTGGCGGGCAGAGGGGGAGACGCTTGTGGCGCTAGTCGACGGGGAGGGCTTCGACCCGGTCGAGTTGCGCCCGGGGGAGGCGGTGGACACGGGGAGGCACCGCATCGCGTTCCGGGGGATCGCCTCGGTACCGGCGATCCCGGTGCTGGACATGCCGCGGGGCCAGACCGTGGGAGTCGTGAACGTGCAGATGCCGGAAGGCGCCGACGGACGTCCGTTCCTGTTCATCACGGACATCGACGCGGGGAACGTCGTGATCGCAGAGGGCGCGACGGTCGAGACGTCGTCGGGGTACCGCTACCGCTTCGGGGGGCGGGTGGGCGCCTCCGGTATCGACGTGCGGCGGGACCCGGGGGACACGTTCATCTGGGTGGCGGTGGGGCTGGCGATGCTGGGACTGGGGGTGACGTTCTACGTTCCGCGGCGGCGCCTGTGGGTGCGGGTCACGGAGCAGGGGACGCAACTGGCGGGGGTCGCCGCGCGGACGACGCGCTTCGGTCGGGAACTGCGGCACATGGGCGCGGAGCTCGGCGCCCGGGATGCGCTCTTGCCGGAGGACACGGAGGAGGGGGGCAGGCTGTCGCCCACCTGAGTGGAGCGCCGCCCTCACGAGCGCCTGAGAAGAGCGCTCGCTTCGTTCGCTGAGGAGAGCGCCGCGCTGACGCGCGGCTGAGTGGGGCTGTTGCGTTCGGTATCAATCTGCTTCGATTGAACACTTGGGTGAAGCGCCCGACGGAGATGGCGATGGTGACCGTCAGTGCGGAACAGGCTCAGGAGGAATTCGTCGACCTGCTCATGCGGGTCGAGGCCGGGGACGAGGTGGTCATCGCGCGCGAGGGCAGGGCGGTAGGGAAGCTGGTGGCGTACCGGGAACCAGGAAAGCGACAGTTCGGCTCCCTGAAGGGTCGCATCAAGCTCGACGACAGCTTCTTCGACCCACTGCCGGAGGAAGAGCTGAAAGCCTGGGAGGGCGGCTAGCCGCTACTGGAAGAGGGCGCCGACGCTCTGGCCGGTGTGGATGCGGGCGATTGCGTCGCCGAACTGGGGGGCGGTGGAGATGACGTGCATGTTCGGGAGGCGCTTCTCGGGGGGGAGGGGGACGGTATCGGTGACGACGATCTCGTGGACGTCGGCGGCGCGGAGTCGGTCGAGGGCGGGGCCGCTGAGGATGGCGTGGTAGCCGGCCACGAGGACCTCGCGGGCGCCCTTCTCGCGGAGGATGTTGACGGCCTGGACCATGGTGCCGGCCGTGTCGATCTCGTCGTCGACGAGGAGCGCGTTGCGACCGGCGACGTCGCCGATGACGTTGAGGGCCTCGGTGCTGCCGGTGTTGCCGATGCGGCGCTTCTCGACGATGGCGATGGGCAGGTCGAGGCGGACGGCCATGTCGCGGGCGAGCTTCTCGCCGCCGACGTCGGTTGAGACGACGGTGTAGTCATCCATGTTCTTGCCGCGGTAGTAGGCACTCACCGGGTAGAGGGCGTTGAGCTCGTCGAGGGGGATGTTGAAGAAGCCCTGGATCTGGCCGGCGTGCAGATTCATGGTGAGGATGCGATCGGCGCCGGCGGTCTCGAGCAGATTGGCGAGCAGGCGGGCGCTGATAGGCACCCGCGGCTGGTCCTTCTTGTCGCTGCGGCCGTAGGCGTAGTAGGGGATGACGGCGGTGATGCGGCCGGCGGAGGCGCGGCGGGCGGCATCGATCATGATGAGCAGCTCGAGGATTGAGGTGCTCACGGGCGGGAAGAAGGGCTGCACGAGGAAGACATCGCGGCTGCGGATGTTCTCCTGGTAGCGCACGAAGATGTTCTCGTTGGCGAATTCGAAGATATCGGCGTCGCCGGGCTTCATCCCGAGGTGGGAGCAGATCGCCTCCGTAAAGGCGGGGTAGGTTCGCCCCGAGAAGATCGCGAGATCGACAAGCTCGTTGGTCATCAGACGACAACGAACTCCTTGTATTCGCCGAAGACTCGCCGCCACATGTTGCAGATTTCGCCGGAGGTGGCCCCGACGTTGACCGCGTCGATGATGAGCGGCATGAGCTTGGTGTTGGGGTCGTTGCTGCCGCTCTCGAGGGCGCGCATGGCCTCACCCCAGGCATCGGCGTTGCGCTCGGCCTTCACCTTCTTCAGGCGGGCCAGATGGCGGCGCTCACCCTCGGGGTCCATCTTCAGGATGGGGATCTCGATAGGCTCCTCGGTCTGGAAGTCGTTGACGCCCACGATGATGCGGTCGCGGGTCTCGAACTCGCGCTGGAAGCGGGCGGAGGCGTCGGCAATCTCCTTCTGGAAGTAGCCGGTTTCGAGGGCGGGAATGACGCCGCCGAGGTCCTCGATGCGCTCGAAGATGGCGTTGCACTCGGCTTCCATGTCGTTCGTCAGCTTCTCGACGAACCAGGAGCCGCCGAGCGGGTCGACGGTGTTGGCGGCGCCGCTCTCGTGCTGGATGACCTGCTGGGTGCGCACGGCGAGCCGCACGGCCTTGTCGGAGGGCAAGGCAATGGCCTCGTCCATCGAGTCCGTATGCAGGGACTGGGTGCCGCCGATGACGGCGGCGAGGGCCTGGATGGCGACGCGTACGAGGTTGACCTCGGGCTGCTGCTCGGTGAGGGAGACGCCGGCGGTCTGCGTGTGGAAACGCATGAGCCAGGAGCGCGAGTTCTTGGCGCCGAAGCGTTCGCGCATCTGGCGCGCCCAGATGCGGCGGGCGGCGCGGAACTTGGCGATCTCCTCGAAGAAGTCGTTGTGGCAGTTGAAGAAGAATGAGATACGCGGGGCGAAGCTGTCGATATCGAGGCCGCGGTCGAGGGCCCACTTCACGTACTCGATGCCGTCGGCGAGGGTGAAAGCGAGCTCCTGCACGGAGGTCGAGCCGGCCTCGCGGATGTGGTAGCCGCTCACGGAGACGGGGTTCCAGAGGGGCATCTCGTCGGAGGCGAACTCGATCGTGTCGGTCACCAGCCGCATCGACTCGCGCGGCGGGTAGATGAACTCGTTCTGGGCGATGTACTCCTTGAGGATGTCGTTCTGGAGGGTGCCCGCCAGTTTGGAGCGGGGCACGCCACGCTTCTCCGCCGCCGCGATAAAGAGGGCCCAGATGACGGGCGCGGGGCTGTTGATGGTCATGGAGGTCGTGATGTTGTCGAGGGGCAGACCGTCGAGAAGGATGTCCATGTCGGCCAGGGAGTCGACGGCAACGCCGCAGGAGCCGAACTCGCCTTCCGCCCAGGGCTCGTCGTGGTCGTATCCCATGAGGGTGGGCATATCGAAGGCGATGGAGAGGCCGTTATTCCCGGCGTCGAGGAGGTCGTGGTAGCGCTGGTTCGTCTCCTCGACGGAGCCGAAACCGCTGAACATGCGGATGGTCCAGGACTTGCCCCGGTAGCCGGTCTTGTGAACGCCGCGGGTGAACGGGTAGGAGCCGGGCAGGTTGATGTCGCGCTCGTAGTCGAGGTCAGCGACATCGGTGGGGTCGTAGAGCCGGTCGATGGGGCGGCTGGAGACGGTCATGAAGGGTCCCGCGGACTCGCGGCCCTCGGCGACAACCGCCTCGTCGTACTCCTTGCGCAGCTCGCGGGCGCGCTCCAGTCCGTTCGATTCGCTCACAGCCCTGCTCCTCTCCCGACGTATTCGAGGGAGTCCGCCTATCTTACCGAACAGGCTCGAACAGGCAGGGCGCGGCTGGATCGAGGACGCCTGCGGGGCCTACGCTCGGGCGGTGCCGACGCCGGAACAGGTGAAGCGCTTCCGCGAGGTCGCCGAAGGGCGGCAGCAGGGCGTGGTCGTGCTCGAGGACATCCACGACCCGCACAACGCGGAGGCGGTGTTCCGCAGCTGCGATGCCTTCGGGTTCCAGCGGGTGTGCCTCGTCTTCGACCAGGAGGAGCCGTTCGACCCGCGCCGGGTGGGGAAGCTGACCTCCTCGTCGGCGAACAAGTGGCTCGACTTCGATGTCTACAGCTCGGCCCGCGAGTGCCTCGACGCGCTGCACCGGGATGGCTACGAGGTGATCGCGACGGTGGCGGAGGCGGAAGCAGAGGCGATCTTCGAGGCGGACCTGACGGCGTCGGGCATCGCGGTGATGCTCGGCAACGAGCAGCGGGGGCTCTCGGCGGAGGCGGTGGCGTTGGCCGACCGACGGCTGACCATCCCGATGGCGGGGATGGTGCGCAGCCTCAACCTGTCGGTGACGGCGGCGATCGTGCTGTACGAGGTCACGCGGCAGCGGCGGCAGGCGGGGTTCGAGGAATACCTGCTTCCTCCGAACGAGCAGGAGGCCCTGCGGCAGCGGCTCGCCGAGCGCTAGCGTCCCACGAACCGACTTGCGCCGTTCCCGGCGCGACTGCATACACTGGAGCGAGAAACATCACCGGTCCAACGGCCGGTCAGGGGACCAGAATGGCACGAGTGCAGTTGGCGTTGAACGTGGCGGACCTCGACTCCGCGATCACCTTCTACCGCGATCTTTTCCAGACCGAACCGCACAAGGTGCGGGAGGGCTACGCGAACTTCGAGGTTGCGGACCCGCCCCTGAAGCTGATCCTGTTCGAGAACGGGCATGGGGGCGACCTGAACCACATCGGCATCGAGGTCGATACGACCGCCGAAGTGGCCACGCAGTCCGAGCGCCTAGGTGACCTGGGCCACGCACTCGAAGTCGAAGACGGCGTGGTGTGTTGCCACGCCGAGCAGGACAAGGTGTGGGCCACCGACCCGAGCGGGCTGCGTTGGGAGGTCTACGCCATCACCGACGACAACCCATCGCCAGCGCGACAGCTCATCACGCCGCTCGAGGAGCTACCGGTCGTGGAAAGTACGGCCGCAGCCTGCGACGCGAGCACTGAGGTCTGCTGCACGTAGGGTTCCTGCCGGGTGACAGACCCTCGTAGTTCAACCGGCGTTGGTGTTTCGTTTGCGGTCGTTAACATGAGGGCGTGCAGCAAGATGCCCCGGATGCTGAAGACTCCGCCCTTGTCCTGAACGGCGGCTGGCGGAGCATCGAGTTCCAGGCGACGGTTGCGCTCGCGGCGATGCTGACGCCGCTGAACAGCACGATGCTGGCGGTGGGACTGCCCGCGATCCGCTCACACTTCGATGTGGGCGTGGGGGAGATGGCGCTGCTCATCAGCGTCTACCTGGTGGCGGTGGCGGCGATGCAGCCCGTGTCCGGACGGCTGGGGGACGCGTTCGGGTCTATCCGCATGATGATGGTCGGGCTTGTCCTGCTGATCGCGATCTCGGCGATCTCGGCGCTGGCCACGAACCTGCCGATGCTCATCCTGATGCGCGGCTTGCAGGGGGCGGCGACGGCGCTGGTGCTGCCGAACGGCATCGCCGTGCTGCGAAGGCGCACGCCCTCGGCGCGGCTGGGAACGGTGCTGGGCATGAACGGGGCAGCGCTCTCGATCGCGGCTGCCACCGGTCCCGTGGTCGGCGGGGCGCTGCTGCTGGCGGGGGACTGGCGGCTCCTGTTCCTCGTGAACGTGCCGCTCTCGGTCGTGGCGATCGGGATGCTGCTGCGGCTGAGCCCGGACAAGGGGCACGGCCGCTCGACTCTCAACATCGATCTGCCTTCGCTCGGAGCGCTGGTGCTCATCTTCGCCAGCCTAGTCCTCATCGGAAGCGCGACGCGGGTTGAGAACCCGGCGTTCCTGATCGCGGGCGGAGCGCTGCTGCCGGTCACGGTGGCTGCCTACTGGCTGCGGTCGCGCAGGGGCGGGAGCATCGTTGAGTTTCGGTTCTTCGGGGCCCGGAACTTCCGCGCGGCGGCGAGCAGCCAGGCGCTGACCAACCTGGTGATGTACTCGTTCCTCGTGAGCCTGCCCCTCTACCTCGTTGACCTGCGGGGGGTGAGCGACCAGGTCGTGAGCCTCGTGCTGTTCTCGCTGATGGCGGCCATGATCGCGCTCTCACCGGTGGGCGGGGCGCTGACGGACCGGGTGGGGCGTCGGCCGCTCCTGCTCGGAGGTGGCTTCGTCATCGCCGTTGCCACCGTCGCCCTGGTGGTGCTCTTCGACAACCCACCGCTGGCCGCGATCATCGGGCCGCTGATCGGCGTGGGCATCGGGCTCGGGATCTCCGGGCCGGCGCGCTCATCGGCGGCGCTGGAGGCGTGGGGACGGGACGTGGCGGGCTCCGTCTCGGGGACGTTCTCGATGATGCGCTACGCGGGCGCGATTGTGGGGGCGGCGGTGATCGCGGCCCTGCTCGGCCCGGACCCGGGGGAAGGGGCGTTCCGGCTCCTGGCACTCGTGCTGGCGGGCGGGGCCATCCTCAACCTCTTCGCCTCGCTGGAGATCCGCGACCGGCCAAAGGCGGCCGCCGGCGGACCGCTTGAGCCCGGCGCCCCGGCCCTGGAGCGTCCCTGACGCTAGCCGCGGGGGTCGACGAGGATCTTGATCTGACTGCGGTCCCCGTTGAGCAGCGAGAAGGCGTCAGCGATGTTCGACAGGGACGCCGTGTGCGTGTGAAGCGGTCGCACCTGGATGCGTCCGGATGAGATCAGGTCGGCGGCGATGGCGAACTCCTTGTGGGTGTAGGCAACGGAGGCCACGAACCGTACTTCCTTGGAGATCCACGTGCCCGGGTTGATGGTGGCGTCCTCGTTGGCGAGGCCGACGAGGGTAACGGCGCCACCCCGGCGGACGTAGTCCACGGCGTGCTGGATGGTCGGGGCGATCCCGGCGCACTCGAAGACGACATCGGGCCCGAGGCCGCCGGTGACCTCGGCGAGGCCGGCGGCCACATCGTCCTCGCGGGGGTTGAAGACGCGGTCGGCGCCGAGCTCGAGAGCGAGAGCCGCGCGGTCGGCGACGGGCTCGATCACGTCGACGCGCCCGGCGCCGGCGGCGCGGGCGCACTGGAGCGTCAGCAGGCCGATCGGGCCGGCGCCGATGACGGCGACGCTGTCACCGAGGCAGATATCGGTGCGGCGGGCGCCGTGGAGGGCAACGGCGAGGGGTTCGACCATGGCGGCGTCGAGGTCGTCGAGGCCATCGGGGACGGGAGTGAGCCGGCGGACGTTGGCGGTGATGGCGGGGGCAAAGCCGCCGTGGGCGGTGCCCATGAGGCTGCCAAGCTGGTGGGGGCAGTCACTGGCGTAGCCGGAGCGGCAGGCGGCGCAGTCGCCGCAGGGCGGGGCGATGCCGCCGATGACGCGGTCGCCCTCGCGGAAATTGGTCACACCCGCGCCCACGGCGGCGACCTCACCCATCCACTCGTGGCCGCAGACGGCGGGATTCTCCATCACCCCCGACTGGTAGGCATGGAGGTCGGTGCCGCAGATGCCGCAGTAGCTGATGCGGACGACGGCCTCGTCCTCCGCGGGAGTTGGTTCGGTGAACTCGAGGAGTTCGACGATCTCTTTGCCGGTGATGATTCCTGCCTGCATGGCGCGGCAGTGTAGCGTGCCCGGGGGGAGGGCGTGCGCCCCGTGGCCAGGGGAGGCGCTATCCTGCCGGTGCGTGCGGACGCGCGCAGCCCCGCAGCGAGAGGGAGAGCCGCCATGTTCGTTCGACCCGCGACTCTCCGCTGACCCGTGAATCCCGGAGTCCTCGCAGGGATTGGCTCGGCCGCCATCTGGGCGGTGGCGAGCACCCTCATGGCGTCATCGTCGACGCGTGTCGATGCGGTGTCGGTGAGCGCGGTGCGGGGGGCGTGGGGGGCGGTGGCGCTCCTGATCGCGCTGCCGTTCGTGATCATGTCGGGCGGCTTCGAGGCGATGGACGCGGCCGTGGCGCTGGCGGTGATCGGGTCCGCGCTCGTCGGCCACTCGCTGGGCGACACGCTCTACGTCTTCTCGCTGAACGCGCTGGGGCTGACGCGCGCCTTCACCATCAGCCTCGGGCTCTTCGTCTTCCTGACCTACGTGCTCGGGATCGTCTTTCTGGGCGACGCGATCACGCTGGCCGAGGTGATCGGCTCGCTGCTCGTGCTGGCAGGCGTCTACCTGGTCGCCCTGCGGGGACGGAAGCGGGGAGCGCCGGTGGCAGGGGTGACGGGCGGCGGGAACGTCCCGCGCGGGCTGGCGCTGGTGGGGATTACCGCGCTCATCTGGGCGATCGCGACGGTCTGGCTGGGGGACGCGGTCGAGGGGCAGAACGCCATCGCGGTGACGGCGCTGCGGCTACCGGCGAGCGCCTTCGTGGTGGGTTTCGTGGCGGCGGCGATGCCGCGATCGAGCGTCCGCCGGTGGAACATCTCGCGGTTCGACCACGGCGCCCTCTTCATGGCGGGCCTGGCGGGCACGGGGCTTGGCAGCCTGCTCTGGATCTACGCCGTGCAGGAGGCGGGGGTGGGGCGGGCGGCCGTGGCGAGCGCCATCTCCCCGCTCTTCGCCGTGCCCCTGGGAGCGATCTTCCTGGGCGAACGGCTGACCCTCTGGCTGCTGGTGGGCGTAGCCGTGGCGGTGGCGGGCATCATCCTGATCTCGTAGAGACGCCCGGCCAGGCTCAGTCGGTGGCGGTGAAGAAATCGGCGCGGGGGGTGCCGGTGTCGTCGTAGACGGGCTCCTCGAGGTCCACGCGGAACTTGCTGATCTGGGAGCCGGTGATGCCATGGGCGCCGAGGTGCGCGCCCATGTCCCGATAGGGGGCGTTCTCGAAGTGAAAGCGCAGGGATGCCTCATCGTCCCACAACTCGTAGACCCAGATGCGCTCGGCGACGCGGGGGTCGGCGGTCCACTCGTAGTTGCGGCAGCCGGGTTCCTCGAGGGCGCCGTCGATATGGGGGCCAGCGGTGGCGAGGGCCTGGTCGCGCAGGGCGGGGTCGAGGTCGATGCTTCCGGCGATAACGATCATGGGTGCCTCCTGTGGTCGGGGGAATGCTACCCGGTGGCGAGCCAGGCGCGGGGCGTCAGGCTTGCCAGGGATTGATCACGTCGATACCGCATCCGCTGAAGTCGCTGACGTCTCGCGTGGCGACCGCCGCGCCTCGCGAACGGGCAATCGCCGCGATCTGGCAGTCCGCCTGGCTGATGGGGTCACCCTCGGCTCGGCGTGCGGCCGCTATCGTGGCGTAGGCGAGGGCGGCATCGCTGTCGAAGGGCAGGATGCTGCCGGCGAAGTACTGCTGGAGCATGCGCTCGGTGGCCATGGCCAGCCTGGTTCGGCGCTGACCCACAGGCAGGATCTCGATGCCGTAACGCAACTCAGCTTCGCTCACGGCGGTCAGGAACAGGTCTTCTTCGGGTTGACGGGCGAACCACCCAACCACGGTCATGTCCGGAGCCGGACGCCGCAACTCGGAGACGACGTTCGTGTCGACGATGATCACCGGTCAGCGTTAGTCGAACCGTGGCGGTTCGGGCACGGGGTCGCGGGGCGGCAGTTCCAGTTCGATGTCGCCGAATTCGGCGTGGATGGGGGCGAAGAGGGCCATGATGCCGGCGGCGAGATCCGTGCCTGTCCTGGGGGGCTCCTCGGGCGGCACGGAGGGATCCTCGCGGAGGACGGCGCCGAGGATCTCCCGCACCTCCTGCTCCATCGACCTGCCGTTCTCGGCCGCGCGAATGCGCAGACGTCGCTTCAGTCCTTCGTCCAGGTTCCGCACCGTGATGCTTGCCACGATTGGCCTCCCGATCGACGCGTCTGTTGCCAAGCAACGCTAGCAGTGCATGCAGTGAATCGCAATCAACGCTCGCAATGAGTGCACTGCATGCACTGTACTTCTAGTTGACCCGCCGCCCGCCGCTGGCGGCCCAGTACGGTTCGCGCAGCTCGAACTTCTTGAGCTTGCCGGTGGCGGTGCGCGGGAGCTCGGTGACGAACTCGATCTGGCGCGGCACCTTGAAGTGCGCCATGTTCTCGCGGCAGAAGTCGACGATCTCGTCGGTGCTGGACTCCTCGCCCTGCTGGAGGACGATGACGGCGAGGGGCGTCTCGCCCCAGCGCTCGCTGGGGATGCCAACGACGGCGGCCTCGAGCACCTTGGGGTGCCGGTAGAGCACGTCCTCGACCTCGATGGAGGAGATGTTCTCGCCGCCGGAGATGATGACGTCCTTGGCGCGGTCGACGATGTTGATGTAGCCGTGCTCGTTCACGGTGGCGAGGTCGCCCGTATAGAAGTAGCCGTCGCGGACGACCTTGGCGGTCTCCTCGGGCTGGTTCCAGTAGCCCTTGAAGACCATGTTGCCCCGGGCCGCGACCTCGCCGATGGCGGTGTCGTCCCAGGGGACGTCGCGGCCGCCTTCGCCGACGACGCGAAGCTGAACGCCCACGGAGGGGTGGCCAGCGCGGCCCTTGAGCCGGTAGAGGGCGTCGCCCTCGGTGTTCACGTGGGGCTTGGGCTCGGCCACGGTAAGGATGGGGGCGGTCTCGGTGAGGCCGTAGATCTGCATGAAGGTCCAGCCGCGTTCCTTCTCCAGGCGCTCGACGAAGGTGATGGGTGGCGGGGCGCCGGCGCAGACGAAGCGGGGGCTGGTGGCGATCTCGTATTCGCCTGCGTCCTCGAAGTCGAGGATGCGGGCGAGCACGGCGGGGGCCATGCAGGCGAAGGTGACACCCTCATCGCGCATGAGGCCGTAGAGCAGGTCGGGCTCGGGGGCGCGTACGATCACGTGCTTCGCGCCCATGGCGGTGAGCGCGTAGACGCCGCCCCAGCCGTTGCAGTGGAACATCGGCAGGGTCCACATCTCCACGTCGTCGTGGCTGATGCCGAGGTGGGCGATGAAGTGGTAGGCGTTCGCGTAGAAGTTGCGGTGGGTGAGCATCACGCCCTTGGGGCGGGCCGTCGTGCCCGAGGTGTAATTGATGCTGACGAGATCGTTCTCGTCGAGCCCGGGATCGGCGGGGACGGTCTCCGGCTGACCGGCGACCAACTCCTCCCAGTCCTGCCAGCCGTCGGGGACGGGGGCGTCGCCGTAGCGGGCGACGATCCAGTGCTCGACATCGGGGAGGTCGGGGCGGATGGCATCGAGGGCGGCGGTCAGGTCGGAGTCGGCAACGATGACCTTCGCCCCGGAGTGGGAGAAGGCGTACTGGAAGTCCTCGGAGACGAGGCGGAAGTTGAGGGGGACGAGGACGGCGCCGAGAAGGGAGGTGCCGTAGAAGGACTCGAGGAAGTGGTGGCTGTTGGGGCTGAGGATGCCGACGCGATCGCCCTTGCCAACGCCCAGGCTCGCGAGGCCGTGGGCGAGCTTGTAGCAGCGCCGGGCGAACTCGGCGTAGGTGAAGCGCTTGTCGCCATCGACAACGGCCTCCTTGGGGCCGTAGAGGCTCTCCGCGCGGAAGAGGAAATCGTTGACGACCATGGGGACTTCCATGCCGCTTCTCCGGGGCCCAGACGGGCGTGGCGAAATGCTACCCGCCCACCCGCGAGGGCGAAACAGGAAGGACGCAGGGGAGGGCTCCGGTAGACTCGAGCCCGGCAACGCCCCCAGGGAGAGAGTTGATGACCGCACCGACCGCCACCGCCACCACGCTGATGACACCCGAGTGCAACGCCAACCCGTATCCCGAGTACGACCGGCTGCGGGCGCAGTCGCCGATCCTGTTCGGGCAGGAGGCGGGGTCGTCAGCGGGAGGGCTGTGGGCGCTGCTTCGGTACGAAGACGTGTACGGCGCCCTGGCCGACCACGAGACGTTCTCGTCGCAGTCGACCGGGGGGCAGTCCAGTAACAGCTCGATGCGGCTGGTGCTGCTGAACGACGACCCGCCGCGTCACACGCGCTTCCGCAAGCTGGTGAACAAGGCGTTCACCCCGCGCCGCATCCGCGAGCTGGAACCCTGGCTGCAGACGGTGGTGAACGAGCTGCTGGAGGATGTGCCCGGGGGCGAGCTGGAGGTAGTCCAGAACTACACGATGCCGCTGCCGGTGATGGCCATCGCGGAGCTGCTCGGCATTCCCCGGGAGGAGTACCAGACCTTCAAGAAGTGGACCGATGACGCGCTGGGCGTCCACCCGAGGTCGGCGGAGGAGCGGCAGCAGTCGACGCAGGAGATGATGGCCTACTTCGGGCAGATGGCGGCGGCACGCCGGCAGCACGGGGCGGAGGACCTGATCACGGCGCTGGTGGAGGCCGAGATCGAGGGGGAGGCGCTGGAGGACTGGGAAGTGCTCGGCTTCTGCATCCTGCTCCTGATCGCGGGGAACGAAACGACGACGAACCTGATGGGCAACATGATCGCCTTCCTGTCGCAGCGCCCGGACCTGTGGGCGCAGCTGCGGGAGGACCGCTCGCTGATCGAGGAGATGCTGCGCTACGAGAGTCCCGTGCAGGTGCTCTTCCGGCGGACGACCCGGGATGTGGAGCTAGATGGGGTGACGATCCCGGCAGACCAGCGCGTGGGCGTCTTCTACGGGGCGGCCAACCGCGATCCGGATGAGTGGGACGAACCGGACGAGTTCGTGCTGGAGCGCGACCTGCACGCGCACGTGGGTTTCGGGCACGGAACGCACTACTGCCTCGGCTCGCCGCTGGCGCGGGCGGAAGCGCGGATCACGCTGAACACGTGGCTCGACCGCTTCGCCGCGATCGAGCCGGCAGCGCCGCCGGTACGGCAAACGGGCACGGGCGTGGTGCTGGGCTACACCTCTTTGCCGGTCACGTTGACCGGAGCCTGACCCGCCCGCACAGCCCCGTTCATTGCAAACGGCTAGGATAGAACCGTGCCCCTCATCGAAACGCATGCCCTGACGAAACAGTACCCCCGCGTACTGGCGCTGGACACGCTCGACATCAACGTCGAACCGGGCGTGATCGGGCTGGTGGGGGCGAACGGGGCGGGGAAGAGCACCCTCATCAAGATCCTGCTGGGCCTGCTGCCCGCCACGCGCGGCGCCGCCCATGTGCTGGGCATGGACGTGAACACGCAGGGGCGCGAGATCCGGAGCCTCGTTGGCTACATGCCGGAGCACGATTGCCTGCCACCGGATCTCTCGGCGACGGAGTTCGTGACGCACCTGGCGGAGGTGAGCGGCCTGCCCCGCACCGCTGCCCGCGAACGGACGGCGGAGACGCTCCGGCACGTTGGCCTGTTCGAGGAGCGCTACCGCGAGATGGGCGGGTACTCGACGGGCATGAAGCAGCGCGTGAAGCTCGCGCAGGCGCTCGTCCACGACCCGCGCCTGATCTTCCTGGACGAGCCCACCAACGGCCTCGACCCAGCGGGACGCGAGGAGATGCTGGACCTGGTGCGGCGCACGGGCCGCGAGTTCGGCATCGCCGTGCTCATGTCGTCGCACCTGCTGGGGGAGATCGAGCGGGTGTGCGACTGGCTGGTCGTGATCGACGGGGGGCGGCTGGTGCGGTCGGGGGCGGTGGCGGAGTTCACGGCGGGGCTGGGGTCGCTGGAGGTGGAGGTCGAGGGGGACGCGGCGGCGCTGGCGAATGCGCTCACGGAACGCGGCTTCGAGGCGCGCGGGGAGGGCTTCATCGCGCACGTGGCCCTGAACGGCGTGGATCCGTACGACGCGATCCGGGACTGCATCGTCGAGATGGAAATGGGACTGGTACGGCTGGAGCAGCGACGGCAGTCGCTGGAGGACATCTTCCGGCCGGAGGAGCCGCAGGCGGTGGCGGAGCGTGTCTGAGCGCGCGACAGGCAGCATCTACGACCTCGGCTATCGCCGCTACGAGGGGCTACGGCTGGGGCGGCGGGAGGCGACCCTCTCCCTGTACGTACACGGCCTGCGGGCAGCGTTCGGGCTGGGGCGGCGAACGCGCAGCAAGATGTTCCCGATGGGGCTCGGGCTGGTGGCGGCGCTTCCGGCGATCGGCTACCTGATGGCGGCGGCCTTCATCGACATCGACATCTCCGACGCCATCCGCGCGGAGGACTACTTCAGCTCGGTCTTCTTCTTCCCGCCGGCCGCCCTCATGTTGTTCCTGGCGGCGGTGGCGCCGGAGTTGCTGGGGCGGGATCAGCGTTACGCGACCCTGCCGCTCTACTTCTCACGCGCGTTGAGCCGTCGCGAATACGCACTGGCGCGGTATGCGGCGATGGCGACCGCGCTGCTCGCCCTGACCCTGGGGCCACAGGCCCTCCTGTTCCTGGGGAACGCGCTGGTGGTAGACAGCTTCGGGGGGTACTTCCAGGACGAGTGGCGGCAGGTCGGACCGATCATCGGGAGCAGCATTCTCATCTCGCTCTTCTTCGCCGCCATCGGGATGGTGATCTCGGCGCAGAGCCCGCGGCGCGCCTTCGCCACGGTCGGCGTGATCGCGCCGTTCATCTTCCTGCCCATCATCTCCGGGATCCTCGTGAACACGCTGGACAACTTCATCGGCCGGCTGGGCGTCTTCCTGAACCCGTTCTTCGTCATCGACGGTTTCACCTACTGGTTCTTCGATGCCGCTCCAGACTTCGGCGATGGACACCCACTGCTTGAGGCGGACTTCGCTGGCGGCTGGTACTTCTTCTTCGCACTCGTGGTCACGGCCCTGGGGGTCGCGCTGCTGCTGCGGCACTACGGACGGAGGAGCCTGTGAGCACGGCGGAGGGGACGGCGCCCGAGGCCGCGGTGGAGGTGCTTGACGTCTCCCGCTGGTACGGGAACGTGGTGGCGGTGAACGGCATCTCCTTCGCGCTCGGCCCGGGTGTGACGGGGCTGCTGGGGCCGAACGGGGCGGGAAAGACGACCCTGCTGAACATGATCGCGGGCTTCCTGAAGCCATCGGCGGGGGAGGTGCGGGTGCTGGGGGAGACCGCCTTCGGCACGCCCGAGATCTACGGGCGGGTGGCGCTCGTGCCGGAGCGGGAGGCCGTCTACGAGTTCCTCACCGGCTACCAGTTCGTACAGCTGAGCGCCAAGATGCACGAGCTGCCTGACCCCGAGGCCGCAGCCATCGAGGCGCTTCGCATGGTCGAGATGACATCCGCCGCCGACCGCGCGACCGGCGGGTACTCGAAGGGGATGAAGCAGCGCATCAAGATCGCGGCCGCGCTGGTACACGACCCGGATGTGCTGCTGCTGGACGAGCCCTTCAACGGGATGGATCCGCGCCAGCGACTGCAGATGATGTCGCTCCTGACCGGCATGGCGGAGGAGGGGCGCACGATCCTGTTCTCCTCGCACATCCTGGAGGAGGTGGAGCGGCTGGGGGAGAACGTGCTCGTGGTGGTTGCGGGGCGGCTGGCCGCCTCCGGCGACTTCCGCGCAATCCGCAAGCTGATGACGGACCGCCCGCACACCTTCACCATCCGGTCGAGCGACAACCGGGAGCTGGCGAAGACGCTCATGGCCGAGGAGAGCGTGTTCGGCGTCGAGCTCAACGACGGCACGGTGGTCGTGCGCACCAAGGAGCTCGGGGCGTTCGCCTCGGCGGCGCCGCGGGCGGCGCGGGCGGCGGGCGCGTCGCTGTTCGAGGTGCGCCCCGAGGACGAGTCGCTCGAAAGCGTCTTCAACTACCTGGTGACGCGATGACCGGCCTCGTTCTGACGCTGACATTGCGGCAGTTGCTGGGCCAGAAGCGCACGCTGGTGCTGGCGGGCCTGGGGCTGCTTCCCCTCGTGGCGGCAATCATCTTCCGGGCAGGAGGCGCGGGGGAAGAGGCCGAGGAGTTCGCGGCGCGGTTCCTGCTGAACGGACTCATCGTGAACGCGCTGCTGCCGCTGACGGCGCTGCTCCTCTCCACCGCGGCACTGGGCAGCGAGGTCGAGGACGGCACCATCGTCTACCTGCTCTCGAAGCCCGTGGAGCGCTGGCGGATCGTGGCGGGGAAGCTGCTGGCGGCGTGGGGCGCGACCGCCGTCATCGTGCTGGCGAGCGCGGTGGTAAGCGGGGCGGTGGCCCTGGCTGGCGAAGGCGACTGGCGCATCCTGGGCGGCTTCGTGGTCGCGCTGGTCGTGGGCTCGATGGCCTACTCCTCGCTCTTCGTGCTCCTGAGCCTGCTTACCTCGCGGGCGCTCTTCGTGGGGCTGGCGTACGCCTTCATCTGGGAAGCGGTCATCACGAACTTCGCTCCGGGCGTACAGCGCTTCAGCATCCGCGAGTTCACCGCCTCCATCGCCGAAGCCGCCGGCGACCCGAGCCCGTGGGTGTTCGACGCGGACCTCGGAACGACCTACTCGGCAATCCTGATTGTGGTCGTGACAACGGCGGCGGCAGGGCTGGCCGCGTGGCGGCTGTCGCGGTTCGAGTTGGGCGAGGCGCCGTAGAAAAGCCTCAGGCTCAGGAACCGTCGCCGCGGAGCAGGTCCTCGACATCGCGCAGGACATCGTCGGCGGAAAGCTCGACGTCGGGCTGGACAGCCGGGGTGTCGCCTTCCTGGTACTGCTCCTCGAGCGCACGCACGTACTGGACGATCTGATCGTCGCCGCTGGATGCCTCCTCGACTCGCTCGAGGAAGGCGACGCTTTCGCGTTCGAGATCGCCGAGGGGCGGGACGTAGCCGAGCATCGGCTCGAGGGCGCGGAGGAGGGCGAGTGTGGCGGGCGGGTTCTCATCGACGCTGAGGTAGTGGGGCACGGAGGCGGCGACGCTCACGAGCGGCAGGCCGTGCTTGCGCATGGCGTCATGGAGAACGCCGATGATGCCGGTGGGGCCCTGGTAGCGAGAGGGTTCGAGGCCGAAGCGGCGCGCGAGGCTGGCATCGGCGGCGGAGCCACTGACGGGGATAGGGCGCGTGTGGGGGGTTGCCGCGGGACGCGCCACGAGCGTGCACACGAGCGACGGCTGAAGCGCGGCGATAGCGCTCGCGAAGCGGGACGCGAAAGGCTCCCAGCGCAGGTTAGGCTCAGTGCCAGTAATGGCGATGAGGTCGTGCGGGGTATCGGATAGGCGCGCGACCCAGGCCTCGTTCGTCGGCCAGGTGATCTCGCGCAGGCCCCCCTCAACAAGGCGCACCTCGGGGCGCGTCTCCGTGAAGACGAAGTACTCCTCCGGGTCGACGCTGATGAATCGTTCGGCGTTGGATGTATCAATCAGGTGGCGGGTGGCGTCGGTGGTGACGGTGCCGGTATCGCTCCAGCCGGTAAACGCCACTACGACCACGGGGGACCGCAGTCCCTCGACCGGCGAGACCTCGAAACCGTCCACAGACCTATCGTAGCGGGTGGGGTGGTTAGGGGGTGGCGGCGGGCTAGCGGCCAGATGCGGTGGTGGAATTCGTACGCTAAAGTAATGCAAGCAAAAGAAAAGTAAGGCGGGCTCCATGCTTGAGTCGGGGATTACGGCGAAGGGGCAGACAACGCTTCCGAAGGCGGTCCGGGAAGCTCTCTCAGTAGAAGCCGGGGATCGTGTGCGCTATGTCATCCAGGACGGGGATGTTCGGATCCTCAAGGTGGGGCCGGTCGGGCGCCTGTTCGGAATGCTCAAGTACGACGGCCCCCCGGTGACACTGGAGGAGATGGACCGTGCAATCGAGGAAGGCGCGAGTGACGCGTGATCGCGATCGATACGAACGTCCTGGTGCGCTTTCTGGTCAGGGACGACTCCGAGCAGGCGGAAGCGGCGAGCACCCTCCTCGATGGTCTGACGCCGGAGCAACCCGGCTACATCTGTCGAGAGGTTGCGATCGAGGTTCCCTGGGTGCTGCAGCGTTCGTACCGATTCCCGCGCGGAGAGATCGCCGAGGCCCTTCTGGCGCTCCTTGCCAGCGATGACCTCGTGTTTGAGGCCGCGGATGACGTCGCACGTATTGCCTCTCAGTACGACCAGGGCGGACCCGGGTTCTCCGACCGGATGATCCTGGCCGCTGCCGTTCGGGCTGGAGCCGCGCCCCTCTATACGTTCGACCGCCGTCTGGGCCGGGAGCCGGGGGCAGAGTTGGTGGGGGCGGGCTAGCGGCCGCCGGACAGGGGCGGGCCCGTGGGGCCGCGGCGGTTGTACATGGGGGTGCCGTCGCCGCCGCGGCGGAGCATCACGACCTCGGCCATGATGCTGATGGCGATTTCCTCGGGGGTCTCGGCGCCGATCGTGAGGCCGATGGGGGTGCGCACCTTGTCTAGCTCGTCGGGGTCGAAGCCTTCCTCGCGAAGGTGCTCGAGGACGGCGGCGGTGCGGCGCTTCGAGCCGATCATGCCGACGTAGCCGGCATCCCTGCCGAGGCAGCGCCGCAGGGAGAGTTCGTCCTGCTTGTGGCCGCGCGTGACCATCACGATGGCGGTGTTGGGGTTGATGGGGAAGCGATCGAGGGCGTCCTCGAAGTCGTCGCAGATGACCTCGTCGGCTTCGGGCAGGAGCTCCGGGTCGGCGAAGTCCTCGCGGTCGTCGAGGACGGCGACGTGGTAGTCGAGGAAGTCGGCGAGCTTGGCGAGGGCGCGTCCGATGTGGCCGGCGCCGACGACGAGGAAGACGGGCTTGGACTCGACCACCTCGAGGTAGACGGCCGTTGCATCCGGAAGGGTGCGCTCGGAGAGGCCGTCGGGGCCGGCGTAGACAGTCTCGGCGGCGTGGCGGCGGAACGCCTCGGGGGCGCGGGCGGCCACGAGATCGTCGAGCTGGGGGTCGCCGAGGGTGCCGCTGCGGGCGCCGTCCGGCTCGACGAGGAGCTTGGCGCCCTGGTCGAGCGGGGCCGGGCCGGGCTCGAGGACGGTGGCGAGGAGGACGGGCTCGCCGCCGCTGGCGGCTTCGAGCAGGCGCTCGGTGTGGTCGCGCATTTCGCCAAGTTTACGGCGCATGGATAGTGAAGGCGCTACGATCCAGTCATCCCACATCAACGAGGGCGCGCATGAGCGCACTACAGGAACGTGACCCCAGAGTCGCCGCGATCATCGCGAGCGAGCAGAAGCGTCAGACGGAGACGCTCGAGATCATCGCCAGCGAGAACTACGCCTCCGCCGCCGTGCTGGAGGCGACAGGCTCGGTGCTGACAAACAAATACGCCGAGGGCTATCCCGGCAAGCGTTACTACGCCGGCAACGCGCACTCGGACGAGGTCGAGTCGCTCGCGATCGAGCGGGCGAAGGCGCTCTTCGGGGCGGAGCACGCGAACGTGCAGCCAACCTCGGGGGCGGAGGCGAACATGGCCGCCTATCTCGCCTTCGCGGACCCGGGAGACACGTTCCTGGGCCTCGAGCTGACGCAGGGCGGGCACCTGACGCACGGCTCGCCGGTGAACTTCAGCGGGCGGCTCTACAACTTCGTGCCGTACTCCGTGGACCGAGAGTCGGAAGTGGTCGACATGGCCACGGTGGCGGAGCTGGCGGCGGAGGCGAAGCCACGCATCATCGTGACGGGCGCGACGGCCTACCCGCGGCAGTTCGACTTCGCGGCCTTCGCCGAGATCGCGCGGGATGTGGGGGCGCTGCTGCTGGTCGACATGTCGCACTTCGCCGGGCTGGTGGCGGGAGGGGTGCACCCCTCGCCGGTGCCACACGCCGACATCGTGACGACAACGACCCATAAGACGCTGCGGGGTCCGCGGGGGGCACTCGCCCTCACGAAGGAAGAGCACGGGGCGGCGCTCGACAAGGCGGTGTTCCCGGGGACGCAGGGCGGACCGCACATGCACAGCATCGCGGCCAAGGCAGTTGCCTTCGGCGAGGCGGCCACGCCCGAGTTCCAGGCCTACGCGGCGAAGATCGTGGAGAACGCGGCGACCCTGGCGGAAGCGTTGCAGGCCGGCGGTTTGCGGCTCGTCTCGGGCGGAACGGACACGCACTTGATCCTGATCGACTGCAGCACGCTGGGGATCAGCGGGATGAAGGCGCAGAACGCCCTGCAGGGCTCGGGCATCATCGCGAACAAGAACACCATCCCCTACGACGAACGTTCGCCCTTCGTAACGAGCGGGCTGCGCATCGGCACGCCCGCGCTTACCTCGCGGGGCATGGGGGCGGACGAGATGCAGCGGCTGGCGGCCTGGATCGTGCGCGTGCTGAAGGACCCGGATGGCGACGGCGTACGCGAAGGCGTGCGCCAGGAAGTTGCGGAGTTCGCGAGGGCGTACCCGGTGCCAGGCATCACCGACGCCTGACCACCGCGCTGTCGCGGGGCGTCATTGCATTGAGCACACACCGGGGCAGTGCTACGCTTCCCGGCAGCCGGGCGCCCCAGCCATGGAGCTGGGGGAATCCCACCGTTCGGCATCCGGAGCGCTATGCGCGAGTACGAATTGATGGCCGTCTACGACCTCGGTGTGATCGAGGAAGGCGGGCAGGACGCGAGCGTCCAACACCTCACGAGCGTGGTTGAACGAAACGGCGGAAGTGTCACCGAGGTCGACCACTGGGGCCGGCGGAGGCTGGCCTATCCGATGAACAAGCAGCTCGACGCAGACTTCATTGTCACGCGGATCGAGCTCGACCCGCAGGCGGTCACGCCGCTGAACGCGGATTTCGAGATCGAGGAGCGGGTCTACCGCCACCTGGTGGTGCGCGCCGACGAACTGCCTCCGCCCCGGCCGGTGCTTGCGCCGGCAGGGTCGCGGGGTCCGGGTTCGCCGACGGGTCCGCAAGCGGACGGCGCACCTCCGGCGCCGCCCGCCCCGGTAGCCGCGACGCCGCCGGTCGAAGCGGCCCCTGCGCCACCCACGGAGACTCCTCCCGCCCCCGTGGCGGAGGCGGCTCCTGCGGTCGAGGCTGCGGCTCCCGCCACCGAGGCTGAAGCTCCTGCCGTTGAGGCTGAAGCTCCTGCCGCTGAGGCTGAAGCTCCCGCCACCGAGGTGGAAGCAGAAACCCCCGCCGCCGAGACCGAGGCACCCGCCGAAACCGAGGAAGCAACCACGCCCGCCCCCGAGGCGAGCGGGGAAGAGGCTGAACCGCAGGCGGAAGAGGACGCCGCGAAGGAGTAGCCGCCCATGAGCAACCTGAACAGGGTCATGATCATCGGCAATACGGGCCGGGACGCGGAGCTTCGGTACACCGCGAACGGCACCGCCGTCTCCGACTTCAGCATGGCCGTCAACTCCCGGCGTCGGTCGCAGAGTGGCGACTGGGAGGACGAGACCGAGTGGTTCCAGGTGGTGCTGTTCGGGCATCGGGCCGAGCGCATCAGCCAGTACATCACCAAGGGCAAGCAACTCTACGTGGAGGGCCGCCTCCGAACCCGTAACTGGGACGACGACCAGGGCGTCCGCCACTACCGCACCGAGGTGATCGCGAACAACGTCGAGTTCCTCGATCGCCGCGGCGAGAGCGGTGGCGGCGGCGGAGACTGGAGCGGCGGCGGCGGCAACTTCGGCGGTGGCGGCGGTGGCGGCGCCGGTGGCGCCGGCAGCCGCGGCTCGGCCCCCTCCGACCTCGATGACCTGCCCTTCGAATAAACGAACACGGGGCCGCTTGCCGGTCCCCCTGCCCGGTGCGCCTGAGCGCACGAAACCCATCGGGAGGAGAACCCATGACTGAACCTCGACCATTCACACCCTCGCCGGCTGCGCCCGGCGCAACCGCACCTGCTGGCGGGGATCGCCCCGCGGACACGCGCCCACCAGACTCGCGACCCCCGGACTCGCGTCCGGACTCGCGCCCACCGGGGGACCGGGATCGCCGGGGCCCGGGCGACCGTCCCCGGCGGGGCGGCGGCGGACGCCGCTTCGGCGGACGGCGGCGGCTCTGCCGCCTCTGCAACAAGGTGCGCTGCTCGCCCGGCGACGAGTACAAGGTGGACTACAAGGACGTCGACCGGCTGCGGCAGTTCATCAACGACCGCGGGAAGATCGAACCGCGGCGCAAGCTGGCGACCTGCGCACTGGCGCAGCGCGCGATCTCGCACGCGGTGAAGCGGGCGCGCCACGTGGGTCTGCTGCCCTACACGCTGCAGCACGTGCGCGAGACCCGCATCTTCCCCCTGCGGGGCTAGGGCCACGCCCCGATGACACGCCGCGATCGCACCACGGGCCTGCCCGTCGCCCAGCGCGGGCGACGTGGCGGCGCGCGGGCGGGCGAGGGCACGGGCCTGCTCCGCCAGCGAGCCGCGCGGTACGGGATCATCGGCACGGCCGTGGCGGCGCTACTCGTGGTGGCCGCGCTGCTCGCCTACAACTGGTACGACAGCAGCATCGCGCAGCCCGGAAAGGTCGTCCTGCGCGTCGGCGCGCAGGAATTCTCCCTCTCCTACTACGCGGCGCGGCTGCCCGAGTTTGCCCGCACCAATCCCCAGGGGAGCGGCCTGCTCGTAACGCAGGCGCTGCTTACACAGCTGGAGTCGGAGGGCCTCATGCTCGAGGCGGCGGCGGAGCGCGGAATCGTGCTGAGCGAGGATGACGTGACCGCCGCGATCGCATTCGAGCTCGGGGTGCCCCCGAACACCTCCCGGGGAAGCCTGTTCGACAGCCGCTACCGCGACGCACTGCGCGATTCGGGGCTGAGCGACGGGCACTACCGCCGTCAGGCCGAGGCCCGGGAGGCGGAGCGCCAGCTGCGCGAGGCACTGCGCGCGGAGGTCGGCGAAACAGGATCGGTTCTGCACATCCGCGTGGTGGCAGCGGCCACACTGGAGGAGGCGGAGGCCCTGAGTGCGCGCATCGAGGAGGGCGAGGACATGGGCACCGTTGCGCAGCTGGACTCGCTGCACGAGGAGTCCCGCCAGAACGACGGCCTGCTGCTCTCGCCCCCGGACCTGCTGGAGGCTGAACTGCAGGGAGTGCTCGCAACGGCGGAAGAGGGCGCACTCCTTGAGCCTGTTGAAGCCGGGGAAGGGTTCTGGGTGATCCGCCTCGAGCGCCGCGAGTCCGCGGGGGCGTACACCGACGAGCACATCGCCGAGCTGACGGAGCTCCGTTTCGCGGAGGCGCTCGAAGCGGCGCGCTCCCGTGTGACAATCGAACGCGACTTCACAACAGACGACGCCGACTGGGCGATCGAAAAGGCGAGCTAGACCGTGGCAAATGAGATCGGCATCGGCTTCCTGGGCATGGGCAACGTCGGCGAGAAGGTGGTGGCGACGCTGCTGGAGCGAGCCGGAGCATTCCGCGAACAGACGGGCGCGTCGCTGGCGCTGCGCCGCGTGGCAGTGAAGGACCCCACCCGGGCGAGGGGAATCAATCTCCCGGAGGGCGTGCTCACGGGCGACGCGAGCGAGGTGCTGGACGACCCCTCCGTCGACATCGTGGTGGAGGTAATCGGCGGGGACGGGGCCGCGGGCGACTACGTGCGGCAGGCACTGGCTGGGGGCAAGCACGTCGTCTCGGCCAACAAGGAGCTGATCGCGAAGGCGGGACCGGAGCTGTTTGGTCTGGCGCGCACGAATGGGGCCTCGCTGCGATTCGAGGCGAGCGTGGGAGGCGGCATCCCCGTTATTTCGCCGCTGCTGCGGGACCTGCCGGCGAACCGTTTGGTCGCCATCCGCGCGATCATCAACGGGACCACGAACTTCATCCTGACGAACATGGCCCAGCGCGGCGACAGCTTCGAGGACGCCCTCGCGGAGGCGCAGGAGCTGGGCTACGCCGAGCCCGACCCGACGAACGACGTGGACGGTTTCGACGCCGCCTTCAAGATCGCGCTGATGGCGGGGCTCGCCTTCGGGACGTACGTGCCCCCCGAGTCGGTGGCGACCGAGGGCATCCGCTCGCTGGCCCCGCAGGACTTCCAGTACGCCCGCGAGCTGGGCTACGTGATCAAGCTGCTGGCCATCGCCGAGCGGCACGATGACGGCGTGCTGGCACGCGTCCACCCGGCCCTGCTGCCGGAATCGGAACCACTCGCGCGCGTCGACGGCGTGCAAAACGCGGCCCAGATCCAGGGTGACCTGGCGGGCACGCTGACATTCCAGGGGGCGGGCGCCGGGGCGGCTCCCACCACCAGCGCCGTGCTCGCCGACGTACTCGACATCGCCCGGTCGCTGGCGGAGGGATCGCAGCCCCGCTGGGACCCCGGTCCATGGCGAAACGGAGAGACGCTCGGGCTGGGGGCGTTGGAGACGCGCTACTATCTGCGCATGACCGTGCGTGATCAGCCCGGCGTGCTCGCGCAGATCGCGCGCGTCCTTGGAGAGGCTCAGGTGAGCATCGCAGCCGTCGATCAGCGCGAGACGGACGAGGAGCGGGGCACCGCGGAGCTGGCGCTGATGACGCATCGCGCCCGCGAGCTGGCGGTTACGGCGGCGATCGACACGCTGCGGAGTCTTCCGGAAGTGCTTGAGGTGGATACGATGCTCCGCGTGGAGGCCGCAACATGACCTCGGAACCGGCGCTTCGTTCGATCGAGGAGACGCTCGTCCTGCTGGAGGGGGAGACTCGCGCTCAGCGGGAGGCGAACGAAGTGCTCGCGCGCGAGTTGACGCAGCTTCGCCGCCAGATCCAGGCCGCGATGGAGCAGGACGAGGAGCAGGGGCGGGCGACGAGGCAGATCGAAACGACCATCGCCCGCTACCAGGGGCTCCCCCAGAAGGTCACGGAACTCGCGCAGGACGCCGAGCAGATGCGCAATGCCGTCACGGAGACACGATCGGCGCTGGAGACAAGCGAGCGCACACGTGATGCCGAGGCGCTGGTGGCCAGCCGCGAGCTGCGGGAGGCCTTGCGGCGGCTGGACGGGCTCGATGACCGGCTTGAACTGCTCACCTCCGAGGCTGCGGCGCGCGAGTCGAAGCTGGTGAAGCTGGGGCAGTCGCTGAGCGTGCTCACGGACTGGCAGCGGGAGGTCCGCCAGCAGAACGAGCAGTTCGAGCTGCGATTGCAGCGCCTGACCGAGGTGAGCGAGGAGGTCGAGGTACGGGTGGTGGCCGCGGCCCAGGCCGCACAGGAGCGCCCCCTGGAGATCATCCACGAGCGGCTGCAGATACTGGGGGAGCTGTCACACCGGGCGGAGGAGGCGATCGAGGCGATCCGCTCCGAAAAGCAGCTGGGCGAGGAAGTGCACGCGGAGATGGGGCGGCGGCGCGATGAGCAGGAGCGCATCGAGGCGCAGGTGAGCAGGGTCGAGGGGGCGGTGGACAACCTCGCCCGGGAGATCGATGAGGCGCGGGGCGAGACGGCGTTGCTGGACGGGCGTCACTCCGGCCTGAGCGAGCGCGTGGGCCTGATCCGGCGTGACATCTCGGAGATGGTGGACCACGTACGCGAGGAGTTCACGCGATTCAGTGACATGCAGGAACGGTCGCGAAAGCGGCAGATCGATGCGCTTGAGCAGGAGCTGCGGGAGATGAAGTTCCACTCGCTCCGTCCGCCCGACGAGCCGTGAGCGAGGCGCAGCGCCTCGGGGTGCTGGCCCGCTGGGCCGAGATCCTCCCCATCACCCCACAGACACCCCGCATCACCCTGGGAGAGGGCGATACGCCCCTCGTGCGTTCCGTCGCGATCGAGCAGGAGCTGGGGCTGGACGAGCTCTGGTTCAAGCTGGAGAGCTCGAACCCGACGGGCTCGTTCAAGGACCGGGGGATGGTGGTGGCGGTGGCGAAGGCGATGGAACGGGGCGCGAAGGCCGTGCTCTGCGCGAGCACGGGCAACACCAGCGCGAGCGCAGCGGCCTACGCAGCCCGCTGCGGGCTCGAAGCCAGCATCCTCGTGCCCCACGGGCGGGTGGCGGTGGGGAAGCTCGCGCAGGCGGTGGCCTTTGGGGCGCGCATCGTGGAGATCGAAGGTAGCTTCGATGAAGCGCTCACGCTTGCGCGCTCGGTAGCGGACGCGCACCCGATCGCGCTCGTGAACTCGGTCAACCCCGACCGCATCGAGGGGCAGAAGACGGCCGCCTACGAGATCTGCGAGACGCTGGGCGACGCGCCCGACGCACTCGCCATTCCCGTTGGGAACGCGGGCAACATCACCGCCTACTGGAAGGGGTTCGTCGAGTGCGCGGAACGCGACCTCGCGAGCCTGCACCCGCGGATGCTCGGGTTCCAGGCGGCAGGAGCGGCGCCGATCGTGCGCGGTGAGCCGGTGGCCGACCCGCAGACGGTGGCGACCGCCATCCGCATCGGGAAGCCGGCGAGCTGGAAACCCGCCGAGCAGGCACGGGACGAGAGCAGCGGGCTCATCGACGCAGTGAGCGACGACGAGATTCTGGACGCCTACCGGCTGCTGGCAGGCTCGGAGGGGCTCTTTGTCGAGCCCGCCAGCGCAGCCAGCATCGCGGGCCTGAGGAAGCTGGAACGAGAGGGCGCGCTGCGGGGCGGACGGGTGGTGGCGGTGCTCACGGGCTCGGGGCTGAAGGACCCGGAGACGGCCAAGGCGCACACCGTCCCGGACGTAGTGCGGGCGACGGCCACCCTCGAAGGGGTGGGGCGGGCGCTGGGCCTGTAGGCGCCAGCTTGACCCGCGGACGGCGGCCCGTAGACTCGCTGCCATGCGCACCCTGACTCGATTGATTGCTCCGGCCGCACTCGCGGGCGTGCTCGCGCTGGCCGCCAGCGCCCCGCTCCTCGCACTCGACGCGACTCCTTTCACGGATGCCGCCGTGCCGGCCGCCCAGGAGGCCGAGGCAGGCCGAGACGTGGTGCCGCCGTTGATCTGGTCGATCGTGGGGGTGCTCCTCTTCTGCGGGGCGCTGGGTATCCTCTACCTGCTGAAGCGCGAGCTTGGCGGCTTCGAACTGAAGCCGGGGGCGTGGAGCGCCCCGATCAGCGTGATCGCAAGCCGAACGCTCCCGGAGGATGACTCGGACTACCCCGAGTCCGAGGACGGCGACCACGGCCACTGAGCCGCAGGGCGCTCCTTCTCCCGTGACCCGACTGCTGCTGGCGACGAACAACCCCGGCAAGGTCCGCGAGATGCGGCGCCTGCTCGCGGGCGAGCCGTTCGATGTGGTGACACCGGCGGACCTGGGCATCTCCCTCGACGTGGTGGAAGACGGCGACGGCTACGCGGAGAACGCGACCCTGAAGGCGAATGCCTTCGCCGAGGCGGGGCAGTGCCTCGCCCTGGCGGACGACTCCGGCATCGAGGTGGACGCGCTGGGTGGCGGTCCGGGACCGCTCTCCGCCCGCTACGGCGGTCCCGGCCTCGATGACGCCGGACGCACGCAGTTGATGTTGCGCGAGCTGCGCGACGTGCCCGACGGGGAGCGGGGGGCTCGTTACCGCGCGGTTGTCGCGGTGGCGTGGCCGGACGGGCGCATCGAGCGCTTTGAGGGGACGTGGGAGGGATCGCTCGGGCGTGAGACGCGCGGCGCGAACGGCTTCGGCTACGACCCCATCTTTCGCACGCCGGAGGGCCGCAGCGCCGCCGACCTGACGGCCGAGGAAAAGGACGCGGTCAGCCACCGGGGTCAGGCGGTACGCGCGGCTGCTCGCTGGCTGCGGGTAAACGGCTAGCGGGCGGCGGCGGGCTCTTCGTTGCTGGCGTCGATGACGCGCTGAGCCACGTTGCCCGGGACTTCCTCGTAGCGGTCGAACTCAAGCTCGAAGAGGCCGCGGCCCTGCGTCAGCGAGCGCAGGTCGGAGGCATAGCGCTGGACTTCGGCAAGGGGTACGTCCGCTTCGACGACGCTCAGGCCGCCATCGGGCACGATGCCGTGGATGCGCGCACGCTTCGTGTTGAGGTCGCCCACGATATCCCCCGCGTTCGCCTCGGGGCCGCGAACACGGATGGTCATGACCGGTTCGAGGAGGACGGCATGCGCGCTGGCAACGGCCTCCTTGAGCGCCTGGTTGGCGGCAAGCTTGAACGCCATCTCGCTTGAGTCGACGGGGTGGTGCTTGCCGTCGAAGAGCGTGACCTCGCAGTCGGTCAACTCGTAGCCAGCGACCACGCCCTCGCGGGCAGTCTCCATGACGCCCTTCTCGACGGCGGGAATGAACTCGCGGGGCACGGAGCCGCCGACGACCTTGCTGTTGAACTGCAGGCCCGAGCCCCGCGACAGGGGTTTGATCTCGATGGAGACGCGGGCGTACTGCCCGTGCCCACCCGTCTGCTTCTTGTGGGTGTAGTCGGCGGAGGAGGAGCGGCCGACGGTTTCGCGGTAGGGGACGCGCGGCAGGGAGAGGTCGACCTCAATGTTGAACTTCTGCAGGAGGCGCCCGACGGCCACGTCGAGGTGGGCATCGCCCAGGCCCTCAAGGATGGTCTCGCTGGTGCTGGCGTCGCGGCGGAGGCGCAGGCCGGGGTCTTCCTCGACGAGGCGCTGGAGGCTGGGGCCGAGCTTGTCGACGGCGGCGTTGGCGGCCGGGCGTACGGCCATGCTGTAGACGGGCTCGGGGAAGATCATGGTGGGGAGCTGGACGGGCGTGGCCTTGGTGGCGAGCGTATCGCCCGTACCCGTCTCGCTCAGCTTGGCGACAACGCCGATGTCGCCCGGTGAAAGGGCATCAACCGGCTCCTGGTCTTTGCCCCGCTGGCGGTAGATGGTGCCAAGGCGCTCATCGGACGACTTGCTGCTGTTCCAGAGGTGGCTATCGGCCTGCACGGTTCCGGTCATGACGCGGAGGTAGCTGAGGCGGCCGACGTAGGGGTCGGCGGAGGTCTTGAAGACGAGGACGGCGGGGGAGGCGTTGTCGCCAACCTCGAGGCTGGCGCCGTCTCCGTCGACCACCTCGCGCTGAAGGGGACTGGGGGCGACGGCGACGAGGGTATCGAGGACCTGGCGGACGCCGACCTGGTGGGTGGCGGAGGCGCAGAGCAGGGGCACGATGTCCCCCGCGGCGAGAGCCGTGCGGAGCGCGCCGTGGAGCTCCTCGGCGGTAATCTCCTCGTCTTCGAAGTACTTCATCATGAGGTCTTCGTCGTTCTCGACGATGCTCTCGATGAGGGCCGAGCGCAGCTCGTCGGCGGTCTCCTGCAACTCGGCTGGCACCTCGCCGGGCTCGCCGCCCTCGCCGAGGTAGGCCTTCATGGCGAGCAGGTCGATGACACCGCCGAGGTCGTGGCTCTGGCCGATGGGGAGGAAGAGAGGGGCGACGGCCGTGCCCCATTTCTCGCGGAGAGCGTTGAGCACGATGTTGAAATCGGCGTTCTCGCGGTCGAGGCGGTTGACGAGGATCATCCGCGGGAGGCCGCGCTCCTCGGCGATCTGCCAGACGCGATCGGTCCCGACCTCGGGACCGGAGACGGCGTCGACGACGATGAGGGCGAGGTCGGCGGCGCGCACGCCGCAGATGACCTCCGAGACGAAGTCGGCGTAACCGGGTGTATCGATGAGGTTGATCTTGGCGCCGTTCCACTCGACGGGGAGGACGGAGAGGTTGAGGCTGAACTTGCGGCGGTGCTCGTCCTCGTCGTAGTCGCCGACGGTGTTCTGCTCCTCGATGGAGCCCATCCGCGTCACCGCCCCGCTCACGAACAGGGCCGACTCGCCGAGCGTCGTCTTGCCGACGTTGCCGTGACCGGCGAGAACAACGTTGCGAATGTCTTCGGAGGAGTAGAGCTTCATCGTGGGCGCCTCGTGGCCGCTGGGGCCGGGGATTGGGGCGCGATTCTACGCGTTCGGGGGGCCCTTGCGGCGGCAGATCGAGGGTGCCTCCTGTAGACTCCGGTCGCACGCATGTTCGATTCACAACGCACCTATGTCGCACTCGACATCGAGACGACGGGGCTGGACCCGACGGATGATCGGATCACCGAGATTGGTGCGCTGCGCTTCGACGAGACGGGGCGCGAGCTGGCCGTGTTCGACCAGCTGATCAACCCCGGGCGGGCGATCCCCGCATTCACGGAGAAGCTGACGGGAATCACGAACGAGGACGTGCGGGCGGCGCCGGCGTTCGGCGAGATCGCGAACGATCTGGCGGCCTTCGTGGGGGAGAGCGCGGTGGTCGGGCAGAACGTGCGCTTCGACCTGGCCTTCCTGGCGGAGGCGGGGCTGCAGTTCGAAGGGCCGGCACTGGATACGCTGCGGTTCGCGCGTGTTCTCTTCCCGGAGGGGCCGGGGGCGCTCTCGGACCTGGCGGCAGAGCTGGGAGTGGAGATGCCGGTCGCGCACCGCGCCCTTGCCGACGCGCGCACGGCTGCGTTGGTGTTCCTTGAGTTGCGGAGGCGGGCGGCGGCGCTGCCGCCGGGGGAGCGCGCCGCGCTGGCGAGAGTCGTGGCGCTGGAGGAGCCCGCGCTTGCGCGCGAGCTGGGAGGAGAGGCGGCGGGCGACGACGAATTCGAGGCGCCCGCGCTCCCGGAGCGCTGGCAGCCGCCGGAACCGCTGGCGCGCGCGGAGACGCCCGAGCCGGTCACGACGGAGGAGGTGCGGGAGGCGCTGGCGGGGGCGGCGCGGGTGGTGGAGCGGTTCGAAGAGCGCCCGCAGCAGGCGGAGATGGCGGAGGCGGTCGCGGGGACGTTCTCGGACGGGGGGCACTGGCTGATCGAGGCGGGCACGGGCGTGGGCAAGTCGCTCGCGTACCTGATCCCCGCGGCGCTCTACGCGCTGCGCAACGGCACGCGCGTGGTCATCTCGACAAATACGATCGCGCTGCAGGAGCAGCTCCTCGGGAAGGACGTGCCGGCCCTGCGCGAGGTCCTGCGCGAGGCGGGCGCCATCGCCGACGCCGAGGATCTGCGGGTGGCCCTCCTGAAGGGCCGCGCGAACTACCTGTGCGTGCAGCGCTGGATGAATCACCCGGCGAGCCTGGCCGACCCGGATGTGGCCCGGCTGGCAGCATCGCTGGCGCGCTGGCTGCCGAAGACGCACAGCGGCGATCGCTCAGAGCTGCGGCTGGACCCGGGGGCGCGATCGGCGTGGGCGCGTTTCTCAGCGTCCGACGCGGATTGCCTCTCGCGACAGCACACCTTCGTGCGGGAGGGCCGCTGCTTCCTACAGCGGGCGCGGAAGACGGCGGAGGGGGCGCACCTGGTGGTCGTCAACCACGCCCTGCTGCTGGCCGACCTCGCAAGCGGAGGAAGCGCCATCCCCGCGTTCGACCACCTCATCATCGACGAGGCGCACAACCTTGAGGCGCAGGCAACGCAGCAGTTCGGGTTGCACATCGGGGCGCGGCAGGTAACGGACGCGCTCGAAGCGATCCACCGGCCACGGACATCGGAGCGGCGGGAGGGCGGGGTAGTGGCGACGACTGGGCTGCCCGAGGCGCTGGGGGCGGGCGCGGCGAGCGCGTTGAAGGCGGCCATCGCGGGGGCGGCGGAGGTTGCGGGGCGCCCGTTCGAGGCGCTCGGGAAGCTCGCCGGGGAGTCGCGCGACGACCGTGTGAGCATCACGCCGGGGGTGCGCTCGGGCACGCACTGGGGGGAGGTGGAGGAGGGGTGGACGGTGCTCGACGCGGCCCTCGCGAACGCCGTCGAAAGCAGCAGGGCGGCGGCGGGGCTGTTTGGCGGAGAGGACGGGGGGACGGCGGGGGAGGAGCTGGAGGCGGCAGCGGGGCGGCTCGAGGGGGTGCGGCTGGACCTCCAGCACCTCGTCGAGGGGAACGACCCGAATGCGATCGTGTGGGCCTCGACCACACGGGACGGGAACGCGGCGCTCAACTCCGCGCCGCTGGAGGTGGGGCCGCTGCTGGAGGCGGAGCTGTTCGCGGGACGGGCGACGGTAATCGCGACGAGCGCGACGCTGGCAGCAGGGGGCTCCATGGCGTTCACCGCGAACCAGATGGGGCTGCCCGACGCGGCGACGCTGGCGCTGGGGTCGCCCTTCGACTACGAACGCTCGACGCTGCTGGCGACACCGACCGGCTTCCCCGACCCGGGCAACCGGGACTACGACGAGGCCGCAGCGGAAGCGATCACGGAGCTGGCGCTGGCCTCGGGGGGGCGGGCGCTGGCGCTGTTCACCTCGCATGCCTCCCTGCGGCGGGTGGCGGAGCTCTCGCGGGGGGTGCTCGAAGCGGAAGGCATCAGCGTGCTCGTGCAGGACCGCGACGGCGCCCCGCGCCAGCTCATGCGCAACCTGGTGCAGGACCCGCGCACGGTCATCTTCGGCACGTCGAGCTTCTGGGAAGGCATCGACATCCGCGGGGACACACTCTCGCTCGTGGTCATCGCGCGGTTGCCCTTTGCCGTGCCGACTGACCCGATCCACCGGGCGCGCTCGGAGCTGTACGACGACCCGTTCGGCGGGTACTCGCTGCCGGGGGCGGTCCTGCGCTTCCGGCAGGGGTTCGGGCGGCTGATCCGCGATCGGGAGGACCAGGGCGTGGTGGCGGTGCTCGACAGCCGCGTCCGCACCAAGCGGTACGGCCGCGAGTTCCTCGAGGCCATTCCCCAGTGCACCCGGCTGCACGGGGACATCGAGACGATGGCGGTGCGCACGCGAGAATGGCTGGCTCGATGAGCGCCCCGCGGCCCCTGCCGCAACGCATCACGGGGGACTGGGTGTCGCTGCGGCGCGTCGAAGAGGGTGGCGCGACGCGCTACGAGGTGCGGCGGCGGGGCCGGCGGGGGGTCATCGGCGAGGTCACGGTCGACCTGTCGGGCGAGACGCCATTCATCGAGCGGCTGTGCATCGACGAGGAGGCGCGGGGGTACGGGGCGGGATCGGGGGCGGCGACGGCCCTGCTGCGGACGCTGGAGCGGCGGTACGACATCGTGCGGACGTGGGCGCCGCCGGACCGGGGGCTGGCAGTCTACTTCTGGGTGCGGATGGGGTTCCGCCCGGTTCCGGGTGAGGGTCCGGACGGTGGGTTGTGGTTCGAGCAGGTCCTGCGCAGCCGCAAGGGCAGGCGCGGGGGTAGACAGAGGGGGTAAGGTAAAGAGAGTGGATTCGCGCGAGGCGGGGCGCAGAACCCAACGGGGTTTGACATGCATGCCAGCAGGCACCGCGCGGCAACGGGTACGTGCACGCACCATTGGATCATCGCGACGCCCAACGGGCACTTCAGCCAGGGCATCTGCAAGCACTGCGGGACCGAACGCAACTTCGAGAACTCGGAGAGCGAACGGCTCTGGCGCAACCGCCGCTCAGGGCGCAAGGAGCCAGCGTCGAACCGCGCCTGACACGCGTCGTACACTGAACCTGTGACACCACAGCTGGCGGTCGAACTCGCGCCCGGGCGCAAGACCAATTTGAGCCTTCGCAACCCCGTGATGCCCGCTTCGGGCACCTTTAGCTGGGGGATGGAGTTCGCGCGACAGTTCGACGTGAACCGGCTCGGGGCGGTCGTCTCGAAGGGGGTCACGCCGCTGCCGCGGGCCGGGAACCCGCAGCCGCGCGTGGCGGAGACACCCTCGGGCATGCTGAATTCGATCGGCCTGCAGAACCTCGGTCCCGACCGCATCATCGCGGAGATGGCGCCTGTCTGGGCGGGGTGGGACGTGCCCGTCATCGTGAACATCGCGGGGGAGACGGCGGGGGACTACGGCGACCTCGCGCGGGCGTTCGACGGGGTGCCGGGCGTGGCCGCGCTGGAGCTCAACTTCAGCTGCCCGAACGTGGATAACGGGCTCGACTTCGGCCTGAACGCGATGGCCGCGGCGCAGGCGACGCGGGGGGCGGTACGCAGCTGCGAGCTGCCCGTCATCGTGAAGCTGACGCCCGCTGCGCAGGATCCGGCGGAGATCGCACGGGCCTGCGCCGATGAGGGGGCGTCCGCCATCTGCGCCATCAACACGGTTCCCGGCCTCGCCATCGACGCGGAGGCCCGGCGACCGGTGCTCCCGCGAGCTACCGGCGGCCTGAGCGGCCCCGCGATCAAGCCGGTGGCCCTGCGCATCGTGTACGAGGTCGCGCAGGCAGTGGGCGTGCCGGTCATCGGCTGCGGGGGCATCAGCACGGGGCGGGACGCGGTCGAGTTCCTGATGGCAGGGGCGACGGCGGTGCAGGTGGGGACGGCCTCGTTTTCGAACCCGCGGGCGCCGCTCGATGTTCTGGAAGGGCTGGAGGCGTGGCTGGAGTCGCACGGCATCGCGGACGTGCACAACATCATCGGGAGTGCGCAGCCGGTTCTTTCCTAGGGCCTGTGGAAGCGGTGGGGTAGGCTGGCTGGACGGGGTGTAGCTCAGCCAGGTAGAGCGCGCGGTTTGGGGCCGCGAGGTCCCCGGTTCGAATCCGGGCACCCCGACCAATCCTGTACGAGAGAAGGGCCACGCATGCCAGCGAGGGGACCCATCCCTGCGGTTCTGCTTGCGACCGTGGCCGTCGTCGCCCTATCGCTCGCGTGCGGCTCCGACGAGCCGACGCCGCCAGCCCCGAGCCCGGTTCCCGAAGCAACCGCCACCGCGTCGCCCGAAACCAGGCCCACCGAGAGGGAGGGCGCCGCCACGCCGACCGCAACCGAAGCGGCCGCAGCCGAGACGACGGAGGCAGCGGCAGCGGAGCCGGCGACCGCCGAAGACCCAACAGTGCTCGCCACCGAACTCGCCGAAGTGGCGCTGGCACCCGTGCGCGAGGCGTTCGGCGAGAGCGCCGATGGGCTGACGGCGCACGCGTTTCCGGTGGGCCCCGGCGGCGAGCACGGCACGCGCTGGGTGGTGGTCACGAATGGGCCGCAGCCGTTCTACGTGGACGAGGACGGGGAACCGGTCAACTTCTTCCACTTCATCGCGCTGTACCGGCGGAACACGGATGCGACGTGGTCGGACGTGCTCTACCAGGTGACCCTGGAAACCGCCCCTCAGCGAACGCAGGTTGAGGTGTACGACACGGGACCGCGCTCCTGGCAGGGAACGGCGCCCCTGATTGCCATCAGCGGAGGGACGGGCGCACACGCGGGAACGCTGGACGTCGTGGTGGTCGAAGGGGAGTTGCTGGCAGTGGCGGTCTCGCACGTTAGCGCGCGGCCCGGCGCAGGCAGCATAGCCGACCTCGATGGAGACGGGGTGCTCGAGCTCATCCTGAACAGCTCCAACCCGTACGTCTTCTGCTACGCCTGCTCCGTCGAGGAGAGGGGCGAGATGGTCTACCGCTGGAACGGGGTCAAGTACGACGCCGTTCCGCTGGAAGGGCCGGACGACCTTGAGGGCGACCTCGCCGCAGCGGCCGAACGCGTGGTCCGGCTCGCGGAGGCGAACCTGTGGCGGGACGCGGCCACGCTCGCCATCGAGACCTCGCGGCGGGCGCCCGAGCACGAGGGTCTGCGCTGGCTCTCGATCGTCGTGAACCGGACGGCAGCGCTGCGGCTGGGCTATGCGGGGTCGCCGGGTCAGCCGCTGCTGGCAAACGTGTTCGCGGGGGAGTACGGCACGGCCCTCGCATTGATGCGGGCACTCCCGCCGGAGGAGGCGTTCGCGCTGAACGGACCGCTGGTCAGCGGCACCGCCGCGGAAACGGATCTGGCGACGATGGTCGCCTACCTGCTCTTCTACGCGGACGAGGCCCTGAAAGTCCGCGACGACGACCCCGCCATTCACGCGGTTCGGGCGCTAGGGCAGACGCTCGCCTCGCCGGACGACCTGAACCGGGCGCGTTCGTCGATCGGGCGGGCCCTGCGGCTCGCTCCCGACGACCCGTTCCTGCAGGAAGCGAAGGCGTACCTTGAGTCGGTCGAGGTGGCGCCCGGCCTGCCGCCCGAGGAGCCCGGCCCGGACACGCTCCTGGACGCGCCGGACCCGTCGTATTTCGAGCAGTACACGCTGGGCACGGGGGACCGGGGACGGGCGGTGCGGGCGCTGCACCAGCGCCTCGCGCGCGTACCCACACTCGGGTTCCAATACCCGGGGCGCTACTACGACGTGTACGACGAGGCGACCCGCGAGGCGGTCCTGCAGTTGCAGGTCGAGGCAGGGTTGCCGCCGACTGGGGTCGTCGACGGGGCGACGTGGGAGGCGCTGGAGGCAGCGGTCGCGGAGGCGGCCCGGGAATCGCAGGGTGTGGCTCCCTCGACATCGCCGCCCGCGGCGGCGCACGCGGCGCACGGCGGGGCCGGAGAACCGGTCGTCTACCTGACGTTCGACGACGGTCCCCACCCGACGTGGACGCCACAGGTGCTGGAGGTGCTTGCACGGCACGGCGCGATAGCGACGTTCTTCGTGCTCGGGCAGAACGTGGAGGCGTACCCGGAGCTGGCCTCCCGCCTGGTCGAAGCGGGGCACGACGCCGAGAACCACACTTTCGACCACGCCTCGTTGGACAAGGTCGACCGGGAGACGTTCATCGCGGAAGTACGGGACACCGACGACGCGATCCACGCGGCGGCGGGCGCGCAAGCGGACCCGATCTCGTGCCTGCGGCCCCCGTACGGCGCCTACGACGCGCAGACCAGCGCGCTGGCGGCGGAGCTGGGGAAGACACTCACGCTCTGGAACGTGGACCCGCAGGACTGGCGGAGGCCGGGCGCGGCGCAGATCGCCGAGCACCTGCTGGCGCACGCGCGGCCGGGAGCAATCCTGCTGATGCACGACGGCGGGGGCGAGCGCTCGCAGACCGTGGAGGCGCTCGAAACGGTGCTCGGGGAGCTCGTGGCGCGGGGCTACACGTTCGCGCTGCTGTGCCGGTAGGGCGTGTTCGCTGGCGGCCCACTGGAGGGCTGGCTACCATGACAACAACCCGCAGGGAGCACTGAGTTTGAGCGACGACTTTGGGATCGACCTGGACGAGGTGCGCCGCGTCATCGAGAACTCGGAAGTGCTGATCATCCGCCTTGAGACGGTGGGCAGCCGCGTACTGGTCGACTTTCGCAGTACCTCGGCGGATCCGCCGTATATCTCGCGGGTTCCCCGGGTGAACTCGGTGGAGGAGCGCGTCCGCGCCGTGAAGGAGCTGCGCCCCGCCTTCCCCTATCCCGAGAAGCTGATGTCGTTCGCGTGGCCGCGCCGGGTCTCGATCATCGCGGAGTCGGGGCTGTGGGACGTGGTCCGGGGGCGGATGGAGTCGATTGGCGGCGAGGCGGCGGGTGAGGCGGCGACGCAGGTCCACCGCGAGCTGCTGGACGAGGAGCGCCGCGAGGTGGTGGCGGCGGTGCGCGGGGGGGAAGGCATGCGCACCATCTGGCAGCGCGAATGAGCGACACGCGCCCGATCGACCTGCGCAGTGACACGGTGACGCAGCCGGATGCTGCCATGCGCCGCGCCATGGCCGAGGCGGAGGTCGGCGACGACGTGTTCGGGGACGACCCGAGCGTGAATCGCCTGGAGGCGATGGCCGCCGAGCGCGTGGGGAAAGAGGCGGCCGTCTTTGTGCCGAGCGGCACGATGGCCAACCTCGTGGCCGTACTGAGCCACACCCAGCCCACGGACGAGGTGCTGCTGGGCGAGGAATCGCACGTGTTCAACTACGAGGTGGCGGGGGCGGCGCGGGTCGGGGGCGTGCAACTGCGGCCGCTTGCCAACGATCGCGGGGGCGGGCTGGCGGAGGAGGACGTGCGCGCCGCCGTACGCGAACCGAACATCCACGCGCCCCGCACGGCGCTGCTCTGCCTGGAGAACACGCACAACCGCTGCGGAGGCGCCGTCGTGCCGCTCACGCGGGTCGAGGCGCTGGCGGGAATCGCGCACGAGTCGGGTGCGACCGTGCACCTCGACGGAGCGCGCATCTTCAACGCCGAGGTCGCCAGCGAGACGCCGGCGGCGGAGTTGGCGGCGCCCGCCGACTCAATCTCGTTCTGCCTGTCCAAGGGGCTGGCATGCCCGGTGGGGTCGCTGCTCTGCGGACCGCAAGGTCTTATCGAGCGAGCGCGGCGGGAGCGGAAGATGCTGGGCGGGGGGATGCGGCAGGCGGGCGTGCTGGCGGCGGCGGGCATCCATGCGCTGGTCCACAATATCGAGCGTCTGGCCGAGGACCACGCCAACGCACGCACCCTGGCAGAGGGGCTGGGACGGCTGGGACCGTTCGCGGTGGAAACGCCGGCCACCAACATTGTGGTCCTGCGAGTACTGGAAGGGACGCGTGACGGGTGGCTGGCCGGCTTCGCGGAGGCGGGGGTGCGGGCGGTGCCCTTTGGGGCGGGCCGCATCCGCATGGTGACCCACAAGGACGTCGATGCAGCCGGCATCGAGGAGGCGCTGCGGCGCATCGAGCGGGCGGCGGTGGCGGTCGGGTGAGGCGCCGGCTGGGACTGGCGGTCCTCGGGCTTGCGGGCGCGGCGCTCATCGCGTGCGGCAGCGAGCCGCTGGAGACGCACTCCTCAATCTTCGCCGGAGCGCCCTGGACCGGGCCCGAGCGGCTTCACTACAACCTGCTGGAGCGCGACAACCTCGAAGGGACCTGCGTGCTCGAAACCGAGCCGGAGGTGGCTCCGGGGGTGACGGAGGTGCGCCGGCTCTGTCGCGACGCGGAAGAGGGCCGCTACGAGGACAACGGCTCCGCGCGGGTTGATTCCGTGACCCTGCGCCCGCTGTCATCGCTGCGGGTGGTTCTGGACCTGGAGGAGGGAGATGCTCGGCACTTCGCCACGACGTATCTGCGGGAGGAGGGGACCGTTCGCTTCCAGTCGGCGCAGTACGAGGCGGGGGAGGAGGAGCCGAGCGAGAGCCTGGACGCCCAGCGCGACCTCCCCGAGCCCACGGATGCCGTCCCGGAGCCGGCCTGGTACGACGACGAGGAACTGCTGTGGCTGGTACGGGGCATCCCCCTGGAAGAGGGTTTCGAGGGGTCGTTCACGAACGTGAACGCCTCAACGGGCAGGGTTTTTGGGGCGGATGTGGTCGTGGAGGGGCGGGAAAACGTGGAAGTTCCGGCGGGGGCCTTTGCGACCTGGAAGGTGCGGATCGAGACGAGCACGGTGACACAACTCGTCTGGATCGAGCAGGAGGCCCCGCACCGCATCGTGCGAGCGCGGATCGAGCGTCTGACCTACGAATTGGCAGCTATCGAGGAGTAGCGACAAGGCGCAAATCGCTCCCTCCGGTGACGTTTCGAAGGGGCCCCGACACAGCTTGTGAGACACCGTCCCTGCAGCCCGAACCGTTCTCGCCGGAACTCACAAATTTATGTCGTTCGATTCCCTTGACACCCCAGACCAGCATCCTAGTATGCGCGAGCCACCCGAGCACTTGAGCCACCCGTACCGCACGAGCCATCCGAAACCGCGAGCCCCGCGAGAACGCGAGCATTGATGCCTGTCGTAGTCGCTGTCAGCCGAGACCCCCGTATGCGAGAGGCCCTCGATACCTATCTGCGCGGGCGCGGATACGAAGTCGCGAGCTACCCCAACTACGACGTTCTCATCGCCCAACTGGATCCGTCCGAGCCCACGGCCCTCGTGGTCGACGTGCAGGGCGTCCCGCGGGGCGAGCCGGGCTCACGATTTACGCAGTTCAGCCAGTGGCTGTCGCGCACCTACCAGGATCCGGAGACGGCCCCTTCGCTTGTCTACCTGCTGAGAAAGGGCTCGCGGCGGCCGCACTTCCACGTTCCCGGCCCGGTCATCAAGAAGCCGTTCCCGCTGGAGAAGCTCGGCGAGACGCTGCGCAGCCTGCTCGGGGATCCCACGCGCACGGAGCGGGCCCCCTTCCAGGTCGAGACGGACACGAACACGCTCCAGGGCGCCGAGGGCGCCGAGGGCGCCGAGCACCTAACGAACATCGAGGCGAATCTGCTCGCTTACCTGATGGCGCACGAGGGCGAGATCCTGCACCCGCGCACGTTGCTGGCAGAGGTCTGGCAGTACCACGACGACGCCGGGGCGAACACGCTCGTGCGGGCGCACGTGAGCAACCTGCGCCGCAAGATGCGGTCGGTGCTCGGCAGCGACGAACAGCTCGAGACGATCCGTGGCAAGGGCTATCGCTTCGTCGCCTGACGCGATGCCGTAACCTCCCCCACCCGTGATTCTTCCCTTCCTGGCCGTCGCGTGGCTCCTGGGCTTCGCCGTTGTTGGCGTCTGGGGAGCGCCTGCCTGGGTGGCGGGAGCGTGGTTCGCGGCGGCGGCGCCGGGGGTGTGGGCACTCAAGGGTCGCGGACCGGCCCTGCTGCTGTTGGCAGCGGCGGTTCTGGCGGTCCTCGGAGCCTGGCGGTTCGAGCAGTGGGCCGCCCAACCCCTGCCGGACCTCGCACGGTCGCTTGGTGCGGACGTGACGATCGAAGGCCGCATCGACTCCGAGCCGGACCCGGGCCTGACGACCCTTCGCTACCACGTACGAGCGGAGCGGGTAGGGGCCGGCGGGGTCTGGCGGGAAACCGAGGGGCGGGCGCTGATTACGGTCCGGGAGACGGAGTCTCTGGTGTACGGAGCGCCCGTGCGGCTCTCGGGCAGGCTGGAGGAGCCTCCGGTGCTGGAGGCGTTCGACTACCGCGCGTTCCTCGCCCGCCGCGATGTCGTCGGGACGATGAGCTTCCCGCAGGTGGAGAGGTTGGGGGATGGTCCGCGCGGCAGCCCCCGCGCCCTCGCCTCTGAGATGCGGTTGAGGCTGGAGCGATCGATGCAGGCGGCGCTGCCCGAGCCCGCCGCTTCACTCGGATCCGGCATCGTGATGGGACGAGACGCGACCATGCCGCGCGACCTCACGGAGGCATTCCGGGAGACCGGTCTGGCGCATTTCGTCGCGGTCTCGGGTTCGAACATCGCGCTCGTCACGGCGCTCGCGTTCCTGCTGTTCGTCCCCCTGGTGGGGCGCAACTGGGCGATCCTGCCGGCGGCCGGGTCGCTGGTGCTGTATGTGTTCCTGGCGGGGGCGGACGAGACGGTGGTGCGGTCGGGCATCATGGCGCTCATCGTGCTCGTCGGGTTCTGGCTGGGACGGCCGCGGAGCGGCCTCGCGGCGCTGGGGGCGGCTGCCATCGTGATGACGGCGGCGCAACCCCGGCTCGCGCTGGAGGCGGGGTTCCAGCTGAGCGTGGCCTCGACGGCGGGGCTCATCGTGTTCGGACCCTGGATCCACTACGGGCTGGCCTGGATAACGGCGCGGGTCGGGGCGGCCGGAGCAATCCCGAACGTGCTCCTGGAGGTGGCCGCCCTGTCGCTGGCGGCCTGGGTGGCGGCGCTGCCGATCATCTGGGTCACGTTCGGGCAGGTGTCACTCATCGGACCGCTGGTGAACATCCCGACTGTGCCGGTATTCGCGCTCGCCTTCTGGCTGAGCGGGGCGACGGCGATCGCCGGGGCGGTGTGGGAGCCGGCGGGGTGGGTTATCGGCCTGGTCGCCTACTACCCGCTGGCCTTCATCATCTGGATGGCGGAAGCGGGGGCGAGCCTGCCACGGGCGGCCGTCGCGGTGCCCCGCTTCGGGGCGGAGGCGGCGCTCCTGGCGACCATGGTCCTGGGAACGCTGGCGTGGCCGGCCTACCGCTTCCTTGCCCCGCGGCTCGCGCCACCCCCAGAGGCACAGGGAGGCATCGCGGGGACGGTGCGGGCTGCCGCGCTCGCGAGCGGGGCGGGCGCGCTGGTGGCAGCGGTCGCCGCTATCAGCGTGTGGCCGATCGGCGGCCCGGGGGAGCTGCAGGTCACCGTGCTCGACGTGGGGCAGGGGGATGCCATCCTCGTGACGACGCCGAACGGGGAACGGGTGGTGGTGGACGGCGGACCGAGCGGCATCGTGCTGGCGCGCGAGCTCAGCGACGTGCTCCCGCACTGGCAGCGCGGCATCTCCGCAGTGGTGCTCACGCACGCGGATGCGGACCACGTCAGCGGTTTGCCGGCGCTCCTCGAACGCTTCGATGTCGGGCGGGTGTACGACAACGGTGAAACACGCGACACGGCCATCTTTGCGCGCTTCGACCGGGCTGCCGGGGCCCGAGAGACGCTGCATCGCGGCGACGTGTTCGAGGTCGACGGGGTGCGCTTCGAGGCGCTGTGGCCAGCGTCGGAAGCATCCGAGGGGCCGCGGAACGCGTCCTCGGTGGTGCTGCGCGTCACCTACGGGGAGGCCACCATCCTGCTCACAGGCGACATCGAGGAGACGGCGCAACAGGCCCTCATGGCCGCGGGGGGCATCGACGCACACGTGCTCAAGGTTCCCCACCACGGCGCAAGCACGAACTCGGACGGCTTCCTCGAGGCGTCGGGGGCGTGGGTGGCGGTCATCTCCGCGGGCGAGGGGAACCGCTTCGGGCACCCGACGACCGAAACCCTGGTCGACCTCGCGGGGCGGGCGGTGTTGCGGACAGACCTGCACGGTCGCATGACGATCGTGAGCGACGGGGCCAGCATCAGCGTGCGGGCCGAGCACTGGGAGCCGAGCTTTGCGCCTGCCGAGGGGGAGGGGTAGCGTAGCCATCCCCATGCCAGCACGAGTGGACGGCCGCGAGGCCGACGAACTGCGCCCCGTGACCATCGAGACGGGCTACCAGGAATTCGCCGAGGGCAGCTGCCTCATCTCCTTCGGGAAGACGCGCGTGCTCTGCGCGGCGAGCGTAGCCGAGCGCCAGCCGGGCTGGCTGCGAAACACACAGAGCGGGTGGGTGACGGCCGAGTACTCGATGCTCCCCCGGTCGACTTCGACGCGCACTCAGCGCGAGGTCGAGCGGGGCCGCCCCGGTGGGCGCACACAGGAGATCCAGCGCCTCATCGGGCGCTCGCTGCGTGCAGCCGTCGACCTCGACCTGTTGGGGCCTCGCACCATCACCGTCGACTGTGACGTACTGCAGGCGGACGGGGGCACACGCACGGCGTCGGTCACCGGCGGGTTCGTCGCGTTGCGCCTGGCGGCGGAGAAGCTCGCCATGCGGAACCTCATTCCACCGGAGGCGATCGCGACGCAGGTGGCGGCGGTGTCGGCGGGAATCGTCGCGGGTACGCCATTGCTGGACCTCTGCTACGAGGAGGACTCGTCGGCGGAGGTCGACTTCAACGTGGTGATGACGGGCGCGGACGCGTTCGTCGAGGTGCAGGGCACGGCGGAGGGGAAGCCGTTCGACGGGGCATCGCTCGATGCGCTCGTGGAACTGGCGCGAGGCGGCATCGGGGAGCTCTTCGGGCTTCAGCGCGAGGCGCTGCGCACGGCTCAGACGTAGGGGCCGAGGTGCGTCCCACCGACGATGTGGAGGTGTCCATGCTCCTGGCTCTGCATCGCCTCGAATCCGAAGTTGGAGAGCAGGCGGAAGCCGTCGGGACAGGCCTCGGCGCCAATCTTGGCGGCGATACGGCCCACGTCGGCGATGCCGTCGTCCCAGAGCTCGGCCTGGGTGCGGTGCTCCTTGGTCATGGCGAGCAGCATGACGGGCACCCAGCGGAGGACGTTCTGGATGACGATGACCTCGTCGTCCTCGTAGAGGACGTTGGCGGGCTCGGTGCCGGCGACGATGTTGCAGAAGACGCAGTACGGGGCACGCTTCATGGCGGGAGCCCGATTCTACAGGTCGAGGGCGTAGCCACGATGATGGCGACACGCCGGGAGGTTGAACGATGCCGAGGCTGATGCCAATCCGCGGACTGCGGTATACGGAGAAGGCGGGTCCGCTGGACCAGCTGCTGGCGCCGCCATTCGACGTGATCGGGGAACGGGAACGGGAGCGGCTTTCCGGGCTCTCGCCCCACAACGCCGTACGGCTAGAGCTGGCGGAGGCGGAAGGTGACCGGTACGCGGCGGTGGCGGCGGAGCTCGACCGGTGGGTTGCGGAGGGGGTCCTCGAACGCGACGCAGAGCCGATGCTGTACGTGTACGAACAGGTTTTCGTTGAGGCGGGCGTCGAGCGCAAGCGGCGAGCGCTCATCTGCGGGGTGGAGTCGCAGCCGTGGGAAGAAGGGGCGGTGCTGCCGCACGAGTTCACGATGTCGGCGCCGAAGGAAGACCGCCTGCGGCTGCTGCAGGCAACGGGCACGCAGTTCAGCCCCATCTTCATGCTTGCGCGCGACCGCTCGGGGCAGCTGGGGGCGCTGCTGGCGAGCACGGCCGAGGGCGCCGAACCCGACACATCGGGCGAGACCGCCGACGGCGTGACGCACCGGCTGTGGGCGCTGCCCGCGTATCGCGAGCGGCTGCGGCAGCTCGCTCCGCTGCTGTCTGAGGCGTTCTACATCGCCGACGGGCACCACCGCTACGAGACATCGCTGGCCTATCGCACGTGGCTGGCGGAACGCGAGGGAACGCTCGCAAGCGACCATCCCGCGCGCTTTGCGATGGCGGGGGTCGTTCCGGTGGCGGACGAAGGCCTGGTGGTGCGCCCCCTGCACCGCTACATCCCCCGAGAGGCGCCCGCCGGCTGGCGTGAGCGCCTGGAAGCGCTGTTCGACATCGAGGCGGCATCCGCTGGGATCGATCCGGGGGCGCTGGAGGCGGTGCGGGCGGGGGCCCCGGATGGGATCGTGGCGGTCAACCTGACACCGGGCAGCGTCCACGTGCTTCGCCCCAGGAGCGAGGCAGCCATCGCGAGCCTCGCGCCCGCGGGCGCAAGCGCTCGCTGGGCGGCAACCGCGCCGAACCTGTTGCGGCTCGGCGTGCTCGACCCGCTCTGGCACATCAGCGACGAGGAGCTGCGTGCGGGGGCCGTGACGTTCACGCACGAGGTGGCAGAAGTAGTGGAGTCGCTGGAGGGTGGGGGCGTGGGCTTCCTGCTGCAGCACGTGCCCGCCAGCGAGGTCATTGGGCTGGCAGATGGGGGCGAGCGCCTGCCACAGAAGTCGACCTTCTACTACCCGAAGCTGGGGACGGGGCTCGTATTCGGGCCGCTCTCGCCCTAAGGCTCGCCGAGGCACCTGGCCATCAGGATGTCGGGCTTGCCGGGACCGTTGGCGTCGGGGATGACGCCAACGATGGAGAAGCCGCAGGCCAGGTAGAACTCGTAGGGGTGGCGGCCGGGGTTCTCGATACTCGCGAGGTGTTTCAGCGGATCGGGGTAGAGGTCGGTGTCGCTCAGGGAGGTGCGACCGTCCTCGTCGTCGGTGCCGAGGTAGAGGGTGGTGGCGCCACGAGCGGTCACCTGCTGTTCGAGGGCGGTGACAAGAGCACGGCCGACCCCCTCGCCATGGTGGGCGGGGTCGACGGCGAGGGGGTGGAGCTCCCAGGCGTGGCCGCCGTACTCCTTGATGCCGCCGATCCAGCCAAGGACGACATCGCCCTCGCGGGCAACGAGGCTGATGCGGTCCTCGGCGAAGGACTCGCGCACCTCGGCCTCAGCGCTGGCAAGGTCGGGCCAGAAGGGTGTGTGGTCGCGAAAGGCATCGACGACGATGCGGGCGACCTGCGCGATGGCGGCCTCGTCCGCGGGGTCGAGGTCGCTGATCTCCACGGGGCTAGAGGCGGACGAGACGGGCGCTTGCGATGCCCTCAACGGCTTCAATCATCTCAAGGGCGGCTGCGTCCGGTTCGTCGTCGAGCATGAGCACCATGAGGGCGCGCCCGCGAGGGCTGCTGCGCCCGACGCGCATGGCGCTGATGTTGATGTCGCGCCCGCCGAGCACGGTGCCGAGGCGACCGATCATGCCGGGGCGGTCCTCGTTCTCGCAGACGAGGAGGAAGCCGCCGGGCTCCGGGACGAGGTCGATATCGAGGTCGTTGATGCGCACGATGCTAGGGCGCGAGTGGCTGGCGGTACCGCTGATGGTGACTTCGGCATCGCTGCTGCCGACGCGAAGCTCGATGAGGTTGTGGAACTCGTCGTGCGAGGCGCGCAGGCGCTCGTCGATGGTCCAGCCGCGGGCCTCGGCGATGCTGGTGGCGTTGACCAGGTTCACGTTTTGCTCGCTGATCGGGCTGAGCAGGCCGCGGATGGCGAACGCCTTGAGGGGCGTGACGTCGTGCTCCGCAATCTCGCCGAAGAAGGAGAGGTCGATGGTGGTGAGCTGGCCACTGAGGAGTTGGGTCGCGACCGTGCCCAGCAGCTCGGCGACGGCGAGGTAGGGGCCGACAATCTCGAGCGTCTCGGGCGGCACGAGGGGGGCGTTGACGGGGTAGCGGGGCGGGCGGCCGCCGAGCACGTCGAGCACCTGCTCGGCGATATCGATGGCAATGCGCTCCTGGGCCTCGACGGTCGAGCCGGCGAGGTGGGGAGTCACAATGATGCGGTCCTCTTCGAAGAGGGGGTGCTCGCCGGGGGGCTCCGACGTGAACACGTCGAGGGCGGCGCCGGCAACCTTGCCCGAGCGCACGGCCTCAAGCAGGTCGTTCTCGTCGATGATGCCGCCACGGGCGGCGTTCACGAGGCGGACACCGTCCTTCATGGCAGCGAACTGGTCGCGCGCGACCATGCCGCGGGTGGAGGCGGTGAGCGGAGTGTGGACGCTGATGAAGTCGCTCTCGGCATAGAGCCGGTCGAGCTCGACGGGCAGGGCGCCGAGGGCTCGCACGCGTTCGGCGGGCACGAAGGGGTCGTGGGTGACCACGTTCATCTCGAAGGCGAGGGCGCGGCGAGCCATCTCCGAGCCAATGGGGCCGAAGCCGATGAGTCCAAGGGTGTGGCCGCAGAGTTCGGCGCCCATGAAGGCGCGACGCTTCCACTCACCGCCGCGCAGCGAGCGGTCGGCGCGGGGGATGTGGCGGGCGAGGGCGATGAGCAGGGCGAAGGCGTGCTCGGCGGCGGCGATGGTGTTGCCGCGGGGGGCGTTCACGACGACGATGCCGCGCTCCGTGGCGGCGTCGAGGTCGACGTTGTCGACGCCCGTGCCGGCGCGCGCGACCACCTGCAGGCGGCCCGCGTTCGAGAGGGCGTCGGCCGTGACCTTCGCCTCGCTGCGCACGACGAGGCCCTCGTAGCCAGCGAGCGCCTCGCGGAACTCGTCCGGGGGCAAGCCCGTGCGCACGTCGACATCGGCGCCCTGTTGCAACAGGGCGACGCCTTCGTCAGCGATGGGGTCGGCGACGAGGACGCGGGGGCGGGGAGGCGGTTCGGTCACGGGGCGGGCTCGCGGAAGACAGGGTTGGGGCCAGGGGCCATAGGGTCAGCATAGCGCCGCCGGTTGTTATGGCCTTGGCGGAAGGGCCATGTCAGGGACCAACCCAGGGATTGACCACGTCCACGTCGATGGCTTCGAAGTCCCCGACGTTCCTGGTTACCACCGTAAGCCCGTAGGCCCGTAGGCCCGAGCAGTTCCCGCGATAAGGGCATCAGCGACATGCAAGACCCGCCCGCCCCGCTGAGCCTCAGCCCGCAACGAGGCCGCTGCCACCGCTTCCACATCACCTACGGGCAGGAGGCGATGAGCGTATTGGATGAGGTACGACTCAAGCCTGCTGCGCAGGTGGTCGCGGCGCCTGCCGGGATCCAGGCGCAGGATGCCGAACTCCAGCTCATGAAGAACGACCGCAGAAAGCCACATATCCGCCTCGGTCTTCAGGAAGGAAAGCACCAAGGGGTCCGGTCTTGGCTTGATGGCTTCCGAGAGAACGTTCGAGTCGAGAAGGTAGCCGGTCACTCATCGTCCCAGTCGCTGAATGGTATGTCCCGCGGGGGGTCAGTACGATCCGGGAGATCAAGGTCAACTCCGCGGGGCATGTTCTCGACGAGCCACTTGCCCATGGGCATGGGCTCGGGGACGCGCCTGCGCCACTCAAGGTCGTGCGTGCGGTCGAGCCACTGGCTCTCGGGGACCACGACGAACGGTTTGCGAAGGCCGATGCGCTGGGGGCCCTCCTCCTCGGCGAGGCGGAGGATTTCGGAGAGCCGGGCCTTCGCCTCGGCGACTGTCCAGGTGCGCGGGGTCTCGGGTTGCTGGGTCGTCATCGCGCCCCCCTCATATGGACTAGTCTAGACTAGACTAGTCCAGTTTGGCACCCCGGTGTGCCGGAGACTGCTCCGTTGCGCTCGGTCGAGCCTAGGCCGTGGCCCTCGCGGGGGTTTCGGCGAGGAGCCGCTCGAGGACGTCGAGGGCGTCGGCGATGTCGTCCTGGGTGAAGTAGCCCAGGTGGCCGACGCGGAAGATCTTGCCGCGCAGAGACTGCTGGCCGCCGCCGAGGACGACGCCGAACTCCTCGCGGGCGCGCTTTGCGATGGCAGGACCATCGACCTCGTCGGGCCAGCGGACGGCGGTGACGGTGTCGGAGGCGAAGCGTTCGTCGTGCGCGAACAGCTCGAGGCCCATCCCGCGGACGCGGTCGCGGGTGTACTGGGCGACTGCGTGATGGCGCGTGTAGATGCCCTCCAGGCCCTCGGCCCGGAGCGAATCGAAGGCCTTGTCGAGGCCGTAGAACATGGAGAGCGCCGGAGTCCAGGGCGTCTGCGCGCTTTCGAGCGAGGAGCGGGCGCGACGCAGGTCGAAGTAGAAGCGCGGCATCGAGGCGGTCTCGCTGGCTTCCCAGGCGCGCTCGCTGAGCCAGACGAAGGCGAGCCCGGGCGGGACCATCCAGCCCTTCTGGGAGCCGCTCACGAGCACGTCGACGCCCCAGCGTTCGGCGGGACAGGGGATGGAGGAAACGCTGCTGACGCCGTCGACAATGAGCAAGGGGCCGCGTTCGCGGACGACCGCGCCGATGGCCTCGAGCGGGTTCGTGACGCCGGTCGAGGTCTCGTTGTGGGTGACGAGGACGGCCTTGATCGAGGGGTCCGCGTCGAGGCGGCGGGCGATCTCGTCGGGGTCCGCGGCGGCTCCCCACTCGAGCTCGTAGCGCACGACCTCGGCGCCGTAGGTCTCGGCGATGGACGCGAGCCGGTTGCCGAAGACGCCGATGGAAACGGCGAGGACGCGGTCGCCGGGACTGAGCGCGTTGATGACCGCGGCTTCGAGCCCGCCGGTTCCCGAGGCGGTGAGCGTGATCACGTCGCTGGAGACGCCGAAGACCCAGTTCAGTCCCTCGGTGACGCGCTTGATGATGTCCGCGAACGCGGGTCCGCGGTGATTCATCATCGGTCCGCCAACGGCTTCGAGGACGTCATCGGGGCAGGGGGTTGGTCCAGGGATACGGAGGTTCACGGCGCTCTTCCCAGCTCGGTTCTTCCCCAAGATTTTGGCGCAGAGTGCGCCTACGAACACGGACAGCGCCCCTTCCGCGTTAAGATCGCGACATGTCGTCTACCTTTCGCGCGATCCCCAGCGTGGAGGCGGTGCTCGGAGAGCTGCGTGACAACGGTTCGTGGCCGCACGCCCTGGCCGTCGACGCGGCGCGTACAGCCATCACCCGCGCACGCGAGGCAGTGGCGGCAGGCTCCGACGCGCCCGGCCTTGCGACCATCTCGGCTGAGGCGGAGACGATCCTGACGGAGCTGGCGCGGCCATCGCTGCGGCGGGTCGTCAATGCCTCGGGGGTCATCCTGCAGACGAACCTCGGGCGGGCGCCGTTGAGCGAGCGTGCGATGGCGGCCATGGCCGAGGCGGCCCGTGACTACACGAACCTCGAGTTCGACCTGGGAGAGGGCCAGCGGGGGAGCCGTCACGAGCATGTTCGTGACCTGCTCCGGCGGACGACGGGGGCGGAGGACGGGCTGGCGGTGAACAACAACGCCGCTGCGTTGCTGATGGCGCTGCAGGTGTTCGCGCGGGGCCGGGAGGTGATCGTGTCGCGCGGGGAGGCGGTGGAGATTGGGGGGCGCTTCCGCATTCCCGATGTGCTGCGGGAGAGCGGGGCGCGGCTGGTGGAGGTGGGCACGACGAACCGCACCTACGTGGAGGATTACGCCAACGCCATCACGGGGGAGACGGCCGCGATCCTGCGGGTGCACCGCTCGAACTTCCAGGTGACGGGCTTCACGGCGAGGCCGCAGCTCGGCGAGCTGGCGGCGCTGGCGCGGGAGCACGATGTGTTGCTGCTGGACGACCTTGGCAGCGGCTGCCTGGTCGAAACCGCCGACTACGGGGTCGAGCACGAGCCGACCGTGCGAGAAAGCCTCGATGGCGGCGCGGACCTTACCCTGTTCAGTGGGGACAAGCTGCTGGGTGGACCGCAGTGCGGGCTGATCACGGGGCGGGCGGAGCTGGTGGGGGCGCTGCGTCGCCATCCGCTGGCGCGGGCGCTGCGGGTCGACAAGCTCACGCTCGCGGCACTGAACGCGACGCTGATGGCCTACGTGGCGGGGACGGAGCGCGAGGAGATTCCTGTGTGGCGCATGCTGGCCCTGGAGCGGGAGCAACTGGAACCGCGGGCGCGGGCCTGGGCGGAGGCGGCAGGGGATGGGGGCCGCGTGGTGGAGTCGCAGACGATGATCGGGGGCGGGGCGGCGCCGGGAGCGGGGCGACCCACCTGGTGCGCGGCGCTGGGGGCGGAGCGGGGCGCGGAGTGGCTTGCGGGCGCGCTGCGGGAGGCGGACGCGCCAATCGTCGCGCGCGTGGAGGCAGGAGAGATCCTGCTCGACCCGCGGACCGTTGCGGAGAGCGACGATGAGCACGTCACGGCAATGATCGGAGCGCTGCTGGGCGGGGGAGCGTCAGGCGCCTCACAGTCGTAACGCGCGACCGTTGACCCCCTCAGAACGCGGGGTTTACAGTGCGGCCATCCAAATGTTCGATTTTTCACAACCGTAGGCCGCCGAAGCGGCGCACGGGCGCGAGCAGGAGGGCCGGCCCGGCACATGACCCCCGACATCCCCGAGGTTGTCATCAACAGGCTGCCGCTCTATGCGCGCGCGTTGACAACACTCGCGGCGGCGGGCGAGATGGTTGTCAGTTCGCAGACGCTGGGCGAACAGCTCGACGTGACGCCCGCGCAGATTCGCAAGGATCTGAGCTATTTCGGACGGTTCGGCAAGCAGGGCCGCGGCTACAACGTGGGCGACCTGCTGGACGAGTTGCGCGCCATCCTCGGGCTCGACCGGACGTGGAGCGTCTGCGTGGTGGGGATCGGGCGGCTGGGACAGGCGATCCTGGAGTACGACGGTTTCGCGCAGCAGGGCTTCAACACGATCGCAGCCTTCGACGCCGCACCCGACGTCGCGGGGAAGGTCATCCAGGGCATCGAAGTACGGTCCATGGACGACCTTGAGGACTACATCGCAGCCGCGGAAGTCGACATCGCCGTGGTGGCGGTACCGGCAGAGCACGCGCAGGCGGTTGTGGACCGGCTGGTGGCGAGCGGCGTACACGCGATCCTGAACTACGCCCCGATTTCGGCGCACGTGCCCGAGGGGGTCTCCATCCGGCAGATCGACCCGGTCGTGATGATGCAGGGGATGACCTACTACCTGAAGGAACTGGCGCCCCAACCGAGCTAGGCGCTCTTCGCCCTCGGTTCCACGAGCCTCACATCCGCCAGGAAGCGCTCGACCTCGGCGGGGGAATGCAGGCGCACAAACTGCGTGCCTTCCCACTTTGGGTCGGTCATGGCCGCCGTGTAGTCCTTGCGGCGGCGAAAGTGACTCTTGAGGGTCCACCAGATGAGGGAGCGGTCCCAGGGCAGGAAGTGCTCCCAAAAGCGCTCGCGATTCGTTCCCCAGAGAAGCTCCCGCGTTCGCCAGCGGCGCCATGAGCGGGCGAGCGTCCGGGGGAGGGTGACGCGCAGGGGAAAGTCGAGCCAGACCACAGTGTCGGCGGCCGCCCAGGTGAGAGGGCGGACGATGCGGCCGTAGTTGCCGTCGATGACCCACCCCGGCTCGGCGATGGCCTGGCGCACGCCCTCCAGCAGGATCTCGTCGGGAGTGGGAGTCCAGTTGGGCTGCCAGCTGAGTGCGTCGAGCTCGACATGGCGCAGGCCGAGCCGTTCCGCGAGGGCGGCGGCGGTGGTCGTTTTACCCGAGCAGCTGTCGCCAACGACGCTGATCTTGGGGCCGACAGTCACGGGCTCGCCGGAAGCGTTCTCAGGCACGAAGGGACGAGGGTAGGTCAGCGATCGGGTTGGGGGAAGAGGCCCACGAGTTGCTCCTCCTCGGTCGGGAGGCTGCGCTCGATGATCTCGAGGTGGTCGAGGGCGATGGCGGCGCCGACGGCGACGCATTCGAGGGGGCTATCGGCGACGTAGCAGGGGACGCCCGTCTCCTGCGTGAGGAGCTCGTCGAAGTGGCGCAGCAGGGCGCCGCCGCCGGTGAGGACGATGCCGTGGTCGATCACGTCGGCGGCGAGCTCGGGGGGCGTACGTTCGAGGACGCTGCGGACGGCCTGGATGATCTGGCCGAGGGCGTCCTGGATAGCCTGGGCGATCTCGTCGCCGTTGAGGGTGATGGTACGGGGCAGGCCGCTGAGCTGGTCGCGCCCGCGCACCTGGGTGGAGATGCCCTCATCGAGGGGGATGGCGGAGCCGATCGCGATCTTGATCTCCTCGGCCGTGCTCTCGCCGATGATGAGGTTGTGGCGGCGGCGGACGAATGCCTGGATGGCCTCGTCGATACGGTCGCCGGCGATGCGGACGGACTCGCTGACGACAATGCCGTAGAGGGAGATGACCGCGGCCTCAGTACGGCCCCCGCCGATGTTCACGATCATGTTGCCTCGGGGGGTGCCCACGGGAACGCCCGCCCCGATGGCGGCGGCGAGGGGCTCGGGGACGAGGTGGGCGGGGCGGCGGGCGCCGGCCTGCTCGGCGGCGTCGCGCACGGCGCGCTGCTCCACACTGGTCACGCCGGCGGGAACGGTCACCATGATCTCGGGACGGATGAGGTTGAAGCGCCCCGTCACGACACCGATGAAGTAACGCATCATCGCCTCGGTCGTGAGGTAGTCGGCGATGACGCCCTCGCGCATGGGGCGGATGATGCTGAGGGCGCCGGGCGTGCGGCCCTGCATCATGCGCGCCTCGGCGCCGACGGCGACGATGGCGTCGTCACGGTTATGTCGCGCAACGACCGAGGGCTCGTTGACGACGATACCCTGCCCCTGGACGAAGACCAGGATGTTGGCCGTGCCGAGATCGATGCCGGCGCGCGTGTTGGCGAGGAAGCCGAACACCATCTGTTACACCCGCTCCAGCTCGGCGCCGAGCGCGCCCAACTTCGCATCGAGGCACTCGTACTTGCGGTCGAGATGGTAGATGTCGTCGATGACGGTCGTGCCGCTGGCAACGAGCCCCGCGAGGAGGACGGCCGCGCCGGCGCGCACATCGAGGGCGCGGGCGCGCGCCCCGTGGAGCGGGGTCGGGCCGCTGACGATGGCGGAGGAGCCGGTGCTGATGATCTCGGCGCCCATCTTGCGGAGCTCGTCGACGTAGAGCATGCGGTTGTCGAAGACGCGCTCGTGGATGATGGAAACGCCATGGGCCTGGGTCAGCAGCGCGGCCATGGGCGCGTGCAGGTCAGTGGCGAGGCCCGGGTAGGGAAGCGCCTGGAAACCGACTGGCGCGAGTCGCTCCCCGGCGGCGACGCGAAGGGAGCCTTCGCGCGCCTCGACCGTGGCGCCGGCGGCGCGCAGCTTGGTGATGATGGCGTCCATCACGGCCACGGGGGCGTCGACGAGTTCGACGTCGCCGCCCGTCATGGCGGCGGCAATGGCGAAGGTGCCGGCCTCGATGCGGTCGGGCACGAGGGCGAAAGTCGTGCCGTGCAGGCGCTCGACGCCCTCGACCGTGATGACCTGCGTGCCTACGCCGGAGATGCACGCACCCATCGAGTTGAGCAGGGCGGCCAGCGCCTGCACCTCCGGCTCGGTGGCGGCGTTGACGATGGTCGTTTCGCCGCGGGCGAGGGTGGCGGCCAGCATGAGGTTCTGCGTACCCGATACCGAGGGGTAGTCGGCAAAGACGCGCGTACCCGAGAGGCCCTGGGGGGCGCGGGCCTGGTAGTGCTCACCGACGCGGTCGACGGTGGCGCCCATGGCTTCGAAGCCGTCGAGGTGGACGGCGATGGGGCGCTGGCCGATGACATCGCCGCCGGGGGGAGGGAGGGCGGCAAAACCGTGGCGGGCGAGCAGGGGGCCCATCACCTGAAAGGAGGCGCGGTTCTCGGAAACGAGGTCGATGGGGGCCTCGAGGGTCCCCACCTTGGAGGCATTGATCTCGACACGGTTCGGGTCAGGACGCTCGACGGTCGCGCCGAGGTGCGCGAGCAGGTCGGCGAGGGAATCGATGTCGGAGACGGCGGGGACGTTTTCCAGGACGACGGTCTCATCGGTGAGGAGAGCAGCGCACATGGAGGCAAGGGCGGCGTTCGCGGAGCCGGAGATACGCACCGAACCCTTGAGGACAGCGCCACCCCGCACCTGGTAGCGGGAGCCGTGTCCACGTTTGGAGACCATCTGTAGCTCAGTATGGGGGCGGGGCGAAAGCAGCCGCAAACGGACGGTCCGCCCCGGTCCCGGCTGGCGCGGGAGTCAGGACCGTATGCTGAGGCAGGAGGAGGTTCGCCATGACCGATGTCCGGCCCTGCTTCGCGGCCTTTCACGTCGACGACCTTGATGCCTCGGTGCGCTTCTACCGGGATGGCCTCGGGGTCGCGCTTAGCCGGAATGAGGACCCCGTGCACGAGGAGATCTCGTGGCACGACCCCTACTTCCACTTCGCCCTCTTCCCGAAAGAGGCGCCGCGCGAGCCCGCCTTCGGTCTCTTCGTCGAGGACCTCGACGCGGCCCACGAACGGCTCGTGGGAGTAGGCGCGACGGTCGATCGGGAGCCCTACGTCGCCCCGTGGGGACGGGAGGCGCGCTACCTCGATCCAGACGGGAACCTGGTCAGCCTGACCGAACGGAAGACGCACCACACGCAGGGGAACTGAGCGACCTAGCCTCCAGGCATGGGCGGGCCGGGGCGGCGGCGGCGGCGCTCGGCCACGCGCAGACGCAGCAGGGCACGCTGCATGGAGGCCTGGGCGCGGGCGAGGTCGGCCTCGCTTGTGCCCTCGTCGCGAGCGCCGGCAAGAAGCTCTTCGGCGCGGCGACGAGCCTGCTCGGCGCGATCCACGTCGATGTCTTCGGCAGCCTCGGCCGCGTCGGCGAGGACGGTGACGTGGTTGCTGTGCACCTCAAGGAAGCCCCCGCCAATGGCGAAGGCGGACTCCTCGTTGCCGCGCCGGAAGATGAGCTCGCCGTAGTCGAGCGTCGTCATGAGCGGGGCGTGGCGAGGCAGGATCGCAAGCTGCCCCTCGCTGCCGGGGGCGATGAGCACCTCGACGTCCTCTTCGGTACGGACGACGCGCTCGGCGGTGACGATCTCGACGAAGAGCGGCACTAGCCTTCCTCGCTCAGGCGCTGGCCTTCTTCGACAGCCTCTTCGATGGAGCCCTTCATGTAAAAGGCCTGCTCGGGGAGGCCGTCGTGCTGGCCTTCGAGGATCTCCTTGAAGCCGCGCACGGTGTCGCGGATGGAGACGTAGCGTCCCTCGCGACCGGTGAAGGTCTCGCCCACGAAGAAGGGCTGGGTGAGGAAGCGCTGGAGCTTGCGGGCGCGGGCAACGGTGAGCTTGTCCTCGTCGGAGAGCTCGTCGATGCCGAGGATGGCGATGATGTCCTGGAGGTCCTTGTAGCGCTGGAGCACGCCCTGCACGTCGCGGGCGACCTCGTAGTGCTCCTCGCCCACGATGCGCGGCTCGAGCGCGCGGGAGAAGGAGGTGAGGGGGTCCATCGCGGGGTAGAGGGCCTGCTCGGCGAGGGAGCGCTCAAGCGCCACGACGGCGTCGAGGTGGCCGAAGGTGGTGGCGACGCCGGGGTCGGTGTAGTCGTCCGCCGGCACGTAGATGGCCTGGAACGAGGTGATCGAACCCTTCTTGGTGGAGGTGATGCGCTCCTCCAGGTCGCCCATCTCGGTGGAGAGCGTGGGCTGGTAGCCGACGGCGGAAGGCATGCGCCCGAGCAGCGCGGAGACCTCCATACCGGCGAGGGTATAGCGGTAGATGTTGTCGACGAAGAAGAGCACGTCCTGGGCCTGCTCGTCCCGGAAGTACTCGGCCATGGTGAGGCCGCTGAGGGCAACACGGAGGCGCACCCCGGGAGGCTCGTTCATCTGGCCGAAGACCATGGACATGCGGGGGAGCACGCCCGATTCCCTCATCTCGTTCCAGAGGTCGTTGCCCTCGCGGGAGCGCTCGCCCACGCCGGCGAAGACGGAGAAGCCGCCGTGCTCGCGGGCGATGTTGGAGATGAGCTCCTGGATGATGACGGTCTTGCCGACGCCGGCGCCGCCGTAGAGGCCGACCTTGCCGCCGCGCACGAGGGGGGCGATGAGGTCGATGACCTTGATGCCCGTCTCGAGGATGGAGGGCTGGGTCTCCTGGTCCTCGAAGGAGGGGGGCTCGCGGTGGATGGGCCAGCGCGGGGCGGAGTCGGGGGCGGGGAGGTCGTCGATGGGGTCGCCGAGCACGTTGAACATGCGCCCCAGCGAGTCCTCGCCAACGGGCACGGAGATCGCCTGGCCCGTATCGACGGCGACCATGCCGCGGGTCAGGCCGTCGGTCGAGTCCATCGCCAACGCGCGCACCCAGTTGTTGCCAACGTGCTGCTGCACCTCAACGACGAGGCTCGTGCCATCGCCGCGGTCGATGCGGAGGGCGTTGTAGATTGCGGGCAGCTGGTCGGGCGGGAACTCGACGTCGATCACGGTGCCGATGATTTGGACGATGCGTCCCTCGGCGGCTGCGGCGGTGACCATGATGGGCTCCTTCTCGGGTTGCTCAGGATTTGGAGCGGAAGCGCTCAAGGCGCTCCGCCAGTTCGGGCCCCGCTCCGGGGCTGGTGCGACGCTCGAAGGCGAGGCCTTCGGTGTAGGAGTAGTCCTGCCCCTCGTTCAAGAGGCGCTTGTCGGCGCGCAGCGTGTGCCACGAGTTGCCCGCGATCTGGGCGGCCATGGTGGCGGCGGCCTCGTCGAGCTCCCCGTCGGGAACGGCGCGGTTGGCGAGGCCTATGCGAACGGCCTCATGGGCGTCGACGCGGCGGGCCGTGTACATCATCTCTCTGGCGAGGAGAGGGCCGATACGGCGGGGAAGGCGCTGCGTCAGGCCCCAGAGGGGGGTGAGCGCCCATTCGCCGTGGGAGTCGCAGAAGACGGCGGATTCGCCAGCGATGCAGAGGTCGGCGGCAAGCATGAGCTCGAGCGCGCCCGTGTAACAGGCGCCCCGCACGGAGGCGATGACGGGCTGGGGCAGGGCCTCGATCATGTCGATGGTCTCGGCCTGGTAGTACGGCTCCGGCGCAGGGTCGCCGAGGGCCTTGAGGTCGTTGCCGGCGCTGAACGCGCGGCCCGCGCCCCGGAGGACGACGCAGCCGACGGAATCCGTCTGGCCGGCGATAGCGGCGACGTGCTCGCGCAGCTCGGTAAAGAGCGAGATGTTGAGGGCGTTGAGCGCCTCGGGGCGGTTGAGCGTGAGCGTGGCCACGCCGTCGCGGTCGTCGCGCAGCACGAGCTCGCTCATGCGGGCACCCCGGCGATGTCGGCGAGGTCGACCTCGGTCAGCGATTCAAGCGTGCGGTCGGGGTCGGGGAGGGGCAGATCGCGCGTGTACTCGGTGCGGACGGCCCAGCAGGTCATGCCGGCGGCGTGAGCGGCGCGGATGCCGGCAGGGGCGTCCTCGATGGCGAGGCAGCGGTAGGCGGCGACGCCGAGGAGTCCGGCCGCGCGCAGGTAGATGTCGGGCTGCGGCTTGCCGTGGGTGATGTCGTCACCGGCGACAATCGCGTCGAAGGCGTCGGCGATGCCGATCTGGCCGAGGCAGGTCTCGACGTTCGTCCGCTGCGAGGAGGAGGCCACGGCCAGGGGCACTCCAGCTTCGCGAAGGCCGCGTACCAGCTCGACGGCGCCGGGGAGGGCGAGGTCGACGGAGCGATAGGCCGCGGCTACGAGCTCGGTGCAGCGCTCGCGGTAGTAGGCGGCGGGGCGGGGCAGACCGAGGTCTACAACAAACTCGGTCCAGCCGGCCTTCGTGCCCATGTACCGCTTGAACTGGTCGAGGGGGAAGGCAATGCCGTCCTCGGCAAGCATCGCGCTGGCGGCCCCGTAGTAGATGGGTTCGCCATCGACGAGGACACCGTCCATGTCGAAGATGACCGCGGCGAAGGGGGGCGCGTCACTCACTGACGGCCTCGGCGCCACCGACGATGTCGAGCAGCTCGGTGGTGATCTGCTCCTGACGAGCCTTGTTGTAGGTGAGAGTGAGGTCTTGCTCGATCTCGGTGGCGTTATCGGTCGCGTTCTTCATGGCGACCATGCGGGCCGACTGCTCGGAGGCGGCCGACTCGAGGATGGCGGCGTGGACCTGCATCTCCACATAGCGGGGCAGGAGGCGCTCGAAGACGTCGCCGGGATCGGGCTCGAAGATGTACTCCTGGCGCAGGGCCTCGGCCTCCGCTTCGTCCTCGGCGGTGGGGGGCTCGACGGGGAGGAGCCGGCGCACGACCGGACGCTGGTTCACGGTGCTCACGAACTCGGCGAAGCTGATGAAGACCTGGTCGACGTTGCCCGCGAGATAGTCGTCCATGACGAGACGGGCGATGACGCTCGTATCGGTGAGAGCAGGATAGTCGCCGAGCTCGGTGAACTCGGCGGCGACGTTCTGGCGGGAGCGCACGAAGAAGTCGCGCCCCTTGCGGCCCACGGCGACGATGGCGGTGGGCGTCTCGGCGTCACCGACGAACCCGCCGGCGCTGTTGTTCAGGTTGGCGTTCAGGGCGCCGCAGAGGCCGCGGTCGGGGGTGACGTGGAGGATGCCGATGTTCTCGACGGGGCGCTGGGTGAGGAAGGGATGCGACTCGTCGCTGTCGCCATCGCCGCCGCCGGGGGCGGTCGCGGCGAGGGAGGAGAGCACGAGCTGGATCTTCTCCGCGTAGGGGCGGCCCTCGGTGGCGCGTTCCTGGGCGCGGCGCATCTTGGACGCCGCCACGAGCTGGAGCGCGTTCGTAATCTTGGCGGTATTCCGAACGGACCCGATGCGGCGGCGCAGTTGTTGGATGGTGGGCATGGCGCTCCCTAGTAGGGGACGGACTCCTTGAACTCGGCGACGGCGGCTCGCAGCTCCTCGTCGCTCTGGTCGCTGATCTCGCGCTCCGCCTCGACACGGGCGACGAGGTCGGGCTTGTTGCTGGAGAGGAAGCTGACGAAGGCGGACTCGAAGCTGCCAATCTTCTCGGTGGGCACATCGTCGAGCAGCCCGTTGGTGAGGGCGAAGATGACGGCCACCTCCTCGGCCATGCCGAGCGGCGCGAACTGGGGCTGCTTGAGCACCTCGTTGGCGCGGAGGCCACGCTCGAGCTGCCGCTGGGTGGCGGCGTCGAGGTCGCTGGTGCCGAACTGGGCGAAGGCCTGGAGCTCGCGGAACTGGGCGTGGTCGCCCTTGAGCCGCCCGGCGACAGAGCGCATGGCGCGCGTCTGGGCGGCGCCGCCCACGCGGCTCACGGAGAGGCCGACGTTGAGGGCGGGGCGGATACCGGCGTTGAAGAGGTCCGGCTCCAGGTAGATCTGGCCGTCGGTGATGGAGATGACGTTGGTGGGGATGTAGGCCGACACGTCGTTGGCCTGCGTCTCGATGATGGGCAGGGCGGTGAGGGAGCCGCCCGCATCCAGCTTGGCCGCGCGCTCCAGCAGGCGGCTGTGGAGGTAGAAGACATCGCCGGGGTACGCCTCGCGCCCGGGAGGACGGCGCAGGAGGAGAGATATCTGGCGGTAGGCCCAGGCGTGCTTGCTGAGGTCGTCGTAGATGATGAGGGCGTCGCGTCCGCTCTCCATGATCTCCTCGCCCATGGCGCAACCGGCGTAGGGGGCGAGGTACTGGAGGGCGGCGGACTCGGAGGCGCCCGCCGCGACGATGATGGTGTGCTCCATGGCGCCGTGCTCTTCGAGCTGGCCGAGCACCTGGGCGACCTTGCCGGCCTTCTGGCCGATGGCGACGTAGATGCAGACGAGGTCGCCGCCCTTCTGGTTGATGATGGTGTCGAGCGCGATGGCGCTCTTGCCCGTGGAGCGGTCGCCGATGATGAGCTCGCGCTGGCCGCGCCCGATGGGAATCATCGCGTCGATGGCCTTGATGCCGGTCTGGACGGGGGTGTCGACGCTCTGGCGGAGGGTGACGCCAGGGGCGATGCGCTCGACGGGGCGGCTCTTGGTGGTGCCGATGGGACCCTTGCCGTCGATGGGGTTCCCGAGGGCATCGACGACGCGGCCGATGAGCTCGTCCCCGACGGGCACCTCGATGATGCGGCCGGTGGCGCGCACCTCGTCGCCTTCCTTGATGCCCTCGTAGTCGCCGAGGACGACGGCGCTGACGGACTCTTCCTCAAGGTTGAGGGCGAGGCCCATGGTGCCGTTGGGGAACTCGAGCAGCTCGGAGTAGCGGGCGTTGCTGAGCCCGTGGGCGCGGGCCACGCCGTCGCCGGCTTCGATGACGACGCCAACGTCGGTCGCGACGGACGGAGCCTCGAACTGCTCGATCTGCTCGCGGAGGATGGATGCGATCTCTTCGGCGCGAACGGCCATGCTGCTTCCCTCTTGTGTGGTGCGGCTAGGCGCCGCTCAGCTCCCGGCGCAAGCGCCGGAGGCGGCTGCGCACGCTGCCATCGATGAGATGGTCGTCGATACGGAGGACGACGCCACCGATGATGTCGGCATCGACACCGGCAGTGGCGGTGATCTGCTTCCCCAGGGCCTCCCCAAGGCGCTGCTCCATGGCGGCGACCTGGTCGGGCTGGAGGGGGACGGCAGTGGTGATCTCGGCCTGGGCAAGGCCCTCGTGCTCATCGGCGAGGCGACCGAAGGCGACCGCGATCTCGCGGGCCTCAAGCGTGCGCCCCTTGGCGATGAGCAGCCGGGCGAGGTTCAGCGCAAGCTGATCCACCTCGAGCGCGCGCTCGGCGGCGGCCTGGCGCTCGGCGACGGGCACGCGCGGGGCGGCGAACCAGCCGGCGGCGTCGGAATCCGCCAGAACGGCGGCGACGTCGTCGAGGTCGGCGCGCCAGCGGGCGATCGCATCGCCATCGCGGGCGATGGCGAAAGCCGCCTGTGCGTAGCGCTTTGCCGCCTGCCTGTCGGCCATCTAGCTGCGCTCCCCGAGGTCGGACTCGGCGAGGGTCTCTTCGATGATGCGCTGGTGGGCATCGTCGTCGAGGGACTCGCGAATGACGCGCTCGGCGGCGGTGACGGTGATCTCGGCGAACTCCGAACGGAGGTCGGCGATGGCGCGGTCACGTTCCAGCTGGATCTCCTGGAGGGAGCGTTGAGCGGCCGCCTCCCGGTCGCGCTCCGCCTGCTGGCGGGCGTCGTCCTGGATGCGGGCCGCCACCTGCTGGGCGTTGGCGACGATCTCCTGCCCCTGTCCACGGGCCTCATCAAGCTGTCCCTGGATGCGCTCCTGGGCGTCGGAGGCTTCGGCGCGGGCCTGTTCGGCCGCCCCGAGTCCTTCGGCGATGCGCTCGCGGCGCTGGTCGAGCATGCGCAGGACGGGCTTGTAGAGGGTGAAGCGCAGGATGAGCAGCAGGACGATGAAGTTGGCGACCTGCGCGATCAGCTGCGGCAGATTAATGCCGAGAGCCGTGAAGGCTTCGCCCATAACGAGCTCCTTCTCCGATTGGCGTTGCCGCCGGCTAGATGACGAACGCGATGATGATGGCGGTGAGCAGCGCGTAGATGCCGATGGCCTCGGCAAAGGCGACGCCCAGGATCATGTTCGTCTGGATGGCGGCACGGGCCTCGGGGTTGCGGCCGAGGGCTTCCATGGCGCGTCCCACGAGCATGCCGATGCCGATGGCGGGGCCAAGGGCGCCGAGGCCCATGGCGATGCCGGCGCCGATGGCCTTGGCGCCGTCGGCATCAAGCGCGAGCAGGAAGAGAAGGTCGAGTACTCCCATGGTTGGTGGTTCCTCCCGAGTTTTGCTCCCCGCCTCCGCGGGGCGATGTTCGAAGGGGCGGGGCTACTGCCCCGGGGTCCCCTGGGATTCCATGTTGTCGTGGCCGGCTTCGCCTTCGTGGCCCTCGTGTTCCTCGTCGTGATGCTCGACCGCCATGACGGCGAACACCAGCGTGAGGAGCGCGAAGACTGCGGCCTGGATGAAGCCGACGAAGAGCTCCAGGCCATAAATGATGTCGACGATGAGGAAGGGTAAGAGGAAGGTGAGCATGAGGATGAGCACCTCCCCGGCGAAGATGTTGCCGAAGAGCCTGAAGGCGAAGCTGATGATGCGAATGAACTCCGAGAGCAGCTCGAGGATGCCCACGAAGAAGGGGATGAGGCCGCTGAAGTTGAAGAACTTCCCGAGGTAGCTGAAGCCCAGCGTGCGGAAGCCCCAGAACTCGACCATGACGAACGAGATAAGGGCGAGCGCGAGCGTGTTGTTGACATCGCTGTAGACGGAGCGGAAGAGCGGGATGATGAGGGCCAGCTTCTGGCCGGGGAAGTCGATGCCGCCGACGATCAGATCGTTGCCGAGGGCGGCGCTGGCGACCCCGTGGTCGTGATCGCCGAGCAGGAGCTTGGGCGCGTCGGAATCAGCATTGAGGGCGGCAATGGCGGCGGTGAGCATCTCCGCGGTGACCTCGAAGCCGCCGTGGCCGTCGTCGACGGCGCCGTGGTCCTCGGGGTCGAAGTCCACGAAGGTCTGGGCGAGGAAGACGACGTACTTATCGAGCGCCTGCTCAGGGGAGACGGGCGTCTCAGGGGAAGCGCCCAGGGAGAAGTGGGCGTCGCCCGCATTAGGCCTGACCAGGCCGATGCCGGTGTCGTCCACGAGCCAGCCGGATGCGTGCGCGATCTCCTCGTCGAAGGGCTTGTGCTCGGCGTGGTGCTCCTCAATCTCGTGGAAGAGGTGATAGCCGATGTCCTCGGTCTTGCCGATGGCGTTGAAGAAGGGGAGGAGGCCCATCCAGTTGGCAAGGAGGATGAAGATGAAGAAGGTGGCGATGACGGGGAAGAAGCGGCGGGCGTTCTTCGAGCCGGCGATGTCTTCGAGCTGGCTCATGAGGAACTCGATGACGGACTCGACGAAGTTCTGCGCGCCCGAGGGGATGAGTTTCATCGTGCGGGTGGCGAGGAAGGCGCCAACGGCGAGGATGATCATCGCCGCCCAGGCGGAGATCATCGTGTTGGAGATGTTGAGGAAGCCGACCTTGGTGATGACCTCGGCGGGAACGATGATCTCGGGCTGGGGGCCGCGGGCGACGATGAGGCCGAGGACGATCCACGCCAGCGCGGCAACGGCAATGATGATGAGCCTGAGTCTGCTCACTCGCCACCACCAGAGGCGCCGTTCGCGCCACCGCCGAAGCGTTTCATGAAGGGGAGAAGCATGCGGATTCCGCCACCGATGGCCAGAGTCAACCCGAGGACAATCCCCAGGAGGATGAAGAGCGGCTCAAGCCCGGTAAGGCTGTCGAGCCACAGTCCGAGCAGGATTCCGACGACGATGCAGGTGGCGAAATACCAGCCTGCCCCCATGAGGTAAGCGGTTGGCGCTATCCACCCGCCACGCTCAGGCTTTGCCATGACCGCGCTCAAACCGGAGGAATGATAGGGAGATTGTGAAGATAGGCGCAAGCGGCGTTCGAGGCCGCACGGCGTTTACTTCTGCGGATCGTCGAAGCCGCTCAGATCGAGGCCCTCGATAAAGTCCTTGAACGGACCCAGGCGCTCGAGCTCGGCGGGATCAACAGGCTTCTCAGGCTCACGCTCGACGGAGTCCTCCATGTCGCCGTCGCGGATGATCTCGCCGCCCTGATCGAGGACGGCCTCCTCGGCGTAGATGGGGGAGCCCGTGCGGACGGCGAGGGAGATGGCGTCCGAGGGCCGGGAGTCGATCTCGAGGGCGTCGCCGTTCACGTCGAGGACGATGCGGGCGTAGTAGGTGTCACGGGCGAGGTCGTTCAGGAGGATGTACTGCACCTTCGCGCCCAGCTGCTCGATGACGTTGGAGAGCAGGTCGTGGGTCTGGGGGCGGGGCGGGGTAACGTCGTGGAGGCGGAGGGAAATGCTCTCGGCTTCGTAGGGGCCGATCCAGATGGTGAGGTAGCGATCGGTGTCCTTCTCGCGAAGGATGGCGATGCGCTGGTAGCTGTTCAGCGACAGACGGATGCTCTCGATGCTCATCTCGCGCATGTCCCACCCTCCGCCGGAAGGTCCGGCTTGATCGGCCCGATGATAGGTGGGCGCGACGAGGGGCGGCAAGACGGTCCTCGCTCAGGAGCGGAGATTGATGACGGTGGCGGCGGCGATGCTGACGGCGAGGATGGCCATGACGGGCTGCACACCGAGCCAGTCGCCGAGGGCCCCGGCGCCGAGCACGGGCAGCGAGGCGGCAAGCGCCGCCATCGCCCCCTGGGTCGCAACCACGCGGCCCTGGAGGGCGAGGGGGACGCGGTCGTTGAGCACGGTCTGGGCGGCCACGCTCACGATGGCAAAGGCGAAGCCGAGGGGAAGCACGAGCGCCATCGCGAGAAGGGCGCCGCCGTCGAAGTCGCCGAGATTGACGTCGTTGAGCCAGGCGAAGGCCCCGTAGCCGGCGAGGAAGGACGCCTCCTCGTTCACGAAGGCGAGGGCGAGCAACAGGCCCGTGAAGAGGGGGAAGCCGACGGAGCTGAGGAGGCCATGGGGCACGCGATGGGCCAACGGTCCGGCGACGCGCAGCCCCACGACGAGGCCGATGCCCGCGGGCGTGAGCACCAACGCCCCAATCTCGAAGGGCAGTTCGAGGACATCGCGGATGTAGGTGGGGATGAGGCCGCCGAGGATGATGAGCATCATCGTGATAAGGGTGAGTTCGATGGCGGCCTTGAAGACGGCTGGGTCGCGGCGCATGGCGCGCCAGCCCGCCTGCCACCATGAGGCGCCCTCCTGCGACGCCGGACCGGCGGGGTCGGGGATGACCGCAAGACCGGAGGGGTCAGGCGGGGCGAAGACATCGGCTTCCTCGCGGGTGCGCGCCACGGGGCCGATGCGGACAGCCTCGACTGCGGCGATCACGAAGAAGGCGGCGCCGATGCCGAAGAGCACGTCGGCGCGCTCGAAGACGCGCAGGACAACCGGGGTGAGCACGGCAAACCCGACGATCTGGGCGGCCCCGCCGACGGCCTGGCCGATGGCGTTCGCGCGGGCGAGCTCGCCGCGGGTCACGATCGAGGGAAGGATGCTTCCTTCGGCAGCCGCGACGAACGGGGCAAAGAGGGCGAGAAGGACGGCAATGACGTAGAGCGTGCCGTCGCCGCCGGGCTGGACGATGAAACCGACGCAGACAGCGGCGCGGCCAATGTTGCCCAGGGCGACGATGAGGCGCCGGGGAATTGCGTCGGCGGCGACGCCCGCGACGATGCCGGCGATCATCATGGGGACGACGAGGGCGAGCACGAGGAGGCTCGTGAAGAACGCCTTGCCGGTGGCGTCGAGGACGAGCAGGACGAGCGCGAGGTTGAGGGCGTTCTGGGGGACGCGGGAGAGGAAACGGGAGTAGCTGAGGCGACGAAACTGGAGCTGCTGGAGGAGAGCGGGAGGCTGGGAGGGCTCGGCGACCTCTTCCCAGGCGGGGGTGACGCTCACGAGGCGGCGGAAACGCGCGATTTGGCGCGTTGCTCGAAGCGCCGGCGCTCCAGCATCACGCGCCGTCCGCACTCCAGGCAGACGAGGCCGATGTCGGCGCCGATGCGGTAGACGCGCCACTCCCAGCTGCCGCAGGGGTGGCGGCGGCGCATCCGCCAGACATCGCCGACGGCTACGTCTTCGTTCACGGAGCGGGGGTGTTGAGGGCGTCGCGCAGATCGCGGGCGGCGGCGGCGGGGTCGGGGGCGTTGGCGATGCTGCGGGAGGCGTTCACGACCATCAGTCCGGGCGTGCCCCCTGCCGCGGCCACGACGTCGGCGGGGTCGCCACCCTGGGTGCCAACGCCGGGGATGAGGAGGGTGGTCCGGGGGGCGAGCTCGCGCACGCGGGCGAGCTCCTCGGGAGCTGTCGCGCCGACCACCAGGCCCACGTTCGCGCCCCAGAAAGGCATCTCGGCGGCGAGGCGCTCGTAGAGGGGCACTCCATCGGCGAGGGTGGCGTTCTGGATCGTGGCGGAGCCGGGGTTGGAGGTGCGGCAGAGGAGGTAGACACCCCGGTCCTCGTAGGCGAGGAAGGGCGCGACCGCGTCCTGGCCCTGGAAGGGATTGACGGTGGCGGCGTCGAAGCCCCAGACCTCGAAGAGGGCGCGGGCGTAGGCGGCGGCGGTGTTGCCCATGTCGCCGCGCTTGGCGTCGGCGATGACGGGGATGCCGTCGGGGATGGCGGCGAGGGTTTGTTCGAGGGCATGCAGGCCGGGGATGCCGAACTGCTCGTAGAAAGCGAGGTTGGGCTTGAAGCAGGCAGCGTAGGGGGCGGTCGCCTCGATGAGGGCGCGGTTGCGGGGCGCGACTTCCTCGACGGGCAGGTCGCCGGGCGGGTCGAGGCCGACGCAGACGAAGCTGCCGGCCTCGCGGCTGCGTGTTGCGAGGCGCTCGACGTAGGACTTCACGACTGGGCCTCCGCTGCCTCGCGGGGGGCGAAGCCGAGCCTGGGCAGGGTTTCGAGGAAGGCCTCGCGGTTGCCGGAAACGATGAGGTCGAGGGCGCCCTCGGCATCGGGGGGCGCCTCCAGGTTGAGCTCGGCGAGGAGCGCGCAGGCGCGCTTCGCGACCGGCTCGCCCGTGCCGAGCACGGAGACACCCGGGAACTCGGCCGTGATGGCGGGGGCAAGAAACTCGTAGTGGGTGCAGCCGAGCACGACCACATCGGCGCCGTTGGCGACGGTGCGGCCGAGGGCGGAGCGCACGGCCTCGCGGGCGGCGGGCGTGTCGACATCGCCACGCTCGACCAGTTCGGCGAGGTCGTGGCCGACGACGCGGTCGATGGCGGCGCCCTTGCCGAACTCCTCGACAACGCTGCTGTAGAGGTCGCCATCGAAGGTGCCGGGCGTGGCGAGGATGGCGACGCGGCCGCTGCGGGAGGCGCGCGCCGCCGGTTTCACGGCGGGCACCATGCCCACGAAGGGCAGGTCGAATAGCTGGCGCAGGTCGGCGACGGCGGCAGCGGAGGCGGTGTTGCAGGCGACGACGATGAGCTTCGCGTCCGCCTCGACGAGGCGGTGGGCGATGGCGAAGGCGCGCTTGCGCACCTCGCCGGGGTCGCGAGGGCCGTAGGGGAAGTAGGCGGTGTCGGCGAAGTAGACGGTGCGCTCGCGGGGGGCGAGGCGGCGGAATTCGCGGAAAACACTGAGCCCGCCGACGCCGGAATCGAACATGCCGACGGGTCGCGGGTCCATCCCTTCAAGCATACGGCTTCGATCGCCTTGCCGCCGCCGCCAGGGGGTGCGCGCTCTCCGCCGAGGGGGCATGCTGCGCCCATGACGAAGCGGCTCGACGTTGCCCTGCTGCCGTCGGAGGCGGAGGCGATGGAGGCGGACGCCTTCCTCGTTCTCGACGTGCTGCGCGCAACGACCACGATCGCGACGCTGTTCGAGGGCGGGCTCGCGGACCTGCTGGTGGTCGACACGATCGAGGCGGCGCGGGAGCGCGCGCAGGCGGAGGGGCGGGTGCTGTTCGGGGAGGTGGGTGGCCTGCCGCCGGAGGGGTTCGACTACGGCAACTCGCCCGCCGAGGCGGCCACGCTGGCGGTGGCGGGGAAGGGGGCGGCGCTGTTCACGACAAACGGCACGCGGTCGATCTGCGGGGTGGCCGGCCGGGGGGAGGTGGCGGCGGCGGCGTTCGCGAACGCCTCGGCAGCGGCGCGCTGGGCGGCCGGGCACGAGCGGGTCGTGCTGGTGTGCGCGGGGAACGCGGGGGGGAAGCGGTTCGCCCTGGAGGACTTCGCCGCGGCGGCGCGGCTCGTGCAGCTCATCTCGCGGGAGAGTCCGGGACTCGAGCTGGGGGACGCGGCGGGTGTGGCGGCCGTGGCGACCGGCTACGAGGACTGGATCGCGCCGGGACTCCCGCAGCGGACGGACCGCAGCGCGCGGCTGGTAGCGGGGGCGCACCATGCGCGCGGCCTGAAGGCGCTGGGGCTCGACGCGGACATCGCCTTCGCGGCGCGCGAGGACAGCTCTGGGGCGGTGCCGGTGGTGGCGGAGCACGGGCAGGGGTGGGCGCTGCTGCGCGACCGAGGCTAGTCCCGCTGCTCCCAGCGGCGTCGGAGGTCGTCGAGGGTGGACTCGCTCGGGGAGCGGTCCGCGTAGCGGGCGTTTTCGAAGGCATCCGTGATTTCGTCGGTCACATCGCGCCTAAAGGCGCTGAGCAGGACGGGTGCGAACTCGTGCGGCGTCTGGGAGTCGGCACGCTCCACACCTGAACGCCGGGCGGAGTCGAGGACCTCGAGGTAGAGGCGCAGCGCCCCCTCGCCCGACGGGGCGCGGCGGCGGTCGCGACGGAAAAGGTTGCGGGCGGCCCCGCGGAGGTCCTCGCCGAGACCACCGACGCGCTCGGCCTCCATCTCGTCCCGGCCATCCTGGGCAGCGCGCCGGCGCAGCAGGGCGAGGACGAATACGACACCAGCGACGATCGCCACGCCCAGGAAGACGGCGCCCCCCGCGAGCACGTAGCGGGCGACACGGGCCGCGGTCGAGTCACCGTCGGCCCCGCCCTGCTGTGCTCCATCGACAGGGGCCTCGGGCGTCTGGATTTCCGTCGGTTCGGACTCGCCCCCTCCCAGGAGCCCGAAGATGAACTCGAAGAAGTGCGTCAGCACCCAGGCGATGGGGAAGAACACTGCCCAGGTCAGGAACCAGAGGAGGGCCCGGCCCACGATTTCCACCGGCGGGGCGAGGAAGTTGATGATGGGTTCGAGGAGGACGCCAACCAGGAGGACGCCGAGGGCGGCAAAGGCGGCAGTCCCGACGAGCATGAGGGTCGTGACGCCGCCCGCCCGAAGATTGCCAATGCTGGAACCGCTCTGGGCGAGCTGGGAGCAGGCGAGAGCAGCCAGCGCGACGCCGTAGAAAACAACGCCACCGCGGGTGACGACCTCGGCCTGTTCGCTGGCGGCTGTGATGAGCAGGGCGACGGTCACCAGCGCGAAGGGGATGGCGAGGGAGCGGGGGGCGGTTTCGAGCCAGACACCGCTCCGCGCGCGCCAGGCCGCTCGCGTCCACGTGGCGAGCAGGAAGAGGCCGCTCGTGAGCACGGGCGGGATCCAGTCCTGGATCGTGCCAGTCCTCAGGATGAAGTCGGCGAGCCAGCCGAAGTCCCAGAGGGCAAGGTCGTGTGCGTACTGGAGGCGGAGGGCGCCATAGAGCACGACCAGCCCGATCAACCCGATGGCCAATACGGCCCGCCCTTTCGAGACCGCGAACCACTCGAGCACGGCCGGTGCGAAATAGGCGACGAAGGCAACGGCGATGAATCCCGGCGCGCTCACCAGCTCGTTGCTGGGCTCCGGGAAGATGCGCATGACAACCTCGCCGAGGGTGTAGAAGGCGAGGCCCTCGGCGGCCAGCAGCAGGACGACGGCAGCGCGACCGATCACACGATCACCTCGCTGGCCTCGAAGCGGCGACCGGCGACGTGCACCGGCAGACCGTGCAGCTTCTCAAGGTCGACGCGCTCCGAGGTGACAACGACGGCAACGCGATAGCCCTCGTGCTGGAGGCGTCGCATCGCTTCGGCCAGCTCGTCGGGGACGTAGGCAACCGCAAGGACGAGGGTCGAGCCAAGGGGGAGGCGGCTCGTTTCGCGGCGCAGGCGGCTGGCAAGGTCGCCCATGGTGAGGGGCTGCACGACGGCCAGCGTCTCGAGGATGCGCGTGAGCTGGGAGCGGGCGCGGGAGGGGGCGAGGCGGATGGGCCGGTCGGAGTTGGGGAGGGAGCCGTTGGCGAGAAGGCCGACGGCGTAGCGGCGGTCGGTCGCCCAGACGGCGAGGGAGGCGGCCATGGAGACGGTCCGCTCCAGGTCGTCCTTCAGGTAGCCCTCCCAGGAGTGTTCCAGCGTGTCGATGTTGAGGAGGACGTAGAGGTGCTGGACCGCCGAGGGCTCGTAGACGCGCGACTGGAGCTCGCCGTGGCGGGCCGTCGCCTTCCAGTCGATGCGGCGGAGCGGGTCGCCGGGTTCGTAGTCGCGCAGGCCGGCGAAGCGGAGGGGATCTTCGAAGATGCGGTTGCGGCCCTTGGACTCGCCCAGGGGGCGGTCGGCGGGAAAGCCAAGGTCGTCGAGGGCGAAGATGCGGGGGTAGGCGAGGAAAGCGGTGGTTCCACCATCGTTCCAGTGGCGGGGGAAGAGGCCGAGGATGTCGGCGGAGTGGAGTTGCGCCGGGCCAAGCTGGAACTGGCCGCGCTCGCTGGCGGTCAGACGCAATCGCCAGCGGCGGCGCTCGTACCAGCCGAGCGCGCCCCGGCGCGTCAGCCAGTTGAGTCCGGGCGCGGACGCCGCCACGGGTTCCTCGCCTTCGACATCGAGCTCCTCGGAAACGGCGAGGCGGAGGTCGAACCAGGGGAGGGGGAGGGGCTTGCGATTCTCCAGCTCGATGCGCAGCTCAACCGGTTCGCCCTGGAAGGCGCGCACCTCGCCGAGATCGCTGCGGATGCTGACCCGGCGGAAGATGTAGCGGGCCCACAGGCGAGCGAGCACTCCCACGACGAGGACGACAACGCCGATGCCCGTAACCATGGGCTGGCCCGTACCGGCGCCGACGCCGATCAGGACGGGGCCCGCGAGCAACCAGAGGTCGCGGAAAACCATGGGCTAAGGCCGGTGGTTCCGTGACGGCGGCATCACTGACGCTGCCAGGCGGACTCCTCGTCCGACGACCGCGACCCCTCGGAGCGGGAGGAAGCAGCCGGGGCCGGGCGCGAGGAAGCGGTCGGGGCGGGCCGGGAGGATGTCGGGGAGGAGGGGCGGGAGGGGGAGGCGCTCGCCCGGCTGCTGGCGGGAGCATCGCCCTCAATGGGGACGGGGACGCGGTCGAGGACGTCGGCGATGAGGTCGTCGACGCCGCGCCCGTGGAGGCGGGTCTGGGTGGAGAGGATGAGGCGGTGGGGGAGGACGTGCGGCGCCATCATCTTGACGTCGTCGGGGAGCACGTAGTCGCGCCCGACGACGGCCGCGTAGGCGCGCGCCGAGCGGAAGAGCGCAAGGCTGGCGCGAGGGCTGGCCCCGAGCTCGAGCGCGGCCTCGGTGCGCGTCTCGCGCACGATGCGGACGGTGTAGCGGCGGATAGCGGGATCGACGTGCAGCCGCTGGAGCGCCGACGCCATCTCGGTAAGGCGCTCGGCGGTGACGACGGGCTGGACGGCATCAAGCGGGTTGGTGTGCTCCTGGCGGGCGAGGATCTCGTCCTCGTCGTCCTCCTCCGGGTAGCCGAGCTTGAGGCGCAGGAGGAAACGGTCGAGCTGAGCCTCGGGGAGGGGGAAGGTGCCCTCAAGCTCGACCGGGTTCTGCGTAGCGATCACGAGGAAGGGGCGAGGCAGCAGCGTCGTCTCGCCCTCGACCGTGAGCTGGCGCTCCTCCATCGCTTCGAGGAGCGCGGCCTGGGTACGGGGAGTGGCGCGATTGATCTCGTCGGCGAGGACGATCTGGGCGATCAGCGGCCCCTCGCGGAAGGCGAACTCCTGGGACTTCTGGTCAAAGTAGTGGATGCCCGTGATGTCGGAGGGCATCAGGTCGGGCGTGAACTGGATGCGCTTGAATGAGCAGCCGAGCGACCTCGCAATCGCCTTCGCGAGCGTCGTCTTGCCGGTGCCGGGCACGTCTTCGAGGAGGATGTGGCCCTCGCAGAGCAGGGCGACCAGTGCAAGCCGGACGACGTCGGTCTTGCCCACGATGACGCGCTCCACGGTCTCGCGCAGGGCGGTTGCGGTGCCATGGATGGCGCTCACGTCTCCCTGGGAGAGGCGGCTGGTGGTGGCATTGGTCATGAGGAACTCCCTGACCGGCGATGGTAGGGGCTGGAGGGGACGGGCGCGAGTCGCGTGGCAAACTGGGGCCATGGCTGGCGTGCGCTCGATTGCGCTGGGCGACAACACCGTGCACCTCGTGGCACGGGGCGGCGCGCGCCTGCTCGTCGATACCGGACCCGACTTCGCGGGGGCGTGGGAGGCGCTCCGGGAGGGGCTCGGGGACGATGCCCCCGACGCGGTCGTAGCGACGCACGGGCACCATGACCACGCAGGGCTTGGGAGGCGGTGGCGGGAAACGGGGACGCCGGTCTGGGTGGGGGCGGCCGACGGTCCGCTGACGTCGCGGCCGCTGCTGCAGTCGCCGGCGGAGACGGCCGCCATGCTGGCGTGGGCGGAGGGAACGGGGGCGCCCGCGGAGACGCTCGGGCACGTGCGGGAACGGATCGAGTCGCGCCGGGCGGCGGCGCTGCGAGCGGCGGAGTCGGCGGCGTATCCAGAGGACGGCGTTCGCTGGCCGACGGGCCTGCGCTACCCAACGTTCGCAGCGGACCGGCTGATCGAGGGCGATACGGAGGTAGCGGGGGTCGAGGTGCTGGCGGCGCCGGGGCACACCCCGGGGAACGTCGTGCTAGCAGTGCGCGAGGAGGGGTGGCTCTTCTCGGGCGACCAGCTTCTACCGAATGTCGACCCCCTGCCGGCGATCCAGTTCGTGGCGGAGGGGGAAGGGTTGCGGCGCTTCCCCACGCTGGCGCACTTCGCAGCCTCCCTTGAGCGCCTGGCGGGTGACCACTTCACTCGCTGCTTCCCCGGGCACGGCGAGCCGTTCGACGGCGCCGGGGAGGCCATCGCGGGGGCGCTTGGCCGCATCGAGCGGCGCTGCGAACGCGTGCGGGAGTCGCTGCGGGCGACAGGCCCGGCAAACGTGCACGCGCTCTGCGCCCGGCTCTACCCGCGGGCCACCGAGCGCCGCTTCTGGCAGACGGCGTCGAGCGTGCAGGGCCAGCTCGACCTGCTGGCGGCGCGAGGCGAGGCCAGGGAGCAGGGCGGGGTCTGGGAGGCCCGCTAGCGGCGCAGGGGCGCGGCGAGCGCCTATGATCGTCGTGCTACCTGGCGCTGGGGTGGCGGAACTGGCAGACGCAGCGGACTTAAAATCCGTGGCCGAAAGGCGTGAGGGTTCGAATCCCTCCCCCGGTACCAACCTCTTCCTGCAGCCGCCCGACTGGAGTGAGGCGGTGACGCGCATCGCGGCTTCAAGCCCCTTCATTTGGCGACTTCGACTGGCGACTTCGACCACTTCCACTTTGCTTGTTTTAACGATTGCGGTTTTGATTACTGATGCGAACATGTCGGCTGTAACACAGGATATGGTGAGATGGATCAGCATGCAGAACACAATCATGGAATTGGCGCGCGGGCGCGGTACCTGCACAACAACCTTGAGGAGTGGATGGCCGGACTGACCTATGCCGTCGTGGCGGGAATCGAACGACAGACCACGAAGCACGACCTCACGGCCATGGAATTCACGACGCTGAGAGCGTTCCTGGAGAAACAGGAGCGAACGTTCTCGCAGCTTGCCGAAGCGGTACCCGTCGACCGGGAGCGCCTCGCTCAGCTTGTCGGGAAGCTCGTCGATCGCGGTCTCCTGCGCCGGCGACATCTCGGGGCCGACCCCCGCGCCATGCTGCTGGCGCTCACGGCGCGTGGGCGGTACATCGCCTGGCGGCTTAACCCACGCGTGGAGGCAGAGGGGTCGAGGCTGCTTGCCGGGGTGAGCGCGGAGGAGATGGCCACGCTCTCGTCGGTCGTCTCCAGGGTTGTGGCGAACCAGGCCGCCATGGAGCAGGCGGGGTCTCAGTAGCGGGATCCTGCAGGTTGGGAGTGGTGGGCCTAACTTGACGGTAGGCAGTACCACCTTCGAGGTGTTGTTCAGCCTGTAGCCGGGGCTCGAATGACGACGCGCCCACCGTCCTTGATTTCCACGTACAGGCTGTAGCCATCGAGCAGCCGCATGCCGACGAGCCCACAATCTCTCTATCTCCGCCGGGCTGCACGGTTACAGGGAATCCTGGCCGGTGTTTGAATGCCCTCGTGGTGGGACACTACAATACTCATCCCAATCGGAGCCCAGTTCGTGAAGCACCTCCTTGGCGCAGCCGCCCTGGCCTTGGCCGCCGTTGCGTGCGGCGAGGAACCGGACGCCACAACCAGCTGGCCGTTCGTCGGCTCCGACCAGGCGCACACCAAGTACTCGGTGGCCGAAGAGATCACGGCCGGCAACGTCGGCGAACTGGAAATCGCCTAGACATGGGAGCCGAACGAGGCGCCCCTCGAGCAGTACGACACGCAGCCGGGTCCGTTCCAGACCACGCCCATCATGGTCGATGGCACTCTCTACCTCTCCACGATGTACACGCGCGTTGTGGCGCTCGACGCGGAGACGGGCGCGGAGCTCTGGGCATTCGATCCGAGGGCCTACGAGGGCGGACCAGTCGGCGCCGGGCCCACAGGCTTCAAGCACCGGGGCATCGCCTACTGGAGCGACGGCGACGAGGCGCGCATCTTCCTCAACAGTCGCGACCGGCTGTATGCGATCGACGCCGTGACCGGGGTGCTGGACGCGGACTTCGGCGAGGGCGGCAGCATCGTGCTGACCGAGGGACATGGCCGCCCGGTCACCCGCTTCGAGTTCGACCAGACCTCGCCTCCCGTCGTGTTCGAAGACCTCGTCATTGTCGGGAGCCGCGTGCCCGACGGGGTACAGCGCGAGTTCGACCCGCCGGGCACGGTGCAGGCCGTCGACGTGCGCACGGGCGAGCGGCGCTGGGTGTTCTTCACGATTCCGCAATCGAGCGACGACTTCGGGGCGGACACCTGGGAGGACGAGTCCTGGCGCTACACCGGCCACGCCAACGTGTGGGGGTTGATGTCGCTCGATGCCGAGCGGGGGCTCCTTTACGTGCCGACGAGCACGCCGAGCAGCGACTACTGGGGCGGGCGCCGCAAGGGGGCGAACCTGTTTGCGGAGTCGCTGGTGTGCCTTGATGCGCGCACCGGTAAGCGGCGGTGGCACTTCCAGACGGTGTGTGGGACTACGACCTCTCCGCGGCGCCGAACCTTGCGACGATTACGGTGGGCGGGCGTGAGATCGACGCGGTGGCCCAGGTCACGAAGAGCGGCTTCACTTTCGTGTTCGACCGCGTCACGGGCGAGCCGGTGTGGCCGATCGAGGAGCGCGCGGCGGACACGGTGACGGACGTGCCGGGCGAGGCGTTGTATCCGACGCAGCCCTTCCCGACGCAGCCGCCGCCGTTCGCCCGGCAGGGCGTGTCGCTGGAAGACGCGAACGACCTGACCCGGGAGATACACGCGCTCGCGCTGGCGGAGATGGGACGGTTCCGGCTGGGGCCGCTCTTCACGCCGCCGAGCCTGCAGGGGACGCTCCAGCGCCCAGGCGCGAGCGGCGGCGCCAACTGGGGCGGGGCGGCGTTCGACCCCGAGACCGGAATCCTGTACGTGCGCACGTCGGAGGAAGCCGACACGAACCAGGTCTGCGAGAACGCGGGCGACGACCCGCGCGTGGACGTCGAATACAGCAACAACTGCCCCTATGGCGCGACGCGCGTCATGTTCGAGGAGGCAGGCGGACCGGGCGCGGCAGAGGCCCGGGAGAGCGCACTCGGCCCGATTCCCCTCACCAGGCCGCCCTACGCGCACCTGGTGGCGATCGACCTCAACGCGGGCGAAATCGCGTGGAAGGCGCCGTTCGGGGAGGGAAGCGACAAGATCCGCTCGCACCCGCTGCTCGCCGGCGTCGACTTGCCGGAGCAGCTGGGCACGCTCGGGAACTCGGGAGCGCTGGTGACCAAAGGGGGGCTGGTCTTCCTCGGCGGCGGCGACCCATACCTGTATGCGTTCGACAAGGCAACGGGCGCCGAGCTCTGGCGGGGTGCCACGCCGTTTCCAACCAACGCGAACCCGATGACGTACCGGACGGAGTCGGGGCGGCAGTTCGTCGTCATCGCCACGGGCCGTGGGGCGGCGCTTGTCGCCTTCGCGCTACCCGGGGAGTGAGCAGGTACGCGAAGACAGCACCTTCTTGAGCTGTACGGGTAACGCTTCGGGCAGGATCTCCACGTCATGTCGCGCCTCGTGTGCTGAGCTGCTCGGCCGGCGGTGCGGGGCGCTCCTCGACGGCCGCATGGCGGCATCATCCGTTATACAGCCCCACGCTTCCGCACGGTCCGCCTGCGCGGCGGCCCGGTACTGTCTACCGTCAAGTTTGGCCGGAAATGGTGGGCCTAACTTGACACCACCTTCGACCTGCCATTTGCATTGTAGGGGGAAAGCGTGTGGGTTCAGCGAAGACTCTGTGACCTTGCAGCCATCCCCGCTTCGCTCGGCGGGGAATCCTCCCGGAGTAATGGTTACAGCTAGCCCCAGGCCAACGTCGCTCATGAAGTGATCCAGTCATTGCTCAGCGTCCAGCTGGCATTCGGGACCGTAGCTGGTTGCTGCGGCGAGCCGCGGCGGCCGGCTCGTCTTCGTGGGGGCGACGGCAGGGCGGATTTGGCGTGCGGGGACACGGGCGCTGTGGCGTAAGCCCGCAGCCCAGAGAGCTGGTATGCTTTCAGTAGTACATTCGGCAGGCGTCCAGACAACCTGGGAGGTGGTCCCGTGGACATCCGGCTCAGGCTGCCGTTCGCCCTCGTCCTGCTCGTCCTCCTTGCCCTGTTCGCCGCCTGTGAGGACGCGCGCGAGGAGACACCGGCGGAGCCCGAACGCGTGCTGACGCTGCGCTACTGGCAGGCGCCGTCGACCCCGAACGCCTACCTCTCCGGTGGGGGGAAGGACATCGACGCGGCGGCCGTCACGCTCGAACCGCTCGCGGGCTACGATCCCGATGGCCAGCTTGTGCCGAGGCTCGCTGCAAGCATCCCGACCGTCGGAAACGGCGGCGTGGCCGCAGACCTCGCTTCGATCACTTGGACGCTGCGCGAGGGTCTGACGTGGTCCGACGGCAGCGACGTGAGCGCCGACGATGTCGTCTTCACGTGGCGGTACTGCACTGACGAGGCGACGGGCTGCATCGGAAGCGACGCCTTCAACGGCATCGCCTCGGTCGAGGCCGTCGATGCGCTGACCGTGCGTATCACGTTCGAGACCCCCACGCCCTATCCGTACACGGTGTTCGTGGGAGCCGGCAGCCCGGTGATCAGCCGCGCGCAGTTCGGCGACTGCATCGGCGCGGCCGCCGCCGCGTGCGGCTCGCAGAACCTCGCGCCGCTCGGCACCGGGCCGTACCGCCTCGTCTCCTTCCGGCCCGATCAGGGCGCCACCTACGAGCGCAACCCGCACTACCGCGGCGAGCGGCCCTACTTCGACCGCGTCGAGATCGTCGGCGGCGGGACCGCCGAGGAGGCGGCGCGCGCGGTGCTCGAGACGGGCGAGGCGGACTTCGCCTGGAACCTGCAGATCGCGCCCGAGACGCTCGCTGCCCTCGCCGGTGGGGGACCCGGCAGCATCGTCTCGGCGTTCGCGGGGGACACCGAGCGCATCGTGATCAACCACACGAATCCGGACCCGGCGCTCGGTGAGGACCGCTCTGAGTACCTCGACGGCTCCAACCCGCACCCGTTTCTGACATTCGCCCCGATCACGCAGGCGATGTCAATGGCCATCGACCGCGCGCGCATCGCGGACGAGCTCTATGGCTCCGCCGCGGCGCCGACGTGCAATTTGGTGCCGGGGCCTGAGCGCTACGTCTCCTCAGCGAACGACGGGTGCTTGGCGCAGGACATCGAGGGCGCGCAGGCGCTGCTCGACGAGCACGGGGTGATCGACGCGGATGGCGACGGCATTCGCGAGTACGAGGGCGTTGCGCTGCGCGTTACCTACCAGACCTCCACGAATGCGGTCCGCCAGGCCACGCAGGCGCTGGTGCGGGACTGGTGGGCGGAAATCGGCATCGAGACGACGCTTGTGGACCACGACGCGAGCGTGTTCTTCGGCGGCGACCCCCTCGCCGACGCGTCGTCGACCTACAGGCGCTTCTTCGCCGACGTGCAGATGTACACGAGCGGGCCCGGCGTCGACCCGCAGGAGTACCTCTCGGCCCAGCGCTGCGGCCACATCACGGCGCGGGGCAACCGCTGGTCCGACGGCAACGTCGCGCGCTGGTGCAACCCGGAGTACGACCGCCTCTACGAGGAACTCGCACGCACAGTGGACGGGGACGACCGCGCTGCGCTCATCAAACGGCTCAACGACCTGCTCGTGCAGGGCTACGCTGAGATTCCGCTTGTGCACCGCGGGTTCGTGTTGGCCTACCGCGACACGCTGCGGGGCGTGCGCCCGAACGCCTGGGACAGCGACCTGTGGAACATCGCCGAGTGGCGCCGTTAGGCGCCAGCCCCCGGGCAGCCGGCCACTTCGAGACTCGGTGAGGCCTGCCGCCACCTCCGAAGAGGGGGACCAGGCTACGCTGCTCGCTCCTGCGAGCTGTGCCGGCGCCCCTTCCCGACCCCTCGCCGCGCCCTGCGGTGGTCCTTCAGTAGAGCCGCTCGCGGTTGGCCTCGTCCTCGGAGGCGTCGATCTCGGCGGCGTTCGCGCCCCAGATCTGGTCGGCGAGCACCTGCCCATAGGTGGGGTAGCGGGAGCGGTCGATCTGCGCCTCGGTGTCCCAGAGGCGCGAGCGGATCAGGGAGCGGCCGCAGTGCAGGAACGCCTCCTCTACGGTGATGCGCAGACCCGAGGGCGGCGCCTTGTGGCCGACGGAGAGGGGCGCGAGGAGCGCCTCGTCCGTGACGATCTCGGCCCTGCCGCTCACACGCAGCGTCTCGTTCATGCCCGGCACCAGGAAGAGCAGCCCCACCTCCGGGTGGACGATCACGTTCTGAAGCGAGTCGACCTGGTTGTTGCCCGGCCGGTCAGGGATGAGCAGGGTGTGCTCATCGAGCACCGCCACGAAGCCGGGCGGGTCGCCCCTGGGCGAGGTGTCCTGGCGTCCGTCGGCGCCGAGGGAACTGATCACGCAGAAGGGTGAGAGCGCGATGAAGTCGCGGGCGTGCCGGTCGATGTGGTCCAGCACCTTCTGTTGCGCCCGCGGGGCCGGCTCGCGGTAGGTCTCGCGCAGTTCCGCCTGGCTTGCGACGCCCATACTTGCACCTCCTCGGGGACTCATTGGGGAGTATGGCGCACGCCTCAGGCGAAACGCCCCAGCGGACGGCAGCCCTCGCTTCGCGGGCAGGGCGGCCTGCCCGTCGGCAGAGGTGCACCTCGATGAGCCGGACCCGCTTAGCCGGCGTCCTGCCGTTCGCGCGAGCGCGCAAGCTCGGCGCGCAACTCCCGCACCTCGTCGCGGAGTGAGGCGAGGGCGGCGGCCGCCGGGTCCTCGCGTCTCGCCAGCATCGAGGCGAGGTTGGCGGTGAGCGCGCCGAAGAGCCCGATGCCGCCGAGCATCAGCACGTAGGCGAAGGCGCGTCCGGCCGCCGTGACTGGCACGATGTCGCCGTAGCCGACCGTCGTGACGGTGGCGATCGACCACCACAGGGCGTCGGGGAAAGAGTCGACGGGCGAGTCGTGCCCCCGTTCCAGCGAGGTCACGATGGTCGCGATCAGGAGCACGAGGCCGACAGCGTAGGCGCCCAGGAAGTCGACGTGCGCGAACCGCACCGGGCGCCGGTAGGCGCGCGAGCCGTAGCGGGTGATCCAGAGTATCCTGAGCGGGCGGGCGACCGGGAGCAGCACAGCGAGGGCGTCGAGCCAGTGCTGCCGGAGGTAGCGCCCGCGCCGGGGAGCGATAACGATCCTGATGAGCAGTTCAGCGGCGAAGACGGTCCAGATCGTGAGACTGCAGGCGAGCGCGAGGGCCTGCGAGGCGGGCCGCAGCTCCCAGAGCAGGGGCGCCGCGAGCAGCGGGATCAGCGCGAACGAGAGGATCATCAGCGGCAGCTCCGTGCCGCGCTCGATCCTGTCCAGCAGGGCCTCGCGGCGGGCCCTGCGTTCCGGCTCGGGTTCGCTGGGTCGGTGCATGGGGTGTCTCCTTCCCGGTGGGTTCGTTCAGCCTAGCGGACCGCAATCGTGGCGAATGAGAAGAGAGGTCCGGGGCGATGCCGAGAGTGCTTGATGGACTGAGTTGGCTCGTCACGGTGCGGCCGGTCGCCACCTTGCTGGTGCTACTGGCCCTTACGGTCGCGCTCGGTGCGGGTATCACACGACTGGCGCCGCAGGCCGACAACACCGTCTTCCTGCCCGAGGACAGCGACGTCACGCTCGCCTCGGAGACGATCGACGCGCTCTTCGGCCGCTCTCAGGAGACGGTCTCCGCAACGCTGCTCTTCCGCGGCGAGGCGCTCACGCCCGCAGGTCTCGCCCAGATCGACCAGGTCGTGACGTCCGCGGCGTCGGACCCGCGCGTGCAGCCGCTGCTCGCGCCGCAAGGCGCGGTCGTCTCGCCCACCTTGCTGTTCGCGCAGGCGCTGGGCACGGACGACTTCGCGTCGCTCGCACAGGCGCAGATCGACGGGGCCGCGGCGCAGCTGCCGCTTGGGCGGCTGGTCGGCACGGATGCAGACGGGACGACTGTCGCGATCGCCGCCATCCGCCTGCGCGCGGACGCAGACGGTGACGGCGACACGGCCGACGACGAGGAGGCGCTCGCGGAGGCCGAGCTCGCGATCCGCGACATCGCCCGGGACAGCGCGGGTCTGCTCACGGGCAGCAGCCTCTCCGCGGCCACCACGGCCGAGGAGACGGAGCGCGCCACCGGCACGGAGATGGCCGTGATCATGGTGATCGCGCTGGCGGTGATCGCCGCGTTGCTTCTGCTCTTCACGCGCTCGCCGCTCGACCTCGTGCTCTCGGTGCTGGGGCTCGTGCTCACGATCGTCTGGGTGCTCGGCGCCCAGGGCTGGCTCGGCCCGGAGGGCGCCGGCCTGATCGGCGCGCCCAACACGCTCACGACGATGGTGCCGGTGATGCTGATCGGGCTCGTCGTCGACTACGCGATCCAGACCGTCGGGCTCTACCGCGAGCAGCGCGGCGAGGGCCACGGCGCGCGCGCGGCGGCGCGGCTCGGGCTGCGCTCCGTGATCATCCCGCTCTCGCTCGCCGCCGTCACCACGGTCGTCTCCTTCCTCACCAACCTCAGCTCGCCGATCCCGGCTAACGGCGACTTCGGCGTCGTCGCGGGCGTCGGCGTCATCGCCGGGCTGGTCGTGATGCTGGCGCTGCTCGCCTCGGGGCGCGCGCTCATCGACGGCCGCCGCGAGGCGCGCGGCGAACTACCCGAGGCGAAGCCGGTCTCCGGCGCCATTCCTGGCGTCGGCCCCGCCGTCGAGGCGCTCGGAGGCCAGCTCGCGCGCCGGCCCGCGCCCTTCCTGGTGGCGGTTGGCATCGTCACGGTCCTGCTCGGCATCGCTTCCACGGACATCGAGACCGTCTTCGACTCTCGCGACTTCCTGCCCAGGGGGGGCGACGCGGTCCGCGACGTGGAGACGCTTGACGCCGCCTTCGGGGGCTCCACCGACGTGGTCCAGGTGCTGATCGAGGCCGAGGCGACCGACGACCGCACGATCCGCAACATCCTCGACTTCAGCGCCGCCTTCGACGACGACCTGCGCCGCCCCGAGGGGGTCGTCGGGGGCATCCAGTCCTCGCTCGGCGCGTTGCTGCTTGACTGGATCACGGACGACGGCGCGGACGACCCCGCCTACGATGCCGAGCTCGCGGCCATGACCCGGGAAGCGGACCAGTTCCGGCTCGACCCGCAGCAGGTGCAGGCCATCTACGAGCGTCTGGCGGCGCTCGACCCGGAGCGCTTCGCCCAGGTGGCGGTCGTCGACCCGGCGGGCGCCGACACACTGCTCGTGCGCTTCGACGCGCTCACGCGCGACCAGGAGCGGGCGGGGCGCATGGTCGCCGACATCGAGGGGTTGTGGTTCGGGAACGACGAGGAGATCACCGCCACCTCGAGCGAGATCATCGGGCTCGAGGTGGTGGACGCGATGACCTCCAGCCAGACGGCGGCGATCGCCACGACCGTGCTCGCCGCCTTCGCGATCCTCACGCTCTTCTTCTGGATCACCGACGGGCGCCCGGAGCTGGGCTTTATCGCCGTCGCGCCGATCGTGATGGTGCTCTTCTGCGTGCTCGGCACGATGGCGCTCGCGGGCATCCCCTACAACGTGATCACGGCCCTGATCACGGCGCTCTCGATCGGCATCGGGGTGGACTACACAATCCACATCATCCACCGCTACGAGGAGGAGTTCGAGCACTCCCATGACCCCGAGCAGGCGGCGCGCCGCACGCTCGGCACGACCGGCTCGGCGCTGCTCGGTTCGGCGCTGACGACGGCGCTGGGCTTCGGGGTGCTGGTGTTCTCCTCGCTCACGCCCTTCCAGCAGTTCGGGATCGTGACCGCGATCACGATCGCCTACGCGCTGATTGCGGCGATCGTTGTCGTGCCGCCGGCGATGATCCTCTGGGGCGCCTACCAGCACTACCGCCTGCGCAGCGCCGCCGAGCGCGCCGCGCAGCTGGACGAGTAGCGGCGGAGGTTTGATATAATGCGGTGCGGATGCCAGAGTTGCACGATGCGTGACCGCAAGGATGCGGAGCCATGATCCCGGAGCCAGCACGACGTGGCGTGGCGCTCTACCTGGCCGCCACGGCGATTGCCGTGGCCCTGCTCCTGATGCTGACGCCGACCTTCCACGATGGCTCGCCCGAGTATCCCGCCTGGAAGGTGCTGAACTGGTTCATGGCCGCAGGCGTGGTTGTGATCATGGTTGCCGCTGTCGGCAGCTACCGCGCGTTCGGCGACGACGACCGCGACACGGTCGGCTACCTGCGCTCACGGCTCGGGTCCTACGGAGCGGTGGTGCTGGCGATGCTGTTCTTCTGGAGCTGGTTGTGGACCCTTAACCCGGAGAGCGAGACGGGAGCGGCCGTGACCTCGCACCTCGTCTACTTCCCCATCATGGACGCCCTCTACGTCGTCCTCACGCTCAGCACCGCGCGCCGCCTCTGGTGAGGCGTAGCGGACTCCAGACCGGAATCGAGGAGGGCGCGAGCGCCCGAGGATCCAGAGTGCGCCGTCAGCCGCTACGAGGGAGTCGAGTTCGTGGAGCAGTCGACCAAGCCCTTCGACTTCGCCCGGTGAGGGGCCAAGCGGGGTGAGCGTGAGGAGCCCCCGCGGATGGGTGATCGCGGCGGTGCTTGCCCTCGTGGCCGTAGCCGCGCTGGGTCCTGCACCCCGCCTGGTGGCGGCGCAGGCGGGCGCGGACTCCGCCGGCGAGGCGCGCGTCGTCGCGCGGCTGCTCTCCGACGGCCGCCTCGAGGTCGCGCTGCAGGCCCGCACCGGCGGCGGCGGCTGGAGCGAGCGGATCGCGCCGGGCAGACGCTTCCTGCCCGCCGGCGCCGAGCCCGGCCGCTGGCTCTGGACAGCGCCGGAGTTGCTGGGCGACATCGAGTGGCGCGTCAACGCCCGCAGGCTCTCCGGCGGTGGCTTCGAGGTCGCGCTGCAGGCGCGCAGCGGCGCGTACGGCGTCTGGGGCGAGCGCCTCCTGCCGGAGCGCCGCTTCCTCCCCGCCAACCTCGAACCCGGACCCTGGCTTTTTTCGTCGCCTGTCGAGCCCGTTCGTGTGCAACCCCAGATCGTCTCCTTCTACGGACACCCCGACGTGCGCGCGATGGGCGTGCTCGGCCACGGCCCGCCCGCCGAGGTGGCCCTTGAGATCGCCGCCTGGGCGGAGCGCTACAACGAGCTCAACGGCCCCCGCTCGGCGGTCGGGGCCTACCACCTGATCGTGGGCGTCGCCCAGACCTGGCCTACCCCCGAGGGCGACTGGCTCGGCCACCTCGACCACGAGCGGATCGCGGAGTACGTCGAGGCCGCGCGCGAGCACGGGTTGCTGCTCTTCCTCGACACGCAGATCGGCTGGAGCGACCCGCTGACGGAAGTCCGCCTGCTGGAACCGTTCCTGCGCGAGCCGTTCGTGCACGTTGCCATCGACCCGGAGTTCGCGACCGAGCACCTGGGCGTTGCACCGGGGCTCGCCATCGGCTCCATCAGCGCGGAGCAGGTGAACGAGGTTCAGGCCTACCTTGCCGGGATCGTGCGCGACGAGGGCCTGCCGCCCAAGATCCTGATGGTGCATCAGTTCACGGACTGGATGCTTACAGGCCGCGAGGAGGTCGAGGACTATCCCAACGTCGAACTCGCGATCGACATGGACGGCTTCGGGCTCGCCCCCATCAAGGTTGCCGGCTACGAGCGCTGGGCGCTGACCGCCCCCTCGGAGCGCCCCGCCTTCAAGCTGTTCTTCGACCAGGACACCCCGGTCATGACCCCGCAGGAAGTGCAGGACCTCGATCACCCGCCCGATATCATCATCTATCAGTAGGCGACCGTAGAGGCTCGGCCCCCGGGCGAGCCTCCGCTTCCGTCCCGGAACCCTTGCCCTGGTCCCCTACTCGAACGTCGCGGCGTCCGCTCCGAGCCATTTGCGGATGAGCGCGTTGAGGGCGCCGTCGGCCTTCATCGAGTCGAGCGCCTCGTTGAACCTGCCCAGCAAATCGCTGCCCGTACGCACCCCGATGCCGAGGCCCTGGTCAAGCCGCAGCGACGGCCCCACGGCATCGAGCCGTCCCGCGTGCTCGGCGAGCTTCGCCACCCCGTAGCCGTGATCGACGAGCACGGCGTCCACCTCTCCGCTCAGCACGGCGGTTGCGGCGTCGGTCCCTCCCTGGAGCGGCACAAAGGGGATGCCCTGCTCCGTCAGGTAGTCGGAGAAGATAGTGTTGGCCGCGACGCCGATCGCGCCCTCGACCGCTTCGTCACCCGCGCCCGCCCGCGCCAGGTACATGGAGGGCTGCGGCGGATAATAGGGGCCCGCGAAGTCGATCAGCCCGTCACGCTCGGCGGTGATGCTCATGCCGGCGATGATCACGTCGAACCGCTCCGCGACGAGGTCGGGGATGAGCGTCTCCCAGTCGTGCAGGACCCACTCGCACTCCAGCTCCGCGCGCCGGCAGAGTTCGTCGCCCAGCTCGCGCTCGAGGCCGTCGATCTCGCCCTCGTCGTTGATGAAGTCGAAGGGGTGATAGTCCCCCACGGTGGCGATCACGACAGGGTCGTTCCCGCCGCAGGACGCGAGCAGCGGCAGGAACGCTACGGCGATGAGCAGGGTGGCGAGCGGGCGCATCCGGCCTCCGATGAAAGTCTGCGACACCTCGTACCCCGGCAGTATATGGTGCGGCGGCGCGACGGGTCAGGATCGTCCTGGCGAATCGAGACGATTTGTCCGTGCGCTGCCTCGCATCGCCCTCAGCGGGCGGACGAAGTCGGGGACGGGAGGCCCCGCCCCTCAGAGCGTACCGGCAAGCGTGATGTCGCAAGCGAAAGAGTTCGTGGTCACTGGCACAGCGGCGGTGACGCGGCGGGGATGCCTCGCCAGCTACGGGGCGGGGCCCATCACGACGGGAACTGATCCGCCCCAGGATGCTCGTCAGCGGGCCGCGGGCCGAAGACGGCGCTCACGTCGCGGTGAAGCCCGGTAGCACGTCCAGCCCGTCGAGGGCGTCCTTATCGCCAAGTGTCACGATGGCCTCCTCTGGCCGGTACACGCCGATGGTTCTCGTCTCCGGTTGCACGACCCAGACGAGACGCACGCCGTGTTTGAGCAACATGTGCGCGTTGTCGCGCGCCTCGCGGCGCGTGTCGCTCGGCGAGGCGATCTTGGCCACCAGAACACGGGCGGAAACGTAGCTAATCGGACGGCCACCTGCGACGTGTCGTGGGACTGGAAGTCAGACGGCAAGGGCGGGAGCGGCGGCACGCTCCAGGTGCGCACGCCGACCAATGACGACGGCACCGCATGGTCAGGCTGGCAGAATCTGGAGCAAGAGGTCGGCCACCGCTCGCTGGCGATCCAAGAAGAGTCCGAGTGGCACCTCTATACGGGTAGTAGCAATTTCGTCGGATGCATCCACGCCGGTCCGCACAACGGCGTGCCGGAATACATCGACTACTACGACGGCAGGGCCGCAAGGACGACGACCGCACGGGCGAGTAAGTCCTGGTGAAGTGTAGCTAACGCGTCGGGAGGTCAGGCGGGGAGGGTGCGCCTCACCATAGGAGCACCCTCCCCGCCTGACCTCCCACCCGCACCACCAGGGCCACCAGGGCCACGGCGCCAGGGCTCACCCCTCCGAGGCGCCACGCGGCCGCGACCGGTTCGACCGTGACCCCGAGGACCTCGCAGCGATCATCGACCCCGTCGCACGCGCGACCGGCTAACGCGACCGAAGACCGAAGCAAACGGGGCCACCGGCGGCAAGCGCACTGACGCGAAACCCCGGGCATACTTGAGCAGTGGCGGACCTTGCGCAATAATCTGCCACCTATCTGGAGAAGCATCATGGAAACGCAGCCGACACGCACCGAGGCCAGCGGGTGGAGACAGTTCGCGCACGCCTCCCCTGCGGCAGTAGTGGCAGCCATCCTCTTCGCCGTACTCGCTGCCGGCATCACGACGGCTGCAGCCCAGTCGGATCCAACCGTCCAGGACGAGCCACGGGTGGTCATCGGCTCCCTCCCTGGCGAGGTCACCGTCCACTGGAACGCCGTAGAGGACGCGAACTACTACCGGGTCGGCTGGGTTTCCAAAGCAGACCACGACGCCGCCGTGGAAGCCGGTGAAGATTGGCTGGCGGCGTTCACCTCGGTGGGCGTGGCCAACGGCGGCCAGACATCGCACACCGTTTCGGGCCTTGCCCCGGGCGCGTCGTACTGGTTCATCGTCGGCGCCAGCGCCCAGCGCTATGGCGACCCCCGCTGGTCGCCTTGGTCCGGCCTCGTGACCCTGCCCGGCGGCCCCGCCGCCTGCGCTGGTGACCGCGACGCGCTCACGGCTCTCTACCACGCCACCGACGGCCCCAACTGGCGGATTGGCGTCAACTGGCTCAGCGAGAGCGCTCCCCTGAGCGAGTGGTTCGGGGTCTCCACCGACAGCGACGGCTGCGTGCTCGTGCTGTTCCTGGACGGCAACGATCTGGCCGGCGAGATCCCCGCCCGCCTGGCCGGGCTCTCTAGGTTGCGCTCACTGCACCTGGGCAACAACGACCTGACCGGAAGCATCCCGCCGGAGTTGGCCGGACTGGACGACCTGCGCGTGCTCGACCTCAGGAACAACGAGCTCAGCGGCGAGATCCCGAGCGAGCTGGGCAGCATGGCCAGGCTCAGCGTTCTGGACCTCGACCTCAACGAACTGAGCGGCCCGATCCCGCTCGAGCTGGCCAGGCTCAGCGAGCTGCGCGTGCTGTCGGTGGACCGCAACATGCTGAGCGGCCCGATCCCGCCCGAGTTCGGCGCCATGACCAATCTCACCAATCTGGAGCTGTGGCAGAACGAACTGACCGGTACGATTCCGACCGAGCTGACCAACCTGGTCAACCTCAGGGTCCTCGACGTCGATGAGAATCAGTTGACCGGGACCATCCCCGTCGGACTGGGCAAGCTCACCAACCTGAGGTACTTGTGGCTCAGGCAGAACCAGTTCTCCGGCGAGATTCCGGTCGAGTTGAACAACCTCGCCAACCTGGTCGTCCTCGGATTGGACGGCAACCGCCTCACAGGCGAGATACCGGTGGGCTTTGGCAGCTTCGCCCGGCTGGAGTTCCTGTACCTCTACGACAACGATCTCACCGGGGAGATCCCGGCGGAGCTGGGAAACCTCTCGGAACTCAAGCTGCTCCACCTCTACGGCAACCGCCTGACCGGAGAAATACCGGCGGAGCTGGGTCGTCTGACCAACCTGGAGTTCCTGCATCTCAACCGAAACCACCTCGTCGGGGAAATACCGCCAGAGCTGGGAAGCCTTCCCAACCTCGAGGAACTGATTCTTCGCCAGAACATGCTGACCGGTGCGATCCCGCCCGAACTGGGGAGCCTGCCGGAGCTGACGTACCTCAGCCTGAACCGCAACCTCTTGAGCGGGGAGATTCCGCCCGAGCTGGGCAACCTGGCCAAGCTCGAGCACCTGCAGCTCCACAACAACCTGCTGAGCGGCCAGATCCCCGTCGCACTGGCGAAGCTCACCGCGCTGGAGCACCTTCGCCTCGACAACAATCAACTGAGCGGCTCAATCCCCGCCGAATTGCTCGACCTGCCTGACCTGGCCCTGCTGTACCTCTCGGCCAACGAGCTGACGGGGTGCATCCCGGCCGGGTTGCTCGATGTGGCGGGTCACGACCTGGACGAGCTTGCCCTGGAGACCTGTCAGTAGTCTCCGGGTAGCGTCCCGGGAGGAGAGGTGGACGTAGGAGACCACCGCACAATGATTCATACAGGAATCGATCACGTGAAGGAGGACTACGGTGGTCAGGAAGAGCGCGGACTTGTTGGAACTGCTGCGCAAGCAGGCGGACCGAGCCTCTACCGGGCCGCTCCCGCGAGCGCACCCTCCTGTTCCCGCTCCTGCGCCCACTCGAAGATGGCCGACCTGACGATGCAGCGGGTGCAGCTGGCACATCGGTTGCTGGCCCCGGGCCCTGAGGCTGAACCTTGCGGCCTACCCTCGAGCGGCGATGGTCATGAACGAGCGAGGGGCATGATGGACCTGGAAGCGTAGCAGAGCATGCAGGGCAGCTGGCGTATCCCCGGTGGCTCGATGCGGGTCGTGTTGCTGGTTGTGATCGCCGTCGTCGCCGCGACCCTCGCGGCCTGCGGTGACGAAGAGCGGGCGCCCCTCAAGATCGGCGCGCTGATCGTGAACAGTGAGACGCAAACGGAGGGGGCCCTCGACCGGCTGCGCTCCTTCAAACTGGCCATCAAGCACGTCAACGAGGCGGGCGGAGTCTTCGGCCAGCCGGTGGAAGTCGCGGAAGGGGACACACTCAACCCCGCAGAGGAGGCGCGGCGCCTGATTGAGGATGAGGGTGTGCACGCCATCGTCGGACCCAACTCCAGCGCTCACGCGCTCCTGGTGATGGAGGTCGCGGCGCCGACGGGGGTGCTGGTGATCAGTTCTTCGGCCTCCTCCCCGCTACTTACCGCCAACGACGATCGCGACCTCTTCTTCCGCACGGTCCTCTCCGACTCCGCCCAGGGGCCGGCGCTGGCGCTGCTCACGCGCGAACGGGGCTTCGAGAACGTGGGTGTCATCTATCGGGATGACGCCTGGGGCCAGGGTCTGGTGGAGGCCTTCCGGGAGGCGTGGACAGGCGGCATCATGGTCGTGAAATCCCCGGTCGAGCTTCGCGCGAGCTACCTCGACCTCATCGAGGAGAGCGCGCGCGACGGAGCCCAGGCCCTCGTCCTGCTCACCTTCGGGACCGAGGCCGAGATCATCCTCCAGGAGGCGCTCGACAGCGGCCTCTACGATCAGTTCCTCTTCGGCGACGCGCTCAGGCAGGCCGACCTCGCGGAGGCCGTGGGCGGGGGAAGGCTGGCCGGTATGTACGGCACGGTCAGCGGCCCGTCCCATGAGAACGCACCCACCCTCATATGGGACAAGGCGTTCCACGACGAGTACGGGAGGGGCACGGAGGCCACCTACGTGAAGGAGACCTACGACGCCGCCATCGCCATCGCTCTCGCAGCGGAGGCGGCGGGCGACGCCGAGGGATCGGCCATTCGCGACGCGCTTCGGGGCATCGGCTCGGCGCCGGGCGAACAGGTTCTGCCCGGCGTGGAGGGCATCGCCCGCGCCCTGAGCATCATCCGGGACGGCGGAGAGGTGGACTACGAAGGGGGCTCTGTCTCCATGGACTGGGACGAGTACGGCGACCTTCGGCGAGGCTACATCGGCATCTGGCGGTTCACCGCCGACGGCGACATCGAGGACGTAGACGTCATCGCCTACGAGCGCTGAGCCGAAGCGGAAGTAATCGACGACCGGAGTCTGATAATGGGGAGATCAGATGCCTGAGTGCCGCGCGGCACTCAGGCATCTGATCCTCAACTGAAGGGGATTCTAACCCTCAGTTAACGCGCGAGGGGGCCGCGCCCGCCCGCCGCGCGGGCCATGTCGGCGTACTCGCTCTCGGGGTCGATCACATAGGCGACGACGCCCCGGCAGAGGCCGCGCAGCACCCCTAGCTGTACTGACTACACACCTGCGAGACACCTGATCGCAGAGGGGCCTCCGACGAGACTTGGGGTTGAACACCACCCAGGTCTCGAAGGAGGTCCCGATGCATGATGCCACCAGCAGGCCCCAGCGGATGCGCTACTCGTACGAGACGCGCTGCCGCGCCGTCGACGCGATGCGCTCGGGCATGAGCCCCGCGGCAGCCGCCGCCAGCGTCGGCGCCAGCCGCGCCACCGGCTACCGCTGGCTCGCGCGCTACCTGGCGGGCGGCTGGGCGGGACTGCGCGAGCGCCCCTCCACTCCGAAGCACCAGCCGCGCCGGCCCGCTCACGCTCGGTGCGCTTCTGGGCCGCCCGGTCTCGACCGTGGGCAAAGGTGCTCAGGCGGCTGGGCCGCTCGCGGCTGCCGCGCGAGCCGCGGCCCCTGGTGGTGCGCTACGAACGCGACCGCCCGGGCGAGTTGCTGCACTTCGATACCAAGAAGCTGGGGCGCTTCTGGAACGTCGGCAAGCGCATCCTCCGCGACGGGGTCACGCGCAGTCCGCGCGCGGGCTGGCAGCACGTCCACGTCGCCGTCGACGACCACTCGCGGCTGGCCTACGCCGAGGTACTCCCCAGCGACCGCCGCCACGACGCGCTTGCGTTCCTCGAGCGCGCGCTCGGCTGGTTCGGTGAGCAGGGCGTCAGCGTCGAAGCGGTGATGACGGACAACGGGCCGGCGTACGCGTCGCACGCCTGGCGGGAGCGTTGCGACGAGCTGGGGCTGCGCCACCTGCGGACACGGCCCTACACGCCGCGCACCAACGGCAAGGCCGAGCGCTTCATCCAGATGCTGCTGCGCAGCTGGGCGTACGCTTTCCCCTACCCGTCCAGCGCGCCCGCACGCGCGCACTCGCCGGGTGGCTGAGGTGGTACAACAGACGCCGTCCCCACGGCTCGCTCGGCGGCCTCCCACCCGTCAACCGTGTCTCACACCTCTGTGGTCAGTACACCTAGCTTGGTCGCGAAGGACTTCCCGCTCCCCGAGCGCGCGAGCACGGCCGTGTTGGCGTTGAGGTGGGTGCCGTCCCAGGGGTCGTAGACCACGGGCGAGGAGGCCCGTAGGTCGATGCCGCGCAGGTCGCCCCCGCGCGTGTCCAGGCCTACCCCCGAGGCGACTGGCTCGGCAACCTCGACCACGAGCGCATCGCCCGCGCTACGTCGAGGCCGCGCGCGAGCACGGCCTGCTGAGGGTGCGATCGCGGCCGGTCTAACCCGTCCGCCGTGCTGGTCGGCAGTGGCACCGCCAAGGGCGGCGGACATGCGCACCCTGATCGTGCCGGCACTGGTCGCGCTCTTCGGTCGCGGCAACTGGTGGCCTTCGCGACTCGCAGGCCGTCCCTGAGGCGAACCCAGTGGGAGGTGCAGGCTCGGTTGGATTCGGCGCCGGAGCGAAGGGAGTGACCGTGCCCCTTGCCACTCACGAATAGCCGCGTCTCCATGAGATCGCCGTCCTTTGCGAAAGCGGTGATGTCACGACGCGGTTGCTGCCACCGCGGAGCAGTTGGCCTTCGAAACAACGGTGTGCCATACTTATGTTTAAGTTTTCATTCCCACCGTCCCCTTCTCTTTCCGTTCTTTGGTCTTCTGGGCGGGGATGAATTGTCTGGCAGGAGGGGAACTGGTGTTCGTGTGCTAGGGGCGGGTACCGTTGGATCACCTGGATCATCCCCCGTGGTGACCCTGATTGTCGCGCTGGCCGCGGTGGTGGCGATCGCTCTGCTCCCGTCCGGGGCCGCAGCGAGCAGTCCACCGCCCGGTCCATGCGAGGACGGTTACGTGGCGCCTACGCAGACCACCGTGTCGGTGACGAGCATGCCCATCACGGTCAACTCGACCACCGCCGATTATTTCGTGCTCTACGCCCGAGCGGGCAGTCCGCCCCACAGGACCAAGGGGCTGCCGATCCTCGTCAAGCGAGGCGAAGACGGTACGACAACCCTTGCCGACAACCTCGAACCGTTGCCCGTCACCCGATACCTCCTCGAGAAATACTCGGTCACGCAGCCCGGAGACCTCGACGGCGACTGCGTTGACGACATCACAGAGCTGTCGGACCTGGGAACATACAACCCCATCAACTCGGCAAAGAAGATCGCCTTCAGCAATGGCGTGGTCTCCATTGACTCGCGCGAAACGTTCCGCGGTCTGTCCTTCAAGGGAGATACGGGCACCAGAGGGCTGGAGTACCTTGATGGGCTGGAGTTCGTCAAGTTCGCCATTCGGGATTTCGACTCCGACACCCCGGCCACATACTTCATCAATTCAAACACTCACAAGGTGCACGCCAACTTCGACGCAGCCATCGGGATCGCTGTCAGTAAGCCTACAGACATTGGTAACGGCACTATCGTCTATTACCCAAACATAGTCGCACTGGACGGGTCACTCGGAGTGTATGCCTTTCAGCTTTCCCCATGGGGTATCGCGGGACTCTCAGGTGTCGAGAAGTACTACGAACTGCTCGCTACTGGTATGCCTTTCGTGTCCAATGCTAAACTCTATTATCACCCGTTTACCAAGAGTCAACTGGACCTGTATTCAAAGGAAAAGGCTCAGTACGACAGCTCCCGGGTCAACGTCCTGTTGGACGAAGATGTACTCCCGGATGTGTCCTTTATCCCGCACAACCAGGGGCAAGGCTACGGACGCCTGCGGCTGATGGAGGACGATGAGCGGCCCAGCCCCTTCGACGTCGCCATCTACAAGTCCCTGCCGAACGACCTTCCTCGCGTGGCCGGAACCATCACCACCGTGCCGCAAACGCCACTATCCCATGTCAACTTGCGCGCCATCCAGAACGGCCTCCCCAATGCGTTCATTCGCGATGTGCTGGAAGACAGCACCATCAAGTCGCTGATCGGCAGCTATGTCTACTTTGCCGTCGGCGCCGACGGCTACACGATCCGCGCGGCGACCAAGGCAGATGTCGACACGCATTTCGCAGCGATCCGCCCCCAGCAAACCCAGACCCTCCAGCGCGACTTGACGGTCACGTCGATCGCCTCGCTGGCCAACGTGAACTTTGCCGACTGGAACGCCTACGGCGTCAAGGCGGCCAACGTGGCCGAGTTGACGAAGCTGTCCCTGCCCACCGGCACCACCCCGGTAGGGTACGCCGTGCCCTTCTACTTCTACGACGAGTTCATGAAGCAGGCGACGCTCGGCACGGCAACGATCCTCGGCAAGAAGAAGGCTCCGGCTGCGGAGAAGATCACCCTCACGGCCGAAACAACGCTCGCCCAGGCGGTCACCGCGATGCTGGCCCACTCGTACTTCCAGTCGGATGCCGAGATCCAGGAAGAGATGCTGGACGACCTGCGCAAGGCGATCAAGAACGCGACGTCCCCGCAATGGATCATCACCGCGCTGACAACGCTGCACGCCAACTACCCCGATGGCCAGTCCCTGCGCTACCGATCCAGCACCAACAACGAGGACCTGCCATCCTTCAACGGGGCCGGCCTCTATGACTCCAAGACACAGGACCCGGACGAGACCACCGCAGATGGCATCGACAAATCCATTAAGGCCGTGTGGGCCAGCCTCTGGAACTACCGAGCCTTCCTCGAGCGAGACTTCCATCGAGTGGACCACACCACCGTCGCGATGGGCGTGCTGGTGCACCCGAACTACTCAGACGAACTGGTCAACGGCGTCGCTGTCAGCTATGACCCGATCACCTTCCAGGCCAACACTCACTACATCAACTCGCAGGTCGGCGAAGACCTGGTCACCAACCCGGAGGCGTACTCCCAGCCCGAGCAGTTGCTGCTGGCAGCCAGTGGAGCCGCGACGGTGCTGTCACGCTCCACCCTGGCGAAGTCAGATAAGCTGCTGATGAGCGCTGCCCAGATGAAGCAACTGCGCAGCAACCTCGATACGATTCACACTCGGTTCCGGACGCTCTACCAGGTGCAGGATGGCGCTGACTTCGCCATCGAGATTGAGTTCAAGATCACGGCGGCCAACACGCTCGCCATCAAGCAGGCGCGTCCGTGGATCTTCCCGGAGCCGCTCGTGCTGCCGGATCCGGAGGTCTCGATCGCCCTCGGTGCGGCTCAGGTCGCCGAGGACGATGAGCTGGATCTCACCGTGACTCGCAGCGGCGGCATCCTGTCGACCCCGGTAATGGTTAACCTGGCCTGGAGCGAGACCGGGGCGATGCTGCAGGGCAGCAAGCCCGCCTCCGTGACGATCCCGGGCAACCAGACGAGCGCTACCGTCGCCGTGCCGATCGTCGACGACAAGAACGACGAACACGACAGCGTCGTGACTGTCAGCGTCAGCGCCAGGAGCGGCTACACCGTCGGAACCTCGGGCTCAGCCTCCGCCACCATCACCGACAACGATCAAACGAAGATCAGGGTGCACGCCGATGCCGGCAAGGTCACCGAGGGATCGTCGGTCGGCTTCACGTTCACGCGCTCAGGCACTGTTCTGGAGCAACCACTCACGGTGAGCGTCACGGTCACCGAGTCGGGCAGTCGGCTCCAGGGCGCCGCGCCCACGGCGGTCACCTTCGCAGCTAACAACGCTTCCGCCACCATCTCGCTGCCGACCCTCAATGACTCGGTCCGGACAGACCAGAGCGTCGTGCAGGTCCAGATTGGCGCCGGCAGCGATTACGACATCCATGGGACGGGGAAAGCCTCCACCACCATCGAGGACGACGAACTCCCGCCACCAACGCTGTTGTTCGACTTCAATCACGCGGTGTCGGACGGAGCTACCTACATACTGACAACCAGCGCCCGTGGTGTCAGGGGCAACTTGAGCATGTCCGTGAGCGGGCCTGATGCTCGTCACTTCAAGGACTACACTTTTGCGCGCATGATTGTGATGGATGCACCGCAGTACGACGATCCCATCGACGCGAACAAGGATGGTGTGTACGAGATCGATCTCACCGCATCGTCCAGCCTCGGTGGAACCACCACCGAGCGCCTGCGGTTCACGGTGGTCAACGGCGAGTTGCGCGCCCTCGCGCAGCAGCAGTGGGACCAGCTCAGCGAGGACCAGCGCGCAACGCTTCTGCCGGAGGTCGATAGCGACCAGCTCGAGCCGGCATTCGCGAGTCTCACCGACGACGTGCGGGCCAGCGTGCTGCGGCTCTCCCGCCAGCAGCAACTCCCCTCCCCCGGCCCCACGATCAGCATCGCCGCAGGCGCGGGCGTCACCGAGGGCAGCGACGCGACGTTCACCATCACCGCCACTCCCCCGCCCGCGGTTCCCCTGTCGGTCAGCGTCACCGTGTCGCAGAGCGGGGACTTCGCCGCATCCACCGTCCAGCAGGCTGTGACCATCCCGACCGCTGGGAGCTACACGCTCACCGTCCCCACCATCGGCGACAGCACCGACGAGCCCGACGGCTCCGTCACCGCAACCGTGGACCAGGGCACTGGTTACATCGCCTCGTGGACGGCGGGCGCGGCAACCGTGGCGGTGTCCGATGACGACGACCCATCGGCCACGGCACCCGAGATCAGCGTCGCCGCAGGCAGCGGCGTCACCGAAGGCAGCGCCGCGACGTTCACCATCACCGCGTCCCCGCCACCCGCGGCCGACCTCGACGTGACGATCGAGGTGACGCAGAGCGGTAACTTCGCCTCGACAGGGTCGCAGACGGTGACGATCCCCACCTCCGGCACCTACACGCTCACGGTCAGCACCACCAACGACAGCACCGACGAGCCCGACGGCTCGGTGACCGCGACGGTGAGCGACGGCACCGGCTACACCGTCTCGTCCTCGAGCGGCGCCGCGACGGTGGCCGTGGCTGACGACGACGTGCCGGAGATCAGCATCGCCGCTGGCGCGGGCGTCACGGAGGGCGGCGACGCCACGTTCACAGTCACCGCCACCCCAGCCCCCGCGGCCAACCTCGATGTGACGATCGAGGTAACGCAGAGCGGCGACTACGCCTCGACCGGCTCGCAGACGGTGACGATCCCCACCTCCGGCACCTACACGCTCACGGTCAGCACCACCAACGACAGCACCGACGAGCCCGACGGCTCGGTGACCGCGACGGTGAGCGACGGCACCGGCTACACCGTCTCGTCATCGAACGGCGCTGCGACGGTGGCCGTGGCTGACGACGACGTACCCGAGATCAGCATTGCCGCAGGAAGCGGCATCACCGAGGGCGGCGCCGCCACGTTCACCATCACCGCGTCCCCGACGCCCGCCGCCGACCTCGACGTGACGATCGAGGTGACGCAGAGCGGCAACTTCGCCTCGACCGGCTCGCGCACCGTCACCATCTCGACGACCGGCACCTACACGCTCACCGTTGCCACCATCAACGACAGCGCCGACGAGCCCGACGGCTCCGTCACCGCCACAGTGAGCGACGGCACCGGCTACACCGTCTCGACCTCGAACGGCGCTGCGACCGTAGCGGTGAGCGATGACGATGCGAGTGGCGAGGGACAGGTGCGATCACGAGAGATCATCGATGCGTGCGTCTCCGACAGCCTGCTGCAGTTGGTGCGCCGCTACTACGATGCCAACAAGGACCGGACGCCGAGCTACGGCCGCAACTGGAAGCGTGTGCTGCTTGCGTTCGCCGACGTGGAGGACTCGGAGCTCACGCCATACACAGCGACCGAGGCCCTCGCCGGCGAGCAGCAGTGGTTTGGCTGGAAGCCGGTTCGAGAGGCGTTGGAATGCATCGAGGAGGCCCCAGCCCCGCCGCCGCCGGCTACGCCGGAGATCAGCATCGCCGCAGGCTCAGGCGTCACCGAGGGCAGCGCCGCGACGTTCACCATCACTGCGTCCCCGACGCCTGCGGCCAACCTCGATGTGACGATCGAGGTAACGCAGAGCGGCGACTACGCCTCGACCGGCTCGCAGACGGTGACGATCCCCACCTCCGGCACCTACACGCTCACGGTCAGCACCACCAACGACAGCACCGACGAGCCCGACGGCTCGGTGACCGCGACGGTGAGCGACGGCACCGGCTACACCGTCTCGTCATCGAACGGCGCTGCGACGGTGGCCGTGGCTGACGACGACGTACCCGAGATCAGCATTGCCGCAGGAAGCGGCATCACCGAGGGCGGCGCCGCCACGTTCACCATCACCGCGTCCCCGACGCCCGCCGCCGACCTCGACGTGACGATCGAGGTGACGCAGAGCGGCAACTTCGCCTCGACCGGCTCGCGCACCGTCACCATCTCGACGACCGGCACCTACACGCTCACCGTTGCCACCATCAACGACAGCGCCGACGAGCCCGACGGCTCCGTCACCGCCACGGTGAGCGACGGCACCGGCTACACCGTCTCGACCTCGAACGGCGCTGCGACCGTAGCGGTGAGCGATGACGATGCGAGTGGCGAGGGACAGGTGCGATCACGAGAGATCATCGATGCGTGCGTCTCCGACAGCCTGCTGCAGTTGGTGCGCCGCTACTACGATGCCAACAAGGACCGGACGCCGAGCTACGGCCGCAACTGGAAGCGTGTGCTGCTTGCGTTCGCCGACGTGGAGGACTCGGAGCTCACGCCATACACAGCGACCGAGGCCCTCGCCGGCGAGCAGCAGTGGTTTGGCTGGAAGCCGGTTCGAGAGGCGTTGGAATGCATCGAGGAGGCCCCAGCCCCGCCGCCGCCGGCTACGCCGGAGATCAGCATCGCCGCAGGCGCGGGCGTCACCGAGGGCAGCGCCGCGACGTTCACCATCACTGCGTCCCCGACGCCTGCGGCCAACCTCGATGTGACGATCGAGGTAACGCAGAGCGGCGACTACGCCTCGACCGGCTCGCAGACGGTGACGATCCCCACCTCCGGCACCTACACGCTCACGGTCAGCACCACCAACGACAGCACCGACGAGCCCGACGGCTCGGTGACCGCGACGGTGAGCGACGGCACCGGCTACACCGTCTCGTCATCGAACGGCGCTGCGACGGTGGCCGTGGCTGACGACGACGTACCCGAGATCAGCATTGCCGCAGGAAGCGGCATCACCGAGGGCGGCGCCGCCACGTTCACCATCACCGCGTCCCCGACGCCCGCCGCCGACCTCGACGTGACGATCGAGGTGACGCAGAGCGGCAACTTCGCCTCGACCGGCTCGCGCACCGTCACCATCTCGACGACCGGCACCTACACGCTCACCGTTGCCACCATCAACGACAGCGCCGACGAGCCCGACGGCTCCGTCACCGCCACGGTGAGCGACGGCACCGGCTACACCGTCTCGACCTCGAACGGCGCTGCGACCGTAGCGGTGAGCGATGACGATGCGAGTGGCGAGGGACAGGTGCGATCACGAGAGATCATCGATGCGTGCGTCTCCGACAGCCTGCTGCAGTTGGTGCGCCGCTACTACGATGCCAACAAGGACCGGACGCCGAGCTACGGCCGCAACTGGAAGCGTGTGCTGCTTGCGTTCGCCGACGTGGAGGACTCGGAGCTCACGCCATACACAGCGACCGAGGCCCTCGCCGGCGAGCAGCAGTGGTTTGGCTGGAAGCCGGTTCGAGAGGCGTTGGAATGCATCGAGGAGGCCCCAGCCCCGCCGCCGCCGGCTACGCCGGAGATCAGCATCGCCGCAGGCTCAGGCGTCACCGAGGGCAGCGCCGCGACGTTCACCATCACTGCGTCCCCGACGCCTGCGGCCAACCTCGATGTGACGATCGAGGTAACGCAGAGCGGCGACTACGCCTCGACCGGCTCGCAGACGGTGACGATCCCCACCTCCGGCACCTACACGCTCACGGTCAGCACCACCAACGACAGCACCGACGAGCCCGACGGCTCGGTGACCGCGACGGTGAGCGACGGCACCGGCTACACCGTCTCGTCATCGAACGGCGCTGCGACGGTGGCCGTGGCTGACGACGACGTTCCCGAGATCAGCATTGCCGCAGGAAGCGGCATCACCGAGGGCGGCGCCGCCACGTTCACCATCACCGCGTCCCCGACGCCCGCCGCCGACCTCGACGTGACGATCGAGGTGACGCAGAGCGGCAACTTCGCCTCGACCGGCTCGCGCACCGTCACCATCTCGACGACGGGCAGCGCCACGTTCACCGTCGCCACCACCAATGACAGCGCCGACGAGCCCGACGGCTCGGTGACCGCGACGATCGACACGGGGACGGGCTACACCGTCTCGTCATCGAACGGCGCTGCGACGGTGGCCGTGGCCGACGACGATCCGAGACGGTCGAGCGGTCCGCCGACGGTGAGCGTGGCCGATGCGTCCGCCAGCGAGGGATCGCAGGGCTTGCGCTTCGTGGTCACGCTCTCGCATGCGCATTCGCGGGCCATCACCTTCCGCTACGGCGGGTTCGGCAGAACGGCCGCTTCGGGCCAGGACTTCACCCTCGAGTACAAGGCGTTCACCCTCGCTGCTGGCGCTACCAGCCTCGACATCGTCGTGCCGGTCATCGATGACAACACCGTCGAGGGGGACGAGACGCTCACCGTGTACGTGTACGCGCCGAGCGGCATCACCATCCCCGGCTACTTCGTCTACGCCGACGGGACCATCACCGACAACGACTGACCACGGCTCCGGCGGCAGGGCACGGGTTACACCGTCTCATCGAGCTCGAGCGCGGCGACGGTTCCCGTGCCGGACGATGCTGTGCCCGAGCTGAGCATCGCCTCCGATGGCGCTGTCACCGAAGGCGCCGCCGCCAGCTTCACCGTTACCGCCAGCCCGATGCCGCATCCCGCGCTGATCGTGAGCGTCACGGTGTCCGCAGCGGGAGCCTTTGGCGTCAGCGCCAGCTCGCAGAGCGTCACCATCCCGACGAATGGCTCCAAAACCTTCGCGGTCAGCAGGACCGGGGCGCCGCGACCGACGAGCCCGACGGCTCGGTCACGGCGACGCTCGGCACGGCTGAGTCCCGGCCCATAGCCACGCCGAGGCAACCATGCTCGGTGTAGATTGATGGGAAGCACAGAGCGGACAGGCAGCATGCGAGCAATGCCCTGACGCACCTGCGGACGATGACGAGGCGGCTTGCGCTGGCGCAGCGCGCGTGGCTGCTCGTGGCGGTCAGCGTCCTCGTCTCGCTCGCCGTCGTGAGCGGCCTCTGGCTGGGCTTCGGCAGCGCCGGCGGCGCCGCTGATGGGTACGGATTGTCCTCGTGGGGCGATGACTGCGCTGGCACGCCCACTACCTCGACGACGTGCTCGCCCACGATGGACGCCGACAAGACCGTGAGCGCCACCTTCGCGGTGGCCGAGAGCGAACCGCTCAGCCTGATCGTCGTCTCGGACGGCTCGCACGACTCGCTGCTCCTCGAGTGGACCGGCGGCCCGGCGAACGCCACGAAGTGGCAATACCGCCAGCGGCGCTGGGAGGACGGGCTTCCGCTCGCTTGGGAGGCGTGGACCGACATCCCAAGCAGCGGCGCGAGTACGTACAACTACCGGCTCGCGGGACTGCGCCCCGACACCCCCTATGACTTCGAGGTACGCGCCGTTGTTGGCGCGGTCGCCGGGGGGCCGTCCGTCAACGGCATCCCGTCTCCGTTGGGAGACCACCCGGCAGGCGGCACGACTCACAAGAAGGGTGCGCTGCCGGGGCGTGTATCCCCTACAGATCGTCGAGGGCGACGGGCGCACGCGGTGGCGCATCCACTACTTGAGCATCACGATGACGATCCCCAACGATGTGCGGCTCGTGGGTGGATTCGGCTTCGTCATGACCTGTCTGCAGAATCAGCCGTGCGCCGACGGAGGAACGGACCTGACGGACCTCGCGACCGGTTCCGTCCTGACGTTCTCGGACGAGGGCGTGGAGTTGAACCGTCGCGTCGTGGAGCCGCTCACAGGTACCGGGGCGGCCTATACGCAGAGTAGTCTGGGGCGCAGCGTCGACGACCTCTTCGATCAGCTCATCGACTCGGTCAAGGTGGTGCCGCAATAGCCAGGCTGCAGTTGATCGCTGCGCTTGGCGCCGCTACGTGCCTGGCGTTCGCCACCGTGGTGACCGTTCCTCGCGCGGCCCATGCGGATTACCCTGCCGAAGTCACGCCGCGTCTCAACGTTCTTCTTCAACACACGGCTGACGCCGCAATCGAGTCGTTCCGGCTGACCACCCGTCTGTCGTGACAGCCAGCCGCGAGACTGCGTCGCCGCCACTCCCCCGCCTGCCGCCGACCTCGACAGCACCGTCGAGGTGTCCCAGAGCCACGCTTCCGCCAGCGAGGCAGCGGGAGGCCTGCGGTTCGTCGTGGCGCTCTTGCATGCGCATTCGGAGGCCATCACCTTCCGCTACGGCGGGTTCGGCAGGACCGCGTCAGCGGGCCAGGACTTCACCCTCGAGTACAAGGCGTTCACCCTCGCTGCCGGCGCTACCAGCCTCGAGATCGTCGTGCCGGTCATCGATGACAACACCGTCGAGGGGGACGAGACGCTCAACGTCTACGTGTACGCGACGAGCGGCATCACCATCCCCGGCTACTTCGTCTACGCCACCGGCACCATCACCGACGACGACTAGCCGCCGCTGAGGCATGCGCGGTCCTCGCCGGGCCGCCTGGCGCTCCACCGATGCTCCTGTCGGCGCACCCGCCATGGTATTGGGGATCTTCCCGGTATCCTGACAAACCCCGTGCCGGTACCTGTCGCCTGCTCAACGAGGCGGGCCCTCGCCTACAGCCCGCGCCACCAGACGACCAAGGGGGATCGAACATGTGGTAAGGGAGGAGGCCCCGCGTCGATGATCGGCATCCAGGGTGGAGACGCTGCGACCCCGGCTCCCGCTCAACGCCGGAAGGGCCGCGCACATGGAGCGCGGAGGGGGAGAGGCCGCCCCGCCGGCCGCCCGTCCGCTGGGTGTGATCGTAGTGTGATTCAATCTGGGATAGCGATGGTATACTCTCCTTGAGCCGAGGAGGTGGCCAGTGACGACGACCCCTGTTGCCCGTCCGGACTACGAAGCTCATGTGCGCGCAACCCGCTCCACGTTCCCGGAAGTGGTCCGCGATGTGCGCGAAATCCTCGGCGCCAAGCTCTGTACGTACCTCGGATCGGTCAAGGAGACGCGCGCTGTCCACCAGTGGGCGGACGGTTCGCGTAGACCGAGTGCCGATGTGGAACGACGCCTTCGCACCGCTCTGCAGGCCGCTGCTCCGATCGCCGCTGCCGACTCGGCGGCCGTCGCGCAGGCCTGGTTCCAGGGGCTGAACCCCCAGCTCGACGACCGCTCACCACTGCGACTGCTCCGCGAAGGCGACCTCGACGAGGTAGGCCCCGATGTGATCGCCGCCGCGCGCGCCTTCCTGTCCGGCGGATGAGTTGCGACCTCGAGACCGTGACCCCCGCCGGTCCGGTCTTCCGTCTCGCCCGCGCTCCCGAACCCTGGGCGTGGCCCGACTGGAGCCAGGCTGGCCACGACGGCACCTTCGGCAATCGCTGGGACGATCCGCTGGGGTTCTACCGTGTTCTGTACGCCAGCGCCACACGCTTCGGCGCACTGATCGAGACGCTCGCACCGTTTCGCCCGGACCTCGAGGTTGTGGCAGGGCTCCGCGAAATCGAGGGCGATGACGAGCCGGTTGCAGCCGGAACGGTCCCGTGCGAGTGGTTCGAGCACCGGCTCATGGGCATGGCTGAACTCGTTGGAACCTATGCCGACATCGGCGCGGCTGCCTCGCTGTCGGTGCTGCGCTCGCGCCTGGCGGACAGGGGCATCCATCACGGGCTCCCGGACATTGATGCAGCCGCGATTCGCCTCACCGCTCCCCGCCGCTTCACCCAGGAGGTCTCCCGGCTCGTCTACGAGTGCCGCACCGAAGGAGTCGAGCCGCTCGCCGGCATCCGCTACCAGTCGCGCCTCGACGACGGGACATCCAACTGGGCCATCTTCGAACCGGCGGCGGACACGACCGCGCCCTTGCGTTCGTTCAGTACCGAACCGGTCAGGCCCGACGACCCGGACGTCACTCGCGCACTCGCCGTACTGGGCCTGCAAATCGGGTGACCTCAGGGGCTCGGGCTGCGATCCATAGGCCACTGCCGCGGCTGCCCGTTAACGCACGAGAAGCCACACACAGGGGCGAGGAGAGGAGGGGCACCGCTTGTGGTGCCCCTCCTCTCCGCATTGCCCTATCAGGCCGCTCCCGATAGCACCCCCTCGTGCTCCCGCTCCAGCGCCCACTCGAAGAGCGAGAGCGTGGGGGCCTCGTTGTGGCGGCGACCCCGGGGCGGTAGCGGCTCCTCCGGCGTGTCCGCCATGAACTCCGCCCACGAGAACAGCGTCCGCCGCGTCGCGGGCACTTCCTCGCGGTCGTCGCTCGCGACCGTCACAGCCTCGGCCTCTACGACCGCAGGCTCCGGCTCGGGCGCGTGCCAGCCCTCGTCGACCAGCAGCGCCTCGGCCTCGGCCGCGACCTGCCGGGCCTGCTCGAAGACCGACTCGACGGAGCCCGCGTCCTCCTCGCCAGCGACGATCTTGCGGGCGAGCGCCAGCATGAGGTCGTCGCCGTCGTCCCCGTAGGCGGCGAGGCCGTCCTCAGGCAGCTCGCCCTCGACGGCGAGCGACGACTGGAGCTTCTTCGCCACGAGTTGGAGGGCGTCCGCCTGCAGGGTGTTCCGGTAGGCCATGAAGACGACCTGCACGGGCTCCGTCTGGCCGATGCGCCAGGAGCGCCGTGACGCCTGCCGCATGGTGTAGACCGAGTAATCGGCTCTGGTTTGGCAATCGACACGAACTCCTCGTCGGCGGGGATGGCGAGCGTGAGCGTGACGTTGTTCTCGCCGTCGATCGTCGCCTCCTCCAGCAGCAGGTCCAGCACCTCGCGGCGCTCCGCGTCCGAAAGACCGTCGAGGCCGCCGCCGGCTGCGCGCGCCCACTCCACCACCTGCTCCACCGCCACGCGCCTACCGGCCTGGGCAGACGCCCGCGCCCGGTGCTCGTCGAGCCGCGCCCGCAGCCGCTCGAGCCGCTCGCCGATGAAGCGGCGCTGGTGGTCGAGCTGCTGCTCGCTGATCTTCCCGCTCACATACAGCCGGATCGCGCGGTCCTCCTCCGCCTGCACGCCCGCCAGCTCGCGCTCGGTGCGCGCGGCATCCTCCCCCTCGCTACCCTCCTCGTCCGGGTCGAGCGCCGCCAGCCCGACCGCGATCAGGTCCGGGTCCTGCAGCACGCGCCTGACCTCGCCCCAGACCAGCTCCTCGAGCCGCTCGGCGCGGATGAAGGGGTGCTCGCGGCAGCGCAGCCGGTAGGGGGCGCCCATCCCGTAGCAGTGGTAGTAGCGGCGCGGCGTCTTGAGCCGGTACGAGTAGGTCTTGCCCCTGCGCCGCGTGCTCTGGCTGCGGACCACCCGGGGACCCATCAGCATCCCGCACTCGCTGCAGTGCACGAGGTGCTGGAGCAGGTGGAAGGTCTTCGTGTTGCGCGGCGAGCGCGTCAGCCGCCGCTCGCGCAGCGTCTTCGCCCGCGCCCACGTCTCCTCGTCCACGAGCGGCGGGAAGGGGACGCCGATCCAGGCGTCGCGGGGCTGCGCGTGGACGCGCGTGCCGGCGTCGGTGGCGGTGTGGCGGGCCTTGCCGTACCACCAGGTGCCGCGGTAGGCCTCGTTGCGGAGGATGCGGTTGATCTGGGTCGCGTGCCAGCTTGCGCCGGGCTTTGAGGTGGGGACGCCGTCGTCCGTGAGCGCCGCCACGATGGCGGGCGCGCCCATGCCGTCTTCGACGTAGTGGCGGAAGATGCGGCGGATGACCTCCGCGCGCTCGTCGTCGATCTCGGGCGTGCGGTTCTCGCCAATGCGGTAGCCGTCGGGGACGTTGCTGACGGGGATGCGGCCCTGCTTGGCGGTGCCGCGCTTGCCCATGGAGGCGCGCTCGCGGAAGTTGTCGAGCTCGATCTTGCCGATCGCCGCCATCAGGCCGAAGGTCTTCATGTCGATCGCGTCCATCACGGCCTCAAGGCTGATGCCGTGCGCCTCGACGACCTCCATGAGGGCGGCGGCGGGGTACATGCCGCGCGAGAGGCGGTCGGACTTCCAGCAGACGATCACATCGAAGCGGCCCGAGGCTGCGTCGGCGAGCATGCGCTGGAACTCGGGGCGGCTCTTCGACCAGCCGCGCCCGACCTCCTGATAGCGGGCGGTGATCTCAAGGCCGCGCTCCTCGCAGTAGGCCTCCATGTCGCCCATCTGTTCGGCGAGGGAGGTCTTGTCGTCCTCGGCCTGGCTCTTGTCGGAGACGCGCGCGTAGATGGCGGCGCGGCGGTTCTCGGACTGGCGCTGTGGCTTCGTTCGCGGCATGGCTTGCTCCTCCAGAAACAGAACGACCCGCCACCTGCCGGGGCGGGTCCGCGAGCGGTAGCATGCGGCTCGCGTCACCTGTCCCAACAGGCGGCGCCACGGCCCGGGGTGTTCTCGCACCGCCGGGCCACCTTGTCCCCCTCAGCGTAGCGAACCCGCAGCGAGGCGGTCAAAACGCCGCAAGTCGCCTCCCTACCGGCCCTCCGCGCGCTCCTCTTCGGCGACCGCACGGGTTGCGTGTTCGAGGAGGATGGCAGCGATGCGGCGCAGGCGAGCCTCGCCGTCGGGGACGGGCCGGTACTCGATGGCGACCACGCGCGGCTCCGGGCCACTGTCGTGGCCGCGTCTCGTGCGCTCTCGCTGCTTCGGCGCTCGCATCTCGTCCGACCCTCGCGTGCCCGGTCCATGGGCAGAGCGTGACGGGCGGGAGCGCCGAAGGTAATCCCATGAAAGGGGATTTCATCGGTGATACCTGCGGCCTGCACTCGCCCGTCGTACCGCCTCTCGCCTCCCGCTATGGGTGCTGGTGACGGCGATCGAGTGTGCGGCGGGGGGCACGGCGGCGGAATGCCTTGTAAGGGGGACCGCGCGTGGCCCCCCTCTCGGGTGTGGCGATCGGAGGGCGCGAACGGTGTCATGGGCGTGTACAGGGAAACGACGTAGGTTCCGAGAGACGGAAGTCCCTGAATACGCAGTTGGGTCAAGGGAAAATGCCCTACAGGACGTGCCTCACGGGAAACATCGGTGTCAGGGCGCGTTCATGGAAAGGAACGCCAAAGTTCCGTCGGAGGGAACCGCAAATTGGCGGTCAGATGCGTGAGAACACCGGTCGAGCGGCGGCCACGGGAGCCGGAACAGCCGCCAGGCGGCGGGTTCAGGGAGCCGCCGCTCCGGAGTCCTCGGTCTCCGCCCCCGAGTCGCCCGAGCCGCGCTCCCAGCGAAGGTGAATGGTCACGGCGAGCAGCACGACGCCGGCGGCGAGCACGAGCAGGCGAGCGACGTTGCGCGCGTCCCCGGCGTCCCCGAGTCCGGGCGCGAACGGGAAGAACGCAGCATAGGACCACTGTCCGGCTGCGCCCGGCCACGCGTCGGGCGCCCCGATCAGCAGCAGGACGCCCGCGAGGAGGATGCCGGGAGCGAGCGCTCCCCGCTTCCTCAGGAGCGCCACGCCCAGCGCGACAAAGGCGATCGCCGCGGCGATATGCACCGTGCCCGTGACCGAGCTGCGCTCGGCGTAGTCGGCGCCCGCCTCTGCGACCTCGGCTTCGGAGGGTTCGAACGGATCGAAATTCGGCTCGAACGGGCCGGCGACCGTCGCGGTCGCGCCGAGGACGAGCATGACGAGTGCGAGGGCCAGGGCGAGCTGCGCGCCTCGCAGCGCCATGGTGGACACGCCGCCGAGCCGGTCGGCGAGCAGCAGCGCCGCGATGACGACGGCGATCACGAACCCGGACTGGAAGCCGCCCGCCTCGATGCCCATGGCTCCACCTCCGGGGACTGTCGGCAGTCTAGCCGCCCGCGCCAGGCTCCGCTCATACCGTCCGGTAGTGCATGGCCGCACCGCTCGCCGGTGGGTGGCTACGGGGTCGTCGCACTGGGGGTGGCGCGGACGATCGCAGGGACCTCGTCGGCGCTTCCCCGATGGCATCCTCCGCGCCGCCGCCGGATCAAGAAGTGCAATCGCCAGGCGCCCGTTGGAGGCCGGTGGGCTGTAAGAGAGATCGAACGATGGTGAAAAGTGCAATCGGGGGTGAAACGCCTTGCGACGCAAGGGCACTCGCCGGTTGCCGTGAAGCAATGTGCGCCGGGGAAAGTTGCGCCTCGGTGTCACGCCGATTGCACGAATTGCATTGTAGAAATTGCACTCTTCGGTCGGGGTCGCGGGCATAGCCGCACCGTTGGCGGGATCCTGCATCGGCGGGCGGCGGACCGTTGCGGACATTGACCGGGGTCCCGCTCTCCGGCTCCCGTAGTATTGCTGCCGACCGTGCGCACGAGACGTTTGCGGCGGGGGTGAGCTATCGTGAGACGAGCGGGATGCCTCGCACTGGCGGCGCTCATCGGGGTCGCCTTGCTGACGGCCTGCGGCGACGACCGGACCCCGCCGACCCCTCCGACCGCCACTGCATCGGCAACCCTCTCCCCAGCCCCGACTGCAACAGCGACCTCATCCCCGGGCGAGGCGGCAACGCCTGCGGCGACCGCACCGAGCGCGGACGCACCCGCAGTAGCGATAACCTCGCGAACCTCGCCCATCGGGATGGCATCCGCGACTGTCGCGGCGTCTCCCACGCCCGCGAGCGCCGCGACCCAGCCCACGGCAGGGGCGGAGCAGGTTGGCGCGGCGCTGGAGGCGCTGCCCTGGATGCGCGACGGCGTGAGCGGTGAGGAGGAGGACGCGGCCACGACCGTGCGCTACGCCGCCGAGGTCGCCCTCGATCGCGGGTTCACGGACCTGTTCGTCACACTGACGGAGCGCGCGTGGGTGCGGGACGGCCTGGCCCAGGTGGAGATCAGCGCCCTCTTCAGTCTCGTGTCGTTCGCCTACCGCGACGCGGGCGCGACGGCGCGGCTGCTGGAGATGCCGTTCCTCGCAACCATCGAGGTTCACGACCTCGGAATGCTGGAGGACCTCAGGCAACTCCCGCCCGGCGCGCTCGCAGCGGCGCTCGCGAGTGCGCACCTCGAAGGCGGCATCGGCGACGGAGACGAGGTTGCGGTGAGCGCCCTCCGGCTGGCAGCGCTCGACCCGGAGGCACTGTCCCGGATCGAGCGCCTCGGCTGGGTCGCCGACGGCGTGAGCGCCAGCGAGTCCAGCGGCGTGCTCGCCCTCCACGAACTGGCGCTCGACTCCCCGGCCGTCTTCGCCGCAGTGGAGGCGAGGGGCTGGCTGCGAGACGGCGTCAGCGCCGCGGAGACGCGCGCGCTGTGGACGCTGTGGGTGATGTCGGGTAGAAGCTACGAGGCGGCGGACGAGGCGGGCACCCTGCGCATCCTTGAAATGCCCTTCCTCGACGAGGTGAGCGGGGCCGACGCGGCCGCGCTTGCCGCCCTCAACCGTGCGCTCTCCACCTCGCGTCCGCTGTTCGGCCGCATCCTCACACATCCCCTGCTCGCCCCCGGCATCGCCGACGAACACGCCGTGCGCGTGGCCGCGCTGGACCCCGTGGTGGACGAGCGCCCCGACCTCGCCGATGTGATCCTCGATGACGAACGCACGCCCGTGGACACGCGGCTCGTGGAGCTGCCGCTCACGGGAGCGGTGACGCTCTCCGTCCTCTACGCCGGGGCGGAGCCCGGCGGCACGCTCGGCATCCTCGAGGAGCTCGTGCGCGCGTACGAGGCGTTCATGGGCGCCGCCTTCCCGACGAGCCATATCGCTGTGGTGGTGGCAGATTTCGGGGGAGGCCTCGGCGGCGGCGGGCCGCGCGGCGTCATCACGGTCGCGCCCGGCTACGACGAGGACCGCAGGCTGCTCGCGCACGAACTGGCGCACGTCTACTGGCCGTTCTACCCGCCGTGGATCGCCGAGGGCGCGGTCGAGTTCATGGCGAGCCGCGTGGCGGAGCTACGGCCGCTCGCCCGCTGTCCGCTCGCTGATACGCTCGGCGCTCTCGACCGGCTGGCTTGGGAGAACCGCGAGGGCGGCGACGATGTCTATCGGGGTTCGGGCTGCGCCTACAGCTTGGGACGCGGACTGTTCCTGGACCTCTACGAGACGCTCGGGGACGAGGCATTTCGGCAGGGCTTCACGAGGCTGTATGTCGCAATGCGGGACGAGGCCCACGAGGCCGCGTGCGCGGGCGTGGAGCGCGGCGCGTGCTACGTGCGGCGCGCCTTCGCTGGGGACGCCGCTCCCAAATCCGGCGCTCTCGCCGCGCCGGTGATCGACCGTTGGTACGGTACGACCGGCGAGTGATCGCGACGGCGGCGGGGGTCGCCCGGGCCGCGATGCGGCGGCGGACTCTCCTCCGCGGCCGTCCACGCCTGCCGCCAGCTACCGGCATCCGGGATGTGCCGGCCGTCGTCGTCGGGGTGGGGGCAGGGCGGACCAGGCGCCGACCCGGCGTGATGGCCCTCTGATGCTGACAGGCGCAGCCGGCGCCAACCCATTACCGGCGGTTGGCGTCCCCTGTTCCATCGCCCTCGGCGGCACGCGCCCCGTTGATCGCGGGGCTGGCAGCGCCGTGCATCGACGCGGAGGCGGCAGACATATCACCGATGAAGTCCCTTTCAGGGGACTGTGTTCCCGCGCTGGGGCTGTTTCAATGTCAGCGGGCTGTACAGGGAAAAGAGGCTGGTTGCAGAAAGGCAATCAGGTCCGGGAACCGCTGCGGTACAAGGGAAAACGGCCCCTACAGGAGGGCAATCGTGAAGATTCAGCGTGTAGGCCGCGTTCCACCGGGAAAAGAGCGCACATTGACAAACGGCAATCGCGAACTGGCGGTCAAGGCCCGGCCCGACACGGGCGGAGAGGAGACGAGACACGTGCACAGTGACGGTCAGAGCGCAGGCGCAACGAGCCAGACCTCCGGAAGCGAGGATGAGGGGAAGCTCCTGGCGTCGCTGCGGGAACTGGTGAGCCGCGAAGGCCCGGTGAAGGCGGCGGAGGCGCTGGGGGTGACCTACCGCACGGTGACGCGCGCCATCGAGACGAACACGCTCACCCGGCGCATGGAGGACGCGCTCAAGCTCCGCGAGCTGGAGGCCGGCGGCGCGGCGGCAGAGCCGGTGATTCGGCGGTTGGAAGCGCTCGAGCGGGGTCAGGAGGATCTGGAGGCGGGTCTGCTGATGCTCGCCCACGAGGTGGGAGAGCGGCTGGCGAGGATATCGGGCGACTCTGCGGAACTGCGCGACGCGCTGCCTGCGCGCGAACCTCGGGGGCAGCCGGGGGGACCGGGTGAGTGGACGGGCGGACAGCTCGAGGCCGGAGGTGGGGCGGCAGTGGAACGGACGCCGGACGCGACGCCCGCTGCGACGGGCGTGCCACAGACGGTCATCGGCCGGCCGCGACGCATCGACAGGCTCCTGCTCGGCCACTCCGAGGTCGTGACCGTGGAGCCCGTGCAGGACGAGGAGTTCGACTATGCCGAGGCCGCGCCGCTCGTCGTCGAGTGGCGACAGGCGCGCGCGACCGTTCTCAGCAAGAGCACGAGCCGCGTGGAGCGAGCCAGGGGTGGGGTCCGCATGTGCGAGATCGAGCTCGTCCTGATCGGCGACCACGAGTTGACGCTCCCTCCGTCGACACTCCGGTGGGACGAAGACCGCCGCCACGACGAACTGCTCCGGGGGAAGGTGTCCCTGATTGGCGCTCGCTGGGAACTGGCGCACGCGCTGTTCTGCCGCTGGGTACGCCGCGTCGTGACGCTGGGGCTGTGGTCGAACTGACGGGGTATCCTTGCGCCGGAATGAACGGCGAGGAGCGCATGAACACGCGAACGCACAGCGAGCTGGCGAACTTCATCTGGAGCATCTGCAACCTGCTCCGGGGCCCCTACAAGCGCAACGAGTACCGCAAGGTCATCCTCCCCCTCACCGTGCTCCGCCGCTTCGACTGCGTGCTCGCCGGGACGAAGGAGGCCGTGCTCGCCGCCGACGAGGGGTACAAGGGCGACAGCGCGAACGTTCGAGCGGAGCTGCTTGAGAGGGCCTCAGGACGGCCGTTCTACAACACGTCGAGGCTGGACTTCGCGCGGCTGCTCGACGACCCGAACCAGATCGCGCAGAACCTCAGCCGCTATATCGCCACGTTCTCACCCAACGTGCGCGAGATCATGCAGCGGTTCGGCTTCGAGGATCACATCGGGCGCATGGACGAGCGGAACCTGCTGTTCCAGGTCGTGCAGGCGTTCGCCAACGTCGACCTCTCGCCGGAGCGGGTCGACAACGTGCAGATGGGGTACGTGTTCGAGGAGCTCATCCGCGTCGGCGCCGAGCAGGCGAACGAGGAGGCCGGGGAGCACTTCACGCCGCGCGAGGTGATCCGGCTGATGGTCAGCCTCCTGCTCTCGCCCGAGCCCGACCTCGGCAAGGGCCACGTCGTCAAGACGATCTACGACCCGGCCTGCGGCACCGGCGGCATGCTCTCGGTCGCCGAGGACTACCTGCTCGAACACAACAGCGAGGCGAATCCCCACCTCTACGGCCAGGACCTGAATGACGACGCGTGGGCGGTCTGCACGTCCGACATGCTGGTCAAAGGTGAGAACGCCGAGAACATCATCCGTGGCGACACATTCACGGAGGACGGCTATGGGCGCATGCCCGATGGCCGCCGCTGGACCTTCGACTACATGCTCGCCAATCCGCCGTTCGGCGTGGAGTGGAAGCAGCAGAGGCAGACGATCGAACGGGAGCGCGACACCCTCGGCGACCAGGGGCGCTTCGGCGAGGGGCTCCCGAGGATCAACGACGGGTCGCTGCTGTTCCTACAGCACATGCTCTCGAAGATGCAGCCCGTCGAGGACGGCGGGAGCCGCATCGCCATCGTCTTCAACGGCTCGCCGCTATTCACCGGGGACGCCGGTGGCGGCGAGAGCAACATCCGCCGGTGGATCATCGAGGACGACTGGCTCGAGGCTATCGTGGCGCTGCCGGACCAGCTCTTCTACAACACCGGCATCTCCACCTACATCTGGGTGCTGACCAACCGCAAGGAGCCGCGCCGGCAGGGCAAGGTGCAGCTCATCGACGGGCGGCAGTTCTTCGTGAAGATGCGCAAGAGTCTCGGCAACAAGCGCAACGAGCTCTCGCAGGAGCAGATCGACGACCTCACGCGCATCCACGGCGCCTTCGAGGACGGCGAGACGCGCGACCTGCCATACGAAAATCCGGTGACGCACGAGCAGCTCACGCGGCCGCGCATCGTGAGCAAGGTCTTCGCGAACAAGGACTTCGGCTACCGCAAGGTGACCGTCGAGCGGCCGCTGCGCCTCAACTTCGCCGCCACCGAGGAGCGCATCGCACGCATTGAGGACGAGCGGGCGTTCCAGAACCTCGCCAGGAGCAAGAAGCGCGCCGGGCCGGCGCACGACGCCGAGGTGGCCGAGGGCCAGGCGCGCCAGGAGGCGATCCGCGGCCTGCTGCGCTCGCTCGCCGATGAGACAGGCGGCGAGGCCGTGCGCGACCGCGAGGCGTTCGTCGCGGTGCTGCGAGGCGCTGAGTCCGCCACGGGCGCGAAGCTGTCAGCGGCCGAGCGCAAAGCAGTGCTGTCGGCGCTCGGCGAGCGTGACCCGGACGCCGAGATCTGCCACGACCGCCACGGCAACCCCGAGCCGGACACCGAGCTGCGGGACACGGAGACCGTGCCGCTCAGCGAGGACGTCGACGCCTACATCGCGCGCGAGGTGCTGCCGCACGTGCCGGACGCGTGGGTCGACGAGAGCAAGACCAAGATCGGCTACGAGATTCCGCTCAACCGCCACTTCTACGTGTACGAGCCGCCCCGCCCGCTCGAGGAGATCGAGTCGGACTTGCAGGCGCTGGAGCAGGAGATCGCGGGCCTGCTGTCGGACATCGTGAGAACCTGACGGCATGCCTGGAAAGCACCCTTCACGCCCGAATCGAGTTGAGTGAGCCATGCCGAAGGTGCGGGAAACGATCCGGATAGTGGAGCGCGACGGCTGGTACTATGTGAAGACGCGAGGCAGCCACCGCCACTTTCGTCACCCCGAGAAGCCGGGCAAGGTCACGATTCCGGGCAAGCTGGGAGACGAGGTGCCGAAGGGTACGTGGCTCAACATCCAGAGGCAGGCGGGCCTCCGCAGGAGCACTCGATGAAGCTAACCTACGCAGTCGTCATTGAGCAGACCCCAAGAAACTACGGCGCCTACGCGCCGGACGTGCCGGGCTGCATTAGCACCGCCGCCACCCCCGATGAAATGCTGGCGATGATCCGCGAGGCGCTCACCTTCCACATCGAGGCCCTGCTTGAAGACGGCGACCCCGTACCCGAACCCACGATGTCCATTGACGACGCCATCGCTTACCACAGCCAGGCCCTCTCCGAGGCCGAGGAAGAGTTGCTGGCCCAATACGGCGACGCCCCGCCGACGCTCTCGACCCGGTTCGAACTCGTTGAAGTCGAGGTCTCGGCCCTTCAGCCCGAGGCCGTTTAGGCCGTGCCCGCTCCGCCGATGGCATGACTCAGCAGCAGGACCCCGCCGCCCCACCGGCCCTGCCGGCCCTCAAGCTCGACGAACCCGAAGTCGACTCGGGGAACCCGTGGGGTGACGACGTGCTCGACCGCAAGGAGATTGCGGATCGTCTGACGAGCATCGTTCGGGGGCAGGAGGCACCCTTCGTCATTAGCCTCGACGGGCGCTGGGGCACCGGGAAGACCTTCCTGCTCAAGCGCTGGGTGCAGGATCTGCAGAACCAGGACACGCCGTGGGAGGCGATCTACTACAACGCATGGGAGGACGACTTCGCAGGCGACCCTCTGCTGTCGATCACCGGGCAATTCTCCGAACACTTCAGGAAGACGACGCTTGCCGATCGGGCTCGCAGACTTGGCGACCTCATCCAGCCGCTCCTGCGCTTCGGCGCTTCGGCTGCTGCAGTCGCCACAACTGGGGTTCCGCTACCGGACGTCCCCAGCGGACAACAGGTTATTTCCAGCAGCCTCGCCGACTACCTTGAGAAGAGGGCAGCGAAAGACAAGCTGACGGAGTCCCTCGGCGAGTTGGCCACCGAGGTCAACAGAGAGACGCGCGAGCCTCTCGTCTTCGTCATCGACGAACTCGACCGCTGCCGGCCGACGTTCGCGATCCAGTTGCTGGAGCGCGTCAAGCACATCTTTGACGTGCCCAACATCGTGTTCGTCTTCGGCATCAACCGAGGTGAACTCGTGAAGTCGCTTGAGTCTGTCTATGGCGAGATCGACACGGGCGCCTACCTGCGCCGTTTCTTCGACATGGAGTTCGTCTTGCCCGACCCGGACCCGCAGCCGTTTTGCGCTTCGCTAGTCCGGAAGTTCCGATTGGAAGACTTCTTTGAGGACCTAGGCAAGACTCCGCCCAGCAACTCTCACGTCAGCGAGCTTCGGGATGTATCGAGTTACCTGCCTGTGCTCGTGGCGACGATGGGTCTGTCGCTCCGGGATATCGACTACTGCATCCGGCTCTTGGCTCTAGCCACAAGGACCTTAGAGCCTGGGCAGTCAGTGCACCCGCCTCTATTCGTGGTTCTTGCTGCCATCAAGATCGAGAACACACAGCTCTACCACCGCTTCATCGCTGGACGTGCGCGGGGCGCGGAAATTGTGGATTACTTGAATGGCCGTGCGGCCGAACCGTACTCCGGCTCCTCCTACTCCGAGTGGGATGTCAGGCGAATCCTCTCCAACATAGAGGGTGCAATCTACTGCGCCGACAACCCCGGGATCGTGTTGGACCAACTCAAGCACCTAGCTCAGAGGACGGACCTTGATCACCCACAGTACCTCTCGTCCGAAATCGCTCGCCTAGACGCGTCGGCAGACGAGGACCGCCAGCGTATACAGCGCATGATCGAACTCGTGCTGATGTACAGAGAGCGGACCAACTTCGCCAGCATCGGCCGCAGCTACTTGGCCGCAAAGATTGACCTCTACGCAGGCTTCATGAGGCCCTCCTAGCCGATGCGCGCCTACCCCCGCTACCGCGAGTCCGGCATCGAGTGGCTCAGCGAGGTGCCCGAGCACTGGGAGGTGAAGCGACTGAAGCTGGTCGCGTCGACGAACGACGAGACGCTCTCTGAGACCGAAGACCCGCTGCGCCCAATCGTATACGTCGACATCGGATCGGTCGATTCGGCCATCGGGATCACCGAGATGGAGGAGATGGTCTTCGAGGACGCTCCGTCGCGAGCTCGACGGCTGGTGCAAGACGGAGACACGATCGTATCGACTGTCAGGACTTATTTGCGCGCGATCGCATCAGTGTCGGCACCGCGGCCGGAGATGGTCGTCTCGACCGGCTTCGCGGTCATCCGGCCACGAGCGCTCGACCCCGGCTTCGCCTCCTGGGCCTTGCGGGAGCAAGGGATCGTCGAGGAGATCGTCGCGCGCTCCACCGGCGTGAGCTATCCGGCGATCAATGCTTCCGAGATTGGCGATCTCCGACTCCCCCTCCCACCCCTCGACGAACAGCGCGCCATCGCCGCGTACCTCGACCGGGAGACGGAACGCCTCGACGCGCTGGTCGCGAAGAAGCGGCTGCTCATCGAGCGGCTCGAGGAGTACCGCACGGCGCTGATCACGCGCACGGTGACGCGCGGCCTCCCACCCGAGGCCGCCCGCGCCGCCGGCCTCGACCCCTCGCCGGGCCTCAAGCCCTCGGGCGTCGAGTGGCTCGGCGACGTGCCGGTGCACTGGGAGGTGAAGCCGCTGCGCAATGTCGCCGCTCTCCGGGGCGGAGCAACCCCTGGCAAGTTGCGTGAAGAATTCTGGGATGGCGACATTCCATGGGTCTCGCCCAAGGACATGAAGCGAGCGTCAATCGCCGATTCAGAGGACCACGTAACGGACGCCGCCCTGCGCGCGTCGTCGATTGCCCTGCTGCCCACCGGAAGCGTGCTGGTCGTCGTGCGAGGCATGATTCTGGCCCACTCGTTCCCCGTAGCGATTGCGGCCACACCAGTGACGATTAATCAGGACATGAAGGCACTCAGCACCGCGGATTCGCTGTCTCACGCTTTCCTGTACTGGTACTTGGTCGGGAGCGGACCTGTCATTGTCTCGCTCTGCGATGAGTCAGCCCACGGGACACGCAAGCTGGAAACCGCAAGCCTGGCGGCCCTCGCCATGGCGATCCCGCCAGATCGCGAGCAGCGCGCCATCGTTGGGTTCCTCAATGACGAGACCGCGACGATCGACGATCTCAGTGGTCAGATAGAGACCGCGATCCAGCGCCTACGGGAGTACCGGTCAGCACTTGTCACGGCAGCCGTCACCGGAAGGGTCGACGTGCGAGAATAGTCGCGCACGCGAACCGCGCCCCTGCGGGTAGGCCCGTTGTTTGCTCTGGGACGGCTACAATCAAACGATGCCGACGATACTGCGGGAGGGGCCGTACCGCTTCTTCTTCTACGCGAGCGACAGGGAGGAACCTCCGCATGTTCATGTCCGGCGTGACAACCAGGTCGCCAAATTCTGGTTGAACCCCGTGCGGCTCCAGCGGAGCGGTGGTCTCCAACGCCCCGAAGTCCGCCGCATCGCACGGATGGTCGAGCAGCATGAGGAGACGCTAATGGAGGCATGGGATGAGCAGTTCAACCGTTGAAGTGCGGGCGCCGGAGGCGCAACAAGTGAGCGTCAGCGAGGATACGCTGACCGCCGAGCTGTCTGATGGCCGCACCATCTCAGTACCCCTCGACTGGTATCCCCGTCTGACCCACGCCACGCCGAGGGAACGCGACAACTGGGAACTCATCGCCTCCGGCGAGGGGATCCACTGGCCCGACCTCGATGAGGACATCAGCGTTGAGGGACTGCTCGCGGGACGACCCTCGGGCGAAAGCGCCTGGTCCTTTCGCCGCTGGCTGGAGGCGAAGCGCGCCGGCCGGCCGCTGACCCTCGACGCGCTGCGCCGACACGACCGCGAGCAGCGGAACGACTGACGCCCGCCGATTCGGGACAACTCCCCAATGACCGCCACTCATACCGAGCAGGCCTTCGAGACCAACGTCGAGTCGATGCTCCTCGACGGCGGCTGGCGCGCGGGCGACCTCGCGGAGTGGGACGTCGACCGGGCACTGTTCCCGGCGCGCGCCGTCGCCTTCATCCGCGACACGCAGCCCGATGCGTGGGAGCACGTGGCAGCGATCCTCGGCGGCGACATCGAGGAGCGCATCGTCACCACGCTCGCACGGGAGCTCGATACCAAGGGCTCGCTCGAGGTGTTGCGCCACGGCTTCCGCTTCTTCGGGCGCACGTTCCGCGTCGCCTACTTCGCGCCGACGCACGGCCTCAACCCGGACGCCCTCGCTCGCTTCGAGCGCAACGTACTGACCGTCACGCGGCAGGCGCCCTGCCACCCGGGCAAGGGCGACACGCTCGACCTCGTCTTCGCGCTCAACGGCGTGCCGGTGGCGACCTGCGAGCTCAAGAACCCGATGACCGGCCAGACCTGGCGCGACGCCGTCCGCCAGTACCAGCAGGACCGCGACCCCAACGCGCCGCTCTTCCGCTTCAAGCGGCGCGCCCTCGTCCACTTCGCCGCCGACCCCGACGAGGTCCACATGGCGACCCGCCTCGCCGGTGACGTCACGCGCTTCCTGCCCTTCAACCGCGGCAGCAACCCCGGCGCCGTCCACTGCGGCGCGGGCAACCCTGCCAATCCCGACGGCTACCACAGCGACTACTTCTGGCGGGAGGTTCTCGACCGCCAACGCTTCCTCGACATCCTCGGCTCCTACGTCTTCCTCGAGACCCGCGAGGACAAGGTGGAGGACGCGAAGGGCGCGCGTACCGAGCAGCGCGAGACGATGATCTTCCCGCGCTACCACCAGCTCGACGCCGTCCACCGGCTGGTCGCCACCGCGCGCGACGACGGACCCGGCCGCAACTACCTCATCCAGCACTCGGCCGGCAGCGGCAAGACGAACAGCATCTCGTGGCTTTCGCACCGCCTCGCGAGCCTGCACAACGCCGCGAACGAGAAGGTCTTCGACTGCGTCGTCGTCATAACCGACAGGCGGGTCCTCGACCGCCAGTTGCAGGACGCCATCTACCAGATCGAGCACGCCCAGGGCGTCGTGAAGGCGATCGACGAGAACTCGCAGCAGCTGGCGGAGGCCCTCGTCGACGGCACCCTGATCCTCATCACCACGATCCAGAAGTTCCCGTTCCTCATGAAGGGTTTGCTGCTCGTCGCGGGCGCCGACTCGGCCGACGCGCCCTCGGAGGACGATCTGGCGCAGGCCGCCGAGTGGCGCAAGGCCATCGCCGCCCGTCGCTACGCCGTCATCGTCGACGAGGCGCACTCCAGCCAGACGGGGGAGAGCGCGCGTGAGATGAAGGCAGTGATCGGATCGCGCTACCAGGCGGCCCTCGATGCGGCAGAGAACGAGCAGGACATTCTCAACGCCGTCGCGGAGTCGCACGGCCCGCAGCCCAACCTCTCGTTCTTCGCGTTCACGGCGACCCCGAAGGGCAAAACCATCGAGCTCTTCGGTCGGCCAGGGCCGAGCGGCGCCCCGGAGCCGTTCCACGTGTACAGCATGCGCCAGGCGATCGAGGAAGGCTTCATCCTCGACGTGCTGAAGCACTACATCGACTACGACACCTACTTCCGCATCGTGAAGCGGGCCGACGACGACCCGAAGCTGCTGAAGCGCCGCACGTCGGTCGCCCTCGCGAAGTTCCTGAGCCTGCACCCGGTCAACGTCAGCCAGCGCACAGAAGTGATCGTCGAGCACTTCCGCGAGCACGTTCGCCACCACATGGACGGCCGCGCGAAGGCGATGGTGGTCACCTCGTCGCGGCTCAGCGCGGTGCGCTACATGCAGGCCTTCGAGCGCTACATCGCGGAGCACGGCTACGAGGGCGAGGTGCGCCCGCTCGTCGCCTTCAGCGGCACGGTCACCGACCCCGACACCGGCGAGGAGTTCACCGAGCCCGGCATGAACGTCGACGTGGTCACGGGCAGGTCAATCAGCGAGGCGGCTCTGCCGGGCCGGTTCGCCTCGCCCGACTACCAGATCCTGCTCGTCGCAGAGAAGTACCAGACCGGCTTCGACCAGCGGCTCCTGCAGGCGATGTACGTCGACAAGCGCCTCGACGGCGTGCAGGCCGTGCAGACGCTCTCGCGCCTCAACCGCATCGCCCCGGGCAAGGCGCCGCCGTTCGTCCTCGACTTCGTGAACGACCCCGAGGACATCCACGCGGCGTTCGCGCCCTACTACGACCAGACCCAACTGCAGGAGGCCTCGGACCCCTACCGCCTCGAGGAACTCAAGCACGAGCTCGACGGCATGCAGGTCTACCACCAGGCGGAACTCGAGGCCTTTGCCCAGTTCTTCTACCTGCCGGTTGCGAAACGGCGGCCCGACGACCACGCGCGCATGGAGACCCAGCTACAGCCGGCAGCCGGCCGCTTCGCCGACCTCGACGAGGAGGAGCAGACCGCCTTCCGTGACCGCCTCAGTGCGTTCGTGAATCTCTACGCCTTCCTCAGCCAGATCATTCCGTACGCCGACACCGACCTCGAAGGGCTCTCCTCGTTCGGTCGCTTGCTGCTCCCGCATCTGCGCGCGGACCGTGGCGAAGCCGTCCACCTCGGCAGCGACGTTGAGCTCGAGTACTACCGCCTGCAGCGCATCTCCCAAGGCGAGATGATGTTCGCAGAGGGGTCGGCCGTGTACGTCACCGGCCCGGGCGAGGTGGGTACGGGCGACCCTGAGGAGGAGAAGGCCCCGCTCTCGGAGATCATCGCCCGCCTCAACAAACGCTTCGGCACGGACTTCACGGACGAGGACCGCCTGTTCCTCGAGCAGGTCAAGGAGCGCGCAGTCCGCAACGACGACGTCCGCCGCATGGCCCAGGCCAACACTTACGACAAGTTCGCCCTCGGCTTCCGCCCCCAACTCGGCAAGCTGATGGTCGAACGCATGGGCGAGAACGACGCCATCGTCACCCGCTTCCTCGACGACGCCGACTTCCAGCAGACCGCCTCCGAGGTGCTCGCCCGGGAGGTGTATGCGGCCGTTGGAGAACCCGCAGGCGATCCGAGTGCCTGACTCGGCCACCCGACTCGGGTCGGGGTGGTCGCATTGCGCTCACTGATGACTTGCCCCCATTCTTCCCCAAGGCTCCCAGCCGGTCAGGACGAGGATGAGGCTACGGTCCGCGTTAACCAAACTGACACGTAGGGTACACGCGGCCCGACGAAGCTCAGCCCCGCGGGACCTCCGACGTGACCTCGAGGAACAATCCACCGAGGACTACTGGCTTCGGCGAGAGCGATCGCGCCAGCGGCGGTTCTGGCTCGTCGCACGCTGGCATGGTCTTCGGGTCCGATGGGGCAGCGTTCGTCAACAGCTGGGATTCTTGCTCGGCGCGTTTCGTTCGGTCCTCGGCGGCCTTGCGTTTGGCGGGTTCCTTATCGGGGCAGTCTTGGTAGTGGAAGTCTGGATCGCGCAATACGCCGCACCCAGCCTCGGTCGCGTTGTTGAGGGTGCTCCGCCACTGGGTAGCCTCTCAGAGATCGCAACGGCGATCCTCGCGATCGAACTCATTCCTTCCGGCGAGACCACTCCGCCTCTGAGCGCCTTCCCCACGCTTGCAGTCCAGGTATCAGCGAGCTTGCTTGGCTTCTACTTGGCCAGCGTTGGGATCGTCCTCGGCACGTCGTACCACGACGCACCTTCAGGTCTTCGCTCGCTCGTCCTGGGGAATCCGCGAACAAAGTTCCAATTGGGTCTGATCGGTACGGCGATCGGTGCAGGTCTGTCCCTCGTGTTGCTACAGAGCCTCGGAGTGCCGTACGGGTATGGAACGGTGCTCGCGTATGGCGTGCTGGTCTTGCTCGGCGGTTGGGCGTTCGGTCAACTCGCGTTCGGGGCGTTCGACCTGTTCGATCCAATTGCCCTCGCCCGGGAGCCTCTGGCGGCGCTGGAGCGAACTTTCGACCGGATCGGGTCGACGGGCTTAGCAGGGGACGAAGCGGTGCTGCGCGCCGGTGCCGTAGATGCAGACCGCGCCCTCCGCGTACTGGCCGAACTGATTGAGTCAACGAGTCGGCGCACATCGAGATCACCGGACGATCTGGCTGGACTGGCGGATCTCCTTCTCTACCAAGTTCGGTCATACGCTGAGCGCAAGCACTTGCTCGCGCCCGCGAACGCGTGGTTTCTTCCCGAGCCGACATATCCGCGGTGGATCGAGACGGAGCACTCGGAGGTGTCAATTGCGCTCCAGACCTCGACGCCATTGCGGCCTCGGCTGGAGCCTTCGAGTGAGTGGTTGGAAGGACGATCGGCCGAGCTCATCGCTGGGGCACTGGAGGCGTGTGTCCTCGCGAATTCTCAGGAGGCGGCACTCACGATTACCCGTGCGGTGGCGCTCACGACACAGGCTCTGGCCAGTTACTCGCGGCTCGAAGAAGCTCTCGTTCTCTCAGGCGTCGTACGTGATCGCTGCTGGGGCATCCGCTGCGAAAACACGACCGCCTCAGCTGTGGCTGCTGAGCCTCCGGTGATCATGGCAAGCCTCGTTTTGGGCTGGCTCGAGGCTTTGACCTCGTGGGGAGAGGAAGTCAGTACCGTTGTCGCTGAGACTGAGTGGGATCGTACTGACACCAGCGTTGTGCCGATTCGTGGACCGAGCCGCGTCGGCGCGGCGGCTCAACGGCTACTTCGTGAAGTCCAAGCAGAGTTTGATGTAGAGGGACGCCGCGTTACGCCAGATTCCTACCTTGAGTTCGCACTGGCGGGCGAGTACTTCTCCGCGTTGCAAGACTTCGTTCAGAAGTTCCCGGGGCTCTTGACCGAGTACTTCGCAAGCCCAGTCGCTGGTCGGTTGTCGCCGGAAGTGGACGCGATGCTCGCAGCGCAAGCCCTCCAAGCTCTCGCCAAGGCTGAATTGGTCGAACAGGCAATCCCCCGAGTCGTGGACGACCTCAATGCGCTGCGAGGCGAACGGGACCCGCTACCAAGGGAGGCACTTGGGGACCTCGCGACGAGCATTCAGGCCATCAGGCTCTCGGTCCTCGAGCGAGTCGCCGATGCGATCACTCAAATCCGTCCCGTGCAGTCCACAGCAACTCCCGATGTCTTCGGTGAGGCCTGGTTCACGCTTGTTCACCATGCGGAGCAGGCGATTGCGAACGGCGATGTTGACCTCGTTAAGAATACGTTCGCGCAGGTCGTAACCGCGACGTTCATCCTCCACGACCACGTCTTCTCGACGTACACTCCCCCGACTTTCCGGGTGGCTGTGGGGCACCTCGACCCGATGATCGACGCACTTGAGGTCTCTGGCCTTGCCGTAATCTATGAAGTCCTTCGGGGCGATGACTCGGCTGCTCCTGTGCGGGAAGCATGGACGACCCGTATGGAGGCCTCCAGGCAATCCGAGGCATCGGCAAAGCAGATCCTGGACCTGCTGGATCTGGCAAGCAGCGCATTCCCGCTTCAGATGGCACCGAGGGGTGCCGCGAGAAGCGAATGGAGTCTCCGGCTCGCGAAGCGGATCATTGACAGAGGCTACGCGCGCCCGAGATACCTTCCCTTCGAGGGCCGGCCAGCTTGGACTGCGCCGCCGCTCATCAAGATACTGGGAGTGGACGAGTCGATGCCTAGCCTGTCCGTCGCTCCTCGAGCCATCTTTGCGGCCGAGGTTCTTGGTCCTCTCAGTGGTGAGTCGGAGAAGACGCTTCGAACCCGCCCCGGCCTTCGACGTTATTTCGAGGCGAAGAGTCTGCGAGGGGCACCCGAAGATGCGGATACCGCCGACGACGACACCGCTGTGCTCGGACAGGATCCCATCGAATGACCGACCGCCAGTCGCGTTGGTTCCCGTCCAGTCCCGCGAGGTGGATCGACTCGGGACAAACCCATCTCCTCTATCAGGACTTTGACGCGCGCGTCATTCCCTACCGGCATGACCCGGAGGCGTACAAGTTGTCGACCGAGGGAGCCCTAGACTACGAGGTTGATGGGGCGCTATCGCTGCGAGATGCGCGCGGGGTCGACGGATTTCTCCGTGCGGTGGCTGCCCGGCTACTCACGAACCATGAAGCGTGGCTAGAGGTGAGTTTCGAAGATGAACGTGGGGAGCCTACGCCATTCACGGTCACCGAGGTGGATGGTGCCCGCAGGACTGAGAGTGGAGGCGTCGTTCAGAAACTGCCGAGCCGCCATGAGTTGCCAGAGTGGTACCGAGACAAAGGGGAGTGGGGAGGCGTCATCGATCTCGATCCAGATCGAATGGTCCACGCTCGACTGCCCGATGAGTACCCTAGCGAAGTCCTGACTCGGGTAACCACGGACCTAGCAGCGATCGAGTTCGAACTAACTCCGCCCTGGGTGATGGACCACTGGGCCGGAAGCAAGCGTGAAGCCCCACCCTACGAGGCGGATGAAGCACTCCGCACCCATCAACTCCGCGTAGCGCAAGCTGCGCTACCCATCGGATGGACGGCGCGGGAACTCCACATTGGTCAGCACCGTGCCGTGAGCGACCACTACCACTACCTGAGGGAACTCCGATTCCTTCACTTCTTAGCGTCGCTACGCGTCTCCGCGGAGGACGCATTGCGGCAGGTCCTGACGCGTGCCAGCGAGACGTGCGGCTTCAAGGCCTCGGTTACTGCCTTCGGGGTTAATACCCCCGATGACGTGGCCGCGTCGATCCGGGAGTTCGAAGCCGGTGCTCTTCCGTTCTCTGCCGTGAACGAGATTCTCTATGGGCCCGCTACCGGCTCGCCATCAGAGAAACGGAACGTGATTGAGACCTGATGACCGGACCCCCGTCACGAGTCCACCGCTTATCCCGAATCCACCGATCGAAGCGTGACGGGGCGGGATGCGGGACTGCCGAGGAGTGCGGCGGGCGTGCCGGCGTTCGCCGGGCGATGGCGGAGCCGGGAAGCCGTGGCTCAGCGCCGATCGGGGGCGCTGAGGGACGAGCGTGGGGGTGCGCGAGACGTGGACGGGCATGCTGACGCGAGCCCCTGTCACAGGCCTCACCAGAAGATATTCCCTCGTCAGCGGCAGGCAGGCAGGTTCACAGCCCACGAGTAGCGCATCGTTTGGTGTGGATTAGAAAACCGAGACCTCCGTCTCGTACCAGCAGATCGTCGGGAACTCCACGAGGTCGAGCCCCGTCTGGACCAGCCGGGGGTGGCAGACGAGCACGTCGACGCCCTCCTCGACGCGCTTGGCCACCCACGCCTCGCGCCGCTCGGGCGGGACCGCGTCGGCTTTCATCACCGCGACCCGGAAGCCGTGGCGGGAGAGGAACTCCTCCATCCGTCCCGTAATGTCGCGCGTCCCCGTGTGGGTGGCGTAGACCAGCACCCGGCGACCCTGAAGCCGCTCGGCGGCGACGAGGTCGACGAGCGCCCGCTCCTTCGGATAGAGGCGGTCCTCCGGCAGCGGCGGCACCTGCACGAGCAGCTCCTCCGACTCCGGGTCGAAGACCGTCTCGCCCTGCGTGCAGCCGTCGGGGTAGGCGAGCAGCGTCTGCAGGTAGGTGGCCAGCAGCCGCCGCGAACCCTTCGAGAGCGCGTCGGCGAGCGCCGCCCGCAGCGTCCCGTGGAGCTCGTCGTAGCCCGAGCGCTGCGAGAGCCCGTTGCCGTCCGGCTCCGTGTCCATCGAGGAGAGCAGCACGCGCTCCTCGTAGGGCGGGAGACCGCCGGCGACGTCGGAGAGCCGCAGGAAGACCGAGTTGCCGATCAGGTGGAACAGCGCGGCGGGGGCGAGCCCCGGCCGCTCCCGCACCACCTTGCGATAGCGCTTGCGGCGGCTGGTGCGCCCGTCCTCGAAGGAGTCGGGATCGTCGCGCCCGATCGTGTGCTCGACGAAGCCGTAGCGCTCGATCCAGCGGCTTTCCTCGGAGCGCCCGAACTCCCCCCGGATCTCCGGCGAGAACCGGTAGAGGAGGTGGAAGAGCGTGCTCGAATACCCTCCCATCAAGGTGCCGCTGAGCGAGAGCGACTTCCCGCAGGCGTCGGCGAGCACGCCTGCGGCGATGCCCTGGGCGGAGCCGCGCGCCTTGAGTAGGGTAGGCCGCCGGCGAGTTGCCCCGCGTCAGCGGGGTACTTTTCCGTCGGCCCCCCTCCGAACCGGACGTGCGCCTTTCAGCGCATCCGGCTCTCCAGTGGTTCGTTCTGCGATTGCGGATTGCCTTGCCCGGCGTGGATGTTGACGTGGCACCGACGGCAGACCACGAGGGTCTTGCGCCGTCGTCTTGCCATGAGTTCCACCCAGCCGGTCTTCGGCTGCCGCCCCTTGGCCTTCAGGTCGCGAAGTGCGCGGACGTGGTGGACTTCAACGTCCACCGTGGAGCCGCACAGTTCGCATTCGTCCGCCAGGAGCCGTTTCACGAGCTCCGTGCGGTCGGACCTGTGGCGCTGAGGCTGCCTGTCAACGAGGACGGCATCCCGTTTTCGTTTCAGCGGGATGCCACCGAACTGCGCCACCAGTGGGCGCTTGCCGTCGCCGCGTTGCACCACGACCCTGAGGCATGCACGCGGTCCATGCTCGGTTTCGGCGACGCTCTTGTAGCGCCTCCTCATTTTCCGGGCTGTGGACTTGTGCTTGGCCGCAAGGGTTCTGGCCAGTGACATCTCCATGACCTGTTGCAGCCTTCCGAAGTGGAAGACGTTGTAGGCCAGAAGGTAGTACTGGACGACGCCCCGGAACTCCGCTCCGTACCTGCCCACGATGCTGAAATCGTCATCGTGGATGAGCGCGCTGCGGTGTGCCGGTTTGCCGTTGCGCATGTAGGCGCGGCGGTGTCGTTCGATGACGTCGGCCGGAACCCGCAACCCGATGCGGCCGTTGACCTTGCGCCGACCGCGATGGTCGAGCTGGTCGTCGGCCTGCTGGTTGACGAGTTCGTAGCCGAGGAACCGCGCCGCCTTGGTGGTGGCGTGGGTGATGAGGGTCTTTTCCCGGGAGAGTTCCAGTTTGAGCGTCTCGCTCAGGAACCCTTCCAGGGCTGCCCGCACCTGCTCGGCTTCGGCCTTCGGCCCGATGAAGCCCAACACGAAGTCGTCCGCGTAGCGTACGTACCGCAACCGGCGGTAGCCAGGGTCGTGAGGGTCACCCGATGGTAGTTGCTGCATCTGCTTGCGCAGTTGCAGTGCCTCGGCGTGGTTCCCCCGCTTCCGTTGGCGGGCCGCTTGGTTCAGCAACCGTGTGTACTCGCGGTTGTCTCTCCGGGCTGTGCCTCGGGTGTGTGCTGGAATGAGTATCTTCTCGACGAACTGGTCCAACCGGTCGAGGTAGACATTGGCGAGGATGGGGCTGACCACGCCCCCTTGCGGCGTGCCGCTCAGGGTGTGGCCGTAGCGCCATTCCTCCAGGTAACCCGCTCCGAGCAAGTGCTTGAGCAGGCGCAGGAAGCGGTTGTCGTGCAACCGCTCCCCGAGCATCGACAGCAGGACCTCATGGTCGATGTTGTCGAAGCATCCCTTGATGTCTCCCTCGATGAACCAGCGGGTTCCGGTCCAGACTTCGGCCACTTCGCTGAGTGCGGTGTGGCAGCCCCGTCCGGGCCGGAAGCCGTGGGAGCGGTCGGAGAACTGCGGCTCATAGTAGGCCTCCAGAATCATCCGGATGACCTCCTGGAGCAGCTTGTCCGACCACGTCGGTATGCCCAGCGGGCGGGTCTTCCCGTTGGATTTCGGGATGTGGACCCGCCGTACCGGCGTCCATCGGTACCGCTCGTGGCGCAGGGCCTCGATGATGCGGTCGATCTTCGCCGTGGACATGCCGTCCACCGTCTCTGCGGTTACGCCCTTGGTCGTTGCTCCCTTGTTCCGGGAGAGGCGACCGTAGGCCCGCAGGTACAGGTCCCGGTTGTACAGTTGCCGGTAGATGTCCTCCAGCGGCAATCCTCGTTCTCCGCGGTCGCGGATGACGTTCAATACAGTTTCGGCTGTTCTCATCACGAGTACCTCTCTGTGTTTGTCAGTCGTGAACCACCTGCCCTCCTTCGCCATGTGCCGGGCTTTCCCCGGCTCGGACTACTACGAGGGCTCCGTGACCTTGGGGGTCTCCCCCTGTAGGCCATCCCGCGTTCCGTCGACATAGGACGTGTCGAGCGCGACGTAGGCGCCCCGTTCGCTCCCTTGCATGACCACATCGGCCATCGTTCGCCCATCAGAGGTGCACCGGCCACGAGTTCAGACCAGTGCAATGGGCGACGCCGGGTTGTAGACGTTCTACCGGCGGGTGAAGTTCAACACCTTCTGGGAACTGGGGTTCAGGCAATCAAGCTTTCGCCGTATCGCGCGGGCCTTGCGGAACCAGCCCTACAACGTCTTCAGGCTGTAGCCGCTTTACCGACATGCTGTTGTCCCCTTTGGCTTTCGCCTCCGGGTGGGTCGGTTGGCCCAGAGATTTCCTCCGAATCTCTCCCGGTTGAACCGGGAATCCTATGCCGCGTTACGCGGCGCACACTCATGAATCTCGTCACCTATCAGCAGCTCGAAGAAGCCCTTGAGGCGGTGCTTCACGTAGTCGCTGAGCGGGTAGCGCTTCGGGCCGGACCTGTCGGCCTGCCAAAGGGGGGAGCCGCACTCCGGGCACCAGCGCTTGCGGCGGGCGAGGTCGCGAGCGAGCAGCGGCACCCCGTCCTTGTCGACGATCGGCTCGTGGCAGTCCGGGCAGCAGGGGACGCGGAAGGGCTCGCCGGTCTCCTCGTCGCGCACGAGGCCACGGGCGGTGGTCGCCCAGCGCTCCACCACGGCGGGCTGCCAGCGGTAGGAGAGCTTGGCGCGCTCGCGCGACATGATTGCGAAGAGCGGGCCGGTGGCGGTCATGGCGCGCAGCCGCTCCAGGTCGGTGATCGAGGCCACGATCACGGCGCGGGCGCCGGGCACCGTCTGCTCGACCTCGCGCTTCCACTTGCGGGTCAGGTGGGGCGGGCACAGGACCAGCACCCGCTTGAAGCCGGCCATGTAGGCCGCCGAGGCGGCGATGAAGGTCTTGCCCGTGCCCATCTCGCCGACGACGGTCGTGCCGCGCTGCGCCTCGAGCG
>CBDCBZ010000001.1:0-223636 GCA_965214395.1 Tepidiformaceae bacterium
CGGGCGTGTGAGTTCAAATCTCACCTTCGGCACCAAGACGTGCGCCAGTAGCTCAGTGGATAGAGCGCTACCCTGCGGAGGTAGAGGTCAGAGGTTCGAATCCTCTCTGGCGTACCAGTTCCCACCCGGCGACGGATGTCCTGGTCCGAGCCGCCTAGCCGACCTCCGGTAGTCCCTCGGCGCGGCGCACCTCGTTGATGGTCTGCAGGACGCGCTGCCGGAACGGGGCGTACTCGACCTCGAACTCCTCGACCAGGCGCGAGTTGTCCATGAGGAAGAGGCCCGAGTTCTCGCGGCCGCCTTCGTCCGCGTCGAACGTGACCTCCGCATCCGGCAGGAACTCGCGCACGGTGTCGGCGAGCTCGCCCAGGCTCACGGAATTCCCACCGGAGTTGTAGATCGCGTGGTGGGTCTCCTCGGCGAGGGTGACGCGCAGGAACACCTCGGCGATGTCGTCGACGTGGAGCGGCAAGGTCATCGTGTCCGCATAGGGGAAGCTGACCGGCTCGTTCCGCGCGGGGAGCACCTGGCACTGGACGTGGTTCATCGAGCCGCGCTGCTTGTCGGGACCGGTGATGTTGGCGGGCCTGATGCCCGTGATGGCCATGTCGAAGGCGCGGTTGTACCAGTCGGCCTGATGCTCGTTGAAAATCTTGGAGACGGCGTAGATGCCCGTGCCAAGGCAGAGGTCGTCCTCCTCGGTGACGGCGTGCTCGCCGTGCAGTCGCTGGGGGCCGTAGACGGCGAGGGAGCTCGCGTAGACCACCCGCCGGATGCCGAGGATGCGGGCCGCCTCGAAGCAGTTGTCCATCCCGAGGATGTTCAGCCGCACCTGGGGATGCGGGTCGCTCTCGCCCGCGCCCAGCGCGTAGGCGAGGTTGAGGACGCGGTCGGGCTTGCTCAGTGTGAGCGCCTCGACAACGTCGTCCATGAGGGTAATGTCGCCGCGGGTGATCTGTATCCGGTCGCGAAGCGGGTCGAGCGCCGGAGCATCGGGCGCGATGTCCATGCAGTGGACCTCGTGCCCGTGGTCGACAAGGCGACGCATGACGCGTGGCCCGATGAAGCCGCTTCCGCCCAGTACCGCAACGCGCATCTCGAACCCCCATCGTTCCAGGTGGCGGCACTGTAGCACCGCTGACAACCGGCGACGCGCGATCCAGAGGTGGCTTCAGGCGCCGTGCTGGAGGGCGAGCGCCTCTGCGAGGCGGGCGGCAGCGAATGTCGCGAAGGGTTCGTCGTTGCGGGTGAGCATGGCGCGGACGCGCTCGGTCGAAGCGAGTGCGCCGTCGATCAGCTCCTGCGGGTAGGCGAGCGCGACCTGGTGCTCGGCGAACTCGTCCTCGTCGAGGGTGTGGACGGCGCCGGTGCTGAGGCGGATGACGTCGAGATCGAGGTCGATCATCGTGACCCTTCCGTCGCTCCAGACGGCCGGCGTGGTGATGTCGACGTACATCTCGGGGTCGTCGGTCGTGCTCCAGATCGCCGCCCACCAGTCGCGACTGACCAGCTTGACGTTCGTGTAGTCGAACGTGACGGGCGGCTCGTCGCCACGCTGGGCGGGGGTGTCGGGCGGGCCCCAGAGCCAGACGCCGTACTCGTCCTCCGCAAGCCAGGAGAGCTCGTACTGCCAGTGCCTGGTGTCGGGGTACTTGCGGAAGTCGACGAGGACGCGGTCCGGCATCGAGCCAGCGTAGGCAGGGAACGGCGGAGGCACAAAACGGGACCGGGCGTCCCCGGAAGGCTCTAGACTGCGGCAAGACCCGGGCTGCCGCCCTGGAGGAACCTCATGCCGGCTCTGGATGGAGTGCGAATACTCGACATGACGCAATACGAGGCAGGGACCTCGTGTACGCAGGCGCTCGCCTGGCTCGGAGCGGACGTGGTCAAGATCGAGCGGCCGGGCGTGGGCGACCCGGGGCGCGGGGTCTACACGGGGCAGGACAACTCGCCCTACTTCGTCAACTGGAACAGCAACAAGCGGAGCGTCGCGCTCGACCTGCAGGATCCCAGGGGGCGGGACGTTCTCCTGCGCCTGGCGCCACACTACGACGTGTTCGTCGAGAACTACGGGCCGGGGGTGATGGAGAAGCTCGGCCTCACCTACGAAGCGATGAAGGCGGCGAACCCGGCGATCATCTACGCGCGCATCAAGGGGTTCGGGCTATCGGGGCCGTACTCGGACTACAAGTGCTTTGACATGATCGCGCAGGCGGCGGGCGGCTCGGTCGCGGTGACGGGCGAGCCGGACGGGCCACCCCTGCGTCCCGGGATCACGGTGGGCGACTCGGGCACGGGCGTGCAGATGGCGCTCGCGATCTGCGCGGCCTACATCCAGCGGCTGCGGACGGGCGAGGGACAGGCCCTCGAGATCTCCATGCAGGAGGCGATGACCTACTGGCTGCGCACGGCCATCTCGAGCGGGGCGGACTGGGGACGCAAGGCGGCGCCGCGCACGGGCCTCGGCGCGACCGCCACATCGAGGCTGTATCCCTGCGCCCCCGGCGGACCGAACGACCACGTCATCCTGCTAATTGTGACGCCGCGGATGTGGGACGCCTTCTGCGACGCCATCGGGCGCCCGGACCTGCGCGAGGATCCGCGCTTCGCCACGGCGGCGGATCGCCGGGAGCACAGCGACGCGCTCAGCGAGCAGATTGCGGCCTGGACCTCCGTACGGGAGAAGCGGGACGTGATGCGCATCCTCGGGGAAGCAGGGGTGCCCTGCGGGGCCGTCCTCGACACGCAGGACATCTACGAGGACCCGCACCTGAACGAACGCGGCTTCGTGAAGACGGTCGAGCACGAGGAGCTGGGCGAGGTGCAGTTGCTGGGCTGGCCGCCGCGCATGTCGGCGAGCGACGTGCCCCTCGTGGCCTCGCCGCTGCTGGGCCAGCACACGCACGAGGTGCTAACGGCGGACCTCGGCGCGAGCGACGAGGAGCTCGCGGAGCTGGCGGCGGCGGGCGTCATCGGGTAGGGGACAGCAAGAGGCCGGGAGAATCGGCCCGGCGGCGATACGGGCAGGGAGTTCACGCATGGTATACTCATGCACGAGTGGCACGAAGTTCCATCTATGCCACTTGGGCGTGGAGGTGGCACATGCAACAGAGCGCGACGAGAGTCGACCGGCACGGTCGGGTCGTGATCCCGGCGGAGTATCGGCGCGCGCTCGGCCTCAAGGAGGGAGACGCTGTTGTCCTTCAGCTCGACGAAGGGTCTGTACGCCTCCTGACGCGCGCGGAAGCCGTCAGGCGGGCTCAGGAGCTGGTCGCGAGACACACGGATGGGAAACGGTCGCTCGTCGAAGAGTTGACGGCCGAGCGCCGTGCAGAAGCTGCTCGTGAGTAGCTGCGTCCTGGATGCCTCGGCGCTGCTCGCACTCCTGAACCAGGAACCGGGAGAGGAGCGTGTCGTGGAGGCGCTGGCGAGTGGCGCCGTGATGAGCACCGTAAACCTCTCCGAGGTCGTCGCGAAGCTTGCAGACATCGGGATGACAGAGCGGGACATCCGAGAGGCGATCGAACCCCTTGGCATCGAGCTCGCGGACTTCGACCCCTCGGATGCTTTCTCGGCCGGCCTTCTGCGGCCGCCGAGCCGGAGAGCCGGGCTCTCACTGGGAGACCGCGCCTGCGTGGCTCTGGGGCTGCATCAAGGACTCCCGATCCTCACGGCCGACACCGCCTGGAACTCACTCAGCCTCGGGGGCGAGGTAGAGATTGTCATGCTCCGCTAGCGGAGCCGGCGCAATCGGCTGAGGGATGCCAAGAGGCCGGGCGAAACTGCCCGGCCTCTTGGTTTGGGTGCGGAGGGGTTGGTCGGCTAGGCGCCCTGGAACTCGAAGTCGGGCTCGTGGCCCAGGTAGAGCTTGCCGATGGTCTCGTACAGCGGATGCGCGACCCAGCGGTGCGAGGCGCAGCCGTGCGCGTCGCGGAGCTTGCGCTCGAGCGGGCTGTACATGCGGGCGCCGGTGGTGCCGGCGGTGTTGTGGATCAGGTCCACGGCGTGCATGGAGGCGTTGGCGGCGAAGGTGCAGGCGAGCCGCGCCTTCTTCGTGATTTCCGCGCTGGGATGCTCGGCGCCGGCGTGGAGCTCGTCCTCGACCTCGCGCATGGACTCCATCACGAAAGCGCGGGCGGCCTGCACGGTCGCCTCGGCCTCGCCTGTGCGGTACTGGGCGACTGGGCGGTCGCGGAGGGTGCCGCTGGAGAGCATCGGAACCTTGTTCTGGGCGAGGTCCTCGAACACGTCGAGGGCGCCGCGCCCGACACCGAGGGCCACTGCCGCCTTGTTGTAGGAGAGGCGCAGGGGCACGGGGATGCGGAATACGGGGTTCGGGTAGTGGGCGGGAAGCGATACGAGCTCAACGTCCCGCCACTTCTTCTCGATGATGGAGCCTTCGCACTTGACGTCGTGGCTGCCGGAGCCGCGCAGGCCGGCGACGTCCCAGGTATCGACGATTTCGAACTGGGACTTGTTGACGAAGAACATCTTCATCTTCGGCATGCCCATGGCCTCGTCCATGATCGGGCCTTCGGCGTCTTCGCTTTCGTAAATGGGGCAGGACATGAAGGCCCACTCGACCTGGTGGCAGCCGCTCTGGAAGGTGGTCTGGCCCCAGATCTTGTAGTCGCCGTTGGGCTGCTCGACGGCCTTGCCGGGAATCGTGCCCGGGCCGCCGCCACCGCACATGATGACGCGCGGGTTGTCGAGGTAGACCTCCTTGGCGAGGTCCTTGTCCATGCCGCCGGCGGCCATGGCGTTGATCTCGGAGCCGATCATCACGTTCCAGCCGACGGAGGCGTCGATGGCGGAGATGGCTTCGAGGACCTCGATGGTCTCCATGGAGCTGGCGTCCTCGCCGCCGAGCTCGGGCGGGAGGGTGAAGCGGAAGATGCCCTCGTTGATGAGGATGTCGACCGTCTCGTCGGGCAGACGGCGGAGCTTCTGGGCCTCGTCGCCGCCTTCGCGGATCACCTGGGTGAGGTTGTGCACGCGCTCGAGCGCGGTGCCTTCGAGCGTCGTTGAGGCTACTGCCACTGGGGCCTCCTGCCGTTTCCTGAGAATGGATGCGATTAAGCCACGCGAGTATACCGTCATGCGCTCGCACGGTCAGGGAGGCTGTTCGCGGTTGGCCGTGGTTGACTCTGGGAAGGGCCGCGCCTAGCGTGGAGGGTGCATTTTCCTGAACGGAATCTGCCGCCGGGGGGGCCGAAAGGCTGAGATCCGAGAGGACCACCCCAGGAACCTGATCTCGGTAATGCGAGCGTAGGGAAGCGGCGTGAAGAGAAAGCCTTCGGCAGCGAGTACGAGTTCGGCGCAGACGCGCCGGGTCGGGCCGCGCCTGAACGGCGGGAGTCGGCCAGCCATTCGCTGACCCGGCCCCACAGCCTCTCCACCCTCCCCTTCCCCTCCTCGAACCGATCAGCGCCTCCGGCAGCGCAAGGAGGGCGCGCATGATCGTAGAACTGCAGTGCCTGGCGAGTCCCGCCGGCACACCCGACGATCCTTACAAGCACATCGACGCCGCCATCGGCATCGTGCAGGGCTCGGGGCTGAAGTATGAGGTAGGCGCCCTCGGCACGACCGTCGAGGGCGAGCCGGACGAGGTCTGGCCGCTGATGCGGCAGGTACACGAGGCGTGCCTCAACGCGGGGGCGCAGGGCCTCGTGACCGTCATCAAGGTTGAGCAGACCCGGCAGGCCGGCGGCCCGACCATCGACAGCCTGACGGGCAAGTTCCGGGAGGCGGGCGATGGCAGCTGAGGCGCCCCTGATTGAACGCCCGCTCCCTGCGGGTAGCGTGCGGCTGCTGAGCCGCTGGGGCGGCGCCGCCTGGCAGTACATGCCGGCGGTCGTGCTGCTTGTGGCACTCGTGGGGTTGTGGGAGTTGCTGGTCGAGGTGCTCGACACGCGGCCCTACATCCTGCCGGCGCCCAGCGCCATCTGGGAGGCGCTCCTCGATAAGGGGCACCTGCTGCCCAACCACATCCAGGCCACAGCCACGGAGGCGGTGCTGGGGCTGGCGGCGGCAGCCGTCGGCGGCGTCATCCTCGCCGTGCTGATCTCGAGCATCCCGCTGGCCCAGCGGGTGCTCTACCCGATCATCGTGACCTCGCAGACGGTCCCCGCGATCGTGCTCGCGCCGCTGTTGATTGTGTGGGTCGGGATCGGACTGGAGTCGAAGCTGATCGTGGTCGCGCTGGTGGGGTTCTTCCCGATCGTCGTTAGCACGGTCGACGGCCTCGCCTCGGCGGACCGCGACATGGTGGCGCTCGTACGCAGCATGGGCGCGAGCAAGCTCGGCGTGCTGCGGCACGTGCTCGTGCCCTCGGCGATCCCGGGGTTCTTCGCGGGACTCAAGATCGCGGCCGCGTACTCGGTCATCGGAGCGGTCATCGCCGAGTGGGTGGCGGCCAAGGAGGGGCTGGGCATCTTCATCATCCGCTCCCAGGCCTCCTTCCGGATCGACCAGATCTTCGTCGCGATCGCGGTAATCGCGTTGCTCAGCATCGCCCTCTTCGTGGTGGTGCACCTGCTGGCGAGGGTGGCCTCGCCCTGGAAATACGCCAACGACCAAGGAGAGAACGGCTCATGAAACTGCTGAACGGACGGCTTCTACTGATACCCCTGCTGCTTGTGGCGCTGGGTCTCATCGTCGCGGCTTGCGGCGACGACGAACCGGACGAACCCACGAGTGTCACCTTCATGCTCGACTGGACGCCGAACACGAACCACGCCGGCGTCTACATCGCGAAGGCGAAGGGCTGGTACGAGGAGGCGGGGCTGGACATCGAGATCGTCGAGCCAGGCGCCGGAGGGGTCGACCAGACCGTCGCGGCGGGGGCGGCGCACTTCGGCATCTCCGTGCAGGAGAACGTGATCCCGGCCCGCGAGCAGGGTCTGCCCGTGGTGGCGATCGCGGCCGTCATCGAGCACAACACCTCGAGCCTGATCGCGCTGGCGGACGAGGGCATCGAGGGGCCGGGCGACCTCGCCGGCAAGACGTACGGCGGCTGGGGCGGCGCCCTCGAGTCGGCGTTGATCTCGAAGCTGGTCGAGTGTGGCGGTGGCGACCCGGCCACGGTCGAGTACGCCGTCATCGGCAACGTCGACTACATCGTCGGCATGGAGCAGGACGACTACGACTTCGTCTGGATCTTCGACGGCTGGGACGGCATTCGTTACACGGAGGTGCTGGAGCGGGATGTCTCCTTCGTCCGCTTCATCGACCACACGGACTGCATCCCCGACTGGTACACGCCCGTAATCATCACGAACGAGTCGCTGATTGCGGACGACCCCGACCTGATCGAGGCCTTCATGGAGGCGACGGCGCGCGGCTATCGCTACGCGATCGAGAACCCGGAGGAAGCAGCCGAGATCCTGCTCGAGGCCGCTCCGGAGCTCGACGAGGCGCTGGTGAAGGCGAGCGCGGCGTATCTTGCCAGCCGGTACACCTCCGACCCCGACAACTGGGGCCGGCAGGAACTGGACGTCTGGACCCGCTTCGAGAGCTTCCTGCGCGAGGCGGGGCTGACGGAGTCGGCAATCGACGTGGAGGACGCGTTCACGAACGACTTCCTCCCGTAGGAGGGGCGATGAGCGAAGCAGCCGTCGCCATCCGGGGGCTGCGGCACACGTTTCCGGGGGTCCGCCCCGTCGAGGTGCTCGACGGGGTGGACCTGGAGGCGGCGCCGGGCGCCTTCGTGAGCCTTGTGGGGCCGAGCGGCTGCGGAAAAAGCACGCTGCTGCAGGTGCTCGCGGGGCTGCTCGCGCCCGACGCGGGGGAGTCGCTGATCGAGGGTCGCTCGACGGTAGGGGAGCCCGGTCTGGCGGCCTTCATGCCGCAGAAAGACCTGCTGCTTCCCTGGCGGAAAGCGATCGGGAACGCCGTGCTGGGGGCGGAGATCGCGGGCACGCCGAAGGACGAGGCGCGCGAGCAAGCGATGTCCCTGCTGGAGCGCTTCGGGCTGGCCGGCTTCGAGGAGAGCTGGCCCTCGCAGCTGAGCGGGGGGATGCGCCAGCGGCTGGCGCTGCTGCGCACCTTCCTCGTGCCCCGGCACGTGCTCCTGCTGGACGAACCGTTCGGGGCGCTGGACGCGATCACGCGTCGGGAGATGCACCAGTGGCTGCAGGAGGTGTGGGCGAGCGACGCGCGCACGGTCCTCTTCGTGACGCACGACGTGGAGGAGGCGCTCATCCTCTCGGACGAGGTCTACGTGATGACGCCGCGGCCCGCGCAGATTGCCGCCCGCCTCGCGATCGACTATCCCCGCCCGCGTCTCCCCTCGATCGTGACGGAGCCGGAGTTCGTGGCGGACAAGGCGCGTCTGCTAGCGGCCCTGGACGGGACCGGCGGGAGTTAGAGCGGCGGGGGGATCACCCTTCGGCGCTAGCTCACGCGATGGGGTTGGCCACGCCTCCGGAGGTGGCGGCAGTGGCAAGGGCGGAATCGAGGGTTGCCAAGGCCACCTGACGGCGCTTCGCAGTCTCCAGGTAGGCGGCGTCATAGAGCGTCAGTGTGTGACGACGAGCCAGGGCTAGCGTTTCGGCCTCGTCGTGCTGGTAGTCCAGGTCGGTTCGAAGGGTCGCAAGCTGCCGGAGGAAGCGAGAAGCACCTTCGCCATCGATGCGTCCCCGGCGCTCCGCCCGAAGCAGCGCGTTGCGAACCTCGTACCAGAACACTCCAGGGACGACTAGCGTTTCCCGAACGAATCCCAGGGCCAGGGCAGCGAGACCGGGAGATTCCTCTTCGTCTGGGAAGCACCAGGCAACGGCGATGGACGCATCAACAACGACAGCCATCAACAGCGGCCTTCGTCTCGCATCCTCCTGAACTCCTCGCGCGAAAGGGGCTGGCGCCGGTCTCGTTCCGCAAGCATCCGGAGCACCACCACCTTGCGGCGCGTCTCCTCTTCGGTGAGTTCCTCGTCGGTTTCCACGTTTGTTGTCTCTGCCACGCACCAAGAATAGCACCCTGCATGGGCCCGGAGCGAAGCGGGTAGACTCGCCGCACTTCAACGGGGGGATGCGCGTGACGGACCGGACGCTGGTACCAATGCTGCTCGAGGCGTGGGATGACCTCGATCGGGCGTATGCAGAGATGACGGAGGAGGAGGCGACGGCGCGGCCGGACGGCGCGAGTGCGTTCGGGTGGACGCTGCACCACCTGGCGATGTTCCCGGACCTGATCGTGAGCGTGGTGCTGGGCGGCGGAGACCCCCACCCGACCTTCGTGCGGGCGCGGGAGGAGCACGGGTTCAGCGGGGACTGCGGGGACTGGCCGGCGATCGCGGAGGCGGCGCGGGAGGTGCGGGCCAAGGTGGAGACGGCACTTGAGGGGATGACGGACGCGGACCTGGCGGAGACGGTCGTGCCCGGGTGGGCGGACTTCCCCTCGACGACGCTGCGCTACCTGGTGCTCCGCATGGTCGCGCACATGTACTACCACATCGGCGAAGTGGCGACCCGGCGCGGGCGGGGAGACGACTACCCGGGACCGCTCACGAGGGTGCTCGAAGGGCCCGACATCGAGCAGGGAGGCTGACGTGGTCATCACGTGGACGGTGGGGCTGACGGCACGGCCGGGGCGGGAGAACAGCTTCATCGCGATCGCGAACGAACTGACGGAGACTTCGAACCGGCTGGACGAGGGCTGCGACATCTATATCTGCCTGCAGAACCTGGACGACCCGCGCGACTTTCTCTGGTACGAGCAGTGGGCGACGATGCCGCTGCTGGAGCGCCACGTCGAGCGCATCCGGCCGATGCTCTCGGGCTCGCCGGAGGGGCGCGACGGGTCGCGCCTCTACACGTCGATCCAGCGTCGCGAACAGCTCGGCTACGACCTGCTGCGGAACCACGTGAAGCCGGACCGGGACTGGTACGAGGCGTCGATTACGGGGTGGGCGGTGGCTCGGGCGAAGCCCGGGCAGGAGGAAGGGCTGCGGGAGTTGGCTGTCGACTTGAGCCGGACTGGTCAGGAGTTCCCCGGAAACGTCACGCACATCGCACACGAGCGGGAGGACATCCCGGGGGTCATCTGCTGGTTCGAACAGTGGCGGGATCAGGACGTGCTGGACGCGCGGGTAGCTTCGCTGGAAGAGCGGTACGGAGCGCCGCGGGGCACGGAAGGGGTGGAGCGGATGCCGGCGGGCATCGCGGACGTGATGGAGTCGCTGGACGCGACGCGCTACCGGGTGGTGGCGACGTAAGGGTTGCGCTCTCCCCCAGTTGTATACTCGCCCCGAGAGAGGAGGCGGCGCCATGAGCTTCGACGGCAGCAACGCCATCGCGCTGATCGCGATCAGCGGGGTCAACGCAATCGGGATCATCGCGGCCAGCGGGATAAACGCGATCGGCGTCGTCGCCGTTGCCGGCGTCAACGCGATCGGGCTTTTGGCCTTCGCGACCCTGAACGCCACCGGCGTCATCGCGTTCTCAAGCGTGAACGCGAACGGGTTCATCGCCATCAGCTCGAACAACGCGAACGGGTTCATCGCGATCGGCAAGACCGCCAGCGGCACGTTCGCGTTCTCGCGATCGGGCAAGGGGAAGGCGAAGTACATGCTCTCGCCGAACCGTCGCGACGAAGAGGCGGTGCGGGTGTTCTCGCGCTGGGTGCCGAGTTCGATGTGGCCGAAGGAGATCGAGGCCGCGTAGGCGCGGTGCCCTACCCCTGCCCGTAGCGGAAGCAACGCGTGACATGGTCGTTCACGAGGCCCGCGGACTGCATGAAGGCGTAGCAGATGGTCGGCCCGACGAAGGAGAACCCGTAGCCCTTCAGCGCCTTGCTCATGGCGCGCGACTCGTCAGTCTGGGCGGGGAGGTCGGCGAGGGACTCGAAGGCGTTACGGCGGGGTTCGCCACCAACGAACGACCAGAGGAAGGCGTCGAGGGAGCCGTGCTCGGCCTGTACGGCGAGCGTGGCCTGCGCACCGGCGATGGCAGCGGCGATCTTGGCGCGGTTGCGGATGATGCGAGCGTCGTCGCGGAGGCGTTCGCGGTCGGCGTCGGTGTAGGCGGCGACGGTCGCGATATCGAAGCCCTCGAAGGCGGCGCGGTAGCCCTCGCGGCGGTGAAGGACGGTGCGCCAGGAGAGTCCCGCCTGCGCCCCTTCGAGCACGAGCAACTCGAAGAGGTCGCGGTCGCCGTGCGTGGGGACTCCCCACTCGTCGTCGTGGTACTGCTGCATGAGGGAATCGTCGCCGGCCCACTCGCAGCGGTTTACGTCGTCGGGCATGGCGGGTGGCTAGCCTCCCTGTTCCTCGAGACGGGTAGCGAAGCGCACCGCGAAGCCGTCGGGGTCGGCGATGGCGAAGTCGCGCAGTCCGTAGTACTTGTCCGCGATCGGGGCGAGGACGCGCGCGCCCATCTGCTGCGCCAGCTCCCAGAACCGGTCCACGTCGGGAACCATTACGCGAACGTTGGCCTGCGGCGCGTCCGGCACGGGGCCCATGTCTGGCCGCTCATCGAGGAAGAGAAGGTGGCCCTCCCAGGTCAGCTCGACGAAGTCGCCGTCGTCCCTGACCAGCTCGAATCCGAGACGACGGTAGAACTCCGTGGACTTCCTGATGTCCCGCACGAATATCTCGGTGACCAGCTGGTCGGTGGGGTCGACGTAGCGGTCCATGGCGCACCTCTCGCTGGCGGCCCACTCGCAGGGGGGCCCGACTGGAGCATGGCGAGCGATGGTACAGGCACCCGTAGGCAGGGCCGCCGTGTAGCATTCGGGAATAGCCTGAAAGCGTCTGGAGGCAGGTATGACGGAGCAGGCCACGATGCGGGGCAAAACGGCGATCGTGGGCATCGGCGAGACGACCTACTACAAGCGCGGGCAGTCGCCCGATCCGGAGTTCAAGCTGGTGCTCGACGCCATCCAGCTCGCGGCCGAGGACGCGGGTATCGACGTGCGCGATGTCGACGGGTTCGCGGCCTACGCGAACGACCGCAACGACCCGCCCCGGCTGATGACCGCTCTCGGCATCAAGGACCTCACCTTTAGCAACATGGTCTGGGGCGGCGGCGGCGGCGGCGGGTCGGGAGCGGTCGCGAACGCGGTGGCGGCGGTGGTGGCGGGGTACTCGAAGTACGTGGTGGTCTACCGGGGACTGGCGCAGGGCCAGTTCGGGCGCTTCGGACAGGGTCCGCAGACGCCGACGGCGCCCGGTGGGGCGGCGTTCACGGCGCCCTACGGATTGATGTCGCCGGCGCAATCGTTCGCGATGCGCATCCGGCGCTTCATGCACGAGCACGGGACGGAGCAGAGCGCCTTGCGGGCGATCTCGCTGGCCTCGTACCAGCACGCACAGGCGAACCCGCGGGCGGTGATGTACGGCCGCGAGCTGACGGAGGAGATGTACGACAACTCGCGCATGATCGTGGAGCCCTTCCACCTGTTCGACTGCTGCCAGGAGAACGACGGGGCGGCGGCCCTGATCGTGACGACGGCGGAGCGGGCGAAGGACATGAAGCAGAAGCCGGCCTGGGTAATGAGCGCGGCGCAGGGGTCGGACTACCGGCAGGCGGCGACCGCGCACAACTCGCCCGACTACGCGACCTCCAACTTCAAGACCCTGGCCCCGCGGCTGTACGCGATGGCGGGTCTCGGTCCGGAGGACGTGGACGTGCTCCAGAGCTACGAGAACTTCACGGGCGGCGTGCTCATGAGCATGGTCGAGCACGGGTTCTGCGAGCCGGACGAGGTCAACGACTTCTTCACGCTGGAGAACTTCTCGGCGCCGGACGGGAAGCTGCCGCTCAACACGAGCGGGGGCAACCTCGCCGAGTGCTACATGCACGGCCTCGAGCTCGTGCACGAGGCGGTGCGGCAGGTGCGGGGCGAGTCGACCTGCCAGGTGCCGGACGTAAACGTCTCGATGGTGACGTCGGGGCCGATGGTGCAGCCGGTGAGCGACCTGATCCTGGCGGCGGACCGGGGGGTGGACGCATGAGCGCCGAGGCACGCAGCTACCTGCCCGAGGGCCTGCCCCGGCCCGCTCCCGCCATCGACGGTCTGGGGGCGGAGTTCTGGGAGGCGGCGAAGCGGCACGAGTTGGTCCTGCAGCAGTGCCGCGCCTGCGAGGGCTTCCAGTGGGGACCGGAGTGGATCTGCTACCAGTGCCATTCGTACGACCTGACCTACACGCGCGTCTCGGGGCGAGGCGTGATCTACAGCTGGGAGCGCGTTTGGCACTCGGTGCACCCGGCGCTACAGGAGGCAACGCCGTACATCGTCGTGCTGGTGGAGTTGCCCGACGCTGGCAACGTGCGCATGGCCGGCAACCTGCTCGGCGATCGCAGGCAGGACGTGGTCATCGGGGCCGAGGTCGAGGTGGCGTTCGAGGACAAGGGCGAGGGCGACGAGGCGTACACGCTCGTGCAGTGGCGGGTCGTCGAGTAGGGACCGCGGACCGATGGCTCCCGAGTCGAGCGGCCGCTACCTGATCGACGGGGCGGAGCACGCGCGCACGCTCGTGCTGGCGCACGGGGCCGGGGCGCCCATGGACCACCCCTGGATGGACCGCGTGTGCGCCCTGCTCGCGCAAGAGGGCGTCCGCACGGTCCGCTTCGAGTTCCCCTACATGGCGGAGCGGCGCATCAGCGGGAAGCGTCCGGGGCCGAACTCGGCACGCCGGCTGGAAGCGACCTGGCGCGAGGTTATCGACGACCTGGGGGCGGAGGGGCTGGTCATCGGGGGGAAGTCAATGGGCGGGCGCATCGCGACCATGGTGGCGGAGGAGGCAGGAGTCGCGGGCGTGGTCTGCTTCGGCTATCCGTTCCACCCGCCGGGGAAGCCCGAGCGGCTGCGGACGGCCCACCTCGAGGCGATCGCGACGCCGGTACTCGTCCTGCAGGGCGAGCGGGACACGTTCGGCCGACCGGAGGAGGTGGCGGGGTACGCGCTCTCCGACAACGTGCGGGTGCACTGGCTCGTGGACGGCGACCATGGGCTCAAGCCGCGCAAGGCGTCGGGGCGGACGGAAGGGGAGAACCTGGCGGAGGCGGTGCGGGAGGCGGCCCGCTTCGTGGTCGACGTGACGGGCGGGTAGGCCGCCTCAGGCGATGGGCTTGTCGCGGGAGCCCCAGGCGTCCCAGTGGATGACCTCGGAGACGGGCGGACGCTCGACGCGCTTGAAGTTGTCGTGGCCGGTGAAGTAGGCGACGGGGAAGAGGGTCGCCTGGCTGATGTTGCCGGGGATGGCGAGGAGCTCGGCGACCTCGGTGGCGTACTGGAGGTGGATGCCGGTCCAGGCGGTGCCCAGACCGCGCGTCCGGAGCGCCATCATGAGCGACCAGGCGGCGGGCATGATCTGGCCATAGAGGCTGGCCTGCGCGCCCTGACCGTCGTTCTCCGCCCGGCCCTCGACGCAGGGGATGATGAGGGCGGGGCAGCGGTGAAGGTTGTCGGCAAGATAGGCGATGACCGGGCGCATGGGACGGGCGCCGGCGAACTTGTAGAAGCCCTCGCGGTAGAGCCCACCGATGGCGTCCTTCTTCGCCTCATCCGTTACGACCATGAAGTGCCAGGGGCGAGCCTCGCCGCCACCGGGCGCGACCTGGATGGCGATGCTGATGCACTCCTCGATGACCTCGGGCTCGACGGGGCGGTCGAAGTCGAGGCGGCGGCGCACGGAGCGCGTCGTCGTGAGGACGTGGTCGACGCTGTCGCGGTCGTAGGGGCGGAACTTGTCGTCGGGGGCGTCCATGTCACTCATGGGGAGGGCCATTCTGCCACGCGGGGGAGAGGCGGCGGGTGGGAGGCTCGCGCCTTCGGGGGCGGGTGGCAGAATGAGGCGGCTTTGTGAACACACGGGCCGTGAGCGCCCGAGACCAGAACCAGCAGGGCAGAGGAGAACCGGAATGGCGGATCGACTGAAGGATCGCGTCGCGATTGTGACAGGCGCGGGGCGGGGCATCGGCGCTTCGATCGCGAAGCTGATGGCGTCCGAGGGCGCGGCGGTGGTCGTGAACGATCTCGGCGGAAGTGTCGACGGTGAAGGCGCGGACGACGCGCCGGCGCGCGAAGTGGTGCGCGAGATCGAGGCGGCAGGCGGGCGCGCGGTTGCGAACTTCGACGACGTCTCCGACTACGACGCGTCGGAGCAAATCATCCGCACGGCGTTGAACGAGTACGGGCAGCTCGACATTCTCTGCAACGTCGCCGGCATCCTGCGCGACCGCATGATCTTCAACATGACCGAGGCCGAGTGGGACGCGGTCATCGCGGTGCACCTGAAGGGCACGTTCAACACCTCGAAGTACGCCTCTATCTACTGGCGGTCGGAACGCAGGGGCGACTACCGGCTGATCAACTTCACCTCGGTGTCGGGGCTCTCGGGGTCGCCGGGGCAGCCGAACTACGCGGCCGCCAAGCTCGGCATCGTGGGGCTGACATACTCGTGCGCGAACGCGCTGGCGCGCTACGGCGTGACCTCGAACGCGATCAGCCCGGGCGCGGCCACGCGCATGGGCGACACGATTCCGCCCGAGCGCAGGCGCCAACTGGACGCAGCCCAGCAGCGCGCCGCCGAGGATCGCGCACGGGAGATGTCGCCGGACAACGTGGCGCCGCCGGTGGTGTACCTGTCGAGCAAGGAGTCGGGCTGGATCAACGGGCAGGTCATCGGCGCATCGGGCTTCCAGGTATCGCTCTTCAATACGCCCGAGGCGATCCGCCAGATCCAGGGCAAGGAGCCCTGGACGGTGGACGACATGTTCCAGCGCATGCCCCAGATCTTCCGCCCGGCAATCGAGGGCAGGAACTTCTACCAGCAGCAGCGCGAGAGCTAGGCGAGGGCGCCATGACCGGCGATCGGGCGGTCCTGTTCGACTTCGGCGGGGTGCTGCTACGCCAGGACTGGGACCAGTACGACGAGTTCTGCGAGCGCAACGGCCTGCCCACGCGGGCCCTGCGACGCGCCCTGTACGGGACGGACGAGTGGCGGGCGCTGCAGACGGGCCGTATCAGCGACCGCTCGATCTGGCGGGCGGCGGCAATCGCCTCGCTAGCGGAGCATTGCGGCGACCGCGCCGAGGGCCTCTTCGAGGAGTGGTACGCGCGTCCGATCAGGCTGCACGACTCGAACATCGCCCTGGCGAACACGCTGCGGGCGGCGGGTATCCGCATCGGGCTGCTGAGCAACGCCGCTCCCGACCTCGAGACGCGCATCGCCGACGACTTCGGCGTCGATATCGACTGGCATGACCGCGTGATCTCGGGGCTGGTCGGGCTGGCGAAGCCGGACCCGGCCATCTACCACCTCGCCGCGGAGCGGATCGGGCTGCCGGAACCGGCCTGCTTCTTCATCGACGACCTCGCGGAGAACGTCGAGGCGGCGCGGTCGGTGGGGATGCAGGCGCACCACTTCCAGGGCGACTACGCCGGACTGCACGCGGACCTGCGGGCGGCGGGTTACGCCTGGGAGTAAGGGCCCCTACTCGAGCGCAAGGCCCCGGACGGACGCAACGATCTCGTCGAAGATGGCGTTGATGGCATCTGCCTGGTCGCCGGTATCCGGATGGATGTAGCGGCTTACCCTCGCTCCATCTCGGGAGAACGACAGTCTGGAGCCGGTGGGAAGGTGGTTAATCTGTACGCCCCCGCTGATGCATCCCTCGTCGTCCGGCTCGCACTCGCCGGTGAAGTAGCCCCCGTCCCCCAGCCGCACGCCGGCTGGAATGGTGATGGTGAACTCCGAGACGATCCACGCGGTGGTCCCATCCCCTTCCGCAACCTGGGAGGAAGACACCCAGGGAAGGTTGCCCTGCAAGGGGATGTCCCCCTGTGCGACGGGCGACGGAGGGCCACCCACCGCCCGCACCTGGAAGTCGAGGGCGGCGCCTTCAGGCAGTCCCGCCAGACGGCAGGCGCGGGTAGTCGCACAGCCCTGGGGAACGCCCGTCCAGGCTCCCCAGGGCAAAGGCTGGAAATTCTCCCAGCGGCGCTGCCGGTACTGCCAGCCTGCTGAGGTGGGCGAACCACCAACCCACTCCAGCGTGAGCGTGTCGTGGGATCCATCTGAGACGACGAGGAGGCAGGGGGCATCCGAAGAAACGTCCTGCTCGTCGCTCGCAAACGAGCGGCAGGATTGAAGGGTCAACGCTGGACCTCGCGCGACGGGGGTGAGCGTTGGACCGTCACCGACAACCGACGACTCCGGCAGAGTGATCGGCAGCGTGACGTCACCGTACCGATACGTCCCCGGGGCGTTCTCATCATCAAGCGGCAACTGGAACGTCCCGATGGCATCCCAGCGCCCGGCTTCGTGGCGGGCGCTTACGTAGACGTTCAGCGGGTCTGCGGTGCTCTGCCAGACCCGGAGCTGCACATTCGCCGTCGAGCTGTCCTGCGCGGCGACGGAGAGTACGACGGAGAGCGTGAGCGCTCCCACGAGCGCGAGCATGAGCCAGCGAGCCATGGCAAAGAGCCTCCCGGGGGCCGGCGGAGGGTGTCCGTGACGACCCCTCGCATCGGCGTTCCTTCTTCAGCATCCGGATGGTACGCCGTCGCCCGCTAGCCGAAGCGGATGCTGTCCTCAAGGTGGCGGGTGGCGGGCTGGCGGCGGATGCGGGCCATCTGGAGGACCAGCAGGATGGGACCGAAGCGGCCCACAAGCATGGCCGTGATGAGGAGTCCTCGCTCCCAGGCTCCGGCTTCCGGCGCCTGACCGACGGACCAGCCGGAGAGACTGATGGCGGAGACGCCTTCGAAGAGGGCGTCGAGGGGGGCGGCGTGGGAGGAGGCGACAACGCCGGCGCCGAGGAAGGTCACCGCGCCCCCGAACAAGAAGGTGATGGCGAGCGCGTGCCGGAAGGCGTGGGGCGGGAGCTCCCGGCCGAATAGCGAGAGCCGTTCACGGCCGGCCAGCGCTCCGAAGAGGCCGATCGCGAGGACGGCAATGGTCCCGACCTTGAGGCCGCCGCTGACCGACCCGGCGGCGCCGCCGATGATCATCTAACCACCTCGCGGCGGAGCGCATCGGGCTGCCGGAACCGGCCTGCTTCTTCATCGACGACCTCGCGGAGAACGTCGAGGCGGCGCGGTCGGTGGGTATGCAAGCGCACCACTTCCAGAGCGACTACGCCGGACTGCACGCGGACCCGCGGGCAGCTGGTTACGTCTGGGAATAAGGCGCCCTACTCGCTGGGCAGGACGCGCACCGAGGCGACAAGCGCGTTGAGCAGCACCTGAAAGCGGAGGCGGGCGCCGGCCGAGAGGCCGTCCCGTGTGTGGGGTCTCACCACGCCCTGCGTGTGGATGAAGTTGAGGCTTCCCCGCCCATTGAAGTCGTAAACCGCCGTGCCCGAGTCACCGTCGGAGGTCCAGGTGAGGCCACCCGCCAGACGCAACCCGTCGGGGATGGTGAAGACGAAGGAACCGAGCTGCCACTCGGTCCGCCCATCTCCTTCCGCGATGTTGCCCGCGTAGAGGGTTGGTAGGCGGCCGGGCTCGTGGGTGATGCCACCATCGAGGTTGGAGGGAGGACCCGCAACGCCGTCCACAACCGCGCGAACCTCGAAGCGGCGCCCCGTGGAGCTGGTGAGCGCGTCGAGGCGGTAGGCCCGCGTCGCCGAGTCGCTGCCGGGAACCTCCTGCCACGCTCCCCATGGTTCCTGGCGAGACTCGGCGCTGTTCCAGCGGGTTCTCCGATACTGCCATCGGGTAGCGTCATCGGGGCCACCGACCCACTCCAGCAGGAGGGAGTCCGGCGATCCGTCGGAAACGACGACCAGGCAGGGACCGCCTTCCGGCACGGTGTCACCCGATCCAACGAATGCCAGGCAGGTCTCCATGGAGAGAGCTGCCCTCGGGGCGTCGCCGCCGGCTCCCTCCCCACCACCCAGCAGGACGACCGGCACCAAGATCGCCACAGCCACCACGCCGACCGCAACGACCATCCCTGCCCAGGCGCGCCGCGACATCGGGCGGATACGCTCCATGGCCACAATCCTAGAACGGCGGCGGGCGGCGGCGTTCGCTTAGCCGAAGCGGATGCTGTCCTCGAGGTGGCGGGCGGCGGGCTGGCGGCGGATGCGGGCCATCTGGAGGACCAGCAGGATGGGACCGAAGCGGCCCACGAGCATGGCCGTGATGAGGAGTCCTCGCTCCCAGGCTCCCGCTTCCGGCGCCTGACCGACGGACCAGCCGGAGAGACTGATGGCGGAGACGCCTTCGAAGAGGGCGTCGAGGGGGGCGGCGTGGGAGGAGGCGACAACGCCGGCGCCGAGGAAGGTCACCGCGCCCCCGAACAAGAAGGTGATGGCGAGCGCGTGGCGGAAGGCGTGGGGCGGGAGCTCCCGGCCGAATAGCGAGAGCCGTTCGCGGCCGGCCAGCGCTCCGAAGAGGCCGATCGCGAGGACGGCAATGGTCCCGACCTTGAGGCCGCCGCTGACCGACCCCGCGGCGCCTCCAATGAGCATGAGGCCGGTGCCGAAGACCTTGCTCTCCTCGCGGAAGGCGGCGGGGTCGAGGGTGGTGAAGCCGGTGGTGCGGGCGGAGGACTCGAAGAGGGCGATGAAGGGGCGGCGCCACTCGGGCTCGGCCCCGAGCGTGGCGGGATTCGCCCACTCGCCGAGAAGGAGCACCACCGCCCCACCAACAAGCACGGCCGCCATCGCCAGCAGGATGAGGCGCGCATCGAGGGGGAGGCGGCGGAAGGAGCGTCGCGAGGCGTAGAGGGCGAGGGGCAGGGGTCCGATGGCGCCCAACATGGCGAGGGCGCCCGTGACGGCGAGGACGGGGATGTCGTCGCCGAAGGCGGCGTAGCCGGAATCGGGGAGGGCGAAGCCGGTGTTGTTGAAGGCGCTGACGGCGTGGAACGGTCCCCACCAGAGGGCGCAGTCGGGGGGGACGTCGGCCGCGAGCATCACGAGGAAGAGGGCCACAGCGCCGACCGCCTGCACCGCGAAGGCGGCGACCAGGACCGTTCGCACGACCCCCAGCACCTCGCCGATGCCGGGCACGCCCCGGAAGAGGCGCCGCATGCCGGAGTCGCGCATGCCCAGCCGGCGCCCGAGGAGCCAGAGGAGGACGGTCGCGCCGACGAGGTAGAGGAGTCCCCCGAGGCCCGTGAGGGCGGCAAGGACGCCTTCGCCGAGGAGGGTCCAGTGCTCCTGCACGGGCACGGTCGTGAGGCCGGTGAGGGTGACCGCGGAAACGGTCGTGAAGAACGCATCGGCGGCGGTGGCGCCGTCGGTGGAGGCGGCGGGGGCGAGCAGGACAAGCGTGCCAAGGGCGAAGAGCAGGGCGTAGGCGGCGACAAGGAGGAGGGCGCCGCTCCGGGGCCAGCGGAGCAGGCTTCGCAGGGACGCCGCGGAGACGGCGAAACGCTGGCGGGCCGCCACCTCGGCAGGGGCGGCGTCCCCAGCGGGCTGCCGAGCCGTTACCATCGCTCGCAGTCTGTGATCGGTCCGCGGGTGGGGTCAATCGGCGGCGGTCACGACAGAGGGAGTCGAACGATGGCAGTGGTCCTGGGAGACGGCGATTTCACGTATGAGGTAGCGGAGGGGTGGGAGCAGCTTCCGGAGGGGGTCACGCTGCGGGAAACGCCCGGCGTGGCGGTCAATTCGCGCGATGAAGTGTTCCTGCTCACCAGGAATACCGACTACCCGGTGATGGTGTTCGACCGGCAGGGGAGCTTCCTGCGGAGCTTCGGACGCGGCGTGTTCGACGCGCGTACGCACGGCATGTTCATCGGCGCCGACGAGGCGGTCTGGTGCGTCGACGACGGCACGCACTCGATTACCAAGTGGTCGCAGGAAGGCGAGTTGCTCATGACGCTGGGCGGAGACCCTTCGCCGATCTGGAGCGGCGCCCCCTTCAACCGCCCAACTCACGCGGCGGTCTCGCCGGTGAGTGGCGACCTCTACATCACGGACGGGTACGGGAACTCGAACGTGCATCGCTACACGGCGGAGGGCGAACATGTGCTCTCGTGGGGCGGGCCTGGCATCGACGCGGGGCAGTTCATCCGGCCGCACAACGTGGCCATCGACGAGGAGGAGCGCGTCTACGTGGCCGACCGCGAGGCCCATCGCGTGCAGGTGTTCGACACGGAGGGGAACTTCATCGAGATGTGGAACAACATCCACCGTCCCGACGGGATGGTGATCGGCCCGGACGGGAACGTGTACATCGGCGAGCTGAACGGGATGGGCGGCATGGAGGGATGCCCCGGCCTCGGGCACCGCGTGAGCATCCTCAGTCGCGGCGGCGACCTGCTGGCGCGCTTCGGGGACGAGGATGAGGGCGAGGGGCCCGGTCAGTTCATCGCACCGCACGGGGTGGCCGTGGACTCGCACGGCGACATCTACGTAGGGGAGGTGTCGTTCAGCATCGTGGGGCGCACGCTGGACCCGCCGCGGGAGCTGAAGAGCTTCACGAAGCTGCGGAAGCTGTAGGGGGCCGGACTCCGCGGCCGCCCCCTACTGGATGGCGGAGTGGGGGGTGGGGTTGAGACGGCGGACGACGATGCCCTCGCGCTCCATCATCTCCGGGATCTGGGGGCCGATCTCGTTCTTCCACTCGTCGCTCTGGTAGACCGCCTCGTACTGCGCCTCGCGCTCGGCTTCGTCGCGGAAGCGGCGGACCCAGATGTAAACGGTCTCGTCTTCTTCGTCGGTGAAGCTGCCGAGGATGACCATGCCCTTCGACTGCTGGAAGGGGATGATGGTGTTCTCCATGAACTCGACCCAGGCCGCCTGCTGGCCCGGCTTGATGCGGTACTGACGCAGCTCGAAGAGCATGTCTCGCCTCCGTGGGGTGATTGACGCGCGGAGTGTACCCGCTCGCGCGGAGGTTCGTGATTGTCATCACGAGGCGGGCGGGCTACGATCGGCCCGCTTCTCCAGGAGGATCGGATGGCCTACGGCACGGGCATCGCGCGCGGGATGGGTCTGACCATTCGCCAGCTCTTCAAGCCCGTGGATACGATCGAGTACCCGGAGGTCTCGCGACCGGTTCCGGTGTACGCGCGCACCAACCTGCTATGGTTCGAAGAGCGCTGCACGGGCTGCAGCACCTGCGCGCAGGCCTGCCCCGACGGCTGCATCCTGGTGGCCACGAGCCAGGACGCCGAGGGCCGGCGCAACATCGACCGCTACGAGATCGACTTCCGCATCTGTATGTACTGCGGACTCTGCACCGAGGCCTGCCCCTACGAGGCGATCCAGCCGGGTGGCCCGCTCGATGACGCGGTCACCAACTTCGACGAGATGTACCGCGATAAGCACACCCTCAGCCAGATGGCGCAGTCGTTCCTGGAGCGGAACGACAACACCTACCCGAACGGGATGAAGGCGCCCGACCCCGACGGCGACTTCCACCGGCTCTAGACGATGGCGACAATCACGGCGAACGGCGGCACGATCGAGGCGCCCGAGGGGGCGCCCCTCGTCGAGGTCCTGAAGAACAACGGCATCTACATGTCGAACCTCTGCTACGTGGACGGCCTGAAGCCGTACGCGGGCTGCCGCACTTGCCTGGTCGATATCGAAGGCCCCCCGGGGCTGCAGCTGGCCTGCACGAGTGTCGTGCAGGACGGGATGACTGTCCGCACGGACACCGACGAGGTGCAGGAGGCGCGCCGCGCCGTCCTTTCGGTGCTCATCTCGAACCACAGCGAGCGCTGCCTGACCTGCCACCGGCGGGAGCACTGCCATCCGGGCGACATCTGCCTTCGCGACGACGTGGTCACGCATCGCTGCCTGACCTGCTCGAAGAACTACCGCTGCGAGCTGCAGGCGACCTGCGAGATGGTCGGGATGTCGGGCTACGAGCCATGGGTGGGCGAGGAGCGCACCTTCTATCAGGCGCCCCAGCCACCTGCCGACCGGGCGAACCCGTACATGGAGTTCGACCCGCAGATGTGCATCATCTGCACGCGCTGCCAGCGGGTCTGCGAGGACAAGCGCCACACGAGCGCGATCACGCTCGGCGGGCGCGGCTTCGACCTGCAGATCACGTTCGGCGCGGGCGGCGCCATCCACGACAGCAACTGCGACTTCAGCGGCGCCTGCATCGACGTCTGCCCGACGGCGGCGCTCATGGAGCACCCGAACAAGTGGGTGGCGAAGCCGGACACATGGACAACGACGACCTGCGACTCGTGCGCGGTCGGCTGCAGCATCAGCATGGGATCGCGGGAAGGGCGCGGCGTGATCGTGCGTCCCGGCCCCGGCAACGAGTTCGCGGGTGACCAGATCTGCGTGCGCGGGCGCTACCACTACGACTCGCTGAAGCCGCGCGAGCGGCTCTCACGCCACCTCGTGAAGCGCGGGGTCATCCAGGCGCCGGCCTCGCTCGAGGACGCGGCCAGCGAAGCGGCGAGCGCATTGCGCGAGGCCGCCGGCAAGGGACGCGTGGGCGTGCTCGTGGGCGGCACCGTCACGAACGAGGAAGCGCACCTGGCTCAACTGATAGCGGGCGGGTTCGGCACGACGGCCGACAGCCCCCTCGGACCGGTGATGCGGGCGGCGAAGGGCGCGCTGGAGGCGCGGCTGGGCACCTGGCGCATGGCCACGGATATGACCCGCATCCCGAAGGCAAAGGCGATCGTGGTCGTCGCGGACGACCTCGAGGAGAGCCACAACGTCCTGAGCGTGCGCATCAAGGATGCCGTCGCGCACGAGAAGGCGACGCTGGTCGTGATCGGGGCGCTGCGCAGCGAGCTTGTCGACTTCGCGACCCACTGGATCCGGCCCGCCGCCGGCGAGGAAGGCCAGGCGGCCGCGGCTCTCGCCAGCGCCGTCGCGGGCGAGGCAGCAAGCGGCGACATCGCCGCGGCTGCGGAAGCGCTGCGTGCGAGCGAAGGCGCGATCGTGGTCTGTGCACCGAACCCGGTTTCACCCGCGATTGCGGGGGCGATGGCGGGCGGGGCGGCGAACCTCGCGGTGGCGCTCCACGGCGAAGCAGCCTCCGACCATTTGGTCGTCGCACCGCCGGAAGTGAACACGCACGGCCTGCTCGACGTGGGCGTGGCCGTCGAAGGCAACGACAACCCGCTCGAGGGCCTGACCGGCCTGCTCGTCGTACGCGACGACCCCACGATGCGCCTGCCGGGCGCGGCGGCCGCGCTCGACGGGCTCGACGCGCTCGTCGTCATCGACAACGTGGCGCACGAGACGGCGAAGCGCGCGACGGCCGTGCTCGCGGAGGGGCGTTCCTACGCCTCGCGGGGCACGTACACGCAGGGCGACTTCCGCGTGCAACGGCTCGAGCCGGCGATCGCGCCGGAGGGCGACGCCGTGACCTGCTTCGCGGCGCTGTCCGAGCTCGCGGGCGCGCTCGATGTCGACGTTCCCGCCGACCCGGAGACGGCGCTCGCGGCCATCGCCAACGAGACTCCCGCCTACCAGCCCGCCGCCGACCTGATCATCGGCGAGGGCGTGCGGCTGGAGGTGGCGGCGTCAGGGCAGGGCTCGATGGCGCCGGTGGCGGACGCCGCAGCGAGCGGCGAGGGGCTGCGCATCATCACCGGTCGTGACCAGTACACGGCGACCGACGCGGCAGCGTTGAGGCATCCCGAGGCGGAGCAGCTCCATCGCTACGACCACGTCCAGGTAAGCGAAGAGGACGCCGAGCGACTCGGCATCAGCGACGAGGACGAAGTCGAACTGACGGACGGCGAGGTCACGCTGAGGGCGCCCGCGACGGTCACGGACCGGGCGCCGGAGGGTGCGGTCTACGTGTCGAGCCTGCTGCAGGGCGGCGCGGTGGTCGGCTTCTTCCGGGGCGCGGCGATTCCGGCGGTACGCGTGGGCGTGCCGGTTCCGGCCTGACCCTCCCTCTCCCCTCAACACCGTAGACAGGTCCGACCTCGGGCGTGAGAATCGCGCGCACTGACAGGCAGGAGCGAAAGCATGACGAACGAGTCAGGCGGTTACGTGGTCGCGGCGCAGGCGCGCGGCGGGTCGGGAATGGGAGACTTCCGCTACGAGCGCGAGGCGCTCGACCCGATCGGGGCGACGATCCTGGAGATTCCGGCGAAGACGGACGCCGAGTTCGCCGAGGCGGCGCGCAACGCGGACGCGGTCATCGCGCCGGGGCGGCGCATCAACGCCGAAATTATCGAGGGGCTCGACCGCTGCGTCGTGATCGGGCTCAGCAGCGTCGGCGCGGACACGGTCGACGTGGAGGCGGCGACGAAGAAGGGCATCGTCGTCACGAACGTGCCGGACATCTTCGTCGAGGAGGTGGCGGACCACACGATCTCGCTGATGTTCGCGGCGGCCCGCCGGCTGAAGCTGATGGACCGGCTGATGCGCGAGGGGAAGTGGCGGGAGGCGCGGCCCGTGTTCAGCGACGTGCCCCGGTTCTGGGGCCAGACGGTCGGGCTGATCTCGTTCGGGAACATCGCGCGGGCGGTCGCCCGGCGCTGCCAGCCGTTCGGCCTGCACGTGATCGCCTACGACCCGTTCGTGAGTGAACTGACGATGACAGCGGAGGGCGTCGAGCCGGTCGGCCTCATGGAGATGCTGGAGCGATCGGACTACGTCTCCATGCACGCGCCCCTGAACGCGGAGACGCGCCCCCTGATGAAGCGGGAGCACTTCGCCGCGATGAAGTCCTCGGCCATCTTCGTGAACAACGGGCGGGGGCCGACGGTGGACGAGACAGCGCTCATCGCAGCGCTGGAGGACGGCGAGATCGCGGGTGCGGGGCTGGATGTGTTCGAGGTGGAACCGACGAACCCGGAGAATCCGCTGCTGCACATGGATAACGTGATCGTGACGCCGCACATCGCCTCGGCAACGGCGCGGATGATGCCGGAGACGCGCAGGCGCACCGGCCGTGAGATCGCGACGGCGCTGCAGGGCCGCTGGCCGCGGAGCGCCGTGAACCCGGAGGTGCTGCCGCACACGGACCTGCGTCGCTGGCAGCCCTACCCGATGAACCGGGGTCCGAATCGCTGATGTTCGCGGTCCAGATGTACTTCCTGAAGCTGTTCGCGCCGTTCCACACGTTCGTGTTTCGGTTGACCCGGGGATGGGTGATGGGGAAGTTCGGACTGCCGGTCCTGCTGCTGACGACCACCGGGGCGCGGTCGGGGAAGCAGCAGACCTCGCCGTTGCTCTACGTGGAGCACGACGGGGCACTGCTCATCCCCGCTTCGCTCTGGGGCGGGCCGCGCAATCCCGCCTGGTACTACAACTGCGTCGCCAACCCGGAGGTCGTGGTTGAGACACGCGGGAAGCGACGCGCCATGCACGCCGAGCCGGCGCCGGAGGAAGACCGCCAGCGCCTCTACAACCTCTTCAAGGCAGGCTCCGGTCACTACGCGGGCCACGAAGCTCGAACGGACCGGAAGATCCCGGTCGTGGTCCTGCGGGAGCTGGACGCCTGAGCAGGGGGTCAAGGAGCGCATTCGCGGGGCGAACGTAGAATCGTGGGCATGCCCCAGCGTCCCCTGGTCGCCTCGCGGACGGCGGTTTTCTCCGAGTCGGTCATCCGCGAGATGACGCGGCTCTCGTTCCTGCACGGCGCCATCAACCTGGCCCAGGGCTACCCCGACTTCCCCGCCCCCGATTTCGTGAAGCGCGCGGCGATCGAGGCGATCGAAGGGGACGTGAACCAGTACGCCATCACCTGGGGCGACCCGCGCCTGCGCAACGCCATCGCGGACAAGGTGCGGCGCCACTACGGGCTCGACATCGACCCCGAGCTCGAGGTGACGGTCACCTGCGGGGCGACCGAGGCGATGATGGCCGCGATGCTCGCCTTCGTGGAGCCGGGGGACGAGGTCATCGTCTTCGAGCCGTTCTACGAGAATTACGTGCCCGACGCGGCCATGAGCGGGGCGACGCTCAAGTTCGTAACGCTGCGGGGACTCGACTTCGTGTTCGACCCGGAGGAGCTGCGGGCTGCGTTCGGGCCGCGCACGAAGGCGATCATCGTGAACTCGCCGAACAATCCCAGCGGCAAGGTGTTCGACCGCGAGGAGCTGGGGCAGATCGCGGCGCTTTGCCAGGAGTTCGACTGCCTCTGCTTCACCGACGAGATCTACGAGCACATCCTCTTCGACGACCACCAGCACCTGCCGATGTCGACCCTGCCGGGGATGTACAACCGCACGGTGACCGTCGGCGGGCTCTCGAAGACGTTCAGCGTGACGGGGTGGCGGCTGGGGTACGTGGTCGCGCCGCCGCACCTGAGCGAGGCGGTGCGCAAGGTGCACGACTTCCTGACGGTGGGGGCGCCGGCGCCGCTGCAGCAGGCCGGGGCGGTCGCGCTGGAGCAGGGCGAGCCCTACTACCCGGAGCTGCGGTCGATGTACCAGGGAAAGCGGGACCGGCTGCTGATCGCGCTGCGGGAAGCGGGATTCATCTGCCACAAGCCGGAGGGCGCCTACTACGTGATGGCGGACTTCGGCGACCTCGGCTTCGACGGCGACGACACGGCCTTCGCGCTCAACCTGATCGAGCGGGCGGGGGTCGCGCCCGTTCCGGGCTCAAGCTTCTATAAGAATCAGGAAGCAGGGTCGCGTTTCGTGCGGTTCACGTTCTCGAAATCGGACGAAACACTGGCGGAGGCGGCGCGACGCCTGGTAGCGCTGTGAGGGGGAGCTGGCTCGACCGTGATGCGCGGTGGACGGCAATCTCCATCCATGCGGTGACGGGCATCCTGTTCGCGGTCGCGAGCGGGGTGATCGTGTGGGCGGTGGTGGGGGACCAGCTCTGGCTGCTGGCGATCGTGATCCCGATCACCCTGCTGGCGGCGTACGGGTGGTGGGTGCAGGCCCGCTTCTTCCTGGCGGCGCTCCGGGGCCGCGACCTCGACCTGCGCTGAGGGACCAGGGCCCTGAGGGAAGCGGCTGCCGCCGCCTAATCGCCCAGCCCGGACTCGGGGGCGTCGACCGCGCCCGGGTCACTTCGGAAGAGTCCCTTCACGGTCGCGCTGTAACGCTGGTAGGCAAGGCCCATGGCCAGCAGCAGCACGCCCAGGATGCTGAACGCGCCCACGCGGTAGCCCCGTTCAAGCAGGAACACGTCGAACAGGAACAGCTTCGCCACCGGCACGGCGAGCATGATGATTCCCATGACGCGGAGCGCACGTGACCCCCGGAAGATGCCCGCGGAGATCACGAATGCCGCGTGGCCAGCCCACATGAGCGTCAGCGTGAGGTGCATGGCGGCCTCGAAGTCGCCGCCCTGCACCAGCTCGCGGTGGTTGAAGAAGCGCACCACCTCGGCCGTGACCACCCACAAGATGACTGCGTTGGCGGCGACGACCAGGCCCATCGTGACGGGGCGGCCGAGCACCTGGGAGTAGACGCCCGACATTCTCTCCAGACCAGCGACGGTCATGATGCCAACCATGATGAAGACGAACGTGAGGAAGTAGGAGTTCAGGAAGATGGTGTGTGGGCCCTCGGGAGTGCCGATGAAGAAGGTGTCAAAGAAGAGCAGCTTCCCGGCGGCGACCGCGACGAAAGCCAGACCGCCGATAGCGATGGACCGGGTGCTTCGCCACCACGCCACGGCCATCAGCAGCGCGCCGTAGAGCGCCCAGGCGGATGTCAGCGTCAGGTGCATGGGCGCCTGGTAGCTGCCGCCCTCCATCAACTCGCGGTGGCCGAAGAAGCGCACGACCTCGGCGGTGAGCACCCAGCCAACGACCAGGGCAGCGGCGATCCCGAGGCCGGTCATGAAGTGCCGTCCGAACCTCGCGGAGAAGGCCTCGGAAGTCTTGCCGACGTAGGCCGCGGTCGCGAGTCCCGCCATGACGAAAGCGAACGTGAGGACGTAGTAGTTCAGGACGGGCAGGTGCGAGCCCTCGGGGATCCCGACAAGGAACGTGTCGAACAGCAGGAACTTCCCACCGGCCACTGCGACGACCAACAGGCCGCCCACCGCAAACCCTCCCGCACGGCGCCATCGGGCCAGGGCCATCAGGAGGGCGCCGTACGCAGCCCAGGCGGAGGTCAGCGTGAGATGCGCGGGGATCTGGTAGTTGCCGCCCTCCACCAGCTCGCGGTTGCCGAAGAAGCGCACGATTTCGGCGGTGAGCACCCACCCAACGGCAACGGCAGCGGCGATCCCGAGGCCGGTCATGACCGAGAAGCCCAGCCTCCTGGAGAAGACCCCCGCACGCCTCTCCTCATAGGCCGCCGTCGCGATTCCGGCCATGACGAACACGAAGGAGAGCACGTAGAAGTTCAGAACGACCGTGTGCGAGCCCTCCGGGATGCCGATGGTGAGGGTGTCGACCAGGAGCAATTTGAGGGTGGCCACGGCAACGACTGTCAGCCCGCTCAGGGCGAGGAAGGCGCCCCCTCGCCAGCGGGCCACGGCGACAAGAATGGCGCCGTAGCCCGCCCAGGTGGAGGTCAGGGTCGACAGCAGTGAATGGCTGGCTCGGGAGGCGGCGCCGCTACCGACGGCCTCCAATGCCTGGCGGTCGAAATAGCTGATGGCCTCGGCGCTGAAGATCCACAGCGTCATCAGGTTCGCGGCAGCCACGAGCACGCGGGTGGCGTGCTTCTCGAAGGCCACGAACAGCTTGACGAGCTCGCCGAACAGTACGGCGAACCCGAGCACGGTCGTCTGGGGCGGCCTGTAGGCCGGGGGCGCCGGACCACCCCGGAAGCCGTACAACCAGGCGGCCGCGTACAGCCCCGCGATGCCGAAGGCGAAGGCCAGGAACCTGCCGTTCAGCACCGGGATGAACCCGGCCACATCCACCGATCCGGTGTCGAGGGCGAGGATGCGCACGACCGCGCAGGCAAGCACCAGCAGTCCGGAAATACGGCTAAGCCAGTTGCGCGTGATGATGCCCAGCCCGACCACGACGGCGCCTTCCGCCGCCCATGCCACCGACGTCCACTCGCCGGTGAATTGCAGGGGCGCGGCCACGGTGAGGAAGATCAGGGCCGTAGCGCCCAGCTGTAGCGGGACGATCGGGGAGACCCCCGGCCTGAGCTTCGCACCGAGCGCGACCAGTGCGTGGAAGGCCGCCAGCAGGAAGGTGAGCAGGCCGAACCACGGCTCGTACTCTTCCCACATGATGCCGAACGTGAGGCCGTAGAAGGCAAAGGCGTTCGTCATGATGAGCGTCATGTCGAACTGGTTGGGTTTCCGGCGCCAGAGGATGTTGTAGAGGGTGGCGGCCCCCAGGAAGATGAGGAACACACCCGATAGCCCAAGCTGGGCGCCGATGGTTTCATCGGGCGGGATGCGGTCGAGCCAGACGGCAAAGAGAACGTAGGACGCGACCATGCCGGCGAGCGTGTACCAGCGCCACCCGCGGACACTGGCCACCACCACGATCCCGGCGTCGACCACCAGCAGGTAGCCGAGCCCCACATACAGCCGGTCGCCCAGGTCGTCGCCGAGGAGGGCGGGAGTGAGGAAAGCGCCGAACAGGGCGAGGAAGGCGACGACCCGCGAGTTGTGCCTGATGGACAGCGCCCCGCCCAGGGCTACCGCGAGCCCGAGAAACACGAGCGCGGGCACGAGCGGGATCAGGTCGAAGAAGCCGAAGGAGGCGTAGATGGACAGATAGAGGACCGAGATGCCGCCGCCAACGACAGCCCGAGACCAGGGCGGGGCGCGGCGGGCTGTGTACTCGCCCGCGCCAATCATGGCCAGGCCGGCGACAACCCCAAGCAACACTCGCTCCGCCGGCCCGATCCACTGGTTATCGAAGGCCAGCTTGAGAAAGAACCCGGCGGCGATGGCGAGGGCCACCGCCCCGATGATGGCGAACCAGTTGCGGCCCACGAGTCGCTCCCAGTCGAACGGCGGGCGCTGAGGCGGGACGCGCCGGGGTGAGCGTGGGGGAGCCGGTGCGGCCGGCTCGACAGCCGCCGAGGCCGCCACGTCCTCCGGCTCGCCCGGGGAAGGTGGTGGGCTGGGGGGCTCAACCTGCCCGACTGGTGGCGGGGCGGACCCGTGGTCGGGCGGGGGGGCGGCAGCTGGTGGAACCGACGGTGCGACCGGCTCCTCCGAGGCCGCCTCTGCGGGCTCCGGCTCGCGCCCGGCGGGGGAGGGGGGCGGGGCAGGCGCGACCTGCTCGGCCGGGGCGGGATCAGCAGGCTCGGGGGCGGGGAGCGGGGCAGGCTCCGCCGGGCTAGCCTGCGAAGTGGTGCGGCGGGGCGGAAGCCGGGGCGGCTGCCAGGTCTCCCCCGGCGCAAGGGGGGAGGGACGAGCAGGTCGACTATCAGCGTTTCAATCTGAGAGAGTCGCTCGGAGAGGTCGCCGACCTGCTGGGCCAGCGCGGCCACGTCTGGGTCGGTGGCGCTGGATCCGGACGCATCGTCCGGTGCGCCCCCGCAGTGGGCGCACACAACGCTGTCGGCCGGCATCTCCCGGCCACAGTCCGCACAGATCCTCGCCGGCGACACGTCGGACCCCACCTCCACCTGGAAGCCATCCTATCGGCCCGCTCCACGGATTACCCTACCCGGCGACACATCGCGGCCCGGGGCTCCGTCCGTCGGAACCACGCAGGGGTGGCTGCAGACGTGGTGGGTGCAGGCCCGCTTCTTCCTGGCAGCGCTCCGGGGTTGCGACCTCGACTCGCGCCGAGGGAGGCACGATGTCCTTGCTGGTGATCGCACCGATAACGGAGGAATCCGAGGCCCTTGCGGGCGCCTTCGAAAAGCGCTGGGGCAGCCCCCTGCTTCGGGACACGGGCAGGGTTACCCTGCGCGAGTATGCCGCCGCCGGGGTGTTCCTCGCAGCGGGCGGGTTCGGCAAGGTCCAGTTCGGCGTGACGACACAGCACCTGCTCGACCATCTGCCCGAGGTGTCGCTGGTGGTCTGCGCGGGGGTAGCGGGGGGGCTGACGGAGTCGGTGCGGGTGGGTGACGTGGTCGTCGGGACGGCGACGGTCGAGCACGACTTCTACTCGGGTGTGCTTGGCCCGATACCCCCGCACTTCGACGGCTCCGGTGAGCACCTTGCCAGGCTCGCCGCGACGTTCGAGGAAGCAGACGGGCCCTTCCGGGTCCATTGGTCCCCGATCGCGAGCGGGGACGAGGGTATCTCCAGCCGCGTACGGAGGGATGCGATCCACGCCCGCACGGACGCGCTGGCCGTCGCCTTCGAGGGCGCAGGCGGGGCGAGGGCAGCGCTCTTCTCGGGAATCCCCTACCTCGAGGTGCGGGGCATCTCCGACATGGCTGAAGGCGATGTCCTGCGGGAGCTGGTGGCCAACCTGCCGGACGCCATGGCGAACGTCGCCGAGGTGGTGATCCGGCTGGTGGAAGGCCAGATCCCGACGCAGGGCGACTGACCGACCCCCATCCCGCTTCCGAGCGTTGCGGGGGTGGCTGCTACACTTTTCCGAAGCGCCGCCGCTGGGCGGCGTTCCCGCATCAGTGAGGAATGGCAATGGCCGACGCACCAGCCAGCACGCGGCTCGCCTCTGCCTACGAGCCGGACACGGTGGAAGACCGCATCTACGCCTTCTGGGAAGAAGGCGAGTACTTCCGCGCGCGGGTCGTTCCGGGGGAGGCGCCTTACAGCATCGTGATGCCCCCACCGAACGTGACGGGGGAGCTGCACCTCGGCCACGGGCTCGAGGACGCGCTCACGGACACGCTCGTGCGCTGGCACCGCATGCAGGGCGAGCCGACCCTCTGGCTTCCCGGCGAAGACCACGCCGGCATCGCCACGCAGAACGTGATGGAGCGCGAGCTGGCGAAGGAAGGGCTCACCCGGCACGACCTCGGGCGGGAGGGCTTCGAGGGACGCGTCTGGCAGTGGGTGCGGCAGCTGCGGCCGCGCATCTACGAGCAGCACCGCAAGCTCGGGGCGAGCGCCGACTGGAGCCGCGACACGTTCACGCTGGACCCGCACATCGTGCGGGCGGTGCGCACGACCTTCGTGAACCTCTACAACGACGGACTCATCTATCGCGGGCTGCGAATGATCAACTGGTGCCCGCGCTGCAGCACCGCCCTGAGCGATCTGGAGGTGGAGCACGAGGAGGAGGAGGCGCAGCTCTACTACGTGCGCTACCCGGTGATGGGTGAAGGCGGCATGCCCTTGCCCGACGCCGTGACGGTCGCGACGGTGCGCCCGGAGACGATGGTGGCAGACACGGGCGTGGCCGTTCACCCCGAGGACGAACGCTACGAGGACCGCATCGGGCGGACGGTGCTGCTGCCGATCATGGGTCGCGAGCTGCCGGTCGTGGCGGACGACGCGCTCCAGCTGGAGTTCGGCACGGGCGCGCTGAAGGTGACGCCCGGGCACGACCCGCTCGACTGGGAGATCGGGCAGCGGCACGACCTCGACGTGATCGTGGCCATCGACCAGGACGGCCGAATGAACGACGAGGCAGGGCCCTACGCGGGCATGACCGTGGATGAGGCGCGGGCGGCGATTGTGAGCGACCTGGAAGACGGCGGCTTCCTCGAGAAGACGGAGCCGTACACGCACAGCGTGGGGCGCTGCGAGCGCTGCGATTCGGTGGTCGAGCCGCTGCCGAGCGAGCAGTGGTGGGTGGCCGTGAACAAGGAGTACGCGCCCGGCGTCTCGCTGGCGAGCGCGGCGAGCGCGGCCATCCGCGAGGAGCGCATCCGCGTGGTCCCCGGGCGCATGGCGAACACGTTCCTGAACTGGACCGACAACCTGCGCGACTGGTGCATCAGCCGCCAGCTCTGGTGGGGGCACCAGATTCCCGTGTGGTACTGCGACTGCGGGGAGATGACCGTCGCGGTCGACGACCCCACGGCGTGCGCATCGTGCGGGAGCGCGGACATCCGGCAGGAGGAGGACGTGCTCGACACGTGGTTCTCCTCGGCGCTGGCGCCGCACTCGGACCTGGGCTGGCCCGAGGACACCGAGGACCTGCGCTACTTCTACCCGACGACCGACATGCAGATGGGCTACGACATCATGTTCTTCTGGTGCGCCAGGATGGTGTTGTTCGGGCTCTACAACATGCGCGAGCACGCCCCGGAGGGCGACATCCCCTTCCGCACGGTGGTCTTCCACGGGCTCATCCGCGACGCGACCGGCGCGAAGATGGCAAAGTCGCGCGGGAACGTGGTCAATCCGCTGGTGGCGGCGGGGGAGTACGGGGCGGACGCGTTCCGCTTCGCGCTGCTGACGATGGGCACGCTCGGGCAGGACATGAAGTACAGCGAGGAGCGCATGGCCGCGGCTCGCAACTTCGCGAACAAGCTCTGGAACACGTCGCGCTACGTGCTGATGCAGCTCGATGGTCGCCGCCTGAAGCGTCCCCACGCGTCGGACCGGGAGTCGCTGGCGCTGGAGGACCGCTGGCTGCTGTCGCGGCTGGAGGGGCTGGAGGGCGACGTCGACTCGCTGCTGAAGGCGTACCAGGTGGGGGAGGCGGCGCGGCGCATCCACGACTTCATCTGGAGCGAGCTGGCGGACTGGTACGTGGAGATGAGCAAGGTACGCCTGCGCGAGGGCGACGAGCGTCCCGCGGCGGTACTGGCGCACGTGCTCGACCACAGCCTGCGGCTGCTGCACCCGATCATGCCGTTCGTGACGGAGGAGCTCTGGGGGAAGCTGCGCGAGCACCTCGACGACGACCTGGGCCCGGCGCTGATCGTGGCCTGGTTCCCGAAGAGCGCGGGTGTGTGGCGGGACGAGGACGCGGAGTCGGCGATGAGCCACGTAGTCGAGGTGAACCGCGCAATCCGCAACCTTCGCGCCGAGAAGGGCGTGGAGGCGGGGGGGCGTCCGGCGGTGTACCTGCGGGCAAGTTCCCAGGGGGAAGCGCTTCGCGAGACGGCGGCGGCGACGGCGTTCACCTCGCGGGTCGAGCCGGAGGTCACGGACGCGGACGCGGAGCTTCCCGGGGGCGAGTACGCCTTCGCGCGGGTCGGCGACACGGAGGTGGCGCTGGCCCTGCCGGAGGTGGACCTCACGGCCGAGCGCGAGCGGCTGGAGGGCGAGCTGGCGGAAGCGGACGGACAGATCGCGCGGCTTGAGAAGCAGCTCGCGAACGAGCGCTTCCTGGAGCGCGCGCCCGAGGCGGTCGTGCAGGGGGAACGTGATCGACTGGCGCAGGCCCAATCGCGGGCGGAGGGGTTGCGCGAGCGGATCGAGGCGCTGGGGAGCTAGCCGAGCAGGATGTCGAGGGCGGCCTTCGTATCGCGCAGGTCGGGGAGGACGTAGTCGGCGCCGCTCTCGCGGAGGGCATCCTCGTCGTAGTTGCCGGTCGCGACGGCGAGAACGCGGGCGCCGATGGCGTGCCCAGCGGAGACATCGCGGGGCGTGTCGCCGATCACGATGGGGCTGGCGGCAGCGACATCGACGCCACCTGCCTCCGCCAACGTCTCGAGCGCGGCCGCGAGGACCTTCGTGCGGTCGGAGGAGACATCGCCGAAGCCGCCTCCCCGGAAGCGGTCCCAGAGGCCGTAGTAGCGCAGCTTGAGCTCCGCGCCCCGCACGATGTTCCCGGTGGCGAGGCCGATGACGGCATCCCCGCCTTCAAGGGCGTCGAGCAGCTCAACGACGCCGCCGAGGATGCGGCCATCGTGGCTCGCGAGGTTCTCCGGGAGGCGGTCGATGTAGGCGGCGGTCATGCGCTCGACGGCTTCCGGGGTGGGATCGACGCCGGCGAGGGTGAGTGCGTCCTCGAAGATGCCCGTGTCGGTGCGGCCGTCGATCTGCACGCCATCGAGGCCAGAGAGGCCGAACTCTTCCGCGAAGGCGTCGGCGATGGCGTCGCGGCCCGCGCCGCCGCTCGCGATGAGGGTGCCGTCGATGTCGAAGAGGAGGAGGCGCACCTCGGGCAGTGTAGCCCGCGATCACGGCAGGGGCAGGTCGCGGGCGGCGGCGGGGCCTCTGGTAGAGTCGCGAGGTGGTCGCCCTTCCCGAGATGCGAACCCTTGTCGAACGCGCTGCCGCGCGCCGGCATGTGCTGGAGGGGCTGATCGCCTCCGTGCCGGAGGACTACTGGGACCGGCGGGCGCCCGACGACGCCTGGACGGCCCTGGACCACGTGCGGCACGTGGCGACGGTCGACGCGATGGTCGTCGAACTGGTGGAAGCGGCAGAACGTCCGGAGGAGGAGCTGTGGGCGGGCGGAGTCCGGGATGTGGCGGAGCTCGAAGCGCGGCGAGTCGAGCTGATGGACGGCGTGCGGGATCAGGACATTCATGAGTTGGTGACGACGATGCGTGAGTCGCGGGAGGCGGTGGTGGTGGCGCTGCTGGCGATACGGGTTGAGGCGCTGGACCGGGAGGTGCGGGTGGCGGGCGTGGTGACGCCCTGGGGCGAACCGCACGCGTCATCCCTTCGCGCCCACCTGACCGGCTGGGCGGGGCAGCACGACGGCGAGCACGAGGCCGCCATCCGCCGGGCGATCGAGACACCTCCGGACGTGACGGCGCTTACCCTGGCGGCTCGACGGGCTCGCGCGAACCAGAGCCGCTGAGTCCGAGGGCAACGCCGGCCACGATCAGCGGTCCACCGATGAGGACCCCGATCGGTGGCGTCTCGCCGAGTACGGGGATGGCATAGAGGGTCGCGAGCAGGGGTTCCCCGAGGATGGCGAGGCCGACCGTGACCACGCGCAGGTGTCCCAGCGCCCAGTTGATGGAGGTGTGCCCGACGAGCTGTGGGATGAGGGCGAGCAGGATGATGAAGGTCCAGGCGTCGGCACCAAAGCCGCTGATGGAGGGACGCACGACGAGCACGGCGAGCCAGAGGGTGACGGCGGCGGCGGTGTAGGCGACGGCGGAGTAGGGGACGGCGCCGGTCTCGTGGCGGGTCTTGCGGCGGATGGTCTGGGAGACGGCGACGAAGAGGGCGGCGAGGAGGGCGAGGAGGTCGCCGATGAAGAACTCGATGCCGCGGGCGAGGTCGGAGGCGGCGATGACGATGAGGCCCGCGATGGCAACGGCGAGGCCGGCGTACTCGCGCGAGCTGGGGCGTTCGCGCAGCACAACAAAGGCGAGGAGCGCTCCAAGGAGGGGCTGCAGGCCCACAATGACGACGCTGGAGGCGACGGATGTGCGCTCGAGGGAGGCGAACCAGCTCCAGAAGTGCCCGGCGAGGAAGACGCCGGAGAGCACCAGCAGCGGCAGGCTCGATCGGGGGGGCAGGGCGAGCTTCCCGCGGGCGCGGGCGAAGGCGACGAAGAGGAGGAGCAGACCGGCGGCGAAGAGGAGGCGGTAGGCGGCGATCGTGAGGGCTGGGGCCTCATCGGCGAGGCGCACGAAGATGGCGGCCCAGGAGACGCCAAGGACGCCGAGGAGCAGCACGGCCATCGGCGTCCGGGAAACCGGCACGGTCGCCACGCTACGGGGGCGCGGGGCGGCGAGGCAAGCGGGTGGCAAGAAAGCAACAACGGCACGGCAAGGGCAGCGCAGGCGAGAAGGCGCGAGCCCCTAGAATCGAGGCATGGAAGCGACACTCGAAGAGCGCCTGGAGGCGCTCGCGGCGGAGGAGACGGCCGCGGTCGCACGATTCGACTCCGGGGAAGGGCTACGGGGCGGGTGGGCCGTCCTCCCCTCGGCCTTCAACCCGCCGACGCGCGCCCACCTGCACCTGCTCCACCTGGCGCAGGGGGTGAAGGGTGTGGAGGGGGGCGCGGCGCTGCTGACCACGCGGAACGTGGCGAAGGGCATCGAGGGGGCGTCGCTGGCGGACCGCATCGGGATGCTGCTGGCGGCGCGGGCCTCGCGCCCGGGGCTTGCCGTGCTGGCGGCGAACCAGGCGCGTATCGCCGACCAGGCGGCGACGCTGCGGGCGGCCTGGCCAGAGGCCACCCTCGACTTCGTGCTGGGGTACGACACGCTCGTGCGCCTCTTCGACGACCAGTATTACGTGGGACCGATGGAGTCGGTGCTCGACCCGTTCTTCGAACACCACCGCGTTGTCGCCACGAACCGGGGGGAGGTGTCGGTGGCGGACATGGAGGCGTGGGTGGCGGAGCGGGCGTCGCGGTACGCCGCACGCATCGTCACGGTGGGGCTGGACGAGGAGCACGGACGCATGGCGTCGAGCAAGGCACGGACACTGGTCGGGGCGGGGGAAGACAGCGACGCCCTTCCGGCGGAAGTGGCGGCCTACATCCGCGAGCACGGCCTCTACGCGGGAGGCTAGGCGGGGGAGGGTTCGGCTTCGAGCGGGCGAACGGGCCGGGCGAGGAGCACGACCACGGCGGCGGCGAGGGTGACCCCGGCGGTCACGAGGAAGGGCGTCTCGTAGCCGCCCGTGGCTTCCTCCAGCAGCCCGACGAGCAGGGGCCCGGCGCCGCTGCTGACCTGGCTCGTGAACGAGATCATGCCGAAGACGGCCCCGAAGGAGACGTAGCCGAAGATCTCGCTCGTGAGGAGGGATTGCATCATGTAGATGTTCCCGATGGTGAGGCCGAAGGTGAAGACGAAGACGTAGTTGGTGACCTCGGTATCGATGAAGGTGATGAGGAGCACGGACACGGCCTGGAAGGCGAAGAGTCCAGCAGTGAGGTGGCGCTTGCTGAGAGCGTCGGCGAAGGCGCCGACGATGAGGCGCGCGACGATGCTGCCGATGGCGCCAAGGCTGAGGGCGAGCGAGGCGGCGGTGCGCGAGCCGGTGCGGTCCTCCAGGAACGCGATCTCGTGGATGAGGTAGCCCGTCTGTGAGAGCAGCACCAGCACGAAAGCGATCGCGACCGCCCAGAACGAGAGCGTGCGCATGGCCTGCGAGAGCGTCCAGCGGCGGGTCTGGACCTCATCGCTGAGGCCCGCGTGGGCGGGCGGGCCGGTGGCGGGGACGGCGCCGTCGGGGGGAAGGCGCATCTGGCTCGGATCCCACACGAGCACGAGGAAGACCACGGGCAAACCCACGACGATGGTGAAGGCGGCGATGATGGGAGTTGTCAGTTCGAGGCCGCCGGAGGCAATCAGCCAGGCGCCGAGGGGCGGGAGCATGACCCCCGCGGAGGAGACGCCGGTGGCGGAGATGCTCATGGCGCGCGCGCGGCGGCGGATGAACCAGCGCGCCATGATGACGTTGGTGGAGACGCCCCCGGCCAGCCCGAAGGCGACGGCAAGGAGGGTGTACACGACGTAGAGCTGCCAGAGCTCCTCGACGAAGCCGATGCAGCCGACCATGACGGCGGTGAGAATGAGACCGGCGGTGAGGTAGGGCATGGGGCCACGCCGGTCGATGTAGGGGCCCACCACGGCCGCGGCGAGCCCGGAGACGACAAAGTAGAGGGCGGTGGCGCCGCTTACGCTCGCGTTGGACCAGCCGTGGGCAATCTGCAGGGGCTTCAGGAAGACGGCGAGTCCGTAGTACCCGACGCCGACGCCGCCGAGCATGACGATGGCCACACCCACCACCACGTACCACCCGTAGTAGTAGCGGGAGGGCAGGACGCGCGCGGCGAGGGGGTTGCGGAGGGGTGGGGTGGGCGGCGAGGTCACTGGGGGGCGGCGCCACCCGCGCGGCTGGTAACGATCTCGTCGAGGTCGTCCACCACCATGCGCTCGCGGCGCCCAGCGCGGTCGTAGGCAGTGACGGGCGCGACGGCATCGTGGTCGATAACGACATCGATGACGGTCGGCCGATCGTTGCCGAGGGCTTCCTCGATGGCCCCGCGCAGGCGCGCAGGATCCGTGATACGCACGCCCTCGCAGCCGACGGCGCGGGCGACGGCGGAGAAGTCGACATCCCCGAACTCAGCGAGCTCGTAGGCCTTGCTGTCGAAGCGGAAGTCGAGGATATGGGTGTCGAAAGCGAGGGCGTGGTTGTTGAGGACGACGTAGACGACGTTGAGGCCGTAGCGGACGGCCGTCTCGAGTTCGCTGAGGTGGTACCAGAAGCCGCCATCGCCCGTGAAGCAGACGACGGGCGTATCGCCGACGGCGACCTTCACGCCGACGGAGGCAGGGAGGGCCCAGCCGAGGGAACCCTCGCAGCGGAGGAAGCGCTTGCCCGGCTGGCGGAGCTCGACGAAGGCCCCGGACCAGGCGGCGGCGTAACCCGTGTCGGCGACGATGACGGCGTCGGGCGGAAGCGTCTCGGTGAGCTCGCGGCAGAGGCGCTCGGGACGGATGGGGGAGTCGCCGGAGGCGAGCAGGGGCTCCTTACCCTCCCACCAGTTCCGCACGATGCGCTGCACCTCGGCGACCCACTCGCCGGGCGGGCGCACGGTGTCGCCGGCAGCGGCGACGATGGCTCCGAGGGCCATCTTCGCGTCGGCGGAGATGCCAACCCTGGTGTTGGCGGGGAAGTTCCGGCCCAGCTCGGAGGGGTCGACGTTGATGTGGATGATGTCGGCGTCGCGGCCGGGGAGGGTCCAGCCGTTAGTGCTCTGGCTGCCGGTGCGGGTGCCCACGATGAGGGCGAGGTCGGCGTTGGCGACGATCTCGTTGGCGGACTTGCGGGCATAGGAGCCGAGCACGCCCACCGCGAGGGGGTGGTTCTCGTTGATGGCGCCCTTGCCGGAGAGGGAGGTGGCGACGGGGATGGCGAGCTTCTCGGCGAGCTCGATCAGCTCGGGCCAGGCGCCCGAGGTCATGACGCCGCCACCAGCGATGATGACGGGGCGCTCGGCCTCCAGGAGGAGGGCGAGGGCTTCGTCGACGCCCTCGGTGGGGGGCCCGGGGCGGACGGCGGGGGAGGTCGCGTAGCGGGGGTCGCCGGTGGGCTCGGGGAGGTCCGCCTCGCCCGCCTCGGCCTCGGCGGCGATGGCGAGGTGGACGGGGCGGGGGTCGCCGGAGGTGGCCTCGCGGAATGCCTGGGGGATGAGGTCGGCGAGCCGCTCGGTGCGGGTCACATCGGCGCTGTACTTGGTCACGCTCTCGAAGTGGGCGCGGACGTCCTGGTAGGCGTTCTTGTAGGCCTGCGCCCCGGAGCGGGCGCCGGTGAAGGCGATGACGGGGGTCGAGGCCTGCCAGGGTTCGGCGAGTCCGGCGGCGAGGTTGGTCGCGCCGGGGCCGCCCTGGCTGATGACGATCCCGGGCCGGCCGGCGGCCTTGGCGTAGCCATCGGCCATGTAGGCGGCGGCCTTCTCGCCGTGGCTGAGCACGCGGCGGACGCCCGTCCCTTCGAGCATGACGAGGGAATCGAAGAGGTTGGTGGGAACGAGGAAGATGGCCTCGACGCCGTAGGCGAGCCAGCTCTTCGCGATGTACTCCGAACCCTTCATGGCGATACCCCCGCGCGAGTCGCGCTCGCGCGGCAAGCCTACCAGTGCGGGAGAGGCGGAGAGGGCCATGTATCGTGGCAGGCGGGATGCGGCCAGGTGGTTCGATGCGACGGCAAAGCGCGGGCCGCGGGCCGGGCGGGCGCTCACCGGGGCGCTGGCCCGATTGGGTACGGTCGTGACGATCTCGCCGGGCGGTCGCAGAGGCGCTCGGCGGCGCAGGGGCGAGCGGGAGTGGGGGTATGGCTGGGTGGCCGCCCTCGTCGCGCTGGCAGGGGGTGCCGGAATATTCGCGATTCTCGCCGTTCCCGCCTGGCTGGAGAGCGACCCCTGGGAGGACCTCGAGGGGGTGACCGCGATCAGCTTGTCGCACACGGGTGCATGCGTGCTCCAGGCGGGCGGCATGGCAGTCTGCTGGGGCTCTGTCGGCGAGCCCCCCGACAGGGAGCTCGCCGCCATCAGCGTCGGGCGGCACCAGGCCTGCGGGCTGACGACCGACGGTTCCGTGGCCTGCTGGGACAGCGGTGGCGACTCCGAGATTGCGCCGCCGGGCAACGGGTTCGTCTCGGTTAGCGCGGGACTCGACTACGCCTGCGGGGTCGCCGGTGAGGGCTCCTTGCATTGCTGGGGCACCAGCTTTGCGCGGGCCGGCCCCCCGGATGGAGCGTTCGTCTCGGTCAGCGTCGGGGACTTCCATGTGTGCGCGATCAGGGGCGACGGGTCCGTCGTCTGCTGGGGAGCCGACGAATATGGTCAGGCCACGCCGCCCCGCGGGACGTTCGTCTCCATCAACGCCAGCGCCCGGTACACCTGCGGACTCAGAGCCGACCAGTCTGTCGTGTGCTGGGGGGCCGACTACACTGGTCAGGCGACGCCGCCGAGCGGAGCCTTCAGCTCCATCAGCGCAGGGTGGAAACACGCCTGCGGAGTGCGCGCGGATCACTCCGTGACCTGCTGGGGACAGAACGCCCGGGGCGAGGGGACGCCACCGCTGGAGCAGTTCACCTCTGTTAGCGCCGGCTCCAGGCAGACCTGCGGCGTGACGACCAGCGGTACCGTCGCCTGCTGGGGGGCGGACCAGTAATGCGAGCCCGGCCGGGCTTCGCCAGGTCAGCGTTGCGAAGCAGTCGCCCTTCAGGGACGGCGCGCGATGGTGATGACCTCGGGGCTCGCCTCGGTGAGCGGGCTGCGATCCCAGTCTCCGAACTGCTCGTCGATTGTGAAGCCAGCCTCGGTCAGGAACGCGGAGAGCGCCTCCCGATCGAGGAAGCGAAGGGTGCTGCGGCTGGTCTGCGGCTGGCTCCATCGGTCGCTCGTGTACGTCGTGGTGAAGCTGACGACATCCGCCGCCACAGGCGCCTCAACCTGGTGTTCGGAGCGCACGACGGCGCCGGTGGCGTCAACGAAGTCCGTACCGTGTTCCGGAATCCACCGTTCCCACGCGCGGGCCAGGGGGTTGCGGGTTTCGAATGCGAAAGCGCCTCCGCCGACAAGCGCCGAGTGGATGGCGGCAAGCGAGGCGCGTATCTCCCGATCTTCGACGAAGACCTGGAACGCATGGCCCGTCATGACAACGAGATCGAAATCCCTGTACCGCTCCGCTGAGGCCGCGTCACCGAGCACCCATTCGATGTCCGACCGCCTCCGCGCCACCCGCAGCATTCCCTCGGCGGGGTCAAGGCCGACGAGGCGGCCGGTATGCCCTTGCTCGCGGGCCCAGTGCAGGAGAGCCCCCGTCCCGCATCCCACGTCGAGGACGTTCCCGGCGGACATGACCAGGGGCAGGTAAAAGCCAAAGTCGTCGCGGCCCTCCCGCCCATGGAGGGGGTCGTAGAGGGCGGCGAGGTGGGACTCGGAGAACTGCCGGTCCACCACTGTCCTTAGGCCTACGTGTCGACGCCGCGCTCCAGGAGGGCGTTCAGGTCGGCGTCTTCCGTGTCGATGAGGGCCTGCACCCACTTGTGGAACATCTGCCCGCCGCCTTCGTTGCGACCGAAGAGGGAGTGGTCCTTGGCGCCGGTCTTGAGGGCGCGCTGGACGCGGAGGCCGGTGTAGTAGTCCTCGTCGAGGACGACGTCGTAGTACATCTTCATGATGTCGGCGTAGCGCTCGTCGTCGTCGGGGTTGGGCTCCTCGGGGAGGAGGAAGTTCTGGATGGTGACGGACTCCTCGGGCGTCTTGCCGGGGAACATCTGGGAAATCATGAAGGGCGAGGCGCCCTGGCCATCGTAGGCGGCGGATCCGCGCCCGCCGGCGATGGAGATGTTGGGGAAGATCGTCCAGATGCCGGGGGTCATGTCCTCCGTCTCCCACTGGTCCTCGGGGAGGTCGGCGGCGCGGGCGAAGCGGGTTGGGGAGACCATGCGCACGTGCGACCCCCAGGCGTAGTAGTCGGGCTGGTAGGCGGAATCGGGACCGAAGCTGTTCCGGTGGAGGATGGGGATGTGGTAGAGGTCGCGGTAGCCGTCGTAGGCGACCTTCCAGTTGGGACCGTCGAGGTTCTGGCGGCCGACCACGTGGGAGTCGGCGAACCCGAGGTGGTCGAGCATCTTGTCGTAGCCGGCGAGGAAGAGGTCGATATCGACATCGGAGGCGGGGTTGAGCGTGACCCAGACGAGACCGGCGCGCTCGGCGGTGGGGAGGGCCGTGAGTCCGTAGCAGGACTTGTCGACATCACCGAAGTTGCCGGAGTCGAAGATGGAGACGAGGTTCCCCTGGAGGTCGTAGCTCCAGGCGTGGTAGGGGCAGCGGAAGCCGCGGGAGTTGCCGCCTCCCTCATCGACGACGATGGCGCCGCGGTGGCTGCACATGTTCACGAAGGCGCGGACTTCGCCGTCGATATCGCGCGCCATGAGAACGGGCACGCCGCAGACCTCAAGGGAGCGATAGTCGCCGGGCTCGCGCAGCTCGCAAGAGAAGCCGAGGGCGAGGGGCAGCCGCTTGAAGATGCGGTCAACCTCGAGATTCCAGCGGTCGGGGTCGTAGTAGGCGCTGGTTGGGATCTTGTAGACGTCGTCGGCCAGGTCGATGCGGTCGGCGGCGAGGTTGTCGACCTCGCGCCGGGTCATTTCAAGCAGCTCTTCACGACTCATGGGGCGACCTCCCGCGACGGAACTCCGCGCGGCCTGATTGTACGCAGGGCGGGGAGCAGCGGGGTAAGCTCCCCGCATGGCTACCGTTGACGTTCTGCTGGACGGGTTCTCATTCCGGACCAACAAGGGGAGTCCCGGGTTCTGCTCGGTCACGCTGGTGGAGTCGGATGGCCGGCTGATCCTGGTCGACCCGGCGCACGTGGGGCGGCGGCGGGAGCTGGGCGCGGCGCTCGAAGAGCGCGGGCTGACGGAAGCGAGCATCGACGCCGTCGTGCTCACGCACGCGCACTGGGACCACGCCCAGAACTTCGACCGCTTCGCCGGGGCGCCGGTGCTGCTGCATCCGCGTGAGCGAAGCTACGCGAGCGCGCCCCACAAGAACGACTGGGCGACGCCGGCATGGACCGGACTCGCGCTGGAGACACACCAGCTCCAGGAGGTCGTCGAGGGCGATGAGATTGCGAATGGCGTGCGGGTGATCGAGCTGCCGGGGCACTCGGTTGGAAGCATCGGGCTGCTGGTGGAGACGGAGGCGGGGACGGTCTGCGTCTCCGGCGACGCGGTGCACTCGACGTGGGTGCTCGAGTCGCGGCAGCCACCGATCGTCTTCGGGTCCCTCTCGCAGGCGCGGGAAAGCGTGGCCAAGGCGCTGAGCGCCGCCGACATCATCTACCCCGGGCACGACCAGCCCTTCCGGATCACGGAGGACGGGGCGGACTACCTTGAGCCGTTCTCGCTCACGATCACTAACCTGGAGCCGGACCGCGAGGGCCTGCGCTTCGATTCATCTCCGATGTCGACCTGGGTCATGGAGGGCTCCGCGCCCTAGACGGTGCGGTTCAGGTCGGCGACGGGGCGGATGGGGTCGGAGCCGTCCCAGTCCTCGGCGGCGGCGGCGATCAATTCGTAGAACTCCAGCAGTCCGGGCAGGCCCTCGTAGACCTCGACCATGTGCCCGTAGACGGCGACGGTGTCGATGAACCCGAACTCCATGCCCCCGGCGAGCACGAAGCGGTTGGCAACGGTGAAACCGAGGGACTCGTAGCGGGCAAGCTCCTCCTCGAAGCTGGGGACGATGGTGGCGCAGTGGTGCAGCCCCTGCTCGTCGGGGGCGTACATGTCGCGGATGGCGGAGGGACCGTCGTTGTTCTGCTGGACGAGCTCGAGCATGACGGAGCCGAGCTGGCCGTAGGCGGAGGAGTGGTCGAACTCGCCCGGTTGGCCGCGGTAGATGGCCCGATCGATGGGGATGTGCTCGTTGATATAGAAGGGGCCGGCTCCACGCTCGGCGGCCCAGCGCTCGGACGCTTCGAAGATATCGGGGACGTGGTAGGCAAGCTGGACGAAGGGGCGGTGGGGCATCTCGGGCTCCTGGCTGTTGGCTGTTGGTGGCTCCAGTGAAGTCGCCCTCGCACGTGCTTATACGCCTTAGCAAATGATAGGCTACAGCGAAACGGAGGATCGCGTGGGCCTCTTTCTGACGCCGGACTGGTTCGAGGATACCTACATCGGGATCGAGGTCGAGCAGTTCATCGGGATCGGCGTGATGGTGGTGGTAGCGGGGGTCGTGCACCTGCTGGTGTCGCAGGCGCTGCGCCTCTACGTGCGGGCACGCCTCCACGGCGATGATCGCAAGTTCTGGGACCAGGAGCGGGCGCGCCTGGGGCGGGCGACGCTCGCGCTCATCGCGGCCATCACGGTCATCCTCGGCTTCCCCACGCTGGGCTTCGAGTCGAGCGTCGAGAACGTGGTGAACCAGGTCGCGAGCCTGTTCGGGGCGGGGGCGCTGGTGGTGCTGGGGTTCCGCGGCGTCGATGTGCTGACAGACGTGCTCGAGCGGCGAGCAGAGCAGACGGCGAGCCGCTTCGACGACCAGTTGGTACCACTGGTGAGCTCGGCCCTGAAAGGGGTGGTGGTACTGATCGGGGCGGTGTTCGTGCTGGGGAACCTGGGCGTGAACGTGACCTCGCTGCTGGCGGGGCTGGGTCTGGGCGGCCTGGCGGTGGCGCTGGCCGCTCAGGACACGATCCGGAACCTGCTCGGAGGCGTCACGATCTTCGCCGACCGGCCCTTCCAGGTGGGGGACTGGGTAGTCATGAACGACATCGAGGGGACGGTGGAGCACGTGGGCTTCCGCTCCTCGCGCGTGCGCACCTTCTACAACTCGGTGGTGACGGTGCCGAACGCACGCATCGTCGATTCCCACGTTGACAATATGGGGCTACGCCAGTGGCGGCGGTACAAGACGACGCTGGGCCTGGGGTACAACTCCACGCCGGACCAGGTGCAGGCGTTCGTGGAGGGCGTGCGGGCGCTCATCCGCTCGAATCCGGGGATGCGCAAGGACTTCTACATCGTCGAGTTCCACGGGTTCAGCGCGGTCACCCTCGACGTCCTGGTTTACTGCTTCATCGACGCGAAGGACTGGAACGAAGAGCTCCGCACTCGGCACGTACTCAACCTCGACATCATGCGTCTTGCCCAGGACCTGGGCGTGGAGTTCGCCTTCCCCACGCAGACGCTCCATGTGGCATCGCTGCCGGGGCAGCCACAGGACGTGCCGGCGGCGCCGGGGCGAGACCAGCTTGGGGAAATCGTCGACGGGTACAGCCCGAACGGGAGCACGGGACAACGCGTGGACAGCCCGATCACGGCGGGGTTCGACAACACGCCGGACGCCCGCTAGCCGTTACCGCGACCTTTCCCGCATCCGTTGACACGGCGGGTAGACTATCGGGAATCCAGATTGGGGTGATACGCCCCGGGTCCGGTGCGGGCTCCGCATGGGAGCAACCGGACTTTCGGGGCAGTCCTGAGGAGGACCACATGAAGGAAAGCTACTGGGGCAAGTACTGGCGCAGGCGGGTTTCGCGGAGGCGAGTGCTCGCCGGCGGGGCGACGCTGGCGGCCGGCTCGGCAGCCATCCTCGCAGGCTGCGGCGATGACGACGATGACGACGACACCGCTGCGCCGGCGGCAACGCAGGCTGCACAGCAGGCTGCGGAAGCTGAGGCGACCGAGGCTGCCGAGCAGGCTGCCGATGCCGAGGCGACCGAGGCTGCCGACCAGGTCGCCGATGCCGAACCCGTGGACCGCTCTCGCTACGGCGGGAAGCTGAACTGGACGGAGCGGGCGTACCCGACGGGCTTCGACCCCTCGATCACGATCACGTTCCCGTACGGGATGGCGCAGACCTACAGCCAGTTGATGGCGTTCTCCATCGAAAACGACCAGTTCTACCCGGATGCGGCGCAGAGCTGGGAGCAGGTGGACGAAACGACGCTGGTGTTCAACCTGCGCGAGGGCGTGCGCTTCAACCCGGATGCGTCGGACGGACGCGAGGTGACCTCCGAGGACTGGTACCTCAGCCTGCGGCGCTACCCGGACTCGCGGGCGAACCGTGGCTCGAACGTGAACGAGCTCTTCTTCTCGTTCATGGACGAGAACCAAGGGGCGACCTTCGACACTCCCGACAACCTGACCCTGCGGATCAACCAGAACAAACCGTTCGCCTCAAACACGCGCGCCTTCGCGGCGGCTTCGCTCGTGGTGGTCTCGCCCGAGCGTCTCGCGGCGGAGGAGTCCGGTGACCTCGGCCAGGTGTCGGGCATCAACGCGGGCAGCGGCCCGTACATGTTCGACGACGTCGGGGAGACCCGTATCTCGCTGAAGCGGAACCCGAACTACTACGAGCACCCCGAGGAGATTCCGGGGACGCGCTTCAACAAGGACTTCCCCTACATCGACGAGATGGAGGCGGTCATCATCACGGACGGCGCGGCGGCGCAGGCGCGCTTCGTCGCGGGCGACGCCGACTACTACGGCGCGATCAGCAAGATCGACGCCGAGCAGTGGGAAGGCCAGCCGAACGTCGATATCCTGACCGGTCCCTACATCGGTGATGGGGGGTCAATGATCCAGCTGGCGGCGGCCAAGTGGACGCCGTATCCGGAGCTCTCGAAGGCCCTTTCGATGGCGATGGACTGGGACGGCTACATCGATGTGATCCATGGTGGCGACGGCCGCCGCAGCGCACCGGTAAGCCCGACGGCATTCCCCAACTACGCGCTCTCCCAGGAGGAGATTCGCGAGTACCAGGTGTACGACCCGCAGGGCGCACGCCAGCTGTGGGAGGCCAACAACGGCCCCGAGATCTTCCCCGAGCTGGACACCACGGTTGCGGCCTGGGTTCCGGACTACAGCAACGTGCAGTTCATCGGCCAGAGCTTCGAGGACAGCCTCGGTGTGCAGATCAACTACAACCCGCTCGAGCTGGCGACGTTCATCGCCTCGGCGAACGGGCCCACCGGCACCAAGGACTGGCATTTCTTCGTGGCCGGCAACAACGCTGGCCTGACGATGCCGGACTGGAACGCGCTGGTCGGCTACACGCCGGATGGCTACGGCGCCATCTGGGGCGGCAACTGGTACAAGGGCGTCAACATCTCCGACCCGTGGGTCAACCCCGAGAACCCGAACTACGGCGAGACCGGCGGCGGGCCCCAGGGCGAGGCCGTGCGCGCGGCGCTGGAGGTCACGCACCCGTACGCCAGGGAGCTGCAGGACTACGCCGACCGGCAGGCACGGACGTTCGACGACGAAGAGCGAGCGGTAATCCTGAAGGACATGCAGCGGCGCATCTTCACGCGCTACTGCTGCACCCTCCCGTTGCCGGCGCCCAAGACCAGCTACCTTGCGGTCGGCTCGCGGCTCAAGAACACGTCCGCGCCGCCTGATGGCGGGGAGACGGCGGCGTTCGGCATGTGGCGAGCGCACAACATCTGGCTGGAGGGCTAGCCAAACCGGCATAGCCAGCCACCACAACGACGGTCAAACGCCGCCCTCCGGGGCGGCGTTTTTCCGCGCCCTGGGGGCGCCGGGAAGGCTTGCCCCCAGTAAGAAGGTCCGTAGAATGCCGCGAATCCGCGTGGGGGCATTGCACCCCGCGCTTGGTGCGCTTCGCAAAATGCGTCGCACCAAAAACAAGTCCTGAGGAGGGACGACTTGAAAGAAGGCTATTGGGGCAAGTACTGGCGCCGGCGCGTATCGCGCAGGGGCGTGCTGGCAGGCGGGGCGACGCTCGCGGCCGGCTCCGCGGCGATCCTGGCCGGCTGCGGTGACGACGACGACGATGACGATTCCGCCGCTCCGGCGGCAACGCAGGCTGCACAGCAGGCTGCGGAAGCTGAGGCGACCGAGGCTGCCGAGCAGGCTGCCGATGCCGAGGCGACCGAGGCTGCCGACCAGGTCGCCGATGCCGAACCCGTGGACCGCTCTCGCTACGGCGGGAAGCTGAACTGGACGGAGCGGGCGTACCCGACGGGCTTCGACCCCTCGATCACGATCACGTTCCCGTACGGGATGGCGCAGACCTACAGCCAGTTGATGGCGTTCTCCATCGAAAACGACCAGTTCTACCCGGATGCGGCGCAGAGCTGGGAGCAGGTGGACGAAACGACGCTGGTGTTCAACCTGCGCGAGGGCGTGCGCTTCAACCCGGATGCGTCGGACGGACGCGAGGTGACCTCCGAGGACTGGTACCTCAGCCTGCGGCGCTACCCGGACTCGCGGGCGAACCGTGGCTCGAACGTGAACGAGCTCTTCTTCTCGTTCATGGACGAGAACCAAGGGGCGACCTTCGACACTCCCGACAACCTGACCCTGCGGATCAACCAGAACAAACCGTTCGCCTCAAACACGCGCGCCTTCGCGGCGGCTTCGCTCGTGGTGGTCTCGCCCGAGCGTCTCGCGGCGGAGGAGTCCGGTGACCTCGGCCAGGTGTCGGGCATCAACGCGGGCAGCGGCCCGTACATGTTCGACGACGTCGGGGAGACCCGTATCTCGCTGAAGCGGAACCCGAACTACTACGAGCACCCCGAGGATCTTGCGGGTACGCGCTTCAACAAGGACATGCCGTACATCGACGAGATGGAAGCGGTCATCATCACGGACGGCGCGGCGGCGCAGGCGCGCTTCGTCGCGGGCGACGCCGACTACTACGGCGCGATCAGCAAGATCGACGCCGAGCAGTGGGAAGGCCAGCCGAACGTCGATATCCTGACCGGTCCCTACATCGGTGATGGGGGGTCAATGATCCAGCTGGCGGCGGCCAAGTGGACGCCGTATCCGGAGCTCTCGAAGGCCCTTTCGATGGCGATGGACTGGGACGGCTACATCGATGTGATCCATGGTGGCGACGGCCGCCGCAGCGCACCGGTAAGCCCGACGGCATTCCCCAACTACGCGCTCTCCCAGGAGGAGATTCGCGAGTACCAGGTGTACGACCCGCAGGGCGCACGCCAGCTGTGGGAGGCCAACAACGGCCCCGAGATCTTCCCCGAGCTGGACACCACGGTTGCGGCCTGGGTTCCGGACTACAGCAACGTGCAGTTCATCGGCCAGAGCTTCGAGGACAGCCTCGGTGTGCAGATCAACTACAACCCGCTCGAGCTGGCGACGTTCATCGCCTCGGCGAACGGGCCCACCGGCACCAAGGACTGGCATTTCTTCGTGGCCGGCAACAACGCTGGCCTGACGATGCCGGACTGGAACGCGCTGGTCGGCTACACGCCGGATGGCTACGGCGCCATCTGGGGCGGCAACTGGTACAAGGGCGTCAACATCTCCGACCCGTGGGTCAACCCCGAGAACCCGAACTACGGCGAGACCGGCGGCGGGCCCCAGGGCGAGGCCGTGCGCGCGGCGCTGGAGGTCACGCACCCGTACGCCAGGGAGCTGCAGGACTACGCCGACCGGCAGGCACGGACGTTCGACGACGAAGAGCGAGCGGTAATCCTGAAGGACATGCAGCGGCGCATCTTCACGCGCTACTGCTGCACCCTCCCGTTGCCGGCGCCCAAGACCAGCTACCTTGCGGTCGGCTCGCGGCTCAAGAACACGTCCGCGCCGCCTGATGGCGGGGAGACGGCGGCGTTCGGCATGTGGCGAGCGCACAACATCTGGCTGGAGGGCTAGCCAAACCGGCATAGCCAGCCACCACAACGACGGTCAAACGCCGCCCTCCGGGGCGGCGTTTTTCCGCGCCCTGGGGGCGCCGGGAAGGCTTGCCCCCAGTAAGAAGGTCCGTAGAACGCCGCGAATCCGCGTGGGGGCATTGCACCCCGCGCTTGGTGCGCTTCGCAAAATGCGTCGCACCAAAAACAAGTCCTGAAGAGGGACGACTTGAAAGAAGGCTATTGGGGCAAGTACTGGCGCCGGCGCGTATCGCGCAGGGGCGTGCTGGCAGGCGGGGCGACGCTCGCGGCCGGCTCCGCGGCGATCCTGGCCGGCTGCGGTGACGACGACGACGATGACGATTCCGCCGCTCCGGCGGCAACGCAGGCTGCACAGCAGGCTGCGGAAGCTGAGGCGACCGAGGCTGCCGAGCAGGCTGCCGATGCCGAGGCGACCGAGGCTGCCGACCAGGTCGCCGATGCCGAACCCGTGGACCGCTCTCGCTACGGCGGGAAGCTGAACTGGACGGAGCGGGCGTACCCGACGGGCTTCGACCCCTCGATCACGATCACGTTCCCGTACGGGATGGCGCAGACCTACAGCCAGTTGATGGCGTTCTCCATCGAAAACGACCAGTTCTACCCGGATGCGGCGCAGAGCTGGGAGCAGGTGGACGAAACGACGCTGGTGTTCAACCTGCGCGAGGGCGTGCGCTTCAACCCGGATGCGTCGGACGGACGCGAGGTGACCTCCGAGGACTGGTACCTCAGCCTGCGGCGCTACCCGGACTCGCGGGCGAACCGTGGCTCGAACGTGAACGAGCTCTTCTTCTCGTTCATGGACGAGAACCAAGGGGCGACCTTCGACACTCCCGACAACCTGACCCTGCGGATCAACCAGAACAAACCGTTCGCCTCAAACACGCGCGCCTTCGCGGCGGCTTCGCTCGTGGTGGTCTCGCCCGAGCGTCTCGCGGCGGAGGAGTCCGGTGACCTCGGCCAGGTGTCGGGCATCAACGCGGGCAGCGGCCCGTACATGTTCGACGACGTCGGGGAGACCCGTATCTCGCTGAAGCGGAACCCGAACTACTACGAGCACCCCGAGGATCTTGCGGGTACGCGCTTCAACAAGGACATGCCGTACATCGACGAGATGGAAGCGGTCATCATCACGGACGGCGCGGCGGCGCAGGCGCGCTTCGTCGCGGGCGACGCCGACTACTACGGCGCGATCAGCAAGATCGACGCCGAGCAGTGGGAAGGCCAGCCGAACGTCGATATCCTGACCGGTCCCTACATCGGTGATGGGGGGTCAATGATCCAGCTGGCGGCGGCCAAGTGGACGCCGTATCCGGAGCTCTCGAAGGCCCTTTCGATGGCGATGGACTGGGACGGCTACATCGATGTGATCCATGGTGGCGACGGCCGCCGCAGCGCACCGGTAAGCCCGACGGCATTCCCCAACTACGCGCTCTCCCAGGAGGAGATTCGCGAGTACCAGGTGTACGACCCGCAGGGCGCACGCCAGCTGTGGGAGGCCAACAACGGCCCCGAGATCTTCCCCGAGCTGGACACCACGGTTGCGGCCTGGGTTCCGGACTACAGCAACGTGCAGTTCATCGGCCAGAGCTTCGAGGACAGCCTCGGTGTGCAGATCAACTACAACCCGCTCGAGCTGGCGACGTTCATCGCCTCGGCGAACGGGCCCACCGGCACCAAGGACTGGCATTTCTTCGTGGCCGGCAACAACGCTGGCCTGACGATGCCGGACTGGAACGCGCTGGTCGGCTACACGCCGGATGGCTACGGCGCCATCTGGGGCGGCAACTGGTACAAGGGCGTCAACATCTCCGACCCGTGGGTCAACCCCGAGAACCCGAACTACGGCGAGACCGGCGGCGGGCCCCAGGGCGAGGCCGTGCGCGCGGCGCTGGAGGTCACGCACCCGTACGCCAGGGAGCTGCAGGACTACGCCGACCGGCAGGCACGGACGTTCGACGACGAAGAGCGAGCGGTAATCCTGAAGGACATGCAGCGGCGCATCTTCACGCGCTACTGCTGCACCCTCCCGTTGCCGGCGCCCAAGACCAGCTACCTTGCGGTCGGCTCGCGGCTCAAGAACACGTCCGCGCCGCCTGATGGCGGGGAGACGGCGGCGTTCGGCATGTGGCGAGCGCACAACATCTGGCTGGAGGGCTAGCCAAACCGGCATAGCCAGCCACCACAACGACGGTCAAACGCCGCCCTCCGGGGCGGCGTTTTTCCGCGCCCTGGGGGCGCCGGGAAGGCTTGCCCCCAGTAAGAAGGTCCGTAGAACGCCGCGAATCCGCGTGGGGGCATTGCACCCCGCGCTTGGTGCGCTTCGCAAAATGCGTCGCACCAAAAACAAGTCCTGAAGAGGGACGACTTGAAAGAAGGCTATTGGGGCAAGTACTGGCGCCGGCGCGTATCGCGCAGGGGCGTGCTGGCAGGCGGGGCGACGCTCGCGGCCGGCTCCGCGGCGATCCTGGCCGGCTGCGGTGACGACGACGACGATGACGATTCCGCCGCTCCGGCGGCAACGCAGGCTGCACAGCAGGCTGCGGAAGCTGAGGCGACCGAGGCTGCCGAGCAGGCTGCCGATGCCGAGGCGACCGAGGCTGCCGACCAGGTCGCCGATGCCGAACCCGTGGACCGCTCTCGCTACGGCGGGAAGCTGAACTGGACGGAGCGGGCGTACCCGACGGGCTTCGACCCCTCGATCACGATCACGTTCCCGTACGGGATGGCGCAGACCTACAGCCAGTTGATGGCGTTCTCCATCGAAAACGACCAGTTCTACCCGGATGCGGCGCAGAGCTGGGAGCAGGTGGACGAAACGACGCTGGTGTTCAACCTGCGCGAGGGCGTGCGCTTCAACCCGGATGCGTCGGACGGACGCGAGGTGACCTCCGAGGACTGGTACCTCAGCCTGCGGCGCTACCCGGACTCGCGGGCGAACCGTGGCTCGAACGTGAACGAGCTCTTCTTCTCGTTCATGGACGAGAACCAAGGGGCGACCTTCGACACTCCCGACAACCTGACCCTGCGGATCAACCAGAACAAACCGTTCGCCTCAAACACGCGCGCCTTCGCGGCGGCTTCGCTCGTGGTGGTCTCGCCCGAGCGTCTCGCGGCGGAGGAGTCCGGTGACCTCGGCCAGGTGTCGGGCATCAACGCGGGCAGCGGCCCGTACATGTTCGACGACGTCGGGGAGACCCGTATCTCGCTGAAGCGGAACCCGAACTACTACGAGCACCCCGAGGAGATTCCGGGGACGCGCTTCAACAAGGACTTCCCCTACATCGACGAGATGGAGGCGGTCATCATCACGGACGGCGCGGCGGCGCAGGCGCGCTTCGTCGCGGGCGACGCCGACTACTACGGCGCGATCAGCAAGATCGACGCCGAGCAGTGGGAAGGCCAGCCGAACGTCGATATCCTGACCGGTCCCTACATCGGTGATGGGGGGTCAATGATCCAGCTGGCGGCGGCCAAGTGGACGCCGTATCCGGAGCTCTCGAAGGCCCTTTCGATGGCGATGGACTGGGACGGCTACATCGATGTGATCCATGGTGGCGACGGCCGCCGCAGCGCACCGGTAAGCCCGACGGCATTCCCCAACTACGCGCTCTCCCAGGAGGAGATTCGCGAGTACCAGGTGTACGACCCGCAGGGCGCACGCCAGCTGTGGGAGGCCAACAACGGCCCCGAGATCTTCCCCGAGCTGGACACCACGGTTGCGGCCTGGGTTCCGGACTACAGCAACGTGCAGTTCATCGGCCAGAGCTTCGAGGACAGCCTCGGTGTGCAGATCAACTACAACCCGCTCGAGCTGGCGACGTTCATCGCCTCGGCGAACGGGCCCACCGGCACCAAGGACTGGCATTTCTTCGTGGCCGGCAACAACGCTGGCCTGACGATGCCGGACTGGAACGCGCTGGTCGGCTACACGCCGGATGGCTACGGCGCCATCTGGGGCGGCAACTGGTACAAGGGCGTCAACATCTCCGACCCGTGGGTCAACCCCGAGAACCCGAACTACGGCGAGACCGGCGGCGGGCCCCAGGGCGAGGCCGTGCGCGCGGCGCTGGAGGTCACGCACCCGTACGCCAGGGAGCTGCAGGACTACGCCGACCGGCAGGCACGGACGTTCGACGACGAAGAGCGAGCGGTAATCCTGAAGGACATGCAGCGGCGCATCTTCACGCGCTACTGCTGCACCCTCCCGTTGCCGGCGCCCAAGACCAGCTACCTTGCGGTCGGCTCGCGGCTCAAGAACACGTCCGCGCCGCCTGATGGCGGGGAGACGGCGGCGTTCGGCATGTTCCGCGCGCAGAACGTCTATCTCGAGGGCTAATTCCTCGACCAAAGGGCATCCAAGGGGCTTCCGGGGGCGTTATAGTCCCCGGAAGCCCCTTTTCTCGACCCTAACGCAGGCGGTGGCTCGTGAAGACCTACATCATCCAGCGGCTGATCTTGATCCCGCTGACCATCATCGCCGTCTCGATCCTGGTGTTCGTGTTCATGCGCGTCATCCCGGGCGATGCGGCGGCGGTGCGATGCGGCGCTTCGGGAGTGGCCGACCAGACGTGCATCGAGGGGCTGCGTCGCGAACTCGGACTGGACATCTGCGACAAGTCCAAGAACTTCCTGGGCGACGTGACGTGTACGGCGGAGCAGTACTGGAAGTGGGCCTCGGAGATCTTCCAGGGCGACTTCGGCCAGGAGATCGTGCCGCCCAAGCCGATTTCGAAAGAGATCTGGTGGAGGCTCGGCAACACGCTCCAGCTGGGGATGCTGAGCATCGCCTTCAGCATGACCTTCGGAATCCCGATCGGGATCCTGTCGGCGATTCGAGCAGGGAAGTTAAGCGACTACGCGGCGAGGCTCTTCGCGATTCTCGCGCTGAGCATTCCCAACTTCTGGATCGGGACGCTGATCGTGGCGCTGCCGGCGTTCTTCTGGCAACAGCGGTGGGTGCCCGACTGGACCGGCTGGTCGGAACCGAGCACACACCTTCAAATCCTCGTGATCGCGGCCCTCGTGCTCGGGTTGTCGAGTGCGGGCTACCTCGCCCGCATCGCGCGCTCCTCGATGCTTGAGGTGATGCGCAGCGACTACGTTCGCACGGCGCGGGCGAAGGGCCTGCGCGAGACGCTGATCATCGTGCGCCACACCTTCCGGCCCTCGATGATCACGGTCTTCACGGTTGCAGGTCTGCAGTTCAGCCTGATCCTTGGCGGCTCGGTCATCATCGAGGCGCTGTTCAACATTCCCGGGCTGGGCTGGTGGATTGTCAACAACGTGGGCGATCGCGACTTCCAGGTCATTCAGGCGACAGCGCTCATCTTCGCGACGTGGTTCGTGGTCATCCGGCTCCTTGTGGACATCGGATACACGTACATCGATCCGCGGATTCGGTACTAGGACGGGGGTCCCAACGTGACATCAGCACCTACCGTTCAAGACGACCTCGACCTCACGGGCATTGACGACCGGTCGGCCATCCGGTCGGCGTGGACATTCGTCAAGCGCTTCGTGCGCCTCCAGCCCGGCGGGGCCATCGGCATCGTCATCATCTTGATAATCGGGCTGGCGGCGGCGTTCGCGCCCTACATCAACACCGCGGGCGAAGGCGAGCGCGGTATCCGCAGCGTGTGGCGCGATGACGGCCGCGAGATCTCGGGCGTCAACTTCGTCCTGCAGCCGCCGGGCCCGGACTGGTGGCTCGGGACCAACCGCACGGGCCAGGACCTGTGGTCCCGCGTGGTCTACGGAGCGCGCCCCGCCCTGATGATCGGCATCGGCGCGGTTGGTGTAGCCATCGTGGTCGCGACATCCCTGTCGCTGGCCATGGGGTTCCTCCAGGGAGCGGTTGACGGCCTCCTCTTAAGGATCATCGAGGTCATCATCGCGGTGCCGGGCATCCTCTGGCTGATCCTCTTCACGACCGCGCTTGATCGCAGCATTCCCGTGCTCATCTTCGCGATTGCGTTCACGTTCTCACCGCTCACGACACTCGTGCTGCGCGGGAACGTGATCCAGGAGTCGGCCTCGACCTACGCCGAGTCAGCGCGAGTCGTTGGCGCCTCGAGCATCCGCATCATGTTCCGGCACATCCTGCCGAACCTGCTGCCGCTGGCGATCGTCAACGCGAGCATCATCATCCCGGCGGCGATCCTGGCTGAGGCGGGGCTTTCCTTCCTCGGACTGGGTCTGGATCCGCTGATCCCGTCCTGGGGCGCCGACATCGGTCCGAACGCGCGGGCCTACTTCCAGACCGCGTGGTGGCTGCCGGTCTTCCCGGGGCTGGCGCTTTCGCTCACCGTGCTGGCATTCAACTTCCTGGGCGACTCGCTGCGGGACGTGCTCGACCCACGGCTGCGCGGCAGCGGACTCATCTAGCGTCCGGTCCGCACAGGACACCAACAGAGAACGCCGCCTCTCGGGGCGGCGTTCTCCATGCTTGCAGTCCTGCGGGTGATACCGCAGTGTCACCCGCAGTCCAACCTGGCGGTGCGCGGTGACGACAGCTACCCCTGGGCTGGAAGAGCTCGGCCTTGGGCCCGCCCTGGAACGTGGCTCGGCCCTCGCACGGTGCGGGCGGGCGGTATGGCGCTTCGTCCGGCTTCAGCCTGGTGGAACCTTCGGCATCATCGTGATCCTCGTGGTCGTGGTGGCGGCGATTTTCGCGCCCTACCTGAAGACCATCGGCGAGGGCGAACGCGACGTTCGCCGTATCGCGCTGGCGGAAGGCAGACAGCTCGACTCCACCGGCTACCTGCAGCCACCGAATTCGGACTGGTGGTTCGGCACCAGCAGTGCGGGACAGGACATGTGGTCGCGGGTTATCTACGGGGCGAGGCCGGCGCTCATCATCGGCGTCGGTTCGGTGGGCATCGCGATGACGGTCGCCGTGGTGCTGGCGCTGGCGATGGGGTTCCTGAAGGGGTCCGTCGACGCCATCCTGTTGCGGCTCCTCGAAACGGGCATTGCGATGCCCGGCATCCTCTGGCTGATCCTTTTCACCACGGCGATCGAGCGCAGCCTGCCGGTCCTCGTGGTCGCCGTTGCGTTGTCGTTTGCGCCGCTGACGACGCTGGTACTCCGCGGCAACGTGCTGCAGGAAGCATCGACCGCCTACGTGGAGGCGGCGCGGGTCATTGGGGCGTCCAACGCACGCATCATGCTGCGGCACATCCTGCCGAACCTGCTCCCACTCGCCATCGTGAACGCCAGCATCATCGTCCCGGCGGCGATCATGGCGGAGGCGGGCCTCGCGTTTATCGGCTTCGGGTTGCCGCCCCCGGCGCCCTCCTGGGGGGTCGACATCGGGCCGAGCGCACGGGCCTACTTCTACACGGCCTGGTGGCTGCCGATCTTCCCCGGGATCGCGCTCTCCCTCACCGTGCTCGCTTTCAACTTCCTGGGCGATTCCCTGCGGGACGTGCTCGACCCGCGGCTGCGCGGCAGCGGGCTTTTCTAGGGGCCTGCCCCGGGGAAGGGCTAGGACGGGGTCTCGACGACTGTCTCGTTGGTGGCCGGGTCGACCTCGAAGGGGCTGTCGAGACCGAGCTCCTCGCCGATCTCGCGGACGGCGGGGAGCACCTCCTCACCCATCAGGCGGAGGCTGCGCATGGCGTCGTCGTGCGACATCGAGCCGTCGCCGTCCCAGAGGAAAATGCTGCCGGGCCGGAGATACTCTAGGACGTTGCGAATCTTGGGTATCACGGTCTTGGGTGTGCCCGTGATGATCGACTGCGCTTCAATGAGTCCCTGGTAGGTCTCCTCGACGTTCTTGTAGGACTCGGCGGAGTCGAGGGCGATGGGGCGGAGGTCGGGGTCGTTGGGGGTGGCCTGGCCTCGAGCCTCGGCGACCTGGCGGACGCCGCCGGTGGGGAGGAGGGCGCGGCGATCGGTGAGGCCGGGCAGGTTCTGGAGGTGGCCACGGGCATCGCCGCGGCTGCCCTCGAGGAAGATGTTGCCGGGCCCGGTCAGGAACTTGCGCCCGACCTCCTCAGCCAGCTCCTCGGTCTCGTCGACGTGCACCTTGAAGAGGTAGCCGCGGTGCTGGGGACCGGCCTCGTAGCCCATCTCGGCGGCGCACTCGTCGTAGTAGCCGAAGGAGAGGCGGGTCGGTTCGAGGCGCGTGGCGAGCATGACGTAGGGGTAGCGGCGCTGGGCGGCCCACTGCACGGTGCGGCGGCTGACGGCGCCGGGGATCATGATGAGCGGGTGGGGCGACTGGTAGGGGCGCGCCCAGGGGTTCACGTAGCGGTAGTCGTAGTGCTCGCCCTCCCAGCGAAAGGGGCCCTCGCGGGTCCAGGCGGCGACGATGAGATCGTGGGCTTCCTGGAAGCGCTCCCAGTTGTAGGGCGGGTTGGCGTCGTGGGCGATGCTCTCGCGGCCGGTTCCGCGCACCCAGCCGGTCACGAGGCGGCCCTTCGAGATGGTGTCGATCATGGCCAGCTCTTCTGCAAGCCAGAGAGGGTCGTCCCAGATGGGGAGGATGTTCCCGATGAGGACGATCTTGGCGCGGTTCGTGATGCGGGCGAGGATGGAGGCCTCGACGTTGCAGGCGCTGCCCATGCAGAAGGGCGTGCTGTGGTGCTCGTTGAGGGCGAGGGCGTCGAAGCCCATCTCTTCGGCGTAGAGCTTCTCGTCGATGTAGCGGTTGTAGAGCTCGGCGCCGAGGACGGGGTCGTACTCGTCGTTGCTGGAGTCGAGGTCAACGAGGCGGCGGCCGGTGGTTCCCCACCAGCTGGCGCCGGGGTCCTGGTAGGGGCGCTCGGTGAAGTAGCCGATCAGCATGGGCGAATCGTAACGGGCGCTCAGGCGCGCGTGTGGTAGGCGCGCTCGAACTTGTACCAGCCGGAGCCGACGATGGAGAGCGCTCCCTCGCCGGAGAGGCGGCCGGGATAGGCATCGGGGTCGGAGATCCAGGCTTTGAGGTTGGCGTCGGCCTCCTCCCACGTGTCGGCCTCGAGCTCGTAGATGGTGAGGAAGCGGGAGATGACGGGAAAGTCGTCGTGGGGGTGGTCGAGCTCGTACACCGTTCCCGAAAGGAAGCCGGGGCAGTTGGCGATATCCTCGATGTGGTTGCTCAGGTAGCGCTCGCGGAATCGCTCGTCGGCCTCGGGCGTCGGTGGCTCGACCAGCCCGACCAGGATCATCTTCGCCATGGAGTACCTCCTCCGGAGGGGGGAGGATAGCGGGGCGGCGGGCGGCTTGCCGCTCACAAGGCGGGGCGGGGAGAATGCGAAGCGTTGGCAAAAACTGAAGACCGGCCACTGGTCCTGCGCGGGGGAGCGTTCTTCGAGAGCGAGACCCGCACCTTCGCGCGTGGCGACGTGTTGTGCGCCGACGGACGGGTCGCGGCCCTCGGGGATGTGGCGGCGCCGGAGGGGGCGGAGGTCGTCGATTGCTCCGATGAGTACCTGATCCCAGGGCTCATCGACTGCCACGTGCACATTAGCTCCTCGGGCGACCCGGCCGAGCTCACGCCGGGGGAGCGGCCCTCCCTGGCGCGACGCGCCTGGCGCACGGCCGAGCACGCGCGCGCGACGCTTGCGGGCGGGGTCACGACGGTTCGGGACCTGGGGGCAGCCGACCGCCTCAACGTGGACCTGGCGAAGGCGATCGAGGCGGGGGACGTGGAGGGGCCACGGGTGGTGGCGGCGGGCATGGGCGTGACGATGTCGGGCGGACACGGGCACGGGTTCATCGCGCGCGAGGCGGACGGCCCCGACGAGGTCCGCAAGGCCGTGCGCGAGGAGATCCGCGAGGGCGCGGCGGCGATCAAGCTGTTCGCGAGCGGGGGTGTGCTCACGCCGGGCGTGAACCCGCGCTCGCCCGCGTTCACACGGGAGGAGCTGACGGCGGGCGTCGAGGAGGCGACGAAGGCGTTCCGCACGGTGGCTGCGCACGCACAATCGACGGTGGGCATCAAGAACGCGGTGGCGGCGGGCGTCACCTCGATCGAGCACGGCGTCTGGCTGGACGAGGAGGCGATCGCGATGATGATCGAGCGGGGTACGTACCTCGTACCGACGCTGACGGCGCCGTACCACATCGCGTCCGGGGCGGAGGCGGGCATCCCCGCATACGCGGTCGAAAAGGGGCAGGCGGTGCTGGAGGACCACTTCGCCAGCTATGAGCGGGCGCTGCTGACGGGCGTGCGCGTCGCGATGGGGACGGACCAGGGAACGCCGCTGAACCGCCCCGGCGAAAACGCCCAGGAAACGGTCCGTATGGCCGACCACGGTCTCTCGCCAGGGGCGGCGCTGCTGGCGGCGACGGGCTGGGCGGCGGACCTGCTGGGACTGGACGAGGAGACCGGCAGGCTGCGCGTGGGGCTGGCCGCCGATATCGTGAGACTGAGCGAGGATCCCCTCACCGACATTCGCTGCCTGACACGGCCTGCGGCGATCGCGGGCGTGGTTCGAGGCGGCAAGCCGGTGGGGAGTACGGGAGGAACAGTGTGAGCAAGCTGAGCGAGGCGCTCCAGCGCAAGCGGAGGGGCGAAGGCGCCCGGGCAATGGGATTCGGCGCACGCGCGTCGGAGAAGGACCGGGCGTTGCTGCTCGGAGCGACTGGCGCTTCGGCGGGCGAGGCACTTGAGGCGGGCGCGGACTTCGTTGCCGTAGCCGCCGACGATGCGGAGACCGCCGTGGCCGCGCTCGACGGCCTCGACGGGCTGGCAGGGGTCCAGGTCGCGTCGCTGGAGTCGGAGGGCATCGAGGCGCTCGAAGAGGCGGGCGCCGACTTCGTCATCGCCGACCCGGAGACAGCCGCGGCCGACATCGTCGACAGCGAGCTCGGGCTGGTGCTGGAGGTGGATGAGGCGTGGGAGGACGCGCCCCTGCGGGCGCTGGCCCCCCTCTCCCTCGACGCAGTGCTGGTGCGGGCGCCGGTGGCGACCTTCACAGTGGCCCGGCGCATCTCGCTTTCGCGCGTGGGAGCGCTCTGCGGGGCGCCGCTGATCGTGACAGTGAGCACAGGTATTTCCAGCGCCGACCTGGGGGCGCTTCGGGAGAGCGGCGCGGGGGGCGTGGTCGCCGCGGAGGACACCACCGCGGACGAACTGGCCGGGCTCATCGAGCAGCTCGAGGCGGTCCCACCGAGGAGCGCCAGGCGGCGCAGCGAGGGCGGCTTTGCGATCGTGCCTTCTGCGGGCAGCGGCGGCGATGGCGAGGAGTTCGAGGACGACGACTAGCGCTGCCGGCGAGCTCTCGCGGCTGCGCCGGTCGCTCGGACGCTGGTATCGCGCACACGGCCGGCACGACCTTCCCTGGCGCCTGACCCGGGACCCGTACGCGGTACTGGTCTCGGAGGTGATGCTGCAGCAGACGCAGGTCGAGCGCGTGCGTCCCCGCTACGAGGCCTGGCTGGAGCGCTGGCCCACAGCGGCGAGCCTTGCCGAGGCGCCGGCGGCGGCGGTCATCCGGGAGTGGTCGGGGCTGGGGTACAACCGGCGCGCGGTGAACCTGCAGCGGGCGGCTCGCGAGGGCCTGGAACGGTTCGGGCGCATCCCGCTGGATGAGACGAAGCTGCTGTCGCTGCCGGGGGTGGGGCCGTACACGGCCGCGGCCGTCGCGTGCTTCGCGGGGGGACGGCGAACGGCGGCGCTCGATACGAATGTCGCGCGGGTGGTGGGGCGAGCCCTGCTGGGCCAGGCGCGGGTACGCGCGCCGTACGGAAAGGAGGTTCAGGAGACGGCGGAGGCGTGGTTGCCCGCGCGAGGCGCGCGCGCGCATCAGCTGGCGGTGATGGACCTGGGGGCGACGGTCTGCAGGGCATCGTCGCCGGACTGCGGGGCCTGCCCGCTGGCGGGGGGATGCGCCTGGCTGGCGGCGGGGCGGCCCGCGCCACGGGAGGCGGTCCCGAGGGGGGAGGCAGCGCCGTTCGAGGGGACGGCGCGGTTCGCGCGGGGACGGATCGTGGCGATGCTGGCGGAGGGGCCACCGCTGAACGCAGAGGCGGTGGCGGCGCGCCTCCCGGAAGAGCACCGGGAGGCGTGCGAGCACTACCTGGAAGCGCTCGCACGGGACGGGATCGTGGCACTCCGGGAGGGGCGCTGGGGGCTGGCGGAGGACGGCTAGGGCAGGATGAGCATCGCGTCGCCGAAGCTGTAGAAGCGATAGCGCTCGCGGATGGCCTCGGCGTACGCCTCGCGGATCAGGCCCTGACCGGCGAAGGCGGATACGAGCATCAGGAGGGTCGAGCGGGGCAGGTGGAAGTTCGTGAGGAGCGCGTCTACGGCCGTGAAGGTGTGTCCGGGCCGGATGAACAGGGCCGTCTCCCCTTCGGGCGCGCCCGTCGCCGGGCCGAGGGCGTGTTCGAGCGTCCGCACGACGGTCGTCCCCGTGGCAACAACGCGGCGGCCCCCGGCACGAGCGCTGTGGATGGCATCGGCGGCTGCAGGGGGGAGGCGGTAGCGCTCGGGGGGAAGCACGTGCTCGGCGGGATCCTCGGTGCGGACGGGGCGGAAGGTGCCTGCACCAACCTCGAGCGTGAGGAACTCGCGCTCGACTCCCGCTTCTTGTAGCCGCTCGAAGAGGTCGGGGGTGAAGTGGAGACCGGCGGTCGGAGCGGCGGCGCTGCGCGCCTCGCGCGCGTAGATGGTCTGGTAGCGCTCGGGGTCGCCCTGGAAGCCCTGGATGTAGGGAGGGAGGGGGACCGTCCCGGCGGAGGCGGGGTCGACGGAGCGGTCGAAGGTGACGACAGCGATGTCTTCCTCGCGGGAGCGGACGGTAGCGGTGAGGGGGCCATCGCTCGACTCCAGCCGGTACTGACGGCCGGGGGTGGCGGCGCGCCCGGGACGGACGAGGGCGGACCAGGCGCCGTCGTCGTGTTCGCGCAGGAGAAGTATCTCGACGCGCCCCCCGGTATCCGCGCGCACACCGAGGAGGCGGGCGGCCATGACGCGGGTGTCGTTCAGGACAAGCAGATCGCCGAGGCGGAGGAGGGAGGGGAGGTCGCGGACGCGGTGGTGGGAGAGGGCGCCCGTGCCGCGCGAGACGAGCAGGAGGCGGGCGGAGTCGCGGGGTTCGACCGGCTCCTGGGCGATAAGCTCGGGGGGCAGGTCGTAATCGAAGTCCGAGGTGCGCACACGGGGAGCATTGCCCTTTCCTGGGCCGGGGTCTAGCGTACGCGCGCTGGAGGGGCAGCGTGGCGCAGTTCGACCGGGGCAGCAGGCGAGCGGGCATCGGCCCTGACCGCTTCGCGGGCATCCGGCGCGACTACGCCCGGGTGGTGCAGGCGGAGGAAGTCTCGATCGAGCAGGGGGCGGTTGCCCGGCTGGAGGCGGGGGCGGTGAGCATGGAACAGAGCGCGGTGGCGGCGATGCGCACGGAGCGTGCGACCCTGCGGGACAGCGCGGCGGTGGTCCTGGCGACGAAGTCGGCGGCGTGCGACGGCACCTACGTCGGCGTGCTGGCGGCGCCGGTGGTGCGGGGGGACGTACACACGTGGTTCGACCTGCGAACGGCGTTCGCGGTAGGGCTGGGGCTGGCAATGGGCAGCTTCGCGCTCAGCCTGGGCCGAGGGATGCTGCGGAGCCTCTTCCGCTAGCAGCGTCGACGTCGGTGCGGAGCTGACCGCAGGCGGCGGCGATCTCGGCGCCCTTCTCGATTCGCACGGTGGCGTTCACGCCTGCCTCGGTGAGGATGCGGCGGAACTCGCGCACGCCTCGGCGGGAGGGGGCGGCGAAAGGTCCGGCGGTGGGGTTGAGGGGGATGAGGTTGACGTGCATCCCGGCCCCGCGGAGCAGCTTGCCAAGCGCCCGCGCCTGCACGGGCCCGTCGTTGACGCCATCGATGAGGGCGTACTCGATGGAGACCCGGCGTCCGGTGGCGCGGAAGTAGCGGCGTCCGGCGTCGAGCAGCTCGCGGACGGAGTTGGGGCGGGCGGTGGGGACGAGGCGGCGGCGGAGGGCGTCGTCGGGGGCGTGCAGGGATATTGCGAGCCCAACCTGCAGTTTCTCGGCGGCGAGCCGGTCGATGGCGCGCGGGATTCCCACCGTGGAGACGGTGATCGCTCGCTGGGCGAGGTCGAAGGCGCGGGGGTCGGTGAGCTGGCGGACGGCCCGGACGGTTTCGGCGTAGTTGGCGAGGGGTTCGCCCATGCCCATGAAGACGACATTGGTGACGTGTTCGCCCCGGGGCGCGAGGAGACGCTGGAAGTGGAGGACCTGGGCGACGATGTCCTCGGCGGGGATGTTGCGCTCGAAGCCCATCTGACCGGTGGCGCAGAAGACGCAGCCCATCGCGCAACCGGCCTGCGTCGAGACGCACACGGTCGAGCGGGGGACGCGGCCGGAGCGCGGGTACTGCATGAGGACGGTCTCGACCGTCGTGCCGCCGGGCAGGGCGAGGAGCGCCTTGGTGGTCTCGCCGTCGTCGCTGGCGACCTTGCGGAGGACGGCGGGCGCCTCCAGGGCGAGGCCCGCTTCGCGCATTCGCTCGCGCAATTCGCCGGGGAGCTGGGTGATGGCGTCGAGTGAATCGATGCCGCGCTGGTAGAGGGCCTGCAGGACCTGGTCGGCGCGGTAGCGGGGAGCGGCGAGGGACGCGAGGGTCTCTTCGAGCTCGGTGGGGGAGAGGCGGAGGAGGCTGGTCACGCGAGACCGGCCGAAGCGGCGAGGCGGCCACGCTCGCCGTTGACGAAGGCCTCGCCGGAGACGCGGCGGGAGCCGCTGCGCTGGACCTCATCAAGGACGAGCGCACCCTCGCGGAAGGCGACCGCGGGCTTCCCGGCGACCAGGGTGATGGCGCCGGGTACGAGGTCGTCGCCGGCGTCGGCCACGGACGCGCGCCAGATGGCGAGACGGTCTCCCTTGTAGGTCACGAAGGCGCCGGGCCAGGGGTCGTAGGCGCGAACGGCGCGCTCCGCCTCCCGAGCCGTCATGGCGGCGCCGAGGTGTCCGTGAGCCTTCTCCAGCAGGGGGCAGACGGTGACACTCGCCTCGTCCTGGGGGACGGCCTGGAGCTCCCCGGAGAGCCAGGCGGGGAGGGTTTCGATCAGCAAGGTGGCGCCTTCCTCCGCGAGGCGCGCTTCGAGGGCGGCGGTGGTGTCGGTGGGGTCGATGGGGAAGGAACGGGCGGCGAGCACGGGGCCGGCGTCCATCTCTGGGACGAGCTCCATGATGGAGACGCCGGTGGTTTCGTCGCCGGCGAGGATGGCGGCGGCGACGGGGGAGGGGCCGCGCCAGCGGGGCAGGAGGGAGGGGTGGACGTTGACGACGGGTTGTCCGGTCAGGTCGAGCACGGCGCGGGGGAGGATGCGCCCGTAGGCGGCGACGACGATGAGGTCGGGCTGGACGGCGGCGAGGGCCGCCACCGCGTCGGGGTCGCGAAGGGAACTCGGCTGGAACACCTCAATGCCGAGGCGCTCAGCCTCGACCCTGGCAGCGGGGGAGCGCACACGGCCCCCGCGGCCCGCGCGCCGGTCGGGCTGGGTGACGGCGAGTCGCAGGTCGTAGCCCTCTTCGGCTAGCGCACGGAAGGATGGCAGCGCGAACTCGGGCGAGCCCATAAAGATCGTGCGGACCTCGGCAGGCTTCATCGCGGCCCCAGGACCACGGCGTCGCCACGGACGGCGCCGAGACGGTCGGCAGCGTTCCCCTCGCGCTCGGCTATAGCGAGGAAGCCGCTGGAGTCGACGTGGCAGGCGACCGCGCCCGGTGGCGCGTCGCTGAAAGTGCGGACCACGCGCTCGATGCGGTGACTATTTATGTCGATCAAGAAACTGGAGGGGAGCTGCTCCTTCCGGATGGTGGTGATGAGGTTGCCGTAGCGATCGATATGGATGACGGTCCCGCGAACCGTGTCCCCCTTGACGCGGCCGGCGAAGGGCGGGAGGAGCGTGAGCGTGTCGCGGGCGGAGCCGAGGGGCTCGTGGTCGCCCGTCACGCCGATGCGGGCGGCGGCGGGAGCGAACAGGTCGCGGCCATGGAAGGTGGCGCTGACAGTCGTGAGGCGCGCCTCGGGGCTCTCGATGGCGCGGATGTCGAGGCCGTCCGGGGCGGGGCAGGGGCCGGGATGGGAGGGGCGGGCCTCGGGGGGGACGGCGGCGGAGAGGAGGCCGTTATCGGGGCCGACGAAGTAGCGGACGGCCGCGGGGTCGCCGGGGACGGGGACGCGCACGGCGATGGGGAGGCGTTCGCTGCCAACGCCGGGGTCTACGACTGCGAGGACGACCGCGGGGGCGGGGAGGTAGGGGAGGGCCGTTTCCAGGAGCCAGGCGCCCTCGTCGATGGCGTAGGGCGAGACCTCGTGGGTCAGGTCGATGAGGGGGGCTCCGGGGGCGCGGGCAGTCAGGACGGCTTTCACCTGGCCCACGTAGGTATCGCGCGTGCCAAAGTCGGTCAGGAGGACGATCGGAATCGAGGAGGTCATCCGATGCGCCACTTATGCACGTTCAGGAAACGGTCGGCGGGGGTGAAGAGCACCCCGAAAGGAGGGGACTCCACGGTGGTCGCGCGGACGTAGCTGATGTGGGGGTAGGCGAGGACGACGCTCGGAGTCTCGCGCCGCCAGAGCTCCTGGAACTGCTGGTAGGCGTCGAGGCGCACAAGGGTGTTGACGGTGGTGCGCCCCCGCTCAAGGAGGGCATCGATGATGATGCCGCCGTAGTTCGCGATGTTGCCCCCGGGGTGGGCGACCTGCGAGCTGTGCCAGGCCAGGTAGGGATCGGGATCGGGCCCCTGGTCCCAGCCCGCGAGGGCAGCGTCGTAGGTGCGGGGCGCGAGGAAGTCGCGGCTGAGGACGGTGAAGCTGGTGCTCGCGACGGTGGCGCGGATACCGATGGGCTCGAGTTGCCGTGCGATCTCACCGGCAAGGGCGAGGTGGCGGGGGTCGTTATCGGTGCGGATGGTGAGGCGGAACTCGGAGCCCTGGCGGACGAGGACACCGCTCGTGGGGTTTCGCTGCCAGCCCGCTTCGGCCAGCAGGGCAATGGCGGTCTCGGGGTCGCCGGGGGGGCTGTCGAGGGAGGGAACATAGGCCCAGGTGCCGGGTGCGATAGCCGAGGAGGAGGGCGTCGCGAGGCCGAGGAGCGCGTTCTGCACGAGCGTCTCGCGGTCGAGAGCCAGAGAGACGGCGGCGCGCACGCGCGGGTCGCGGAAGTAGGCCGCCTGGCCGTTGTTGAGGAAGAGGACGAGCGAGACGGCGCGCTGCAGGTCCTCCCGGACGAAGCCGTCGATCGCGTCGAGGGAATCGAGTTGCGCCTGGCTGAGGGACTGGCGCAGGAAGGCGCCGTCGATGTCGCCCTGCTCGAGGGCGTGCCTGACGGCGGAGAAATCGGGCAGGAAGCGCACCTTGATGACGTCGATCTGGGGGCGGCCGAGGTGGTAGCGGGGATAGGCGCTGAGCGCGGCCTCGATCGAGGTGACCGAGTCGAGGCTGTAGGGGCCGGCGCCGACGGGGCGGGCGTTGAAGGGCGCGTCGAAGAGACCATCGCCGTCGAGCCCCTGGAGCAGGTGCTCGGGAAGGATGCCGACCGTGGCGAAGCGGGCGAGGAAGGACGGACTGGCGGCGGGAAGGCGGATGATGATGGTGCGCAGGTCGGGGGTGCGCACTTCGACCCCGGTCCAGGCCTCCTGCAGGCGGGGATCGCCCTGGAAGTCGGGCGCGAGGATGTGGTCGATGGTGAAGGCGACATCGAGGGAGCGCACGGGCGCGCCGTCGTGCCAGCGGACACCGGGATGGAGGCGGAAGGTGTAGGTGCGCCCGTCATCGCTGATCTCGGGCAGGGGGGCGAGGTCGGGGAGGAGGCGGCCGTCTTCGCCGGCGCGCACCAGCCCGGCGAAGATGAGCCGGGAGAGGTCCTGGTCGACGGGGTTGTCGGTGGCGAAGAGGGGGTTGATGCGCTGCCAGGCGCCAACGACGCCTTCGACGTAGACGCTCTGCTCCGGGGCGGTGACGGTGGGGAGGGGCTCGGTGGCTTCATCCCCGGGCAGGCGGAGGACGATGATGAGGATGACGGCAGCCACTGCTCCCGCCGCGAGGATTGCCGCGGGAAGGAGAGCGCGCCGCGAGTTCGCAACCGCTCGGAACATACGAAGAGGTTAACTCTGGGACTGGACGCTCAGGAAGGACACAAAGAGGAACACGATTACGAGAATGATCGTGGCCTGGAAGAGTGTCTTCTCGAGGCCGCGCTTCGTGCGGTACACGGAGCCTCCGGACATGCCGCCAAGGGCGGCGCCAAAGCCCGATCCCTTGACCTGCAGGAGGACTGCAACAATGAGCAGCGCGGAGACGATGATCTGGATGGCGTTCAGCATCAGTGGGTAACGAGAACGGCTTCTTCGGCGGGTGTGCGCTCGACTTCGAGCACTCCGTTCTCCCGGCCATGGTACACGTCGAGGATGGCAGCGGCGAGTTTCTGGAAGTCGTGGCGGTAGCGGTTTTCACCGGCGACGACATCGGCCTGGACAACACGAACGTGCTCGAATACGCGGGCATCGGGGTGGGCGAGGGTAACGGGGCTGGAGCGCAGCTCCTCGGGCAGGGCGCCGACGTTGTTGTTGGCGATGACCGCTTCGATGAGGCCGGGGGCCGTGTGCCGCTCGATGGCCTCGATGTGGTCGGACACGCCGAAGTCGTCGGTCTCGCCGTGCTGGGTGGCGACGTTGCAGACGAAGAGGCGCTGGGCGCCGGTTGAGAGCAGCGCCTTGCGCAGGTCCTCGACGAGCAGGTTGGGCATCACGCTCGTGTAGAGGCTGCCGGGGCCGATGACGACGAGGTCGGCATCAAGGATGGCGCGGACAGCGTCGGGATGGGCCTCGGCATCGGGCGGGTTGAGGAAGAGCTCGCGGATGCGGGCGCCGTGCTCGGTGATGTTGTGCTCGCCGTGGACGAGTTCATCGTCGTGCGTGCGGGCTGAGAGCGTCACATCAGCGCGGGTGGAGGGGAGGATATTGCCGATGACGTTGAGAACGCGGCTGGCCTCGTGGATAGCGGTCTCGAAGTTTCCGGTGACGTTGGCCATGGCGACGATGAAGAGGTTGCCGAAGGAGTGGCCTTCGAGCCCCTCGCCTGAGCGGAAGCGGTACTGGAAGAGGCGCGACATGAGGGACTCGGCCTCGGCCAGGGCGGCCAGGCACTGGCGGAGGTCGCCGGGGGCGACGACGCCGAAGTCCTGGCGGAGGCGTCCCGAGGAGCCGCCGTCGTCGGCGACGGTCACGATGGCGGTGAGGTTGCTGGTGTGCTCCTTGAGGCCGCGGAGCAGCACGGAGAGGCCGGTCCCGCCACCGATCGCAACGATGCGGGGACCGCGGCTGAGCACGCGCTTGGTGTAGAGCGACTGGGCCATGCTCCCGTTCTGGGCGCCCGGCCGCACGACGGCGTAGAGGAGGGACTGGTTCAGCTTCCAGAAGGCGATGCCGACGGCGCCAAGGGCGACGCACATGAAGATGACTCCGCGGGCCCAGCGCGGAATCATCTGGAGGGTCAGGTAGTGGGCGACGCCGGGGAAGTCGTAGGCAAGGTAGGCCTCGCGGAAGAGGTAGGCGGCTCCGAGGCTGAGGAGCGTCATCCCCACGACGAGGAGGAGGAGCCACCGCTTGATGTGCATCCCTGGATAGAGCCAGGTGAACAGGCTGTGATTGCGCATCCTGCGTGGCATTTCGTTTGAAGAGTCTACCAGCGGGAGGGCCTGTCTCGAAGGCATAAACGTACCCGATCGCAAAATATGCCGCGATGAGGAACGGGCCTATTGCTGGTCGAGTTCGCGGGCCAGCAGATCCTGGGCGATTTGGGGATTGGCGCGCCCCTTCGTCTCGCGCATGACACCGCCGAGGAGGCGCTTGATGGCCGCCGTTTTGCCGCCGCGGTAATCGGCTACGGCCTTCTCGTTCTCGGCGATGACCTTGCGCACGATCTCGACGAGCTCATCGCTCTCGCGCACCTGGGCGAGCCCGCCCTCCTCGACGATGGCGGCGGCGGCCTTGCCGCTCTCGACCATCTCGTCGAACACCTGCTTGGCCACCTGGCCGGTGACGGTTCCGCCTTCGGCGAGCTCGATCAGCTCGGCGAGAGCGTCTGCGGCGACGGGAAAGCGCTCGACCTCTGCATCGTGCTCGTTGGCCCAGCGCCCGACCTCGCCCAGCACCCAGTTGGCGGCGAGCTTGGCGGAGCGGGCGGGGTCGAAGGGGAGGGCGGCGGCGACGGCATCGGCGAAGTCGGAGCGGTCGCGGGCCTCGGCGAGGGTGGAGGCCTCGAAGTCGGAGAGGCCGAGGCCAAGGTAGCGCTCGCGGCGCGCGGCGGGGAGTTCGGGGAGCTCGCCGCGGACGCCCTCGACAAAGTCGCGGCTGAGGGCGAGGGGTGGGAGGTCGGGCTCGGGGAAGTAGCGGTAGTCGTTGGCCTCTTCCTTGGAGCGCTGGGAGACGGTCTCCTCCCGCTCCTGGTCCCAGCCGCGCGTCTCCTGGGGGATGACGCCGCCATCGCGAAGCACCTCCGCCTGGCGCGCCATCTCGAAGACGAGCGCCTCGTAGACGCCGCGGAAGCTGTTCATGTTCTTGACTTCGACCTTCGAGCCCAAGGCCTCCTGGCCGCGGGGTCGCAGGCTGATGTTGGCGTCGCAGCGGAAGTTGCCTTCCTCCATGTTGGCGCGGCTGGCGCCAATCGCACGGAGGATGGCGCGCAGGCTGACGAGGTAGGCGCGCGCCTCCTCGGGGGAGCGGATATCGGGCTCGCTCACGATCTCCATGAGGGGCGTGCCCGAGCGGTTGATATCGATGAGGCTGTAGCCCTCGCCGGTGATGGGGTCGGTGCGATGGAGGAGGCGGGCGGTGTCCTCCTCCATGTGGACGCGGGTGATGCCGACTCGCGTGCGGTCGCCCTCGGCTTCGACATCGAGCCAGCCGTCGTGGCAGATAGGGAGGTCGTACTGGCTGACCTGGTAGCCCTTCATCAGGTCGGGGTAGGGGTAGTTCTTGCGGTCGAACTTGGAGAACTCGGATATCTCGCAGTTGAGCGCGAGGCCCGTCTTGACGATGAGGCGAATGGCCTCCTCGTTGATGACGGGGAGGACGCCTGGCAGGCCGAGGCAAACAGGGCAGACGTGGGTGTTGGGGTCGGCGCCGGCGTACTCGGCGCTGCACCCGCAGAACATCTTGCTGCGGGTGATGGGCTGGCAGTGCACCTCAAGGCCTATAACGGTCTCGAACTCAGTGGCGGCAGCGGTCATGGGGGGCAGTGTAGGGAACGGATGGGCGGGGGGGAACGGGCGGGGTAATTCAAACTCGGCTTCCCTAGACTCACGCCATGCGATGGCTGCTGGCGGGAGTCGTGTGCGCGAGTGTCGCTGCGCTGTTGGCGTGCCGCGGAGGGGACGTGCCCCCCACCCCAAGTCCCTCTGCAACCACGGCGGTGGCGACCGCAAGCCCTTCGCCGACGGAAAGAGCGACAACCACAGCAACGCCGCTGGCCACCGCTGCCCCAACCCAGACTCCAGCGGCGACCGCCGAGGCGACTCCCACGGCATCACCGACGACTGCCACCACAGCGACTCCCACGCCCACAGAGACCGCAGAACCAAGCCCGACGACGACTCCCCCGGCAACGGAGACGCCGACGGCAAGCGCCACGCCGGCGGAGCCTGTTGAAGCGACACCAACCGCCACCTCGGAGGCGCTGTTGAGCGCAGAGGAGCTGGGGTTCAGCGAAATTGACATGGAGGAGGCGCTGGCGGCGGCAGGGCTCGCCTATGTTCGGTACGAGGCGGGTGAGCCGGTTCCGTGGGAGGCAGGGCTGTATCTGCTGGATATCGAGACAGGCGCAGTCGAGGGGTGGACACGGCCCGGAGAAGACGCTGTCGAAGAGGTCGACGGAGGCCGTGTCGCCGTCGGCTTCATCTACGTTGACATTCAGCTGTCAGCGAACTACCGCTCCCTGCTCTGGAACCCCTGGGACGGCCAGCCATTTCTGCACAACCGGTTGACGGGGCTAACACACACCTGGGATCCGAACGTCCTCTTCCTGGCGAGCGGTTGGAGAGTTCTGACCGTGGCAGGCCAGTCAAGCCAAGAGTCGCTGATTTTCTATCACACGGCTGCGGAGGCTTTCGTGGTGGTGGATGGTTCGCTGACCCTGCTGGCGCAGTTCTCACTGCCGAAAGGTGAAGTTGAGCGACTGTGGCGGGCACAGGAAGCAGTGGTAGGGGTACACAGGAGCGGCTCTATTGTGCTCCGGGGAGACCAGCTGTACCTCGTTGATCTGACGCTGGCAGGGGAGGGGCCTCTCAGGCCATTGGCTACGTGGCCGCTCCCCCTAGTCGGCAAGGCGTGGAGCGAGGGCTTCGTTCGGTTCGAGCCTTTCCGGGAAGGATTCGCCCTTCGCTCGGGTTGCAACATCGCCCGATACGGTCTGGACGGAACCTTCCTGTCGGATCGCTGGTACGACTGCATGGATGGCTACGCCGACCTCTCGCCAGACGGGCGCTACGTAGCAGCGGCAACCGTGGGAGTTCCTGAACCGGACTACTACGGCTTCAGCCCCGGAGTGCTCGTGAGCTCGGTATTCGACGCAGGCACAGGCGAGGAGCTCTTCCGCATCCGGGGCGAAAGGCCAAGCTGGGGCACGACGGGTACTGAGGTCTACTTGTCAACCCAAGGGTGGCGCGCCAGCATCGAAGGGATCTGGGTCGAAGGCCCTGCTTCAGAATCTGGAGCCCAAACGCCACAACCGGAGCAATTTCCTGGCCATCCGAGGCTGGTTGCCGCCTACGAGGGTAACGACGTCACAGTCACGAGCGAGGACGGTCGAGTCCTAGCCTCAGTCGACTTTGTTGAAACAAGGCGAATTCTCGGTCTCCCGAACTCGTGGTTTGGATGGGACGAGTCCGGCCGCGAGCTTCGTGTCGACCTCACCCTGGCATACGAGGGCCGCGAGGACAGAGGGCCCCAGCGGGCACTCCTTACACCCGCTGTCGAGCATCCACCCTTCGACGACCACCTCCTACTTGAAGTTGTCGGTGACAGGTGCGCCGAGCTACGAGAATCCGCATCCAGCTCTGCAACCCTCCTAGCCTGCGTCACAGGGGGGGCACTCGTCAGGACCGATGATGTGTACTACTGGGGGGGTGAGTGGGTGCACCTCCGCACGGACGACGGGCTCGAGGGATGGGCGAGGGCGGAGCACCTGCGCTGGGCCGGGGATGGCATCTCATTGCCAGTGGAAGAGCGCTAGCGCAGGGTGATGCCGGGGACGCCTGTGCGGACGCGGCCGATGGGGTGGAGGGGTTCGGCGTCGGCGGCGAAGGCGGCTTCGAGCGCCTTCGCCTTACGGGCGGGGCAGGCGAGGAGGAGGCCGCCGGACGTCTGCGGGTCGAAGGCGAGGGCGGCGAGCTCGGGGGAGACGCGCGGGCGGACCGTGAGGTTGTCGCCAACCCAGTCACGGTTGCGACCCTCGCCGCCGGTGTGGGCGTCCATGGCGGCGGATTCACGGGCACCGGGGAGGAGGGGGAGGGCGGAGGCGTCGATGGTAGCGGCCACGCCGGAGCGCTCGACCATTTCCCAGAGGTGGCCGAGCAGGCCGAAGCCGGTGACATCGGTGGCGGCGCGCAGGCGGTGGGCGACGGCGAGGTGGGCAGCGTGGCGGTTGAGGCGCAGCATCGAGTCGATGGCGCCGTCGAGCCAGGCGGGGTCGCCGCCTCCGCTGCCGGTCGAGGAGAGGATGACGCCCGTGCCGAGGGGCTTTGTCAGGTAGAGGCGGTCGCCGGGGCGGAGGGAGGCCTTGCGCAGCAGGCGGGAGGGGTTGGCGAGGCCGAGGACGCTCAGGCCGAATTTAGGTTCATCGTCCCAGATGGTGTGGCCGCCAGCGACAGCGCCACCGGCCTCGGCGACCTTCTCCGCGCCGCCGCGAATGATCTCGGCGGCGACATCCGAAGGCAGATCCTCGGGGAAGGCGGCGACATTCAACGCGAGCACAACCTCGCCGCCCATCGCATAGACGTCGGACATGGCGTTGGCGGCGGCGATGGCGCCGTACTGCCAGGGGTCGTCGACGAGGGGGGCGAAGAAGTCGACGGTGGCGATGACGGCCGCGCGGGCGTTGATGCGGTAGACAGCCGCATCGTCCGGCGTCCCGAGCCCCGCGAGGAGGTTGGGGTGCCGTTCGGGATCGAACGCGGCGGTCAGCGGCGACAGAACCTGCGCCAGGGCCTCAGGGCCCGCCTTGGACGCTCAGCCGCCGCAGCCGGTCAGGTCGGTGAGCCGGATCTCGTGTGCGGTCACGGGGAGATCGTAGCGGACGGAGGCGCTGCGCGATCGGGGCGTGCCAGAATGGCCGCGTGACCCTCGATCCCGACGCGATGCTGGCGGCGCTGGGCGAGCTGTACGGCGAGCCGCAGTCGTGGCCCCACGGCGATGCCGTAGCGGAGCTCGTACTGACAGTGCTCTCGCAGAACACGTCGGACAAGAACAGCGGCCGCGCCTTCGTGCAGCTGATGCGCCGCTACCCGGGCTGGGACGCGATCGCGGAGGCGCCGCTGGATGAACTGATCGCGACTATCCAGACGGGCGGGCTGGCGCAGCAGAAGGCGCCGCGCATCAAGCGCATCCTGGAGACGGTGCGGGAGCGGGCCCCGGACTGGAACCTCGCCTTCCTGGAGGAGGAACCGCTGGAGGAGGCGCGAACGTGGTTGCGGGGGCTGCCGGGCGTGGGTCCGAAGACGGCCGCCTGCGTCCTCCTGTTCGCGCTGGGGCGTCCGGCGCTGCCGGTGGACACACACGTCGAGCGGGTGGCGAAACGGCTGGCGCTCGTCCCGCCGAAGACGACGCCGGAGCAGGCGCACGAGCGGCTCGAAGCGCTCGTGCCGCCGGAGTCGTACTACCGCTTCCACATGCTGCTCATCAAGCACGGGCGGCGGACGTGCAGCGCCCGGAACCCGCGTTGCGAGGCGTGCCCGCTGGAAGCGGCGTGCCCGAGCAGCGCGCTGCGGGCGGAGGGCGGAGGGCGGAGGATCGCCTTGAACATCGCCTTGCTCCGGGGCATCAACGTTGGCGGGAAGAACAAGCTGCCGATGAAGGACCTCGCCACCCTGTTCCGGGAGGCGGGGTGCGAGGACGTGCGGACCTACATCCAGAGCGGCAACGTGCTCTTTCGGGCGGGCGCAACGCTGGCGGATGCGATCCCCTCCCTGATCAGCGCGTCGATCGAGAGTCGCTTCGGCTATCGCGTTCCGGTGGTCACGCGCACGGCCGGGGATCTACGGGCGATCGTGGAGACGAACCCCTTCGCCGAAGCCGGGGTCGAAGCGGACAAACTGCTCGTCCTCTTCCTGGCGGATGCGCCCAACCCCGAGCAGGTGGAGGCGCTGGACCTGAATCGCTCGCCCGGCGACGAGTTCGCGGTCGTGGGCCGCGAGGTCTTCCTCCACTGTCCGAACGGGTTTGCCCGCAGCAAGCTGACGAACAGCTACTTTGACTCCGTCCTCTCGACGACCAGCACAGGCCGAAACTGGAGGACGGTGGGCAAGCTCCTCGAACTGGCTACCGACGGCGGCTGACCGCAAGGCGGGGCATGCTCCGTGACCGCCGCGCCAGGACTACTCGTCGTCGCGGGCGCCACCCACCTCGGGCTCGCGGGGAGGGTTGGCGGGGGGCGCCGGGGGGCGGGTCGGGAGCGAGAGGGCTGCAAAGCGACGGCGCAGGGCGGAGAGGTCGGGAAGCGGCAGGCCGATGCCCGCCCGGCCCGAAAGCTCGTGCGTGGGGCCGGGGACGGCGGTGAAGGGGATGATGGGGCCGTCGTCGTAGGCGATGGGGTCGAGCGATTCGTCGGAGAAGAAAGCGTCGGCGATCCAGGCGAGTAGCCGCGCGGCGACCGCGATGATGAGGCCGACCACGCCGGTGATGAGGAAGTTGCGCTCTGGCACGTCGAGCATCGCCTGCACGATCACCTGCAGGTCACCGATGAAGGGATCCTCGGAGCCGAAGCGGTCGATCAGGTAGCTCCCGCCGCGGGCGACGAAGTAGCCGGGCGCGGAGGCGAGCAGGACAGCCAGCCCGAAGGAGGTGAAGCGCGAGAAGCCGCGGTTGAGGGCGAGCGTGGCCGCCCCCATCAGCGTCGCGAGGACGAGGGCGCCGAGGGCCACCCAGCGCGCGCGGTCATGCACGTCGCCGGTCAGGAACCCGACCAATTCGCGGATGATGGTGGAGATGGAGAAGAGATCCACGGTCTGCTCGCCGGTCTCGTCGAAGGCGTCGAGACCGGTGGCGTAGACGAGCTTGGCGGAGCGGTCGAGGAGGAGGGCGCGGATGGTGGCGGCGTCGGCGGTGAGGGCCTCGACGCGGGTGAGGGTGACGGGGAGGGGGTAGTCGGGCATCTCGACGGTTTCCTCGGTGGAAGCGCGGGCCTCGTCGCGGAGGGCGGGGATGCCTTCCGCGAGCGTCTGGTCGATGTCGGTCAGGGAGGCGATGCCGGTCGCGAGGAGGGTCTGGGCGCGGTCGGGGCGCGTCATCTCGTAGACGCTGAGGGAGGCGATGAAGAGAAAGAAGGCGATGGCGAAGATCCCGGCGGCCAACCACGTGCCGCCGTGTTCCGCTTCGGCGTAGGCCTTGCCGAAGACGCGCTCGCTGACGGGGCCACGCCGGGGGAAGGTCGAACGCCGGTTCAGCATCCGTTCACCCTACACGGCCTCTACGACAATGGTCCCGGCGATGCGGTCGTGGAGAGCGCGGCGGTAGGGGTCGAAGACGGCCCAGAGGAGTCCAGCGACGCAGATGAGGAGGCTGAGGCCGACGAAGAGGCCGGCGGCGACGGGCGTCCCGCGCAGGACGTAGGCGAGGACGGCGCCGATCCCGAGGACGAGCACGTAGCTGAGCATGCCCGTCACGCGGGCGAGAGCGCCGAGCAGGCCAAGGGGAGCGCCGTCGGAGCGGACCACGCTGATACGCATGACCGCTGCGCCAGCGGTCTTCCCCCAGAACCCAAGACCGAGGAGGAAGTAGAGGAAGCAGGCGGCGGGCACGGCCGCGACGAGCGCCCAGAAGAGGCCAACCGCGTCGCCGGATGCGTTCACGCGGTCGAAGTCCGAGGAGAGGAGGAGGTTGACCGAGCCGGCGATGATGAGGACTCCCCCGACGAAGAAGAGGGCGACAGCGTCGACCGCGGCGGCGGCAACGCGCATTTCGAAGGAGGCGTAGCGCAGACGGCGGGCCGAGGGGTGTTCGAACGCCGCTCCCGGGGCTACCGGCGACCCTGCTGCCATGAGCGCTGCCATTGTATCGCCGGGAGGGGCCAAGGCGGGGGCGATTATCGAGACACTAGACTGGAGGGATGAAGCGATTTCGCATCGCCGGGTTGGACGCGGGGCCAGTCGAACCGCATCCCTGGCGGCCGCCACTGCTGCTGCTCTCAACGACGGCCGCGGCGACGTTCACGCTGGCACTGACCATCACGCTGAGCCTCGTCCTGGGGCGGGGAGCGCTGGCCGAGTACGAATACTCGATCGCGCGCTGGCAGGCTGACCACCTGTCCGGGTCCATCTTCAGCCTGCTGGGCGTGGGCGAAGAGTTGACCGAGGAGGATGGGGAGGAGCGGCTACGGGAGTACTTCCGCCTGACATCCCTGATCCGGGCCGAGTTACAGGCGGAGTCACCGGACGGGGCGCTGCTGGAGGCGCTCACGAACGAGCGTGCGCTCTACGAGAACGATGTCGAGCGCGTCATAGAGCGGTACGTGACCAACGCGGTGGAGGAGGCGGGCCTGCGGAGGCCGCTGCCGCTCTTCAGCGAAGTGAAGATGGTCTGGCCGGCAGTGGACATCGAACTGACGAACCCGCCGCAGGTGCTCGTGCGCTCCCCCCGGAACGAGATCCGACCAAAGGGGTACACGCTCCTGCAGCCGGACCTGACCCTGGACGAGATCGAGCTGATCGAGGGGGAAACGGACAACGAGGACACGGTGTCGGTGGTGCTGCCAATCGGGGGGCTGGCAGTCTATCCGGCGATCATTCGCGAGGACCGCTCGTACTACTCGGTCCTGCGCACGGCGTCGCATGAGTGGGTTCACTTCTACCTCGCCTTCTACCCGCTGGGCCTTGCCTACAACACGCCCGACGGGCCCACGCTGAACGAGACGGTGGCCAACGTGGCGGAGCAGGAGATCGCACGCATCGCCCGGGAGCTGCACCCGGTGGAGCTGCCGGAAGGAGGAGATGGTCGGGCTCCAGCGAGGGAGCCGCCGCAGCTCGTCTTCCAGATCGAGATGCGTGACCTGCGACTCCAGGTCGACGCGCTGCTGGCAGAGGGACGGGTGGAGGAGGCGGAAGCCCTGATGGAGAAGGGCCGCCTTCACTTCATGGAACACGGCATCTTCATCCGCAAGATCAACCAGGCGTACTTCGCCTTCTATGGGTCGTACGCCCCCCTGCCGCAGTCGTCGGACCCTATCGGGCCGAAGGTGGAGCGAATCTGGGAGGAGACGGGCGACCTGCGGGTGTTCCTGTCGCTGGTGCGGGAGCTGCGGAGCGAGGCGGACCTCGACGCGCTCCTCGCCCAGCTCGGCGTGGACCCGTCGACGGTGGTGGTGGAGTAGGGGTCAGGCGGGGAAGGAGGTTGGCTGGGGCTGGGGCGCTGCGAATTTTCGAACTCGCAGTAGCACTTCAGGCGCGGCAGGCGCCTGCCGCGCTCGTCGGAGCGCAGTAGCGCACAGACATCGGCATGAACGCTCGGCAATCACGAAACCGAAGCCGATCTGCAAAAGGGTGACGGTTCGCCCTCAGCAGATCGATCCCCTGAAGCGCTGAATATTCGCCATTAATGCTCTGCATCAAACCTTGGTGAAGTGTAAAAGGTGCACAACATGAGGCAGTGGCGCGGGCTTGGAATTGGTGTGGTGCTGTGTGGCGTGTTCCTCGCCGGCTGCAACACCGCTGAGGAGGAGCTGCCGCAGGAGCCCGCGGACTCCGGCAGGGCTGCCTCGCGGGGGACGCCAACGGCAGCCAGCGAGGAGGCGACCGAACACCCAGAGGATGACGCCGCAACGCCTACGGCGAAGCCTGCGACCCCCACCGTGACCACTAGTGTGGTAGAGCACGGTGACGGTTTTGGTTCGTGCCGGCCCCGCGCCGGCTGGACGGGCACCGACGGGTTCTTCGCCTGGGCCCGCACGGGGGAGTGGATCGTATTCGAGTCAGAAGATCGGGTGATGGCCGTCACCACCAGCGGCAGCCGCCTTCTGACCCTTTCGCATGAGCCTCACTCGACGTGGGGCTTCCACGCCGATCTCGGACCAGATGGCCTGACCGTCGTTCTTTCGACATGCCGGTTCAGAAAGGCGGGGGAGAGCAACGATGCCGGGCCACAGACCTCGTCCAGGCACCCCTCCGAAACCTACGAAGACTATTGGAACCGTTTTGAGCACGAATTGATGAGCGTCGAAATTGGAAGCTCCTCGACGCGGAGATTGACGGAGAACGCCTCGTTTGAGCAGTACCCGGTGTGGTCGCCTGACGGGACGCGCATTGCATTCCTGCGGAGACCGGAGGGCAAGTATTGGTATGACTTCCAACTCGCGACGATGTCAGCGGACGGGTCGGGAGAGCGGAACATTGCACCTGGCCTGTCGGGCCGCGTTGCCCTGGCCCCTCCGCAGTGGTCGCCCAATGGACGGCAGCTTGCCTTCCTGGTTCAGCCCGAGAAACCATATCGATACCCGGCGGCTTTGTATGTCGTTGAGGAGGGCGGCGGCGTCCCGCAGCACATTGGGGAGAGTGACACCGTCGTGTCTTGGTCTCCGGACGGGCAGCGTTTGGCCTTTGGCAAGTCGGACGCCGACGGGGGCTACGGCCTTTACACCAGCGGGCCGGATGGAAGCGACACGCGGTTGCTGTTCCGTCAGGACAGTGACGATCCAATTGGGGGAGACAGGACAGGCATCGTGGCATGGTCGCCGGATGGGTCGGAGATCCTCTATGTGTTCGGCAACCTCCGCCCCTTCGGCGAGAAGGTCAGCCCCTTTGCCTCGTTTGGGATCTATGTTGTTCGGGCAGATGGAACCAGCGTTCGGCGAATAGAATTCCCTGGCTGGGCTGATGTATTTGGGGTGGCCTGGTCCCCGGACGGCCTGAGGATCGCCGTGCACTTCTACTGGGGCGTAGGGGAACAGTGGGTGCTGACCGTGCCCCGAAGTGCGACTCGCATTTCAGGTGAGACCAGCATTGAAGGGCCGGGTGTGCAGGTGCTGGCGCGGGTCGGCAGACAGGACGAGCCGGCCATCTATGGCACGAGCAGGTTCGTTGCCGCGGCGCCCGTGCCGGGGCCCGCTGTCGACGAGCATCCACTGCACCGCCTGCCGGTCCGCCAGCAGCTCTCCGAATGTCTTCCGCTGTTCGGAGTACGCCACGCCCATCTTTAGCGCCCGCTCGGCCTTTCCGACCGAACCGGGGCCCATGCCCAGCCGATTTCTGTTGAGCGTTCGTTGCGCGATGACGAACCCCTGCCCCACCTCGCCCAGCACATGCTCGTGCGGCACCCGACAGTCCTCGAACACCAACTCGTTCGGGCGTCTGCCCGGGCCGCCAAGGGTGTCGATGCGCCGGACGGCACGCCAGCCCGGTGTCTCACGGTCGATGAGGAACGCCGTGATCCCTCCGCGGTTGCGCTTCTCCTTGTCCGTCACCGCGAAGACCACGCCGAAGTCGGCCTCATGCGCGTAGCTGATCCAGAACTTTGAGCCATTGATGACCCAGTCGTCCCCGTCACGCACCGCCGTAGTCTCCATGGAGGCGGGGTCTGATCCCGAACTCCCCGCCTCCGACTGGGCGAAGAACGTGGTCTTCTCACCCCGGAGCGCGGGGTAGAGGTAGCGCTCCTTGACCGACTCCGAGGCTCCGTACAGCTGAGCCGGTATCCGGGCCGAAAACAGGTTGGAAGAAGCATGCCCGGCCCCCAGGATGCTCTTCCCGATCTCCTCGCGAATCGGGTACATGTCCAGCGCGCCCAGCCCTCCGCCCCCGTACTCCTCCGGCACGCTCAGGTTCCACATCCCGATCCCCTGGATCTTGCTGATGAGTTCCTTCTCCACATCCTTCGGGAGGTGATCGTCGTGGTACTGCTTCTCGAGCGGGATGACCTCTTCGTCCATGAAGCGCTTGACGGTGTCGCGGATCATGCGAACTGCTTCCGGATACTCAAAGTCCATGGGCGTCACGCTCCCTTGACTCGCTCGCGATGGCCTGGAGGTTGGACTGGTAGTCCGGGTCCGACGCGATGACCATCCCCCGGTCCATCATTTCCGGGATGGTCAGGTAACGCTCATTCATGGCCCTCGAGAGCGTCGGTTCCGAGCCGATGATGGCTTCCTCTTCGAGCTCTTGCAGTTCGGTCGTCGTGATGCCAGCGACATTGCGGAGCACCGGTTCGTTGTGCTGGCCCAGGGTGGGAGCTGGACAGCGAAGGTGAGGTCGCCCAAACCGGCTGGTGGACCACATCGCCCCGGGGTAGACCCGTGCGCCGAATTCTGGAACCGAGTCGGGGTGGTCTACCTGCTCGAAGAAAGCGGTAGCCCGGAGCTGGGGGTCGAAGAACAGGTCCCGGACGTCGTTCACCGCCCCCGCCGGAACACCCGCCTCCTGGAGTTGGTATTGCAGGTCGAGGCGCTCGAAGGCGACGGTGCGCGATGCGACCAGCTCATCGAGCTGCTCTCGGTTCTGCCACCGTTGACTGACCGTCAGGAAGCGTTGGTCTTGAGCCTGGTTCGTAACCCCCAGGACCCGGCACAGGCTGCGCCACTCGGAGTCGGTAGATACCGCGATCGCAATCCACTCTCCAGCTTCGCCGCCACAGGGATAGACGTTATGGGGGGCGAAGATCGGATCCTGGTTCCCGTCTCGCCCCGTCGACTCCGGACTCACCTGAGCAGCGATCAGTCCCTCTGCAATAAAGCGAAACGCCAATTTCATACTGGGATGAGTCGATCCGCTGGCCTTTGCCGGTGACCGAGCGGTGCTCGATAGCGCACATGATGGCGAACGCGTTCATCATTGCGGCCGGCGAATCGGTATACGAGATAACGTTCTTGACCGGGGCGCTGTCGGCGTACCCGGTGAAGTGCGAGAGCCCCGCAGTCGGGGCGAGGGTCATGCCGTAGGCCCTGTACTCCCTCCACGGCCCTGTCTGTCCAAAACCCGAGGACGACAGGTAGATCACGTCGTCTCTGAACTGCCGTAGCCACTCGTAGTCGATCCCCCAGTTGGCCATCACGCGCGGTGCATAGTTTTCAACCACTACGTCGCAGTGCTCAACGAGTCTGGAGAGAGTGGTCCGGCCCTTCTCCGTGTCAAGGTTCAGGGTGATCCCTGACTTGTTGCGATTGGCCTCCTGGTAGAACCCCCCGGTCTCCCAGGCCTTGGCGCCGGGCTTACCCCCCGGGTGGGTGATGCCCCGTCCCACCTCTGGTCGTTGCAGCGACTCGACCTTGATGACGTCGGCGCCCATGTCGGCCAGGAAGCGGGTGGCAAGGGGCACAGCCAATGCATTACCAACTTCAAGGATCTTGGTGTCGCTCAAGGGAAGTGGGTGGGTCATGCCGTTACCCCTGCGACGAGGAGGTCATCGAGTTCCGGTTCGGACAACTGGCAGATATCCCGCAGGATTTCTCTAGTGTGTTCGCCCGCGGAAGGAGCACCGCGTCTTGCTGCCCAGGGGGTCTCGCTCATCCGGAACGGCGCTCCAGGCACCAGGAGGGGGCCGGGCGCTCCGGTCCCGTCCAGCACCTGCCAGAACTCTCGCTCACGGAGTTGCGGACAGTCGAAGAGGTCCCGGGGCGTCTGAATCGCGCCGAAGGGCAAGCCCCACTCCTGCGCCGAGTGAAACACCTCGAGCTTTGTTCGCTCGGAGAGAGCCGCGACCAGCAGCTCGGCCAGGGCCGGCGCGTTGCGCAACCTCCCCTGGTTCGTCGCAAAGCGTTCATCCAGCAGCTCGTCGGAGCCAAAGAACGCGGCAAGAGTCTGCCAATCGCCGTAGCCCCCGAGCATGGGCACGACGTACCCGTCCGCCGTGGGGGTGATCTGGTTGAGGCCGCCGCCGATACGCTCGGTTCGTCCCCGCGTCGCCCCCATGTACGAGTAGTACAGCAGCGAGGACTGAAGCCCTGATGCCAGGCACTCAAGTATCGAGACGTTGACGACATCGCCTCGGCCGGAACGCCGTCTCTCATGAACTGCGACAAGGGCCGCCAGGGCTCCGGAGATCCCTCCCCAGAGCCCGGCCTGCGAAAAGCACTCGCGAACGGGCTCACGATCGTTATAGCCCGTGAGTGACATCAACCCGCCAAGCGCCTGGAGGATCAGTTCGTTCGCCTTGTACGTTGCGTACGGCCCTGACGCGCCAAAGGGCGAAATCGAGACGGTGATGCGGGCGCGGCCGGCTGGCCCTTTGACGTGATCGCGCACGAACTCCGGATGCCGCGCTTCAAGCTCCGAAGTTGAAGTGAGCAGGATGTCTGCCCACCCCAGGAGAGACGGGAGAACGGATTGCCCCGAGTCCGGACGGCGATCGACGATGCAACTGCGCTTGTTCTGGTTGAAGTAGTCGAATGCGGGGCTGCTCTCGAGCGCCTCTCCCGACGGCCAACGGCGACGCTCGGAATCTCCGCCCGGCGGTTCTACCTTGATGACGTCGGCGCCGAAGTCGCCAAGCAGTTTTCCGGCGTAGGAGAGCGCGGTCCCTCCTCCCAGTTCAAGGACGCGGAGGTGGCCAAGGGCCGCCGCTTCCATCATGCACCCATTGCTAGGTCCGACTCGGCGTTGTTGCGGGGACGGCCGTACCCTCAGGGGCGGGAGTGGTCCAGTTCGGAACACGTCCCTCCGCCCGCGCCAGGATGCCCTCACTGGCATCCGGCTCTCGCCGCACTGTCTGGTCGTACACCGCCCCGAACTGTCGCGCCTGTGAATACGGGAGGCTCCAGGTGTCCCACAACGCGGCGACCGTCGCCGAGACCGCCCGCGGCGACGACTGCGCAAGGCGCCTCGCCAGCTCTTTCGCGCGTGTCAGCAGCTGGTCACGAGGGACCACCTCGGAAACGAGCCCGACCTGATAGGCCCGCTCGGCCGAAATGCGGTACCGCAATCCCATCATGGCCACGCGAAGCGCTTCTCCCCGTGGCATCTGGCGGTTGCGGACCATGCCAAGCGTCTCACCGCAGGCGGCGATGGCGACATTCACGTGAGGATCGAAGAACGTGGCGTCGTCGGCGCAGATGACAATGTCGGCCGTGTCGAGGAAGTGCAGCCCACCACCCGCGCACATTCCGTTGACGGCTGTCACGACGGGCTTCGCCGGAATCCCCTTTGCGCGATCCGCCAGACCGAACTTCGACAGGCCCGGGTACTCCCTGTGCTGGTAGCTGCCGATGAAGTCGAGCATCGGGATCCGCCGGTCAGCGCCCCCGCGTCCGCCGGCCTGCCCCCCGGCTTCTTCCTTGATGTCGGCACCGACGCTCAGTGCCCGGCCCGTACCCGTGATGATCAATACCTTGACGTCCGGGTCTCGATTTACTTCGAGGTAGGTCTCAAGCATGTCGGCATGCATCTGGCCGCTGAAGGCATTGAGCCTCTCGGGCACGTTCAGCGTCATCGTGGCGACGCCATCCTCCAGGTCATATAGGACAGTTCCATAGGTCGGTTCGAACACCATGGCTATTCCCCCCTCTTCGGATCGATCCACGGAACTTTCAACTCTGGCCTGGCCCAGTTCGGAGGACGTTTCTCGGCGAAAGCCCGGGGGCCTTCCTTCGCGTCGTCTGAGAAGAAACGAACCTGGTTCAGGTAGACGTGGTTCCACTTCTTGGCCTCGTCGTACGGCAAGTTGAAGCTCCCCCACAGGTTCGCCTTGGCGCCGAACATGGCCATGGGCGAGGAATGCGCCACGATCAGGTCGGCCAGTTCCTTCGCGCGGTCCATGAGCTGTTCTCTGGGCACGACCTCCGTCACAAGCCCCAGCTCGAACGCGCGCTGCGCGTCCACTCGCCAGTATTTGCCCATGAAGGCAATCGCGGTCGCGATGGGACGCGGGATGGTCCTCGTCATCACGAAGGTTTCGTGCATTGGCACGACGCAGACGTTTACGTGCGGATCGAAGAAGGAGGCGTCGTCCCCGGCGATCGCGAAGTCCGCCTGGGCGACAAAGTGAAGGCCGCCACCGGCGCACATTCCGTTGATCGCAGCTATCAGGGGTTTGCCGGGCATGCCGCGTGTTGGTTGCGGCATGCCTCGCCGCATGTACCGCTCCTTGCCCGTGACGCCGAACTGGTAGATCCAGTCGCCGCCCTTCTCCCAACGCTCAGGGCCGACGCGACCACCTGACTGGGCCTCGGCCGCCTCTCGAACATCGGCACCCGTGCAGAATGCCCGCCCTGCGCCAGTTACGACCGCGACCGTGACCTCATCGTCCTGGTTGATCTGCGTCCAGACGTCGGTCAGCTCCTTGTGCATGACCTCGTCGAGAGCATTGAGGCGTTCGGGACGATTGAGGGTCACGTACGCGACGTGATCGACCACTTCGTATCGAATTGTCGAATAGTCAGGAACCATGCCGACCTCCATTTCCCGTTCCGTCTCGGTCATTTCGCTTGCCACTGCGGTTTCCGCTTCTCGGCGAAGGCCCGAGGACCTTCGCGCGAGTCTTCGGAGCGGAACCGAACCTCATTGAGGAATTCGTGCGCCCACCGGTTTCCCGCATCAAAGGGAAGGTCGACGGTGTTCCAGATGCCGGCCTTCGAGCCTCGCACTGCCAGCGGGGCGGACTCACGTGTGAGCGTGGCGACCAGTTCTTCCGCCCGTTCCTGCAACTGTGCCGCCGGGACGGTCTCAATTACCAGCCCCAGTTCCCGCGCTCGTTCGGCAGGCATCGTTTCACCCAGCAGGGCAAGGCGGGAGATAGCGGCCCGCGACACGTTCATCCGTGTCAACGAGATAATCTCCTCCGCCGCGCCGAGGCCGTACTGGACGTTGGGAATGCTGAATCCGGCGTCGTCCGCACAGATCGTAAAGTCGCTGTGGGCGAGGAAGAGCATGGCGCTCCCCGAACAACGCCCCTGGATAGCAGTGATCAGCGGCTTGGCGGGAAGTCCCGCCGAAGGCTCAGGGAATCCGAGGGTCGGACCCTTTCCGCGGTACTGCCCTGCCCAATCTTCGGCGGCCCGCCAACGCGGCGGCATTTCGTCGGCTTGCGCGTACTCTGCCCACTCCACGAAGTCCTCACCGAGGCAGAAGTCGTCGCCAGCGCCCGTGAGGAGAATGGACCAGACTCCATCGTCCTCATTGGTCCTCCGCCACACCTCGCCGAGTTCGGCATGCATCTGCTCGTTAAGCGCATTGCCCAACTCGGGGCGGTTCAGGGTGACATACGCCACGCGGTCTACGACTTGGTAGTGAACGGTAGTCTCGGACATCCGGCCCCTCCATTGAGCCCCCGACGGTCGCCTCGGGTCGTCCTTCGCCCGCAAGCCCCAAATCGGCTCTCGGACTCCCGGGAGGGAGGAGGTCTGCCAGATCTTGAAGGCCCGCATCTGGGCCAAACACGAGCCTCGGCGGAGGCTACGCGAGGGCAGCTTGCAGACTGGCCGAAACGATGTCAAGACCTTGCGGGATACCTCGTTCAACGCTCCGTCATGGTGCATCTGGCACAGTTGAGCGGCTTCTCAACCGCGCGCCCATTACGGGCAAGGTGCTCACGTCACCCAGCCCGGCGGGGGTGCGCAACATGCATCGGCCGGACCGTGGGTCCTTACGAGTCGGGCTGGATTCCGGTACCGGTGAGCGGCGTTCGCTCGACCACGACCTCGCCTGCGGAGCCGATGTCGACCAGGTTCAGTGTCCTGGCGAATTGCGGACTCCCAGAGTAGTACGCGTGGGCGTGTCCTCCGCGAGCCCGAACAGGGCGGTCCCAGTGGCCCAGTGCCACGTAGTCGGCATCGATCGCCGCCAGGTCGCCCTCCCGAATGAGCCACGACCGTTCCTGGTCTTCGGGACTCAGATGCAGGTGACCGTGGGCGACCGCTATGTGCCTGCCTGCCAATCGTTTCGGCGACTCCGCCAGAGGGGCCATGTCCTCGTAGTCGTGGTGTGGACGTCCCCAGATCGACGGGTCGAGGGATGGAAGTGAAGTGTCTCGCTGTTGGTCACGCCCAACACGGACACGTTCTCAGGGTCACCGAGACCTCCCCGAGTGTAAACGGAGTTGGAACCGAGGCAGTCATGGTTCCCCGGGAGGACGACGACCGGAAAGCCGGCGTCACCGAGGAGGCGAGCGGCTTGGTCGATCAGCTTTAGGGGAAGGCGGTTGTGCTCGAACACGTCGCCGGCGAGCACCAGGAGATCGGCCTCAAGAGCGGAAGCCAATACTGAACGCAGGACATCAAATCCCTCCGCACCCGAATCGATGTGAAGGTCCGAGCTGTGAGCGATTCTTACGGTGGCGTTGTCGATGGCCATCGGCGAGGCTTTGTCCCCCGGGCTTCCCAGGCCAACGGAAGGAGCGTGGCGGCTGTAAAGCGCGCCCCCCACCCATCCGCCGGTTCCACGGTCAGGCAGGTTACCAGCATCCCGCCGGCGAGAGCGGTCACGCCCAGACGCACCGGCCCGCAGGCCACCGCTCCGGCACGTGTACCTGTGTCACTGCGCGGGACTTGCCTGTGGCTCAAGTGGCTGGGGACGGAGGAGTCGAACCCCCACATACAGATCCAGAATCTGCTGTCCTACCATTAGACGAGTCCCCAACGTCGCATACGAGCCTAGCACGGGTGGGGGAGAGCGCTCCAGAGGGGCAGGGCGAGAGTCAGGAAGCGGGGGCGGGGGCTGCGTCCATGACGGTGAAGTTGGCGCGGGCGAGCTCCTCGCCGTCGACCAGCATCTGGACGACGTAGGGGCCGGCAGTGTCGAAACTCGGATCGAGGTTGGCGGCGAGCAGCATGTGCTGATCGTCGTCGAGGGGCGTGTCCTTGGGAAGGGCCTTCTCGAACTCTCCCTCGATGTCGACGAACCCGGAGGCGGAGTCCTCGGGGCTGACGCGGAAGGCGTAGCGGTGGCGCTGGTTCGTCTCAAGGCCCCCGACAAGGAGGCTGGCGGCCACGCCAAGGTGGTGCTTGAAGGGGAAGCCCTCACCGGTCGTGAGGCAGTGCAGGCCGCGTCCGAGGATGAGGATCCGGTCGCCCTGGACCTGAGCGGCATCGGCGAGCGTGAGGAATTCGCACTTCATACCCAGCTCACCTCCATGCCTGTTACCAGCGTACGACTCGCGTACGGGGACCGCACCGACAACGTTAAGATTGCGTAATGTCAGGCACTACGGTCGGTGATGGCGCTCACAGGGCGCCCGGGGGGATGGCAACCCCCCGGCGAAACCTGTAACGATGGGCGGGCCGGGACGGCGAGGGGGCTTCGATGCGGGGACGGTTCGAGCGCATCGGCGGCCTGCGTACCGAAGAGAGCGCCGACGGCCACGTGATCACCTACATGAGCATCTCGTACGAGGGCGAAGGGCCGTTCCACGAGAGCACGCGGCCGATTGCCCTGGGCATTGAGGACGGCTCGCCACAGCCGCTGGGGCCGCCGCACGAACAGGTGGCGGAGCGGCTGGTGCGACAGGCGAACTACGGGCTGCAACTGCTGACCGAGAGCGACGTGCCGAAGTATGCGCGCGAGTTCTTCTTCGCGGCGATCAACCGGCCGCTCATCCCGCGCGAATTCGCGGTCCCGCTGCGCGTGCAGGACACGCTTGAGGCGCTGCTGGCGCTGGACGAGATGTTCGCGCAGGGTGAGTCGCGGTCGCGCCCGCTGGACGAGTTGTAGCGGCGAGCTTCGCCCCTAGACCGTGCTGGTGCCGCCGTCGACGCCAAGCGTCTTGCCGGTGACGTAGCTTGAGCGTTCGCTGGTGAAGAAGAGGATGAGCTCGGCGACCTCCTCGGGCTGTGCCGTGCGCCCCAGGGGCAGAGAGCGCCAGCCCTCGGGACCGCCGCGCGCGCGGTGCACGCGGGCCAGCATGGGGGTCTCGATGGGGCCGGGAGCGACGGCGTTGACGCGGATGCCATAGGGACCGAACTCGGCGGCGAAGCAGCGCGTCAGCATGACCACGCCGGCCTTGGAGACGCAGTAGTCGGTCATGTTGGGGGAGGGGTTGTAGGCGGCGGTCGAGGCGAAGTTGACGATCGTGCCGCCGTGGCCCTCGTTCACCATCTGACGAGCCGCTTCGCGGGCGCAGAGCATGACGCCCGTGAGGTTGACGTCGAGGACCTTCTGCCAGAACTCCGTGGGCCGGTTGAGGCTGGACCCTGCCTCGGTCGGGTGGAGAAAGGGGTCGGTGTCGTCGTCCCCTTCGAGGTAGTTCGCATAGGAAATGCCGGCGGCGGCTACCATCGAGTCGAGCTTGCCGAACCTGCCGGCCGTCTCGGCCACGGCGTTGACGACGTCGCGCTCGCTGGAGACATCGGTGTGGACGAAGAGGGACTCCCCGCCCAGGTCCTCGATCTGGGCGGCAGTCTGCTCGCCACCCTCGTCGTTGACGTCGGCGATTGCGACGGCCGCCCCTTCGCGTGCGAGCAGCAGAGAGGTCGCCCGGCCCATGCCGGAGCCGCCGCCGGTGACGATGGATACCCTGCCTTCAAGTTCTCCTGCCATGACTTCTATCCTCCGGAATCCTGGTGCTGGGTTGGGTCGTTGCTGAGAAACAGCGTCTAGACGGTGTTGATGCCGCCGTCCACGCCAAGCGTCTTACCGGTGACGTAGCTGGAGCGGTCACTGGTGAAGAAGAGGACGGCCTCGGCGACCTCGTGAGGGTCGGCCGTGCGCTGGAGGGGCACGTTCCCCCACCCGGACACTCCAGCCCTTTGCACTCGCGCCAGCATGGGCGTTTCGATTGGGCCCGGGGCGACGGCGTTGACGCGGATGCCCTGGGGGCCGAACTCGACCGCAAAGCAGCGCGTGAGCATGACGACGCCGGCCTTCGAGACGGAGTAGTCCGTCAAGATAGGAGAGGGGTTGTAGGCGTTGATCGAGGCGAAGTTGACGATCGTGCCGCCGTGGCCCTCGTTCACCATCTGGCGGGCCGCCTCGCGCGCGCAGAGCATGACTCCCGTGAGGTTGACGTCGATGACCTTCTGCCACTGCTCCGTGGGCTTGTTCAGGTTGGAGCCCGCCTCGGGGTGGAGGAAGGGATCGGTGTCGTCGTCGCCCTCCACGTATTTCGCGTAGGAGATTCCGGCGGCCGTGACCATCGAGTCGAGCTTCCCGAACCTCTCCGCCGTGCGGGCGACGGCGTTGACGACGTCGTCCTCGCTGGAGACATCGGTGTGGACGAAAAGGGCCTCTCCGCCGAGATCCTCGATCTGGGCGGCGGTCTGCTCCCCGCCCTCATCGTTGACGTCGGCGACGGCGACGGCCGCGCCCTCGCGTGCAAGCAACAGCGAAGTTGCCCGGCCCATGCCGGAGCCGCCACCGGTGACGATGGAAACCTTGCCTTCGAGCTCTCCTGCCATGACTCCCTCCTCCGGTTGGCCTGAACGCGCGGGGTGGGTCGCCCCTAGATGGTATTGGTGCCGCCGTCGACGCCGAGCGTCTTGCCGGTGACGTAGCTCGAGCGGTCACTGGTGAAGAAGAGGACGGCCTCGGCGACCTCCTCGGGCCTGGCAGTGCGCTGGAGGGGGAGGTGGCCGCCCTGCCCCCTCCCACCGCTCGCACGACTCACGCGCTCCAGCATAGGCGTCTCGATGGGGCCGGGGGCAACGGCGTTGACGCGGATACCGTGCGGGCCGAACTCGACGGCAAAGCAGCGCGTGAGCATCACCACTCCGGCCTTTGAGACGCAGTAGTCCATGAGGGTGGGAGAGGGGTTGTAGGAGAGGATCGAGGCGAAGTTGACGATCGTGCCGCCGTGGCCCTCGTTCACCATCTGGCGGGCCGCCTCGCGCGCGCAGAGCATGACCCCCGTGAGGTTCACGTCGATGACCTTCTGCCATTGCTCGGTGGGCTTGTTGAGGCTGACCCCCGCCTCCGGGTGGAGGAAGGGGTCGGTGTCGTCGTCGCCTTCGACGTAGTTGGCGTAGGAGATGCCGGCGGCGGCTACCATCGAGTCGAGGCGGCCGAACCTGGCGGCCGTTTCGGCCACCGCCTTGACGACCTCCTGTTCGCTGGAGACATCGGCGTGGACGAAGAGGGAATCCCCTCCCAGATCCTCGATCTGGGCGGCGGTCTGCTCGCCGCCCTCGTCGTTGACGTCGGCGATGGCAACGGCCGCGCCTTCGCCCGCGAACATGAGAGCCGTGGCTCGGCCCATGCCCGATCCGGCGCCGGTCACGATGGCAACCCTGCCTTCGAGCTCTCCTGCCATGACTCTCTCCTCCCCGGTACTGCCGCGGTGAGGCTGGGGCGCAGCCCTAGACGGTGTTGGTGCCACCGTCGACGCCGAGCGTCTTGCCGGTGACGTAGCTCGAGCGGTCGCTGGTGAAGAAGAGGACGGCCTCGGCGACCTCCTCGGGCTGGGCCATGCGCCCCAGGGGAAGGGAGCCGCCCTGCTGCTGGAGCGCGCCCGTGCGCTGCAGGGACGCTGTCATGGGCGTGTCGATCGGGCCTGGGGCGACGGCATTGACGCGGATGCCGTGGGGGCCGAACTCAACGGCGAAGCAGCGCGTCAGCATGACCACGCCGACCTTTGCCACGCAGTAGTCCATGATGCCGGGCGAGGGGCCGTAGGCGGCGATCGAGGAGAAGTTGACGATCGTGCCGCCGTGCCCCTCGGCCACCATCTGGCGGGCGGCCTCGCGGGCGCAGAACATGACGCCGGTGAGGTTCACGTCGATGACCTTCTGCCAGCGCTCGGTGGGCTTGTTGAGGATGGTGGCGGTTTCCGGGTGGAGGAAGGGGTCGCTGGCCTCGTCGCCCTCGACGTAGTTCGCGTAGGAGATACCGGCGGCCGTGACCATCGAGTCGAGGCGGCCGAACTTGTCCACGGTCTGGGAGACGAGGTTGAGCACGTCCTGCTCGCTGGAGGTATCGGTGTGGATGAAGGCGGCATTCCCGCCGAGGTCCTCGATCTGGGCGGCGGTCTGCTCGCCGCCCTCGTCGTTGACATCGGCGATGGCGACGGAGGCGCCTTCGCGGGCGAACATGAGGGCCGATGACCGCCCCATGCCGGAGCCGCCGCCGGTGATGATGGAAACCTTGCCTTCGAGCTCTCCGGCCATAACTCTCTCCTTCGGTGCTTTGACGCAGTGGCGTTCGCGGGCGCAGCCTACGCCACTGGGGGAAGCTTCTCAGCACCGGTGAGCGAACGATGACCGCAACCACCTACGAAAGCCCGGACGAAGCCCTGGAGGGAATCGAGGACGGGGCGCGGGTCATGGTCGGGGGGTTCGTCTCGGCGGCGTCGCCGACCAACCTGATCTTCGCGCTGAAGCGGCGGGGCACGCGCGACCTGACCGTGATGGCAACGAACATCGGCTTCGGCGACCGGCTCGACGAGCTGTGCGAGGACCGGCAGGTGTCGAAGGCGATCGCGAGTTTCGCGGTGCGCGCCTCGACGGCCCGCGAGAGCAAGTTCGAGGCCCAGTACCGTCGCGGCGAGGTTGAGCTGGAGCTCGTCCCACAGGGCACCCTCGCGGAGCGTATCCGCGCGGGGGGCGCGGGAATCGGGGGGTTCCTGACGCGCACGGGGGTGGGGACGCAGGTGGCGGAGGGGAAGGAGGTCGTGCACTGGGAGGGGGAGGAGTGGCTGCTGGAGCGTCCCCTGCGGGCGGACGTGGCCCTCATCCGGGCGCACCGCGCCGACCGGCTGGGCAACCTGTATTACCGCCTGGCGGGCAAGAACTTCAACGCCGTGATGGCGACGGCGGCGGACCTGGTCATTGTCGAGGCCGAGGAGATCGTGGAGACGGGCGAACTGCCGCCGGACGAGATACACACGCCGGCGGTTTACGTGGACCGCATCGTGCGCTGCGACGCGGTGGAGGTGCGCTGGGATGGCCGCTGAGGGGAAGGCGCGGCTCACGCGCGAACTGGTCGCGATGCGGGTGGCGCGGGAGCTTGCGCCGGGGAACACCGTGAACCTCGGCGTGGGGCTGCCGACGCTCGTGGGGGCGTTTGTGCCGCCGGAGGCGAACATCCTGCTGCAGTCGGAGAACGGCATCCTCGGCTACGGCGGCTTCAGCGAGGAGGCCTTCGACCCGGAACTGGTCAACGCGGGGGGGCAGCCGATCCGGCTGAACCCGGGCGCCAGCTTCTTCGACAGCGCGGCCTCGTTCGCGATGATCCGGGGCGGGCACATCGACGTGGCCGTGCTCGGGGGGTTACAGGTCTCGGAGCAGGGCGACCTCGCGAACTGGTCGGTGCCGGAGCGGGGCGGAGGCAGCATCGGGGGGGCGATGGACCTGGCGGTGGGGGCGCGCCGCCTGATCGTGGCGATGGAGCACACGACGAAGGGTGGAAGGCCACGCATCCTGCGGGAATGCACCTATCCCCTGACGGGCCGGGGCTGCGTGGACCTGATCGTGACGGACCTGGCGGTGGTGGAGGTGGGGCCGGCGGGGCTGACGCTGCGGGAAGTCGCGCCGGGCTGGACGCCGGGGGAGGTGGCAGCCGTCACGGACGCACCGCTGACGCTGGCGGAGGATCTCCGGGAGATAGAGCTGTAGGACGGCTGCATCGCTGCTGAAAGGGCCTTGCCCGGCTGGGTATAGTCTGCGCACACGCTGATTCCGGCCGGGAGAAGAACAATGGCTGACGAGCGGACTGCGCTGCTGGCCCACCTGATGCGACGAGCGGGGGTGGGCGCTACCCAGGGCGAGCTGGAAACGCTCGCCGAACGCCCCTACGAGGCGGTCGTGGAGGACCTGCTCCACCCGGAGCGCTTCCCCGAACCGGACGACGACGTTCTCTACCGCTATTACCCGCAGATGACCGCGCCGGACACGACCGGCGCCTCGGCGGGACGCTGGGTGTACCGCATGGTCAACACGGAGCGCCCGCTCGAGGAGAAGATGGCGCTCTTCTGGCACCACGTCTTCGCGACGGCGTGGTTCAAGGGCGAGCACATGCTCTCCATGGCGGACCAGATCCAGACGTTCCGCCAGTTCGGGCTGGGGAAGATGCGGGACCTGTTGATCGCTCTCTCGCGCGACCCGGCGATGATCAACTGGCTCGACAACTGCGAGAACCATCGCGAAGCGCCCAACGAGAACTACGGCCGCGAGCTGCTGGAGCTCTTCTCGATGGGCATCGGCGCGTACGACGAGACGGACGTGAAGATGGCGGGCCGCGCTTTCACCGGCTGGACGTTCGAGCAGCCCATCCCGCTCTACCCGCACGGGGCCTACCCGGCGCGCTTCGTCTACCGCCCGGAGGACCACGACGACAGCGAGAAGACCTTCCTCGGCGAGACGGGTCCGTTCAATGGCGAGGACGTGATCGACATCATCGTGCGGCAGGAGGCGACGGCGCGGTTCATCGCGCGGCACCTGTACAACTTCTTCGTGGCGGACGAGCCACAGGTGGCGGCTTGGAGCGTGCAGGAGCCGAATAACCCCGAGGCCATCGATGCGCTGGCGACTGTCTTCCTGGAGCGGGAGGGGGACCTGCGCGCGGTGATGCGAACGCTGCTGAACGCGGATTTCTTCAAGCAGGCGCGGTTCGCGAAGGTGAAGTCGCCGGCGGAGTTCGTGGCGGGCGTGCTCAAGCTCTCGGGGACGCTGCACGACGCGACGCCGCTGATGGGAACGCTGCAGGCGGCGATGGGGGCGATGGGCCAGAAGCTGCTGGACCCGCCCAGCGTCGAGGGCTGGCACACCGGCAAGGAGTGGATCGACGGGGGCACGCTCATGGAGCGGGTCAACTTCGCGGTCCAGCAGGTGGGCGACCCGCAGGCCCCGGGTACGCAGGCGCTCGCGGGACGGCTCGCAAACGGCGACGCGCCCGCCGCCGAGGTTCTGGTCGAAGGCTGCCTGGAGGCAGCCGGTCCGCTCGATGCCAGCACGGAGACACGCGAGACCCTGCTCGCGGGAGCGGCCGCGGGCTCGGGCGCGCACGACGAACGGGTCGCGCGCATGCTCACGCTCGTGGTGGCGGCGCCCGAGTATCAGTTCGCCTAAGGAGGGCGTGATGGCTAGCAACGGCAACAGCGATCCGGTCCTGGTCATAGTCCAGCTGACCGGCGGGCTCGACTTCATGAACACGCTCATCCCCTACACGGAGGGGACGTATTACGACTCCCGCCCGCACGTGGGGATCCCGCAGGAGCGGGTGCTGCCCCTCTCCGGGGAGAGCCCGCTGGGGTTCCACCCGGCGGCTTCGCGGCTGAAGGAGCTGTACGACGGTGGCGACCTGGCAATCGTGCAGGGCATCGGCTACCCGAACTCGAGCCGGTCGCACTTCCGCGGGATGGACATCTGGCACACCTGCGAGCCGGACGTGATCTCGACGGAGGGCTGGATTGCGAAGCTCGTGCGCGAGCTGGACCCGCGCAGCGAGAACCCGCTGACGGCTGTCAGCTTCGGGCGCGGCTTGCCCCGCGCCTGCGCCGCCCCGGGGGTGACCGTGACCTCGGTGGGCGACCTCGACAGCTACGGGCTGATGACGAGCATCGAGCAGGAGCAGGAGCGCGAGGCCAACCTCGACCTGTTCCGGCGCATGTACACGCCGGCGGTGGGCGCGGGCGTGGTGCGCGACTACCTCGGGCAAACCGGTCGCGACGTGCTCTCTGGGGCCGACGTGCTGGCGGAGGTGCCGGGCAAATACACGTCGACGGTCGAGTGGGGAACGAACCCGATCGCTTCGGCCCTGCGGGACGCGGCGCGGGTACACACCGCTGGACTCGGGACGCGCGTCTTCTACACGCAGCACGCGGGCTACGACTACCACTCGCACCAGCCGGGAAACCACGACCGGCTGCTGGGTGAGCTCAGCGGGGCGCTCTCGGACTTCCTGACCGACCTGCGCAACCACGACGCGGCCGACAACGTCTCGGTGCTCGTGTTCACCGAGTTCGGGCGGCGCATCCGCGACAACGGTTCGGGGACGGATCACGGCTCGGGCGGGGGCGCCTACATCCTCGGAGAGCGGGTACAGGGCGGGCTCTACGCGGAGTACCCGTCGGTGAAGCCGAAGGACTGGCTGAACGGCGAGGACCTGAAGCACACGATCGACTTCCGCGGCATCTACGGGACCATGCTGGAGCAGTGGATGGGCGTGGAGGCATCGCCCATCGTTGGTGGCGACTTCGAGCAGGTCCAGCCGTTCGCCCCGAAGCCGGCGGCCTGAGGGTATCGCCGTGCCGAAAGCGCATGCACTGCTGCGAGCGGGCTTCCCCTACCTGAGGACGGTGGGGATGCGCCGCGTGACCTCCTACCCGACGGATCTGGCGCTGGGCGATGACGACGTGCTGTTCGTGGTCTGCCGTACGGAGGTGGCGGCGCACGTCCGGCGCCTGAGCCAGGACGACGACGACCTCGGGGCGATCAGCGCGGACTTCCTCTGGCCCCAGTGCATCGTGCGGGGACCGGACGGAAACTATTACGTCTCGGACGAGGGCACGCACACGATCACCGTGGTCACTGCCGAGGGGGAGGTGGTGCGGAAGTGGGGCGAGCAGGGCTCCGGCCCGGGCCAGCTCAACCGGCCCTCGGGACTCGCGTTCGACGGGGAGGGGCAGCTGCTGGTGGCGGATACGGCGAACCACCGCATCCAGCGCTTCACGCCCGAGGGGCGCCACCTCGACGGGTGGGGTGGCTACGGCAGCCAGCCGGGCGAGTTCGACATGCCCTGGGGCCTCACGATCGACGAGGAAGGCGACGTGTTCGTGGCCGACTGGCGCAACGACCGCGTCCAGAAGCTGTCGGCGGCGGGCGAGCCGCTGCTCGTCATCGGGGGCAGCGGCGACGGGGACGGGGAGTTCAACCGGCCCGCCGGCGTGGCGGTCGACGAGCACGGGGACATCTACGTGGCGGATCGAGGGAACAACCGCGTGCAGCTCTTCGCGCACACAGGCCGGTACGTGCAGAAGTTCCAGGGCGCCGCGACGCTCTCGGCGATCGGCCGGCGCTACATCCTGACGAACCTGAAGACGCTGCGGCTGCGCGAGATGGCAAACCTGGAGGAGCAGCGCTTCCTGCGCGCTCCCTGCTCGGTGCGGGTCGACGGGCGCGGGCTCATGTACGTGCCCGACCTGGGATCGCACCGGGTGCAGGTCTACAAGAAGGAGGCGTACGTGCTCGAGCCGGACGAGATCATGCCGCCCCTCAGCGCACCGACGCTGTTCACGACCTGACGCGTATGGCGGTCATGGTCGGCTTCGCCGAGCGCCGCAAGGAGCTGCTGGAGGCGGAGCTGCAGCGCATGGCGGGCGAGCTGCCGATGCTGGGCGTCGAGCGGTCGTACCTGACGGGCGACCTCGCGAGGGGCGACGTGAAGGTGGGGAGCGCGCTGGAGTTGGTGCTCGTGCGCGAGACGGACGAGCCGTTCCGGCGGCGGGCGGACTTCTTCGCGTCGCACCTGCAGCCGCGGGTGGCGACGCACTTCTGGGTGTACACGCCGGAGGAGTTCGAGGAGCTGGGGGAGCGCGACCCGGTGCTTCGCCGGGCGCTGGCGGACAATGCCTGAGTCGCCCGGCAGCGGCGAGCGGGAGGCGGGGCGCTGGCTGGCGCAGGCGCGGCACGACCTGGCCGACGGGCGGCTGGTGGCGGAGGCGGGGCGGCACGCGCTCGCCTGCTTCCTCGCGCAGCAGTGCGCGGAGAAGGTGGTCACGGCGTTCCTTCTGGGGCAGGGAGCGGAGGCGGTCTGGGGCGGGGCGCTGGCCGACCTCTGCGAGGACGCGGTGGCGTTCGACCCGACGTTCGAGGCGGTCAGGTCGATGGCCATCCTGCTGGACAAGCACCACCTGGGGGCACGCTACCCGACGACCATCCCGGGGGGCGTCCCCGCGGAGGCGTACGACGCGACGGACTCGTCGCGCGCGCTGGAGATCGCAGGCGAGGTGCTGGGGTTCGTGGAGGGGCAGAGGGATTCCAGCGGGTAGCCCGAGGTATTACACTGGTGGTAAGACCTCTCAAGTAATACCAGGGAGCGCCTCATGGCGGGCATGACGATCACCAGCAAAGGGCAGGTCACCATCCCCAAGGCGGTGCGAGACCGCATGGGCCTGCGAGCAGGCGACAAGGTGGAGTTCGTGGAGAAGGACGGCAAGTTCGTCCTAGAGAAGGACGTCGAGGGAAGCCCCTTCGACAAGTGGGTGGGTTACCTCACCCATCTCAAGGGCAGGACGACGGATGAGATCATGGAAGAACTGCGCGGACCGCCTCTCTGGGAGGAAACGCTCCTTCCGGAGGAGGATCCAGCCGAATTCGCATCGACTGAGGAGCCAAGCCGGCGGTGACTGCTGCGGTTGACACGAATGTCCTGATCGACCTCCTCACTCCAGGAAACGTGCAGGCTGCGGAGTCACGGGCCTGGTTGGGGGAAGCAAACCGCCTGGGGGCCCTGGTCATTTCTGAAGCTACATATGCGGAACTGATAGGCGAGTTCGACAGTCGGGACCGCCTTGACTTCTTTCTGCTCGACACCGGCATCCACCTGCAGCCGTCAAACCGGGAAGCCCTCCAACTGGCGGGGGACGCCTGGCGTACCTACACCCGCCGCCGGCCACGGTCACTGGTGTGCGCAAGGTGCGGCGCCCCACAGTCGGTGCCCTGCCAGGCGTGCGGAGAGCCCCTGCGAACCCGACAGCACCTCGTGGCGGACTTCCTGATTGGAGCGCACGCGCTCGTTCACGCCGACCGGCTGCTCACACGCGATCGGGGCTTTTACTCGACCTACTTCCCCAACCTCGAACTCGCCTGACGCCTCCCTAGCGGAGCTGGCGGAAGAAGGCGCGGAGGTCGTCGGTGAAGAGCTCGGGAACCTCGGCGGGGGCGAAGTGGCCGCCGCGGGGTTGCTCGGTCCAGTGGATGACGTTGGCCGCGGCCTCGGCGGCGGCGCGGGGCACGAACACCATCTCCTTGGGGAAGACGGGCATGCCGAGGGGCACCTTGCGGGCGGCCTCGGGGTCCGACACGGCCTGGGGCGGGGTGCGGAAGGTGTGCCAGTACCAACGCGAGGTGGTAACGAAGCTCTCCGTGAACCAGTAGATGCTGACCGTGTCGAGCAGGAACTGCCGCGAGAACGCCTCCTCGACGTTGCCCTCGTTGTCGCTCCAGTTGCGGCGGCGCTCGACGAGCCAGGAGGCGAGGCCGGCGGGTGAGTCGTGGAGGGCGAAGGCGAGCGTCTGCGGGTCCGTGGTGTGGACGGCGATGTGGGAGAGGGCGGTGGCCCAGCGCTCCTCCATGACGTCGTAGCGATGGCGCTCCTCGGGGGCGAAGTCGTCACGGCTGGTGCGCATGGCGGGGCCCATGAGCATGCCCACAAGCTGGCTCGTGCTGCCCGGCTCGGGGAGGTTGTCGGGGACGCCCGTCGAGGGGAGGGAGGGGAGGGTCAGGTAGACGCCGAGCACGCGGTCGGGATAGCGGAAGCCCAGGGTGCCCGACATCATCGCGCCAAAGTCGCCGCCCGCAGCGGCGTAGCGTTCGTAGCCAAGCACGTCCGTCATGAGCTGCGCCCAGAGGTCGACGCCCTTGCTGGTCTGCAGGCCGTCGACGCGAAGGGGCGTGGAGAAGCCGAAGCCGGGCAGGGAAGGAACGACGACGTCGAAGGCGTCGGCGGGGTCGCCGCCGAAGGCGGCGGGGTCGGTGAGGGGGCGGATGACCTGCTCGAAGTCCCAGAAGGTCCAGGGCCAGCCGTGGGTGAGGATGAGGGGCATGGGGTTCGGGCCCTTGCCGCGTTCGTGGATGAAGTGCACGGGAACGCCGTCGAAGTCGACCTGGTAGTTGTTGTAGGAGTTGATGCGGGCTTCGGTCTCGCGCCAGTCGTACTCGTGCCGCCAGGAGTGGAGGAACGACTCGAGGTACTCGCGATTCATCCCGAAACGCCAGTCCTCGTTGGCGAAGTCGGCGGGGAAGCGGGTGCGGTCGATGCGACGGTGGAGGTCGGCGATGTCCTCGTCGGGGATGGCGACGGTGAAGGGTTCGGCCTGTGGCATGGGGCGCCTCCGGAGCACGTTTGTGGCGGCCCGAACCTTACAGGGACAGGGACGCGACTGGGGAGCCGGACCGCCTGCTAGTCGCGGCGGTGCTCGAGCACCTCGCGCACACCGCAGTCGGCGACCTCGTAAACACGGGTGGCCACGCGCTCGACGAGGGCGGGATCGTGGCTCGCGCAGAGAAGCGTGCCGTCGTAGCGCTCGAGCGCCTCGATGAGCTTGCGCCGGGTGGTGCGGTCGAGGTGGTTGGTGGGCTCGTCGAGGAGGAGGACGTTGGAGGGCTGGAGCAGGAGCTTGGCGAGGGCAACGCGGCTGCGTTCGCCGCCGGAGAGCACGGCCACGCGCTTGAAGACGGAGTCGCCGCGGAAGAGGAACTGGCCGAGGGTGGAGCGGAGCCGCACCTCGGGGGCGGCCGGAGCGGCGGCCGCGACCTCCTCGAGAACCGTGCGGTCGGGGTTGAGCGCTTCGTCCTGGTGCTGGTCGTAATAGGCGGGGACGGCGCGTCCGGCCCACTCCACGTTTCCTTCGCTGGGGGGGAGATCGCCGGATGCGATCTTCAGCAGGGTGCTCTTGCCGCTGCCGTTCGGCCCGACGAGGACGACCCTCTGCGAGCGTTCGACATGGAGGTCGACATCGAGCAGCACGAGGTTGTCGCCGTAGGCGTGGCAGACGCCGCTGCAGACGAGCACATCGCGCTCGGTGCGTCCGGTCGCTTCGAGTTCGAAGGAGACGGCAGCCTCCTTGCGGGTGCGCGAGACGCGCTCGATCTTCGCCACCTGGCGTTCGCGGCTCTGGACGGCGGATGCCTTGGTGGCCTTCGCCCGGAACCGCTCGATGAAGCGCTGCTGACGGGCGAGCTCGCGCTCCTGGCGGCCGGCGGCGCGGTCCTGGGCCTTGAGCTGCTCCGCTTTCTGGCGCTGGTAGTCGCTGTAGTTCCCCGTGTACGACTGCACGGTCCCATCGCGCAGGTCGAGGACACGACCGACGACCTGGTCGAGGAAGTCGCCGTCGTGAGTAACGATCAGGAGCGCGCCGGAGTACTCGCTCAGCTCACCCGCGAGCCAGTCCCGCGAGTCGCTGTCGAGGTGGTTGGTCGGCTCGTCGAGGAGCAGGTTTTCGGGGCGGCGCACGAGCGCCTGGGCGAGGGCGACGCGCATCTGCCAGCCGCCGCTGAAATCGCCGCAGGGCCGCGCACGGTCCTCCGTGCTGAAGCCGAGGCCATCGAGCACGCGCCCAATGCGGGCCTCGATGCGGTAGCCATCGACGGCCTCGAAGTCGTCGAAGAGCCGCGCCTGGCGCTCGATCAGGGAGTCGAGCGCGCCATCGCTGGCCTGCTCGATGCTGTGCGCGACCTCTTCGAGCTCAAGCTCGATGGCCAGGGCATCGGGAAAAGCGCGCCACATCTCGGTGACCAGCGTCTCCCTGGAGTCGAGCCCCGTCTCCTGCCGGAGGTAGCCCAGGCGGCCGCCCCGGCTCCCGGCCTCGCCCGCATCCGGCTCGAGCTCGCCCGCAAGCAGCTTGAGGACGGTCGACTTACCCGCCCCGTTCGGCCCCACGAGACCCACGCGCTCGCCGTCGCTGACGACGAACGAGAGGTCGCGGATGACATCCCGCGGCCCGAAGGATCTGGCAACGCCCTCGGCGAAGAACATGAAGGATGAGCCTCGGTGGTCGCGAGCGGGCGCTTCCCGCCCTGCGCGCGTTCGAGCGTAGCGCAGGCGGGCCATCCAGCCGAGCCCGGGGCCGGACCTCGGACTCACGCCGCACTCTCAGGAGGGGCGGGCGACAGGTGGGGTAATTCGACCCCCCCGCAGCTATGGTGCCCACATGATGGGACTGTGGCTTCGGTGGATGCTGCTTGTCGCGGCCGGGATGTTGGCTGCCCTTGCATGCGGAGACGAGCCTCCGCTGGCACCTTCCCCAACCGCAACTCCCACCGAGTTGGCGGGCTCCACCGCGAGTTCCGCAACCCCCGGTCAGCCCAGTCCTGCTCCCCAGGGCACTGCGACGCCAGCAGTCACGGCCTCGCCGATTACAACGCCCACGGTTACAGCCACACCCGCCGCGAGCCCAGTCGCCCGAGCTACGGCAACCCCTGCCGCGACAGCCACACCGGCGCGGAGGTACCCGGTTATCCGCCTCCGTGAGGTCGCCACGGAGCACCTGTTCGATGTCGAGCTCGCTGCGGGAGAGCCCGTCACGGAGCCGGGAACCTACGTCCTCGACGTCGAGTCGGGAGCCGTAAGGGGCATCCTGGACCGGCAACCGGGACTGTTGTCCTCCCCGAATTCCCGGTTCCTCTTCTTCAGACAATTCCTACCTGAAGAGGGCGCCCGGGAGCCAGTGCTGTACGACCAGGCCTCCGAGAGAGCGTTCACCTGGAACGACCGGTCGCTCTACCTGGTAGCGGGCCGCGGGACCGACTCAGGGCCATGGATCGTGTTCCGCCCGGGGCGCTACGGCCCTTTCTACGTGGCTCTCGACGGGGACCTCGAGACTGCAGGGTGGTTCGAGGTCCCACCAAGGAGTGGATCGGAGACCGGGGCAGCGGGACAGGCGCGGGCATGGGCCAGCCCCACCAACGACCGGCTGCTGCTATTGAGCGACGGCACATTCCATGTTGTCGGAATCACCGGGGGCGAAATGACGACCATCAAAGCGCCCAGCCCCCTGCACCACTTGTCTCTGGAGTACGGCGTGACCATCTTCTCGTCGGGCACTGGCTTCGGCCTGATTGGCAGGGGCGGGGGCGAGACTTGTCGTGTCACACGGTACGGCTGGACCGGGGCTGTGCTGTCAGATGTGACCATTGGGTGCGCCTTCGACATCGAAACCGGCGCTCCATGGGAGGGCCCGTATCTCTCGCCGGATGGACGGCTCATCGCCGCCAACACGCTCACAGAGAACTTCTGCGAGTGCCCGGGGTCCTTCGAGAGGTTCACGGCAGTCACGGTCTTTGACGCCGTCACAGGCGAGGCCCTGTTCCGCCTGAAGGGCGCCTACTGGCACTGGAGCACGACCGGCGGTCTCTTCAGCTTCGTTGCCCCGGAGACACTCTGGCTCGCTGACGGCTCCGCGCTGGTCGTGGGCACGCAGCGCGGGCCCCACATCGTGAGCGCCGACGGACGCTGGATACCGCTGCCCGGTGCGCTGCGGGGGGCTCTGGTTCCGGGGCCGGAGGAGCCGCCGCTCTTTCTCCTCAGCCCAACGACAGTCGTCGATCAAGGGGGCGCCGTGGTTGCCACCGTGAGTGTCGAACGGGATTCTCTGTGCGAGCCAGAGGCGGGTCATCCCGCGGACTATGGGCAGTGGGGTTCTGCGAACCGCTACGTGTTCTTCTCCCTGTACTGTCAGGGCCCTACCTCAGCGTCGGTCCTGCGTCCGATCCTCCCGCCGGTCATCGAACGCCCACCCTTCGAAGAGCGTCTGCTGCTTCGGGTCACGGCACAGGAGGAGTGCATGGAGGTTCGAGAGGACCCCCTGGCAGATTCACCTGTGTCCAGCTGTCTCGCAGACGGGTCGCTCGTCGAGGCGCTCGAGCACGGGCAAGAATTGGGTTACCGGGGAGCGATTTGGTTCGAGGGCCCTCACACCGCGAACAGCGAGGCCGACTGCGAACGCGAGTCGTGGTGCACCTGGATTTACGTCCGGACGGACGACGGCACGGAGGGGTGGGGCCTGAGCGACTACCTTCGCTGGGCGAAGGGGGAACCTCCGCCGGACTCGGGCGGTTAGACCTCCGACAGGGGGACGGCGCGGCCTTCGGTGCGGCTGCGGTGGGTGGCTTCGATGAGGCGCATGTATTCGACTCCGTCGGGGAAGCTGGTGAGGGTGACCGGGGCGCCGCGGCGAATGGAGTCGACGAAGTCCTGCTCGACGCGCCACTCGCCGGCGGTGCCGGGATCGGGGTCGAGGGGGGCGGGCTCCTGGCCGAGGGGGGCGAAGGTCATGCTGTCGGGGCGCCAGTGGAGCGTTCCCGCCGAGCCGTAGACGGAGATGCCGTTCGCCTCGGGGGGCGCGGCGTGGAGCTGCGTGCCGAAGCGGCAGGTGACGCGCCCGCCGCGTTCGAGCTCGAGGAAGACGCCGAGGCTGTCGGGAACCTCGATGGCGTCGCGCTCACCCGTCTCGGCATTCGTGCGCTCGCCGACGAAGGTGGCGCCGTGAGCGAGGGCGGAGCGGGTCGGGCCGAACCAGCGCCCGATGATCTCGGTGTAGATGCCGTAGGACATGACATTCATGCCGGAGAGGTCCGTGCGCTCGCGCCAGTGGAGGGGTGCGGCGGGGTCAAGCGAGCCGCCGTTGAGGACGGTGACGTGCACCTCGCGCACGTCACCAATGGAGCCGTCTTCGAGGAGACGGCGGACGGTCTTCCAGCTCTTGAAGTCGAAGGGCGCGGGCACGAGCTGGGCGACGAGGTCGGGGCGGGCCTCGGAGGCCGCGAGCATCTCGCGGGCCTGGGAGGCGTTCATGGCCATGCGCGCCTCGCAGAGGACGTGCTTGCCCGCTTCGAGGGCGGCGATCGTGAGGTCACGGTGCATGTAGGGCCAGGTGCCGATGCAGACGGCGTCGATGTCGCCGGCGGCGAGGAGGGTGGCGACGTCGGGCTCGACGCGGGGGATGCCGTACTCGTCGGCGATGGCGCGGCCGCTGGCTTCGCTGCGGTTGCAGACGGAGACGAGCTCGACATCCCCGGTCTCGTTGAAACCGGGGATGTGGCGCAGCTTCATGTTGCCGCCGGCGCCGATGAGGCCGACTCGCAGGGGTGCTTCGGTGGAGGTCATGGGGTGCTCCTTCTGGAAAGTGAATGGATCAATTCGTTCTGCCCGGAACGAACGCTTTCGCTCCGCGGCCCGCTCGCTAGCGGCCCTGCCAGCGGGCCGGACGTTTCTCGGAGAAGGCGCGGGGGCCTTCCTTCGCATCCTCGGAGTTGAGGACGGCGCGGCTGACCCACTCGCCGGTGCGGTACGACTCGTCGATCATGAGCTGCCGCCATTGCTGGGCCATGAACTTGCTGCCCTCGACGGAGAGCGGGGCGTTCTCGGCGATCATGCTGGCGATCGCTTCGGCGCGGGGCATGAGGTCGTCGGGATCGAGCACCTCGCGCACGAGCCCCATGCGGAGGGCGTCGTCGGGCTCCACGCGGTCGCCGGTGAGGAGGATGTACATGGCGTCGCTGAAGGGTATGAGGCGGGCGAGGTGGTGGATGGCGTAGCCGGCGAGGATGCCCCGCTTCACCTCGAACAGCCCGAACCAGGCCTCGGTCGAGCAGATGCGGATGTCGCAGTCGAGGGCGCGTTCGAGGCCGCCGGCGATGCAGAGCCCGTTGATGGCGGCGAGGAAGGGCTTGGGCGAACGGGAGAAGGGGAGTGTGGCGGCGGGGTCGAAGGTGCGGGTGGGAGCCTCGCGCTCGCCGCGGTCGACGTTGCGCTGGTTCATCTCCTTCAGGTCGGCGCCGGCGCTGAAGGCGCGGCCGGTACCGGTGAGGATGCCGCAGCGCATGTCGGGGTCGGCGTTGAAGTCGGCGAGGGCCGCGGCGAGGTCGCTCATCATGGTGCCGCCGAGGGCGTTGAGACGCTCGGGGCGGTTCATGGTGAAGACGGCGAAGCGGTCGCGCTTCTCGTAGAGGAGGTCGGGCATGGGTAGCCTCCAGTGCTGGGTCCCGTAGTCTCGCACGGACACACGCGAGAGGTGACAGGGAGGGCGCTATGTCTGAGGCAATGGGCATTTTCGAGGTTATGTACAACTGCCGTGCGATGCGGCGGATCAAGCCGGATCCGGTTCCCGAGGAGCTGCTGCTGAAGCTGGCGGACGCGGGCAACCATGCGCCCACGGGCTCGAACGTGCAGAACGTGCGCTGGGTGATCGTGCGCGACCCCGAGACGAAGCGCCTGCTGGCGGACGAGAACCGCAAGCACCTGACGGCCTTCATGGCGGCGGACACCGTGGAGGAGCTGCCCCACCACTCGAAGGCGAAGCGCGACCGGATGCGGGAGGCGGTGGTCTGGCAGATCGAGCACATGCACGAGATTCCGGCGCTGGTGATCGGCTGCCTGGAGTTCTCGGAGGCGCAGGCGGATCCGACGCGCGCGGGCGGCGGGGGCTACGTCTGGCCGGCGGTGCAGAACGTCTTGCTTGCGGCGCGCGCCCTGGGGCTCGGGGCTACCCCAACAACGCTGGGTCTGCGCGACCGCGACCGGGTGAAGGAGATCCTGGGGCTGCCGGACACGGTCGAGGCGTACTGCATGATGCCGGTGGGCTACCCGATGGGGAACTTCGGACCGGTCACGCGGCTGCCGGTGGAGGAAACGGTCCACTGGGACCAGTGGTAAGGGGGCATACCCACGCCTATAGCCTGACTGTGCCACATCTGCCAGCGGCTGGTAGGCTCCGGCGATATGCCCCTTGGGGATGAAAAGCGATTAGAACGGCGGAGGAGGCTGCTGGCTGCGGCGCGCGACTTGCTCGGCCGTGTCGGGTACGACAACGTCACGATGAAGGGGTTGGCGGATGCGGCCGGCGTGACGGCCCCAACGCTCTACAACACCTTCGGCGGCAAGGATGAGCTGCTCTACGAGGCGGTCCTGGAGCACTACGAGATGCTCCTGGAGGAGGCGGGGCCGGCCGTTGGCGTTCGCGGGCTGGACCGCGTCATCACAATCCTGACGTCAACGGCGGAGACGATGACCCATGAGCCGCATTACACGAGAACGCTCATGGAGTCGTTCAAGTCAAAGCCGGGGACGCGACCACTGGGAAGGGCGTTGCGGCTGGAGGGATTGCAGGCGTTGATCGAGGCGGTCGAAGAGATGCGCAGCGACGGGGAGCTTCAGCCCTGGGTCGACCCGGTACTCCTGGCGACACTTGTGAGCAGCGTCCGGCGAGGCGTCACAATCGACTGGATGGCCGGCCGCCTCTCCCTGGAAGACCTGACGGACATGACCGTCGTCTCAGCCTGCTTCATGCTCGCAGGCGCCACCACCGGAGAGGCGGCGGAGCGCTGCCAGCGGATGGCGTTGGAGCACCAGGAGCGGCTCTCCTCGGAAGCCATGGCCACAGTCGGTTCCGAGACCAGCTAACGACCCACAGGACCGACAGCGAGCCCGTGCCGTAGAGTCTTTCGTCACGGAGGAACGCAGTGCCGTCTGACTTCGACTTCTTCGACCCCGAGTTCCAGGCGAACGTGCACCCGCATTTCGCGCGCATGCGCGAGGAGTGTCCGATGGCGCACGCCGAGGAGCCCTTCGACTGGTTCGCCGTGACGCGCGAGAAGGACGTGCGCGCACTGCTGCACGACTGGAAGAACTGGACGAGCGAGCTGGGTCCGGGGTTGTCGCGGACGGGCGGGGGCGTGCTCGTGAGCGTCGATCCGCCGGAGCACACCTTCGACCGGCGGCTGGTGAACCGCGCCTTCACACCGGCGAGCCTGCTGGCGATGGAGCCCCAGATCACGGATCTGATCGACGAGATCATCGACGGCTTCGTGGAGCGGGGCGAGGGCGACTTCATGGAAATGCTGGCGGTACCGGTGCCGCTGATCGTGATCGCGTGGCTGCTCGGCCTCGACCCCGACCTCGTACAGCAGATGCGACCGCGGGCGGACGGCGTCATCGCCCCCAACGCGCTCGAGCAGGAGGAGATGGCGCGCCAGCTTGCAGCACAGGCGGGGGAGGCTAATCGCTCCGGCAACACCACCCGGGGCCCGGCTGAGGTGCAGTACTTCCTCGAAAAGATCGCGGAGCGGCGGACCATGTACGCCGCCGGTGAGGAGATGCCCCAGGACACCCTGACCGCACTGGTCACGGCGGAGCTAAACGGCCGCACGCTGCGGGACGACGAGATCGTCGGGTTCATGGGGTTCCTGTTTATCGCCGGGAGCGCGACGACGACGCAGCTCATCGGCAACATGGTCTACCGCCTCCTCCAGAACCCGGACCAGATGGAGCTGGTGAAGAACAACCCCGACCTGTACGACACCTGCGTCGAGGAGAGCCTGCGGTATGACTCTCCCGTGAACGGCCTCTTCCGCACCGCGGTGCAGGACCAGGAGTTCCTGGGCGTTGAGGTGCCGAAGAATACGAAGGTGCTCTGCATGTTCGGGTCGGCCAATCTCGACCCGGAGATGTGGGAGGACCCGGAGAAGTTCGACGTGACACGCGACTACGAAGACCTGAAGCTGCACTACGCCTTCGGCCAGGGCATCCACTACTGCATGGGGGCGCCGCTGGCGCGGGTCGAGGCGAAGGTCGCGCTGAAGCTGGTGCTGGAGCGGATGCCGAACCTGCGGCTCACGGGTGAGCCGACCGAAATCAGTGCGCCGGTGATGCACGGCGTTGAGACCCTGCCGGTGGCGTGGGATGCTCCGGCCGGGAGTTGACCGGCGGGGCCGGTAGAACGGAGCAGGGGATGCAGAAACTGGTGATCGAGCGGCGGCTGTGCCTGAAGTCGGGGCAGTGCTCCTACCTGCAACCGGAGGTCTTCGAACGGGACGAGGAGAACTGGCCCGTTGTCGCGGTCGAGCACCCCGAGGGGGAGCAGATCGAGCTGGCGCGGGACGCCATCGAGATGTGCCCGGCGCAGGCGATCAGCCTGGTCGAAAGCGACGAGGCCTAGCGATGGCGCTCGTGCTGCCCGAAACAGTCAAGCGCGACGTGAACAACGCCTTCGGGGAAGGACACCCTATCGTCGTGGCCGGTGTCACCACCGCCGGCGAACCCACGGTGAGCTACCGGGGGACGGCGCAGACGCTGGGCGACTCCGCGCTCGCGTTCTGGACGCGGGACGCGACGGGGAGCACGCTCGTGTCGTCGCTGGGCACGCATCCCACAGTGGTGTGCGTCTACACGAACATGCCGGAGCGGCGCTTCTACCAGTTCGGCGGCAAGGCGCGGCTGAACGACGACCCCGAGGTCGAGCGCACGGTCTACGACAACTCACACGAGCTGGAGCAGCAGCGCGACCCCGAGCGCAAGGGCAAGGCGATCGTCGTCGAGCTGGACTGGGTACAGGGGCGAGGGGTCGACGGGCCGTTCCGCCTGGAGTCCGACCAGTAGCCAGGAGGGGCAGGCCATGCCGTATCCCCACGTCTTCAGCCCGATCACGATCAACGGGCTGGAGATCAAGAACCGCATCATCCGCTCGGCGCACGGCACGGGGCTGAGCGCGGGCGGCCTGCAGGTCCTCGTCGACTACCACGAGGCGCGGGCGAAGGGGGGCGTGGGGCTGACCATCCTCGAGGTGGCCTCCGTACACCCGACCTGCGCGGCTTCGATCCTTGCCTTCCGGCCCGAGGTGGTGGCGGACTACGAGCAGCTGGCGGAGGCCTCGCACCGGCACGGAATGAAGCTGTTCCAGCAGCTCTGGCACGCAGGCAACAACGCGATGACGCTCACGGGCGGCCCGCCCTGGGCGCCATCGCGGGTGATGGGGGCGCTCTCGACAGTCCTGCCACTGCCGATGACGAAGGGGATGATCGACGAGGTGGTCGAGTCCTACGCACGGGCGGCGCGGCACTGTAAGCAGGGCGGGCTCGACGGGGTCGAGATCCACGGGGCGCACGGCTACCTGCTCACGCAGTTCATGTCGCCCGTGACGAACCTGCGCGAGGACGACTACGGGGGCTCGTTCGAGAACCGCATGCGCTTCCCGCGCGAGGTGATCGCGGCGATCCGCTCGGAGGTGGGGGACGACTACCCGCTGGGCATCCGCCTGACCGCCTCGGAGGGCGTGACAGACGGCATCGGGCCGCAGGAGAACCTCGAGATCGCGCTGGCGCTGGAAGAAGACGGCGTGCTCGATTTCTACGACGTGTCGGTGGGGAGCTACTACAGCTTCGACCAGTTCATCGGGGGGATGCACGAGCCGCACGGTTACGAGCTGGAGCGCAGCACGGTCGCGACGAAGGCGCTCTCGAAGCCGACGATCGTGACGGGACGGGTGATGACCATCCAGGAGGCGGAGGACATCATCGCCTCGGGACAGGCAGACATGGTCTCGATGGTTCGGGCGACGCTCGCCGACCCCGACATCGTGCGCAAGGCGGAGGAGGGGCGGGAGGCGGACACGCGTCCCTGCATCGGCTGCAACCAGGGGTGCATCGGGGGGCGGACGGGGCCGCTCATGCGCTTCGGCTGCACGGTCAACGTGGGGGCGGGGCAGGAAGGGACGTTCGGCGACGATCACATCGAGCCGGCGGAGGAACCCAAGCGGGTCTTCGTGGTGGGTGGCGGGCCATCGGGGATGGAGGCGGCGCGGGTGGCGGCTTTGCGCGGCCACCAGGTAACGCTGTTTGAGGCGACGGACCGGTTGGGCGGCCAGATCCAGGTCGCGCGCCAGCTGCCCCACCGCGAGGAGATCGGCGGCATCGTCGATTGGCTCGAAGGGCAGCTGCGGAACCTGGAGGTCGACATCCGCCTGAACACGAACGTCGACGCCGGGCAGTGGGACCGCTGGCACCGCTCGTTCGAGTGGCTCGAGAACGAGCGCCCGGACACGGTGATCGTAGCGACCGGCTCGACGCCGCGGGTGGACGGCTTCCAACAGCTCCGCCCGACCGAGCCGCCGTCGGGGCTGCACCTGCCGCACGTCTGGTCGTATTACGACGTGGCGGAGGGGAACGCGGAGCCGGGGACGGCGGCGGTCGTGCTCGACGACGTGGGGCACTACCCGGCCATCGGCGTGGCCGAGAAGCTGCTCGATGCCGGCGTGAGCGTCACCTTCGTGACGCGGCACTACTCGCTGGGGTCGGCGGTGGCGGGGGCGCTGATGCAGGAGCCGGCGCTGCGACGGCTGACCGGCCACGCAAGCGGCTTCCGCATCATCCCGCGGGCCCACCTGGCGGAGGTCACGGAGACGGACGTGCTGGTCCGCAACCTCGACGCCGACGTCGAGGAGCGCGTGCCGGCGGACATGGTCGTGCTGATGTCGGGCAACGTACCCAACACAGAGTTCGCGGAGCTGGTGGACGGCTACGAGGGAGACGTTCATGTGGTCGGCGACGCGCTCGCGCCGCGCTGGCTGGAGATGGCCATCCACTCAGGGCACTACGCCGCGCTCGAGGTGTAGGACTGGCGGCAAACGGGGGGCCTGCTAGGGTTGTCGGCGGCGTCGGAGCGCTGGGGCACCCCCTGCATGACGACCCCAGAGTGTCATGACCGGAGCGTGAGTTCGTGAACGGTTTCGGGCGGCTAATTGCCGGGCTCCTGGGTCTCGCCGTTGTCGGCGGCGCGATCGTGATGGCGCTGCGGGCGCTGAGTGGCGGGGACCGCGAAGCGCGTCCGGCACGGCGGACCGTCCGACCCGCACCAGTGCAACGCACCACGGCCATCGTCGAGGCAGTAGAAGCGGCAGTCGTGCCGGAGGCGGCCCAGGAGCCGGAGCGGGGCTCCTGGCTGTTCGACCGCTGGCCGCGATTTGCCTGCCGGCGCCCCTGGGTCGTGATCGCCGGGGCGGTCGTCTTCGTCGTTGTCTGCGGCGTGCTCTGGGGCACGATGCGGGGCGAGTTCGGCACGGGCAGCTTCACGCTCCCAGGGACGGAGTCGCAGGATCTGAGCGACTTGCTCACCGAACGGTTCCCGGGGGCCGCAGGGGACACAACCGAGATCGTCGTGCGCGCACCGGCGGGGGTGGCAAGTCCGGCGGTGCGGGAGGAGATCGAGGAGCTGATCGCGCAGGCGGCGGAGCTGCCCCAGGTACTTGCCGTGGCCTCCCCGTACGAGGAACCGGGACGCATCTCACCCGACGGGACGATCGCACGAATCACGGCGCAGTACGAAGTGGGCGCCAATGAAGTCGAAGAACACAGCATTGAGGAGCTCTTCAGCTGGCGCGAACGGGTAACGCGCGAGGACTTGCAGGTAGAGCTGGGCGGCATCGTGGCAACGGCCGGCGAACGCGAACCCCCGGGAAGCTCGGAGCTCGTGGGGCTGGCGGCGGCGGCAGTCATCCTGCTCATCGCCTTCGGGACCGTGACGGCAGCGGGCCTGCCGATATTCACCGCGCTGCTGGCGCTTATCCCGGCCTTCTTCCTGATCGGGGTTGGCGCTTCGTTCGTGAATTTCGCCAGCTTCACGCCGCAGTTCGCGGCGATGATCGGTATTGGGGTCGGCATCGACTACGCTCTCCTGGTCGTCACGCGCTTCCGCGAGGCTCTGACCACGGAGGAAACGGTCACCGAAGCGGTCGTGAAGTCAGCGGGGACGGCAGGCCACTCGGTGCTGTTCGCGGGGTGCAGCGTGGTCATCGCGTTGATGGGGCTGTGGGCGATGGGGATCCCACTGCTCTCGCTCACCGCGATGGGGCCGGCCCTGGCGGTCGCGCTGGCGGCGCTGGTCGCGTTGTTCGTGTTGCCGGCGATTCTCGGGCTGGTGGGGCACCGGGTGAACCGGCTGAAGGTCCCGGGGATACGCGTCGCCGCCGTCCAGAACCAGAGCGGCATGGGCTACTGGCTGGCCCGCACGATCCAGCGGGCGCCGTGGCTGTGGCTGATCGTGGCGACGGCCGGCCTGCTGGCCCTGGCGTATCCAGCGCTCGACGTGCGGCTGGGGGCGAGCGACGCGGGGAGCAACCCCACCTCGCTCAGCTCGCGGCGCTCCTACGACCTGCTGGCGGAGGGGTTCGGCCCGGGCTACAACGGCCGGATGATCATCGGCGCCGCCATCGAGAACGAGGAACAGGCGCGGGCCTTCGCAGCGCTCCCGGAGGCGGTGGCCGCGGAACCGAACGTCGTCAACGTCTCCCCGGCGGCGTTCAACGAGGACCGGACAGCAGCATTGATCGTGCTGGTCCCGTCAAGCGCGCCGCAGGCGGAGGAGACCGACACCCTTGTGCACCATCTCCGGGACTCCCTGCCGGACCTCATGGCGCACACAGACGCCGAGGTGCTGGTTGGGGGCACGACGGCGATCTTCATCGACATCGGGGAACGCGTGCGAGAGCGGATGCCGATATTCCTGGCGGCGGTGATCGGCGCGAGCTTCCTCCTGCTGATGGTGGTGTTCCGATCGCTGCTTGTGCCCATAAAGGCGGCGCTCATGAACGTGCTGGCAGCTGGCGCAGCCTTCGGCATCCTCGTCGCCATCTTCCAGTGGGGGTGGGGGGCGGACCTGATCGGACTCGAGGGCACGGGACCGATCGAGTCGTTCCTGCCGATGATGATGTTCGCGGTTCTGTTCGGGCTCTCGATGGACTACGAAGTGTTCCTCGTGAGCCGCGTCCGCGAGGAATATCTCGCGACGGGCGACAACGCCGAAGCGGTGGCGCGGGGCCTCGCCGCGACGAGCCGCGTCATCTCGGCGGCGGCCGCCATCATGGTGGCCGTGTTCCTCAGCTTCGCGCTGAGCGACTCGCGGGTGGTGAAGGAGTTCGGCATCGGGCTGGCAATCGCGATCTTCCTCGATGCGACGGTCATCCGGCTGATCCTGGTGCCGGCGGCCATGCAGCTCATGAGCGATGCGAACTGGTGGCTGCCGGGCTGGCTCAACCGCTCCCTCCCCGGCCTCGGACTGAGCGACGCAAGCACGCGCGAAGCGCTTCCCGAGGCGGCAGCCGGCGGGGAGTAGCACCCGGCGCGGGCGAGGCTCCGTATACTCGCCGCATGAGCGAAACAGCAGACCGCACCGTCCTCACCGTCGTCTCGGATTTCGTCTGACCGTGGTGCTACCTCGGCCTCGGTGAGGTCGACCGGCTGAAGCAGGAGTACGAAGGGGTCGAGGTGCAGTTCGCGCCGTACCTGCTCGATGCGACCGTTCCGCCGGAGGGTCGCCCCCAGCCACCGCCATCGGGTCGGCGAAGCGAGGCGCGCACCTACATGGAGGAGCGGGCGGAGTCGGCGGGCATCCAGTTCACGCAGGGGAGGACGCACCGATCGAGCTCGCTGCTGTCGCTCCAGGCAGCGGAATACGTGGCGGACCACGGTCTGCCGGCGGATGCATTCCACCGCGCGGTCTTCGAGGCGTATTTCGAGGAACTCGAGGACATCGGGAACGTGGACACGCTCGTACGCATCGCGGAGAGCGCGGGGATTCCCGGGGAGGGGCTGCGGCAGGCGCTGGAGGACGGCGTCTACCGGGAGCGGGTGGAGGAAGCGGTCGAGGGGGCGCGGCTCGCGGGGGTTCGTTCGGTGCCGACCTTCATCTTCGACGAGACCTACGCGATCGTGGGGGCGCAGGAGTACGAGACGTTCCAGGCGGTCATGAAGGAGCTCGGCCGCGAACCGCGGGCGGAAGGCGAGGGCTGATGAGCGACGAGACACCGCGCGTGCTGCAGACGGCGGGCGGAAGCGACCGCCCCGACTGGCCGGCGATCGAGAGCGCGGTACGGCAGCTGGCCGTGAACTACGCGCTGGGCACGGACGCCATCGGCCGGGACGAGCCGGAGACGGGCCGCGCGCTCTACAACCAGACGTTCACCCCCGACGCCGACATTTCCATCGCGGGCAACGCGGATACGCAGCGGAAGGGTCCGGAGGAGTGGGTCGAGTTCGTGGAGGGCACGTTCCGGGGACTGGGGCACATCGCGACGCAGCACCTGATCGGAAGCGTCAACATCGTGCCCGCCGAGGACGGCGAGAGCGCGGAGATGTCGACGTACATGCACGCCACACACCTGCAGCCGAACGGCGACGTGTACCTGGTGATGCTGACGTACATCGACCACGCGGTTCGGACGGAGGAGGGCTGGCGCATCGCGAAGCGCACCCTCTACCCGATGGCGAGCTGGGTGCAGGAGGCGCCACAGGCCTAGCGGGCTGGCGCGCGTACCAATCGGAGGCGCTTCCGGGTAGGCTCCGGCTGCCCCGTGGCGGGACGCGGGGGAAGGAGGGGATATGCCTTCGGAATTGTTCGAGAAGGGCCTGGCGATCCGGCGGGAGGTGCTCGGGGACGAGTACGTCGACCGTTCGCTGGCGCAGGCCGACGAGTTCACCATGCCGCTGCAGGAGCTGGTGACGGAGCACGCCTGGGGGGCGATCTGGGGTCGCGACGGACTGTCGCGCAGGGATCGCAGCCTGCTGAACCTTGGAATGCTGACGGCGCTCAACCGGCCGCACGAGCTGCGTCTGCACGTTCGCGGGGCACTGAACAACGGGCTTTCGCGCGAGGAGATTCGCGAGGTGCTGCTGCAGGCGGCGGTCTACTGCGGGGCGCCGGCGGCGCTCGACGGCTTCCGTGTGGCGCGGGAGGTGTTCGCGGAGGTCGACGGCGGTGCCTGAGTCAGAGGCGTTCACCCGCATCGGATTCGTGGGGCTGGGGAACATGGGGTGGCCGATGGCGCACCTGCTCGACCCGCACTACACCCTCACAGTCCTGGATGCCCGCCCAGAGGTGGCGGAGGCGTTTGCCGCGGAGCACCGGGCCAGGGCGACGACCAGCCTCGAGGCGCTGGCGGAGGCGAGCGAGGCCGTTATCACCATGCTGCCGAACGGCGACATCGTGCGCGAGGTCGCCATCGGCGGGGCAGACGGGGGCGACCTCGTCGCGGGGATGGCGGGCGGCAGCGTGCTCATCGACATGAGCAGCTCCGCGCCCCTGGGGACGCGCCAGCTCGCGGAGGACCTTCGCGCTTCCGGGGTGGCGGTCGTGGACGCGCCCGTCTCGGGAGGGGTGGTAGGGGCGCGAAACGGATCGCTCGCGATCATGGTGGGCGGCGAGCCGGACGAGGTCGCCCGCTGCCACCCGGTGTTCGAACACCTGGGCCGGGTCGTCTACGAAATGGGCGGGTCGGGGACGGGCCACGCCATGAAGGCGCTCAATAACTACTGCTCGGCCGCCGCGCTGTCGTCGGCCTGCGAGGCGCTGATCGTGGGGGACCGCATGGGGCTGGAGCCGGCGAAGATGGTCGAGGTGCTCAACGCCTCGTCGGGCCGGAGCGCGGCGACGCAGGGGAAGATCGCGGAGGAGATCCTGACCCGGGACTTCAGCGCGGGCTTCACCATCGCGTTGATGGCGAAGGACGTGGGCATCGCCGGGGGGCTGGCGGAAGGGCTGGGACTGGAGGCGCCCATCCTGGCACGTACCCGCGACCTCTGGAAGGAAGCCGCGGGGCTGCTCGGAGCAACGGCCGGGGTCACGGAGATCGTGAAGCTCTGGGAGGAGTGGAACGGCGGCGAGCTGGGGTCGGGGTCTGGCTAACGCGCCGGACTGCTCTCAGGCGTCGCTGAGGTAGGCCTCGTCGAGCCATCCGAGAACGGTCTCGTCGATCTGCTCGGGGCCGGCGATGTTGAGGACGTGGTAGAAGCTCCTGCCGGTATCGATGACCTTGCGGGCGATGCGGGGGTCGTCGAGCTTGCGCGGCAGCATCATCGAGAGGGCCACCCAGCGGCGCATAGGCCGGAGCTGGACGAAGGTGCGCTTGCGCTTGAAGAAGATGCCGACGGCGAGCGGCTCGATGTGGATGTCGTCGTACTGCGCAAGGTGGTCGCGCACGGCCTCGAAGACGGGGCGTTCGTGCGGCGGCCCGGTCGCGAAATACTCGTCGACGGTGAGGGCGGGGGCGCAGTCGTGCTGCTGCCGGGCCCGTCCAAACTCGCGGCCGCAGTCGGGGCAACGCCAGCGAGAGACGGATGGTTGATTCGTCGCCATCTGGTGCCGGCTGGATCCCCCCGTTACTGCTTGATGGGGGCGCCGAGGATGGTTTCGGGCACCTCGCCGCCGCCGGCGCGGATGGCATCGGCGATGGCTTCCGCCTCGCCCTGGTTGTTGGCCACGCGTTCGTCCACGGCGCGGGCGTGTGAACGCGCCGGCCGGTCGTACGCCCCCTGGAAGTGCGGCATGACGTAGCGAGCGAGCAACTCGTAGTGGTTACGCATGCGGTCGGGCGGGGCGAACTCGTTGCCCATGAGGAGGAAGCCCCCGAAGCCGCCACCGCTCGATTCCCAGATGCGTTCGAGGCCGGCGGTCACTTCCTCGGGCGAACCGAAGATGGCGGCGCCGTTCTCGACGCACCACTCGGCGTAATCCTCGGGCCGGCCGTCGTAGGAGGGCGCCGGACGGCCCAGGGTGCCGGAGAAGTACTCGAAATCGAACTCGTAGAGGCCATCGTTCATGTCGCGGCAGGCCTGCTCCCGGCTCTCGGCCACGTAGATGCGGGTCATGACACGGTAGTCGCGGCGGTCGAGCGTGTGGCCGTGCTCGGTAGCGGCATCCGTAGCAGTGTCCCAGATGCTTTTGAGCCCCGGGCCGAGGGCCTTGAACGAGGCGCCAGAGAGGATGCCCACGCCGTGTTTTCCGGCGACGCGAGCGCCGCCGGGAGAAGAGGTGGCGGTGACGAAGACGGGGATGCCTTCCTCGCGGTAGGGCTGGAGCTGGCAGGCAGCGTTCTTGAGCTTGAACCAGCCGGGGCTCTCGTGGGTGACCTCCTCGCCGCGGAGAAGGCGCAGGATGACCCCGAGTCCTTCATCGAGGCGGGGGCGGAGCTGGGTGGGGTGGAGTCCAAGCTGAGGGGTGTCGGGGGCGGTGGCGCCGGGGCCGACACCGAGCATGACGCGCCCGCGGGTGAGGTGGTCAAGGAGGAGGATGCGCTCGGCGATCATGTAGGGATGGTGGTAGCCCAGCGAGAGAACGCCGGTGCCGAGCTTGATCGACTCGGTTTCCTGGGCGACGTGGGCGATGAAGACCTCGGGGCTGGAGATGGGCTCCCAGCCGCCGGAGTGGTGTTCGCCGATGAAGACCTCGTCGTAGCCGAGCTCATCGAGCCACTGGATGGTGCGGACATCGCGGCGGATGCTGAGGCTCATGCTGTCTCGCACGGGGTGGTAGGGGGCCATGAAGAGGCCGAACTTGAGTCGCCAGGGAAGCTTCATCTGTTTCTCCGTCGGCGGGGGATGATACGCGGGTAACGAGCTCGGCACGCTCGCCTAGACTTGGCGGCGTGACGCGCAGGGTCTTGATGTGCGAACCGGCGCACTACCGCATCGACTACGAGATCAACCCGTGGATGCGCCGCGCCAACGCGGTGCAGACGGAGCGCGCGAACGCGCAGTGGCGAGGGCTGTACGAAACGCTCGCGACCCACGGTGTGGAAGTGGAGCTGGTGGAGCAGGGAGCGGACACGCCGGACATGACGTTCACGGCGAACGCGGGGATCGTCGTGGGAGAGCGCTTCATCCCCGCAAATTTTCGCTTCCCCGAGCGGCAGCTGGAGGAGGCGCGCTTCACTCGCTGGTTCGAGGCGCACGGCTACCGCATCGAAACCGTCCACGAGCCGCACTACTGGGAGGGCGAAGGGGACGTGCTGCCGGGGGAAGGCGTCGTGTTCGCGGGGTACCGCTTCCGCACGGAATTCCGCGCGCTCGACCACGTGGACGAACTGCTCGGGAGGGCGACTGTGCGGCTGGAACTCACCGATCCGCGCTTCTACCACCTCGATACGTGCCTCGCCCCGCTGGGCGGGGGACACGCGCTGTTCTATCCCGCTGCCTTCACAGAGGGGTCGCGGGCAGCGCTTGCGGAGCACTTCGCGACGCTGATCGCGGTGAGTGAGCATGACGCCGCGCGCTTCGCCTGCAACGCCGTGCTCGCTGGGCAGACCGTCGTGCTGAACACTGGGTGCGCGGAGACGGTGGGCACGCTCCGGGAACACGGGTTCGCGGTCGTGGAGACGCCGATGGACGAATTCATGAAGGCCGGCGGGAGCGCGAAGTGCCTGGTCCTGATGCTGGACGCGTTCACGGAGTTCGATGGGCAGGCACGACCTTGAGCGCGATCTACACGATCGGGTTCACGCGGAAGACAGCGGAGGAGTTCTTCACCCTCCTGCGAGTCGCAGGGGTGGAGACGCTTGTCGACATCCGCCTGCACAATCGCTCGCAACTCGCCGGATTCGCCAAGCGGGACGACCTTGCCTGGTTCGCGCGCGAGCTCGCAGGCATCGATTACGTGCATGTGCCGGAACTCGCGCCGTCGCAGGAGCTATTCGACGCGTTCAAGAAGCGAGGCGGGTCGTGGGAGGCGTTCGAGGGGGACTTCCAGCAACTCATGGACGAGCGGGGCGCGTACGAGCGCTTCGACCGTGAGCTGCTGCAGAAGGGTCCCTGCTTCCTCTGCAGTGAGGCGGCGCCGGAGCACTGCCACCGGAGGCTCGTGGCGGAGGCGCTCGCAGCGACGGAGCCGGGGCTGCGGGTCGTGCACCTGGAGTGACACCTAGCCTTCTGCGCCGGGCTCCCACTCGGGGGCGAAGCCGCGACGGACGGTGTTCTCGGTGACGACGCGGGTGAGGGCGAACTGGCGAACGTAGTCGGGGCCACCGGCCTTGTCGCCCGTTCCGGACATGCCGAAGCCGGCGAAGGGCTGGCGTCCCACCATCGCGCCGGTGGTGCCGCGATTGATGTAGAGGTTGCCGACGCGGAAGGCCTCGCGGGCGCGGGCGATGTTGCGGGGGTCGCGTGAGTAGAGGCCGCCGGTGAGGGCAAAGGGTGAATCGAGGGCGAGGGTGAGCGCTTCGTCGAACCCGCCGGCGTGGAAGAGGGTGAGGACGGGACCGAAGACCTCCTCGCAGGCGAGGGGCGAGGCGGGAGACAGCTCCTCGAAGACGTGGGGGGCGACGTAGTGGCCCTCGCCCGTGGGGGCTCGCCCCCGGACGAGGAGCCTGCCCTCCGCCATGCCGGTCTGGATGTAGCCCTCGATTCGTGAGCGCGCCTCGGCGGAGATGACCGGGGGGACGACCGTGTAGGGGTCGTCGGGTGGGCCCACGGGCAGGCTCTCGACGGCAGCAGCGAGGCGCGCGCGGAACTCATCGTGGGCCGAGCCGACGGCGATGACGCGGCTGGCGGCGCTGCACTTCTGGCCGGCGTAGCCAAAGGCCGAGGAAACAACCCCCTCGACGGCGAGGTCGAGGTCGGCGTCCTCGTCGACGATGACGGCGTTCTTGCCCCCGAGCTCGGCGAGGAGCTTCTTGAAGCCGCGCTGGCCGGGGGGCACCTCCGCGGTGGCGCGGGCGACGGCGCGCCCGGCGGCGTTGCCCCCGGTGAAGGCGATCATGTCGACGTCCGGGTGTTCGACGAGCGCCTGTCCGGCCTCGGGGCCGCGTCCGGGGAGGGCGTGCAACGCCCCGGCGGGGACCCCTGCCTCGTAGAGGATGCGGGCGAGCGCGCTAGCGATGATAGGCGACTGGTGGGCGGGCTTCATGACGACGGCGTTGCCGGCAGCGAGGGCGGCGGCGTTCATGCCGGTGAGGATGGCGAGGGGAAAGTTCCAGGGCGCGATGACACCGACTACGCCCCGCCCCTCGTACGTGTAGCGGTTGCTTTCGCCAGGGACGGTCGTGAGGTCGAGTCCTCGGGCGAGGCGCTCGGCCTCGGCGGCGTAGTAACGCAGGAAGTCGATCGCCTCGACAACGTCGCCGTCGGGCTCGCGCCAGGGCTTGCCGCTTTCGAAGATCATCGTGGCGGCAAGGTCGCAGCGGCGCTCGTCCATGAGCGCGGCCGCCCGGCGCAGGACGCGGGCGCGCCCGCGGGCGGGCGTATCGCGCCAGCCGGGAAAGGCATCGCGAGCGGCGGCGACGGCCCGGTCCACGTGGCCGGGGTCCGCCATGGCGGCGCGCCCCATGACGGCAGAGGGGGCTAAAGGTGGGCGAACGTCAATCCATGTGTCCGGCTCGACTGGTTCACCCGCGATGAGGAGGGAATGGTCGCCCCCGAAACACCGGCGAGCGCGCTCGATCGCCGCCTCCATCTCCTCGCGCACGGCGGGGCGGTGGAGCTCCAGCGGGGGATGGTTGCGGAAGCGGCGGCGGCGCGGCGGCGGCTCCTCCGGGGCGGGATGGGGCGGGCGAAGGGCCTCCTCGGTGCTGCGGTACTCGTGCTTGTTCACGAGCCAGGACTCGTTCGACGTGTTCTCGAGGAGGCGGCGCACGAGGTAGGCCATACCGGGGATGATCTCCCCGGCGGGAACGTAGACCCGGGTGCGGTAGCCCTGCGCACGGACGGCACGGCGCAGCCCCTCGGCCATGCCGTAGAGCATCTGGAACTCGACGGCCTCGCGGGGGAGGGCGGCTTCGTCGCAGGCGACCATCGCGGAGGAGAGGCTGCGCGGGTTGTGGCTCGCGAAGGCGGGGCGGAGGTGGGGCCAGGCGGCGACGAGTTGCTCGCTGCAGCGCTCGTAACTCGCGTCGGTGGCGGCCTTCTCCTCGAAGACGGGCACGGGGTGGCTGGCCTGGCGGGCGAGGATCACCTCCTCGTCCCAGTAGGCGCCCTTGACGAGCCGCACCGTGATGGGGGCGCCCCGATCGCGGGCGATGCGCTCGAGCCGGTCGAGGTCGTCGGGCGCATCGCGGAGGTAGGCCTGCACGACGATGCCCAGGTCGGGCCACTTCGCGAAGGGTTCCTCGCTCACGACTCGTTCGAGCGCTTCGTGGGTGAGGTCGCGGTAGCGGTACTGCTCCATGTCGATGTTGACGAAGGCGCCGGCGGCGCGGGCCCGTTCGAGCACCGGCAGGAGGCGTTCCCGCAGCGAGTCGTAGGTGGCGGAGGGCGCGGCCGGTTCGAAGTGGGGCGTGAGGGCGGAGAGCTTGATGGAGACGTTCGGCTTGCGGATGTCGAGCGGCGCTTCCCAGGAGTGGCCCTCGGCGAGGACCTCGAGCAAGTCCAGGTAGCGGTCGCGGTAGCCGTCCGCTTCGGTGTTGGAGAGGGTGGCCTCGCCCAGCAGGTCGACCGTGTAGGCAGTACCGCCCTCGACCAGCCCGCGGAGGCGGGGCAGGGCCTCGGCGGGGGTGGCGCCGCCGATGAAACGCTCGGCCATGGCGAAGACGCTCTCGCGCACTACGCGCGAGAGGACGGGGCGGAAGGGGCCACGCCGGCCGATCTCCGAGCCGAGGCGCACCGCCGCGGGGGCGCCCTCGCGGAAGTACTGGCGCACGTGGCTGGCGACAGCCTCGCTGGAGCGCAGCGCGGGGAGCACGTCGACGAAGCGGAGGAGCTTGACGCGGAACTCGGGGTCCTGGGTGGCCCAGTCCATGAGCCGCTCCTGCCACCACGCGGGACTGAGGGCGATGAGGTGCTCCGGTTCAACCGCTTCGAGGAGCGCGCGCCCGCGCGTGGCGATGGCGGCTTCGCGGTCGGGGGCGTCGGGGAGGGGTTCGGCGGTCACGATTCCAGCTTAGCGCCGGGCGGGATCGAGGCGGGCGAGGCGGGCGGCCAGCTGGTCGAGGCGGGGGGTGGGGACGCCGAGGGCGCGGGCGCGGCGGGCGGGCTCGGCGAAGATGGCCTCGACCTCGATGGCGCGGCCTTCGAGGAAGTCGATGAGGGTGCTGGGGCGGTACGGGCCCATCACGTCGGTGAGGGCGAACATGCGCGCGATGACGGCCTCGCCGTCGATGCGCTCAGGACGGTTGCGGGCGGCGAGGTCGGCGTTGCCGGCGGCCACGACCTCCTCCATGAGGGCGCGAGCCTCCTCGCGGTGGGCAGGGTCGGTGACGATGGCCTCGGTCGTGACCCCGCCGGCGGCGACGGTGAGGCCGTTGAAGGGGACGTTCCAGCAGAGCTTCTCCCAGCGGGCGCGGATCAGGGAGGGAGCGCTGGAGACCTCGACGGTGGCGCCATCCCAGAGGGCGAGGGCGCGGTCGAGCTCGGCGGGGTCGTCGCGCAGGTGGGCGATGGCGACCTGCCCGTATTCGTAGTGGTGGATTGTTCCGGGTTCGCCGCGGTTGATGCAGGTGAAGGCCAGCCCGCCGAAGATGCGCCCGGTTCCGAGTGAGGCGGCGAGCGTCTCCTCGATGCCGAGGCCGTTCACGATGGCGAGGACGCGCGTCTCGGGGCCGAGGCAGGGGCGGATGAGGGCGGGGGCGTCGTCGAAGGAGGTGGTCTTCAGGCCACAGAGCACCCAGTCGGCGGGACCAATCTCGGAGGGGTTGCGGGCGATGGTGGGGCGCTCGAGAGCGAAGTCGCCGTGGTGCGACTCGATGCGGAGGCCGCGCTCCGCGACCGCCTCGTAGTCGCGGCGGAGGAGGAAACGCACGTCGTGACCGGCCTGCGCCAGTCGCGCGCCGTAGTAGGAGCCGACGGCGCCGGCGCCGATGACAGCTACCGTGGCCACGTCACGCAGGTTCGAGGACGTCGAGTCCGCGCGGGACGCGCGGCGTCTCGACCTGCTGGATCTCGCGCAGGATGTGCTGGAAGCGCTCGCGCTGGGCGGGCGTCTCGACCGGCATCGCGAAGTTGATGCGGCTGGCGTACTCGCGGTGCTCGCGCACGAACTCGGGCAGGTTGTCGTAGGTGGAGGTCTGGGCGAACTCGCGCAGGACGTCCTCGGGAATGATGGCCTTCATCTCCTCCCACTTGCCCTGCAGGGACATCGAGTGGAGCTCCATACCGAGGTCTTCCCAGCCGTGCACCCGCCAGACATCGTGGTAGCTGCGGGTGGAGCCATAGAAGGAGATGGGCTGGCGAAGGGCGTCGAGCTTCTGCTCGATCTCGGCCTCGTCCTCGCCGTAGACGGCGAAGCCGCCGCCGGTGACCTCGATGTCCTGCCAGGTACGGCCGCCACGCTCGAGGCCCTTCGCGACGTTCGGGAGGAAGACCTCGCGCATGTACCTGTCGGTGGTGAAGCCGTGGGGGAGGACGCCGTCGGCGACCTCGCCGGCTACGCGGGTCATCCCCTCGCCGACAGCCGCGAGCATGACCTTCGGGCGGGGGAAGCCGCTCGGGCCGGGGTGGAAGAGGGGGTTCATGAGGGTGAACTGGTAGGTCTCGCCGACGTAGTCGGGTTTCTCGCCGGAATCGAACGAGTCCCAGATGGCGTGGAGGGTGCGGATGTAGTCGCGCATGCGGGGGGCGGGGGCGCTCCAGGGCATGCCGAAACGGCGCTGGATGTGGCCCTTTACCTGGCTGCCGAGGCTGAGAGAGAAGCGCCCGCCCGAGGCCTGCTGCAGATCCCAGGCGCCCATCGCGAGCACCATGGGGGCGCGGCCGAAAGCGATCGCGAGGGTCCCGATCTCGATGCGCTCGGTCGCCATGACGGCGGCGGCGGCGAGAATCATGGGGTCGTGGGCCATCTCGCCGGTGCCGGCGAAGTCGTAGCCGAGCTCTTCGCACCGCTTTGCCTCGGGACCAACGCCCGCGAGCCAGCCCGCGGGGTAACTGCTTCCAACCTTCATCGCCATCTCCTTGCAGGGGAGCGATCCTACCGCGCGGGGCAGTCAGTAGGGCGGGCCGGTGAAAGCGGGCACGTAGAGGGGGCGCTCGCGTTCGGACTGGCGGGCGAGGTACTCGCGCACGGCGGCCATCGTGGCGGCGCGGGCAAGGTCGTCGAGTCCGTCCGCGTGGAGGGCGTGGATGAGCCGCTCGACGAGGGCGGAGAGGGCCTCGTTCTCCTCGGTAAGGGAGGCGACGGTGGGGTAGGCCGCGGGGTCGCGCCAGGCGCGGTCGAGGGCGGCACGCACCTCCGGCGCGAGCGCCGCCCAGGCGGCGCCGTTCTCGCCGAGGCGATCGAGTGCGCCTGCGAGGACGCCGCGCAGGTCGGCGTTGTCCTCGGCGAGCAGAGGGCCTTCGACCTCGACGCGCTCGGCGAGGTGCTGGAGGAGCCCGCGGATACTGCGCAGGGAACTGGCCGCCCACGGTTCCGTGGCGTGCGGGGCGACGCGGTTCTCGAGCGTCCAGGCGATGCCTTCGATGATTTCCCGTGCGCTCGGCTTCATGCCAGCCCCTGCTCCTCGCGGTGGTCGTCGGTGGGGCGGGATCGAGCGTTGATCGCCTCGGTGGCCTCGTCGAGGGTCATTCCCACAAGGGGCGCGAGGGAGTGCTCCATCATCTTCACCGAGCCCATCCCCATGAAGGGGAGCACGGGCCGCTGGTCGCGCCCCTCGCAGAACGCCCCCAGGGGGGAGTTGAGGCAGACCATGGCCTTGAAGGTCATGAACAGTTTGTAGAAGGCGAGCGTGCGGCGGGAGAGATGGAAGCCGGCGGCCTGCTCGTAGTGGTGCAGCGTCTCCTCCTCGTCGTGGAGGCCGAGCATGCCCTGGGAGAAAGCCCAGTCCTGGGCGGGGTCGCCGAGGCCGGCGAGCTCCCAGTCGCTCATGGCGACGATGCGGCCGTCGCGGAAGATCTCCTCGTTCAGGCCGTTGTTCCCCTTGAACAGGCTGATCCGTGGGGAGGGGTCGGCAGGCATGATCGACTCGAGCCAGTAGATGATCTCCGTGACGCCGGGGAAGGGTTCGGAGCGACGCTCGAACCAGTGCAGTTTCCAAGTCTCGAAGTCGTGTGCGACCGCCACTGCGGGCGACTCGGGCACGGGCAGGAACTCGTCGAACCCGTAGGCCTTCCAGTCGAGGGTGTGCACGAGCGCAAGCTTCTCCGCGTGCTCGAAGGCGGTTGCGCGACGGAGTGCGTCGCCCTCGGGGCCGGGCTTGTAGAGGCCAGGGATGGCGGGGCTGCCCTCGACGAGCACGCGTACGAAGTGGGGACGGCCTTCGGCGAAGTCGATGCCCTCGTCGTACCAGAGGGGTTCGGCAACCGGGACGGGGGAGCCCCAGAGCCGCTGGAAGACCTGCCACTCGACCTTGAGGGGTACGGGTACGATGCCGCCGGCGGGCGGGTCGATGCGAACGGCGAGGTCGCGCTGCCGGCGGGCGGCGCCCTCGCCGACGACCGCGGACACCATCCAGGTCTCGCGGGACATGCCCGGGAAGGTCTGCCGGAACGACTCGATCTCGACGGGCGCGTCCAGGCGCTCGGCGAGGTAGGCGGCGACGGCGTCCCGCGTGACCACCGCTAGCCGAGGCCGTAGCGGGAGACGCGCCCCCAGTTGATCACGGGCAGGTGGCCGTATCCAGGGTGGCCGTTGACGGTCAGGCGGACGGGCTGCTCGCGGTGCACGGGGCGGAGGCGGCGGCCATCGGGCAGGCCAACCTCCTCGGGCTGGGAGACATCGTAGATGTCGTGCTCCACGAGGAGCTCCTCGCCACGCCAGGCGCCCAGGCCGAGCTCGTCGTCGTAGCCGGAGTCGTAGCCGGTGCCCTTGTAGGCCCAGGGGCGGCCCACGGCCTCGGCGCGAATGTCGAACTCCTGGCCGTCCTCGGTGGTGACGAGCAGGCGGGCGGCATCGAAGACGCGGTTGCCGGGGATGAAGGAGATGTCGTGTTCGACACTGGCGACGCGGAGGTCGGGCTGGCCCGAGTCCTCGGGCCAGCCGATGTGACCGTCCAGGCTCAGCAGGTTGCCGTCGGCGTCCTCGGCCAGCTGGAACTGCCCACCCATGTCGTCGGTGGTGAAGGCGAGCCAGATGAAGAGGGAGCCATCGCCGCGAGGCCGCTGGCCGTTCTGGGGCTCGAATCCGCCTACGCCGGGACGCACGCCCCAGGAGTGATCGCGGAAGCCGAACCAGTCGCGCACCTCGGTGCGCTCGCCGTTCAGGACGAACTCGCCGCTGACGCGCAGGAGCTGATCGAAGCGCGCGTAATCCTGCACGGGGCGGCCATTGACGCGGGCGAAGTGATGACCCTCCTCGGTTGGGGGCAGGGCGGCTTCGCACACCAGGTCGAAGGAGTGGCTGTAGTCGCCCGGTTCGAGCACGAGCCGCATCTTCTTCCAGGGCTCGATGATGTCGATGCTGAGAGGTCCGCAGTGCATCTCGCCGATGTGGGGGCGAAGGGCGCGGGAGAGCCGCAGGTTGTACTGCTTGTCGCCCTGGTGAACGCAGGCGAAGCCCTCCTGCACGTTCATGTTCTTGTAGGCGGCGAGACCCATGACGAGTTGCAGTTCACCATCGTGGTGGACGCCGTAGACGGTACGGTCGAAGAAGCGGTGATCGCTGGTGAGGGCGTGGTCGAAGGTGGTCGGACCCTGGTGGGCGAGGGTTTCGTCGAGCTTGGTCAGCATGGGGGCTCCATGTCGGGACAGGCGCGCATCTTGGCGCCGGTCGCAGGATACAGAAGCGGTGAGGGAGCGTTCACGCGGCATCCTCCCGGGGTGGCGGGGAGCGCCACGCGGAATTCCCACCCTCTAGCTATCTGAACGCCCACTCCCGCTACCCATTTTCCTACTCCCGCATTGGTGCCTTTTCCATTGACCGGCCTTCGCGGCTGGTTCGAGGATGCCAACGCAAGACTCTCCCGGATACGAAGAAGGGACCGCATCGGTGGCTGGACGAAACGGGCGCCTCATCCTCATCTCCGTGGCCGGACTGGCGGCCCTGTTCATGGTGACGCTCGTGGCGGCGCAGTCGACCTCCACGGCGACCGTCGAGGTGCGCGTCTGGCGCAACGTCGAGGATCCAGAGCGCCTGCACCTCTCGACACGGCCGGCCGACGGCCGATGGGTCACCCACAACACGCCCCTCGACATGAGCGAGCTGTCGGACTCGGAGCGCTGGCACCAGTCCAGCATCATCGCCATCGACGTTGAGGTTCCGGCGGCGGTCGCAGGGCCGGAACTGTCCCAGCTCTTCGGCATCGAGGACTCACAACGGTGCTCCGACGTCGTGGCGTTTGTCGCCGAGCACTTTGCAGAGTACGTCAGTGTCTATAGTTGCGAGGCGTTTGAATTCGGGGAAACGCTGTTTGTTGGGGGCGTCGTCGTCCACTACGGGCAGAATACCGCCTTCACCGGGGTTTGGTCGGAAGCTGCAGGCCTCACTGGCCTGGGCTGGACCGAGATGTACACCCACCCGCTCTTCCCACCTCATTGCTTTGATGTCGTTGACCGGATTCGCGAGACCTACGGGCCAGTAGAGGGGTGGAACTGCATGACTCGCACGTTCGTCGAGAACATCGACGGGGACGCAGGCGACCCGGCCGTCGTCTGGGAGTTGGTCGGGTGGACGGTGGACTCCACCGGAGGAAGGTTGGGGTTTGCCGCGCACTATCTCGACGGAGTTGGCGAGCCACGCGACCTGGAGGTGTACGGCGCGCAACTGTCGCGGTTCCATGGCATCGACGACACGCCCGAGTGCGAGGGGGTGGTCGCCTTCGTGGCCGAGCACTTTGCGGAGACGACGAGCATCACCAGTTGCGAGGGGCAGGCCCAGGGCGCCGGCTCCCTGCGGGGCCTGCTCATGCATCGGGGCGAGGCAGGCTACTTCGACGGCACCTGGTCGGAAACTGATGGCATCACCGGGCTCTACTGGACTGTCCTCGTCACATACCCCTCCACCGCCGCGCAGTGTGCGGCGGTCAGCAACTGGCTGGCAGAGCACACAGGCCTCACACCGGGAGTGTGCCAGTTCGCCGAGGCGAGCCTGCGGTGGGACGGTGGCCCGTTCCTCGCATGGGTCGTGCGGGGAATCCTGATCGGTAGCGCCGGCGCAACGGACGAGAGGCCATTTGAGGCCTGGGCGAGCGACGGAGAGGCCAGGCCTCTCATCTTCAAGGTGCACGCGCCGGCCGAGTGGGAGTACCCCCCCGCCGAGTAGGTGCAGCATTGCGGCAGACAGCCTGAAACGAAGGAACGCACCCGGGCGGGTGCGTTCCGAAGAGCCGCTGGGGTGGAGGGTACCCCCGGCAACGCGGACGATAGGCAGGCTTCGTTAAGCGTTCGCGAACGCCGGGGGCGGGCGACGTAGACTAGGGCCTGTTCACGTTAGCTGGAGGGCGTCGTAGATGAGGGCGAGGTGGATGAAGGCGAGGAAGACACAGTCCAGCTTGTCGTAGCGGGTGGCGATACGCCGGAAGCGCTTGAGTCGACGGAAGAAGCGTTCGACCTCGTTGCGTCGCCGGTAGAGGACGCGGTTGTACTGCCAGGGCTGGGCCCGGGTGCGCATCGGCGGCACCTCCGGGCAGTAGCCCAGTTCTTCGGCAAGGGCCCGTGTCTTGTCGCCCTCGTAGGCACGATCCATCAGCAATGCCGGGCTCCCCGACTGTGGACCACGCCGACGCAACAACTCCCGTCCCCAGGGGGCGTCGTGCGCTTGTCCGGGCGAGAGCGCCAGCCTCAGGACCGTGCGGTCGTCGGCCACGAGGGCGTGCAGCTTGGTCGTCAGACCGCCACGCGACTTTCCCGTCGCCTGGCGCCCCTTTTTCTCAGAGCGCCGCTGCCGTCGGCGTGCAGCTTGATGATCGTGCTGTCCAACGACAGCACATCCAGGTCGAGGGCCTCCACCTGGTCCCGCTGCAGTTCGGCGAAGACCCGTTGCAGCACACCCCGTTTGGCCCAGCGGTTCAGTCGCACGTAGACCGTGTGCCAGTTGCCGTAGTACGTCGGCAACCCCCGCCACGTGCAGCCTTGCTTGGCCACGTAGAGCAGCGCGTTCAGCGCCTGACGGTGGGGAATAGTGAGGCTGCCTCGGGGTTTCGGCAGCAAGGGCGCGATCCGCTCGTACTGCGCATCCGTCAGTTCCATCGGACCCTCGGGGCCCACCGCCTACCCCAGCAAAATCCTGCCAGCTCTCCGCGTTAAGGTGAACAGGCCCTAGCCGCCGCGAGTCCAGCACCGAGGGTTCCCATGTCCGCCTACGACGACGTCTACACGCGCTCCCTGACCGAGCCCGAAGCGTTCTGGGTCGAGGCGGCCGAGGGGATCCACTGGGAGCGTCGCTGGGACCGCGTGCTGGACGATTCGCGGGCGCCGTTCTACCGCTGGTTCCCCGGGGCGGTCACGAACACCTGCTACAACGCCCTCGACCGGCACGTGGAGGGCGGGCGCGCGGACCAACTCGCACTCATCTACGACAGCCCCATCACGGGCGTCATCGAGCGGTTCACGTACCGCGAGCTGCGGGACCGCGTGGCGCGGGTGGCCGGCGTGCTGGCGGAGGCGGGGGTGGGGAAGGGCGACCGCGTGCTGGTCTACCTGCCGATGGTTCCCGAGGCCGTCATCGCGATGCTGGCGTGCGCGCGGTTGGGGGCCGTGCATTCGGTGGTGTTCGGCGGGTTCGCGGCGAGCGAGCTGGCGGTACGCATCGATGACGCGACACCGAAGGTTGTGCTCTCGGCCTCGTGCGGGATCGAGCCGGGACGGATCGTGGCGTACAAGCCCCTGCTCGACGAGGCCATCAACATCGCCACGCACAAGCCGGCGCGCTGCGTGATCCTGCAGCGCCCGCAGCTGGAGGCGGACCTGGTGGAGGGGCGCGACCTCGACTGGGCGGATGCGGAGGCAGCGGCGAAGCCGCATCCCTGCGTCTGGGTGGAGGCGACGGACCCGCTCTACATCCTCTATACGTCGGGGACGACGGGGCAGCCGAAGGGGATCGTGCGGGACAACGGCGGGCACCTGGTGGCACTCAACTGGAGCATGCGCAACGTCTACGGGGTGGAGCCGGGCGAGGTGTACTGGGCCGCTTCGGACGTGGGCTGGGTGGTGGGCCACTCGTACATCGTCTACGCACCCCTGATCCACGGGAACACGACCGTGCTGTTCGAGGGCAAGCCGGTGGGGACGCCCGATGCCGCGGTCTACTGGCGCGTCATCGCCGAGCACGATGTGAAGGTGCTGTTCACGGCGCCCACGGCCTTCCGCGCGATCAAGCGCGAGGATCCGGCGGGCGAGCTTATCCAGCCCGAGCAGATCAAGGGGCTGCGGGCGCTCTTCCTGGCGGGGGAGCGCGCCGATCCGGACACGGTGCAGTGGGCGGAGACGCAGCTTGGCGTGCCCGTTATCGACCACTGGTGGCAGACGGAAACGGGCTGGCCGATGTGCGCCAACCCGGCGGGCATCGAGCTGATGCCCGTGAAGCACGGATCGCCGACGAAGGCGGTTCCCGGGTGGGACATCCGCGTGCTGGACGAGGCGCTGAACGAGGTCGCGCCCGGCGACATCGGCGCGCTCGTGGCGAAGCTCCCCCTGCCGCCCGGCAGCCTGCCCACGCTCTGGCAGGCGGAGGAGCGCTACCGGGAGGCGTACCTCAAGGAGTTTCCCGGCTACTACAAGACCGGGGACGCCGGATACATCGACGAGGATGGCTACGTGTACGTGATGACTCGCACGGACGACGTCATAAACGTCGCGGGGCACCGGCTCTCGACCGGGCAGATGGAGGAGGTGCTCGCCGCCCATCCGGACGTGGCCGAGTGCGCGGTCGTAGGCGTTGCCGACGACCTGAAGGGGCAGACGCCCCTGGGGCTGCTGGTGCTGAACGCGGGAGTCGAGCGCGAGCACGCCGCCATCGAGGGGGAGGCGGTGCGGTTGGTGCGGGAGCAGATCGGGCCGGTCGCCTCTTTCAAGACGGCGATTGTCGTTGGCCGCCTGCCGAAGACACGCTCCGGCAAGATCCTGCGGGGCACGGTGCAGAAGATGGCCGACAGCGAGGAGTACAGCACGCCTCCGACGATCGACGACCCCGCCATCCTGCCGGAGATCGCCGAAGCTCTCCGCTCCGCTGGATACGCTGGCGGCTGACCTCTTTTCGCGAAAGTTTCTTAACCCTTAACCGACTCCGCTTGACCCCCGTCCACCTTTGCCAAAGGGTGGAGGAGGAAGGCGCCCCCGATCGGGGAGGGTGGTCATGGCTCGCGGCAGTTCGAAGTACCTTGAGGACTCGATCACCGCGCGAGTCGCACGGCTCAGCGCCCGCTATCGCTGGTACGTGATCGGCGCCTGGCTCGCGCTCGTCGTTGTGGCGGGCAGCCTCGCCTTCGACATCGGCGACGTGCTCACGACCGACGAGTCGGTCGCCTCCAGCGCCGAATCGGAGCGCGCAACAACGCTGCTCGAAGAGCGCCTCCGGGGTCCCGAAGCCCCGCAGGAATTCGTGGTGGTGCGGGCGAGCGTCGGCACCGTCGACGATGGCGCCTTCGAGGCGCTCACGGGCGAGTTGCTAGGCCGCATCCGGACGCTTGAGAGTACCGTCGCGGGGGCGACGAGCTACTACGAGACCGGGCTCGAAGGCCTCGTCTCCACAGACCGCCGGACGACGCTGATCCCGGTCACACTTACCGGGGAGAGCGGGGAGGCGGAGGAGACCTCGGGGCCGCTGGTCTCGCTGGTGGAGGACTTTGAGGCGCCGGCCGGCTTTGAGGTGCTGGTCTCGGGACAGGGCAGCATCGGGCGCACGTTCACGGAAACCTCGGAGCGCGACCTGCAGCGCGGCGAGGGAATCGGGGTGCCGATCGCATTGCTCATCCTGGTCGCCGTCTTCGGCGCGGCCGTGGCGGCCGGCATTCCCCTGATTATCGCGATCATCGCGATCGTGACGGCACTCGGGGTCGCGTTCGTGGTGGGACAGGGCTTCCAGCTCTCCTTCTTCGTGGTGAACATGATCACGGCCATCGGCCTGGCTGTCGGGATCGACTACTCGCTCTTCATCGTGCAGCGCTTCCGCGAGGAACGGCTGCGCGGCTTCACCATCGACGAGGCGGTCGTGCGCGCCGGCGCGACGGCCAACCGGGCCGTGCTCTTCTCGGGTGGGGCCGTCGTCATCGGCTTGATGGGACTGCTGCTCGTCCCCAGCAACATCTACCAGAGCCTTGGGCTGGGGGCGATCTCCGTGGCGGTTGTGGCGGTGCTGGCCGCGCTCACGCTTCTGCCGGCGCTCCTGAGCGTACTCGGCGACCGCATCAACGCACTGCGGATCCCCTTCCTGCCGCGCATGAGCCTGCACGAGGGCGGCGGCGCGAGCGCATGGTCCTTCATCCTGCGGATGGTGATGCGACAGCCGGTCATCAGCCTGGTGGTGTCGGCGGGGCTGCTGATCGCGGCCACGGTGCCGGCCTTCACGCTGCAATCGGGCATGGCGGGCGTCTCGACACTGCCGCCTGCGAACGAGCAGCGGCGCGCGTTCGAGATCCTGCAGGAGGACTTCAGCGCGGGGCTGGGATCGCCCGTCGAGGTCGTCGTGGACACGCCCGATGTCTCCTCGCCGGGAGTCACGGTGGCGATCACGAACCTGACGGCGCTCCTCGAGGCCGACAGCGCGTTCGGCGGCGCCATGGTGAGCGTCAACGAGGCGGGCGAACTGGCCCTCGTCTCCGCCCTGCTGACACTGGATCCCGCTAGCCCGGAGGCGCACGACGCCGTGCGCCGCGTGCGCAACTACTACATCCCCGCGGCCTTCGCCGCGACGGAGGCAAACGTCCTCGTGACCGGTCCCACGGCCGGGGAGGTCGATCTGATCGACGCGATCACGCTCTACACGCCAATCGTGTTCTCGGTCGTCCTGGGGCTGAGCTTCATCCTGCTGCTGCTCGTCTTCCGCTCCATTGTGGTGCCGGTGAAGGCGATCATCATGAACCTGCTCTCCGTGGGGGCGGCCTACGGGCTGCTGGTGCTCGTGTTCCAGCATGGCATCGGGAACGAATGGCTGGGCTTCCAGCAGACGGGCACGATCGAGGCCTGGCTGCCGCTCTTCCTGTTCGCGGTCATGTTCGGGCTCTCGATGGACTACCACGTGTTCCTGCTGAGCCGCATCCGCGAGCGCTACGGCCTGACGGGCAGCAACCGCGAGTCGGTGGCGTTCGGCGTGCGCTCGACGGGCAGCATCATCACGGGCGCGGCGCTGATCATGGTGGCCGTGTTCGCAGGGGTGGCGCTGGGCGACCTCGTACCGCTCCAGCAGGCGGGATTCGGGCTGGGTGTGGCCGTCATCATCGACGCGACCATCATCCGCTCGGTGATCGTGCCGGCGAGCATGGCAGTGCTGGGGTCGGCGAACTGGTACCTGCCGCGCTGGCTCGAGTGGCTCCCGGAGATCCGCATCGAGGGCGACCTCAACCGGGACGGCGAAACCGTCAAGTAGGAGAGCGCCGCGCTTCGCCCGGCTGAGGGGAGCGCGCGGCTGTCGCCGCGCTGAGTGGGTGCACGGGGTAGGCACGAGTGGGGCGGGAACCACCACCGGCCACCGACCACCGGTGTAGTCTGCGACGACCCAAACGCGCGGAGGGGTGCGATGGCTGCGGAGCCGTACACAGTTCACCTTTCGGATGAGGTGCTGGAGGACCTGCGAAGGCGGCTGGTGAACGCGCGGCTGCCGCAGGACTTCGCCAATGACGACTGGGGCTACGGGGTCAACGGGGGGTACCTGCGGGAGCTGGTCGACTACTGGATCGAGGAGTACGACTGGCGCGCGGTGGAGCGCGAGATCAACGGGTTCGCGAACTACCGCGCGCAGATCCAGGGCGTCCCCATCCACTTCATCCACGAGCGGGGGAAGGGGCCGGACCCGAAGCCGCTCATCCTGTCGCATGGGTGGCCCTGGTGCTTCTGGGACTTCCACGAATTGATCGGGCCGCTGACAGACCCGGCCGCGCACGGCGGCGACGAGCGGGACGCGTTCGATGTGGTGCTGCCCTCGCTGCCGGGATTCGGGTTCTCGGCGCCGCACGAGGTGCCGGGGATCAACTTCTGGCGGACAGCGGACCTGTGGGCGGAACTGATGGGGGACGTGCTCGGCTACGACCGCTTTCTCGCGCATGGGGGCGACTGGGGGAACCTGGTCAGCGCGCAACTGGGGCACAAGTACGCGGACCGCGTGGGGGCGATCCACATCACGGGAGCGATCCCGCTGACGGTGCTGGCGGACCCGGGCGGGACCTCCCTGCTCGGGCAGCGCACGACGACTGCGGAGCAGGCGGCGCGCAACCCCGACCTGGTCGAGCCGGGCGTGCTGCGACCGCGTCCGGGGAGCGCCCACGTGGCCGTGCAGCTGAACGAGCCGCAGACGATCTCGTACGCGCTGCACGACTCGCCCGTGGGGCTCTGCGCCTGGATCCTCGACCGGCGCTACTGGTGGAGCGATAACGACCGGGGCGAGCGGGCGGTCGAGCAGGCGTTCTCGAAAGACCACCTGCTGACGCTGATGATGCTGTACTGGGCGACTGGCGCATTCGTGACGTCGGCGCGCTACTACGCGGAGGTGGCGAAGAACCCGTGGCGTCCCTCGCACGACCGCAGTCCGGTGGTGGAGGCGCCGACGGGCATCACCTTCCTGGCGCAGGACATGACCTCGCAGGGGCGGGGCTGGACGGAGGAGTACTACAACCTCGTCTGGACGCGGGCGCGGGACGCGGGCGGGCACTTCGCGGCGCCGGAACGACCGGCGGAAATCGTGGAGGACATCCGGGAGTCGCTGCGGCCGTATCGGTAGGAGAGCGCCGCGCTGGCGGGCGGCTGAGTGGGGACAGGGGCGTCAGGCCGTGCAAGGCGCGGTGAGGACTGCGCGGTGGGAACCAACGGCCAACAGCCAAGAACCAAGAAGTGGAGCCTTCGGTCGGATTCGAACCGACGACCTACGCATTACGAATGCGTCGCTCTTCCAACTGAGCTACGAAGGCGTGCCTGCGCCTCAATACTAGCTCGCTTCGCCCGGTCGCTCGACTGCGCCGCTACGCTTCGCTCCCGGCTCCCGCCACCGGCTCGACCGGCGCGGCGGTAGCGACCGCGGCTTCGAGGGCGGTGACGCGCTGTTCGAGCGTGGTGATGCGGTCTTCGAGGCGCGTACGGGTCTGGAGCTCCTCGAAGCGGGCGACCTGGTCGAGGAAGCGCTCCCAGCGTCCGGGCTCGGCGCGGATGAGGGCGGGGCAGTTCTTCCCGGACCAGTGGTTGTGCTGGACGACTCCCTCGTAGCCATGGCCGTCGAGGCGGAGGCTGGCGGTGAGCCAGGCGGCGTTGAGGTCGGCGGCGGCCTCGTCGATGCCCTCGTGCATGCATATCTCGAGGCCGATGGAGGTGGTGTTACCGGGGCCACCGGCGCCGTCGCCGGCGTGCCAGCCCTGCTCACGCCAGTCGAGCGACTGCCAGACCTCGTGGTCGTCGATGGTGGCGTGCCAGGAGTAGGGCGCCTCGCGGGCCATCCAGCGGGCGTGGGCGTGCGCGTCGGCGGTGGGCCGGGGGTTGCCGGTCTGGTGGATGGTTATGAAGGCGGCAAGCCCGCCGTCGAAGGGGCGGTTGGGGCGGTTCTCGGTGCGGGTCAGCAGGAGCTGGTGGAGGGGCGGTGGGGTGAACATGCGGGGCAGGGTGCGAGAAGGAGGGCGGACGAGAAATGGGGTGCTGGCACCCCGAAGGGATCAGGCCGAGGGGTCGGGGCTCTCCCGGCCCAGGGCGACGCCGATGCGTCTCCAGAAGACCGCGGCCATCACACCGATGACGCCCACGCCGGCCAGGATCAGGGCGTTGCGGGCGATGTTCCCGGCAAATTCGTCGGTGGCTGACCCGGCGACATCGAGCAGTTCGTCGACCAGCGCCTCCGACGTGTTGGGGAACTGCGAGTCGGGGTCCGGGGCGGCTTCCTCGCGGATTTCGTCGAACACTGCTTCGGAGGTCGACTGATACACGGGCCCGAAGAGGACGGCGTTGGCCGCCGCCGCGAGCAGCAGCAGGCCCGCCGCCCAGGCGAGGCGTCCCCGCCAGCTCCTGCCGCCGAGGAACGCGACCAGCAGAAGAAGGGCAGCAGCGATGAGGGCCGGGATCCAGGGGCCGGTCCACGCGGAGGAAGCATCGCGGGCCTCGCCCAGCCCTTCCTCCAGTCCATCGGGGGACTCCGCCGACGCCTTCAGGACGTACCCGTCGGAAAGCGCCAGCCGGGCGTCCTCGATCAGGTCGAAGGCGTCGTCATCGGAAAGGTCGGAGCGCAGGTCGTGGTCGGTATACGTCCAGCCCTCGGCGAAGAGGTCGCGGATGTCGTCGAGCGCGACCAGGGCATCCGACCCGCCGTCGCGTTCAAGGGCCTCGCGGAGGTCCTGCTCGGAATAGGTCACCGTGTCGGGCACCCGCGCGAGGACCGACTCGTCGATGGCTGTTGAGATGACGGGGACGGCTATGGCGACAATGTCGCCGGCGGGGACATCCCAGGGGATGCAGGACGGCAACTCCTGCCGGAGCGCCGCGCGCGCGGTCGCGTTCTCGGCAGCCGTGGCGCAATCCGGCAGGGTCCGAAGGGCATCGCGCAGCGAGGCGGACGCCGTTGCCGTCAGGGCATGCCAGGCGGCCGGTTTGACGGGCGTGAGGTCGAACGTCGTCGCGAACGCATCGGTTCGGCCGGTGACATAGGCGCCAACATCATTGGCGAGCATGGCGGCCTGCGTGTCCAGCCATTCCTCGGCGATGGCCTCGCTCACGGCGTCGAGCACCTCGGCGCGGGTGAGGACGATGCCGTAGGGCAGGGTGGAGACCTCGGCGACGCTCTCCCTCGTCGCCGGCTCGATGACGTTGGCGTAGGCCACGTCGGCGGCAGGGGACTCGATGATGATCGCGCCGATCTCAGCGGCGGCTTCGTCGACCTGGTCTTGGTCGAACCCGACCCGAATGGTCATGGTGTCGGAGCGGGCAACGGCGTAGTCAACGATCGCGTTAGCGGCTCGTTCGACCTGGATGGCCATCCACTCGGGCGTGGCAACGCGGGTGAAAACGCGCGTCAGGGCGCCCCCCTCCTCGCCACTGCCGCCGCGGAGGATGGCCACCCACCCGGACTGCTCACCACCGGCGGGAAGCCCCTCGTCGACCCACTCGCCGAAGACAGTGGTCAGCTCGCGTTCGAGGAGGCGCTCGTAGGCGCCGCTCTCAAGAAATACGCCGGTCAGTTCGCGAACGAGGGCGTCCAGGTGCGCGGCTGCATCGACGGAGATGGTGACCTCGTCTTCCCTACCCGTGAGGTACGCCATTGCGCCTTCGAGGGCGGGCGCGACGAGCGCTTCGAGGTCCTCGGGCGGGATGGCGCGGCGGATAGCGCCGGCCACCTCTTGCGGCGTCAGCCCCGAGGCAACCAGCGGGTTCTCCGCGAAGTCCTCCCCAAACTCGCCGGGATCGAGCCGCCAGGCATCCTCAAGCAGGGCCAGTGCGAGGTCATCGACGACGAACGCGTAGGCGTCCGCCTTCTCGAGTTGGTCGGAGACGAATCCGGGGCGGGCGACGGTCGCGTTTACCGCGACAGCCATCAGGGTGCCGCCAAGTACCAGCAGGAAGACGATGCCAAGGAGCACAGCGCCGCCGCGGCGCATCCAGATGGTCACGGGTCCATGGTGGGTGAGGGAGGGTCAGGGCGCCAGCGGGTCCAGGGGACGTTAGGCGCCAAAGAGGTTGAGGATCGGTTCACCGGAAGCGAAGCGTACAATCCCCATAACCGCTATCGAGAGAAGTGAGAGTCCGCGGAACAACCGTTGGAACGCACTAACCTCCCTCGCCGGCAAATTGAATGGGCGCCTAGGGGGCGAGTACAGCCTCACGTCCTCGTAGCGGTTCCCGCCCGTTCCATCCCCGAGGTTATTCCGCACTCTGTGGGTATAGAACCACCAAAGTACTCCAGACCCTCCGCCTCGAAACCCAGTTACTCCACCATGGGAATAGGGTCTGGGGTCATCCCTGATGCTCACGTCGTAGTCCAGTTCTTCATTTACGACGGCAACGACACCTGCTGTCACCTGCAGCAGGAGGGCCCCGATGAAGACCCAAAACGTCGCCTGATCGATCGCTGTCATCCCCGACGGCAAGTGCAAGTGCAGCTTCGCAAGAGCCTCGACCGCCAGAGTCACGAAAAGCAGAGTGAGGGTGCTCCGCAAAAGAATGCGTAGCGGTCGTGGGCCTCCAAGCGACAGGCTTGCCCACACAGCTACCATCGACGCGCCTGCGATGTAAATGGCCACATCTAGGGCGTTCATGCTTGCGCCGCGAGGGCGACCGCGGCGGCGCCCAGCAGGCCAGCATCCTCGCCGAGGGTGCTGGTGCGGACGGGGGTGCTGGCGGCGGGGCCGTAGGCGAGGGAGGCCATGGCGGCGCGGAGGGGATCGAGGAGGAGGTCGCCCATGCCGAGGAGGCCGCCGGAGAGGGTGACGGCGCCGGGGTTGAGCACGTTGACGATGCTGCCCAGCCCGATGCCGATGGTGTGCCCGCCGTTGCGTATCTCGGCGATGGCGGCGGCTTCCCCACGGCGGGCGGCCTCGGCGAGGTCGGCGGCGGTGGCGGGGTGGCCGGCGGCGATCCCGGCCAGGATGGGGGCCGAGCCGGACTCGACAAGGCGCTGGGCGCGGCGTCCGAAGGCGACGCCGCCGGCGATGGCTTCGAGGCAACCGCGCGAGCCACAGCCGCAGGGCGGTCCGGCGGGGTCGAGGACGATGTGGCCGATCTCGCCAGCGAGGCCCTGCGCCCCCCGGTAGAGGCGGCCGTCGACGACCAGGCCGCCGCCGATGCCGGTCCCGAGGGTGGCGTGGAGGAGGTGGCGCGTCCCCTTGCCGGCGCCGAAGCGGTGCTCGCCGAGGGCGGCGGCGGAAGCGTCGTTCTCGATGGACACGGGGATGCCGAGGCGCTCCGAGAGCGGGTCGGTGAGGGCGAGGTTGCGGAAGGCGGGGATGTTGGGCGAGACCATGACCGTGCCGCCTTCGGCGTCGATGAGGCCGGCGACGGCGAGGGAGGCGGCCACGGGGCGGTCGTCGCCGCTGTCGCGGACGTGGGTCAACAGGTCGGCGATGCGCTCCAGGACTTCGCCGGCGGAGGCCTCGGGGGTGCTGTCGACCTCGTGGCGGACGAGCACGTCGCCCGTTTCGCTGACGAGGGCTGCGCGCAGGTTCGTCCCGCCGAAGTCGCCGGCGATCACGGTCCGGGGCATGGATCGCACTGTACGCGAGGCCCGGCTTTCGCTGGACAGGCCCGGCGCTCGCCCGCACCCTGCGCGGATGGAGGCGTGGCAGGCGCGGCTGCTGGAGGACGAGCGCGCGGGCGTGCTCGGGACGATTGCGCGTAGCGGCCTGCCGCAGCTCGTGCCGGTCTGCTACGCGCTGGTCGAAGGGGACATCGCGATCGCCATCGACGAGAAGCCGAAGGCGGGCGGGACGCTCGCCCGCATCCGCAACATCGAGCGCGACCCGCGGGCCACGCTGCTCGTCGACCACTACGAGGAGCGCTGGGAGCGGCTGGCCTGGCTGCGCCTGGAGGGCGAGGCGTCCGTGCTCGACGGGGGCGGGGAGTGGCCGGCGGCGCTCGATGCGCTGCGGCGTCGCTACCCGCGCTACCGCGCCATGGCGCTCGAAGGGCTGCCCCTCATCCGCCTTCGCCCCACACGAGTCGTGGGGTGGCGCTGGCAAGATGGGCAGGCTTCGGAACAACGAACCTGAGAAGGAGACGGTCATGCGAATTGGACTGATGGTCGAGGGACAGAACGACCTCACGTGGGAGCGCTGGCTCCACATCGCGAACCTGACGGAGCGGCTGGGGTTCGCCTCGCTGTTCCGCTCAGACCACTACTTCACGGGGAACCGGCAGTTGCAGTCGCTGGAGGCGTGGCTGTCGTTCGCGGCGATCGCACGGGAGCCGCACTCGTACCGCTTCGGGGCGCTGGTCACGCCGATCACGTTCCGGCGGCCGGTAAACGACGCGCGCATGGCGGCGCAAGTCGACCTGCTAAGCGGGGGGCGTTTCGTGATAGGGCTGGGGGCGGGGTGGAACGAGGCCGAGCATCGCGCCTACGGCATCCCCTTCCCGCCGCTCAAAGAGCGCTTCGACCGGCTCGACGAAGCGGTGCGGCTGATGCGCGCCCTCTGGACCGAGCAGCCAGCCTCGTTCGACGGGCGCTTCTACCAGCTGGAGGAGGCGGGGTACCAGTCGCAGCCGGCGCCGGGGCGCCCACCGCTGCTCATCGGGGGAGCGGGCGAGCGGCGCACATTGCGCATCGCGGCCGAGCACGCGGACGAGTGGAACTGCGTGACGGTGACCGAGCCGGAGGGGTACGCGCACAAGCAGGAGGTGCTCGAACGGCACTGCGAGGCCGTCGATCGCGACCCGGCCACGATCTACCGCTCGATGATGGTGTTCCCGGTCGTGGGGCCGAACGAGCGCACGTTGCAGGCGATCACGGCGAAGACGATGGCCCACTTCAGCCTGGACCCGGAGGCCTCGCCGCGGGTCATGATCGGACGGATGGAGGGGAAGGGCATCCTCAGCGGGACGACGGACGAGGTGGTCGACAAGCTGGGGAAGCTGGCCGAGCTGGGCCTGCAGGAGATGGTCCTGCAGCACATGGACTTCGACTCGGACGAGGGGCCGGAGTACTTCGCCTCCGAGATCGCGCCGCAGGTCGCCGACCTGTAGCGAGCTACTCGGGCGTGTAGGTGACGCCGATCCGGGCCAGCTCCTGGACGAGGACTTCCTCCACGATGAGGCCGGCGCCGGAGGACTGCACGATGCCATCGGCGTCGATGAAGAAGGTGGTGGGCATGCCGGGCAGCCGGTAGTGAGCGGCGATTTCGCCGTCTTCGTCGAGGAGAGCCGGGTACTTGGCCACGAAGACCTCGAGCAGGCCCACGGCCTGATCGGCGTCCTCGGCAAGGTTCACGCCGATGAAGACGACCTCGCCATCCAGCGCATCGTAGGCCTTCTGGAAGTCCGGAATCTCGCGGCGGCAGGGACCGCACCAACTCGCGTACCAGTTCAGCACGACGGGCGTGCCGCGGAAGTCGGACAGACGCACGACGCGCTCGGGGTCGCGGGCGTTGCGCAGGGCGAAATCGGGTGCGGGCTGGCCGACCTCGGGACGGTGGTCGTCGATGAGCCCGGTCTCGAGGCCGACGGTCCCGAACTCTTCCGGGGCAGACGGGTCGAAGGCGACAGGGCCTTCGTCGCCACCGCGGAAGGCAAAGAGCCAGACCACGAGCACGACGACCGCGACCACGACGACACCGAGCACGGCGTATCCGCCGTACCGCTGGATCGCACCGCTGGTCTCGTTTTCCGTCACCGGTTCCTCGCTGGGGTTCTATCGTGCCATCGCGACCGGCATGGCGCGAAGGAGAGGGGCAAGGCGGGGTAAGTCCGGCACCTCAGCCGGCGTTGCCCTCCCGGGGAGGCTCGGGCTCCTGCTTCTCGTCGTCGTGGACGACGAGTCCCCGGATCGCGCGCCAGGCGGCCTCGCGCGGGGTGCGGCGGGGGAGGCCAGCCGGCCGGTCGAACTCGCCCTGCTGAACGCGCGGATACGTCGCCGACATCTCCGCGCCGAGCAGGAACGTGTTCGCGCCGAGGAAGACGAGGAAGAGGAACGCGATGACGGCGCCGAGCGAGCCAAAGACGAGGTCGTAGCGGCTGAAGTGCTCGAGGTAGATGCCGAAGGCGAGCTTGATGGCCTCGAACACGACCGCAGCGAGGAGCGCTCCAGGCCAGACATGCCTGAGCCGGACATGGGTCGCGGGGACGAGCCAGTAGAGGAGGGCGAAGGCCACGAAGGAGAGGCCCGAGAGCACGATGAAACCAGCGGCGCCCCAGCCGAATCCGAGACCATCGGCGAGGGTACCCAACACCTGCGTGTCCTCGATGACCTCGCGGGCGACGCGGAGGGTGGTCGTCGCGCCGAGCGAGCCCAGGAAGATCACGCCGACGAGCGCCATCATGCCGAAGTCGACGAGCTTCTGACGGAAGAAGGGGCGCCTGCCGGAGAGGTCGAAGGCGATATCGAGGGAGCGCCTGATGACGGCGAACATGGCGCTCGCAGCCCAGGCAAGGCCGACAAGACCGAGGACGCCGAGGACGCCACTGGATGCGCCCGTCAGCTCCTGGACGGCGTTCTCCACGTCTTCAGCGCCCCCGGCATCGACGGGCAGGAGGCCGGTCAGCTCGTCGATGAGACGGCGCTCCATGTCGCTGTCCTGAAACACGAGCCCGAACACACCGATCGTGAAGATGACGAGGGGGAAGAGGGAGAAGAGGACGTAGTAGGAGATGGCGGCGGCCATCTGCGGGCCGTTGTCGTCGGAGAACCCGAGGACCGAGTGCTTGGCCAACAGCCACAGGCGCCGGGGAGAGAGCATCGACTTCCACTGTAGGCGGGGGCACGAACGCCGGCCAACGGGGCGGAGTGCTACCAGCTTGGTGGTTTCCTGAAGGTACCAACCTGGTCGACGAGGGTTTGGGAGAACTGACTCTTCCGCAGATGGCTCTTCCAAAGACGCTTGACCCGGGTTGCCGAACCGGACAAGGCAGCCGGGCTCGAGTTCCTGGGATCTGGATTGACGACCGTAACGCGCAGGTTCAGGTCATCGCGCACATAGCGCATGGCGGCGGCGAAGTCCGCGTCGTTGGAGACAACTACTGCCTGCTCGTACCTCCCCTTGAACCCATCGACCAAGAGCCGGGTGGCAAGATTGACATCCGAACCCTTTTCTTCGGAGTCCCTGACCCACACATGGGTTGGCAATCCCGGTACTGGCTCAACGAGCGGGCGGCGCTTGTTCCTGGACCTGAAGGCTCCGAAGAAGTGCTGGACACCGGGCAGCGTCCTCAAGGCCCGCAGATAGACCTGTTGCCGCTGCGGCTGGGTGGGATCGTGCGGACGCGCCTCGAGAAGAGCGGTGAAGTAACAGATGCTGTTGACGGTGTCTTCGGGGAAGAGATTCTCAGCCAGCTGCTGAAGATCCAGCCACTTGAACGGCGTGCCTCGCAAGGCCCGGTAATAGAGGTTGAATCCGTCGATGTAGAGGTTGGTGATCAATCGCCCTTCCCCAACAAAGACAGAGACCGCCACAAGGACGGTCTCGACCCAATCGCCGAGGCGACAGGGGTTGTAGTTGTAGGTTGCCATGAGTGAAGGCTGTTGTCAACGGGCAGGGAGCAAATTGCCAGTGGACGCGTTAGCCCCGGTTGCCGGGGAGGAGGGCGGGGGCGTAGCGGGTGCCGGCCTGACCCTTTTCGATGACGGCATCGAGTTCGGGGCGGGTGTACCCGAGGAGGTCGAGGTAGGCCCAGTCGTTGTGCTCGCCGAGGGCGGGGGCGGGGAGGCGGATGGCGTTGGGGGTGCCCTTGAGCTTGAAGTTCATGCCGGGATAGCGATGCGCCCCCACACCCGGCTGGTAGACCTCCTCGAAGAAGCCGCGGGCATTGAGGTGGGGGTCGGCCTGGGCGTCGAGCGCGTCGAGGAGGGGGGCGGCGCAGACGTCGCGGGCCTGGAGGGCGTGGAAGAGTTCGTGCTTGTCGCGGGTGTGTGTGAGGGCGGCGATGGCCTCGTCGAGAGCGTCGCGGTTGTGGCGGCGAGCTTCGGCGGTGGCGAAGCAGGAGTCGGCTGCGAGCGATTCGTCGCCGAGGACCCGGCAGAGAGCGGCGAACTCCTCGTCGGTGGCGATGTCGATGGCGATCCACTGGTCCTCGCCACGGGCGGGGTAAGCGTCGTGGGGAGCGTTCCAGGGGTGGGTGTTGCCGAGTGCGCGGGCGACGCGGCCGTTCATGTCGTAGTCGAGCAGGAACTGGCCGAGGATGGGCAGGAAGGATTCGGCGAGGGCCATCTCGATCTGCTGGCCTTCGCCCGTGCGCTGGCGGTGGCGGAGGGCCATGACGACCGCAAGGGCGCCGTGGACGCCGGCGATGGCGTCGGAGGCGAGGGCCTCGCCGGTGAGCTCGGGTTCGGAATCGGGGTAGCCGCGCAGGAGCGTGTGGCCGACGGTGGCCTCGGCGTGCATGCCGAAGCCGCGGAAGTCGCTGTAGGGCCCGCTGAGCCCGAAGGCGGGCATGCGCAGCATGACCAGCTCCGGGTTGATCTCGCAGAAGGCCTCGTAGCTGACGCCTGCCTTCGCCATCGTCTCGGGCACGTTGTTCTCGATGAAGACATCGCAGCGCTCGACGAGACGGCGGATGGTCTCGCGGCCTTCGGGGGCCATGATGTCGCAGGTCATGGAGCGCTTGTTGCGGGCGCCGACGTTGAATCCGGGGTTGCGGTTCCAGGGGTCGTCGCGGGGCTCGAAGTCGGGATAGGTGCTGATGACCTGTCCCTGCTCGGCGACACGGCGCACCTGCTCGCCGGTAAGGGAGACCTCGGCGCCACGGGTGGCGGGCTGGATGCGGTTCACGGGCTCGACGCGCACGACCTCAGCGCCCCAGTCGGCGAGCACCTGGCTAACGTGCGTGCCCGCCCAGACGACAGTGACCTCGGCCACGCGGATGCCTTCAAGGGGGAGGCGGCCGCGGGGGAGGGGGAGGCGGCCGCGGGGGAGGGGGCGGACGGGGTCGGGGTCGGGGGGGCGCGGGGCGAAGGGCTCGCCGCCTTCGTGCTCGCCGAGAAGGGGAGCTCGGCGAGCGGGCTGGCGGGGGGTGGCGGACATGACGAAGGGGCGGGAGGGATAGTGGAGGCGCCCCGCCTCGGGGTGGTCGATGGGCTCCCAGACGCCCCGTTCGAGGAAGTGCGGGTCCTCGAGCAGATCCTTCGTGGTCTGGAGGGCGCCGCAGGGCAGGTGGTGCCCCTGCGCGAGGGGGATAATCTCGCGCTTCGTGCGTTCGGCAAGCCAGCCTCCGTAGGCGTCTTCGATCTCCTGGGCGAGGGCGGGAGGCATCAGGTTGAAGGGGGCGTTGATGTCGGGATGCTCAAGCAGATCCTCGCGGTCGATCAGGTGGAGGAGGGCGTGGAGCCGCGGACCCGCGCCCATGATGTTCACGTAGCCGTCGGCGCAGGGGCGAACCCCGGCGGCTACGCGCAGACCGGCGGCGGCACGGCCTCCGCCCACTCCCGCGTAGGAGGCGGCGAGGAGGGCTGAGCTGCGGCGGTCGCGGGAGGTGGCCTGGCACTCGGCGACGGAGAGGTCGATCCAGTCGCCGCTGCCTCCCGCCTCGACGCGCAACCGTACGAGGCTGGCGGCGAAGGCGGCGATGATGCCGGCGTGATAGCCGGCGAAGTGGCCGGCGTGCTTCAACGGCCCAAGACCGGCGTTGCCGGTCATGTGCATGGGTCCGCCGTACCCCTGCAGGGTGATCTCGGAGGCGCGGTAGCGGCGGTAGGGGCCGGTCTGGCCGAAGGGGGTGATCGAGAGGAGCACGAGGTCGTCGCGGCCTACGGAGAGCGTCTCCCAGCCCCATCCCCAGGAGGCGGGATCGCCGGGCGCGAAGTCCTCCACGACGATGTCGGCCTCGGCAGCGAGCGCGCAGACCCGCGGGGCGTTGGCCGGGTCGGTCACGTCGAGGACGCGGGAGCGCTTGTTGGTGTTCAGGTGGAGGAAGAGGCCGGAGCGCTCGGGATGGGGTTCATCGCCGGGAAAGGGGCCGAAGGAGCGGAGGGGGCCGCCGCCGGGGGGTTCGATCTTGAGCACGTCGGCGCCGTAGTCGGCGAGGAGCTTGGTGGCGTAGGCGCCGGCAACCTCGCGGGAGAGATCGAGGACGCGGACTCCAGCGAGCGGTCCAGCCATGCGTTGCCCCGGGCGGAGGATACACGGCTTGCGGGGGAGGCGAGCGGGGGCGTAGGTTGCCGCGCATGAAGTACGAAGACATGTTCCACGTGGGCATCATCGTGCCCGACCTGGAGTCGGGCCTGAAGGAGATCGCCAACCGCTTCGGCGTGACGTTCCCGGACCCGCCACCCACCTCCGGAGCCGATGTGCTGGTGAAGACGGCGGCAGGGGAGACGCGGGCAGAGGTGATCGGGGTGTACTCGGCCGAGGGACCTCCCTACCTGGAAGTGATCCGGGCGGTGCCGGGCACGCCGTGGGAAGCGGGCGAGGGCTCGCGCATCCATCACCTGGGCGCCTTCGTGGACGACCTCGATGACGAGGTGGCGCGGTTGATGGCGGAGGGCGTGGAGCTTGAGGCAACGCTCGATGTCGGGGGCGGCATGATGGCGGTCTCGTACATGAACGGCCCGCTGGGCATTCGCCAGGAACTGCTGCCGGGGCACCTGCGCGAGGGCATGCTCGCGAACCTGCGGGGCGAGGGCGGCTAAGGGTGATCAACTACGACGACGTGTTCCACGTCGGGATCATCGTGCCCGAGATCGAGTCGGGCATGGAGGAGATCGCGAAGCGCTTCGGGGCCAGCTGGCCCCGACCGCCGGGGGCGGCGAACGTGCGCGTTCGCACGAAGGCCGGGATCCAGGTGATGCAGTCGCGGTTCGCCTACACGGCCGAGGGACCGCCCTACATCGAGCTGATCCAGGCGGTGCCGGGGACGGTGTGGGAGGCGGGGGAAGGCTCGCGCATCCACCACCTCGGTGCGTTCGTCGATGACCTCGACGCGGAGATCGAGCGGCTCACGGCGGAGGGCGCGGAGCTCGAAATGGCGAGCGTCGACGAAGACGGCGCGCGCATCCTTGGCGTGACCTATATCAACAGCGATCTCGGGGTGCGGCTCGAGCTGCTGCCCTCGTCGGGACGCGAACGGATTCTGTCGGTCACGAAACCGGAGTAGCCGGCGCGCCTAGCGAGCGTGGCCGATCCACGTGGTGATACGCCAGCCTTCCTCGACCTGCGCCACGACGTACGAGGCGTCGAAATTGACGTACTCCTCACCGGCCTTGTTGTAACGCCCGCAGTTAACCGTGACGTAGGCAGCCGTGGGACTGGTGAAGGTGACGTCGACGGTGTGGAGGACGCTGTGGTCATAGTCCTCGGGGAGGCCGGCGTGGGCGGCGGCCCAGCGCGCATCCGACTCCTCGACGGTCGAGATGAGGTTCACCCGTCCGCCGCCGATGCCGAAGGCGGGGACGTGGCAGTAGGGCCGCATCATGGTGGGGTCCTTCGCGTGAAACGAGAACCCGAAGTGATCGCTGTATTCGCGGACCCAGGCGGCTAGTTCGGCTTCGGTGGTCATGGCTGGCGCTCCTTGGGGCAGGTTCCTCAGATGGCGAGGAACTGCTCGACCTTGTGGGTGTGGTGTTCGGCCTCGATGGTGCGGATGGTGCGGGAGCGGCTGCGCATCACGAGGGAGTGCGTGCGGGCGCCGGAGCGCGTGACCTCGACGCCGCGAAGGAGGTAGCCGGTGGTGATGCCGGTGAGGGCGAAGAAGCAGTCGTCGCCGCTGACGAGGTCGTCGAGGGTGAGGACCTGGGTGAGGTCGAGGCCACGCTCGGCGGCGAGGGCGCGGTCGGCATCGTGGCGGGGCCAGAGGCGACACTGCATGTCGCCATCGAGGGCCTTCATGGCGCAGGCGGCGGAGACGCCCTCGGGGGAGCCGCCGATGCCAAGGAGGATGTCGACGCCGGTGCCGTCCATGCCGGCCATGACAGCGCCGGCAACGTCCCCGTCGGTGATGGAGATGATGCGGGCGCCGGCGGCGCGAATCTCGGAGACGATATCGTCGTTGCGGGGGCGGTCGAGGAGGGTGACGGTGACCTCGGTGAGGGGAATGCCCCGCGCCTCGGCGACCTGTTCGAGGTTCCAGCGCACGGGAGCGGAGAGGTCGATCTTCCCCTTCGCCTCGGGTCCCACGGCGATCTTCTCCATGTAGAAGATGTCGTGCGGGTTGTACATCGAGCCCCGGGGAGAGGCGGCGATCACACTGACGGCGTTGGCGCGGCCGAGGGAGAGGAGGGTGGTGCCGTCGATCGGATCGACGGCGATATCGACCTGGGGGCCAGTGCCGGTGCCGACCTGCTCGCCGTTGAAGAGCATCGGCGCTTCGTCCTTCTCGCCCTCACCGATGACGACGACACCGTCGATATCGATGGTGTTGAGCATGGTGCGCATGGCGTCGACGGCGCCGCCATCTGCGCCGTTCTTGTCGCCGCGCCCGGTCCAGGGGACGGCTCCGAGGGCGGCGGCCTCGGTGGCGCGGGCAAGCTCCATGGAGATATTGCGGTCGGGAGGATCGAGGTTCATGGGTTTACGCCTAACTGTTCGGCGACGGGCTTGAGCGCGTCGGCAACGAAGAGGATGTGCTCGTCGAGTTCGACGCCGAAATCGGAGGCGCCGTTGCGGAGGTCGTCGCGGCTGACGCTGCGGGCGAAGGCCTTGTCCTTCATCTTCTTCTTAACGGACGAGGCCTTGAGCGTGGCGAGCGACTTGTCGGGGCGCACGAGGGTGCAGGCGATCACGAAACCCGCCATCTCGTCGGCGGCGTAGATGGCGCGGTCCATGTCTTGGGTGTAGTCGAGGCCGAGGAAGGGGGCGTGGCAGAGGATCGAGTAGCGGATGTCCTCGGGGACGCCGCGCGCCTCAAGCAGCTTCGAGCCTTCCTTCGGGTGAAGCTCCTCGGTGGGGTGGATCTCCCAGTCGAAGTCGTGGAGGAGGCCGACGATGCCCCACTTTTCCTCGTCCTGGCCAAGCTTGCGGGCGTAGGCCTGCATGACCGCCTCGACGGCGATCCCGTGCCTGCGCGTGCGCTCTTCCTGCGCGAACTCGGCGAGAATTTCCCAGGCGCGGTCGCGCTGCATAGGCGCCCCTCCGGCGGCGGGGGAATCCTACCACCCGGGGGTCCTGTGCCCGGGCCTAGATCGGGTGGGCGGTGAGGAACTGGACGCCGCGGGCGAGCACCTCGCCGGTGAAGACGGCGCCCATGCAGATGTAGAGAAGGCCGGTGGCGCTCTGCATGGAGCGGATCTGGGCGGTGCGGAGGGCGAGCACGGCGAGGACGAAGGCGAAGAGGAGGCCAACGCCGATGCGGAACCAGAAGAGCGGGTTGGCCAGCAGCCCGCCCTCGACGGGGTTGGAGGGAGTGGGCGTGATGCGCTCCGGCACGGCCGCGTTGATGGCAAGGAGGACGACCTGCAGCACGATGGCGCCGATCAGGATCCAGGCGAGCTCGCGCATGGGGCGGGCGGGCAGTGAGCCCTCGGTCAGGTACCAGTGGCCCCAGGTCATCGAGGTGGAGACGGCGCCCATCGCGAGGGTGCCGGCGAGGAGCGCGAGCAGGACGCCGGGATATCCCCAGACGGGCGGCGCGAGCATGCCCGCGAGGAAGGCGACGCAGATCACGCCGACGACCGACCCGCCGATGGCGACGATGCGCCCGATGGGATCCCAGCCCATGAAGACCATGAAGGCGTAGAAGCCCGACGCTCCGGTCACGACCAGCAGGAGGGTCTTCATGGGCCCAAACCAGTCAGGGTCGATGAGGTACCCGTCGACGTCGGCGGCGATGGTGAGGGAAACGGCGAGCCAGTAGGCGAGGCCGGCGACGATGGCGGCGGCGCCGGTCATGGTGAGGACGAAGCCGCGGGTGACTCCGCCACGGAGGTCGGAGGCGAGCGTGACCCAGAGGCTGCCAATCGCGAGCTCGATGAGGATGATGAGCAGGGTGTAGGGGAGCGCCTCGGCGTTCACGGCAGCGAGTGTAGCAGCGCCTCAGCTTGGGGCCTGCCGGGGCCAGTAGCAGCGGCCTTCGCTATCCTGCCCGGCGGAGGCGAGCGTGAACGAACAGGTGGTGCTGATAACGGGCGCGTCGCGCGGTTTCGGGGGCGAGGCGGCGAGGCGCATCGCCGCGCGGGGCAACCACGTCGTCGCGACGATGCGGAACCCGGAGCGGGACGGGCCCGCGATCGTGGCGGGGCACGAGGACCGCATCACGGCGGTGCAGCTCGACGTGACGGACGTGGGGGCGGTGGAGCGGGTGGCGGCGGAGACGCTGGCGCGTTTCGGGCGCATCGACGTGCTCATCAACAACGCCGGATACGGGCTCTACGGGCCGATTGAGGAGGTCTCGGAGGCGCAGGTGTGGCGCCAGTTCGATACGAACGTGCTGGGGCAGTGGCGGATGGCGAAGGCGGTGCTGCCGTCGATGCGGGCGCGGAGGGCGGGGAAGATCGTGAACGTGAGTTCGCTCGCGGGTCGGGTGGCGGGGGCCTGGCTGGGGATGTACGCGGCGGCCAAGCACGGGGTGGAGGGGATGTCGGAGGCGTTGCGCTTCGAGGTAGGGCACACGGGCGTGCAGGTCTGCGTGCTGGAGCCGGGGATGTACGTGAGCGACTGGCAGACCGGGAGCCTGGACGTGGCGGCGCCGCAGCTCGAGGGTCGCAGCGCCTACCAGGAGACGGTCGAGGCGGCGCTGGCGAATTTCCGGGCGCGGGCGAAGACGCGCCCGGCCTCCGGGTCGGTGGGGGTGGCCATGGCGGACATGGTCGAGCTGGAACAGCCGCTGCCCATGCGCTGGCCGGTAGGGGAGGACAGCTCGCACCTGATCGAGTCGCGGCTCAACGCAACGGAGGCGGAGTGGGAGGCGTTGCGGCGGGCGGGGACGCTGCGAACGTGGCGGCGGCCGGGCGAGCAGGGCGGCGTGGAGCGACAGTGGGACGGGGAGAACGTCGTGCTCATCACGGGGGCGTCGCGGGGGTTCGGGGCGGCGGCGGCGCGGGAGTGTGCGGCGCGGGGCAACCTCGTCGCGGCCACGATGCGCGATCCCGATCGCGACGGCGCGGCGGTGCGGGACGGCTTCGAGGACCGCATCGAGACGTTCCCGCTGGACGTGACTGATGCGGCGTCGATCGAGGCGGCGGTGGAGGCCGTGCGGGAGCGGTTCGGGCGCATCGACGTGCTGGTGAACAACGCGGGCTACGGGCTCTACGGGCCGCTGGAGGATCTGAGCGAGGACGAGTGCCGGCGGCAGTTCGACACGAATCTGCTGGGGCCGTGGCGGCTGCAGCAGGCCGTGTTGCCGGTGATGCGCGAGCAGGGGTGGGGCAAGGTGGTAAACGTCAGCTCGCTCTCGGGGCAGGTGCCGCGAGCGCTGCGGGGCATGTATGCAGCTTCGAAGCACGCGGTCGAGGCGATGTCGGAGGCACTGGCGGACGAAGTGGCGCCCTTCGGGGTGCAGGTCACGATCCTGCAGCCGGGGCAGTACCGCAGCGACTGGCAGACGCGCGGCCTCGACGTGTGCGAGGCGGTGCGGGCGGGGCGGAGCGCCTACCAGCCGGGGGTGGAGCGCAAGCTGACGGAATTCCGGGCGGTGGCGGCGACGCGTCCGGGGTCGGACGCGGTGGGGATGGCCATCACAGATGCGGTCCAGCTGCAGCAGCGGGTGCCGGTGCGCTGGCCCCTGGGGGAGGACGCGCTGCGGCTCATCCCCGCGCGCCGGGTCACGCCCGACGACGTCTGGGAGCGGGACCGTCGCGCGGAGGGGTGGGGACTCACCATGGAGGACATGGCGTAGCCGGCTACGGGGCGACGAGGCGGTAGATGCCCTCGTTGTGGAAGCTGATGAGGTAGAGCTCGCCCTGGGAGTCCTCGGCGAAGGAGACAACGGCGTTGGGGCCGCCTGCCCAGAGGAGCACGGGCTCGACGAAGCCACGGGCCGCGGCCGTCTCGGCTTCAATGGCCCAGACGAGGCCGTTGCAGTAGTCGCTGTAGACGTACCAGCCACGAAGGCTGGGGATGGCGTCGCCGCGGTAGACGTAGCCGCCGGTGATCGAGCAGCCGAAGGCGTGCGTGTACTCCCAGACGGGAAGGGTCAGACCGGTGCGGTCACACCCCTGACGCGGGAAGAAACAGCGCGTGCCCTCCATCGTGTTCCAGCCGTAGTTCCCACCCGCCTCGACGATGCTGATCTCCTCGACCTCGCCCTGGCCAACGTCGCCGGCCCAGAGCAGGCCGGTCTCCCGGTCGAAGCTCATGCGCCAGGGGTTTCGCAGACCGAACGCCCAGGTCTCCGGGCGCACGCCCTCCTGGTCGACGAAGGGGTTGTCGGCAGGGATGGCGTAGGGCTGCCCGGTGGAGGCGTTGCGGACGTCGATGCGGATCATCGAGCCGAGGAAGGTGCCGAGGTTCTGGCCGTGGCCGTGGGGATCGTTGGCGGCCCCACCATCTCCGTAACCAAGGTAGAGCATCCCGTCGGGGCCGAAGAGGAGAGTGCCGCCGTTGTGATTGATGTGCGGCTGGCTCAGATCGAAGAGCACGAGTTCGCTCGCGTCGTCGAAGGCGAAGGTTCCGCCCTGTCCGGTCGTTTCGAAGCGGGAGAGGCGGGTGACGCGCGTGATGGTGTCCGTGCTGTAGTAGACGTACACGTAGCCATTGGCGGCGAACTCGGGGTCGAGGGCGATGGAGAGGAGCCCCTCCTCGCTGCAGCAGACCGTGCTCTCGCGCTGGTCGTGGACGGTGCTGGGTTCGTCGTAGGGACCGTCCCGGGGCACGGAGAGGATGCGCCCCTCCTGCAGGACGATGAGGAAGAGGTCGTGCTCGGGCACATCGATGAGGGCGATGGGCCGCTCCAGCTCCGGGAGGCCGGGAAAGGCGGGGACGAGGACGGCGGCGGGGGTTGGCGCCTCGGTGGCGGTCGGAGGTGGGGTGGATGGAGTTTCGGGTGGCGATGTGGCCGTAGGGGTGGGGGAGACGGGAGGGCGGGTGGGAGTGGCGGTCGGGGTTTCGGGAGCAGCGGTCGGGGTTGACCGGGGCGGCTCGTCCGCCGGGCCGCCGCAGGCAATCAGGAGGGCGCCGGCAAGGAGACCCGCGGCGAGGGGAAAGAGCCGCCGCGGGCCGGAGCTCATCCGTCCAGGCGCGTCGCGGCCACGTCGAGGGCCGCGCCGATGTCGGCCTGGAAGCCGTGCTCGCGCAGGAGGCGTCCCAGGGAGGCGAGGAAGAAGAGCACGTTGCCGGCCGTGGACGACTCGCCCATGAGGCCGACTCGCCAGACGCGGCCGCCGAGCTCGCCGATGCCGCCGCCAACCTCGATGCCGAAACGCTGGAGCAGGGCGCCGCGGATGTCGGTGTCCGCGATGCCTTCGGGGATCCTGACCGTGGTGAGGACGGGCAGGCGATAGTCGGCGTCGGCGTGGAGGACGAGGCCCATCGCCTCGAACCCGGCCTGGAGGGCGCGTCCGTGCCGCTCGTGGCGCTCCCAGCGGTTCTCAAGGCCTTCCTCGAGGACGAGGGCGAGGGCGCGATGGAGGGCGTAGGTCATGGAGATGGGGGAGGTGTGGTGGTAGGCGCGACGGCTGTCCCAGTAGGCCTCGAGCAGGCCGAGGTCCAGGTACCAGCTGTTGGAAGGCGCCTCGCGGGCCTGGATGGCGCTCCAGGCGGCGGGGGAGAGGGTAACGGGGGAGGCGCCGGGGGGCGCGGAGAGGCACTTCTGCGTGCCGGAGTAGGCAGCGTCGACACCCCACTCGTCGATCTCGACGGGCACGCCGCCGAGGGAGGTGACGCAGTCAAGGAGGAGAAGGGCGCCGTGCGCCTTGCAGAGGGCGGAGATGCCTTCGACGGGCTGGCGGACACCGGTGGAGGTCTCGGCGTGGACGATGGCGACGAGCTTCGCCGGTCCGGCGCGCAACTCCCGCTCGATGGCTTCCTCGGGGATGGGGGAGCCCCAGGGGGCGGTCACGATCGTGACCTCGGCGCCGGTGCGGGCGGCCATCTGGGCGATGCGGTCACCGAAGTAGCCGCAGATGCCGATGATGGCGCGGTCGCCCGGCTGGAGGAGGTTCATGACGGCCGCTTCCATGCCGCTCGTCCCCGTGCCGGGGGTGGCAAGGGTGACCTCGTTTTCGGTGCGGAAGACCTGCCGCATCATCTGCTGGCATTCGTCCATGATGCGGATGAATTCGGGGTCGAGGTGGCCGAGGAGGGGCAGGCCCATGGCGGCCAGCACGCTGGTATCGGCGCCGCTGGGGCCGGGGCCCATGAGGACGCGACGGGGCGGATCAAGGGTTGGAATCTCGCTCATGGGCCAATGCTAACGGCTGACCCCGCTAGGGAACCCTGCCCGTGCCGCTAAGGGCCTTCGCTGACGGCGATGAAAACGCCCCGGCCCGGCTCCTGCTCGACGCCCGCGGTGGGGGCCTGCTCGAAGACGGTGCCCCGGGGGTACTGCTCGTTGCGCCCCTTCACGACGGTAACCACGAACCCCGCCTCCTCGACGGCGAGGCGGGCGATGTGCTCGGGCTGTCCGATCACGTCGGGGACGACGCCGCGCTGGACGTCGAGGCCGCTGCTCGTGGCGACATCCTCCGGCTCGCTGGTGGCGGTGGCGCCGGGGGCGGGTGTCGACGCTTCCCCACCCGCGTCGTCGCCGCCGAGGTTGGCGATGACGATGGCGAGCACGACCACGAGCGCGGTGACGCCCACGGCAACGGCAACGAGGAGGCCGGTGCGGGCATACGAGAAGGGGCCGGTCCCGATACGGCGGTTGGGGATGGCGACACCGATATCGACACCGATCATGGGCTCCTCGGGCACGCGGGAGCCGAACAGGGCGGAGGGGCCGCGGCCGGAGCGACCCTCGCCGGCAGGGGCTCCGGACGGGGAGGAGGGACCCGGCGAGGGAACGTCCTGGGGGAAGCGGGCGAGCAGAGGGGCGGTATCGAGTCCGAGGTACTGGGAGTAGGAGCGGAGGAATCCGCGCGCGTAGACGGGCGCGGGGATGATGTCGAAGCGTTCGTCCTCAAGGGATTGGAGGTAGCGGCGGGAGATGCGCGTGTCGCGCTCGGCATCCTCAAGGGTGAGGCCACGCGCTTCGCGAGCCTCGATCAGCCGCTCACCGATGCCGAGGCCGCTCATCGCCTCACTCCAGGGAGGGGACGGTAACACTCAGGGGGCAGGGGAGCCAAACATCGCAAGAGGCCCGCCAACGCGCCGGCCCGGCCAGGCTCAGGCGACAGTGAAGGTGTCGATCTGGTGGCGCTTCACCTCGGCCATCACCTTCGCCCCGACGGCGTCGTCGGGCTCGACGACGGGGAGGCGGGGCGCGCCGATATCGACGCCGAGCTGTCGCAGCACGTAGCGGATGGTGCTGGGGCTGCCGTTGAGGAAGCAGGCGTCGGTGAGGGGTACGAGGGGACGGTGGATGGCGGCGGCGGCGGCGAGGTCGCCGGCGAGGACGGCGTCGAGCATGGCGCGCTGGCGGCCGGCGACGATGTGGGCGGTGACGCTGATGGCGCCGTAGGCGCCCATGCACCAGAGGTGGAAGTTGTCGTTGTCGTTGCCGCTCCAGATGCGGAAGTCCGGTTTGGCCTCCAGCACACGGGCGGCGGCGTGGAGGTCGCCGTTGGCCTCCTTGTTGCCGGCGATGTTGGGTATCTCGGAGAGGCGCAGGAGCGTGTCCACCGTGAGGTTGACGCCCGTGCGCCCGGGCACGTTGTAGACGATGACGGGCGTGCTGGTGCTCTCGGCGATCTGGCGGAAGTGCTCGATGATGCCGGCCTGGGGCGGGCGCAGGTAGTAGGGCGCGACGGCGAGGATGGCGTCGACGCCGGCGGCCTCGGCCCGCTTTGCAAGGGCGACGGAGTGGCGGGTGTCGTTGGTGCCGGCGCCGGCGACAGCGGTGCCGCCATCGCCGAGCTCCTGCTTGATCTCCTCCCAGAGGCGGGCCTTCTCGTCGTCGCTCAGGAGGGGCGACTCGCCGGTGGTGCCGGTGACGACGACGCCCTCGTTGCCAGCGCGGACAAGGGAGGCGGCGAGGCGGCGGGCGAGGGCGTAGTCGACCTCGCCCTCGGCGGTGTAGGGGGTGACCATGGCGGTCAAGAGTCGGCCGATCTTGGACATGATGCGCTCCGAAAGGTGGGCGCTCAGTCTATCGCTATCGCGAGGGAGCGGCACTGGCGGCGGGGCGGGTAGCTCAGAAGCGCAGGGGGAGCTGTCCCCACGAACGGAAGTGCTTGCTCAGGAAGCGCCACTGGCGCTCGTCGCCGTAGTGGGAACCGGAGTCGCGGCCGTAGAGGCGGTCGGGCGGCCCGGCCAGCTTCTGGTAGCGGAAGCGGGCCACTTCCTGACCGTCTTCGAGCATGAATGGCACGTCGTGGGCGCGCACTTCGAGGACGGCAGGGAGGCCGTCGGGGACGCTGGCGCCAAAGCCGGGGTCGAAGAAGCCGGCGTAGTGCGTGCGAAGCTCGCCGCTGGTGGGGTCGAAGGGGACCATCTCGGCGGCCAGCTCGGCGGGGATGGCGATCTGCTCCTGCGAGCGCAGGAGGTAGAACTCCTCCGGTTCGAGGACGAGCCGGTTCGCCGGCCAGATCGGCTCCCAGAACTCGCGGGGGTCGTGGTCCCGGTGCTCCAGGTCGAGGAGGGCGCTGTTGTTTCGCTTCGCCTTGAAGCCAACGGGCATGGGACCGCCGTCGGGGTCCCCGGTGTCGGGCTCCTGGGGCGAGGGGCGGAGCTGGATGCGCACGGTCTCGGGAGCGGACGGGGGGAGGGCGGGGGGACCGTCGCCGCCGGTGGGGTCTTCGACGATGAAGCGGAGCTGGTTGAGGGCCATGCCCGCGTGCACCTTCACGAGGAAGGAGCGGGAGAACACCTCAAGCCAGAGAGCGCCCTCGTAGCCGGGGGCGATGTCGTCGAAGCGGTGGGAGTAGTCGGTGACGACGCGGGTGAAGATGTCGACGCGCCCCGTGGAGCTCTTGGGGTTGGTGAAGGCGCGGACGTTGGCGGGGAGGCGGAGGCCCTCCATGAGGGGGATGAGGTAGGGGCGGTTGGGCTCGAGGATGCCGCCGGAGCGGATGTCGATGCCCTTGTCGATCTGGAGATCGCCCAGGCGCTCGCGCACGGTCTGGTGGCTGGGCAGGAAGCTGGAGCCGATGCGGTAGGCAGTGGGGCCGAGGAGGAGGTCGAGGCTGGCGGGCTGGAAGCCGTCCTCGGGGATCTCGACGGCGGAGGTCGTGAGGATGCCGAGGCGTTCCGCCTCGCGCAGGGTCTGGCGGGGAACGACGCCGGGGGGCAGGTTCCAGGTCTCCGGCCAGACGGGCGTCGCAGGCGGCGGACACCAGGGAGCAGCGGCCTGCTCGCCCCCCATGTGGCCCGCTTCGCGGGAAATGCCCACTACCTCAGACATGCCGGGCGAGTGTACTGGTGCGCCTCGCGATAACGGAGGCGGGAACGCAAAGGTTCCGGGCCCATCGCCGCCGACCCCGCGGGGTCAGCCTCCGGCGGCGGCGCGGCGCTCGCGGGCCTCGATCGAGTAGGGGAGCTCGTTCATGAATTCGAGCTCCTCCTCCTCGAGGCAGTCGCCGAGGCCCTTCGACCACTCGCTGAACTCCGGATCCTCACGCGCGAGGGCGAGGACGGAGCGAACGGCGTTGGCGTCGGGCATTTCCCAGAGGTCGTAGCAGCGGTTGAGGCGGCCGATGCTGTTCTGGTAGGCGCCGTGGAGGCGCCAGCCCTTCTTCTCGAGGACGGGCACAAGGTGCGACATGATCTCCTGGAATTCCTGGGTCTTCCCGTACTTGCACTCCAGACGAACGAGCAGGAAGGGCATTGCGACCTCCGGTCGGGCTTTGGCTGTTGGCTGTTGGTGGCTAGGAGAGGCGGTCGGCGATGGCCTCCTGCAGCTCCTTCATCTCCGGGTAACGACCGGTCGCCTTCTTCGAGTAGACGAGGTCGCCATCGACCTGCACCTCGAAGGCGCCGCCCGCGCCGGGCACGAGGGTGAGGGAAGCGGTCTGGTCGGCGAACATGGCGAGAAGTTCCTGGGCCGTCCACGCGGCCCGTGCGGTGTAGTTTCAGGGGACGCAGTATTCGATCGAGATGGCAAGGCTCTGCTGGACCATGGGGAGTTCCTCCAGATCGGGTCTGTTTGATGTGCAGTCAGTGTAGCGCCCCGAAGGGCTGGGGGCGGGCGCTATAATTCGGGCACGGCGGAACTCTGCCGGGAGGCGCCTCATGGCAACGATCCTGGATCCCACGGACGAGCGCGTTCCGGTACGGCGCTCGCTGACGCAGCGGCCGGAGGCGATCAGCGGCACGGTCGCGCTGCTGGACATCTCGAAGCCGCGCGGCGACGTGCTGCTCGATCAGCTCGAGGTGCGGCTGCGCGAGCGGCTTCCCGAGGTCGACGTGCTTCGCTACAGCAAGCCGACCTTCACCAAGCCCGCGCCGGAGGCGCTGCGGCAGGAGCTGGCCAAGGAGGCCGACTTCGTCGTCGAAGGGTTAGCCGACTGAGGGTCGTGTACGACGTGCAGTGTGCACGACACGACCTGGCTGGAAATCAACGGCATCCCCTCGGTCTTCATTGCTTCGGACGAGTTCGAAGAGGCGGCGGAAGCGCAGGCTGAGTCGCTCGGATTGCCGGAGGTGCAACGCCTGTTCGTGCCGCACCCCATCCAGGACGCGAACGACGATGAGATGCGGTCGAAGGCGGATGCGATCGTGGACGACGTGATCGCGGCGTTGATCGACTAGAAGCGGGAAACGCGGCGTTCCGCGCCTAGGACGCCGCGCGATACACTGGACCCATGCCGAAGCTTGGCTTCATCAATCGCATTGTGGGCGACTCGAACGAGCGCGAGGTGGGCCGCCTCAGCTCCGGGATCAAATCGATCGAGGAGCTGGGCGAAGAGTTCGCGCGCCTCTCCGATGAGGAGCTGGGCGGGCGCACCAACGAATTCCGCAAGCGGCTGGCGCAGGGCGAGACGCTCGACGACCTGGCCGCCGAGGCGTTCGCGACCGTGCGTGAGATGGCCCATCGCAGGGTGGGGGAGCGTCCCTACCCCGTGCAGCTGATGGGCGGGATGGTCCTGCACCAGGGGAAGATCGCGGAGATGAAGACCGGTGAGGGCAAGACCCTCACCGCGATCGCACCCCTCTACCTGAACGCGCTGGCAGGCAAGGGCGCTCACCTGGTGACGGTGAACGACTACCTGGCCCGGCGCGACGCGGCCTGGTACGGACCCGTGTTCCACGCGCTCGGGATGAGCCTCGGCGTGATCCAGAACAACCACATCCAGTACCTGTACGAGCCGGGGTACCGGCCGGGCGAGGACGGCGAAGGCGGCCTCGACGACCTGCGTCCCTGCGAGCGTCGCGACGTGTACCGCACGGATGTCACGTACGGCACAAACAACGAGTTCGGCTTCGACTACCTGCGCGACAACATGGTGCGGGAGCAGGAGCTGAAAACGCAGCGGCCTCTCTATTACGGGATCGTCGACGAGGTGGACAACATCCTCATCGACGAGGCGCGCACGCCCCTCATCATCAGCGGGCAGGCGGAGGAGGCGAGCAGCACCTACCAGATGTTCGCGCGGGCGGTGCGGGGGCTGCACGCGGAGCTCGACTACCAGATCGACCAGAAGGCCAAGCACGTGGCCCTGACGGAAACGGGCATCGCGAAGATCGAGCGGGCGCTGCGGGTGGACAACGTCTTCGGCGGCGACCCGCGGCTGGCGCGCCACCTCGAGGCGGCGCTCGACGCCGAGTACCTGAAGCGTCCGGACCGTGAGTACGTGGTGCGGGACCGCGAGATCGTGATCGTCGACGAGTTCACGGGGCGGATGATGCCGGGGCGGCGCTGGAGCCACGGCATCCACCAGGCAGTGGAGGCCAAGGAGAACGTCCCCATCCAGCGGGAGTCGCTGACGCACGCAACGATCACGTTCCAGAACCTGTTCCGGCTATACGACAAGCTGGCGGGGATGACGGGTACGGCGGAAACGGAGGCGGAAGAGTTCGCGAAGATCTACAACCTCGACGTGGTCGCCATCCCGACGAACATGCCGATGGTCCGCGCGGACCATGAGGACATGGTCTACATCAACGAGAAGGCGAAGTTCGGGGCGGTGGTGGAGGAGATCGCGGAGATGCACGGGCACGGTCGCCCGGTGCTGGTAGGCACCACGTCGATCGAGAAGTCGGAGTACCTGGCGGCGCTGCTGCGGCGGAAAGGCATCGACCACGAAGTGCTGAACGCGAAGCAGCACGAGCGCGAGGCCCACATCGTGGAGAACGCGGGCGAGCCGGGGGCGGTGGTAATCGCGACGAACATGGCCGGTCGCGGCACCGACATCAAGCTGGGGGAGGGGGTTGCGAAGGCGGGCGGCCTGCACGTGATCGGCACGGAGCGGCACGAGTCGCGGCGCATCGACAACCAGCTGCGGGGGCGGTCGGGGCGGCAGGGCGATCCAGGTTCGAGCCGTTTCTTCGTCTCGTTCGGGGACGACATCATGCAGCGCTTCGCGCCGGACTGGGTGCCGGGGATGCTGGAGAAGATGGGGATGACGGAGGACGTGCCGCTGGAGTCGCGCATGGTGACGCGCGCGATCGAGCAGGCGCAGCAGAAGGTCGAGGGCTACAACTTCGACATCCGCAAGCGGCTGGTGGAGTTCGACGACGTCATCAACGAGCAGCGGGCGGTGCTGTACACGGAGCGGGACAAGGTGCTGGAAGGCGCGGACGTGCGCGAGAACGTGTTCTCGTTCGTAACGGAGGAGGTGGACGGCATTGTCGGGCGGAACCGGGACGAGGGTTTCGACGCGACCCTCGTCCACACAGAGCTGGGCGAGATCATGCCGCCCGACATCCTGCCGCCGCTGGAGGAGGTGGAGGAGCAGCAGGAACGCATCGCGGACGTGGCACTGGACCGGATCGAGGACCGCTACGAGGAGATCGAGGAGGCGGTGGGGGAAGAGATCGCGCGAAACATGGAGCAGTGGCTCCTGCTGGAGTCGATCGATTACCACTGGCGCGAACACCTGACGGCGGTGGAGGAAGTGCGCCAGAGCGTGGGTCTGCAGGCGTACGCGCAGGTGGACCCGCTCGTGGCCTTCAAGCGCGAGGGCTACGACATGTTCCAGCAGTTGCAGGGGAACATCCGGCGGCAGGTGGCGCAGACGGTATTCAAGATGCGGGCGCAGGACCTGCCGCCTCCGACGCCGAACGGCGGGACGGCGCGCAGGCCGGAACCGCAGCAGGCTCCCCTACAGAACGGGGCCTCGAACGGCGCCGCACCGCGGGGTCGGGGCGCGGCCGTGGCGGCGGCGCCGAGGCCGGGCGGCAAGAAGATCGGGCGCAACGACCCGTGCCACTGCGGCAGCGGCATGAAGTTCAAGAAGTGCCACGGCAAGCTCGCCTGACCGGGCCGTCCTCCGCGTGAGCGTGCTGGCCGCGCTGGGGCTGGGCGCGGATGGCGTGCGGGCGATGCTTATCGATCCTCCGGACGACGTACTCGCCGAGGCGGGCGGTCTCGAACCCCGGCCGACGGTGGCGAGCTCGCTGCAGGTGGCGGAACCGGCGCTCCAGATCGCGTGGTGGCCGCAGCGGGAGGAGCTGACGGCGGAGAGCGTCAGCAAGCTCGCGTGGATGCTGTCGGTGGTGGAGGGGAGCGAGGGATGGCTTGTCAGCGACGGGGACGAGGAGAGCCCGACGCGCGAGGAGCTGCGGGCGGCGGTTGAGGGGTTGGCCCTGGCGGTGCAGGGGGAGGCGGATCTCGGGGACGGGAGTCTCGGCCTGCGACTGGCGCACGGCGAGGGCTAGCCCGCCGCGCACGGTACGATCGCGGGGATGGCCACGACCGTCCTGATCCCGGTGAACCGGCTCGACCGCGCGAAAGGGCGGTTGGCTGCGTTGCTCGAGCCGTCCGAGCGGGCGGATCTGGTGCGGCGCTCGCTGGGGACGGTGCTGGAGGCGGTGGCGGGTGCGGGGCTGGAGGCGGTTGTGCTCACCTCGGACGAGGCTGTCACTGCAATCCTGCCCGCCGACGTACGGGTTCTCTCCGAGAAACTGCACCTACAGGGGTTGAGCCCGCAGTTGGAGAACGCAGCCGAGCGCCTGGGCGTCGACGAACTGCTGATCCTGCACGCCGACCTGCCGCTGGCGACCGCCGAAGCGCTACGTGACCTCGTTGAGCAGGCGCCGGAGGCTCCCTCGGTGACGCTGGTGCGTCCCGGGGACGGGGGCACGAACGCGATGCTGCTACGCCCGCCGGGGCGCTTCCCGTTGGCCTACGGCAAGGGCAGCGGGGACCTGCACGAGGCCTCCGCCCGACAGGCGGGGCTCGCGGTGCGCCGGGCGGAGGCTCCAGCGCTGGCGCTCGACCTGGACACGCCGGCGGACGTGCGCACGTTGCTCGCGGAGCCCGCGGGCCGCGCGTGTCGTGCGGGTCGCTACCTGTTGGGGATTGGCGTCGAGGGGCGGGAGGCGCTGGGGGAGGACTAGGGGAGGCGGCGGAAGGACCGGTCGTGTTCGTCGAACAGCCAGGCATCGGGGAAGGTGAGGCCCTCCCAGAACTCCACGATGTCGAGACCATCGACAGCGTCTGACGCCCAGATGCTCATCGCGAGGCCGTGGCCGGCGACGACGGTCGTGCCCTCGGAGCGCCAGTGCTCGGCGAGGGCACGCGACACGCGCTGCAGGACACCGGCACGGGATTCCCAGCCGGGCGCGGAGCCCGAGCGGAGGTAGGCGCGGGCGGCGGCACGGTAGTCGCCATGAACCCAGGGGCGCTGGACCTCGGCGAGATCGGCGGAGATGGCGGCGGGGTCGAGTCCGAGTGCGTCCGTCACCTGGGCGGCCGTTTCGGTCGCCTTGCGCTCACTGCTGGCGACGACGGAGAGGGGCGGCGGGAGCTCTGGCAAGGAGCGGGCGAGGCGCGCGGCGGCCTCCGTGCCTTCCGGCGTGAGTGGCCACGCATGGGCGGGGGTTGCGGGGTCCGGGTCCGGCGAGGCGTGCCGGATCCAGAGCAGGTGGCGGTGGCTCATGGGGTATCCATCCTAGCTGGAGCGTGTAGGAGAACCAGACCCCGCCGATACATCGCAACTCACGCGAGGTCGCAACTCACGCGACCTAACAATTGAAGGTAACCTTGACGAAGGTGCAGGAACCGTAGGCGCACAGGTCTTGTTGCATCCTCAATACCCCGGGGAAGCTCTCATGGGGTATAACTGACTTGCTGACGCAAATTGGTAATTTGCATAGGCGGTTTGACGACGTGCCCGCGGGCACCATGGCCTTCGACGACGAGACCGGGGAGCCACATGGCTATCGAAGTAGACCTGCTGTCGCACTCAGAGGACCCGATGCGGTCCCTCTACATGGCCTACCGGACCTGTTACAGCCAGCTGACGCCGCAGCAGGTGGCGGCGCGCATCGAGGACGAGCGCATCCCGCGGGAGAAGATGCACGCCTTCATCATCGAGCGGCTGAAGACGGGCCACGCGAGTCCCCTGGAGCAGGTCTGGTTCGAGTTCGCCATCGCGGGCGTGTCGCGGGCCTTCAGCCACCAGTTCGTGCGGCACCGGGTAGGCATCTCCTTCGAGCAACAAAGCCAGCGGTACGTGACCTACAAGAAGGGCGAGTTCCCCTACAGCATCCCCAGGAGCGTCGAGAAGGCGGGGATGTCGGAGAAAATGGAGGAGCTGTTCGGGCAGGCGGGAGCGCTCTACGAGGAGCTGGTGGAGGCAGGGGTGCCGGCCGAGGACGCACGCTTCCTGCTGCCAAACGCGACGAGCACCAACTTCAAGATCACGGTCAACTTCCAGAGCCTGTTGCACATCTGCGACCTGCGGCTGTGCACGCGCGCGCAGTGGGAGTTTCGGCGGGTGGCGGCGCTCATGCGGGCGGAGGTCGCGAGGGCCGTCCCGGAGCTCGGCGGCTACCTGCAGCCGAAGTGTGGGGAGCTGCGCACGGGCTACTGCGACGAGTCGGTGGAGGACTGGGAGGCGTGTCCGATCGGGCGGGTGCGTCCGCACAAGGACGCCCTCTTCCGGCTGTACGACCAGTACCGGAAGGGCGAGTTGCAGCCCCTGCGCGAGGAAGACTGGGAGACTATCGAGGAGATTGGCGTGGAGGCGGCGGGCGGCCGCTGATCGCGGAGGGCGGGCCGGCTCGCTACGCTAGGAGCATGGCTGCTTCGAAGGGCAAGCGCGCCGTGCTCGTTCGCGACCTGGGGCTGACCGACTACGGGGAGGTCCACCGGCTGCAGCAGGAGCTGCAGGCGGAGCGCGTCCGCGGGGAAGGCGTCGACACGCTGCTCCTGACGGAGCACCGGCCCGTATTCACGCTGGGCCGCAACCACCCGGAGCCGAACCTGCGCGCCACCGCGGAGATGGTGCGGGCTGCGGGAATCGAGGTGGCGCAGACGGAGCGTGGCGGCGACATCACCTACCACGGGCCGGGGCAGCTGGTGGCGTACGGGATCATCGACCTGCGGGCGTGGGGCATGGGCGTAGTCGACTACGTAGAAGCGCTCGAGGAGACGATGTTCGGCGTGCTGGGCGAGTGGGGCGTGGAGGGGCGGCGGCACGAGTGTGCGCGCGGGGTCTGGGTGGGGGAGCGGAAGATCGGGTCCGTGGGGCTGCACGTGCGGCGCTTCGTCTCGATGCACGGGGCAGCCCTGAACGTGGCCCCGGACATGGGGCACATCGCGCTGATGAACCCCTGTGGGCTCGAGGACACGGAGATGACGAACCTGGTGGCGGAGGCGGGGAGGCCGGTCACGGTGGCGGAGGTGGCGGAGGCGTTCGTGCGGCAGTTCGCGCGTGTGCTCGGTTGCGAGGTGGCGGTCGCGACGGGCGAGCCTCTTACGATGCGATGAGTCGATCGTACTCATCGTGGGTTCCAACCCACACCCAGATGAAGTCGTGGCCATCCTCGACAGCGAGCGCTCGGTAGTCACGGCCTACTCGGGCCGACCAGAATTTGCCAACCTTCTTGAAGCGGAGCGAGGGATGGGCCGGGTTCTCCGCCAGCAGGCGGAAGTTTCGCCTGGCAGTCCGCTGGACACGCTCAGGCAGCCGATCGAAGCGCCTCCAGAATCGGGGGGTGGTTCGATGCACCTAGAGGTCTTCGAGAGCGCGCTGCTCGGCAGGGTCACGGGCCTCTTTGACCAGGAAGTCGAGGGCACCGGCCTCCGAATCGGCCTCGACGCGACCATCCCAGCGCTCCCAGTCCAGGTCGCTGATCCACTGGCACAGCTGGCGATAGTCGGCCTCGGGGAGGTCGAGGATGGCTCGCTGGATTTCAGCAACGGTCGACACGGTGGAACCTCCGGTGCGGGGCACACAACCACCCAGTGGGCTCGCCCTGTAGAGGATAGCGCGTGGGGGGGTCTGAAGCGCCGGCTAACGCGGCCGGGTAACGGAGTCCAGCAGGCGGCGGGTGACCTCGGCGACCTGTTCGAACGCTTCCTCGTTGCGTCGCGAGGGCGCACGGAAGCCGATCACCTTGCGCACGTACTGGAGGGAGGCTTCGCGGATCTCGTCGTCTTCAGCGATGCCCTCGGGGCCGCGCAGCCGCTTGATGCTGCGACACATCGCGCTAGAGCTCGGGAGCGGGCGGGCGGCTGGGGCGGCGCGCCTCGACCCAGACCATGGCGGCTGCAAGCGCGGCGATGGTGACCCCGAGCAGGACGCCGGCGGAGATGGAGAGGCTGTCGCGGAGGCCGTCGGGGCCGGTGGTGAGGGCGGCGCGCCAGAGATTGAAGCCGGTGAGGGCGACGGTGAGGAACAGCAGCGTGAGCCCGGTGGAGGCGGCCATCCAGGCGCGTCGCAGGACAAGGTAGGCGAGGGCGATGCCGCCGATGGCATAGAAGGGGATGGTCACGGGGACGACCCAGTCGCGCACCTCGGTCCAACTGGCCCGAGCCTGGTAGGCAAGGGCGACGAGGGCGGCGGTGAAGAGCACGCCGACGGCGATGAGGAGGAGCATGCGGCCGAGATCCTGGCGATCGGCGGGCGCGTCGGGGCGCGTCTCGCGGTCGTGAACGACGGCGCTCTTCTCGGTCTCGACAGGCGCGGGGGCGGTGAAGTCAGCCATCGCCCGCGATCATGGCGGGCGGGCGGCAGCGGGGCAAGCGGGTAGCTAGAACTCGTCGGCGCACCAGGGAGCGGCGTGCCAGGCGAAGAGGGCGTCGGCGAGCCGAAGGGCTTCGACCGCGCCCTCGATACGTCCGGCGCGGGCGAGCGTGGAGGCCGAGACAGCGCCCAGGTAGAGGGCCGCGAGGTCGTCAGCGCCAAGGGTCAGGTCGGGTGGGGCGTCGGTAGTGCGGCAGGCGGCAGTCGCACCCTCGGTCACAAGCTCGAAGCGACCTGTGGCCCAGGGGCCGAAGGGGTCGCGCACGTCGAGGATGAGGCGGCCATCGGCCGGGTAGGCGCGGCCCTCGAGAGCCTTCGGCACGTCGAGGATGCGCAGCCAGAGGGTGTCGCGGGGGATGCGGCGGAGGTGGCGGGGATCCTCCAGCATCCAGTAGAGGGGAGCGTCGGGCGGGAGGTTGTTGATGCTGATCGTCTCGACGAGGTCGATGCCGAAGAGGTAGCGCCAGAGGGCGGCCGCGGCGGCAGGGGTCGTCGCGACGAACTCAAGCACGCGCACCGTGCCTCGGGGAAGGCCCTCGGGCCAGTCGCTCTTGACGGTGTAGATGGCGTAGCCGTCGGGTCCGTCTGGGCCTGCGTATTCGACGAACTGGCGGCGCGTGAACCCGCCCTCGGGCTTGTTGGTGCGGGGGACGACGAAGGCGCTCCAGTGGCCGGGGATGCGGTTCATCATGCCGGGGCGGGACTCGCGCAACCGGTCGTAGAGGGCCGGCCAGCGTTCGAGCGCGGCATCGGGCTCGACAAAGCGGACCTCGCCGGGGGCGTCGGGCACGGATGAGACGAACGCGGTATGGCGGCGGTCGATGCTGATGCGGTCGGACTGCGCGGCCAGGCCGTAGCCGAAGCGGCCGTAGATAAGGCTCTCGGAGGCCCAGAGTGCGGCCAGGGGTTCGCCACGTCCGGCGACGTCCTCAAGCTGGCGGCGCATGAGCTCGGTGAGGATGCCGCGCCGCCGGTGCGTGGAGGCCACGGTGACGCCGGTCACGCCCGCCGTCGGCAGGTCGCCTCCGGGGACGCTCATCGAGAACTTGATCGCGTGCGTCTTGCCTACCAGTTCGTCGCCGTCGAAGGCGCCGAGGCTGCGGTCCCACTCGAGCATGGGGCGGATGGGATCGGACCAGGCGGCGGCGTTGTCGATGTCGTCGAGGAACGCGAGCGCGCTCGTAGCAACCCACTGGTCCCAGTCGTCCTCGGAAAGCACGCGGTAGCTGATAGCCATCGTCCTTCGACTGTGGGCGGGGAAACGACAACAGTCCAGACGCGCGTTCGGGCAGCCGGTAGGCTGTGATCATGAGCGCGATCGGCATATTGACGCTGGGGGCAGGTGTCTCCGCAGACGCTGCCGTGGAGGCGCTCAACGGGTTTGTGGAGGGGGGAGCGCGGGTGGCGGTGGTCGAGGCGGGGGAGGGGGACCTCCGGAAGTGGCCGGGGGAGCGGGTACGCTGGCTGTGGCGGGACTACCCGCTGCCGGTCGTGTTCGCGTTCGAGGGGCGGCTGGCAGGGGCGGAGGCGGCGCTGGCGCTGGGTTGCGACATCCGCGTGTGCGGGGAGGGGGCGGTGGTCGAGTTGGAGGGCGGGGCGATGGACGACCTGACCGCACGCCGGGCGCGCACACTGCTGGGGTTGGAGGCGGGGGAAGCCATGCCCGCGAGCTTCACCGCAACGGAGGCGCTGGAGCGGGGGCTGGTGTCGCGGGTGGCACCGGCGGGGAGCGCGAGGGAGGCGGCGCGGGCGGCGGCAGAGGCGGTCGCGGCGCGGGGTCCGATCGCGACGCGACTGGCGAAAGAAGCGGTCTGGAGGGGGCTCGATCAGCCCCTCGAACAGGCCCTGCGATTCGAAACCGATTTGACCTTGCTCCTACAAGCGACCAAAGATCGGGCTGAAGGGGTGCGCGCGTTCCTTGAAAAGCGCCCGCCAGACTTCACTGGGGAATAGCACATGATTGTTTTGCTCGAAGAACCTGAGTCGTGGTCGCTGATGATGCTTGTCAGCGCGGTCGCGATCGACAATGCCGAGATCTCCGTTGAGGGGAAGGAGGCCATCCGCCGGTGGCGCTCGGACCACCAGGAGGGCTCGCCCGAACTGGACGGCCTGACGGAGGCCCTGAACGAGCGCTTGAACGGGGCTATCGATGCTAAGCTGATGCGTCGCGTGAAGAGCAAGGGACGCTACGAGACGGTCCGGAGGTAGGGGATGGCGCAGGTAACGTACAGCGACGACGAAATCAACGAGATGCTCATCGAGCTCGTGAACCGCATGGCGAGCGAGGCCGAGTTGAGCGCCAAGGACCGGGCGATGCTGAAGCGCTGGCGCTCTTCGGAGATGAAGCTCGGCAGCGACGAGCTGGACGACCTCGTGCGGAAGGCGAACGAGGACCTCGCCCAGAACGTCTCGATGCGCGAGAAAAGCGCTATCCGCAGGCCCGACTGGCGGCAGTAGACCTCCAGCACACCTTCCTTCCGGGAAGCATCCGCGCCGGTCCTCGTGGCCGGCGCGTTCTGTTGGGCTCCGCGCTCGCCGTTGCCGTCGCCGTAAACTGGCCCCATGGCCGATCCGGTCCTGTTCGCCATCGATGAGCGGGGCGTGGCGACGATCACGCTCAACCGGCCCGAGCGCCTGAACGCGATCAACATGGCCATGCGCGACCTGCTGTGGGAATACCTGCAGGCCTGCCGCGACCATCCCGATGTGCGGGCGGTGTGCTTCCGGGGCGAAGGGCGAGCCTTCAGCGCGGGGGCCGACATCTCGGAGTTCGGGACGGCGCCCAGCCTGTGGGAAGCGCGACGGGCGCGGCACGAGCGTGACGTCTGGGGGCTCATGCTCTCGCTCCCGGTGCCACTGGTGGCGCGCATGCACGGCTTCTGCTTCGGCGCGGGTCTGGAACTGCCCCTTTGCTGCGACGTACGGGTGGCGGAGGAGGGGACGCAGTTCGCGTTGCCGGAGGTGACGCTGGGGTACATCCCGAGCGCGGGCGGCACGCAGACGCTGCCGCGCACGATTCCCCCTGGCGCCGCCGCCGACCTGATCCTGACGGGTGAACCGGTGGGGACGGAGGAAGCGCTGCGCTGGGGGCTGATCACGAAGGCGGTCCCGGCGGCGGATCTGGACGAGGCGGTGGAGGAGGAGCTGGGGCGGGCGCTGGCGGAGCCGTTCGAGCCGAGGCGGCCGGGGTTGTAGTGGCTAGTGGCTGGCGGCTAGTGGCTAGTGGTTTGTGAATAGTGGGTACCCACGGGCCGGGGGCGGCTCCCTACTCAGGAACCGCTGCGGGTATGCACGGGGACGCCCTGGACCCCACGAGTCGTCAGTCACCAACCACCAGCCACTGGCCCTGATTCGCGCGCCGAACGGGGCGCCGGTAGAATCCCGTGGCGCCGCACATAGGCGCAAACCCGCTCCTTGGAGGGAGCATGAACACGATCGAGTTCCTTCAGATCTCCGCCGCCGTCGTGCCCGAACGGGAGGCGCTGGTGGAGGTGGGCGGGGCCGGCCGCCGCCTCAACTACGCCGAGATGCAGGAGCAGGTGACCCGCCTGGCGAACGCCATCCGGGGCCTGGGCGTGGAGCAGGGCCAGAAGGTCGCCGTGATGGCGCAGAACAGCGTGGACTTCGTGCTGACGTACTACGCCTGCGCGATGCTGGGCGTAACCCTCGTCCCGCTGAACTACCGCTCGAAGGACGAAGAGCTGACGCACATGCTCAACGTGAGCCAGGCGGAGGTGCTGTTCGTCTCGGAGCGCTACCTGGAGCTGGTCAATCGCATCCGGCCAGGGCTGACCCACACGAAGACGTTCGTGAGCTACGACGGACCGGCTGAGGGCTACCGCGACTTCGCCGGCCTGGTGGCGGGGGCAGTGGCGGAGGACATCTGGGTAGAGGTGGACGACGAGCAGCCCACGGTCCTCATCTTCACGAGCGGCACGACGGCGCTACCGAAGGGCGTGATGATTACGTTCCTCGACATGACCGCCTACGTCACGAACACGATGAACCCGGCCGACCCGGACGTACACGACAAGACGGTGGTCTCGGTGCCGTTCTTCCACATCGCGGGGGCGACGGCGATGCTCTCCTCAATCTGGGGTGGGCGCACGCTGCTGGTGCTGCCGCAGTTCACGCCGGAGGGCTGGCTGTCGGCGGTGGGCGACGAGGGTGCGACGCACTCGATGGTCGTGCCGACGATGCTGAAGCGCATCATGGAGCACGAGGCGCTGGAGAAGACGAGCCTCGACACCCTGCAGCTCATTACCTACGGGGCGGCGCCGATGCCGTACGAGGTGGTGCGCAAGGCATGCGACATCTTCCCGCAGCAGGGCGTAGGCCTGATGAACGCCTACGGACAGACGGAATCGACCTCCACGCTGACCTACCTGGGCCCCGACGACCACGACCTGAGCGTCGACATGGACGTGCGGGAGGCGCGCCTGCGCTCGGTGGGCCGGCCCATGGACGATGTCGAGATCGGCATCATGGACGACCGCAACGTGCTGCTCGAGCCGGGCGACGAGGGCGAGATTTGCGTCCGCTCCGACCGCGTGATGAAGGGCTACTACGAGCAGGAGGACGCCACCAGCACAGCGATCATCGACGGCTGGCTGCACACCGGCGACGTGGGCCGCGTGGACGAAGGCGGCTACCTGTTCATCACCGGGCGGAAGAAGGACCTCATCATCCGCGGCGGCGAGAACATCTCGTCGGGCGAGGTGGAGAACTGCCTCGAGGACCATGAGGGCATCGACGAAGCCGCCGTCATCGGCGTCCCGGACGTGGACTGGGGCGAGGTGGTGAAGGCGGTGCTTGTACCGAAGCCGGGAGCCACGCTCACGCCGGAGGACGTGAACGCCTACTGCAAGAGCCGGATCGCGTCATTCAAGGCGCCGCAGTACATCGCGGTGGTGGACGAGCTGCCGCGCAACGCCATGGGCAAGGTGCTCAAGAACGACCTTCGCAAGCTGTACGGCTCGCCCACGAACGACAACGCATGAGCGCGCAGCCAGCCTCCCCGGAGAAGCCACCAGCCGTGACGGACACGCCTCAGAAGAAGGGCTCGCGCTTCAATGTGAGCGTCCTGGGCATCGCTGTGCCCGTGGCGGTGATCGCCGCCATCGGCGCGCTGGAGACGGCGCAGACGGAGCGCGCCAGCCGCGAGGTGTTCTTCAACATCCAGGGCTTCGCCGTGATGTACTTCATCTTCGGCATCGCCGTGGCCGTGATCGTGGGGGCGTTCGTGCAGCGCCTGCGGGTGTGGCGGCTGGGACGCAGCCACAACGTCTTCAACGACCTGGGGGCGCGGCTCACGAACGCGCTCACGCTGGGAGCGGGCACGGGCCGCGTCACGAACGACCGCTACGCGGGCGTGATGCACTGGTGCATCTACTCGAGCTTCGCGGTCCTGACGCTGGTGACGATCCTGCTGGCGATCGACGACTACTTCGACCTGATCTTCCAGGTCGGCAGCGAGCACGCCTTCCTCGAAGGAGGCGTCTACCTGGCCTACAGCTTCGTGGGCGACCTGTTCGGGATCATCGGCCTGGTGGGCATCGGCATGGCGGTGTTCCGCCGCTTCGGCCCGGCGCCGGCGAAGCTGACCTGGGACCGGCGGCAGTCGGAAGACGCGATCGTCGTCGGGCTGCTGGGGTTCGTGCTGTTCACGGGCTTCCTCGTCGAGGGGCTGCGCATTGGCGGACACGAGATTCCGCTGGGGAACGAGAACTGGTCGTACTGGTCGCCGGGCGGCTGGGTGATCGCGAAGATCGTGGGCGGGGCGAGCGTGAGCGCGCTGCTGACCGCGCACCAGGTCTTCTGGTGGATCCACGTGGTGGGCGCCTTCAGCCTGCTGACGCTGATGGCCCTGACGAAGTTCCGGCACATCATCTTCGCGCCCGTTAACGCGTTCCTGAAGCGGCCGGCGGTTCCCTCGTACCTGGCGCCGATGGGCGACTTCGAGCAACTCATCGAGGAAGGCGCGAGCCTCGGCGCGGGCAAGGTCCAGGACCTCTCCTGGAAGCAGCTCTTCGACGCCGACACGTGCGTGCGCTGCGGGCGCTGCACGGATGCCTGTCCGGCCTACACGGCGGGCCAGCCGCTCTCGCCCATGGCGATCATCCAGGATCTGAAGTCGTACATGAACCACGCCGGACCGCTCCTGATCGCGGGGAAGGACCCGGCCGAGAAGGTCGACGGGGAGCTGGTGGGCGACTACGTCAAGGACGAGTCGCTGTGGGCCTGCCGCACGTGCATGGCGTGCGTGCAGGAGTGCCCCGTGCTGATCGAGCACGTGCCCACGATTGTCGACATGCGTCGCTACCTGGTGATGGAGCAGGCGCGCATCCCGGGGACGGCGCAGGAGACGCTGCAGAACATCGAGCAGCGCGGCCATCCCTGGCGGGGCACGCAGCTCACTCGCGAGACGTGGATGGAGCAGCTCCGCGAGGAGGGCATCGATGTGCCCATCTTCGACGGGTCGCAGGAGTACCTGTACTGGGTGGGCTGCTCGGGGGCGCTGGTGGAGCGCAACATGCCCATCACGAAGTCGGTGGTGCGGCTGCTGATCGAGGCGGGCGTGAGCTTCGGCGTGCTGGGACAGCAGGAGACGTGTACGGGCGACCCCGCCCGGCGGCTCGGCAGCGAGTTCCTCTACGCGACACTGGCGGAGACGAACGTCGCCTCGATGAACGAGATCGGCGTGCGGCGCGTGATCACGGCCTGCCCGCACTGCTTCAACACCTTCAAGAACGAGTACCCGGACTTCGACGGGCAGTGGGAGGTCACGCATCACGCGGAGTTCCTCCAGCTGCTGCTGGCGCAGGGCAAGCTGCAGCCGAAAAAGATGGACGGGCAGACGATTACCTACCACGACTCGTGCTACCTGGGGCGAGGCAACGGCATCATGGACGCACCTCGCGACGTGCTGGAACAGATTCCGGGCGCCGAGCTGGTGGAGATGCCGCGCAGCCGCGAGCAGGGCATGTGCTGCGGCGCCGGCGGCGGCAACATGTGGATGGAGGAGTCGGGCACGCGCGTGAACCACCTGCGCACGGCGGAGGCGGCGAACACGGGTGCGAGCATCGTGGCGACGGCCTGCCCGTTCTGCATCCAGATGTTCGAGGACGGCATTCCCGCGGTGCAGCCGGACGAGGATGCACGCTCGATCCAGGCGTTCGACATCGCGGAGCTGCTCGAAGTGAGCGTGGCGCCGCCGCGCCCGGCGGGCGAGGGCGCGATTCCCCCGGGGGTCACGGGCTAGCCTCCTGCACTAAGTAAGCATAGGCTTACGCCCATGAGCAGTTCTGCGTTTCAGGGTATTGTTCACTTGGCTGACGGGGTTGAGGTGGCGCGGGCTCTGGACAGCGAGTCAGTAGACCTCGTGTATCTCGATCCGCCGTTTAACACCGGCAAGCGGCAGATGCGCGAGACGCTTCGGACAGTGCGAGTGGAGCAAGATGAGGGCGACAGGACGGGGTTCGGGGGGAGAAGGTACGCGACTGTGAGGCTAGGGCTGCGTTCCTTTGACGACAAGTTCGATGACTACCTTGGGTTCCTCAAACCCTTTCTCGAAGAAGCAAGACGCCTGCTGAAGCCGAGCGGCTCGCTCTACCTGCACCTCGACTACCGAGAGGCGCACTACGCAAAGGTGCTACTGGACGAGATCTTCGGACGGAAGTCTTTCATCAACGAGATCATCTGGGCGTACGACTTTGGGGGGCGCCCGAAGAATCGCTGGCCGGCCAAGCACGACACAATCCTGTTCTACGCGAAGGACCCGGGGCAAAATGTGTTCAACACGGACGAAGTGGAGCGCATCCCATACATGGCACCGGGGCTAGTAGGGCCAGAGAAAGCCGCTCGGGGGAAGCTCCCAACCGACACCTGGTGGCACACGATCGTCCCCACAAACGGCAAGGAGAAAATGGGGTACCCGACCCAAAAGCCATTGGGGATACTGAAGCGGATCATTAGCGCGTCGTCCCCGCCGGGCGGGTTGGTGGTTGACTTAGTTGCCGGCAGCGGCACAACCGGGGCTGCGGCGTTGGCTCTGGGCCGACGATTTGTCCTAGCAGATCACTCGGAAGAGGCCAACGCCGTCATGAGAAGGAGGTTCGCTGAGCAACACGGCATCGAGTATCGGACAGCCCAGTGCTCTTCGAGCCGACAGGGATCCCCCTGGGTCGGGTTCACAAAACAAACCTCCTCGCTATGATCGGCCCGTGACCAGCCCCGCTTCTCAAAGCCACTTCTCCGCGCTTCTTGAGATCGCAGCACGCTTGGAGCGAGACTACGAACTCAAACTCCTCCCTTCGATGTGGGAGGCAAGCCCATTCAGTTGGCTCAAGATAGGCCTCACGTCAACAGCTCGAGGCACTGCCATGCGGACCGTCCTTCAGCATTGGCTAGCGGACGAAGGCTTCGCAGTACGAGCTCTCAAAGAGCGCCAAGCCGACTTCGTCGTCAATGGAAGCCGAGTGAAGGTGAAGTCATCCACCCTGTGGCAAGGGCGGGCATACCGCTTTCAGCAGATTAAGGACCAAAACTACGACATCCTCATTTGCTTCGGGCTCTCTCCCGACGAGGCGCACTGCTGGGTGCTGTCGAAGCCGCTCCTGTTGGAGCAGGTGATCGGGCAAGGGCATGGACAGCACACAGGGGCTGGTGCCACAGAGACGTTCTGGCTGGCTGTAGACCCGCACCACCCGCAGAGCTGGTTGCGGCCACGCAGCGGAGACTTGGACCAGGCCCACGCTGTCCTGCGCACCACAACAGCGTGGTAGGGGTAGGAAGGCCTTGCAGGCGCGGGCCGGACGAGTACGGCGGCGGGGAGCGGGACGGCGGGGGCGGCGGCGCTGGAGCTGGGGCGGCGGTTCGTGCTGGCTGATCGCTCGGAAGAAGCAATCGCGGTGATGCGGGAGCGCTTCGCGGGGGAGGCGGGGGTGGAGTTTCGCGGGGACGCTTGAAATGGCATCCCGGTGCGGGTACGGTAGGAGTTGTCCGCGCAACTGTTGCCGTTGAAGCGGACCCCAGGAGTCCCAGGTGGTCACCCGTGACGTGTCAGAGGAACTTCGAGAGCTCGAAGAGGCGATGGCGACCTGGCGGTGGTGGGAAGAGCACTACGAAGAGCTGCTGGCCCAGTATCCGGAGCAGTTCGTCGCCATCAACAAGGACCGGGAGGTTGTCGCCTCGTTCCACTGCCTCCGCGATCTCAGCGATGCCATGGACGCAAAGGGGTTGGCATTCGGCAAGGACATCGACGCGGAGTTCATTACAGCCAACCGGCACTGGCGTCTGTGATCTCCGGCTATTTCAGCGCCCGCTGGGGCTGCCCTTTCGTTTGGACGCGACTGGCAATCCCGGGCAGGCCTCCTCAACCCGTGCCCTTTCTGATCGACACCGGTTCTTCCACCAGCATCGTCCATGCCAAGGACGCCAGAACGCGCCTCAATCTGGCCACGGACGCAATGCAGCCCACTGCGTGGACTCCTGAGGAGACCGTACGGCGGCGCGGTGTTGCCGGAGTCGCGCTCAGCCGCCTGATCGAAGCGACGTTCGAGTTCAAGCACGACGACGGGGATCTCCAGGCCATCGCCGAGACGATCGAACTGGGAGCCGTTGACTCTCAGCAGCTGCCCTCCTTGCTGGGGTGGGACATTCTCAGCCGTTTCCGCATCGAGCTGGATCGAGGAGCGGGCGCCGTGACGCTCGTGCCCCGCTAGCCACTCTCCCGTACGGCTCCGCTATCATCGCGCGGCACTCGCGGACCGGAGGTGGTGGCATGGTGCGCCCCGAAATCATCGAACGGCAGAACGAGATCAAGCAGACGCCGATGCTGGAGCGCATCGCGAGCATGCGGGAGATGCTGCTGCAGGCAGGGGATGAGGCGCAGGAGCTGCGCCACCTGCCCGCCTGGGCGGCCAGGGAGATGGCCGCCCAGGGGTTCTACCGGTTCGCCCTGCCGGCGGAGCTGGGCGGCGAGGACGTGACCGCCCGCGAGCAGATCGAGAACGTCGAGGCGGTCTCCGCCATCGACGGGTCGATGGGGTGGTGCACGCACATCAACTCGGAGATCAACGGGCTCATCGTGCGGCGCATGGACCGCGCCCTCTGCGACAAGATCTTCGACGACTGGGACGCGCTCGTCTGTTCGGGACACGGGCCGCCGAACGGACCCAACCCGGGCACGACGGCGCGCCAGGAAGGCGAGGGCTGGCGACTGCACTACCAGGGGTCGTTCGCGAGCGGCTGCCACAACGCCACCTGGAACTTCCTGATGTCGCCGATCGTGACCGACGAAACCACCGGTGAGGGGACGACCGCGTCCTTCATGATCCCGCGCGGCGAGTTCGAGATCGTCGATACCTGGGACACGGCGGGGATGCGCGGAAGCGGCAGCCACGACGTGCGCATGGACGGCACCTACGTTCCCCCGGAGCACCTGCTTCCGGCGCGACCGCTTGCCCCCAGCGAGCAGTGGGACAACCCCACGTTCCGGAACCCCTGCCACGCCGTCTACAACAAGGCGGCGGTTGCGCTGGGCGTCTGCCGGGGGGCCATCGACTCGTTCGTCGAGCTGGCGCAGGTGAAGACGCCGTGGGGCCTGGCATCGCCGCTGAAGGACATGCCGCAGGTGCACTATCGCCTGGGCGAGGCGCAGGCGACGCTGATGGCGGCGCGCACGTGGGTGTTGGAGACGGAGGACGCGCTCGAAGCGCACCTGGGGCCGAAGCCATCGGAGGGCGGGCGTCTGGAGCCGGAGTGGGACGTGTTCTGGCCCGCCTACCTGGCCTGCGCTCACGCTGCCCAGGCGGCGCGCCACATTGTGGGCATCATCAACAACACAGCGGGCACGACGGGCAGCCGCATGGAGAGTCCGCTGGAACGGCACCTGCGCGACGCCCAGCAGGCGGCGACGCATGCGCTGATTTCGTGGCGGCACTACGAGGACATCGGCAAGTCGTTCGTGGGCCACGAACCCTCACGCACCTACATGGAGCTGCGACGCGCCTAGCGCCGGCGGCGCGCCGCCCGACGGCTCCGGTATCATCGCGCGGCATTCACGGACCGGAGGTAGCGGCATGGTGCGCCCCGAAATCATCGAACGGCAGAACGAGATTAAGCAGACGCCGATGCTGGAGCGCATCGAGAGCATGCGCGAGATGCTGCGGGCGGCGGGAGACGAGGCGCAGGAGTTGCGCCACCTGCCGGCGTGGGCGGCCAAGGAGATGGCGGCGAACGGCCTCTACCGGTTTGCGCTGCCGGCGGAGCTGGGTGGGGAGGACGTGAGCGCGCGCGAGCAGATCGAGAACGTGGAACTGGTGTCGTCGATCGACGGGTCGGTGGGGTGGTGCGCGCACATCAACTCGGAGATCAACGGGCTGATAGTGCGGCGCATGGACCGCGCCCTCTGCGACGAGATCTTCGACGACTGGGACGCGCTGGTCTGCTCGGGGCTGGGTCCGCCGAACGGCCCCAACCCCGGCCGCACCGCCCGCCGCGAGGGCGACGGCTGGCGGCTGAGCTACCAGGGCTCGTTCGCGAGCGGCTGCCACAACGCGACCTGGAACTTCGTTATGTCGCCAGTGGTGATCGACGAGGCGACCGAGGAGGGGGCGGAGAACTCCTTCATGGTGCCGAAGGGCGAGTTCGAGGTCGTCGACACGTGGGACACGGCGGGGATGCGCGGGAGCGGCAGCCACGACGTGCGCATGGACGGCACCTACGTGCCGCCCGAGCACCTGCTCCCGGCACGCCCTCTTGCCCCCAGCGAGCAGTGGGACAACCCGACGTTCCGCAACCCGTGCCACGCCGTCTACAACAAGTCAGCGGTGGCGCTGGGGGTGTGCAAGGGCGCGATCGAGTCGTTCACCGACCTGGCCATGAACAAGGTGCCCTGGGGTCTGGCGACGGCGCTGAAGGACATGCCGCAGGTTCACTACCGGATCGGCGAGGCGATGGCGACCTACATGGCGGCGCGCACCTTCGTGCTCGACACGCAGGACGCGATGGAAGCGCACCTGGGGTGGAAGAAGCCTTCGGAAGGCGGGCGGCTGGAGCCGGAATGGGACGTGTTCTGGCCGGCCTACCTGGCCTGCGCGCACTCGGCGCAGGCGGTGCGGCACGTCGTCGGGATCATCAACAACACGGCGGGCACGACGGGCAGCCGCATGGAGAGCCCGCTGGAGCGCCACCTGCGCGACGCGCAGCAGTCGGCGACGCACGCGCTGATCTCGTGGCGGCACTACGAGGACCTCGGCAAGACGTTCGTGGGGCACGACCCCGCGGCGAACTACATGGAGCTGCGCCGGGCCTAACAGGCGGCGAGCGTTCCACCGCTGTAGCGACGCTCCCGTATCATCGCGCGGGTCTCAGGGACAGGAGTGGCGGCATGATGCGACCAGCGATCCTCGAGCAGCGGGACAAGAACCAGCAGACGCCAGTGCTGGACCGCGTCGCGGCCATGAAGGAACAGCTGCAGGCGGCGGGCGACGAGGCGCAGGAATTGCGCCACCTGCCCGCCTGGGCATCGCAGGAGATGGCCGGCCAGGGCCTCTACCGGATGCCGGTGCCGGCGGAGCTCGGCGGGGAGGACGCGAGCGCTCGCGAGCAGATCGAGACGATCGAGGCGGTCTCGGCGATCGACGGCAGCCGCATGGAAAGCCCGCTGGAGCGCCAGCTACGGGACGCGCAGCAGTCGGCGACACACACGCTGATCACGTGGCGGCACTACGAGGACATCGGTAAGACCTTCGTGGGGCACGACCCCGCAATCAACTACGTAGAACTGGGCCGGGCCTAGCCCGGTCCGACACGACAGGAGCAAACAGATGGCAGAACGCGAACCACTCGACGTGCTGGAGGCGATCCACTCGACGCCAGCGCGACGCTTCCTCGGATCCGACCCGATTCCCGACGAGGTCCTGTGGGAGCTGTTGGACGCGGCCATCCGCGGACCAACAGGGGGTAACTCGCAGATCTGGGGCTGGGTGGTCGTGCGCGACGAGGCGAAGAAGGCGCAGATCGCCGAGTGGTGGAAAGGCGTGTTCGAGGCGACCTACGGGCGCGCCGATCCGGCCGCGCTGGAGCAGGGCGGTCGCGTCCAGTTCTCCGACTTCGACAAGGTGGTGGACGCGGAGACGGGGCTCGACGCCTCGGGACTGCGTTCGGTGACCTACCTGGCGAACCACATCGGCGAGGCGCCCGTGCTGCTCGTGCCAGTGCTTACCGGCGTGGCCGGGGGGCCGGAGTCGACACGCACCGGGATTACCTACGGCGGCTTCATCTTCGGGGCCATCCAGAACCTGGCGCTGGCGGCCCGGGCCCACGGCATCGGGGCGCCGCTGACGACGTTCGGGACGGGTCCCAAACTCGACGAGTTGCTCGAACTGCCGGCGGGCTCCACCGGCGTCGCGGTCATCCCGCTGGGGTACCCCGTCCGCGGGCGCTTCTCGCAGCCGCGACGGATGCCGGTCGAGGAGGTCGTGCACTTCGATACGTGGGGGACTCAGCAGGAGCGCTCATAGCCGGTCCCGCCGCAGGGTGTACCCGACCCAGTGGCTCAGCTGACCCGCCGGGGCAGTTGGGCTTTATCGTTCCCGAACTCGCAGGAGGAGGCTCCGTCATGCCCGATATCGTCACGCTGGAACGACCGCGCGAGGGCGTCGCGCTCATCACGATGTCGAACCCGGACATCAACAACCACGGCTCGTGGGAGGGCGTGGGGCAGCTCGGGGATGCGCTGGTGGAGGCGCGGGAAGGTGGGGCGCGGGTGTCGGTGCTGGCTGCGGGGACGCCGGGGCACTGGTACGAGCACGCCTGGCTGCGCGACCTGCGCAACACGGTCACGGGGGAGCCGACGACGGGGACGGGCGGCGGCTGGGGCGCCTGCCTGCAAGAGCTGGCGAAGACCCCCGTCGTGACGATCGCGGCGATCTCCGGGGACTGCTCCGGGGGCGGGGCGGAGTTGGGGTGGGCCTGCGACCTGCGCATCGCGGAGGAGCAGGCGCGCTTCGGGCAGCCGGAGATCCAGATCGCGCTGACGACGGGCATCGGCGGGACGAGCCGGCTGGCGCGCATCATCGGGCGCACCGCGACGGCGGAGATGGTGCTCGACGGAACGCCCATGACGGCGCAGCGCATCTACGAGCTGGGCGGGGTGAACCGCGTCGTGCCGGAGGGTACATCGGTGGAGGTGGCGCTGGACTGGGCGAGCCGCCTGGCGGACCGCCCGGCGAAGGCGCTGGCGACGCTCAAGCAGATCCTGATCGACAACGACGACCTGGGGCTCTCGGAGGCGCTCACGAACGAGCAGCGCCTCTTCCAGACGGTTGTTGGCACGGAGGAAGCGATCGCGACGATGGGCGACATCCAGGATCGCTTCGACGCGGGCGAGTCGATCGAGTCGGTGTACGGGTCACCCCGGCCGTAGCGCTGTCGGCTTCGCTTACCAGAATTCGTCGAGGAGCTTGTAGTAATCGACCCTCTCGGTGTCGGGGCCGGGGAGGCCGTAGGCCTCGAAGAAGGCGGTCGTGAGGTCCTGGCCAGTGTTCCGCTCGAGGCTCCTGAGGGCCAGCGCGATGTCCTTGTATCGATCCGCCACTCCGGCGCGGCCAAGGTCGACAAAGCCGCCCAGGTCCTGGCCGTCGACGATGATGTTGGGCAGGCAGTAGTCGCCGTGGGTGAAGACGAGGTCTTCGGTGGAAGGCCGCGTGGTCAGCAACTCCTGGAAGAGGTCCGTGGCGGAGCGGCCGAGGCGGATGTCGTCGAAGTCGGCCTCGTCGACGAGGCCGAGCGCGATGTTGCGGCGCGCCTCTTCGATCTCGCGGTCGAGCATCATGTCGAAAGGGCACTGCTCGACAGGCAGGGCGTGGATCGTGCGCAGTCCGGTCGCCAGCAGCGTGGCGATGCGCTCGGGGGGCTCGACGGCTGCCAGACTAGCCGCATTGCCGCCGGCCAGGGCGGTCAGGAGCAAGTACTCGCTCTGCCCGTCCACGGCGTAGCGAAGCACATCGGGGACGGGCAACCGTCCCTGGAGCCAGTCGAGCCTCTCCTTCTCCGCCAACAGGTCATTCCGCGCAGATTGCGGGGAGATCTTCAGGTAGAGCGCGGGGGCTCCATCGCGTTCAAGGCGGAACGTGTCCGCCAATGACTCGCCGGTAGTGATCCGGTTCCACGTACAACCCTTGACGAAGGGTTGCACGACTCCAGGGACTCTTGGCGGGACTGGGGACATCAGGCTTCGATCTGAGCACCTTCATGCGTTTGGGTCACGCGCCTCACACCCGCTTGCGAGGCGGCGTAGGATAGACGCAATTCCGGGCCGGGATGGGTTGCGTAGAGGCCGCCGCGTCGGGCCTGGCGGGGGTTCTGATGTCTGTTGATTCAATGTCGAAGCATGACGTGGCGATGATGGAGGCGGAGGGGCAGTGCCCCTTCAGCGTCGAGGACGTTGACCTGTTCGCGCCGGGGTCGCAGGAGTACTGGTTCGACGCCTACCGCATCCTGCACCAGGACGCGCCCGTGCTGCGCATTCCCGGGGGCGGCGACACGCCCGACAAGGACGGCTTCATCCTCACGAAGTACGAGGACGTGGCGCGCATCGTGCGCGACACGGAGACGTTCCCTCTCAACTACGGCCAGCGCGCCGCCGGGCAGGAGGTGGAGCGGGAGATACTGCAGAAGGAGGGCCACGGCGACGCCATCGACGCGGGCCTGAGCCTGCGCCCCACGATGGTGGAGCACCGGTGGCACCGCGAGCAGCTCACGAATCCCTGGGTGGGGGCCGTGGGGGCGGACCGCAACCGGGACATGATCACGGACTTTGTGAACGAGCTCATCGACCGCTGGATCGACCGTGGTTCGGTGGAGTACGTGACCGAGTTCGCGGCGCCGCTGCCGCAGATGGTGATCACGACGATCCTCGGCTTCCCGCTGGAGGACATGCCCACGCTGCAGAAGTGGGAGGAGGCGCAGGTTCGGCGCTTCGTGTTTGGATCGACGCACCGCAACCTGCTGCCGCCGGAGGACGAGGCGGAGAACGCGCGCACGCTGGCGGCCTTCCACGAGTACATCGGGAAGCACGTGCGGGAGAAGCGGCAGAACCCGAAGGACGACATGATCTCCTACCTGACGCAGGTGGAGTACGGCGACACGAAGCGCCCGCTCACGGACGCGGAGGTGGTGAGCGTCGCCTACGGGATGCACATCGGCGGCAACGAGACGACGCAGTACGCGCTCACGGCGGAGGCGATGGTGCTCGCGCAGAAGCCGGGGCTGGCGGAGGAGCTGCGAGCGGATCGCTCGAAGGTGCGCTTCTTCGTGGAGGAGTGCTTGCGCCTGTACGCGCCCACGCAGGGTCTCTCCGGGCGGCGCCCGATCCACGACATCGAGGTGCAGGGGGTGACGATCCCGGCGGGGTCGACGATCCACCTGCGCTACGGGGCGGGGAACCGCGACGAGGACGAGTACCCGAACGCGGAGGAGATCGACCTGACGCGGCCCAGCCCGGGGCGGCACGTGACGTTCGGGCAGGGACCGCGGTCGTGTCCGGGGGCGGGGCTCTCGCGGCTCGAGCAGAACATCGCCACGAACGTGATCCTCGACCGGCTGGACGACCTGCGGCTGGCACCGGGCAAGAACGACCTGCGGCACCAGCCGGGGGTGATGCTCGGCCTGCTGGAGCTGAACCTGGAGTTCGGCGAGCGCTAGACCGGCTCCCTTCTTCCATCCTTGACAGTGGGGGAAGGGGAGCCATACACTCGCGACGGCTTTTTTCGTCCGGGTGCCCGTCCCAGGGAGAATAGGGAAGGCGGTGAGAATCCGCCGCGGTAGCGCCACTGTAATCGGGAAGACGGAGCCGAAGCCCACTGTCGGCAAGCCGATGGGAAGGGCCCGGCACTAACCAACCCGTAAGCCAGGAGACCTGCCTGGACGAGAGGTGTCACTTCTCCGCTATAGAGAGGTGCCCTCGATCTCCGGGCACCGATCCGGGCAGGTCGAACAAGGTACCCCCAGCGGAGACGCTGGGGGTTTCTGTTGCAGGCGGTCGGACTCGCGACACTGCGCGGCTATCGGCGGATGGGCATCGGCGCCCGCCTGGCGATCGGCGGGACGGTCCTGCTGGCGCTCGTGCTGGTCGTCGGCCTGGTCTCGCTGAGCCTCGGTCCGGTCGATATCTCCGCCGGCGACGTGGCCTGGATCGTGCTCTCCGCCATCGGGTTGGACACACCCGAGTTCGGGCGCACGGAACAGCTCGTGATCGAGCAGATCCGGCTGCCGCGGATCATCGTGGGCGCCTCGGTGGGGATGGCGCTGGGGGTGGCGGGGGCGACGATGCAGGGGCTGTTCCGCAACCCAATGGCCGACCCCGGCATCATCGGGGTGTCGGCGGGAGGGGCGCTGGGGGCGGTGGTGGCGATTGCGGCGGGCCTGACGGGGCTGTTCTTCCTAGCGCTCCCGGTCTTCGCCTTCGCGGGGGCGATCGCGGCGGCGTTCCTCGTGTACGGCATCGCCGTGGCCGGGGGGCACTTCTCGATGGCGACCCTGCTGCTGGCGGGCGTCGCCGTGAATGCGTTCCTGGGGGCGATCGTCTCCGCGATCATCATCTTCCTGCCCGACAACGAGGCGCTTCGGGAGATCCTGTTCTGGCTCGCGGGCGGGCTGGACGCGCGCGCCTGGGAGCACGTCCGCATCGCCACGCCCCTGATCCTGGGGAGCACCGCCCTGCTCCTGATCATGTCGCGCGACCTGAACCTGCTGATGCTGGGCGACGACGAAGCGCGCTCGATGGGCGTGCGCGTCGGCGTGACGCGCGTGGCCCTGCTTGCGATCGCGGCGCTGGCCACGGGCGCGGCCGTCGCCGTGAGCGGGACCATCGCCTTCGTCGGCCTGGTGACGCCGCACGTGCTGCGGCTCCTGATGGGCCCCGACAACCGCGTGCTCATCCCGATGAGCGCCCTGGGGGGCGCCGTCTTCGTGATGGTGGCGGACACCGTCGCGCGGATGGTCATCGAGCCGGCCGAACTGCGGGTCGGGATTCTCACGGCGTTCGTGGGAGCGCCGTTCTTCATCGCCCTTCTCATCACGAACAAACGGCAGGTCTACGCGCTATGAGCGTGGGCCTGCTGCAAAGGAGTCACCGTGTCCCTTAAGCCATTCCGTCTACTTGTTGTGCCGCTCGCCCTGCTGGTGCTGGGGCTAGCGCTGGCGGCCTGCTCCTCCGACGAGGAGTCGCCCGCGACGCCGGAGCCCACAGCAGCGGCGACGCCTGCTCCAACGGCGACCGCAACCGCTGAACCGACCGAGGCGCCAACGGAGACGCCGACGGAGGCAGCAACGGCGACGGCCGCTGCCACGGAGGCGGCCACGCCCCAGCCAACGCCGGAACCGACACCCGTGGCGCGGTCGCTCGAAGGCGTGAAGGGCATCGTCGACCATACGAACACGGGCTGGCCCCGCGAGGTCGAGGGCCTGAACGGGGTCGTCAGCATTCCCGCGAAGCCGGTGCGCATCATTACGGCCTCGGTGGGGCACGACGAGATGACGCTGGCGATCGTGCCGAGCGACAGGCTGGTGGCCATCGGCGGGGCGACGAAGAACGAGACCTACTCGAACGTGGCCCACCTGGTGCAGGAGAAGGCGGAGATCTCGCGGGACCCGGAGATCATCATCGCGCAGTCTCCAGATGTAGTCGTGACCAGCCCGTTCTTCCCAATCGAGGTGGTCGAGGCGCTCATACGAGCGGGCATCCCCGTCATCCAGACGGAACTGGAGCAGGGCCCGGAGTCGCGCATCGAAGCGATCCTGCTGATGGGGTACATCTACGGCGAGGAGGAACGCGCCTTCGAGTTCGCCGACGAGGTGCAAGCGCGCTACGAAGCCCTGGTGGACGTCACGGGCGTGAAGGAGCCCAAGCCGCGGGTGCTCGCCCTGACGCAGTACTCGGACACGCTCTGGGTCGCGGGCGGTCGTTCGACCGAGGGCGGCGTGATCACAGCGGCGGGCGGTCTCAACGCCGCCGAGGACGCGGGAATCACCGGGAACCAGACGACAAGCCTCGAGGGGGTGATCGCAATGGCCCCGGACATCATCATCATTCCGCAGCCGGTTGCGTTCGGCGCAGAGGAGTTCCGGCAGAGCCTGCTGGAGCACGAGGCGCTGGCCGAGCTGCCGGCGATCAAGAACGGCGCGGTCTTCGTCGTGGAGAGCAAGCACTTCACGACGCTGTCGTACTGGAACATTCGCGGAGCGGAGGACCTGGCGCGCATGCTGTGGCCGGACGACTTCCCCGATCCGCCGGCAGAATCCTTCAGCCTGGCCGAGTAGGTGGCGATATGAGCACGAACGGACACACTCCCGCACCGGCATCGGTCGACGCGCAGGCCGTCTCCTTCAGCGTCGAGGCGAAAACGCTGCTGGACCGGGTCGACATGCGCGCGGAGCGGGGCCAGTTCGTCGGGCTGATCGGCCCGAACGGGGCGGGAAAGTCGACCCTGCTGCGGACGCTCTCCGGGGTGTTGCGGCACCAGCAGGGGGCAGTCTGGCTGGAGGGGTCGGACCTGGGGGCGATGCGTGCCAGGGACGTGGCCGCGATGCTCGCGCTGGTCCCGCAGATCGCGCCCTACACGCAGGGCTTCACGGCCTTCGAGCTCGTCCTGATGGGGCGCTATCCCCACCTGGGGCGGTTCGCGGTGGAGGGGCAGGCAGACGACCGTATCGCCCGCGATGCGATGCTCCTGACCGAGACCGACCACTTCGCCCCGCGAACGCTGGACACGCTCTCGGGCGGGGAGCGCCAGCGGGTGTTCCTGGCGCGGGCGCTGGCGCAGCAGCCGCGCGTGCTGCTGCTCGACGAACCCACCTCGAACCTCGACATCCTGCACCAGCTCACGATCCTCGGGCTGGTGCGGCAGCTGGTGGACAACGGCCTGACGGCAATCGCGGCCATCCACGACCTGAATCTCGCGGCGCGTTACTGCGACCGGCTGGTGCTGCTGAGCAACGGCGGGGTGGTCACGGAGGGGGCGCCGGAGGAGGTGCTGACGCCGGAGACGATCGAATCGGCGTTCGGGGTGCGTGCGGCCATCTACCGCGAGCCGGTGGCGGGCGCCCTCGCCATCAGCCTGATCGAGCCGGCAGCGGGGGCGGACGCCGTCGCGCATGCCGGCACCGAGGGCGATAACGGCCGGGCTCCCGCCGGCAAGAACGGTGTGGCCAGTGCCATCCCCCGATGACGCGGTAGACGCAGGCACGGAGCTGGGGGACGCCCCCGCAACCGGGTCGCGACGCGTGCGACACGGCCTGGTCGTCGTCAACACGGGCGAGGGCAAGGGGAAGACGACGGCTGCGCTTGGCGTCCTGTTCCGGGCGTGGGGGCGGGACTATCGGGTGCGGATGTTCCAGTTCATCAAGCACTCGACCGCGCGCTTCGGGGAGCACCGGGCGGCGAAGAAGCTCGACATTCGAATCGAGGCGATGGGGGACGGCTTCACCTGGCTCTCGAAGGACATGGACCAGACGACGGCACTTGCCGTGGCCCAGTGGGAGCGCTGCAAGGAGGCGATCCTGGCGGGCGGCGAGGACATCATCATCCTCGACGAATTCACCTACGCCATGCACTACGGCTGGGTGGAAGTCGGTGACGTAGTCGAGACGCTGCGGCGGAGGCCGGAGGGGATGCACGTCATCATCACCGGCCGGTACGCGCCGGAGGAGTTGGTCGAGTTCGCGGACCTCGTGACAGAGATGAAGCTGATCAAGCACCCGTACGAGGAGCAGGGCATCGGTGCCCAGCCGGGGTTGGAGTACTAGCGATGTCGGTGGCGGACGTGGTGGCGGGGATCGGACCGGCGGACCCGGTCGCGCGGGAGGCCGCACGGCTGCGACAGGCGCGCCTGACGAAGCCCCCGGGGAGCCTCGGGCGGCTGGAGGATCTGTCGTTAAAGGTAGCGGCGGTCCAGGGAACGGAGTGCCCGGTCGTACGGGGGAAGGCGGTCGTGGTGGCGGCGGCGGATCACGGGGTGGTGACCCAGGGCGTCACCGGGTATCCGCAGGAGGTCACCGCACAGATGGTGCTGAACTTCCTGGCAGGCGGGGCGGCCGTGAGCGTGATGGCCCGGCGCCAGAGCGTGCGGCTTGTGGTTGTCGATGCGGGGGTAGCCACGCCGCTGGCGCCGCACCCGGAGCTGCGCGCGCTGGGCATCGGGCGCGGCACGGCGGACATGACCCAGGGACCAGCGATGTCGCGGGAGCAGGCGGAGGCCTGCGTGCTGGCGGGCGTCGGGATTGCGCGCGAGCTCGCAGATGAAGGGGCGGAGGTCATCGGGACAGGGGACATGGGTATCGGGAACACGACCGCGTCGAGCGCCATCACAGCGGCGCTCACGGGCAGGCCCGCTCGCCAGACGACCGGTCGGGGGACGGGCCGGAACGACGAGGAGCTGGAGCACAAGGTGGCGGTGGTGGAGCGGGCGCTGACGGTGAACCGGCCCGACGCGGGGGACGGTCTGGACGTACTCGCCAAGGTGGGTGGCTTCGAGATCGGCGTGCTGGCGGGGGTGGTGCTGGGCGGAGCGCTGACGCGCCGCGTAGTCGTGCTCGACGGGTTCATCTCGGGGGCGGCGGCGCTGGTCGCGCACAGCCTGTGCCCGACCGTAGCCGACTACCTCGTGGCCTCGCACCTCTCTTCGGAGGCATGGCACGGGGTCGTGCTCTCGCACCTGGGGCTGCGGCCGCTGCTGGACCTGGGGATGCGGCTGGGGGAGGGCACGGGAGCAGTGCTGGCCATGGGGCTGGTCGAGGCGGCGGCTTCGTGCCTGACGGAGATGGCGACGTTCGACGAGGCGGGGGTCTCCGGCGCGGATTCCGGGAACTGAGGGGATCGCGGTGACGAGCCTGCGGCTGGCCATCGGCTTCCTCACGGTGCTTCCGGTGGCCCCGGGGGGAGAGGCGCGGATGGGTCCGGCGCGGGCGTGGTTCCCGCTGGTGGGGCTGGGGCTGGGAGGCATCCTGCTGGGGCTCGATGTGGCGGCGCGGGAGGGGCTGCCGGCGCTGGTGGTGGGGGCGATCCTCGTGGCGGCCCTGCTCGTGCTGACGCGGGCTATCCACACGGAGGGGTTCCTCGACTGCTGCGACGGGCTGTTCGGCGGGTACACGCGCGAGGAGCGCCTGCGCATCCTGCGGGACACGCACGTGGGCGCATTCGCGGTCATCGGCGGGGCCGCCCTGCTGCTGCTGAAGTGGAGCGCGCTCGCCGGCATCCCGGACGAGGCTCGCACGGGACTGCTGGTGGTGTTTCCCTGCCTGTCGCGGTTCGGCATGGTCGCGACGATGGCGCTGTTCCCGTACGCGCGGGAGCAGGGGTTGGGCACATCGTTCCAGGAGGGGCGCAACTGGTGGCAGGTGGGGTTCGGTCTGGCTACGGCTGCCGTGGCGGCAGTGCTGTTCCTCGGGGGCGGGGGGGCGATCCTGGTGGGGGTCGTGGTCGTGGTGGCGCTGGGACTGGGGCGGTGGATGACGGGGATGCTGGGCGGGATGACGGGCGACACTTACGGGGCGGTCAACGAGGTGGGGGAGGTGGCTGTGCTGGTGCTGGGCATCGCGCTGTTCTCGGCAATCCCGGAGATTTTCGGAGCGCCGCTCTGGTAGACACTGAGCCTTGAGGAGCACCACGTGAGCAAGCGACTGACGCTGATCCTGGGAGGGGCGCGGGCGGGGAAGAGCACGTACGCGCAGCAGCTGGCAGCGAGCGGCGAGCGCGTCCTGTTCGTGGCGACGGCGGAGGCGGGCGACCGGGACATGGAGGCGCGCATCGCCGCGCATCGCGCGGGCCGTCCGGCGGCGTGGGACACGATCGAGGAGCCTCTCGACCTCGTCGGGGCGCTGGCGCCGGTCGCAGACCGGTACGACACGGTTCTGCTGGACTGCCTGACCCTCTGGGTGAGCAACCTGCTGCTGCAGGGCTCGGAGGCCGAACCGGTCGACATCCCCAAGGAGGTGGGGCGGCTGCTGGCGGCGTACGAGGGGGGGTCTGCCTCCTGGATCGTCGTCAGCAACGAGGTGGGCCTGGGCGTGGTGCCTCCGACCGATCTGGGGCGCCGCTACGCGGACGAGCTCGGGCGGGCAAACCAGATCGTGGCGGCGGCGGCGGACGACGTCTACTTCATGGCGGCGGGGCTGCCGCTCAACCTGAAGGCGCTGAGCCGGGAGTAGGCGCCGCCTTCAGCGGTCCAGCCCCATCACGCGGTACACGAGCTCCATGTCGAGGTTGTCGCGCACGAGCCCAGCGAGCTTGTCGTACTCGGCGTCGGGGTCGATGTCGTCGGTGGGAGGGGGCAGGGCGGCGCCCTTGCGGCTCGCGACGAACTCCAGGACGGCCCGGCGAACATCCCGGTTGTGGAACAGGCCGTGGAGGTAGGTCCCCAGCGTGAGCCCTTCCTCGTCGAGGGCGCCGTCGGGCGACTCCTCATTCCGGCCCGAGCGCGTGTCGATGAGGAAGGGCGAGGCCGCGTCATCGCGGGGCGAGACACCCATGTGAATCTCGTAGGCGGTGATCTCAGCGCCGTAACAGCCGCTGAGGAGGCCGCGCCCCTCGGACACGCGACCCTTCGCCTGGTGGGTGACCTTCTCCCGCAGGAAGGTGGTGGAGGTCGGCAGGAGGCCGAGGCCCTCGGTGACATGTCGGCGTGACTCGACGCCGTCGGGGTCACGTAATTCCCGACCGAGCATCTGGTAGCCGGCGCAGATGCCGACGATGGGAGTCCCTTCGCGACGCGCCTCGACCACGCGGCCGGCGAGGCCCTGGGCGCGGAGCCAGTCGAGGTCGTCGACGGTTGTCTTGCTACCGGGGATGACGACCAGGTCGGGGGCGCCGAATGCCTCGGCGGAGGCGACGTAGCGAACGCGCACTCCGGGCTCGTGGCGAAGCGGGTCGAAGTCGTCAAAGTTGGCGATGTGGGGGAGACGCAGGACGGCAACGTCGACGACCGTGTCGGCGTCGCTCGCAGCTCCGGGCTCGATACCGAGGGAGTCCTCCTCGGGGATGTGGATATCGAAGAACCAGGGCAGCACACCCGCCACGGGCACGCCCGTGCGTTCCTCCAGGAAGTCGAGTCCCGATGTCAGGAGGGAGGGATCGCCGCGGAACTTGTTGATGACGTGGCCCTTCACCAGCGCCTGCTCCTCGGAGTCGAGCAGGACCATCGTGCCGACGAGCTGGGCGAAGACGCCGCCCCGGTCGATGTCGCCGACGAGCAGGACGGGGGCCTGGGCGTACAGGGCGACGCGCATGTTGACGATGTCGGATTGCTTCAGGTTGATCTCGGCGGGACTGCCGGCACCCTCGATGACGACGACCTCGTACTCGGCGCGGAGGGAGTCGAGGGCGGCGGTCACCTCCTCCCAGATACCCGGCTTCATGTCGTGGTACTCGCGGGCGGAGCGGACGGCGCGGGGGCGGCCCATGACGACGACCTGCGAACGGGCCTCGGCCTCGGGCTTGAGCAGGACAGGGTTCATTTCGACCCGGGGCTCGACCATAGCGGCGGCGGCCTGGACCGCCTGGGAACGGCCAATCTCGCCGCCATCGGGCGTGACGTACGAGTTGAGGGACATGTTCTGGGCCTTGAAGGGAGCGACCTCGTAACCGTCCCGGGCGAAGATGCGGCAGAGGGCGGCAGTCAGGATCGACTTGCCCGCGTGGGAGGACGTGCCCTGGACCATGATGACCTTCGCCGGTTCGCGGCTACTCACCGGTCAGCACCTCGCGGAGCGCCTCGACGAGCCGGGCGCAGTCGGCGGACGTGCGGACGGCGATGCGGATGTGCTCGGGGAGGCCAAAGGAGGCGCAGTCCCGCACGGCGATGCCCCGGCGGAGGAGAGCGCCCCGTACGCTCGCGGCATCGCCGACCCTGACCAGCACGAAGTTAGCGGCGGATTCCGTGATGGACAGATCGAGGGCGGCTAGATCGGCGCGGAGCCGCGCTTTCGCCTCGCGAATGACCGCCCGCGCGGCATCGACGTGTGCGTCGTCTTCCAGGGCCGCGAGGCCGGCGGCCTGCGCGGCGGCGTTCACGCTCCAGGCGTGCTGGAGCCCGCGGGCCCCCTCGACGACCTCTGGCTGGGCCGCCAGGTACCCCAGCCGGACTCCCGCGAGGGCATGGTCCTTGGTCATGGAGCGAATGATGGCAACGTTCCCCAGGCCCAGGAGGGGAGTCGAGTCCCAGGGGCAGTCGGCGAGGGGGGCGTAGGCGTCGTCCAGCACGAGCAGGCCGGGCTCGCCCACGGCGGCGGCCACGTGCTCCACGGCATCCCGGTCGAGGTAGACCCCCGTCGGGTTGTTCGGGTTGCAGAGGAAGACGACTGCGGGGCGCAGGTCGCGGATCGTGGCCGCCGCTTCGTCGATGGACCAGTGGAAATGCCGGGCTTCGCTTGCCGGGAGCTCGTGGACCACCGCACCGGCGGAAGTGGCGGCGGGTTCGTACTCGCCGAAGGTCGGGGTGAAGATGGCGCAGCGCTGGCCCGGCCGGAGGCGGGAGCGGGCCAGCAGATGGATGAGCTCGGTGGAGCCGTTCCCGACGAGGATGCTGCCGGCCGCGACTCCGAGGCGGGTGGCGAGGGCTTCGCGCAGGGCCAGGCTGTCGCGGTCGGGGTAGGCAGACAGTTCCGCCTCCGAAACGGCTCGGCGGACGCGGGGAGACGGACCGAGGGGGTTGATGTTGGCGCTGAAGTCCAGCATCCCTCCCAGGCGCAGGCCGAGGGAGCGCAGCTCGGCTGCGTCGAGGCCGCCGTGAACCGTCCTTGCGCTCCCCATCACGACTCCATCAGGCCACAACCGCGTGTCGCGCCGCGAGCAGGGCGAGGGCGGCGAGGACGGCGAGCACGGCCGTGCGCTCGGAGAGGCGCAGGGCCAGAGCGATGTCGCCGGGCTCGGGCCGGCGAAGGCCCTCGCCGAGTCGGTAGTGGCCGGGCTTCTCCAGCTCAGTCCCGAGCAGGTGGGCCGTCGCTCCCATGGTCCACCCCGCGTTGGGGCTCGCGGTGAGGCGGCGGTCGCGCAGCATGCCCCTCCAGGCGCGGGCGGCGGGAAGGCCGATCAATGCGCCGCTCACGAGCAGGAGGAGGGCGCTGAAGCGGGCGGGGATGAAGTTGACCACGTCGTCGAGACGGGCGGCGGCCTTGCCGAAGTATTCGTTGGGGCCACGGTACCCGAGCATGCTGTCGAGGGTGTTCACGGCCCGGTAGGCTACCGCGCCCGGGACGCCCAGTATCGCGAAGGCCAGCCAGGGGCTGATGTAGCTGTCGGTCGTGTTCTCGGCGACGGACTCGACGGCGGCGGCGGCAACGAGGGGCGGGGTCAGCGTGGCGGCATCGCGGCTGACGAGGCTCCTGAGGCTCGCGCGGGCGTCTTCGAGGCGGTCCTCCGCCAAGGCGCGACGCGTCGTTTCCCCCGCTGCGGAGAGGCCGCGCACGGTGAAGGTGGTGCGGAGGATGAGAGCCCCAATCAGCACGTAGGCGACGGGGCCAAGCTTCATCAGCCCGGTCATGGCGAGCCAGGCCAGGAAACCCGAAGCCCCGACCAGGAGAACGACAACCGCACAGCCGTAGAGGAAGGCGCCCGCCGGCGCCTTCGGCGCGAACCCGGCGAGCCAGCTGATGGCGCGGCCCATCCAGACCACGGGGTGAACCACGTTCGGGGGTTCGGGAAGCAGCCGGTCGAGCCCCAAAGCCACCAGCAGCACGAGGACGTCGAGGAGGAAGTGGCTCCACCAGTCCGAGAACATCAGCAAGGGCAATCATGGAGGGGACGCAGGTTCCGCGCAGCCGGAGGGCCGCACTACACCTCACCCCGGGTCGCTGGACTTGGGGCCTTTCTCCCGACTTAGGCCCGCGGGTGGCGGCAACACGGAGCCCCGGCTAACATATTTGCGTTATATCAGGAGCCCTGCAGGCTCTCGATTGTTAGCACGCTCACAGGAAACAGCGTAAGCTGCCGCACCAGAGCGTCGAAATAGTACATACTGTGCAACGCACCTATTGTGGGAGCGACTCGTGACTAATGACCCGGCTGTAGCTGTGCAAGAGGGGTCCTCGGGAGAGGACGTGCAGCCCTCCGATCTCGCGGAAGGCGTGGTTAGCCTCGTCAACGCGTTTGTGAAGGGCGTTGAGCGGCAGATCGCGCCTCTTGGCCTCACCAACATGGAGTTTGCACTCCTGAAGACCTTCCTCGAGAAGAATGAGTGGACCGTGACCGGACTGGCGGAAGTGCTGCCGGCCGATGCTCCTCGCATCAGCCGCGTGGTGACCAGGATGGTTGAGCGAGGCCTGCTGCGACGACGGCGCCGGACCGACGACCGGCGGGTGGTCGAACTCAGGCTCACCCGAGATGGGCAAGAGCTCATAGCGGACCTCCACCAACGTGTGAGCGAGCACGAGGAGAAGCTCCTCGCCGGCGTGAGCGCCGAGGAGAAGGAAACGCTCCAGGCCGTGACCGCCAAGGTGCTGGCCAACCACGCCGCTCTCCAGTAGCAGCCGCCGGGCTTCTCTTCGACCTCAGCCTCCCTGCTCACCCAGGGGGCCTGTGTGCCACGAGCGAGCCGGCGAGGTTCCCGGAGGAGGGTTGTCCCGGCGGCAGCGTCCGCTAGACCCTATCGCGCGCTCCTGCAAATCTGGTTGAAGCGCCGGGTCAGTAGTCCTTTCTGAACTGTTCCCCGCCGTCGGGGAGTCGTCCTCGAACGGCGGGGTTCGTGGTTCCTCATCTGGAGGAGCCGGGCTACGCGTCTTCATAGATTCCTAGAGAGGGAGGGCCATGGGCCACCTGTACGCACTCCAAGGGGCCTTCCTGCAGCAGTGGCGCGTCACCGCGAGCCGTTACCAGATACTGCTCATCGCGATCAGCCAGATACCGACCGCGGCCGCGGCTGCCTGGATCGCTCGTGCCAGCGCGGAACAGGGCATCTCCCTCGCGATAGCCGTTGGCGCCGCCTTCGTCGTCGTCTGGAACGTATGCGTGTTCCGAACCGGGTTCTCCCTCCTGGACGAACGCTGGGCAGGCACGCTGGAGCTGAACCTGCTGTCCCGGTCGCCCCTCACGCTCGTGATGCTGGGGAAGTCGCTCGCGTTCGTCGTGTTCTTCGCGATGGTGGGGCTGCTGTCCTTCGCGGCCGCCCTGCTCGTGGCCAACGAGGTCGCCAGCATCGAGCACACCGTCTCCTTCGCCCTCTCCCTCACGCTGGTCGTGCTTGCGGTCGTGGCGCTCCAGTTCCTGTTCGCGCCACTCAGCTTCCTTGTGGGCGCCCAGGGCGGATTCTTCAACGCGATCATGCCGCTGGGCGTTGTCCTGAGCGGCTTCTTCTACCCCATCTCCCTGCTTCCCAACTGGTTCGAGTGGCTGGCTCGCCTGCTGCCGACAGCCTGGGCCATGGAGGCCCTGATCTGGTCCATCAACGGCAAGGAGGACATCGGCCGCGTCGCGCTCAACTGGGTGCCGGCCGTCGGACTCCTGGTGTTGTTCGCCCTCGCCGAAGTCGCGCTGTTCATCCGAGCGGAGAGGCGCGCCCGCCTCTCCGGTGGGCTGACGGAGGGCTAGGGTCATGGACAGGGTCCAGAACTTCTACCTGCAGGCGTACCTCTCGTACCGGGGTCTCTTCCACTGGCTGACGCCGTTCCCCTACTTCAGCAACATCGTCCTTGCGCCGTTCCTGACGCTGCTCAACTTCATCCTCATCGGGCGCTTTGCGTCGGTAGGGGACGTCGACCGCTTCGGCATCGGGATGGTCGTGTACGCGATCGTCTGGATTTACGTGGGCGGGGTGACGCAGTCGTTCTCCAACGACCGCTCGGGCGGCACGCTGCACCTGCTCTTCGGGTCTCCCGCCAGCAGGGCTTCGGCCTACTTCGCGCGCGGTGTGGGGCACTTCTACAACGGTCCCCTGACCGCGGTCAGCACGACGCTCCTCGCCGTGTTCGTGATCGACCTGAACGCGGGCGACTTGAACTACCTGACCTACACGGTGGCGATCGTGTTCGTCTCGATCGGCATCCTGATGCTCTCCCTGCTGCTCGGAAACTTCGCCGCGCTCTACCACGACTGGTTCCTCTTCTCGGCTGTCGGGTACGGGGGACTACTCGGGCTGACGGGCCTCATCATCCCCGTCGACCGATTGCCGGCGGCCCTCGAAGTCGTGGCCCAGGGGCTGCCAATCACGCACGGCCTGAACGCCCTCCGAGGTGCGTTCGCGGGTGAGTCCGTGGCGGCCGTAGCCCCGGGCCTCCTGCTCGAACTGGCGGTCGCGGGCGCGTACGCGCTGGTCGGACTTGCCGTCTTCACGCTCATCGACCGGGCCGCCCGGCAGCGCGGCATCCTTGCAGGAGGTGAGGAATGACCAGTGACACTCCCATGATCGAGTGCCGCAACCTGCGGCGGACGTTCCAGCGTGGCGGCCCCCTGCGGCGGGGAAGCGAGATCGTGGCCGTCGACGACATCTCGTTCAACGTCCGCCCGGGTACGATCTTTGGCCTGCTCGGACCGAACGGCGCCGGCAAGACCACGACCGTGCGCATGCTCTCGACCCTGCTGCTTCCGACTACCGGCAGCGCACGCGTGGCCGGCTTCGACGTCGCCTCCCAGCCGCGCGAGGTGCGCCGCCGCACGGGCCTCGCACTCGGCGGCGACCGCGGGCTCTTCGGCCGCCTCACGGGCGAGCAGAACATGCAGTACTTCGGCGCCATCAACCACCTCTCGCCCCGAGAGGCCAATCGCCGCTCCGCTGAACTTCTGGAGTTGGTCGGTCTTGGCGAGCGGGGAAGCTCGAAGGTGTTCGAGTACTCGCGCGGCATGAAGCAGCGGCTCCACCTCGCCCGCGCCCTGCTCACCGAGCCCGATGTGCTCTTCCTGGACGAGCCCACCTCCGGCCTCGACCCGCTCGGCGCCTTCGAGTTCCGGCAGCTCGTCGGCGAACTGAAGGAGCGTGGCCGCACGATCCTCCTGACGACGCACTTCATGCTCGAAGCGGACGAACTCTGCGACGAGCTCATCGTGATCGACCGCGGCGTGGTCGTCGCGCAGGGCAGCCCTGCCTCCATCAAGCGGCAGTTCGGCAGCGCGACGGTCGTCGAGATCTCCCTGCGCGAGCCCCAGGAAGGGCTCCAGGCGTCCCTGGGTGAGCTGCCCCAGGTCCAGCACGTGGAGGTCGGAGTCGACGGCATGCTCCAGACGGTCCGCGCTCACATCCCCTCGGACCAGGATGCCGGCCCGGTCGTCGCCCACATCGGCGCCGAACACGTCGACCACATGACCACACGCACGTCCTCGCTGGAGGAGGCGTACCTGACGCTGATCGGGAGGGAGCAGTAGCCACGAGGCGGGCGCCCGTTCACCTGAACGCCTCCTACAGTTCTGGCGTCGGACCGAGGTGTGTTTGGAACCAAGGAGCGGGTAAGGGCCAAAGTGGGTTCAGGCGGACTGCCCGGACTCACGATTGCGCCCGCCGCCAGGAGCTGCCGGGGTGAACCGTTCTGTGGCACGCACCAGCTCAAGGGCGATGGCCTCGTTGGGCGTGTGCCCCGCGCTGTCCACGATGACGAGTTCCGCCTGCGGCCATACGCGACTCAACTCCAACGCATTGCTGATGGGCGCCTGAAAGTCGTGGCGTCCGTTAACCATCACCCCGGGAATGTCGGCGAGCGCGGTCGCTCCTCGCAGGAGGGCGCCATCCTCGATCCAGGCATTGTGACGCACGTAGTGGGTTACGAGGCGAGCAAATGCCATCGCATAGTCGGCGTCCTCGAACCTCGGTGAGAGCCCCGTGGCTGGTGGCCACTCTGGTGTGGCCGACTCCCACAGGCACCACTCGAGTACCGCTCGCTGGCGAGTGTCTGGGTCGGGGTCGTGCAGCAGCCGGTGATACACCTCAACGAGATCACCGTCCCGTTCATCAACTGGCACCGCAGCCCTCAGCCGCTCCCACTGCTCGGGGAATAGGCTTGCGACACCCCGCGAAACAGCCAGTCGAATTCGGAGTGGCGTCCTGTCGTTACCCCCCACAGGATCAATTCGGTGACACGGTCTGGGTGGAGTTCGGCGTAGGCCAGGGCCAACGTGCTGCCCCACGATCCGCCAAGCACGAGCCAGCGCTCGATGCCCAGGTGTTCGCGCAAGGACTCGATGTCCTCGATGAGCTTCCAGGTTGTGTTGTCCTTCAGGTCCGTCTCAAGGGTGCTCGCATGGGGAGTGCTTCGCCCACAGCCTCGCTGGTCGAACTGAACCACTCGGTAGGCCTCTGGATGGAACAGCCTGCGTTGGCTGGGCGAGCGTCCCGAGCCGGGGCCGCCGTGTAGCACGACTGCTGGCTTCCCTTTGGGGTTACCGGAAGTCTCCCAGTAGATGCGGTTGCCATCGCCCACTGGCAGCAGGCCCTGAGAGTACGGTTCGATTGCAGGGAAGAGGCCAGCCACGATGCGCCCCTACCCTTCGCCGCAGTCCCGCACCCAACTGAGCTTAGTCTCCTCCGGCGTCGGCTCGCGCATCGCAACGCTCGCTCGCCCGGCGCCGACCTTGTTTCAGAGGAGGCATCCTCGCACTCGCAGGTGGCGGGCCGGTCTAAACCCGCAGTCCAGGCCCGTCACCTCGAACACCCTGCATGATAGCGTGAGGCAATGGCAGGCGATGTCAGAGGGTCCGATGCGGCGGACTTGGCCGCTGCGTTCGATGCGGGTGCGCTGGTTCGGCCTGGTGCCGCCAGGCCGAACCTTGTCGATGTCGCTCGGGCGGTGGCTACCGCGAGCGGGGTCGGGGGGCTTGAGCTCTCGCCCTTCGCGGACGAGCTCGCCGCCTCGCTCGCAGACCGGGAGCACGTGGTGCTCATCCTCGCCGACGGGCTTGGCCTGGAGATGCTGGAGCGCGAGCCAGCCGCGGGAACGCTGCGCGAGCACCTGCGCGGCGAGATTCGCGCGGTCTTTCCCTCCTCGACGGCTGTGGCGCTGACCTCGCTTGCGACGGGCGAGTGGCCTGCTCGCCACGCCGTCACGGGCTGGTGGACGCACATTGAGCAGATCGGCGGCCCGGCCACGATCCTGCAGTACCGCCGCCTCGACGACGAATGTTCGCTGGCCGACTTCGGCGTCGCGCCCGAGGAGGCATTCCCCGTCCCGAGCCTCGTTCCGCAAGTGGGGCGTCGCTGCCACTTCCTGATGCCTCGCGAGATAGCCGGGAGCGTCTACTCGCGCTACTGGACCGGAGGCGCCGCAACGACCGGATACCAGTCGCTGACCGGGGCGCTCAACTCAATCGTGGAGGCTGTGACTGGCGCCGACGGGCCCACATTCACCTACGTATACATTCCGTACGTCGACAAGGAGGCGCATCAGGCCGGACCCGAGAGCGTCGGCGCCCGCGACGCCATCACCGCAATCGACCGCCTCGTCGCAGACCTCAAGGCCAGGCTGGGTGACTCCTCCAAGGTGGTCATCACCGCGGACCATGGGCACCTCGCCGTAGCCGACAGTGCACGCTTCATGATCAAGGAGGCCGATGGCATCCACGGGCTCCTCGCGAGCCCACCTGCGGGCGACACTCGTGTCGTGGAGTTCCACGTTCGTCCCGGCGAGCACGAGCGTTTCGAGGGAAGGTTTCGCGCGAACTTTGGGGAGCACTTCTTCCTGCTCACGACCGACGAGGTCGAAGACCTCGCGCTCCTCGGCCCCGAGCCGCTGGCGCCCGCGACAAGGCAGCGGCTCGGGGACTTCACAGCGATTTCGCGAGGCGCGAGCGTGCTGGGCTTCCACCCCTCGCTGGCCTCGCGGGAAGCGCTTCAACAGCGGTCGCACCACGCCGGGTTGACGCCTTCGGAGATGCTCGTGCCGCTCGTCGTCGCTTGAGCGGCTTGCGCGGACCCACGTGCACGGCCCCTGGCCCCCACGTATCACCTTCGCGACCATCGCTGCCGCGGGATCGCTCCACGCTGACACCGGGGACATCACGCCTCTATCACCTCACGGAGACGACCCGCCTTGCTATCAGCAACCTGCTCCTGCGCGCGCGAGCGGCGAAGGAGTGGGTCTCTCGTGGCGCCGCCGCCATCCGCCATACGACCCCGATGCCGGGGGATAGCGACAAGGTCGAGGGGCGACTCTCGGCGGCTGAGGCCGTCCGCGGGGGAACTCGCTTTCAGTGCCGACCGCCGTCGCGAGCCTTGTACAACCCGATGCCTCAAACCTATAGTGTCACTCGCTACATACTGAGCGCGCGCCCGGCTTCGCTTATCCCATCGGAGGATAGCGGCTCTCCGGCTGGCCCGGCGGGGCGCTCCTTCGCGCATCGGGAGGCGTTTTCATGGCACGCGACAACCCCACGGCCGCAGCAGGCCGGACGTGAAGCGCTTGCTACGATCCGCGGCCGCAGTAGTGAGGCTCGCCGCCAGCAGGCGCTCTCCGGGAAGGGACCTCGCGTTGCTTACTGACGCCCGGGCGGTCGAGTACCTCGCAAGGTCGCCACTGGCCGACGTCGGCCTGGAGATGGCCATTCGCGATGCCGATGCCCCCTTCGACCCAATGCAGATCGGCCACGGCAAGGGCGTGCTCGCCGCCAGAAGGGCTGCCGCGCACGCGAGTTGGGCGCAGCGACAACTGGAGTGGGGCGAGGACTTCGACGGGGCCACCAGCAGCATGGCTTTGGCGAAGGAGGCGCTCGCCAACGCCATCGCGATCGCCGCGCTCCCTGAAACCGCCGCCGCTCTTCCTGGGACATGGCGGCCGCCGCGCGGGTACGTCCTGTGAACGACATGCCAGCCGACTACCGGGCGGGCTACGAGCAGGCTCGGCGCGTCGATCAAGAGGCCGCGGATACCTATGTCGCCCACACCCTCATCGGCGATCCGATCATGGACGGGGTGGTGGAGGAGCTGGAGTCCCTGCCCGGGAATCAGGTCCACCAGTTCATTGAGGCGGGGATGGAGGAGGATCGCGAGGGTCTGCGGGACGCGCCGCCACGGCTTCGTGAATTCTTCCTTGACGCACCACCGCCTGACCCGGACTGGCTTGATCACGAGGCTTTCGGGCCGGGGATACGGGCCTTCCAGCGGAACTCCGTCCGCATCCTCTCGGCCTTCGTCACCGGGGTGCTGGTAGACGGCTTCTCGACGCTGATCAGCAAGTCGTTCGTGCAGACCGGGCGCATCTTCGACAACGGCGTCTGGCGGCTCAAGCAGAACAACCGCCATCAGATGGAGATCTTCTGGCCCGGGGGGCTCGACCGGCAGGGTGACGGCTGGAAGCTGTCCGTCCGCATCCGCTTCGTCCATGCCCAGGTTCGACGGCTGCTGGCACAGACCACCGAATGGGAGCACGAGGCCTGGGGCGTGCCCCTCAGCGCCGCTCACATGGGCTATGCAGCCGCCTGTTTCGCCGCCCGCACCATCGAACACTCGGAGGCGCTGGGGGCCCGGTACAGCACGGAGGAGCGGGCCAGCTTTCACGATGTCTGGCGCTACGCCGGCCACCTGATGGGCATCCCCGAGAGCATCCTCTACACCGACGAGCGCGATGCCCTGCGCCTCTACCGGATCGGCACCCTGTGTGAACCGCCTCCCTCCATGGAGGCGATCATCATGTCGAATGCACTGATCAACTCCGCCCCCTGGTGGCCGGCATTGAGGATCCGGGAGCGCGCAGGGGCCTGGTGGAAAAAGTCATCTACCCGGTGTCCCGCGCCCTTGTCGGGAACGAACTCGCCGACCAGCTGAACTTCCCCGCGCAGCGACTGCCGTTCCCGTTGTTCTGGTACAAGCTCGACCAGAACATTCGGGGGCTCAGGGCGCGCTTGGCCAGGGAAGGCCCCAACACGTTCGCGACCCTGCTCGTGGCATCGGCCTTCGACGAGGCCGGGCTGAGGTATGACCTTCCTGACCATGCGCACGACGAACGCTCCAGCAAGTGGTAACGCGGTCGCTCCGGGACCACCGGGGGCGCCAGGCGTCGCCAGTGAGCGCAACATCCGGCACCACTGTCCTCACGACTCCGTCGGGGGCTCTGGCTGAGGAGTATCCAACGTATGTGGAGTTCCTCCGCGCGACCGCCCGCGGTATCGCGGAGTGAGGCGGCGTGCTGGTGGGCCTAACTTGACGGTAGGCAGTACCACCTTCGAGGTGTTGTTCAGCCTGTAGCCGGGGCTCGAATGACGACGCGCCCACCGTCCTTGATTTCCACGTACAGGCTGTAGCCATCGAGCAGCCGCATGCCGACGAGCCCACAATCTCTCTATCTCCGCCGGGCTGCACGGTTACAGGGAATCCTGGCCGGTGTTTGAATGCCATCCTCTTCGCCGTACTCGCTGTCGGCGTCACGACGGCGGCGGCCCAGTCGGCTCCGACCGTCCAGGACGAGCCACAGGTGGTCATCGGCTCGCTCCCTGGCGAGGTAACCGTCCACTGGAACGCCGTAGAGGACGCGAACTACTACCGGGTCGGCTGGGTTTCCAAAGCAGACCACGACGCCGCCGTGGAAGCCGGTGAAGATTGGCTGGCGGCGTTCACCTCGGTGGGCGTGGCCAACGGCGGCCAGACATCGCACACCGTTTCGGGCCTTGCCCCGGGCGCGTCGTACTGGTTCATCGTCGGCGCCAGCGCCCAGCGCTATGGCGACCCCCGCTGGTCGCCTTGGTCCGGCCTCGTGACCCTGCCCGGCGGCCCCGCCGCCTGCGCTGGTGACCGCGACGCGCTCACGGCTCTCTACCACGCCACCGACGGCCCCAACTGGCGGATTGGCGTCAACTGGCTCAGCGAGAGCGCTCCCCTGAGCGAGTGGTTCGGGGTCTCCACCGACAGCGACGGCTGCGTGCTCGTGCTGTTCCTGGACGGCAACGATCTGGCCGGCGAGATCCCCGCCCGCCTGGCCGGGCTCTCTAGGTTGCGCTCACTGCACCTGGGCAACAACGACCTGACCGGAAGCATCCCGCCGGAGTTGGCCGGACTGGACGACCTGCGCGTGCTCGACCTCAGGAACAACGAGCTCAGCGGCGAGATCCCGAGCGAGCTGGGCAGCATGGCCAGGCTCAGCGTTCTGGACCTCGACCTCAACGAACTGAGCGGCCCGATCCCGCTCGAGCTGGCCAGGCTCAGCGAGCTGCGCGTGCTGTCGGTGGACCGCAACATGCTGAGCGGCCCGATCCCGCCCGAGTTCGGCGCCATGACCAATCTCACCAATCTGGAGCTGTGGCAGAACGAACTGACCGGTACGATTCCGACCGAGCTGACCAACCTGGTCAACCTCAGGGTCCTCGACGTCGATGAGAATCAGTTGACCGGGACCATCCCCGTCGGACTGGGCAAGCTCACCAACCTGAGGTACTTGTGGCTCAGGCAGAACCAGTTCTCCGGCGAGATTCCGGTCGAGTTGAACAACCTCGCCAACCTGGTCGTCCTCGGATTGGACGGCAACCGCCTCACAGGCGAGATACCGGTGGGCTTTGGCAGCTTCGCCCGGCTGGAGTTCCTGTACCTCTACGACAACGATCTCACCGGGGAGATCCCGGCGGAGCTGGGAAACCTCTCGGAACTCAAGCTGCTCCACCTCTACGGCAACCGCCTGACCGGAGAAATACCGGCGGAGCTGGGTCGTCTGACCAACCTGGAGTTCCTGCATCTCAACCGAAACCACCTCGTCGGGGAAATACCGCCAGAGCTGGGAAGCCTTCCCAACCTCGAGGAACTGATTCTTCGCCAGAACATGCTGACCGGTGCGATCCCGCCCGAACTGGGGAGCCTGCCGGAGCTGACGTACCTCAGCCTGAACCGCAACCTCTTGAGCGGGGAGATTCCGCCCGAGCTGGGCAACCTGGCCAAGCTCGAGCACCTGCAGCTCCACAACAACCTGCTGAGCGGCCAGATCCCCGTCGCACTGGCGAAGCTCACCGCGCTGGAGCACCTTCGCCTCGACAACAATCAACTGAGCGGCTCAATCCCCGCCGAATTGCTCGACCTGCCTGACCTGGCCCTGCTGTACCTCTCGGCCAACGAGCTGACGGGGTGCATCCCGGCCGGGTTGCTCGATGTGGCGGGTCACGACCTGGACGAGCTTGCCCTGGAGACCTGTCAGTAGTCTCCGGGTAGCGTCCCGGGAGGAGAGGTGGACGTAGGAGACCACCGCACAATGATTCATACAGGAATCGATCACGTGAAGGAGGACTACGGTGGTCAGGAAGAGCGCGGACTTGTTGGAACTGCTGCGCAAGCAGGCGGACCGAGCCTCTACCGGGCCGCTCCCGCGAGCGCACCCTCCTGTTCCCGCTCCTGCGCCCACTCGAAGATGGCCGACCTGACGATGCAGCGGGTGCAGCTGGCACATCGGTTGCTGGCCCCGGGCCCTGAGGCTGAACCTTGCGGCCTACCCTCGAGCGGCGATGGTCATGAACGAGCGAGGGGCATGATGGACCTGGAAGCGTAGCAGAGCATGCAGGGCAGCTGGCGTATCCCCGGTGGCTCGATGCGGGTCGTGTTGCTGGTTGTGATCGCCGTCGTCGCCGCGACCCTCGCGGCCTGCGGTGACGAAGAGCGGGCGCCCCTCAAGATCGGCGCGCTGATCGTGAACAGTGAGACGCAAACGGAGGGGGCCCTCGACCGGCTGCGCTCCTTCAAACTGGCCATCAAGCACGTCAACGAGGCGGGCGGAGTCTTCGGCCAGCCGGTGGAAGTCGCGGAAGGGGACACACTCAACCCCGCAGAGGAGGCGCGGCGCCTGATTGAGGATGAGGGTGTGCACGCCATCGTCGGACCCAACTCCAGCGCTCACGCGCTCCTGGTGATGGAGGTCGCGGCGCCGACGGGGGTGCTGGTGATCAGTTCTTCGGCCTCCTCCCCGCTACTTACCGCCAACGACGATCGCGACCTCTTCTTCCGCACGGTCCTCTCCGACTCCGCCCAGGGGCCGGCGCTGGCGCTGCTCACGCGCGAACGGGGCTTCGAGAACGTGGGTGTCATCTATCGGGATGACGCCTGGGGCCAGGGTCTGGTGGAGGCCTTCCGGGAGGCGTGGACAGGCGGCATCATGGTCGTGAAATCCCCGGTCGAGCTTCGCGCGAGCTACCTCGACCTCATCGAGGAGAGCGCGCGCGACGGAGCCCAGGCCCTCGTCCTGCTCACCTTCGGGACCGAGGCCGAGATCATCCTCCAGGAGGCGCTCGACAGCGGCCTCTACGATCAGTTCCTCTTCGGCGACGCGCTCAGGCAGGCCGACCTCGCGGAGGCCGTGGGCGGGGGAAGGCTGGCCGGTATGTACGGCACGGTCAGCGGCCCGTCCCATGAGAACGCACCCACCCTCATATGGGACAAGGCGTTCCACGACGAGTACGGGAGGGGCACGGAGGCCACCTACGTGAAGGAGACCTACGACGCCGCCATCGCCATCGCTCTCGCAGCGGAGGCGGCGGGCGACGCCGAGGGATCGGCCATTCGCGACGCGCTTCGGGGCATCGGCTCGGCGCCGGGCGAACAGGTTCTGCCCGGCGTGGAGGGCATCGCCCGCGCCCTGAGCATCATCCGGGACGGCGGAGAGGTGGACTACGAAGGGGGCTCTGTCTCCATGGACTGGGACGAGTACGGCGACCTTCGGCGAGGCTACATCGGCATCTGGCGGTTCACCGCCGACGGCGACATCGAGGACGTAGACGTCATCGCCTACGAGCGCTGAGCCGAAGCGGAAGTAATCGACGACCGGAGTCTGATAATGGGGAGATCAGATGCCTGAGTGCCGCGCGGCACTCAGGCATCTGATCCTCAACTGAAGGGGATTCTAACCCTCAGTTAACGCGCGAGGGGGCCGCGCCCGCCCGCCGCGCGGGCCATGTCGGCGTACTCGCTCTCGGGGTCGATCACATAGGCGACGACGCCCCGGCAGAGGCCGCGCAGCACCCCTAGCTGTACTATCACCGTGGCGGAAGTCACGGGATGGCGCGACGCCCTCGATCCGGCCAGGGCCGCGGCGGGGATCAAGCGCTGGAATCGCGTGCTCGAGGCGCTCGGTGACGACACAGGTACGGGCCTCGCAGCGATGCCCCCCGAGCTGGCGCAAGAGGTCGCCGACTGGCTTGGGAACACGCGCTGGGATCGCACGGCCCGCACGCTCGAGGCACACACCCAGTGCGACGACCCGCCGCCAACGCCCGAGATCAGCATCGCCGCTGGGAGCGGTGTCACCGAGGGCAGCGCCGCCACGTTCACCATCACCGCGTCCCCGACGCCCACGGCCAACCTCGACGTGACGATCGAGGTGACGCAGAGCGGCGACTACGCCTCGACAGGCTCGCGCACGGTGAGGATCCCCACCTCCGGTACCTACACGCTCACCCTTGCCACCACCAACGACAGCGCCGACGAGCCCGACGGCTCGGTGACCGCGACGATCGACACGGGGACGGGCTACACCGTCTCGTCCTCGAACGGCGCCGCGACGGTGGCCGTGGCTGACGACGACGTGCCGGAGATCAGCAACGCCGCAGGCAGCGGCGTCACCGAGGGCTCAGACGCGACGTTCACCCTGACTGCCACGCCCACGCCCGCCGCCGACCTCGACGTGACTGTGACCGTCTCCCAGAGCGGGAACTTCGCTCAGACGGGTTCGCGCACGGTGACGATCTCCACCACCGGCAGCGTCACCTTCACCGTCGCCACCACCAACGACAGCGCCGACGAGCCCGACGGCTCGGTGACCGCGACGATCGACACGGGCGCCGGCTACACCATCTCGTCCTCGAACGGCGCCGCCACCGTCGCCGTGGCCGACGACGATCCAACACGGTCGAGCGCTCCGCCGACGGTGAGCGTGGCCGATGCGTCAGGCAGCGAGGGCTCGGAGGGCCTGCGCTTCGTGGTCACGCTCTCGCATGCGCATTCGCAGGCCATCACCTTCCGCTACGGCGGGTTCGGCAGAACGGCCGCTTCGGGCCAGGACTTCACCCTCGAGTACAAGGCGTTCACCCTCGCTGCTGGCGGTACGCAACTCGACATCGTCGTACCCATCGTCGATGACAGCACCGTCGAGGGGGATGAGACGGTCACCGTGTACGTGTACGCGCCGAGCGGCATCACCATCCCTGGCTACTTCGTCTACGCCGACGGCACCATCATCGACGACGACTGACCACCGCCCCCACCCTCGGCCGTCCCTCGTCGCGATCGAGGCCCGTCCACCCGGGCCGGCGCCGCTCGACGGTGACCGGGGGCCATCGCCGAGGGCCACCATCGCCGCGACTGGACGGCGGCCCGAAACATCGACGCGGCGTGCACGGGCAGCCGTGGGCCGCGCTGCCTACTCCAACCAGCCGCCCTTAGGTCCGCGGGAAGGCGGGACCGAGCGACTCGACGAGGTACTCCTCGCGCACCCACGAGGTCACGCCGTCGGCCGCCTCGACCCACAGCCACCCGGCGCACTGGCCTTCGCCCGCGGCGCGAGCCGTGACGACGGTCCCGTCGGGCCAGCCGCCCGTCGCACCAACCCGGGCGTCGTCGACGCACTCGTCGCGATACGAGACGCCCTCGCCGCCTGTGTTTCCGATGATCCAGCGTGATCCGACCATCGACTGTGAGTCGGCCGTGGAGCTGAAGACGTAGAGGTTGCGGACCCACGAGGTGATGCCGTCCGCGCGGACTCGCACCCAGTCAGCGCAGCTTCCGGTGCCTTCCTCGATCAGTTCGACCTCGGTGCCATCTGGCCATCCGCCCAGTTCCGAGACCCGCGCATCGTCCCTACACGCCGTACGGTGCGAGACGCCCTGGCCGCCGGTTTTGGCGATGACCCACTTGCCTTCCAGAGCAGGCTCCGGTGCGGCATCTGCTACCGCTTCCGTCTGCTCCGATTGGTCGTCGGCGTCTCCGGCGGTCTCAGTTGCGGGTGCCGACTCTGCTTCCTCGGAGGTCTCTTCCTCCTGGACAGCCTCTGGCGCTTCCTCGGCCTGCTGCGCCGGCCCCTCGGACACGGTCAGCGGCGTCGCGGCCGGGACGCCGTCGGTGAACAGCGCGCGGAAGGGTGCGTTCCCGAACTCCGGCGCGCCGAAGTGGTAGGACACCCAGTCGCCGTCTACGAGGACGTAGAGCGCCGTGGCGTGGCGGCCCTCAGCGCAGGCCACGAGCTCGTCGAGGCTGCCGCCCTCGTAGACGACGAGGCTGAAGCCGACGTTGACGGCGCCGCGAAGGCAGCTCGCGGACAGCCCGGCCTCGGCGAGCTCGGCGAGGCGCACGCGGTAGCTGCGCTCACGGCTGCCGTCCTCCGAGGTGACGGTGATCGCGATCTGCTCGACCTCGGTCAGTGCGACCTGGTGTCCCTCGACCGTTGTGTCGTCGTCTGCCGGCTCGATCACGACCGTGGCGTCGGCTTGTGCCGCCACGGCCACGACCGTCGCCGTCGTCACGCCCTCGGCTGCCACCCCGTCGTACTCGGTGCGGCGGGGGTCGAACTCTCCGAAGTTGACCCCGTTGAGCTCCAGTGAGGTGAGGCGAGCATCGATCGCGTCGGGCATGTTATAGCTGTAGATCCTGCCGTCGTTGGCGTCGGCGACGTACATCAGGGCGCCGTCGGACCAGATGCCGCGCGGGCTGTTGTTGCTCGCGCGGGAGAGGTGGGTGAAGTCCTCGTCACGGACGCGTTCAAGGGCCGGCGGCTCATCCGGCGGTGCCGCTCCCTCGGGCAGAACGGCCAGACGGTAGGCCCAGAGCTGCTTGAGGCCGTGGTCGGACACCCACAACGACACGCCGTCGGACCAGAGGCCGCGGGGGTCGTGGTTGCGTGAGTCGAGGACGTACTCGGCGAGAAAGTCGCCAGTGGCGAGGTCGTAGGCGAAGAGGCTGTCCTTCCGGCCATCGAGCACCCACATGGTCTCTCCGTCCGACCAGATGCCGCGCGCGTCGGCGTTGCGCTCATCCAGCTCGATGTCACGGTCCCCGAGGCGCCCGCCAGTGGCGAGGACCGAGGCGAAGAGTTTGTCCTGGCCGCTGTCGGAGACCCACACCGTCGTGCCGTCCGACCAGATGCCGCGGGGGGCGCGGTTGCGCTCGGCGAGCGCGAACTCACGGTCCTCGCGGCGCTCGCCGCTCTCGATGTCGTAGGCGTAGACGGCGTCGCCGGCGCCGGATGCGTTGTGGAGCAGCCAAAGGGCCGCGCCGTCCGACCACATCCCCGTGGGCAGCGCGTGGCCGCTGCCGAGTTCATCGAGGTCACGGTCGACGGTCCATTCGTAGTCAGCCTCGCTCGGGGTCAGGTCGCGTGCCGGGCCGTCGTCGGTGATCCCGCCGCCACCGATGAAGCTGCCCTCCCGAGCGGGCGCCGGCGGATTGTCGTTGCCGATGATGGTCAGCGTATGGACCGCCGGACTGCCCAGCGTGTACCCCGTGCCGCTGGTGAGGGTCAGGATGACCGTCTCGGCGTTCTCGGTGGCGCTGTCGTCATTGATGGCGACCGGGATGGTGGCGGAGCTCGCTCCAGCGGCGACGCTCAGCGTGCCGGAGTTCTGGATGGTGAAGTCGTTGCCGCTGCCCGCCGTCGCCGTGCCGGTGACGCTGTACCCGACCGCCAAGCCGCCGGCAGGTGCAGCCGAGGACAGGTTGACCGTCACATTGCGAGTGCCAGCGCTCTCAGCCGCGCTCGATGATGCCGACGTGAAGGACGCCGCGGGTTGTGACGCATTGTCGTTGTCGGTGATGGTCAGCGTGTGGACCGTCGTGCTGCCCGGCGTGTACCCCGTGCCGCCGGTGAGGGTCAGGATGACCGTCTCCGCGCTTTCCCGCGCGCTGTCGTCGTTGATGGCGACCGGGATGGTGGCGGAGGTCGCTCCAGGCGCGACGCTCAGCGTGCCGGAGTTCTGAATCGTGAAGTCGTTGCCGCTGCCCGCCGTCGCCGTGCCGGTGACGCTGTACCCGACCGCCAAGCCGCCGGCAGGTGCAGCCGAGGACAGGTTGACCGTCACATTGCGAGTGCCAGCGCTCTCAGCCGCGCTCGAAGATGCCGAGGCGAATGACGCTGAGGGCAGCGCCGGGCCCGGGCCGTCGTTGTCGTTGATGGTCAGCGTATGGACCGTCGTGCCGCCCAGCGTGTACCCCGTGCCGCCAGTAAGGGTCAGGATTACCGTCTCGGCGTTCTCGGTGGCGTTGTCGTCATTGATGGCGACCGGGATGGTGGCGGAGCTCGCTCCAGCGGCGACGCTCAGCGTGCCGGAGTTCTGGATGGTGAAGTCGTTGCTGCTTCCAGCCCTCGCGGCGCCGCTGACGGTGTAGCGGATCGTGAGGCCGCCCGAGGGTGCAGGCGGGGTGAGATTCACATGCACGTCGGTCGAGCCGTCACCCTCGCCCACGCTCGATGACGCCGAGGAGAAGGACGCTGCGGGGGTGGGGTCGTCGTTGTCGTTGACGTCGACATAGCCGCCGCCGCCGGCGCTGTAGCCGGCGCCGTCGTTCACGAACACCTGCACGAACCCGTCAGCCTCGTCGGTACTGTCGTTCACGGTGGGGACGGTGAAGCTCGCGGAGGTTGCGCCTGCGTTCAGGGTGATGGTTCTCACGCCCTCGTGGCTCGCGGCCACGAAGTCCTGGCCGGGGGGCTCCACGACCTCGACGCTCACCGTGAGGCGTGCGGTCGGCGCCGGGTCGGCGTTCACCGTGAAGCTGGCTGCGCTGCCTTCCGTCACCGCGGGGCCGCCGTCGATGGTGATGGTGGGCAATTGGGACGGTGTGATGGTGGCGGTGTCGTCGTCACCAACGCTGACCGGCCGATCGATGCTCAGCGCGTTGGCGCCGCCGTAGTCCCCGCCCGACGTCGTATAGGTCAGGATTGCCGTGTCGTCGACCGCGTCATTGTCCTGCGCTGCCGCTATCGTCACCGTCCGGGCCCTGTCCCAGCGATCGCTGCCGCCGGGGTTGAAGGTGAGCGTCGACGGGCTGACCGTCACATCCCGGTTGTTGGAGGCGATCTTGACCGTCACGGCAGCCGTCGGCTGCGACGACAACCTGACCGTGATCGTATCGCTGGAGCCCTCGCGGATGTCCGCCCAGCGCCGATGGAACGTCAGGCCGCGGGTGTCGTCGTCCGTCAGCGTGACCTTCGTCGTTTTCCTGCTGGTGTTCACCTTGTAGCCGCTGCCGGGTTGCAGCGTGAACACGATGGTCTCGTCATTCTCGTCCAGGCCGTCATTGTTGATGTTCAGCAGGATCGAGGCGCTGTGGGTGTTCGCGGGCAGGCTGATGCTGCACGGTGAGGACGTGCAGCCATCAATGGTGTAGTCCTTGCCCTCGCCGTGCTCCGCTGAACCGTTCACCGTGTAGTTGATGGTACGAGCTGACCCCCACGGCGCGAACCCGTCGGCGACTTCAACGGTGATTTTGACCGGGGCAGTGCCAAACTCAGCGATGCGCTGGGTCGCGAAATTCAGCTGCACCCCGTCATTGAGATTGCGGATTGCAGTTGCTTGCCAGGAGCGCTTTTGGGAATCGGTGTGGTCGGCCACGGCATAGCCGGCGCCGGGCAGAATGCGGGCGACCACCTTGCCGTTGTCTTCCCTGGCGTATCTCGCATTGGTGGGGATGGTGAGCTTCACGGATTGCTGGCCGGCGCGAATGACGACGGTCCGGTCGCCTTCCTCGCGGTTCGGGACGTAGTTGACGCCGCCGACGGTAGATTCCCTGACGTTGAGGTTGATGGTCAGGTCGGCGACAGGAGCCGCGCTCGCCGTGACGGTGAACGTCGCGTCTCCGCCCTCATCGACTCTTCGGAGTCCCTCGAACGAGATCACGGGGTCCGCCGTCTGGAAGTCGCCCACCTCGAAGACCGCGGAGATGCCGAAGTAGGGGGCAATATTGTTCTTGGCGTGTGTGTTCTTATCGATGGCGCTGTTGTCCCTGTTGTTTGCAGGTCCACCGTGGCCATAAGCCACAGTGTCGCTGCCCAGACCTCCGTCCCGGTAGTGGGTGCCTGCAACCTGTTGCTCAGGGAGCTTGTTGTCTGGGTGCTCGAGAGTGCCGGTGTTGGCCCCCTGGGTGGTGGTGGCCACCTTGCCGTCGGCGTGGCGTTGGTTGGCGTGCGCGTTGGCGTCACCCCAGACCCCGGTCCAGAACTCGTTGTGGTTGGGAGCGATCTGCATCCCGTTCAGCCAGTAGATCGGCGTGTCAAACGTCGTGTGGCCCGGTAGGTTCGGTTGCTGTGGGAGTAAGCTCACGCCGGTCGCGGTGCGCCAGGACGCGTCCACCCTGCGCGTAGTGCTGCCGGGAGCCCAACGGTGGACGCTGCCGAGAACACGGAATGTGTCGGCGTACTTCTCGATATCGGGATGCCAGGGGTGGCCGGCGGTGCGACTGCGGACAAAGTCGTCGTAGTGGTTGATGTTGTTGGAAGCGCCGGCGCGCCGGTTGCCGGTCTTGAACAGCAGCCGGTACTGGTCGCCGGTACTCAGGCCGCCCGGATTGAGAGTCCAGTCGCTCGGAGTGAGCGAAACGTTGACGATCTGCACTGTGGAGATCTTGTGGTCGCCCAACTCGTAGCCGCTCGGTGGCGTTTGCAGCGTGAGGGTGAAATTCTCGTAGTCCTCGATCTCCGCATCCCAATAGATGGGAATCTCGAACTTGTGCCGGATGCTGCCCGCCGGCACCGTGAAGGTGTGGATGCCAGCGGGGAAGTCCACATCGGCGGTGGCGTCGCGGGCTTCGGCGGGGCCTGTGCCCGCTTCGGCCAGGACCGAGAAGGTTGCAGCCGAGGGGGTTGCCGCGCTGAACTTGATGATGGGGCGCAGCGTCGCGCCTTCCTGCACGTTGTAATCACTGTAGATCAAGTCTTCGGTTCTGTCGTGGAACACGACCCGGTCGAAGTCAACGAAGATGGAACTCTGGGCGTCGGCCTCGGGCGCTGACGGGGCCAGTGCAACCCACAGCAAGATCGGCGCCGCTGCCAGTCGAAGCGACAGCCTAGCCATCTTCCGCTGCGCCATGGAGAAGTAAACGGGGGGGGGGGTACGCATCACACAATCCCCTTGGCAACCCAAGCCCGACATCTACCCCGCTCGCATCTACTATAGCGCAAACGCCCTTACTCATAAAGGTGCTGGAAATGAGGGGCGGTCGTCTTTCAGGATAGGCACGGCGGTCGGGGCATAGCTTGGGAGGCAGCCCCATGCCCGGAGACGCCGAGCGCCAAAGCCAACATCATGCTCGCCGTCACGCCGGAGGCCGCCTGGATGATGGAGTCGAGCGGAGCTTCGGCGCGGAACACCGTCGCGAAGTCGAGGTCGACGCCCGCCTCCACCACCTGCGTACCGACAACGCGACACGGTCTGCCAGCGGAGAGTCGCTCCCTCACCTCAGCAAGTACTCGTCGCGATGAGCGCGGCAGAGAAGCGTCGAGGGGTGCAGAGCTCCTGGGATTGCCAAGGGCGTCAAGCAGCTCCGTCGCATGCTGCTTGGTGTTGACAATGGCGAACACGTTAGATTCCGCCCGCATCCAGTCCGCGACATCCGCTCACTCCTTCGGCTCGTTGGTCTTCGAGAAGTCGTACGCGACGCGCTTGAGCGCCGCGAAGTGACCGGCGTGGCCGGGTACGATCTCGCGGGCCTGGATGTTCCTGAACCCGTCGAACCTCGAGGGGCTCTCGACGTTGGAGGTGTCGGGCAACGCCTTCACGGGCTGCGTGCCGCCCGTGCTGCGCAAGGTGTCGAGCAACGACCTCGGGAAGCTCTCGATCAAGGACTGCGCCACGCCCACCCCCACGCCGACTGCAACCGCGACTGCCACTACGACGGCGACTGCGACCGTGACCCCGACGACAACGGCCACGCCGACGCCGACCGCCACGGCGACGCCCGCGACCTACACCCTGACGCTCGCGGCGGGTGCGGGCGGGAGCCTGAGCGCGGACCCGGCCGGACCGGGCTACGTCGCGGGCACGGCGGTCACGGTCACAGCGACAGCGCAGGCGGGCTACCGGCTGAGCGCCTGGGGCGGCGACTGCGCGGCCACGGCGGCGCGCTCGGCGAGCTGCGCGCTGACGCTGGACGGCGACCGCACGGTGTCGGCGAGCTTCGCCGCGCTGGGCCCGCCCGCCGCGCCCGTGCTGCTCGCCGTGACGACCGGCAACGCCGGCGAGGTACTGCTCGAGTGGACGCCGGGCGGCGATGCCGCGGGCGTCACCAAGTGGCAGTACCGGCTGCGCCTGCAACGGGAGGAGTTCAAGCCCTGGGGGGCGTGGACCGACGTGCCCGGCTCCGCCGCGGCGACGCGCAGCTACCTCGTGAGCGGGCTGAATCCCGGCGGGGTGCGCCACGCCCACCACTGGCAGCTGCGCGCCGTCGCCGGGACGCTCGCGGGCAGCCCCTCCGCGGCGGTCGAGGGCAGCCCCGCCTTCATCGGCGCGGGCGGCATCCCCTCGCTGCTGCCCGACAACGTGATCGAGGGCGGGCGCGCCTGGCTGCTCGCGGGTGAGGTCGTGATCGACGTGCCCGCGGGCACGCGCCTGCGCTACGGCGGCGGCGGCTACGTCAACGGCGTGATTTACGTGAGTATCGAGGACGCGGCGAGCGGCTGGTGGCAGGAGATCAACGCCACCACGCTCACGCCCGCCGGGCGCGGGCAGGACGCCGTGGCGGGCGTGGCCGCCGCCGCGCAGGCGGGCGGCGAGGCGCGCGACGTGGAGGCGATCCTCGACGCGATCGTGGAGTCGTTGCGGCGCGTGGGGCAGGGCAAGTGAGCGGGCGCGCGCTGGCGGCGATCGTGGTGATCGCGCTGGCCGTGGCCGCCGCGGCGAGCCTCGGCCACGGCGCGACGCCGCGCGTCGCCGCAGACCACACCGCGACCGTGACCCCGCCGACAGACGAGTGGGCGGAGGGGCGGCGCTCCATGACGATGCCGCGGCCGCGGTCGCCTCGGGCGACGAGGTGCTGCTGCAGGTTGCCAGCTGAGAAACATTGATCAGGATGGTGCACCCTGGCATCACTTACCGGGGACGTGACCCTGGCCGACCAACATTCCCTGGATGAAGAGGTCGCCCAACGCCGCTATGATGCTGGCTGGCGCAGTGACATCACGAAAGGCTGGTCCCGTGTCCGCAACGCACTCGAGCGGTGCACCGCGTGCTTAGCCTCGTGAGCAGGCTGGTCACAGCACGCCCCCGGATCGCCATCGGCGTCCTCGTCCTTATCACCATCGTGCTGGGCGCAGGTGCTTCGCTACGCGCTGAGCTCGACGAGACGGATGGGTACTTCCCCCGCGACAATGCTGTCGCCAGGGCACTGGACGAAATCGGCGAGCTCTTCGGAGAGTCGGGCGAACTCAACGTGGTCACGCTGCTCTTCCGCGGGGAGGCGCTGACCCCCGACGGACTCTCGCAGATGTCCGGCCTGATTGAGGAGATCGCGAGCGACCCTGAGCTGGCGGCGTTGTTCGCGCCGACCGACCCGATCGCCGCACCCTCTCTGATCATCGAATCCGTGCTCGGGGCAGACGGTCTCGAGTCGCTCTCACAGGAACGGATTGACGCCGTACGCAGCGTTCCCGAGATCGAGGGCGCTCTCAACTCGCTGACCGGAACCGACACCGACGGCACACCGGTCGCGATCGCCGCGATCCGCCTCCGAGACACCGGCGACGACCGAATTAAGGACGCTGAGCTCAGGATTCATGAGATCGTGGCTGGCGAAACCGACCCGCTGCTCGTGAGCAGTGTGTCCCAGGCGGTGATCGAGGATGAGTATCAGCGGTCGTATCAGGAGGACGTCACCCCGCTCATCGGAGCATCATTTCTGCTGATCGCGGGTCTGATGTTTCTCTTCCTCAGATCGCCATCGGACGTGGTGCTTTCGCTCACAGGCCTGCTGATGGCCATCGTGTGGGTCGTCGGCGCGGAGGGTTGGCTGGGGCCGAACGGGCTCGGCCTCCTCGGCCGGCCGAGCGGCATTTCGGTGATCATCCCGATACTCATCATCAGCCTCACGGTGGACTACGGCATCCAGGTGGCGTTGCATTACCGCGAGGCGAGAGGCAGCCAGGAGTCGGTGCTCGCTGCCTCCCGGTCCGGGCTTCGGGTCGTGACAGTCCCCGTGGCCCTGGCAGCCGTGACGACGATCGTGAGCTTCCTCGTGGGACTGTTCTCCCCCATTCCCGCAATCAGGGATTTCGGCGTCGTAGCCGGGCTGGGCGTGGGCATGAGCATGATCGTGATGCTGACGCTCTTGCCGGCCGGCCGGCTGATCATCGACCGACGGCGCGAGTCACGGGGCAACCTGGCGCCTCCCCGGGCAGTCTCGCAGGCGTTGCCGGGTATCGATCGGATGGCGGAGCTGCTAGGGACCAGCGTTACCCGAAAGCCCGCTCCGTATCTCATCGCCATCCTGGTGCTGTCGATCGGATTCGGGCTCGCGTCCACGCGGATCGAGTCCAGGTTCAGCATCCTGGACATCATGCCCAGGGGCGGCAGCGTCACGAACGACCTGGAGACGCTGAATGCCGCCGTCGGCGGTTCACCGGAAATCGCCAATATCCTCCTGCGTCTCGAGGCCACAGAGACCCGCACACTGGTAAACCTGCACGATCTGACGACAGCCTTCGAGGACGAACAGCAGCGGCCGCAGGCCGCGGCGGGACCCATCCAGGCGTCCTTCGAGTTACTCGCGCAGGACTGGACGACTGACACGGGCGAGCCTGGGGACAACTACGACGCGGAACTCGCCGCGCTCTTCGAGGAAGCCACGGCGGGGTGGAGCTTCGATCCAGTCTTGATGCAGGAGTTTCTGGACAGGCTCGCTGCGAGGGAGCCTGCCGTCGCGCGTCTGCTGGTCGACGATCCGAAGGGTATCGACGCGATCCTGCTGCAGTTCCCAACCTTCACGAACGACCCGGAGAAGACGAAACTCCTGCAGGAACAAGTAGAGGGGATCTGGTTTGGGGACGACGACGCCATCACGGTGACTTCAGAGAGCGTGACCTCCGTGACGTTGACGGAAGAGATAACGAGCCGTCAGACGCAGGCGATCGCGACCACGATTGCAGCGGCGTTCGGCATCCTGTTTCTGTTCTTCTGGCTGACGTTCCGCCAGCCAATGCTAGCCTTAATCGCCATCGGGCCGATCGTGCTCGTCCTCATCTGGATCATCGGCACCATGGCCCTGCTCGGAATTCCGTACACTCTCGTGACGGCAACAATCACGGCACTCTCTATCGGAATCGGCGTGGACTACACGATCCATATTATTCATTGCTACCGGGAGGAGTACACTCGCATTCGCGCTCCCGAGATGGCGGCGGTTCACACCCTGAGAACGATCGGTTCCGCCCTCCTCGGTTCCGCCCTGACAACGGGTATCGGGATCGGGATGCTGATCCTGTCACCGGTTCCCGCGCTCCAGCAGTTCGGCATCACGGCAGTGGTTGCGATCGCGTATTCGCTGGTCATCTCCGCGCTCCTGGTGCCACCCGCCATGGCAGTCTGGGGCGCGTACCAGAATATGCGGCTGCGCTCGCAGGTGCAGGACTGGTCGAGAAGTCTCGATACGGCCATAGACGCGGTGCATCGGCGCCACGACGAGCAGCAGGGCACGGCGTAGGGCTTCGTGGGGTGGTGTCGTGCATCCCCACCCGGGCTGACGCGGTCATCGGCGCGGCCCCAGCTCGCGCGGCGGGCGGCCGAGGGAGATCCCGCGCCGGCTCAATCGAGACGGTCCGCGGCCGGCCGCATGGCGGCCATCGGCGGCGCCGGTCTCGCGTTGCGCTTGTGGACAACGTCCGCGGGAGTAAAATTATTACGTTGCATCCGCGTAAACCCTTACCGGGGACTGAACTCTATATGACGAATCAGCTGACGGATCCAGACGGAAGCGCAATCATCGGAGAAGCGCGTTCCCTACCGGAGGAACTCATTCTGTCGCTCCTCAACGAGGAAAGCGGCTACTTCTATCAGGTGCCGGGCTGGACCCTCAATTGCACTGTCATCGGTGCCGTGTTGGCAGAGCTCTCACTCCTGTCCCGCATTGACACCGACCTCGAATCCCTGTTCCTCATCGACAGGACTCCAACCGGGGCTCCCGCCCTCGATCCCATCCTGGCTGAGATCGCGGAGGAGCAGGAGCACCGCAGCACGGAGTACTGGATCGAGAGGCTCGCCCCGCGTGCGGAGGCGATCATCGACCTCTTGCTCAACCGCATGGTTGCGCAGGGGTTGCTGGAACACCACGACGGCGACTTCTGGACCCTGGCTCGCTCGGCCTGGCGCACCCCCCGCCCCGACTCCCCCGACGACGCTCCCGGCACTCCCATCAAGACGCGCATTCAGGCGATCATCCTCGCCGATGAGATCCCCCACCCGCGCGACGTCATCACGATCGCCCTCCTTAACGCCTGTAACGTCATCCGCTTCATCGTGCCCCTTGACGAGGCGGCCGAGGAGCGCATCGAGCTCGTCGGCCGGCTGGACGTGATCGGCCGTTCCATCACCACGGCCGTGAGCAGCAACATCGCTAGTCCACAGTTGCGCTCGGTCCTGACCAAGACGATTCCGCGCCTCCCGCTGCGCAAGCTGCTGCTAAATCGCCACTTGCGCTCCGGTAACCTGCCCGCCCTGTTTGCGGACATCGCAGACGAGTACGGCCCCGTGTCTGAGCTGCGCCCGCCGTTCTCAAAGCAGCCCTACATCGTCCTCGCCGGCCCTGAAGTAAACCGCTGGGTCCAGCGGTATGGTCGCCTGTCCCTGCGATCCAAGGAGTATCTGGCCAGTGTCGAGGAGGCCCACGGCGTCTCCCGCACCATTCACACCATGGACGGCTCCGATCACTTCCACTTCCGGAAGGGCCTGCAGCCCTCACACTCGCCCAACACCTTCGCACACCGCCTCGACGAGATGGCTGGCATCACGCGTCGGCACCTGTCATCGTGGGCGGTCGGCGACGTCCTCCTGGCCGGGCCAGCATTCCGGCGGTACATGAACGCGCAGGCGTCCCCGCTCATGGTCAGCCACGAATCGCAGGACGTGTTCGAGGACATCCTCTCGTTCAACAAGCTCGTGCTCGTCACTCACCTCACCGGCATCCTGCCGAAGCTCCTGCTGAAGCTGCCGCGCATGAGACGACGCGGCAAGATCAGCGCCCGTATGGCCCAACAGATCAGGGCCAGCCACACCCCGGCCCAGCGCGCCGGGCGGCCCCCGGACCTCATCGACGGCTACATCGCTGTCCACGCCAACGAGGAGCAGTTCCTCCCCGAGACCGACCTGAGCTTCCCGCTCAACACGTTGATGCTGACCGGTATGTACCTCGCGGACCTGACCAGCTTTGCTCACTACTTCCTGGCGTCGAACCCCGATGTCTACCGGCGCGTGCAGGCAGAAGCCGACGCGCTCTTCGCCGACGGCGACCCTACCGGTGAAGACCTGTCCCCGGCCAGCATCGATGTCACGCATCGCGTGTTGATGGAGGTCCTGCGGCTCACGCCCAACGTCAGCCTCTCGATGCGCACCGTCATGAACTCGTGCATCGTCGAGGGCTACCAGTTGCCCCTGCGGTCGCGTGTCATCATTCTTCAGACCGCTCCCCATTACATGGAAGAGGTCTTTCCGGACCCCTTCACGTTCGACATCGACCGCTACCTGCCGCCGCGCAACGAGCACCTCAGCCCGGGCTACGCGCCGTTTGGCCTGGGCACCCATGCCTGTCTGGGCCGCCGCTGGACCGAGATGCAGGTTGCCTACAACCTGCTCTTGCTGGCCCACCACTTCACGTTCGAGCTGTCACCACCCGACGCCGAGCTGCGCATCAGTCCCCTTCCGACGCAGTCGCTCCGGAAGACGGTCAAGTTGGTCATCAAGGAACAGCGTCACGAGATTCCGGTCTGACGACGCCGTCGAAGCCACTCTCGCACTCAGGACGCCTCCGCCATGTGACACGGCCGCAGCGCGTGCCCAGGAACCGGCGCGACGAGGGCGTACGCCTGAACGAGGCGGCGTCAGGCTTACGCGGCTGCGCGCCGCTGCTCGTAGAGACCAAGCGCGTGCAGGGGGAAGTACTGGCGATACAGCGCGTAATCCAGGACGGCCGTGCGGAAGAACACCCCGGCCCCGTCTTGCCTGGGCCATGTCCCGTCTGCTGACTGCGAGCCGATGAGGAACTCGGCTCCCCGCTCGATAGCCGTCTGGTCTGGGTCGCCGACCTCGAGAAGGGCGATCAGTGCCCACGCGGTCTGGATGACCTGGCTCTCTTCATGCGCGACGTACTGGCCGGTAGCGCAGCCGCTGTAGTGCTCGCCCCACCCCCCGTCCGCTCGCTGACGGTCCAGCAGCCACCGGCAGGCGGAGCGCAGGGCTGGATGGTCGGGGCGGACGCCAGCGGCAGACAGGCCCCTGATTCCGAATAGCGTGCCGTAGATGAAGTGGACGCCCCATGCCCCCCGCCAGGAACCGTCTCGCTCCTGGGCACAGCGCAGCCATGCGCTGGCCCGCGCGATGGCCCCGGTTTCCGCTCGGCCAATGACCTGCGGAACGCGCTCCTGGCACGCCACGAGCGCGGCGATGCAGGAGGCGGTGCATTCCACGTAGGAGTGCTCCGTCATCGAGTCGCCAAACATCTCGGCCGGATTCAGCCACTCGAGACCAACGATGGAGCGCTGCTGTTCATATGTGCCAAAGCCGCCGTCCCGGTTCTGCCCACGCAGCATGAACCGGACCGCGTCGCCCAGAGCGGCCTCGTCGACCGCCTCCCCGTCCACCGCCTCCCCGTCGGCGGAGAGCAACCCAAGCACCGCCTCGGCGGTGCAGTCGGTCACCGGCCAGCCGTGCCATCCCGCGGCAAAACACCAGCCGCCCCGAGGGTCGTTCCTGTAGGCCTCGCGATAGCCCTCGAAGCTGACGCCGATCTGCTGACCGCGCAGGTAGCCCGCTCCGCGTTGGAGCGCGTCCTGTACGCCGTCGAAGTCGGAAGCCGTCGACAGGGCCTGCAAGGCGAAGGCGGTATCCCAGGAGGCGCTTCTCGCCCCGGAGATCCGTAGCCCTCCCTCGTCGTCTTCCCAGATCCAGCGGTCCAGCTGCGCGAGCGCGCGCAGCGCGTCCGCGTCCTGGGGGTCGTGCAGCCACAGGGCAAGGATGTTCAGCATGCCGCTGACCGGCGAGATGCTGGTGTGGTTGGTGGTCTGCAGTTCCCACTTGATATTGCGGACCAGCGCCTGCACGCAGCGATCGCGCAGACGCCTGCTGTGTAACCGATCAAAGAGCCGTGCGAGTCCGAATCCCACGCGGAGCCAAACGCTTGGCCTGGCATGCAGGTCAGCGTCCCGCAGGCGGTTGCGGCTTGCAGCGAAGTCAGCGCTGGCAAACCCGCCGGGGTACAGCTCTTCGCGTATCGAGGCGATCTCGGGCGTGACGGGGCCCTGGAACCGGTGCGCGTAGACGGCAGCCATTCCCATGTAGATGAGCCGTGTGTGGCTGTACCACTTCGATGGATGTAACGGCATCCAGCGAGGCAGGCTCCACAGCTCCGGGAGGATGGGATTGACGCCGCGCCAATCGTAGAGATTGAGGAGTGCCAGCCAGAACTTGCCCCAGGTCGGTATCCCGAGCACTCCCTCGCTCTGCAGGAATCGTCGCGCGGGATCGATCAGCGGATCGTCCCGCTCGACACCGAGCAAGCGGGCCGAGACGTAGACCAGGGTGGTGACAAACAGGTTCGGGGGTTCGCCCTCGTGCAGGCTCCACAGACCTCCGCTGAGGCGGGTCCGCCGGAAGTAGCGCAGCACGCCGCGGCGGCGGTCGGGCTCGATCGGCAGCTCGAGCAGGTGGTGCAGCAGCACATACTGTGCGGAGAGCATGGGGCACCAGACGACCTCGCCCTCCCAGTTGCCATCCTCACCCTGGAGCTGGAGCAGGCGCTCGGTTGCCCTCCTCAAGGCAGAACGGGCATCGAGGTCCATCAAGTGCTCCTGGCGGACGGCCGGTTGGAGGGGTCTTTCGCCCGCATGGAGGTCGGAAGCCCGCGCGCCATGAGCTCAAGAAACTGCTGCTTCCTTGCTTCACCAGTGGCTCTCCCCCGGCGCAGTAGCCAGACGCCGCGCAAGAACCACCCGATGCGAACAGCGAGGGAGTAGACGCTGCTGCCTGCCTGGCGCCACTCGCGTGTGCTTCGGGATCGCGGAATCGTCGCCGCAACCGTCTGGGCCACCGTGCGGGCGCCCACCAGTCCCAGGCTACGCTCCGAAGTGTCTTCACAACTGAGCAAGCGCATGGCCTGCTCGGTCACCCGATGGTTGCTGCGCCACAGCTGGTAGACGGAGCGCCTGAGCGCCGTGGCCTCGGATCGCTGGTCGACCATGATTTCATAGAACGCCAGAGCCAACATCTCCGGCGCGCGGACAGCCTTGAAGCGCCCGGCCTCAAATTCGCGACGGTCCGCGCTCTCGGTCACCGCGATGGCATCGTCGAGACCGAGCGTGAGTCCCACCGCCGTCATCGGATGGTAGTGTCCCGCCGCGTCGCCGATCAGCACCCGGCGAGGGGTCCCGTACGAGGTACGCGGACTCAACGTATTGGCCGTGGAGTGGTAGCGCCTCTCGATCACCGCCTCCCTGAACTCCGACCTGATCTCTTCCGGAAGCACGGGAGCATAGGAGTCCAACAGCAGGTCAGTCGTCTGACGGGGTGGGAACCTCAACGGGATGTCGACATTGACGCGGATGCTCTGCTCGCTCAACCGGTACACGAAGATCGGGCCAGGTCCGCCACACACGATGCTGCCGTAGCCCTCCCTGGGCAGTGACAGTCCGTTCAGCTCGAACCCCAACATGCGCGAGCAGGCCGTCGGTTTCGTGATCAGACCCAGCGACCGTCGCACCACGGACCGCTGTCCGTCGGCGCCGACTATCAGGTCTGCCGTCACGGACTGCTCGCGATCGTCCAGCGTGAATGTGACGCGATGGTCATCGACCGCGTGCACGCGGTCGGGTATGAAGTCGATACCACGCTCGCTTATCGCTGTCTCGCGCAGCAGCCGGACGAGGGATTCGTGCTCGCAGGCAATGCCGCGTGACCCATCCGGGTAGGGGAGCACTATCGGCTCCGAGCCATCCTCGGGGAACACCACGAACCCATCGGTCATGGAGGCCTGGGCCGGGACGTCGAAACGGATCCCCACCTGTTGCAGCATTCTCAACGCACGTGGATGGAGCCACTCGCCCGCCAACCGGCCGGCTCGATTCGGGTGCGCTTCGAACAGCGCTACCCGGCGCCCCTTCTGTGCCTGGGCAAGCGCGCACACGCTCCCCACTGGTCCAGCACCGACGACGGCGACATCGTAATGTTCAGAGTAGGTGTCACGAGCTACGCTCATTCGAGCAGGGTACAGTAACTGGCCCCCAGTAAACGAGTCCACCTCCTCTGGCAGTCCCGCTGGTCTTCGCACCTCCCGTCCCTCAACTCGCCGTACGAGTACCCGCAGCGCCACTGGGCGCTGGATGAGCACCGCCAGCCCACGGGGAGCGTGGTCGATCAGCGACGCTCGGCGGCGTACATCACGGCCGTGCCCGTGCCGAGACGGCAGC